>NZ_JAKZLA010000001.1 GCF_022808775.1 Geothrix terrae
CTTCGTCGCGGCTTTTCCCCAGGGGTCACACCCGTTCCCATCCCGAACACGGCCGTTAAGACCTGGAGGGCCGATGATACTGCTCCCCACAGGAGTGGAAAAGTAGGTCGCTGCGACGTTAAATCCCAAACGGGCCATCCTTCGAGGTGGCCCGTTTTCGCGTACGGATCTCCGCATCCGCAGGCCATTTATCTGTCGCGGCGGATACACTGAAGGTTCCGCGTGGAGGATCTGATGAGCAAAGGTGTTTACACCTTCGGGGGAAACCGTAACGAAGGGGGCGCGGCCATGCGCAACCTTCTGGGGGGCAAGGGCTGCAACCTGGCCGAGATGGCGGGGCTGGGCATTCCAGTGCCCCCGGGATTCACGCTCACCACGGAGCAGTGCAACGCCTACTACACCCATGGCCGCAAGCTCGCCGAGGGCCTCAAGGCCGAAGTGGTCGATGCCTTGAAGTGGCTCGAGGGGGTGCGCGGCTGCGGTTTCGGCTCCCACGAGAACCCGCTCCTGCTCTCCGTGCGCTCGGGCGCCCGCGTGTCCATGCCCGGCATGATGGACACGGTGCTCAACCTGGGGCTCAACGACCAGACCGTGCTGGCCCTGGAGAAGGCCAGCGGCAATCCCCGCTTCGCCTGGGATTCCTACCGCCGCTTCATCACGATGTACAGCAACGTGGTGCTGGGTGTGGAGCACGCGCTGTTCGAGGCGGAGCTGGAGCGCGCGAAAGAGCGGCTCCACAAGCACCAGGACACGGAGCTCAGCGCGGATGATTGGAAGACCCTCGTCGCCGCCTTCAAGGAGATCGTGCGGGAAGAGACCGGGCACGCCTTCCCTCAGGAGCCCATGGAGCAGCTCTGGGGCGCCATCCGCGCCGTCTTCGAAAGCTGGAACACCGCCCGCGCCATCACCTACCGACGTCTCCACCGCATCCCCGATGACTGGGGCACGGGCGTCAACGTGCAGAGCATGGTCTTCGGCAACATGGGCGACGACTGCGGCACCGGCGTGGCCTTCACGCGCGATCCTGCCACCGGCGAGAAGCTGTTCTACGGAGAGTACCTCATCAACGCCCAGGGCGAGGACGTGGTGGCCGGCATCCGCACGCCCCAGCCCATCACCCGGGCGCAGGCCGACGGTACCGGTCTGAAGAGCCTCGAAGAGGCCATGCCCGCGGCCTTCGCGGAGCTGGACGCCACCTGCAAGCGCCTCGAGACCCACTTCAAGGACATGCAGGACATCGAGTTCACCATCGAGCGCGGGAAGCTCTACCTGCTGCAGACGCGCAACGGCAAGCGCACCGCCATGGCCGGCATCCGCATCGCCATCGACCTGGTGGACGAAGGCCTCATCGACAGCCACACGGCCCTGAGGCGCATCGATGCCGACAGCCTCTCCCAGCTCCTGGCGCCCGTCTTCGATCCGAAGGAGAAGGATCGTCTTCGCAAGGAGGGCCAGCTGCTCACCAAGGGCCTGAACGCCGGTCCCGGCGCGGCCACGGGGCGCATCGCCCTCACGGCCGAGCAGGCCGAGAAGATGGCTCAGGAGGGTCCCGTGGTGCTGGTGCGCGTGGAGACCAGCCCCGAGGACATCTCCGGCATGGTGGCTTCCCAGGGCATCCTCACGGCCCGCGGCGGCATGACCAGCCACGCGGCCGTGGTGGCCCGCGGCATGGGCAAGCCCTGTGTCTGCGGTGCCTCGGCTGTGCAGATCGACGTGGCCAAGGGCCTGGTGAAGGTGGGCGACCATCAGCTGAAGGCCGGCCACGACTGGATCTCCATGGACGGCTCCACGGGCGAGGTGTTCGCCGGCAAGCTGAGCGCCCATCCCTCCGAAGTGAATCAGGTGCTGGTGGACGGCCGCCTGAAGGCCGAGGATAGCGAGCTCTACCAGCGCTTCGCCAAGATCATGGCCTGGAGCCACGAGGCCAAGCGGATGAAGGTCCGCACCAACGCCGACACGCCCCATGATGCGGCTGTGGCACGGGCCTTCGGTGCGCAGGGCATCGGCCTCTGCCGCACGGAGCACATGTTCTTCGAAGGCGACCGCATCATCGCCGTGCGCGAGATGATCCTCGCCACGGACACCGAGGGCCGCAAGAAGGCCCTGGCCAAGCTCCTGCCCATGCAGCGTGAGGATTTCGAAGGCATCTTCAAAGCCATGGACGGCCTGCCCGTGAACATCCGCCTGCTGGATCCGCCCCTGCATGAGTTCCTGCCCCAGGACGAGGCGGGCCAGCGGGAGATGGCGGAAGTGCTGGGCGTGGACCTCGGCACCGTGGAACGCCGCGTGACGCAGCTCCACGAGTTCAACCCCATGATGGGCCACCGCGGCTGCCGTCTGGGCATCACCTTCCCCGAGATCATCCGCATGCAGGTCCGCGCCATCGCCGAGGCGGCGCTGAATGTGGCCGCCGAGGGCGTCAAGGCCATTCCCGAGATCATGGTGCCGCTCATCGGGACCGTGCGGGAGCTGACCTACACCAAGACCGAGATGCTGGACGAGATCGCCCTGGTGAACCAGGAGCGCGGCACCCAGTTCGCCTGCCCCATCGGCACCATGATCGAGATTCCCCGGGCCGCCATCACCTCCGACAAGATTGCCCAGGAGGCCGAGTTCTTCAGCTTCGGCACCAACGACCTCACCCAGATGGGCTTCGGCTTCAGCCGCGACGACGCGGGCAGCTTCCTGCCCGAGTACGTGGGCAAGAAGCTGCTGGAGGACGATCCCTTCCAGAGCCTGGATCAGGAGGGCATTGGCGAGCTGGTGCGCATCTCCTGCGAGAAGGGCCGAGCGGCGCGTCCCGGCATCAAGCTGGGCGTCTGTGGCGAGCATGGGGGCGATCCCCGCAGCGTGAATTTCTTCCACCGCGTGGGGCTCGACTACGTGAGCTGCAGTCCCTATCGCGTGCCCATCGCCACCCTGGCGGCCGCCCAGGCCGCACTGGACTGACCGAGCCTTAGACGAACGCCACGGACTGGGTGGCGGACGTCACGATGTAGCACCGCTCATTGTTCGAGCGCGGGTCGGCCGGGAGCAGGAAGAACCCCGGCCGCCCCGGCTGGTACCCCTGCGTGGTGCCCACCAGCACCTCCCCGTCCTTGAAGGTGACCTTGACCTTCCGGCCGGGGGCCGGGGCGTTGGGCGGGAATTCGTTGGTCTTCTGATGCTCCGGATCGCCCTGGAGGCTCCGGACGAAGTACAGGGCCTTGAGGTCCGGCACCTTCACCTCCAGTGGCTTGGCATCGATGCTTCCGTTCGAGGAGATGTGGAAGAGATCCTTCGCCGGAAGGAAGTCGTTGGTCTGGCCCTTCAGGGTCGTTCCGTCCAGGAATCGCGCCACCACTTGGTTCATGGGAGTCTCCGGGCCATTCAGGCCGGCGGGCGTCGCATACGCCCGCGTATGGGTTTTGGTGCCTTTAAATTACAAGCGCCTGGTTTCCCGCGCAAGCCCCTTGGCCTCGGGGAGCCACTGGGCGGGCAAACCGGGCCTGGGACTGCCCTGTGGGCACGATAGAATCGCCCTTTTGAGCGGATCATGGCCAAGACTTCCACCAAGGCGACATCAGATCAGCCCGAGATCATCTATTCGATGATGCGGGTCGGCAAGATCTACAACAACAAGCCCGTCATCAAGGACATCTCGCTCAGCTATTTCTATGGCGCCAAGATCGGCGTCCTGGGCCTCAATGGATCCGGCAAGAGCACCGTGCTGCGGATCATGGCGGGCGTGGACCACGACTTCAACGGCGAGGCCGTGCTCAGCAAGGGCTACACCACCGGCATCCTGGACCAGGAGCCCCAGCTCGACGAAGCCAAGACTGTACGCGAGATCGTCGAGGAGGGTGCCGCCGAGAAAGTGAAGTGGCTGAAGGACTACAACGCCATCAGCGACCAGTTCGCCGATCCCGATGTGGACATGGACACGCTGCTGGCCAAGCAGGCCGAGCTGCAGGAGAAGATCGACGCCCACGACTGCTGGGACCTGGACTCCCGGCTGGAGCAGGCCATGGACGCCCTCCGCTGCCCGGACCCCGACACGAAGATCGCCGTGCTGTCCGGCGGCGAGCGCCGCCGCGTGGCCCTCTGCCGCCTGCTGCTCCAGGAGCCGGACATCCTGCTGCTGGACGAGCCCACCAACCACCTGGACGCCGAGACCGTGGCCTGGCTGGAGAAGCACCTCCAGGACTACAAGGGCACGGTCATCGCCGTCACCCACGACCGCTACTTCCTGGACCATGTGGCGGAATGGATCCTCGAGCTGGACCGGGGCGAGGGCATCCCCTGGAAGGGCAACTACTCCAGCTGGCTGGAGCAGAAGCAGGGCCGCCTGGCCAAAGAAGAGAAGTCCGACCAGAAGCGCCAGAAGACCCTGGAGCGCGAGCTGGAGTGGATCCGCATGTCTCCCAAGGGCCAGCACACCAAGAGCAAGGCCCGCATCGCCAACTACGAACGGCTGGCGGGCGAGGAGGGCCGCCAGAAAGAGCAGGAGCTGGAGATCTACATCCCCAGCGGTCCCCGCCTGGGCGACCTGGTGGCGGAGCTGGAGGGCGTCACCAAGGCCTACGGCGACCGCGTGCTCTTCGAGAAGCTGAGCTTCGCCATCCCCCGGGGCGGCATCCTGGGCGTCATCGGCCCCAACGGCGCCGGCAAGTCCACGCTGCTGCGCCTGCTCACGGGCCAGGAGCAGCCGGACGCCGGCACCATCCGTCTCGGCGAGACCGTGCGCATGGCCTACGTGGACCAGCTCCGCGCTGGCCTCAACCCAGACAAGAGCGTGTTCGAGGCGGTGTCCGGCGGCTACGAGCAGATCGAGCTGGGCGGCAAGCTCATCAACGCCCGCGCCTGGCTGAGCCGCTTCGGGTTCTCCGGCGACTCCCAGCAGAAGAAGGTCTCCGAGCTGAGCGGCGGCCAGCAGAACCGCCTCAATCTGGCCCTCACCCTCAAGAGCGAGTCCAACCTGCTCTTCTTCGACGAGCCCACCAACGACCTGGACGTGAACACCATGCGGGCCCTGGAGGAGGCCATCGAGTCCTTCGCCGGCAGTGCCGTGGTCGTGAGCCACGACCGCTGGTTCCTGGACCGCCTGGCCACGCACATCCTGGCCTTCGAGGGCGACTCCCAGGTGCAGTTCTTCGACGGGAACTACACGGAGTACGAGCAGTACCGCAGGGACGTACTGGGCCTGAAGCCCTTCGATCCCCACCGCATCAAGTACCGGAAGCTCACGCGATGAAGATGGACGCCTCTCCGGTCCTCGCCTTCACCACCGCCGCGGCGGGCCTGCTCCTGGGCGCGCCCGCCCTGTGGATCGGCCTGGACCAGGGTGCCATCGCCCTCTGGACCTTCGGTGCCGCTGGCCTCCTGCTGGGCCTGCCCTCCCTGGTGGTGGGGCAGCGCGTCCGGGAGGGCTTCGGGAACCGCAGCCTGGAGCGGGAGCGCCTGACCCTCCGCCTCGCCAGCCACCTTCTGCGCCTCCTGGCCCTGGGCGCCATCCTGACCGCCGCGGCGGCCCTCATGGGCGACCGCAGGCCCCAGGCGGGTTCCACCCCGCTCATTCTGGCGGGCGTGGCCCTGGCTCTCCTGGCGCCCCTCTGGTGGGCCAAGCGGGCCCAGGCGGGGATCCATCCCAGCCTCGCATCGGACGCTTCCCGAACCCGCGCCCTGATGGAGCTGGGCGGCCTGCTCTTGGCCGGGGCGCTGCTCGACCGCTGGTTCCCCTGGGCCGATGCGGCCGCCGGGCTGGTCATGGGCCTGCGCCTGTTCATCGAGGGGCAGGCACTGGCCCGGGGCACGACCCTGGCCGCGGCGGCCTCCTGCGGCGGCTGCGGAAGCTGCGGCTGCAGCTAGGCCGATGCGCGTCCTCGAGCTGTTCTCGGGCCTGGGGGGCTGGCGCCTGGCCCTCGGGAACAAGGGCAGCGTGGCGGTGGCCTATGATGTGAGCGAGGCGGCCAACGCCACCTATGCCCTGAACCACGGTGAGGCCCCGAGGGCCCGTGAACTGGCCACGATCCCCCTCGTGGAACTGGCGGCCGCCGGGGCCGACACGTGGCTCATGAGCCCGCCCTGCCAGCCCTTCTGCCGCATGGGGAACAAACATGGCCTGGAGGACCGCCGCTGCCGGGCCTTCCGCCATCTCATGGATCTGTTCGACCAGGCGCCGCCGGAGCGCCTGGTGCTGGAAAACGTCGGCGGTTTCCTGGGCTCGGACGCCCATGCCCTGCTGGCGGAGCGCCTGCGCGCACACGGACTGTACCGCCTGGACCTGGAAGCCTGCCCCAGCCGCTTCGGCCTGCCCAACCAGCGGCCCCGCATCTTCATCGTGGCCTCGCGGAAGCCTCTGGCGGCGCAGCCCTTGCCGGACCTGCCCCCGTGCCCCCTGGAAGACTTCCTGGACGCGGAAGGGGACGAGAGTCTGTATCTGCGGCCCGAGGTCCTGGCCCGCCACCGTCACGGGATGGACTTCGTGGCGCCGGAGGACCGCCGCAGCACCTGCTTCATCGGCGGCTACGGCCAGCGCTTCGTGGGCAGCGGCTCTTTCCTGAAGACGCAGCGCGGCGTTCGCCGGTTCTCGCCCACTGAAGTGGCGCGGCTGCTGGGCCTGCCCGAACGCTTCCGCTTTCCCGCGGGGCTGTCGCTGGAGGCCCGCTACCGGCTGCTGGGCAACAGCCTCTCCATCCCCGTCGCGGCGTGGGCTCTGGATCACTTGTAGACTGCTGCTCATGCGCCTGCTGCTGTCCGCCTTCGCTCCGGAACTGGGTCCCTTGGCCGGAGATCCGCCGCCCGGCTGGGAAACCGCCACCGTGGGCATCGGCGCCGTGACGGCTGCGGTGGCCACGGCGCGGCTGCTGGCGGAGCGGCGGCCTGAGGCGGTGCTCTTCCTGGGCACCTGCGGGCGCTATGACGAGCGTCTGGCCCTGTTCGAGTGCCTGTGGGCCTCCGTGGCCATCGCCACGTCCCAGGAGGAACGGCAGGGCGGCGCCTATCGGCCCGGCCTCGAACGCATCCGCTGGGCGTCCACGCTTGCCGGGCCCCTGCCGCCGCAGGCCGTGGCCGTGCCGCCCGCCATCACCAAGACTCTGGAAGGCGCGGCCCTGCTGGCCTCCGTGGCCCCGGCCGAGCATCTGGAGCTCACGGGTGTCTTCGCGGCCTGCCACGCCGCCGGCGTGCCTTGCGGCGGGGCGCTGGTCGTCGTGAACGACGTGGGACCCGAGGCGCCGATGCAGTGGAAGGCCAACCACCTCGAAGGCAGCCAGCGGCTGGTGGAGACGCTCAAGGCCTCGGGCTACTTCGAAGAGGCGTGAGGGAAAGGGCGCCATCGCCGGTCTCGACGCGCCAGCCTGCCGGAACGGCGGACAGGCGCACGCCGGAGCAGGGCCCCGTGATCCAGGCGGCCACGTCCGCCTGATGCAGCGTGGCCAGGGTCTCCGGATGCGGATGCTCGAAGCGGTTACGCAGGCCCGCCGGGATCAGGGCCACCTCGGGTCGCAGGGCCGAGATCCAGGCCGGATCCGAGGCGTTGCGGCTGCCGTGGTGCCCCACCTTCAGGAGGCGGTGCGGCCCGGCCTCGTGGACGGCGCCGGGATCGCCCAGGTCCAGCAGGTCCCGCTCCTGGATGGCCAGGGCGTCGCCCATGAGCCAAAGCTCCCGGTCCCGCCAGGTCACGCGCAGCACCGTGGACACCATGTTGGCGTCCGGCAGGGCGTAGGCCCGGGCGGGCCAGCGCACGCTGAAGGCAGCCTCGCCGCGGGTCCATGCGTCGCCGCGCAGCAGACCTGCGGGATCGGCGCCGGCGGGGAGGAAGGCTTCCCATGGGTCCTCGTCTTCCGAGGTGACTGGCACTGAGGTCGAGGCCAGCGGCCAGATCCGCGCCAGGGTGGCCCAGCCGCCCGCGTGGTCGCCGTGCGCGTGGGTGAGCACCAGGTGCACGGGCTCCCGCACCCCGCGCCGGCTCAGCACCCGCGCCAGGCGACGGCCCGTCCACGGCCCGGGTCCCGTGTCGATGAGGGTGGCGTCGCCCCCGGGGACGCGCAGCAGCAGGGCGTCGCCCTGACCGACGTCCACGGCCTCCAGCGAGAGCAGATCTGTCGCGCGGCCCACGCCGCGGAAGGCCAGCAGCCCCAGGGAGGCGGCGACGAGGCCCAGGGTCAGCGCCCGGGTGCGCCGCAGCGTCCCCTGCAGGTGCGCCAGGGCCAGCCAGCCCAGGGCCAGCAGGAGCCAGGGCCACAGCTGGCCCGTGGCCAGGGGCGCGATGCCCGTAAGCGCGGGCACCAGGCGGTCGCCCATCCAGGCGAGCAGGGCCGCCGCGCCCTGGGTGAGGCCGGGCAGGGGCACCAGGATCAGCAGGAGACAGAGGGGAGTCAGGAAGGCCACCAGGGGCAGCACCAGCAGGTTCGCGAGAATGCCCCACCAGGGCGCGCCGCCATGCAGCAGGGCCAGCAGCGGCATGGTGGACAGCCAGGGCGCCGCCAGCCGCGCGAAGGGCAGGGCGAGGCGGCCCAGCAGCGGCGACAGCAGGCCGGCCAGGGGCTCCGCTCCCCACAGCAGGCCCAGCAGGGCCCACCAGGCCAGGAGGAAGCCCGGCTCCACGCCCGCCGCCGGGTGGCCCAGCAGCCAGAGCAGGAGGGCCAGGTGCAGGCCCGCCACCGGTGGCAGCTTCCAGCCGCTGCTGCGGCCCACGGCCCAGGCGATGCCCATGAAAAGCCCCCGCCACACCGGCGCCGAGAAGCCCACCAGGCCCGAGTAGAGCAGGCCCGCCGCGATGGCGCCGGCCGCGGCTCCCCGCAGGCGCAGGCGGCGCAGGAGGGCTTCCACCGCGGCCATCACGAGGGTCACCTGGAGGCCAGATACCACCAGGATGTGGATGGTGCCGCTCTCGGCGAAGACGCTGAAGTGCGTCTCGTCCGCCGGCGGGATACCCATGGCCAGGGCCCCCCACAGATCCTTTGCGGTGGCGCCCAGGGGCAGGGCCTCGAAGCGCCGCCGGGCGAAGGCCTGGAGGCGCAGCAGGGGGGAGGGCGCGGGGGGCCCGGCGGCCTCCATCAGCTGGGCCGAGGCCAGGTGGATGCGCCGGGGGGCCTCATCGCTGCGGGCCCGCCAGAGGGGGCGTTCCGCCAGAAAGACGGGGGCGGGCTGCACGGGCCGCAGCTCGGCGCGCAGGCGAACGGGCGCACCCGGAAGGGGCGGCGCCTGCTCGCCCTCGGCAGGGATGGTAAGGGGCAGGGAGAGGCCCCTCAGCGGCTCGGGGGCGGATACCTCCAGGCGGCTCCGCAGCCGCTCGCCCTGGAGGGTCCAGGGGGCATCGATGCGGCCCTCCAGGGCCTGGAAACCGGTGGGCAGGGCTGCCTCCCACCGGGCCTTCCGCGCCAGTCCCAGGAAGGTGAACCCCGCCAGCCCCAGGGCGAGCGGGACCACCGCCCAGCGGCGGATCCGGAACAGGGGGAGGGTGAACAGCCAGGCCAGGGCGCCGAGGGCCACCCACCGCGGGGCGAGGTGGCCGTCCCACCGCTCCGGAAGCAGCCAGGGCACGGCGCAAGCGGCCGCGAGGGCCCAGGCCAGGGGCCAGAGCGAAGCCCCGGACAGGCGCTGCCACAGGCTGGATCTGGAGAGCATGGGGGCAGTCTACCTGGGCTGTCCAAACCTTGACAGGGGGCCCCGGGCCAGGGACCCTGACAAACATGAATCCAGCCCGGGCCCTGCTGGTGGACGACGATCCCACCATCCTCGATGTGGTGGGCACGCTGTTGTCCCGGCACGGCCATGAGGTGGTGGGCACCGGGTCCGGCCGGCGGGGGGCCCAGTTCCTGAGGAACGAGCGGTTCGACCTGGCGGTGGTGGATCTCATGCTGCCGGACCTGAATGGCCTCGACCTGGCCCGGGAGGCCGTGGCCAAGCCCGACACGGTGGTGGTCGTGCTGTCCGGTTCGACCTCGGTGGAGACCGCCCTCCAGGCCATGCGCATGGGGATCTACGACTACGTGCCCAAGCCCTTCCGTACCGAGGAGCTGGAGCACACGCTGCTGCGGGCCATCGAGAAGGCGCAGCTGAACCAGGAGAACAAGCGGCTGCGGGAGCAGATCGAAGGACAGGCCGAAGGCCCGTCCATGGTGGGCTGCTCCGACGCCTGGCAGAAGCTCCAGAGCCTGCTGCGGCGTGTGGCGCCATCGCCCTCCACCGTGCTGATCACCGGGCCCTCGGGCACCGGCAAGGAGCTGGCGGCCCGGGCCATCCACCAGTGGAGCCCGCGGTCCCAGGGGCCCTTCGTCCCCATCCACTGCGGCGCGATCCCGGAGACGCTGCTGGAGGACGAGCTCTTCGGCCACGTGCGGGGGGCGTACACGGACGCCCGCAGCGATCGGGCCGGGCGCTTCCAGCAGGCGGAGGGCGGCACCCTCTTCCTGGACGAGATCGGCACCATGCCTCCGAGCCTGCAGGTGAAGCTCCTGCGCGTGATCCAGGAGCGCGAGTTCACCCCGCTGGGGTCCGCGCGCACGCTGAAAGCCGACTTCCGCCTGGTGGCCGCCACCAACGAGGATCTGGCCAGCCTCGTGGAGCAGAAGCGCTTCCGGGAGGACCTGTTCTACCGGCTGAACGTGATCCCCGTGCAGATCCATCCCCTGCGCGAGCACCCTCAGGACATCCCCGTGCTCGTGGCCCACTTCCTCCGCAAGTTTGCTCGGGAGCTGAACCTGCCCCTCAAGCAGGTGGAGCCCGCCGCCCTGCAGGCCATGGAGGCCTACCCCTGGCCCGGCAACGTGCGCGAGCTGGAGAACGCCGTGGAGCGGGCCATGGCCCTGGGTTCCGATCCCGAGCGGCTGCTCCACCAGGACCTTCCCGCGTCCGTGGCGGGACTCCTCCCCTCCCCGGCCTTTCCGCACCTGCCCCAGAACCAGGGTCTGGGCCGCTTCCTGGAAGACCTGGAGCGGCACCTGATCGAGGAGGCCCTCCAGGCCACCGGTTGGAACAAGAGCGAATCAGCCCGGCGCCTCGGCATGCGCCGCACCACCCTGCTGCACCGCCTCCGGGCCCTGGGCATCCCTCTGGATCGCCAGGACGGGATGGCGGAACCGGCCGTCCCCGTGGAGACCTCTGATGCCTGAACCGAAAGGCGCCCTTCTGGCCCTGCTTTGGGCGTGTCTGCCGCTGGGGGCCTGGTCGCCCAAGGTCCACGAGGCCCAGACGGCCAAGGCCGTCCGCCTGCTGCCCAAGGGCATGGCCGCTTTGCTGAGGGCCCATCCCCGGGAACTGCTGGAGGGCGCGCGCGGCGTGGCCAACGACCAGCCGCCCACCGTGGAGCAGGTGGAGGCCCAGTTCCGCACGGTCCTCCGCCTCAGCGACGAGAATCGCCGGCCCGAGGACATCGTCCGCGACCTGGGCGTGCTGGCCCACATGGTCCAGCTGCTGGCGGATCCCTCCGTGACCGAAGGGCTGAGCCCGCTCCGGGAGAGCTTCGAGGCCTACGCCGACCAGAACCTGACGCACCTGCTGGTGACTCAGGAGCCCTACTGGGCCGCCACGGGCAGCCTGGACCCGGGGCCGCCCCTGCGCCGCCTCCTGGCCACCAAGCTCGAACGGAACCGCCGCCTCCGGGATCACTTCGACGAGGATACGGGGCGCCGCATCGGCCCCTGGGACGATCTGTCCGTACCCTTCGCACAGCTTCAGCTGGCTTTTTCCAATGGGGTGCACGCCACGGCGAACCTTTGGATCCTGGCCTGGCGGGCGGCCGGCGACCAGTGGGAACTTCCGTCCGAACCGTGAATTCCCGCGCCTGACGGCGCTAGGCGAATGCGCGCACCTTAGGTTATCTTTCAGGACATCCCCTCTGGAGCAGTCATGGGCACCTACACCCGCCTCGGGTCCTATCTCCTGGCCTCTGAACTGGCCAACGATCCCTTCGGTTCGATCCATCGGGCGGTGGTCATTGCCGGGAGCAATTTCGATCGCCACATGCTGGTGCGGACCTTCTCTGAGGAGATGTTCCAGGCCGGCATGAACGCGCACCTGGCCGAGGCCGGCCGCGTGGTGTCCCTCCTGGGCGGCGCCCGCATCTACGGCATGGGCTATCGGCTGGAGACGGCCAAGACCCCCCACGTGGCCTGGGACTACGTGCCCGGCCGGAGCCTCGCCCAGCTCATCGAGAAGGCCCGGCAGGAGCAGATCCCCTTCGGCGTGGATCACGCCCTGACCGTCATCCAGGGCGTGGCCCAGGGCATCGTCCAGATGCAGGCCAAGGGCGTCAGCCACGGCGTGCTGAGCCCCTACAGCGTGTGGGTGAGCTTCGAGGGGGCTACACAGCTCGTGGACGCGCCCTTCGCCGCCATCGCCAAGGGCATGCTGGCCAAGGCCCCCATGGCCAAACGCAAGCTGGCCCCCTACCTTCAGGGGCCCGAGAACAACGCCCTCCAGACGGACCTCTTCGCGCTGGGCGCCGTGCTCTACGAGCTGCTCACCTTCGAGAAGCTGCCCGTCGGCGGCGACCTCCAGGCCACCCTGGACCAGGCCACCCTCAAGGCCGCCCAGGAAGAAGCGCCGCTGCCCACGGAGATCCGCGCCTTCCTCGGCCGCCTGCTGCTGGGCCGCCAGCCGTTCGCCACGGTGGAGGACTTCAGCACCGAGCTCGAACGCGTGCTCTACGACGGCGAGTACAGCCCCACCACGTTCAACATGGCCTTCTTCATGCACACGCTCTTCCGGGAGGAGAACGACCGGGATGCGGCGGCCATGAAGGCCGAGCAGGGCGACAACTTCCTCGGCTACACCGCCGCCGGCGAGAGCCTGCGCAGCGGCGCCACCCGCGCTGAGCACATCGACGGCCATGCGGACGAGCAGGTCAGCCAGAAGAACCGTACGGTCCTCATCGGCGGCGGCCTCGCCGCGGTGGTGATCCTGGGCCTGGGCTACATGTTCTTCGGGCGCCCCAAGGTGGATCCGGCCGTCCAGGCGCAGCTGGCGGAGTTCCAGCGGATCAAGGCGGAGATCGAGCAGCAGAAGGCCGACCTCGACGCCAAGGCCCGGGCCGAGGCGGATAAGACCGCCCAGCTCCAGAAGCAGCTCGGCGAGACCAAGTCCTCCGAGGAGAAGGCCAAGCTGCAGAAGCAGCTCGAAGAGTCCCAGCAGCGCAAGCAGGAGGTCGAGCGGCAGCAGAAGGCCGCGGAGCAGCGGATGGCCGAGCAGAGGGCCGCCGAGCAACGGCTGGCCGAGCAGAAGAAGGCCGCCGAGACCAAGGTCGCCGCGGCGCCGCCGGTGCCCGAGGCGCCCAAGCCGCAGCCCATGCAGGAGGCCTCGCGCCCGGCGGCGGTGCCCACGCCCGTACCCACTCCCCAGACTGCCGCGTCCAGGCAGGTGGCTGCCGTCAATGACCAGCCCGCCCGCGTGGTGAACCAGGTGGTCCCGATCTTCCCCCTCCGGGCCGTCCAGATGCGGTGGGAGACGAACCTGGATCACATCGTGCGCCTGAAGGTGTTCGTGGGTGAGCAGGGCCAGCCGCTGAAGGTGTCTGTGATCGAAGGGGTATCCGGGGCCTTCGGCTTCGACGAGGCGGCCATCGACGCCGCCAACAAATCGAGTTTCGCCCCCGCCATCCGCGACGGGAAGCCCGTGCGCGGCTGGACGCCCGAGATCGTCTACAAGTTCCCCAAGCGGAGGTAGTCGACGTTCCGCGTCGGGAAACGGGCCCTCCGGGGCCCGTTTCTCATGCCACGGACTGCGCCGCTGCGTTGGCCAGTCGATCCACCCGCTCGTTCTCCGCGTGGCCGGCATGGCCCTTCACCCAGCGGGCCTCCACGTGGTGCCGCGCCAGCTGCGCGTCCAGGGCCTGCCAGAGGTCCGCATTGAGGACGGGCTTGCCGTCAGCCTTCTTCCAGCCGCGCCGCTTCCAGTCCTTCAGCCAGGTGGTGATGCCCTTCACCACGTACTGGCTGTCGCTCTGGAGCAGCACCTGGCAGGGCTTCGTGAGCGCCTCCAGTCCGCGGATGGCCGCCGTCAGCTCCATGCGGTTGTTGGTGGTCTCCGCCTCGGGGCCCGAGGCTTCCTTCTCCTGGATGCCGGACGCGAGGTGCACCCGCAGCAGGTACCCCCAGCCACCCGGACCGGGGTTCCCTAGACACGCGCCGTCGCAGTAGAGCTCGATCTTCATCCCACCAGGGTAGGGGAAGTGGCGGCCACCTGTGCCACGGCCTTGCGGAGCAGCTCCACACCCAGGTCCAGGTCCTCCGGCCGGAGGTTCATGGCGGGGCGGAAGCGCAGGCCCTTGAAGCCCGTGGAGAGGATCATCATGCCCAGCTCGTGGCCCTTGGCCACCACGGCGTTGCGCAGCTCCGGCGTGGCGATGTCCAGGGCACAGAAGAGACCGCGGCCGCGGGGGTTCGAGGTGAGCTCGGGGAAGTCGCGGTGGATCTCCTGCAGGCCCTTGAGCAGGCGCGCGCCCTGCGTCACGCCGTGCTCCAGCAGGTTCTCCTCGCGGATGACGTCGATGATGCGCGTGCCGCGCACCATGTCCACCAGGTTGCCGCCCCAGGTGCTGTTGATGCGGCTGGGCACCTTGAAGACGCTCTCCACCTCGTCCAGCCGCCGGCCCGCGGCGATGCCGCAGGTCTGGGCCTTCTTGCCGAAGGCGATGATGTCGGGCTGCACGTCGAACCACTGGTGGGCCCACCACTTGCCCGTGGCGCCGAAGCCTGTTTGCACTTCGTCGAAGATCAGCAGGAAATCGTGACGATCCGCCAGGACTCGGAGTTTCTTCAGGAATTCGCCGCGGAAGTGGTTGTCGCCGCCCTCGCCCTGGATGGGCTCGATGATGAGGCAGGCGATGTCATCCGGATTCTGGGCCACGGCGGCCTCGATGGCGGCGATGGATTCCGCCTCCGCGGCCTCGACCTTGGCGAGGTCCACGGGGAACTCCAGCTTGGGGTTCGGCACCCGGGGCCAGGGGAACTTGGGGAAATACTGATGCTTGCGGGGATCAGCGGTGTTCGTGAGGCTCAGGGTGTAGCCGCTGCGGCCGTGGAAGGCCTCGCGGAAATGGATGACCTGCGACCCCTTCTCGCCTTTGCCCGCCGCCAGGTTCTTGCGCACCTTCCAGTCGAAGGCGGCCTTCAGGGCGTTCTCCACCGCCAGGGCCCCGCCGTCGATCCAGAACAGGTGGGGCAGGTAGTCCGGCGCGGCATGGGTGCCGAAGGCCTCCACCCACTCCGCGAAGGCCGTGGTGTAGATGTCCGAGTTGGCCGGCTTGTTGACGGCGATCTCGCCCAGGTACTGGACGAACTCGGGCTCCCGCAGGCGCGGGTGGTTGTGTCCCAGGGGCGTCGTGGCGAAGAAGGTGTAGAAATCCAAATACTTGCGGCCGTCGCGGGCATCGACGATCCAGGAACCGTGGGATTTCTCCAGGTCCATCACCAGGTGGAAGCCGTCCACCAGCATGTGGCGGCCCAGGGTGTCGAAGACGGTGTTCGGATCAATGTGCAGGCTGGTCATGGCGGCCCTCAGAGATATCGGTTCAATGTATGGTTGGGTCTGGAGCGGAGAGAGGCACGCATGATTCCCTGGATATCGGTTCAGGAAGCCCCGTTGGACGCCATGGCTTTACGAAATGTCATGGAGGACCCCCACGCCGGCGCCCTCGTCCTCTTCGAAGGCCGGGCCCGGGATCACCACGAAGGCCGCCCGGTGCTGGAGCTGGCCTACGAGGCCTACGTGCCCATGGCCGAGAAGGAGCTGGGCCTCCTGCGCGAGCGGGCCATCGAGCGCTACGGCCTCACCCGCTGCGGCATCCACCACCGCATCGGCGTGGTGCCCCTCACCGAGGCCGCCGTTCTAGTGGCCACCAGCAGCGCCCACCGTGCCGAGAGCTTCCAGGCCGCCGCCTGGATCATGGACGAGATCAAGCAGCGCGTCCCCATCTGGAAGCGCGAGAAGTATCGCGATGGCTCCGAGAGCTGGGTGGAGTGCACGCACCGGTTCCAGATGTAGTGAGGGTCTGAGGGCCTCATCTCCGCCCATCCAGGGCGCAAACCGCTGCGCGATTTGCGTATACGCACGGGCGTAGCCCGCGAGCCTCGATGGGCAGGATCTCCAGGATTGAATTTCGCTAAAAATTCGCCATACTTGGATCCCCCAGGAGGATCCAGTGCTGGCGATGTGGGTTCCCGAGCTGCCGTTCCAGCTGGCCTGCGGGCGGGACGGGGGCCTGCGGGACCGGCCCCTGGCCTTCCTGAGCCCCGAGAGCCCCCGCTCACCCGTGCTCTGGTTCGTGAACCGGCTGGGCCGGGCCGAAGGGCTGGCCCCGGGCCTGCCCCTGGACCAGGCGCTGCGACGGGCGCCGGGCCTGCGGGTGCTGGATCCCTCGCCCCAGATCTGGTGGGAGGCCCAGGCGGACCTGGGGACCTTCCTCCAGCACTGGACCCCCCAGGGCCAGCTCGGCCGCCTGGGGGAGGCGCTGGTGGAGCTCCAGGGCACCCAGCGGCTCTTCGGGCCCCTGGCGGACACCGCCGAGCGCATGCGCCGGGAGCTGGCCGAGCGCCGCGGCTGGGCCAGCCATGGCGGCCTGTCCCTCAGCGCCACCGCCGCCCAGCTCGCCGCCCGGGCCGAGCATGAGCTGGAGCGGGTGGGGGAGGGGGCCGAGGCCGCCTTCCTGGCCCCCCAGCCCCTGCGCCGCCTGCCGGATCTGCCCCCGCGTCTGCACGACCGCTTCCACCGCCTGGGCCTGCGGATCTTCGGCGACCTCCAGCCCGTGCCCCTGCCCGTGCTGGCGGAGCTGATCCACCCCAAGCTGGCGCCGGACCTGCGGGCCCGGGTGCGCGGCGAGGACCGGCCCCGCCTGCCCCTGCTCACCGAGCGCCCCGGCCACGCCCGCCACGGCTGGCGCCTCCAGCCCCCCCGCCTGCCCGAGGAGGTGGCCCTGGCCACCCGCTGCCTGGACTGGCTCTGGTCCGATCCCCGCCATCCCCGGACGCTGACCCTGCGCTGGTGGGACGTGGATGGCGAGCCCCACACCTGGCGGGCCGCCCCCGAGGACCTCATGGCGCCCCCCCTG
The DNA here is from genome assembly GCF_022808775.1 of Geothrix terrae. Classification (GTDB taxonomy): domain Bacteria; phylum Acidobacteriota; class Holophagae; order Holophagales; family Holophagaceae; genus Geothrix; species Geothrix terrae. The sequence goes on from NZ_JAKZLA010000001.1 coordinate 17,030, forward strand.
GTCCTGGCCCGTCGCCTCCAGCAGGCCTTCCTGGCGGGCGCCACCCGCCGTCTCCTCGTGCGCGAGGTGGAGCTGCGCCTGGCCTGGGGTCTGGGCCGCGAGCGGCCCCTCTTCGAGGATCCCCGGAACGCCAAGCTCGAGCGCCTCGAACCCGCCCTCGCCCGCCTCCGCCGCCGCTTCCCCGACCGCGCCGTCCTGCCGGGGTGGATGGCCCCGGGCGCCTGAGGCCCCCATGTTCGCCCTCGGCATCTCCGATTTCAGCGTTGGTGAAGGCGTCTACCCGGCGAAACAGCTGCTGTCGCTGGCGCGGCGCCTGGGCTACCGCGACCTGGTCTGCTGGGACCGGGGGGTGGCGGGCTATCCGAAGCTGCGGGCGGAGCTGGAATGGATCCACGAGGCGCGGCGCCTGGAGGGCCTGCCGCCGGACCCGCGCTGGGCGGGCTTCCGCCTGCACCTGGGCAGCCGCTTCACCTGGCGGGGCCACGGCTACGGCGCGCTGCCCTTCACGGACGCGGGCTACGCCACCCTGAACCGCCTGCTCTCGGCCCAGGCCCACGACGCGGCGCCGGGGCCCGACATCCCGGGCCTGGGCGCGCCAGAGCCACCCCGGGACTGCGTGCTGCTGGCCGAGGATCTCGCGGGCCTGGACGCGCTGCTGCGGGAGGGCCTCTACGGCGCCCTGCTGGCCCACCCCCGCCGGGTCCAGGAGGCGCGGAAGGCGCTGGCGGCGGGCCTGGAGGTGGTGGCGCCCCAGGTGCTGCGCTTCCGCACGGCCGAGGGCCTGGAGATGCACCGCCTCAAGCGGGCCATCGACCAGCAGGCCACGCTCATCCGCACGGAAGCCCTGTGGGATCCCGCCGAGGCGGCCGTTCCCCGCGCCGACTGGGAGGCGCGTTTCCCCTTCGGCGAGCCCGCCGTGGAACGGGCCACGGCCGCCGTCCTGGAGCGCATCTCCGGCTGGTCCATCCACTGGGGCGCGTGGGTGCTGGCCGAGCCCCTGGGCCGCGAAGGCGCGGACCTGGATGCCCTCCTGCGCGAGAAGGTGCGTGCGGGCGTGGCGCGGCGCTTCCCGGAGCTCCGCGGGGACATCCTCGCCCGCATGGAGCGGGAGCTGGACCTCATCTCCAGCATGAGGTTCGCCCGCTACTTCCTGCTGGTGGAGGACATCGTGCGGGCCGCCCAGGGCGCGAAACCCCGCATCTGCGGCCGGGGCAGCGGCGCGGCCTCCCTGGTGAGCTACGCCCTGGGCCTCAGCAACGTGGATCCCGTGGCCACGAACCTCATGTTCGAGCGCTTCCTCACGAAGGAGCGCAAGGACCCGCCGGACATGGACATCGACTTCGCCTGGGACGAGCGGGAGGACGTCATCCAGAAGGTGTTCGAGCGCTACGGCCGCGACCGCGTGGCCATGGTGGCCAACCACGCCTTCTTCAAGGCCAAGGGCGCCCTGCGGGCCGTGGCCCAGGCCCACGGGCGGCCCGACAGCGAGCTGAAGCAGCTGGCCCGCTACGTCCGCGGCTGGGAAGGGGGCCTTGTCCGCGCCGCCGAGAACCCCGCCTGGGACACGATCCTGCGCCAGGCCCTGGCGCTGAAGGGCCACTTCCACCAGTTCTCCGTGCATCCCGGCGGCACGGTCATCACGCCCGGGCCCTTCTGGGAGCACGCCGCCTTCCAGCCCGCGCCGGCCAAGGACAAGGTGTCGACCACCACCTGGGACAAGGACGGCGTGGAGAACTACGGGCTGGTGAAGATCGACCTGCTGGGGAACCGCAGCCTCGCCGTCATCCGCGACGCCTACGCGGTGCTGGGCGACGCCGTGCCCGCCGAGCCGGGCGACCACTCCCGCAACGACCCCGACACCCAGGCCCTGCTGGCCCGGGGCGACAGCATCGGCGTCTTCTACGTGGAGAGCCCCGCCACGCGCCAGCTCCAGCAGCGGGTGCGTAAGGGCGACTTCGAGACGCTGGTGATCCACAGCAGCCTCATCCGCCCCGCCGCCTACCGCTGGGTGGACCGCTACGTGAAGCGCAGCCGCGGCGAGGAGGCCTGGGAACCCAGCGACCCCGTGTTCAACGAGCTGCTGTCCGAGAGCCATGGCGTGCTGGTCTACCAGGAGGATGTCATCAAGGTCTGCGTGGCGCTGGCGGGCTGGAGCCACTTCGAGGCCGACCAGCTCCGCAAGCTGCTGGGCAAGCCTGACTGCGAGGAGAAGCTGCCCTACTTCGAGGCCCGGTTCCGCGCCGGCTGCGCGGTCCGCGGCGCGCGACAGGCGACCGTGGACGAGGCCTGGGACATGATCCGCACCTTCCAGGGCTACTCCTTCTGCAAGCCGCACTCCGCCAGCTACGCCCAGGTGAGCTTCGAGAGCGCCTGGATCAAGGCCCACCACCCGGCGGTGTTCTTCGCGTCGGTCATCACCAACCAGGGCGGCTACTACCCCGCCATCGCCTACCTGGGCGACGCCCGCCGCCACCGCCTGGTGGTGCGGGGCCCCGATGCCAACGCCTCTGCCTGGGCCTTCAGCGCCGAGGGCGAGCAGGCCCTGCGCGTGGGCCTCATGCAGGTGCAGGGCGCCCTGGCGCCCGAGGTGCACCGGCTGCTGGAGAACCGGGAGCAGCAGGGCCCCTTCGCGGGTCTGGACGACCTGCTGGGCCGCGTGAAACCCTCCGTCACCACCGCCGAGGCCCTCTGCGCCGCCGGGGCCTTCGACCGCTGGGCCCCCGACGGCGACCGCACGCGCCTCATGTGGGCCCGCCTGGGCGGCGTGCCCCCCGGCGTGCGCCCGCGCCCCACGGACGCCTTTGACCGCGCGGATCTGGAGCTGCAGACCATGGACCTCACCCTGGAGATCCACCCCGCCGCCCTCGCCCGCGTGCGGAAGGGCGGGGGGCCCGACCGCGCCGCCGACGTGGCCAAGATCCTGGCCGGGGAGAAACCGGGGCGCCATCTCCGCTTCTGGGCCCTGGTGGTGGCGGACAAGGAAGTCGCCACCGAGAAGGGCGAGCGCATGCAGTTCGTCACCTTCGAGGACGAGACCGGCCTCTGCGAAGCCGTCGCCTTCCCCCCCGTCCTCCGCCGCCGCCAGCGCCCCTTCCGCGTGGGCGAGGTCGTCTCCATCCGCGGGACGACGACGCTGCAGGACGGGCTGGCGGTGTTCGAGGTGGGGTGAGACCTCGCGCGCGGTGGAGGCTGGTCCGGTGGGAACCGCCGGGGGTTCAAGCCAATCCAGGCCGCTGGCCGGGCTTCAGCTCGATCGCAGGTTTCACGATTCCTCGACGATGGCGAAGGCCCGCACGGGGAAAGTCCCCATCCCTTCCACGCGAGGGGGCGCGGCGTGGAAGCGGAACCCTTGGACGGGCACCTGATCCAGCCCCGTCAGGTGCTCCACAATGGGGATGCCCGCCGCCAGCAGGACGGAGTGGACAGGCCGGGCGCCGTCGCGGGTGTCGTCGATGTTCAGCGAATCGATGCCGACGAGTGCGGCCTTCTGCGCCACGAGCCATTCGGCCGCGTCCGAGGTGAGGTAGGGATGCCCCTCCCCGTACTGCTCGGTGCCCCAATGGCGGTCCCATCCAGTGTGGACCAGCACCGCCTTGCCCGCGACGTCGTAGGGGAGGAACGCAGCGCGGTCGATGGCCCGCTGGGCGCTTCCGGCGAGGCGGAGGACGAGGCCCTCAAGATTCGCCAGCGAGGCCAGGGGGATGCCGGCGAGGTCGGCACCGCCTTCATACCGGTGGAAGGGCGTGTCCAGGTAGGTGCCGGTGTTCGCGACCATGCTGATGCGGCCGATGTGGAATTCGCAGCCTGGCGCGTAGATGGTGCGGGAGGATTCCCGGCTGAGGTGCCCGGTGATCTCCGGGCCTGGGAGGCCGGGATAGGTCACCATCCCGTGCCGGATGGTGTGGCTCAACTCGATCAAGCGCCGCGGGCCCGGCCGGACTGGGCCCGCCTCCGTTCCGTGCTCAGTTCCGCGCGACCCCTTGTGGGGTTCCCGGAGCAGCTGCCGGTTCGTGAAGCGGACCGACTCGACCATCAGGAGGCTGAGGCTCCGGATGAACATCCCGGCCAGCTCCTGGTCGGTGATGTCCGTGCCGGGGATGTCCAGGCGGAAGCCCTGAGCCTGGAGGCCGCCTCCGTTGAGGAAGGTCACCTCCGCATCGAACTGAACCCGCCATTCGTCCGTCATGACCATGTCCTCCAGGGTTCAATTTAGGCGAAGTTTTTCTAAAAATATTTCGATATTTTTTAAAGATAAAGTTAAGATTATCTAATGGACCTCGACCCTCGCCGTCTCTTGATCTTGCGGGCCGTAGGGCTCCGGGGCGGCGTCTCCGATGCGGCCCAGCTGCTCCACCTGACGCCCTCGGCCGTGTCCCAGCAGATCGCCCTGCTCGAGCGCGAAGTCGGGGTCGACCTGCTGGACCGTTCGCAGCGCCCCGCGGGGTTGACAGCCGCCGGCCGGCTCCTGGCGGCGCGGGCGGAACGGATCCATGTGGAATTGACCGAGGGCCGGCGCGAGTTGACGGCGCTGAGCGGGCGGCTGAGCGGTCCGGTGGTGATCGCCTCGTTTTCGACCGTCATCCGGCACCTCGTCGTGCCGACGATCCGGACGCTCGCCAGGACCCACCCTGACCTCCAGCCCCGCGTGATCGAACTGGAGGGCCCGCCCGCCCTCAAGGAGCTGCGCAGCGGTGGCGTGGACCTGGTGATCGTGGAACACGACGGGGGGGTGGAGGAACCCTCGTACCAAGGTCTGGCGGCAAGGCCCTTGGCGGAGGACGGCTACCGGGTTGTCGTGCCGTCGGCGTGGCCGCTCGCCTCCCATCCGATGAAGGATCTGGCGACTCGCCGCTGGATCACGGGGCCGCCGGAAACCCCCATCGCCCAGGCCCTGGAGCGGCTCGCGGTGAGACACGCGTTCACCCCCGAGCGGGCGCACATCTGCGTCGAGTACCCGACGGTCCTCTCCCTCGTGGCGGCCGGTTTGGGCGCCGCAATCGTACCCGCGCTCGCCCTCGGTAGAGAGTTCGCCGATTGGGTCCATGTCACGGCAGTCCCCCACGTGGGGTTCCGACGGCTGAGCGCGCTGTACCGGGCTTCCGCCAAGGGCCCGGAACCCCTGGTGCCCGCCTTGATCGCCGCTCTGGATGAAGCCGTCCAGGCGCATGGCCTCCTCTCTGCGGGAGGGGTGGCCCGGGGACGCTGATCCCCCGATCCGACCTCTTCCCCCATCGAAGACATTCCACAGGGACCCCCCACGCGGCGGCGAAGGCTTCCCGAGCGGATTGAACTCACTCCGCGAGCCTCCTGCCACCAGGTTGTCAGGAGGGGGGGCGCAGACTCCTCGTTCACCTTGAGGAGGCCGTCATGTTCAATCGCCTGGAAGACTTCAGAACCACGTGGAAGGAGGAGGTCGAGGACACCTTGAAGATCCTGAGGGCCATCCCCGATCAGGCCCTGGAGCAGTCCGTGGCGCCCGGCTACCGGGACCTGCGCCGCCTGGCGTGGCACCTGGTGGGCGGCATGGGAACCCTCGCCGCCCAGATCGGGCTCCGCATCGGCGGGCCGGCCCGCGATGAGCGGGGCGAACTCGCAGTGCCGCCTCCCCAGCACATGGCCGCGATCGTGGAGGCCTACACCCGCTCGGCCGAATCCCTGCTGCAGGCCCTGGCGACCTGGGAGGACGCCGACCTCGAGAAGGTGGAGGTCGTCTTCGGGCACATGCACTGGCGGCGGGGCCAGGTCCTCCTCGCCGTGCTGGTCCACCAGGTCCACCACCGGGGCCAGATGACGGTGCTCATGCGCCAGGCCGGCATCCTCGTCCCCGAGTTCTACGGCCCCACCCGGGAAGGCTGGGAGGCGATGGGCATGCCCGCGCCCGCCGTCTGACGGGGCTTCCCGCTCCCCGGTTCCCCACCTGGCAGGGCCGACCCTGCCCTCACCTCGACAAGGAGTCGCCCATGAGCCACGCATCCCTCGCCCCGGCCGACATCGAGATCCTGGGGCCCTCCGACCGCGTTTCGCTGGCCACGAAGGAGACCATCCGCAGGTTCCACCAGGCCTTCGACGACCACGACCCCCAGGCCATGGAGGCGCTCGTGGCGGACGACTGCGTCATCGAGAACACCCAGCCCGCCCCGGACGGTTCCCGGCACGTCGGGAAGGCCGCGTGCCTGGCGGTCTGGCAGGGCCTGGCGAGCGCCGCCGGCACCTGGTTCGAGCGGGAGGAGGTGCTGGTCGCGGGCGAGCGCGTCGTCATCCGGTGGCGGTACCGGTGGGGCGCCGATGCCGCGCAATCCGTCCGCGGCCTCAACCTGATGCGGGTCCGGGAGGGACGCATCGTTGAGGCCATGGGGTACGTCAAGGCCTGACCGGGGCTCTCGCCGCCACCGCTTGATGGGGAATCATCCATGCTCGACGTGATCAAGACCAGCTACGCCTACGACACCTGGGCTACGGCCCGGGTGCTCGACGCCCTCGATGGGCTCAGCGACGAGGAATACAACGCCCCCGAGTGCAGCGGGAACGGGTCGATCCGGGACACCCTGGCCCACCTGCTGTCCTGCCAGTGGGGGTGGCTCTCCTGGCTCGACGGTTCCAAGAGCCTGGAGGAGGCCTACGGCCTGACCCTTCCCGGGGAGGCCATCGCCACGGTGGCCCAGGCCCGGGCCCACTGGGCCGCCATCGACCGGCAGACCCATGCCTACATCAACGCGCTGACCGACGCGGACCTGGTGGGATCGTGCGCCTGGACGGGCCTCGATGGCTTTTCCGATGCCGCCCCGCTCTGGAAACTGCTGCTCCACGTCGCGAACCACGGCACCCACACCCGCGCCCAGATCGTCGCTGGCATCCGGCGGGTGGGGGCGGATCCTGGAGACATCGACCTTCTCTGCTGGGAGCTGAACCACATGGGGCGCCGGTACCATGCCACGGCCTAGACGCGACCAACCCACCCGGCTGGAAGACTTGCCGAACATCGGCAAGTCCATCGCCGCCGACCTCCGCGGGATCGGCATCCTCGAGCCCGGCCAGCTTGCGGAGCGCGAGCCGCTGGCCGTGTTCCAGGAGCTGGCGGGAGCCATGGGCCCCCGCCACGACCCCTGCGTGCTCTACACGCTGCTCGCGGCGCAGCATTTCCTCCAGTGCGGCGAAGCCCTGCCGTGGTGGGCCTTCGCCACCGAAGGGAAGCGCCTGCTGGAAGGGCAGCCGACCCCGCCGGGAATGAGGCCTTGAACGGAGCTCAGTCTGCGAGGCATTGAAAGGATAGAAGGCCGTGCAGGCAGGACTCGAATTGATTTAGGGGTCCGGCCGAGTCGTGGGTTCTTGTTCTTTTCTTGGCCTGCGGAACATGTCAATGCCCAAGAGAAGGTACGCCATTGCAGTGGTCCACTGCCAAACACCACGCCAGCCAGCTGTCTTGTCGACGATGGCGACCACGATTCCAATAGACCCGACGCCAATTAGAAATAGTCCACCGCAGCGACTGAGGTTGGATTTAGATGCGACGTTCAACGTGGCCCCCATGGGCGAAGGGTTAGGTTGCATCTTACTAAATCAATCGTTAGCGAGAAGAAACAGTTATTGAATGGATTTTAGCCTGCGGCTTGAACTGTGCTGTCTCTCGAGAACCCTCAGGAAAGACACCTGTATAATCAATCCTGAAGGTTAAGTGCTCGGGATTATTCTGAAATTCAATATATTCGCGAGATTCGATAGCGCTTCTGGTGATCGATTTTGTTTTTCCATAGATCTTTTCCGCATCTAGAACCAAGGCCCCAATACGTAAGCCAGCCTCACTTACACAGGCCGGATTAAATGATTCAATGACAGTAATCTTCTTTGACCAGTCGATAGGTTTATCTGGATCCTCCTCGCCCGCATAAAGGGTCATCAAAGAATCTTTACCTAAGAGAACGTCAATCAAGGCGGCACCGTCTCCATCCGAAGTTCTTTCGAATGTTCCTTCTTGAAAGGCCTTTCTTGCTTCATCGAGAGACATTCCAAGCTTGATAGGCCCTATTCCTGTAGCTGTAATCAAAAAAGTTCGATGAGACAACATACTGGCATCCTGCTTTTCGATCTTTTGTGAAGCGGGTATCGCGGGTATCTTTGATCTATTAGGTATGGATTTGGAAAGGTCGCAAGAAGCCAAACCAATTATCATAACCAAGGTTAATGGCGGCACAAATTTTTGTATAATTTTTTCGATCATAACACCTCATATATTAAAACAAGTATAACTTAACGAATGAAGCTAACCGGACCCGCCTGCACCGAGGCGCTGAACGAAGCCGAGGAAGCGAGACGTTGAGAGAGAGAGAAAGGTAATGCAGGCGGGGTCCGAGTTGAGCGGAGGGTTAGGCAGTTCCGGCCGCAAAGTAAGGCAATTTGAAAGTCCTTGTTACACCATCGCCAGCGAACGAACTAGTTACTTTTGTACCGTTCGGGAATGAATGATGCTCAGACGTATTATCTGGGAAGCGGATCCTTACCTCTTCTCCAATGAAATTGATACCTGGAAATGGTTTCCGAACTTCGTCTGGGTAACAAACAGCCGCAAGGCTAGCAATCCTCCGAAGCGTATCTGCCCAGGTACCCACCACTGCGGTGGGCAAGGCATCTGACGGCAATGCATCTGGATCGAGAAGAACCCCCAAATTCATCAGGTAATTGGCAAGAATCCTGGACACACCAAATACATTGGCCATGTGAAACCTGAGATCCCGAGCGTATGAAAACGCAGAATTTCCGCCTGGGTGAATCCCTGTTACAGGCCCCACGACACCTGCCTCTACCAACCCCTCGATGTAATAGCCAGGGAAAGTGTTCGCTGCGTCATAAAAGGTAATGAGGCGCAACCGGCCCTGTTGGTGCTTGATGAAGTTATCAAGCTTCCCAATGAAATCTCGATAGGGATCTACCCTCCTCTTGTACTGCTCGATTTTTTTCTTGTTGGCCCTTTGTGCAGGATCTTCGAAAAAAGAGCCGACAATTTTCTCGCAATCCTCCATGTGTTCCATCAGAGAATCAAGCAGGTGATCTGTGGCCTCAAGCAGGAAGCCGTCATCTCCCGCCTTGATCGGCGGTTGGGCGATATGGTCGAATTTGACCAATTCAAGGGCGTCCAAAACATTCCCAAATCTTTTCAATACCGCTGAAGTCGATACATTGTAAGCCGCCAGTGGATGGCGTTTCATCTGCGATTCATGGAACAACTTGGATGGATCGCATCGATGCAGAATGCACATGGCGGCCGGTAGGGCAGCTGAGACTGGAAACTTTTCATTCACATCAATGATCATTATGGTTCCAAGAAATGCCTAACGATGGAAGCTGATCGGCCCCACCTGCACCGATGCGCTGAGCGGAGCCGAGGAAGCGGGAAGTTGAGAGAGAGTGGGAGACAACGCAGGCGGGGTCCGAGTTGAGCGGAAGGTTAGGCGTCAACCTCGATCAGCTCAAATTTGAACTCTACGAGGGGGTAGTTCATGTCGTCTCCTTTATATGCAGGCTCATCGAGTTTCACTTTTCCCATAAACCAACTACCTTTGGGTATTGCTTCAATTAATGTTGCAGATTTACCAATAATGTCTTTTCTATCTCTATAAAATCCATCTCTTTTTCCAATATCTGCAATTCGAATTTTTGCTCCGACTGGAGTTGATTTAGGTTTTGTACGCCGTGCGGGAACTCTCTCCTTACCGGCTTTGGTTCGGGTTTTGCTTTTAGAAGCGGCGAGCATCTTTCCAACGACCTCTGTCAAATGCGGCCGCAGAGCCGATGAAAATTGACTTGCATCCGAATATTCCCAAACTAATCCTCGGCTTTCGAGTTCTTCACGAAAGGCTACAATCTTGCCGAGTTGATTTATTTCATTTTGAGTTTTGGGTGGAGCAGAACTTGCTCTGTTGAAATAAAAAAGAATGTGTGGCTTGCCATGATTTTTCCAGTTCGTGTAGGCGAGTCTAAACTCTTCCTCGGTTCCTGAGTCAGCCTTTCCAGTCGGTGTTCCAAATCGCTTCCATAAAATGCCAACGAAGATATCATAAGGGCCAATTTGATCATTGATAATTTGCTGTGGTCGGCCCATGGCCGGAAATGAATGGGATTCCCATCGAATCAACTCCAATCGGACCTTGGTGTTGGGAAGAAGGGCAGCGATGGTCCTATTCAATTCATTAATAATTCCAGGCGTGCTTTCTCGTTCTGATGATACGTCACTGGGTGACGCAAGGAATACACGAATGGTCTCCAGAGTGTTGCTTGCGGCCATGATTTCTCCTGAATTCTGGGGATTGGCAATTTGACGCCTAACGAATGAAGCTAACCGGACCCGCCTGCACCGAGGCGATGAACGAAGCCGAGGAAGCGAGAAGTTGAGAGAGAGCGGCGGGCAATGCAGGCGGGGCCCGAGTTGAGCGGAGGGTTAGGCAGACCGGATTCGCTTAGCGAACGCACTGTCGATATTGGCGAGAAGCATATCGAAACCGAGTTTGAATTCACGCACCAATTCAAGCATATCGAGTCGGTTATGGATATAGAACTTGAGTTCTCGCGATGGCGATTCAACGAGATGGAGATGAATAAAGCCGTGATGAGCGTGATAGTCCCGCACATCACGCATTCTTAGAAACCACTCAGAGTGTTCCCGAATGTAGGTATGAAGCTCGGCAGGGATTTCTGACGGCGTTGTGCTGTTTCGACATTTTTTGACAATATCTGCGAAGCTTTTGAACTGTTGAGCGTTTGGTGCCGTAAGGAATTGTACAAGTGCGGCAAATTCATCAAGCAACGAGCGAATGAGAAACAAGAATGAAGCAAAGTTACTTCGCAGATTGTACAGTTCAAGAGAGAACGAGAGTTTCGGTTGATTTCTTTCACCAATAGTTTCTCGACGATTGGGATATTCCCTCATGAGATTGGCGGCAAGAGACTCCACAGATTGAAGGGCCAACTCTGCGCCGTGATATTTCTGGGACATCGAACGCCAAGCAATCTTGTAGTGTTCCGAAGCGGGCACTTCTTCCTGAATTAATCGATGGTTCGTGGAAAGCCTGTAATAGTACCCATGAAATTGGAAGGGCCACTCAGTCTCCTGAAGCGCCCGCATGAGCTGAGGGAAAAGCTCGTAATGGAGGGGCTCCTCGTAGCAAATTGTTTCCCCCTCCGGTGGAGGCAATAGCCATTGGTCTTTTCGCTCGACCGGTTTCCGTGTGAGTAGGAATTCCATAGGGTGAGGGCTGCCTAACGAATGAAGCTAACCGGACCCGCCTGCACCGAGGCGCTGAGCGGAGCCGAGGAACCGAGAAGTTGAGAGAGAGCGGAAGGCAATGCAGGCGGGGTCCGAGTTGAGCGGAGGGTTAGGCGACTCATTGATGGAACTCCAGCCTCATGCTCTGGGCCTGAACAGATGAACCAGGCCGTAGAGGCCTCGGCATTTCGACCAGTTCGAAGCCTGCTGATGTATATAGACGAACCGCAGAGGTGTCCCCGCAAGTTACGCCCAAGGATATCGACTTGGCACCCCGGGCCTTTGCCCATTGGATGGACGTAATCAATAATAAACGCCCCAAACCTTGACCACGATGCTCTGGCGCAACCCACATCTGGAATAGATGGATGGCCGAGGAATCAGCGCCATCGACTTTGGCCCAGGCCAGACCTGCCGGTTCATTCTCCGCGAAGGCAATCAAAGGCAAATCAAAGCCAGATTGACTAGCTGCCATCAGGCTCTCGGCCCATTGAGCGTCAGGGCGCTCAATTTCGTTTGCAAGGGTGCTTCCGAAGGCATCGGGGGAATCGGCGAGGGCTCGGAGTCGAAGGCCTTTATAGGTCTTCCACTCGGATGGTTGGAATTGACGAACTGAAGGGGATTGAGCCATGGGTGCGACGCTGGCGCCTAACGAATGAAGCTAAGCGGCCACGCCTGCGCCGAGGCGATGAGCGGAGCCGAGATAGCGAAATGCTGAGAGAGAGCGGAAGGCAATGCAGGCGGGGTCCGACTTGAGCGGAGGGTTAGGTTGTTAGTCGAAAAAATAGAAGAATTGGACCTTAGTGATGATGCCTTTTGCCGAATGGACCACCAAGGAATGGACGAAGCCGCTGAAGAGTTCCTGGGGGGCGATGAGAGGACGCTTTGAGAACCCAAAAATCGTTGGGACGACCGAAGCATCCGAGCCAACGACCAGGCCATCGAGTACAGGCCAAGCTGAGGATGTGATCGAAACCTCTTCGATGAGGAACGAACCCTTCGAGGGAAAGCCACCAATGGTGAGCCCATCGAATTCCAGAGTGAGGTAATCCTGTAGAGAGTTTGAATCACCGTCGTAGAACGGTCTTTTGGATTTGGTTTCTCGTTTGAGCTTGGCTAATTTCCTAAGGTCAGCTAACGATTTGCCTTCGAACAATGCAGTAGCTTTAGTTACCCAATCATCTACCTGCTCCACGGAAGGCCCGGGTTTAGTGATCATCGACTTAAGAGATTTGGCCTGTGGAACTGAGCAGGCATAGCTAAGGCTCGTGGCGCAGATCATCAAGACACAGGTTTTGGTTCTGAACGAAAGCATGGGAACAACCTAACTTTGTATTAGGCGAACTGAATGGCAGAAGCCAATGAACGCCTTTTGGGTGGAGGTCGAGGCTGGGCTATTTCGCGATCATGTTCCCACTTGGCCGACTTGATCCTCATCACAACCGGCTGAAAGGTGCGAAATGGCCGCTGAACGGTCAGGAGGGTCTGGCCGGGGGTCTGGATGGCGCGTGAGGGGCGATGAACCCTTCCGCTCGGGGCTCTGCTGGGAAAAGCCTTTTTTAGCCGGTGATGAACGGTGATGGACGGTGATCAAGCAGGGCAGGTCCTCGGATAAGCCCATGCTGTGTGCGGCCAGGGCCTCATCCGTGAAATCACTGAAATCACCGGAATCAGTGGCTGATGTGCCTTTTGGCTTTTTCATCCATGTCCATCCGTGGCTCCGCCCTCGGATCGGAACCTGTGGAAGGTCACGGGTTGACAGTGTTGCCGATCAGGAACGTGATGATTGTGTCGGTATCGAAGTTTTTGAACTTATGTTTTTAACTCTATTTTCATAAGCAATGACAAAATCTGTTTCCCAGGGGCCCTTATCTTCCGGGTTGCAGGGCGCGAACTGAAGGCTGCGCACAAACTCGGAAAACGTGGGATCGACCCGGCAATCAGCCGAGATTTTGACGATCTTCGAGACTCTGCCTTCTTTTGAAATGATCAGGTGAAACAGGATTTCGCCAGACGACCCCGGCCCGTTACGCAACGGGGTGTACATGAGGGGCGGGAGGATGGGTTTTTTCGAGAGCTTCAAGCGCGTGGAAACCACGAGGGGATGGCGTATCGTGACGGTGAGGGGCCCGGGGGCATCCGTCAGAACCGGTGGGATTTGGGCCAGACATGCCAGAACCAGCCAAGAAGATCCAACCATCATTGATGACTCCTGGGGATTGAAGGTAAATGACTTGGTCGCCATGCTGCCACTGGCCGACCCTGATCCCCGTCACAACCAGCCGAAGGGTATGAATTCGCTGCCGAACGGTTGCGTGCGGCCAGAACCTCATCCGTGAAATCACTAAATCAGTGGCTGATTTGCCTTTTGGCTTTTCCATCCGTGTCCATCCGTGGCTCAAACCATCCTTTTCATCCCGATCACCCCCGGAATCCCACCGCTCGCCCCAGGTCCCTTCCGGTTCCGGGGGCTTCGGTCCAGGATGCTTCGCGGAGGTGTCCCATGCGTCGGTTCGCTGTTGCCTTGCTCGCGGTTGCGCCCGTGCTCGTCGCCCAGGCACCGCCCCTCACGCTGCCCGAGGCCAGTCCCCGGGCCACGGTCAGCCAGACGGTGGGGCTGACGGACATCGACGTGAGCTACCATCGGCCGGCGGTGAACGGCCGAAAGATCTGGGGCGGGCTGGTGCCTTACGGCCAGGTCTGGCGGGCCGGGGCCAACGAGAACACCGTGGTGACCTTCTCCAGCCCCGTCCGCGTGGGCGGGACGCCGCTGCCGGCGGGGCGCTACGGCCTCCACATGCTGCCCACGGCCACGGCCTGGACCGTGATCTTCAGCAGCCAGTCCCACGGCTGGGGCAGCTACAGCTACGACGCCAAGGAGGACGTGGCCCGGGTGCCGGTGACGCCTGTGCCTGCGGAGCCGATGGAGCGCCTGGCCTACACCTTCGACGATCCCAGCGACCAGGGGGTCACCCTGTCGCTGCGCTGGGAGAAGCTGCGGGTGCCCATTCCCGTGGCAGTGGACACCAAGGCAGTGGTGGTGCAGAGCCTGCGGGAGCAGCTGCGCGGCCTCCACCAGTTCTACCCGGAGGCCTGGAGCGGCGCCGCGGGCTGGTGCGTCCGCAACGACGTAAACCTGGACGAGGCCATGACCTGGGTGGACCGCTCCCTCACCATGCGGGAATCCTTCACGGCCCTGCGCACCAAGGCCGCGCTGCTGGACAAGAAGGGGGACGCCAAGGGCGCCGAGGCCCTGCGGGCGAAGGCCCTGGCGAAGGCCACGGAGGTGGAGGTCAACCAGCTGGGCTACACCCTGCTGGGCCAGAAGAAGGTGGACGAGGCCCTCGCCCTCTTCCAGCGGAACGTGAAGGACCACCCCGACTCCTGGAACGCCTACGACAGCCTCGCCGAGGCCTACGCCCTCAAGGGCGACAAGGTCCAGGCCGCCGCGAACTACCGCAAGGCCCTCGACAAGGTGAAGCAGGAGGACCAGCGCACCCGCATCCAGGGGGAACTCGACAAGCTCAAGTAGCCTGAATGGGCGCTTGGGTTACCGGACCGAGGCCTGGGTCGGTCCGTCTGGTCGGCTGTTGATGTCTGGAAGCATGGATGAAAAAAGATGCATGATTCAGCTTGGCCGGACGGTAAATTCCCCTTATCGTGAATCCCCATGAGCCACCCCATGGAAAAGCGGTCCTGCCCCCGGATGGTCCTGAACCAGATCGTGGAATTCGAATGCGTGGACACGGTGCTGGGCCCGCCGGCGGAGATCCGGGCCACGGGCATCGGCCGCGACATCAGCGACGCGGGCGTGAGCCTGCTCACCAACTGCCTCCTGCACCGGGGCGAGGTGCTCACCGTCCATGTGCCCGTGGAGGCGGAGGCCACGCGGTCGGTCCTCTCCGAGGTGAAGTGGATCCAGCCCACACGGCATGGGATCCGGGTCGGCCTGAAGTTCATCGCCTGACGGGCACCTGCTAGGATCCCTGCATCCTTCACGCGGGGTTCCATGTTGGGACCGAGGTACCACAGGACAGGTGTATCCGTGGCGGCGACGCTGCTGGCGCTCACGGCCTGCACGCGGGCGCCGCGCCGGTACGTGGAGCGGCCCTCCTCCAGTCCGGTGGTGGCGCGGGCCATCCCCCGGCTGGGCTACACCCTGCAGGCCGGCGCCTTCGCCAAGGTGGAGAACGCGGCGCGCTTCGCCCAGGCGCTGCAGGCGCAGGGGCTGGAGGCGGCCTATTACAGCTCGGAGGACGGCCTCTTCCGAGTGCGCTTCGGGGACTTCGCCACCAAGGAGAAGGCCCGGGCCCGCGGCGAGGCCCTGAAGGCCGCTGGGGTGATCGAGGCGTTCTGGGTGGTGGCCCCGGACGGATCGGCCCCGGGGGCCTATGGGCGCCCCCGGGTCCATCCGGAGGACGAGCGGGGCCTGCGGGTCGGCCTGGTGGATGCCGCCAGGGGCTACCTGGGCGTGCCCTACCTGTTCGGGGGCACCACGGAGAAGGGCTTCGATTGCAGCGGCCTCACCGGCGCCGTGTACCGGCTCAACGGTTTGAAGCTGCCGCGTTCCTCCCAGGCCCAGTTCGACGCGGGCCGCCCCGTGGACCTGGACGGAGCCCGGGCGGGGGATCTGCTCTTCTTCGCCACGAACGGGGGCGGCCGGGTGAGCCATGTGGCGCTGTACCTGGGGGATGGGGCCTTCATCCACGCGCCGCGCCCGGGGCAGGGCATCCGCCAGGACCGGCTCTCGGACCGCTACTACAGCCGGGCCTTCGTGGGGGCCCGGAGCTACCTCTAGAATCGCCCTGGAAATAAATTCGTCGATTTTTTGAAAATTGGATGCGGAATGGCCTTAGACTGGAAATCGCCCGCCGGTCGTGCGGGTATCAAAAAGCGTTGCTGCCTCGCCTGGAAGGAACAATGCATCTACATCCAGGACGAAGAAAGCAGGTAGTTACATGGCTCAAGGAACCGTGAAGTGGTTCAACGCCGAAAAGGGTTTCGGATTCATCACCCCCGATGACGGAGGTGCGGATCTGTTTGTTCATCACTCCGCCATCGAGACCACGGGTTTCCGCACCCTGGACGAGAACCAGCGCGTGAGCTTCAACGTGGGTCAGGGCCAGAAGGGCCCCCAGGCCACCAACGTCACCAAGATCTAACCGTACCGTTCACACTGGATCGGCCTCCTTCGGGGGGCCGATTTCTTTTTCCGGGGCCCGCCACGGCCGGTCCCGTTCAGCTTATTTCCTTGGCCCGAAAGGCCTCCGACCGTATTCTGGTCCCTTGCGCAAGGAGGAGCCCATGGCTCACGAAGGTCACGAACACGGACCGGACTGCAACCACGATCACGACGATTCCTTTGAAATCGAAGTCGTTGAACTCGAAGACGAGAATGGCGAGAAGGAAGAGTTCGCGATTCTGGAAGAGCTCGAGTTCGAGGGTCGCGACTTCGCGATTCTGGCCCCCCTGGCCGAGCTGCAGGCCCAGGAGGACGGCACTGCCGACCCCGAGGAGGGCCTGAGCCTGGAGATCTTCGAGGTGAAGGACGACATGTTCACCCCCCTCGAGGACGAGGAGCTGGCCGAGCGCCTCATGAAGCACCTCGACGAGCAGGAAGCCAAGCTCAAGGCCGAGGAAGAGAAGGACTGAGCGCCACACCCATCATCCGTACGAAGGCCCCCGGTCGGGGGCCTTCGTGCGTAGCGGGAAGAGCCGGTACTCTGGAGGGATGCTGTCTGATCCCGTCTTCTTCGATGGCCGAGTGCTTTTCCTCACGGAGGATCCGGAAGGGATCCGCCGCCAGCTCGCCGGCGAAGACCTGGCGCCGGACCAAGCGCTTCCCCTGCGGGACCAGATCAGCACGGACGAGATCACGCCGGCCTTCATCTGCTACCACTACGACGAGAAGCTGGGCGACTTCCCTTACCTGGGTCTGAAGTGCGGCGAGGCCTTCCCGGTGAAGGAGGGCTCCGTGCGAGCGGGTGGCTTCGCGGTGAGTGTGGCGGGCAAGCGCCGGGGCAAGGGCAGCAGCCGCGAGGCCAGCCCCTACGCCGAGTGGTGCGCGGGTATCCGCCTGGTGATCGCCGAGAGCTTCGAGCGCATCTACCGCCAGAACTGCCAGAACCTGGGCCTGCTCGCCAGCACGGACTTCGGGCTGATCCCGCGGATCCGCCGAGGCGAGGCGATCCCCCTTTCCGAGTTCACGGCGGGCCTGGATCCCGTCACGGCGGAGATTGTCCGGCGGGGCGGCCTCTTCGCCTACAACGCCGCCCGGATGAAGGGCGAGGTGAAACCGCTGCTGCCCGCCCATGAGCCACGTCCCATGACCTACGCCGAGAAGCTGCTGGCGCGGCACGCCGTGGTGGACGCCGCTGCGGGGCAGGTGGGCCTGCCCGCCGTGGCGCCCGGCGACGGCCTCTTCGTGCAGGCTGACTGGCGCTTCAGTCATGAGTACGTGACGCCCATGGCGGCCAGCTTCTTGGAGAAGGCCCTGGGGCCGGATGCCGTGCTGCGCGATCCGGCCTCCATCCTCGCCTTCCGCGACCACCTCACCTTCCTGCGCCACAGCATGAAGGCCGAGCACCGGGCCCTGGGACTGCTCGCGGTCGCCGAGGGCCTGAAGCCCGCGCAGGAGGCCTTCTGCGCGAAGCACGGCATCCGGCTCCACGGGGAGCTGGCGGACGGCTCCGGCAGCGAGGGCATCTGCCACGCGCTCATGGCCGAGCGCTACGCCCTGCCGGGCCAGGTGGTGGTGGGCACGGACTCGCACACGCCCCACGCCGGGGCGCTGGGCTGCCTGGCCTTCGGTGTCGGCACCACGGACATCGCCAACGCCTGGGTGACGGGTGATGTGCGGGTCACCGTGCCGCCCACGCTGCGGGTGCGCCTGGACGGGCGCCTGCGCCCTGGCGTCTCTGCCAAGGACCTGGTGCTGCACCTGCTGGCCCAGCCCCTCATCCGCGAAGGCGGCGCCATCGGCCACGTCATCGAGTACCAGGGTGAGGCCCTGCGGGACTTGGACACGGACGAGCGGGCCACCCTCACCAACATGGCGGCGGAGATCGGCGGCTTCACGGGCCTCATCGCGCCGGACGCCGAGACCGTGCGCTTCGTGAAGGAGCGCCGGGGCGTGGAGATCACGCTGGAATCCTGGATGTGCGGTGACGAGGGCGCCGAGTACGCCCACACCCTGGAGGTGGATTGCGCGGCGCTGGGTCCCATGCTGGCCCGCCCGGGCGACCCGGGGAACGGCGTGGCCCTGGCGGATCTGGACGGGGCCGTGCCCATCCACATCGCCTACCTGGGCAGCTGCACCGGCGGCAAGCGCGAGGACCTGCGCCGGGCCTATGAGGTGGTGCAGGCCGCGGCGGCGGAAGGGCGACGCGTGCCCGAGGGCGTGCGGTTCTTCGTGCAGTGCGGCAGCGAGGACGTGCGTCGCCACGCCGAGGAGCAGGGCTGGCTCGCGGCCTTCGAGGCCGTGGGGGCCGTGGTGCTGGGCAGCTCCTGCGGCGCCTGCATCAATGCGGGGCCCGGGGTGTCCACCCGGCCCGACGAGGTGACCATCAGCGCCATCAACCGCAACTTCCCCGGCCGCAGCGGCCCGGGCCAGATGTGGCTGGCCAGCCCCGCCACCGTCGCCGCCAGCGCCCTGGCCGGGTGCATCGCGGAGGCGGAGGCGTGATCGATCCGGTGCTCGCCGCCCGCTACCGCGCCCTGGTGCTGGCGAACCTCGCCCGGCCGGGCGCGCCGGCCTGGGATCCGCAGGGGCCTGTGGCCGTGGTGGATGTGGCCCGCCAGCGCCTGGGCCTGCTGGAGGGCGGCCGCCTGGTCTTCGAGGCCGTCATCTCCACGGCGAGGAACGGCCTGGGCTGCGAGGAGAACTCCTACCGCACACCCACGGGCTGGCACCGCATCCTCGCGCGCATCGGCGAGGGGGCCGAGCCCGGCGCGGTGTTCAAGGCCCAGCAGCCCACCGGCGAGGTGTGGCGGGGCGAGGCCCGGGAGGAGGACCTCATCCTCACCCGCGTGCTCACCCTGGACGGGCTGGAGGAGGGTTGGAACCGCGGGCCGGGGCGGGATTCGCGGCTGCGCTGGATCTACCTCCACGGCACCAACCAGGAGCACGAGCTGGGCACGCCCGTGTCCCATGGCTGCGTGCGCCTCTCCAACGCCGATGTGGTGGATCTCTTCGGCCGCCTCGCGGAGGGTGATCCCGTGCTCATCGCCGAGGATCTGCCGGGCGACGAGTTCGGCCTGGGTCGCCTGCACTTCGCGGGTGTGGCGGGCAGCGGCATGAGCGCCCTGGCCCAGTTCGCGGCCATGAAGGGCGGCCGGGCCAGCGGCAGCGACCGCAGCTTCGACCGGGGCCAGCGGCCCGGAGCCCGGGCGCAGCTGGAGGCCCTGGGCGTGGTCATCCACCCCCAGGACGGCTCGGGCCTCGAAGGCGACTGCGCGGCCCTGGTGGTCTCCACGGCCGTGGAGGACGAGGTGCCGGACGTGGCGGCGGCCCGGCGCCTGGGCGTGCCCGTGCTGCACCGCTCGGAGCTGCTGGCTCACGTGGTGGCGAAGTACCGCACGGTGGCGGTGACGGGCACCAGCGGCAAGTCCACCACCACGGCCATGGTCTTCGAGATCCTGCGGGGCGCGGGGCGCGATCCCTCCGTCATCACCGGCGGCGAGCTGGTGGCCCTCCAGCGGGAGGGCCGCTGGGGTAACGCCTGGGCCGGCGCGTCGGACCTGCTGGTGATCGAGGCCGACGAGAGCGACGGCTCCGTGGTGCGCTACCGCGCGGCCGTGGGCGTGATCCTCAACCTCCAGAAGGATCACAAGGAAATGGATGCCGTCGCGGAGATGTTCCGCGCCTTCCGGGCCCAGGTGCGCGAGGCCGCCGTGGTGGGCGAGGCGGAGAACCTGCGGGCGTTCGCCGTGGGCGCGATCACCTTCGGGTTCGGGGAGAAGGCCGGCTTGCGGGCCGAAGGCTTGTCGCTTGAGGCGGAAAGCTCCGCTTTCCGCGCAGGTGGAAAGGACTTTGTCCTTCCTGTGCCTGGGGTCCACAACGTGGAGGACGCCCTGGCGGCCCTCGCGGCTTGTCAGGCGCTGGGCGTTCCTCTGGAGGACATGGTCGTGCCCTTGGCGGCCTTCCAGGGGGTGGCGCGGCGCTTCCAGGTGCTGGGTGAGCGGCGCGGCGTGACGGTGGTGGACGACTTCGGTCACAACCCCGCCAAGGTGACGGCCTCGATCCGTGCGGCCCACCTCCGCACGGTGGCCACCGGCGGCCGGGTGCTGGCGGTGTTCCAGCCTCATGGCTTCGGACCCCTGAAGTTCCTCCGGGCGGAGTTCGTGGAGACCTTCGCCACCGAGCTGGCGCCCCAGGACCGCCTCTGGTTCCTGGACGTGTTTTACGCCGGCGGCACGGCCGCGCGGGACATCACCAGCGCCGAAGTGGTGGCCGAGATCGCCGCGAGAGGCGCCGCCGCCCAAGCCGCGCCCTCGCGGGAATGGCTCGTGGAGCGTCTGGCCACCGAAGCAAAGGCGGGTGACCTCATCCTGGTGATGGGGGCGCGGGATCCGTCGCTCACGGACCTGGCGAGGGCCATCCTCGCCGCCCTCTGAACCGGGCGCTCCGGGTACCCTGGGACATGGAACCCACGACCCTCCGCGCTGTCATGGCCGCGCTCCGCAAGCCGGAGACGGGCTGCCCCTGGGACCTGAAGCAGACCCACGCCTCGCTGGCCCGCTACCTGCGCGAGGAGGCGGCGGAGGTGCTGGACGCCCTGGCGGCCCATCAGGCCGGCGACCCCGCCACCGAGGCGCACCTCTGCGAGGAGCTGGGCGACCTTTGGTTGCAGATCGCCTTCCACGCCCAACTGGCGTCGGATCGGGGCGCCTGGGACCTCCACGATGTGGAGCGCACAATCGTGGAGAAGCTGGTGCGCCGCCATCCGCACGTGTTCGCGGAGGTCGAGGTGGATGGCGCAGAGGAGGTGCTCACCAACTGGGCCGCCATCAAGCGCGAGGAGAAGGGGCTCCACGGCGGGGATCCGCGCCTGCTGGAGGGCATTCCCGCCTCGCTGTCACCCATGGAGGAGGCCCTGGAGATCGGCCGCCGCTGCGCGAAGGTGGGCTTCGAGTGGCCCGATCTCGAGGGCGTGCTGGACAAGGTGAAGGAGGAAGTGGCCGAGCTCCAGGCCGAGTCCGAGCCGGGCCGCGTGGAGGAGGAGTTCGGTGATGTGCTGTTCAGCCTCATGCAGTGGGCCCGCAAGAAGGGCGTGGACCCGGACCGGGCCCTGCGGCGCCAGATGACGCGCTTCAAGGGCCGCTTCCAGTCTGTGGAAGACGACGCCCGCGCCGCCGGCGGCTGGGAGCACCGTACCCTCGATGAGATGGAAGCCGCCTGGCAGGCCGCCAAACGGAGGCAGAAGCCATGATGGCCCTCGCGCTGCTCGCGTCACGCGGCGGATCCCCGCCCCCGCCTGTGGTCCTGCTGCTGATTCCAGCCGTCTTCCTGCTGGTCTCCTGGCTCACCAACCGGCTCATGGGCATTCCCGCGCTCTATGCGGCCTTCCCCGCCGATCCCACCGACCCCATCGAGAAGAACCTCGGCTGGCAGCAGGTGGAGTTCGGCGCCCTGCGCGGCCACTCGCCCGTGTCCCTGAAGGCCGGCCGGCGCTGCCTGCACCTGAAGCAGCCCTTCCCCTTCCAGCCCGCCTGGTGGCAGGGGCCGGCCAGCATCCCCTGGAACCAGATCCGGATCGAGAAGGAGGCCAGCGGCGACTGGTGGGCCTTCATGAGTGCCGCCGAGTTCCGCCTGGGCGCCGAGGGGCGGATGATCCGCCTGCGCGGCAAGGCCGCCCGGACCCTTCAGATTCTCGTGCTCGAGAAGCAGGGCACTGGAGGCCAGGCCTTCGCCGCAGGCCTGCCGCCGGGGCAGGGAGCGATCCGGCCCAGGTGAACGGCGGGGGACCCGCGCCTATTTCCCGGTCACCTTGGCATCCTCGATGATCACCGCGTAGGTGTAGCCGGCTCCGAAGTCCTTGTCGGTCTGGACCACGCCGTGGATGGTCACGGTATCGCCCACCGCCACTTCGGCCTGGCTGGTGGCGGTGAGGTCGTTCGTGCCTTTCTTCGGGTCCCCGCTGCCGTCCTGGAGGTGCAGCCAGTTCTTGCCCATGATGCCCTTGGTGAATTTCACGACCTTGGCGCGCAGCGTGACGCTCTTCCCTTTGAGGTTCTGTTTCTGGGCCCAGATCTCGGCCACGGTGCGGGCGTCCGCGCCGGAGGCTTTGGCCACCTTCCCGACCTTCACGGGCTTGGCGGGGCGCCCAGCCTGGCCGTGGGGATTGGCACCAGCCGGAGTCGCGCCCGGGGTGGCGAGGGTGCCGAAGTAGACCTCGGCGAAGGTCCGCTTCAAGGTCTTGGATTCGAAATTCGTCATCAGCACGGCATTGGCGACGGTGACCTCGGAGCCCTTCTCGGCCTTGGCCTCGGGGACGGCGGTCCACACCTCACCCTTGGCCGTCTTCAGGCGGAGGTAGCAGTAGGGCGAGGCGTCGAGGCGCTCAAGCACCTTGCCCGTCAGGTCCTCGCCCTGGGGGATCTGGGCTCCCGTGGGATGAGGCGCGGGCGACGAAGCCTGAGGCGGGGTGGCCGCCGCGGCATCCGGGCTGAAACCTGCCATCACCGAAGCGGCGAGAAGAAGGGAGAGGGCGCTGGACATGGGGGACCTTTCGAGTGATGAAGCGGAACATGGATCGGGCCGGGAGGTGGAATGATTCCGGTTGGCCCGTGGGGCCCGCCCTGATCAGGCGGCCGGATGGGGGTGCATCTTCGGCATCTTCGCCCCCAGGTGGCCGAAGTGCTTGCCGTAGGCGGCCATCATTTCCTTGCAGGCGCTCAGGAGGTAGCGGCGCTTGAAGCCGTCCGGCAGGGCCCGGATCTCGGGGATCTTCTGGGCGTAGAAGGTCATGTAGCAGCGCCCCAGGGCGATGGCGACCTCTTCGAGCGTCATGTCGTAGGGCTCGATGATCGGCGTGGACAGGTTGTACTTGGAATAATCGTGGACGCGCACCCGGTCCTGCATCTGGTCGTAGAGGGGTGTGAAGGGCATCGGCGTCAGGACCGGGAACACCGCGATATCGGGGTTCATCCGGATGGCGACCTCGATGGTGCGGTCGATGGAGGCCTGGGTCTCCGTGGGGTGTCCGATCATGAACGAGGCTTCGGTGACGATGTCGTGCTCGCGGGCGAGGCGGATGGCCTGGGCGATGGCGTTCACATCGTTGCCCTTGTTGAGGGAGGCCAGCAGCTCATCCGTGCCGGCCTCAGCCCCGATGTAGAGATGCACCACGCCCGCCTCCCGGTACTTGGGCAGCAGGTCGGCGTCGCGCACCACGTCCTCCGCGCGGGTCTCCATCAGCAGCCGGATGCCGAGCCTGGCGTCGATGATGAGGTCGAGGAGCCGTTCCCAGCGCTCCCGGTCATGGGTGGGGTACGGGTCGATCATCGTGATGGATTCGACGGCGTAGCGATCCACGAGCAGGCGGATCTCCTCGATGACATCCTCCGGTGTCCGGGCGCGCCAGTCGCCCCGCCAGAAGGCCCGGTGGCTGCAGAACGAGCAACCCATCATGCAGCCGCGGGAGGTGAGGATGGAAGCCATGCGGCCCGGCGGATCGATCCGGTAGCGGTAGGCGTCCCAGCCCAGCAGGTGCCAGGCGGGCTTGAGGGCATCGAGGTCCGTGACGTGCGGGCGGGTCTCGGTGACGATGACCTCGTCATCGCGCAGGAAGGCCAGACCGCGGACGCCATCCAGCACGCCGCCCTGAAGGGCCGCCAGCAGCTCGGGGAAAGTGGCTTCCGCTTCGCCGCGCAGGACGATGTCCACGGCCCCGGAGGGATCCCTCAGGAGCTCGGAATATTTGAAGGTGGGGAAGGGGCCGCCGATGAGCGTGGTGATGGCGGGGTCCACCGCCTTGGCCAATCCCAGGGCCTTCATGGCCGCGGGCACCACCGCCGTGCTGATGGCGCCGGTGACAGGCAGGTAGTCGTAGGCCACGACGACATCCGGGCGGTACTGTTCCACCTCCGCACGGATGGTATCGAAGCTGGCGCCCTCCCGGTTCATGGCGTCGTAGATGCGGGCCTCGTGTCCCGCCCCCTCGACGGCTCCGGCCAGGTAGGCGATCTGGAGGGGCGGCCAGGTGCCGATGACCTCCACCCCCCAGCTGGAGTAGGGCGGCACCACGAAGAGGATCTTGCTCACGACGTCACCCTCATTGCCTTTCGCAACATCATTCTGGGGTCAAAGGTGGCGGAATTAGTCACAATGCCCGGTCACTGGAAGTAGGCGGCGTGAAGCGAGGGCACCAGGAAGGGGAAGATGAAGGCCGTCAGGATGGAGACCCCGAAACAGCCGATGGTGAGCCAGGCCGTGGTCCGCGAGCCCAGGCGGTAGAACAGCCGCAGGTGAAGCAGGGAGCCGAAGCAGAGCCAGGTCACGAGTGACCAGGTCTCGATGGGATCCCAGCCCCAGTAGCGGCCCCAGGACTGATGGGCCCAGATGGCCCCCGCGATGATCGTGGTGGACCAGAACACGAAGCCGAAGCCCACGAAGCGGATCATCGAGGCATCCAGCAGGTCGGCCGTGGGGAACCGCTCCAGGAAGCGGCTCTGGGCGCCCTTGAGCTTCCTCAGGAGGAGGACCGCCGCAGCGAAGGCGAGCAGGAAGGCTCCCACCGCCAGCTTGGTGAAGAAGATGTGGAAGACGAGCCAGATGGACCGGAGTGTCGGAGGCAGGTCCTTGGCCTCAGGACTGGCCAGCAGACCCAGGCCCATCATCAGGATCGCGCCCGGGAGGGCCACCAGGGCCAGTCCCGCCCAGCTGGGCCGCCGCCACAGCACCACGAGCAGCATGAGGACGGCGATCCACGCATTGGAGGAGAGCACCTCGGACTTGGCCATGTAGGGCCCGTGCCCCACCGCGATCCAGCGCGCGAGGATGGCGCCGGCATGGGGCGCCAGGCCGAGGAGCGCGATCCGGGTGGCCCAGCGCACCCGGTCCGGGTGGTTCCACATCAGGGCGTGGGCGAAGAGCACGGCCGCCAGGATGTAGAGGGCCACTGAGGTCCAGTGCAGGATGGCTTCGAGGACGAATGGGCTCATGGAACGCTCCGGGCTTCAGGGCTTGCCGGGGGGTGGCGTGACGATGCTGTGGGCATCCTTGGCATCCATGGTCCAGGGCACCTCTTTGCGGCCCACCTGCGGCGGGGCGGCGAAGGCGATCTCCTCGACCATCCAGGCGCCTTTCAGCTTCCGGAAGTGGTAGGTCATCTCATAGCGGTCCACGGAGGCCTCGCCCACCTGCTCTCCCGTGCCGGTCCTCAGGTCCCGGTAGCGCCACTGCTCCCGGGTGCGCACGCGCAGGTCGCCTCCGGCCTGTTCGACGCTGGTCACCTCCAAGGATTCCAGGTGGGCGTCCAGGGCGATGCCCATGTCGGCATGCACGCCGATGAGGCCGGTGAGCCGCCGGCCATCCGGCGCGTTGGGGCCCACCACGGCATCGATGAGGAGGATGTCGTTCTTCCGGTAGGCCTCGCTCACCACCTCGTTGTAGCGGGTCACCAGGGCGCGGGCCTGCCGGTCTGACACGCGGCCACAGCCCAGGGCGAGGGCCGCCAGGATCAGGGAATAGAACCAGGGGCGCAGGGTCATGCCTCTCCTCCATGCTCGCGAACGAGCTGCGCGAAGCGTTCCTGGAACAGCGGCGCGAACCGGTGGGGCTTCAGCGCCACGACCACCCGCTCTCGGCCATCTTCCGGCGTCACGCTGACCAGCTCGTCCACCCGCGTCACCCCGTAGGTGAGGGCCGCTCCCGCCAACGCGACGATGAAACCGGCGTAGGCGAGTCCGATGGCGGGATCGTGGCTGCCGTGGAGCCGGGCCCAGTAGGGGAGCCCGTGCAGGCGGAACGTCCCGCCGCCGGGCAGGGCCAGGGCCTCGCCGGGCCGGAGGTCGGCCTCCGCGACGCGAAATTCTCCCTGGAGGATCCGCACCTCGGCATGGTTGGGGCGGCTTCCGCCCGCCGGCATCGGCACCCGGATGCGGGCCCGGAGGGAGCCGGGGCCCGGCGCGTAGGCTCCGAAGGCCTGCGGTTCCTTCCGCTCCAGGAGGACGGCCGTCCGGGAATCGGGGTTGGAGGCCCCGTCCCAGACCACCAGGGCGGCCGGTCCGAAGAGGCTGTCGGCATAGAGGCGCCCCCGGCTGACACGGAGATCCTGGTTGATGCTCAGGTCCCGGATCGGTCCGCCCTCCGCGGCGCCCTCGGCCACCTTCAGGCGGAGACCCATGAGGTCGCCGCCCTGGTAGCGCGTCGGCTCCACTGACACCAGCCTCAGAGAGCTGTCGAGCCGGAAGGGGGAGGCCAGGGGGCCCGGCTGCTGAAGGCCCCAGGCCTCCACGGTGGGGGGCAGGGTCTCGCCTTCGAAGAGGTCCACCACGGCCTGCACGCTGAAGAGGGCCCCCAGGGCCCCGGCGAGGATCACGGCCAGGAGGCCCGTGTGGAACAGGGGGGAGCCGGCGAGCCCAAGCCGCCCCCGGCTGCGGACGGATCGGGAGGCCGGCCCCTGCCCGGGGCGGGTGAACTCGAGCCGGAAGGGTGCGTTCCTGAAGTGGGCTTCGGTGGGAACCTGGCTCCAGGTCGCCCGGAGCCGCCGCGTCTGCTCGACGACCACGATGACGAGCGAGGCCGTGGCGAAGGCCAGCGCCCCGAGGAACCACCCGCTGGTGAAGACATGGTCCAGGGACAGGCGTTCCACCAGGACGGACGCGAAGGCGCCGTGCGACCGCAGGCTCGCGACCTGGGCCGCCGGGGATCGTCCGGCCTGGGGCAGGCTGGCTCCGAGGGCGCAGGCGGCGGTGATGACGAGGATCTCCGCGACGATGACGGCCGGCCGGCGAAGGAATCGCCTGACCGGGAGGAACGGGTTCCATCCCGGCATGGAGCGGAGGACCTCGTCGCGCGGGCTCACCAGGATTCCACCCCCGTTCCCGTGAGGGCGCTGTGGTGGACCGTCGTGTCGCAGTTGCTGGTTGCGTAGGTGCCCACGGCCGCCTTCTTGAACTGGAGGATCAGGGTGTTGGTGCGGTCACCCTGGTAGGCGTAGCGGGCGGGCATGTTGGTGTTGCAGGCCATGAGGCGCGACATCTTGCTGCCGTGGGGGATCACCACGTGGCAGGCGAAGCACTGGTGGCCTTCATGGGTGCTGTTCTTGGTGTGGACATCGTTGGTGAGCGCCGTGGTGAGCTGGTGGCAGTTGTTGCACCAGGACTGGCTTGCGACCGTGCTGCCCAGTGTCGCCGTGAGGGTGACGTTCGGCCAGTTCGCGGCCGGGGCGCCACCGGCGAATTCCCGCAGCATGAACTGGTTCGCCGACCCGTGCGGACCCTGGGCCGCCGTGCCGTTGGTGTTGTGGCAGTCGGAGCACATCATGGTCTGCGTCCCCACGGCGGTCCACGGGGCCTTCATGAAGGACGCGCTGAGCGCCTTGGGAGCGACGTTTCCGGTGTAGTTGTTGAGGCCGGTCACCACGGGATGGCCCGAGGCGTTGCTGGGGCTGAATTCCTGGGCGAGGTCGGTCTGTTCCCGGGTGATGACGTAGGCGGCGGCCGTCGCATCGGTGGTGCCCGTGTAGGGGGTGGCCAGGGTGATGGAGGTGGCGGTGGCGGCGGTGATCTTGTAGGCCGGCGAGGTGATGTTCTTCTGGATGTACATGCCCACCACAGTGCGGCCGGGCGTGGTCTCGGAATTGGTGGCGGTGGTGGTGACGACCCAGGTGGTGCCGGTGCCGGCCACGGTGGTGCTGCCGTTGGTGAACTTGGCGGTCCCGGTGTTGTAGAAGGTGGTGACGCCGCCGGGGCGGGTGGCGCCATAGCTGTCGTAGCTCGTATGGCACTTGAAGCAGACCTGGTACTCGTACGTGGCGCCGCTGGCGGCCACCGCGGGGGACCCGCTGGCGACCTTGGTGAAGGTGGCCGCGGTGGGGGTTGGCCACAGCCCCAGGCCGGTGTAGTTGAACTGGACGCCGTCCACGCCACGGAGGGCGTACATGTTGTTCAGCACCCCGCCGGCATCGGCGCGGAGGCGGTTCCGGTTGGCGTCGGCGGTGGTGGTGTAGGTGTGCACCCCGGGCGTGGCCATGTGGGGGTTGTGGCAGTCCGCGCAGCCGACGGTATGGCCGCTGGTGCGCTCCACGGGGTGGTGGTTGGTCTTGAGGATCTCGGTGCGGACATCCTTGGCAGGGGTGCCGTCGTGGCAGGTCTCGCAGAGGTTGTCCTGCCGGGCTCCGAGGGCGAAGGCGTACCGGCCGCCCGGGTTGTTGGCGTCGGGCCAGCCGTGGGGCGTGTGGCAGTTCTTGCAGGCGCCCCGCAGCGTGGTGTCCGTGATGGCGGGGTAGGTGCTGCCGCCGTACCCGTCACCTGGCCAGAGGATGCCGCTGGTGGGGTTGGTGTGCACATTGGCGGTGGTGGTGTCGGCCAGGGTGTGGCAGTCCGTGCAGAGGGCCAGGGAGTTGCTCACCCGGAGCAGCATGCCCGCGGGCGCAGTGGTGGTGGGTGCCTTGTGGACGTCATGGCAGGTCAGGCACTCCACGTTCCCGGCGGCGGAGAGGACCGTGCCCAGGGTCGGCGTCTTGGTGTTGGGGGCGGAGGCCAGGTTTACGTGGACCGGGTGCGAGGTGCCGCCCTTGCCGACGTTGCGGGCGGCATGGCAGTCCCCGCACATGGAACCGTCGTCGTTCCGCACCCTTTGGAAGTGGCGGTTGTTGGTGGTACCGGCGGTGTAGGTCTGGGAGGCGTTCGGGTCGAAGGGAGCCAGGGCCTGCAGGTGCTGGTCGTGGCAGGTGGAGCACATGAGCTTCCCGCCTTCCAGGTAGGTGGACATGCCTGAAGTGGGCTGGACCAGGTCGGGCCGGAGGTACAGGTAGAAGATGTCGTTGAGGACGAAGGTGCCCGTGCCGGAGAAGGCCAGGGAGACGCCCGAACTGCCCAGGGCCTGCGGCGTGGTGCTGGTGGTGATCGTCGTGGCGCCGCCGAAGGTGCTGGTGCCGTTGGTGGTCTGGGACCAGGCGACCTTGGCCGTGCCGGTGGCGCCGCCGGTGGTGACCTGGATCATGATGGTGGCCGCGTAGGCGCCGGTGTAGTCGCCCGAGGAGGCGATCGTGGCGGTGGAGGTGTTGGGAGAGCCCTTGATGAGCCGGCCTGCCGCGCTGGAATCCCAGCGGTGGGAGGTGCCGCCAGCGGTGGCGCCCACCAGGCTGGCGTCCGCGGGCACGGCCTGGTCCGTGGCGGTGAAGGCCTGGTTGGTGGCCTTGCCGCCGCTCACGTGGCAACTCAGGCAGAGGTTCACGTTCCCGCTCACGGTCGTGAGGGTGGCCCCGCTGGCCCCACCCATGACCTTGTGGCAGGTGGAGCAGTAGTTCAGCGATCCGTACGAATTCGCCGTGGCGATGTTGTGCGGGGGATCCGTGGCGTACAGGGCCGATGGCAGCCACCCACATCCGGCCAGCGCGAGCCAGAGGCACAAGCTCGAGGAGGGGCATCGGCTCATGGTGCGGATCTCCGGGTGGAGGGGCAGAGGAGGAGGCGGCAGGACCCGCGGCGGGTGCTTCCGGGGATCACCAGGTTTCGGACGAGGTCACCGCCACGCCGTGGTAACAGGAGGTCTGGCAGCTTCCGTCCTGGGAGTAGCCGGTGGCGGAAGTCGGCTTCTTGAATCCGGTGATCTTCATGTTGCTGACCGTGTTGTTGTAGGCGTACCGGGCCGGCATGGTGGTGCCACTCCCGCTGTAGCCGATGAGCCGGGACATCTTGCCCCCGTGGGGGATCACGATGTGGCAGTTCCAGCACTGGTAGCCGCTGTGGTTGCCGGTGTTGTGCGCTGTGTTGTTGCTCAGGGTCAGGGTGTGGCAGTTGGTGCACCAGCTGGTGCTGGCGCTGCTAAGCGTGATGTTGGGCCAGTTGGCGGGGTTGGTGCCGCGCAGCATGAACTGGGCGGCGGAGCCGTGGGGGCCCTGGGCGGCGGGCGTGGCGGCGTCCGTGTTGTGGCAGTCCGAGCACATCATGGTCTGGGTGCCCAGGTTCGTGGCCCAGGGGGCCTTCATGGTGGCGGCGGCGAGGGCCTTGGGGGCGGTGTTGCCCGTGTAGTTGTTCAGCCCGGTCACGACGGGGTGGCCGGACCGGTTGGCGGGATTGAACTCCTGCGCCACATCGGTCTCCTGGAGCAGGATCGGACCCGCCAAGAGGTAGCGGTAGACGCCCGTGGTGCCGGTGAAGTTGGCGCTCAAGGTCAACGAGGTGGGGCTGGAGACGGCCGTGATGGTGTAGGTGCCCGTCACGCCGCTGGCCTGGATGGTGTTGCCCACCAGGGATGAGGTCCAGTTGGTGCCGTAGCCCGTGACCGCCGTGCTGCCGTTGGTGAAGCTGGCGCCCGGGTGGAGGTAGAAGTCCTGGGGCGTGGTGGAGGTGGTGGCCGTGGTGATGGTGAGGCTGGTGGCCGAGGGCACGGCGGTGATCCGGTAGGCCGTGGTGTTGCCGCTGGTCATGGCGAAGAACTGGTTCACCAGGGCGCTGGTCCAGGTCGTGCCGTAGCCGGTGACGGTGGTGGTGCCGGTGATGGCGGCGGCGTCACGGGTCTCGTAGGCCACCGAGGCCGTGGTGGTCTGGCCGAAGGTGGCGGAGATGGTGAGGGAGGTGGTGCTGGCCACCGCGGTGACCCGGTAGTTGGTGCTGGTGGACCCGGAGGGGCGGATGTACTGGCCCACCATGTTCGCGGTGGTCCAGTTGGTGCCCGTGCCGGTGACCGTGGTGCTCGCATTGGTGAACTTCGCCGTGCCGGTTCCCGCCACCCAGGGCTGGGTGGTGCCGGAGACCAGGGTCAGGGCGCTGGTGCCGCCCGAGGTGATGCCGTTGGGCGCCGGGTTGGTTCCCCAGGCGTAGCTGGTGTGGCACTTGAAGCAGACCTGGTACTCGAACTCGGCGCCGGAAGCGGCGACGGTGGGCGAGCCGCCGGCGATCTTGGTGAAGTTGGCGGAGCCGGGAACGGCCCACATGCCCAGGCCGGTGTAGTTGAAGGCCACGCCGTCCACACCGCGGAGGGCGTACATGTTGTTCAGCACGCCCCCGGCGCTGGCGCGGAGACGGTTCCGGTTGGCGTCGGCGGTGGTGGTGTAGGCGTGGACGCCCGCCGTGGCCATGTGGGGGTTGTGGCAATCCGCGCAGCCCACGGTGCGTCCGCTGTTGCGCTCCACCGGGTGGTGGATGGTCTTGGTGATCTGGGTGCGGACATCCTTGATGGAGGGCCCGTCGGCGTCATGGCAGGTGAGGCAGAGGTTGTCCTGCTCGGCGCCCAGGGCGTTGGCGTACTTTCCGCCGGGGTTGTTGGCGTCGGGCCAGCCGTGGGGCGTGTGGCAGTTCTTGCAGGCGCCGCGGAGGGTGGTGTCCGTGATGGCGGGATAGGTGCTGCCGCCGTACTGGTCCTTGGGCCAGAGGATGCCGCTGGTGGGATTGGTGTGGGTGTTGGCCGTGGTGGTGTCCGCCAGGGTGTGGCAGTCCGTGCAGAGGGCCGTGGAGTTGCTCACCCGGAGCAGCATGCCGGCGGGAATGGTCGTGCTGGGGGCCTTGTGGACGTCATGGCAGGTCAGGCAGTGGACGTTGCCGCTGACGGTGAGGGGCACCGTGGTGGGGGTCTTGGTGTTGGTGTTGGCCAAACCCACAGGGAGGTTCACTGGATGGGAGGTCCCGCCCTTGCCCACGTTGCGCGGGGCGTGGCAGTCGCCACAGAGGGCGCCGCCATCATTGGCCACCCGCTGGAAGTGGCGGTTGTTGGTGGTGCCGGCGGTGTAGGTCTGGGAGGCGGCCGGGTCGAAGGGGGTGAGGGCTTGCAGGTGCTGGTCGTGGCAGGTGGAGCACATGAGCTGGCCGGACTCGAGGTGGGAGGCCATGGCGGAGGTGGGGCTCACGAGGTCGGGACGGACGTAGAGGTAGAAGACATCATTGGCCGCGAAGGTGCCCGTGCTGGAGAAGGCCAGGGAGACGCCGGAGCTGCCCAAGGGCTGGGCCGCGGTGCTGGTGGTGAAGGGGGTGCCGATGGCGGTCCAGGTGGTGCCATCGATGGTCTGCGTGCACGTGACCACCGCGGTGCCGGTGGCGCCGCCCGTGGTGACCTGGATCTGGATGGTGGCGGCATAGGCGCCGGTGTAGTCGCCGGAAGGCGTGATGGTGGCGGTGGAGTTGGTGGAGGTCTTGGTGAGGCGCCCCTGGGCGCCGGAGTCCCAGCGGTGGGAGGTGCCACCTGCGGTGGATCCCACGAGGCTCGCGCTCGCGGGCACGGCCTGGTCCGTGGCGGCGAAAGGCTGGTTGGTGGCCTTGCCGCCGCTGACATGGCAGCTCAGGCACAGGTTCGTGTTGCCGCTCACGGTGGTGAGGGTGCCGCCCGCGGCGCCATGGAGCTTGTGGCAGGTGGAGCAGTAGTTCAGCGACCCGTACGAATTGGCCGTCGCGATGTTGTGCGGCGGGTCGGTGGCCCGCAGGATGGCGCAGGCGGTGAGGAGCAGGCCAATGGCGAGGGTGGGGACCCAGGGGCGGAGGCTGCTCATTGGATACTCCCGGTCAAGTTGACCACGGTCACGTCGGCGATGCTTTCGAAGGCCCGTCCATCCGTCAGCCGGCCGGAGAGCACCAGGAAGGCGCTGCCGTCGGGCATGGTCGCCAGCAGGCGATCCTGGTCGAACCAGGCTTGGTACTCCACCCGGCCATCGAGGTCGAAGTCGCCGAGGAAGGCGCCGGGAACGCGGGTGGCTGGTACGCCGTTGGCGGTGAGGGATCCCCCTTGAATGGCGGAGGGATCCACGCCGGGGACCTTGATCAGGACTGACACCAGGCGCCGGTGCTGGATCTCGGGGAGCTCCCCGGACCGGCGGGCCTGGGGACCGCGGGGTCGGGCTCCGAGGGCGGAGAAGCGGCGGTCATCGGGATCTTCGCGCACCCACTGGGTGGGCTTCACGGTGAGGCTGGCGGAGAGGATGTGGGGATCGGTGTAGGCGTCCAGGCCGTAGATCTCGACGCGGGTGTTGCCCGGCGCGGCCACCAACAGCCGGTGGTTCCGGTCCACCACCAAGCTGGCGGGACCGCTGAGTTGGCCGGGATCTGAACCGAATGAGCCGAGGTTGCCGAGGATCGCGCCGGTGGCGGCATTCACCACCACCACCACGCCGCGATAGGAATCCGCCAGGAACAGGCGCCCCTGGGCATCCGCGAGCATGCCCTGGATGCGGCCGAAGGTGGTGTTGGAGCCGATCATGCCGATGGGGCCGCCGAACTTGCGCAGGTACGCGCCGTTGGCGTCGAAGACCTGGATCCGCTCGTTCCCCTGGTCGGAGACGAAGACCTCGCCCGTGGGCCCCACGGCCAGGCCCGTGGGGAAATTGAGCTGCCCCGCCTGGATGCCGGGGGTGCCGAACTGGCGCACCAGCTGGTTGTCGGGACCGTAGACCTTCACCAGGTTCGCCAGGCTGTCCACCACGTAGACCAGGCCGTCGGGGGTGATCTGGAGGTGGTTGGGCATCAGGAACTCGCCATCGCCCTGGCCCAGGTAGCCGGCGGGAACCCAGCCCGAAGTGAAGATGGCCACCCGGCCCTTGCCCGCTTCGCAGACGAAGATGCGGCCCGAAGCGTCCACGGCCACGCCCAGGGGCCGGTCGAGGCCGCGCCGGATGGCGAGGAACTTCCCGGTCTCATCCCGGATGCTGATGGCGCCCAGACGGGGATCCGCCACGTAGAGGCGTCCTGCCGAGTCTGTGGCCAGGCGCACAGGTTCGCGGAAGCCTTTGTCATAGGATCGCAACGGCGTGGCTGTGGGGAGCACAGCCTGAGCCACCAGGCCCGAGGCCGCCGGCGCCAGCAGAATGGCGGGCAATGCCCAGGAACGGAGGGAGATGAACCAGCCGTTCATGATGACGACCTCCAGAGGATCGGGGCTGCGGTGGGGGGGGGGTGAACCAGATCTGTGGACCTGGATCCCTTGAGCGTAGAGAGATTTTGCTTTTCACGATAACGATGTGATCTATGTCGTGTAACGCGCCTTGGTTGTGGTTGCCAACAAGCACGATCGTGGTTGGCTTTGGCCAGGAAAAAACACCTAGATGACAGAAATCACAAAAATAGATGACCTTTAGTTCGCTTATGGGCCCTATGGTTTCGGGGGTCGGCTGACAGGTTTCTGTGACGTTGTCCGATGCAAGACATCCACGAGGCAAAAAAGCCATGTTCAAGCGTTCCACCCTGCTGTCCGTCGCCCTCGCGTGCATCGCGAGCGCGACGGCGCCTCTGTCCGCGCAGAAGCCCGCCGCCCCTCCCGTGGCGCAGGACGAGGTCCTGGCCTGGCCGCCGCCGCCGTCTCCCACCCGCATCAAGTGGGTGGCCGAGTACCGCAACGCCTTCGACGTGGGCGCCAAGAAGAAACGCAGCTTCATCGACCGCCTGGCCGGCAAGGCCGAGGAGGTGGTCTGGCTCCAGCGTCCTTTGTCCGTGGCGGTGGACGACAAGGGTGTGATCTTCGTGGGCGACTTCACGGCCGGCATCGTCGCCATGGATCCCGCCAGCAAGAAGATCTGGGCCTTCTCGACCGTCAGCGGGGCCATCCTGGCCACACCCACAGGCCTGGCAGTGGACTCAAAGGTGGTCTATGCGGCCAGCGCCAACACGAACCAGGTGGTGGTCTTCGACAAGGAGGGTCGCCAGCTCAGCGCCCTCAGCAAGAACGACGGCATCAACCGCCCCGTGGGTCTGGCCGTGGACGAGGCCCGGGACCTCCTGATCGTGGTGAACGGTGGCGAGCACACCGTGCGCCTCTACAACCGGAGCCTCAAGCTCATCAAGACCATCGGTGGCCGGGGCAGCGAAGAAGGCCAGTTCAACTTCCCCTCCTACACCTGCATCGTGCCGGGCGTGGGCTTCGCGGTGGTGGACACCGGCAACTTCCGCGTCCAGATCTTCGATTTCAACGGCCGGTTCCTGCGGGCCTTCGGCAAGGCTGGCGACATGCCCGGCCAGCTCTCCCGCCCCAAGGGCATCGCCGTGGATCCCGAGGGCCACCTCTACGTGGTGGACGGCGCCTTCTGCAACTTCCAGATCTTCGACCAGGAAGGCCGGATCCTCCTGCCCGTGGGCACGGGCGGCGTACGGAAGGGCCAGTTCCAGATCCCCACCGGCATCGCCATCGGGGCCGACGGCGGCATCTACGTGGCCGATCAGATCAACGGACGCATCCAGAAATTCCAGTATTTGCGGGAGGAGAAGGGGGCGCCTGCCCCCGGACCGACCCCGCAATAAGCAGCACCCTGCTGTTTCTCACCCCCCACCCCCCCCCAACCACCTACGAGGTGAACCATGAAGTCCCTTCTCGTCGCCCTCCTGGCCGTCGGCTCCCTGAGCCTGAACGCGACCATCGTCGGCTCCAAGCACGACCTGAGCAGCACGGGCCCTGGTGGCAAGACCAACACCACCCAGGTCTGCGTGTTCTGCCACACGCCCCACGGTTCCGCCACCGGCGCCGCCCAGATCGTGCCCCTGTGGAACAAGACCACCACGGTCACCACCGGTTTCTCGATGTACACCAGCGGCACGCTGAACGGCACCACGGACGCCACCCCCACCGGCGCCAGCATGGCCTGCTTCACCTGCCATGACGGCACCCAGGCCGTGGGCAACATGATCAACCTGCCCAACGACATCGCGTCCGTCACCTACACGGCCGGCGGCCAGCTGCTCGGCACCGGCCTCGTGTCCGGCACCGCCCTGCTCGGCAAGGACCTCACCAACGACCACCCGATCTCCATCACCTACCAGCAGAACCTGGACGCCACGCTGAAGGATCCCACCACCTTCGCCGCGGGCACCGTGCGCCTGTTCCCCACGAACGCCAACGGCTCCAAGGTCCAGTGCGCCTCCTGCCACGACGTCCACAACTACGGCACCGCCGGTACCACCGCGCCCTTCCTGCGCGTGACGATGGTCGGTTCCGCCCTCTGCACCTCCTGCCACCTCAAGTAGCAGGAACGTCGGTCTAGACCCGCGGGGGGTGGGGTTCCACCCGCCCCCCGCTTTCTTCTGGCCTCCTTCCCGAAGGTCTGTTGTGAAGCTATGCCTTCTCACCCTGGTGCTCGTGGGCGCGGTCGCGGCCCGGGCCGAGGACTGCCCGCTGATCCTCAACCAGCGGTTCCAGCTCCACTACAACCAGTGGCAGTCCAATCAGGCGCCAACCATGGCGACCACGCAGGCCGTCTACGAAGTGGACGCGGGCGTCCCGATCTTCACCTACCGCCTGGGGGCCCTGGCCCTCAACGGCGCATTGGAATACAACCGGCTGGCCTACGGCGCCGCCACGGATTCCGATGCCGGTATCAGCCGCTATGGGGCGCGCCTCAGCCTCTTCCCCTACCGCCCCTTCCGCCTTTATCTGGATTACCAGCACTCCCAGTCGCCGGACCTCTTCGATTCAGGCCGCGTGAAGGGCGATACCTGGGGCGCCGGCGCCACCTACCACAGCCGCATCCTCCAGGATGTCCGCCTCTCCTACCGGCACGGGGATTCGAAGCTGGGGGACGAGCGCGAGGATTGGTCCCAGTGGAAGCTGGAGGCGAACCAGCGGGTGGGCGGCACCCAGGTCACGTTCCAGTCTCTGCGGCAGGATTACGAAACCCGCATTCCGGGCCAGGGTTGGCGCTACTTCCAGGCGAACCTGGACACCGAATCCCATTCGGCCGCCGACTGGACCCTGCGGACGCGGTCCCAGTTCCAGGATTCCATCAGCAGCAGCTGGTTCGACGCCGGAGCCACCTTCTACGGACCCATCAGCGGGGCCTGGCATTCCCTCACGAATGCCTCCGCCGGAGCCAGCACCACCGGGGACACCCGCACGGGCCACACCTTCGCCTCCGAATCCCTGGTCTATGCCGCCGGGCGCTGGAACGCCTACGGCACCGGCGCGATGAGCCGGACGCTCACGGACGCCGCGGGCCAGGACACGCGGATGGATTCCGGCACCCTGGGAGGCACCTACACGCTGACGCAGGACTGGCGGATCCACGGCGACCTGGGTGTCTCGGCCTTCGAGCAGGGCCTGCCGGCTCTCGTCATCCGGCGCACCACCACGACCATGAACCTTGGCATCGCCCGCGGCGGCGATGTGCCTGAACTCATCCGGCACACCCTCTTCTTCCTCAGCGACTGGTCTTTCACCCGCCGGACCACGGAGGAATACCCGCCCGACTACGTGCCTTCGGAGCTGGCTCAGGAGCTGTTCCAGCGGCGCATGCGTCAGACGGGCAATTTCGGCTTCACGGCGGACCTCTGGCGCATCTCCGACAACGCCAGCCAGGGCCGGGTGGACTGGGCCCGGTTGACGGGCCAGATCCAGACCCGGGGGCGCCTCACGCTCTACGTGGCGGGCGACTACAAGGACGACCGCGGCCTCTCCATTCCCGGCGTCGAGGCGCGGAACACCGACCTGATGATGAATGGCTCCTACCAGCTGGGCATCACGTCGATCACGGCCTCCGCGGGCTATTCCAGCAACAGCCAGCGTCTCACCCCGGGGGCGGCGGCCCCCATGGCCACCTGGGCCGGCGCCCAGGATGAATCGAGCCGCCACTACGCGTTGGGGCTGTCCACCCGGCTGGGGAAGGTTCCCGTGGGCGCCCTGGTCCAGCGCTACGATGCGGCCCTCACTCCGGCGGCCACGACGCTCTACACCTGGGCGGACCTCAGCTTCCGGCAGGTCTCGCTCCGGGTGCGCTACGAGACCACCCGTATGGACAACGGGCTCCACAGCAGCCGCATCACGGTGGACCTGCTGCGCTGGTTCGATACCATCTGCTCGAGGGCCTGGCGATGAGGCGATTCCTCCTGGGTGCCGCGATCGTGTGGCTGGCGTTGATTCCGGTCGCGGGCCAGGCCATTCGGGCCCCGCAGCCCGTCCAGGTCCGGGGCGGCCCTTCCCTCGCCCATGCGGCCTGCGCCGCCTGCCACCAGGGGCACCGGGCCGTGACGCCCGCCCGGTCCAAGGCCGGGCGCGGGAACCCCGACCGGGTCTGCCTGGCCTGCCATGAGGGGACAAACCTCGCCACCACGGCGGATCACGCTCCCAAGCTGCCCCCCTGGAACGGCCAGGGCTCCGGCCACCTCAGGGATCGCCTCGGCGCCCGCCGGCCCACCGACTACCGACGGGCCGTCCGCCAGGGTGGCCGTGTGGTGACGCTCACCCAGGACTGCACGGGCTGCCACGACCCCCACGGCAAGGAGCGAGGCCGCCTGCGCCTCACCGCCTTCGACGTCCGCGGTCAGCTGCTGGACCGCCGGCCCCAGTCCGTGGCCGAGGTCTGCTTCGGGTGCCACGCCGGCCCCGAGGCGGCGCCCCTCCTTTCCGGACCCGCCGACCTGGGCGCCCTCTTCGCCAAGGGTGCCGCCTCCAGCCACGCCATCGGCGCCACGGCTGCCGGCCGCCCGGACCTGCCCAGCCTTCGGACCTCCACCTTCCGGGATCCCCTCGACTGCGGCTCCTGTCACGACAATCCGGATTCGGCGGGCGCGAAGGGGCCCCACGTCTCTCCCCAGGCCTCCATCCTGAAGGCCGCCTTCGGGCGGGAGAAGGATCTGGCCCGGCTGGGGGAGCGCGCCAACGACCTCTGCTACCTCTGCCACGACCGGCAGTCCATCCGCGCCAACCAGTCCTTCCCCTTCCACGCCCAGCATCTGAGCGGGTTCACCAGCAGCGGCTCCGTGGCGGCCCAGCGGCAGACTCCGGCCCTCTCCGAGGCCTCGGCGGTGCTGGGCCTGCGCTCCCCGCGGGACTTCCGGCCCGGGCGAGGCGGCGCCTTCCAGCCCGGCTACGGCGAGCCCACCACCTGTGCCACCTGCCACGCGTCCCACGGCTCCCTGCGGCAGGCCTCCCTCATCGAGTTTGACCGCTCCGTGGTGGGCGCTTCCTCCGTGGGCGCCCCTTCCTTCCAGCGGTCGGGCCTCGGCCACGGCACCTGCACCCTCAGCTGCCACGGCTACGACCATGTGCAGACGCGCTATTGATCGCGGGCCGTCCAGGTGTTCTTCCAGGAGCTTTCCATGCATGACGCCCCCTCGTTGCGGAACGGCTTCACCCGGGTCCAGATGGCGATCCTGGTGGGCGCGCTCGGGCTGGGCCCTGCCATGACGGCGGCGCCCATCCGTCGTCAGGCCCGCATGGTCGATGCCGAGGCGGAACACCTGAAAGCGATCCGGGCGGCGGCGCCGGGCTTATCCGTCGAAGCGGCGAGAGTCAGGCTCGCCCGGCTGGAGAAGGCCTGGGCACTGGCCACGGCCAAGGGCCTTCTGAAGACCCCCGAGTGGCAGGAGCGGCGTCAGGAGGGGCGCCAAGCCGTGCTGGGGAGGGCCTACCTCGACTCCCGGCCAAGTCATTCCGGCATGACCGAGGAGCAGGTCAAGGCCGCCTTCCTGGCCCAAGGCGAGGAACGCCATGTGTCGCACCTCCTGTGCAAGACCCAGGCGGATGCCGAGGCGGCCTTGAAGCGCATCCAGGCGGGAGAGCCTTTCGAGAAGGTGGCGGCGGAGGTCTCCGTGGATCCCAGCGCGGCCCAGAACCAGGGCGACCTGGGCTGGATCCGCCAGAAACAGATGGTGACCGCCTTCGGTGATCCCGTCTTCGCGGCCCCCGTGGCCGCGCTGGTGGGTCCCCTGCAGAGCGAGTTCGGCTGGCATGTCGCCAAGGTCTGGGAAGCCCGGCACGAAACGGAGGCGGACTTCGCCGTGCACCGGGAAACCCTGCTGAAGGAGGCGGCGGCCACCCAGATGAAGATGAAGCGGGAGGCTGCCCTGGAGGCGCTCCGCCCCCGGTATCCCCTGGTTCCCGATCTGGCCGTGCTGGGCGCGGACCGCACCACGGAGACTCTGCCCGGCGATGAGAAGAAGGTCGCGGGCCGGGTGGCAGGGGCGGCCATCAGCCTGCGGACCCTCAAGCGCCACCTGGTGGATGTCCTCAAGACCATGGGCTCGAGCCACTCCCTGGGAGCGGCCACCAAGGCCCGATTCATGGAGGGCGTGGCGGACGACATCCGTCTGTCCGAGGCGGCCCGCAAGCAGGGGCTGGATCGCCGCCCCGGGATCCAGGCCGCTCTCTGGCTGGACGAGCGGGAACGTGCCTACACCCGGTACGCGGAGGCCTTCCTCGCCGAGGCGCAGGTGTCCGAGGCCGAGCTGGCGAAGCACCACGGGGCCTTCCCCGACCGCTTCCGGCAGGTGGGGGGCCTGCGCCTGCAGGTGCTGGTGGCCGATTCCAAGGACGAAGTGG
Source organism: Geothrix terrae (assembly GCF_022808775.1). GTDB lineage: Bacteria > Acidobacteriota > Holophagae > Holophagales > Holophagaceae > Geothrix > Geothrix terrae. The sequence goes on from NZ_JAKZLA010000001.1 coordinate 57,676, forward strand.
ACGCGGCCCTGAATGGCGTGCGGACTGGCCTGCCCTGGCGGGAGGCCGTGGCGCGGTATGCCAGCGCTGAGGCCACGGGCAACCCCGAGCCCGGCTGGGTGGAGGTGGCCTCGCTCAAAACGCTGGTGCCCCCCACGCTCATGCAGGCTCTCCTGGCAGGGCCCCTGGGCCAGCCGGTGGGCCCCATGCTGGGCCCGGATGGCTACATGATCTTCAATGCCCTGGAGCGCCGCCCCGGCCCTGTGATGCCCCTGGAGGAGTGCCGGGAGGCCGTGCGGGCGGACTACCTCAAGGCGCATGGCCACGACCTGGTGGAGCGCAGTCTGGGCGACTGAAAGCCGCCCAGAAGATGCCAAAGCCCCCCGGGTGACCGGGGGGCTTTGACGTGGGGGCGGACAGCTCTCCTGGGAATGCGATCCTACGAGTGGCAGGCGTCGCAGCCGGAGACGGCCAGGAGCTTCGGGCTCTTGGAGAAGTGGGGCTGATGGCAGGACAGGCAGGTCAGGGGCTTGCCTGTGGCCTTGATGGTGCGGTCCGAGGTCGGATGGTTGGCCACGGGGTGGTCAGCCTTCTTGTCCTTGTGGCAGTTCAGGCAGAGGCTCTGCACGTTCCCGCGGGGGAAGCCCTTGGCGTCGCCGCCGTGGGCCGTGTGGCAGGTGGCGCAGAGTCCGTCCATCACGGGCTTGTGCCGGGAGGCCGCCTTGGTGGCCTCCTCCCGCAGCCCGTCATGGCACTGGAGGCAGAGATCCCGCGGATTGCCCGCCAGCAGCGAGGGCAGGGTGGATGCGTGGGGCGTGTGGCAGGCGGTGCACTCGCCGTTGGCCACGGGGGGGTGGGGGAAGGCCTTCTTGGCGGCCGTGGCCACGCCGTCGTGGCAGTTGAAGCAGAGGCCGGGCATGGCTTCGCTGGTCGCGAAGGGCTTGGGCGCGGCGGGGTTCACATGGCAGGTGCTGCAGCCGCCCTCCGCCACCGGGGGGTGGGCCGTGGCCTTGAGCATGCCGCCGTTGTTCGAGCCATGGGGATCGTGGCAGGTGGCGCAGTCCTTGGCGGACACGGGATAGCCTTTGTGGGCCTTCTTCAGGTCCCCGGCGTCATGGCAGCCGATACAGAGCTCCTCCACGGGCTGCAGGAGGCCCTTGGCCAGCTTGCCCGTATGGGCCCCGTGGCAGCTGAGGCATTCGCCGGAGGCGGCGGGCTGGTGGGCGTGCTTGGACTTGATGGCCGTGGCGATGGCCGTATGACAAGTGAGGCAGAGATCGAGGGGCTTCTGGCGCAACAGGTGCGGAGCCTCGGTCTGATGGGGCGCATGGCAATCTCGACAGTCGCTGTCAAGGTAGGGCTTGTGTCCCCAGCCACCCTGGGGTGGCTCGGTCTTCTCGTGGCAGGTGAGGCAGACCTGGCTGCCGGGCTTGTCCAGCAGGCCTTCGTTTTTCGAGGCGTGGGGCCGGTGGCAGGACATGCACTCGCCGCCCTTGAAGGGCTGGTGCTGGGTGGCACCGGCCTTGGGCTCCAGGTCCGCGTGGCAGCCCTGGCAAAGCTGGGGCACGGGCTGGTCCAGGCGGGGCGTGCCCACCGGGAGCTTGGCGCCGGGGACCGGGGCCATGTGGCAGTTGGCGCAGCTCTCCAGGAAGGGGGGATGGGCGCCCTTGAGGATCAGGCCCTTCTTCGTCGAGGTGTGGGGCTCGTGGCACCCCAGGCAGTCCACCTTCGCGAGGGAGCCGGTGAGGTGCTTCCGGCCCAGGGCTTCGTCGGCCAGATCGTGGCAGGTGGCGCAGGTCTCCTGGATCCGGGGGGAGGCCAGCAGGGCCGGCCCGCTGCCGGAGTGGGGGCTGTGGCAGCTGCTGCACTGGCCGTCGTTCACCGGGGAATGCACGACCTGGAACCTGTCCTTGCGGGTGTGGCAGGCGTAGCAGCCTTCGGGTTGGTCACGCCTGAGGAACTTGGCCTGGTCGCCGCCGTGGGGATCGTGGCAGGCGAGGCAGCCGCGCTTGCCGGTGGCGGGCTGGTGCTTGGCGTCGCCCTTCATCAGGTCGCCGTGGCAGGCGGTGCAGAGCTTCTCGGTATCGTCCTTCACGAGCTTCGCGAGCGCGCCGCCGTGAGGCGTGTGGCAGGCGCTGCACTGGCCGTTCTTCACGGGGGCGTGGAGCACCTTCCGCTTCACGATCTTCTCGTGGCAGGCACCGCAGGCGGCCAGCTCGCCGCCCTTGATGAGCTTGGCGGACGCTGAGGCGTGGGGCGTGTGGCAGGCGAGGCACTGCCCCTTCTTCGCCGGGGCATGGGCCACCTCGCCCTTCGCCACGCCCGTGTGGCAGGTGGCGCAGAGCGTCTCGCCGGGCTGCTTCAGGACGGGAGCCGTGGCGGTGGCGTGGGCCCCGTGGCAGGCGAGACAGTCGCCCTGGGCGGCCGGAGCGTGCTGGCTCCTGCCCTTGACGAGAGCCTCGTGGCAGGTGAGGCACAGCTGGTTCGCGGGCGCGGTGAGGAGGGCCTTCTCCTTCGAGTCGTGCGGCCGGTGGCAGTCCATGCAGGCGCCGTCCCGGAAGGGCGGATGCAGGGACTTCCCCTTGGCGAGGTCCGCGTGGCAGCCGGTGCACAGCTCCTGGGGCGGGGCCGTGAGGAGGCCCTTGGCATCCCCGGCATGGGGCCGGTGGCAGGTGAGACACTTCCCATCCTTCGCCGGCTGGTGCTGAACGCCGGGGCCGGGCAGGGGGCCGTGGCAGTCGAGGCACAGCTCCGGCACGGGCTTCGCCAGTTTCACGGCGCCGCCGGCGGCGGGCGCGTGGCAGTCGGCGCAGTAACCAGGCGCGAAGGGGGCGTGCTGGCGGTCGCGCAGCAGGCCCTTGGCCGCGCCGCCGTGGGGGTTGTGGCAGGTGGCGCAGGCCTCCGCCTTCAGGGGGAAGCCGCCGTGGGTCTTCGAGAGGCCGGCCACGTCATGGCAAGTGCCGCACTGGCCCGGAACGCCCGCCTTCAGGAGGTTGCGCGTGGCGGAGGGATGGGGCTGGTGGCAGGCCAGGCAGTCGTCCGTGGCCGGATGGGGATGGGCCGACGTGGTGCGGGCCTTGATGTCCGCGTGGCAGGAGAGGCACAGCTCCTGGACGTCCTTCCGGAGCAGGCGCCTCCGCCCGGTGTCGTGGGAGCCATGGCAGGCGCCGCACTCGCCCTTGGATTCGAAGCGGTGCGCCGGGCGCTCCTCGGCGGTCCGCTTGAAGCCCTTGTGGCAGATGGCGCAGAGGACTCGGCCGCCACCCTCGTGGAGCAGGTTGACGTTCGCTGTGCCGTGGGGCTTGTGGCACCACTGGCACTTCCCGTCGAGCAGGGGCTTGTGGGCCGTGGTGGGAGAGGCGGCCTGACGGACCTTGGGATGGCATTCCTGGCATGTTCGGGGCGCGTCTGCGGCCCGGCAGGGCACAAGGCCCGCCAGCAAAGCGAACAGAAGGAAGGCGAGGGTCCGGCGTGAAGGGGTCATGGCGTCGGCGGTCTCAGAAAGGAGCCCAATGGGGGGGTGGGCATACCTCATCTTAGTGTCATCTTTGCTTTGACCAAGATCCCACGCAGGCTCTCTGCGAAGGCCTGACCCGCGAAAAGTCGTCTGGATTTGTTTATTTCCGGTATGTCGAATGGTGGCGGGATGGACCGCTTGTCGCGGACTGTCATGGGAGGGTCACGGGATTGTCCGAGCCCCCGTCCATGCCATCAGGTTTCTGAAGACAACATTTCCGGAGGTGCATCTGGGTCGACGGCCGGTGAGCGGTCTGGTCTTCCCCGTCCGACGATTCACGTTCTGCGGCGGGTGATGCCGGTCACGATTCGCCCGGCCTGACAGCGAACCGTCCTTATGCACGCTTCAGGCCGTATGCGATCGGGGGACCCGGACCTCACTTCTTGTGGCAGCTCCGGCAGAGGAAGGAACCCTCCATGGTTGCCCGCAGGAACGGTGCCGTGGTTCCCGGTGTGCCGTAGTTGTGGACATCGTGGCAGGAGGAGCACTGCACCTTCGCGCCCGTGACGTTCTCCGGATAGAGGCGCACGGCGACGAGGGAGGCTGCGGGCTGGAGACCGGTGTCCAGGTTGTCCTGGTAGGTGATGGAGATGGGGTGATCGTTGCTCAGGTCGGTCCCAACCAGAGCGCTGCCGCTGCTGATGCGGCCGGTGCCCGGGCTGACGCCTCCCTTCGCGCTGATGTAGGTGTCGTTGCCGCCGCCGAGCGGAGCGACCACCAGGGAACCCACGGCCACCGAGCCGTCATGGCAGGAGAGGCAGGCCAGACTCGGCCCTGTGGGTTGCGAGTCCACGGTGCCCTTGAGGTTCGCGCCGGCGTGGTTCGTGTTGTTGTACATCGTGAACGCCGCGACGGTGGTGGTGTGGTTCCAGTCCGGGATGAGCTTTGAGCTGCTTCCGCCACCGGGGTTGTGGACTGTGTGGCAGAACACGCAGGACCTGGTCGCCAGGGTCACGGAGTTCAATCCCGTGATGCTCAGGTCATGGGCCGTTCCGTCCACTCCCATGGCGGGGGGAAGCGCCAGAAGAAGGGTCGGTGCGAGGGCGATGGCAAAGGCACGCAGGCAGATGCGCATGGCGGTCTCCTTCAACCCTGCTATCGGCTCCTATGGGAATTAAAATAATATGAAAACTCGTTCAATCAAAAAAATACAAGAATATCTGCTTTGGATGCAACGGGGCGCACACTGCGAAAGCCCCCTGGGATGGGTCCCCAGCGGGTCCTTCGAACCTGCATCCGAAATGGATGAGCTTTCCGTGTCTGTGAGCGGCTTTTCGACCATCTGCGCCGGCTTCTTTAATCAGCCGGGGTGCACGAAGGTGGCCTCGGGGGGTGCCCCTGAGTCACACCGCGTCGGCGATGGCCTTGCGGCCCATGTCGGGGGTGCGGGGCCGTGGTCCAGACCCACGCCACGGGTCTGACGCCGAGACAGGGAACCCTCCGGCCGCGCTGAATCTCCAGAACTCGGCTGTTGTGCGGGTGTCGGATGGATCAGTCGAGGTTCAGCTGCATGACACCCCAGGCGGAAGCCGTATAGAGGGTGCCTCCACGGAGGGTGATGCCCGAGCCGAGGAAGTTCAGGGTTTCGGGGGTGTTGAAGACCGGAACCCGGCAGGCCACGCCGATGGGTGAGATCTGCAATGGATCGTTCCTGCCGAAGTCCTGGACGTAGACGTTGCCGTTGCCGTCCACCGCGATGCCGCTCGGCGAGTGGATGAGCTGGCCCACATCCGCCACGCTGGCGCTGCCCGCGCTTCCGAGTGTGAAGTGGAGGGTGGTCACCGCGCCATCGGGAGTCATCCGTCGAATGGCAGCGTTGTAGCAATCCGCCACGAAGATGGTTCCCGAAGGATCCACGGCGATGCCGTAGGGATGGTTGAATCTCGCCGAGGTGCCGGCGCCGTCCGTGAACCCAGCCTGCCCGGCTGTTCCCGCGAGGGTCGTGACCAGGCCATCGGGGCTCATGCGTCGAATGGCGTTGCCATCGGTCACATAAAGGTTGCCCGCGGCATCGGCGGTGATTCCCGAGGGTGCCGTGAGCCGGGCCTGGATGCCCAGTCCGTCCTGGGTTCCCTTCAGGCCGGCGGTTCCAGCCACCGTCGTGACCTCCCCGGCCGGGGTGATCTTCCGGAGGGTCGCATTCAGGCTATCCGTCACGAAGACGTTGCCGGACGCGTCGACAGCCGTGCTCACGACCGCGCCGAAGAGGGCCTGGGAAGCCGGGCCGTCGAGGGCTCCGCTCTGGTTGGGGACTCCGGCGTAGGTGCTGACGGTGCCCGTCGGTGTGATTTTCAGGATCGTGTTGTTGCTGGAGGGCACAAAGGCATTGCCGGCGGCGTCCATGCCGAAATTCACGGGGCCGAAACGGGCGGGTCTCTGCTGGCCCGCCAGGGTGGTCACCTCGCCATCCGGGCTGATGCAACGGATCGCACTGTTCTGGTAGTCGGCGACCAGCACCTGACCGGCGGCATCCACGGCCAATCCGGAGATGGTGGTGAACCTGGCCGTGGTTCCTGGACCGTCGATCCAGTCCAGGTGCCCCTCAGCGCCGGCAAGGATCGAAACCACGCCGGCCGGGGTGATCTTGGCGATGGCATTCTCCCCGCCCACGAACAGGCTGCCGTCGGAGCCGAGCGCCAAGGCGTTGGGGCCCCACAAGGGCAGGGTGGTCGGCCATGGCGCGCGGGTGGTGACGAGTCCTCCAGGGGTGATCGACCGGATGGCCCAGTTGCCGCTGTCCACCACCTGGAGGGTGCCTGAGGTGTCGACGACGAGCCCGCTCGGCCGGACGAATCGGGCCGAGGACCCGGACCCGTCGACGCGTCCAGCCATCCCGGGAGATCCGGCCAGGGTGCTCACCTGCCCCTGGGGGGTGACCAGCCGGATGGTGTGGTTTCCGGTGTCCGCCACGTACACATTCTCAGCGGCATCCACCGCCAAGCCCCTGGGATAGTTGAACAGGGCCGAGGTTCCCATCCCGTCGGCACTTCCCGCCTGGTCGGAAACACCCGCAAGGGTGGTCAGTGTGCCTCCGGGCTTGAACCGGCACAGCGAGGATCCGACGAAGAAGTAGAGGTTCCCAGAGGGACCCATGGTCATGCAGGAGGGTCCTCCCTGAGGCAGAGATGGGAGGGGCGTCGACACCAGACCCTGGGGCGAGAGCATGCGGATGGCACGGTTCCCGTAGTCCGCGATGAACAGGTTGCCGGAGGAGTCGGACGCCACGGCTGAGGTGTAGTTGAACCTGGCGAAGGCCGCAGGTCCGTCGACGGCAGGTGAGTTTGGGATGCTGGCCAACAGGCTGGCCGAACCAGCGGTCGCCGGGAAGACCGTCAGCGTGCAGGTGGCGCTGGCGCTTCCGCCGGCGTTGGTGGCCGTGAGGGTGTAGGTGGTGGTCTGGTACGGATGGACCCAGCAGGTGGAACCGGTGACGGTTCCGATGCCATGGTCGAGGCTCAGGCTGGTCGCCCCGGTGACGTGCCAGGCCAGCTGGGCGGAGGATGACGTCCCGAGAAGGTAGTCAGGGGCACTGAAATAGCCGATGGTCGGGGCAGGCGTGGGAGCCGGGGCCGGGTTGGACGGGTGGTCGCCGCCTCCGCAGGCCAGGCTGCCCGCCAGAAGTCCCGCCAGGGCCACTCCCGGAACAAGGCGGCAGAAGAGCCTTCGAACGGGGCCGACCGCTCTGCCTTCGGATGGGATAAGAGTCCTCGTGAGCACGTGGTCCTCCCCTGCGACTTTCGGTGGAATCACGGTCAGTATGTCGTCTATCCGGCCTGTCTGGGTAAAAAAAGCCGGTTTTGGGGCGATCCGGCCCGGTCTGAGGGGCGTCACACCGCGTCGGCGATAGCCTTGCCCATGTCGGATGTGCTGGCCTTGCCGCCCATGTCGGGGGTGCGGGGACCCGTGGCCAGCACCTTCTCGATGGCGGCGGTGACGGAGGCGGCAGCTTCGGGGCAGCCGAGGTGGTCCAGCATCATGGCGCCGGCCCAGATCTGGCCGATGGGATTGGCGATGCCCTTGCCGTAGATGTCTGGCGCCGAGCCGTGGACGGGTTCGAACATGGAGGGGAACTCGCGCTCGGGGTTCAGGTTGGCGCTGGGGGCGATGGCGATGGTGCCCGTGCAGCCGGGGCCCAGGTCCGACAGGATGTCGCCGAAGAGGTTGGAGCCCACCACCACGTCGAACCAGTGCGGGTTGCGCACGAAGTGGGCGCAGAGGATGTCGATGTGGAACTGGTCCACCTTCACGTCGGGGTACTTCGCACCCATGGCCTTCACCCGCTCGTCCCAGTAGGGCATGGTGATGGCGATGCCGTTGGACTTGGTGGCCGAGGTGAGGTGCTTCTTCGGGCGCTTCTGGGCCAGGTCGAAGGCGTACTTCAGGATGCGGTCCACGCCCTGGCGGGTGAAGACGGTCTGCTGGACGGCCATCTCCTGGTCGGTCCCTTCGTAGAGCCGGCCGCCGATGCTGGAGTACTCACCCTCGTTGTTCTCTCGCACCACGATGAAGTCGATGTCGCCTTCCTTGCGGCCCGCGAGGGGGCAGGGCACGCCGGGCATGAGCTTCACCGGGCGGACGTTGGCGTACTGCTTGAAGGCGCGTCGGATGGGGATGAGCAGGCCCCAGAGCGAGACGTGGTCGGGGACGCCGGGGAAGCCCACGGCCCCGAGGAAGATGGCGTCGTGGTGCCGGATGCGGTCCAGGCCGTCCTCGGGCATCATGCGGCCAGTCTCGAGGAAGTACTCGCAGCTCCAGGGGAACTGGTCCCACTGGAAACGGAGGCCATGTTTCGCCGCGGCGGCCTCCAGCACCCGGATGCCTTCGGGCACCACTTCCTTGCCGATGCCATCACCAGGAATGACCGCGATCCTCAAGTCACGCATGGGGTGCTCCTGTGAAAAAGCTGCAAATGTATCTATTCGATGATGGTATGGGGCCGAAAGGCCGTGCAGATACCTCTTCACACTATGCGACTCAGGGGTAGACTACGCACCGAAATTCGACCCCCTTCCCACACATGGAGGCTCCTCATGAGCCACGAACCCGTTTCAGGAACGGCCCCGGGCGGAGGCCTGTCCGGTTGGCAGGGCGCCAAGCCCATTCCGGCTTTGGCCACTTTGGTCCTCGGCCTGATCTTGTATTTCGGACTGCCTCAGATGGTGTCGGTGCCGGACGCCAAGCTCTTCACCGGCCAGCCCGCGGTCCCCAAGCCGGCCGCGGCGGCGCCCGCGAAACCCGCGGCCAAGCCCGCCGCCCCCACGGCCACGCCCGCTGCGCCAGCGGCTGCTCCCGTCGCTGCTCCGGCTCCCGCCAAACCCATGACGAAGGCCCAGCTGGAGGCCAAAGCGAAGGCGGAGGCGGACGCCAAGGCCAAGGTCGAGGCTGAGGCCAGGGCCAAGGCGGAAGGCGAGGCGAAGGTGAAGGCCGAGGCCGATGCCAAGGCCAAGGCAGACGCCGAGGTCAAACGGAAGGCCGACTGGGTGCGCGGGCTGCACCTCTTCGCCATCTTCGTGAGCACCATCGTGGGGATCATCGTCAAGGCGCTGCCCATGGGGGCGGTGGCCATGGTCGGCATCGCAATCACGGCCCTGTCGGGCACCCTCGGCATCGCGGATTCCATCAGCGGGTTCTCCGATGTGACGATCTGGCTCATCGTCCTGGCCTTCTTCATTTCGCGGGGCTTCATCAAGACGGGGCTGGGCGCCCGCATCGCCTACAACTTCATGGCGCTGCTCGGCAAGCGCACGCTGGGCCTCAGCTACGGGCTGGCGGCCACGGACCTGGTGCTGGCACCGGCCATCCCCAGCAACACGGCCCGCGGCGGCGGCATCGTCATGCCGGTCATGGCCTCGCTGGCCCGCGCCTACGGAAGCAACCCCGGGGATGGGAGCGCCCGCAAGATGGGCTCGTTCCTCACCCTCACGGCCTACCAGGTGAACTGCATCACCAGCGCCATGTTCCTCACGGCCATGGCCGCCAACCCCCTGGCCCAGAAGCTGGCGGGCGACCTCAAGGTGAACATCACGTGGGTCGGCTGGGCGCTGGCGGCGGTGGTTCCCGGCGTCGTCGCGCTGTTGCTGATCCCGTTCATCATCTACCGCCTCCATCGGCCTGAGATCACGGAGACGCCAGAGGCCGTGGAAATGGCCAAGGGCCACCTGCGGGACCTCGGCCCTGTCAAACGCCAGGAATGGATGATGCTGGGCGTCTTCGTGCTGCTGCTGGTCCTCTGGATCTTCGCCAAGCAGCTGGGCGACCTCAATGCGACCACCTCGGCGCTCACGGGGCTGGCGGTGTTGTTGATCTCCGGCGTCCTCACCTGGGACGACATCAAGGCCGAAACCGGCGCCTGGGACACCCTGGTGTGGTTCGCGGCCCTGGTGATGATGGCCAGCTTCCTCAACAAGCTGGGCATGGTGCCCTGGTTCAGCAAGTCCATGGGCGGCATGGTGGCGGGCAAGGGCTGGATCGCGGCCTTCCTGGTGCTGGCCCTGGTCTACTTCTACAGCCACTACTTCTTCGCCAGCAACACGGCCCACGTGGCCTCGATGTACGCGGCCTTCCTCGGCGTATCCATCGTGGCCGGCGCACCGCCCGTGCTGGCGGCCCTGGTGCTCGCGTTCTTCAGCAACCTCTTCGCCGGCATGACCCACTACGGGACGGGCCCGGCGCCGGTGCTCTTCGGCACCGGCTATGTGGAGCTCGGCACCTGGTGGCGGACGGGGCTCATCGTGAGCGTCGTGAACATCGTCATCTGGGTGGGCCTCGGCGGCCTGTGGTGGAAGGTGCTGGGGCTCTGGTAGCGCCCGTGCAGCCATGAGAAAGCCCCGCCAGCCGGCGGGGCTTTCTCATGGCCGGGGAGCCGGCTCAGGCGAGGAGCTTCGACAACCCGAAGGCGACGCAGGTGGAGACGCTGACGCCGATGAGGCCGGGGATCATGAAGCTGTGGTTGAGGAGGTACTTGCCGATCCGCGTGGTGCCGGTGCGGTCCATGTTGATGGCGGCGAGGTCGCTGGGGTAGAAGGCGAAGAAGAAGTAGGCGTAGCTGGCGGGGATGAGGCCCAGCAGCAGGGGCGTGGGCAGGCCCAGGGCGTAGCCGAAGGGCAGCATGATGGTGAGCGTGGCGGCCTGGCTCTTCACGAAGGCGGACACGCAGAACATGGCGATGGCGAAGGTCCAGGGAGCCATCTGCACCATGGCCTTGATGTGGGCCACCAGGTAGCCCTCGTTGGCCTTGATGAAGGTCTCGCTCATCCAGGCGATGCCGAAGATGGAGACGACGGCGATCATGCCCGCGATGAAGACGCTGGAGCGGGCGATCTCGGGGGCCTTCACTTCCGTGGCGAACAGGATGAAGGCGCCGAAGGCCAGCATGATGACCTGCACGACTGTGGTCATGGGGATGGGCTTGCCGTTCGCCATGGGCAGCAGGCCGGGCTTGAGGGCGATGAGCACGATGGTGAGCACGCCGGCGAAGAAGAGGCCCACGGAGAGCTTGGCCTTGAAGGGGATCACCTTGTCCAGGGTGGTGACGTCGCCTTCCAGGCCCTTGGCGAAGTCGGGATCCTTCATGCGCTCAAGGAATTCGGGATCCTGGTCCAGCTCCTTGCCGCGGTTGAAGCTCCAGGCCGCGGCGGCCAGCACACCGATGATGCCGGCGGGCAGGGTGATGCGGACGATGTCGAAGAGGCCCACGGGGTGCCCGTTCTTGGCGGCCATGGCCAGGAAGGTGGTGACGGCGGCGGCCACGGGACTGGCGGTGATGCCCATCTGGGAGGCCACGCTGGAGATGGCCATGGGGCGCTCGGGCCGGATGCGAGTCTTCAGGGCCACGTCGGAGATGACCGGCAGCAGCGCGTAGACCGCGTGGCCCGTGCCCACGCAGACCGTGAGGAAGAAGGTGGAGAGCGGCGCCAGGATGGTCACGTACTTGGGGTGGGCGCGGAGCAGCCGTTCGGTCAACTGCACCAGGTAGTCCAGGCCGCCCGCCACCTGGAGGGTGGCCGAAGCCGTCACCACCGCCAGGATGATGAGCATGACGTCCACCGGCGGGGTGCCGGGGGCGACGCGGAACAACAGCACCAGCACGGCCACGCCCAGGCCGCCGATGAGGCCCAGGGCGACACCGCCCTTGCGGATGCCGATCAGGATGGCGCCCAGGACCAGGATGAATTGGATCCAGAACATCAACGCGGGGGACAACATGCATTCTCCTTGAGATCGAGGGTGTTTGGTTTCTCCACCCCTCGCCCGGCGAGCGTAGCAGACCGATCGGTAGTTAATGGTCGCTGTCATCACTTTCTTTAGTTGGTAAACCTTCCCCCGGGGTGGAAGAAGGGCGCCGGGCCCGTCCCGCACCGGCTCCGGGGCAGGCTACGATGACCTGTGAGCGCCTCCCGGTGATGCCCCTCCCCTTCCATCTGGTGACCTTGACCCACGCCACCTGGGACCAGGCCCTTGCCTGCGCCCGCAGCCTGGGTCCGGACGCGCTGCCTGAGCTGAGGCTGGATCTCTTCCCCGAGGCTGAGCCAGGGGAGCTGGTCCGGGCGCTCGGGGGCCGCTGCCTCGCGACCTGCCGGCGGCGATTCGAGGGCGGCCGCTGGCCGGACGAGGACGAGGCGGGACGGATGACCCGCCTGCTGCAGGCCGTGACGGCCAAGCCGGCCTGGGTGGATCTGGAGTGGGACCTGCCGATTCCCGCCGCGCTCCGGGCCGCCCGGCCCGGGGTGGGCCTGTTGCGCTCGGTGCATGTGGCGCCCGGCGTCTTCGATCTGGATCAGCGGCTGGCGGCCCTCCCCGAGGGGGATGCCTTCAAGTGGGTGGGCTGGGCCGGACGCCTCGGAGATGGCGGCCGTCTCAGGCCGGCCCTCGCCCGGACCCGGGACCGCGGGATCACCCTGTCGGCCTTTCTCATGGGGCCCAAAGGCCTCGCCAGCCGGGCCCTGCAGGCTGCCTGGGGCGGCGCCTTCACCTACGCCGCTCCCGACGACGGGCCCGCGGCGGCCCCGGGCCAGCTCCCGCTCGCCACCCTCCGCGCATGGCGCTGCGCGGACCTGCCCCGAGACTGCGGCCTCTGCGGTGTCATCGGAGATCCGGTGCTGCACTCCCGGGGGCCGGCCTTCCACAATCCCCGGTTCCAGGCGGCGGGCCGGAACCTGCTGTATGTCCCGCTCCTGTGCGGGGAGGCCGCCGAGGCCGCGGAGGCCCTGGAGGCCCTCGACATCCTCGGCCTCAGCATCACCGCCCCCCTCAAGCTGTCCCTCCCCCGGGCCCTCGGCCTGGAAGGCCCGCTGAACACGCTGTGGCGCCGGGGACCGGACGGCCCATGGAGCGGCGCCAACACGGACGCCGAGGCGCTTGGACAGGCGCTGTCACATCTCGCCTCCGGACCGGTGCTGCTGCTCGGTGGGGGTGGGGTGGGACGCACGAGCCGCCAGGTTCTGGAGGCTGCCGGCCGGCCCGTGCTGCAGGCCTCCCGCCAGGCGCCGGCCAGTTCCGCGGCGGTGACCGCCTTCGCGCCCGTGGGCGTGGTGCAGGCCACCAGCCTGGGCATGGACCCCGACGATCCCGTCCCGTTCCCCGACCTCCTGGAGGCCTCCCGCCTCAGCGCCCGCTGGGCGGTGGAGTGGATCTACAAGGAGGACACGGCCTTCGGGACCTGGGCCCGCCACGCCGGCCTGGCGCTGGTGTCCGGGGCCTCGCTCTTCGAGGCCCAGGCCGAGGCGCAGAGCCGCCGGTTCATCGCAGACTGCGGCCAAGCTGGCTGAGAGCGGACGGCCGATAGCTGATAGCTTCTACTCATGGACCTGCTGCTGGTCGAGGACAAGGACAGCTTCCGGCGCCTGCTCATCCAGGCCCTGGAGGGTTCGGCCTGGTCCGTGCGGGCGGTGGCGGATCCGCAGGAGGCCCTGCGGGCCCTCGAGGTGGCACCGTCCCATGTCCTGGTGACGGACCTGCGGCTGCCGGGCATGAGCGGGCTGGAGCTGATCCGGCGCGCCCGCCAGCTGCATCCCGCCCTGCGGGTGGTGCTGATGTCCGCCTTCGGGGAACCCCGGGACATCGTGGAGGCCATGCGCCTGGGGGCGGAGGACTTCCTGCCCAAGCCCTTCGACCTGGATGCCTTTCTGGCTCTCCTGGACCGCCTCCGGGCTCTGGTGGGCGCGCCCCCGCCGGACCCCGCGGAGCCCTGGGTCGCCCACAGCGCTGGCATGCAGGCCCTGGACCAGGCCCTGCGAAGGACCGCGGGCACGGCACTGCCGGTGCTCTTCGTGGGGGAACACGGGGCGGGGAAGGGCCGCTGCGCCCGTCGTCTGCACGCCCTCCGCCACCCCGGAGCCCCCTACCTGAGCCTGTCCGCCGCCACCCTCGGGCCAGAGGGCCCGGACCCCAACCTTCTTGAGCTTGTCCAGGGCGGGAGCCTCTACCTGGCGGGGCTGGAGCATCTGGCGCCGGAGGCCGTGGCGCCCCTGGCCCGGGCCATCGATGCGGCTGGCGCCGGGTTCCGCTGGATGGCCGGGTTGGACGAGGGCGCGGGGCTCTCGCCGGAGCTGGCCCAGCGCCTGGGTTCCCTCGAGCTCCGGGTGCCCCCGCTGCGGGAGCGCCGAGAGGATCTCCTGGCCCTGGCCCGGGCACTGCTCGAGCGGACCGCCCGCCTGGAAGGCCGGACCGCGCCATGGCTCGAGCGGACGGCGGAGCGCCAGCTGCTCGGCCATGCCTGGCCGGGGAACGTGCGGGAGCTGGAGGCGTTGCTGGCCCGGGCCCTGGGCCTCTCGGACGGACCCGCCATCCGGGCGTTTCCGGATCTGGAACTGGGTTGCTCGAACATCCTCAGCCTGCCCTGGCCCGAGCCGGGGCCGCTCGAGACCATGCTGCGGGCCGCCTCGCGCGCCGCCGAGGGCCAGCTGCTGCGGCGCGCCCTGGCCGAGGCCCATGGGGACCTGCCGCGGGCGGCGGAGGGGCTCGGGCTCACCCTGCGCAGCCTGGCTCAGCGCTTGCGGGACCATGGCATCCCTCTGGAAGATAGAGACAACCCCGTGCCCCGGAAGGCCCCATGATCCAGGATCCAGCCCAGGCCCCTCCCGTCGTCGCCCCTCCCGCGCGATCACTGGAAGCCGTCCGTCCCGCGGTGAGGGCCGGCCTGGCCGCGCTCCAGGCCGTGGTGGTGGGGAAGGACGCCCAGGTCCGGCGGGCCTTCGCGGCCCTGCTGGCGGGCGGCCACGTGCTGCTGGAGGACCTGCCGGGCGTGGGGAAGACCACGCTGGCCAAGGGCCTTTCGCGCATCCTGGGCGGCAGCTTCCAGCGGGTGCAGGGCACCAACGATCTGCTGCCCTCGGACCTGCTGGGCGTGCATCTGTGGGATGCCAAGGACCAGGCCTTCCGGTTCCAGCCCGGCCCGATCTTCTGCCAGGTGCTGCTTCTGGACGAGCTGAACCGCATCGGCCCCAAGACCCAGAGCGCCATGCTCGAGGCCATGGTGGAAGGCCAGGTGACCCTGGATCGCAGCACCCACCGGCTGCCGGACCCCTTCTTCGTCATCGCCACGCAGAACCCCATGGATCACGCGGGCACCTTCCCCCTGCCGGAGAGCCAACTGGACCGCTTCTCCTGCTCCCTGCACCTGGGCTACCCCAACCGTGAGGCCGAGCGCCGGATCCTCAAGGGCGAGGCGGGCTCGGATCGCCTGGACGCCCTGCGCCCGGCCCTGGACCTGGACGGCTGGCGGCAGGCCCGGGCCGCCGTGCGGACCGTGCGGGTGTCCGACGCGGTGATGGACTATGCGGAGCGGATGGTGGACCGCATCCGGACGGGCGGCGGCTTCTGCTCCACCCGCGCGGTCAAGCACTGGCTGGGCCTGGCCCAGGCCGAAGCCTGGCTGGAGGGGCGCGATTTCATCACGCCGGATGACCTGCAGGCCACCCTGGCGGACACCATGGCCCATCGGGGCAGCCTGGACGACCGGCGCCTCAACCGCGCCGAGCGCCGGGAGCAGCTGGCCCGCCTGCTGAAGGACCTGCCCGTGGGATGGACGGGATGAGAGACGACGAGACCGTAGGCCAGATCCTGCGGGACGCGCGCGTGGCCAAGGGGCTGTCCCGCGAGATCCTGGCGGTGGAGCTGAAGCTGCCCCTGCGCCACATCGAAGCCATCGAATCCGACGACTGGGCCTCCCTGCCGCCGGGACGCCCCCGGCCTCTGGCCCGCCAGCTGGCCGAGCGCCTGGGGGTGGATCTGGATTTCCACACGAGCGCCTTCCAGATCGTGCCCGGGGCCCAGGAACTGCCGGCTCCGGACCCCCGGCAGGAGCGGCTGGAGCGCATCGTCATGGGCCTCCTCACCGTCGCCTCGATCCTGGTGGCGGCCTGGCTGGTGGTGCCTGGTCCCAGCCTCGGCCGGAAGCTGGCCCCCAGCTACCTGACCACCTTGCCCAAGGCCACTTTGCCGCCTCCGCCGCCCCCGTCCACCTCCCCCTATCCCGTGCTGGGCGAGCTCCTGCCCGAGGCCCCCCTCAACGATCAGGGGATCCTGATCAGCCTGCGCGCCATGGACACCTGCGAGGTGCGCCTGGAACCCGTGCCGGAGGCCGGCGGGCAGGTTCAGACCCACACGCTGCGGGTCTCCGAACCCTGGCGGCTGCGCGCGAAGGGCCCCTTCACCCTCAGCCTCGACAACGCGGGCGTGGTCAACGTGGAGGTGGCCGGGGTGCGGATCGCCCACGGCCAGAATGTGGGCGAGGCCTGGTCCGGCCGGTTCGATGCCGAAGGGCATTGGCTGCGCCCGCCCGCCGCACCCGCCCCCCCGCCGGCGGAACCCCAGCCGCCCGATGACCAGGAAGACGGAACCGAGCCATGAGCATGAACCCCATCGTCGAACGCTTCCTTCAGGGCACCCTGCCCGAGACCATGGCCATGGCCCTGGTGGGCGGAAGCCTGCCGGTTCCCACGAAGGACCTCCTCCAGGCCCTGGCCCATGCCGCGATCCAGGAGACCCCCTACACGGCCAGGGCCCTCGAATGCCTCGCCTCCATGCCGGAATCCATGCTCGCGGGAGCCCTCCTGGGTCCTGTGGACCCTCCTGGGCCCCTGCAGCTGGTGCTCTGCCACCGGAAAGAGCCGGCCCTGCTGGAAGAGGCCCTGCTGAATCCATCCCTGTCCGCGGCGATCGTGGAGGCCTCGGTGCCCAGCCTGCCGGGCTCGGTGCTGGAGATCGTGCTGAACAACCAGGTGCTGTGGATGGAGCGGCCGAGGATCCTCGACCTGCTGGAGGAGCACCCCGAGGGCGAGTACGTCATCAAGCGCCGGGTGAACGAGTACCGCTTCGATGTGCTGCGCCTGGTCCCGGAGGAGGTCAAGAAGGAGCGCCTGGAGATCCTCGACGAAGTGCAGGCCGGGCACCTGGACAAGGCCTGGGCCGAGCTGCCCCTGCCGAAGGAGACGTCCAAGGAGGAGGAGGAGGCGGAGATCGAATCCGAGGAAATGGCCGCCGAGCGGCGCCTGCTGGCGCAGAAGCCTCTGGTGGATGACCAGGGCCAGGAGATCGTCCTCACCCTCTCCCAGCGGGTGGCGAGGCTCCGGACCAACCAGAAGATCATGCTCGCCATCAAGGGCGGCAAGGAGGAGCGCACCATCCTCATCCGCGAGGCCAACCGCCTCATCCAGGTGAACGTCATGCGGAACGGCCGCATCACGGAAGGGGAGGTGGCCTACATCGCCCAGATGCGCACCGTGAACGACGAGGTGCTCCGGATCATCGCGGGCAACCGCGAGTGGATGAAGAAGTACACCATCACCAAGGCCCTGGTCCTGAACCCACGCACGCCGCTCCCCCTGGCCATGACCCACTTCAAGCGCCTGCTCGAAAGCGACATGAAGCTGCTCATGAAGGACCGCAACGTGGCCGAGCTCCTCCGCCGCGAAGCCAAGCGGTTCCTGGAGATGAAGTCGCAGGGGAAGGGCTAGGGCGCGGGCTGCTTGCCGGCCTGGGCCTTCCACAGCCGCAGGGCGGCCAGGGCGTTGGCCACGTGCTGGTCGGGCTTGAGGTCCGTGAAGGTGTGGATGATCCGGCCATCCGGGGCGATGACGTAGGATGTGCGATTGGCGAGCTGCGGCTTGGCGGCCAGGACAGCGTCGTAGGCCTTCATGATGGCCTGGTCGGAATCCGACAGCACCGCGAACTTGCCCCGGCACTCGCTCACGGAGAACTTGTTGAGCTTGTCGATGTCGTCATGGGACACGCCGACGACGGTGGCGCCGAGCTGGTGGAACGTGCCCACCGCTTCGGCGAACAAGTGGGCCTCGGTGGTGCAGCCGGGGGTGAAGGCCGCCGGGTAGAAATAGAGGACCACCGGGCCTTTCTGGAGGGCCGCGGCCAGCGAAAAGGATGAAACCTGGCCCCCGAGCGAGGCCTGGGCTTGGAAATCCGGGGCCTTGTCTCCGACCTTCAGGGCCGCGGAGGCCGGAAGGACCGAGACCAGCGAAACCAGGGCCAGGGTGGGCAGCTTCAGCCGGGACATCGGAACCTCCTTTGCTGGTGGATCTTGCGTGGCCTCAGGCCCGGGTGACCTGGACCTACGGATCGTTGGATTCCACAAGGTGAGTGTTGTGACATGGGAAATGGTTCCGGCCGGGGAAGGGAGTCAGCCTGCCAGCGATTCAGCCTCGTTCATACCCACGGGCGATGGGGATTCCTGCGCGCCGCCTGCGGCGCCGCGCAGGCCGCGCGAATCGCTGGCACGCCGCTTGACGCCTGCGGCAGCCCCCCGGGCTGCCTTCGGCTGCGGCTACCTGCCAGCGATTCAGCGATTTCAATCCCCGTCTTTCTCTATCTCCAAAACCGAAGGGGCCCCTCTGGGACCCCTTCGGTTTTGGAGCGGGCGATGGGGATTGAACCCACGACATCAAGCTTGGGAAGCTTGCGTTCTACCACTGAACTACGCCCGCGGCAGGGGTTCATGCTAGCGCAAGGCAGGGCCGGAGGCCAGCCCTGCTCAGCCCAGATAGGCCGCGATGACGCGCTCGTTCCGCCCCAGCTCCTCGGGCGTGCCTTCGACGGCGATGCGGCCGCGCTCCATGACGTAGGCGTAGTCGGCCACCTCGAGGGCGCTCTTCGCGAACTGCTCGACGAGGAGGAGCGTGATGCCCTCCTCCTTCAGGCGGCGGATGGTGCGGAAGACCTCCTGCACGATGACCGGGGCGAGGCCCATGGAGGGCTCGTCCAGCAGCATCACCTTGGGCCGGGCCATGAGGGCGCGGCCGATGGCGAGCATCTGCTGCTCGCCGCCCGAGAGGGTGCCAGAGGCCTGCTTCGCCCGGTCCTTCAGGCGGGGGAAGAGCCCATAGACGCGGTCCAGATCGGCCTGGGCGCCCGACTTGAACCCCAGGAACTTGGGCAGCCGGCCGTAGGCGCCCAGCAGCAGGTTGTCCTCCACCGAGAGGGGGCCGAAGACCTTGCGGCCTTCCGGGGAATGGGCGAGGCCCAGCCGCGCGATGCGGGAGGCGTCGAGTCCCTGCACATCCTTGCCATCGAGCACGACGCGTCCGCGGGAGGGGCGGAGCATCCCGGAGACGGCGCGCATGGTCGTGGTCTTGCCCGCGCCGTTGGCGCCGATGAGCGCCACCACCGCGCCGGGTTTCACGGTGAGGGTGGTGCCCACGAGCACCTCGCTGGCGCCGTAGCCTGCATGAAGGTCATCCACGATGAGCATGCCGGTCTCCTTCACGCGGGCAGGGGTTCGGCGCCGCTGGAAGGCGCGGAATCGCTGGCCTGGCCCAGGTAGGCCTCGATGACTTTGGGATGGCGCTTGACGTCCTCCGGGGCCCCTTCGGCGATGACCTTGCCGCCGTCCAGCACCGTCACCTGGTCGCAGAGCTCGCTCACCACATCCATGTGGTGCTCGATGAGGATGATGGTGACGCCCCGGGCGTGGACCCGCTTGATGATCTCGATCTGCTGGAGGACGTCCGGATGGGAGAGTCCCGCCGCGGGCTCGTCGAGGATCAGCAGGTCTGGCTTGCGGGCCAGGGCCCGCGCGATCTCCAGGAAGCGTTGGGCGCCATAGGTGAGATCCTTCGCCCGGGTGCGCGCCTGGTCCTTGAGGCCGATGAGGTCCAGCAGGGCGAGGGCGTCCGCCTGCGCGCGCCGCTCCTGTGCGCGGGCGAAGCCCAGCAGCACGAGGGGGAGGGGCATCTTGTAGACGTTCTTCAGCGCGACCATCACGTTCTCGATGGCCGTGAGTTCGCTGAAGAGCTGGAGGTTCTGGAAGGTGCGGGCCACGCCGGCCCGGGCCACCCCGGTGAGGCTCCCCTGGGGGAGTGGGGCACCCCGGAGGGTCACGCCGCCCGAGGAGGGTGTGTAGAGACCGGAGATCACGTTCACCACGGTGCTCTTGCCGGAGCCGTTCGGCCCGATGAGGCCGTGGATCGTGCTGGCGCGCACCTGCATGGACAGCCCGTCGACGGCTTTCACGCCGCCGAAGTGCCGCTTGAGGTCCTCCAGGACGAGCAGGGAGCCGTCGCCCTGGGTGCGCTGCGGAAGGACCGCCTCCAGGTCCGAAGGCTCCGGCAGGGGGGAGGGGGGCACGCGGAACAGCTTGGCGAGGAAGATGGCCAGGAAGCCCATCAGGCCCTCGGGCAGGCCCACCACCACGGAGAAGAGCATCAAGGCGAAGATGCCCTTGCGCCAATCTTCGGTGTTCTCCACGAAGAAGCCGCCGATGGCCAGGATGCCCATGGCGACCACGGGCGCGAGAGCCTGGAAGGGGCGGGTGGTCTTCTTGAGCAGGCCCCGCAGGCCCGCCGCCAGGGCCAGGGCGAACCCGGCTCCGCTGAAGATGTGGAAAAGGAGGGCATTGGAGAGCAGGTTCGGCAGCAGGACCACCACCGTGGCCCCCACGAAGGCGCCCCAGAGGCTCTTGCGGCCGCCCAGCACCACGCCCAGCAGGAGGATGATCATCAGCTCGTAGACGAAGCTCTGGGGCTGGAGGTACTGGAAGTTGAAAGCGTACAGCCCCCCCGCGAGCCCGCCAAGGCCGGAGCCCAGCGAGAACGCGGCGACCTTGTGGTAGTAGGTGCCCACGCCCATGGCGTCCGTGGCGATGGGGCTGTCACGCAGCGCCTCGAAGGCTCGGCCCCACTGGGAGGCCAGCAGGTTCCGCATCACCATCCAGACCATGGCCAGCAGGACCAGACACAGCCAGAAGAAGATGGGCGGGGTGAGCGTGAGCCCGAACAGGGGAGGCCGCGTCAGGCTGAGGCCCTGCGCCCCCCCGGTGAGGCTCTCCAGCTCGTTGAGGGCCGTGGTGCTGAGGGCGGCGAAGCTGAGGGTGGCCAGGGCGAACTGGGGTCCTTCGAGGCGCAGGGCGGGCAGCGCGAGGAGGCCGCCCAGGGCCAGGCCCACGGCCGTGGCTGCGGCGAGGGCCGGCACCAGGCCGAGGCCCAGCTTGGTGACGACCAGGCCGGCGGTGTAGGCGCCCAGGCCCAGGAAGGCCACGTGGGCGAGGTTCACCTGGCCCAGGTAGCCGACGGTGACGTCGAGCCCGATGAGCAGGATGCCGTAGATGGCCAGCAGCGTCAGCAGGCCCAGGGCGTAGGGGTTGACCACCATCAGCGGGATGGTGGCGAGGAAGGCGAAGACGAGGAGCTCCGCGCCGCGGAGGAAGAGGATGCGCTTCATCTCATACCTTCCGGATGACGGCCTTGCCGAAGACGCCGGTGGGACGGACGGCCAGCGCGAGGATCAGCAGGGTGAGGCCGGGCGCTTCGCGCCAGCCGCTGCCGAGGTAGAAGCTGGCCAGGCTCTCCAGCGCGCCCAGGGCCATGCCGATGAGCACCACGCCGAAGCCCGAGTCCAGGCCCGCCACCACGGCCACGGAGAAGGCCTTGAGAATGAGGGCGGAGGCCATGGTGGGGCCGACGGTGGTGATGGGGGAGACGAGGATGCCCGCCAGGGCCGCGACGGCGCCCGAAAGTGCGTAGGAGAGCATCACCGTCCGCGTGGCGCTGATACCCATGAGCTCGGCGGCGTCCCGGTCGGCGGAGACGGCCTCGAAGGCCTTGCCCAGCAGGGTGCGGCGCTTGAACAGCTCGATGAGGCCCATGATGGCGAGGACACCCACGGCCACGGAGAGCTCCAACCGCGTGACATCCACTCCGAATACATGGATGGGATCGGCGGAGATGGGGGTGGGGAAGGGGCGGTCGTCGCGCCCCCAGATGTTCTCGGCGGCGGAGAAGAAGAAGAGGCCCAGGATGATCGAGAGCAGGATCCAGCCCTCGCTCTTCTGCTCGAGGGCCAGCCGGACACCGGCCCGCTCCACGACCAGGCCCAGCAAGGCGCCGAAGAGCAGGCCCCCCGGCACCATCAGCCAGTAGGGCAGGCCCAGGTTGGTGAGGGTGAGGCTGAAGAAGGCGGACACCATCACCAGCTCGCCCTGGCCGAAGTTGATGCTCTTGCTGGTGGCGTAGGTGAGCTGGAAGCCGTAGGCGATGAGGGCGTAGACGAGGCCCATGAGGGCGCCGCTGACGGCCATCTGTCCAATGATCGAAGGGTTCATGTCGGGGCCCTCGGTGCGGGGCGGAAAAGGCGGGGGGCCGAAGCCCCCCGGGATGTGGCGGTGGTGGATTGGCTACTTGGTCTTGCCCTTGGCCTTGGCGGCCGGCTTGGCGGCGGGCTTCGCCGGGGTGCCGGCGGCCTCCTTGATGAGGCGGGCCTTGTCCGAGGCATTGCCGAAGACCACGCGGCCGTCCTGCACCATGCCCATCACGACCTGCTCGCGGCGGAAGGCTTCGTGGGTGGTCACGTCTGCGGGATTCCACTTGGTGTAGGGGTGGTTCCAGGTGGCGATGACGCCCTTCACGGGCTCTTTCAGGTCCTCCAGGGCCTCCTTGATCTTGTGGGTGTCCGTGGTGCCAGCCTGCTTCACGGCGGCGGCGAAGATGTAGACCGCGTCGTAGCCCTGGGCGGCGGCCACGGCGGAGGGGATGCGGTCCACCTTGTAGGCCTTGTGGTAGCCGTCGATGAAGGCCTTCGCCTTGGGCGTGATGGGCTCCTCGATGAAGGTCTGGGGCATCAGGGTGCCGTTGCCGTTCTTGCCGGCGTTGTCGATGTAGTTGGACATGGAGAGCGTCCAGCCGCCGATCAGCGGCGCCTTCAAGCCGATCTTGGCCATGCCGTTGGACACGGCGGCCAGCTCGGGGCCGATGGCCCAGATCAGGACGGCCTGGGCGCCGGCGGCCTTGGCGCGGAGCAGCTGGGCGGTCATGTCCTTGTCGCCGATGTTGAACTTCTCCTGGGCCACCACCTGGAGCTTGTTCCCCTGGAGCTTGATCTGGTTCAGCATGTCGTCGCGGCCGGACACGCCGTAGTTGGTGGAATCGAAGATCACGGCCACCTTGGTGAACTTGCGGTTGATGGCCTCCTCGACCACCATGGCGGCCTGGATGCCGTCGTGGGCGGCGAAGCGGAAGATGGAGAGGTCCTTCACGCCGGCCTTGCTCCACTGGGTCATGGAGGCGGAGCCCGCGGCGGGGCAGATGATCTTGGTGACTCCCTTCTCCTGGAGGTGCTTGTCGCCGGCCATGCAGACGCCGGTGTTCACGGTGCCGATGACGCCGGAGAGGTCGCCCATGGCGGCCAGCTCCTGGGCGATGAGGGCGCCGCGCTCGTTCTTGGCCTCGTCATCGCGTTCGATGATCTCGATCTTCATCTTCCTGCCGCCGACCTGGATGCCGCCGGTGGCGTTGATCTCCGCGATGGCCAGCTTGGCGCCGTCCCGCGTGGAGGTGCCCATGGGGGCGGAGCCGCCGGTGAAGGGGCCCGTGATGGCGAGCTTGACGGTGTCCCCGGCGTGGAGGCCGAAGGCTGCCAAGAGAAGGGATCCATAGAGGGTCTGCCTGAGCATGGGGGTCTCCTAGGAAGCAGGTTGTGGGGAATTGGGACGGATTATGGCAGGTTGCGCCGGGGGGTGGGGTCCCAGACGGCCTGCGGTGGCGCCTTGATTTCCGCAGGGCCGGGAGGCCGGTCGCGCAGGGTTGGCGCGCGGGGCTGGAAGGGGTGATCTGCCACCCATGTTCGTACGGTCCCCAGGACGGGAAGGGCGGAAAATCGGTCCACCGGTTCCAGGAGGTTCCCGTCCGGTTGGAAACCGGTCCGGAGCGGTCGGAACGGCATGCCGAACGCGATCCGCGGGCGGCTCTGGGGCGGCGGGAACCCGGTATCGTAGGGGACACCCACAGGAAAGGGGGGACCGTGAAGCTGCTGTTTTCCCTCATCCAGGTGGCGTCTTTTTTCTTGTTCGTGGCTTACGCCTACTGCAACTCACCCATGTTCCGGATGCGCCGCCTGGAAACCGCCTCGCGCCGGGACCTGGCCGTCATGTACCTCTTCTTCTCGGTGATCTCCATCGGGGGAACTTACCTCGGCCTCCCGGTGCATGGGGCCCTGGCCAATACCCGCGCCATCGGGCCCGTCCTGGCCGGGCTCGTGGGGGGGCCGTACCTGGGGCTGGCGGTGGGGCTCACGGGGGGCCTGCACCGGTACTTCTACGGGGGGTTCACGGCCCTCGCCTGCGGGGTGTCCACCACGGTGGAGGGCCTGGTGGGTGGGATCGTCCACACCTACCTGGCGCGGCGGTACGGGGCGGAACGCCCCCTCAGCCCCCTGACGGCCCTGGTCACGATGATGGTGGCGGAATCCCTGCAGATGATCATCATCCTGCTGGTGGCCCGGCCCTTCCCGGACGCCCTCCAGCTCGTGGAGGCCATCGCCTTCCCCATGATCGCCGCCAATTCGCTGGGGGCCGCGATCTTCATGAGCATCCTCCGGGACCGCCGCGATCTCTACGACCAGGTGGGGGCCGCCTCGACGGCCCGGGCCCTGCGCATCGCGGGGCGGACCCTGGGGCCGCTGGCCAAGGGGTTCACGCCCGACGTGGCCCCGGAGCTCGCGAAGATCATCCTGGAGGAGACGGGGGTCGGAGCCGTGGCCATCACGGACACCCAGACCGTGCTCGCCTTCGTCGGCCTCGGATCTGATCACCACAAGCCGGGCATGACCCTCGCGCCCGAGTGCCACCGTGCCATCCTCCAGCGGGATGTCCAGTTCATGGACGGCGCGCACGAGGCTTATCACTGCGGATATTCGGACCAGTGCCCCCTGGGCTCGGTGCTGGTGATCCCGCTGCAGGTGGACGGCGAGGTGATCGGGACCATCAAGCTCTTCGAGCCCGCCAGCAAGCGCTTCCTGAGCATCAACCGCACCCTGGGCGAAGGGCTCGCGCAGCTCCTGGCCACGCAGCTGCTCCGGGCGCGCTACGAGGAGCAGAAGAACCTGCTGGTGCTGGCGGAGCTGAAGCTCGCCCACGCCCAGATCAATCCCCACTTCCTGTTCAACTCGCTGACCACCATCCAGGCCATCATGCGGCGCGACGCGAACCGGGCCCGGGAGCTGCTGAACCACCTCTCCACCTTCTTCCGCATGAACCTCAAGCGCAGCCCCGAGTTCTCCACCCTGGAGGAGGAGCTCACCCACGTGAACGCCTACCTGGAGATCGAGAAGGCCCGCTTCCAGGAGCGGCTGACCGTGGCGATCGACGTGGATCCCACCCTGCTCCAGGTGAAGCTGCCCACCTTCACCCTCCAGCCCCTCCTGGAGAACGCCATCAAGCACGGCATCGCCGACAAGCTGGAGCCCGGTGCGGCGCGCATCCATGCCTTCTGGGAGGATGGCGCCGCCCGGATCGACGTGGAGGACGACGCGGGCACCTATTTCGAGCGCAAGGAGCGCGGGAAGGATGGGCTCGGGCTCGGGATCGTGGAGAAGCGCATCCGGAACCTCCTGAAGGGGGGATCCGGCCTGACCGTGACCTGCGACCCTCACGTGCGGACCTGCGTGTCGATCCGCATCCCCGCGGAGGAGGCCCGGGCATCATGATGCGGACCTTGATCGTCGATGACGAGATGCACGTGCGGGAGGAGCTGGAGACGCTGCTCTCCGAGACCGGGGAATACCTGGTGCTGGGGACCTGCTCCAACGCGATCCAGGCCCTGCGCGCGGTGAAGGCCATGCGGCCCGAGGTGATGTTCCTGGACATCCACATGCCCAAGGTGGACGGCTTCCAGTTCCTGGGGATGCTCGATCCGGAGGTGATGCCCCTGGTGGTGTTCGTGACGGCCTATGACGAGTACGCCCTCAAGGCCTTCGAGGAGAGCGCCCTCGACTACCTGCTCAAGCCCGTCCAGGCGGACCGGCTCGCCCGCACCACCGAGAAGCTGAAGCGGTTCCTCCGGGAGGGGGGCCGGCCGGCCTACGACAGCCCTTCCATCGAGCGGATCCCCTGTATTTCGGGACACGGCATCAAGCTCGTCGACGTGGCGGAGATCGAGTTCGTGCGCTCCAGCGGAAGCGGCGTCCACCTGGTGACCGAGAAGGGCGAGTTCCTCACGGAACTCACCCTGGCGGTCCTGGAGGCCAAGGTGCCCTCCCTGGCCCGGTGCCACAAGCAGGTGCTGGTGAACCTCCGCCAGATCGATGAGATCCTCCGCCAGGACGCTTCGTCCCTCATCCGGACCCGGTCAGGGAAGCTCGTGCCCGTCAGCCGCCGCTTCCTGCCCCAGCTCAAGGAGCGGCTGCTGATCCGCTGAGGTCGATGGGGCGGCCAGGCCGGCCAGGACCCAGGCCAACAGGGGCTCCCCGCCAGCCACGTGCTGCTCCGCCACGTACAGGGGAAGCTCCAGCGCGGAGCGATGCCCCGGGCCCAGCTTGACCGCGTCCTTCTCCGTGCAGACGAGCCAGGCCGCGCCGGCTTCCCGCGCCTTGGCCTGGAGCCAGGCCAGTCCGCTGGGTGAGGGGCCCTGGTGGTCCGGATAGCTGTGGGTTCCGGCCCAGGGCTGGCCGGCCACCAGCAGGTCGGCGTAGAAGGCTTCCGGGTGGCCGAGGCCGCACCAGGCGAATGCGGGCCCGAGACCCGGAAGGGGAAGGGGGCTGTGGTCGTCCGTGCCCCACCGGCGCAGCGCCCCCAGGGTGAAATCCACCCAGAAGAGGGGACCGCCGCTGCCGTGGTGGGCCCACCAGGCCTCGACCATCGCGCGATCCTTCACCCGGGCGGCCCTCGTGATCACCAGCGCATGGGCCCGGCGGGCGCTGTCCACGGGTTCCCGCAGATCGCCCAGGGGCAGCATCCGCCCGTTTCCCCAGAGCCTCACGCCATCGAGCACCAGCACGTCCAGGTCCCGGTGGAGGGCGCGGTGCTGGAAGCCGTCGTCCAGCAGCAGGCAGCGCAGGCCCGGGCGCTGGGCCAGGGCCCGGAGGGCGGCCGCATGCCGCTTCCGCCCCACCACCATCCGTTCAGGGCCCAGGCGCCGGGCCATGAGCAGGGGCTCGTCTCCGGTCTGACGGGGGTTGGAATCCGCCTCCACGCTCATGGGGTCGATGTCCCGCCGCCCACCATAGCCCCGGGACAGCACGGCGTTGGTCCACCCGGCGGCCTCCAGACCTTCGGCCAGGAACAGGGTGAGGGGTGTCTTCCCGGTCCCCCCGGCGCTGAGGTTGCCGATGGACACCACCGGGACGGGGACGCGGGAGATCCGCTCGGGATGGGCGTCGAAGCTGCGGTTCCGGGCGCGCACGACGATCCCGTACAAGGGGGACAGCGGGGCGGCCAGATGACGCAGAATGGACATGGATCAGAGTGTCCAACAAAACCCCCACGGGGTCACGCAAGGGACCAGGGTAGCGGAGGAGAGATGAGCGAGGGGATCCTGCTGGAGCCGGTGACGCGAGGCACGCTGCTGCCTGAATCCGCGCGGGTGGAGCGCCTCCGGACGGCCGTTCCGCAGATCCTGGCGGCCCTGGAGGGCGAGACGGACGAGGTGGCCGTCCAGGCGACCCTGGCCTGCCTCCTCTGGGAGACGCTGCCCCAGGCCAACTGGTGCGGGTTCTACCGCCGCGTGGCCGACCGGATGCTGGCGGTCGGTCCCTATCAGGGCGGCATGGGTTGCCTCCGCATCTCGTTTGAACGGGGTGTGTGCGGGGCCTGCGCGCGGACGGGCGCCACCCAGCTCGTGCCCGACGTCCATGCCTTTCCCGGCCACATCGCCTGCGATGACGCGACCCGCTCAGAGCTCGTGATACCCATCACGGTCAGCGGCCGCCTCCGGGCCGTTCTTGACCTGGATTCACCCCACACCGGGGGTTTTTCGGCGGCCGAGGCCCGGATCCTCGAAGACCTGATGGCCCGGGTCTTCTCGGAGGCGGTTCACCCATCGCCTGGCATGGGTTAACCTAAGGCACTCCCCGGGATCTGCATGGCTGAACCCAGCTTCATCGATCAAAGCAAGCTGCGCTTCCGCGAAGGCGAGGTCATCTTCCGCAAGGGGGAGATGGCCCAGCAGATGTATATCATCCTCGCGGGCCGGGTCCGGCTTTACGTCTCAGAGGAGCCGAAGGGCGAATGGACGGAAGAGCTGTCCAAGGGGGACTTCTTCGGAGAGGGAAGCCTGCTGGAGGCCCTGCCGCGTCAGCACACGGCCCTGGCGCTCGAGGATTCGGATCTCATCGCCATCAACCGCGGCACCTTCATGCGCATGATCCGTCAGAACCCCGAAGTGTCCGTGAAGATGATGCAGCGCCTCGCGCAGCGGCACCGGGAGCTGGGCGAGCGGGTGGAAGAACTGGATGCCAGCCGCCCGGCCAAGGCCGCGGGCACTCCCGTGGCGAACCTGGTGTCCGTGCTCAGCGGCAAGCCCCATCCCATCCTGGCCCACGGCTCGCTCATCGGCCGTTTCGACCCCACCACGGGCGTGCATCCCGACATCGACCTGACCGAAGAGGACCACAACCTCAGCGTGTCCCGGCGCCATGCCCGCATCCTCTGCGAACACGGCCGCTACTTCCTGCTGGAGGAGCCGGGCGTGGCGAACGGCACCTTCGTGCGGGGGGAGCGCATCCAGCCCGGCGAGCCCCGGGAGCTCAAGCACGGGGACCGCGTGGGCTTCGGCATGGTGGTGCTCTTCTTCGAAAAGAGCTAACTTTCCACCGGACGGAGCGCGGGAGGTGGCCATGGGTACGGACCTGCACGTCGAATTGTGGCGGGATGAGCACGGCGTCATCCGGGAGCTGGTGCAGTTCGGCCTGGACGAGATCGGCGGCGCCTGCGTCATCCGGGAGCGGAACAGCCTGGACGCCTTGGACGGCGACGTGAACGAGGGTGACATGGTCGTCGCCCGGTTCGGCGACCCCGAGGACGCCCGGGACTTCCTGCGCGATGAGGGGTTTGAACCGATCTAGCTTTTTACTCACTCCAGAACATCCCCCGGCGTCGCCGGGCGATGTCCTGGAGCGATGAACGGCATTCTGAGAAAGGAAAACGACGATGAATTCCCTGTTCAACCCCGCCGACCGGGATGCCTTGGCCCGGCGGTTCGCGGAGCTGGAGCCGGGTGCCCAGCGTCAGTGGGGGAAGATGGATCCCGCCCAGATGATGAAGCACTGCTCCCTCGCCCTGGGCGATCCCCTGGGTGACCGCCAGGTGAAGCAGCTCCTCCTCGGAAAGCTGATCACGCCCTTCATCCGGAGCCAGGTCTTCGGAGAGAAGCCCTTCCGCCGCAACTCCCCCACCGACCCCATCTATGTGGTGTCCAGCCCCCAGGACTTCGAGACCGAGCGCACCCGGCTGGCCACGCTCATCGACCGCGTCGTCCAGCGCGGCACCGCGAAGACCGAAGGCAGGATCCACCCCTTCTTCGGACGGCTCAGCGGCGACCAGTGGGGGTGCCTGATCTACAAGCACTTCGACCACCATTTGAGGCAGTTCGGGGTTTGAATCCTTTCTTATCTGCAGAATCGCCCGGCATTCGCCGGGCGATTCTGCAGATGGGAACGGCGCTGGTCAGTTCTGGCCGATGCCCATGGCCTTGGCGGCCTTGGTGAGCTCAGGGACGACCTCGAACAGGTCCCCCACGATCCCGTAGTTCGCCAGCTTGAAGATGGGCGCCTCGGGATCCTTGTTGATGGCGACGATGAACTTCGAGCCGCTCATGCCGGCGATGTGCTGGATGGCGCCGCTGATGCCGCAGGCGATGTAGAGGGTCGGGCTCACGACCTTGCCGGTCTGGCCCACCTGCATGCTGTGGGGCAGGCCCCAGCCGGCGTCCACGGCCGCGCGGGAGGCGCCGACCACGCCACCGAGGGCGTCCGCCAACTCCTCCAGGATCTTGAAGTTGGCGCCGTCCTTCATGCCGCGGCCGCCGCTGACGATGACATTGGCTTCGCTGAGGTCCACCTTGCCGCCGGCCTTGGCGAGGATCTCCTTCACCACGGACTTGAAGTCCCCGGCGGGGGCCGCCAGCGTCTCCACGGCGCCAGCGCCAGCCTTCTCGGCAGCGGGGAACACGTTGGGACGGGTGGTGGCCGTCTGCACGGCGCTGGAGAAGGTGGTGGTGGCGAAGGCTTTGCCGGCGTAGACCGGGCGCACGGCCTGGAGCTTGCCGTCCGCCATGGAGAGGCCGGTGACGTCGGAGGCATAGCCGGCGCCCAGGCGCGCGGCGGCGCGGGGCAGCACGTCCTTGCCCACCGCGGTGGCGGCGGCGAGCAGCACCGTGGCGCCCTTGGCCTTCACGGCGTCCGCCAGCAGCTGCGCGAAGGCGTCACTGGAATAGGAGGCCAGGGTGGCGCCTTCGGCGGTGAGGATCACGTCTGCGCCGAACTTGGCGGCTTCGGCGGCCCCGGCACAGGAGGCGCCAGCGAACAGGGCGCCGACCTTCTTGCCGGACGCGTCAGCCAGGCGGCGGCCTTCGCTGAGGGCCTCGGCGCTGGGCTTGCGGATCTGGCCGTCCTTCAGTTCACAGAACACGAGAATCATGGATGTCGTCCTTTCGAATATCGGATCAGTCAGCGGAGGAGGACCGGCTAGAAGACCTTGGCTTCATCCTTGAGGGCCTGGAGCAGCGCCTGGGCCTGCTGGGCGGCGTCGCCCTGCAGCAGGCGGCCGGCGGGGCGCTCGGGGGGCAGGGCCAGGGCGCTCACCTGCGCGCCGGCGGTGACGGCGGCGGCATCCAGCTCCTCGATGGTCTTCTTCTTGGCCGCCATGATGCCCTTGAGGCTGGCATAGCGGGGCTCATTGAGGCCCTTCTGGGCGGTGATCACGGCGGGCAGGGCGCCCTCGACGATCTCCGAGCCGCCTTCGATCTCGCGCTCGGCCTTGAAGGTGCCTTCGCCGAGCTCGAGCTTCACGATGACGTTGGCCTGGGCGATGCCGAGCAGCTCCGCGAGCATGGGGCCCATGGCCGCGTTGTCGCCTCCCAGGCCCTTGTTGCCGCAGAGGATCAAGTCGAAGCCCTTGTCCTTGGCATAGGCGGCGATCATCTGGGCCACGGCGAAGGCATCACCCTGGCCGTCGCCCTTCAGCAGCACGGCGCTGTCGGCGCCCAGCGCCAGGGCGTTCTTCAGCACGTCCTTGGCGGTGTCGCCTCCCACGGAGAGCGCCACCACTTCGGCGCCCTTGCCCTCCTTCAGACGAATGGCCTCCTCCAGCGCGTACTCGTCGTAGGGGCTGGTGATCCACTTGACGTCCGCAGGATCGAGGGACTTGCCATCCGCGGCGACTTTGATCTTGGTCTCAGTATCGGGGACCTGTTTGAGGGCGACGAGGATCTTCATGGGCGCTCCCTGATGCGTCATGGATAAGCCGGTGGGGACCGGCGGAAAAATGGATTCTAGCGCGGCGTGACCTTCCACTTTACCGGCCTTTGAGGATCTTTGTGCCTGGAATCACGTGTCTGTCTCCAGGTAAGTTGCGCTTGCCTTTGGGTAGGAACGGGGCGCCTTCCGGTATGGTGGTCGGATCATGAGCGATCGCATGCCGAGCTTCGATGGAGCCCTCGTCCTCACCGGTGGGGGGACGGGGGGGCATTTCTTCCCAGCCATGGCCTTGGCGGAAGGCGCACACCGCCGATGGCCGCAGCGGGCCATCGCCTTCGTGGGGGCCCGCCGGGGTATCGAGGCCCGGGAGCTGCCGGCCAGCCCCTGGCCGCACTTGCTGCTTGATGTGGAGGGGTTCTTGGGCCGGTCGCCCCTGCGCGCCGCGAGATCCGCCTGGAAGCTCTGGCGCGCCACGGCCCACCTGAAGGCCCTGTGGCGCTCCGCCCGGCCGTGGGCGGTGATCGGCACCGGCGGCTACGGCGCGGCTCCGGCCCTGCTCGCCGCGCGGGCCTTGGGCATCCCCTACTTCCTGCATGAGAGCAACGCCGCGCCGGGCGCCCTGGTGAAGCTCCTCGCCCCGAAGGCCCGGCGGGTCTGGTGCGGCCTCGAAGGCGTGCATTCCCTGCTGCCCGGGGCGGACTGTCGGGTGGTGGGCACGCCGGTGAGGGAGGCTTTCCTGCGGGACTTCCGGGCGGCATCGGCGCTGGAGCCGCCCTTCCGGCTGCTGGTCCTGGGAGGGAGCGGCGGGGCGCGGGCCCTCAATGAAGCGCTGCTGGAGATCGCGCCTTCACTGCTGGAGGAGGCCACCGGGTGGGAGGTGCTCCATCAGGCCGGCCCCGCCGAGTTCGAGCGGCTGAAGGACCGCCCGCGCCATCCGCGCCATGCGCTGGTCCCCTTCATCCACCGCATGGACGAGGCCATGGAGGCGGCCAGCCTCGTCCTGAGCCGGTCCGGGGCCAGCACCTGCGCCGAGCTGAAGGCCGCGGGGCGGGGGGCGATCCTGGTGCCCCTGCCGACCAGCGCCAATGATCACCAGCGGATGAACGCTTTGGCCCTGGCCTCGGAGGGCCGCGCCATCGTGGTCGAGCAGGGCCCTGAGTTCCCGGCGCGGCTCGGCGCGTCCCTCGCGCTCCGCATGACCGACGCGGAGGCGCGGAGGCACCTGTCCGCTCCGCCTGAACCCAACCAGGCCGTGGACCTCAGCCTGGACGACCTGGGGGCCTACTTCGCGCGGGGCTCCGCGGCCCAGGCCACCAGCACGGAGATGAAGTAGAGGCCCAGCAGGACGACGCTGAAGAAGATGGTGGTCACCACCACGTCGCCCGGCGTGAAGAACGCGCTGAAGATGAGGATCGCGATGGTGGCGTGGCGCCAGTACTTCAGCATGAGCCGCGCGGTCACGATGCGGAACTTCGCCAGGAAGAAGAACAGGACCGGCAGCTCGAACATCACGCCCGTGATGAGCGTGGTGGAGATGAACAGGTCCAGGTAGTCCGAGGCGTGCAGGTTGGCGCGCAGGCCCGCCTGGGCGGCCTCCTGGAAGAGGATGTCCCCCAGGAACTTGAAGGCCTGGAAGTAGGCGAAAGCGGAGCCGGCCAGGAAACAGGCCGAGGTGACGAAGACGAAGGGGATGACGAGGCGGCGTTCCTTGGGCAGCAGACCCGGTCGGATGAAGGCCCAGAGCTGGTAGAAGAGGAAGGGGGCGCAGAACACGGCCGCGGCCCATAGCGAGAGCCGCATCATGCTGAAGAAGGGCTCGGTGAGGTCCGTGAAGGCGAAGGGGTCCAGGCTTCCGACGGGCTTGCCTGTCTGGCGCGCCATGGCTTCGAGGAAGGGCTTCTGCGCCCAGGCCCAGAGCTTGAAGCGGTAGGCATAGGTGATGGCGAAGCCCACGGCCACGATGCCGAGGGATCTGACGATCCGCACCCGCAGTTCCTGCAGGTGCTCCCAGAAGCTCATCTTGTCGGGCGGCGTGGCCGGAAGCGCCATGGTCCTCAACGGGGAGAAAAGGCCGGTCTCCCCAGGGAGACCGGCCGGTGGAGGGCCTGGAGGCCTACTGCTTGTCCTTGTCGGAGGAAGAGGAGGCCGGCGGGGTGGTGACGTCCTCCTTCACGGAATCCGTCAGCTCGCGGCTGGCCTTCTTGAATTCCTGGATGCCCTTGCCGAGGCTCTTGCCCAGTTCCGGCAGGCGGGAGGGGCCGAAGAAGATCAGCAGCGCGATGCCGATCAGCAGGATTTCCATCATTCCGAGATTGCCCATGTTGTTGCTCCTTGGCAGGGTGGGAATGCCCTTCAGGGTTTGAGATCCGCCAGCGTCAGGCCGGCCGGAAGGTCCAGTTCCATTCTAAGCAGGGCCTGCCCGTGGGTCTTGCCCTGAGCATCGGTTTTCACGCTTTCGCTGCCGCCCCCGCCCAGGGAGTCGTGCAGGATGAAGTTGAGGGCCTTGAGGTTAGGGACCTCGAAACGTTCAACACTACCTTTGCATATGGTTGAAAAGTGATGCTTGACACACTCGGGCGTAAGTTCTTGTTGTAACAGGCTATAGCCGGTCTCCGTGTAGGCGATGACGCCCACGTTGGAACCGTCCCCCTTGTCGCCGCTCCGGGCGTGGGCGATGTCCTCAAGGCGGATGAGGGTCATTTGACCTCCACGGAACGGCGTCCCAGGGAATGGTACGTCCAGCCCTTGGCCTCCATGGCCTCCGGCCGGAAGAGGTTGCGGCCGTCGAACATGCAGCGTGACTTGAGGGCCTTGGCGACGACCTCGAGGTCGGCCGCCTTGTAATCCGCCCACTCGGTGGCGATGAGCAGGGCGTCCGCGCCCTCGCAGGCCGCCAGCGGGGTCTCTGCGTAGCGGACCTTGTCGCCGACCTTCGCCTTCACGGCCTCCATGGCGGCGAAGTCATGCACCACCACGTCCGCTCCGAGGTTCACCAGGCCGTCGATGAGCTCCAGGGCCATGCTCTCCCGAATGTCATCGGTGTTGGCCTTGAAGGCCAGGCCCCACAGGGCGAAGCGCTTGCCCTTCAGAGGAGCGGGCACGCCCGGCTTCACCCCGAAGTGGGCTTTCACCTTCCGGAGGAGCACCTGCTTCTGATGCCGGTTGGCCTCCACCGTGGTGGCCAGGGTCATCATGGGATGGCCGTGCTCGCGCCCCACCTTCAGGAGCGCCTGCAGATCCTTGGGGAAGCAGGAACCACCGAAGCCGGGTCCCGGGTTGAGGAAGGCGGGGCCGATGCGGTGGTCCGCGCCGATGGCGGTCTTCACGTGGTCGATGTCCGCGCCCACGCACTCGGCCAGGTTGGCGATCTCGTTGATGAAGCTGATGCGCAGGGCCAGCATGGCGTTGGCGGCATACTTGGTGAGCTCGGCGCTGGGGGGATCCATGCGGAACCACTTGCCGCCGCTGCGATCCAGGAAGGACTGGTAGAGCCCCTTCATCACCTTCTCGGCGTGGTCCGTGTGGCAGCCCACCACCACGCGGTCCGGCTCCAGGAAGTCGCCGATGGCCGAGCCTTCGCGGAGGAACTCGGGGTTGCTCACGACTTCGAAGGCGCGATCTGTATGGGATGCGATTTCCGCGTGGACCCGCGCCGCCGTGCCCACCGGCACCGTGCTCTTGTCCACCACGATGAGGGGGGCGGCGTCCTTGGCGCGCAGGGTCATGGCTCCACCGATCTGGCCCGCCACGGCCAGCACATACTTCATGTCCGCGCTGCCGTCCTCGCTCTGGGGGGTGCCGACGCAGATGAAGGCCGCGGCGGCCTCCGCGATGCCCTCTTTGAGGTCAGTGGTGAACCGCAGAGCGCCTGACGCGAGATGCCTCCGGAGCAGATCATCCAGGCCCGGCTCGAAGATGGGGGATTCGCCCCGGCTGAGCGCGGCGACCTTGGCGGCATCCACATCCACGCCGAGGACGCGGTGCCCCGCCTCGGCGAAACAGGCGGCGGCCACCAGCCCCACGTATCCCGACCCGATGACCAGCACCTGCATGGCGTCCTCGCGCAAAGCATCCAGTGTAGCCACATCCCCGCTTGCTATCATTTCCCGGACGGAGGCAGCAGCATGGCGATCCTGGCGGCACCCACGGGCAATGAAGTCAACCTGCTGGAGGTCATGCTCCATGCGGGCCCCGTCGCCAAGTCGGTGTTGACGATCCTCTTCACCTTCTCGCTCCTGAGCTGGGTCGTGATCATCCGCAAGGCGCTGCTCTACCGCCGCAGCCGCGAGGTGTCCGAGCGCTTCCGCGGCGCCTTCAAGCGGGCCACGGACTGGCGCGACCTCAAGCAGCAGGTGGAGCGGTTCGCCATGAGTCCCCTGGTGGGCCTGTTCGTGGCGGGCTACGGCGAAGTCACCTACCAGCTCCGCCAGGTCGGGCCCGACGGCCGGCCCCAGCTCCGCAGCATGGAGGCGGTGGAGC
Organism: Geothrix terrae; assembly: GCF_022808775.1. Taxonomy (GTDB): domain Bacteria; phylum Acidobacteriota; class Holophagae; order Holophagales; family Holophagaceae; genus Geothrix; species Geothrix terrae. The sequence goes on from NZ_JAKZLA010000001.1 coordinate 93,281, forward strand.
GCAGCCTCCAGCGCGCCAGCGTGGTGGAGATGGGCCGGCTGGAGCGCTCCCTGGGCGGCCTGGCGACGGTGGCGGCCGTGAGCCCCTTCATCGGCCTCTTCGGCACGGTGTGGGGCATCATCGATGCCTTCCGCGGCATTGGCGCCACGGGCAATGCGAACCTCGCCACCGTGGCTCCCGGCATCTCCGAAGCCCTGGTGGCCACGGCCATCGGTCTGGTGGCGGCCATCCCCGCGCTCATGGCCTACAACTTCTTCCAGGGCCAGCTGAAGCAGTTCCAGACCGAGCTCGATGACTTCTCCCTGGAGTTCATCAGCCTCTCGGAACGGAACTTCACCTGAGACGCCCACGCCTGCCGCTCTCCCTCGACTGGGAGGACTGGTTCCAGCTCTGCTGCCCGCCCTACGACCAGCCCGAGGCCCTGGACCGCTTCGAGTGCCGCCTTCCGCGGGCCACGGAGCTGTCGCTGGCCCTCTGCGCGGACCTGGGCGCCAAGGCCACCTGGTTCTGCCTGGGTGACCAGGCCCGCCGGCACCCGGCGCTGCTGCGGCGCATCGTGGCGGAAGGTCACGCGGTTGGCCTGCATGGGCTCACGCACCGCCGGGCCTTCGAGATGGATCGGGCCATATGGCGCGCCTCTGTGCGCGACGGCAGGGCCCTGCTGGAGGATCTCACCGGGCAGCTCGTGGTGGGCTATCGGGCCCCGGAATGGAGCCTTCGCGGTCCTGCCGCGGACTGGTGGCGGGACCTGCCGGAGCTGGGCTTCCGCTACGATTCCAGCCGCGCGCCCCTCGCCGTCATCGGCGATCCCGGCTGGCCCCGGCGTCCCCACCTGCTGATGGAAGGGCTCTGGGAGCTGCCGCCGCCCGTCCTCTGGTCTGGTCCGCCCCGCTCGCCCCTCTGGGGTTGGGGGCCGCGCGTGCTGCCTTTCAGCCTGGTCCGCCGGGCCCTGGAGGCCCTGGCTCTGGACGATGCCGGCACCCCGCTGACGCTGCATCCCTGGGAACTCGACGAAGGCCAGCCGGAACTGCCCGGCGCACCCTTCGGCCACCGGTTTGCCCACAGTGCGGGCCTGAAGGGGCACGGGGCGCACTTCCGCGACCTGCTCGCGGGTTTCCGCCTGACGACCCTCGAGGCCTGGGTGGAGGAGCGATGACCGGGACTCCCCTCGTCCTTCTCGCCCCGTCCGAGGACAAGGCCTCCGGAGGGATCCGCGCACGCATGCCCGAGACGCCCGCCCAACGATGGGTGCGCGAGCGCCTCGTGGCCCTGGCGAAGACCGGCTCGCCAGAGGCGCTGAAGAAGGCCTTCGACGTGAAGGACCTGGCCCTGGACAAGGCCCGGACCGAAGCGCTGGCGCTGGCCCGGCCCGTGCCGTTGCTGCCGGCCCTGGCGCGCTACACGGGCGTGGCCTTCCAGGCGCTGGGTGCGGGGTCCCTGCCACCGGAGGTCTGGCGCCAGGTGTTCATCCTGTCCAACCTGCGGGGCCTGGTGCGCGGCGACGAGCCGGTGCCGCCCTACAAGCTCAAGCTGGCGGCCATCCCGGGGTTGAAGGCCCACTGGCGGAAAGCGCTGCCGGCGCAGCTGGAGGCGCTGCCGGAAGGCTCTGTGTGGGAGCTGCTTCCGGGCGATTCCGCCGATCTGCTCAAGGGCTGGACTCGCCCCCGGCACACGGTGGAGATTCTCGATGCCCGGGGAAAGGCCATCAGCCATTTCGCGAAGAAGTACCGGGGACTGGTGGCGCGGTGGATCCTGCTCCACGGGCAGGGCGATCCCAGGAAGGTCCTGAAGGGACGCATTCCCGGGTGCCAGTGGGCGGGAGTGGACGAGAACGACCGGGGTGGACTGGCCCTCCGGCTGCTGGTGGAACCATGAGCGACGATTGCAACCGCACCCCCTTCTGGCAGCGCCAGCCCCAGCTTCCCCTGGAGATCCAGCGGTTCTTCCAGGCCCGCATGGAGGCGGCCCTGGGCGATCCGGAGGCCCGCCAGGTCCTGGCCTGGCCCACGATCCTCGGCGCACCGGGCCTGCGAAAAGCCCACCCCGACGGACTCCCCGAGGCTGAGCTGCTGACCCACGCCGTCCGCATGCTGGGCGCCCTGGGCCATCACGACCCGACCGCCGCCTGGCAGGCCCACCTGGGCGCCTGGCCGGACACGGCGGAAGGCGGGCCCAGCGGCTGGCGCCCAGCTGAGGTCTGGGGTGCCTGGGGTCCCCTGGTGAGCCTGCGCTGCGGCTGGCAGCTGGCGGCCCTCACGCCGCTGCCCCTGGGCGCCCGGTACCCGCTGGCCTGCGGCGTGTCCCTCTTCAATCACGGCCTCTACCACGAGTGCCACGACGCCCTAGAGCCACTGTGGGACGCGGCGGAGGGCGACCTGAAGGGGCAGCTCCAGGGGCTCATCCTGCTGACGGGCGGGTACCACCACCTCCAGCAGCACAACCTGCCGGGCATGGTGGCCCTGTGGGAGGAAGCCGTCGGCCGCCTGGAGGCCTGCGGCGGGCGCGTCTCCACGCCCTGGGGCGAGGTGCGGGCCGAGGTTGCGCTGGACCTGACGGTGCGGCGGCTGGACCATGGAAGGCGCACGAAGGATGGCGGGGACCTGTCGGCCTTGTGGGCCCTGGATCGCCCTACCTGGGAGCTGGCATGAAGGATAGGGTCGATCTGCTGGTGCTGGGCGCGGGGATCGCGGGCTGCTCCGCGGCCCTGCGCGCGGCGGATCAGGGCATCTCCGTGGTGCTGGTGGCCAAGGACGAGCTGGGGGGGAGCAACACCGCCTGGGCCCAGGGCGGCATCATCGGCCAGCCGCCGCCGGAGGAAGGCGATTCCGCGGACTTGCTGGCCGCGGACATCGAGGCCGCGGGCGCGGGCCTCTGCCGGCCCGAGGCCGTGCGCCAGCTGGCCGAGGAGGGGCCGAAGCTCTGCCGGAGCTTCCTCTGGGAGCGGCTGGGCGTGCCTTTCGACCTCGGGACCGGCGGGACGCCGGATCCCACGGCCGAAGCCGCCCACAGCGCGCGCCGCATCTACCACGCCAAGGACGCCACCGGGCTGGCCATCCAGACGGCGCTCAGCGAGGCCGTCCGGAAGCACCCGAACATCCGCCTGCGGGAGGGGCTCTGTCTGGTGGACCTCATCACCAGCCCCCACCACAGCCTCAGCCCGGTACGGGTCTATGAGCCCATCCGCGTCCACGGCGCCTACCTCTTCGACCCCACCACGGGCGAGGTGGAAGGCCTCCTGGCCCGCCGCACGATCCTGGCCACCGGCGGCCTGGGCTACCTGTACCTGCACACCACGAACCCCCCCGGGGCGACGGGAGACGGCCTGGCGGCGGCCTACCGGGCCAGCGCTCGCATCGTGAACTGCGAGTACCTCCAGTTCCACCCCACGACCCTCTACGTCCCCGGCAAGCCGCGGACGTTGCTGACCGAAGCCCTCCGGGGCGAAGGGGCTCAGCTGCTCAACCGCAAGGGCGAGCGGTTCATGTCCAAGTACGCCCCGGATCAGATGGAGCTGGCACCCCGCGATGTGGTGAGCCGGGCGATCTTCCAAGAGATGGCGGTCAGCGGGGAATCCTGCGCCTACCTGGATCTGGCCCCGGTGGCGGCGAAGCTGGATCTGGATGAGCACTTCCCCACGATCATGGCGGCCTGCCGGGCCGAGGACATCGATCCGCACCGCCACCCCATCCCCGTGGTGCCCGCCGCCCACTATTTCTGCGGCGGCGTGCTGGTGGACCTGGAGGGCCGTACCAGCCTGCCGGGCCTCTTCGCGGCCGGAGAGGTGGCCTGCACGGGGCTCCATGGCGCCAACCGCCTGGCCTCCACCAGCCTTCTGGAGGGCCTGGTGTGGGGCTTCCACAGTGCCGACGCCGCCGCGCGGGAGCTGCGGGAGACCGTGGATCCGGATCCCGGCGAGCTGGCCGCCTGGCGCATGCCGGAGGAACCGGAGGAGACCGACCCCCTCCTCATCGACCAGGACTGGCGCCTCATCCGCAGCACTCTCTGGAACTACGCGGGCATCGTCCGCAGCAGCGCCCGCCTGGAGCGGGCGCGGTCGGACCTGCACTACCTGGCCCACCGCATCGAGCGCTTCTACCACCAGACACCCCTCAGCCGGGAGCTGCTGGAGCTGCGCAGCGGCATCCTCTGCGCCCGGCTGATCCTCAACGCCGCCCTCCAGAACCCTGAAAGCCGCGGCTGCCATTACCGCATCGATTGATTGCCGGTCGCGGGACAATGGGGCATGGTGCTGTCCGTCTTCGACCTCTTCCGCATCGGCATTGGACCGAGCTCCTCGCACACCGTGGGGCCCATGCGGGCCGCCCGCGGCTTCGCCCTCGGACTGGAGGCCTCGGGCCTGCTCGAAGCCACGGGTGAGGTGCGGGTGGAGCTGTTCGGCAGCCTGGGCGCCACGGGGAGGGGCCACGGCAGCGACAAGGCGGTGATCCTCGGCCTGCTGGGAGAGACCCCGGAAGGGGTTGATGTGGAGGCCGTGGAGGGCCTGGTGGCGCGGGTCCGCGACTCGGGGCGGCTGGCCCTCCTCGGGAAGCAAGAAGTCCCCTTTCGCGAGGCGGACCACTTGCATCTGCTCCACAAGAGCCTGCCCTTCCATCCGAACGGGATGCGCTTCACGGCCCTGGACGCGGCCGGCGGGGTGCTCCACGCCCGGGTCTACTACTCCGTGGGCGGCGGCTTCGTGGTGGAGGAGGGCCTCCCCGTGCAGGTGGCCACCGGTCCGGAGCCACCGTTCCCCTTCCACACGGCCAAGGGCCTGCTGGACCACTGCCGGGCGCAGGGCCTGCCCGTCAGCCAGGTCATGCTGGCGAACGAGCGGGCCTGGCGCTCCGAGGCGGCGATCCAGTCGGGCCTCCAGGAGCTCTGGTCGGTGATGCAGGCCTGCGTGCGGCGCGGCTGCGCCACCGAGGGATCGCTGCCCGGCGGCCTGAAGGTGCCGCGCCGCGCCCCGGCGCTGTTCCGCCGCCTGACCGAATCCCCGGAGGCGGGCCTCAAGGATCCCCTCACGGCCCTGGACTTCGTGAGCCTCTACGCATTGGCGGTGAACGAGGAGAACGCGGCCGGGGGCCGGGTGGTGACGGCCCCGACCAACGGCGCCGCGGGCATCATCCCGGCCGTCCTGCACTATTACCGGCGCTTCGTGCCCGGGGCCACGGACGAGGGGGTGGCGCGGTTCCTCCTGACGGCTGGGGCCATCGGCGCCCTCTACAAGGAGAACGCCTCCATCAGTGGCGCCGAGGTGGGCTGCCAGGGCGAGGTGGGCGTGGCCTGCTCCATGGCCGCCGGGGCCCTGGCCGAAGTGATGGGCGGCACGCCGGACCAGGTGGAGAACGCCGCGGAGATCGGCATGGAGCACAACCTGGGCCTCACCTGCGATCCCATCGGCGGCCTGGTGCAGGTGCCCTGCATCGAGCGCAACGCCATGGCCAGCGTGAAGGCCATCAACGCCGCCCGCATGTCCCTGCACGGCGATGGCCACCACTTCGTGAGCCTGGACAAGGTCATCAAGACCATGCGCGACACCGGCGCCGACATGAAGAGCAAGTACAAGGAGACGGCCCGTGGCGGCCTGGCGGTGAATGTGCTCGAGATCCCGCTAGACTTCACGGTGAACCTGCCGGAGTGCTGATGCGACCGTCCGCTGCCCTGCTGTTGCTGGTCCCCGCCCTTCTCTCGGCCCAGGCCGGAGGCCTGGACGGGGGACGGCTCGACTCCTCCTGGTTCGGTCCTGGCGCCGCATTCCAGGCGTCGAAGGCCCTGGGCTTCCAGTGGCTGAAGCCCGGCCTGGACCTGCGGGGCAGGGCGGTCCAGCTGAGATCCTGGGAGGCGCCCGCGTGGGTTCTGGGCAAGCGGGACCTCAAGGACCAGACCTTCCTGACCCGCGTCGAAGGGGCCCTTCCCGCAGCCCTGGAGCGGGGCCTCCGCCGGGGCCTGAAGGGGAGCCTGCCCGTTTCGGCCGGTGCCGGGGACGTCCACCTGGTGGGGCGGATCGTGGACGCCATCGGCCAGGCGGATGACTACATGGCCGCGGGGAGAGTCGCCCTGTCCTTCGACCTCAAGCTCGTGGACGGGAAGACGGGCGAGCTGCTGGGCGCCTTCCATGACACCCTCGAAAGCGGGGCCCCCGATTACATGTCTGCTCGCTTCGAACGCTGGAGCGAGGATCTGGGCTGGCTGCTCGCCGCTCCTGCGGTCCCGAAGGAACTAGCCAAGCCCGCTCTGGGGCCCGCCGTTCCGCCGGCTTTTCCGGCGCCCGCCGTCACCAGGCCCGTCACGGCGACGCCTCCCTTCGACCTGCCGGGCGCGCTGAGCCGCATCGAGGGCCTCCGGCGCGACGGCCTCCTCAGCGACGAGGAATATCAGGCCCTGCGCAAGAAGGCCGAGGAGAAGGCCGGATCGCCTAGATAGGCCATTCCCCCGCGCCTTCGCGCAGGAGGACGGGCTCCTCGGCGCTGAGATCCAGGATGGTGCTGGGGATGCCCAGGGGCTGGCCGCAGTCCACCACCATGTCCAGGGCGTGGCCCAGCTCTTCCTCGATCTCCCAGGCCGTGTTCAGGATGGGCTGGTCCGGCAGCGCGACGCTGGTGGTGATGATGGGCTCGCCGAGCATCGCCACCAGCGCGTGGCAGAACGGCTGGTCCGGGATGCGGAGGCCCACCACCTGCTTGTTCTGGAGGTAGCGCGGCACTTCGCGGCTGGCAGGCAGGAGCACGGTGTAGGGCCCGGGCAGCAGCTGTTTGAGGATGCGGAAGGTGGGCGTGTCCAGGTGGCGGGTGTAGCGGCAGAGCATCTCCATGTCCGAGCACATGATCGACATGGGCTTCTTCGGATCGCGACCCTTGATCTGGTGGATGCGGTCCACGGCCTTCTTGTGGGATACCAGGCAACCCAGCCCGAACAGCGTATCCGTCGGGTAGGCGATGACGCCATCCTTCCGTAGCAGCTCCGCGAGGCGCTCGAGCTGACGCACCTGGGGTGTCTCGGGGTGCAGGGTGAGGATCATGGCGTGTCCAGCTCACCCCAGCGGGCGCGACCGGCGGAGGGATGATCCTGGGGCCGCTGGAAGAAGCGTTCCGCCAGCGTCGGATCCAGGGCCGCGGCCACCCCGGTCCGCCGGCCCTGGAGGGCCAGCAGGGCCACCACCGTGAGGCTGTCGGTGATCTCGCCCGCGAGCACGCGGCGGAGGCAGTCCTGGAAGGGCTCGCGGTGGAGCATTAGCTCTTCGTCGTCCTCCGGGTGATGGCCATCCGCGGAACTGAGGTCCGTGGCCAGGAAGAGGAAGGCCTCCTCCTCCGTGGATGAGTTGCTGGTGTGGAAGAAGGCCAGGGGCTTCCACACCTGGGCCGCGAGGCCGGCTTCCTCCGCCAGCTCCCGGCGCATGGCCTCAAAGGGGCTCTCCGAGACATCGCCGCCGCCCTCGGGGATCTCCCAGGAATAGGCCTCCAGCGGATAGCGCCATTGGCCCACGAGCACCACGCGGTCCTGATCGTCCAGCGCCAGGACCCCGCAGGCGGTGCGGTGGAATCCGCAGACGGCATAGCGGCCTTCGGCGCCCTTGCGATGGCTGAAGCGGTCCTCGCGGATGCGGATCCAGGGCGAGTCGTAGACGAAACGGCGGCCGAGGACCGTGTAGGGGTCCGGGTGTTCGGGCCGGGGCAGGGGCTTCAGTTCCATGTTCTGAACATAGCAAAACGCCCGCGGGTGTGTGACCTCTCTCCGAGTGGAGAAACGAAGAAGCCCGGCTTTGCCGGGCTTCTTCGTGGGGGTCCGGGGGGAGGCTCCATGTCCACGAGCCGTTGGGCGAGTGGGAGCCACGCATCGCGGGGCGTCACATGGAGGCGCACAGCGCGAAACCTCCGGAGAAAAGAAGAAGCCCGGCTTTTGCCGGGCTTCTTCGTGGGGGTCCGGGGGTATGCGCGCAGCACGGAACCTCCGGAGAAAAGAAGAAGCCCGGCTTTTGCCGGGCTTCTTCGTGGGGGCCCGGGGGTATGCGCGCAGCGCGGAACCCCCGGAGAATATTTACCGACGGAGGCCGAGGCGATCGATCAGCGTGGCGTAGCGCTCCTTGCTCTTCTTCTTGAGGTAGTCGAGCAGGCGGCGGCGCTGGCCGACCATGATCATGAGACCGCGGCGGCTGTGGTAGTCCTTGGTGTGGGTCTTGAAGTGCTCGGTCAGGTCGTTGATCCGCTTGGTCAGGATCGCGACCTGCACCTCGGGCGAACCCGTGTCCGACTCGTGCTGCTTGTAGTCGTCGATGATGATCTTCTTCTGTTCCACGTTCAGGGCCATGCTGGCTCCTTTTCGGGGGATCGCCCGTCACCCGTTCCTCAGTCCCGTACCGAGGATGGGTCGAACTTGGAGGAGGCCAAGTGCCTTTATCAAGGTTGCTTCGCGCCAGGTCATTCGTCGTGGTGACGGCCTCTGGCCGTCATCCTTGGCTTCGCTGGCGCTCAGCCTGCGGACCGCAATGCTCCCGTTGGTCGCATTCGGCCCTATTCTCCACATCGCCTGCGGCGTGTGTCAAATGGTGGTGCGGATAGAGGGACTCGAACCCCCACGTCTTGTGAACACTAGTACCTGAAACTAGCGCGTCTACCAATTCCGCCATATCCGCTTGAAAGAACGATCCGGGGCCCGCAGGTTCCGGATGTGCCGAACACCAAGCCTAGCGTGGTCCACGCTTCGAGGCAACAGAGATTCTCGGCAGACGCCCCTACCACTCGCGATAGGGGATGCCGTTCATGCCGGTCCCCGGGGCGAGGCTGTAGACATCGTAGACGTGGCCGCCCCCCCAGCTGGAGCTGTTGGCGTCGTCGTTGGTGTTCCGGAGGCCCCATTCCGCCTTCCCCGTGAAGGGATCCACGGGGACGCGGCGGAGGAAACGCACTTTGCGGCTGAGAGAGCCGGCCGCGGGGACGCCTTCCACCAGGACTTCCAGGCTCTCGGGATAGCCGTTGGCCTCCGCCGGCGGGGCCTTGATCTTCTGCTGATCCGCCTGCTTCTTGTACTCGTCGATGGCCAGCCGCATCTCGCGCAGATCTCGGCGCAATTCCAGCTCCTTTTCGCGCTTGAGCCCGTTGCGGGCCAGCGGCACGGTCACGGAGGCGAGGATCAGCAGCACGGTGGCCGTGACCACCAGCTCCAGCAGGGTGAAACCCCTCTGGCGGCTCACTGCACCGTCACAAGCGCGTTGGACCAGCGCCCGGAGATGGGGCTGGTGCCCGCCAGGAACTGCCCGCTCTGGATGAGCACGGGCGCGTTGCCGGGGGTGAGGCCCGTCAGCTCGAGGGTGGCGAGCTGTCCGCTGTCCACCTCGGGGCTGTTGCGCTTGAAGACGAGCTTCAGCGTGCCGTCCTTCCCCGGGACCTGTTCCAGGCTGCCGCCCTCCGTGGTGATGAAATCGCCAGGCGCTACAGAGCCGAGCTTCAGGCCCGCGGGCAGGCGGAGTTCCACCGTGCCCGAGCTGAGCCCCTTGCCACCGCTGACCGTGAGGCCGATCTGGACGCGCTCGCCGACCTTGATCTCGGAGGCCACCGGCGTCATGAAGATCACCAGATCGGAGGCTGCGGGGGCGCCCTGGTCGATGGGTGCGGTGTCGGGTTTCTTTTCCTGGATCGCGGTGGAAGGCGCGGGCGGGACCGGCACAGGCGCAGCGGGAGCGGCGGCGGAACCGGGCTGCGCGGGGGCAGGCTGGCCGGGCGCAGGAGCTGCGGCTCCAGCCGGGGCGGGCTTGGGGGGCTTGGGCGCGAACATCCCCGTCTGGGACGCGGCGTCATCGGGGTTGAATGCGGCGAGATCCTGCTCCGTGAGCACCGGCTTCCGCACCAGCACGGCCCGGATGGTGAGGATCACGTCGGTCTTGGCCTTGCTGTTGCGTGTGTTCCCGGTCAGGCGGCCGATGAGGGGGATGTCGGCGAGGCCCCAGATGCCCTGGAGGCTCTTCTGCTCTTCGTCCTTCAGCAGGCCGCCGAAGATCGCGGTCTCACCGTCACGGAGACGGGCGGAGGTGATGATCTCCCGCTTTCCGAGGTCCGGTCGGCCCGGCGTGGAGCCGGATTTCAGCGTGGTGACGAGGCTGTTGATCTTGAGGGTGATCTCACCGTTGTGGTGGACGCGGGGCTCCACCTTGATCTTCACGCCCACATCCTCGTAGGAGAACGAGGTCTGGCCGACTCCGCCAAGGAGCGAGGAAGCCGAGGTGGTGCTGGTGGTGCCCGTCGTGGGCAGGGACAGCTGGCTCTGCGTGGTGGAGATCTTCTCGCCGATGTTCACTTCGCCGGTCTCGCCCGAAAGCACCCGGACGTTCGGGCTCGCCACCAGGCGGGCGTCACCGTTGCCCTTCAGGAAGTCCAGGGCCAGGTTCGGGAAGAGCACGCGGATGTCGGCGGTGTGGATCTTGGTGAAGCCTGAATTCGTGTTGAGGCCCGAGGTGTTGTTCACCGTGGTGGCGCCCATCCGGAAGGTCCCCGAAGTGTCAGAGGCGTTGATCACCGGCAGCAGACCCACCTGTTCCAGGCTGTTCTCCGTGACTTCCATCAGCTCCATGTAGACCATCACCTCGGCCTTGGCCTTGTCGAGGCTGCGGATCACCTGGTCCACGACGGCCAGTTCCAGGGGCTTGGCCTTCACGATGATGGCGTTGATGCGCTTGTCGGTGAACACGCGCAGCTGGGGGTTGAGCGTGGTGAGGGTGGAGCGCAGCTCCGTGGGATCGGCGTTGGACAGGTAGTAGGTCTTGAGGAGCTGGTTCTCGTACAGGTCGCGGTTCTGCGGGGTGGCCTTGAAGACCATGATGGTGTTCTTGTCGATCACCTTGTAGAACAGGTCGTTCTGCAGCATCAGGGTGTCCAGGATGCGCTGGAAGGGCAGCCCCCGCAGGTCGATGGAGATGTTCTGATCCTGGAAGGACGAGTGGGTGATGATGTTCACCCCCGAGGCGCGGCTGAGGGTGGCGAAGATCTCGCGCAGGCTGGTCCGGCGGCTGAAGTTCAGGTCGAGGCCCTCCAGGGACCGCGGGTTCAGCTGCACGGCGTTCACGGTGTCGGCCTTGGCCTTCAGGACTTCGAGGTCATCGGCGGCGTCCGCCTCGGCCTTGTCCTGGGCGACTTTCTGCTCCAGCCGGATCAGCCAGTCCTGGGCGATCTGGTTGTCCGGGTCCAGCACCAGCGCCTTCTTGACTTCCATCAGCACGGTGTCGGTCAGGCCCCGCTGCTCCGCCTGGCGGGCGAGCGCGATGTGCCCCTCCGCCGCGCGCTGGGAGGCCCGCTTGATGCCGATGCGGGCCTTGGTGTTCGAGGGATCCCGGCGCAGCACCTCGCGGTAGGAGGCCACGGCATCGTCGTAGCGGCCTTCGTCATAGGCCTGGTTGGCCTTGTGGAGGCTGCAGCCGAGGACCAGGAGCAGCATCGCGGCGGCGGCGATGATCTTGCGGGCGGGTGCGAAGGAGGAGAGCGGCATCGGTGGCATCCTTCGGATCAGAATTGATTGACGGGTGCGCCGCCGGAGGCGTCGCGGGCCTCCAGGACCATCCGCAGGTCTGGATACTTGGTGTTCTGGAATTCAGCCCGGGTATCGAGGATGGACACCAGCTTCCAGCGGTCCCCGACGAGGGTTCCCTGGACCAGGGTCACGGGCTCCTCGCCCTTCATGAAGGCGCCCACCACGCCGGCGGGGTTGCCTTTGAAGAAGCCGAGGTAGCGGAGGTTCTGGGGCCTGCCGGCAAATTCCGCGGCCTTCTCCTGGGCCAGTCGCTGGCGCTCCAGCTCCTCGGGCGTGGGGGGCGGCGGGGGCGGGGGCGGCTTGACGGGCTTGGGCGGGGGCGGCCCCCGGGGCGCTAGCGCCGCGCGACGCTCCAGGTTGGCGCTGCAAAGGCAGCGCCAACCTGGAGCGTCGATGGGCCGGATATCATGTAGAAGTAGCCAGGGAGATGATCCCGGCGATAGCGGCTGGGAGCGCCTCCCTCCGCCCCGCACCTTTTTCCCATCACAGATTCCAACGGTTCCATTCGCGGTCGCCTCAGGCAGTCCGGCATTTCGTCATGCCCACATCGCGTGGGGTTCACGAAAGAGGAGGGGAGCCCATGAGACAGAAGCGGGTCGTTGTCTCCCACTACGGCGGGCCTGAGGCGCTCCAGGTGATCGAAGAGGCGTGCCCCGAACCAGCGGCCGGCGAAGTGCGGGTGAAGGTGCTGGCCGCAGGGGTCGCCATGCCCGACATCATGGCGCGCGAGGGCATCCACCCCGAAACACCCCCGGTGCCTTACACGCCGGGCTGGGATCTGGTCGGAGTGGTGGACCTCCCCGGCCCGGGCGTTTCGGGGTTCGCGCCGGGCCAGGTGGTTGCCGCGATGCCGATTCATGGCGCCTATGCGGAGTTCATCTGCCTGCCGGAGCGCGAGCTCGTCCCGGTGCCTTCCGGGTTGGACCCGGCGGAAGCCGTGAGCCTCATCCTCAACTACATCACGGCCTACCAGATGCTTCATCGTTCCGCCAAGGTCAAGCCGGGCCAGCGCGCGTTGATCCATGGCGCCTCCGGTGGCGTGGGAACGGCGCTTCTGCAGCTCGGCCGCTTGGCCGGGCTGGAGTTGTACGGCACCTGCTCTCTGCGCTCCGCTCCGGCCGTGTCCGAGCTGGGCGCCACCCCGATCGACTACCAGCATCAGGACTTCGTGGCCGAAACCCGGCGCCTCGCGGGCGGCGGTGTCGACGCCGTTTTCGATCCCTTTGGGGGCGCCCACCTCTGGCAATCCCGGGGGGCATTGCGGTCCGGGGGAAAAGTGGTGGGCTACGGCAACACCACGACACTGCGCGGAGAGGGACTGGGTGCCGGCCGCGCCGGTCGTCGCAATCGGCTCCATGGAATCCCCATCTACCTGCTCTACATCCTCGGGGGCTGGGTCCTCCCTGGCCGGAGGCGGGTGGTCCCCTACAGCATCCAGACGCTCAAGCGGCTGCGACCGGCTCTGTTCCGCCAGGACCTCATCACCCTGCTGGACCTGCTTCAGCAGCAGAAAATCAGGCCGCTCGTCGCACAGCGGCTGCCGCTTTCCGGCGCGAGAGAAGCCCAGGAACTGCTGGAAAGGGGCGGCGTGATCGGGAAGATCGTCCTGATCTGCGCCGATTCGAGGACTTGAGGAGAGGCCCTCCGCCTCAGAATTTGGCCGCAGGCCAGATTCCGAGCCCCCGCTACACTGGAAGGTCGTCAGAAAGCCCGCCCGTGACCTTCCCCCATTCGCCCTTCCACATCCGCGACGTCGAGGTGCCCAACCGCCTCGTCATGGCGCCGCTGCATGAGATCACCGACCAACCCTTCCGGAAGTTCATCCGGGAGGTCGGCGGGGTGGGCCTCACGGTCTCGGAGATGATCAGCAGCGAGGCGCTGATCCGGCACGCGGTGAAGGCGGAGAAGATGATGGCCGCCACAGGCGAACGGCCGCTTTCCATGCAGATCTCCGGCGGGCGGCCCGAGGCGCTGGCCGAGAGCGCGGCCCTGTGCGAGGCCGCCGGCGCCGACCTGGTGGACCTGAACATGGGCTGCCCGGCCAGCAACGTGACCAAGGGCGGGGCCGGGTCGGCGCTGCTCAAGGACATCCGTCTGGCGGAGCGCTGCGTCACTTCCATGGTGAAGGCGGTGAAGGTGCCCGTCACCGTGAAGATGCGGGCGGGCTGGGACGCCTCCCAGAAGGAGCGGGGCGAGTTCCTGGACTTCCTGCGCATGTTCGAGGCCGCGGGCGTGCAGGCCCTGGCCATCCACCCCCGGACCCGGGCCCAGCAGTACGAGGGTCACGCGGACTGGAGCATCATCGCCCGGGCCGTGGAGGCGGGTACCTCATACCCCATCATCGGCAACGGCGACGTAAACGTGCGGGCGGACGCCTTCCGCATGGTTGAGGAGACGGGCTGCGCCGCCGTGATGATCGGGCGCGGGGCGCTCTACAATCCGTTCCTCTTCCGGCAGATCCTGGAGCCGGAATTCATCGTGACCACGGACATGCGCATCGACGCCACCCTGCGGCTCTTCCAGATCCTCCTGGACCTGCTGGAGCCCCGCGAGGCCCTGCACAAGATCAAGAAGATCGGCGCCTGGTTCACCAAGGGCGTGCCCGGCGGCCATGGCTTCCGCCAGAACCTCCACGCCGCCAGCGATCCCCAGGCCCTCATGGCCGCCATCGACGCCCTGAGGCACCAGGCCGCCTGATTCAGCGCCGGCGCCCGCCGCCGCCGAAGATGGAGCCCATGACGCCGCGGATGATCTGGCGGCCGATGGAGCTGCCAGCGGCGCGGATGACGCTCTTGCCGAAGGCTTCGATCATGGAGTCGCTGCGGCGGGCGGGTTCCTTGTTGGCCTTGGCCTCTGCCTTGGCCTGGGCCTCGGCGGCCTCCTGCTGCATGGCCTGCTCGGCGCGGGCCTTGAGCTTCTCGAAGGCGCTTTCCCGGTCCACGGCCTGCTCGTAGTGGCCCGCCAGCAAAGAGGTCTTGATGACCTGCTGCCGCTCCTCCGGCGTGATGGGTGAGAGCTGGCTCTGGGGCGGGCAGACGAAGGCACGCTCCACGATTCCGGGACGGCCCTTCTCGTCCAGCAGGGACACCAGGGCCTCGCCCACGGCCAGCTCGGTGATGGCCGTGGCCACGTCCAGGTCCGGGTTGGCCCGGAAGGTCTCGGCGGCGGCCTTCACGGCCTTCTGGTCCCGCGGCGTGAAGGCGCGCAGGGCGTGCTGCACGCGGTTGCCCAGCTGGCCCAGCACCTTCTCGGGGATGTCCAGCGGGTTCTGGCTCACGAAGTAGACGCCCACGCCCTTGGAGCGCACCAGGCGCACCACCTGCTCGATCTTGTCCAGCAGGGCGTCGGGCGCGTCGTTGAAGAGCAGGTGGGCCTCGTCGAAGAAGAAGGCCAGCTTGGGCTTCTCGGGATCGCCCACCTCGGGCAGGCGCTCGAATAGCTCGGAGAGCAGCCAGAGCAGGAAGGTGGCGTAGAGCTTGGGGGCGTTGATGAGCTTGTCCGCCGCCAGGATGTTGATGACGCCGCGGCCCTTGGAATCGGTCTGCATGAGGTCGTCGAGGTCGAGGGCGGGCTCGCCGAAGAAGGCCTCGGCGCCCTGGCTCTCCAGCTCCAGCAGGCCGCGCTGGATGGCGCCGATGCTGGCGGCGGAGACGTTGCCGTAATGGGTCTTGAACTCGGCGGCATGGTCGCCCATGAACTGGAGCATGCTGCGCAGGTCCTTGAGGTCCAGCAGCAGCAGGCCGTTGTCGTCGGCGATCTTGAACACCAGGTTCAGCACGCCGCCCTGGGTGTCGTTGAGGTTCAGCAGCCGCGCGAAGAGCAGGGGGCCCATGTCGCTGACGGTGGTGCGCACCGGGTGCCCCTGCTGGCCGTAGAGGTCCCAGAAGGTCACGGGATAGCCTTTGTACTCGAAGCCCTCGAGCTTCAGCTGGCCGACGCGCTCGGCCACCTTGGGGTTGTCGCCGCCGGGCTTGCAGACGCCGGGCAGGTCGCCCTTCACGTCCGCCAGGAAGACGGGCACGCCGATGGACGAGAACCGCTCGGCCATGGTGCGCAGGGTCACGGTCTTGCCCGTGCCGGTGGCGCCGGCCACGAGACCGTGGCGGTTGGCCATGCGGGGCAGCAGAGTGAGGTCGGACGCACCTTTGGCGATCAGGAGGGGCTCGGACATGGGGGCCTCGTGATGGTGATGGAGAAGAGTCTAGCGGCTCAGGCTGGCCCGGCGGCCGTGGCCTCCTCCAGGCCGAAAGCCGCATTGTCGGTGTGGGGGGCGCGCCGGATGGCGCAGGCCTCTGCGGGGCAGCGCTCGCAGTACAGGCGGCCGCAGGGGTCCACGTGCGTGTGCACCTCACCTTCGATGTCGGCCTCTTCCAGCGCGCGCTTGCCGAAGCCTTCGCAGAGGTCGTGGGCCTGCCGCACGGGGTAGTACTCGGGCACCACCATGTGCACGTCCACGTGGGTGTAGCGGCCCGAGCGGAAGGTGCGCATCTCGTGGACGGCGATGATGTCCCAGGTCCGCACCCGGTTCATGGAGGCGAGCACCCGGGCCAGCACCTTGGGATCCTCCATGTCCAGCAGGGCCTGGGAGGATTCCTTCACCAGGCGGAAGCCCGTGCGGGCCAGCAGCAGGCCCACGATCATGGCCATGACGGGGTCGAGCCACTTGATGCCGGTGAGCTTCACGGCCAGCAGGCCGGCGACGATGCCCACGGTGGTCCAGAAGTCCGAGAGGATGTGGTGTCCATCCGCCTCCAGGGCCTTCGACCGGGTCTTCCGGCCCTGGGCGAGCAGGAACCAGCCCAGCAGGCCGTTCAGGGCGCCAGCCACCAGGTTCACCGCCAGGCCCAGCCCCAGGTTCTTCAGCTCCACCCCGTGGATGAGCCCGTGGGCAGCCTCGAACAGGATGAAGGCCGCGGCCAGGGAGATGAGGCCCCCTTCGAAGGCGGCGCTGAAGTGCTCGATCTTGCCGTGTCCGTAGGGGTGCTCCTTGTCCGCGGGCTTGCCGGCGAAGACCACGGCGCCCAGGGCGAAGATGGCGGCCACCACGTTCACCACGCTCTCGATGGCGTCGGATTTCAGGGCCACCGAGCCCGACAGGATGTAGGACAGGTACTTCAGCCCCAGGACGGCCACGCCCGCCGTGATGGACAGCAGGGCGATGCGGACTCGGGAACGCTGTTCGAGGTGTTCGGCGGACATGGCGGCTCCGGGTTCCACGGTACCAGCCGAGAGGAAGAAAGGACTCCACGAAGGGCACGAAGTGGGAAACGAAAACACGAAGACACAGACTCATCCTTCGTGGTCTGGCTCTATTCTTCGCACCCTTCGCGGAGATCCTTTTCGCGGGTCTATTCGAATTCCTCGAAGAGCCCCCGCTGCACTCCGTTGCCGGGATCGGCCGGGAAGGGGAAGGCCGCGGGCGGGGACCAGGGGCGGTCGGGATCGAAGGGCGATGGCGGCGGGAGATCCGGCGGAAGCCAGCGGAGGGCGGGGGCGGGCTGGATCTGGGCCAGCATCGCCTGCGCTCCGGCTTCGGGAGGCACCGCGGGTACCCGCAGCAGGATCGTGGGCGGGTGGTCCAGGGTCTCGGGCCAGCCGGCGGGCTGGAGGGCGCGAGCCTCGATGGGCGCGGGATCACGGGGGTCCGCGGCCAGGCCGGGGGTGAAGGCCCCGGGCGCTGGAGGAAGCGGCAGGCTCGCCCGCCAGGGCAGGCCCTCCCGTAGGGCCTGGCGTCCAAGCAGAGCCGCCGTGACGGGATCGCCGCAGGCGCCCAGGTGGATCGGTGTCCGCAGGCGCTCCTGGAGCAGGGCCTTGAGGGCGCGCAGCTGGCCGAAGGCCGCGGGCCAGGCGCCACCGGCGCGCTGGAACTCGATACCACCCGCCAGGGCCAGGCGCCAGCCCGCCGCGCGGCGCAGGAAGGGCAGGTCCACCCATGCATTCGCTGACATGCGCTGGGCCAGGCCCCGTTCTGCCGCCCCCTGGGCTTCGGACATGGCGGCGATGAGCGCCTCGCCCGAGGCCAGCGTGGAAAGCGCGCCGAGAGGCAGGACCACCTCGCCCCAGAGCCAGCCGGGCGGCACCTCGTCGCCGGGGGCGGGTGTGCCCAGGTCTGGCAGGTGCCAGGCGGTCCCGGTTCGCGGCGCCCAGCCGATGACCCCCTGGCGCCAGGCTTCGCCCAAGGGGCCTTCCGGCGCCTCCGGGGCATGCAGCCAGGCGCGGAAGGCCCCGCCCGGGAGCTGGACCGCCGCCTCCGGGCCCAGGTGCAGGGTGAGGCCGGGGATGGCGGAGATGGCCTCCCACCAGCCCTGGCGGGACTCGGCGGGCAGGGCTTCCATCCAGGCGGGGGGATGGTCCCAGACCAGTCCGAAGCCCCCCGGAAGCAGTGACACCAGGTTCATGAGCCGGGCCAGGGCGCGTCCGGGCGCCGCATTGACCGAGGCCAGGCCCTCCTCGAGGAAGCGCGACCCGGCCCAGCCGGCCCAGGGTCCGTCCGTCGCCGTGCGCAGGATGAAGCCCCGGCCTTCGTGCTCCGTCACCGGGCCTCCCTGGCAGCGGATTCAAGGGAGGCGGACCCAAGGTAGGTGGATACGGGCGCGAACATGGGCCGTCCCATCCCGCCCGGGGTGAAGGCATGATCCCAGCGCTCCCGCAGACGGCGGGCGGCTTCCCGGGCCGCGGCATGGTCATCCCGTCCCCGCAGTCGCAGGCCCAGCCAGGAAGCCGACAAGAGGCAGCCGGTGCCCCGGCGCTGGCCCGGCAGCCGGGGCGCGGCATCCAGGGCCTCGGTCCCGTCCCGGGTGATCCACAGGTCCTGCACCACGTCACCGGCGGCGTGTCCGCCCTTGAGCCATACGGCGGCGGCCCCGGCCTCGAGCCAGGGGGTCGCGAGGGCCGAGGGGTCCGCCGCGCGGATGGCCTCCGGAGGCAGGCCGGCGAAAGCGGCGGCCTCGCCCCGGTTGGGGCTCACCACCCAGCCGCCCATGGGCAGCAGGTCCGCGGCCAGGCGACGGAGGTCCCCGCCATCGTGCAGACCCACGCCGGCGCTGGGGGCGAGGATGGGATCCCAGATCCGGACAGGCGGGGCGAGGTGGCGCAGGGTGGCGCAGAGGCGGCGGAAGGTGTCCGCTTCCAGGGCGCAGAGGCCGACCTTCACGCCCCAGCGGCCCGCCAGGTGGGGGGCGAGGGTTTCCAGGCGCTGGACCGGGTCCATGGCAGGCGCGTCGATCCGTGAGCAGCCCAGGCCATTCTGGAGGGTCTCCGCCAGGCTCACCGCCATGGGCTGGCACCCCAGCTCCGCCAGGGCCAGGGCATCACGCAGCAGGCCTGCTCCGCCGGACGGATCCATCCCGCCCAGGCACAGGGCGACGGGCGGGGCGCTGGGGTGGGTGGCATCCATGGCGAAATTCCAGGATGACACAGGATGATCGCCTGGCGCTCTTCGATGGATTTGGCCGCATCACAAAGAGAAAAGGGGTTTACCGCCTGCCATCCACAGGAAACCGAGAAGGTTGGCCCGTTGTGGCCTCAGGAGCCTGCCTGACCATTAATAAATAAAAAAAGGCTTTTGGTACAAAACAGGACCCGCCGGAGCGGGTCCTGAGATCCTGGTGTCCGGCAGGGCCGGTCAGCCTGGTCCTACTTGCGCTTCTTGCCGCCCTTGCCGTTGACTTCGTCAGCCAGCTTCTTGCCGGGCTTGAACTTGGCGACCTTCTTGGCAGCGATCTTGATGGGCTTGTTGTCGCGGGGGTTGCGGCCGGTGCGGGCGCCGCGGTTGGCGACGGAGAAGGTGCCGAAGCCGACGAGGGTGACCTTGTCGCCACTGCGCAGGGCGGAAGCGATACCACCGAGCACCTGATCGAGGGCGGCGGCAGCCTGGGCCTTGGTGATACCGGCCTTATCGGCAACGGCGCTGACCAGTTCAGCCTTGTTCATGGAAACCTCCGAATTTGGGGATCTGTGTCCCCGGGTTGAGGAAAACGGAATCGGCTCCGTGTGGAGACGACCGTACCTATTGGGTTTTCGAATATCACTGGCCCGGAAAAGCCGATGAATACTGTATTTCCTAAACTGCCAAGAAGCTACGCCGCAGACGCAGCATGGTCAAGGTTTTTCTTTCAAAAAAATTCGCAGATCGGCCTCCCTGGGGATTCTTGGATGCCATGGAACACATGAATGGCCGGAAACGCTGGAGCCTAAGTGCCATGGATGTCGCAGATCACCGTAGAACGGGCCATTGGGCCGGAGCCCCCCCGTGGAAGGGGCGCCAGAGGCGGTTCGCGGCCTATGATGTCCTATGGCACATCCCTACTTCCTCACCGTGGCCTACGCGGGCGGGGGTTTCCACGGCTGGCAGATCCAGACGAGCCTGCGGAGCGGGCAGGGCGACCTGTGGAAGGCGCTGCGCGCCTTCGATCCGGAAGCACCCCTGCCCCAGGGCACGGGACGCACGGACGCGGGCGTGCATGCCCGCGCGCAGGGGGTGCTGATCCACACCACGCGGGTCTGGGACCCTTACCGGCTCCTGGCCGCGCTGAACGCGCATCTGCCGAAGGACATCCGGGTGATGGGAGCGCAACCGGCCCCGGAGGGTTTCTTCCCCCGGCAGCACGCCGTGGCCAAGCGCTATGTCTACCGGCTGGGCCTGGGACCGTCGGAGGACCCGCTGATGGCGCCGTTCCGCTGGCATGTCCACCAGGCGGCGCCGCTCGACCTCGTGGCCATGGCGGAGGCCGCGAGCCAGATGCTGGGGACCCATGACTTCTCCAGCTTCCGCTGTGCCGAATGCGTGGCGAAGACGCCCGTGCGCACCATCCACGCCCTTCGCCTGGAACCAATGGAAGGCGGCGTGGACCTCACCTTCGAAGGCAGCAGCTTCCTCATGCACCAGGTCCGCATCATGACCGGCACGCTGGTGGAAGTGGGGAAGGGGAAGCGGAGCCCGACTTCTCTCAGCGCCTTGATCGCTGCGAGGGACCGCACTCAGGCCGGCCTCACCGCCCCGCCCGAGGGCCTCTGTCTGGAGAAGGTGTGGTACGAGGCCCGGTGGGCCATCGGTGAGCCCAGCCCCTGGGGTGAGCGGGAGTAAGCAGGCCTGAATCCTCAGTCCAGATAGAACCCCACGCCCTGCCAGACCTTGAAGCGGGTCTTGCCGTCCGTCGAGGCGGCCGGGTCGAAGACGAGCTTTTTCGCCGCTTCCACGCATGCCTCATCCGCTTCCCTCTCGTCGGGACCATCCCCGGGAAGGCCCTGGATCAGCCGCGAGGCGACCACTTCGCCCTTCTCGTTGACCAGGACGTTCACCACGACGACCCCCTTGGGCCGGGCCTTGAAGAACCCCGAGGACTTCAGGCGCGGAACCACCCGGTTCAGGTTGATGGGGCGGGCAGGCTGGACATCCTGGCTCAGCACCACCAGATCGCCCTCCGCCGGGACAGCGCTCGCCTTGGCACGAAGCTGCTCATTCTCCGCCCGGAGCTTCGCCGCTTCGGCCTTGGCCTCCTCGGCCTCCTGGCGGGCGGTCTTCACGTCCTTCAGGATGGCATCGCCGCCCCGCTCGTTCTCCTTGAGGGAGGCGCGGACGTCGTCCAGTTCCTTCCGGGCGGCCTCCGCCTCCGTCTTGGACAGGTCCCGGGCCTTCTGGGCCGCGGCCAGCTCCTGCTGGATGTCCTCGGTGGCTGCGAGCCGCTGCTTGAGGCTGTCCCGCTCTTCCGTGAGCCGCTTCACCTGGGCCTGGAGCTGGGCGGTGGTGGGCTTCTTCGCCGCGGCGAGGGGCAGGGCGATCAGCAGCAGGGCGATGGCTATGCGCATGGCACCTCCGGATCCGGGGAGATCAGCGCAGGGCGGCACCCGCCTGGTCGCTCCCCTTGATGGGTTTCGATGTCCTGAGAATCCCACGCTTGATGAGGCGGGAGAAGATGGCAAGGCACTCATCCTGCTCGAAGGGCGCGATGGACAGGATGTCGCGGATGGACCACAGTCCGTTCACGCGGGTGGCCAGGAAGGCCTCATTGGATCCGAGATCGGTGGTCACCAGCTGATCCAGGCTCACCGCCAGCTCGGGCACCAGCTCCTGATCCAGCTTCTTGTCCTCCAGAAGGTTCTGGACCACGGCCATCATCCGGCCTGCGTCCAGATGCCTCGGCTGATCCTGGAGGATGCGCCGGAGTTCCTCCTGGGCCTCCTGGAGCTTCTGCGTCTCCATGAAGGCGCGGGCCCGCTGGAGGTGGAGGCTCGGGTTCTCCCCCAGCCCGCCGCCTGGATCCACGATGCGCACCAGGCCCTTCTCGTGGAGGTCGAAGAGCAGCTTGTTGATCTTGTACTCGGGCATGCGGATGGTGAGCATGAGCTGGTCCACGCGGACCTGGCCATCCATGCGCGCCAGGATGTCCGCGTCCTCGGAGGCGAGGGGCAGGCACTCGGCGATGGCCTCCGGGATGGGCGCGAGCACGGCGTCGCCGCCCCGGATGACCCGCCGGATGCGCTTCCATTCATCCATCCGGCGCGCGCCCTCCAGCACGACGCCGGTGACGTCGAGGCTGAGCAGCATGGACTTCTGGTGGGAATCGACGCCGTCGTGGTACTCGAAGCTGCCCACGCTCCAGAGGAACGTGTCGTAGATGCTCTCCTCGACCTTCACCTGGACGATGCGCCGGATCTCCGCCTCGGTGATCAAGTGGCGATCGACGAGGATGCGCCCGAGCAGCTGCTGCTCGTCCTCCTGGGTGGCCAGGGCCTCGCGCAGCTGGTCCTCGGTGATGCGGTTGAAGGCGAGCAGGTACTGGCCCAGGTACTCCCTGGGATCGGAGGACCAGACGCTGGTGATGCGGCCCTCGTGGAGCGCCACGCGCTTGGTGTGCAGGGGACCGCGGAGCTCCAGCACGCCGGATTTCTTGCCGACGGCCAGCCACTGGAAGAGATCTTCCAGGCCCATCGTCGCCAGATCACCGCTCAGGGCCAAGACCTTGCCTCCCGTCCCGTCAAGAGTACCGCGATCCTTGGCTGGAACCCAGGATGATCAGGAATATCCAAGCTCCGTGCGGCCTGATCCGCGACCGCTCCGGCTTCGGTCAGAGCCGGTCCAGGGTGGCGCGGATGGCCTGGTTCAGCAGGTCGGGGTGGTGCCGCGCCATGGGGGCTTCCGGGTCCAGCAAGGGGAACCGGTGCACGGGGATGCCCAGGACCTCGTCGGCGGGCGCGGAGATGGGTTCGCCCCCCTCCTCCCGGTAGCGGGCGAGCATGTCGGGCCGGAGCGGCGCCGAATTGGCGATCACGGCCGAGATGCCGACGCGCCCGAAGGCGGCGATGGCGGCCACATGGTTCTCCAGGTCCATCCCGGAGGATTCCCCGGGCTCGGTCATGAGGTTGGCCACGTAGATCACCGGGGCCCGGGAGATGGCGACGGCCTCCTGCAACTCGGAGAGCAGGAGGTTGGAGATGGTGGAGGTGTACAGGCTGCCCGGGCTGAGGATCACCAGATCCGCCCGCAGGAGGGCCAGCACGGCCTCGGGCAGGGGCTCGGCGTCCGCGGGCTCCATCCAGAGGCGGGCCAGGGGAGGGCGGCAGGAGCCCACGGCGGTCTCGCCCTGATAGAGGCGCCCGTCCATGTCCTCGGCGCAGAGGGTGATGGGGACCACCGTGGAGGGGAAGAGGCGCCCCACCGTCACTAGCACGCCCGAGAGCTGGCGGATGGCGCGGACCCAATCTCCCGTGAGATCCGCCAGGGCCCAGAGCATCAGGTTCCCCAGGGAGTGCCCGGCCAGGCTGCCGTCCCCCTTGAAGCGGTAGTTCAGGAGGTCCGAGAGCGCCGAATCCTCCAGCGTCAGCGCCGAGAGGCAGTTGCGGAGGTCCCCGGGCGGGATGCCGCCCAGCTCGTCGCGGAGCCGGCCGGAGGATCCGCCGTTATCGGACACGGTGACGATGCCCGTGAGCTTCCAGGGGTCGCGGCTCCGTCCCGCCTCGCGCTTCAGGGACCGCAACAGCGCGGCGAGGCCGGTGCCCCCGCCCAGGGCCACCACCTTCAGCGGCTGATCGGCATGGAGACCCAGGGGGCCCGGCACGGGGATGATCCGGCTGGCCTAGCGGCCTTCGGTGAAGGCGAAGAGCGGCGACTTCCGGACGGAGTTGAAGTCCGGCTCCATGTGCCACTGGAAGAGCAGGTCGCCGTCGAGCTCCACGGCCTTCTTCATGCTTTCCGCGGAGGCCTCGGCGTTCTCCGCCTGGGCGAAGGCCACCGCCCGCAGGTAATGCAGGTTGCCCTGCGCGGGGTGCGTCTTGATGGCTTTCTCCAGCAGCTTGAGGGCGCCATCCGCATCGCGCCGGTTGAGGCAGGCCTGGATCTCGGTGATGGCGTCGGCCGTGGCGGCCTTGGGGGGATGCAGCTTCGATTCGGCCAGGGCGCGATAGACCTCGGCCCGGCGCTTGACCGCCCAGTCGCCGGCGGCCCGGGCTTCTTCCATCAGCGTGTCCAGGGCCTTCACGGCCTCGGCGTACTTGCCGCCATCCACCAGCTTCACGGCCTTCGCGAACGCGTCCGCGAAGAGGTAGGGCTGGCCAGCCGGGGCGTGGGTGGACTTGGGAGCTTGTTCTGACTTGGCTTTCGTAGCCATACGGGATCCTCTGGAAGCCTTGGAGAAACTATAGGATGACAGCTTTTCCCGGGCAAATCCCATGGTGGTGCCCGGATTCGGCCATCAAGCCTTGAACAAGGCCTTTTCGCGGTTGAGGAGCCGGGTGGAAACGTAGGTCATGAGCCCCGCCAGGCCCACCGTCATGGCGAAGGCCACGAGGTATTCCAGCTGGTCGAACTGCTGGCTGAAGAGCTTGCGGAGGGACAGGCAGACGTTCACCACGGGCACGTAGGTCAGGAAAGGCATCTTGTCCACGCCCGGGGCCATGGTGAACACGCCGAGGAACACCACCAGGAAGATGCCCGGCGTGATGGCGCTGCCCGCCTCGATGGTGTTCCGGGCCTGGATGCCCATGAGCAGGATGAAGTTCGAGAAGAAGAGGCCCAGCGGGACCATGATCATGAAGGTGAGGCCCAGGGTCATGGGGTTGGCCACAGCGGCCAGGGCCTGCATGGAATTCGTGGCCCCGCCGGTCATGAAGGGGATGGAGAGGCCCATGCTCAGCAGGTTCAGTAGGGCCGCGATCACGCCCATGCTGAAGATGTAGAGCAGCTTGCCGAGGATGATCTGGTTCCTCGGCAGGCGGGTGGCCATGAGGCTCAGGAGGGTGTGGCGCTCCTTCTCCCCCGCCGTGGCGTAGATCCCATGCTGCATCGATCCGGTGTACATCATGATCATCAGCAGGTAGGGGAGGATCCGCCCCATGACCTTGCCCATCTCCAGGGCCGGGTCCGCGGCGTTCTTCACTTCCAGCTTCAGAGGCTCCGCCAGCTGGGGGGACGCGCCAAGGTCCTCAAGCCGGGTCTGGATCCAGCTCTTCTCCTGGTTTCGCAGGGCCTCCTTGACCCGCTTCAAGGCCAGCTCCGAGGTGTGTTCGCTTTCATCGACAGTGGCGGTCAGGGAAAAGGTCTCGTGCCGTTGAAGCGCCTCCATCGCGCCGGGATCCGCCTCCAGGGCCAGGTCCAGCTTCTGGTCCCGGACGGCCTGCTTGAGGTCGCCCTCGGGTTTCGGCACCAGCTCGAAGCGTTTCGGGTCGGCCTGCAGCGTCCCGGTGAGGGCGCCGGATGGATCCGCCAGGTAGATGCGGCTGGCCTTGCCCCGGTTCTGGGCCTCGTCCCGCTTCGCCATCTTGGCCATCATGCCGAAGATGGCCGGGTAGAGGAGGAAGGGCAGCACGAAGGCGAAGAAGAGGGTCTTGCGGTCCTTGGACAGCTCCAGGAACTCCTTCTTGGCGATGAGCAGGGCGCCGCGCATCAGTGGCCTCCTTCGACTTCGGATTCGGCCGCCAGTTGGAAGAAGACCTCATCGAGGGTCTTCGCGCGCCGGGAGAGCAGCAGGTCCCTGGGCGGCGCGTCGCCATGCAGCTTGCCGTCGAAGATGATGCCCACGCGGTCGCAGATGTCCTCCACCATGGGCATGACGTGCGTGGACACGATCACCGTGCGGCCCTCTTCCCGCATGATGCCGAGCAGGTCCAGGACGGTCTTGGCGGTGAGGACGTCCAGGCCCGTGGTGGGCTCGTCGAAGATCACCACCTTGGGGTCGTGCAGCAGGGCCCGGGCGATGCTCACCTTCTGCTTCTGTCCGGAGGAGAACCCCTCCATCTTCACGTCGGCGAAATCCGCCAGCTGGAGCTTCTCCAGCAGGTGCATGCCCCGGCGCTCGGCGATCCGGGGATCCACGTCCTGGAATTCGCCAAAGATCCGCAGCAGTTCCCTTGGGGTGAAGCGGGCGTACACTCCCATGTCCGTGCTGAGGTAGCCCAGGCACCCTCGCACCGCCTCCGGCGCCCGCCGGGTCTCGTGGCCGCAGACGTGGATGGAGCCCGCATCGGGGTCCATGAGCCCGGCGATCATGCGCAGGGTCGTGGACTTGCCGGCGCCGTTGGGCCCCAGCAGGCCGTAGATCTCACCCGGCCTCACTTCCAGCGAGATCCCGCGCACCGCGTCGATCCGCTTGGCGACGTGGGTTTTCCTGTCCTTCACCGAGAAGGATTTATGGACCTCGTGGAGCTGGATCACCGGACCTCCGGAAGGACAGGCCCCAGTGTAGGGGGAAGCGCGCTCCCCTGGCCCCAGGACCGGCGAACGGCCCAAACCGGCCGGCGAACGGGAGTAGCCGGACCTTCAGTGGTGGCCGAGGGCGCCCGTGGCGCTGAGCGCCAGCATCACCATGCCCAGACCCAGGCAGTAGACCGCGAAGCCATTGAGCTTCGGCTTCCGCGTGAAGCGGTCCAGGAGGCCGATGGCCAGGTACCCCGAGATGGCTGCCGCCAGGACGCCGATCCCGCAGAGCAGGGCGGGAGAGGCCGATCCGGCGGGGAAGGCCAGGTCCGCGGGCAGAGGCTGGTGCTTCAGGATGGGTTTCAGCAGGCCCCGCAGCTCCACGGCCGCGGCGGCGGCGATGGTGGGCACGCCCAGGAGGAAGCTGAACCGCGCCGAGACCGGCAGGCGCAGGCCCTGGAACACGCCCATGGAGATGGTGGAGCCAGAGCGCGACAGCCCGAATCCGCCGCCGATGCCCTGGATGGCGCCCACGGCGAGGGCGTCCGAGGCGCGCAGGTCGCTGATCCCCCGTCCCGCCTGGTCCTCATGGCGCAGGTTGTTCCGCTCGCGGCTCAGGCGGTTGGCCAGGTAGAGGAGGCCGGCGGTGCAGATCAGCCCGATCCCGTAGACCCACAAGTGCTCCTTCGCCGCCTCCTTGACCGCCTTGGTGGCCAGGCCGAAGACCCCCGTGGGGATCATGGCGATGAAGAGCCACAACGCCAGCTTCCGGCCTTCGGAATCCCGGCCCACGCAGCCCATGGCCACCTGGAGCAGCTCCCGACGGAAGTAGATGATCAGGGCGATCAGCGTCCCCCCGTGCAGCAGGACGTCAAAGGCCAGCGGCATGGGCCGCCCGTCGAACATCAGGTGCTCCGCCAACGTCAGGTGCGCCGTGGAGGACACCGGCAGGAATTCCGTCAGGCCCTGGATCAATCCCAGGAGGATGGCGTGCAGCAGGTTCATTCATGCTCCTACGATTCATTGAGTGTGCCATGCATGGTTGAATCTTCTTATGCGATCCATCGACCTCCGCTCCGACACCGTGACCCAGCCTTCGAAGGAGATGCGCGCCGCCATGGCGGCGGCGGAGGTGGGAGACGACGTGCTGGAGCGCGATCCCACCATGGTCCGGCTGGAGGGCTGGGTGGCCGAGCTGCTGGGCATGGAGGCGGCGCTCTGGGTGCCCTCGGGCTGCATGGGCAACCTCATCGCCCTGATGCTGCACCTCAAGCGGGGTGACCGGTTCCTGGCGCCGGCCCAGGCCCACGTGCTGGGGTCCGAGCTGGGCACGGCGGCCTGGCTGGCGGGCGGCATGCCCGAGGCCCTGGCCTGGGAAGGTGGCCCCGGCCGGCCCACCCCGGCCCAGGTGACGAAGGCCGCGGGAACCCCCGGCCCCTACTACACCCTGCACACCACCCTGCTCTGCCTGGAGAACACCCACAACTTCGCCGGCGGCACCGTGACGCCGCGGGAGGAGCACCGCGCCCTCGTGGCCGCGGCGAAGGCCGCGAAGCTGGCGGTGCATCTGGATGGGGCGAGGATCTGGCACGCCGCCGCGGCGCTTGGGCTCCCGCCGTCCGCCCTCACCGAGGGCGCGGACACGGTGCAGGTCTGCCTCAGCAAGGGTCTGGGCGCGCCCATGGGCTCCCTCGTCTGCGGGTCGAAGCCCGCCGTGGCCGAGGCCCGGCGGCTTCGCAAGATGCTGGGCGGCGGCGTGCGCCAGGGCGGCGTGGTGGCGGCCGCGGGCCTGGTGGCCCTGGACTACCTGCCCCGCATCGTCGAGGACCATGCCAAGACCCGGAGGCTGGCGGAGGGGATGCGGGCCTTCGGCATCGCGGCTCCCGTGCCCGAAACGAACATCCTGCTGGTGCCGGTGCCCAATGCGGCCGCGGCCCTGGCTGCCCTGGAGGCCGTCGGCGTCCGCGCCCTGCCGGTCGGATCGGCCGTCCGGTTCATCCCCCACCGGGATGTGGAGATGGCGGACATCGAGGAGGCCCTGCGCCGCATCGAGCCCCTGGCCTACCTGCTGCGGACCGCCTGACCATGAAGCTCCGCCTGGCCCTCCTGACCCTCGCCTTGGCCGCCCTGGCGGCGGGCGGATACTGGCTGTACCAGGATGCGCTTGTGCCGGTGCCCCTGGCTCCGGGTGATGCCCTGTTCGTGCCCGGCCAGCCCGAGTTCGGCGAGGACGAGGCGGTGGTGGAGGCCCTGCTGCCCGCAGGCGCCGGCGTGGAGGCCTTCCTGGTCGCCCAGTCCGATCTCGCCTTGCTGGTGAGGGCGCCGGAAGGCGGCTGGACGGGACAGTTGCTGTCGACGCTTGAGGGGTCGCGGCATGGTCGCCGGTGGCGCCTCGTGGCGCGGCCCGGCTGGCGGATGCAGGACGGGACCGTGCTCGACGCGCCCCGGATGGCAAAGGCGCTCGAGCCCGAACTGGGAAAGCTCGGGGGGACCTCCCGCCTGATCGATGGCGCGACGCTGGACCTGCGCTTCAGGGCCCCCCAGAAGGGCCTGCCGGACCTGCTCACCCGCTGGCGGATCCCCGGCAGCGGGCCCTTCGTGCGGCAGGGGATGACGCTGACCCGCTTCGAGCGCTTCACCCCCGGGCGCCCCGGGTTGGCGGGCGTGCGGATCAGCACCGATCCGGCCCTGCTGGAGAGCCGTGCCTGGGCGGAAGGCCTGGCTGCTCGCCGCTGGGCCTGGGCCGCGTTCCCCGGGCAGGTTGCCCCGGAGGACATGGCGAAGGCCCGCCTCGCCCCCTACGACGAATTCCGCCTGAAGGACGGCACCGTGTGGTTCCTCTCCCGCCGCATGCGGCGCCTGAGGCCGGATGCTTCGGACTGGACGCGCACCCGCCTCTTCGGTGCCTGGCGGAGCAGCACCGAGCTACCCTACGACCCGCTGGGATTCTGACCTACTCCAGATTTGCGGATTGCTCGCGGATCTGATCCAGGACGCCCTTGGCTTCCATGACGGCGCGGGTCATGGCGATGCGTTTGCACTTGCTGCCGGTGGTGTTGAGTTCGCGGAGGACTTCCTGGCACCACACGTCGATGGCCTTGCCTTCGAGGCGGCCGGCGGCAAGGCGCTCGGCGAAGTCGTCCAGGTGGGCGGCGAGGCGGGTCAGCTCTTCGCGCACGTCCTGGCGCTCGGCGAGCACGCCCGCTTCGGCGAGCAGCCGCTCGGCGGGGAGCTGGCCCGTGAGGCGCGCGTCCTCCAGAAGCTGCTCGACGCGCTGGTGGTAGAGACCGGGGAGGTCGGCGGCCTGGAGCTCCGCTTCTGCCTGGAGCCGCTCCCGGAGGGACTGCAGCCGCGCGAGCGCATCCTCGAAGAACGGTCGCAGTCGCTCGGCTTCGCGGATCCGGCCCGCGTTCCAGAGCTCCAGAAGGGCGGCCATGGCCTCGCGCACGGGAGCCTCCAGCCGCTCCGCCAGGTCCGGATCTGGAGCCTGGAAGGCACCGGGCACCCGGAAGAAGGCCTCCGCCGTCATGGGCGGCAGGTTCAGCCATTCAGCGTCCTCCTGCCAGCCCTTGGCGAGGGCGCGCAGCAGGGCGCGGTTCAGGCGGGGCTCGAGGGAGGGGTCGTCCTGCACCTCCACCGCGAGGTCGAGCTTCCCGCGCGACCCTGCTTCGCGCACCTGCGCGCGGAGGCCCGCCTCCAGGGCGAAGAGGGCGGGGGGCAGGCGCAGGCTGAGATCCAGTGCCTTGTGGTTGACGCTGCGCAGCGTCAAGCGGAGCTGTCCGGCGGCCAGGGGCCGGACGACCTCGGCGAAGGCGGTCATGGATTTCATGGGGGACCCCGGATGTTGCAGTCATTCAGGGTAGCGCGACGCCAGGCTCGTGCTGATCGCCGTTGGAAAGCAAAGGAACACCACCAAGACGCCAAGGCACCAAGAAAAGCAAATGCAGGTCTTGGTGCCTTGGAGTCTTGGTGGTGGGGATTTCTTGAATCCTCGTCGAATTCAGCGCCCGCCGATGGCCAGCCAGGGCGCCTCACCTCGCCGCCGGGTCTCGTAGGCCTCGATGTCGGGGAGGTTCGCCTCGCTGCGCTTGATCTCGTCCATGCCCTCCAGCAAGGTCGTCTTGCGCGCTGGCTCGATCTCGAAGCGGAAGGATCGCCCGCCGCCGGAGATGGTCTGGGCTGCGAGGTCCACGGTGAGGGAACCCTCCGCTTCCGCGAGCTGGGCGATGGCCTCCGCGGGCAGGACCACCGGGAGGATGCCGTTGGCGAAGCAGTTGTTGAAGAAGATGTCGGCGAAGCTGGGGGCGACGACGCAGCGGATGCCGAAGTCCAGCAGGGCCCATGGCGCGTGCTCGCGGCTGGAACCGCAGCCGAAGTTCGGTCCCGAGAGCAGGATGGTGGCCTGCCGGTAGGGCTCGCGGTTCAGCAGGAAGTCCGGCAGTTCCCGGCCCTCGGGGCTGTAGCGGATCTCGTGGAAGAGGTGGCGGCCCAGGCCCGAGCGCACCAGGGTCGTGAGGAACTGCTTGGGGATGATGAGGTCCGTGTCCACGTTGGCGCGGAGGAGGGGCGCGGCGATGCCCGTGAGGGTGGTGAAGGGGAGCATCAGGCCTCCAGCAGACGGCGGACGTCGGTGAAGTGGCCCGCCACGGCGGCGGCGGCGGCCATGGCCGGGCTCACGAGGTGGGTGCGGCTGCCGCGGCCCTGGCGGCCCTCGAAGTTGCGGTTGCTGGTGCTGGCACAGCGCACGCCGGCCTCGAGCCGGTCCTCGTTCATGCCGAGGCACATGCTGCAGCCGGGCTGGCGCCACTCGAAGCCAGCCTCGAGGAAGACGCGGTCCAGGCCCTCGGCCTCGGCCTGGCGCTTCACCAGGCCCGAGCCGGGCACCACCAGGGCCCGCACACCCGGAGCCACCTTCCGGCCCCGCGCCACGCCCGCGGCCTCGCGGAGATCCTCGATGCGGCCGTTGGTGCAGGAGCCGATGAACACGGCCTGGATGCCGATGGCCTCCATGGGCGTGCCCGGCTCCAGGCTCATGTACTCCAGGGCGCGGAGGATGGCCTCTCGTTCATCGGCGTTGCGGGCGTGGGCGGGGTCAGGCACGCGGCCCGTGATGTCCGTGACCCACTGGGGACTGGTGCCCCAGGTGACCTGGGGGGCCATGTCGCGGAGGTCGACGACCACCTCCTGATCGAAGACCGCGTCGGGATCGGATGCGAGGGTGCGCCAGTGGGCGACGGCGGCGTCCCAGAGGGCCTCCTTCGGCGCCAGAGGCCGGCCGGCCACATAGGCGAAGGTGGTGTCGTCCGGGGCCACCAGGCCCGCCCGGGCGCCGCCCTCGATGCTCATGTTGCAGAGGGTCATGCGGCCCTCCATGGTGAGGGCGCGGACGGCGGGGCCCGTGTACTCCATCACGCAGCCCGTGCCGCCGGCGGTGCCGATCTGGCCGATGAGGCGCAGGGCCATGTCCTTGGCGCCAGTACCGGCGGGCAGGGTGCCCTCGAAGCGCACCCGCAGGTTCTTCGAGCGGCGCTGGGGCAGGGTCTGAGTGGCCATGACGTGCTCCACCTCGCTGGTGCCGATGCCGAAGGCCAGGGCCCCGAAGGCGCCGTGGGTGCTGGTGTGGCTGTCACCGCAGACCACGGTGGTGCCCGGCAGCGTGAAGCCCTGCTCCGGACCTACCACGTGGACGATGCCCTGGCGGTCGTCCAGGAGGGGGATGTAGGGCACGCCGTGGGCCTTCACGTTGGCCTCAAGGGCTTCCACCTGGAGGCGGCAGGTCTCGTCGGAGATGCCCTTCTCCCGGTCCCGGGTGGGCACGTTGTGGTCCGCCACCGAGAGGATCTGCGCCGGCCGGCGCAGGGCGCGCCCGGCCAGGACGAGACCTTCGAAGGCCTGGGGGCTGGTGACCTCGTGGACCAGGTGGCGGTCGATGTAGATCAGGCTGGTGCCGTCGGCGCGGGTGGCCACCAGGTGCTCGTCCCAGATCTTGTCGTAGAGGGTGCGCGGGCTCATGGGCTCTTCCTTGCTGGAGCGGAGTCGGGGTGGTCGAAGTCGATGGCGCGGATCAGGTCGAGGAAGGCCCTCGTGGCGGGGGACAGGGCCGCCTCGCGGCGGGTGACGATGCGGATGAGCTTCTCCACCTGGAGCTCGCGGACGGGGATCTCCACCACCCGGCCCTCGCGGACGGCCGCTGTGGTGGTCATGCGGGGCAGGATGGCCAGCCCGGCCCCCAGACTCACGAATTCGAGGATGGTGGCGATGGAGGCCAGCTCCATGGTGAGACGGAGCGGGGTGTTGCAGCGGGCGAACAGCTCGATGATGGCGGTCCGGGTGGGCGTGGGCGCGTTGTGGGCCACGAAGCGCTCCTCCCCCAGGTCCGTGATGCTGACGTTCTTCCGCTTCGCCAGTCGATGCCCGGGCGGGACCACCAGCACCATGCGGTCCCGGTGGATCACCTCGCTCACCAGCTCAGGGTGGAGGGCGTCGTAGGAGACGAAGCCCACGTCCAGCCGGCGTTCCAGCACCTCGGTGGGGATGCGCTCTGATGTCTGGCGGTAGGCCTGGATCTTGATGGCGGGCCAGGCCTGCTGGTAGGCCAGGAGGATCCGGGGGAGCAGGAACTCGGACACGCTCTCATTGGCGCCCACGTTGAGACGGCCCTGCTGGAGGCCCTTCAGGGCCCCGAAGGTGTCGAGGATCTCCTGCCGCAGGTCGAACATGCGCTGCGCCAGGGGGAGCAAGGTGGCGCCCGCGTCCGTGAGCGTGCCGCCCTTGGTCGTGCGGTCCACCAGGGTCTCGCCCAGCTCCTCCTCGAGGCGCTTCAGGGCGAGGCTCACGGCGGGCTGGGTGCGGAAGAGACGCTCCGCCGCGCGGGAGAAGCTCTTCTCGCGCGCGACCACCAGGAACGTTTCCAGCTGTCCGAGGTCCATGGACCCTCCGTCGGGAAGTGTAGGGTTTTAAGTATTACTTATGTAATCATAAAAAAAATTAAATGTATTTATGGGTTGGACTGGAGGATCTTTTGGTGATCCCTCCGGCCCCGGCCGGTCCAGGAGTCCTTTATGGGCAGTGAGCGGATCGCCATTTTCGACACCACCCTCCGCGACGGAGAGCAGTCGCCCGGCTGCAGCATGAACCTGGACGAGAAGCTGCTGATGGCGCGCCAGCTGGAGGCGCTGGGCGTGGATGTCATCGAGGCCGGCTTCCCGGTGGCCTCCGAGGATGACTTCGCCGCCGTGCAGGCCGTGGCCCGCGAATGCCGGAAACCCGTCATCGCCGCCCTCTGCCGCGCCCTTCCCAAGGACATCGAACGGGCCTGGCAGGCGGTCTCCGGTGCCGCCCGGCCGCGCATCCACACCTTTCTGGCCACCTCGGACATCCACCTGGAGTACAAGCTCCAGAAGTCCCGCGAAGAGGCCCTGGCCATGATCCGCGAGGGCGTGCGCACGGCCAAGGGCTTCACGCCGGACGTGGAGTTCTCCGCCGAGGACGCCACTCGCAGCGACTGGGACTTCCTGGTGGCGGTGTTCACCGCGGCCATCGAGGAGGGGGCGACGGTCCTCAACGTGCCCGACACCGTGGGCTACACCGTGCCCGACGAGTACGGCCGCCTCATCCGGTACCTGCGGGACAAGGTCCCGGGCATTGACGGCGTCACCATCAGCGTCCACTGCCACAACGACCTGGGCCTGGCGGTAGCGAACTCCCTGGCGGCGGTGGCCGCGGGGGCCCGCCAGGTGGAGTGCACCGTGAACGGCATCGGCGAGCGGGCCGGCAACGCCGCCCTCGAGGAAGTCGTCATGGCGCTGTCCGTGCGCCGGGACGCGATGCCCTACGAGACGGGCATCCACCGGGAGGCCATCACACGCGCCAGCCAGACCCTGGCCAACATCACCGGCGTCCAGGTGCAGCCCAACAAGGCCATCGTGGGCCGGAACGCCTTCGCCCACGAGAGTGGCATCCACCAGCACGGCATGCTGAGCCACCGCTCCACCTACGAGATCATGACCCCCGAATCCGTCGGGGCGAACCGCACGAGCCTGGTGCTGGGCAAGCACTCGGGCCGCCACGCCCTGGGCAAGCGCTTCGAGGAGCTGGGCTACCCCCTGGACAAGGGGGCCCTGGAGAAGGCCTACAAGCTCTTCACCAAGCTCAGCGACCAGAAGAAGGAGATCTTCGACGAGGACCTCCTGACCATCGTGCGCGACGGACTCACGCATATTCCCGAGGCCTTCAAGCTCCGCGCGGTGCAGGCCACGGCTGGCACCGCCATGTTCGCGACGGCCCTGGTCACCCTGGCCGGCGAGGCGGGAGAGGCCACGGAGACCGCCATGGGCGACGGCCCGGTGAACGCGGTCTTCGCGGCGGTGGACAAGCTCACGGGCCTGAAGGGGAAGCTGGTGGATTTCCGCGTGTATTCCATCACGGGCGGCGCGGACGCGGTGGGGGAGGTGTTCGTCCAGGTCGAGTTCGGCGGCGTCGTCCAAGGGGGGAAGGGCGCCAGCACGGACATTGTCGAGGCCAGCGCCCGGGCCTACCTGAACGCCTCCAACAAGGTGCTGTTCGCCCGCCGCTCCGCCGAGACACCCGCCGCTGGTCCCGTCCGCCGCCAGGGGGTGATGTGATGAAGGAAATCCTGCCGCAAGGCCTTGAATCCGCCGACGCCAGGACGGACATTGCCGTCCAGGCCGCCGCGCTGCCCGCCCCGTCCCCAGAGGATGGAGCGGACCCTGATCAGTACCTGTGGGGAGTCTGAACGTGGAAGCCCGCATCACCCTTCTTCCCGGCGACGGCGTGGGCCCCGAGGTGGTCCGCGAGGCGGCCGCCTGCCTCACCGCTGTGGCCAAGGCCTTCGGCCACCAGTTCCACCTGGAGGAAGCCCTGATCGGTGGCGCGGCCGTGGACGCCACGGGGGATCCGCTGCCGGCGGACACCCTCGCCACATGCCAGGCCGGCCATGCGGTGCTCCTGGGCGCCGTGGGCGGGCCCGCCTGGGATCGCCACCCGCGCGAGCAGCGTCCCGAGTCGGGTCTGCTGCGCCTGCGGCGCGCCCTGGGCCTCTACGCCAACCTGCGCCCCGTCAAGGTCCACCCCGCCCTGGAGGACGCCTCGCCCCTCCGCCCGGAGGTGGTCCACGGCACGGACCTGATGATCGTCCGAGAGCTGGGCGGCGGCCTCTATTTCGGAGAGCCCCGGTCCTTCTCGGAGGAGCGGGCCGTGAACACGCTGCCGTACACCCGCACCGAGGTCGAGCAGGTCGCCCGGGTGGCCTTCGAGCTGGCCGCCGGCCGCCGCCGCAGGCTGGTGTCCGTGGACAAGGCCAACGTGCTGGAGACCTCCCGCCTCTGGCGGCACGTGGTGGATGAGCTGGCTCCGGCCTATCCCACGGTCAAGGTCTCCCACGCCTATGTGGACAGCTTCGCCATGGCCCTCATCACCCGGCCCCGCGACTTCGACGTGGTGCTGACGGAGAACCTCTTCGGGGACATCCTCAGCGACGAGGCCGCGGTACTCGCGGGCTCGCTGGGCCTGCTGCCCTCGGCCAGCCTGGGCGGTCCCGTGGGCCTCTACGAGCCCATCCACGGCTCCGCGCCGGACATCGCCGGGAAGGATGCGGCGAACCCCATCGGGACCATCCTCTCCGCGGCCATGCTCCTCCGCCACAGCCTCCGGCTCGAGGCCGAGGCCCGGGCCCTGGAATCCGCGGTGGACCGCGTCCTCAAGGGCGGCCATGGCACCTCGGACCTGGGAGGCCTCAAGCACCACCACGGCACCCAGGCCCTGGGCGCCAAGATCCGCGACGCCATCCGCCCCCCCGGCGCCAAGGGGGCCCGGCTGGCCGACTCCGCCTACGCCTGGTGTGGTTCGCCCGAGGGTGCCCGCAGCCATCTCTGATCTTCAACCGCCCCATTCCTCCGTCCGGAAACCCAACCCATGCCTGCCACCTTTGCCCGCATCGACGTGATCCCGCCCTTCCGAGTGCGGGCCATCGTCGTGATTACCGGGCTGCCCGGGCTGGTACTGCGGCTGGCGGGCTAGGGGCGGGGACGGCAGCTTCCGGATCCCGGCCCCGCACCTCCAGGCGGGGCCTTTCTACATCGGCCCGACCCCCTTCGAAATCGATTCTCCTGAGGATTCCC
The DNA here is from genome assembly GCF_022808775.1 of Geothrix terrae. Taxonomy (GTDB): domain Bacteria; phylum Acidobacteriota; class Holophagae; order Holophagales; family Holophagaceae; genus Geothrix; species Geothrix terrae. The sequence continues at coordinate 129,563 of NZ_JAKZLA010000001.1, forward strand.
ATGACCCCCCCATATGGCCTGACTTCCCGGTTGACTTTTCCCGCGGGATCCCTAAAACTCGTCGCCCATGAGCCTCTCCCACCTCGACCACTCGGCTGCTGCGGCGATGTCGCCCGCAGTGGCGCGCCCCGTGGCCGACCTGGTGGCCATTCCCGCCGTGCTGATTATTAGCGGCGAGGTGGGGGCCCCCTAGACGTTCTCGGAACCAACCGAAACCGGCCCCGCACCTCGAACGATGCGGGGCCTTTCCACATCTGGTCCTGTCATCCCCGAGGTCGGTGGCCTTCCACAGAGGAAGACCATGTCAGACGCAGGACAACCCCTCAACCGCCGCAGCCGGGTCATCACCCAGGGGCCCGATCGCGCCCCGGCCCGGGCCATGCTCAAGGCCATCGGCTTCACGGACGAGGACCTGGCGAAGCCCATCATCGGCATTGCGAACACCTGGACCGAGATCGGCCCCTGCAACTACCACCTGCAGGAGCTGGCGGAGCGCGTGAAGGCCGGCGTCCGCGCCGCTGGCGGCACGCCCATGGAGTTCTGCACGGTCTCCATCAGCGACGGCATCACCATGGGCACCGAGGGCATGAAGGCCTCCCTGGTGAGCCGCGAGGTCATCGCCGATTCCATCGAGCTGGTGGCCCGGGGCAACGCCTTCGACGCGCTGGTCTGCCTCTCCGGCTGCGACAAGACCAACCCCGGCGTGGCCATGGCCCTGGCCCGCCTGGACATCCCTGGCCTGATCCTCTACGGCGGCTCCACGGCCTCGGGGCACTGCGGCGGCAAGGACCTCACGGTGCAGGACGTCTTCGAGGCCGTGGGGGCCCACAGCGCCGGCCGCCTGGACGACGCGGGCCTGAAGGAAGTGGAGGATGCCGCCTGTCCCGGCGCCGGTGCCTGTGGCGGCCAGTTCACCGCCAACACCATGTCCGCCAGCCTGGAGCTCCTCGGCCTGAGCCCCATGGGCCTCAACGGCATTCCCGCGGAGGATCCCCGCAAGGGCGAGGCCGCCGAGACTTGCGGGCGCCTGGTGATGGAGCTGTTGAAGCGCGACCTGCGTCCCAGCGCCATCCTCACCCGCGAGGCCTTCGAGAACGCCGTGGCGGCCGTGGCAGCGACGGGCGGCTCCACCAACGCTGTGCTGCACTACCTGGCCCTGGCCAGGGAGGCGGGCGTGCCCTTCACGCTGGAGGACTTCGACCGCGTCAGCGCGCGCACCCCGCTGCTGGCGGACATGAAGCCCGGCGGGCGCTTCATGGCGCCGGACCTCTACGCCGCCGGCGGCATCCGCCTGGTGGCCAACCGCCTGCTGGAGGGCGGGCTCATCCACGGCGCGGCCCTGACCGTGACCGGCCGCACGCTGGGCGAGGAACTGGCCGGCGCGCTGGAGACGCCCGGGCAGGAGGTGGTGCGACCCTTCGACCGGCCTCTGAAGCCCAGCGGCGGCCTCGTGATCCTGCGGGGCAGCCTGGCGCCGGAGGGCTGCGTCATCAAGGTGGCGGGTCACGAGCGCCTTCACCACACGGGCCCCGCCCGCGTCTTCGAGCACGAGGAGGACGCCTTCGCGGCCGTGCAGGCAGGCCGCATCGACCCCGGCGACGTGGTGGTGATCCGCTACGAGGGCCCGAAGGGCGGTCCCGGCATGCGTGAGATGCTGGGGGTCACGGCGGCCCTGGTGGGCGCCGGCCTCGGCGAATCCGTGGCGCTCCTCACGGACGGCCGGTTCTCCGGGGCCACCCGGGGCCTCATGGCGGGCCATGTGTCCCCGGAGGCGGCCGTAGGCGGCCCCATCGCCCTGGTGCGCGAGGGCGACACGGTGGTCTTCGACATCCCCTCCCGCCGCCTGGACCTGAAGGTGCCGGAGGCGGAGCTGGCGAGGCGCCGGGCCGAGTGGAAGGCCCCGGCGCCACGCTACCGGACGGGGGTCTTCGCCAAGTACGCCGCCACGGTCGCCAGCGCGGCCGAGGGCGCCATCACCCTGGCCCAGTGAAGGAGGAACCGTGAGCAAAGCGGGAACGCACACCGGGGCCCAGCTCATCTGGGAATGCCTGACGCGGGAGGGCGTCACCACCGTGTTCGGCTATCCGGGCGGGGCCATCCTCCCCACCTATGACGCCATGGTGGACTTCTCCATCCGGCACGTGCTGGTGCGCCACGAGCAGAGCGCCGTGCACATGGCGGACGGCTACGCCCGGGCCTCGGGCCGGGTGGGCGTGGTGGTGGCCACCTCGGGCCCCGGCGCCACGAACCTGGTGACGGGCCTGGCCACGGCCATGATGGACTCCACGCCACTGGTGGCCATCACGGGCCAGGTGGGCTCCGGCGTGCTGGGCACCGACGCCTTCCAGGAAGTGGACATCACGGGCATCACACTGCCCGTCACCAAGCACAACTACCTGGTGACACGGGCCGCGGACATCGTGCCCGCTCTGCGGGAGGCCTTCGCCGTGGCGAAGAGCGGGCGCTCGGGCCCCGTGCTGGTGGACATCACCAAGGACGCCCAGCAGGGCAGGGCGGACCTCGACTGGGAGGCGGCGGAGCCCATCCGGCACCTGCGCCACCTGCCGCCGCCCCTGGATCCCGAGGCCCTGGCCCGGGCCCTGGAGCTGATCCGCCACGCCAAGCGGCCCATCATCCTGGCGGGCCACGGCATCCAGATGTCCGGCGCCCGGGCCGAAGTGCTCACCCTGGCCGAGCGGGCCGACATCCCCTTCGCCCTGACCCTCCTGGGCCTGGGCGCGGTGCCCGCGACCCACCCCCTCAGCCTCGGCATGATGGGCATGCACGGCGAGGCCTGGGTGAACAAGGCCATCCAGGAGGCGGACCTCCTGCTGGCCTTCGGCATGCGCTTCGATGACCGGGTGACCGGCAAGCTCAAGGAGTACGCCCCCCACGCGAAGAAGATCCACATCGACATCGACGCCAGCGAACTGGGGAAGAACGTGCCCGTGGATGTGGCCATCGCCGGGGATCTGCTCACGGTTCTGCGGGCCCTCCTGCCGGATGTCCCCGTGGCGGACCGGTCCAAGTGGCTGAAGCAGATCCGCGGCTGGCGTGGCGATTCCGCCGTGCGCGACATCAAGAACCTGCCCGATGACGGCCACCTGTACGCGGCTCACGTGATGCACGACCTCTGGCGCCTCACGGGCGGGAACGCCGTGGTGGTGACGGACGTGGGGCAGCACCAGATGTGGGAGGCGCAGTACTACCACCACGACGCGGAGCGCAGCCTCATCACCAGCGGGGGCGCGGGCACCATGGGCTTCGCCCTCCCGGCGGCCATCGGCGCCAAGCTGGCCCGGCCCGAGGCCGAGGTCTGGGTGGTGGCCGGCGACGGAGGCTTCCAGATGACCTTCGCCGAGCTGATGACCGCCGTGCAGGAGGGGGTGAAGGTGAACATCGCCATCATCAACAACGGCTTCCTCGGCATGGTCCGCCAGTGGCAGGCCCTGTTCTACGAGGGCCGCTACGCGGCGACGCCCATCCTGTCGCCGGACTTCGTGAAGCTGGCCGGCGCCTTCGGCATCCACGGCCAGCGCGTGGACACGCGGGCGGATCTGGCCGAGGCTGTGGCCGCGGCCCGGGCCGCCGAGGGCACCGCCCTCATCGAGTTCCGGGTGGAGCAGGAGGACAGCGTCTATCCCATGGTTCCCGCCGGCGCCGCCCTGCACGAGATGATCCGCCGTCCCGCCACTCATGCCGGCGCCAGCGCCATCGCCGAAACCGGATCCGACCCCGTCTGAAAGGAATCCCATGCCCCATGTGCTCGTGGTCTATACCGATGATGAACCGGGCGTGCTGACGCGGGTGGCCTCGCTGTTCCGCCGCCGGGGCTTCAACATCCACTCGCTCACCGTGGGCCCAACCGAGCGACCCCACCAGTCCCGCATGACCATCGTCGTGGACGCGGAGGAAGCCACCGTGCGACTGGCGGTGGAGCACCTCAGGAAGCAGGTGAGCGTCCTCGAGGTCCAGCAGCTGGGCGACCGGCCCAAGGTGGTGCGGGACCTGGCCCTCATCCGCGTGGCGGCGGGTCTCGACGTGCGCTCCGAAGTCCTCCAGCTCGCCCAGGTCTTCCGCGCCAACGTGGTGGACATCGCCGGCGACAGCCTCGCCATCGAGTGCACCGGCGGCCCCGACAAGATCGACGCCCTGGTGGACGCCCTTCGGCCCTTCGGGATCCTCGAGCTGGGGCGCACGGGGGCCGTCGCCATGGCCCGGGGCTCCCGGGCTTCGCCGCAGCCGCGCCTCACGGCCGCCCCCCAACCGGCCAGCAACCAGGCCATGTCCGTCTGATCCCCAAACCACCGACTTCCGACCACCCACCAAGGAGCCTCCCATGGCCAAGATCCACTACGACGCCGACCTCGGCCTCATCCGCGCCCGCAAGGTCGCCATCCTGGGCTACGGCTCCCAGGGCCATGCCCACGCCCTCAACCTCAAGGACAGCGGCGTCCACGTCCGCGTGGGCCTGCCCGCCAGTTCCGCCTCGCGAGCCAAGGCGGAGGCCCAGGGCCTCACCGTCACCACACCCGCAGAGGCCGCGGCCTGGGCGGACGTGATCATGGTGCTCACGCCCGATACGGGCCAGGCGGCGCTCTACCAGGAATCCATCGCACCCCACCTGGTGCCGGGGAAGACCCTGATGTTCGCCCACGGCTTCAACATCCGCTACGGCTGCATCGAGGTTCCCGCGGGCGTGGATGTGAGCCTGGCGGCCCCGAAGAGCCCCGGCCACCGGGTCCGCGAGGTCTTCGTGGAAGGCGGCGGCACGCCGGGCCTCGTGGCCGTCCACCAGGACGCCAGCGGGCAGGCCCTGGCGGTGGCGCTCTCCTACGCGGCGGCCATCGGCCTCACCCGCGCCGGCGTGCTGGAGACCACCTTCACCGAGGAGACCGAGACGGACCTCTTCGGCGAGAAGGCGGTGCTCTGCGGCGGCACCAGCGCCCTGGTGAAGGCGGGCTTCGAGACCCTGGTGGAGGCGGGCTACCAGCCCGAGATCGCCTACTTCGAGTGCCTGCACGAACTGAAGCTCATCGTGGACCTGATGCAGCGGGGCGGCCTCAGCTACATGCGCTACAGCATCAGCGACACGGCCGAATACGGCGACTACACCGGGGGCCCCCGCATCGTGACCGCCCAGACCAAGGCGGAAATGAAGGAGATCCTGAAGGAGATCCAGGACGGCCGCTACGCCGAGGCCTGGCTGGAGGAGAACCGCACGGGCCGGAAGTGGTTCGAGGCTCAGCGGGCCGCCGACTACGACCACCCGCTGGAGCAGGTGGGGCGTGAATTGCGTCGCATGATGCCCTTCCTGGACCCCGTCGAGGTGCCGGCTCCTGCGGTCAAGAGCTGACATACCAGCTGTTGCATACGGAACATCCATGCCCATCCGGCCCGGCGGATCCTGACGCCGGGCCGGATGGCTTCTCGGGGAGGTGATTTTGACCCCGAGTAGGAAGGTTGAACCCCGTCACAGGGGGAATGGCCTCAGAATGACATTGGGAGAAAAGCCATTTCCGCTCCCACGGAGCCAAGCATGTCCGAGTCTTTCTTCAACACCGCGTCTCTGCCGACCCTCCAGGGTTGGCAGGCACCCGGTTCCATGGATTTCCAGGCCGCCTTCCTCCGCGCCGGGGGCTGGGCGCTGACGCGCACCGAGGCCTTTCCGGACGCCGCCAAGCTGCGGGAACGCCTGCAGGAACTGAAGGCCTCCATGCGCGAGGGCGCCCGCATCGGGCTGGACCTGCGCGGCCTCCGCGACAGCGCGGATTCGGTCATGGCCGCCGCCCGCGAGGCGGGGGTGGCCTTCCTGCTGCACACGGCGGAGCTGCCCCCCACCCTGGCCATGCTCCGCCACGCGAACCTGCCCCGCATCGTGGCCGTGCAGAACGCCGAGGAGGCGGCCCAGGCCAAGGCCGGCGGCGCCTCGGGCCTCCTGGCCCGGGCGGGCTTGGTGGCGGCCCTGCGGCACCTGGGCCTGCCGGTGATGGCCACGGCCGACACCGAGGCCGAGGCCCGGCAGGCCATGGCCGACGGCGCCGTGGGCCTCCAGCCCCGCACGCCCTCCCTCCTGGATGCCTCGCCCCTGGCGGCGTTCCGGACCCGGCTCATGGCGGGTCTCGATTCCATGGCCCAGTCCCTGGTGCGCAAGGGCGCCTGCACGCTGCCCCGCCTGCGCATCCGCAACCTCGACCTGGCCTATCCCATCCAGCAGGGCGGCATGGGCGTGGGCATTTCCTGGGAGGGCCTGGCGGGCGCCGTGGCCCACGAGGGCTGCGTGGGCCTCGTATCGGCCATCGGCACGGGCTACCACGGCTCCGCCAATCCCAAGATGCGCCTGGGCCGCCCCGACGGCTCTGATTCGCTGAATCCCCCCAAGGCCCTGGAGTGGATCATCCGGGAGGCCCGCGAGCGCTCGGCCGGCCGCGGCGCCGTGGGCGTGAACATCCTCTGCGCCATCGAGGGCTACGAGGCCGCCGTGAAGGCCTCCCTGGCCGGCGGCGCCCAGATGATCGTGTCCGGCGCGGGCCTGCCCCTGGGCCTGCCGGGCATGGTGGGCGACGCAGATGTGGCCCTGGTGCCCATCGTGTCCTCGGGCCGGGCCCTCAATGTCATCTGCAAGCAGTGGCAGCGGAAATTCAGCCGCCTGCCGGACGCGGTGGTGCTGGAGGGCCCCGAGAGCGGCGGCCACCAGGGCTTCAGCCACGAGGGCTGCGCCGATCCGGCTCACACCCTGGAGAACATCCTGCCCGAGGTCATCGAGGAGCGGGACAAGTGGGGTGACTTCCCCATCCTGGTGGCGGGCGGTGTCTGGGACCATGCGGACATCCAGCGCTTCCTGGCCCTCGGCGCCTCCGGCGTGCAGATGGGCACCCGCTTCATCGGCACCTTCGAGTGCGACGCCTCGCCGATCTTCAAGGAGGTCATCCTCCGCGCCAAGGCCGAGGACATCGGCCTCATGAAGTCCCCCGTGGGCCTGCCCGCCCGCGGCGTGCGCACCTCCCTGCAGGCGCGCATAGAGGCCGGTACCGCGCCCCAGATCCGCTGCGTGAGCAACTGCCTGTCGCCCTGCGGCCACGGCAAGGGCGCCGCCGCCGTGGGCTACTGCATCGCCGATCGTCTGGCGGACGCCATGAAGGGTGACGAGGAGAATGGCCTCTTCTTCACCGGCAGCAACGGGGCCAAGCTCCGTGACCTGATCAGCGTCCGCGACCTCATCGAGGAGCTGACCCAGGATCCGGGGCTGCAGCGCGTCTACGCCTGAAGCCCTGAGCGGCTCTAACAAATCGGCGCACGCGAAGGCCGCAGAGGAAGCGGAGATAGGCTGAGAAGAGAATCATCAGGCTTTGGCCTGATTTCCCCTGCGTCCCTCAGCTTTCTCCACGACCTCCGCGAATGTGGTGGCCTTCAGTCAACCGCGCCGCTCGGCCACGATCTCCAGGACCATGGGCGTGATCATCAAGGTCCGGGAGTCGGCTTCGGCGGCGCGGAGTGCCTCGCGCACGGAGCGGACCCAGGCCTCGTCCACGCGGCCCAGCTCCAGGAGGCGCAGGAGGTTGGTCTCCACGAAGGCGGAGGGCCACTTCCAGATGAAGTCCGTGGGAGGGATCACGAAGATCTTCGGCTCGAGGCGCGTCACGGCGAGGCCGGCGGCCTCGAGCAGGGTGGGGAGGGAGAGCGCGATGTCCGGCTCACCGCCGGAGGCCCGCCAACTGGCCATGACTTCCGATACGAACGACTCCAGGGGCGGGCAGGGGGGCGCCAGGCGCCAGGTGCGGTAGTCCAGGTACTCGTGGAAGATGGCCACGCCTCCGGGCTTCAGGGCCCGGGCCACGACGCCCACCAACTTCGCGGGATCGGATACGAAGGAGGCTACCCAGCGGCACCAGGTGGCGTCCATGTCCGTCACCTCCAGGGGGCCCGCCATGAGGTCCTGCTCGTGGAAGCGGACATTCGCGAGGCCGCGCGCCTGGCAGGCCCCGCGGGCATGCTGGAGGAAGTTGCCCGAGCGCTCGGCGGCATGGACCTCGCCCGTCGGGCCTACGATCTCGGCCAGGTCCAACGTGGCGTAGCCGGGGCCGGCGCCGACATCGAGCACCCGGGAACCGGTGGTGATCCCCGCCCTCCGCCAGCATTCCAGCACCTGGGGGCGCCAGACCCGGTGCTGCAGTCCCAGCCGCTCGATCTCCTCCCGGTGCGTCCCGAGGACATAGTCGCGCTCGTCGGATCCGGCCACCCCCGCCTCCATGCCTGTCATGACGCCAGTCTAGCCGGGCGGGCTCAGCTGGCGTTGGGATGCCGCTCCAGCAGCTGGCGCAATGGCGCGTTGCGCTTCACGGCGTCCTGGCGGCGGAGGTGGGCGATGAGCTGGGGCGGCGTGGCGCTCCAGCGGCCCAGGTTCTGGATGAGCAGGGTGGAGACGTAGGTGCGGCGGCAGAGCAGGGCGGTGGCGTGGCCATCCAGTGTGAGGCCCACCAGGCTGGCCAGGCAGCGGCCCTCGGTGGTGAGGATGAGCTCGGCCTTCTCCTCGCCCGTGCGCTGGGTGAAGCTGGCGCGGAGCAGGTCCCGGGCCATGGCGCGCACCTGCTCCGGCGCGTCGCGGGAGGTGGCCACCAAGTACTGCTCTGCCAGGCGCCGGGAGGACCAGAGGCGGCGGTAGAGGCTGGCCGGGAGCAGGGGATTCTGGAGGAGGGCCCGGCGAACCCCGGCGTCGTTCGTGAAGCCGGCCCGTCCGCCCAGGGCCTCCAGACCCGCCGTGGTGCGGTGATGGGCGGCGATGAGGCGAGCGTGAACAGGGCCCACCCGGGGGTTCTCCAGCACCGAACGGATCACCTCGGCCGTGGGGTCGAAGCACCATGCGCTCAGCTCGGGCTCCACGGCGATCCGGGCCAGGGCCACCCGCTCGTCCACGGGCTTCGGGTGCAGCTGGTGCTCGAAGAGCTGGCGGTGGGTCGCCGTCCGGGCGGCGGCCGTGGGGGTGTCCTCCTCGGCTTCCTCGCCCCCTTCTGCTTCCTCCGCCTCGGATTCGCGCGGGGGCGGTGGTGGCGTCGGGCGCGGACGGGCCGCGGGGGGTTCCGGAACCACGGCCCCCAGGGCCACCAGGTCCCGGAGCATGCCGGTCAGCTGGTCCTGGCCCAGGCCCGTGAGGGCAGCCAGGGTCGGGATGTCCAGCGTCCCGTCCAGGCGCGACAGCAGGTAACCCTGCTTGGGATCGAGGGGCAGCGAGCGGGCATCCACTTCCGCCCGCGGGACAGGTCTCCAGGTCATCGGAAGAGCATAGGCTGGATGAGGGACACGGCCTACTCCTCCACCACGCCCTTCAGCCACGCCTTGCCCCGCAGGCGCTCGACACTGGTCTCGGGGAAGAGGTCCAGGGGGCTCCGTCCCTCCAGCCCCAGCCGGGGCACGGCGGCACAGGCGAAGCCCAGGCGGGCGCCTTCCTGGAGGCGCAGGGGGAGCTGGGCCACGGGGCGCACCTCGCCGGTGAGGCCGACCTCGCCCATGAAGAGGCCCTTCTCGGCCAGGAGCCGGCCCGTGGCGCTGCTGCACAAGGCGGCGATGACGGCCAGGTCCGCGGCGGGATCCTCGATCTCCAGGCCGCCGGCCACGTTCACGTAGACGTCCCTGTCGTGGAGCTGCACGCCGCCCCGGCGCTCGGCCACGGCGCAGAGCATGGACAGGCGCTGGCCGTCGATGCCGAGGGCCGTGCGGCGGGGGATGCCCAGGCCTGCGGCGGCCACCAGGGCCTGGATCTCCACGACCATGGGCCGGGTACCGCTGAGCACCACGGTGGCGGCGCAGCCGGGCCGGGGCTCGGCGTCCAGGAAGAAGGGATTGCCTTCGGCAGGCACCAGGCCCTTCTCGGTCATGGCGAAAACGCCCAGCTCGAAGGCGGCGCCGAAGCGGTTCTTGAGGGCGCGCAGCAGGCGGTGGTGGTGGTGCCGGTCGCCCTCGAAGGCCAGCACCGTGTCCACCAGGTGCTCCAGCACCTTGGGGCCCGCGAGGCCGCCGTCCTTGGTGACGTGGCCCACCAGCACCAGGGGCGTGCCCGTGGTCTTGGCCCAGCGGGTGAGCATGGCGGCGCAGCCGCGCACCTGGCTCACGCTTCCGGCGCTGCTCTCGAAATCGGGGTCGAAGAGGGTCTGGATGCTGTCCACCAGCAGAAGGCCCGGCTTCATGCGCTCGGCCTCCTCGATGATGCGGCGAACATCCGTCTCCGCCAGCAGGTGGATGCCTGGGTTCTCGGCCCCAAGGCGCTGGGCCCGCAGCTTGATCTGGCGCTCACTCTCCTCGCCGCTGGCGTAGAGGACGGTGCCCTCCGCCGTGGCCGCCCACTGGAGCAGCAGCGTGGACTTGCCGATGCCCGGCTCGCCGCCCAGCAGGGCCACCATGCCCGGCACCACGCCGCCGCCCAGCACGCGGTCCAGCTCCACGAGGCCCGTGGGGCTGCGCTGGGTATCCGTCACCTCCACATCGGGAAGCGCCACGGGGCCCGTGTAGTGGCTCTGTGAATAGGCCGACCTGGCGCGCTGGAGGTCGCGCTTCAAGGACCCGCGCACCTCCTGCACCGTGTCCCAGGCGCCGCAGGCCGTGCACTTACCCAGGGCCTTGGGATGGCGGGCGCCGCAGGCCGTGCACTCGAAGAGTGGACCGGACTTCGCCATCAGGCCGGGATCTCGCGGCGGATGAAGGTCACGATGTCATCGGTGTTCGTGCCGGGCTGGAAGATCTCGCGGATGCCGAGGGCCTTGAGGCCGGGGATGTCCTCGTCGGGGATGATGCCGCCGGCGAAGACCAGCACGTCGTCCGCGCCCTGCTCCTTCAGCAGCCGCATGACCTCGGGGAAGATCTGGTTGTGGGCGCCGCTGAGGATGCTCAGGCCCAGCACGCGCGCGTCCTCCTGCACCACGGCCGCCGCGATCTGCTGGGGCGTCTGGCGCAGGCCCGTGTAGATGACCTCCATGCCGGCGTCCCGCAGGGCGCGGGCCACAACCTTGGCGCCGCGGTCGTGCCCATCGAGGCCCGGCTTGGCGATGACGACGCGGATCGGCGCTTGGCTCATGGAGACTCCGGTGGGCGATTTACCAGTTTTCAGTCTGCCTCAGCGCCTCGTAAAGGCCAATGGCGGCGGCCTGGGCCAGATTCAGGCTGCGGTGGTGATCGCCGAGCATGGGGATGCGCACCAGCTGGTCCTTGTGGGTCGCCAGCAGGTCGTCGGGCAGGCCCACGGTCTCCCGGCCGAACACCAGGCCGTCGCCGAAGGCCCAGGGGATCTGGGTGTGGCGCTTGGCCCCCTTGGTGCTGAAGAACCAGAGGCGCATGGCGGGGTTGCGGGTCTGGAAGTCCTCCCAGCTCTCGTAGTGGGTGGGCTCCAGCTTCTCCCAGTAGTCCAGCCCCGCCCGGCGAAGGTAGTAGTCGCTGGTGTCGAAGCCCAGGGGGTGGATCAGGTGGAGCTTCGCCCCGTTGTTCACGCAGAGGCGCCCGATGCTTCCGGTGTTCTGCGGAATCTCGGGCTGGTGCAAGATGATGTGGAACATGGGGGGTCCTGATGAGCGCCGCTACCAGCGAATGTCTATTCTGCAAGATCGCGCGGAAGGAGATCCCCGCGACCCTAGTGTACGAAGATGACAGCTTGCTCGCCTTCAAAGACATCTCGCCCCAGGCGCCGGTGCACCTGCTGATCATCGCGAAGGGGCACTGCGAGGGTCCGGCGGACATGACCCCAGAGATCGCCGCGGCCGTGGGTCGCATCCCCCAGGTGGCCGCCCGCCTGGCCCGGGAATGCGGGGTCGCCGCCAGCGGTTGGCGCCTCCTTACCAACTCCGGGCCCGATTCGGGGCAGACCGTGTTCCATCTCCACTTCCACCTCCTCGGCGGCAAGCCCCTGGGCGGGAAGCTCTGCCTCTGAACTGAACCCGGTTACCTTCTATTCATATTTAGCGAAAAAGACACGCCTTTGCGTGTCTTTTTCGCTTTTATTTCCGCTTGTGGCATCTCGGCGCCTTTCTAGACTTTGAAGTGGTTCTCAGTGGAGAAAAGTGGTCTGAAGTGGATCAAAGTGGTCTCTTCCCTCCTCCTGGTATCTCCTGAGGCCGCAGTTGAAAGGCGATGCCGGTGCTGCGACTCCGCGGTAATTCACCGGCCACGGTGGACGAGAAGGGACGATTGAAGCTCCCCTCTTCCTTCAAGGCCGAGCTCGAATCCTTCGCCCAGGGCGAGGGGGTCGGAGCTCTGCGTGAAGGCGCCGGCACCCTGCGGCACTATCTGACGTCCCTGGACGGCCGCTCCGCCCGCCTCTACCCCCTGCCGGTCTGGGAGGCCATCGAGGCCCGCCTGGCCGCCCTGCCGTCCACCAGCCCCGCCAAGCGCAAGTTCCTGGAGACCACCGCCTACTTCGGCAGCGAAGTGGAGCCGGACGCCCAGGGCCGCTTCGTCATCCCGCCCATCCTGCGCGAGGCCGCCCAGCTCACCGGCGAGGTGGCCGTGCTCGGCCAGATGGACCACCTGGCCCTGTGGAACAAGGCCGGCTTCGAGCGCCGCCTGGCGGCCGAGCCACTTGGCGCCGAGGACCTGGCCCAGCTCGCGGACCTGGGGATCTGATAATGGCCACTCAGCCCCCCACCCATGTCCCCGTCCTCCTCCAGGAGGTGCTGGACAACCTGGTGCTGCCCCCGGCGGCCCGGATCCTGGACCTCACCCTGGGCCTGGGCGGTCACGCCGAGGCCCTGCTGGCCCGCTGCGACAAGGGCGCCCGCTACCTGGGCGTCGACCGCGACCCCGAAGCCCGCTACCTGGCCCGCCGCCGCCTGGGCGATGATGCGCGCCTCGAGATCCTGGCCTGCGCCTACGAGGACCTCTGGAACGATGCCCGTTTCCTGGCCTGGAAGGCGGAATCCGCCCCTGGCGGCTTCGACGCCATCCTCGCGGATCTGGGCGTCTCCACCCTCCAGCTCCGCAGCCCGGAACGCGGCTTCAGCTTCCGGGATGAAGGCCCACTCGACATGCGCATGGACACCACCTCCGGCCCCACTGCCGTGGAGTGGATCGCGGAACAGACCGACGAAAGCCTGGCCGACGCGATCTACCAGTACGGCGAAGAGCGCGCCAGCCGGCCCATCGCCCGCGCCATCCTCCGGGCGCACCGCGAAGGCCGGCTGGCCACCACCAAGGATCTGGCCGAGGCCGTCTACACGGTCATCCCCCGCGAGCCCGCCAAGCGCAAAGGCCATAGCGACCCCGCCACCCGCACCTTCCAGGCCATCCGCATCGCCGTGAACGGCGAGCTGGACCGGCTGGCCGCCGCCCTGGAAGCCGCCGCCGGACACCTGCGCCCCGGCGGGCGCCTGGCCGTCATCAGCTTCCACAGCCTGGAGGACCGCATCGTCAAGCAGACTCTGCGGCGCCTCGCGGGCATCTACGACGGACCGGGCCGGACGGCCCCCGTCACGCTCCCCAAGCTCCTCAAGCTCATCCATCCCGGTGGTCTCGCGCCCAGCGAGGCCGAGGCCGCCGCGAATCCCCCCTCCCGCTCCGCCCGCCTCCGCGTGGCAGAGCGCCTCCCCTGATCGAGGTCAACCATGGCTGCCGGAATCCTGCCCAGCCCCACCGCTCCCGTCCGGACGGTCGAGAGCGAAGGCATCCTGCGCATGCTGCTCCTGGTACTGGCCCTGGCCATGCCCCTGGGCGTCCTGGCGTACCTGAAGATCCAGAGCACCCGCCTGGGCTATGCCATGGGCGACCTGAAGGAGCGCATCCGCAAGGAGGAGGAGCTCCAGCGCAAGCTCCTGCTGGAGCGCAGCCGCTACCAGCGGGATGAGGAAGTCCAGAGCTATGCCGAGAAGGCCGGGCTCCAGCCCCGCAAGCAGAGCCACCTGGTCCGCCGTGGCTTCACCCCGGAGGATCAGCGCCTGGCCAAGCTCCGCCCGGTGTCGTCCGATGGATTGTAGTCTGTAGGCAGGGGGCCGCCGCCCTCGCCACCGTTCCATCCCGCCCTGGCCTTCCCGTGTCCATCCGCTTCGCCACCGAGCCCCGCGTATCCCGCCGCCTCCTGGGCCGGCAGGATCCCCAGGATCTGCTGAATCAGCGCCTGCCCTGGATCATGGGCGGCTTGGCCTTCTGGGCCCTGCTCATCCTGCTGCGCTTGCTCTGGCTGCAGGGCGTCGAGCACAGGAAGTACCAGGCCAGGGCCGATCAGCAGCACACCACCATCGTGCCGATCCCCCCCATCCGGGGCGAGCTGCGGGACCGGCGCGGGGAGCCGCTCGCCATCTCCATCAAGGTGGAGAGCCTTTTCGTCGATCCCCGCGTGTTCTACCCGGACTACAAGCCGGGAAGAGGGGAGGAGCGCCAGTGGGGCGAGCCTGACCGCAAGGCGGCCGCGGCCGTGGCGGCGAAGCTTGCGCCCATCCTGGAGCAGACGCGGGCCCAAGTGCTGGAGAAGCTCCTGAGGAAGAAGACCTTCGTCTATCTGGAGCGGCACCTGCCTCCGGTCAAGACGGCCGCCGTGCGGGCCCTGAACCTGGATGGCGTCGAGTTCCAGCCTGAAAGCCAGCGGTTCTACCCCCGGGGCAGCCTGGCGGCGCAGATCATCGGCTTCACCAACATCGACGGCCTGGGCCAGCTGGGCATCGAACAGACCTACGACAAGCAGCTGGCGGGGGTGAAGGGCGAGCTCATCGCGCCCAAGGACGCCCACGGCAAGCTGCTCATCCTCCAGGAGAACTACAGCAAGATCCCCGTGAACGGGGCCTCGCTCCAGCTCAGCCTGGACGCCTCCATCCAGCACATCGTGGAAGACGCGCTCGAAGAGGGTGTGCGTCTCTCGCGCCCGCGCACCGCCTACGCGGTGGTGGTGGACCCCCGCACCGGGGAGATCCTCGCCATGGCCGGCACGCCCACCTTCGATCCGAACCACATCCTGCCCAAGAAGTTCCGCAATCGCACTGAATCGGAACTTTCCTCGGCAGAACGGGACGAGCTCAACCGCGAGCTGGAGCGCCAGAAGGCGGCCCGCAAGGTGCATCCGGTGGAGGATGTCTACGAGCCCGGCTCCACCATGAAGATCTTCACCGCGGCCATGGCCCTGGAGGAACGCAAGATCCACCTGGGTGAGCGCATCGACTGCATGTCGGGCCGCTGGCAGTACAGCGCGAAAGTCCCGCCCATCACGGACACCCACCGCCACGGCCTCCTCACCTTCGAGGAAGTGCTCTGGCAGAGCTCCAACATCGGCGCCGCGAAGATCGGCATCCGCCTCGACCCGGCGGTGCACTACCAGTACTTGCGGAAGTTCGGCTTCGGCGACGCGACGGGGCTCAACTTCCCAGGTGAGAGCTCCGGCCGCCTCATCGCGCCGGACCGCTGGAGCGTGCCCACCCAGTACACGATGTCGTACGGCTACGGTCTCAGCACGACGCCTCTGCAGATCCTCATGGCCGGCTGTGTCCTGGCCAACGGTGGCAAGCTCATGCAGCCGATCCTCGTGCAGCGCATCTACAACGACAAGGGCCTGCTGCTGAAGGAATTCAAGCCCACCGTGCGCGGCCAGGTCATCAGCGAAGAGACGGCGAACCTCATGAAGGAGACCCTGAAGGGCGTCATCACCCAGGGAACCGGAAAGAAGGCGAAGCTCGACAACGGTGTAGAGGCCTTCGGCAAGACGGGCACCAGCCGCAAGCTCATCGACGGCCAGTACGATCCCAAGCGCCACTTCGCGTCCTTCATGGGATTCTTCCCGGCCGACAAACCCCAGTTCGGGGTTCTGGTGATGCTGGACGACCCCGCCGGCGATACCACCGGCGGCGACGTGGCGGCGCCCCTGTTCAAGCGCATCGGCGACGGGATCCTGCGGTTCCGGCAGACCTCTCCGGACCCCGACCGCGAGGCGGACCTGAAGCTGTCGCTGCGTGACTGGCCTGTGAGCGAAACGGACGAGGCCGCCCTGCACGTGGAACGGGGCCGGGTGCCCGACCTCCAGGGCCTCAGCCTCAAGGCCGCCATCCATCGGGTGGTGCTGGTGGGCGGGAATCCGAAGGTGGACGCGGCGCCCGGCGCCACCGCCACGCACGTGGTGGGGCAGAGTCCTGCGCCGGGAGCCCCGCTGGAACCGGGCACGGCGGTGAAGATCAAGGCGGGGATGCCATGAAGCTGGATGTGCTCATCGATGGCCTGGCCGTGCGCCGATCCGGGCCGGATGTCGAAGTGGCGGATCTCACCAGCGACAGCCGTGAGGTCCGTCCCGGCTGGGCCTTCCTGGCCCTCAAGGGCGAGAAGGCCGATGGCGCCGCCTTCGTGCCGCAGGCGCTGGGGCAGGGCGCCTCGGCCGTAATCTCCGAATCCCCGGTCGACCTGCCCTCGACCGTCGCAGGCTGTGTCTTCACGGACGATCCCCGGCTGCGGATGGCCGACCTGGCCCGCCGCCTCCATGGGGCGCCGGATGAGCGCCTGGCGCTGATCGGCGTCACAGGCACCAACGGCAAGACGACGACCACCACGCTCATCCGCCAGCTTCTGCGGGGAGCCGGCCTCGGTTGCGGCCTGGTGGGCACAGTGCTGAACGCTGCCGGGGATGTGGAGGAAGAGGCGATCCGCACCACCCCGGAAAGCCCGGCCTTCTACCGCTGGTTGCGCCGCAGTGTGGAGGCCGGCGACGCGGCTTCCGCGGTGGAGGTGAGCAGCCACGCGCTCTGCCTCGGCCGCGTCCACGGCGCGCGGTTCAAGGTCGGCGTCTTCACGAACCTCACCCAGGACCACCTGGACTACCACGGCACCATGGAGGCCTACTTCGAGGCCAAGCGCCGGCTTGTCGCCCAGTGCGGCCGGTTTCTCGTGAATGCTGACGACCCCTGGGGCCGCGCCATGCTGGAACGGGAGGGCCATGCCAGTTATGCGGTGGATCGCGCCGCCCGCTACCAGGCCCGGGATCTGGACCTGGGACCCACGGGGACCCGGTTCACCCTGGCCTCGGAGGGACGGAACTGGAACGTCAGGAGCCCGCTCCTGGGCCGGTTCAACGTGTACAACCTGCTGGCGGCCCTGGCGGCCTGTGCCGAGGCGGGCTTCGATCTGGACCGGCTGGTGCCCGCCGTACCCATGGTCAAGGGCGCACCCGGGCGTCTGGAGCGCGTGGATTGCGGCCAGCCCTTCGGCGTGATGGTGGACTACGCCCACACGCCGGACGCTTTGGAGAAGCTGCTGGCGGAGGGTCGCCGCCTGCTGCCGCCGGGCGGTCGCCTGCACGTGCTGTTCGGTTGCGGGGGCGATCGCGACCGCGCCAAGCGCCCGCTCATGGCCGCTGCGGTGGCCGCGGGGGCCGACGTGCTCTGGCACACCAGCGACAACCCGCGAGGTGAGGATCCAGAGCGCATCCTGGACGATGCGGCCCCGGGCATCCCGGAGTCCCTGCGCACCGATGGCGTCCGCTACCACCGCAACGCGGACCGGCAGGAATCCGTGCGGCAGGCCCTGGCGGACTGCCGCCCCGGCGATCTGCTGCTGCTGGCGGGAAAGGGCCACGAGCCCTACCAGGAGATCCGGGGTGTGAAATACCCCTACAGCGACCGTGCGGCCGTGGAAGCCGCGCTGCGGGGCAGCCGATGACGCGGATCCTTCCCGTCTCGGGCCCAGAGGATCCGGCCATCGCGGAGGCCGCTGGCCTGCTGCGCGCGGGGGGCCTGGTGGCCTTCCCCACGGAGACCGTGTACGGCCTCGGGGCCGACGGCCTGAATCCCAAGGCGGTGGCTCGGATCTACGCCGCCAAGGGGCGCCCGGCCACGAACCCGGTGATCCTTCACGTGGCCGACGCGGCCTCCGCCCAGGCGCTTGTCTCCCGCTGGTCCCCCGAAGCGCAGATGCTGGCGGAGCGGTTCTGGCCCGGGCCGCTGACCCTGGTCCTGCCCGCTTCAGACACCGTACCCTCCATCGTCCGCGCCGGCGGTCCCTCGGTGGCCCTGCGCTGCCCGGCCCATCCCGTGGCTTTGGCCTTGATCCGCGCCACCGGGCGCCCCCTGGCTGCGCCTAGCGCCAACCGCAGCCAGCATCTGTCGCCCACGCTGGCCCAGCACGTGGCCTCCAGCCTGGGCGAGGCGGTGGATCTCATCCTCGACGGGGGGCCGACGGAGGCGGGTCTGGAATCGACGATCCTCGACCTGTCCAGTGGCCGGCCTTGCGTGCTTCGCCCCGGCCCCATCCCGCCGGCCGACCTCGAGGTTCTGGTCGGTCCCGTGGACCTCTGGACAGGGGCGGTCCAGGCGGGCGACCGCCAGGCGGCTCCCGGCATGGCCGAGCGCCACTACGCCCCCCGGGCTCGGCTGCAGCTGGTGGCGCCAGGTTCCGGCTTGCGCGAGACCTTGGGCGAGACATCGGGATCCGTGGCGTATGTGGCCCTCGGAACCCTCCCCCCGCTTCCCCCGGGGGTCCGGGGCATCCTCCTGCCTCTGGATGCGGACATGGTCGGGGCGAGGCTCTATGCCCTCCTCCACGAACTGGACGACGCAGGCTGCGAGCGTATCTTCATGGAGCGCCCGCCGGAGGATGAGGCCTGGCTGGCCGTTCGCGACCGTCTCCGGCGGGCCTCGGCGAAGGAGCGGCCATGAGCCCATTTACGAGCCTCTGGTCCCTGTTCCAGGCCGCCTCCCAGGTGGGCGGCGAGATCCTGGGCGACGGCGCCGTGGTGCCGTCGTCCCTTTCGTTGGATACCCGGACCCTCGAGCGCGGCGCCTGCTTCGTGGCCCTGCGGGCGGAGCGGGATGGGCACGAATTCGTCTCCCAGGCAGTGGAGAAGGGGGCCACCTGCCTGCTGGTGGACCATCCGGTGGACAGCGGGTGTCCACAGCTTGTGGTGCCGGATACCTTGGCCGCCCTCCAGCGCTGGGGCCAGGCCCGGCTGGCCGCGGTGCGCCCCAAGGCGGTGTTCGGCGTCACCGGGAGCGTCGGCAAGACCAGCACCAAAGAACTGCTGGCGGCGGCCGTGGGCGGTTGGAAGACACCCGGGAACCGCAACAACACCCTGGGCCTGCCCGAGGCTCTGGCCACCCTGCCTGAAGGGCTCGGTGCCGCCGTGCTGGAAATGGGCATGAGCACGCCCGGGGAGATCCGGCGCCTCACGGAGATCGCCCCCCTGGACTTCGGCCTCATCACCTTGGTTGGCACCGCTCACGCTGAGAATTTCGCCAAGGGCCAGCAAGGCATCGCCGAAGCCAAGGGCGAACTGGTGGCCGGCCTCGCGAGGGGCGGCGTCTGGGCCCACCTGGCCTCGGACCCGTGGTGCCGCTGGATCGCGGAGCAGCCCTGGGCCCGCCATGCCGAGGCCCTGCCCGTGGGTGAGGGGCACCCCTACGACTGGGGGGGCGTCGAGTCCCTGGGGGCCGCGGGGGAGGCGTTCCTCCTGCGCACGCCCAAGGGCACGTTCCCGGTGCGGCTCCAGCTCCCCGGAGAGCATCAAGTGCGCAACGCCGCCCTGGCCGCTGCCCTGGCCGTCCATGCGGGCCACGATCCGGAACGCGTGGCGGCGGGCCTGGGAGCGGTCGCGCCGGAACCGGGCCGGGGCCGGCTCCACGGCCTCCCCAATGGTGGCTGCCTGCTGGACGAGAGCTACAACGCCAGCTCCGACTCCATCCTGGCCTGCGCCCATGCCCTGTTGGACCTGCCGGGCGGGGAGGCGGTGGCGGTCCTCGGCTCCATGAGGGAACTGGGGGCCCACTCCGCGCAGATCCACCGCGAGACCGGCGCCGCCCTCAAGGCCCTGGGGCTGTCCCGACTCTGGGCCTATGGGGACTTCGCGGAGGATTACGCGGAGGGCTTCGGTCTCCGCGCCGTGGCCTTCCCTGATTTCGAATCGTTGCGCGACGCTGCCGCAGGTCTTTCCGCCATCCCACCGGGAGCCCGTATCCTGGTGAAAGGCAGCCGGTTCTGGCGCTCGGAACGCGCTGTCGAGTGGCTTCTCACCCACCCCTGACCCTCAGACTCCAGACTTCGGACCCCCCATGCTTCCTTGGCTCCTCTATCCCTTCCGCGACGCGATCCCCGGTTTCTCGGTCTTCCGCTACGTCACCTTCCGGACGGCCATGGCCGCGGCCACGGCCATGATCCTCAGCCTGGTGCTGGGGCCCTGGGTGATCCGGACGCTGACCGCCCTCAAGATGGGCCAGCACATCCGCGGCGAGGGGCCCGAGCACCACCAGAAGAAGGCGGGGACGCCCACCATGGGCGGCATCCTCATCCTGCTGGTGATCACGGTGTCCACGCTGCTGTGGTGCGACCTCAAGAGCGGCGCCATCTGGGTGGCGCTCATGGCGCTGCTGGGCTTCGGCACCGTGGGTGCGTTCGATGACGCCCAGAAGCTGCTCAAGAAGCAGAACCTCGGCCTCAGCAGCTGGCAGAAGATGGCCCTGCTCACCGGCATCTCGCTGCTGGTGGCCTGGCTCATCCTGCACTTCGGCCTGCGCGGCGCGGCCACCAGCCAGCTCTCGGTGCCCTTCTTCAAGAACTTCCGGCCCAACGTGGGCGTTTTGCTCATCCCTTGGATCTGGCTGGTGATGGTGGGCACCAGCAACGCCGTGAACCTCACGGACGGCCTCGATGGGCTGGCCATCGGAGGCACGCTCATCGTGTCGCTCACCTACGCGATCCTGGCCTACGTGGTGGGCCACGCGAAGATCGCGGCCTACCTGGTGGTGCCCCACGTTCCCGGTGGCGCTGAGTTATCCGTTTTCATGGGGGCCATGGCGGGGGCCTGCCTGGGCTTCCTGTGGTTCAACGCCCACCCGGCCGAGGTCTTCATGGGCGACACGGGCTCCCTGGGCCTGGGCGGGGCGCTGGGCACCGTGGCCGTGGTCATCAAGCAGGAAGTGCTGCTGGTCATCGCCGGCGGACTCTTCGTGCTGGAAGCCGTGAGCGTCATCCTCCAGGTGGGCAGCTTCAAGCTCCGCGGCGGCAAGCGCATCTTCCGCATGGCACCCTTCCACCACCACCTCGAGCTGGGCGGTCTCCAGGAAACGAAAGTGGTGATCCGCCTCTGGATCACCGCCATCGTCTGCTCGATCCTGGCCCTCAGCTCTCTGAAGCTGCGATAGGCTTCGGCCGCGTGGGCCAGGGTTGGCCCAGGATGAAGCCCTGACCCCAGGGCACGTCCGCGTCCATGACGGCTTCCAGCTCCTCCATCGTCTCGATGCCTTCGGCGATGAAGCCGATGCACATGTGCCGGGCGAAGTGGGAGAGCGCGTTGAGGAGGGCGGCCTGGTAGGGGCGACGGTGGACCTGCTCCACGAGGCTCCGGTCGGCCTTGATGTAGTCCGGCGCCAGCCGCGCCATCTGCGTGAGGCTCGCCACGCCGGCTCCGAGATCATCCACGGCCACGCGCAATCCGGCATCGCGCAGCCGCTTGGCGTAGGTCTGGAGCGCCTCGAGATCATGCATGCCCTGGGATTCGGTGAACTCCATCACCACGCATTCCACGGGAAAGGGCAGGGCTTCCAGCCAGCGGGGCAGGCGCGCCCAGAATCCCGGCGCCTCCAGGCTCACGGGCTCGAGGTTCACGAAGTGGAGGTGGCTGCCGGTCCCGCGCTGAGCCAGGGCCGCGAACGTGGCATCGAGGAAGCGCAGGTCCAGGGTCAGCCGATCCTCCGGCGGGAGGGTGGGGTTCTGCAGGATCGGCCCGACGGGATGGGTGATGCCCGCCTTGTCCAGGTGGCGGGCCAGGTATTCCTGGGCCACCATGCGATTATCCTGCAGCCGGTACATGGGCTGGACGTGAGGCACGATCGTGCCCTCTCCACTCAACAGACTTTCCAGGATGCCCTTGGGCATGGCCACTCCACATTCGTTCAAGGGTCCTGCGTTCAGTGTAGCGCCGTAGCGCGCCACATGCTCACATGCAGGAAGGTCCGTCGCGGGTTACGCTGGAACCAGGGGGCGACATGCGCACCGTGGTCATGGGAGCGGGACGTTCGGGCTTGGCGGCGGCCCGTTTCCTCGCGTCGCAAGGACGGCCCGTGGTGCTGACGGACAGCCGGCCCGGGCCCGATCCCGCCTTGGAACTTGAGCTGGCCCGAGCGGGCATTCCCGGAGTGTGGGGCAGCCATCCTGAATCGCTCCTGGATCATTGCGGCGAACTTGTCATCAGCCCCGGGATTCCTCCCAGCGCGCCCTTTGTTGCAGCTGCCATCTGCAGAGGCATTCCTGTCATCGGCGAAGTGGAGCTGGCCCACCGTGCCCTCAGGGACCGGCATGACGGGAGCCGCGTGCTGGCCGTGACCGGCACCAACGGCAAGAGCACCACCACCGATCTGGTGGCCCACCTGCTCAAGGCGGCAGGCCTGCCTGCGGTGGCCTGCGGCAACCTGGGCACTCCCGTCATTGAGGCCGTGACCACGGGTGTCAGAGGGGCGGTCTACGTGGTGGAGCTGAGCAGCTATCAACTCGAGACCGTCGCGGCCTTCCACGCCGAGGGCGCCGCATTCCTGAATCTGACGCCGGACCATCTCGCCCGCCACGGCAATCTCGAGGCCTATCGTCGGGCCAAGTTGCGGATCTTCGAACGGCAGACCACCGATGACCTGCGGGTCGTCCCCGCGGCTCATCCCGAGTGGTGGCAGGATGCGCCGGGCGGCGGGCGGATCGCGCGCTTCGGCTGGACCGAGTGCGAAGCCTGGTGCGATGCCGGGGGCCACCTCCGCCTTCATGGCGAGGTGCTCCTCCACCGCGAGGATCTGCGCATTCCCGGCGACCACAACGTGGAGAATGCCCTGGCGGCGGCCCTCCTGGCCCGCCATGGCGGCGCGGATCCCGAGACCATCCGCCAAGGGCTGCGGACCTATCCGGGGCTGGCCCATCGCATCGCCTTCTGCGGCGAGAAGGGCGGCGTGCGCGCCTACAACGATTCCAAGGGCACGAATGTGGATGCCACGGTCACGGCCATCAAGGCCCTGCCGGGCCCGCTGGTGCTGCTGCTGGGGGGCACGGACAAAGGCGCCAGCTACGAACCGCTGCGCGAGGCGCTGGACGGCAAGCTGCGGCGCCTGGTGTTCCTGGGTGAGGCCATTCCCCAACTCACCCGCGACCTGGGCGACCTGCCCCATGATGTGGTGCCGGCCTTCGATGAGGCTGTGCGGGCAGCCCTTGCCCTCGCGCGCTCCGGTGACCAGGTGCTCCTCAGCCCAGCCTGCGCCAGCTTCGACCAGTTCGATAACTTCGAACAGCGCGGGGAGCGCTTCGAGAGTCTGGTGAAGGTCTGGCTCCAGTAGAATCGGTTATGCACGATGCCGCCCGAGCCGCCGCCGATCTCCGCGCCATGCTGGGCGCCGATGCCGTCCTGACAGAGGCCAACGACCTGGCCCGCTACGAGGATGGCTGGCGCTACGGGAAGGGCAAGGCCCTGCTGGCGGTGCGCCCCGGGACCACGGAGCAGGTGTCGGAAGTCATGGCCTACTGCCACGAGCGGGGTATCCGGGTGATGCCCCAGGGTGCCAACACGGGTTTGGTGGGCGCCTCCAACCCGGACGCCAGTGGCGAGATGCTCGTGCTCAGCCTGGAGCGGCTGAACAAGCGCCTGGAGGTCGACGCCATCAACCGCACCGCCGTGGTGGATGGCGGCGTGCTGCTCAGCACCCTGAACGCGGCGCTGGCGGAGCACGGTCTCATGTTCCCCATCGACCTCGGGGCGGATCCCACCATCGGCGGCATGATCGCCACGAACACGGGCGGGACTCGCCTCCTGAAGTACGGCGATGTGCGCTACAACCTCCAGGGCCTGGAGGCGGTGCTGGCGGACGGCACGGTGGTGGAGGTCATGAACCACCTCCGGAAGAACAACACGGGCCTCGACTTCAAGCAGCTCTTCGTGGGCACCAGCGGCGCCTACGGCGTGATCACCGGGGCGGTGCTCCAGGTGGTGCCCGTACCCCGGCAGCACGCCACAGCCCTGGTGGGCTGCGCCTCCGGCGAGGCCGTGCTGGCCCTCCTGAAGGCGCTGGAGCGGGAGATGGCCGACGTGTTCACGGCCTACGAGGTCATCAGCGCCAATGCCCTGGGCCCCGTGTTCAAGCACCACGAGGACATCCGCAACCCCTACGGCACCGCCCAGCCTCCCGCGTACACCGCCCTGGTGGAGCTGTCCTCCACCCTCCCCGGGACGGCCCTCAACCTGGCGGAAGTGCTGGAGGAACGCCTGGGCGCCTTTCTGGAGGGCGAGAGCGGCGAGGGCATCACGGACATATTCATGGGCAAGCCCGAGGACTTCTGGGCCATCCGCCACCACATCAGCGAGAGCCTCCGAAACGAGGGCAAGGTGCTGGCCTTCGACATCAGCGTGCCCCGGAGCCGCATGGCCGCCTTCACGGACGCCGCGGTGGCCCTGTTGGCCAAGGACTATCCCTTCGTGCGCTGCTGCGACTTCGGCCACTGGGGCGACGGCGGGACCCACCTCAATCTCGTGTGGAACGAGGGGGAGGCCCCGAGGCCCACGGCCCGGATCGTCGAGGAGCTTCAGTCGCGGATCTACGAGCTGGCGGTCCGGGGCTTCGACGGCTCCTACAGCGCCGAGCACGGGGTTGGCCCCCACAACCAGCGCTTCTACGACGCCTACACTCCGGAGCCCGTGAAGGCCGCAAACCAGGCCCTCAAGCGGCACCTGGACCCCAAGGGCCTCCTGGGCACCACGCGGCTGGGCTGAACCGGGGCTGTCCAGCGATGGCCGCCGGCCGCGTCCAAGGGTAGATTCGAAGGATCCCCGGAGGCTCCATGCGCCCTTCCATCTTCGCCCTGTCCCTGGCGGCGCCCCTGCTGGCGCAGGCACCCGCGCCCAAGGCGGACCTCTTCGAGCCGGTGCGGTTCCTCGCCGGGGACTGGGTGGGGGAATCGGACGGGAAGCCCGGCTCCCCCAGCGGCGCGGCCTCCTTCCGGTTCGAGCTGGAGGGAAGGGCCCTCGTACGGCGCAGCCACGCCGACTACCCCGCGGCCAATGGCCGTCCGGCCGCCCACCACGAGGACCAGATGACGGTCTTCGTAGAGGGTGGCCAGCTCAAGGCCTTCTACGTCGACAACGAGGGCCACGTCATCCGCTACGTGGCCACCGCCATTCCCCAGGGCGTGGCCTTCACCAGCGAACCTGCCCCGGGCCCGCGCTTCCGCCTGACCTACCTCCGCGGCACCGCCGACACCGTCACCGTCCGCTTCGAGATCGCTCCGCCCAACGCCCCCGAGGCCTTCAAGCCCTACGTGGAAGGCGTCACTCGCAAGGTGAAGTGAGTTCTCCCTGGCCGTTCCCTGCTGCAAAACGGGCTCCCGATTGGGAGCCCGTTTTGCAGCGATGAAAATGGCTTCAAGCCTTGTGGTGAGGTTTCTGCTCCCAGAAGCGCGGCGGCGCGTAGCAGATGGCCATGAAGACCAGCTGGCTCAGGCCGAAGCCCATGAGGGCGTAGAAGGCCTGGTCCATGAAGCCGTAGGAGTGCAGGCCCACGCCCAGCATGTTCACGCCGAACCAGGAGCAGGCGGTGATGATGTTGCCGAAGATGGCCATCACCATGGTGCCGCGCTCGCGGACATAGCCGGCCCAGCGGGCGTGGAGGATGATGGCGTTCCACAGCACGATCAGCAGGGCGCCGTTCTCCTTGGGATCCCAGCCCCAGAAGCGGCCCCAGGACTGGTCGGCCCAGATGCCGCCCAGCACGGTGCCCACGAAGCTGAAGAAGAGGGCGAAGCAGATGATGCCGTAGGCCATGTCCACCAGGGCCTTGTCCGTCTCCACGTCCACCTTGCTGACGATGTGCTTCCGGATGGCGTAGGCGATGGCGATGGCGCCGGCCAGGAAGGTGCCGGAGTAGCCGATGGTGATGGTCACCACGTGGGTGGCCAGCCAGAAGTTGGAGTCCAGCACGGCCCGCATCATCTCCATGGTGTCGCCCTCGGTGCCCAGGTTCTGGGCGACGATCAGGGAGGCGAAGCCCGCCACGGCGGCCACGGCGGTGCCGAAGCCCTTGCGGTACATCCGCTCCACGATGAGGCCCAGGATCACGGCGCCCCAGCCCACGAAGATGGCCGAGGAGTAGAGGTTCGTCACCGGCGGGCGGCCCTGGAGGATGATGCGCGCCGCCAGGCCCAGGGTGTGGACGATGGCGCCCGCGAAGAGCAGCGAGTAGGCGGTGGGGCGCAGCAGCTCCGGTTTCCAGATCCAGGAGATGCACAGGACGATGAACGCCACGAAGTAGATCGACAGGCCCACGAAGAAGGGCTGGGCCCGGTTGAAGACGACCTCGTTGGTCGCGTGGCTGAGGGCCCCGGGCTTGAGGGTGGAGACCACCCCGTTCATGTCGGCCAGGGCCTGGTTGAAGCTGGCGGCGTCGTTGGCGACGTAGGCCGCGTTGAGCCGCGCGAGGGGGACCAGGGCCGGGTGGACGCCCTGGCCGGCGGCCATGGCGCGAAGGCTCTCGCCCACGTTCTTCCAGGCATCGGGACTGCCGCCGGGGAGGGGTGGCAGGATGCGGAACTGGGACAGCTGCATCAGGTCCTGGTGGCGGGCGGAAGCCTCTGGATCGCTGATGGACTGGAGCTCCCAGCCGAGGCCGGGCGAGCCGGCCAGCTGGAGGGTGTTCCTCAGCTTGTAGTAGAGGTAGACGCGATCGAACAGGTTGACGATGGCGCTCTGGAAGCGGGTCCGCTTCTGGGGCGCGATGGGCTGCGCCGTCTGGGCCTGCTTCTGGATTTCCTCCAGATGGGAGGACAGGTCCGCGAAGCTGAAGTAATTGCGATTCTGCTTCTGCTGAGCCCCGATCAGCCCGATGACATCCGGATCATCGATGACGAAGATGGGCTGCTGGTCAGCTACCTGGGGGCGGAACATCACATCGAGGATCCACTCGTCGGGGCCGATGGTGCGACCTTCGTAGCGGAAGCCCTGGCGACTGTGGATGACCAGCAGGGAGTTGCGGGCCACGGAATCCAGCGGCTTGACGCGCCCGCCTTCGAGGATGGGGATGTTGCCGAAGCCGGCGACGTCGAAGCCGCGGACCTTCCCGCCGGGGAGGGCGAAGATCAGGGCGATCAGGAGGGCGAGGGCCCCGGCCGCCCAGGAGAGGTATTTCTGCACAAAGGTCATGTCAGCCCTCCTTCTTGTCCTGGCGCCGCTTCAGGGAGCGCCGCAGGACGATGGCGAAGTGCACGAGCAGGCCCAGGGAGACCAGCACGCAGGACACATAGGGGAGAAGCCAGCCGGGATTTTCGACCACGGAAAGGATAGACAGGGTGTCGTTCTTGCCAAAGCTCGCCTGGTAGAAGGTCTTGCCCTCGTACCGCAGCGGCTGGTTCATGTAGATGAGCACCTCGCGGGATTCCTTCTGGGAGGGATTCACCACCTGGACCAGGCTGGAGAAGTTCTTGGGGATTTCCGTGCCCGGATAGACGTCGTGCCGGAACTGCTTCAGCGTGAAGGCGTAGGGCAGGTACTGGCGGCGGAGGCGCATGGTGAGCAGGTAGGTGTGCCCTTCGTGGGTGAAGGACTGGGGCGCCCCGAGGGCCATGGAAGCCAGCCAGATGCCGTAGCTGCGGCCGCCGGCCACGGGCTCCACGAACACGGAACCCGTGTTCAGCTCGTTGTCGTTGGTGACCGTGGGTCGCTCCACGACGGAGATGCCGGGGCCGATGCCCGCGGTCGCCAGGGACGGCGGCGCGCCGGGAGGCAGGTTGGAGAGCTCCGAGTTGGGGTAGTAGCGCTTCACGTTCAGGGTGATGGGCGTGCCCGGGATGGCGATGGACCCGCCTTTGGCCAGCAGGGTGTCGGGCACCGAGTAGACCTCGTCCCAGGCGGGGTCGGTGGTGTCGATGACGGCCAGCTCCATGTTCTTGTAGCTCTGGACGTAGTTGACGGTCTGGCCCACCTCGATGGACATGTTGGTGTCCACCTGCATCATGCCGGCCACGAACTCGCCCGCGAACAGGATCACCAGGCCCGCGTGGACCAGCCACATGCCGGCCTTGGCCCAGCTGCGCTGGATGTCGAGCGTCTTGGCGATGAGGTTGAGGGTGAGGAGGAGGCCCACCAGACCGCCGCCCGGGAACACGGGCAGGGGGAAGGACAGGAAGCTGAACTGCCGCCATACGAAGAAGCTGCGCATGTAGGCGTTCACCGCGCCCTGGGTGCCCATCTCCACCTGGGCCAGGGTGCAGAGCACCACGAGCGCCATCAGGCAGGCGAGCAGGACGATGGTGAGTTGGAAGGACTTGAAGAACTTCCAGATGCGGGAGGCGAGTGTCTTAATCAAGGCGGAGGCTCTCCAGGATGCGCATGAAATCAGGCTTGGCCTTGGCCACGGGACCGGCGTCCCCCGTCAGCTTCAGGAACCAGGTGTTGCCGTCGGGGGTGGAGATCAGGCCGGCCACCATGCGGCTCTTGGTCTGGCCCTCGCTGGTGAAGTCGTAGACGTTGAGCGCGCCAGCCTTGGTCTTCACCACCTTCCGCGCGGCAGCCAGGGCCGCCTCGTCGATGGGGCCCAGGCCGATCTGCCCGCGCCAGCGGTTCACGTTCGCCAGCTCGCCGCCGGCGGCACCGGGCAGCACCACCACCGTGGCTTCGTTCTTGCCAGCCACCGGCGACTTGAAGGTGGCGAAGCGCATCCCCTCGCCGGGGACTTCGCTCCAACCCTGAGGCAGGGACCACTTGAGGGACCCCTGGCCCGAGGGCCGGGGGGGCGCGGGCATGCCCCCATCGGCCGGTGGCATTCCCATCGGTCCGGAGGGGGCCTCCTGGCCCGTGCCGTCCAGCCGCGCGGCGGCGGACTCCTTGGGCACCCGGTAGTGACTCACCTGGTCCCGGTTGCACCCGAGGGCGGCCAGGGCCAGGAGCCCGGCGCCGGCCAGCAGAGAAGCCTTCGAGATGAAGGACGTAGGTCGGTGGGGGAGCGTCAATGTTTTCAACAAAGGGTTCCTCGGGGACATTTCAGAATACCGGACCTTCCAGTGTGAAGACAGGCAAGGATGGGGGCGGGCTTACAGGTCGAGCCGCAGGACGGCTTCATCGATGAGTCGGGCCAATTGGTGGTCCTTTTCCGTGATGCCTCCTGCGTCATGGGTGGTCAGGGTGATCCGCACGCGGCCCCAACCAAAGAGGATATCTGGGTGATGATTCATTGCCTCGGCAGGTTCCACGACGCTGGTCACAATCCGGAAAGCGGTCATGAAATCCGGGGTCCGGAACTCCCGCACCAGGCACCCGTCCTGTTCGATCCAGCTCATGGCCGCGCCTCCTGGGCCAGGGTGGCCGCCAGTTCTGTCAATTCCGCTTGCAGAAGCCACTCATCCGGATAGGCCCGAGCCCGGTCCGCCAGGGTTTGGAGCCGCCGCTCGTCTCCGGCCTCGCGCAGGGCCCGGGCCTCCTGATAGAGGCCGGCCAGACCCGGGGAAAGGGAGGATGCCTTGCGGGTCCGGGCCTGGGCTTCGGCCTCGCCTTCCGCGAAGGTCCCCTGGGCGCCGTACCAACGGTCCCAGGTGCCCGGATCCGCAGGGCCCCCGGCGACGGAAGGCAGGCTGGAACTGAGGAAGAGCAGGGCCCAGCTGGGCAGGTCGAGGGGGCGGCCGTCCTGGTGGCCCCTCAGGTTGATGACCTCGTGCTCACCCACCCGGAAGCCCGTGAGGAAGAGTCCCGAGGGCAGGTCCAGGCTGAAGGGGCCGCGAGGGGGCAGGACACCGCGCCCGAAGGCCACCAGGGCCGTGCCGGGCCAGGGCGAGCCCTCGGCCGTGCCCTTCCGGGAGATCATCACGGGGCCCTCCACCCGCGCCAGGGCCGTGGCCAGGCCCGGGGCCAGCTCGCCACGGGCGGGGATCCGGGCCACCACCTTGCCCGTGAGCTCCAGGCCGCCCTCCAGGCCCAGGTGGTTCACCGTACGGGCCCGCAGCGCTTCCTCCAGGCCGTGGTCGCCCCCCCTCCTCCAGCCCAGGGTCGCCTCGAAGGCCTCCAGCACCTCGAACAGATGGTCGAAGTCCCGGGCCACGAAGAGCTGGGGCTGCATGCGGGTGATGTCGTATTCGGTGTCTGCGCAGGCGAGGCTGAGGGGCACCTTGGTCACGGCGGGCGTGAGGCAGTGGGCGGCCTCGCCGAGACTGCTGAGGAGGCCAGCCCCATAGAGCTTGGGGTCCGCCAGGTCGCCCACCAGGCCGTACTCGGCGGTCCACCAGTAGAGGCGGCTGGCCTTGGTGCTCTCGCTCACATAGCGTCGGCTGGCGGAGGCGGCCCGCAGGCGCTCCTCGGCCAGGTGGGCCTCGGCCTCCGTGGCTTCGGGATCCTCCTTGACCACGCTGAGGTTGCGGATGGCCTCGTAGACGGCCTGGTCCTCCACCGAGGCGATGGCCCGGAAGCCCGCCTCACCGCAGCGCTTCAGGTAGTCGGCGTAGCGCCGGTCCGCCAGGATGGGCGCATGGCCGGCGCTCTCGTGGACGATGTCGGGCGCCGGGGTGTACTCGATGTGCTCGTGGCTGCGGATGTCCGCGGCGATGGCCAGCACGCCCAGGGACTGCAGCTCCGTGAACACCGCGGGGGGGATGAAGCCCCGCACGCCCACGGCGGACCAGCCCAGTCCCTCGAGCTTGAGGTTCATCTCGTCCAGGCTGGGGATGCGTTCCAGGCCGATGCCCGTGGCCGCCAGGCCCGAGAGGTAGCTGGCGTGGGCCGTGTCCTTCAGGCGGTCCGCCAACCGGTGGAGGATGTGCCGCCAGACCGCGTGGTCCCGCGGCGTGTAGGCGTCGTAGTCCTGGGCCGCCACATAGCGCCGCAGGTGGGCCGGAAGCCGGTCGATGGCGCGCTGGGTGGGGCTGGGAGACGTGGAAGGGGAGGCCATCATTGAATTCTAATCCGAAATCAATGCTGCGGCCCGCCAAGCCACAAAGCGCCTCAGGTTCCACCCTACTGCGGGCTACCCTGGTCTCATGGCCTTCGACCCCTGGGAACCCTACCGAGACCTGCGCTTTGCCGGCACCCGGGAGCATCCGGAGCACGGTTCCTGCTTCATCGCGGAGGGCCGGATCCTGGTGGAGGACCTCCTCTCGGCGGGTCGGGCAGGGCGCCTGCAGGTCGTATCCGTGGCCGCGACCACCACCGCGGCCGAGGCGGCGCGGGCCCTGCTCCCGGAAGGGACGGAGCTGCTGGTGGCCGAGCCGGGGGCCCTGTCGGAGCTGGCGGGCTTCTCCTTCCATCGCGGCCTCATGGCCCTGGCCAAGGTGCCACCGCCGCCTCCGGTGTCGGCGCTGCTCCAGGCGCGGCGGCTGCTGGTGCTGCCGAGGCTCTACGACGGCGAGAACCTGGGTCTGCTGCTGCGCAGCGCGGCCGCGCTGGGGCTGGATGGCGTGCTGGCGGGACCGGGGCCGGGCCTCTGGAGCCGCCGCACGGTGCGGGTCTCCATGGGCGCCGTCTGGCGCATTCCCGTGTGGCGGGTGGAGGATCCCTGGCCTCTTCTGGCTGACTGGAGGGCCGCGGGACCGGGCTCGGAGATCGTCGCCGCCGCGCTCACGCCGCAGGCGGGGGACGCCCGTCGCTGGCAGCCCGCCCCGCGCAGCGCCCTGGTGATGGGACCGGAGGATACGGGCCTGGACCCGGACCAGCTGGCCTGCTGCGACCGCGCCGTGGCCATCCCCATGGCCTCGGGCATGGACAGCCTCAACGTGGCCGCCGCGGGGGCCATCCTCATGTTCCGGATGATGGAGCAGCCCTAGGGCTCGAGGCTGCTGGCGATGTCCACCAGGCGCGTCAGCTCGGCCACGACCTCGCGGCGGTCGGTGTCCTGCTCGTAGAGGGCCGACACCTTCTTCCGCGCGGCGGCCACGTCGCCGCAGGCTTTGCCCCGGGCGATGAGTTCCTTGCAGCTCTCCGGCATGGGGCCCCAGTTCCCGCACTCCACGAAGTGGTCGCTGAGGAAGATGAACTTGGGGATCGCCTCGCCGCCGTTGGTGAGGAAGCGGGTGAACACGTCCGGGTGCTGCTGCCGGCTGATGTAGCGGACGTTCAGGTTCGGACCGGCCTCGGCCAGGCGCTGGAGCACGGGCGCGTGGCGCACCACGTCGCCGCACCAGTCCTCGGCGATGGCGACCACGTGGACAGGCCGGGGCAGGGTGGCCATGAAGCGCGCCGCCGGCGGGGCCAGCGTCAGGGCGCGATGCTGGGTCTCGATCTTGTCGCGCTGCTCGGGGGATTCCGCTTCGGCCAGCCAGTCGGCATAGGTGAGGCCGGACTCGAGCACGGCCTTCCAGTCCAGAGTCGGCAGGGTGGCGGGGCGGGGCATGGAACCTCCAGCGAACCTCTGATGCTGCCATGCCCGGCCTCGTGACTGGACGTACCTTTGGAGTGGCGCGGACCGCTGCCCGCGGGAAAGGGGGGCGCCATGAGGGCCATGTGGAATGCCACCAAGCCACCTCTCGAATGGGTGGATCCCATGGTGAGGGTGCCGAAGTACGAGCTCCATGCCGGCGACGAGGTGCTGGCGCGCCTATCCCTGGAGCCGCTCTGCCGGACCTTCGCCACGGTGGAGACGGCGGAGGGGCGCTGGACCTTCAAGCAGACGGGCATCCTCGCCACGCTCGTCCACATCCGCGAAGCCGGGGCCGGCCAGGATCTGGCCGTCTTCCATCCGGGCTTCCTGGGGCGGGGGCTGCTGCGGTTCTGCGACGGCGAGACCTTCCAGTGGCGGCGGGCCCACCACAATGGAGGCTGGTCGTTCCGCGACAAGGATGGCCGCGTGTTGCTGACCCTCCGCCTGGAACCCTCGCCACCCGGAGAGCCCTGGCCCCGCCGGACCCGGGCGGAAGTCGACATCACGGCGGAGGGCCGCCCCAACCCGCGGACACCCCTGCTGACGGCCGTCGGCTGGTTCCTGATGCTGCTCCACCCGCTTTAGCGGGTCTCTGCAGATTCCCGTCAGCCGATGGCATCCCGGACTCGCAGGTCCAGAGGCCACGCACCGGGAAGTGCCTTCTTCACCCCGGGGCCCCGTGGTCTAGAGTGGAGGTCCGGTCTTTTCAGGAGCTCCCATGACCACCGCCAAAGCCTACGCCGTGTCCTCCGCCAAGGCCCCTCTGGCACCCTTCCAGATCGAGCGCCGCGCCGTGGGGCCGCACGATGTGCAGATCGAGATCGCCTACTGCGGCATCTGCCACTCCGACCTGCACCAGGTGCGCGACGAGTGGGGCGGCTCCAAGTACCCGATGGTCCCGGGCCATGAGATCGTCGGAAAGATCACCGCCGTGGGCGCCCATGTGAAGGCCTTCAAGGTGGGCGATCTGGCCGGCGTGGGCTGCATGGTGGACAGCTGCCGCACCTGCCCCAGCTGCCAGCGGAAGCTGGAGCAGTTCTGCGAGAAGGGCGTGGCCTGGAGCTACAACAGCACCGAGATGGACCGCGTGACGCCCACCTACGGCGGCTACTCGTCCAGCATCGTGGTGGACGAGGCCTTCACGCTGAAGGTCTCACCCAAGCTGGACCTCGCCGCCGCGGCGCCCCTGCTCTGCGCGGGCATCACCACCTACTCGCCCTTGCGCCACTGGAACACGAAGAAGGGCGACAAGGTGGGCGTGGTGGGTCTGGGCGGCCTGGGCCACATGGCCGTGAAGATCGCCGCCGCCATGGGCGCCGAGGTGACCATGCTCAGCACCTCGAAGTCCAAGGAGGCCGATGCCCGCAAGCTCGGCGCGCACCACTTCGGCCTCACCTCCGACGACGCCACCTTCAAGCGGCTGGCGGGCCAGTTCGACCTCATCATCGACACCATCTCCGCGCCCCATGACTACAACAAGTACCTTGGCCTGCTCCGGATCGAGGGGGCCATGGTGCTGCTGGGCGTGCCCCCGGAACCCACGCCCGTGGCGGCCCATGCCCTCATCGGCGGCCGGAAGATCCTCACGGGTTCGCTCATCGGGGGCGTCCAGGAAACCCAGGAGATGCTCGACTTCTGCGCCGAACACGGCATCGTCTCGGAGATCGAGCTGATTCCGGTCCAGCAGGTCAACGAGGCCTACGAGCGGATGCTCAAGAACGACGTGCGCTACCGCTTCGTGCTGGACATGAAGACATTGTGATTGAATCCGCGTAAATGCGGGCGGTCACAAGGAAAAAAGCGGTTGGCAGCGTAGATCTGAAGATGTAACCTTCCGGGGCTCCCCCTCTCCTCCATCAGGCGGAGATCCCATGCCACCCCTTGCCCCTGGCTCGTCCCTCGGCGCCTACGAGATCGTGGGCACGCTGGGCGCCGGCGGCATGGGAGAAGTCTTCCGGGCCCGGGACACGAAGCTGGGCCGGGATGTGGCGATCAAAGTCCTGGCCGAATCCTTCGCCTCGGATCCGACGAGGTTGCGGCGGTTCCAACAGGAAACACGCGCGCTGGCCGCCCTGTCGCATCCCAACGTGGTGCAGGTCTTCGACGCGGGCGAGCACCACGGAGTTCCCTACCTCGTGATGGAGCTGGTGGAGGGCGAGACCCTTCGGAAGCGGATGGCCACCGGGCCCATGCCCTGGCGCCAGGCGGCGGAACTTGCGGCGGCGGTGGCGGACGGTCTCGCGGCAGCCCATGCCAAGGGCATCATCCATCGGGATCTCAAGCCCGAGAACCTGATGCTGACCCTGGATGGCCATGTGAAGATCCTCGACTTCGGACTGGCCAAGCTGCGGAAGGAACAGTCCAGCCCGCATGCGCCCAGGCTGACGGCGGGGGCACCCCAGCTTGCCGGGAGGCTCACGGAAGCTGGTCTGGTCATGGGAACCGCCGACTACATGAGTCCGGAGCAGGTGCGCGGCCAGGCAGTGGAGGCCCCGAGCGACCTGTTCAGCCTGGGGGTGATCCTGTGGGAGCTGGTGACGGGCGGTCACCCCTTCCGCCGGAGCACGCCAGGGGAGACGATGCGGGCCATCCTGATGAACCGGCCGGAGCTTCCAGGCGGGAAGGAACGGCTGCCTTCGCCCTTGGGGGGCATCCTGCGGGTCTGCCTGGCGAAAGACCCCGCCGAGCGGTTCAAGACAGCCCGGGCCATGGCGGAAGCCCTGCGTTTCGCCGCGCGTTCGGAATTGGGCCCGCGTCCGATCCTGGGGCGCTCAGGCTACCCCTCGCCGACGCGCGGCCTCCAATTCCTGGGTGCCGGACTGGCGCTGGCCCTCCTGGGCTCAGGTGCGGGCATCTACGCTTGGCTGCGGAGCCATCAACCCGCCTCTGTGCCGGCGACCAAGGCGAGGGACCTGCCCAGCGTCCTGGCCCTGCCCGCGCGGGTGTACGGAGCCGAGGATTCGGCCTTCCTCACGGACGCCGTGCCCAACACCCTGTCCA
Source organism: Geothrix terrae (assembly GCF_022808775.1). Lineage (GTDB taxonomy): Bacteria > Acidobacteriota > Holophagae > Holophagales > Holophagaceae > Geothrix > Geothrix terrae. The sequence continues at coordinate 164,848 of NZ_JAKZLA010000001.1, forward strand.
CGCTGCTCTCGAAAGTGGAGGGCCTGGACACGAAGGCGCCGCCCTCTAGCTTCCAGATGGAGAAGTGGAAGGGGGACCTGGCCCGCGTCACGGAGGCCTATCACGCAGATCACCTGGTGGTCACGACCATCACCAAGAACGCCAAGCGCTTGATCCTCAACGTTCAGCTTGTCGATACGCGGACCTGGAAAGTGCGGTGGGGGCATCAATACGAAGGAACCCAGGCGGACTACAACACCCTGGTCCGCGACGCGGCGGAGGCCGTGGCTCGGACCCTGACCCGGGAAGAAGGCCTCGGGCCTGTCATCGCCCGGCCGACCACCGGCTCTGAGGGGGAACTCGCCTTCGGCGAAGGGCGGCACTTCCAGTATCGGTACCGTGCGCTGGGACGGAGCCAGGACTTCGATCAGGCCGTGGCCGCCTTCGAGAAGGCCTTCCGCCTGGATCCGCGCAACACTGAAGCCGCGGTGCAGCTGGCATGCCTGCACGGATGGCGCGCCTACGAGGCGGGCACGGCGCAGGCGGGCGAAGCCGAGCGGCGGCTCGAGGCCACGTGGGCGCGGCGGGCCCTGGAGATCGATCCCCGTAGCGGGTTGGCCTGGAGCCTCCTCGGGGCCGTGGAGGCGCAGGGGCGACGGGAGAACCCGGACCTGGCGGTGGAATACGCGGTGAAGGGTGTGTGCCTGGCCCCGAACCAAGCCCAGGTCCACATCACCATGGCCACCATCCTGTCCGGGCCAGGGTCGGTGGGGCTCTTCATCGCGGGTGGCCGGCGGTCCATGGAGCTGGATCCCATGGATCTCACGGGACCCGCCTTCGTGGCACTGGGCCTGGCCTGGATGGGCCGGGCCGAGGAGGCCCTGGCCATGGCGGATCGAGCCCTCCTGAGGGAACCGGAACATGTGCTGCTCAACCACACGGTCCGGCCCTACGCCCTGGCACAATTGGGCCGGCCGGCCGAGGTGGAGGCGCACGCCACGCGCCTGGGCCGGCCGGTCGGCACGACGATCCAGTTCTGGTGCGCGGCAGACCGCGGACAGCAGGCGGAGGCCCGGGCCCTCGCGAAGATCCTGCGGACCCGTTGGCTGGGTCCCAAGATGCGGGCCATCGACATCGGGAATGAAGTGCTGTTCAACGCGCCCTACCTGGTCAAGGTGGGGCTGTACGACGACGCCTTCCGCCTCCTCCTGCGGAGCGTGGAGGTGGGCAATCCCCCCTGCCTGGATTGGCTCATGACCAACCCGGAGATGCAGCGATTGCGCCCTGATCCCCGGTTCGCGAGGGTTCTCCAGGCCTCCCGGAACGGTGCTGCCCTGGTGGCAAGGCAGCTCGGCCGGGCCCAGATCCGGGGAGACCTCCCGGAGTACCTGTATGGCCCCTTGGAGGACCTGCACCGTCACATCAGGCTGGCCTCACCGCCGGGGTCATGAGAAGCGCCCCGCGGGGCGGGGCGCTTCGAGGCCGGGACCGGCGCCTACCGGTACTGGAACACCAGGTCCAGGGTGGCGGGTCCACCCTTGGTGCCGTTCTGCCAGGGGGTGATCGTGATGTCCTCAATGACGCCCTTCTGCAGGTCGAGGTTCAGCAGCTTGGGATTGAACAACAGCTCCCAGTTGGTGGCCTGCCCCATGGCCATGACGCACCCATTCTTCAGGGCCTCCGGACGGGTGCCGAAGGCGGGGATGGTGTCGTTGACCTGGTGCACCAGCGCCGTGGCATAGGGCGATCCATCGCGGATCAGGGGATCGTTGGGCAGGAGCGCCAGCAGCTGGACACCGCGCTGGACGATCGTCGACCCGGCGGGTCCCACCTGCATGGGATGCCGCGCGTCGACCACCGTGAGGGTGGTTCCTTCGGGCAGGGCCCTCTGGAGGTCCGCCAGCTGGTCTCGGCTGCGGCCATAGTCGCAGACGACGCCGAAGTGGGTTTTCCCCTGGTAGATGATGCCCGCCGCCTTCACCACGGGGCCGAAGTCCTCGGCGGCGAGCGAGGCAGTGAGGGCAGCCAGGGCGAGCAATGTGGTGGGTCGGAACATGGAACACCTCCATGAAAGGGACCCGGAGCGATCCGGGTGGCGCCGAGCCAGCGCTGCGGCGGAAGAAAGGCTGGGAAAGACCACCTCTCCCCGCCATAACCGATGGCTTACGATGTAATCGCACGAAAATATTGAGTTGTTACGACCGATTCGGTGCGGGACAGACTTGATCTCTCCTGGAGATGGGACCGGTTAGATTCCGGTGAGATCGGAGTGTTGATGGGGGCCCGGCCGATCCCATACTTGCCACGCCTCCCAGGAGCGTCGGATGACCCGGCTGGCCTTTGGCGGATTCGAGCTGGACCCCCACACTGGCGAACTCTGGAAGGGAGAGGATTGCGTCCGGATCCAGGACCAGCCCCTCAAGCTGCTGCTCTGCCTGCTCGAGAGGCCGGGCCAGATCGTGGGGCGCGAAGAGCTCCAGAAGCGGGTCTGGTCCGGGGACATCCATGTGGGCTTCGAGGATGGTCTCAATGCGGCCGCCTGGCGCCTCCGCCAGGTGCTCGGGGACTCCGCGGAAGCGCCCGCCTTCATCGAGACGATCCCCCGCAAAGGCTACCGCTTCGTGGGGAAGGTGGTCTCCCTCCCGGGCAAGTCCCCTCCGCCCTCCGGATCCTTCCCAATGCCTGTCTTCAGGCCTCCCTCTGGTTCCGGGATGGACGCGTTCACCCCCACTCGGGACCGTCGGCCGTGGCGTCCTTGGACGCTGTGGTTCGGAGTCGCCCTCGGGCTGGGCCTCCTGGGCGCTGGCGTGATGCTCTGGGGGTTCATGAGGACCCCCACGGTGACCCTGGTCGTCACTCCGCTGTCCAACGTGACGGGTGATCCCGCGGTGGACTACTTCGCTTCCGCCATGTCCCGGCAGGTCACCCAGGACCTTGCGAACGTTCCAAGCCTGGATGTCCAGTCCGTTGAAAGGCCCGATTCGGACAGGTCTTTGCCGAAGGCCGCGCTGACCCTCACCTGGACCCTGGATCGGGAGGCCTGGGGCTACCGCATCCACGTGAACCTGAGGGATGCCCAGGGGCGCAGCCGGGGCGACCGCACCTTCCCCGTCCCGCCGGAGGAATTGCACCGGATCCACCGGACCGTTGCCGACTACATCGCCCAGCAGGCGACAGCGCAGGTCGCGGGGCAGGCGACGGGAGAGGCCGTGGGGGCGGCGGTGGCGCCACAGATGGGCGCGGATGCCGGGGTCAGGCTGGCGGGATGGGCAGACCGTGCTGGCGGAGGAAGCTGAGCTTGTCCCAGTAGCCGCGTTGGAAGGCGATCCTCCCGTCCAGCACGCGGAAGAAGCCGCAGCCGCGCAGGCCCAGGGGATCCCGCCACTCGAGGATCGCCCACTCGCCATCCTCGAAGAGGTTCTCCACCAGGCACACCATATCCGCCGCCGCGAACTCCCGCGCGAACATGGCCCGGATCGCCTCTCGGCCCGCCACCGGGGTTTCGGCCACCTGGTGGTTCACCGCGTCCTCGTGGTACATCGCGGCCAGCGCCTCGGCATCGCCGCGGTTGAAGGCCTCGACCCAGGCCGAGACCAGGTTTCGTGGGGTGTGTGGCATGGGGACTCCGGGTGGCGGGGCGTCAGGCCTGGGGCCGGTCCTTCATCTTGGCGGCGTTGTAGGCAACGCTTCCACCTCTGGCGACGCTGAGCGACTTCCAGGAGTCTGGCGCCAGGTGTTTCGCGAGGAAGACGATCTGGCCCGTGTGGTAGGGGTAGTGGGCGAGCTGGCGGTTGATGGCTTCGAGCACGGTGTGGGTCTCCTTCCGGATGGTCACCACGCGGTCGAGGTCGGCGGCGGTGAGGCTTCCCAGGGTATCGAAGAGGCAGGCCCAGCCCCGTTCCCAGCGGTCGCGCAGGGCCTCGGGGTCGAAAGTCTCGGGATCCTCGAACTCGGTGTCGCGGTGGCGGTCCGGCTTCTCGCCATCGGTGGTCAGGAAGTCGGTCCAGCGGGAGAGCATGTTGCCCGAGAGGTGCAGCATCAGCGTGGCCAGGCTGTTGGATTCCGGATCCAGCCGGTGGGTCCAGCGTTCCACGGGCACCTGCGCGAGGGCGCGGTCGCACTGGGTGCGCGCTTCGCGGAAGCGCTTGAGGGCATCGGCCAGGTAGAGGTCGCCGTTCAATGGAGGCTCCTGGGAAGGGGTGGCAGGTGGGATCGAGGCTGGGCCCGCCTCAGGACAGGATGGCCGTGGGAGGCGCATAGGCCTTGGACATCCGCCGGAACTCGATCCGGATGTCCTCGAAGTCATGGAATTCCGCGCCCGTTTCCGCGTAGCCCAGGCCCCGGTAGAAGCGGATGGCGCGGTCGTTGCCGTGGTACACCACCAGCCAGGCGGACGGGGCCTTGCGGGCCCTCATTGCGTCCTCGCCCGCCTGCATGAGGCGCCGCCCGCCTTCAGCTTCAGGAAGCCCTGGAGGCGGCCCCCCGCCTCGGCCACGAAGTAGAGGTTGGCGGTCTTGGCCAGGCTTCCGCCGATCTTCCGGGCGGAGTAGGTCCCGTCCAGGTAGCGGGCCAGCACGTCTTCCCGGAACAGCGCCCCGAAGGCCCAGGAGAAGCTCTTCCGGCCCAGGGAGGCGATGGCTTCGGCATCTCCCGCGACCGCACTGCGCACCGTCGTGTTCATCCCAGGCTCCTCGAACAGGGGATCGGCATGACTGAGAACGATTCTCGATCGCCGGGAATCCGATTCGAGGATGCCGGCTCGTCCGGGCCCGGGCCACCCGACTCTTGCGGTATTTGACGATCAGACAACTTTCGCGCCGGCCGGCCGGGCGAACCCCGACCGGATCCGCCGCACCAGCACCGGCACGACGAGCATGGCGCCGAGGACGATCCACATGGTGGTGTTCGGGTTCTTGATGACCGTGTTCAGGCGCAGGGTCGTGAGGGCGATGACGCCGTAGTAGAGCATGTCGCCCGTGATGGCGATGGCCCAGCCCGCCAGGAAGCCGTGGCCCGCGGCCAGGGCCGCGCTCCGGCCGGTCATGGGGTCCACGCCGAAGGCGATCATGACGAGGGAGATGGGCCCTGCGCCGGGGCCGCCGACATGCGCGGCGCTGCGGGCCATGACTTCCCGCATCGCCGCACCGAACCGGGCCAGGAAGGGCACCCGCCGTCCCAGCGCCACGAACCCCCGGAGCACCGGCTCGAAGGCCAGGGCCAGCAGCACGTCCGACACGAAGTACAGCCCCGCGGTCAGGGGCCAAGCCAGCCCTTTGGACTGCGCCAGCAGCACCCCCGCCGGGATCCCGCCCCCAACGGGGAGCAGGAAGAGGAGGAGGACGGGAAGCATGAACCCATGCTACCCGGCTGACCGCCGAGGCCTGGTGCCAATGGGACCGTGGCAGGCCCTCTTAGCTCCGGGTGCCCTTCGGGTCGAGAGACCTCGGATAGGTGCGCTCCTCCTGGATCTGGCCGTTCTCCTTGTGGATCTTCACAGAGCCCGGGTGGTCGTGCATGTAGGCACGCATCTGCCCGATCGCGTCCGCCTTGGTCATCGCGTGGACGACCGGCCGGTTGCCTCCCTCAGGCTTGAGGTTCCAGGCGTTACCTTCCTTGGCGAGGTGATAGTTTTTCATACCGCCCTCCTCATGTGGCTATCGCCGGTGCTGAAGATAGGCCTTTCCTGCAGCATGGCCAATGAAGCTGCCGCGCCCTGCGGCGGTGGCCCTTGAATGGGCCTCCGTGCTGCCCGGGATCTTCAATGCCTGGAAATAACGGGGGGCGTCACCTTGAAGACGAAGGCAGGAACCAGATCCATGCCCAAGTGCTTGGCGCAGATCGCCCGATGATGGCCATCGAATCGGAACATCCTGTAGGGGAGATCGAACTCGGCTACGTCCACCAGCAGGACCGGCCGACGAATCCCGTCCCTCTCGACGCTCCGGGCAAGCCGCCGGAACTCCTCCGCCTTCGCCAAAGCGCAAGCCAGGGTCCGTCCATGGTTCCCGATCTGGATGTCCTGGATGTAACGGGCCTGTTCCAGTTGAGCACCGTTTGCCCGAAGTACTTCCAGGTAGGCCTCATTCTCCTCGTGGTTCTTTTCCAAAACCGAATCGACTGGTATCCATAGGGCATCGACACGGGTGAAGCGCGGGGTCTCATAATGCCTGGCGGTGACGGAGGCGGCCTTGCACCAGTCCCTTTCGAATTTCACGTGGGTTTTGGGCCATACAAGGGCCAGTAATGCCTTGAATTGCATGGCGAAGGATGGCGGTTGTTCGCCACGGTCGATCTCACATGGTTTTCTGGAAATCATCTGGAGCACAGACACCCCTTTCGAGCTTTTCCTGGTTGGTGGCTCAAACCTAGGTTGCTAAAACCTGACTTGCAACACCGTAGGTCCGGTAGGAAATTGACTACACTAAACAGAGATCTGCCCGGTCGTCCACTTTCACCTGGATCAGGTATGCCGGATCCGTTGGAACCGGACTTGAGAACCCACCTGACCTTGGGGATTCCGCCATTCCGCCAGGGGTATGGATTCAGTAGGCAGGGCCCAGCCGACCCCCAGGCAACCGCCGGCAGACTGACCCGTCCATGAAGTGCCGTGGGGTTTTGTTACGACCTCTTAGGCGCTGTTGCGAGGGACGTTTAGCCCCACACCCGCTTGCCGCCCACCCAGGTGCCGAGGACCTGGCCGGGCAGGCTCCAGCCCTTGAAGGGAGTGTTGTAGGACTTGGACTGGATGAAGGCGCGGTCCACCTGGACCTTGGCGCCGGGATCGAAGAGGACGAAGTCGGCGGGGGCGCCGGGCTGGAGGCTGCCGAGGCCGCGGCGGTCCAGATGGAAGGCCTGGGCGGGCTTCCAGGAGAGCAGGGCGATGGCCTGGGCCAGGTTGAGGACCTTGCGGTTCACCAGCAGCTCCATCGTGAGGGGGAGGGCGGTCTCCAGGCCGATGACGCCGAAGGCGGCGATGGGCAGCTCCACTTCCTTGTCGTCCCAGGCATGGGGCGCATGGTCAGTGGCGATGGCGTCCACCGTGCCGTCCGCGAGAGCCTCCAGCACCGCCTGGATGTCAGCCTCGGTGCGGAGGGGCGGGTTCATCTTGTAGTCGCTGTCGAACTTCATCAGTTCCTTGTCCGACAGCGCGAAGTGGTGGGGCGTCACCTCGCAGGTCACATTCAGCCCCCGGGCCTTGGCCTCGCGCACCATGCGCAGGGAGCCCTTCGTGCTGAGGTGGGCCAGGTGCAGATGGCCGCCGGTGTGCTCGGCCAGGACGATGTCCCTGGCCACCATGGCCTCCTCCGCCGCTGCGGGGATACCGAGACAGCCGAGCGACGCGCTCACGGCGCCCTCGTGCATGTAGCCCTTGCCGGCCAGGTCGCGATCCTCCTCGTGGGCCACCACGGGGACTTCCAGCCAGCGCGTGTACTCCAGCGCCCGTCGCATCAAGGCCGAGTTGCCGATGGGCTGGCCGTCATCGGAGAAGGCGACGCAGCCCGCGGCCTTCAGGGTGCCCATGTCCGCCAGTTCCTCGCCCTTCATCTCGCGGCTGACGGTCCCGATGGGGAAGTAGCGGCACAGGTCGGCTTTCGCCGCGCGGGTCAGCATCATTTCCGTGATGGCCACGCTGTCGTTCACGGGCTTGGTGTTGGCCATGGCGCAGACGGAGGTGAAACCGCCGGCCACCGCGGCCCGGCTACCCGTCTCGATGCTCTCCTTGCGGGTCTGTCCCGGTTCGCGGAAATGAACATGCAGGTCCACGAAGCCCGGTGCCAGCACCGCGCCGCCGCCATCCAGCACTTCGGCTCCGGCCGCGAGGAGGTCGTGCTCCGCCTCCGTCCCGATGGCCGCCACGGCCCCCTCAACCACCAGCAGCGAGCCCGGCCCGTCCAGGTTCTGCACGGGATCCACAAGGCGGACGTTCTTCACGAGGAGGGACATGGGGGCTCCGGGGATGCCTTCAGATCTAGTTTGGGCTGTCCGCTGTCAACTGTCAGCTGTCAGTGGCCGACAGCCGACAGCTCATGGCCCCTCTACTCCATCCGGTAGTTCGGGGCTTCCTTGGTGATCATGACGTCGTGGGCATGGCTCTCGCGGAGGCCGGCGCCGCTGATCTCGACGAGGGTGGCCTTCTGCTGGAAGTCGGCGACGGAGGCGCCGCCGCTGAGGCCCATGCCGGCGCGGAGGCCGCCCATGAGCTGGGTGACCAGGTCGGCCATGCGACCCTTGTAGGGCACCTGGCCTTCGATGCCCTCGGGCACGAGCTTGGTGTCGTCCTTGCCTTCCTGGAAATAACGGTCCTTGCTGCCCTGCTTCATGGCGCCCAGGCTGCCCATGCCGCGGTAGGACTTGAAGGTTCGGCCGGCGTAGAAGATGGTTTCGCCGGGGGCTTCGTCGGTGCCCGCGAAGAGGCTGCCGATCATGACCGCATCGGCGCCCGCTGCGATGGCCTTGGCCACATCACCGCTGAACTTGATGCCACCGTCGGCGATGCAGCTGACGCCAGCCTCGCGGCAGGCCCGGCTGGCTTCCGCCACGGCCGTGATCTGGGGCATGCCCGCCCCGGTGACGATGCGGGTGGTGCAGATGGAGCCGGGCCCGATGCCGACCTTCACCGCATCGGCGCCTGCGGCGGCCAGGTCCTTCGCGCCCTGGTAGGTGGCCACGTTGCCGGCGATGAGGGCCACGCCGGGGTGTGCCTTCTTGAGGGCCTTCACGGCGTCGATGATGCCTTTGCTGTGGCCGTGGGAGCTGTCCAGGCAGAGCACGTCCACCTTGGCTTCCACCAGGGCGGCGGCGCGGTCCAGCAGCTCTTTGCCTACGCCTACGGCGGCGCCCACGCGCAGGCGCCCATGGGTGTCCTTGCAGGCATTGGGGTACTCGATGGACTTCTCGATGTCCTTGACGGTGATGAGGCCCTTGAGCTGGCCCTGGCCGTCCACCACCAGCAGCTTCTCGATGCGGTGCTTCTGCAGGATGCCCTTGGCCTCCTGCAGCGTGGTGCCCACGGGCACGGTGATGAGGTTCTCCTTGGTCATGGCCTCGCGCACCGGGAGCTCCCAGCGGGTCTCGAAGCGCAGGTCGCGGTTGGTGAGGATGCCCACCAGGCGGTGGCCCTCCACCACGGGGACGCCGCTGATGCGGAACTTGGCCATGAGGGCCTCGGCGTCCCGGATGGGCGCGTCGGGTCCGATGGTGATGGGGTCCGTGATCATGCCGGATTCCGACCGCTTCACCTTGTCCACTTCCTCGGCCTGGCGCTCGGGGCTGAGGTTCTTGTGGATGATGCCGATGCCGCCCAGCTGGGCCAGGGCGATGGCCATGCGGCTTTCCGTCACCGTGTCCATGGCGGCGGAGAGGAGGGGGATGCGCAGGCCGATGTCCTTAGTCAGCCGGGTGCCCAGGTCCACCTGGTTGGGGTGGATCTCCGAGTAGCCGGGGACGAGCAGGACGTCGTCGAAGGTCAGCGCGCGCATCAGGGGCAAGGTCAGCATGGGGAGCCTTTTTCCGGACCCGCAGCCTGCGGGACCTTGCATCCCATGGTCTCACGGCTGGGGCGCGGGTTCCAGCGGACGCTCGCAACGCAGGCCGTCCCGGGAACTTCCGCGCCATGGACCCCAGGTGCCGCAGGTCCCGGCAAGGTCGGGACACCGGGGCTGAAAGGGGCAGCCCGGCGGGCGATCCTGGGGCGCGGGAAGGAAGCCCGCATCCCGGGAAGGCTGCCTCCGGGCGCCCGCCAGAAGGCGCGCGGTGTAGGGGTGGCGGGGGCTCTCGAGGAGACGGGCGGCGGGTCCTGACTCCACCGGTTCGCCGCCGTAGAGCACCAGCAGGCGGTCGCAGGCCCTCGCCGCCAAGCCCAGGTCGTGGGTGATCCACAGGAAGCCGAGGTTCCGCTCCTGCTGGAGTTCGAGCACGACCTCCAGGAAGGCCTGCTGCGCCGCTGGATCCAGGGCCGTGGTGGGCTCGTCGAGCACCAATAGCTCCGGATCGCAGGAAAGGGCGATGGCCAGAGCCAGCCGTTGCCTCTGGCCGCCGCTGACCTGATGGGGGAAGCGGGCCAGGAAGGCCGGGGTGGTGGGCAGGCGCAGCCGCTCGAGCAGCGGGGCGAGGCGGGCCAGGGCCGCTTCAGGCGATTCTTTCCGGTGGACACCCGGCAGCAGGGTCAGGTGCTGGGCCAGGGTCAGCAGAGGGTTCATGACCTGCCGGGGGTCCTGGGGCATCCAGGCCATCCGGGCGCCGCGAATGCGGTCCCATTCCCGTCCGGGGTGGTGCATGGGAACGCCGAAAGCCGTGAACCTTCCCCCCGCCGGCCGCACTCCAGGAGGCAGGACACCGAACAGCGCCTGCGTCAGCAGGCTCTTGCCCGACCCGCTCTCTCCCACCAGACCCAGGCGGTCACCGGGAGCCAGGTGGAGGTCCAGCGGCCCGAGCAGGCGGACCCCGTCCACCCGTTCCAGGAGCAGCGCGTCGATGGCCAGGGACATGGCCTGAGAATGGCATGGAAGTGATGGAAGTCAAAGGGTTCCATAGAGTCCCCGATTGCCCCTTGACGCCTTCCGGGGGGGTCCTACCCTTGGGCCACCTGATCACCCTGCGGGCCCGGCAGAGGCCCGCCCAGGCAAGGAGGATTCATGGATTTCCTGCGCCCAGATCTCCAGGAGCGCCTGATGAAGGAGCACTTCGAATTCCGCAAACTCATGGAAGAGCACAGGGCCGCTGACACGCGCCTGTGCGACCTCCAGAGGAAACCCACTCTCTCCGCCAAGGAATCCCTCGAAGAGGTGGAGCTCAAGAAGACCAAACTCCGCGCCAAGGAACGCATCTACTCCATCGTGCAGGAGGCCTCAAGGCACGTCGAACAGTAGGCCCTCCGCACTCGCAGGAGAAGCCCCGGGAATCGGCCCGGGGCTTCGTTTTGGTGACCGAGGCCTGGAGATCTTTCTGCGTCAGGCCGTGAGAATCCTAGGCCTGTAGGGCTCACCGACCCAATAGACCAGCTCCAGCAGCTCCTCCACATCCCACAGCAGCACGTTGGCGCGGGCGCCGGGGTGGAGGTGGCCGAGATCCTCGCGGCGGAGGCTGCGGGTGGGGTGCAGGGTGAGGGCGGTGAAGGCCTCCTCGAAGGTCATGCGCAGCTGGAGGCAGCCCAGGCGCAGGATGGTGAGAGGGTCCACGCAGGGGCAGGATCCGGGGTTGAAGTCCGTGGCCAGGGCCACGCGGCAGCCGGCCTCGATCATCTTCCGGGCCGGAGCCCAGTCGCGCATGCCGAGGAAGAGCGTGGTTCCGGGCAGCAGGACGGGCGTGACGCCCGCGGCGGCCATGGCCTTCATGCCCGCCTCGCTGCAGAACATGAGATGGTCCGCGCTGGCGGCCCCCAGCTCCGCGGCCAGCTCGGCGCCGCCGGTCCAGGAGAGCTCGTCGGCATGGACGCGGGGGATCAGCCCCAGGCGCTTCCCGGCCTCGAAGATTCGGCGGCCCTGGTCGGCGGTGTACACGCCCATCTCCACGAACACATCGCAGAAGCGCGCCACGCCGGGATGGCGACGCACCAGCTCCGGCAGCCACTCGTCCGCCACGGCCCGGGCGTTGGTCTCGGCATCGCCGTTGAACTCCGGCGCCAGGTCGTGGGCTGGCAGCAGGGTCACGTCCAGGCTCCACCCGCGCGCCTTGAGCTCGGCGTAGGCGGCCGTGAGGCGGGATTCTGTTTCCAGCTCCAGGCCGTAGCCAGTCTTGCACTCGAGATGGACGACGCCGCGCTCGCGGAAGGCCTTCAGCCGCGCTTCGCCCGAGGCCACGAGCTCCGCGACCGTGGCGCCGCGGGTGGCCCGGACGGTCTCCCGGATGCCGCCACCCTCTGCCGCGATCTGCTGGTAGCTGACGCCATGGAGGCGCCGGTTGAACTCGCCGGAGCGGTTTCCGCCGAAGAGCAGATGGGTGTGCGGGTCCACGAAGCCCGGCGTGGCCCAGGCGCCACCTCCATCCACCTTGGGCGCGCCCTGCCATTCCGCCGGGAGGTCCATGGCCCGGCCCAGCCAGGCCACCCGGCCGCCGTCCAGGGCCAAGGCCGCGTCGGGAACGCGATCCACCGCCCAGGCCCGGGTGGGATCGGGGGTCAGCAGGCCCCGGAGGTTCACGAGCACGCGGCGGTCCGACATGGGTCCAGTCTGCCAGCAAAAAATTCCCAAGAGGTCCCTTGCGCCGGGTCGCCAGCTTGATAGCATCGCTCGACACCGGAGGTTCCAGTGCGGGGCAGGGGGCGTGGCATGAGGCGACTCGCGCAGAGTCTGTGTGTGCTTGGAGCGGTCCTGGCTCCCGCGGCGGCACAGGAAACCGTGCCGGCCTGGGCTCGGGAGTACGCCGCGCACTGGTCCACTTACCGCACGGATGCCCGAGGCCAGCGGAACTGGCAGGCCGTTCCCTTCGCCCAGATGACCCAGGGTGAGCAGTGGGCGCAGTTCATGGAGCACCTCAAGCAGGGCGGGAAGGCCCAGCGCGCGGCGCTGGCCTTCCTCAGCCAGCGGACTCCCTCGGTCTGGGCCTCGGAGGGGCTGAAGACCGGGGATCCGGAGGTCGCCCTGGCCCTGCATCGCCTCGGCTTCCGTCAATCCGGGGGCGATCCCTTCGCCTACCTCGGGGCGCCGGATCGCGTGGACCGCCCCTGGACCCACGGGTTGGGCCTGCATCTGGACAAGGCTGGCTGGCGGTTCCAGTGGATTCCCAGTCCGGCGCTCTTCACTCAGGGAGGGAACGCGGCGTTGCCGAAGGGGCTGGGCCGGGCCGCCCAACCCGGCGTGCTCATCCACCTGAAGGCGCTGCGCCCCGGGCTCGAGAGACTGGTGGCTCTCAGCGGTGGGACGGGCCCCGACGCGCAGGGCATCCTGCCGGCGCTCGGCCAGGGCAGCCGGCTGGGCTTCACGGCGCGCCACCTGGAACCCTGGCTGAAGAAAGCCTCGCCGGCCCTGGAACCCCTGGGGAACCGCGAGGCCTGGGTGCTGCACTACGGCACCGCGCGCGCCGGTGCGGACGAGATCCAGGGAACGCTGGTCTTCATCCCCGGGGACCTGCCGGCACGCACGCAGCTGACGATGGCGCTGTTGCGGCTGAACCCCTCCAGCTCCGGCGCGCGGTCCCGCGTGGTGACATGGACAGGCCCTGGCACGTCCACGGAAGTCCAGCAGCTGCGCGGCTCCGGCGGCGTCTTCCACCTGATCCAGATGGCCGAGGGCACCTGGATCAGCGACCGCGAGGCCCCGCTTCGCGCCCTGCTGTTCCCCGGGCCCGTGCCCACCCTGGGGGAACGCCCGGAATGGGCCCGCGTGGCCCTGTCGGCCGCGACGCCGGATACGGAGCTCTCCTTCTGGCTGGCGCCGCGCATCGGCGCGGATGCGGCTTTCGAGGTGCAGGCCCTCCGCCGCCGGCAGATGAACGCGCAGCAGGGCACCTGGCCCAACCCCTTCGTGGCCAAGGCCGCGCCCCGCACTGGCGCCCTGGCGGTCTCCCTGGGGGCCGGCCCCACCGAGAAGCTGGTTGAGGCGATCCTCCGTGTGGACGATGCCACGGAATTCCGGATGCCGTCGATGCCTGCGTTCGCGGACGGGGGCCGGGCTCTGAGCCCAGACCAGATGAAGGCCTACCAGGAGGCGCTCGCGGCGGCCCAGGAGCGCCAGCGCCAGCGGGCGGCCCTGCGCCAGGACGCCCAGGCCCTCCAGGCCTGCCTCGACCTCCGCGGCGCGGCCTTCTTCTGGAACGGCTGGGTGACGGCGCCGCCGCTGACGGGAGCGGAAAAAGCAGCCCTGACCGAGCTGACCAAGCTTCGGCGCGAGGATCCCTGGCGGGCCATGCGGCTCCAGCAGGATGGGAAGGTGACCGCCTTCGGGGGCTTCGGCGAGCCCGGCATGGCCCCGAGCGTGGCCTTGGCCTTCCCTGTGCAACCCGCCCGGCGGACGCAGGCCGAGAACCTCCTGAAGAAGGTGCTGCCGCGGCTCTTCAAGGGCCAGAACCAGAAGCAGGCCTTCGGCTCGGCGGAGCTGCACCGCATCCTCACGGCCCAGGCCTTCCGGCCTGCCTGGATCCTGGTGGCCGACACGCTGGTGCTGGGCACGGATGAGGGCGCGGTGAAGGCCGTCGCTGCCGGTCTCCAAGGCCAGGCGCCCACCCTGGCGGACAGCGACTCCCGGGCCTGGGCCCGCATGGAAGTGGACGGGGCCCGGGCCTCTTCCGAATTGGAGAACCTGCTGCTGGCCTTCCTCCGCAGCCGCAGTGGCGGCGGGTGGTGGATCGGCGAGGCCTCGAGCCAGGATGACGCGACGGCGGAACTGGCGGCCAGCCTCGGACCCTTCCTGGGCGCCCTGAAGGCCCTGGGACCGGTGCGCATCGAGTGGAACTGGACCGCGGCGGGCCTGGAGGGGCGTCCGCGATGACACCATTCCGGCTCCTGCCCGCGGCCCTGGCCGCGGGGGCCGTGGCCTTCATGGCTCTGGCCCCGGTGCGCCACCGGGCGTTCCTGGAGACGGATCCCTCCAATCCGGTCGCCAGGATCCGCCTGGACAGCCGCTCCCTGCTGGGCCTGCGCCGGCCGGCCTGGGGGACCCGGGTGGACGGCGCGGCGACCTGGGGAGACAGCCGCAGCGGCTTCTTCCTCCACGCCGCGGCTCCCGCCCAGGCCGTCATCCGCGCCTGGCCACGATTCCGACAGTCACTGTCTATTCCGGCGGCCACCAGCGGCTCGACCACCCTCCTGGACGAAGGCGACCGCGAGGCATTCCGGGACTGGTTCGTGGCGCTCCTGGAGCAGCAGGTGGAGGCGCCCAGCCCTGCCTGGGAGCCCGCCCAGCGGGACTGCGCCGGCCTGCTGCGCTTCGCCTTCCGGGAGGCCCTGGCGGCCCACACTGCGGGCTGGCGGGCGCGGGTGGCCTTCACGGATGGCGCTCCGGGACAGGATCCCTCGCCGGCCTTCGCGGCGGCCTGGCGCCAGGGGTTCCCCACGCCGGAAGGGCTCCGTCCCTTCGCCAAGGGCGCCTTCCTCCGGCAGCTGTCCTGCGTGCCGCTGGGGCGCGACCTGGCCCTGGCGAAGCCCGGGGACCTGCTCTTCTTCGCCCGGGGCGGGGCCCACGCCCAGCCCGACCACGCCATGGCCTTCGTGCGGCCCGATGTGGATGGCCTCCCCATGCTGCTCTACCACACGGGACCCGAAGGCAGCGGTGCCTCCCGGCAATCCGGCGAGATCCGCCGGGTGCGCCTCGACGACCTGATGCACCACCCCGATCCCGACTTCCGTCCCCTGCCCGAGAACCCCGCGTTCCTGGGCCTCTTCCGCTGGCGGGTGCTGGCGGAGGCGGCCTCTGAACCTCTCCCTCCCAGGTCCTGACATGCGCTGGTTCCGTCCGCTTCTCACCCTGCTGCTGCCCGCGATCCTGCTGCTGCCCACCACGGGCACGGCTCAGAAGCGCGGCGCGGAGGCCCCCTGGCGGGAGGGCGGATGGACCGGCGCCTTCGCCAACCTGAGGCCCACGCTGCCCGGGAAGCCGGGCCAGCTGGAGGCGGCCGGACCCATTCCGGCCGAGGCGCGCATCCGCATCTACCGCGTGGAGGACCCCGAAGCCCTGCTGAAGAAGGTGCTGGCGGACCGGGGCCGCGCCGTGGCGGAAGGCGGCCGCGGCGTCCAAGATCCCCTCGACCTGCTGCGCGAGGCGGTCCTGTGGGGCGGGCGGCGGGCCTTCGTCACGGTCCACCGCACGGCCACCCAGGCCCTCCGGGACGCCGCCAAGCAGACGGATCGCCTGCGCTCGGCCCGCACCTCGCCGGACCGGATCCGCGAAGGTGTTGCCCTGCCCATCGAAGGCCAGCCCGGGATCACCTTCGTCACCGAGCTCGTACCGCGTATCAGCGAGGATGTCGCTGGCAAGAAGGGCCACCCGGACGACGAATCCGGAGACGACGGTTTCCTCAGCCGGGTGGACCTGCCCGCTCAGGCCGCCGGCCTGTACCTGGTGGAAGTGCTGCGCGGCAGCGACGCCGCCTACGTGCCGTGGCTCGTCACGGACCTGGCCCTGCTGGCGGAGCAGGACGGCGCGCGGATCCGCGTGCAGGCGGTCGATGCGCGGGACGGCTCGGCCAAGCCCGGCGTGTCGGGGCAGATCCTCGAGGGCTCCAAGGCCCAGCCCCTGGCCTTCGACGGCTCGGGAATCGCCGAGGCCGCCGCCACGCCCGGCGTGCGCCGGGTGGTGGTAGCCCGCAGCGGCGCGAGCTTCGCCCTGCTGGCCAGCGAGGGACAGGGCTCCGCGGCCGTGCGCCAGCGCCTCTACGCTTTCACCGAGCGGCCTCTCTACCGTCCGGGCCAGGAGGTCTTCGCCAAGGCCATCCTCCGCCGGGTGGAGGACGGCGAGAATCGCGTGGCGGGTGGCGCCGCGGACCTCCCCTTCACGGTGCTCGATCCCGAGGACACGAAGGTGACGGAGGGCCGGGCCAAGCTGCTGAGCGCGGAGACGGGCACCTACGCCGCCCAGTTCACCCTTCCGGGCGCGGGCCGCCTGGGCCTCTACCGCCTCGTCTTCCAGGGGCCGCAGGGGCCGGGCCAGGCCGAGTTCAAGGTGGAGCAGTTCGTGAAGCCCGCCTTCGAGGTCAAGGTTACGGCCGCGAAGGCCAAGGTGGGCCTGGGCGACATGCTGGCGTTCCACGCCAACGCCCGCTATTTCTACGGCGCCGCCGTGCGCGGGGCCAAGGCGGACTGGTTCCTCTACAAGGTGGTGCCGCCGAAGTCCCGCTGGATCTGGGACGACGAGGATGCCGGCCCGGCGCCCGAGCTCATGGAGAGCGGGCAACTGGAACTGGACGAGGAGGGCCAGGCCGATCTGCCCACCTTCAAGGCCGAGAGCGATGGCCTCTGGCGCATGGTGGTGAAGGTGGCGGACGCTTCGGGCCAGCGCAACAGCGGCCAGGCCCAGGTGCGGGCCGCCGCTGGCGACCTGGTGTTGATGATCGCTTCGGACCGCCAGGTGGCGCTACCCGGCAGGCCCTTCCAGGTCACGGCCCGGGCCCTGGACCTGGATGGCAAGGAGGTGCCGGGCGTGGCCATCTCCCTGCGCGCTGCCCGCATCGTGGCCCAGAAGGACACCGCGTACTGGTGGTCCCGTCCCAACGCCCTGAAGCCCGGCGAGACCATCGCCTCCGCGCAGGGACCCCAGGCCATGCTGAGCATCCCGGAAGGGGGCGCCTTCCTGCTGGTGGCCGAGGCCCGCGATTCGAAGGGCCGCCCCGTGACCGCCCAGCGCCAGATTACCGTGGCGGCCGAAGGCACGCCGCTGCCCGCGGTGCCGGATCTCCGCGCGGCCGCGGACAAACCCGAGTACCAGCCCGGCGACACGGCCCGGGTTCTCGTGCAGCTGCCCCGGCCCCGGCTGACCCTGCACTGGGCGCTGGAGCATGAGGACCTCGGCCGGCACCAGAGCCGGATCGTCCAGGGCACCACCGCCCTGATCGAGATCCCCGTCACCGCCGCCATGCAGCCCAACGCCTGGGCCGTCTTCGAGATCGTGAGCGAAGGCCGCCGCCAGATGGTGGAAGTGCCGCTCCGCGTGCCGAAGCGGGACCGCCGCCTCCAGGTGGCCGTCACCACCGACAAGGAGCGCTACCAACCCGGCCAGCCCATGAAGGTGTCCGTGGAGGTGAAGGACGCCTCTGGAAAGCCTTCCGCCGCGGACCTCAGCGTGGGTGTGGTGGACGAGGCCATCTACGCCCTCAGCCAGGAGCTGAACCCCGACCCCGTGCGCTTCTTCCATCCCACGCGCCGCCACGGCGTGCTGCGGTCCGGGTCCACGGACTGGAGCTTCCACGACCTCCTCCGCCGCCAGCGCCCCGTGTGGAGCCTCAAGCAGACGAAGCGCGGCGACTTCAAGGCCGATGACGACGAGAAGGTGCGGCAGAACTTCAAGGACACCGCCCACTGGGCGCCCTTCGTGGCCGCGGGCCGCGATGGGAAGGCCAGCGTCGACCTGGTGCTGCCGGACAACCTCACGGCCTGGCGGGCCACGGCCACCGCGATTACCGCCGACACCAAGGTGGGTGTGGGCCGGGCTTCCAAGCCCGCCTCCAAGCCTCTGCAGGTGGCTCTCACCCTGCCGCGCACGCTGAGCGTGGGCGAGGAGGCCCGGGCCATCGCGCTGGTGCGGAACCTCTCGGGCCAGCCCATCCAGGGCCGGATCCGCATGGAGGTGCAGAACGGCCGCTTCTCCGGGACGCCCGAAAGTGCCTTCACCCTCCAGGACCAGGGCGAGTACCGCTTCGCCCTGCCGCTGTTCTCGGACAAGACCGGCCCGCTGACGGTCACGGCCCGCGTGGAAGGCGGCGGCCTGAAGGACGCCGAGCGCCAGCGGGTGGCCGTGCAGGACCAGCTGGTGCCGGCCTCCCTGTCGGGCTCCATCCTGCTCGATGGCGGCGCCCAGACGGTCACGATCCCCGCGCCCCCCTCGGCGAAAGGCGAGGCGGCCCTGGTGCTCACCCCCGTGGGCAACCTGGAGCACCTGGCGGCGCCCTCGCTGCCCTACCTCATCGGCTATCCCTACGGCTGCGTGGAGCAGACGCTCTCGAGCTTCGTGCCCAACCTGCTGGTGGCCGACCTCGTGAAGCAGGGCGCCATGCCGGATCTGGACTGGAAACAGCTCACCAACCTGGACCGTAACATCCGGGACGGCGTGTTCAAGGTGTACGGCTACCAGATGCCCAATGGCGGCTGGGGCTGGTACGCGCCCAACGACTTCGGCCTGGACGCCAACCCCCACACCACCGGCTATGCCATCCAGAGCTTCGCCACCATGAAGCGTCTCGGCTATGCCGTGGATGAGGGCGTCTATCGCCGGGGCCGCCTCGCTGCCATGAATCTCTTCCAGCAGGTGGCGCGGCAGGCGGACCAGGCGACGGCGGCCCAGCGCCAGCGGAACAGCCACGGGCAAACCGCCGATCCCCAGGCGGACGCGGCCTTCCTGCTGGCCTCCCTGGCCCAGACCGGCGAGCCCATCGCCGGCCTGGTGGACAGCGCCGCTGACAAGGTGCTGCAAGGCCGGTGGTCCGGCGACCATGTGCTCGCCATGGTGGCCCTGGCCGCCGCCCAGGCGAAGCATCCCAAGGCGGCAGCCCTGGCTGAGCGCCTGGAGCAGCGGGCTGTGGTGAAGGGCGGCCTGGCCCGCTGGGAGGGCCGGCGCGATGTCTGGTGGGGCTATGCCTCCGGCGACGTGGTGCCCACGGTGATGGCGCTGAAGGCCCTCTGCCTGGTGCGCCCGCAATCGCCGCTGATCCGCCAGGGCGAGACGTTCCTGGCTTCGGAGTACCGGGGCTATGGCTGGTATTCCACCTGGAGCACGGGGCAGATCGTGGACCTGCTGCCCTACCTCTTGAAAACCCGCAAGCTGGACTGGGGGGCGCTCGCGATCCAGGCCTCGGTGCAGGGGGGCCCCACCTGGGACTTCAAGGAGCGGCCGCAGGCCCGCCGGTGGAATGCCCGGGAGGCCCGGGCCGGCACCTTCGCCATGGCCGAGCCGAAGCCCGTCACGGTCAGTGCCAGCGGCCGGGGCCTGCTCGTGTGGACCTACGCCTACCAGGTGCCCGGCAGCGCCGCGGGCGTGCCCAAGGGCGACGCCTCCACGGCGCTGCGCATGTCGGTGACCCGCGACCTCTGGCGCCTGAGGACCCCCCAGGAGACCGGCAACGCCAGCCAGGGCTGGATCCGCCAGCCCTGGACCGGCACGCTGAAGGCTGGCGAGGAGGCCTGGATGCAGGTGTCCTTCCGCACGGACCGTGACGCGGACTACGTGATGCTGGAGGTGCCCATCCCCGGCGGCCTCAACCCGACCGTGAAGCTCGAGGGCTTCGTGCTCGAGGGGAAGGCCTTCACGGAGGAAGGGGCCTCGGACCGTTGGGTGAAGCCGCGGATCGAGGTGCACGCGGACAAGGTGACCTTCCTGTTCCCCCACACCTGGAGCTGGGACACGCAGACTGTCCGGATCCTCCTGCGGGCGGGCATGGCGGGCCACTATCGGCTCAGGCCCGCCAAGCTGAGCCTCATGTCGAATGAAGGGCAGTGGGTCACCAGCGACGGGCTGGACCTGAAGGTGGTGGATGGAGGTGCGCGATGAAGGCCGGGCTGATCCTCTCCCTGCTGCTGTCGGCCACCTTCCTAGGGGCACAGAAACCGCGCCCGGCCAAAGCTCCCGCCGCGGCCTACGTGCCGGACCTGAAGCTCTGGCGCCTGGAGGCGTCGCCGGCCCTGGGTGGCTGGTCCGGCGACCGCACCGTGGCGCTGAAGGTGAAGCTGGTGGATCCCAAGGATCCGAGCCCGCCCAAGGACGAGCCCCAGCCTCGCTTCTTCGACGAGGAGGACGAGGGGGACTTCGCCCCGCCGGCCGAAGACACCCGCACCGCCGATCAGCTGCGCCGGGAGCGGCTGGCGCGGGAGGCGGAGGCGGCCCGCAACGCCTGGCGATCGCGCACCCTGCTGGTGTGGCTCAACGGTGCCTCGATGCGCTGGCAGGCCAGTGTGGGCACTACCCTGAACATGGAACTCACCGCCCAGAACGGCGAGAACCGGCTGGAGATCCTGGAGCCGGATTCGGGCCTGAAGGTGGTCCGGAGCTGGTGGGTGTCCACCACCCGCACGCGGCTCCGGGTGGTGAGCCTCCAGGTCAATGACGAGTACGCCAGCGGCAGCCTCCAGGTGCAGGAACCGGACGGGGCCCTGGCGCAGGGCGGGCGTCGCACGCCTTCCGGCGGCATGCTGCGATGGTCCGGCGAGTACACCCACGACACACCACCGCCAGGCACCTATGCGCTGAAATGGACCGGGGGCTGGCGGGGCGGTAAGCCCGCCCGCATCCACGTGGAGGCCGTGCTCGACGGCGGCACGGACCAGGAGCGGCGCTGGACCTGGGAACGCCTGATCCTGCCAGGTTCCGGCCCTGTCATGCTGGGAACCTTCGATGTGGAACCTTAGGCTCATCTCGCTCTTTCTGGCCTCCGTCCTGCTGGCCGCCCAGCCGGCACCGGAGGAAGGGCCCACGCCCGCCGTGATGGCCGCGGTCCGGGCGCCCGTCCTCCGGCCCGGCGAAGGCTTCGCCATCACCGTGGGGGATGGCGAGGTGCATGCCTTCGGCGAGGCGCGGAAGGAAGCCCCCATGGGCAGCCTGGCCAAGCTGGCCTGGATGAAGCTGGAAGGGAGCGAGTGGTCCACGTCCGGCGTCAATTACCGCTGCAAGGGTGCCGATGGGCCCTTTGTCTGCTGGAACCGCGAAGGCCATGGCCGCGTGGACCTGGCCCGGGCCCTCCAGGAGAGCTGCAACCTCGCCTTCCTGGTCTGGATCGAGGGTTCCCGCGAGCGCTGGGCGCAGGACTACGGCCCGGATGCGGCCCGGGCCAGGCTCGAGGAGACCTTCGGGCCGTTCCTCGGGCGGCGGATGCCTCCGGGCGAGGGGCTCCCGCCGCTGACAGCGGCCTGGGTGGGTGACGGCGATCTGCTGCGCACCAGCCCCGAAGCTTTCCTGCGCTGGCTCATGGACCCGAGCCAGGCGGAGGTCGTCACCTTCGGCAAGCGCTACCTGGCGGGCTTCTGGGTGGAGGTGAAGGACCTGTTCGGCAAAGAGGACTGGTGGTTCAAGACCGGCACGGGCCCGGTACCCGGCGATCCTTCTGCCACCAGCGCCTGGGTGGCGGGCGGCCGGCGATCGGTCCTGGTGGTGCTCCACCTCCCGCGGGGACGTGGCAAGCAGGAGGGCATGACGCGCATCCGGGAGATCCTGGGGCTGAAGCCTTGATCCTGCTGGTCGCCCCGGCGCCTGCGCCGCCGTTCACGCCACCGGTGATCGAAGGAGATGGCGCCAATCAGGGCCCACTGGAGGACTCGCTGCGGGCGGCCTTCATGTCCACGGCGGGGTACGGCCCCTGGCCTTCGGGCCCCTGGCGGGTTCGCGTCCACGCGGATGCGGCCGCCTTCGAAAGGGACACAGGCGCGCCGACCGGCCGGAGTGGCCAGTGGCTGGGCGACACGCTGCACTTGCGCCCCTGGGATCAGCTGCGGCGCCGGGATCTCGGCGCCATCCTGCGCCATGAGCTGACCCACCGGCGTCTGCGGGAGGCGCGCCTCCGGCGCTGGGCGGAAGAGGCGAGATGCCTGTGGGCGGAGGGTCACGCCAAGCCGCCGCGGGCTTGGCCCGCCGCGCCGCCGGCGGGCGTCCAGGCGCGCCTGGATCGGGCCCTGGCGGGAGGCGCCACCCGCGAACAGGCCTGGGCCTACCGCTGGCTGCGGGCCTGGCTGCGCGGCGATCCCCTGCCGCAGCCGCCGGGCCGGACCGGTGCTGCCGCGGAACGCTGGATCCAGGAGGCTCCCATTCTGGCCGAGATGGTCACGGTGGTCTGGCCTTCAGAGCGCCTGCGGGGGCCCATGGTGGTGAATGGACATCGCCTGTCGCATCGCCTGGGGAGGACCTGGCGTTTCCATGGAACCATCCGTTTCCAGGCGGGTTTTCCGGTCGCACCGCTCCGGGGCACAGTGCAGGTCCGGGCCGAGCGCCACGGCTGGCGCCTGGCCTGGACGACCTCTCGAATCGCCTGGGTCGCCGCGGCCACTGAGGGGGAGCTCGGAACCGACTCGCCCTTCGAGGCCCGGCGCGCCCTGGCCGCGGTACTGGAGCGCTGGCTGGACGGCCATTCCCGGCAGCACCCGGGCGGCGTTCTCTGTCCCTTGACCCACTGCGCCGTGGTGCGGGGTGGGGCCTCGCCGGGCACGACCCAGGCTGCGAAGGCGGCTCCGGTCCTGGACCTGGATTCCCGCTGGGCCTTCTTCACGGGTTCCGCCGGCGGGCACCCGCTGAGCCCCCGGGAAGTCTGGGGTGACGGACCGGCGGTGGCCGGCAAAGCTCCGGAGGTGCCCGGGGATCGCTGGATGACCTGGGAGCGCAGGCTGGATGCGTCGCAGGTCGCGGCCCTGAAGCGGGATGTCGCCATCGGTCTGAGACCGGGACAGCTCGGCATGAAGCTGGGCGCCTCCGGCCCTTACGCGGTGGAGGCGTTGCGCCTCGCCGCAGGTCGGCGGTACGGCTGGACCACGTGGCCCAGCGATGCCTGCGAGGCGGAGATGCTGGCCGACGGATCCCTCCGCCTGACGGGGCGGGGCTGGGGCCACAATGTGGGCCTCTGCCTCAGCACTGCGCGCTTCCGCGCGGCCCAGGGCGCCGCGGCGGAACAGATCCTCGCCGAGGCCTTCCCGCCATCGTGGCGGACGCCATGACCTGGTGGGTGTACCTGCTCCGCTGCGGAGATGGCACCCTCTACTGCGGCATCGCCCTCGATGTGGCGGCGCGGTTGAAGCTGCACCAGGAGGGCCGGGGCGCCAAGTACACCCGGGGCCGCGGGCCCCTGGAGCTGGCGTACCAGGAAGCCTGCGGCTCGAAGGCGGATGCGCTGCGGCGGGAACGGACCCTCAAGCGCCTGAAGCGCCCGGGAAAGGAGGCCCTGATCGCCGCGGCTACAGGAAGACCGTGATCGCGAGGCGGATGCCCGGATAGCGGGGATTGACCAGGTAGTAGCCGTCGCCGTAGTAGTCGATGTACACGCGGTCGGCCAGGTACCAGTCATCCACCCAGAACTCCGGCCAGGGATCCACGATGAGGAACCAGTAGCCCCCGCAGCGGAACCGGGGATAGCCCTGGTAGATCACCGGCCGGCTGCCGATGAAGAAGGGATGGCTCCCCCCGAAGCGGGAGACGAACTGCGGCTCGGGAATGCGGTAGCCGCCATAGCCCCCGCGCTGGGCCCAGGTCCGGTGGTCACGTTCCCAGTGCTGGGCGCGATGCTCACGCCAGCTGGAGTGGGCCGGCCAGGCGTCGCGGCGCCAGGTGTCCCGGGATTGCCAGGCGCGGGCGCTCTCGGCGGCGCGCGGAGAGGGACGGGCGTCCCGGCCCTGCGGGCGGGAGGTCTCCCGGCGGTCGGTGGGGGGCCTCAAGGCGCCGGGGGCCTCGCGCCGGTCCATGCGTCCTCCGGGGCGTCCTTCAGAGCGTCCCTCGGGCCGCGCGAAGCGTTCCGGCCGCTCCTGTCGTTCGGGCCGCGCCTGGCGTTCGGGCCCAGGCATGGGGTGGGCCCGCTCCATGTCCCTCGAGGGGCGGGGCGCCTGGGGCGCGGCCCGCATGGGCGAGGGCTGCTCCCGCCCTCGTTCGGGGACTCGCTCAGGGCCTCGTTCGGGGGCACGGCCCTCGCGGGGGCGATCAGGCCGGGAACCTTCCTCCCGGCGGTCGTGTTGGGCCGAGGCCGGCATGGCCAGGACTGCCAGAAGCGACAGAACCAACGCATTGGACGTTCGATGGCGTGTCATGGACTCCTCCTTTCCACGTCCTCGATGGAGGCACTGGATAAGATGCTGGAAAAGCAGGATCAGTGCCAGCCCATGGCGCTCCATCCTCCAAGCCAGGGTGTTCCGGTCCTTTGGAGACCGGCCTCCACAGGACCGGAATCAGTGCTGCAGCAGGTTTCGCAGCTCGTCCATCTGGGGCTTCGAGGCAAGCGGACGGGCTGGCTGGGAGCCTTCGATGGGCACCGCGAGCACATCCGCCGATTCGGCCTTCCGCGCATCGCTCCGGGTCTCCACGACCAGGTAGACCGTTCGACGGAGGCTGTCGTAGTGCCAATTGGCACACGTGGTTCCCGGGGTCGTGACCGCGCGCAGATTGCGGCCCGACGCATCGCAGAGCCAGATCCGGGCCTCGTCACCTTCGTCGAGGCGGCCATTCCCGTTCGTGTCGGAATCGACGATGCTCACCAGAAGGCCGTCCACCCGGGCGCTCCTGCCCTCTTCCCCATCCTCGAGGGTGTCGTAGCGGAGGATGAGGCTCTTCCGGGCGAGGAGGGGCCGGGAGGCCAGCGTCTTCGCGTCCACGAACAGGAGGTTGAAGAGCGGGACGTTCGGGGAGCTCTTGCTGTAGCTTCCGATGCCCCGGGGCTCCTCGGATTCCTGCGGGAGTCCCTCCACGGGAACGAGCAGGGTGTCCGTGCCCTTCAGGGGTTTCGGAAGGCCAAGGCGCAGGATGGCGGCCTGGGTGGGGGTGTCCGACATGGTCGCCGGGACTCCGGCCGGAAGGCTCTGGCCCCGGTCGCGAGAGGGCCAGAGCGTGGTGAGGCCGGTGATCAGCAGAACGAGCAGGCCCGCCAGCAGGAGCGTTCCATTCACGGCCCAGAGCAGACGGTTGTAGCGCTCGAGGTCGAGCCTCATGCCAGCCGCCCGGTGGCCATTTCGCGCAACAGGCCCGCGACGGCGGCCTTCGGGTCCTCGGCCTTGAACACGGCGTTGCCGGCCACCAGGCAATCGGCGCCTGCGCGGATGAGGTCGGCGGCGTTCTTCATGCTCACGCCCCCGTCCACCTGGATGAAGAAGGGCACGTTGCGCTCGGCCCGGAGGGCATCCAGGCGCTTCACTTTGTCGAGGACGCGGGGGATGAAGCTCTGGCCGCCGAAGCCGGGGTTCACGCTCATGAGCAGCACGAAGTCGAAGTCGCCCACCAGGTCGACGAGCGTCTCCACGGGCGTGCCGGGATTCAGCACCACGCCGGCCTGGCCGCCTGCCTGCCGGATGGCGGCCAGGGTGCGGTGCAGGTGGGGATCGGCCTCCTGGTGGATGCTCACCCAGCCGGCGCCCGCCTTCACGAAGTCCGCGGCATAGCGCAGGGGCTCCACGATCATCAGGTGGCAGTCCAGGGGCAGGGCCGTGGCCTTCCGCAGGCTCTCCACCACGGGCAGGCCGATGGTGATGTTGGGCACGAAGCGTCCGTCCATGACATCCACGTGCAC
Organism: Geothrix terrae; assembly: GCF_022808775.1. Classification (GTDB taxonomy): domain Bacteria; phylum Acidobacteriota; class Holophagae; order Holophagales; family Holophagaceae; genus Geothrix; species Geothrix terrae. The sequence continues at coordinate 190,648 of NZ_JAKZLA010000001.1, forward strand.
CACCTGGGCACCCGCGGCGGCGATCATCCCCAGTTCCTCGCCCAGCCGCGTGAAGTCCGCGGAGAGCAGGGATGGGGCCAGCAGGGGGGATGCGGGGCGGAGGCTCATCTGCCTAGTGTGCCAGGGGTACCTCGACCCCGTTCACCCACAACCGCGCGGGCTTCACCTTCCGCAGAGCTTCGGGCGTGAGGGAGCCCAGGGGCACCTGGACCCACAACAGATCGGCCACGGCGCCCTTCTGGAGCGTGCCCAGGTCCTTGGCGTGGCCCAGGGCGGCGGCATTGCCGCTGGTGTAGGCGCGGAGCGCTTCGGCGCGCGTGAGGCGCTGTGCGGGCAGGAATCCCCCGGGCGGATTTCCGGCGGGGTCCTGGCGCGTCTCCGCGGCGGCGAGGCTCACGAAGGGGTTGGGGTCCTCCACCGGGGCATCGCTTCCGAAGGCCAGCAGGGCCCCGCCGTTCGCAAGGGTCCGCCAGGGGAAGGCCTCGTCCACGCGGTCAGGGCCCAGACGGGCGGGGGTCCAGCTGTGGTCGGAGGTGCAGTGGACGGGCTGGATGCTGGCCACGACGCCGAGCTTCCCGAAGCGGGCCGCGTCCGCGGCGGTGACGATCTGGGCATGCTCGATGCGCGGGGGCAGGGAACCTTTGCCCTTCTTCATGGCCTGGGCGATCAGGTCCAGGGCGGCGCGGTTCGCGGCGTCGCCGATGGCGTGGATGGCCGGCTGGAACCCGGCGCGCAGGGTGATCGAGACATCCAGCGCGACCTTGGCGGGATCCGTGACCCAGAGCCCGCGGGTGGTGGGTTCGTCCGCGTAGGGGGCCAGAAGCCGCGCCCCGCGGCTGCCCAGGGCGCCATCGAGGTAGAACTTCACGCCTTGGACCTGGAAGAAGGACAGGTTCTTCGCCCGACCCTGCCTGAGCTCGCGCAGCATCAGGGCATGGTCGTGGTTCATGTATGCGAACACCCGGATGGGCAGCGCCCCCGCGGCGGCCAGGCGCCGGTAGGCTGCCAGCTCGCGCGTGCCCACCCCCATGTCGGCCACGGCCGTGAAGCCGTCGGCGCGCAGGGCGGCGAGGCCCGCCTTGAGCCGCGCCTCCAGCTCGGCGGAGCTGGGCTCGGGAATGAGCTTCTCCACGAGCTGCACGGCCCCGTCCAGGAGGATGCCTGTGGGCTGTCCGCTGGCGTCCTTCAGGATGCGTCCGCCCTCGGGATCCGGGGTCTTGGGGCCAATGCCCGCCAGGGCCAGCGCGGCGCTGTTCACCCAGGCCGCGTGGCCATCCACCCGCTGGAGGAAGGCCGGCCGGGAGCCCGCGATGGCGTCCAGGTCGGCGGCCCTGGGGAAGGCCTTGCCCGGCCACCGGTTCTGGTCCCAGCCCCGTCCCAGCAGCCAGCCCTTGGGATGGGCGGCGGCCCAGGCCCGGAGGCGCTCCAGCGTGCCCGGCAGATCCGCCGGTCCCGTCAGGTCCGCCTTCCGGCTCAGGGCGCCCAGCCCACCCACGTGGGCATGGCCTTCGATGAACCCAGGCAGCAGGGTGCCTCCCGGGAGCTCGACCCGCTGCGCGGTGGGATGGGCCTTGGCAAGCACCTCCACGGGACCGACCGCCAGGATCCTCCCCTTCCGGATGACCACGGCCTGGCCGCGCTGCTGGCCCTGGTCGGTCCACAGATCGGCGCCCTGGATCAAGCGGTAGGAAACGGGAGGGGCGGAGGGTGGCATCGGCATGGGTGGGTCCCTCGGGGTTTCTGGAAGCATAACTTCGCGAAGATTCGCCCTGGAAGGGCGCGGAGGAAGGAGCGCAGGAAGGGGGGCTGGAGGGGCGGGTGGCCCGAGTCCGAATTGGTATAAAAGTGTGATAATTGATGCATAAAAATTTATATTACATGTATTTAGATATATTCGCCGGGTGACGGCCATCACTGACGGCCCCTCCGGGTTCGCGGACAGTTGACCATTGGGTAATGAATAAGGAGCCCCGTGCCACCCTGGACCGAAACCGCAGATTGGCTGAAGACCGACTCGGGCGCCTTCCTGACGGCCGGACGGATGCCCCTCGGGACCACCCCTTGGACCGACCAGGAAGCCCGCGCGAGGCTGGTGGCCATGGCCCGCTGGATCCTGTTGGCGATCATCGGCGCCTACGGGCTCTTCGCCGGCGGCATCTTTTCCGTCAGCGCCTACGGGTTCTTCCTCACCCGCGCCCAGCTGGCCTTCCTGGCGGGCGCCGTGGCTTCCATGGCCGCCTACAGCCTGATCCTCCAACAAGGCTGGTTCGGAGCGAGAGGCTTCCGTTACTCGGATCACGCCCAGATCCTGCTGGACCTCTTCTTCATCACCGTCCTGATCCACTTCAGCGGGGGGCCGTCCAGCTGGTTCTGGCCGGCCTACCTGATCGCCACCATGGAGGCGGCCTTCCTGCTGCCCCGCCCGCGGGAGGTCTGGGCCGTCGGCGCCATCGGCGGGGCCATGCACGGCCTCATGCTGGCGGGGCACTATTTCCGCCTGCTGCCACCGGTGGCCATGCCTTTCGCCTCGGAGGGCCTCGGCGCCAATCCGCTCTACCTGTGCTTGGCCTGGTCCTGGGCCGCGATCCTGAATGCGGCGGTGGCCTTCATCACGGCCCGCCTCATGGGGGTCATCCGGTGGGAGCACCGGGCCCTGAAGGCCCGGGAGGCCCAGCTGCAGCAGTTCGTGGACACGGCGAACGACCTGATCGTCTGCCTCACGCCCGAAGGCCGGTTCCTGTACGCAAACCCCCTCTGGGTGAGGACCCTGGGGTACGGCCTCCAGGATCTGGAGACCACCACCTTCTTCGATCTCATCGACCTGGACCACCGGGCCCGCCTGCTGAAAGAATTCGGGCGGGCCATGAAGGAGGCGCGGGGGACCGCCATGGAGGCCGACGTCCTGGCCAGGAGCGGGACCCGCATCTCCGTCGAGGGGAACCTCGCCCCGACCCTCAAGGATGGGCGCCCGGGAATGGTCTGGTGCATCTGTCGCGATGTAACTGCGCGGCGGCAGGCCGAGGAGCAGCTTTTCCGGATGGCCCACTTCGACGGCCTGACGGGCCTGCCCAATCGGGCCTCCCTGCTGGAGAAGCTGAACGGGGCCCAGGAGGCGGCCCGGAGGTCTGGCCGGAGCCTCGCGGTGCTGTTCGTGGATCTGGACCGCTTCAAGCTGATCAATGACACGCTGGGCCACGCGGTGGGCGACGAGCTCCTGCGCCAAGCCGCGCAACGGATGAAGGCCGCGGTCCGAGAGAGCGACGCCGTCAGCCGCATCGGCGGCGACGAGTTCATCGTGACCCTGAATGATGTGCAGGGCCCCAAGGAGGCCTCCGCTCTGGCGGGACGGCTCCTCAGGCCGCTGGCGCGGCCTTTCCACATCGGCGGTCAGGAGATCTTCGTGACGGCCAGCGTCGGCATCAGCCTTTTCCCGGAGGATGGCGAAGGGGGCGAGGCCCTGGTGAAGAAGGCCGACAGCGCGATGTACCACGCCAAGAGCCGGGGCAGGAACAACTACCAGTTCTACCATCCGGGGATGGACCAGGACGTCGAACGGAGGCTCGTGCTGTCCACCGGGCTCCGCCACGCCCTGGAGGCTGGCGAGTTCCGTGTGCTCTACCAGCCGAAGGTCGAGGTGGACACGGGCCGGATGACCGCCATCGAGGCCCTGGTCCGCTGGGAGCATCCCGACCTGGGCCTCCTCTCTCCCTCGGAGTTCATCCCGCTGGCCGAGGAGACCGGGCTCATCCTCCCCATCGGCGAGTGGGTGCTGCGCGAGGCGTGCAGCCAGGGCGCCCGGTGGCAGGCGCAGGGCCTGCGCCCCATGCGCATCGGCGTGAACCTCTCCGGCTACCAGCTCCAGCAGGTCGGCATGGCGGCGGCGGTGCGGCGGATCCTTGAGGAGACGGAGCTGGATCCGCAATGGCTGGAGCTGGAGATCACGGAGACGGTGGTCATGCAGAATCCAGCGCTGGCCGTGGCCGTGCTGGACGAGGTGAAGGCCCTGGGCATCCACGTCTCCATCGACGATTTCGGGACGGGCTACTCGTCCCTCGCACAGCTCAAGCGCTTCCCCGTCAGCACCATCAAGATCGACAAGTCCTTCATCCGCGATCTGGAGCACAACCCCACCGACGCCGCCATCGCCACGGCCATCATCGCCATGGGTGCCTGCCTCAACCTGCAGGTGGTCGCCGAGGGCGTGGAGACCGAGGGACAGCTCGCCTTCCTCCGGGAGCGCCAGTGCCACGGTGCCCAGGGATTCCTGTTCGGCCAGGCAGTCCCGGCGGAGGCGATCGCCAGTTCCCTGGACCAGGAGGACCGGGAATCCCGGATCGTGATGGTGACCTAGGGCCCGCCAGGGGCCGGAGTCCCGATGCTATCGTGGATTCCACGGAGGCCCCATGTATCAGAAGGATTTCCTGGACCAGGTGCGCGCGCAGCTCACGGTGGTGGAGGATCCCGCGAAACTCCGCGAACGGGCCTTCGAGACCAGCTCGGGTATCCCGCTGAAGAACAGCTACACGCCAGCGGACCTCGCGGGCCATGATCCCCTGCGCGACCTGGGCGCCCCCGGGAAGTTCCCCTTCACGCGACATGTGCAGCCCACCGGGTACCGGGGTCGCCTCTGGACGATGCGCCAGTACGCCGGTTTCGCCACCGCTGAGGAGAGCAACGCCCGCTACCGCTACCTGCTGGAGCAGGGCACCACTGGGCTTTCCGTGGCTTTCGACCTGCCCACGCAGATCGGCATGGACCCCGACCACCCCATGGCCCTGGGCGAGGTGGGCAAGGTGGGTGTGAGCATCAGCTCCATCCACGACATGCGGACGCTGTTCCGGGACATCCCGCTGGACAAGGTCAGCACGAGCATGACCATCAACGCCCCGGCCTCGGTGCTGCTGGCCCTCTACCTGGCCGTGGCGGATGAACAGGGGGTTCCCTGGGACAAGGTGAGCGGCACCATCCAGAACGATATCCTCAAAGAGTACATGGCCCGCGGCACCTACATCTTCCCGCCGCGCCACAGCCTGCGCCTCATCACGGACATCTTCGCCTTCTGCGCGGATCAGGTGCCGAACTGGAACACCATCTCCATCTCCGGCTACCACATCCGCGAGGCGGGCTGCACCGCGGCCCAGGAAATCGCGTTCACCCTGGGCGACGGCATCGCCTATGTGCAGGCGGCCCTGGATGCGGGCCTGAAGCTGGAGGCCTTCGCACCGCGCCTCAGCTTCTTCTTCAACGCCCACAACCAGTTCTTCGAGGAGGTGGCCAAGTTCCGCGCCGCCCGACGTCTCTGGGCGCGGATCATGAAGGAACGTTTCAAGACGACCGATGCAAAAAGCCAGATGTTGCGTTTTCACACGCAGACGGCGGGCAGCACGCTGACGGCCCAGCAGCCGGACAACAACATCGTGCGAACCACCGTGCAGGCCATGGCCGCGGTGTGCGGCGGCACCCAGAGCCTGCACACCAACAGCCGGGACGAGGCCCTGGCCCTGCCCACGGAGCAGAGCGCCATGATCGCCCTGCGCACGCAGCAGATCCTGGCCCATGAGTCCCGCGTGGCGGACGTGGTGGATCCCTTCGCGGGCAGCTATCTCATCGAATCCCTGACGGATGAGCTGGAAGCCCGGGCCTCGGCCCTGCTGGCCAAGGTGGACGAGCTGGGTGGCATGGTCGCCGCCATCGAGAAGGGCCTTCCCCAGCGGGAGATCCAGAACGCCGCCTATGCCTACCAGAAGGCCGTGGAGAAGGGCACCCAGGTCGTGGTTGGCGTGAACCGGTTCGCCATCAGCGGCGAGACCGCCCCGGACCTCCTGAGGGTGGACGAGGCTCTGGGCGAGACCCGGCGCCGCCAGGTGGCGGCGGTGCGGGGGCGCCGGGACCAGGCCGCCGCGTCGGCCCGGCTGGCGGAGCTGTCCGCCGCGGCCAGGGGCACGGAAAACCTCATGCCGCGCATCCTGGCCGCCGTGAAGGCCGAGGCGACGGTGGGAGAAATCTGCGACGCGCTCCGGGCCGTCTTCGGGGAGTATCAGGAGCATCTGGTGCTCTAGGTCACATCAGAGGGCCGGAATGTCGCTTGAAAGGGTGGTCCAGGCATCCGAATTGCAATATCGTGACCAACCCGTCCCGCTCCTGCGGGACCCCATCCCGGAGGCATCATGCGTATCGCCATCCTCACCGCCGCTGCGGCGCTGCTCCTTGCTCTTCCCGCCCAGGCCAAGATGCCCTTCGTCAAGAAGGCCCAGGAGCTGGGTTTCACCGACGTCAAGGACTGCAAGGCCTGCCACGTGGGCGCCCCCAAGAAGGGTGGCGAGATGACCGCGCGCGGCAAGTTCCTCGAAGAGACCAAGGCCAAGAAGAAGGCCGCCGAGGTCGACCTGAACTGGCTCAAGGACTACAAGGGCAAGTGAGCCGCTGACGCGGGCTCGCGATTTCGCCGGGCGGGTCTCCCGCCCGGTTTTTTCTGTACTCCGGAGGTGTCCTATCAATGGATTCCGACACCTGTAGCGACATGTAACTCGGAGCATACAAGAACTTCGGAATTGGATCGGTCCGTGATCTAAATCACCATCAGGTATCTTATTGGGAGGTAACCGCGCTAGGGTGATAGCCGACATGTGAGGTAGCTATGCGCCTGCTGCTCGCTGGATTGCTCTCCGCCTTCCTCGCCGCCGCTCCCCCTTCGGCCAATGATTGTGTCGCCTGCCATGACATCGACTTGGCCAAGTTCGCGACCACCAAGCACGGGAGCATGGCGTGCACGGATTGCCACAGCAGCATCACCAGGCTGCCCCACGCCGATAAGCCCGCGCCGGTGAACTGCGCGGACTGCCACAGCGATCAGGTCACGGCCTACAAGAAGAGCGTCCACGGCGTCGCCAAGCAGAACGGAATGACCGACGCGGCCACCTGCGCCTCCTGCCACGGCCCCGCCCACGGCATTCTCGGCGCGGGCGATCCCGCCTCGAAGGTGGCCAAGAAGAACCTGGCCGACACCTGCGGCACCTGCCACTCCAACCCCGACTTCGTCGCACGGCACCAGATCCCCTTCGTCAAGCCGGTGGAGGCCTACCGCCTGAGCGTGCACGGGCGCGAGGTGGCCAAGGGGAACGCCAGCGCGGCTTCCTGCTCCGACTGCCATGGCAGCCATGACATCCTCGCCTCCCGGGATCCAAAGGCGCGGGTGAACCGCGCCAACGTCGCGGAAACCTGCGGCGTCTGCCACAGCGACATCCAGGCCATCTACGCCGACAGCGTCCACGGGCTGGCCCTGAAGCGCGGGTCCAAGGATTCCCCGACCTGCACCGGATGCCACGGCGAGCACGAGATCCTGGCACCCTCGGAGCCCGGCTCCCTGGTGAACTCCGCGCGCGTGTCCACCAGCACCTGCGGCCGCTGCCACGGAGACGAGCGGCTGAACACCCGCTACGGATTCGGCGACAAGGTCCCCGCCTACCAGGACAGCTTCCACGGCCTTTCCGTCCGGGGCGGCGGGAAATCCGCGGCCAACTGCGCGTCCTGTCACGGGGTGCACAACATCCTGCCTTCGGCGGATTCCAGGTCCACGGTGAACCCGGCCAACCTGGCCCAGACCTGCGGGAAGTGCCATCCGGGCGCCGGGGCGAAGCTGGCGGCGGCTCCCATACACGTGCGCACGGCCACCATGACGGAGCATGTCTCCGTGCGGTGGATCCGGCTGGCGTACCTCGTCCTCATCCCCCTGACCATCGGGTTCATGCTGCTGCACAACTTCCTCGACTGGCTGGCCAAGCTGCGGCGCGGACCGCATCACGGCGCCACCCACGAGGGCTTCCCGCGCATGAACCTGACGTTCCGGATCACCCATGCCATGGTGATCGTGAGCTTCATCTCCCTCGTCATCACGGGCTTTGCCTTGAAGTTCCCGGAATCGGCCTGGGTGAAGCTCTTCCAGTCCTTCGATCCGACTTCCAGCCTCCGCGGCGTGGTCCATCGCGCCGCGGCCGTGGTGATGATGGCGGGCACGGTGTTCCACTTCGTCCACCTCGCCCTGTCGAAGCGGGATCGCATCATCCTCGTGGAGCTGCTCCCCTCCTGGCAGGACGCCAAGGACATCTTCAACATGCTCCGGTTCAACCTGGGCCTGATCAAGGAGCGCCCCACCTTCGGCATGTTCGGCTACCCGGAGAAGATGGAGTACTGGGCCTTCATGTGGGGCACCGTGGTGATGGCCGTGACGGGCATCCTGCTGTGGGCCGAGAACTGGAGCCTGCGCCACTTCCCGAAGTGGGTCCTGGACGCGGCCACGGCGGCCCATTGGTACGAAGCCATCCTGGCCACGCTCTCCATCCTCGTCTGGCACTGGTACCTGGTGATCTTCGATCCCGATGTCTACCCCATGGACCTCGCCTGGCTGAACGGCAAGGCCTCCGCGGACCACATGCGCGAGACCCGGCCCGAGTACTACCGGAAGACGATCGAGAAGCACGGAACCGAACACCACGACGCTTGATGCCATCCCCTTAGCGCCTCACTGACCCCTCCCCACCCCATAGGAACCAACCCCATGACCTGGACTTCTACCGATACTCAGGCTCCCGCCGCCGCCAGGCGGCGCGGCGGAAGCCTGCTGCTGGCTCTGATCACCGGCCTCCTCCTCGCCTCGGCGCCCCTGTATGCCGCTCCTGCCAAGGCAGCCGCCAAGGAAAGCTGCTTCGACTGCCACAGCGACAAGGACCTCACCAAGGAAGGGCCGAATGGCACCACCGTGCCGCTCTTCGTGGATGCGGCGCGGTTTGGCGGCTCGGTCCACGCCTCCCTCTCCTGCAAGACCTGCCATGCCGAGCTCCACAAGGACCATCCGGGCGATGGCAACCCGGTGCCGAAGGTGAAGTGCGGTACCTGCCACACCGAGGAGGACAAGGTCTACCAGGGCAGCATCCATGGCATGAGCAAGGCCATGGGCGCGTCGGCGGCGGCCAGCTGCGTGGACTGCCACGGGAACCACTACATCGTCCCCGTGAAGCAGACGGATTCGCCGGTCTACAAGATGAACCTCTCCCAGACCTGCGCGAAGTGCCACGCCAACAAGAACCTCACCGACGAATACAAGATGAAGTACCCCCAGGTGGCTTCCCAGTACCAGGAGAGCATCCACGGGAAGGCGCTGCTGCAGAAGGGGCTCATCGTGGCGCCCAGCTGCAACGACTGCCACGGCGTGCATGACATCAAGCGGACCGTGGACCGGAGCTCGCCCATCAACCATGCCAACGTCGCCAAGACCTGCGGCAAGTGCCACGTCACTGTGGAGGAGATCTACAACAAGAGTGTCCACGGCCAGCTGCTGGCCAAGGGCGATCCCCGCGGCCCGGTCTGCATCCAGTGCCACTCGGCGCACCAGATCGAGACCCCGGTGAGCGGACACTTCAAGGCCGGCAGCGACATGGTCTGCGGCAAGTGCCACGCCGACCGGCTCGAGCACTACCGCGACACCTACCACGGCAAGGCCATGGCCCTGGGCAAGGCCAACACCGCCAGCGCCGTGGCCGCCTGCTATGACTGCCACGGCCACCATGATGTCCTGCGGGCCGCGGATCCCAACTCCCGCCTCTCTCCCGCGAACATCGTCAACACCTGCAAGCAGTGCCACGCCAATGCCACGGTCAGCTTCACGAAGTACGCGCCCCACGCGAATCCCATGGACCGCAAGAACTACCCGGTGCTGCACTACGTCTTCCTGGTCATGACCACGCTGCTCGTGTGCACCTTCTCCCTGTTCGGCGCGCACACCCTCCTGTGGCTGTTCCGCTCCATCTGGCTCTACCGCCACGACTCCAAGCAGTTCCGCGAGGCCAAGATCAAGATCCAGGAGGACGACGAGCAGTTCACCCGCTTCCAGCCCTTCGAGCGGTTCCTCCACATCCTGGTGGTGACGAGCTTCCTGCTGCTGACCGTCACCGGCATGCCCCTGAAGTTCTACTACACCAACTGGGCGAAGGCGATCTTCCGGTTCTTCGGCGGGGCCGACGTCGCCCGCACCCTGCACCACTTCGGCGCAGTGATCACCTTCCTCTACTTCGCCCTCCACGTGAGCACCACCCTGGCGCACCTCTGGCAGAGGCGCGGCTTCCTGAAGGACCCTGAGACGGGCTCCATCCGGCTGAGCCGGGTCTTCACGGCCATGGCCCTCCCTGATTCCATGATTCCCACCAGGCAGGACCTGAAGGACTTCGTGGCCCACAACCGCTGGTTCTTCGGCAAGGGACCCCGTCCCGAGTTCGATCGCTGGACCTACTTCGAGAAGTTCGACTACCTGGCCGTGTTCTGGGGTGTCTTCGCCATCGGCGTTTCCGGCCTGATCATGTGGTTCCCGGAGTTCTTCAGCAAGTTCATGCCGGGCTGGATGATCAACGTGTCGCTCATCATCCACTCGGACGAGGCCCTGCTGGCAGCCGGCTTCATCTTCACGGTCCACTTCTTCAACACGCATTTCCGGCTGGAGAAGTTCCCCATGGATACGGTCATCTTCTCGGGCCGCATCTCGAAGTCCGAAATGCTCCACGAGCGGAAGCGCTGGTATGACCGCCTGGTGGCCGAAGGCCGCCTGGACAGCTTCCGCGTCAAGGACGAGTGGGAAGCCTGGAAGGGCATCGCCCGCAGCGCCGGCTACATCTTCTTCGGCGTGGGCCTCGTGCTGCTCTTCCTGATCATCTTCGCCATGACCTCGCGCCTCGCGCACTGAGGCGCCTCGGCGCCCAGTCCAACCGCTCTTTGGCACACCCCGACCACGCAGATCTGCGTCCCGCCCCTCCCGGGCGGGGCCGGGTGGTCGCGACCGGGACTCCGGTCGTCCATCTGCCTTTCTCCCCTCCCCCTGATCCCTGTGGATCGGATCACCACCCCCATGAAGGAGCTGACATGCGCCGCATCACTCTCCTCACCACCGCCCTCATCCTCGCGGCCGCTCCCGCGGCCATGGCGAAGATGACCACCGTGAAGGGCGCCAAGTGCACCGCCTGCCACGAGGGCGCGCCGAAGGACAAGAAGTTCAATGCCGCGACCACCAAGATGCTCGCCAAGTACAAGGAAGCCCAGTGCAAGGACTGCCACGGCTGGGCCGAGGGCAAGCTGACCACCTTCAAGAAGAAGTAGTCTTCCTGCTTCAGAAAAAGGGCGGCGCCGGTTCGGCGCCGCCCTTTTCTGGTTCTAGAGGAGATTAAAGACCGAGCAGGGTGCGGGCCTCGGCTTCCAGGCGGTCCAGCTGGGCGGCCTCGCCGCGTCCCTGGAGGTACACCTTCAGCTTCGGCTCGGTGCCGCTGGGGCGGAAGGCGGCGAAGGCACCGCTCTCCAGGCGGAACTTGAGGACATTGCTGCGGGAGATGGGCAAGGCCACCGGGCGGTTGTCCGGACGATCGAGGATGGGCTCCGTCCGGCCCTCGCCGTGCCAGAGGCCCGTCTGGAAGTCCTCCCAGCTGACGACCTTCTCGCCACCGAGCGAGGCCAGCCCTGCGGCGCGGATGCGGCCCATGGCCTCCGCGAAACGCTTGGCGCCGCCGGGCCGGGGGTCCTCCAGGTTCACCAGGCGGTTGTGGAAGGTGCCCACCCGGGCCATGAGGGCCTCCACGGCCTGGAACAGGGTCTGCCCCTTGGCCTTGTAGTGCCCGGCCATCTCGGCCACGACGAGGGCGGCGGTGACGCCGTCCTTGTCCCGGAGGTCGGGGGGCAGCAGCATGCCGTAGCTCTCCTCCGCGCCGAAGGCGTAGGCCTCGCCCAGCGCTTCCAGGCGGTCCATGCACACGGCGATGTTCTTGAAGCCCGTGAGGGTCCACACGACGGGCAGCCGGTGGTGGCGCGCCACCTCGGCCATGAAGTCGGAGGTGACCACCGTGCTCACCACGGCGCCCTTCCGGCCCTTCTGGGTGCAGAGGTAGTCCAGCGTGAGGGCCGCCAGGTCGTTGCCGGACATGAGCTCCCACGTCCCGTCGCGCTTGGCCACCACGCCGATGCGGTCCGCGTCGGGGTCGTTGGCGAGGATCACCTCGGCGCCCGTGGCCTCGGCTTCCTTCAGGGGCGCGGCGTAGGCGGCCAGTTCCTCGGGATTGGGCCGAGGCGCGGTGGGGAAGGTGCCGTCCTGGATGCCCTGGCTGGGGCTGAGGGTGAGCGGCAGGCCGGCCCGCTCGAAGAGGGCGGGCACGAAGGCCACGCCGGTGCCGTGGAAGGGCGTGTAGAGGATGCGGGCGGCCTCGAAGGCCTTGGGATGCTGGAGCAGATCCTGGCCCATGGCGAGGTAGGCTTCCTCCACCTCCGCGGGAATGGGCTGGATGCGGCCGGCCGGCGCCACCGGCAGTTCGGGCACCAGGGGCAGGGTGGCCATGTGGGCCTCCACCTCCGCGTCCCAGGGCTCCACCACCTGGCCGCCCAGATCGTTGTAGGCCTTGAAGCCGTTGTACTCCTTCGGATTGTGGCTGGCGGTGACGATGGCGCCGCAGCCGGCTCCCAGCCGCTTCATGGCGAAGCAGAGGAAGGGAGTGGGCAGGGGGCGGTCGCCGAGAAACACCTGGTAGCCCGCGGCGGCCAAGACCTCGGCGCAGGCCCTTCCGAAGGCCTGGGAGTTGAGGCGGGTGTCGAAACCCACGACGGCGACCATCTTCCCGGGAGCCCGCCGGCTGGCCACGCTGGCCAGGGCCATGGACACGCGGCGGATGTTGGGGCGGTTCATGCGGCGCAGGCCTGCGGCCATGAACCCCCGCAGGCCGCCGGTGCCGAAGGCGAGAGGCTCAGAGAAGCGATCCTCCAGCTCCGCTGCAGCCTTGGCGTCCCCTGCCTCGGCGGCCTTCAGCAGCGCCTCCAGCTCCGCCCGGAGCTCCGGCTCCAGGTGGGGGAAGGCTAGGTAGGCGCGGGCGGAATCGAGGCTCATGGCAGGTCCTGTGCGAACGGTCCAGGATCGCAGGTCAGGACCCGGAGGTGAACCCCAAGGGCTTGCGGGCCACCACCTGGACCACGGCTCCGAGGCCCTGATGGTGGGCGCCTTCGCGGATGTCCCGCAGCAGCTCCCGGCCCACTTCCAGCTCCAGGCCGGGCAGGAGGCCCCGCAGCTCATCGAGGGTGTCGAGAAGATCCGGTTCCTTCGGTCCGCCGGTGCCGTAGTCCAACTGGCGGGGCGTGTAGCCTTCCAGGATGAAGACTCCGCCAGGGGCGAGAGCCGCGGCGCAGCGGGGGTACAGATCGCGTCGCAGGGCGGAGGGCAGGTGGCAGAAGATCGAGATGATGCCGCTCCAGGAGGCGGCTCCGAGGTTGAAGTCCGCGAGGTCGGCGACCACTGTGGAGAGGGCCACGCCGCGGCTGGTGGCCAGCTCCCGCGCGCGGGCCAGGCCGACTGGCGACTGGTCCACGGCCGTGACGGCATGGCCCAGCGTGGCCAGGTACACGGCATTGCGACCCTGGCCCTCGCCCAATCCCAGCACGGGGCCAGGCGGGATGCGCGGCGCCATCTCCCGCAGGAAATCGTTGGGCTCGGAGCCGTAGGTCAGCTCGGTTTCCGAATAGCGCGTGTCCCAGAACTCGCGGCCCATCAGGCGCCTCCCAGGGCGATGCCCTCCAGCAAGAGGCTCAGCCCTGCGCTGCCGCCGTACCAGCGGAGGTCGCTGCCCAGGGCCACGATGCGGGTGAGGAAATCGCGCAGGTTGCCGGCGAAGGTGAGCTTGTCCACGGGTTCGGCCAGCACGCCGTCGCGGATGCGGAGGCCCGAGGCGCCCACGCTGAGGTCGCCGCTGACGGGATCCACCGTGTGCAGGCCCATGATTTCCGTGATGAGCACGCCGTTGCCGGCCAGGCGGTAGAGGGCTTCGGGGGCGGTGTCCCCGGCCAGGGGGAAGAGGTTGAAGGTGGTCGCGCCAGGCTGGCTGCCGAAGCCGCGGCCGGCGCTGGCCGTGGGCGCCTGGCCCATCTCGGCGGCGGTCTTGAGGGTGTGGAGGTAGGTCTTCAGAGTGCCGCCTTCGATGAGCACGTTGCGACGCGTGGGCAGCCCTTCGGCGTCCCAGGGCTCCGTACCGAGGGCGGGGCGGCCCGGGGCTTCGGCCAGGCGGCCGTCGTCCACCAGGGTGAGCAGGGGCGAGGCGATGGGCTCGCCCAGCTTGCCGGCGAAGAGGCTGCGGCCCTTGATCACGGACTCGGCATCCAGCATGCCTGCCACGATGCCCAGCAGGTCCACGGCCACCTCCGGGTGGAGCACCACGGGGTACTTGCCGGCGGGCAGACGCTGGGGATGGAGCTTCCGCTCGCCCTTGAGGGCCGCCTCCGCCCCGATGGCAGCGAGATCCAGGCCCGGCCTGCGGGCCACATCCCAGTGCCAGGCCGCCTGCCGCTCGTCGCCATCGGCCACGGCCAGCTCGATGGCCGCGGAGCAGCTGGACCACGCATCCGGCGTGCGCACGCCCTTCTGAGTGAGCAGCAGGCTGGCGCCGGAGCCGTCGCTCCAGGCCGATTCCCGCACGGCGGCCACCTTCGATGAGGCCTTCCGGGCTCCGGCTTCCAGCTCCAGCGCCCAGGCGATGCGCTGCTCGGGCGTGAGGGCCTCCACGGCGCCATCGAAGCGGCTGGGGAGATCATCCGTGCCTTCGGGATCGGCCTGCCGCAGCCAGGGGTCTTCGTCGCCCAGGGCGCTCAGCTCCCAGGCCTGGGCGAAGAGCCCCCGGAAGTCCGCCGCGGCCAGGTCCGTGGTGGTGGCCAGGCCGGTGCGGAAGCCCTTGCCGCCGGCCCGGATTACGCGCACGCCCAGGCCTCCGCGCTTGCTGGTGGTGAGGTCCTCGAGGGCGCCGTTTTGCACTTTGGCCTTGCGGCCGCGGGACACGGAGACGAAGGCCTCGGCCCCCTCCGCGCCCTGCCTCAGGGCGTGCCGGATGCCGTCCTGGAGGCGATCTTCGAGGGACTCGGGAATGAAGGTGCGGAACGGATCGGTCATGTCAGGCTTCCTTCTCGAAGGCGGACTGCAGGATCGCCAGCGCCGGGCCATCGAAGGCCACGAGGGTGATGGTCTGCGGGAGGGCATGGACCGCCTGCCACTCGCGGCAGGCCCTGACGGCGATGCCGGCGGCGCGGGCCGGAGGGAATCCGTAGATGCCGGTGCTGATGGCGGGGAAGGCCACGGTGCGGCATCCCTGGCCCTCGGCCAGACGGAGGCTCTCGCGGTAGCAGGAGGCCAGCAGGTCGTCCTCGCCGGAGCCACCGCCCTGCCAGACGGGCCCTACCGTGTGGATCACGGCCTTCGCGGGCAGGCGGTGACCGGCTGTGATGACGGCCCGTCCCGTTTTGCATCCGCCCTGGCGGTTCCGGATGACCTGGCACTCCTCCAACAACCCCGGCCCCGCCGCGCGATGGATGGCTCCATCCACACCGCCGCCGCCCAGCAGGCTGCTGTTCGCGGCGTTGACGATGGCGTCCACGGCCAGGGTGGTGATGTCGGCCTGCACCACCCGCAGGCGCGCGCCGGTCAAAGGACGCTCGGCAGGGGCTCGGCGGTACCGCCGACCACGAGGGAGGGGCAGAGGATGGTGGGCAGCGCATCGCTCACGGGCACGCCCTGGCCATCCTTGCCGCAGGTGCCGATGTCGAAGTGGTGGAGGTCGCTGCCGATGCGAGTGAGCTGCTTGAGTACCTCGGGACCGCAGCCACTGAGGGTGGCGTTCTTCACGGGGTACTTCGGCTCGCCGTTCTCCACCCAGTAGCCTTCGGTCACCTGGAACACGAAGTTGCCCGTGACCGTGTCCACCTGGCCGCCACCCATGTGCTTCACCAGCAGACCGCGGTCCAGATCCCGGAGGATGGCCTCGGGTGCTTCGTTCCCGGCGGCCAGGAAGGTGTTGCGCATGCGGGGGATGGGCAGGTGGCGGTAGCTCTCCCGGCGGCCATTGCCCGTGGGCTCCGTGGCCATCTTCCGGGAGGTCTTGCGGGACTGCAGGTAGGCCTTCAGCACGCCATTCTCGATGAGCACCACGCGGCTGACGGGGTTCCCCTCGTCGTCGATGGCCTGGCTGCCGCGCTTGTGGGGCAGGGTGCCGTCGTCGATGATCGTCACGCCCTCGGCGGCCACCTTCTGGCCCAGCTTGCCCGCGAAGGCGCTCATGCCCGCGAGCGCGAGATCCGCCTCCAGGCCGTGCCCGCAAGCCTCGTGGATCATGGTGCCCCCAGCGCTGCTGCTGAGCACCACGGGGAAGGTGCCCGCGGGCGCGGGCTGGGCGTCCAGGGCCTGGATGGCCAGGCGCACGGCCTCGCGGACGGTGCGGGACACCGCCTCATCCGTGAACAGCTCGAAGCCCCGCGTCTCGCCCAGGGTCTGGTAGCCGGTCTGAAGCTGGCTGTCGTCGCCGGCGGTGACATTGGCCCGCAGGACGCCCTGGGTGCGGTGGTCCTCGGTGAGGCGGCCGGTCCAGCTTCCGTCATTGCGCTCTGCGGCGGCGATCCAGACCCGCTGGGTGTTGTCGCCATAGCCCACAGAGACCTGCTTGAGGGCGCCGGGCCGCAGGGCCTGGGCCTCCTTGCGCGCCAGGGCCTCGGCGCGGCGTACCAGGGCCACCTTCTCGCCGAGGGGCACCGTGTCGGGATCCCGCTCCACGGGGCTGGGGGTGGGATGGCGCTCCAGGGCCAGGGCGGGAAGGTCCGCGGGCGAGCCGGTGCCCGGCGCGGCCAGGGTCCGGGCGGCCTCCACCAGCTCGTCGAAGGCCGGGGCGATGAGGTCCGCGAAGCGGGTGGTCTCGCCGTCCATCAGGCGCAGGCTCGCGCCGAAGGTCTCGGAGGCGAGCACGTCCTCCATGCGGCCGTCGTCCATGCCCAGGGCATGGGCCCGGCGCCGTTCCACGAAGACCTCGGCGTAGTCGCCGCCCTTGTGGAGCAGGGCGGTGAGGACCTCGCGGAGCTGGTCGGCGGTGAAGGGTGCAGGCATCGGCGATCTCCAGGTCCGCGCGCGGCGGATCTTCCAGTTTGACAGAAGGGAAGCCTCGGCTCCCGCGAGGATCCCGGCGAGGTCCCTGCCGTCGTTGGGGATCACCAGGTCCGCATGAAGGGCGCGCTCCGGGGCCGAGGCCTGGGCCCGCAGGCGGGCCAGGGCGGCCTCCCGGGGCATGCCGTCCCGGGCCACGAGGCGCGCCAGCCGCAGGTCCTCCGGCGCATCCACCGTCCAGAAGGCGTCGAAGTGGTGGGCCCGGCCCCGCTCCACCCACAGCGCCGCGTCCAGCACCGCGCCGCGGGTGCCGGGAGGGAGCGCCTGGAGGCGTTCCGCCAGGAGGGCCTCGATGCGGGGATGGAGGATGGCGTTCAGCCGGGCCCGCGCTCCGTCATCCGCAAACACGTGGGCGGCCATCCAGGCCCGGTCCAGTGTGCCATCCGGCTGGAGGCAGCCGGGCCCGAAGGCCGCGACGATGGCCGCCAGCCCGTCGCCGCCGGGTCGCACCGCCTCTCGAGCCAGGGCATCGGCATCGATCACGGCCCAGCCCCGGTCCGCCATCCGTTTCGCCACGAAGCTCTTGCCCGCCGCGATGCCGCCGGTGAGGCCGAGGAGGGGGAAGGGTGAAGTCAGCATGGCGGCTCCCCCCTGATTCTGCGCTCAACCGCCCCGGAACGGCACGGAGCCTGAATCCGGAGTCTCGGCTACACTGGTTCGTTCCTCTTCTTGACCCGAGGTCACATGAAAGACGCGACACCCGAACAGGCCATGGATCTCTCCCAGCTGGAAAAGCCGGTGCTCGAGCTGGAGGCCCAGATCCGGGCCATGGAGATGGACCCCTCCCAGTCCAAAGAACGGGAAAAGCTGCAGAAGAAGCTGGACAAGCTGAAGGCCGAGCTGTTCACGAACCTCACGGACTGGCAGCGGGCCCAGCTCGCCCGCCACCCCAAGCGCCCCTACACGCTCGACTACCTGGAGCGCATCTGCGAGCGTTTCGAAGAGCTGCACGGCGACCGGCGCTTCGGCGACGACGCGGCCATCGTGGGCGGCATGGGCTGGATCGAGGGCAACCCCGTCATGATCATCGGCCAGCAGAAGGGCCGGGACACCAAGCAGAAGATCCTCCGCAACTTCGGCATGCCCAAGCCCGAGGGCTACCGCAAGGCCCTGCGGCTCATGAAGCTGGCCGAGAAGTTCCAGCGGCCTGTCCTCTGCCTCATCGACACGCCCGGCGCCTACCCGGGCGTGGACGCCGAGGAGCGTGGCCAGGCCGAGGCCATCGCCCGCAACCTGCTGGAGATGGCCAAGCTCGAGGTGCCCGTGGTGGCCGTGGTGTTGGGAGAAGGCGGCAGCGGCGGGGCCCTGGCCCTGGGCGTGGCGGACCGCGTGCTTATGATGGAGAACGCCATCTACTCCGTGATCTCGCCCGAGGGCTGCGCCTCCATCCTGTGGAAGGATGCCAGCCAGGCTCCCAAGGCCGCGGCGGCCCTCAAGCTCACGGCCCCGCACCTGCTGGAGCTGGGCGTCATCGACGGCATCGTGAAGGAGCCCCTGGGCGGCGCCCACTCGGACTTCGACGCCGCGGCCGCCGCGCTCAAGGAGGCGGTCATCGAAGCCTTCTCCGAGCTGTCCGAGCTGTCCGCCGAGCAGCTGGTGGAGGAGCGGTATCAGAAGTTCGCCCGCATGGGCAGCGTGGGCTGAGATGGAGGCCAAGCTCTGGGCTCTCCGGCGGGAGATCCCGGCGGGGCCGTCGCCCTGGAAGGCCCTGGCCGCGGCCTGGAACCTGGAGCCCCGCCTGGCGCGGCTGGCCTGGCTGCGGGGCGTGGATCGGCCCGAGGACCTGGGCTGGCGGCTGGACTCCTCCTGGGCACGGAGTACGGACCCCCACCTGCTGCCGGGCGTGGATGCGGCCGTGGCGCGCATCCGCCACGCCGTGGAGGCCCGTGAGCGCATCGTGGTCTACGGCGACTACGACGTGGACGGCGTCACCGCCACAGCCCTGGCGGTGCGGGCCCTGGAGCGTATCGGGGCCGAGGTCTCCTTCTTCATCCCCAACCGTTTCTCTGATGGCTACGGCCTCCACCTGGACTGCATCCGGGAGCTGAAGGAAACCCGAGATCCCGGGCTCCTGGTCTCTGTGGACTGCGGCGTGCGCAGCGTGGATGAGGTGAAGGCCAGCACGGAGCTGGGCCTGGATTGGGTGATCACGGACCACCATGCCCTGGGTCCGGAGCTGCCGCCGGCCTGCGCGGTGGTGCATCCCCACCTCGACGGCTACGCCAACCCCTTCCTGGCAGGCGTGGGCGTGGCCTTCAAGCTGGCCCAGGCCCTGCTCGGCGCCGTGCCCCATCCCGCGGGTGCCGACGCAGCATTCCTGGACGGGATGCTCAAGCTGGTGGCCATCGGGACCGTGGCGGACATGATGCCGCTGCGGGACGAGAATGCCCTGCTGGTGCGCCGGGGGCTCGATTCCCTGGGCGGGAAGAACGGCCCCGGCCTGGCGGCCCTGCTCCGGGCCGCGAAGAAGGAAGGCGCCCTGGGCGGCCAGGACATCGCCTTCGGCCTGGCGCCGCGGCTCAATGCCGTCGGTCGCATGGGCGGCGCCGAGGATGCGGTGCGCCTGCTGCTCACGCGGGACGCTGCCGAGGCCGAAGTGCTGATGGCCCGGGTGGAAGCCCTCAACCAGGAGCGCCGCGCCATCCAGGAGGAGCTGGCGGCCCGCCTGCCGCGCCCGGACGGCGCGGCCTTCGACTTGGCGCTGGATCCCACCGCCCACAAGGGCGTCATCGGCATCGTGGCGGGCCACCGCATGCGCGCCTCGGGCCGACCTGCGGGCGTCTGCACGGTGATCGACGGCGTGGCGCACTGCAGCCTGCGGGCCCCGGAAGGCTATGACCTCAGCGAGCTGCTGGCGCTGGCCCAGCCCTTCATCCTGGGCGGCGGCGGGCACCGCGCGGCCGCGGGGCTCAGCTTCGAGGCCTCGCGACTGGCGTTCGTCCGCCAGGTTCTGGAGCGGGGCGCGCAAGCCCAGGCCGGAGGGCGGGAGATCCCACCCCTCCTGGTGGATGGCGCCCCCGGCGATCTCCCGGAGGATGCGGACCTCGCCCGCCTGGAGCCCTTTGGCCAGGGATTCGCGCCGCCCCTGGCTCGGCTGGAAGGCTCCGTGGCCTCTTCATCCTCGTTCGGGGCCGATCACTGGAAGCTGCGCCTGGCGGGTCTGGCAGATCCCGTCACCTGGTTCGCCGGCCACG
This sequence comes from Geothrix terrae, assembly GCF_022808775.1. Taxonomy (GTDB): domain Bacteria; phylum Acidobacteriota; class Holophagae; order Holophagales; family Holophagaceae; genus Geothrix; species Geothrix terrae. The sequence goes on from NZ_JAKZLA010000001.1 coordinate 210,823, forward strand.
CGCGTCCGGCGCAGCCGCAGGTGGGAGATCGTCTCTGTGTGTCCGCCACGCCCCAGGGCAGCGCCCGCTGGGGCCGCTCCTGGCTGGTGGACGCCCCGCTCGGGGGGATGGCGCCATGAAGGTCCGGGCCCTGCTCCAGGATCTCCCCCCTGCGCGGCACCCGCTCTGGCGGGGCCTGGGCTGGGCCCTGGCGGCGGGAACCCTGGGTTTCACCTTGCGTTTCCTGATCGTGGGCAACGAAGGCATGCCCGGACGGACCGCGAGCGGCGATCCCCTCTTCGGCGCAGGCACCAAGGGCACCCTGGGAACGCTCACGGAGCAGCTGGGCCCCAACCGCATGGTGCTGACCTACCGGACCATCGAAGGCTCGGAAGAGGACCTGCACCTGGAGACGGTGACCGGGCGCCTGGATGAGCAGACCGGACAATGGCGCATGTGGTCGCCCAAGGCCCACCGGCAGGCGGGCGTCTGGACGCTCCAGGGTCCGCTGGACCTGGAAGTGGCCGACCCGGCCACCAAAGCGCTCCTGGGCAAGGGCCGCGTGGAGAACGCCGGTCCCGCCCTGCGCTGGGTCGGGGGGGAATGGGAAGGTCTGGCGCCCCTCCGCTGGGAGGCCCTGGAGGGCTCCGCCCGGGGCGTCTGGAACCTGCCCGCCGGGTGGCGGCGCGAGGCGGACGGCCGCTTCCGCGTGGACCAGGGCCCCGTACGCTGGCAGGCCCCTCCGGCCGGGGTCGGGCCAGCCACCCTCCAGGCCATGGAGGCCGAGCGGCTCTGGGCCATGCCTGGCTTCCAGACGGGCCATCTGGAGGGAGTGAAGGCCCGCCTGACCGAAGGATCGCTCCAGGCCTCGGTGGCGGACCTGACCCCAGACACCGTCACCTGGCCAGGCCCCCTGTCCTTCGAACGCTCCGATGGCTGGCACGGCGACGCCAAGGGCGGCGTGGCGCCGCGGCCCGCGCCCGGGGCGACCTTCCAGCAGGTGGAGTTCCGAACCTTCAGGGCCCGACGCGCGGGACCCGAGGGAGAGGAGCTCCTCTCCACCGAGGGTGCGCGATGGACGCCCGCCGGGTTGCGCCTGGAAGGCAACGTGGTGTGGGACCAGCCCATGGATGGCCAGCGCCTCGTGCTCCGGGCCCCGCGGGTGCTCATGCGGGAAAAGCCGGGCGGGGACCTCCCCGAGCCCCTGCCCGTGGGTCACGCCGTGGCGGAGGGACATCCGATCCTCACCTGGGGACGGCGGAATCTGTCCTCACCCCGCATCTCCGTGGAGCGGGCCACCCGGCGCTGGAAGCTCCAGGCTCCGGTACTGGGCCGCGGCGAGGATGGAACCTTCAGCGGCGGCGCGGGGCAGGGCGATCCCCGCTCCTGGACCATCGAAGGGCCAGTGCAGGTGAACCTGTTCTCCGGAGGCAATCTGCGCGGGGCCCGGCTTGTCTGGGAAGACACGCTCTGGACGCTCACGGGCCGGCCCGCGGGCTGGAGTCGCCTGCGGGAACGCCTGTCTGGCCCGCGCATCCTCAGGAAGGGCGAGACGGTGAGCTTTCCGGAAGGCCTGAACGGTACCCTGGCCGCAGCGGACGGGGACCTGTACCTGCGGGCTGAACAGGGACAGAGCGAAGGCCAGAAGATCCTGCTCACTGGTGGCGTGGAGTGCCAGGGACAGGGCTGGCGGCTGGCGGCGGACAAGGTGACGGTCATCGTGGGGCCGGACCGCACGGCGAAGCTGATCCAGGCCCAGGGTGCCGTCACCCTCAAGGGCCGCCTCGGCGAGGGGCAGGGCGAGGCCCTCGATCTCGAGCCCGGGGCCCAGACGGCCAAATGGCAGGGCCGCGTGCGCGGCAAGGGCGCGGGACCCGGGTGGTGAATCCCCGGCCGGTATCGGGCATGATGGGTTGAACATCGTAATAGGAGGCACCATGAGCCGGTTCCGGTCCCTGCCACCCCTGGCCCTTCTTCTGGCGGTCATGCCGGTGCTGGCGGCCCCGCCGGCCAAGGCGCCCGCGCAGGCCCGGAAGGAATCGCCCCTGGTGGACATGCCCCTTCGGAACCTGGGGCCGGCGGTCACATCGGGACGGGTATCGGACATCGCCGTCGATCCCCGCAGGTCGGACACCTGGTACGTGGGCGTGGCCTCCGGCGGGGTCTGGAAGACCGTGAACGCCGGCGCCACCTGGACGCCCCTGTTCGACAAAGAAGGTTCTTTCTCCATCGGATGCGTGACGGTGGATCCCCACGACCCGAACACGGTGTGGGTGGGCACCGGCGAGAACAATTCCCAGCGCTCGGTGGCCTACGGCGACGGTGTGTACCGCAGCCTCGACGGCGGGAAGCATTGGGAGAACATGGGGCTCAAGACCAGCGAGCACATCGCGAAGATCCTCGTGGATCCGCGCGACAGCCACGTGGTCTTCGTGGCTGCGCAGGGGCCCCTCTGGAACGACGGTGGAGAGCGCGGGCTCTACAAGACCACCGACGGCGGAAAGACCTGGAAGGCCGTGCTGACGGTCGACGCGCACACGGGCGTTACCGACGTGGTGATGGATCCCAGCCGTCCCGATGTCCTCTACGCGGCTACGTACCAGCGGCGGCGCCACGTCTGGGGCATGATCGACGGCGGCCCGGGCAGCGGCATCCACAAGAGCCTGGATGGCGGCCAGACCTGGGTCAGGCTCAAGGATGGCCTGCCCAAGGAGGACATGGGCCGCATCGGCCTGGCGGTTCCCGAAGGCGAGCCGGATACGGTCTACGCCACCATCGAGGCTGCCAACAAGGCCGGCGGTTTCTTCCGGAGCACGGATGGAGGCCGCACCTGGGAGCGCCGCAACGAGCAGGTCTCCGGCAGCGCGCAGTACTACCAGGAACTCTTCTGCGATCCGAAGGATCCGCGGCGCGTGTATTCCATGGACACCTGGATGCAGGTGACCGAGGACGGTGGCAAGACCTGGCGCCGCGTGGGGGAGAAGCACAAGCACGTGGACAACCACGCGCTGTGGATCGATCCCGCGAACAGTGAACACCTGCTCGCCGGTTGTGACGGAGGCCTGTACGAGAGCCGGGACCGGGGCGCCACCTGGGTCTTCACCGCCAACCTGCCGGTCATCCAGTACTACCGGGTGGCCGTCGACAACGCGAGGCCCTTCTACACCATCTATGGCGGCACCCAGGACAATTTCTCCATGGGCGGCCCCAGCCGCACGCGGAACCTGCACGGCTCCACCAATCAGGACTGGTTCGTGACCCAGGGCGGGGACGGCTTCTACAGCCAGGTGGATCCGGACGATCCGAACACGGTGTATTCCGAAAGCCAATACGGCGGCCTGGCCCGCTTCGACCGCCGCACGGGCGAGCGGGTGGAGATCCAGCCCCAGCCCGCGCCCGGCGAGGAGCCTTTCCGCTGGAACTGGGATGCGCCGCTGCTGATCAGCCCCCACAGCGGGAAGCGCCTCTACTTTGCCGCCCAGAAGCTCTTCCGCAGCGACGACCGGGGCGACAGTTGGACCGCGGTGAGTCCCGACCTGACGCGGAAGATCGACCGCAGCCGCCTCAAGATCATGGACAAGGTCTGGGGCGTGGACGCTGTGGCCCGCAACACCTCCACCAGCTTCTTCGGCAACATCGTGGCCCTGGCGGAGAGTCCCCGAGCCGAGGGGGTGCTCTACGTAGGTACGGACGATGGCTTGCTCCAGGTCAGCGAAGACGGCGGCAAGGCTTGGCACAAGACGGACCGCTTCCCCGGTGTGCCCGACCTGACCTACGTGTCCTGCCTGTCGGCGAGTCCCCACCAGGCCGGCACGGTGTACGCCGCCTTCGACAACCACAAGGCGGGTGACTTCCGGCCCTACCTGCTGCGTTCCCGGGACCGCGGGCGCACCTGGGAATCCATCGCCACCGGGCTGCCTGAGCGCGGCAGCGTCTACACCGTGCGCGAGGACCCGGCCCGGGAGGGCCTGCTCTACTGCGGCACGGAGTTCGGCCTCTTCTTCAGCCTCGATGCCGGCAAATCCTGGTCGAAGTTCTCCAACCTGCCGAGCATCGCCGTGAAGGACCTGGCCATCCAGGAGCGGGAGGGCGATCTGGTGGTGGCCACGTTCGGACGCGGCTTCTTCATCCTCGATGACCTGACCGCCCTGCGCGAGGCCAAGCCGGAGGACTTCACGACCGAAGCGCACCTCTATGGCCTGAGACCCGCCCAGGCCTACATCCCCGCCGTCCCGTTCGGCGGCCCCGGGAAATCCTTCCAGGGCGACTCGCTTTTCCTCTCACCCAATCCGCCCTTCGGGGCTGTATTCACCTACCACGTGAAGGATGAGCCGAAGACGCTGAAGAGCCAGCGCCACGAGAAGGAGAAGGAAACAGCCAAGGCCGGCCAGGATCCTGCCATTCCCGCCTGGGACGCGCTCCGTGCAGAGGACCGGGAGATTCCACCCGCGGTGGTCCTGACCATCGCCGCGGGTGACGGGCAGATCGTCCGGCGCCTCGCCGCGAAACCCGAGAAAGGCCTTCATCGCATGGCGTGGGATCTCCGCCTCCAGGATCCGTCTCCCGTCCGCCTGAAGACCTCGGGCGACCGGGATCCATGGGATTACGGTGATCACGGCGCCCTGGCGGCGCCGGGGCGCTACCAGGCCACCCTCTCCTTCCAGGTGGATGGCGTGCTGAAGCCGGTGGCGGGTCCCGTCCCGTTCGAGGTGAAGCCCCTCGACGCCGACCGCCTCACGGCCGCCCAGTGGACTGAATACAGTGCCTTCTGCGCCCGTATGGGCGAGGCCCAGCGTCGGGCCATGGGCGCTTCCGAGCGGCTGAGCGAGGTTCAGACCCGTCTCGATTTCGTCCGGAAGGCGCTGCTGGAGACGCCTGCCGCCGATGCGGCGAAGCTGGAGCAGGCGCGTAAGCTCCATGGGGAGCTGAAGGAGCTGCGCACCCTCCTCAGCGGGGACGCCACCGTGGCCAGGTACCAGGAGCCCACGGCTCCGGGCGTCTTGGGTCGCATCCGCGAGGTGACCGGCAGCGTGTGGGCCACCACGCAGCTTCCCACCGGCACCCAGCGCCAGAACCTGGCCTGGGCCGAGGACGGCCTGAAGGCCTTCCAGGGACGGTTCGAGACGGCCTTGGGTGCCCTCAAGGCCCTGGAGGACGCCCTGGATGCCGCCAAGGCCCCGTACACCCCTGGCCGAGCCCTCCCCTGAAGCTTTCCCCTTCCGCGCGCCGGCCACGGCGCGCGGCCCTCGGCGCCATCAGGCGGGGCAGTATGTTCTGATAGAACCATGACAGAGCCCACCCCCTGCCTCGAGGCCGTGAACCTCCAGAAGCGATACGGTGACCGCACCGTGGTGCGGGACGTGAGCCTCTGCGTGGGCATGGGTGAAGTGGTGGGGCTGCTGGGGCCGAACGGCGCGGGCAAGACAACAACCTTCTACATGGTGGTCGGTGTGGAGGCGCCGGACCGCGGGGACATCCGCTGGCTGGGTCAGGACGTGACGGCCCTGCCCATGCACCGGCGGGCCCGGCTGGGCATCGGCTACCTGGCTCAGGAATCAAGCGTATTCCGGGGCCTGACGGTGTGGGAAAATCTCATGGCGCTGGCGGAATTGCAGCCCATCCCGAAGGCGGAGCAGAAGGACCGCTGTGAACGGCTTCTGGCCGATTTTCACCTGGGCAAGGTGCGCGACACGCTGGGCATGAGCCTCTCCGGCGGCGAACGGCGGCGTTGCGAGCTGGCACGCGCCCTCGTGACCGAACCTCGGATCATGCTTCTGGACGAGCCCTTCGCCGGCGTGGATCCCAAGTCCGTGCTGGAGATCCAGGGCCTCATCGATGACCTCAAGGCGCGAGGCATTGGCGTTCTCATCACGGATCACAATGTCCGCGAGACCTTGCAGATCGCCGACAGGGCCTATATCTTGGCGGACGGGATGATCATGAAACACGGCCTGCCCAGCGAGATCGCAGAGGATCCGGACATCCGCCGGGTCTACCTGGGCGACCGATTCAGGTTGGACTGATGGCGGCGGGCCCCTACCTCTCCCAGCGGCTGGCCCAGAGCCAGACCCTTGCGCTGACACCTGCCATGCAGCTGAAGCTCAAGCTGTGGCAGATGAACCTGCAGGAGCTGTCGCAGACCATCGAACGCGAGCTCGAGGACAACCCTCTGCTGGAGCTGGCTGACGACAGCGATGAAGTGCCGACCCTCGAGGCCATCGAGGAAGGGCGCGATTCAGATGTGACGGAAGCCACGTCCGACCAGGCCGCCGAGGGCGTGGAACTGCCCGAAGGGGTGGACACCATGGATCTGGGACCGATCCTGGATGCGGCGGGTGAGATGAATCCCGAGAGCGACCTGGAGAAGTTCACGGAAGAGGGGGTGGCCCAAGTCCAGGAGACCGAGCTGGGCGCCGAGAACAGCTGGGACCAGGATCTCCCCCGCACCAGCAACCTGCCGGAGGAGGATCGCCTCTCCTGGGAGGACCGCCTCAGCGCCAACGAATCGCTCCAGGACCACCTGGTGGGCCAGCTCTACGAGACCCTGGAGAACGATGATCCCCGGGCGGCCCTGGTGGAGCGGCTGATCGACCGGCTCGACGCGAAGGGCTTCCTGCGGATCGATCCCGACCAGCCCTCCGTGGAGGCCACACCGGCGTCCCTGGCGGCGGATCTGGGCGTCACGGAGGAGGCGCTGCGCGCCGCCCTGGATGTCCTCCAGGAGTTCGATCCCTCCGGTGTGGGGTGTTTCACGGTGCAGGAGAGCCTGCTGCTCCAGCTCCGTCACGCCGGTGCCGAGCCTGACGACCTGGCGGTGCGCATCATCCACGATCACTCCGCCCTGCTGGCTCAGCGGGACAGCGCCAAGCTGCGCCGCGCCCTGGGTTGCACGGATGCGGAGTTGTGCGTGGCCATGGACCAGCTCAAGCACCTCAACCCCTCGCCGGGACGGGCCTTCGACCCCGAAGGCGAGCGGGTGGTGAAGCCCGACGTGGTGGTGCTCAAGGGCGAGGACGGGAACTGGAAGATCTATCTCAATGATGAGGGCCTGCCCCGCCTGCGCGTGAACGGCGACTACCAGCGGTTCCTTGCCTCCAGCGAGGCCAAGTCCGACAAGGATTTCATCCGTGAGCGCTTCCGCAGCGCGCGGGACTTCATCCGGGGCGTGGAGGATCGCAACCGCACCGTGCTGCGGGTCTCCGCGCAGATCGTGGAACTCCAGAAGGAGTTCCTCGAGCACGGCATCGAGAGCCTGCGCCCCATGGTGCTGCGCGACGTGGCCGAGGCCACGGGCTTCCACGAAAGCACCATCAGCCGGGTGGTGAAGGCGAAGACCATCCACACGCCGCAGGGCCTCTATGACCTGAACTACTTCTTCTCGGCGCGCCCCAAGGATTCGGACATCTCCGCCACCGTGGTCAAGCATCGCATCAAGGCGTTCGTGCAGGCCGAGGACCCTGCCAAGCCGCTGTCCGACGAGGCCATCGCCGGCCTGCTCGAGCGGGACGGCATCAAGGTGGCCCGCCGCACGGTGAACAAGTACCGCGAGGAACTCAAAATTCCTCCGGCCTCCCAGCGTCGACGCCGGTAGCGGGCCGAGGCCCCCTCCTGCGCCGGTTCCACGATTCCCGGGCCACCCGGCCCCTTTCAGGAGTGTCCCATGAAGGTCCACTACACCGGCCGTCACGTGGAGCTCACCGAGCCCCTGAAGCAGTTCACCAAAGAGCGGCTGGACAAGATGGCCACCTATCTGGACGACATCATCGACGTCCATGTGATCCTGGGTGTGGAGAAGCACCGTCATGAGGCGGAGATCACGCTGAAGACCCGCGCCAACGCCTTCGTGGCCTCGGCCACGACCGCGGACATGTATGCCAGCATCACCCAGGCCATCGAGAAGCTGGACGTGCAGGCGCACAAGCACCAGGGCAAGCGCAACGACCGGCCCCACGAAAGCGCCAAGGCGGGCGCCGTCGAAGAGTAGCCATTCCCGTGTTTCCGAATCAAAGGCGGTCCTTCGGGACCGCCTTTGATATCCTGGAGGTTCCGGAGTCCGCCATGCCCGATCCCACCCATCTCTACGCCCCGAAGACCACCACCGAACCCACCCAGATCTGCGAGAAGTGCCGCAATCCCTACACACTGGAGCACTTCCAGCACGGCATCCCCGGCCAGGAGTGCGTCTGCCGCCGGTGCCTCCAGGTCATGGGGTACCAGGTCTAGGCATGCTGAAGGCCCTCGATACCCCCGAGGCGATCCTGGAGGGCGTCCTCCAGGGCCGCCGCGTGTCCGCCGCGGAAGCCCTGCTGCTCATGGAGCGGGCGGAGCTGCCGGACCTGGCGGTGGCCGCCACCGCCGCCCGGGATCGCCACAACGATCCCCGTCGCGTGAGTTACGTCATCGACCGCAACGTGAACTACACGGACGTCTGCAATGTCTACTGCACGTTCTGCGCCTTCTACCACAAGCCCGGGGACACCCGCGGCTACGTGCTCACGAAGGAACAGCTCAAGCAGAAGGCTGAGGAGACCCAGGCCATCGGCGGCACGGGCTTCCTGCTGCAGGGCGGCGTGAATCCCGACCTGCCCTGGGACTACTACCTGGACCTGGTGCACTACCTTCACCACGATCTGGGCATCTGGGTCCACGGCTTCTCGCCTGTGGAGATCCAGATGATGGCGAAGCTGAGCGGCCAGACCCTCGGCAAGACCATCGCGGACCTGCGCGAGGCGGGGCTCGGCTCCATCCCCGGCGGTGGCGCGGAGATCCTGGTGGACCGCATCCGCAAGAAGATCGCGCCACTCAAGGGCGGCCGCGAGAAGTGGCTGGAAGTGATGGAGGCGGCCCACGAGGAGGGCGTCAAGACCACGGGCACCATGATGTTCGGCATCACGGAGACCCTGGCCGAGCGCATCGAGCACCTGGAGGCCCTGCGCGACCAGCAGGATCGCGCCCTGGCCCGGAACAATGGCGGCGGCTACACCGCCTTCGCCGCCTGGCCCTTCCAGAGTGGCCACACACCATGGGAGGGCAAGGTGCCCAAGCCCACGGATGTGGAGTATCTCCGCACCATCGCCATCGCCCGCATCTTCCTCGACAACTTCGCGCACATCCAGAGCAGCTGGGTCACCATGGGTCGCAAGACCGGCCAGGTGGCCCTGCACTACGGCTGCGACGACATGGGCAGCCTCATGCTCGAGGAGAACGTCGTCAGTGCCGCGGGCACCTGCTACAGCGTGAACAAGGACGAGATGACCCGCATGATCCGCGCCGCGGGCTATGAGCCGTGGCAGCGGGACAACATCTACGGTGAAGTCCGGGGCTGAGTCCATCTCAAGGCCATCCCAGGGATCGGCCGGGTGTGGCTTCCGCCCCGGTCTGGCGATCAGCTCCGGTGGGCGGGAGCCAGGTCCTCCAGCGCGTCCAGGCGTTCCACGTCCATCTCGGTCATGCCGTCCGGCCCGATGAAGGCCATGGGCTTGAACCGGGCCCCCCAGCGGACTTCGTCGGCGGTGTAGGACGTGCGGGCATAGATGGTCTGCGAGAAGGTGTCGTCGAAGGCCTTGATGAGCACGATGAACTCCGCCTTCGCGTGGCGGAGGTCCGCCTCCGTCAATCCGAACAGGGGGCTGGTCTCATCAATGGGGTGCACGACCGTCCAGCTGGAAGGGAACAGGTGGATCTTCGGACGCTCCAGGGGCAGCAGCATGAAGCGCCGGGTGGCCGAGGCCGGATCCTGGAGGGAGAGGCTCACGGTGGCCTCCACCTCGATGAGCTCGTTGCTGCGCATGTTCACGAGACGGAACATGAAGCCGGTGAGGCCCTGGTAGGGGGCCATCACGGCCGGGTTGCTGAACCGCAGGCACGCCTGAGGCCGGGAGAACCGCCCGTAGAGGAGGCCCGTGGCCAGGGCGAAGCTCAGGAGGCCCAGGAGCGATTCCAGCGCGGCGGCCACGTTGGCGAGGAATCCGTGGGGGCTGATGTGGCCATAGCCCACCGTGGTCAGAGTCTGGGCGCTGAAGAAGAACGCATCCTGCAGCCGCTCCCGGAATCCCATGCCCCCTTGGCGGGTGAACTGCTCCATGCCGATGCCCAGGTAGATCAAGGCGAAGACGGCATTGGTGGCGAGGAAGGCCAGGAACAGCAGCCCCAGGAAACGCCCCCAGCCCATGGTGATGAGGTGGTGATAGAGGTCGTAGGGGCGGAAGCGCGGCAGGCCCATGCGGCGGACATTGAAGGAGCCATCCTTGTTGACTCCGCGTTCGCGGCCGGCTTGGAGACCCAGGCCCAGGTCGTCATCGATGGGCGTTCTGCGAAGGTTGGGATTCATGGCGTCCTGAGGATGGGAAATCCCTGAGTGTAGCCGCCAGGGCCGGTTGTGGGAGTCCGGGCTTGATCTGGCCTGGTCGCAGGACTCACCATGGGCTGCGACCCCAGAGGACGCACCCCTGGATGTCCATCCCAATCAATTTCCGAGCGACACGGTGAATCGAGCCTTCATCAAGGATCCGGATGACGCGGGGCGCCCCGAAGTCCTGCCCGACCGACCCCAGAGCCCCCATACGAACTATGTGACGCCCGCCGGGCTGCGGCAGCTGCAGGACGTGAAGGAGGACCTGGCGGCCCGCCAGAGCCGGCTGCTGGCGGAGGGCAAGCTCGCCAACCCCCAGGAGCTGGCCATCGTCCAGCGCGACCTGCGCTACTACCAGGAGCGCCTGAACCGTGCCGTCCTGGTGGCTTCCGACGGCAAGCCGAAGGACCGCGCGCATTTCGGGGCCGCCGTGGAAGTCTGCGACGAAGCCGGCGTGATCACGACGTACACCCTCGTCGGCGAGGACGAAGCCGATCCCTCCCGGGGCAAGGTCAGCTGGGTCTCGCCGCTGGGCGAGGCCCTGCTGAACGCGGAATCCGGCGATGAGGTCGTGTGGCGGCGACCTGCCGGGACGATGCGCCTGGAGATCCTCAGCGTCCGCCCGGGCGCATCGGAGTGATCAGCGCCAGATCTAGGGCTTTGCCTTCAGCGCCCCGAGCAGCATCTCCGCCAGGGGACGGATGCGGCCGGGCTCGCTGAGATAGGCGCCGCGGGCGGCCACGAGGCGGGCGGAGGAGCGGCCGAGGATGGCGGTCTCCACCAGGCCGTGGGCCTTGAGGGTGCCGCCGGTCTGCACCAGGTCCACGATGGCGTCCGCGAGGCCCAGCAGGGGCGCCAGCTCCGCGCTGCTGCTGAGGGGCACCAGCTCGGCGGTGAGCTCTTCGTGGGCCAGCCAGGCCTCGGTGGCCTTGGGGAACTTGGTGGCCAGGCGCAGGTGGGGCTTGGCCCGCAGGTCGTCCAGGCTGACGCCCGCCTTGGCGCAGAGCGACAGTCGGCAGGCGCCGAAGCCCAGATCCGCCAGCTCCAGCAGGTCCATGTCCATCTCGTCCAGCGTGTCCGAGCCCACGATGCCCAGCGATGCCACGCCGGCGGCCACGTAGCGCGGCAGGTCCGCACCCTTGAGCAGCAGGGCCGCCACGCCGGGGGTGGCGGTGGGGATGCGCAGGACGCGGGATTTCAGGGCCGCCGCGTCGAGGGCCAGGGGCGTGCCGGCCAGCAGGGGCACCAGCTCGTCGCCGAGCCGTCCCTTGGGAAAGGCGATGAGCAGAGTCTGGTTCATCGGGGTTCCTCGAAGAGGTCGGGGCGGGTGGCAGCCAGGTCGAGCAGGCGCGACAGACGAACACAGAAGCCCGCGGCTTGCCAGGGACGGCCCAGGCCCGGGAAGAGGCGGTCGTAGCGGCCGCCCGCAGCGAGTTCCTGCTGGGCGCCCGGGGCCCACAGGCGAAGGGTGGGGCCCGTGTAGAAGCCGAGGCCCGCCACGTCCGCCAAGTCCACGCGCAGCTCCAGGTTGGGCGGGAGGATGGGCAGCAGAGCCTTGAGGGCCCGATCCATGTGGTTCCGCTCCTCCTCCAGCAAGGCGGCGTAGGGGCTGGCAGCCAGGGCGCTCAGGGTTCCGGGACCGTCAAGCTCGGACAGCAGGGCCTCCGCATGGGTCGTGAGGCGCACGGCGGAGGGATGGCCGTCCAGGGCCTCGCGCACGCGGTGGGGCGCGCGGCGGGAGAGGGCCGCCACCACGGCGTCCGCCAGCTCGCCGAACAGGCCTTCGGCCTCCAGGGGGCGGCGCACCAGGGCCGCGTTCCCAAGGTGGAGGATGGCGCTCTTCAGGCCCAGGAGGCCGGGCACGGCCATCAGCAGCCGGGCCAGCTCCACATCCGCCTCCGCAGCGGGCTCGCCTTCGGGCTGGATGCGCTCGCAGCCCACCTCGAAGCGCTCCACGGCCTCCCAGGGCTGCACAGGGCGCCGGAACACCGCGCCGGCATAGGCCACGCGGTCCGGCGGCGCGGGGAAGGTGCGGGTGAGGAGGCCGGCCAGGGCCACGGTGAAGTCCCAGCGCAGGGCCACCAGCTCGTCGCCGTCGAAGAACCGCAGCGCGCCTTCCGGCGGGGTTTCCCGCAGGACGAGCGAGGGATGCAGCTCGCGGTAGCCATGATCCGCCAGCAGGCCCATGAGGGCGCCCTCCCAGCGGCGCAGCCGGGCGGCGGAGTTGAAGAGCAGGTCGGGAAAGTGGGGCGTGCGGACGGCCATCAGGCGGGCCCTCCCGTGCGGTCGGCGTGACGGCGGTGGAGCACCTCCACCACATCCAGCAGGCTGGCACCACGCTCCAGCAGCAGCATGTCGAGGTGGAACAGCAGGTCTGCGGCCTCGCCGAGGAACTCTTCGCGGTTGTCGTTCTTGGCGGCGATGACCACCTCGCCAGCCTCCTCCACCACCTTCTTGGCGATGCGATCCACGCCCTGGGCGAAGAGCTTTTGGGTGTAGCTGCCGTCCACATCCGCCAGCGCCTTGCGGGATTTCAGGAGGGTCTCCAGACGACCGAGCCAGGGCAGGGTGGTGGGCCAGGGGGCGGTGGCCTGGCCTTCTCCGGGGGCGGCATCGAAACAGCTTTCCGTGCCGCGATGGCAGCTCGGGCCTTCGGGCTCCGCGAGGATGAGCAGGGCATCCGAATCGCAGTCCGGGCGGATCTGGATCACCTGGAGCCGGTTCCCGCTGCTCTCGCCCTTCACCCAGAGGGCCTGGCGCGAGCGGCTCCAGAAGGTGACGAAGCCCGTGTCGAGGGTGAGCTGGAGGGATTCCCGGTTGAGCCAGGCCACCATGCGCACCGCGCCGGCGCGGTCCTGCACGATGCCGGGGATGAGGCCGGCGGAATCGAAGGTGAGGGTGTCGAGGTCCATGTCAGATCCGTACGGAGAGGTCGTTCTGGGCGAGGTAGGCCTTGAGGCGGGGGATGGGCAGGATGCCCTCATGGAAGAGCGTGGCGGCCAGCACGGCGTCGGCGCCGTGCTCCAGGGCCTCCAGGAAGTGGACCTCCAGGCCCGCGCCACCGGAGGCGATGAGGGGGATGGGCAGCTCCGAGGCCAGGTCCAGCAGGGGCAGGTCGAAGCCGTCGCCGGTGCCGTCGCGATCCATGGAGGTGAGCAGGATCTCGCCGGCGCCCAGGTCATTGAGTTCCCAGAGCCAGTCCACGGCAGACCGCTCGGTGGGTTCGGTGCCGCCCTTGAGGTAGACGCGCCAGCCCAGGTCGGCGTCGCGCTTCACGTCCACGGCCGCCACCACGCACTGGCGCCCGAAGGCGTCCGCCAGTTCGCAGACCAGGTCCGGCCGCAGGGATGCGGCGGTGTTCACGGCCACCTTGTCCGCACCGGCGCGCAGGAGGCTGCGGGCGTCCTCCACGCTGGATACGCCGCCGCCCACGGTGAAGGGGATGCTGAGCTCCCGGGCCACGTCGCGGACCCAGGCCTCCCGCGTGCCGCGGTTCTCCAGGGAAGCGGCGATGTCGAGGAAGACCAGCTCGTCCGCGCCCTCCTGGTCGTAGCGGCGCGCCAGCTCCACGGGGTGTCCCAGGTCGCGGAGCTGCTTGAACTGGATGCCCTTCACCACACGGCCGTTCTTCACGTCCAGGCAGGGGATGATGCGCTTGGCGGGCATCAGGCGCCTCCTGTCAGAGCGGCGCGGGTGCGCGGGTCGTCCAAGGGAATGTGGCCCTCCATGAGGGCCTTGCCGCTGATGGCGCCCACCACGCCGGGCAGCGCGGCCAGGGCCGGAAGGTCGGACAGGTCCTTCACCCCGCCGGAGGCCTGCACGCGGAAGCCCTCCCGGGCCACCCAGGCCGTGGCTTCGAGGCCCGGCCCCTCCAGCGTGCCGTCCCGGCTCACGTCCGTGACCAGGGCCCGGTCGAAGCCCAGGGTGAGGAGGGCCTCGAAGACATCCGTGGAGTCGCAGACGCTGTCGGCCTGCCAGCCGCGGGTGACGATCCGCTGACCCTTGAGGTCCAGGGCGGCCACGATGCGATCGCCCGGGAGGCCCCGCAGGGCCGAGGGCTGCTCCACGGCCAGGGTGCCCACCACGGCGTCGAAGCCCAGGGCCAGCACCTCCTCGATGGCCGCGCGGTCCCGCAGGCCGCCGCCCAGCTGGAAGCGGACCTCCGGGTAGCGGGCGGGGAAGGCGGTGAAGGCGCCCTGGCGGGGCTCGCCGAAGGCCCCGTCCAGGTCCACCAGGTGGATGCGGCGGGCGCCAGCTTCGATCAACTGCTCGACCCACGCTTCCGGCGTGAAGTCATAGAAGGTGGCCTGCTTCCGGTCCCCGTGCCGCAGCCGCACCAGGCGGCCCTGCATCAGGTCCATGCTCGGGATCAGTTGCATGGCGCCTCCAACGTCAAAGGCATGGTTCCTCCGGGGCGATTGCGGTGGCGCCCATCCAGGTGAGCGCAGCCTGGAGCAGCCTCAGACCGTCGGGCCCGGACTTCTCCGGGTGGGGTTGGAATCCCATGACCTTCCCCCGGGCCTCGACGGCGGCAAAGGGACGGCCGTGATCGGCCAGGTAGACGGTGTCGGCCGAGGGCTCCAGGGCGTAGCTGTGGACGAAGTAGAGCCAGGCACCCTCGGCGTCCGGCAGTGCGGGGTGGTCGCTCGCCCGGCGCACGCGGCTCCAGCCCATGTTCGGAACCTTCACCCCGGGCCCCAGGCGGCGAACGAGGCCAGGGACGAGCCCGAGGCCCGGCGTGCGGGGCGCTTCTTCACTGCCTTCAGCCAGCAGCTGGAGGCCCAGGCAGATGCCCAGCAGGGGCCGGCCTTCCGCCACCAGCGCGGGCAGCAGACCCCACCAGCCGCGTTCCTGGAGGGAGCGCTGAGCCGCTTCGAAGTGGCCCACTCCGGGCAGCACGATGGGACCGGATTCCGCGGCCTGGTCCGGCGAGGCGGCGCGGACGTAAGGCAGGCGCAGCCGTTCCAGGGCGCCTTCCAGCGAGGCGAGATTCCCTGCCTCATAGTCGATGAGGGTGATGGTGCCGGCGCTCATGCGGACAGGGTCCCCTTGGTGGAGGGCACGCCGCCGCCCTCGGCGCGGGTGGCTTGGCGCAGGGCCTTGGCCAGGGCCTTGAAGAGGGCCTCGACCTTGTGGTGGGTGTTCACGCCGCGGATGAGGTCCGCGTGGATGGCCAGGCCACCGCGCATGGCCACGGCGATGAAGAACTCCCGGACCATCTCCACCTGGAAGCCGTCGCCGAGGATGACCGGCGGCAGGTCCGCGTGAAACTCGCACCAGGGACGGCCGGAGAGGTCCACCACCACCCGGGCCAGGGCCTCGTCCAGAGGCACGTAGGCGTGGGCGAAGCGGGCGATGCCGGCCCGGTCGCCCAGGGCCGTCTTCAGGGCCTCGCCCAGGCAGAGGCCCACGTCCTCCACCAAGTGGTGGCTGTCCACGGGCAGGTCGCCAGTGGCCTCGACCTCGAGGCCGAAGCCGCCGTGCTTGGCGAGCTGCATCAGCATGTGGTCGAAGTAGCCCAGGCCCGTGCGGATGCGGGCTTCGCCTCCATCCAGGGAGAGGCTCAGCTTCACCTGGGTCTCGGCGGTGGCGCGGGTCAGGGTGGCGCTTCTCATGGCAGCTCCTGGGTCAGCGTGGGCAGCAGGTCGCACAGGGTCTCGGTTTGCACGTCTTCCGCGGCTGCGAAGCGGCTGCGGTCGGGTCCGATGGCCGCGAAGCGCCAGGCCACCTCGGGTTTCAGCTCGGCGGCAGCCCGCAGGCAGCGCGCGTCGTCGACGGTATCCCCAGCGAAGACGACCTCTTCCGCCCGGAAGGCGTCCGCCAGCTGGAGCAGACCCGAGGGCTCGGGCTTGCGCAGGTGGGGCGCGGCGTCGCAGACCGCGGGCAGCGAGAAGCCCAGCACCTTCCAGGCTAGATCCAGTTCTTCGGGTGGCCGCCCCGTGAGCACCGCCAGCTCCCAGCCCGTGGCCTGCAGCTCGGCCAGGCCCACCAGGGGGCGTTCGAGGCGGATGGTGTCCGCGTAGTGCTTCTGCACGACGATCTGCGCCGCAGGCTCCAGGGCCTCCATCTGCGCGTCGAGCTCCGGGAAGCCGCGGCCGTTCGCCGCTTCAATCACGGGCCGGAGGTCCACGTCGCCGTGCACCTCGGCCAGGGCCAGGGCGCCCGCTGCGAGGCGGAAGTCATTGTTGTATCCGCCCAGGCGCTTGAAGGCGCGATAGGAGTCGTCAGACCAGGGCAGGGCGGGGCGCAGCTCCGCCAGGGTCCGGGCC
The DNA here is from genome assembly GCF_022808775.1 of Geothrix terrae. Classification (GTDB taxonomy): domain Bacteria; phylum Acidobacteriota; class Holophagae; order Holophagales; family Holophagaceae; genus Geothrix; species Geothrix terrae. The sequence continues at coordinate 227,422 of NZ_JAKZLA010000001.1, forward strand.
ACGGCCTCCAGGAAGCTGCGGTCGGCATCGATGAGCACGCCGTCGATGTCCAGGACCAGCAGGCGGCGGCGCGGCCGTGGCGCGGGTTTCGGCAGTGCCGCGCCCAGGGTCGCGGCCACGCGGGCGGTGTCCGGCTCCGTGCCGATGGTGAGCCGCGCGGCGCCGGTGCCGGGCAGGCGGCGTACCTTGATGCCCTCGGCTTCCAGCGCATCCGAGGGATCCGGCGTCACGTGGATGAAGTTGCCTGCGCTGGGAGCGGCGCGGTGCGCGGGCAGGGCTGTCGCCAGGGAGGCCGCCAGGCGGTCGCGCCGCTCCGGCAGGGCCCGCACGGCGGGCTCGAAGGCCGGGGCGAAGTCCAGGGCCACGTCCAGGGCCTCCAGGCTGGCGGCCGGAATGGAGTAGGGCAGCTGCAGGGTGGCCAGCTTGGACACCAGGGCAGGGTCGCCCAGGAGGTAGCCCAGGCGCCAGGAGGCGGAGGCCAGTGCCTTGCTGAAGGTGCGGAGCAGCACCACGTTCGGATAACGGTCCACGGCCAGGCGGTGGGTGGCGGGAGCGAATTCCGCATAGGCCTCGTCCATCACCACCAGGGGCGGCGTCGGCCGCGCCGCGGCGGCGGCCAGCAGGGGCTCCAGTGCCTCCGGCGACACCCAGGCGCCGGTGGGATTGTTCGGCAGCGTCAGCCAGATCTGGCGGCAGTCCAGGGCCTCGAACCAGGGCTCCAGCGGGAAGCCGGTGCCCTGGGGCACCTTGCGCACCTGGCCGCCGTTCCGGCGCACCAGCATGGGGTAAAGGCTGAAGCCTGGATCCGGGATGGCCACCGTGTCGCCAAAGCTCAGGCCCGCCATCGCCACCAGGTCCAGGAGGGCGCCGCTGGAGGGGCCCAGCAGCAGGCCGCCCTCGGGGGCGCCCACGCGCTTCCGCAGGCGCTCGGTGAGCTCCTCCTGGCGCTCGGGGTAGAGGTTGAAGGGTAGGGTGCGGAGCCGCGCCAGCAGGGCCTCGCGGGCCTCGGCCGGCCAGTCGGAACCGGCCTCGTTCATGTGCAGCCGGAGGCCCGTGGGAGGCTCGGGAGGCCGCCGGTAGGCGGGCAGGTCGGCGAGGTCAGGTCGGAGGAAGGACATGGGCAACTCGGGATGAGGGTAGGAGGAAACCAGGCTTCCGGGGGAGAAGAAGCGGATCGGAGCGCTCGGCGGAGAGGCGCTCCCTAGGGGTGGTGATGGCCGCGCAGGCCGGCACTGCGGCCGTGGTGGGTGAGGCCCTCGGCCTCGGCCAGCTTCTCGACCCAGGGAGCCATGGCGGCTGCATCGCCGGCGGAGAGCCGCAGCAGGCTCTGGCGCTTGAGGAAGGTGGCCACGCCCAGAGGGCTGGTGTAGCGGGCGCTGCGATCCGTGGGCAGCACGTGGTTGGGCCCGGCACCGTAGTCGCCGAAGGCCTCGGCGCTGGCGCTGCCGATGAAGACGGCTCCGGCGGTGGTCAGCGAGGGCAGCCAGACTTCCGGATCGCGGACGCAGAGCTCGAGGTGCTCGGGCGCCCAGGCCTGGGCCAGGGCGATGGCCAGGTCGCGCTCGGCGCAGACCAGCCGCCCGTGGACGCCCAGGCTCTGCTCGAGGATGGCGCGGCGGGGCGAGGCGGCCACGCGGGCCTGGAGCTCGGCCTCCACCGCCTTGAGCAGGGCGCGATCGGCGCTCACCAGCACGGCGGCGGCGTCGGGATCGTGCTCGGCCTGGGCCATCAGGTCTTCGGCGAGCCAGGCGGAATCCGCGCTGCCGTCGGCCAGGACCAGCAGCTCGGTGGGGCCCGCCAGGGCGTCGATGCCGCAGGTGCCGATGAGCTGCCGCTTGGCTTCGGCCACGAAGCGGTTGCCGGGACCGGCGACGAGGTCCACGGCGGGCTCGCCGAAAGCCAGCCAGCCAAGGGCCTGGGCGCCGCCGAAGGGGTACAGCTCGGTGAGGCCCAGCTCCGCGGCGCAGGCCAGCACCAGGGGGTCCACGCCCCAGGCGCCGGGCAGGCTGGGCTGGGGCTTGGGAGGTGTGACGCCCACGATGCGGCTCACGCCGGCCACCTGGGCGGGGATCACGGTCATGGCGAGGGTGGAGGGGTAGAAGGCGCGCCCGCCGGGGATGTAGACGCCCGCGGTCTTCAGCGGGCACCAGCGCTCGCCCACGGTGCCGCCGCCGGGCAGGGGCAGCTCCAGGTCGTTCAGGCAGCCGCGCTGGCCCTCCGCGAAGCGGCGGACGTTGGCGATCATCTCCCGCAGGGCGGCCATGAGATCCGGCTGGCGGCGGTCCAGGTCCGCGCGGGCGGCCTGGAGGGCCGCTTCGGGGATGCGCAGGGCGGCAGGATCGAGGGCTACGCCATCCAGGCGCGAGGTCCAATCCAGCACGGCCTTCAGGCCATCCCGGCGCACATCCGCCAGGATGGCCTTGACGGCCTTCCGAGTGTCCTCTTCCATCCCCCCGTTCCGCGCCAGCGCGGCCACCCAGTCGCTTACCTGCCCGGGCGCGTCCGCCCGGTTCGTCAGGTCACTGAAGGAGATGAAGTAACACCTATGCACCTCTCGGGTGAAGGGAACAGGCTGACAGATCCCTGTCGTGGGCCGCAACCCGAAATCGGTTCAGGCAGGCTGCGCCGCGGCGGTGAGCCCTGCGGGTTGGAAGAAGAAGCGCACGTTGGCGGGCTCGGCCTCTTCGGTCCACTCCCAGCAGCTGGGAGCCGCGAGGATGGCCTGGGCCAGGGCCACATGCAGGGCATGGCCGGCGGCATGGGCCTCCACCAGGCCCAGCAGGGGCGCGCCGAGCAGGGCCAGGTCGCCCACCAGATCGAGCATCTTGTGGCGAACGGCTTCGTCCTCGTAGCGCAGGGACTCGTTCAGGGGCCCGTCGGCGCCGAAGACCACGGCGTTGTCCAGGCTGCCGCCCAGGGCCAGGCCGCGGGCGCGCATCATGTCGATCTCCTGGGCCAGGCAGAAGGTGCGGGCGGCGCCCAGCTCCCGGCGGTACTTGTCGGGCGTGAGGCTCAGCTCGCGGCTCTGGCGGCCCAGGGCAGGGATGGGGAAGTCAATGACGTAGCGCAGGCGCAGGCCGTCGTAGGGGAGGGCCCGGATCCAGCGGTCGCCATTCCGGACTTCGATGGGCTGGGTGATCTTCATGAAGCGGCGGCGGCCTTCCAGGCCCTTCACGCCGGCCTGCAGGATGGCCTCCACCCAGGGGGCGGCGCTGCCATCGAGAATGGGAAGCTCCTCGGCGTCCACCTCGATGCGGAGGTGCTCCACTTCCAGGCCCATGAGCGCCGACAGCAGGTGCTCGACGGTCTGGAGGCGCACCCCATCCTTCACCAACGTGGTGGCCAGCACCAGGTCGCCGGCCAAGTCGGCGCGGGCGGGGATCGCGGTGCCGGTGGGCGTGTGGACGAACAGGATGCCCGTGGGCTCGGCCACGGGTACCAGGCGCACGGAACAGGGGCGGTTGCCATGCAGGCCATGGCCCGAGATGGTGATCTCGCGGCTCAGGGTCTGGGGCGTGGTGCTGCGGGGCATGGTTCGTCCTCGCAGACTCATAAGCTAGTATCGTGCCATTATACTACTTAAATCATTTCATGATTTGAGTAAAGATGACAAAGGAGCGGATGTGGGTTCATCCACCACACACCGTGGTCTGTTCAGCCGGGCCGGGTGCGCTCCCAGTCCTCGGGGGTGGTGAGCTTCAGGTTGGAGCTGGGGCTGGGGATCAGTTTCACCGCCAGGCCCAGGCGCTCGAGCAGGGCGACGTCATCCGTGGCGTTGAAACCTGATGCGTCGGCGGCGCGGAAGGCGTTGAGCCAAGTGCCCAGGCGCGCGATCTGGGGGGTCTGGGCCCGGAAGAAGGCCTCCCGGGGTTCGGTGCCGAGCACCCGGCCGTTCTCGTCCACCCGCTTGAGGGTGTCGGTGGAAGGTTCGCCGAGCAGGACGCCATCGAACTGGTTCAGGGCGTCCAGGGCTTCCCACAGGGGCGCTACCGGAGGGAAGGGCCGGACGGCGTCATGGATCATGACCGGGGCGAGAGGCTGGTCGGGCAGGGCCCGGAGGGCGGCCCACACGGAGGCCTGGCGGGTGTCGCCGCCCGGCACCACCCAGCAGGGCGCGCTGAAGGACCAGGAGCGGGTTTCCTCCAGGTGGCTTTCAGGTACGGCCAAGGCGATACCGGCAAGGTGAGGCATGCCTGGGGCCAGGAACGCTTCCACCGTGGCCTGGAGCAGGGGGCGGCCACCCCAATCGCGGAACTGCTTGGGCAGGCCGCCGCCCATGCGCAGACCCCGCCCCCCGGCCGGGATGACCAAGTAGGGGCGCAGGGGATCAGACGTGGTGAGCGGGCTTGGCCCGGGCACCACGTGGGGGCCCCCGGGGGGGACATCGCGAGCGGAGCGAGCAGGCGGTCCCCCCAGGACCATGTCAGCGCTGGCGGGTGATGAAGGGTTCGACACCGCGGTCCTTCATGAGCTTGGCGAGTCGCTCGGCCGCCTGCTCGGCATCCTGGCGGCTGGTGTAGCTGCCCACCCGGACCCGCTTCACGGCCACGCCACCGCGGGTGGTGGCGCTCTGGAGCGTCACGACGCCGAAGGTGTTTTCAAGTTCGCGTGTAAGTGACTCGATGTTCTTGGGATCCGAAAGAGCCGCCACCTGCACCACAAAGGGGTCCGCATGATCGACGGCCGGATCCAGCGCGGTGGGAAGGCCCATGGCATCCACGGAGCGCAGGCGGACGCGGGCGGTCCCATGGCCCAGGAACCCCAGGTCCCTGGCCCCCTGCTTGGAGAGGTCCAATACCCTTCCCTTGATGAAGGGGCCGCGGTCATTCACGCGGAAGACCGCGCGCTTCCGGTTCTCCAGGTTCTCGACTTCCACGAAGCTGCCCAGGGGAAGGGTCCGGTGGGCGCAGGTGTACTGCTCCGGATCGAATATTTCCCCGCTGGCCGTCTGCCGGCCTGCGAATCCGTCGTCATCCCCGCCGTACCAGCTGGCCACACCCTCCTCCACATAGGCCTGGCCATCTGCGGGCTGGGCACCATTGCGGGAACCGGCGGAGGGGGAAGCATAGGTCGCCGGGGGCCGGGTGCAGTGGAGGGTGAAGCTGAGGGCGACCAGGGTGGCCACCCGAGGGGTGCTCCAGCGCATGACTCTGAGAAACCCGCCTTTGCCTGGGTCCACCGGCGTCGGAGGGTCGAAGGCGACATGGATCTCGTGGATCCAGAGCGCACAGGCCTTGCTCCAATTGGTGGGATGGAAGGGTGACAGCATCGGGCTCCACAAACAAAGATCAACGGGTCACGTTTAATGGACCAGTTCGTATACATATAAAGTATGGCGAAGCCTAGCCCTTTTGTAAAGGACTGCAAATTGCAATAGGAATATGTGCAGCGAAACCGCTGCTTATGCCTATTGCCGGTTGGGGATCTGGTCCACCTTGAAAGGCTTCGGACGGTTCCCCTCAGCCAGGAAGGGGGGCGGAAGGCGACGGGCTGCCGCCAGAGCCGTGGCCTCCGATTCATAGGTGCCGAGGAAGATCTGATGGCAGGTGCGTCCGTTCCGCATGGTCATGGGTAGGAGGAAGAGATCCGGATTTTGACCCTTCAGAAGACCGGCCGCACGCTGGATCGTATCGCCCTGGCACGCGATCTCCAGGCGCAGGGACCACTTGTCCTGGCTGGCGGCGCACAGGGCCAAACCCTGGCTGTGGGCCAGCTTCCAGTTGCCCGCCTGGATGGCCTTCAGGCGCTCGGCCTGGGAGGAAACCGAGGGCCTGGGGGCGGGCTTCGGTTGGACCGGAGGCACCACCTTTGGCGCCTTGGCCGGTTCGGAAACCGGTTTCGCGTCGGGTTTGGGGGCGGCTTGAGCCTCAGGCTTGGACTCTGATTTCACCTCGGGCTCGGGGCTGGCCTCGGGGAGGGGTTGCCCCGGCTTTGGTGTCGGCGCGGGAGGGCTCAGTGGGGAAGGCTGGGCAAGCTTCGGAAGAATGATGGGGTTCCGTTGGTACCACCGCAGACCACCCCACAGGCCCGCAACCACCAGAAGGATTCCAAATAGAAAGAGTGGACGCCGGGAGGTGCCTTTGGGTTCAAAGGATTTGAAATCAGGAGGTTCCGTGCTACCCGCTGCGGTCTGATGGATGGGGAGGGGCCGTTCCTGCGAGAGCGGAGGCTGGAGCCCGCCTTGGGCGGGCTCCTCCCATTCGTCCTCTGGGCCCAGCCGGTCGAGGGCTTCGGAAAGGTGCTCCAGGTTCGTGGTGGGGACCTGGCTGGCTTCGATGGCCTGGATCAGGGAGGGGGCGGCCGGCGAAGGCGGCGGAACCGGCAGCGCCACTGGGGGCGTCACAGGCGGCGCGATCAGGATTGGCTCCGGTTCTGGGGTCTGGGCGGCCGCCGGGGACGACGGCGCCATCTGGAGGCGGACGCAGCCCATCTCCCGCAGGTAGAGCACGAAGGCACCCAGGCGGAAGGGCTCAACCCCGGCCTCGCGGCTCAAGTCCAGGAGGGTCCGCTGGCCGCCCAGGAGTCCGGGGAGGCGGACCAGGTCGGGGGGGAGGTTGAGCTCGGGAAGGCGCGGAACCTCCAGGGCCACCACCTGGTCCAGGGGGCCGAGTTCCGCCAGCAGGGGCTCGCGATCCTGTAGGTTCAGCACGCCCGCCAACAGCATGCCCGGAGTATCGAAGGGGAGGCGGACCGTGGAGGCGTCGAGGGCCTTGGCCTCGAAAACCGGACGTTCCACCGTCTCCGCCATGACCGCCCAGACCACCCGCTCCACCTGGGCCCGGGCCACGTCCAGCAGATCCCGCTGGGTGATGAACCCCATTTCAATGAGGTTCCGCCCGATGGACATGGTCGGATTGAGGTTCGCCATGGCGTAGTCGAGCTGGACCTGGGTCAGCTTGCCGCGTTCCACCAGCAGGTGGGTCAGACGGTCCTGGGGGTGGCTGCTGGCGGCGAACACCACGTTCCCGCCGTCGAAGTAGACGACCCGGTTGGGTTCCTGGCCCAGGCGCCACAGGCCGGTGGCTCCTGTCCGATGCCGGGCGAAGAGGTCCTTGAGGGCCGGAAGGCTCATGAGATCATCCAGCGCTCAAGCTTGAGCTTGCCCACCTTCACCAGGAGGGACTGGCCGGAATGCAGCGCGAGCCGCAGGGCCGGATCCCCGGCCTTCTGGCCGTCCAGGCTGACGGCGCCCTGGCCGATGAGGCGCTCGGCCTCCTTGCGGCTGGCGGCCAGGCCGCGGTCCACCAGCAGGCGGCTGAGGGGGACCTCGCCGTCCGTGGGGGCCATGGCGACCTCGGGAGCCTCCTCCTGGCTGCGTTCCGAGAACCGGCGCACCCAGCGCTCCTCGGCCTCGCGGCCTGCGACGGCGCCGTGGAAATCTGACACGATCTGCCGGGCCAGCGCCTTTTTGGCGTCCATGGGGTGGCCCTGCCTGAGGAGCTCGATCTCTGCGGGGAGCTTGTCCGTCAGCAGCAGGTACCAGTCCCACATGAGGGCGTCACTGGCGCTCATGGCCTTGCCGAACTGGGTGTCCGGATCCTCCATGAAGCCGATGTAGTTGCCGAGGGACTTCGACATCTTCTCGACGCCGTCCAAGCCCAGCAGGAGCGGCACGGTGAGCACCACCTGGGGCTTCTGGCCCGACGCCTCCTGGAGGATGCGGCCCTGCATGAGGTTGAAGAGCTGGTCATTGCCGCCCAGCTCCACGTCGGCCTGGAGGGCCACGGAATCGTAGGCCTGGGTGAGGGGGTAGAGCAGCTCGTGGAGCGAGATGGGCTCGCGGGCCTCCATGCGCTTGGCGAAATCATTGCGCTCCAGCATCTGGGCCACGGTGAAGCGCGAGGCCAGGCGGATCCACTGCTCGCCGTGCAGGGGGCCAAGCCACTCGCTGTTGAAGCGCACCTTGGTCTTTTCGGGATCGAGGATCTTGAAGACCTGGGCCTTGTAGGTCTCCGCGTTGGCAAGCACCTCCTCGCGGGACAGGGGCGGGCGTGTGGCCTTCTTGCCCGTGGGATCGCCGATGAGGCCGGTGAAGTCTCCGATGAGGAATGTCACCTCGTGGCCCAGCTTCTGGAACTGGGCCATCTTCCGGATGAGCACGCCATGGCCCAGGTGCAGGTCGGGCGCCGTGGGATCGAAGCCCGCCTTGATCCTCAGGGGCCGCCCTTCCTTCAGCTTCGCTTCCAGCTGTTCCACCTTGTGGCAGGTCACGGTGCCCTTCATGAGCAGGGCGAGGGCGTCAGATACGGATCCGAAAGCGGCGGTCATGCCTGAATCTTGGCGGAAAACCTGCTGATCCTCAATCCGGAACGGTCAGAGGGTTTCCGCGGATCCAATCAACGGACATCCACTTCGAGCACGCGGCGGGGCCCCTTGTCCCCGGGATTCCGCGCACTTTCGAAGGTGATATAGACAGATCGCCCCGATTTCGGGCTCCAGCCCACTTCCACCTTGCCACCCAGATCCCGGTGGATGCGGAGGCCCTGGTGTTCCATCAGGTCCGGGGTGAGGTCCGGAACGGGAGCAAGATCCTTCTGCCACTTGGTTGCGGATTGGAGAAAGTCGGACTCGCTGGGCCAGGTCTTCGCCAGGCCGGGGTTGGCCGCATAGAGGGCCCGGCAGCCCTCGGGCGTGCGGAGCTGGTCCACCACGGCGCGGAAGTCCTCCCAGTCGGGGCGGATCTTGTCGAGCGCGAAGCCCATGACCTTGCTCTTGAACCCTTCGGGATCCTTCTTGGCCTTGTTGGCCACATAGGCGACGCCGCCCACGCAGGTCACGAGGGCCACCAGGAAGGCGATGCCGCAGCCCATGGCGACCTTCGCCCAGAGGGGCAGGCCCGGTTTGAGGGGGACGCCGTGTCCGCCGTTGTCCCAGGAGGAATCTGCCATATGGGGCTCCTAGAGCAGGTTGCTCGCCAATTCTGCCAGCTTGCTGCGTTCGCCCTTCATCAGGGTGACGTGGCCGGATACATCGAGATGCTTGAAGTGGTCCGCGAGGAAGCTGAGGCCGTTGGTGCTGGAATCCACGTAGGGGTTGTCGATCTGGTACGGATCGCCCGTGAAGATCACCTTGGTGCCTTCCCCGGCGCGCGTGAGGATGGTCTTCACCTCATGGGGCGTGAGGTTCTGGGCCTCGTCGACCACGAGGTACTGCTTGGGGATGCTGCGGCCCCGGATGTAGGTGAGGGGCTCCACGCTGAGGTAGCCCGCCTCCTCCAGCTGGCCGGCGGTCATGGTGCTGCGGCGCCGGGCCTCGGTGTTGGCGGCCACGATGAACTCGAGGTTGTCGTAGATGGGCTGCATGTAGGGCCGCAGCTTCTCGCCCACGTCCCCGGGCAGGTAGCCCAGGTCGCGTCCCATGGGCATGACGGGGCGGCTGACCAGGATCTTGTCGTAGGCCTCGTCATCCACCACTTGCTGCAGACCCGCGGCGATGGCCAGCAGGGTCTTGCCGGTGCCAGCCTTGCCCACCAGGGTGACCACCTGGACCGTGGGATCCAGCAGGAGCTCCATGGCGAACTGCTGCTCGCGGTTGCGGGGCTTGATCCCCCAGGGATAGGCCTCGATCCGGCGCATGGGCCGGAGAAGGGCCTCGCCGGCCATGAAGCGAGCCAGGGCCGTGTGGCTGGGGTTGGACCGGTCCATCAGGGTGACGAACTGGTTGGGTTGGAGGTGCAGCTCGGGGTCCGGTGGGAGGCCACCGTCGTAGAGGAGATCCACCTGGGCAGGATCCACCTCCCAGCTCTTGTGGCCCGAGTAGAGCTCATCCATCTCCACCCGGTCCGTGGTGTAGTCCTCGGCCAGGATGCCGATGGCGTCGGCCTTGATGCGGAGGTTGGTGTCCTTGGTGACGAGGACCACCTTCTCCTTGGACGTGCCGAGGAGCTGCTTGGCGCAGGCCAGGATCTGGTTGTCGGCCTTGTGCTTGTCCTCGCGGAGGATGCCGAGGTCCAGGGGGTGGCTCTCCACATCCACCTTCAGGGAGCCGCCGTCGCCCAGGGGCACGCCGCGGCTGAGGCTGCCGCTGGCGCGGAGCTTGTCCAGCATGCGGGAGATCGTCCGGGCGTTTCGGCCGACCTCCGTCTGGTCCTTCTTGAAGTGGTCGATCTCCTCGATGACGACGATGGGCAGCACCACATCGTGTTCCTGGAAGTGGAGGATCGAGTTCGGATCGTGCAGGAGGACGTTCGTATCCAGGACGAAGACTTTCTTGCTGGACGGTGGGACCAAAGAGACCTCCAGGGCTGGCCGGAGCCTACCACCAAGCGGCCGGCCATGCACGGCTGGGAATGGGCCTTTCGTTGGTGCGAGAATGTCTGCCCGCTTGGAGACCACCGCATGAGGATCCTTCCCATGGCCCTCGCCATCACCACCGCCCTGTCCGCCCAGACCCCCCTGACTTATCCGCCCACGCGGAAAGGCGACGTCGTGGATGATTTCTTCGGCACCAAGGTGGCCGATCCCTACCGCTGGCTGGAGGACGATAACAGCGCCGAGACCAAGGCCTGGGTGGAGGCCCAGAACAAGGTCACCTTCGCCTACCTGGCCCAGATTCCCCAGCGGACGACGATCCGGGAGCGCATGGCCCGCCTCTGGGACTTCGAGAAATTCAGCGCCCCCTTCAAGCGGGGCGGTCGCTATTTCTACTCCTACAACACCGGCCTCCAGAACCAGTCGGTCCTGTACGTGACGGAGGATCCCAAGGCGAAGGGAAGGGTGCTCCTCGATCCCAACACCCTGAGCAAGGATGGCACCGTGGCCCTCAGCGGCGCGAGCTTCACCGAGGATGGGGGCCTCATGGCCTATTCCGTCTCCGTGGCAGGCTCGGACTGGCAGACCTGGAAGGTGCGCGAGGTGGCCACCGGGAAGGACCTCGCCGACGAGATCCGCTGGTCCAAGGCCAGCGGCGCCTCCTGGCTCAAGGATGGCAGCGGCTTCTTCTACAGCCGGTACGAGGCCCCGAAGGAAGGCGGGGCGCTCACGGGCGTGAACAACAACCACATGCTGTACTTCCACAAGCTGGGCACGCCCCAGTCCGAGGACGCGCTCATCTACCAGCGTCCGGATCAGCCCGAGTGGTACCTCGGCGGCACGGTCACGGATGATGGCCACTGGCTCGTCATCACCGGGAACAAGGGCACCAACCCCGAGACCAGCCTGTTCCTCAAGGACCTCACGAAGCCCGGCAGCCCCGTGGAGCCATTCCTGGACCGCATGGACGCCTCCTACGGCGTGGTCGACAACGAGGGCGACCGCTTCTTCGTCGTCACCAACCAGGGGGCGCCCCGCAACCGCCTGGTGGCCATCCGAAAGGGGCAGGCCGAGCCCGCGAGCTGGACCGAGATCATCCCCCAGGCGAAAGGCCGGGATGTCCTGGAATCCGTCTCTCTCGTGGGGAACCGCTTCATCGCCACCTGGATGCGCGATGCCCATTCCGCCGTGGAGTTCTATGACCTGAAGGGGAAGAAGACGGGCACGCTGGCCTTGCCCACCCTGGGAACCGTCACTGGCTTTGGGGGGCGCAGGGAGGATGCCGAGACCTTCTACACCTTTGGCAGCTTCGCCTACCCCGGAACCATCTACCGCCTGGACCTGAAGACCGCCAAGAGCACCGTATTCCGCGCCCCGACGGTGGCTTTCAAGCCCGCGGATTACGAGGTGGAGCAGATCTTCTACCCCAGCAAGGACGGCACGAAGATCCCCATGTTCCTGGTGCACAAGAAGGGGATCAAGCTCGACGGCCAGAATCCGACCCTGCTGTACGGCTACGGCGGCTTCAACGTGTCCCTGACGCCCGCCTTCTCCGTCTCGCGCATGGTCTGGCTTGAGATGGGCGGCGTCTACGCCATGCCGAACCTCCGCGGCGGCGGCGAGTACGGCCTCGAGTGGTACGACGCGGGCCGGAAGGCGAAGAAGCAGAACGTCTTCGACGACTTCATCGCCGCGGCCGAGTGGCTCATCGCGCACAAGGTCACCTCCACGCCGAAGCTGGCCATCAACGGCGGCAGCAATGGCGGGCTGCTGGTGGGCGCCTGTCTCACCCAGCGGCCGGATCTCTTCGGCGCCGCGGTGCCGGAGGTGGGCGTCATGGACATGCTGCGCTTCCACAAGTTCACCCTGGGCTGGGGCTGGAAGAGCGACTACGGCAGCAGCGAGACGAAGGAGGGCTTCGAGACCCTCATGAAGTACTCGCCCCTGCACACCATCAAGCCCGGCGTGAAGTATCCGCCGACACTCATCACCACCGGCGATCACGATGACCGCGTGGTGCCCGCCCACAGCCACAAGTTCACGGCCACGCTCCAGGCCGCGCAGGCGGGCCCGGCTCCCATCCTCACCCGCATCGAGACCAGCGCGGGGCATGGCGCGGGCAAGCCCACGGCCAAGGTCATCGAAGAGCGGGCCGATGTGCTGGCCTTCCTGGCCAAGAACCTGGGCTTGAAGACGCCCTGATACGCGTTTTCGGATGCCTTTTCCGATGCAAACATAGTGTTGCGAGGTATGCTGGGGACCTCCCCATGTTCCCGGAGGTTCCCAGATGACCTGCATCCGATCCCGCGCGTGCGCGCTGGCCTTGGCGGCGACCGCCCTCATGGCCCAGACGCCGCTGTCCTATCCAGCCACCCGCAAGGCGGACGTGGTGGACGACTACTTCGGCACCAAGGTGGCTGACCCCTACCGCTGGCTGGAGGATGACCACTCCGCCGAGACCAAGGCGTGGGTGGAGGCCGAGAACAAGGTGACCCGGGCCTACCTGGCGCAGATCCCCGAGCGGAAGGCCATCGAGGCCCGGATGACTCGCCTCTGGAACTACGAGAAGTACGGCGCGCCCAGCAAGCACGGGAAGTACTACGTCTATTCCTACAACTCCGGCCTCCAGAACCAGGCGGTGGTCTACCTCATGGAGCGTCTGGAGGAAAAGGGGCGCGTGCTCTTCGACCCCAACGCCCTGAGCCAGGACGGCACCGTGGCCCTGGGTGGCCTGCGTTTCAGCGAGGACGGGGCCTTCGTGGCCTACAGCCTGTCCAAGGGCGGCTCCGACGTGAGCACCTGGAAGGTCCGCAACGTGGCCACGGGCGTGGATCTTCCCGATGCCTTCCCGGCCGGGCGGATGGCCGTCAACGACTGGGCGAAGGATGGCAGCGGGTTCTACTACACCGACTATCCCAAGGTGGCGGCCGGCAAGGCCCTGACCGCCGTCTACAAGAACCAGAAGCTGTTCTTCCACAAGCTGGGCGATCCCGTCGAGAAGGACGCGGTGGTCTATGAGCGTCCCGATCAGCCGGATTGGGGCTTCGGCGCGCAGGTCACCGACGACGGCCACTGGCTGGTCATCGCCCAGCGCCAGGGCACCGAGCGGAAGAACCGGATCTTCCTGAAGGATCTCCGGAAGCCAGGCAGTCCCGTGGCACCCCTCTTCGATAAGTACGACGGATCCTATGCCATCCTCGGCAATGACGGCGACACCTTCTACGTGCACACCGACGCCAGCGCGCCGCGTCACCGGATCGTAGCCGTGGAACTGAAGGATCCGAGCCCGAAGGCCTGGAGGGACATCGTCCCCGAAGGGAAGGGGCGGGACGTCCTGGCGGGAGCCGATCTGTTTGGCGACACCCTGGCCATCACCTGGAAGGTGGATGCCCTCAACGTCGTGAAGCTCTATGACCTGAAGGGACGCTTCCTCAAGGAGATCAAGCCCGAGGGACTGGGCAACCTCAGTGGCTTCAATGGCCGCCGCCAGGACACCGAGACCTTCTACACCTTCACCTCCTACAACCAGCCGCCCACCCTCTACCGCTACGACCTGAAGAGCGGCAAGAGCTCCGTGTTCCGGCAGCCCAAGGTGGACATCAAGCCCACCGAGTACGAGGTGAAGGAAATCTTCTATCCCAGCAAGGACGGCACGAAGGTGCCCATGTTCCTGGCCTACAAGAAGGGCCTGAAGCTGGATGGCACGAACCCCACGCTCCTCTACGCCTACGGCGGCTTCAACATCGCCCAGTCCCCCGGCTACTCGCCCATTTCCCAGGTCTGGATGGAGATGGGCGGCGTCTATGCCGTGGCCTGCCTGCGGGGTGGCAGCGAGTACGGCAAGGAGTGGTGGGAGGCCGGCAAGCGGGAGAAGAAGCAGAACGTCTTCGACGACTTCATCGCCGCCGCCGAGTGGCTCATCCAGGAGAAGTACACCAGCACCCCCCGGCTCGCCATCCAGGGCGGCTCCAACGGCGGCCTGCTGGTGGGCGCCTGCATGACCCAGCGCCCGGACCTCTTCGGCGCGGCGCTGCCCGCGGTGGGCGTCATGGACATGCTGCGGTACCACACCTTCACCATCGGGTGGATGTGGAAGAGCGACTACATGTCCAGCGACACGCCGGAAGGGTTCGCGAACCTGATCAAGTACTCGCCCCTCCACAACCTGAAGCCCGGCGTGAAGTACCCTCCGACGCTGGTGACCACCGGCGACCACGATGACCGTGTGGTGCCCGCCCACAGCCACAAGTTCATCGCCACCCTCCAGGCTGACCAGGCCGGCCCCGCCCCCGTCCTCACCCGCATCGAGACCAACGCGGGCCACGGCGCCGGCAAGCCCACCGCCAAGCTCATCACCGAGCGCGCCGACCTGTGGGCCTTCCTCGTCAAGAACCTCCACATGAAGCTGCCCTCCAGCTTCGCCCAGCAGCCCAGGAGTTGATTCAAACGGCCTCCCAGGGCAAACTGGGAGGCCAGCGCCAACTTAGCTCAGCTGGTAGAGCAGCTGATTCGTAATCAGCAGGTCGCAGGTTCGAATCCTGTAGTTGGCTCCACACTTAGGCCCCTTCACTGGGGCCTTTGCTTTGCTTGATATACATCCTGTGCGCTCTCAAGTTGGATCGGCCCCCGCCTAGCCCTAGACTCGCCGCATGCGAATCCTTCAGTTCATCCCATCCGACCAGGCCCGGTCCACTCTTCTAGCCCAGGCAAGGCGCAAGCGCCTGGCAGCTCGTGAGGACGAGGGATGGGTCGTTTTCGAGGTTTCTTGGCCCGAAGATCCAGAGCCAGTGCGGAAGCTGGTTGAATCCGCCGTGACTCCTCTAGGCGCTCCCGGTAGGCCTTGACCAACCCCAGGCGGTCCGCCTCCTCGCGCCATACATCTTGGAATCGGCTCATGGCCCGGAGGTGGTCCTCCCCCCATTCGGCTTCTGGCAGGGGATAGGCCAGGAGGACCTGACCCGGCAGCAGCCCCTGAGTGCCCAGAATCATCCATCGTTCCCTGTTGAGGTGGTGAACTGAGCCGCCGATCTGGAAACCGATGTTTAGCTGTGGTGCAGCGCACACACAATTGATGAGGTCGGCATCAGCCGGGTTGAACTCTGGAGTCTGGAAGGGAATCACGGGGCACCTCGGCCTGCGATCCCTGGAAGGGGTAGGAGATTTTACCCCTTGATGGGCAGGATCAGCTCCGGCGAATCGTTCCTTACGTTGCCCACGGCGGAACTGACGGGATGCACGGCCATGCGCTCGGCTGGGTAGGGCACCAAGAGGGGTTTGACCTCCCGCGTTTGAGCGGCGGGGTCCAACCATAGGGGCCAAGCCTCACGGGGCAGGATGGCGGGCATTCGGTTGTGTATGCCTGCCATCAACTCATTCGGCTCCGTGGTGATGATGCATGCACTGACCATGACCTCGCCGTGGGGGCCCTGCCAGTCCTCCATCAGGCCAGCGAAGGCGAAGAGGTCCCCATCTGTGGGGTGAATGTAGAAGGGCTGTTTCGCCTTGCCCTCGGCTTTCCACTCAAAGAAACCTGATGCCGGAATGATGACCCGCTTTCGCTTGAAGGCCGCCCGGAAGGTGGGCTTCTCCTCCAGCGTCTCGGCGCGGGCATTGATGGGCTTCGAGAATTCGTTAGGATCCTTGACCCAGCCGGGGATCAAGCCCCAGAAAGCCACATCTGCCACGCGCTGTCCCTTCTCCGGTCGAACGATGACGATGTATTGCCCTGGAGCGATGTTGTAACCCTTCTTGATGTCGAATCCCGGCGGGACCATGCCGAAAGCCTCAGCCAGGGATCCTGCGCTGAATGTGAAGGTGTAGCGGCCGCACATCAGAGCATGATGCACGGAATCCGCACGGAGGGTGGATTACCTGGTGGAAAACTCATCCCACCCTATGCGGGTTCAAGCCTTCCATGGATGCTGCGTTCTGCGGGCAGCTAGGCGGAAGTGACGGCGCTCCGGATATGGACCATCACGGCCCCGCGATCCTTGAACTTCGGCTCCACAGTCACAGGCTGACCGTCTTTGCGCTGATAGATGGCCCCGAATCGGCCACGAACCCGGCTTACCTGGACGCGGTAGTTCACTCCATTGGCCTCCATATCCACCACAGGGAAGTCCTCGTCCACAAGGGCCTCCCGGACCTTCCAGATGGCGACCAGCAGCGCAATGGCCCAGGCGATGGTCAATGCGGCGGCGATGAAGGTCACGAAACCGATACCGTCAGACATGGAAACCTCCGGGTTAAGAATAGGGCTCAATCATTCAGGTCTCTAGCCGCTTGATCAACGATGGGTTGCCAGCGAGTGACTGTGATTCGGACCATGCCTGCGGGGGCCTGCTTGGAGTGGCCGTACTCCAACGGAATGGCATAGGCCAGGTTGTTCACGATCCAGGTTGTTCCACCGGCCTTGAGCATGGCGGCCATGCTAGCGGCGCGGGCGATGGAGGATGCTCCGGTCTTATCGGGAATTTGGCTCGTGTCCGTGGGGAGGCTCGCCCCAACAAACCAATTTGCCCTGAACATGCCCGTGTCCACCGGGCTCAACTTCACCAGTTCCGAGGTCACGTCCAGGACCACCTTTCGCACAAGAAGGTCAGAGCGGAACTTGGCCTTCAGCACGAACCGATCAACGTCCCCTTTGAATCCCACGATCACGCCCTCGCCAGCAGGCCGCCAGAGCGGGACTGTTCAGTAGCCCACTGGTTCACTACGCCGCGCATCATCTGGCCAAGCTTTACGGCAGACTGTCCGCCCTCTTCGGCAGAGACGTTGGAGCCCTTGGTATCGACCTTGACGCTGATGGCGACGTTGTTTACCTGGCCACCAATCGCACGGTTGGGCGTGATGTATCCGGTCTGCCCTGGGGTGAATATCTCCGGCCCCTGCTCCCCGACTAGGTAGGACGACCCGCTGTATACAGATCCACCCGAGGCCCTGGGTTGGATTGGATCATATCCCCCAGGATCAATGTAGCCCGTGATCGCAGTGGTAACCGAGGCCTCAGGGGTGAATAGACCGCCAAGCCAACCCATCGCCTGGTTCATAACCTGTTGCTCGAGGATCGCCCGCTCCATCTGCCGCAGCATGTCCGCAATCACGTTGCGAACCGTGTCACCCAACGTCTTCCAGGACCGCCCCAGGCCGTCCAGGTTGTCCATCCAGCCCGCAATGGCATTGGACGCCATGCCCGAGTTCTGCGTCACTGTGTAGCCAATGATCGCCCAGGTATCGCCGGATTCTGCGCGGAGGCGGAGTTCCTCTTGGCGGAGCTTCTCAAGCCCCTTCAGATAGCCACCCTCACCCAAGAGGCCTCGGTTTGCATCGAGCTTGTTCCTGTCGGAATTAAGCGACCGCAACCCATATTCGAGGGGATCGGCCCAGCTCTGCACCTGGTCAAACTCTGCCATCGCCTGATGGAGTGCTTTTAGAGTCCGTTCAAAGTCCTGGGCCGCCGTGGTAGCGATCTGGAAGTCTGGGACAGTCTTTTCGTGGAGGATCTTCAGGCCCTGAAGGTCTTCGATCATGTCTCGGTAAGGGCGGCGATCCGTCCAGATCCCAGCTGAACCATCACCCTTCTTAGCCTTGAATTCGGACTTGTCCATCAGCTTGGCGCGGTCTTCAAAGAGCTTGTCTAGCTTCTTGTTTTCCTCGTCCAGCTTCTGGAGGTCAGCGTCTAGCCCACGGGACCACAGGTAACCACCCAAGCCTGTTGATCCGCCAATATTCAGCATCGCACCAAGACCCGCCACCCATCCAGGTTTCATGGCCTTGGTAACTTGCTTTTCCTGGTCGCGGATTTGAAGCTCGATCCGCTTCATGGTGGCGATGTTGACCTTTTCGATGACCTTCAGAAGGTCGGAGTAACCCATCACCTCGTCATCGATCATCTTCCGGTAATCGGGGCCCAGGGCGTAGAGCCTGGCCTTGATGACGTCCATCCGGTCCAATGCATGGATACCCTTACCCTGGGCGGCTTCCAGGTCCTGCATGATGGTCATTTCCCCGCGCAACCGCTCTCCTAGCGTCTGCGCCGTTACGCCTGCGGAAGTCATGGCGTGGGCCATGTCCTGAGCCTTTTCCCGCATGAGATCCGTGTGCCGATACATGTCGAGGAGCATTGCCGTGGTGGTCCCGATGACCGCCGAGGCCCCGATCATCCCACCCGTCATGGAGCGGACCGCGCTGTGGAGGTTCGAAGTAGAACCTTCCGACTTGCCTGCGGCCTCACTCAGCTTCCCGAGTTCCGCAGTGCCCTTGCCAACGTCTGAATGGTCAACTTTCAGAGCGAGTGAAGCGATTTCCATGGGCGTTCCCGACTGGATGTATTGCCAATGTGGATTCAAAAAAAGGGTGACTTGTAATTGATGGAAATAAAGTTGTTATTGAAATTAAACGTCTGACTTCTGATCGTGCGGTCGCTTCCGTCCGTCGAAAACGACCACTCGAACGATGCCGCCATGGGTGGCCTCCCACACAGCAGGCGGCTCCTGTCCTGGCATTAGCACAATCCAGGGCTTGATCAGCTTTGAGGTGTGTTTCTCTTCCAGGCGGGCAAGGCGCGCCATTAGGGCCTGTCTCATCGATCACGCTCCATGATCTGTAATTCGGACCTGAATCTCTGCCCGGTCCCAGTCTTCGGGTTTGGGTTCGCTCGGATCCCACCAAACCGAAACGCCGGTCTTCGCTTCTGTGCCTCTCTCCAGGGCTTCCAGGCGTTCTCTCATGCGGCGGCTCATGACCAGGCCTGCATAGTGGGCACGTTGGCTTCCCACTCTTCAAAGGTCATCTGTGACGGGATGAAGAGGCGCGGGCCTGGGTGGGCACGGCGGGCGGCCTCCCAGGCTTCCGGGGTTTCCGGCCATTCTCGCCAGGGGATCACCACGACACGGGACGCATATTGTGGGGCGTTCCGGGTTTCCAGCCTCACAAGGCGACGAACCAGTGCGCGACTCATAGAAGGTTCTCTCCGAAGGGAAAGCGGGCCTTCTCTTCACCCATGAAGGCCAGGATTTCCGCAACATCGGCGGCGGCCCGTGTCCCGGGCTTGGGCGGGTGTTTCTCAATTTCCTGACGGAAGAAGGCAGGCTCAAAGAACAGCCGATTGAGGTAGCTCTTCGGGTCGTGTTGCGATGTGCGGCGCTCTAGGCGTGTGACGCGGCGGTGGAGTGCTCGGCTCATGCCTGCACCCCCCCAGAGAAACCGAATCGCCCCTTTGCAAACTCACCACTGAGGGCAGACTTCATCACGCTCACCAGGAAAGGGGCCTCATCGCAGTTTTCACGGATCCAGGCTTCATCCATGGCCGATAGGGTGGGCTTAGGCTTCCGCGTGGCCTCAAGGCGAAGGATTCGCCGGGCCAGGGCGCGATTACTCATAGGACCGCCTGGGCATGGTCAGGTCGCGTTCTGCTTCATCCCTGCACCCGATGAGCTGCGGAGTGGGCCAGCGCGTTTCAGGCTTCTCTGCCTGCCAAGCTCGGGCACGTTCCCGAAGCTGTTCCCAGGTTTCGCCGGGTTGCTTCCAGAAGCATTTCAGCTCGGGAACGGGCTTGTGTTTCCGTTCCAGCTTTCGGAGACGGGTTTGCAGGGTTCGGCTCATTCGTCACCTTTCGTTCCGTTTTCCAGGGCTTCTAGGCGGGCCTCGATCTCACTGTCTCGAATCAGCGAGGCCATGGTGTTGCAGCCATAGATCAGGACGCGGCCCTTGTCCTTATCCAGCGTTCCCTTTTCGATAGCCCGAAGGAATGCCGCCAGAGCCTTCCGGGTGTCTTCAAGCGTCTTAAACCGGCGAACGGCTGCCACCCTACCCCCTCACGACGAAGGCCACGCCAGAGGCCGGTTTCCGGGCTTCTAGCGGGGCACTGTAGGCATGGGTTTGGGGCATGGTCATCGGATCAGGGGCAGGACCGCTAAGGCCCAAACCGCCATCGCGAATCCAGCAAGGATCAGCGCGGCGGTTCGGTCATTGCGGACGTATCGCATCAGTTCCCACCAGGGACGACGCCATCATCAGCGGTGACGGGTGCCGCCTGGGGTAGTCCATCTGCGGGTGTGGGAATGTGCGTCAAGGCATTCAGCTTCGCCAGATAGGCGGGGCCTGTCTTCTGGTCCACAAAACGAGTCACCCCATTGGCCCGATCAAAGATTGCAAAGAGACCGCCCTCATCGGGCAGGCGCTCGTAGCGGTCCTTCGGGTTGGATCGTTCGTCTTCGGCCCGCTGCAAAGCCTCGGATGGCGTCAGAAGGGTCCGGGCCTCGCGGTCATATTTGGCCTTTGCATAATTGGATGCAAGGTTGGAGGCGATGCAGACAGTTGTCGTGTTGCTCTGGGCCGTAGCGTGCTGCCAGGCGGCGGTTGCGGCAAGATAAGCGGCCTTGCCGCGATACAGGGCATCCATGACGGTCAGCTGGCCGGGGAGGTCGCAGCAGTCCAGGCGAATGCCACGGATCACGCCACGCCAGGAATCCAGCGGCATCCCGTTTTCGTCCATGCGGCCCAGGACCATCGCGTAAAGGCGAGCCCAGTCCTTCGTGAGGGCGGCATCTTCAAGGGCGATCTGGAAGGCGTTGGGGTCGGATTCCAGGGCGGAAGCCTCGTCCCGCAGAAGTGAGAAAGTGGCGGCGGATTCAGGGGTCACACCCATGGGCAGGGCGGCAGCTCGGAGCACCTGGCCGAGGTTGTCCCAATCCTTCTGAGCGGCGTCAAGATCGGCCTTGAGGATCTGAACCTGGGCATTGAGCGTGGTCAAAACTTCGAGGCCAGAGACTTTGGCGAGTGCTTCCTTTTTCCCAACATCGCTCAGACGGGTGTTTTCCTTGACCTTGGTGATGGCCTCGTTCTGCACGAATTCCTGGTTTACGAGCCGGTCGGACACTTGCTTGAGCTGATCAGCGAGACTGGCAATTTGAGCTGCGGTCTTCATGAGTGAATGACCTCCTATACGCACAACCTAGGGCGCAGGTGTCGCAGACGCGGTGAATCGGCGCGACTATCTCAGGCGGCCTTGCGGGTTCGGTGGCGATGGGCTCGACGATAGATCGTGGACCGGTGAACCCCCAGCCGCTCCACGGCGACCTTTGCACCGAGTGGTAGCAACCTGTCGGCCTGAGCTTCATCTTCCAGCGCGTCTAGGACCTGAATGCGAGGGATGGTCTGCCCACCGAATTCCCGGGCCAGATGCTGGAGTTCGGCGGCTGCCACTGAAGGCGCGATTCTCTCATCAGGCAGGACGGACCTGAGAAACCGTTCTAGGGCTTCACGAAGGGCTTGCGGTTTGGCGATCATGCAACACCTCTGCCCACCCGTGGAAAACAGGTGGAGAGGCGGCACAGGGCGGGATTACCCCGCATCTCGGGTTGCCGTTTCAGGCCAGAGCCGCGACTTCCTTCGTCTACCTGTGCCGGCCACAGCCTACACCATAGGGCACTAGCGCGGCACTCACACGCGATGAAGTAGAGCCGGGCCATGAGTTGGTGGGTTGTAGAACGTGGCCTCAGATGCCTGCAAATGGTCGCATAGGGGTTGGGTTTGGATGGGTGGATTGACTGATTGCCAGTCGTGCGGCCGGTCCGGAATGGGGTGGATGCCTCGCGCCTCATGCGGACCTACCGGGGATGTTGAAGGGCTTAAGGCCCTCCACCCAGACCATCGGGTTTGGTTCTACCAGGCGGCGAACCAGGGCGGCTCCGTAGAGCCTCACCAGGTCTGTCTGTCGGACGTTGGTCGTCCAGATGATGGGGCGCTCCTCCCGGTATCGCATGTTGACGATGTAGTCGAGCTGGGAAGCGCCCCAGTCCTGCGAGTAATCCCCCTTGATTCGCTCCCGGCCCAGGTCATCCAGGATCAGCAAGGAAGCATTGGCGAGGGCTTCCACGCGCTCCTCTGCCCCATTGATCGCGTGGGACCTCAGCCAGTGGGCCTCATCAGGCCAGCTAGACCAACGAACCGATGGGAATAGGTCCTGATAGAGGTCTAACTCATCTTTGAGGGCGGGGATGATCTCCCGTTCTGCATACCCAGCGAGTGCATCCTTCACGATAGAGGCGACGGCCTGGGTCTTCCCGACCCCAACCCCCCCACCAATCCCAAAACCAGGGTGCAGGCGTCCCTTTCGGGCCCACTCGGGAATCGCACGAAGGATGGGTTCAGGGATTTTCGCGGATTCAGCCCTGCTTTCATGGCGCATCAGGCCCCGCCCATTGTCCCACAAGAGGTCCAGGATTCGTTTGGGACATGTCTCGCGGAAACGGGCGATAACTGCTTTGCGGGCGGCTTCTCGCTCACAGGCCCTGCATCGGCCGCCTAAGGTCATGCCCTCATGCTCGGGAATTCGACAAGTGTCAGGCATTGATCACCTGCTCTGGGAAGTCCCAATCGCCGTCAACTCCGGCCCTATGCGATGGCCCTTGGCCAGCTTTTTCGGCCATAGGTTTCTCGGCGTACTCCTGTGCCTTGTTGGGTCGCAAGAGGTAGTCAATCGAGATGTAACTACCTTTCCCCTTCCAGTAGGGATCGCTTGCGATCTGTGCCACGGCCTTTTTGAACGTCGCCACAAAATCCGGATCAGTCTTCAGACGTTTTTGGATTTCCTTCGATCTGTCGGAGGAGTCCGCCAGCTTCAGGCACTCACCAAATCCAAGAGGAGCCAAGGTTTGGTTCCAAGCGGCCTGGCACTGATCACAGGCTTCACTGAGGTTTGAGCTTTGGGGAGGTGGGGTGGGTACTGGTTCCAACCTAGGTACAAGCTTTTCCTGGTCAGGGAATCCTTGAACCTTAATCCTTAAACCAGGACCCTCCTGGAAACCTTCAGCCTCACCCGAGGCACCCTTCAGCCTCCCTCCAGGCACCCTAGAGGTATCCTCCTGGGTGCCTTTCCCTTTCCCCCTCTTAGCGCCATTAATGGCAGCCTGGGCCAGGGAAGACTCCGCATCCTCTCGCATCTTCAGACCGAAGGCATGGCCGGTAAGCATTGGCGAAGGCTGACCCTCCTTGAGTGGGACTCCGTTGGTTCCCCGGTAGAACCCAGTCACGAATTGGGCCTTCTCCTCATCCGTGTCCAGCCCTGCGTATGCGTGGTTGAATCCATCTGAGTTGAATCTCATCGACCAGACGCGGGCCATCAGGAAGCCCCCCCCACCTTGGCCTGAATCTCTGGCATGACCTTCCGTGCCTCGGCATACACCGATTCATCCGTCAGAAGCTCACCCCTGAGAGCCAAGCGGTAGGCCCCCAAGGAACAGGCCAGCTCAACAATTCGGAAGGCCGATGATTCTGGGTCCTGAATATCGACTGCCTGGGGGTTCGCTTTGACTCTTCCCCTGGCTACAGCAGCGCCGAAGACGTAACAAGCCTCATTGGGCGTGGTGTCCGATTTGATGTGGCGGGCGATCTTCTCATCCATCCGTGGCATGGAGGGTAGGGCGGCCTTGGTCTGTAGAACCTTCAACACGTCCGCATGGATTGTGAAGGGTCGGGTTTTCTTGCGCGGGATCCAGCGAAAGGCACTCATACGCCGCTCCCGAAGCCGCCAGGGCAGGGCGCGCCATCTTCGGGCGGGGTCTCGATGGTCCTCCGGAGGGCCTCAGATTCAGCGGCCAAGAAGTCAATGTCCTGCGGCCCCGGACACGGGTTGTTTACCGAGGAAAACCCTGATTCCGTGGATTCGTATGGGCCTTGGGTTTCAGGCGACGGGACGATCTGATCAGTCCACATGCGCTCGCCTCAGCTCGCCTTCTGGAGGCTGGCCCACCAAGCCTCAGCAGATTCGACGGGAATCAGAGTCCTTCGGCCCATCTTGATTCTTCGGATTTGGTTCGTCTTCAGCAGGATGAATACCTGTCCCTTGCTGATGTTGAAGCGTTCACACACTTCTTTGACGGACCAAGCGGCCCGAGGGGTTTCTGTCGTGGGGTTTGCCATGATGGGCTCCTGTGTGCGCGGGATTGGCGCAATCACAGGTTCGGGTTGGGTGTGTCCGGTATTCTCCGGACTATCCGAGCCCCTGTGACCTCGCCGGGTTTCCCCTGCACACACAGGTTCGCTCCACAGCCTCACACAGAGGATTGGGCAACCTTGGAGAGGGTCTGTGCGAATCGTTTTGCCTCACGGCATTCGCGCTCTGCCCACCTCGGCTTCGGCTTAACCCCTGTAACTATTTCCTCAACAATCCGAGTAAGTTCCTTTGTCTTGTCTAAGTCGCCATGAAAAAATTCTATGAACGTAGCGCAACCTTGAGCCAGCTCATACGCAGGGCTTTTCTGAAAATCTTGAAACGATCTCGCCGCGGTATGGACACCGCTAGATGCTTTCGTAGCAAAGCCCCTAGATTTTTCCCGGCACAGGCTGGCAAGAGCTGTCAGTTCCTCGCGGTTGCTTTCATAGTGGCTCATTAACTCAGGATTCGCTTCGGAGAGGGCTTGCCAGCCTGCACCACGCAAATTCTTCAAGGCAACGATCATGTTGTCAGCGGCGATTGCAAGTGCGCTTAGCTGATCCGAGGCTTCTTTGTGGCTTCCTGCTCTGTGATCAATAAAAATCAGAGCGGCATGACCCTGCATTAGGAGGTTCAACTTTTCAATGGCGTCATCGGACCCACCCAGGATATCGACCGCCTTCCTATACAGCGCGGCATCCGTATCAGAGCAGTATTTGGACCTTAACTTAAGCTGCTTCTTTGTCACATGCACCCCCACCGATGCCCCACAAAGGAGGCGCGGCGGCTGGTGTGGGACCAGCGTTCGGGAGCTATCCCAGCCGCGCCTTGGGTCATCAAGCATTCAGCGATGCTTCTATTACTTTCCGGGCCTCGTATCGAACAGCGTGGTCTGGAGCATCGTCAATGATCTTCTCAAGCCTCACCAAGGCATCGCGGAATCGGTCTCGATCAGCCTCAGCGTCCTTGAGTAGATCTTCCAAGTTTTGAATGATTTCGTCCTCATCCATGCGTTCTCCTCGAGAAGCTCAAGCCGCGCCTGTCTTGAGCCTAAGTGTTCACCTGTTTTGAAGCGAGTCGCGCTCCAAACTCATCGAGTGTCCATGGTGCACAGTCGCAGTAAATACCCATGGCCACATCCTCACACATGCATTTGAAGTCGTTCAATGCGCGTTCAGGCACGCGTGGGAGTTCGGGGTGTTCCCTGCGTGCCAGTTTCACATATGAATACGCAAGCCTCCGCCCGATAGAAGCAGCCTCGTATATATCCATTGGGACAGGTAGGTCGTTAAGGTTTGCCATCGTGGACTCCAGGAGGGGCAGGTTGCGGCCATGCGTGCGTGATGGGTTCAGCCCAGCGACGATGCGATCTTGGCGCTGATCTGTTCGGATGCCTGAAGGCGGGGGTCCGTGTCCAGGTGGGCATAGCGATTCGTGACGGACGGCTGGGAATGACCTAGCAGGGATCCAACCATGGGCAGGCTCATGCCCTCTGTGACCCCCACAGAAGCGAAGGTGTGCCGTAGATCGTGGATTCGCACATCTGGGCACTTAGCGGCTGTCCGAATGCGGTCCCAGGCCTTCTGGAGATTGACCAGGTGCCCTCCGTGCTTGTGTCCCTGAATGACGTATCGGCCCTTGAGTTCACGGGTGGGCAATGCCTCCAGGTCTTGAAGGATGGACAGGACGGCGGCGTTCAAGGGCAATTCCTTTGCGCCCTTCTTCCCGCTGGTCTTGTGCTTCTCGATCCGGATCACCCCACGGCTCTTGTCCACCTGTGCCCACTCCAGGCCAAGAATTTCATTCAGCCGGGCCCCAGTCAGCATCAGGAGTTTGATCGCTGCGACCTCATAGGGGACGGTCTTCGCCGGGTGCATTTGAGCCGCGTTGGCTGTCAGAAACCTCCGCATGACCTTGCCCAAGGCCTCGAGTTCCTTCGGGGTCAAGAAGCGTTCCTTCCCCTTGGCCTCTACCTGTTTCTCGATAAGTTGGCAGGGGTTCGTGTGCTGAGCCCTCAGACCCTTCCGTTCGGCCTCGGTGAATAGCTTGGACATCGCAGCCTGGAATCGGTTTGCGGCGGCCGGAGTTGGCTTCGGCGGCTTCTCACCCTTCTTCATGCCCGGACGCCAGCCCGTGGCTACCTTGTCCACCAGGGCAGACACCTGGAAGCGTTCAACCTCATTGATCCGGAAGTCTCCCAGTTCCGGTACGGCGATCTCTTCGAGGTAGAACTTCGTCCCCTTGTAGGAGGACGGGCGGAGCTTCTTTTTCTGTGCCTCAAGGTGGGTCTTGACGAAATCTCGGAAGGTTGGGATATCCAGGGCCTTCTTTTTCTCGATGCGTGGATCCTTCCCGTTGGCGATCTGGGTTCTGTATTCCCCGGCCAGCTTCCGGGCGCTAACGAGTGATAGGTTCTCACCTTCAGCATCCACAACGTCAGGGATGTAGGGGCCAAGGGGCATCCAGGCCTGCTTACCGTGGGTGTCGACGAACTTGAGACAGAAGGTTTTTGTTCCTAGGGCGGTAATGCGCAGGCCAAAGCCCCGGATTGCCGAATCCCACTCATAGGTCATGACCGGCTCCCCGGTTTTCGGGTGCTTCTTCACCTTCGCCCGCTGGCAGCGCGTGTCTGTGAGTTGCTTGGTGGACACTCTGGGCATCGTTCCCCCGTTGTCCTATCAATATACATCCCGTCGAAGTTCCGGCAAGTCCACCACGGTATATGTCGAATCAGAAACCAGCAAATTCAATAAAATAGAGTCCACCGAGGTAGATGGAAGTCTTAGAACACCTTTTTCGTAATCAGCAGGTCGCAGGTTCGAATCCTGTAGTTGGCTCCAGAGAAAAGGGCCCCCCGCACGCGGGGGGCCCTTTTCTCTGGAATGAATGAGGATTCGAACCTGCGAGTGGACTTCGAGACGCGACTAGATGTCGCGCCGCAGAAGGCCGGCACCCGGCGAAGCCGGGCGCGGTTCGAAGCCCGCTCGAGCGGGTCGGCGCCCCTTCTCAAACCCGAAGCGGGACCGGCACCCGGCGAAGCCAGGCGCGGTTCGAGTCCGACTCGAGTGGGTCGGCGCCCTTCCTCGAGCCCGACCTGGCCAACACCCCGGCAAATCCGGTGGGATGGAACCGATTTAGGGCGGAATCCGCCCTCTTGCCTTATATTTCTACCCAGGAGGGGACCCGAAGATGAATCGACGGACCAGTCAGAGCCCCTTGAATTACGATCGCGAAGCCGGGACCGAGCGGCGCGCCCTGCGTTCTCGAGGCGACCGCCGTCGGTACAGCCCCGGGCTTCGGATCTTCTTCATCCCCCTGGGCATGCTGGTGCATAAGCTGCGCACCCGCACCCTGGTTGTCTTCTGAAAGACGGGTCCTAGGACTTCACGACCCCGTCGACGTACACCCAGCGGCCGTTCTCCCGGGCGAAGGTGCTGGTCTCGATGTGAAGGGTGCGGCGGCCATTGGCCTGGAGGCTGGCGTGGAAGGTGACGATGCCCGCGTCGTCGCCTTTGCCGCCCCTCTCCCTGCTGATGATCTTGAGTCCCACGCAGCTGACGGACTTGCAGTACTGCAGCAGTTCGTCTCGATTCTCTTCGGCCCGCTTGGCCTCGGGTCGGGTGGCGATCAGGTAGTCCACCTTGCCCAGGGCGTAGGCGGAGAAGCGCGAGCGCATCAGGGCCTCCGCCGTCTCCGGCGCGGCCGCGCCCGTATGGAAGGGGCCGCAGCAGTGGTCATAGGGCTTCTTGGAGGTGCAGGGGCAGGGGCGGGACATGGTCAGCCTTTCATCGGAATGTGCAGGCCGATGGCCTCGGCGTGCTCGCGGGCGCTCTCATAGCCAGCGTCGGCGTGGCGGAAGACGCCTATGGCGGGGTCGTTCCAGAGCACGCGGCTGATGCAACGGTCGGCGCGCTCGGTGCCGTCGGCCACGATGACCACGCCGCTGTGCTGGCTGTAGCCCATGCCCACGCCGCCGCCATGGTGGAAGCTCACCCAGGAGGCGCCGCCGCCCACGGCGGTCATGGCGTTCAACAGCGGCCAATCAGAGACGGCATCGGAGCCGTCCTTCATGGCCTCGGTCTCTCGGTTGGGGCTGGCCACGCTGCCGCTGTCCAGGTGGTCGCGGCCGATGACGATGGGGGCCTTCACCTTGCCGGTACGGACCAGCTCGTTGAACTTCAGGCCCGCCAGGTGGCGCTCGCCGGCGCCGATCCAGCAGATGCGGGCGGGCAGGCCCTGGAAGGCGATCTTCTCCTTGGCGGCCTTGAGCCAGCGGATCATGCCCTCGTTCTGCGGGAACAGCTCCATCATGGCGGCGTCCGTCACCGCGATGTCCTCGGGGTCGCCCGAGAGGGCCGCCCAGCGGAAGGGGCCGATGCCCTTGCAGAAGAGCGGCCGGATGAAGGCGGGCACGAAGCCGGGGAAAGCGAAGGCGTTCTCGCAGCCGGCGCGCTGGGCCTGGGCGCGGATGTTGTTGCCGTAGTCGAAGGTGATGGCGCCGCGGCGCTGGAACTCGATCATGGCCTCCACGTGGGTGCGCATGGACGAGAGCGCTC
The DNA here is from genome assembly GCF_022808775.1 of Geothrix terrae. GTDB lineage: Bacteria > Acidobacteriota > Holophagae > Holophagales > Holophagaceae > Geothrix > Geothrix terrae. The sequence goes on from NZ_JAKZLA010000001.1 coordinate 256,164, forward strand.
GCTGCACGTAGGCCTCGGGCTGGTCCTTCCGCATCGCGGCGGCCTGCTCCAGGCTGAGTCCCGCGGGGATGTAGCCGTTGTACTCGTCGTGGGCGCTGGTCTGGTCCGTGACGAGGTCGGGCTGGAAGCCGCGCTTCAGGATCTCTGGCAGCACCTCGGCGGCGTTGCCCAGAAGGCCGATGCTGCGCGCTTCGTGGGCATCCACGTACTGCTGGACCAGGGCCAGGGCCGTGTCCAGGTTATCGGTCCACTCGTCCAGGTAGCGGGTGTCTAGGCGCTTCTGGATGCGGGTCTGGTCGACCTCCACACAGAGGGCCACGCCGCCGTTCATGGTGACGGCCAGGGGCTGGGCGCCGCCCATGCCGCCCAGGCCCGCGGTGAGGGTCCAGGTGCCGGCCAGTGTTCCGTTGAAGTGCTGGCGGGCGGCTTCGGCGAAGGTCTCGTAGGTGCCTTGCACGATGCCCTGGCTGCCGATGTAGATCCAGCTGCCGGCGGTCATCTGGCCGTACATCATCAGGCCTTTCTGATCCAGCTCGCGGAAGTGCTCCCAGGTGGCCCACTTCGGCACCAGGTTCGAGTTGGCGATGAGCACGCGGGGCGCGTCGGGGTGGGTCTTCACCACGCCCACGGGCTTGCCGCTCTGCACCAGCAGCGTTTCGTCGTCGTTCAGGTGCTTCAGCTCCTTGACGATGGCGTGGAAGCAGTCCCAGTTCCGGGCCGCCTTGCCCAGGCCGCCGTAGACCACCAGGTCCTCGGGCCGCTCGGCCACCTCGGGATCCAGGTTGTTCATGAGCATGCGCAGGGCCGCTTCCTGAACCCAGCCCTTGCAGTGCAGGTGGGTGCCGCGGGGCGCGGAGAGGACGGGGGCTTCGGATGCGGTGGTCATGGGGGACTCCGGCGGAGGGCCCCTAGTTTCCCACGGCCCGCCCGGGACGGCGATCAAGACCGTCGGAGGAGAGCCAGGGCCCGCTGCAGGTCGGCCTTCATGGCCGCTGGGGAATCTGCGTGGTGGAGGCTGCCATGGCCCGGCAGCACCCAGGTGAAATCGAAGGCGAGCAGCCTTTCCAGACTGTCAAGTTGCTGGTGCCAGCTGTGCCAGTTGTAAGTGCGGGAGGCGGAGAGACGCCCCTGGTTCGGGTTCCACCACAGGTGATCGCCAGTGAAGAGGATGTCCCGGTGCAGCAGGCACACGCTCCCGGCCGTGTGGCCCGGGGTGGGGATGAGGATCAGGTCCTCCGCCAGCTGGATGGGCTCGTCCCCCTCCACCAGCCGCTCCAGCCCTGTGAAGCCGTCAGCCCGGTGCATGATCCGCTGGCACCCGAACCGGGCGTGGTAGGCCTCGTGGTCGGCCACATCGTCCCGGTGGCTGAGGACCATCGTTGCGACTCCGCCCACGGCCTCCAGGTTCTTCATGAGAGGCTCGGAGGCCCGGGGGGAGTCCATCAGCACATTGCCCCCGGGCCGCCGAATCAGGTAGCTCCAGGCGCCGAAACTCTTTTCGCTGGTGTAGCCGCAGAAATAGACGTCCTCCGTCACGGGATGCGGGAAGGCCTTCGTGGCCACGGGAACATCGGTCCTGTCGTCGGTCCCGATGGAGCCCACGGGGCAGGCCACCAGGGCCATGGCGGCCCGCAGGCGCGCCAGGGTGTCACCGGGCTGCGCATGCACCCGCGCACGACCCTCACCGCCCGCGAAGGTCTCCGGGGCGAACTGGTAGCAGGTGCCGCAGTCGATGCAGGTGCGGTCCACGAAAAAGGGGCCTGGGGCATTGTCAGCTGGGACGTCCGTGCGGCGGGCCATGGCGCCTCCCATCCTCTTGGATGCTAGCGGCCCACCAGACGCATCATCGATTCGGGGTAGCGGGCCCCCGCGGCGGCGCCTGGCGGGAAGAGGCCGCCGAGCTCCACGAGCTCGCCAGGGCAGAGCACGTGGTCCAGGGCCCCCAGGTTCTCGTCCAGGCGATCGCGGTGCTTGGTGCCGGGGATGGGCACAATATCGCCCCCCTGGCCCAGCACCCATGCCAGCGCCAGCTGGGAGGCGGTGCAGCCCCGGGCGGCGGCCATGTCCTGGAGGCGGGCCACCAGGTCCAGGTTCTTCTGGAAGTTCTCGCCCTGGAAGCGGGGCGAGTTCCGGCGGTAGTCGTCCGGCTCGAAGTCCTCGAAGCGCCTGATCTGGCCCGTGAGGAAGCCGCGGCCCAGGGGGCTGTAGGGCACGAGGCCCACGCCCAGCTCCCGGCAGGCCTGGATCAGTCCGCCCTCGGGATCCCGGGTCCACAGCGAATACTCGGACTGCACGGCGCTGATGGGGTGCACCGCGTGGGCGCGCCGGAGGGTGGCCGGGCTCACCTCGGACAGGCCCAGGAAGCGCACCTTCCCGGCCGTCACGAGCTCCGCCATGGCGCCGACGGTATCCTCCACGGGGATCTCAGGGTCCTGCCGGTGCTGGTAGTAGAGGTCGATGACCTCCACGCCCAGGCGTTTCAGGCTGGCGTCACAGGAACTGCGGACGTAGTCGGGGCGGCCGCAGACGCCCCGCGCGGCGGGGTTGGCCGGGTCGCGCACGATGCCGAACTTGGTGGCGATGACCACCTTGTCCCGCACCGGGGCCAGGGCCTTGCCCACCAGGACCTCGTTGAGGTGGGGGCCGTACACATCGGCGGTGTCGAAGAAGGTGATGCCCCGGTCCACGGCGTGGCGGAGGGTGGCGGTGGACTCGGCGTCATCGCGGTGGCCGTAGAAGTCCGACATGCCCATGCAGCCGAGGCCGAGGGCGGACACCGTGAGTCCCTGGGTTCCGAGGGTGCGGGTGAGCATGGGGGCCTCCTGCGCAGGAAGTGACCTTAAAGAAATACTCTCGCAGAGAAAAGAGGAGAAGGCGGAGCACACGGACAAAGGGAAAGTCTTCCTCTGCGTCCTCCGCCATCTCCGCGTCCCTCTGCGAGAGTCGTTCAACTTCCACTACGCTGGTTCTGCTTAGCGGTGCTCGACGACGTCCTTGGCTTCGAATCGCACCTTGGGGGTGGCGGAGTACTTGTCGTCCGCCGCGCGGTAGCCCAGGGGGCAGGCGCTGATGGTGGTGTAGCCCGTGCCCTTGAGGCCCAGGATCTCGTCGTACTTGGCGGGCTCGATGCCCTCGAAGGGGCAGGCGTCCACACCCAGCAGGGCGGCGGAGGTCAGCAGGTTGCCCATGGCGATGTAGGTCTGGCGGGCGGCCCACTCCTGGATGACGGCATGGCGAGGGCCTTTCACCAGGTCGCCCACCATGTAGCCCTTGTAGCCGGCCAGGCTCTCGGTGGAGACGCCTCGCACCTCGGCGATGCGGGCCACGAAACGGTCCACATCGGCTTCGGTGACGTCCTGCTTGGCGGTGAGGACCACCAGGTGGCTGCAGTCCTCGACCTGGGACTGGTTCCAGGAGGCAGGGCGCAACTTGGCCTTGAGGGCCGGGTCGGTGACCACGATGAACTTCCAGGGCTGGAGGCCGTAGCTGGAAGGCGTGAGGACTAGCGCTTCCTCGAGGCTCGCCCAGTCGGCGGGAGAGATCTTCTTGGCAGGGTCGAACTTCTTGGTGGCGTAGCGCCAGTTAAGCTGTTGGAGCAGGCTGTCGCCCGGAATGATGCTCACGGTTACCTCGGATTCAGATGGGGGAATGAGCTTCAGATGGACCGCTGGATACGGGTCCGCAGCTGGTCGATGGGCATGGAGCCCACGATCCGGTCGATCGGTTCGCCATCCTTGAAGATCACCAGGGTCGGCATGCTGAGGACGTCGTACTGCTCGGAGAGGGGGGTGAAATCGTCCACGTTCAGTTTGGCGAAACGGACCTTGCCCGCGAGCTCGGCGGCCAGAGTCTCGGTGAGGGGAGCCAGCTCGCGGCAGGGCGCGCACCAGGGCGCCCAGAAATCCACCACCGTGTAGCCATGGGCGACGCCTTCGGTGAAGGTCTGGTCGGTCAGGTGCTGGATGAGATCGGACATTCGGAGGCTCCTACGGAACCCCTCCAGGTTAACGGATTTGGAGGGGTTCCCGGTCATGACAATCGCTTCGGTCCCGCTCAGGCGCCCTTGGCCCAGCGCACGGTGGCCTCGGCCAGGCGCTGGCCCAGGCGCATCGCGCTCCTGCGGTCCGCCTCGTTGGGCTCGACTTCAGGGGCCACCTGGCCGGCCTGGGCCATGAGGCCGCTGAAGCTGCCGAGCCGGTTGATGCCTTCCTCGCTGCCGGGCAGGTCCGCCGTGCCGATCCACACCATGCCATGCTGCATGGCGAAGATCATCAGCGACTGGAGGGTGTTCAATTTATCGCCGCTGGGGCTGCCGCTGATGGTGAACCCGGCCGCCAGCTTGTCCTTCCACTTGCGCTCGTACCAAGGCTTGGAGCTGGCATCCATGAAGGTCTTGAAGGGGCCGCTCACGTTGCCCATGTAGGTGGGGCTGCCGAAGACGATGGCATCCGCCGCCTCCAGGTCCCCCCAGTGCGCTTCGATTTCCTCGACGGAGATGAGCGTGGCCTTGGTGCCGGGCACAGTCTCGGCACCGGCCTTGACCTGCTCGGCCAGCACCTTGGTGTGGCCGTAGCCGCTGTGGAACACGATGGAAATCCGGGTCATCTTTGGCTCCTATCTGGACGATTGCATTCAATCGGCCTGTGACCCAAACTTAGGGAGCTTACATTCTAAAGGAAAGTAGGCACTATTTCGGAAGGTAGGAACCCCATGGTTCGTAAAGCCTGCACGCTCTCTCCCAATGTTCTCAGCGCCCAGTGCCCCACGCGCCAGGCCCTGGATCTCATCGCGGACAAGTGGACCACCCTGCTCATCTACCTGCTCGCGAAGGGGAAGCAGCGCTACGGTGACCTGCACCGCCAGGTGGGCGGCATCAGCCAGAAGATGCTGACGCAGACCTTGCGGAAGCTGGAGCGGGACGGTCTGGTTTCCCGCCACGTGTATCCCGAGGTACCCCCGCGCACCGAATACGAGCTGACGAAACTGGGCCACACGCTGATCGGGCCCCTCGGCGCCCTGTGCGAGTGGGCCGGCACGCACCTATCTGAGCTGGAGCAGGCCCGCAAGCGCTACGACCATCTCCAGAAGAAGCCCCCGCTCAGCGCCTGATTGATATTGTCCGGGGGGACCGCCTGCTCGCTTCGCTCGCGATGTCCCCCTGGGGCCCCGCGCTTCGGCCGGGCGGAGCCCGACCTCAGCGCCTGATACTGTCCGGGGGACCGCCTGCTCGCTTTCGCTCGCGATGTCCCACTGGGGCCCCGCGCTTCGGCCGGGCGGAGCCCGACCTCAGCGCCTGACGCTGTCCGGGGGAAGATCCTCCGGGGAGTCCAGGTCGCGGGCGCCTTCGGGGAAGGGGAGGCCCTGCGTGGCTTCGCGCAGGAGGATGCCCTTGGCGCCCGCCTCCCCGCGCAACGCGAGGAGCTCGGGGAAGCAGCGCCTCGGGAGCACCGCCGGAATGCCGAGGGTGCCTGCGTAGGCGCAGGCAGCGGGGCGGTCGGGATCGGTGGCGGCCAGAGCCAGGAGGCGACGCAGGAGGACTGCGTCCACGGCGGGCTGGTCCACCGTGAGGATCAGGGCGGCCGGAGTCTCCGGTGGCAGGGCCGCGATGCCCGTCCGGATGGAGCTGGCCATGCCTTCTGCGGCCCCGGGATTGATGACGGGCAGCACGTCGAGGCCCTCGAGCCCCAGGTCCCAGTCGCCCACCACAGCGATCACCGGGCTGCACCCGGCTTCCAGGGCCGCCCGTGCGGCGCGGCGCAGGAGGGTCTCGCCCTCGAAGCGCAGCAGAGCCTTAGGGCCGCCCATGCGGCGGCCCGCGCCCGCGGCGAGGATGATGGCCGCGCTCACAGGGCCGACACGGCGGTGCGGGTGTCCCGGAGTGAACTGCCGGTACGGCCCTGGAAGGTGGCCTGGATCTCCGCCAGCACAGCCAGGGCGATGGTCTCGGGGTCCTCCGCGCCCAGGTCCAGGCCCACGGGGCTGTGCAGGCGCTCTCCGCAGGAGAGGCCTTCCGCGGCGAGTTCCTCGCGGATCTTCGAGCTGCGGGCGCGGCTGCCCATGAGGCCGAGGTAGCCGGCGCTGGAGGCCGCCAGTGCGCGCAGGGCCTCCAGATCCTTCAGGTAGTTGTGGGTCATGAGCACCACGGCACTGCGCGCATCCAACCCCAGCTCGGGGATGCGCTGGGCCGGATGGCCCGACAGGACCTCGTCCGCCTCGGGGAAGCGCTCCGGACGCGCGAAGGCGGGCCGGTGGTCCAGCAGGCCCACGCGCCAGCCCAGCTCCTTGGCCATGTGCACCAAGGGCCGGCTGTCATCGCTGGCACCCAGGATCCAGAGGGCAATGGGCGGATTGAGCGTTTCGACAAAGCCCGAGGCAGCCAGGTCCGGCTGAAGGTGGATACGGCGCACCCCCAAGTGATCGGGGTCGAGGTCCGTGTGGATGGTGAGGGGCGTCCGGGAAGTCCTGGCCTGGTCGATCCAGGCCAGCCATTCGGGCGGCGCGGCGGGATCCAGGCGCTCCACCAGGATGTCCAACAGCCCCTCGCACCCGCTGCCGCTGCCCCAGACCAGGTCCGCATCGCCCCGAAGGTCGTAGCGGAGCAGGCGGGGCTGGCCGTCGCCCAGCACGTCCCGGGCCCGGGCCATGACCTCGCCTTCGAGACAGCCGCCGCTGAGGGAGCCGCGCAGCACCTCCTGCCCGTCCGTGAGCAGCCGGGAGCCGGGGCGGCGGTAGCTGGAGCCTTCGACGCGGACCAGCGTGGCCAGGGCCACGGGCGTTCCCCGGCCCCGGACGAGCGCCAGGATGTCCTGGAGTTCTTTGTGCATGAGGGGATTATGCCCTGCCGGGACAGTGATCAGGCCTTGCGCAGCTTCGGGGGGAGCAGCGGCAGGCTGCGCAGGCGCCTGCCGGTGGCTGCGAACACCGCGTTGGCCACGGCGGGCGCCAGGGGCGGCAGGCCCGGCTCGCCCACGCCGCCCGGCGGCAGCTCGCTGGGCACGATGTGGACCTCCACCTTGGGCATGGACGGGAGCAGCAGGATCGGGTGGTCCGAGAAGCTCTCGGCGGTTACGCGGCCCTCCTTGAGGGTGATCTCGTCGTAGAGGGCCGCGCTGAGGCCGAAGGCGATGCCGCCCTCCATTTGGGCCTTCACGTTCCCCGGGTTCAGCGCCTGGCCGCAGTCCACGGCGCAGACCACGCGATGGACGCGGATGCCGCCGCCCGCCTTGGCTTCCACCTCGGCCACCTGGGCCACATAGGTGCCGCAGTCCAGGTATGCGTGGGCCGCGATGCCGTGGCCCCAGCCCTTGGGCAGCTTGCGGGTGCGCCACCCGGCCTTGGCCGCGGCCAGCTCCAGCACGGCGCGGTAGCGGGCGGGATCGAACTCATGCTGGCCCAGCTTCAAGGGCGCCTTCGGGAGGTGCGCCAGCCGGAAGGCCAGGGGATCCTTTCCGGCCGCATGGGCCAGCTCGTCCAGGAAGCACTCGGTGACGAAGGGATTGAAGCTGGCGGGCACGGCACGCCAGAACCAAATGGGCACGGGCGTGTCGCTCTGGCCCCACTCCACGTGCAGGTTCGGGATGTCGTAGGGCAGATCCGCAGCGCCTGCCAGCTCCACGGCTTCTGGGGGCCAGGGGAAGTGGTTCGAGGCGGCGATGGAGGGCCCCACGAACCGGTGCCTCCAGGCCACGGGGCGGCTCTGGGCGTCCAGGCCGGCCTCCAGCTCGTGCAAGGTGGCGGGACGGTAGCCGTCGTGCTGGAAATCGTCGGGGCGCGTCCACTGCACCTTCACGGGGGCGCCGACGGCCTTGGAGCAGGCCACCGCGTCCGCGATGAAGTCCGCCATAGCCCGGCGACCGAAGCCGCCGCCCGCCAGCATGACCTGGATCTCGATCTGGTCGGCCTTCAGGCCCGTGATCTGCTCGACGGCGGGCAGGGCCATGCCAGGGGCCTGGGTGGGCGCCCAGATCATGCAGCGGCCGGGCTTCACGTCGGCCACGGCCACCATGGGCTCCATGGTCGCGTGGGCCAGGAACGGCGCGTCGTAGGTGGCCTTGATTCGCTTGGCGGCCTTTGGCAGGGCCTGGGCCGCGTCGCCAACCTGGCGCACCACCTTGCCGGGTGTCTTGAGCCGTTCCTCGTACTGCTTCCGGATGGAGGCGCTGTCCATCTTGGCGGCCGGCCCCTCGTCCCACTGGACCTTCAGGGCCTCGCGGCCCGCGAAGGCGGCCCAGGTGTCCTCGGCGAAGACGGCCACGCCGCTGGGCACCTCCAGCACCTGCTTCACGCCGGGCACCTTCAGGGTGGCGGAGGCGTCGAAGGACTTCACCTTCCCGCCGAACACCGGGCAGCGCTCGATGCTGGCCACGAGCATGCCGGGCAGGTAGAGGTCTGTGGTGAACTGGGCCCTGCCGGCCACGATGTCGGGGCCGTCCAGGCGCCGGGCATCCTTGCCGAGGATCCGGAAATCCTTGGGCGCCTTCAGCTGCGGCTCCGGCGGCGGCGTGAGCTTGCCGGCCCGGGCCACCAGGTCGCCGTAGGCCAGGCTCCGCTTCGTGGGCGAGTGCTGGATGCGGCCGTCCCGGGCGAGGCACTCGGACTTGGGCACGCCCCAGGTGTCCGCGGCGGCCTGGAGCAGCATCTCCCGGGCCTGGGCGCCCACTTTCCGCAGGGCCATGGTGGTGGAGCGCGTGGTCTGGCTGCCGCCGGTGACGCCGAGGTCGCCGAATCTCGGCGCGGTGGAGGCCTGGAGGATTTTCACGCGGGACCAGTCCGCCTCCAGCTCTTCCGCGATGGCCATGGCCATGCTGGTGCGGACGCCCTGGCCCATCTCGGTGCGCGTGGCCCAGATGGTGACGGTGCCGTCCGGGTCGATGCGGAGCATGCCACTGGGCTGGAACGCGGGATCGGGGGCCTGCGCTGCCGCGCCCTTCAGCTGCACGGGCAGGGCGAAGGCCAGTGACAGGGCGCCGGTGGTCTTGAGAAAATCACGACGGGTGGTGCTCATGGGGCCACCTCCTTCCGCTGGCCCGCGGCCCGGTGGATGGCCTCGCGAATCCGCAGGTAGGTGCCGCAGCGGCAGACGTTCTCGCCCATGGCCTGGTCGATGTCCCGGTCCGTGGGCTTGGGATGCTTGGCCAGCAGGGCCGCGGCGGTCATGATCTGGCCGGTCTGGCAGTAGCCGCACTGGGCGACGTCCACCTCGATCCAGGCCCTCTGCAGGGGATGGGCGCCGTGGAGATCCAGGCCCTCGATGGTGGTGATGCGCTTCGCGCCGACGTCGCTCACCGGTGTCACGCAGGAACGCACGGGCTCGCCGCCCAGGTGGACGGTGCAGGCGCCGCAGAGGCCCTGCCCGCAGCCGAACTTGGTGCCCGTGAGCTTGAGACGGTCCCGGAGCACCCACAGCAGGGGCATGTCCGGGGAGGCTTCGACGGTATGGGATTGGCCGTTGATCGAGAGGGTGTACTCCGCCATGGGCACCTCCATCTGGGATGGCGGCCCCCATGCTACGCCTGTTTGATGGCGAGGGCGCGATATGAAAAACTAGATCAGCCCATCTTCCAAAGGCAGCCTCCGGATCCGCTTTCCCGTGGCGGCGAAAATGGCGTTCAATACCGCGGGGATGGCGACGGGCACAGGCGGTTCGCCCATGCCCGAGGGGGTCTCGGCGCTGGTCACCACATGGGTCTCGATGAGGGGCATGTCCGGCAGGCGCAGGAGAGGGAAATCCTGGTAGCTGGTTTGCATGGCGCGGCCCTTCTCCCAGGTGATCTGGGTGAACAGGGCCGAGAGGCCCCAGGCGATGCCACCCTCCACCTGGGCCTCGAGGCCCGCGGGATTCACCACGAGGCCGCAGTCTACGGCACAGGTGACCTTGTGGATCCGGAGCTGGCCCTTCGCCACGGACACTTCGGCCACCTCGGCGGCGTAGGTCCGCCCGTCGTAGGCATGGCAGGCGAGGCCGAGGCCGTGGCCCGCGGGCAGCTTCCGGCCCCAGTCGGCTTTGGTGGCCGCCAGTTCCAGCACCCGGCGAAGGCGGGCGATGTCCACTTCGTGCCGCCCCACCTTTACCCTGCCGCGCTGGCCCAGCCAATCCAGGCGCAACTGCAAGGCGTCCTTCCCGAGGGCATGGGCCACTTCATCCACGAAACACTCGCGGGCGAAAACATTGGGGACGATCTCGACGGCGCGCCACCAGCCCAGAGGCATCGGCGCCTCCACCTCCGCGAAGGCCACATCGAGGGCAGGGATGTCGTAGGGGATGTCAGAGGCGCCATTGGTTTCGGCCTGGGTCTGGCCAGGGGCCTTGGTCCCTTCCAGCCAGGAACGCAGGATGGCGGGCCCGGCGATGCGGTGGGACCAGGCCGCGATGCCACCGGATCCATCGAGCCCGGCCTGCATGCGATGGAGCGTCGCAGGATGGAACAGGTCATGGCCGAAGTCGTCCTCGCGGCTCCAGACCACCTGGATGGGTCCGCCGCCCGCGGCCTTGGCCACGTGAATGGCTTCCCTGCTGAAATCGGTTCCCAGACGCCGGCCGAAGCCGCCCCCCAGGAGGACCACATCCACCTTCACCTGTTCCGTCTTGAGGCCCAGCGCCTTGGCGGCCCGTTCCTGCGTCTCGTTGGGGTCCTGGGTGCCCAGCCACAGATCGGCGCCGTCCTCATGGACCTGGGCAGTGGCGTTCATGGGCTCCATCGTCGCGTGGGCCTGGAAGGGGAAGAAATACTCTGATTCGATCCGTCGCGGGGAGGTCTTCAGAACGGCGGGAGCATCCCCGAGCTGCCTGGCCGTGTCCGCCGGACCATCCAGGGCGGCCCGCATGCGGGCCTCCAGGTCGCGGGAATTGAAATCCTTGTGGGGGCCTTCGTTCCAGGTGACGGTGGCGGCCAGGGCTTCGCGGCCCTTGAAGGCGGCCCAAGTGCTCTCCGCGATGACCGCGATCCCCGTGGGCACTTCCGCCACAGCCTTCACGCCACGCACCGCCTTGGCTCTGGCCTCGTCCCAGGCCTTCGGCTTGCCACCGGGCACGGGGCACCGCAGTACGGCGGCGAACCGCTGTCCGGGGCGCCGCACATCGAGTCCGAAGGTGGCTTTGCCGGTGACGATGGCGGGGCCGTCGAAACGGGGCGTCCGCTTGCCCAGCAGATGGTAGTCCGCGGACTTCTTCAGGGGGGGATCCTTGGGGACGGGCAGTTTGGCGGCCTCCTCCACCAGCGCTCCGTAGCTGAGCTTCTTCCCGCCGGGACCCAGCACGAAGCCTTTCTCGGTCCGGCACTGGTCCGCGCTGACCTGCCAGGTCGCGGCGGCGGCGGCCTTGAGCATCTCGCGGGCGGCGGCACCTGCCTTGCGGAGGGGGATCCAGGTGGCGCCCACGCTGCGGCTGCCCCCAGTGCCCAGGTCCTTGAAGTCCGGACCAGGGTGGGCGTTCACCACCTCGATCCGCGACCAGTCCAGATCCAGCTCCTCGGCCAGGACCAGCGGCAGGGCCGTGCGCACGCCTTGGCCCATCTCGACTTTCGGCACGGTGATCTGGGCGGTGCCATCGGGCCGGATGGCCAGGAAGGCGTTGGGATGAAAGGCGGTCTTGGCGGCCTCTCCAGGCTGGGGCTTGGCTTCGAGGTGGAGTCCGAGCACGAGCCCCGCGCCGGCGGCGCCGGTCACCTTCAGGAAGTCGCGGCGGCTGGTCATTTCGCACCTCCGGCGGCGCGCTTCACAGCTTTGCGGATGCGGGGATAGCTGCCGCAGCGGCAGACGTGATCGGCGAAGACCTCGTCGATGTCGCCGTCCGTGGGATGGGGCTTGCGGTGGAGCAGCGCGGCGGCGCTCATGATCATGCCGGGCTGGCAGTAGCCGCACTGGGCCACGTCCTCGGCGACCCAGGCCTTCTGCACGGGATGGGAGCCATCCTTCGACAGGCCCTCCACGGTGACGATCTTGTGCCCGGCCGCTTCTTTCAGCGTGGTCTGGCAGGATTTCTGGGCCCGGCCGTCCACGTGCACGGTGCAGGCGCCGCAGAGGCCCTGGCCACACCCGAACTTGGTGCCGGTGAGGCCGAGGGTATCCCGGAGGACCCAGAGAAGGGGCGTGTCGGCGTCGACGTCCACGGTACGGGCGCGGCCGTTCACGGTGAGCTGGTAGGCGGGCATGGCAGCTCCCTCAAATATCGTGTGGCGAGGCTTCCACCCTACGCCGCCGGAGGCCTGGCTGCAACGGTGGGCCTGTCCTCTGGCGCACCAGGGGTGGGGTGACGCTATGCTGGGGAACCCCCCCTGGAGATCTTCCGATGCGACCCTTGATCGCCGCCCTCCTGTCCTTCGTCACCATGGCCCTGAGCGCGGGTCCCAAGCCCCAGGTGAAGCTCACCACGTCCATGGGCGTGATCGTGATGGAGCTGGAGCCGCAGGCGGCGCCGAGGACCGTGGAGAACTTCCTGAAGTACGTGAAGAAGGGGCAGTACAACGGCACCATCTTCCACCGCGTCATTCCCGGCTTCATGATCCAGGGCGGCGGCTACGTGGATTACCTCGGGAAGAAGCGCACGGATGCCTCCATACCCAATGAGGCCGACCGCGCCCTGGCGGCGGGGTTGAAGAACAAGCGCGGCACCGTGGCCATGGCGCGGACCCCAGATCCCCACAGCGCCGCCGCCGAGTTCTTCATCAACGTGGTGGACAACCCCTCGCTGGATTTCAAGGGCAAGGCCAACGACAAGACCTGGGGTTACTGCGTGTTCGGCCGGGTCATCAAGGGCATGGACGTGGTGGACCGCATCAAGGCCGTGAAGACCAGCAACAAGCGCAGCGACTTCCTGAACCTGCCGGTGAAGCCCGTGCTCATCAAGGAAGCGGTGCAGATCCAATGACGGCCAGGGCTTCCGGAGGCGCTCCCAGCTTCCGCAGGCTGCGTTCGAGCCGTCGGCGGTAGCGGGGCCGCAGGTCCGTGCCCGCGGGTTCGAACTGGGCCCGGTCCCAATCGAGGACCAGGGCACCCCCGCAGGGAGGCAGGAGGATGTTGGTGGCGTTCAGGTCGGGCGACCATAGCCCCCATTCGCCAAGGGCGGCGATGGCGCGCCGGATATCCCCGGCCCGTTCAGGGCTCAGGTCCCACCGACGCGGCCAGGCTTCGCCTTCGGCCAACCGCGTGAAGAGCACGCCTTCCACTCCGAGGCCGCTGGGGCGCCAGGCATAGCCGAGCGGTTCCACGGTGGGGAAGCCGGCCTCCCAGAGGCCGCGATGGACCGCGTGCTCCGCGGCGAACCGCAGGTGGGTGCGGTAGGTTCGTTCATTCAGGTGGCGCAGGAGGCCGCCACGGCGGTAGGGGCGCATCACCAGATCGCCGACGCGCAGGATCCCCCCCCGGCCGAAGGCGCCCTCCAGGGGGATGGCCTCGCCTTCGATGAGTTGTCCGCCCGGCGTGCAGATGCGCCAGCCACCGCCCAGGCCAGGCAGGTCGAGGTTGATGCGGCAACCCAGCGGCTTGAGCGGCTTGCCGGGTTCGTACGGCCAGGAGGCCGGCAGGGGAGGGACGATGTAAGGGTCGTGGATCATGTGGATTCCAGCTTGGCGGGTCCGCAGGTGGAAGGCAAAGGGTGTGTCTGGATGACCGTAGGAACGAGCCCGGCGACAGCTGTCAACTGCCGCCGCAGATGGGAACCTGCCACCAAAAATCAGCACGGACCCAAGTGGCTTGAGATGGAAGGAATTCTCCAGGATTGCGGTCGCGCTTCCCACAAAGGATGTGGAAATCCCATCACCTCTTCTCGGTAACGCGGTGAATTCTTTCTCGATTTCTGCACGCCCATCCAGATGGGGTTTCATCGGCGCATCCGGATCGGCATCACTATTCTGGAGTCGTGGACGCGCGCACTCATCATCCCTCCATCCCCGCCGAGGCCTTGGCCCGGCAGGTCCGGCTCTCGGCACTTCTGGCCGCCATGGAGCAGGGATCAGCAAGTCGCGAGCCACCCTCTCTCCGGGCCCTTCACAGTGCCTTGCGTGGAGAGCGTGTCGACCCGGCAGCCCTCGTCCAATCTCTTATGGATGAGGATCTGATCGAAGAAGGGGCCTGCCTGGTTCGCGCAGGTCGGCATGGCGCAGATCCGCAGCTCCTCCAGCAGATCTCCGCGCTCCTGGCGCCCCTGGCTGCCAGGGCCCAGAAGCGGCGCGAAGCGACGTGGCAGCTCGACACACGGCGTGCCTGTGTGCGCGTGGGCTATGCGAAAGAGGGTGAGGCCATCGACTTCGATGAGGGCGAGGTGCATGCGATCCTCCTCCAGGCCTTCCGCCTGGAGGGAATCCGGTTGGCGCTGGATCTCGGCAAGCGTCCTCGCCCCGCGCTGCATCTCGAATTGCCGCTTCCCTCCGGGGCCGGTGGCCTCTGCGAATGGGCGGAGGTGGTCTTCCGGGTGGAACCCGCGGACCCGCCGGAGGCTCTGATGTCAGCCCTGAACGATCGCCTGCCGGAGGGGCTACGGATCCACCGCTGGGAGTCCCACCCCCCGTACGCCTCGTCGCTGGCGGACCTCGTGGAGGCTTCCCATTGGCGTTGGACCTGCCCGGCGGACCAGGCGGGCGACGCCAGGCAGCGGACCATTACCTTCCTGTCCGCGACGGAATGGCTCTGGGAGAAAGAGGGGCGGATCGAGGGCCGCAAGCAGGTCAAGCCATTGGATCTGCGGCCGCTTGTGACCGAGCTGCGATGGGAGGGGGACCTCCTCGCCAGCACGACCCGCACCAGGAGTTCCGAATCAGGCAACCCCCTGAAGATCCATGCGGCCATCCTGGGGCTCGAGCCTGCGGCCCTCCGGGGTCTCACGCGCCAGGTCATGGACCTGAAACCCGACCCGCGCCTGGCCCAGGCCGGCCGTTTCGAGCCCAAGCTCAAGAACATGTACGAGGATGCGGTGCTGCTCGGCGGCGGTTCCAACATCACCCTGGTGGACGAGGATGATGACGAGCCCATCCAGCTAGGCTGAACCAGCTTCCTTGCTGATGGCCAGCAGCAGCCCCAGGCAGACCAGGCTGGCGATGAGGCTGTTGGGGCCGAAGGAGATGAAGGGCAGGGGAATGCCCTTGTTGGGGGCCAGGGACAGCACGACGCTCATGTTCATCAGGGCCTGCACCACCAGCAGCAGCACGAAGCCCATGGCGCACAACTTCAGGAACGGGTCGCTCACGCGCCGGGCGATGCGATGGCCGCGCCAGAGGATCGCGAGGAAGAGCGCGAGGATCGCCACGGTCCCGATCAGGCCCGCCTCCTCGGCGATCACCGCGTAGATGAAATCCGTGTGCGCCTCGGGCAGGAAGAAGAGCTTCTGCTTGCCCCCGCCGAGCCCCACGCCCATGAAGCCGCCGTTGCCGACGGCCACGAGGCTCTGAAGTGCCTGATGCCCCTTGCCGAGCGGATCTGCCGAGGGATTGAGAAAGCTGGTCACACGGGCCAGGCGATAGGGCGACAGCACCACGAAGGCGGTCCCCAGCGCGCCCAGGATGGGGATGGCCACGGCGAAGATCCACTTGGGGGCTCCGCCGAGGAACACCACCATCAATGTCACGAAGACGATGAGGAACGATGTGCCGAAGTCGGGCTCGCGCAAAATGAGGGCCAGGGGGACCAGCATGATGCCGGCCAGGCCCAGGAGCTTGGGCAGGGCGTCGCGATGGTTCGACCAGGCCTCGCGGTGGCGCACCATCCACCCGGCGGCGAGAAGCACGGACAGGGGCTTGAACAGTTCCGAGGGCTGGAGGCTCATGGCCCCCAGGCGGATCCAGCGGTGGGCGCCGTTGACCTTGGGGCCGAAGAGGAGCACCGCCACCAACAGCAGCACCAGGATTCCATAGACGATCTGGAGCGGGCGGGAATGGTCCTGGAGCGGCGCCAGGTCCACCTGGGAGAGCGCCAGCATGAAGGCGATGCCGATGACGCCGCCCATGAGCTGCCGAGTCAGGAAGGCGGTGGCCGCCGCGTGGTTCTGGGAGGCCTTGATGGCGGAGGCGGAATAGATCCACACCATGCCGACCGCCACCAGCGCGAGCGCGAACAGCACCAGCCAGCGATCGACGGGGCGGCGGACATCCGGGGCCATGTCCGCTCCTAGGCCAGAGCTAGGTCGTGGCGGGCGGCGGTCTCAAGCTCGTGGAGGGCCTGGTCCACCCAGGCGGCCTCCTGGGCTTCCACCATGAGGCGGAGCTTGGGCTCCGTCCCGGACCAGCGCACCACCTGGCGCACGCCCTCGCCCCAGCGGGCGTCGATGGCGGCCATGGCGGACATCAGGTCCGGGCAGGTTTCCACGGACCGGCGGTCCTTCGCGACCACATTCACCAGGCGCTGAGGCCAGGGGCGGAAGGCCCAGGCCCAGCGGCGATCCGCGGGCCGATGCAGGAGCGCCCGGAGGATGCCGAGGGCGGCGGCCATGCCATCACCGCTGGGCCCCACGCGCTTCTGGATGAGGTGCCCCGAAGCCTCCGCGGCCAGATCCCAGCCACGCTTGGCCATCTCCCTCAGCAGGAACTTGTCCCCCACGGGCGTGCGGACGAAGGGGATGTCCGCGTGGGCCAAGGCCTGGGCCAGGCCGCCATTGGTCATCACGGTGCCCACCACGCCTGGCGGCGCGTCCCCGCTGGCCTTGCGATCCTGGGCAAGCAGCCAGACCATCTGGTCGCCGTCCACCAGGTCGCCCCGGCCGTCCACCAGCAGGCAGCGGTCTCCGTCACCGTCGAAGGCGATGCCCAACTGGGCGCCCCGGGCCACCACGGCCGCGGATAGGGCATTGAGGTGCGTGGAGCCCACGCCCACGTTGATGGAGGGGCCATCGGCGGGCACGCCGATCCAGTGGATGGCATGGCCGCGGAAGAGTTCCTGGGCCGCCTCCGCAGTGGCGCCATGGGCGCAGTCGATGACGATGCCGAAGTTCCGGGGCAGGTCGATGCCGCCCAGGTGCCTCAGGTAGGGGTCGAGGTCCAGATGTTCCGGGGGGATCGAGATGGTGGTCGGCTCGGGAATGACCTCGAAGGCAGCCTCGATGGCCTGTTCCTGATCCTCCTCCAGCTTCTCGCCCAGTTCATTGAAGCCCTTGAGGCCGTTGTCCTCAGGCGGGTTGTGGCTGGCGGAGATCATGAGGCCCCAGGTCTTGGGGCCCTCCGCGCTCAGCCGGGCCACGGTCCAGGCCACGGCCGGCGTCGGGACCATGCCGAGGACCAGCACCTTCAGGCCCATCCCGAGGCCCAGGATGAAGGCCTCGGACATGGGACCGGAGCTGGACCGGGGATCCCAGCCGATCACCATCCGCTTCACGCCGGCTTCCCGGGCCACCTGGGCCCAGGCAGCGCCCCAGCGGGAAACCTCTTCCAGGGTGAGGGGGGAGCGCAGGGCGACCCCGCGGATGCCGTCGGTTCCGAAGTAGCAGAGACTCATGCCGGAAGTTTACCTGATGGCGTGCGTCCTGAAGACCCTGTATCCCCATCCGGTGGCCTCGGCGTGGGCGGCGGCCGTGAGCGCGTCACGCTGGTCCGGGGGGAGGGGCGTGCCGGCACGGACCGCCAGGAAGCGCTTGCGGGAAATGCCGATGCAGATCCGATCGGCGGGCCAGGCCAGTGCCTCCGGAAGCTGGGGCAGCGCGTTCCAGAGGGCAAGATCCTCGGCGAACGTGGTCCCGAAACCGAATCCTGGATCCAGCAGCAGGCGCTGGTCCGAGATGTCCGCGGCCCTCAGGCGGTCGCGGACCTCGATCAGTTCCGCGATGGCCGGGGACGCATCTTTCGGAGCGGGATCGTCGTAGGGGGGCATGAGGAAGCCCTCATCCTGGCGCCGGCTGCGCATGGCGATGAGGCCGCAGGCAGAGCCGGCGGCCAGCTCCAGCATGGCCGGGTCGGCCAGGCCGGCCACGTCGTTGATGACGGCGATTCCCGCGTCCAGGCCCTTTGCGGCCACGGCAGCGTGTCGGGTGTCCAGGCTGAGGGGGATGCCCGGCAACGCCTCCTGCAGCGCCGCCAGCGCAGGCTCCAGGCGGCCCCACTCTGTGGCGGCATCCACCACCGCCGATCCGGGGCGGGTGCTTTCGGCACCCAGGTCCAGCATGCGGGCCCCGGCGGCCACGAGGTGCCGGGCCTGGGCCAGGGCCGCCGAGGGATCCAGGTAGCGTCCCCCGTCGCTGAAGGAGTCCGGCGTCAGGTTGAGGATGCCGACAAAAAGGGGACCGCCCTCGAGGAGCGGTCCCCATTGAAATGACGTGGAACTCACGCGGGCTTGAGGGCGGGGTTCAGGCCGGGGTCCGTGGTCGGCCCTTCCACCGTGGCGGGTGCGGAAGGCGTGCTACCGCTCTTGGGCGGAGGCAGCGTGCCGCCCTTCATGAGGATGTCGATGTCGTCGCCGTCGAGGGTCTCGCGCACCAAGAGGGCCTCGGCGATGGACACCAGCTGGTCGCGGTGGGCTTCGATGGCGGCCTTGGCCCGGCGGTAGTTGCGCAGCACGAACTCCTGCACCTCCACGTCGATGAGGCGGGCGGTGTCCTCGGAGATCTCCCGGTGCTGGGCGAAGTCACGGCCGAGGAAGACCTCGTGCTGGCCGCCGCCGAAGTTCAGCGGGCCCAGCTTGTCGCTCATGCCGTACTCCGTGACCATCGACCGGGCCATCTCGGTGGCCTGCTGGATGTCATTGGCGGCGCCGGTGCTCAGCTGGTTGAAGAAGATCTCCTCGGCGATGCGGCCACCCATGGCGATGGCGATGCGGCTCTCCATGTAGTCCCGCGTGGTGTTGTAGCGGTCCGTCACGGGCAGCTGCCAGGTGACGCCCAGGGCCCGGCCGCGGGGGATGATGGTGACCTTGTGGAGCGGGTCGCTATCGGGCACCACGTGGGCGACGACCGTGTGGCCGGCCTCGTGGTAGGCGGTGATGCGCTTGTCCGCCTCGGTCATGACCAGGCTGCGACGCTCGGCGCCCATGTAGACTTTGTCCTTGGCGTTCTCGAAGTCGGCCATCTCGACCCACTTCTTGCTGCCGCGGGCGGCGGTGAGGGCGGCCTCGTTGCAGAGGTTGGCCAGATCGGCACCGGCGAAACCGGGGGTGCCGCGGGCGATGACTTCCAGATCCACGTCGGGGCTGAGGGGGATCTTGTCGGTGGTGTGCACCTTCAGGATCTCGTGGCGGCCCTTCACGTCGGGACGGTCCACCACCACGCGGCGGTCGAAGCGGCCGGGGCGGAGCAGGGCGGGATCCAGCACGTCAGGGCGGTTCGTGGCGGCGATGAGGATGACGCCCTCGTTGCCCTCGAAGCCGTCCATCTCGACCAGCAGCTGGTTCAGGGTCTGCTCCCGCTCGTCGTGGCCGCCGCCCAGGCCGGCGCCACGGTGGCGGCCGACAGCATCGATCTCATCGATGAACACGATGCAGGGGGCGCTCTTCTTGGCCTGCTCGAAGAGGTCGCGCACACGGCTGGCGCCCACGCCCACGAACATCTCCACGAAGTCGGAGCCGGAGATGGAGAAGAACTGGACCTTGGCCTCGCCGGCGATGGCGCGGGCCAGCAGGGTCTTGCCGGTCCCCGGAGGGCCCATGAGCAGGACGCCCTTGGGGATCTTGCCGCCCAGCTTCACGAACTTGGCGGGATCCTTCAGGAACTCCACGATCTCTTTCAGTTCCTCCTTGGCCTCGTCGCAACCGGCGACATCCGAGAAGGTGACGCGCTTGGCGCTGCTGGAGAGGCCCTTGGCGCGGGCCTTGCCGAAGCTCAGGGCCTTGTTGCCGCCCATCTGGGCTTGGCGCATGAACACGAACCAGAGCACCACGAAGACGAGCAGGGGCGCCCAGAACATCAACACATAGGCGAAGTTGTTCTCGCTGGGCTTGGCCGCCTTGAACTCATCGAGCTGGCCCTCGGTCTTCCAGCTGAGGATGACCTTGCCCAGATCCTGCATGGGGGGGGCCACCGTGCGGAACTTCTCGATGACCTCGCCGGTCTTGGGGTTCTTGTCGGGCTGCTTGTAGGTGCCTTCGACATCGAAGCCGGAGAGAGTCACGGACTTGTACTTGCCGCCGACGCCCTCGGTGTAGAAGGTCGAGAAGGGGATCTCGATCTGGCGGCTGTTCTGGGGGATCTGGCGGAAGGCCAGCACCAAGAGGGCGATGATGCCCAACCAGACCAGCACGCTTTTCATCATGGAATTCAAAGGGTCACTCCTTCGGGCCTTCGCCCAAGTGTCCTTCCAGTGTACTAGGCCCAGGAAGGCGGCTGAACCTAAGATGCACGTACTCGCCCTCTGGTTCGGGATCCAGATGGAAATTACCCCAGGAAGAAGGCTTGCGGCTCTTCTCGAGGCGCGCGGCGAGCCAGGGCGCGAGGCCCCGCAACAGGGCTGCTTCCCGGGGCCAGTCGAGACGGCGGAAGGCGCATTCCAGGGTCCAGCGAAGCTCCGGTTCGGCCCACGCTCCCCGCCGGAACCTGATTCCATGATCAGCAATGGACCAGCGAGCGCCTTCCGAGCCGGCGATGAGCAATCCAGCCAAGTGCCTGGCCTCCTCGGCCTGGAGATGGGTCTCGAACAAGTGCCGGTCCAGGTCGGGCGCCTCCCGCCGCAGGGTGTCGAGGAGGGGGCGCCAGCGGTTCCGCGCCGTGAAGGGCTCGGCATTGCTGGCGTCTTCCCGCCAGGGGATGCCCCGGGCCGCCAGGTAGGACCTCAGATCGGCGCGGCGGATCTCCGCCAGGGGGGACCAGCGGAGACCCTGGCGTGGCGCCAGAGGCTGAAGGCAGCCCAGGCCTCCGCCCCGGGCCAGGCGCAGGAAGACGGTCTCCGTGTGGTCGTCCAGGGTGTGGCCCGTGGCCACGGCTGCCGCGCCGCCCTGCCTGGCTTCCTGGCGGAACCAATCCCACCGGAGGGCCCGGGCGGCCATCTCGAGGCCGAGCCGATGGGCATCCGCGTGAGCCCTGACGCCGAGGGTGGCCTCTGCGAGATCGAGGTTGAGGGCACGGCAGAGCTGGCGCACGAAGTCCGCATCCTCCCCCGACTCCGCCCTCAGGCCGTGGTCCGCGTGGAGCACGGCCAGGTCCAGGTCCAGGCTCTTCCGGAGCGTCCACAGGAGCATGAGGAGCGCGGTCGAATCCCCGCCGCCCGAGCAGGCCACCAGCACACGGCCATGGACGCCATCGCCCCGGCGCTGGATCTGTGCGAGCAGGTCGGATTCGAACCGGTTCATGCGGGCGATTCCAGTCGGGCCAGGATCTCCAGCAGCGCCTTCGGCGCGGGCATGTCGCACCAGAGCGCTTCCGCCCATTCGCACATCCGCAGGGAGCCCCAGTGCATGGCCCGGCCCACCACGCCGCGGCGGAAGGCGGGGTGGGCGATGCGCGTGACGGGTTGGGAGGGGTCCTGGTTGAACTGGCTTCCGAAGGCGTCGAAGGCGGCCATGCGGCGATCCCATACGGCGCTCACGTCCACCAGCAGGTCCGGCTGGCCCGGGTTCTCGCCGCCGGCCCAGGCCACCGCCTCCGGCCGCCAGGGCGTCCCGGGGCAGGGATAGTTCTTCAGACCCGCGTAGTAGGCGGCTTCCCGGGCCAGGCGATGAGCCCGGCGGTGGTCGGGGTGGCGGTCGTCCGGGGCGGGGAGGATCAGCACCCGGGGTCGCACCCGGCGGATCTCGGCCATGAGGCGGATCCGGAAGACTTCCTCCTCTGTGAACCGTCCGTCGGGGAAATCGAGGACCGTGCGGGTCACGCCGAGGATCCGTGCCGCTTCCTGGGCCTCGAGGCGGCGGGTCTCCGCAGTGCCGCGGGTGCCGAGGTCACCGCTGGTGAGATCCAGGATGGCCGCCTTCATCCCCCGATCCGACGCCAGGGCCAGGATCCCGCCCACGTGGACTTCCACGTCGTCGGGGTGGGCCCCCAGGGCAAGCAGATCCAGGTCGTGGCTCATGGTTCCTCCACCAAGATCACGGGGGCGCCGTCCATGCGCGCCAGGATGGCTTCCAGCAGGGCTTCGCTCCTCAGCCAGGAGAGGCCGGGGATGACCCGCTCCTGAGGGGCGCCGAAGGGGAAGAGGGCTTGGCGCAGCCGCTCGGGATCGCCGCCCAACGTGGCCGCAGCCGCCTCTCTGTGCAGGCGCCGGTCCAATTTCGCCAGCCGCTGTCGCGTCCGCTCCTGCTCCTGTCGGAACCGGGCCTGGAGATGGGCCGGCCAGCTTCCGTCCGGTTCCGTGGTCCGGAACCGGGAACTCGGAAGCTCGCCCGGCCAGGCGGCGAGGCGGTCCCAGGCGCCTAGGCGCAGGGCTTCCAGGTGGCCCGGAGCGGCCTGGAAGCCCTTCGGCACCACATAGACGCTGGGGCGCGGAAGGATCTTCGGCGCCGGGAGGTCCACGCGTTCCCAGAGAGGCTCGCAGAGCCGCCAGTAGGCCCGCTCGGAAGGCCCCAGGACCACGGCGGCCACGGGCATCAGCAGGGACTGCATCAGGGGACGGATGGCCGCCCCGGGGCTGAGCCAGCGACCCGCGGGCAGGGGTTGGCCGGGGTCCAGCCGCTCGCGGAGTCCCGTGCGGGGATCCAGCGAGAACCAGGCGGCCTGCACGCGGGGATCCAGGGGCAGCGGTGCGCCCTCCGCCTCCAGCCGCCCGGCCTGCCGGATCAGGTCGGCTTCCAGGCCCAGGGCCCGCCAGCGCTCCAGCTCCGTCTGGATGGGCTGGCGTACGGCTGGGTCCGTGGGGGAGAAGGGACGGAGGCCGCGATTCCAGAGGGCCCGGCCCAGGGCCAGGACGTGGCCGCGCAGGGTGGGCCCATCGGGCTCCGGCACCGGGCCCCAGAGGGCCTCCGCCTCGGTCTGGTGGGCGGAGGTCCAGGGCAGCCAGCCGGTGGCGGTGCCCAGCCTCGCGTCGAACCGGAAGCGGTGGCGTGCGAGGCGGCCCCCGGAGATGCCGACGACGGAGGCCACCTCGGCCCGGTCGTGGTCTTCGTCGGCCATCCAATAGACCGCCTCGGCCCCAGTCCGGCGGGCTTCGGCCAGGGCGGCGAGGGCCTTGGCCACGGACAGGGCGGGGCTCCATCCGGCGCCAATCTGCTGGCCGGTGGCGATGACGGGCCTGGGATTCACGGCCTTCCCCCTCTATTCATCTCGGGCCTTCTCAATCGGCGCGTCGTACCCATGGGCCCAGCCTAACCGATCTGCCATGCTCGACGGCATGTGGAGCGTGGAACCCTGGATTCCCCCCGCCTCGCCGGATCTCGGGGCACTCGCCATGGAGGCGGCGGACGCGGCCGGCGTGGCTTCCTTGAGAGCCTGGCCGGAGATCCGGAAGGGCGGCATCGGGTTCGGTGACCTTCCCCCCTTCCTGTGCTGGCGCGGGAAAGACGGGAAAGACCAGGGCCAGTGGCATCTGGTGCTGGTCCAGGCCCGGGAGGTCGGCGCACGGGTGCCCGGCGCCCGCATCGCGCCGCTGCCGGAGGGCTGGCTCGAGGCGGTGGATCTCGAGTCACTGGCCCGTCCTCTCAGCCTGCATCCGGATTTTCCGGGCGGTGCCGCAGTGCATGTGGTCCACCTCCCCGGCGCCGACCAGTTCCGGGTCCGGAGCCTCGGTCCGGGCGCCCTAGACCTGATCTCCGAAGTCCTGAAGCGCATCAGTCACATCCAAACCTGGCATCCCGCCGATTAGAGACCATCGGGAGCGCACCATGCTGACCCTCGACTTCTCCACCCTGAAGGAAGCCATCATGGCCGCCGCCCTGGGCCTGATGATGGGGCTGGAGCGGGAGAGCAGCGGCTTCGAGCGGAGCCGCGAGAGCCAGGAGGCGCTGAACCGCCGGGAGACCGACCGCGTCGAGGGCCTTCAGGGCGCCCTGGGGGCGCGCACCTTCGCCCTGCTGACCCTTCTTGGCTGGATTTCGGTGAAGGTGGGAGGCGGAAGCCTGGCCATGCCCATCGCCGTGCAGGCCTTCGCGGCGATCCTGATCGGCCTCTTCTATTTTCGGACCAGCTCGCCGGACCGCGGGCTGACCACGGAGGTCGCCGCCCTGGCCGCGCCGCTGCTGGGTATGCTCCTCACCCGGGACGCGCTGTTGGCGGTGGCGCTGGCCGTGATCATGACCCTGCTCCTCTTGTCCAAGCCCTGGATCCGCGCCTGGATCCCCCGGCTCCATCGCGAAGACCTGATCGCGACGATGCAGCTGCTCCTGGTCTTCGCCATCCTTCTGCCTCTGCTGCCGTCGCGGGTGCTGGATCCATGGGGCGTGCTCTCGCCGCAGAAGGTGGGGTGGATGGTGGCCCTCGTGGCGTCCGTGGATTTCCTCGGGTACGCCCTCAGCCGCGTGCTGGGGTCTAGACGGGGAGCCGCGCTGACGGGCCTGGTGGGCGGGATGGTCAGTTCGACGGTGGTCACCGTCACCATGTCCAGGCAGGCCCGGGAGCACCCTTCGATGCGGAGCTCCGGCCAGGTGGCCGTGATGCTGGCTTGCGCCACCATGGCGGTCCGCGTGGCCTTCCTCGCGGGGGTCGTCGGAGGGGGGAGTCTCCTCCGTCCGCTTCTGCTGCCCATGGCGGCCATGGTGGCGACCCTGCTGGCTGCGACCTGGTGGATGTACCGGTCCGGCGAGGGCCTTGGCGTCGGCACGGATGACATGCCCCTGCGCAACCCTTTCCACTTGAAGCGCGCCCTGGGTTGGGGCCTGGCCCTGGCCACGGTCCTGCTCCTATCGGCCGCGGCCCGCGCGTGGTTCGGGGATCGGGGACTGCTGGTGACGGCCGGGATTTCGGGGCTGGCGGACGTGACGCCCATCACCCTGGCCGTGAGCAGCCAGGTCCACTCGATCGGCCTGGATTCCCGGACAGCCGTCCTGGCCATCGTGTTGGCCATCGGCGCGAATACCCTCGCCAAGGCTGGGTTCGCGTGGATCTCCGGCGGACGCGCCTTCGGCATGCGCCTGACGGCCATGCTCGCCGCCTCGTTGGTGGCGGCCCTGGCGATGGTGGTTTTCTGAGACCTGCGCCCGCCGGGCGCTATTTCCCGCGGTTGCTCATGCGCGTATGGGCGACGCCGCTCTTGCCCTGGGGCCGGGCGGAGGCCTTGACCACGGGCTTGGGGTGGGCATCGGCCTTCGGTTTTCCGGCGGTGGACACTGGAACCGGCTTGTCCGCGGCCTGGACCTGCTTGAGGAGATCGGCGGGGACGAGTGGCTTGGTCATGGGAGTGCTCCTGGCTTCGATTCTAGCCCAGCCTGCCAATGCCCGGCTGACGCGGATGTGACCGCCCTCAAATCGCAGGCTCCCCAGCCGAGGTTAATCTGGACCGAGGCGGGGCGCAGCCTGGGCCTTCCGGGGAGGGGTGACCATGGTGACATCGGTGGGGGATCGCATGGTGGAAGCGGCCCTGAGCTCCTTTGAAGCCTGGCGGGACACCTCCCGCCTGGGGCGGAGGCACCTCATCGACGCCTGGCTCGACGCGTTGAGCCGCACGCGGGAGGAACTTGCGCGTCTCCTCACACAGGAGACCGGCAAGCCCATCACTCTGGCGCGGGGCGAGGTGAGCCGGGCCGAGGCGACCCTGCGGGCCACCGCCGAGGCGATCGGAACCTTCGGGGAGGAGGCCGTGCCCTACGACCTGATGGCTGGCGCGGACGGTTGCCGGGCAGTACTCCGCCGGTTTCCCGTGGGCCCTATCCTGGCGATCACGCCCTTCAACTTCCCCGTGAACCTGGCGATCCACAAGCTCGGACCGGCCCTGGCCGCGGGCTGCAGTGCCATCTGGAAGCCGTGCCCCCAGGCGCCTCTCACCTCGAAGCTGCTCTGGGACACGTTTGAAGCGGCCCGCCGGGACATCGGAGCGCCGGCCGGCCTGCTCCAGCTGGCGCCCTCGGATCCGGTCGTGGCCGAGGCTCTGGCGAAGGATCCGCGCATCGCGGCGGTGAGCTTCACCGGCTCCGAGCGGGTGGGGCGGCACCTGGAGCGGGTGCTGGCCGGCAAGCGGCTGCTGCTGGAGCTGGGCGGCAACGGCGCGGTGGTGGTGGACGAGGGTGTGGATGCGGTGGCCGTGGCCCGTGCGCTGGCTCCCGCCGCCGTGGCCGGGGCGGGACAGAGCTGTTCCAAGGCCCAGCGGATCTATGTGCACCGGAATCTCTGGGAGACCTTCGCCCCGGCCTTCGTGGCGGCCGTGACGGCCCTGCCCGTGGGCGATCCCATGGATCCCGCCACCGTGGTCGGTCCCCTCATCGACGAGGCCACGGCCCGCCGCATGGACGAGGGCCTCGACCGGGCGGTGGCCGCGGGAGGCAAGGTGCTCCTGCGCGGATCGCGGCAGGGGGCGCTGTTGCCGCCCGCCGTCCTCGCGAACCTGCCGGAGGATGATCCCCTTCAGTGCGAGGAGGCCTTCTCGCCCATCACGGTGCTGACGTCCGTGGGCAGCTTCGAGGAGGGGCTCGACCGGGCCGCCGCCACGCGCTATGGCCTGCGGGCCAGCGCCTATAGCCGGGACCAGCGACACCTTCGCCTGGCGGAGGCGAGGCTGCAGGCCGGGGGCGTCCTGCTGAACCTGCCGCCCACCTTCCGTCTGGATGCCGCTCCCTTCGGCGGTGTCAGGGCCAGCGGCAACGGCTTTGAAGGTCCCCGATGGGCGATGGAGGGCTTCACCGAAGGCCGCCTCATCGTCGAAGGCCCGGCCCTGTAAGAATCGACCTGGAGCCGACCCATGCCTCTGTCCATGCCCTTCCGTTCCGGTGATCTCGTGGTGGTGGTGCTGCATTCCCCGCGGGAGCGGGTGTGGGGCAGGCTCCTGGGGCTCGAGGCCGCGGGCGTCGCCATCCGGGGGGTCGACCTCACGCCCTGGGCGGAGGTCCTCACCCTGGTCCGCACCGGTCAGATCGACCAGGTGGCCCTCAGCACCCGGTTCCTGCCCATGCACCGCGTCGAAACCCTGTACCTCGACGAGGCCAGCTCTGGCGCGCCCAGCCTGGCGGACACGTTCTGCGACCGGACGGGCCAGGACCCGCATGTCTTCCTGGCGGACCCGCCCTCACCCAAACCCTCCACCCGACACCGGAGACTCCCATGAGCCACGCCAATCACGCCCGCTGGATGGCGCGCTTCCGCGATCGCGCCAAGGTCCTCAAGCGCCACATCGTCCTGCCCGAGGGCCGGGATGACCGGACCCTCCAGGCCGCCCAGCTGCTGCTCGACCAGGGACTCTGCCGCATCACCCTGCTGGGCGATCCCGCCGACATGGCGAAGCGGGGCGGAGCCCAGGGGCTCCCCCTGAAGGGGGCGGCGATGGTGGATCCCCTCGCCAGTCCCTTGCTTCCCGAGCTGGCCGGGGCCTACTTCGAGCGCCGGAAGTCCAAGGGCATCACGGAGGCCCAGGCGCTGGAGGCCGTGAAGAACCCGCTCTGGTTCGGCGCCATGATGGTGCAGGCGGGTTCCTGCAACGGCATGGTGGCGGGTGCTCTGAACACCACCGCGGAAACGGTGCGGGCCTGCCTCCAGGCCATCGGCGCCGCGCCTGGCATCAAGACCGTCTCCAGCTTCTTCCTGATGATCCATCCCGACACCGCCTTCGGCGAGCAGGGCGCCATGATCTTCGCGGATTGCGCCGTGGTGCCGGATCCGACGCCCGAACAGCTGGCGGACATCGCCCTGGCTTCCGCGGAGAATGCCCGCCGGGTGCTGGACGTGGAGCCCCGCGTGGCTCTCCTGAGCTTCTCCACCCGCGGCTCCGCCGAGCACGCCCGGGTGGACAAGGTGCGCGCCGCCCTGGCCCTCATCAAGGAACGGGCGCCGAACCTGGCCGTGGATGGCGAGCTGCAGGCGGACGCCGCCCTCCTGGCCTCCGTGGGCCAGCGGAAGGCGCCGGGTTCCCCGGTGGCAGGCCGGGCCAACGTCCTGGTCTTCCCCGATCTGGACGCCGGCAACATCTCCTACAAGCTCACCGAGCGCTTGGGCGGCGCCGTGGCCCTGGGCCCGCTGCTTCAGGGGTTGGCCCGCCCGGCCAACGACCTCAGCCGCGGCTGCAGCCCCCAGGACATCGCGGACGTGGCCGTGCTGACGGCCCTCCAGTGAAGCGGATCGCGCTCTTCATCTCCGGCACTGGCGGCAACGCCCTGAACCTGCTCAGGGCCTGCCGGGAGGGGCGTGTGCCCGCCGTTCCGGTCCTGGGCCTCGCCTCCTCCGCCAAGGCCGGGGGCATCCCCCGGCTCCAGGCGGAGGGATTGTGCACGGTCTCGGTCGTCCGGAAGGATTTCGACTCGGACGAGGCGTTCTCGGAGGCCTGCTACCGGGAGGCGGAAGGGGCCGGTGCCGAGGTCATCTGCCTCTGCGGATGGCTGAAGAAGCTGACGGTGCCCCGGCGCTGGGAAGGGCGGATCCTCAACATCCACCCGGGCCTGCTGCCCCGGTTTGGCGGGCCCGGCATGTACGGGATGCATGTGCACCGGGCGGTGCTGGAAGCCGGCGAAGCCGAATCCGGGGCCACCGTGCATCTGGTGGATGCCGAGTACGACCACGGCCGGATCCTGGATCAGCTGCGGGTGCCTGTGCTGGCCGGCGACACCCCCGAGGATCTCCAGAGGCGGGTCTATGCGGCGGAGATGGAACTCTATCCGAAGGCACTGCGGGCATATCTGACTGAAGAGCCTTAGACTGCTCCCATGATCCCCCTCCTCACCGCCGACGACATGCGGGCCGCGGAGCGCCAGGCCATCGAAGGCTGGGGCATCCCGTCCCTGGTGCTCCAGGAGCACGCGGCTCTCGGAGCGCTGGCCCTGATTCCCGCAGGCGAACCCGTGCAGGTGCTGGCGGGCCCGGGCAACAACGGCGGCGACGCCCTGGCCTTGGCCCGTCTCGCGCGCCTGGAGGGCCGGGAGGTGTCCGTATGGTCCCCCTCGGCCCAGCCGGGGTGGCGCGGCGACGCCGCCCACCAGGCCCGCCTCTGGAAGGGGCTCGGTGGCGAGATCCGCACCTCGGCGGCCCCTGCGGAGGCCATGCAGCTCTGGCGGGGGTGGGTGGTGGATGGGCTCTTCGGCCTGGGCACCACGCGGCCCCTGGAGGGGGCGGCCCTGGCCTGGGCGCGCGCCCTGAACGCTTCCGGCCTCCCGGTGCTCGCCCTGGACCTGCCCTCCGGCCTGGACCCAAGCTCCGCGGAGGTCCCGGGTGAAGCCATCCGCGCGACACGCACGGCCTGCTTCGGACACCGCAAGGTCTGCCATGGCCTGATGCCCGCGCGGGAGGCCTGCGGCGACATCACCGTGGTGCCCATCCCCCTCGACCGGACGCCCAGGGCCGCCCTGCACCTTCTGGAGCGCCCCGTGCTTCCCCCGCGCGCCTGGGACGCCCACAAGGGCAGCTTCGGGCATGTGGCCATCCGCGCGGGCAGCCTGGGCATGAGCGGCGCCGCGGTGCTCTCGGCCCTGGGGGCCCTGCGCGTGGGCGCGGGCCTTGTGACCGTATTGACGGATCCTGAGGTTCGAGCCGAGGTGGCCACCCAGGTGCCCGAGGCCATGGTGCGGCCCTGGCAGGGGAGCGTGCCGCCCGAAGTCGATGTCCTCCTCGCCGGTCCGGGCGGCATCTCCCAAGTGCCCGACTGGGATGGTCCGCTGGTATTGGATGCGTCCGCCCTGAAAGAAGGCGAAGGAGGGCGCTGGATGGAACGGCCCGGCACGGCCGTCACGCCCCATCCCGGCGAGTTTGCGCGCCTGTTCCGGCTGCCCCGGCCCTTGCTGATGGATGAGCGCCTGGCCCAGGCCCGCCAGGTGGCCGCCGGGAAGCCCGGTGTCCTGCTGCTCAAGGGCGCACAGAGCGTGCTGGCCGGTGGCGCCAGCGAGGATCTGTGGATCAATCCCACGGGCCACCCCGGTCTGGCCACCGGGGGGAGCGGCGACCTGCTGGCCGGCATGGTGGCGGGCTTCCGCGCCCAGGGCCTGCCCATGCGGGAGGCTGTGGCCGCCGCCGTCTGGTTCCATGGCGCCGCCGCCGATCTCCTTCCGGGGGCAGGCCTGCTGCCGCGGGACCTGGCAGACCAGCTGCCGGAGCTCCTGCGTGGCTGAGCGGTACCTCGCCGACGATGCCGCCACCGAGGCCTTGGGCGAGGCCCTGGCCCGGGTCACGCCGCCAGGCGGGACCTGGCTGCTGCGGGGCGAGCTCGGCGCAGGTAAGACCACCTGGGCCCGCGGCTTCCTGCGGGGGCTGGGCGGCGATCCGGACGAGGTGGCCTCGCCCACCTATGCCGTGCTCCACCGCTACGATCTGCCGGAGGGGCGCCTCTTCCATCTGGATCTCTACCGGCCGGGTCCCGAAGGCGCCTGGGCCCTGGGACTCGAGGAGACCATCGGGCCCGAGGACCGGCTGGTGGTGGAGTGGGCGGGCCAGGATGGCCCCTGGCCCACGGATTGGGTGGCCGAGCTGTCGTTGGTCCCCGAGGGTGAAGGCCGCCGGGCCGAATGGACACTCCCTGGCGGATCCCGCGGGCGATGATGGGGCATGGCCCTTCCTCTCGCCCTCTCCCTCATCGCGTGTCTGGCCGCCCTCTTCGCCGTCTGGGCGGCCATGCGCCGGGTTCCCGTGGATCCTGCGCCCTTCGAGGCCCTGAGGCGCCACGCCGAGGAGCTGGCTTCCAGGGACCGTGCCGAATCGCATCAGGCGCTCGCGGCCCAGATCCGGCCCCTGCTGGCGGAGCTCGGGGAACTCCGAGCGGCCCAGGCCGAGAAGCTGGCGGAAGGGTTCCGTCAGCTTTCGGCCACGATCCAGGAGGCCCTGCGGTCCTCCCGCGCTGAACAGGCGGCCCAGCTCGGACAGGTGCAGCAGCAGGTCCAGGAGCGGCTCGACGCCATCCAGGCCGCCAACGAGGCGAAGCTCGAGCAGATGCGCCGTACCGTGGACGAGAAGCTGCATGAGGCCCTGGAGAAGCGCCTGGGCGAGAGCTTTAACCTGGTGGCCCAGCGGCTGGAGCAGGTGCAGCGCGGCCTGGGCGAGATGCAGGGGCTGGCCCAGGACGTCTGCGGGCTCAAGCGGGCCCTGACCAACGTGAAGGCTCGCGGAGTCCTGGGCGAGGCGCAGCTGGGAGCCTTGCTGGAGCAGTTCCTGTCCCCGGGGCAGTACCAGGCCAACGTCCATATCCGCCCGAGATCCCCGGAGGTGGTCGAATACGCGGTGAAGCTGCCCGGACCTGACGAAAACGGCCCAGTCTGGCTGCCCATCGACGCCAAGTTTCCCCTGGAGGACTACCAGCGCCTCATGGAGGCCTATGAGGCGGGCGACCTGGCGACCGTGGAGGCCGCCGGAAGGGCATTGGAGACCCGGCTGCTCTCCCAGGCCCGCGACATCCGCGACAAGTACATCGCGCCACCCAGCAGCACGGACTTCGGGTTGCTCTTCCTGCCCTTCGAGGGGCTCTACGCCGAGGTCCTCCGCCGTCCGGGCCTCTTCGAGCGGCTGCAGCGGGAGTGCAAGGTCATCCTGGTGGGCCCCACGACACTTACGGCCTTCCTCAACAGCCTCCAGGTAGGCTTCAAGACCCTGGCCATCAGCCGGCAGACCAGCGAGATCTGGAAGGTGCTCGGGCAGGTGAAGGCCGAGTTCGGCCGCTTCGGCTCGGCCCTGGCGGCGGTCCAGAGGAAGCTGGAGGAGGCCAGCGGCAAGCTGGGGGATGTGGCGGCCCGGCGGGACCAGATGGAAAAGAAGCTTGCCAGTGTGGAGGCGGCCCCGGAGATCGGTCCTGCGGGCCTGTCCTTCGAAGTCCAGAATACATCTATGCCTGATTTATCCAATTAAACAGAATAATTCACTTCACAAATCAGAGGAATGCCTTAGGATACGGGCCAATCCGGGGGTGTGATGCTGAAGGGCCGGGAACGTCACGGGGCAGGTGAGGTGATTGCCGTCGACCGGAACTATGTCCCGATGCAGGAAGTGAGCCGGAGGCGCGCCCTCTGCGCCGTGGTGGCAGGCCGTGCCCACGTGCTCAATCCAGCCACCTTCGAGCGGCACCGGAGCCTGGATGGGAGTCTCGAACTCATCATCTTCCCGAACGTGCAGGCCTGCAGCGATTCCAAGCTCCTCATCGGGCGGTTGGAGCGCCGTGTCCTGCGCCGGGATCACTACCTCTGCCAGTACGAAGGGTGCCAGCGGAAAGCCACGACCGTGGATCACGTCATCCCCCTGTGCCAGGGCGGCTCCACCACCTGGCAGAACCTGGTGGGTTGCTGCCTCATCTGCAACCAGAACAAGGGTGGGCGCACCCCCGATCAGGCGGGCATGGTCCTCAAGCGCCAACCCAAGGGCCCCAGGGCCCACCTCTTCGAACGCTTCGAGGAGCTGCTGAAGCGGGCCAGCGCCGCCTGAGGCCAGCTTCTCCTTCGCCATGAAAAT
Organism: Geothrix terrae; assembly: GCF_022808775.1. GTDB lineage: Bacteria > Acidobacteriota > Holophagae > Holophagales > Holophagaceae > Geothrix > Geothrix terrae. The sequence goes on from NZ_JAKZLA010000001.1 coordinate 288,484, forward strand.
TCTCCGGGATCAACCCGTCAGGGCCCGGGTCTTCAGGTGCAGCTCCGCCCACTCGCGGGCCGGGTCGCTGCGGCGGGTGATGCCTCCTCCGGCCCAGTAGGTGAGGGCCTCGCCTCGGATCTGGGCGGTTCGGATGGGCAGGGCGAGGTCGAGGTCGCCGTTGGGGGCGATCCACCCGAGGGCCCCGCAGTAGAACCCCCGGGGCGCCGCCTCGGCCTGGGCCAGATGCGCACAGACGGCCTGCTTGGGGGCCCCCGTGACGCTGCCGCCGGGGAGGACCGAGCGGAGCAGGCCGGCCAAGCCCAACCCTGGACGGGCTTCGGCCTCCACCGTGCTCACCAGGTGCTGGACGGTGGGGTAGCGCTCCACGCGCATGGCGCGGCTCACGGCGACGGTGCCGGTCCGGGCCACGCGACCCAGGTCGTTGCGCACCAGGTCCACGATCATGGTGTGCTCGGCCCGCTCCTTGGGATCCGCCGCCAGGGCTTCCGCCGCAAGCTGGTCCTGCGTCGCATCGCCCGTCAGGGGAACGCTGCCTTTGATGGGCTGGGACCAGATCCGCTCCCCCCGACGGGACAGGAGTCCTTCCATGCTCAGGGAGAGGAGCCGGAGGCCTTCCAGGTCCAGCAGGGCGCCGAAGGGCGGGCGGGCCCGCCTGAAGGTCCCCAGGGCTAGGTCCACTGGATTCCCCGAGTAGATGGAATCAAAGGGAACACAGAGGTTGGCCACATAGAAGCCGCCCTCGAGGATGCGCTCGCGAATCGTTTCCACGGCCGCCCGATGCTCGGCCTCGGTCCAGCGGGCCTGGAGGCTCAAGGATGGTGCCTGGGAAGAGGCTCCCGGGCGGAGAAGGGACGTCCAGGTCTCCGGGTCCGGAGGCACCTCGCCCCAGGACCACAGCTCGGCCTCGCCGTCCTGGACGTGCAGCGCCTGTTGGATGCCCTGCCAATGCTGGCCCAGGGTGTCGGGAGCGCAACCCTGGCGTGGCAGCGAAGCCTCGTCGCAGGCCAGCTCGAAAGAAGCCGCGCCGATCCATGGCCCGGGGTGTTCCGGGAGCGCCGCTTCCAGAGCCTCCCAGGGGGACCCCGGCCAGGGCTTGCCTTCCAGGAGGCTGATCCAGGCGGCGCCCGACCACCGTGAGGCCAGGATCGGCCCTCCCGGCAGGCCGAGGAGCCCATTCCCGGTGCTGCCGGTATGGAGCCAGGCGGCCCCCCGCCCCAGCAGGCCCCGGGCGCAGTCGGGCCAGGGCCCGGGGAGGGGGAAGGGCCGGCGGTGCCGGGGGGTGAGGTCCATGGAGGACATCATCCCACTGGAGGCTGGAATTCCTTCTAATGGCTAGTGTTGAAAAAGTCGCAGCTAATAAATCGGAACCACATGACAAATAATGATGAAAAACAGGCTTTTCTTTTTTCCGATCAGGACCTAGGCTCTTGGGCCAGGAGGAACCTCCATGCCTTCAGTGGATATCAGCTCTCAGACGGGTAAGGACTTCGCGGGAGACGCCTTGATCGTCCCCGTGTTCTCAGGGCGTGAACGCCATCGCCTGCCACTTGCCATCAGCAAGGTCGCGCGCCAGGTGATGGATGAAGAGGATTTCAAGGCGGACTATCTCGAAGTTGTGCCGCTTCATCATCCCAATGGCGTCAAGGAGAGCCGCTGGATGGTGCTCGTCGGCCTCGGCGATGAAGAGAAGGTGACGCTCAACAAGATCCGCAAGGCGGTGGGAACCGCCGGCCGCTTCTGCCTCAAGAAGAAGTGGAAGAAGATCGGCGTGCTCTCGCCATCCACCTCCACCCTGGACCACGACGCGGTGCAGTCCGCCGTGGCCGAGGGCACGCTGCTCGCGAACTATGACCTGGTGGCCTTCAAGGGCGGGAAACAGGACCCCAAGCAGTTCTCGTCCATCGAGATCTTCACCAACGGCGACGACACCCGGAAGGCGCGCCGCAAGCTGCCCGCCATCGAGGCCGGCGTGGCCGCCTGCCATCGCGTCCGGGACTTGGCCAACACCCCCGCGGGTGATCTCTATCCCGAAGTGTTCGCCGAAATGGCTGTGAAACTGGCCAAGCAGCACAAGCTCCATTGCGAGGTGCTGGATGTCCCTGCTCTGGAAAAGGGTGGCTTCCGTTCGGTCCTGGCGGTCGGGCAGGGGAGCCCGCGCACCCCGCGGGTGGTGAAACTCGAGTACAAGCCCAAGGAGAAGCCCAAGAAGCACGTGGTGCTGGTGGGCAAGGGCGTCTGCTTCGACTCCGGCGGCCTGTCCCTCAAGGACGCCTCGGGCATGGAGACCATGAAGGACGACATGACTGGTGCGGCCATCGTGCTCGCGACATTGGCGGCCTGTGCCCAGCTGGAGATCCCGGTCCAGGTGACCGGGCTCATGGGGCTGGTGGAGAACATGCCCTCGGGCACCAGCTACAAACCCGGCGACGTCCTCCGCAGCCGCAGCGGCAAGACCATCGAGGTCCTCAACACGGACGCCGAGGGCCGGCTGGTCCTGGCGGACCTGCTCCATTACGCCGGGGAACTGGGCGCAGACCATGTGGTGGATCTGGCCACCCTCACCGGGGCGGCGCTGGTGGCCATGGGCGACGGCGTCTCAGCTGTCATGGGCACGGACCAGAAGCTGGTGGACCGCCTGCTGGACGCCGGAAGCGCTGCGGGTGAGTATCTCTGGCAGCTGCCGCTGGTGGAAGAGTATGCCGAGCTGCTGAAGAGCCCATTGGCCGATCTGAAGAACATCACCGGCATCCGGTGGGGCGGCACCATCACCGCCGGCCTCTTCCTCCGGGAGTTTGTGGGCGACGCTTCCTGGGCCCACGTGGATCTCGCGGGCAGCTGGTCGGGCAAGGAGCGGGACTACCGGACCCATGGCGCCAGCGGCGAGGGCCCCCGGTTCCTTCTCGAATGGCTCATGGACTGACCCGCCGGATGGTTTGGCCAAAAGGGGGGCATCGCCCCCCTTTTTTTCAAATGGGTGAGGATATCCCTCTTGACCGGAAGGCATGGATGGGGATTTATTGAGGACTGCCTTCAAGCCACCTGAGCCCTCACCCCCTTCGGAGTTCCCATGGAAGCGATGGAGACCCTCACCAAAGCTGACCTCTCCCGGCACCTGATGGAGCGGCTCGAACTGGGAAAGAAGGATGCGGATCTCCTGGTGAACACATTCCTGGAGAGCATCATCGAGTCCCTCCGGACCGGCGAGGGGGTCGAGCTCCGCGGGTTCGGCAGCTTCCGCCTGAGGGACCGGCGGGCCCGGCAGGGACGGAACCCCCGCAGCGGCGAGAGCATCCAGGTGCCGCCGAAGCGCGTGGTCTATTTCAAGCTCGGCAAGGAGCTTCGCAGCAAGCTGATCGACGAGTAGCCAACTACCCCCCACCCTCGGAGTCCCCATGCGCTTCCGCAAGCTGCTCCTGGCCTTGTTGGCCGCCCTGGCTGTCGCCACACCGGCCCTTGCCCAGAAGAAACTCTCTAAGGAAGAGAAGGCCAAGCTGCCCCGCATCGCCATTCTCGAATTCAAGGCCGCGCCGGATGCCTGGCACGGCTGGCGCTTCGGCGGCTGGGGCAACCAGATGGGCACCATCTCCAATCAGCTCCGGGACCTCTTCACCACGGAGATCATGGAGAAGGGCCGGGGCAAGATCCGCGTCATCGAGCGTGAGCGGCTCTCCGAGATCCGCGAGGAGCTGAACTTCCAGCAGAGCGGCGAGGTCGATACCGCCACGGTGCAGAAGATCGGCAAGCTGCTGGGTGTGAAGTACGTGATGACCGGCAAGGTCACCCGCTTCGCCTACAAGGAGGGTGGTTTCGGCACCGGCTGGGGCGTGGGCGCCCTGGTGGGCAAGCTCACGGGCGACAGCACGGCTGGCGCGGTGGCCGGCAGCGTGAACGTGAAGAAGGCCTCGTTCTCAGGCCGCCTGGACATCCGCCTCATCGAAGTGGAGACCGGCGAGATCCTGGGCGCCTGGAAGGATGAGGACAAGGTCAACGATACCAGTGTGAAGGTGGCGGGGACCGGCGCCGAGGTCCAGTACGATGAGGAACTGGTGAACAAGGTCTTCGAACCCATCGTCCAGCGCATCACGCCCAAGCTGCTGCGCGCCACGGTCGCGGCCCACGAGGAAGACTAGCCCGTCCATCTGCCACGACCCGGAAGGGGGCCCTCAGCGGCCCCCTTCCTCATTCCGGAACCAGGCGTCCGTGGCCTCGCGGATGGCTCCGGCGTACCGGGGGCCCAGCACCTCGGAGCAATGGAGGTGCCAGGTGGGTACCTCGATCACCCGGCTGGTGATGAAGCGGGCGGTCATGGCCCGCTGCACCTCAGGCGGGGCCAGGCGGTCCTGGGTGGCCAGGAAGCAGAGGCTGGGCGTGGCGAAGCGGAGGCCCGCGGTCCGGCGCAGCAGATCCGTGTCCGCAGGATCATAACCGCCCATGTGGCCGGCGGCTCGGCTGGCCAGGGCCCCGATGGGGGGAGCCAGGAGGTGCCACCACCGGTCGACCGGTCCACGCACCAGGCGCTCCGCGAAGCTCCGGCTGCTGGCGGGGGCGCCTTCCCACACCAGTCCGGCGAGAGGCCCGCGGCCCTCCCGCTCCAGGTCAGCCAGAGCCAGCAGGCCCACGGAGGCACCCAGGCTCCGGCCCATGAGGGCGATCCTCCGGCGGGGGATGCCCGAGGCCTCCAGGTGGTGGACGATGCGGATCACGTCTTGCGATTCCGTCACGCCGAAGGTCACTGCGGGGGCGACGCTGCCGCTCCGCAGGGCGTCGTCCCGGCGCTGGTAGGTGAAGATTGCCGCATCGAGCCCCGGGAACCACTTCAGGGCCGGGCTCGTACCCCAGCGGTCATCGCCGAATCCGTGGAGCAGCAGCACGACGCCGGGGGATGGCGCACGCCGACGGAGATGCCAGAGCTGGAGCCCGTCCACCTCCTCGGAGGACCAGACGCCGCCGGGGTCTCCATCGCCTCCCGCGGCGAGCTCCTGGTAGGTGGCCTCCACTCGCGACAGAGGTTGGGGATGGTAGAAGGGCGGGTCCACCAGCTCCCTGGCGACGGCCCGGGCTTTCCACGCCATGAATCCCCCCGCGGCCAGGAGGGGCAGGATGCCCAGGGTGAGCCAGGTCGCGCGCTTCACCAGTAGCCCGTCGTGGCCAGGACCTCGGCGGCCGGATCCGTGGCCCGACACTGGCAGCTGAGCCGCTGGTCTGGCCCGGCTCCGTTGCGGGCCAGTGTCTGGGATTCATGGGGGCCGGGCGGGGTCAGATGGGTGGCGCCAGTCAGGATCGTGACCACGCACCGGGCGCAGGCCCCCCGGCCTGAGCAGGCCGAGGCCACGGGCAGGCCCGCGGCCAGGAATCGGCCCATCAGGGTTCCCCGCCCTCCGATGAAGAGGTCTGCCCGATGGGTGCGGGCCACCAGCGCCATCGCTACTTGGCGAGGACCGCGGTCACGCCGGGGAGCCCTTCGGCGGTGGGCAGGGGATCCGGCTTCCCGTAGAGGACGGCATCCAGCTTCTGGACCAGCGTGATCTGGTAGAGGCCCTTGTCCCCGGCCATGTCCAGCTCGCCGAGATCGGGGCTGAAGGTCTCGCGCTGGCTGGTGAGGAAGAAGCGGTGTTTGCCGGAGGCGAGGCCCTTCACGATGAGGCTGGTGGCCCCTTTGGGCAGCTGCTGGACCGGGATGCGGGCTCCGTCGAGGCTCAGCTCCACCGGCCCCTGCACCTTCCGGGTGAAGCGGAACACGACCGTTCCCGCCGGGATGGGCGTCTTGGGCGTCAGGGGAACCTTGCGGCAACCCAGAAAGGAGACGGATCCCAGCAGCACAAGGGCGGGAACGAGGGGATGGAGCTTCATGAAACCTCCGGAACCTTTGATGATATGCGATCAATGGTCCCGAGGTCTCAGGGCAGCTCGGCCCAGAGGGAGCCGTGCCAGGTGGCATTCCTGGGCTTCCTGCCGATGACGCCGGTCAGTGGACCCGAGCAGGCCAGCTCCAGCCGTCCCCCACTGTGGTCTTCCAACCGCGTGAACCGCACCCGGGTCTTCCCCGTGGCGGCCCAGGAGTCCGGGTAACCGCCAGACCTCTGACGCACCACCCGCAGCATGTAGAGGGTGCCGTTCTTGAGGACGCTCAGCTCCAGGTCGAAGGCGCGGGCGGGTTCCTCGGGGACCAGGCGGCCTGTCAGGCGGACCAGGGGCGGCAGGCCCGACCGGGCCGGGATGGAGGCCACGGAGGCGAGTTCCAGGCGATAGGGGATCCCGTCGAGGGTGAGGTCTCCACCACCACGGACCACGGCCTCGAGACCGGGGGCCTGGGACCGGAGGCCGAAGGCCAGGAAGAGGCAGGGCAGGGCGCGCAGGAAGTTCATGCTGACTCCGGGGGATCCGCCTTCTATTCTGGTGGTTTGACGCAGAGAGGTGAACCATGACCCGCGTGCTCTTCCAGACCGACAAGGGCGACATCAACCTGGAGCTCTTCCCCAAGGAGGCCCCCGGCACCGTGGCCAACTTCGTCAAGCTCATCGAGTCCGGTTTCTACGACGGTCTGGCCTTCCACCGTGTCATCCCCGACTTCGTCATCCAGGGCGGCTGCCCCAACACCCGTGCCGGCGCCTCGGGCATGCCCGGCACCGGCGGTCCCGGCTGGAAGATCAAGTGCGAGACCGCCGGCAGCCCCCACCAGCACAAGCTGGGCGCCCTCTCCATGGCCCACGCCGGCAAGGACACCGGCGGCAGCCAGTTCTTCGTGGTGAACGGCGATCGCCGCAATGTGGCCCATCTCGACGGTGTCCACACGGTCTTCGGCCAGTGCGCCTCGGATGCCGACATCAAGGTGGTCCAGGCCATCCGGGCCAACGACCGCATCATCAAGGCGACGGTGGTCGAGGCCTGATTGGTTCTTCGTTCCAGCGCAGAATCGGGGGGCGCGGCCGCCCGCTTATGCGTTTTGTAAGGGCTGGGCGGGCCTCCTGACTGACCGTTGCGGGTGGTGCGGCTCAGACCCGCTTTACATCGCCTACCACGACGAGGAATGGGGTGTCCCCCAGCATGACGACCGGCGCCTCTTCGAGAAGCTGGTGCTGGAGGGGGCCCAGGCGGGGCTCAGCTGGATCACGGTCTTGCGCAAGCGGGACGCCTATCGGCGGGTTTTCCACGGGTTCGATCCCGTGAAGGTCGCCGCCATGACGGACGCTGAGCTGGAGGGTGTCCTCCAGGACCCGGGCATCGTGCGCAACCGCCTGAAGGTCTTCTCGGCCCGGAAGAACGCCCAGGCTTTCCTGGCGGTGCAGACGGAATTCGGCAGCTTCGACGCCTTCCTGTGGGCCTTCGTGGGCGGTGCGCCGAAGGTCAACCGGCCGCGCTCCCTGGCGGAGGTCCCGGTCGTGTCCCCGGAGGCGGAGGCCCTGAGCAAGGCGCTCAAGAAGCGGGGCTTCACCTTCGTGGGGCCCACGATCATGTACGCCTATCTGCAGTCCATGGGCCTGGTGGATGACCATGTGGCCACCTGCTGGAAGAGCCGGCGGGCCTGACTCGCCGAGCGGGGCCGGGGCCGGTAGACTGGAAGGCTCGGAGTTGCCGTGTCCAAGCCCTTCTACATCACCACGCCCATCTACTACGTGAACGACCGGCCCCATATCGGCCACACCTACACCACGGTGCTGGCGGACGTGATCGCGCGGTTCCACCGCATGCGGGGCGAGGAGGTCTACTTCCTCACGGGCACGGACGAGCACGGCCAGAAGGTGGAGAAGGCCGCGGCCGCCCGCGGCATCACGCCCAAGCAGCTGGCGGACGAGGTGGTGGCCAACTACACGGACCTCTGGCAGCGCATGGGCATGACCCACTTCCGCTTCATCCGCACGACGGACGAGGATCACAAGGCCCAGGTGCAGCGCCTCTTCAAGCGCCTGCTGGACAAGGGCGACATCTACAAGGCCACCTACAAGGGGCTGTATTCGGTCAGCGACGAGGCCTATGTGACCGAGACTCAGGCCAAGGAGCTGCAGGCCCAGGGCCTCGCCCACCAGCTGGTGGAACTGGAGGAGGAGACCTACTTCTTCCGGCTCAGCGCCTACCAGGACCGCCTCCTGAAGCTGTACGAGGAACGCCCGGAGTTCGTGCAGCCGGACTTCCGCTTCAACGAGGTGAAGCGCTTCGTGGAGGGCGGCCTCCAGGACCTCTCCATCAGCCGCACCAGCATCACCTGGGGCATTCCCGTGCCCGGCGACGAGAAGCACGTCATCTACGTGTGGTTCGACGCGCTGCTCAACTACCTCACAGGCTGTCCCGCCAACACCTGGCCGCCGGACCTCCAGCTCGTGGGCAAGGACATCCTCCGCTTCCACGCGGTCTACTGGCCGGCTTTCCTCATGGCGGCGGGCATGTTCCAGCCCACCACCATCCTGGCCCACGGCTGGTGGCTCATGGGCGAGGACAAGATGTCCAAGAGCAAGGGCAACGTCGTCCGGCCCGACACCCTCCTGCGCTTCGGCAACGACGCCCTGCGCTTCTACTTCATGCGCGACATGCAGGTGGGCCACGACCGCGGCTTCAGCTACGAGGGCTTCATGGACCGCCTCAACGCGGACCTGGCCAACGGCCTGGGCAACCTGACCTCCCGCACCCTCAGCATGATCCAGCGCTACCGGGGCGGCGTGGTGCCCATACCCACCGTGATGGACGACCTCGATCGGGACATGGCCCAGCAGCTGCTCGCAGTCTTCCCCGAGTACCTGGAGCAGGCGCGGGCGAACAACTTCCACGGCGCTCTGGACGCGCTGTGGACCTACCTGCGCGCCCTGGACGGCTACATCGTGAAGGCCGAGCCCTGGAAGCTGGCCAAGGACCCCGCCAACGACCCCAAGCTGGACGCGGTCCTGGCGAACCTCTACCGGGCCCTGCGCGCCACCGCCCTGCTGGTGGCGCCGGTCATGCCCGACATGGCCCAGAGCCTCTGGGAATCCCTGGGCCACGCGGACCAGGTGGGCCAGCGCACCTTCCACGGCTTCGCACTCGATGGCCCGGCCATCGGTCCCATCGGCGAGCCCAGGCCCCTGTTCCAGCGCATCGACAAGGAGAAGGAAATGAGTGACCTCGAGGCCTCCGCGGCCCCCGCCGAAACCAAGCCCACCCTGGACGTGCCGGAGATCCGCGAGACCGTGGACGCCGACACCTTCTTCAAGGTGGACCTCCGCGTGGGGAAGATCCTCGAAGCGGAACGTGTACCCAAGAGCGACAAGCTCATCAAGATGAAGGTGGATATCGGCCTGGAGCAGCGCACCATCGTGGGTGGCATCGGCAAGGCCTACGAGCCCGCGGACCTGCTCAACCGGCTGGTGGTGGTGGTGGCGAACCTGGCCCCCCGCAAGCTCATGGGCATCGAGAGCCACGGCATGCTGCTGGCCGCCAGCGACAGCGCCAGCAAGCCTTACCTGGTGGCTCCGCCTGCTGACGCGCTGCCCGGATTCCTGGTGAAGTGAAGCACCCCGTCTTCAGCTTCGAGGCGGAGATCCTCACAGACGCGCCCTTCGACCTGGTGGCCGATAGGCTCCGGGATCGGGGCCCCGCGGGCTTCCGGAGCCTTCGGTCTCTGCGCCATTGGCAGACTCCCTCGGTCGAGGCGGATCGCCTGGTGCTGCAGTGGTCCAGGATTCTGGCGGGCAGCGAGGAGTCCGGCTCGCTGGTCGTCTCCCCGGACCCCAAGGGCGCCCACCTCCGTCTGGAGGGCCGCCTCAAGGGGTGGTCCGGCTTCGTGCTGCTGGGCTGGCTGCGCTGGCGGACGGACCGGCTGCTGGATCGCTTCGTGGAGGAGCTGTGAAGGCTGGAATTCCTGCAAAGCCAGTCCTCTGGATAAAGTCGAGCTGCACCACCTGCCGGAACGCCAAGGCGAAGCTGGCGGAACTTGGCATCGATGTCGAGATCCGCGACTACTACCGGAAGCCCCTGGAGGCCGTCGAGCTCGAGCGCCTGCTGCCCGCGGACCCCGCGCCCATGCTGGGTACGAAGAGCCCGAAGTACAAGGAGCTGGGGCTGAAGGACCGGAAGCTATCCAAGGCAGAGGCCATTGTCTTGATGGTCCAGGACAACAACCTGCTCAAGCGGCCCATCCTGGTGCATCCCAAGGCCACGGTCATTGGTTTCGATCCGGAAGCTTATGCCAGACTGGTCTCCTGAGGGAGGACCCATGCGCTTCTACAGCTGGAACGTGAACGGCTTCCGGTCGGTCCTGAAGAAGGGCTTCATGGACTGGCTGGAGGAGGCGGAACCGGATGTCCTCTCCCTCCAGGAGATCCGCTGCGAGTGGGAGGAGGCGGATCTGGGCGTGCGGCGCCAGATCGAGAGCGCCTACGACGTCTGCTGGTTCCCCGCCACGAGCAAGAAGGGGTATGCGGGCTCGGCGACCTTTTCCAAGAAGGACCTGGGCTTCTCCCACACCAAGGGCCTCGGCATCGACGGCTACGACGCCGAAGGGCGCATGATCCTCTCGCGGAAGGACCAGCTCGTCTTCATCGGCGGCTACTTTCCCAACGCCTCCCAGGGCCTGGTGCGCCTTCCCTTCAAGCGCCAGTTCGCCCGTGACCTCGCCGCCATCGTGGCGAAGCGCCACCAGGCCGGAGACCAGGTGATCCTCACCGGCGACATGAACGTGGCTCCGGAGGAGATCGACCTCGCGCGCCCGAAAGACAACGTGAAGAACCCCGGCTTCACCCCCGAGGAGCGGGAGGACTTCAAGCTCTACCTGGGCGCGGGTCTGGCGGATGTGCTGCGGGAGCGGAATCCCGAGGTGCCGGGCCTCTACACCTGGTGGACCGCCCGGGGCGGCGCCCGGGAGCGGAACGTGGGCTGGAGGATCGACCTTTTCCTCGCCAGCCGCACCCTGCTGGACCGCGTGAAGGACGCCCGCATCCACGCCGACGTGATGGGCTCCGACCACTGCCCCATCAGTTTGGAATTGCTCTGATCTTTGTCCAACGGCGAAAAGAGGGGCCCCGGTCGGGGCCCCTCTTTTCGCCGCGGATGACTACTTGATCTTCTTCAGCGAGGGATCCTTGAGCATCTCCCGGGCCGTAGCGGCGTTCTTGCCCGCGGGCGCGAGCTCGATGTACTTCTCGAGGTGCTGCTTGGTGCCGCGCAGGTTGTTCTCGCCGAACTCGACCATGGCCAGCAGGTAGTGGGCCTCGGCGTACTTGGGGTCCACTTCCAGGGCCTTCAGCAGGTGGGCTTTCGCCTCTTTGGTCTTGCCCGCGTTGAAGGCTTCGACGCCCTTGTTGTAGATCACGTCCGGGTTGGGTCCCTGGACGGCTTCCAGCATGGCCGTGTACTTCTGCTCGGCGGCCTTGTCGGACTTGGCCTTGCTGGTCTCAATGAGGGCGGCGATCACGCGCTCGTCCTTCGGGTTCCGCTCCAGGGCCTTCAGGAGGTAAGGCTCGGCCGCTTCTTTCTTCTCACCCGCCTGGGCCATGCAGATGCCCAGCACGCGCTCGATCTTCAGGAGCTCAGGCGCCAGTTCAGCCTTGGCCGTTTCGTCCTTCAGCTTGCCCATGGCATCGGTCAGGGTCTTGTAGGCCTTGTCCACATTGGGCAGAGCTTCGGCGTAGTTGCCTTCGTTGTAGAGCGGGATGGCGGCGTTGAATGCATCCCGGCCCTCAGCGTCCAGAGCGGCTCCGGGGTCCTCCGGAGCGGTCTGGGGGCTGCCTGTGGCAGGGGCCATGGTGCGGGCTTCGGTTGGCGTATACAGCGTGACGTCCTTGACCAGCACATCGGCCAGGGGAATCCGGATCATCTCCTTGTGCTCGACATAACCTTCAGCCTTGACGGTGAACTCGAACTCCTTCGGGTCCAAGCCCACCTGGAGGAAGTTGCCCTTCTTGTCGGACGTCAGTTCCTTGGTCCAGGCGCGGTCGAGGCGCTTCAGGATGATTTTGGCTCCGGCGACGGGCTTGCCGTCCTTGGTCACCACCTTGCCGCTGATGCGACCGGTGGTCTCGGCGTACAGGGACAGGCAGGCCGCCGGAATGAGGAGCGCTGAGATGAGGCGTCGCATGGGGTTTCCTCCAAACCCATCCATCGTTCCACAGGGCTGCTCCCACGCCGAGTGCTTTTCGTCAAAAAAGCGCTTCCCCGGTCTCCCTTGCCCCCTGGGCTCGGGGCATTTAGCCTCAGATGCGGGAAAAGAAGGGCTGTGGTAGGCTTCCCGGCAGACAAGTCCTGAAAGTGTTTGAGGTAGCCCATGAATCCTGCGGTGCCGGAAGCGTCCTTGACCGCCCTGATGCATCTCCTGGCGGAGCAGGCACTTCTGGCCCTCGGCGTGCCTCACCCGATGATGAAGGACGTGCCTCCCGCGAACCCGGCGGTGGCGCGCTTCTACGTGGACCTGCTCGGCGTGCTCAAGGACAAGACCGAAGCTTCCCGGGATGATGCTGAAACGCGCCAGCTCGAGGATCTCCTTTACGGACTGCGCATGCGGCTGATGGACCTCAAACCGGCGGCAGGCGTCCCCGGGGATCCCAAGCCATGAGCTTCGAAAGGAAGGGCATGGGACTCACCCGAATCTTCCGCGCGACGGTTCTCGCGGCTTGCGCGTGGGTTGGCCTCCTGCAGGCCGGCCCCGCGGCCGTGCCCAGTGGTTCGGCTGGGGCGCCCGCGGCGACGGCCACCGAATCGGCCGTCGCCCTCAGCCATCGCGCGAACCATCTGTTCGAGGCCCTGTCGAAGGGGGATCCGGAAGCGGTGAGGGCCGCCCAGCTCGAAGTCGAGATGCTCCGCCGAACCTATTCCACGATGGATGTCACTCCGCTGGTGGAAGCCGCAGCCTTCTGGGCCCGGCAGAAAGGCCTGGCCGGTCGGCCGGACCTCGGGTTGGAGGCGCTCCAGGCCGTGGAGCGATGGGCGCCCGACCACCCCACGCTGCTCGGGACCAGGATCGCGCTGATGCGCCAGCAGGGCCCTCGGGGATGGCTCTGGAGCTTCCCGGATCTCCTCCGCCTCACCCGCCAGCGCCTCGAGCAGCCCGCCCACCGCTGGCTCTGGTTGCTGCAGCACCTGGGGATCCTGCGGTTGAGCGCCACGCTGCTGCTCTGGGGCTGGGCCCTCACCATGGGGCTGCGCTATCGCCACGTGCTCCGGCACATCTGGGAGGAGCCGCTCCAGCACAAGGGGATCAGCCCGGCCCTGTCCGCATTGATTGGAGCCATCATCCTCGCGGGGCCGGTGCTCCTGGGCCTGGATCCCCTGGTGGCCGCCCTGGTCTGGCTCTTCCTGCTGGCCCCCTTCCTGCTGCCCATCGAGGTGAAGGTCACCGTCTTCATCATGCTGTTCCAGCTGGTGCATCCCGTTCTGGCCGTCATGGAGCCTCTCGCGGCCCGCGACCCGGCGCCCAGCATCGAGACCCTTCAGCTGCAGCCCCATGTCCAGCCGATCCCGGCGGAGGCCTTGAAGCTGCTGCCCCCTACCGATCAGGTATTCCTCAATGGCTGGGAACAGCTCCAGAACCAGCAGTGGAAGGAGGCCGAAGGGACTTTCCAGGGCCTGGTGGGTCGCCATCCGGACCAGGCGGAAGTGCTGAACAACCTCGGCGTCGCCCGGTACCAGCTGGGAGATATCGCGGGTGCGGAGAAGACGTTCCAGGAGGCGCAACGCGCCGGCACCCGGATGGAGATCCTCCTCAACCAGAGCGTCCTCGCCTTCAACCGGCTCGATACCGCGCTGGGAGCCTCCAAGCAGGACGAGGCCAAGGCAGCGGACCCCGAGGCCTATGCGAGTCTCATCGCCCTGAATGACGCCCGGAAGGATGTGCGGGCATACCCCATCCCCATGCCCGACACGGCCGCCCGCTCAGAGGCGCTCGCGGAAGCCGCCGGGACCCACAGCAAGGCGGGTCGTCTGCCCCTTTCCGAGCCCGCCTTCCTGGCAGCCCTCCTGCTGCCCCTCATCGGCATCTCGGCCTTCCTCCTGCGGGTCCGGAGGAGCCTCCGGCTGGCCCACCCGGGGCAGTGCATCCGTTGCGGGGAGCCCTACCACACCACGGACAGTCCTGACCCCGACGTCTGCTCGAAGTGCCACCACCTCTTCGTCCTGCGGGACGGCCTCCATACGGAAAGCCGGCGGAAGAAGCTCGACGAGGTGGCGGAACACCAGCGGAACACCCGTTGGATCCACAAGACCCTGATCGTCCTGCTGCCCGGCTGTGACCTGGCCTTCCTGGGGGAGACGCGGGAGGCCCTGATGGAGTTCATCCCCCTGTGCCTCGCCGCGGGCATGGTCCTCGCTACCGGGCGTTCGGTGCGGTACCCGGGGGAGGCCCTCCCCGATCCCACCTCCACATGGATGGCCCTCGGGGCGGTCCTGGTCGCCGTGTTCTACCTCCGTTCCTGGTTGAAGCTGATCCTGAGGAGGGCCTGAGATGGCGCTGGAAGGATCCCTCCGGGACTTCGACCTCTTCTCCCTGTTCAACATGATCAAGATCCAGGGGAAGAACGGCACCCTGGTGCTATCCCAGGGGCAGGAGTTCGTCAAAGTCTTCTTCGAGAACGGCGAGATCGTCGGCTGCGACTCGAACCAGGTCCGCATGGAGGACCGCCTGGGCACCATGCTCGTGCGCCTGGGCCGGCTCACCGGCGAGGAGCTCCTGGGCATGGTCCAGGTCCAGCGGCAGACCCTCAAGCGCATGGGAACCCTGCTCCTCGAAAGCGGCAAGGTCACTCCCACGGACCTGCAGGACGCGCTCTTCAACCAAGCCACCGCCATCCTCCACCGCACCTTCCGCTGGGTGGAGGGCGACTACCGATTCGATTCCTTCCTGCCGACGGACCTGGATCGGGAGCACTTCGTGCCGATCCCGGTGGACACCGTGCTGATGGAGGCCGCCCGCATCCAGGATGAGTGGCCCGAAGTGGAGCGTCGCCTGCCGGGGCTCGACACGCCCCTCGGGAAATCACCCAGGGCCCAGGCCCTCCACCTCGACATCGACCGCGAAGTGTCAGCGGTGCTGGATGGGAAGGGGCAGGTGCACGGGTCTTCGGGGCTCACCCATGAGCAGGAGATGGTCCTCTCCTATTTTGACCACCCCCAGAGCGCCCGGGAGATCACCCAGATCAGTCGCTACGAGGAACTGGATACCTGCAAGGCCATCGCGGACCTCCTGGAGGCGGGCCTGCTGGAGACCAAATCGGGAGACACCGCGGTCAGGGTGGTCCGGCCGTGGGTGGAAGGCCACCCCGACCTGGCGCCCGAGGCCTGGGAGCCCAGCCCGCTCTTGTGGCCCCTGGTCGTGCTGGGATTCGTCATTCCCTTGGCGGTGTATGTGCCCAACCAGCGCGGCTCCGTGAACCTGGGGCTGGCCAGCCTCCAGCCGGTGGATGTCCGGGTCGTGCCGGAAGGGCCCACGCGCCTCCGGCATGAATGGGCGCTCCGCATGGCCGCTCCGAAGGGTGACGGTTCGGCGCTGGCGAAGCTGCTGGGGAGCTCCGTGGACGGGAAGAATCCCGTTCCCGACTTGACCAGCCTCCCCGACCCCATGGCCCCGGCCAAGGATCCCGACCCCACCCCGCGGCCCAAGCGATAAAGGATTTCCGATGTTTGTGCACCAGCGCCAGGGTTGCCTGGAGGTGATCTGCGGTCCCATGTTCTCGGGCAAGTCCGAGGAGCTGATCCGGCGCATCAAGCGGGCCATCATCGCCCGGCAGAAGGTCCAGGTCTTCAAGCCAGCCCTGGATGACCGCTATGACGTCTCCGCCATCGCCAGCCACAGCCAGCGCAAGCATGACGCCATCCCGGTGAAGGACAGCGTGGAGCTGGCACGTCACCTGGATCCGGAAGCCGAGGTGGTGGCCCTGGACGAGGTGCAGTTCATGGACGAGGGCCTCATCCCCATCATCGAGGATCTCGCCGACCGGGGCGTGCGCGTCATTGCCGGCGGCCTCGACCAGGACTCCAATGGCGAACCCTTCGGCATCATGCCCATCCTGCTGGCCAAGGCTGAGTACGTCACCAAGCTCCAGGCCATCTGCATGGTGTGCGGCGCGCTGGCCGGGCGCACCCAGCGCATGGTGCAAACCGGCGGCCAGGTGCTGGTGGGCGCCGCCGAGGCCTACGAGGCCCGCTGCCGTCACTGCCACGAGACCCCCCACGCCACCGGTCCGCGGATGCTCGAAGGGGAGTGACTGTTCTTGGAATATTGACACTCCGTCAAAGCGATTCCTGCCGTGACAGGAAGCTGGGGTGTGGGGGCCGGTGCTCTGCTGCCTGGGTTTCAGGGGGGCGCTAAACTGGCCCCGGCGCGCTGCTGCAGCGTCGTTTTCCCACTCCCCGCCCGAGGCTTCAGGGCAATCCAGGAGGTTTCCATGGCCGGCGCCTACGCCACGTTCACTCACATCACCGACTACATGGGCTTCGAGGGCCTGCTCACCGAGGAAGAACGGATGATCCGCGAGACCGCGCGGAAGTTCGTGAACGCCGAGGTGCTGCCCATCATCGAGAAGCACGCCCAGGAGCAGACCTTCCCCAAGCACCTCATCCCCAAGATGGGTGAGCTGGGCTTCTTCGGCCCCGCGCTGCCCGAGGAATACGGCTGCATGGGCGTGTCCAACGTGGCCTACGGCATCCTCATGTACGAGCTGGAGCGGGGCGATTCGGGCCTGCGATCCTTCGCGTCGGTGCAGGGCAGCCTCGTCATGTGGCCCATCTACGCCTACGGCAGCGAGGCGCAGAAAAAGCACTGGCTGCCCAAGCTGGCCACGGGAGAGAAGATCGGCTGCTTCGGCCTCACGGAGCCCGACTTCGGCTCCAACCCCGGCGGCATGCTCACCAAGGCCGTGCGCGAGCCCGGCGGCAAGTGGCGCATCAACGGCACCAAGATGTGGATCACCAATGGCACCGTGGCCGACGTGGCCGTGGTGTGGGCCCAGACCGAGGACGGCATCCGCGGCTTCCTGGTGGAGAAGGGCACCCCCGGCTTCAGCGCCCCCGAGATGAAGGGCAAGTGGAGCCTGCGCGCCTCCACCACCTCCGAGCTCGTGCTCGAGGACGTGATCGTGGACGAGGAGACGTCCCTTCTCCCGAACGTGAAGGGTCTCAAGGGCCCCCTGGGCTGCCTCACCCAGGCTCGCTACGGCATCGCCTGGGGCGCCCTGGGTGCCGCGGACGCCTGCTACCAGTGCGCCCTGGACTATGCCAAGACCCGTATCCAGTTCGACAAACCCATCGCCAGCTACCAGCTCCAGCAAGAGAAGCTGGCCTGGATGGTCACCGAGATCACCAAGGGCCAGCTCCTGGTGTACCAGCTGGGTCGGCTGAAGGACGCCAAGACCTTCACGCCCGCCCAGGTTTCCATGGCCAAGATGAACAACGTGAACATCGCCTTGGAGGTCTGCCGCAAGGCCCGCACCATCCTCGGCGCCAACGGCATCCTCGACGAGTACCCCGTCATGCGCCACATGGCCAACCTCGAGAGCGTCTACACCTACGAGGGCACGCACGACATGCACACCCTCATCATCGGGCAGGAGGTCACGGGGATTCCCGCCTACCGCTGATTCGGGTGGCAGTCGTCCACCCGCGATCGGGCCCGCCGGATGGCGGGCCCTCCCGTTTCGGCCGTCTGTGGCGGCTTCGACGGAGCGGGGCCTCATGCACACCCTCATCATCGGGCAGGAGGTCACGGGGATTCCCGCTTACCGCTGATCGCCGTTCCCACCGCAGAAAATGGGCCGCATGGCCCGTTTTCTACGCATAAAATGCCGGATGCCCCAACCCTTCCGCATCCTCTCCATCGACGGCGGCGGCATCCGTGGCCTCATCCCAGCCCTGGTGCTGGCGGAGCTGGAGCGGCGGACCGGGCGGGCTGTGGCCGATTGTTTCGACCTCATCGCCGGCACCAGCACGGGCGGCATCTTGGCCCTGGGGCTCGCGGTGCCGGGGGAGGGTGGGCGGCCCCGCTACTCGGCCCAGGACCTGGCCGGCCTCTACCTGAAGGAGGGGGCCCGGATCTTCGACGAGAGCCTCTGGCGGCGCCTCACGAACCCCATGGGCCTGCGGGCGGCGAAGTACCCGTCGGACGGCCTGGAGGGTGTGCTGGCGCAGTACTTCGGGGAAGCCCGCCTCAAGGAAGCCCTGGTGGAGGTTCTGGTGACGGCCTACGACCTCGAGAAGCGGGATGCCTTCTTCTATCGCCGCCGGAGGGCCCGCGCGGACGTCCGCTATGACGTGCCCATGCGCGTGGCGGCCCGCGGCACCAGCGCTGCGCCCACCTACTTCGAGCCCCTGCTGGTGTCCTGGCCCGGGGACCGGGACGTGCTGGTGGACGGCGGCGTCTTCGCCAACAACCCGGCCATGTGCGCCTACGCGGAGGCCCGGCAGGGGCTGGGCGGGAGCGCCGAGGACATCCTGCTGGTGTCCCTCGGCACGGGCATCCACACCACGCCCTACCGCTACGAGGAGGCGAAGGGCTGGGGTGTGGCGGGCTGGGCCCGGCCCATCCTGGACGTCATCTTCGATGGCGTGGCGGACACCGTGGACTACCAGCTGCGCCAGCTCCTTCCTGCCGGCGCGGACGGCAGGCCGCGCTACCTCCGCTTCCAGACGGATCTCGACGCGGGCCTCAGTGAAATGGACGACACCAGCCCCGAGCATCTCGAAGGCCTGCAACGCGCGGCGGAGGCCATTCTCCACCGCCAGGCCCCGGCCTTCGAGGCACTAGTGGCGTCGCTGTGAGCTACCGAGCCTTCTCGGTGCGCACCACCAGCACGTCACAGGGCGCCAACCTCACCACCCGGGCCGCGGTGCTGCCGAACAGCAGCCGCTCCAGGGTGGAGTGACCCACCTGGGCCACCACCAGCAGGGTCGTAGGATCCGCCGCGGACACCAGCTCCTCCGCGGGCCCGCCCCACTTCACGATGACCTCGGTCCCGCCAAAGGGCTTGACCCAGGATTCAAGCTGCTCCCGGGCATGGTCCTCCATGCTTTTCAGCCAGGCGGGGTCGGGAAGGGCGATCTGGGCTTCGGGCAGCATGGGAGCGGGAGGCTGGAGCACGTGCATGGCCACCAGAGGCACGCCGCAACGGGATGCCCAGTTCCCGGCACGCTCCAGCGCCTGTCTCGAGGCTTCGGAGAAGTCCACACCCACCAGTACCCGCGTGATCACGGCGGCCTCCGTCGGATGCCCCAAAGATACGTCCAGGTCATCCATCGGTGCCGTTTTTTTTCAGGAGGGGGTTGAAATACGAGTTTAAACATCTAAAATGGATCCAGGAGGCGCCATGATCACGCTGCGACCAGCCGGAGCCAGGGGCCACTTCGATTTCGGATGGCTCGACACCCGCCACACCTTCTCTTTCGGGGAGTACTTCGATCCCGAGCACACCCAGTTCCACGCCCTGCGCGTGCTGAACGAGGACCGCGTCCAACCTGGCAAAGGGTTCGGCACCCATGGCCACCGGGACATGGAGATCCTCACCTGGGTGCTCTCAGGGGCCCTGGAGCATCGCGACAGCCTGGGGACGCATGGCGTCATCCGGCCGGGTGAGGCCCAGGTCATGAGCGCCGGCACGGGCATCCGCCACAGCGAGTTCAACGCTTCGGCCTCGGAATCTGTGCACTTCCTCCAGATCTGGATCGTGCCCGAGCGCCAGGGCCTTGCCCCCCGCTACGACCAGGTGGCCTTCCCCGACTCCGAGCTGGGAAACCGCCTACGGCTCATCGCCAGTCCGGACGGGGCGGAGGGATCCGTGAAGCTCTTCCAGGATGTGAAGGTCTTCGCGGCGCGCCTCGATCCCGGCCGCGAGGTCCAGGCCGCGGCACCAGTCGGGCGCGCCGGCTTCCTCCATGTGGCCAAGGGGACCGTGACGCTCAACGGTCTGGCCATGGGCGCCGGAGATGCGGCCCGCATCGAAGGGGAACCCTCCCTCACCGTGGCGGCCGGATCGCCCGCCGAAGTCCTGTTCTTCGATCTCGCCTGAGGTTTCGCCATGACCATCAAATCTGTCGCCACGCTCGTGCCCGGCCTCCCCACGGAGGATGGCAACCGCGTTCCCCTCACCCGTCTCGTGCCCGGCCAGGGGCACCGGGGGGCCGATGCCTTCCGCGCCATGGACCCCTTCCTGCTCATGGACCACTTCGGTCCCATGGTGCTGCCGCCGGGCACGGATGCGGGCTTCCCGCCCCATCCCCACAAGGGCTTCCAGACGCTGACCTACCTCATCCAGGGCGCCTTCCGGCACCGGGACAGCACGGGCGGATCCGGCCTCCTGCGGCCGGGCGGCGCCCAGCTCATGAATGCGGGCTCGGGCATCGTCCACGAGGAGATGCCGGTGCCGGAGCACCTCGAGACCGGCGGTCCCATCGAGGGCGTGCAGCTCTGGATCAACCTGCCCAAGGCGGCCAAGGGATCCGCGCCCGGCTACACGGACCTCCAGCCGGAAGCCATGCCCTGGCAGGCCCTCCCCGGTGGGCGCCTTCGCGTGCTGGCGGGCACCTGGGCCGGCGTGACGGGTCCGGCCCAGACCCCGGCGCGGATCGCCTACGCCCACCTGGAGCTGGAGGCCGGAGCCCGCTTCCAGCAGGCAATTCCCGAAGGATGGATCGCCGCCGTGGTGCCTCTGAGCGGAACGGTCCGCGTGGAGGGGACGGAGGCGCCCGCCGACACCGTGGCCCTGCTCGGCGAAGGGGACACCCTGGCCCTGGAGGCCGTGACCTCCGCCAGCCTCATGCTGCTGGCAGGGGAACCCATCCGGGAACCCATCGCCCACTACGGCCCCTTCGTGATGAACACCCACGATGAGATCGAGCAGGCCATCCGGGACTACCAGGAGGGGCGCATGGGGCACCTCGACTGATCAGATCGGCCTCGCTTCCAACTTCCGGCCCAGGGTGAACTTCCCCTGGGCCAATCTGTGGATGGACCGCGCCAGGGCCTCGCGGCTGCAGGCCAGCTCGGTGCTCCAGGCGTCCAGGGGCAGCTCGCCGCCTTCGGGATGCGCCTCCACCCAGGCCTCCCAGAGGGTCGAGAGGGCCGCCGAATCGGGTTCCTGGCGGTCGCGCCAGCTGCGCTCCTGGGGGCGCTTCGGTTCGTAAAACGATTGACCTTGCAGCTTGTCGGGCAGGAAAGCCTGCTCCCGGTCGTAGTCGTCGTGGGAATAGTGGTAGCCCGCGCCCCGGCCGGCCTTCCGGGCCGTGGCCGTGTGGGCGTCGCGGATGGACTCGGGGATGGGCGCGTCATCCGCCGCAAGGGCCGCGTCCACGGCCAGCACAGTGGCATTGCTTTTGGCCGAGTTGGCCACGTAGATCACCGCCTGGGCCAGGGGGATGCGGGCCTCGGGCCAGCCGATCTGCTCCACGGCGCGGCTGGCGGCCTCGCAGAGGATGAAGGCCTGGGGATCGGCGTTGCCCACATCCTCGGCGGCGCAGACCATGAGGCGCCGGGCGATGAAGCGGGGATCCTCGCCGCCGCGGATCATGCGGCTCAGGTAGTAGAGGGCCGCATCGGCATCGGAGCCCCGCAGGCTCTTCTGGAAGGCGCTGGCCAGGTCGTAGTGGCCGTCGGCGCGGTCGAACATCATGCGGCCGCCCAGGGCGCCTTGGAGGGATTCCAGGTCGGGATCCGGCATCTCCATCCAGGTTTCCAACCCGGATAGCGCCGAGCGCAGGTCCCCGCCGGCCCAGTGGGAGAGCCACTCGAAGACCTCCGCGGGCTCCGGCTGCCCGGGCCGCTCCTTGGTCCAGGCCCGCTTGAGCACCTGCTGGATGTGGATCGGCTCCAGGGCCTTGAGGGCGATGAGCTGGCAGCGGCTGCGCAGCGCCGGGTTCAGGTAGAAGGCCGGGTTCTCCGTGGTGGCGCCGATGAGGATGGCCTCGCCGCGCTCCAGGAAGGGCAGCAGGATGTCCTGCTGGGCCCGGTTGAAGCGGTGGATCTCGTCCAGGAACACCACGGGCGGCACCGTCCGGAACAGGGGCATCACCCGGCTCTCCTGGAGGAACTTCTTCAGCTCCGCCGCGCTGCCGCTCACGCCCGAGAACTCCATGAAGCCATGCCCCGTGGCCTCCGCCAGGATGCGGGCCAGGGTGGTCTTGCCCGTGCCCGGTGGCCCCCACATCACCATCGAGGGCAGCCGACCCCCGGCCGTGAGCCGCCGCAGCGCGCCCTTGGGACCCAGCAGGTGGGCCTGGCCCACCACCTCGTCCAGCGTCGAAGGTCGCATGCGTTCGGGGAGCGGGGTGGTGTGGCTCACAGTCCTTCCAGCCTAGCGCGTCCCGTCTGCGCGTAGGATAGGACCATCCCCGGCGAGGCTGGTCATGAGGATCACTTCCAAGACTGTCGTTCTCGGGCTGCCTGTCTTCGAATTTGCGGTGGCGGAGGTCGGCGCAAGCCCTCACATGAAGGGACCGGCCCGCGCCTGGATCGCCATCGGGGATCTCGCCCTGAGCCCCTTCCTGGCCATCGGTGGCTTGGCCTTCGGCACGGTCTCGTTCGGTGGGCTCGCCCTGGGCGGCCTGGCAATCGGTGGTTGCGCCATCGGTGGACTCGCACTGGGCGGTTGCTCGATCGGAGTGTGGGCCATGGGCGGGCTTGCGCTCGGTCTTCAGGCGGCGCAGGGAGGCCTGGCCGCCTCACCTGGCTATGCCCTGGGCGGGGCAGCCTTCGGACCCCAGGCCAACACGCGGGAAGCGGCCGCCTGGTTCGCCAGAGCCCCCTTCTGGATGGTACCGCCCGGACGCCTCTTCCTTCTGTTTCTGCCACTGGCGCTGCTGCCGGTCCTGGCCCGGCCACGCACGGTGAAGGGAAAAGACCGGGGGATCACTCCGAGGTAGGCTGATCCCATGGATACGATCCCCGCCTACGAACGAGATCCCTATGCCACCGCCCTGGAGACCCGCGTGCTCCGCACAGGGGAGGAGCAGGGCCGCCCCTTCGCGATCCTGGAGGACACGATCCTCTACCCGGAGGGAGGCGGTCAGCCCAGCGACCGCGGGACGCTGCGGGGCGTGGCGGTCGTGGAGGTCCAGAAACGGGAGGGTGAGATCCGCCACTACCTGGCTTCGCCTCTGGCGGAAGGCCCGGCTTCGCTGGAACTGGACTGGGCCCGCCGCTTCGACCACATGCAGCAGCACACGGGCCAGCACCTGCTCACGGCCGTGGCCCAGGACCGGTTCCAGTGGGAGACTACGGCCTTCCATCTGGGGGCAACGGTCTGTGACATCGAAGTGGCGGCCAGCTCCATTTCCCTCCGCGACATGGCGCAATTGGAAGAGGCTGTGGCGCATGAGATCCGCGCCCGGCGCGAGATCACGGCCCGACGGGTGGGCCCAGAGGCCTACAAGCTGGAGGCTGTGCGATCCCGGGGGCTGCCGGACGGCCACACTGGTGACATCCGCCTGGTGCAGATCGCCGGGGTGGACCTGAACACCTGCGGCGGCACGCACCTGCGCCATACGGGCGAGATCGAGGCCCTCAAGCTGCTGGGCACCGAATCGATCCGCGGAGGCACGCGGCTCTTCTACGTGGCGGGCGGCCGGGTGCGTGCGCGGCTCGGCGCCCACGAGGCCCGCAACGCGGCCCTGCGCGCCCTGCTGGGCGCCCCGGACGAGGACCTGGTGCCCGCCCTGCAGACCAAGCTGGATCAGCTCCAGGCCGCCGATCGCCGCGTCCGCAAGCTGGAGGAAGACCTGGCCGAGGTCCAGGCGGCGGCTCTGGCCGCGCGTCCGGAGGGGCTGGTGGAGGCCCACGCCGAGGGCCGGGACATGGCCTTCCTCCAGAAGCTGGCACGCCAGGTGCTCGCGGCGGATCCCGCCAAGGCGGTGTTCCTCACCGCCGAGTCGGGCGGGCATGGGCTCTTCCTGCTGAGCGCGGGGGAGGCTTCCGCGCTGGATGTGCCCACCCTCGGCAAGGCCGTGGCGGAGATGCTCGGAGCCAAGGGAGGTGGCTCGGGGAAGACCTTCCAGGGCAAAGCGCCGGATCTGGCGGCACGGGCCGAGGCCCTGGCCGGCCTCCGGGCGAGCGGGGGCTGAGCGTTGGTCCGATCCTGGCCCCTCTGGATCGTCAGCTTCCTCAAGCTGGTGGGTTGGGGTCTCGGGCTCTATGCGGCGCTCTGCCTCCTGGCCTTCCTGACCCAGCGGCGGATGATGTATTTCCCCGATCGCGAGCCCGAGCCGGAGGCCGTCCAGCGGGCCGTGGGCGCGCGCCTAGTGCCCTGGCGGGACACGAAGGGGGGCGTGCTCGGCTGGCGGCGGGCGGCGAGGTCTGGTGCTCCCCGGATCCTCGTGCTGCACGGGAACGCGGGGGATGCCCTGGGCCGACTGGACTACCTTCCGGTGCTCGAGGCCGCGGGCTTCGAAGGCGTGCTGCTGGAATATCCGGGCTACGGTCCCCGGGAGGGTGAGCGGTCGGAGGCCTCGCTGGTGGCTGATGCCCGGGCGGCACTGCACCAGCTGAAGGCGGAATCCAACGCGCCGGTGATTCTGCTGGGAGAGAGCCTCGGGTCCGGCGTGTCGGTGCAGGTGGCCGCCGCCGAGCCCAAGGTGGTGGCGGGGCTCCTCCTGGCCGCGCCCTTCGCCCGGATGACCGAGGTGGCCGCCCGCCACTATCCGTACCTGCCCATGAAGCTGATCATGCGGGATCGCTGGGACAGCCTGGGGGCCATCCGCGGCTACGGCGGACCCGTGGCCATGGTGATCGCCGGGCAGGACGAGGTGGTGAGCGCAGAGCAGGGGCGGCGTCTGGTCCAGGGGTGCCCAGGGCCCGTCCGGGTCTGGGAGGTGCCCCGGGCCACTCACAACGGCCTGCCCCTGACTCCCGGCCGCCCGCCCTGGTCTGAGGCTCTGGCCTTCCTACGCGACCGGGCGGGAGTGGGACAATGAAGCCATGGACCTGATCTACCTCGACCACAACGCCACCACCGCCCTCGACCCCGAGGCCTTCGAGGCCATGCGGCCCTGGTTTACGGAGCGCTTCGGCAATGCCAGCGCGGCCTATGCCCTCGGGCATCTGTCGGATGGTGCGGTGGTGGCCGCCCGGGAGCAGGCGGCGGCCCTGGTGGGCTGCACGTCCGCCGAGATCGTCTTCACCAGCGGCGGCACGGAGAGCCTGAACCATGCCTTCCGCGGCGTGTGGGAGGCCTTTCCGACGAAGCGCCACCTGGTCGCGACCGCCGTGGAGCACCCCGCCGTGCGGGCCCTGGTGGCCTGGTGGAAAGCCCAGGGAGGCGAAGCCTCGGATGTGGGCGTGGACGGGGAGGGTCGGCTCGATCTGGCGGCTCTGGAAGCCGCCGTGCGCCCGGACACGGCCCTGGTGGCCGTCATGGCCGCCAACAACGAATCCGGCGTGCTGTTCCCGGTGGCGGAAGCGGGTCGGGTCGCGAAGGCGAAGGGGGCTCTCTTCCTGGTGGACGCCACCCAGGCCATGGGCAAGATCCCGGTGGATGCCACAGCTTGGGGCGCGGATCTGCTCTGTCTCAGTGGCCACAAGTTCCATGGACCCAAGGGCACCGGCCTACTCATGATCCGCCGGGGCGTGAGGGTGAAGCCCCTCATGCTGGGCGGCTCCCAGGAGCGGGGCCGCCGCGGGGGCACGGAGAACGTCCCCGGCATCGTGGGCCTGGGCAAGGCTGCGGAACGGGCCCTGGCGCGGCTACCGGAGATGGACCGGGTGCGCAGTCTGCGGGATGCCCTGGAGGCCCGCATCCTCGCGGAGATCCCGGAGGCCCGCATCCACGGCGCGGGCACGGAGCGCCTGCCCAACACCAGCCTCGTGGGATTCGCGGGTCTTGAGGGCGAAGCGCTGCAGTTGAAGCTGGCGGAGCATGGCATCTGCGTGTCCACCGGCAGCGCCTGCAGCACGGGCATGCGGGAGCCCAGCCATGTGCTGCGTGCCATGCGCGTGTCCGACGCCCATGCGCGAGGCACCGTCCGCTTCAGCCTGGGCCTGGGCACCACCGACGCGCAGATCCAGGTGGTGGCTGATCTGCTTCCAGGCCTCGTGCAGGCGTTGCGGCAGGGAGGGCAAGTCATTGGATTGCATCGATAAATTCCATTCGAAATCTTTGTGACATAAGCCTCTGTTGACATGGCTATAGGGACATGGTGAGGTGGGCGGAATCCACCAGTCCCCCCCCCCCGCCCTGCATGGGAGCGCCCCATGTCCCTGGAACTTCTCAAGCGCCTGACTCAGGGATTCCGCCCCGCTCCGGAATCGATGCGCGCCCGGATGTGGTCGACGCCGATGCTCCTTGATCGGGGGGATCTGGGGGAGGCCCGGCTGGCCGTGGATCACCGGGGACGGAGGATCGCCCTCTGGGAGAATCATGGAACTTTGTGGACTCTGCCCGTGGGGGCTGCCGCGGCGCCGGCGCTCAGGCGCGCTCCCTTCGGCGAGGGAACGACGCCCCGTCTGGCGGTCAACCCTGAGGGTCGCGGTCTGGCCGTCTGGTTGGCCGACCTCGGGGAGGAACGGCAGATCCTCGGGAAGGCCCTCGGAACCTGTGAGAGCCCGGAACAGGTTGTATTCCGGACACCCGGGTGGGTTCGCAAGCTCCAGATCGCGGTGGACCGCAGGGGCAACGCGCTGGTGGTCTGGCTTCACGAGAAGGTGGGAAGGATCGAGGTGATGGCCCACTCCTTCGATACGCGAGGCGAGGCCTGGGAGAAAGGGCCCACGATCCTCGGGCTGGCTTCGGATCCTGTGGCCTCGCCACAGCTCGCGGCCAATCACAGCGAGCACGCCATGGTGCTCTGGGAGGCTCGAGACAGCCTCTTCGATGGGCTGCTGGCCAGCCATCACTGGCCCACGGACCGGATCTGGTCCGATCGTCCGGTGCCCGTGGTGGCTCATGCCGCCCGCCACCACCAGGTGGCCATGGACGATCACGGGAATGCTGTGGTGCTCTGGGTTCATGCGCCCTATGGTCAGCGGAGCACCCTGGAAGCCTGTTTCTTCGATGTCGTGGCGGGGGAGTGGCGGGAACCCACCACGCTGGCGATGGCCCAGGAGATATCGCTGCCGCGCCTGGTCATGAACGGATCCGGGGAGGCCCTCGCCGCCTGGTGCCAGCGCGAGAGCGGGGGAGGCTCCCACCTGCTGGTCAGGGCCTTCCAGGATGGAGGTTGGGAGCCGGGCGCGGAATGTCTCGACCGCAGCCGGGGCCGGAGCCATGACTATGCCATTGCCCTGGGCGCCGACGGGCGCGCAGGCGCTCTTCTGGTCCAGCATGGGAAGGATGGGGATCAGGTCGTGCTCCGGGCCCGCCTCGAGACCTGGTCCAAGCCGAAGGTGATGGCCGAATGCCGGGAAGGAACCTGCGCCTCGCCCAGGATCGCGCTATTCCCCCATGGCATGTCCCTTCTCTGGATGCAGGGGACTGGACCCGAGAAGGCGCTGATGGCGGTGAGCTCCCACTGATCCGGAGCGGGGCCTTCACGCTTGGAGCAACTCCTTGGCGTAGTGCTCCACCGCGTAGGGCAGCCAGCGATGGCCAGGAAGGTCACGGCTGAGGTAGCCCATGTGGCCGCCGTGCGGCTCCAGGTGGAGATGGACGGAAGGTGAGGGGTTGGCTTCGGCCGCGTGTTCCCATGGGATGAAGGGATCGTCCTTGGCCAGAAGGACCACCGTCGGCACGGTGATCTTGGACAGGTGGTGCCGCGCGGAGCATCGGGCGTAGTAGTCGTCGGCGTCCTTGAAGCCCGCCGCCTTCGTGGTGTAGGCATCGTCAAACTCGCGCAGGCTCATGAAAGGACCCGTCCGGTAGCTGTCAGGGATGAGTCCGTCCTCCACCCGCTGGCGGATGGCCTTGCGGCAACGCTTGATGAATCGCAGCTCGTAGAGGCGGCTGAACCCTGTGTGGATGGCCAGAGAGCAGGCGCCCAGATCGACCGGTGGGTTCACGGCGATCGCACAATCGGGTCGGGCCGCCGGCTTGGGCAGGCCGTCGCCCAGGTTCAGCAGGAGGGCATTCGCGGAGAGGGAGTAGCCGATGGCCAGCTGGCGGAGATCCGGATGGCGTTCCCGCGCGGCGGTGAAGGCCGCGCCCAGGTCATCGCCGGAGCCGCTGTGGTAGGGGTGTTTCGCCAGGCCCCGACCCTCGCCGCAACCTCTGTGGTTCACGGTCCAGACGTGGTGGCCCAGCTTGCGCGCAAGGGCGATCGTGCGGCGCATGTAGTGGGCCTGGTCGTCGCCGCCCAGGCCATGGAAGACCAGCACCAGCACGTCCGTCTCGCCGGGGTAGTGGCGGCCCGTGAGCTGGTCGCCATCGGGCAGCAGGATGCGGAAGGGCTCGGAGGGATGGCGGGAAGGCTCCCCGGGCAGGTAGTTGCCGAGGATGGTCTGCAGATGGCCGGATGGGGCCCACCAGGGAGGGCGGCAGGGCAGGGGCGGCGGGACGAGCTTGCGCATCCGCCTAGTGTGCCCGAGCGGACTCAGTCGTTCCGCTTGAAGACCAGCTTGTAGCTGAAGGGATTGTCCAGCTTGGGATGGGTGTAGGTCACCTGGAGGGCCAGCGAGCTGCCGTCCTTCCGCATGGAATAGACGTACTTCAGCGTGTAGCCGTCGCCGGTGATGGTCTGGACCATGGTGGGGCCGTCCTTGGTGAGGGTGGCCTTGAACACCTTGTCGTCGCTGCGCTTCCAGTCGCTCTCGGTGCCGTCCGCCGGGGTATCGATGGAACGTTCCTTCCCCATGGTCACCGAGAAGGTCTCGCCGGCCAGGATGTCGAGCTTGTTGAACTCCCGGCAAGCTCCCTGCAGCTTCTTCTTCCAGAGGAGCTTCATGGCGAAGTTCAGGTCCTTGACGTGCTCGTCGATGCGCTCCTCGACCTTGTCACTTTGTGAAGCGGAGAGGGTCCACTCCCCGTCCCAATCCACCTTGTCTTCCTTCGCGGGCAAGGCGGTTTTGGCCGGGGTCTTGGCCTTCTGGGCGATCACGGGAAGAACCAGCAGGCAGGGCAGGATGAAGGGCAGCACGCGCATGGGGGCTCCGGGTGGGGATCGTGGGATCGTACTCCGGCGGGGCGCGTCGCAGAAGCATCTCTTGTGATCCGTGCAACAAAGGCGTGGATTGATGACCTTGCAGGCAGGATCACGTAACACGAGGTGTAAGCTTGGTGGCATTCAGCCCAAAATGAGGGCACTCAATTTAAGGAGTGTGGCCATGAAACGTAAGCAGGAAGCCCTCGATTACCATTCGCAGGGACGGAAAGGCAAGATCGAGGTCATCGCCACGAAGCCCTGTTCCACCGCGCGGGACCTGGCCAATGCCTATTCTCCGGGTGTGGCGGAACCCTGCCTGGAGATCGAGAAGAACCCCGAGGATGCCTACAAGTACACCGCCAAGGGCAACCTGGTGGCCGTGATCTCCAACGGGACCGCCGTGCTGGGCCTGGGCAACATCGGCGCCCTCGCCGGCAAGCCCGTGATGGAAGGGAAGGGCGTGCTGTTCAAGCGGTTCGCGGATATCGACGTGTTCGACATCGAAGTGAACGAGCTGGACATCGACAAGTTCTGCCAGGTGGTGAAGGCGCTCGAGCCCACCTTCGGCGGCGTGAACCTCGAGGACATCAAGGCTCCCGAGTGCTTCGAGATCGAGACCCGGCTGAAGAAGGAGATGAACATCCCCGTCTTCCACGACGACCAGCACGGCACGGCGATCATCAGCACCGCGGCGCTGATGAATGCCTCCGAGATCGTCAAGAAGAAGCTCGGAGACATGAAGGTGGTGTTCAGCGGCGCCGGCGCCTCCGCCATCGCCTGCGCGAACATGATGATCCGCGCCGGCGTCAAGCTCGAGAACCTGTGGCTCTGCGACACCAAGGGCCTGGTCTACACCGGGCGCAAGGACGGCATGAACGCCTACAAGGAGCGGTTCGCCAAGCCGAGCGACTGGCGCACCCTCGCCGACACCATCAAGGATGCGGATGTGTTCGTGGGCTGCTCCAGCAAGGGCGCCCTGACGCCTGAGATGCTCCTGAGCATGGCCAAGAACCCCATCGTCTTCGCCCTGGCCAACCCCGATCCCGAGATCGACTACCCCACCGCGAAGGCCACCCGCGACGACATCATCCTGGCCACGGGGCGCAGCGACTACCCGAACCAGGTGAACAACGTCCTGGGCTTCCCCTTCATCTTCCGCGGCGCTCTGGACGTGCGCGCCTCGGAGATCAACGAGGAGATGAAGCTGGCCGCCGCCAAGGCCCTGGCCGCCCTGGCCAAGGAGGAAGTGCCGGATGCCGTGGTGAAGGCCTACTCTGGCCAGAAGTTCACCTTCGGGCCCGAGTACATCATTCCCAAGCCCTTCGATCCCCGCGTGCTGCTGTGGGTGGCCCCGGCCGTCGCCAAGGCCGCCATGGAGACCGGTGTGGCCAAGCAGCCCATCCCGGACATGCAGGCCTACAAGGAGCGCCTCGAGGGGCTCCAGGGCCGCAGCAAGGACGTGATCCGCAACGTCATCCATCGCGCCAAGGCCAATCCCAAGCGCGTGGTCTTCCCGGAAGGCACGCATCCCCTGATCCTCCAGGCCGTGTCCCAGATGGTGGACGAGGGCGTCTGCGTGCCCATCCTGGTGGGCGATCCCGCCAAGGTGAAGGTCGTGGCCGCCGACCACGGCATTTCGCTGGAGGGCATCGAGATCCAGGATCCGGCCACCGTGGCCTGGCGCAAGGAGGCCGAGGACGCCTACCTGGAGCTGCGGAAGCGGCGCGGCGTCACCCGCGACGAGGCGAGCCGCAAGGTGATGGAGCCGATCTACTTCGGCGCCCTGATGTGCCGCCTGGGCAAGGCGGACGGCCTCATCGCGGGCCTGACGATGTACTACCCCGACACCATCCGGCCCTGCCTGGAGGTGATCGGCACCCGCAAGGGCGTCAAGCGCGTGTGCGGCGTCTACACCATGGTGCTCAAGAACCGCGTGCTGTTCTTCTCCGACACCACCATGAACATCGAACCCAGCAGCGAGGAGCTGGCAGAGATCGCCCTGCTCACCGCCGACCTGGCCAAGGACCGGTTCAACATGGAACCCAAGGTGGCCATGCTGTCCTTCTCCGACTTCGGCAGCGTGGACCATCCCCTGGTCCGCAAGGTCCAGAAGGCGGTGGAGATCGTGAAGTTCCAGCGCCCCGACCTCAAGTGCGACGGCGAGATGCAGGCGGATACGGCCCTCGGAGAGGGCATCCTGGCCGAGAGCTACCCCTGGGTGGACCTGCCGGGCGGCCCGAACGTGCTGATCTTCCCCGACCTCACCAGCGGCAACATCGGCTACAAGCTGGTGCAGCGGCTGGCGGGGGCCGAAGTCATCGGCCCCATCACCTGCGGCATGGCCGCCCCGGTCCACGTGCTCCAGCGGCACAGCGACATGAACGACATCATCCACCTCACGGCGCTCACCGTCGTGGAGGCGCAGCAGAAGTAGCTATCAGCTATCAGCTGTCAGGAGCAGGGGCCTTCGGGCCCCTGCTTCGTGATAAGGTTTCCTCCCCGAATCGGCCCCCTTCAGCTCGCTGGGGGCACCACTGGAGGCGGAAGATGTACTACATCGTCGAATCCGGTAAGCCCTTTGAGCAGGCCTCGGCCGACCTGGAGGCTGCGGTGACGGCCGGTGGCTTCGGCGTGCTCCATGTCCATGACCTCGGGAACACCCTGCGCAGCAAGGGATTCCCATTTACGGAGGCCTGCCGGGTCTTCGAGGTGTGCAACCCGGGCCAGGCGTCCAAGGTCCTGAGCCTCGATCTGCGCCTGAACATGGCGCTGCCCTGCCGCATTTCCGTCTATACGGATCAGGGGCGCACCCGAATCGGCCTCATCCCCCCTTCGGATCTGCTCGAGGGCCTGTCGAAGGATCCCGCCCTGCTTCCCATCGCCCATGAAGTCGAGGCGGCCCTGATCAAGATGGTGGATGCGGCTCGATGACTCGTGCCATCAGCGGCGGATGGTCGGCGTGCTGCGCTGGTCGGCCCGCGGGCCGTCCTGAACGACATTCCGCGAGCCGGGGTTGTGATGGGTGATGTCCTGTGCGCCTGGTGCGGAACTTTGATCGGTCAGAGCGGGGTCGACCATTCCCATGGCATCTGCCGTTCCTGCTACCGGGAGCTGCTTCGCATTCCGGATCTGTCCGAGGAAGCATTGGACGACTTGCCGTTCGGCGTGATCGTCCTGGCGAAGGACGGGACCGTCCTGGCGTATAACCCGGCGGAAGGCGCGCTCGCCGGCCGTGAACCCAAGGCTGTGGTCGGCCGTCATTTCTTCACTGAGATCGCCCCCTGCACCTCGGTCCAGGATTTCCAGGGTGTCTTCCGCGAATTCTGCGAGCGGAACGAGGCCTCCAGGACGTTCCAGTTCACCTTCCACTTTCCGGGTGGCCCGGTCCGGGTGCAGATCGTCTTCCTGCACAGGGGCGCAGATGTGGCCGTCGCCGTCCGGAAACGGACGGGTCCGGTCGCCTGAAGGCATTCTAGGTGGAGGACTCCAGCTGCTGGAGCCACGCCCGGATCTCGGGATCGGGGTCCGGGTTGAGGCGCAGGGCCTCGCGGAGGTCGGCAAGGGCAGGGGCGGGCTCGTCCCGCTGGAGGTGCACGAAGGCGCGTTCCTTGTGGGACCGGGCATCGCCGGGATCCAGCAGGATCAAGTGGGTGGCCGTCCACAGGGCCTCCTCCCAGTCCTCGACATGCATGAACCGCAGGTGGAGGTTGCGCACGAGGCGGATGAGGATCTGTCGGTCCGTGGCGGGTTTCAGCATGTCGCGGTGGAAGGCGATCCGTCCGGCGCTGGCCTCCTTCACCAGGGCGGCGCCTCCCTCCTCGCCCACGGTGCGCCCGCGGTTGAAGGGGTCGAAGCACAGCAGGCCGGACGGCGAGCGCAGAGCGACGATGAAGTGGCCCGGCAGGCCCACGCCCACGGCATCGAAGCCCATGCGCCGAGCCAGATCGATCCATAGGATGGAGAGGGCGATGGGCAGGCCCTTGCGCCGGGCCAGCACCGCGGGGAGCAGGGCGTTCAGCGGATCGTCGTAGGTCTCGCGATCCCCGTCGAAGCCGAGTTCCTCGAAGAGCAGGTGATTGAGGGCCTCCAGGGCCCGGCCGGTATCCCAGGGCAGGGGCATGCGCCCTGCGAGGGTGAAGGCCCATTCGTTCAGTTGCATCACCACTGAGGCGGGATCAGGGTCTTCCAGGGCCGGTGCCACGGCGTGGACGGCCCCTTCTGCCAGGTTCCGGCACTCCGGATCCAGGCGGAGGTATTCGAGCAGGGACATCAGCCCCTCCGGCGAATCACCGCGCGGACCACGAGGGCCGCCGCGACCAGACCCATGGCACCCCAGGCCCAGTTCATCCACGAGCTGGTGGCGGCCTGGACCTTCTTGGCCTCCTCGGCCTTCCTGGCGTTCTCTTCGATGGAAATCTTGGATTGCGCCTCGCGGGCGTCCTTCACGGCCTTCTGGCCGGATTCACGCGAGGCCTGGAGTTCCTTGGCCGCGGCTTCCTGTTCCTCCTGGATGCCCAGCACCGCAACGTGCCTTTGGGGCTGGACCTTGGGACCGGTGCTGGCTGGCACCACATCGGCCTCGTCGCTGTCGGAAACCGGACCCTGGCTGGAATCCAATGACTCGGTGAGGGCCTGGATGTCCTCCCGCAGGCCCTGGAGCACCTGGTTCTGGCGGTGGAGCTGGGCGCCCTGCAGCCAGAGCATGAGCAGCTGGAGCACCAGGAGGGCGGGGATGGTCCATTGGAGTGGGCGGCGGGTCATGAATGCTCCCTTCCAAGGATAAACAGAGTCCGGTCATCCCGGTTCTGAGTATCGAAAGACGCTACATCCCGGAAGATCGCCTCGCAGGCCGCCCGGGGGCTGCCCGTGCCCCAGAGGCGGCGGAGCTGGCCGCACAGGCGGGCCACGCCGTAGAGCTCACCTTCCCGGTTCATGGCCTCGGACAGGCCATCGCTGTACAGCACCACCCAGCCCTTGGGGGGAAGGACGCCTTCGAGCACCTCCCAGTTCCCCGGTGCCGCCGGGCGGAGGCCGAGGCCACGGCCCTGGGGCGTCATTTCGGTCGAACAGTCCTCCACGACCCCCTGGAGCAGGAGGGCGCCCGGATGGCCGGCCCGGGCCAACCGGTAGTTCCCGTGCTGGTCCCACTCCAGCAGCACGAGGGTGAGGAAGCCCCTCTGGCCCAGCAGCTGGCGGAGGGTGTGGTCCATGGACTGGAGCATCTCCTCCAGCCCCTGGTCCTCGCGCTGGGCCGCCTGCTCGAGCAGAGCGGTCGCCTGAGCCATGTAGAGAGCCGCCGCGAGGCCCTTGCCGCAGACATCGCCCACCGCCGCCAGCCACTTGCCGCTGGGCCTCCGCTTCACGAAGAGCAAGTCCCCACCGGTCTCCAGTGCGGGTTCCAGGCGCAAGGCCACCTGGAACCCGGGGATGGGCGGCAGGTGGGAGGTGATGAGGCCCTCCTGGATGCGCCTGGCGGTCTCCAGCTCCTGGCTCAGGCGCTCCTGGGCCAGCAGGCGCTGGTGCATCACCGCTGTCTCCAGCACCTGGCCGGCCGCCAGGGCCACCTCGCGCAGCAGCTCACGATCCTCGCGGCCGTAGTTCAGCTCGGCGTACTTCCCCCCCAGGAGGACGGCGCTGTGGGGGTGATCCCCTGCGAGGATCAGCAGGAGCAGCTGGGCTTCCAGGGCATCCACATGGGCGCGGAGCCCCTGTCCCTGCTCCAGGATCCAGTCTGCCTCCTCGCTGCCCAGTCCCAGCACCAGCTCGCGGTTCTCCCGGGCCAGGCGGAGCAGTCCCGGGGGGATCCGCAGGGGCTGGGGGGGGAAATGCACTCGCCGGTCTTCGCGGTCCATGGCCTCGGCGGCCGGGAGGAGGATGTGGCGGGACTCGAAGGGCAGCACCTCCAGGAACTGCGGCCGGAAGGCCTCGTTCAGGGCCTTTCGCAGGGACTTCAACAGGGCTTCTTCGCTGAAGCGCTTCCGGGGCTCGCGGACGGCGCTGAGGACGATCTCGCGCGTGCTGGCGAAGTCCCGCCGGAAGCGGCGGCGGATGCCCTTCAGCAGGAGGCGCATCGTCCAGCCCAGGGGTAGCGCCAGAAGGCCGATGAGGGCCCCCGCCCAGCCTGGCGGGATGGAGGAGAGATGAGAGAAGCCCCAGGCCAGCCCGCCAAGATAGCCCGCCACGGTGAGCGCCAGGACGGCCATGTAGCTCACCCACCGCACCAGCGCCTTCCGCACCTCGAAGAGGCCATGGTGGAAGATGGCGTAAGCAAAGGTCAGTGGGAGCAGCGGTGCCGGGAGCATGAAGATGAAGGTTTGCCGGCGGAACAGGAGGCTGTTGTACTTGGTCTGGAGGATCGTCCAGGCCAGCAGGTCGAGGCAGAGGAACGCCGCCGCGAACAGGGACGGGAGCAGGGCCTTCCGGAGGCGCTCCGGGGAACGGAAGGTCCCCACGACGAAGAAGCCGAGGCCCGTGAGCGCCGAGCCCACCCAAAACGGGATCGGCAGGACCTGGGCGAAGGTGTGCAGGACCCGGAGCGCGCCATCCGGAGGCGCTTCTACCAGAGGCTTGGGCATGCTGAGGTTCATCACCTCCCAGGCCCCTCTCAGCATCACTAGGATGGCCAGCAGCGCGAATGCGCCGTAGATGGCCTGGAGGAAGCGCCGGTTCTTCCGCAGTTCGAAGGGGTGCGGGAAGCGCAGGAAGAAGTGGATCCAGAGCGGCGGCACCAGGGCCGCAGCCGCGCCGGCCATCAGGAAGACCGTCAAGGTCATGGCCACGGGCGCGTTCCCCGACTGGGTCGCGCCGGACATGAGGAGGACCATCGAGGCTAGGTAGAAGAAATGCCGCGAGGATTTCCGCTCGGGCGCCGAGACCACCACGAGCAGGCTGACGGCCCAGGCCAGGATGCCGTTCAGCAGCAGGGCGAGCTGCGCCAGGTCCAGCGGCTTCACCAGCCGGATGGGGAGCAGGATCGCCCGCCCCTGGCGCTTCACGGTGTAGATCAGGATGGTGCCCTGGGGCTTGGCGTTGATGAACTGCTGGGCCTTGCGCGTGCCCTCCAGCGTGGGCTCGAAGGTGCGGCCCTGGATCTTCACCAGCTCGTCGCCCTCGAGGAGGCCCGCCTCCTCCGCCACCCCCTCTGGAAGGATCTCCCGGATGACGATCTTGCCGTTCTCCAGAATCCAGGAGCACTGGTCATCCGACCTTGCGTAGACCCATTGGTTGATCGCGAACGAACCGAGCGCCAGGGTCAGGCAGATGAAGCTGATCCAGAACAGGCGCCACCGGATGCGTTTGAGGTAGGGGTTCATGGGACCTTTGTGGAAGAATGCCCCGATGGAGCGGATCTCGCGGAACGGCAGGCCCTGCTGGGTGCTGGTGGGAGGACGGCGGCGCCTGGGGCGGGCCCTGGCTGAGGATCTGGCCGGGGACCATGATCTGGTGCTGACCAGCTCGGAACCCTGGGATGGGGAAACGTGGGTGGAGGACCTTTCGGAGAGGGCGGGTATCCGGACGTTTGTATGGAATGCCGAGAACCCGGAGGTGAGCTCCAGAATGATGGCAGATCTCCAGTCCCTGAAGGCGGCCGGTGGACTGATTTCGGGCGCCGTGCTGCTGGCCGGGACCTTTCCTGAGCAGCCGCTCGGAACCTGGACGCCCGAGCGGCTCGACGCCACCTGGCGCATGAACCTCAGCTTCCCCTTCCTCTGCGCCCAGGCCCTGGCTCTGCACCTGCGCGAGGGCGCCTGCCTCCAGATCCTCCTGGACACGTCCATCCACCATCCCTGGCTGAAGCGCCTGCCGTACAGCGCGGCCAAGGCCGGGCTCGCGGCCCTGGTACCCGGGCTCGCCCAGCTCCTGGCGCCCAGGGTGCGCGTGGTGGGCCACGCCCTGGGAGCGATCCTGCCCGCGGAAGGCAGCGATGAAGCGTTCCTGGCGGACCGAACCTTGCTGAAGTGCCTGGGCGACCCCGCGGACCTCGCCCGCGCGGTGCGCTACGCCGCCGACAGTCCCTTTCTCACGGGGGACATTCTCACCCTGGACGGGGGACGGCGCTGGGTGGATCGATGAAGTTCAAGGTCAATGAGGTATTCCACTCGATCCAGGGCGAAGGACGGGGCCCCGTCCGTGAGCGCGAAGCGTGAGCGGGAGGACGCGCCGGTGGCGCGTCCTCCCGGGGGTAGTCATGGGTGCCCCGCGATCGCCCACAGGGCGGGAACGGAGGACAATGGAACAGGTCGGGTGAACATGAAGTTCAAGGTCAACGAGGTGTTTCACAGCATCCAGGGGGAAGGCGCCCGCATCGGACGCCCCTGTCTGTTCATCCGTCTCACGGGCTGCCCGCTGCGCTGCTCGTACTGCGATACGGAGTACGCCTTCTACGACGGGACCATGCGAAGCCTGGAGGAGCTTCTCGCTGAAACCCGGCAGCGTCTCGGCCCCCCGCGGAAGGGGCCCAGCGCCCCGTTTGTCGAGCTCACGGGGGGAGAACCCCTGGCCCATCCCCACGCCCCCGACCTGCTGCGGGCCCTGCTGGGCCTGGGCTACGAAGTGGCTCTGGAAACGGCCGGCAGCCACGACCTAGCGCCGGTGCCCCGGGAGGTGGTCAAGATCGTGGATCGCAAGACCCCCGGCAGCGGGGAGGCCCACCGCTGGCTGGAATCCAACCTCGACCACATGGTTGCAGGGCAGGACGAGCTGAAGTTCGTGCTCTGCGGCCAGGCGGACTACGAATGGGCCCGGGCCTGGTGCGCCGAGCGGCGGGTCTGGGATCGCCTGGAGGTGCTCTTCAGCCCCGTATGGGGCAGCCTCGACCCCGCCTGGCTCGCCGAGCAGGTCGTGGCTGATGGCCTGCCTGTGAGGGTCCAGATGCAGCTTCACAAGGTCATCTGGGGGGCGGAGAAGAAGGGGGTCTGAACCCTACTTTCCACCTTTCCAGACCGCCAGTTCCTTCTCCAGGTTCTCCGTGTATTCCTTCGGGGCCTTGCCCTTGGAGAGATCGATGGCCTTCTGGAGCTGGGCGAGGGCTTCGGGCATGTGCTTGGCGTCCTTGTAGATCCGGGCGGCCGTCTCGTGATTCCAGAAGCTGTCGCCGGCCTTGAGGCTCTTCTCGATCCAGGCCTGGGCCTTCTGGGGCTCGATGCCCTGGGCCTGGCAGTAGGCCGCGGCCTGGTACCAGGGCACCCAGTCCGAATCCGGCGCCTTCTTCAGCGTGTCCTCCAGATGGGCCCAGTAGATGGCCTTGGTGTCGAACACCACGGGGAAGCTCACGCGGAGCTTCTCCCAGCCCAGTTCCACCGTGGCGCTGCCGGTGCCCGCGGGAACCACCCTGTAGTCCAGGTACTCGAGGAAGGGGCCGGCCTGGGGGATGGCCTCCCAGCGCAGGAGGTCCTCTCCGGCCTGGTACTCGTAGGCGCCCCACTGCTTGGCCTTCTTGTTGAGGATGAGCGTCCAGGCCTTCTCGCCGGGGATGGCGAAGAACCCGTAGGTGCCTGCGGGCACGGCCTTCCCGGCCACCTGCGCCGCATGGCTGAGGGTGATCGTGGTGGCGCTGTTGGCGCCGGCGCGCCACACCTGGCCGTAGGGCACCAGGCCGCCCCAGATCTGCCGGCCCTTCACGGCGGGCCGCGCGAAGGCGATCTCGATCCTGCTGATGCCGATGTCCTGGGACACCGTGCAGGCGGGGCTCACGCGCAAGGGCGTCAGGCGCACAGGGGCGGGCTTGTCCTGGGCGGCGGACGGAAGGGTGCCGGAAGCGAGGAGCAGGACGGGGAGGAGGAGGCTACGCATGGGAATCTCCGGGGAGGCGGCTGTCGAGAGTAGCATTCCGGCGCGGTGGGAGGAGGAATCGTCCCGGATTCCGGTTGAAGGCCCTGAGGATGTTCCACCAGAGGCGACGGCTTGCCCGGCCGCTGAGATCGCGGGCCCGCAAGGCCGTCCACAGTGCGAGGCCGAAGGATACTGCGAAGTTCATCACCCCGATGAGGCCGATGCCCAGGAGACTCCAGAGGACATCCGTCCAGACCAGGGATCCCTGGAACCAGAGCGTGGTGGCGCCCAGGGCCAGCGAGGCCGCCTGCAGCGTGACATGGCGGACCTCGACATGGATCCCGGCGAAGGCGAAGGCCATGGGCACGAAGACCAGCAGGCCGCCCAGGGCCGTGTAGCCCGCGAACCCCGCCAGGTGGTTCTGGATGAAGCGGCCCAGGGCGTCGGCCCTGTGCGCCCCCAGCCAGGAACGGATCCGGTGATTCTGGGCCAGGGCTTCCGGCAGGCAGCGGTAGGCGCTCCAGTTGGCGGTCCAACCGGCCGCGAGGCTGGAGAGCCAGAGCAGCACGCCCGTGAGGGCCGCGAAGACCAGGGTCCAGCCATGGAACGGGTGGGTGCCCCGCAGGCTGTGGAGGGCGGATTCCTGGCCCAGGGGGGCGTGCCCCGTCAGCCAGGCCCAGGCTGCCACGAGGCCCACGGCCACAGGCATGGTGGCCAGCACATTGCCCAGGGTGGCGATGACCTGGGTGCGGGTGATGGCCGCCACCAGTTCGATCTCCTTCGCCTGGCCATCATTCGCCTCCAGGGCATGGGCCAGGGCCGCGGCCGTCATGGCCGGCTGCTTCGACGCCAGGCTGAAGCCCAGGAGCTGCATGGCGCAGAAGCTCACCGCGTAGTTGGCCGTCAAGGTGAGGCCGGAGAGCAGGGGCGCCATGGCCAGGGCGGAGAGGCCGATCTTGAACAGGGCCGTGCCCGCCGTGAGGAGGCCGCCACCCGCCGCCGACCGTCCCATGGCCCACCACTCGGACCGGTCCCGGGCGATGTAGTGCTCTCCGGTCTCGCCCGTGTGCTCCACGACCTTGCGGGCCAGGCGCTTGACGGTGGTGCGCAGGAGGGACAGCAACCCATGCTGCGCGGCGCTGCCCCGCACCAGCTCGGCGGCGAAAGCCGCGCCATCCCCTCGGCCCGCCGCGAAATCGAGGATCTGGCCGATCCGCGCCAACTGGGCCTCCAGCAGCTCCAGCCGGAACACCAGATCCGTGGAGACGCCCCGCTCGTCAAGCTGGGCATGGGCCTCGGCCAGGGTGGCGATGCAGGCCGACCAGCAAGCCTCCCAGGCGGCCCGGGCAGCGGGATCGCGAGGCTGTTCCCCGGCGTCGTGGACCACCCGTGTGAGGTGGAAGAAGGGAGAATCGGCGTCGCTGCCCTCGGGGTCCAAGGCCAGCAGATCGCGGGACAGGCCCACGGCGGCCGCCCGATGGGCCAGCAGGCGGGCCGCATGGGCCCAGATGTCCGGAGGAGGCGTCAACAGGGGGGCCCAGAGGCTTTTGAGATCCGTGGGCAGGCCTTCCACCCAGGCGGCATCCTCCTCATCCAGATCCAGGCGGTCCACCAGCGCGTAGAGGTCTCCTTCGGGATCGAGACGGGGGATGATCCGGTCCACGATCCGCAGGAATCCCTCGCCCATCAGGGTGGTACGGTCCGGCAGTCCCGTTTCGGCGAGGAGACGGATGGCCGACGCGTGATTCCAGGCATCGGAAAGCGGGCCCGTGAGCCCCCGGAAGACAAGCGCCCCGTGGAGCCGCCGCAGCCGTGTGGTGCGCCGGGGCTCTCCGTCCACCGAGCTCACTGGCGAGGCTTCCAACAGCCACCGCAGCAGCTGCTCCAGGTTCGGTGCGCCGCCGGTCAGGAGTTGGTCCAGCCTGGGGTCGGACAGGGGCATCGGGACTCCGAGGAGCCCCCAGGGTGGCACACCCCTAGAATCCGGGCTTCGTCCGATTGGACGAGGTGCGACTAGTCTGGTTCAGGAACTGCTGCACTGCTTTGGGATCCACCGTCGCGGGAGTGCCGGACCAGGGCTGGGATGGGCGCAGCATGAGCAGCATGTCCTCGGGGCAGCCCACCTGTTCGTAGATGCGCTCCACCTTCGCCGCCAGCTGTGCGGCGGTGCATTCCCCCGCCAGGGCCTGGCGCAGGAGGGCCTCTCGCCAGCGATCCTGGGCGCGGGACCAGCCCGTGCTCCCGGGCCGGGGCGTCCTGCCCACCGCCTCGGCGCAGGCCGCCCAGAGGTGGGCCTCGAAGGTCCGGAGGGCCTCCCCTCCCAACAGGCGCAGGCGGCTGGCGGCGGGGCCTTCGCCCACCACCCAGGCCTGGATTTCGGTGGCTTCGAGGAGTCCGAAGTCGTGGCCGGTGACGATGTCGTCCCAGCCGGGCTCGCCATGGCAGGTGCGGAAGGCGTCGAAGGCGCTCATGGGGACCTCAGGCGAGGAGGTGGAGGGCGAGGTGGGCGGCGATCCGGGCGCTGGCCTCCGCGCCGTCCAGCATGGGAGCCAATTCCATGAGGTCCGCGCCCACCCAGGGTTCGCTCCACAGGCGGCTGGCCTGGATGAGGCGCACGGTCTCCTCGAAGCTGAGGCCGCCGGGGACCGGCTCCGCCACCGCGGGCACGAGTACGGGATCGAGGGCGTCCAGGTCCAGGCTCAGGTAGGCGGGACCCCGGCCCACGGCGGCGATATCGGCGGCCAGACGCGAGGCCAGGCGCGGGTCCCGCAGGTCCGCAGGCGTCCACATCCGCACCCCGGCGGCCTGGAGATAGGCCAGCTCACCGTCGTCGAACCGGGGCGCGCGCAGGCCTCCCTGCACCACCCGCCCCGGATCGAGCAGGCCTTCCTCGAGGGCTTGCCGGACCCAGGTGCCGTGATGGAGATCCGTGCCCCAGGCGGCGCCATCCGCGGCGTCCGGGTGGGCATCCAGGTGCAGGAGGCCCAGGGGACCGTGCTGGAGCGCCAGGGCCCGGAGGGCCCCGAGCGTGAGGCTGTGGTCGCCGCCCAGCATCAACGTGCGGCAGCCGGTCATGGCCCAGGCGCCCACGGTGGCCTGGACGGTCTCGATGGCCTCGGCCAGGGAGAAGGGCAGGGTGGGGATGTTGCCTCCATCCAGCCATCCGTGGGCGGCGCCGGGGCCCAGAAGGGGCCGTCCCTCGCGGAGATGGTCGGGCATGGGGTGGGTCCCGAGGCCCATGGAGGCCGCCCGCATGGCCCAGGGGCCCAGGCGGGCGCCCGGGCGGTTGATCACGCCGGCGTCGCAGGGAACCCCCAGCACCACGCCCGTGGCTGGCTGCGGGTCAAGGACGAGGGGCAGGCCCAGGAAGGGCGTGAGCCCCGTGCGGAGGCCCTGCATGAGGACGTCAGTGGACATGGCCGCTCCGGGGTTCGAGGGTCGTGCGGAAGGCGGCGATCCACTGGTTCGGATCCTTGAACCCGGCCGGATGCAGAGGCGGCTCAGCCACCACGGTGAGGGGCGTGCGCGTGGTAAAGAGGGTGCGGAGGTGTGGCAGCAGGGTCTCGTCGCCAGTCCACGGGTAGTGGGGAGCCGGGCTGCTGAGGCGGAAGGGCTGGGCGGGCAGACCCAGGTCGTAGGCGGCGCGCAGGCCCCCTTCGTAGAACGGTGCCAGGCGCTCGCCCCGGGTCGTGGTGCCCTCCGGGAAGAGCAGCATGTCCCGGCCTTCCCGCAGCGAGGCGGCGAAGCAGGCCAGGGCCGCCGCCCGGCTGGCGGCGTCGTCCCGATCTACGAAGTGGATGCCGGATTTTCGCGCCCAGCGGCCGATGAGTGGGTAGCCGGCGACCTCGCCCTTGGCGATGGTGCCCATGGGGCGGAGGCTCATGAGGGCCACGGGATCCACCCAACTGAGATGGTTGGCCACCCAGAGGGGGATGTCTCTCCTGGGATATCCCGCCACCTCGAGGTCTACGCCCAGGGCTGGAAGGAGCCTGCGCGCCCAGCGGTGC
Organism: Geothrix terrae; assembly: GCF_022808775.1. Classification (GTDB taxonomy): domain Bacteria; phylum Acidobacteriota; class Holophagae; order Holophagales; family Holophagaceae; genus Geothrix; species Geothrix terrae. Next base: position 331,206 of record NZ_JAKZLA010000001.1, read on the forward strand.
ATGCCGGGCTGCGGCTCCGACCCGGCCGCCAGCCGGGGCAGCAGGGCGAATGTCGGCCAGAGGACGCCGGCCCAGCTCACTAGCTCACCAGCTTCAGGCGGGTGTAGCGGGCTCGGACGCGCTCCAGGTCCTCGCGGGTGATGGCGGACCAGAGCCGGGTGTCGCCGGGGGCGTAGTAGTCATGCACCTCGGCCACCACCCGGGCGCCCAGGGCGTGGTGCACGCTGCGGGCATCGTCGTTGCCGGGTTCCACGAGGAAGCGGCACTCCTCCACGTTCTCCTGGAGCAGCTTGGCCACCATGGCGCGGATGAGCAGATAGTTCACCCGGCCCTTCTGGAAGTCGGGATGCACGGCCAGCGTGGCGCAGTAGACCGTGGTCCCCTTCACGAAGTTGAGGACGTAGCCCACGGGCCGGTCGCCGTCCATGGCCAGGAAACACCAGTCGCCGTAGAGCTCGGTGCAGAGGCGCAGGTAGTGGGGGCACAGCTGGCCAGCCCCGTCCCCGGACCAGATCTCGGACTCGAGGCGCTGGAGGTGGGCGAAGTCGGCGCTGCCGAGCGGCCGGACGGTGTAGCGGGCGCCTTCGGGATGAGGGCTGAGGGTCGCGATGGTCATGGCGGGCCTCCCTGGTGTCGGAACCAGGATCGGAGGCGGTCATGACGGGCCTGCGAAGGCGCGGCGATTTTGCCGCGACATTCCTGCGGATCAGAAGAACGGCGCCAGCAACTTGAGGAAACCCGCGGCGAGCAGGGCGCTGATGGGGATGGTGAGCACCCAGGCCACGACGATATTTCCAGCCACGCCCCAACGCACGGCGGAGACGTTCATGCTGGCGCCCACGCCCATGATGGCGCCGCTGATCACGTGGGTGGTGCTGACCGGAATGCCCATGTGGGCGGTGGCGAAGAGGACGATGGCCGAGGCCGTCTCCGCGGCGAACCCATGGATGGGCCTCAGCTTGACGATCTTGGCGCCCATGGTGCGGATGATCTTCCACCCGCCGGACATGGTGCCGAGGCCCATGGCCGTGGCGCAGGCGAGCTTGACCCAGATGGGGACGTCGACCTTTACGCCATGGGTGTGGAGTTTCCCGTAAGTGATGAGGGCCAGGGCGATGATGCCCATGGCCTTCTGCGCGTCGTTGGTGCCGTGGGTGAAGGCCATGGCGCCGGCGGAGACCAGCTGGAGCTTCCGGAACGCCAGGTTGACGCGGTGTCCGGCCGTATGACGCACGATCCACAGGATGACGATGATGAGGAGCATGGCGATGAAGAAGCCGACCACGGGGCTCACGATGAGGAAGGTTCCGACTTCTTCGAGCTTGGCGGTGTGGAGGGCGCCGCGCCCCGCCTGGGCGACCACGGCGCCGGCAAGACCACCGACGAGCGCATGGCTGGAACTGGAAGGGATGCCGAAATACCAGGTGATGAGGTTCCAGACGATGGCGGACAGCAGGGCCGCCACGATGACAGCGGGCACCACAAACTGGCTGTCCGCGATGCCCTTGGCGATGGTGGTGGCCACCTGGGTGCCCAGAAGGGCGCCGCCGAAGTTCAGGATGCCCGCCATGAGGATGGCGTTCCGGGCACTGAGCACGCCGGTGGAGACGACCGTCGCGATGGCGTTCGCGGTGTCATGGAACCCGTTGATGTAATCAAATACGAGCGCGAGGCCGACGATCAGCACCAGGGCCGGGATGATGCCTTCGAGCATGGTGGCTCCGGCCTACGCGTTCTTCATGACGGTGGAGCCGATGACCTTGGCCACCAGCTCGATCTTGTCGGTGGCGTCCTCGATCTTTTCGAGCATTTCCTTCCACTTCACGAGCTCGATGGGATCCTTGGGATCCTGGAAGATCTGGGCCAGGCCCGCGTGATAGATGGAGTCGGCCTTGTTCTCCAGGGCGTGGACCCGGCGGATGCGGTCCCCGATCTCCTTCTGGTTGGACATGTTGCGCAGGGACCGGGTGAGGTGGAGGATCTCACCGGCGCCTTCCACGATGATGGAGCTGATCTCCGTGACGGCGGGCATCACATGGCTGATGCGGTAGAGGATCAGGCGCTCGCAGACCGAATGGATGCGGTCGATCACGTCGTCGATGGAATGCGCCAGGGCCAGGATGTCCTCCCGGTCGATGGGCGTGACGAAGGTGTGGTTCAGGCGGTCGATGATCTCGTGGGTGATGTCGTCGCCGGCGTGTTCCAGGTCCTTCATCTGCCGGCGCAGCTCCGCGAACCGGTCCGGATCGCCGCTGCGGATCTCACGATCGAATAGCTGCGCCGCTTGGTAGACATTGCCCGAAGCGGATTCCAGGAGATCGAAGAAAACCATCTCCCGGGGCTTGAGCCAGCGCATCACGGCATTCAAGGACATGACCACTCCCACAGATCCGTCCACCACTGTACCGGTTCCGGGAGTGTAAACGGAGCGTAAATTGGCCGCTGGCCGGTGGGTTGTGACCCCGTAGACGGTGTATGGTCAGAAGGCATGGTGGAACGCAGCTCACATCGCGAGGCGGGGCCCGGCGTGAAGGCCTTCCTCGAGCGCGCCCTCGTCTGCCTGGGGGCCGTGCTGTTCCTGGGTCTGGGGCTGGGCATGACGGTCCAGAAGGGGGTCTCCGCGCCCTGGGTCCTGGGGCTCGTGGCCACGGTGGCCATGGTGGTCATCCTCATGGCCCGCTGGCAGGTGCGCCTGGTGGCGGAACCCCTGGGGCGCCTCCTGGGCGGGTCACGGCCCAGCGCCATCGCGGATCTTCCCCAGGCCTGGTCGGCTCTGGAGCAGGAGAACCTGGACCTCCGGGAGCGCGCGGCCCGCGAAGATCGCCTGCTCCCCGGCATCATGGCCCGGCTCGAGGAGGGGGTGCTGCTGTTCGGGCCCGCGGGCGGCCTGGAGCAGTTCAACCCGGCGGCCCAGCGGCACCTGGGACTGGGGGCGCCCCTGGACAAGGGGATGGCCGTGGCCGAGGTGTTCCGGGATCCCGACAGCCCTCCAGCGGTGCAGCGGGCCTACCAGGGGATCCCTTCCGAATGGCGGCTGGCGCGGGCGGGCCGCACGCTCCGGGTGCGGGCCATCCCCTTCGCGCCGGTGGGCAGCATCTCCGGCGTGCTGCTGACCGTCGACGATGTGACGAGCCAGGAGGCCCTGGAGACGACCCGTCAGAAGTTCATCTCCAACGTGAGCCACGAGCTGAAGACACCGGTGACGGCCATCCGGATCGCGGCGGAGAACCTGCAGGAGGAGGAGCTGCCGGAGGCGGCCCTGGGTGGGACGCGTTCCATCCTCCGGTCCGTGGACCGGCTGGCCATGCTGCTGGGGGATCTGTCGGAACTGAGCCGCATCGAAAGCGGGGCCATGCATCTGGAGCCGGTCCGGCTCGACCTCGCCGCCTTCATCGCCACGGTGGTGAAGGATCAGCAGGCCCGGCTGGCGGAAGCTTCCGTCCAGTTGGACGTGGACGTCGAAGCCCCGGACGGAGCCACCCTCCTGGCGGACCCCCTCCGCCTGAGCCAGGTGCTGGAGAACCTCCTATCGAACGCCATCAAGTTCAGCCCGCCCGGAGGTCGCGTGCGGCTCGGCGTCCGTCTCTCGGCCCAAGGGCAGGTCTGGGAGGTGAGCGACGAGGGGCCGGGCGTTCCGGAGGCGGAGCAGGGGCGCATCTTCGAGCGGTTCTACCGGGCCCAGGCCGCGAAGGCCAAGCCCGGCACGGGCCTGGGGCTGGCCATCGTGAAGCACCTCTGCCGCCTGATGGGGGGCGAGGTCGCCCTCGAGAGCCGACCGGGAGAAGGGGCCACCTTCCGGGTGATCCTGCCGCCACAGCCCGGAGAACCTGACCAGGTCTAGCGGACCAGGTCGAATCCCGGGTTCGCCGTCGCCATGTCCTGCCGGGCCTCCTCAGGCTTCGCTGGGCCCGCCCAGGCGGTAGCCGACCCCCACCACCGTTTCGATCTGCTCCGCCGCCACAGGGCCGATCTTGGCCCGGACCCGGCGGACGTGGGCGTCGATGGTGCGGCTCTCGCCGAGGTATTCCAGCCCCCAGACCTGCTGCAGGATCTTCTCGCGGGTGAGGACCCGGCGGGGGTTGGCGAGGAAGTACACCAGGAGCTCGAATTCCCGGCGCGTGAGGTCCACAAGCTGGCCATCCACCCGGGCGGTGTGCATGTCCAGATCCACCGTGATGGGGCCGAAGGCGAGCTGGCGGGGGCGTTCAGAGGGCTCCGCTGGCGTGGATCTGCGGAGGATGGCCCGGAGCCGGGCCGCCAGTTCCCGGGTGGAGAAGGGCTTCGAGATGTAGTCGTCAGCGCCCAGTTCCAGGCCGAGGACGCGGTCGATCTCCTCGCTCCGCGCCGTCACGAGGAGGACGGGAAGGCTCCGATGCGCGCTGTGGGCCCGGATGGCCCGGAGCACATCGAGCCCGTCCATGTCGGGCAGGCTCAGGTCGAGGAGGGCCGCGTCCAGACGGGATCCCGAGGCGCCGAGCGCCTGGAGGGCCTCTCGGCCGGTGCCCACGCTGGTCAGGCTGAAGCCCTCGCGGCGCAGATGCTGTTCCAGGCCGAGACGGATCTCGGCGTCGTCTTCCAGGAGGAGGATGTGGGGCATGGGAACCTTCCCCCCTATTCTACGGAATCGCCGTGGAGGTAGGGGTGCTTGGCGCTGTGGCCCTCGAGGATGAAGAGGACCTCCTCCGCGATGTTGGTGGCCTCGTCCGCGATGCGCTCCCAGTTCTTGATGACGAGGATGAGGTGGCTGGCCCGTTCGATGCAGAGGGGATCCGCCAGCATGATGCGCAGCAGGTCCCGGTAGATCTTCCCGTAGAGGGCGTCCACGCTGTCGTCGCTCAGGATCACGGCGTGGGCCAGGGCCGCGTCGTTGCCCACGAAGGCGTCCACGGCGCGGCGGACCATGCTCCGGGTCTCCGTGCCCAGGCGCTCCAGGTCGTTCCCGGCCAGGATGGGCGGATGGACCATGCCCACGCGGCGGGCGATATTGCAGCAGTGATCGCCGATGCGCTCCAGCTCGGGGATGATCTTCAGGCTCGAAGCGATGCGGCGCAGGTCCGAAGCTGCGGGGTTCCGGAGGGCCAGGAGGTCGATGCACTGCTGATCGAGCCTCAGTTCCCATTCGTCCATGCGGCGGTCGAGGTGGTTCACCTGGTCGGCCTTGGCCTGGGATGGCTCCGCCAGGGCCTGGATGGTGAGCTCGAGCATCTCCTCCGCCACCCCGGCCATGGCCATGATGCCATCCCGCAGCTCCTTCAGCTCCGTATCGAACTGCCGCATCAGCCGAACCTCCCCGTGATGTAGTCTTCCGTCATTTGCACCTTCGGCGTGGTGAAGATGCGTTCTGTCAGGTCCATCTCCACCAGCCTGCCCAGCCAGAAGAAGGCCGTGTAGTCGCTGACCCGGGCCGCCTGCTGCATGTTGTGGGTGACGATGACGATGGTGAGGCTCTCCTTCAGCTCGGTGATGAGGTCCTCGATCTTTGACGTGGCGATGGGGTCCAGGGCCGAGCAGGGCTCGTCCATCAGGAGCACTTCAGGATTCACCGCCAGGGCCCGGGCGATGCAGAGCCGCTGCTGCTGGCCGCCGCTCATGCCGCTGGCGCTCTCCTTGAGCCGGTCCTTCACTTCATCCCAGAGGGCGGCCTTGCGCAGCGCGTCCTCCACGATGCCGTCCAGGGTCGCGCGATCCTGGACCCCGAAGAGACGCGGCCCGAAGGCGACGTTCTCGTAGATGGATTTGGGGAAGGGATTCGGCTTCTGGAAGACCATGCCCACGCGGCGCCGGAGGTCCACCACGTCGATGCCGCCGCGGTAGATGTCCACCCCGTCGATCTGGATGTCGCCGCTGACGTCGACGTCCGCGGCGACCTCATGGATGCGGTTGAAGCACTTGAGGAAGGTGCTCTTGCCGCACCCGCTGGGGCCGATGATGGCGGTCACTCGCTCGGCATGGATGTCCATGGAGAGGCCGTCCAGGATCTTCTTCTGGCCGTAGCTGAAGGCCATGTCGCGGACGGACAGCTTGATGGGCTTGGTTTCTGGAATGGTGGGAATGAGCATCAACGGGTCCGTCGACGGATGGCGCGGTCCACGAGGCGGACCAGCAGGTTCAGGGTGAGGAGGACCAGGATCATCACGGCCGCGGTGCCCGCCGCGATTTCCCGGGCGTCGGGCAGGGTGCCGTCCGAAGTGACGTACCAGAGGTGCACGGAGAGGGTCTCACCGGGCACCGTGAGGCGGAAGTCCGGGAACTGGGCGCTGGCGTTGGTGCCTGCGGTGAAGACCAGGATGGCGCTCTCGCCGAAGGCCCGGCCCGCCGTGAGCACCAGGCCCGTGAGGATGCCCGTGGCGGCGTAGGGCAGGGCCACCTTGAGGATGGTCTGGAGCTTGGTGGCGCCCAAGCCGTAGCTGGCTTCTTTCAGCTCCCGGGGGACGGCCAGCAGGCTCACCTCGGTGACGCGGGTGATCACGGGGATGTTCAGCAGGGCCAGCGTGAGGGCGCCGGAGCGGATGGAGAAGCTCCAGCCCATGGCCTGAACGAAGACGATCATGCCGAAGAGGGCCAGCACGATGGAGGGTGTGGCGGCGAGGGTCTCGATGCAGAGCCGGAGGAAGCGCAGGGCCCGGCCCTGGCCCGCATAGGCCGCCATGTAGATGCCTGCGCCCAGGCCCACGGGCAGGGAGATGCCCAGGGAGAGGACCACCAGGTAGATCGAGTTGAAGATTTGCGGCTTGATGCCTCCGCCCGCGTCCAGGGTCTCGGACATCTTGGTGAGGAAGCCCAGGTTCAGGACAGGCCAACCCTGCTTGAGGATGGCCCCCACGAAGAGGATCAGCACGGCCACGAACGCCAGTGCGATGGCCCAGAGGACGCCGCGCATGAGGCGGTCCACGACCTTGGAGGTCCGGGAGCGGCGGAAGACGGGGACGGCGGCGTTCATCAGGCCTCCTTCCCGCGGCCCAGCCGCCGGGTGGCCAGGATCAGGACCATGGTCAGCAGGTAGAGCAGCAGGCCCATGGCGAAGAGGACGTTGTTCCAGGTGGAGCCGGCGGCCGTGTTGGGGAGCTCCTGGACCAGCTCGGTGGTGAGGGTCGCCGCCGGAGTGAAGAGGGCACGGAGGAACGGGGCCCGATCCGTGGATTCCCGCATGAGGGCCATCCACTGGGGGTTGTTGCCGATGACCATCTGCACGGCCATGGCCTCGCCGATGGCCCGGCCCAGGCCCAGCACCGTCGCGGTGAGCAAGCGGGGGCGGGCCGCGGGGATGAGGACGCGCCAGATGGCCTGCCAGCGGCTGGAGCCCAGGGCCTGGGCGCCCTCGTCCAGGGCGGCGGGCAGGGATTCGAAGGCGTCCGTGGACAGGCTGACGATGGTGGGCACGATCATGACCGCCAGGATCAGGGCGGACACGGCGAAGCCCGAGGCCGGGGCGTCCGCGAGCCAGGTCCGGCTCACCAGGGGCAGCACCACGGTGAGGCCGAAGATGCCGTAGACCACCGACGGGATGCCCACAAGCAGATCCATGACCTGGCGCATCAGGTTGCGCATCCACGCCGGGGCCATCTTGGCGATGAACACGCCCGTGAGGATGCCGGCGGGAGCGGCGATGAGGAGGGCCAGCCCCGTGACGCCCAGGGAGCCGGCGATGAAGGGCAGGATGCCGAAGCGATCCGAGGAGGGGGCCCAGTCCGCGGACAGGAATACTTCGGAGAAGCTCAGGGCTCTTCCGGTGTTGCCGGCCAGGGGCAGGAAGGCGGCCAGCCCGCGGGTGGCCAGGAAGTAGAGGATGCCTCCGATGAGGCCCACCACCAGGAGGCTGCAGATCAGGAAGCCGAGGTGGGCCCAGCGGTCCGCCAGCCTCTGGAGCCGGCTGTGCTTGAAGGTGGGCACGCCGGCGCCAGCGGGGCTGAGGTCCTCCTTGAGCACGGGATAGCCGCCTTCGGAGGCGGCCGCGATGGAGACTTCAGGTGCCTCAGGCATGGGCTCGGCTTTCCGCAAACCACCCGGCGGCAGGGCCGCCGGGTGGGCAAGGGTGGTTCCGATGGATCTCAAAGCTTGGTCTTGAGCGACTTCACGTAATCCACCGGCAGGTAGCCGGCCTTGATCACGTTCTGCTGGAACGCCGGGCTAAGGATGTAGGCCAGGAAATCCTCCACGGCCTGCTTCACCTTGGGATCGCCCAGCTTGGCGGGGTTGGTGTAGGCGTGGCCGAAGGAGAAGACGGGGTACTTGCCGGACTTCACGGTCTCGTTGGAGCAGGTCACGCCGTTGTAGGCGATGCCGGCGATCCGGTTCTTGTTCTTCTCGAGGTGCTCCAGCTCCACGAAGGAGACGGCCCCGGGCGTGGTGGCCACGGCCGTGACCACGGCGCCGGTCGAGTCCTGGATCAGCACGTCCTTGGCGAACTCCTGGTCGTGCAGGATGGTCTTCTTCTGGACGGCGCGGGTGCCGGAGGACTCGGGGCGGATCACGCGGACGATCTTCCGGTTCTGTCCGCCGACTTCCTGCCAGTTGCCGATCTTGCCGGTGAAGATCTGCTCGGCCTGCTGGGCGGAGAGACTCTTCACGCCGACGCCCGGATGGGCGATGAGTGTGAAGGGCTGGACCACGATGTTGTGGTTCTTCACGCCAGCCTTGTCCTGGTCGGGGGTGGCGAACACGTCGGAGATGCCGATGTGGCAGCCGCCGCTGGTCACCTGGTTCAGGCCGGTCATGGAGCCGCCGCCGCTGACGGCGATCTGGACGCCGGGATGGGCCTTCATGTAATCCTCGGCCGCCTTCTTGACGATCGGACCCAGGGCGGTGGAGCCCATGACGGTGACGGTCTGGGCCTGGGCGGCCCCGGCCACGAGCAGGCCAGCCAGGATGACCTGGGCCATGAATCGGATCTTCATTGATGCCTCCTTCGATGACCTCGACTCTGAGGGGCATGGGTGAAGGCCTGTGGCCATGGGTGTGACATCCCTGTAACTTCCGCCGGGCCGCTCTGGGCCTTCCCGGGGGGTCTAGGCTTGCCCCCGCAGGAATAAGTGGATTTAATGATTGAAGATCCAGCGGGCAGATCGAGGCCACGCCCTTTGCCCCCGGGGATCGCGACCATCCCTTTTTTTCATTCCGGGTGGCCGAAGCCAGGGCAGGGCCCCCTTCGGTTTCCCGACCTCCCATCCCGAATATCCAGCCCCAAGGAAGGCCGCCGCGCTTGCCATGCGCCAGCCGTAGCCTGGGAACCCACAGGAGAATCCTTGAACCCCAAGAAAATCATGATGATCAATGCCACCGATCCGGAAGAGATCCGGGTGGCCAGCCTGATCGACGGTGTGCTGTTCGACTACGACGTCGAGTTCCTCCACAACGAGAAGATCAAAGGCAACCTCTACAAGGCCAAGGTCGTCCGGGTGGACACCAGCCTCCAGGCCGCCTTCGTGCACTTCGGCGGCCAGAAGAACGGCTTCCTGCCCCTCGGGGAGCTGCCCCGGGACATGAGCGAAGGCCGCCGGGGCCGGATCCAGGAGATCCTCCAGCGGGACCAGGAAATCCTCGTCCAGGCCGTCCGCGAGGAGCTGGGCACGAAGGGCGCCATGATGACCGGCCAGATCAGCCTCGCGGGCCGGTACCTGGTGATCACGCCGGGAAACCCCGTCAACGGCATCAGCCGCAAGATCGAGGGCACCGAGGAACGGCGCCACTTCAAGCAGTTGGTTGACACCCTGGAGATCCCCGAGGACATCGGCGTGATCGTCCGTACCGCCAGCTTGGGCGTCACGAAGGAGGACTTCCAGCGCGATCTGGAGTACCTGCTGGACACCTACAAGGAAGTCCTGAACCGCTACAAGCACCGCCACGGCCCCGGCCTGGTCTGGCAGGAGGACGACGTCGTCACCCGCACCCTGCGCGACACCTTCAGCGCCGACGTGGAGGAAGTCCAGATCGACGACCTGGACACGTTCCATGCGGCCCAGTCCTTCTTCAAGCGCACCATGCCCCAGCACTTGGACGTGCTGAAGCACTACACCGGCAAGAAGCCCCTCTTCTCCCGCTTCCAGCTGGAAGAGCAGATCGACCGCATCTACGGCCGCAAGGTGCCCCTGCCCAGCGGCGGCGCCCTGGCTCTGGATCAGACCGAAGCCCTGGTGGCCATCGACGTGAACAGCGGCAAGACCTCCGGCGACGGCGTGGAGGACATGGCGTTCAAGACGAACATGGAGGCCGCCGAAGAGGTGGCCCGGCAGCTCCGCCTGCGCGACCTGGCGGGCCTCGTGGCCATCGACTTCATCGACATGAAGCGCGAGTCCCACATCCGCGCCGTGCAGGACCGCCTGGTGGAGTGCCTCAAGGCCGACAAGGCCCGCATGGAGGTGGGGAAGATCAACCGCTTCGGCGTGCTCGTCATGACCCGCCAGCGCATCCGCCCCAGCCTGCAGCACGTGAACCACGAACCCTGCCCCACCTGCGCGGGCACCGGGAAGGTGAAGACCCTGGAGGCCCTGGTGCTGTCCGTGGTGCGCCGCCTGCAGGGTATCCTGGCCAAGGGCGGCATCGGCGAGATCCGCGTGAAGCTGGCCCCGGCCATCGCCGCGGCGGTACAGAACCAGAAGCGCCGGGACCTGGCCCAGCTGGAGGAGCAGAGCGACGCCAGGATCCTCATCCAGGCCGATTGGTCCATGTCCTACGGCGAGATGGCCGCCGAGATCGAGCGGGCCGAGGAAGTTCCGGTCGAGAAGGCCGCGTCCAAGCCGCCCCGTGAAAAGGGCGCCCCGGAGGACGAGACCGTGGTCCTGGGCGGCGACAGCCCCATCTCCTTCGAGAAGGCCCTGGGCACCCCGGGTGAACCCGCCAAGGAACCCAAGAAGGAAGCCTTCAAGTACGACCGCCGCGACCTCCAGCGGGCCGCCCTGGATGAGCGTGAGCGGCTGCGCGCCCTCTTCGAGAGCGCCAAGCCCGAGGATGAAGAAGACGAGGAAGGGACCGACGCCGAAGGAGGAGAATCCAAGGGCGAAGGCGCCAAGCGCAAGCGCCGCCGCCGTCGCCGGAAGGGCGGTGCCGAGCGGAATGGCGAGGCAACGGTGATGCCGACCGCCGATTCCACTGAGCCGGCCTCCCGCCCGGAGCCTTCGTATGAGGCCCAGCCCGAGCCGCCGAAAGCCACGGCGGACCTCGTGGCCAGCCTCCTGACCCCCAGCCCGCGGCCGAAGATCGGCGGCGCCGCGCCCGCGGCCCACGAGCCCGAGGCGGTCCCGACCAAGCCCAAGCGCACACCCCGGGCGAAGGTGGCCGCCGTGCCGGAACCCGCGTCGGCCGTGGCGCCGGCGCCCGAGCCGGTCCAGGCCGCCGAACCTGCGGCGGAAGCTCCGGCCAAAAAGAAAGCCGCGCCGAAGGCCAAGGCGGTCGCCAAGATCGCCCCCAAAGCCGCCGCCAAGGCCGAGGAAGCCCCCGCCGCCGCCAAGCCCAAGGTCACGCGCGCCAAGAAGCCCAAGGCAGAGTAGCCGCCCATGTCGATCTACTGGCTGGCCCCTCTCGCGTCCCTGGCCACCCTTCTGGGCGGCTGGGGCGTGGTGCGGTTCCTCCAGGGACGGGCGCAGTTCATGCGCCTGCTCTCCGGGGTGGCGGCGGGTTACCTGCTGTCCGTCACCGTGGTCCGCATCATTCCGGAATGCATGGAGGCCAAGGGCGGGGAGGGCAATGCCTTCTGGGTCCTGGCCGGCTACCTGCTGGTCCACATCATGGAGCATGGCATCACGCTCCACTTCCACTATGGCGAGGAGACCCACAAGGACGGGACACCCCTGAGCGGCGTCCTCGCCCTGGTGGGGCTCTCCCTGCACAGCCTCATGGACGGCGTGGCCATCGCCGCGGCCCTGGCCACCCACAGCAACCTGGGCCCCCTGGTGGTGCTGGGCATCCTCTTCCACCGCATCCCCGAGGGCGGCACCATCGCGTCGATCTTCCTGGTGCGGGGTTTCGGGAACCGGGGCGCCATCCTGGCGGCGGGGACTCTGGCCTTGGCGGCCCTGGTGGGCGCGGCGGGACAGTCTATGCTGGGCCTGCCCACGGGGCCGGTGCTGGGGCTCACGGCGGGGCTGGCGCTCTACGTGTCCAGCTCCGACCTCCTGCCGGAGGTGCAGAAGGTCTCCGGCCTCCGCAGCACGGTGGCGCTCCTGGCCGGGGTGGGCATCTTCCTCGTCAGCGCGCGGCTGCTGCCGCACCATCACTGATCGCCCATGGCCATCCCCGGGAGGACCCGAGGCCTGATGCTGGGTGCCGTGCCGGCCCTGCTGGCGGCCCAGGGCCTGCCCGACCTTCCGCGGCCCCTTCCGCTGGATGCGCCCACACCCGCGGAGCTGCTGCCCCTCCGCCCCTTCCGCGTGGATCGGGGGCCAGGCCTGGCCAGGGTGCCCTTCGATTACCGCGGTGAAGGGGTCTTCGAGGAGGGCGAGGTCTGGACGCTGGAGCAGGGCGCCATCCAGTCCGAGGGACTGCTGCTGCTGGCGGACCGCATCCGGTACCACATCCCGGACGGCCGCCTGGTGGCGGAGGGGCACATCCGCCTGGAGGGCCCGGGCCTGCGGCTTCGGGGCGAGCGGCTGGAGATGGACTGGGAGCGGCGATCAGGCCAGGCCTGGGCACTGCAGATGGACCTGCCTCCCAGCTGGACCCTGCGCTCCAGCCACGTGGCCTTCACGACCTTGCGCACCTGGGTCTTCGATGCCGTGGAATTGAGTCCCTGCCCGGAGGAGAAGCCCGGCTGGAAGGCCCGTCTCTCCTCCCTGAAGGTCGACCTGGATGGCTTCGCCAGCATGTGGAACGCCCGGGTGCTCCTGGGGGCCGTCCCGATCTACTACGTGCCCTACGCCCTGTATCCGGCGCAGGCGGAGCGGACCTCGGGCCTGCTCCCCCCGAAGATCGGGATGTCCAGCGCCTTCGGCACCACCCTGGGACTTTCCTACTACCAGGTCATGGGCGACTCGGTGGACGCCACCCTGTCACCGGAGTACTTCACCAAGGAGGGCGTCCTCTGGGGCGGAGAAGCCCGCTGGCGGCCGGACCTGACCCACCAGGGCAGCTTCTCCGGCCAGACCATCCACCAGAAGAGCCTCGACGAGCGGCGCTACCGCTACTCGCTGAAGGAGGTGTGGCAGCGTGAGGACGGCTGGCAGCTCACGGCGGACGTGAACCAGGCCTCGGACAACCTCGTCGATGCGGATTTCGGGAAGGGTCTCGGCTATCTGGGCGCCACCAGCTTCGACTCGGCGATCTATCTGGGGCGCACCTACACCTTCGGGAACCTCAACCTCTCGGCCGCCGAACAGCGCAGCTTCTTCTACACCAAGGACCAGGGGGATCCCTTCTACAGCCCGGATTTTCCGGCTTCCCTCCGGCGGCAGACGCTGCCCCAGGCGGAATTCCGCTTCTTCCCCGTCTCCCTGGTCGGCCCCCTGTACCTCGATGGCGGCGTGCGGGTGGGCCGTTTCGCCTATCGCATCGAAGGCAGCACCACGGCCTCCGCGGATACCTATGCCTGGGACCGCCAGGACGCGAACGCCCGCATCCACGGCCGCCTGGGGCAGTGGGGACCCTTCCGCGCGGACTTCGAAGCCATGGGGCGCGCGACCCACTACAGCGCGAGCCTGGGCTCTTCCGTGTTTGATCCGGAGGGTGGGGCCACCGACACGGTGGTGAATCCCGCCACCAGCCCCTTCCAGGTGGATGGGGCGGCGGCGACGCGGTTCCTGGGCTCGGGACATCTGCGGCTGTCGGGTCCCCAAGTGGGGCGGACCTTCAAGGATGTCTCCTTCCTCGGCTACAAGGGCGAGCTCAAGCATGTCGCCGAGCCCTACTTCGGCTGGACGCAGACGAGCCTGTACGGCGAGGCGGGCAGGCTGCCGCGGTTCGATTCGGTGGACGCCTTCCCGGGGGTCAACGAAAGCGCCTCGGGCGAGCGGAGCTTCGAAGTGGGGCTCAAGCAGCACATCTTCGGCCGCTCCGGGCCTGGCACCGGGTTCGCGGATCTGGCGCGCCTCCGCATCGCCACCCGCTACCATGCGTCCCCCATCATCCTCAGCGACGGCCGCTACAAGAAGGGCTGGTCCAGCGTGGACACGGACCTGGACGTGGAACCCGACGAGCGGTTGCGGATCAGCCTCCGCCGTTCCTCGGACCTGGGCGCCGGCGGCTCGGATAATGCCCTGAGCATGGACTTCAAGGTCAAGGACGGCAGCCGGTTCAACCTGGCCTACTTCTCCACGGGCATCAACCGCTTCCTGGTGCGCCAGAAGGGTCTGCAGGCGGGAGGCGTCCAGCGCTTCTGGGACGACCGCCTCCGCCTGGAATTCAGCGCCAACTACGACTTCCACATGAGCGCCTTCGCCTCCAGCCAGGTGGCCCTGGCCTACGTGGAGCCCTGCGTGGCCTACGTGCTGAAGTACACCCACGTGGCCCTGAACACCAACCTCGTGTCCGGTGGACGGGAGGATCGCATCGACCTGACGCTCACCCTCCGCGGGCTGGGGGACCTCTTCAGCTTCCGGCGTTGAGCGACGTCTTCTACGGCAGGAAACGGCGGGTGATCCTGCGGTGGAGCGCGCAGCTCAGTTCGTAGGGGATGGTGCCGAGGAGCTGGGCCAGGCGTTCGAGGCTGTGCGCCGCCGCGGGGTCCCCGCTGTACAGGGTCATGGGCTCCCCTGGCGCCACGGGCACGTCCAAGGGCAGGGCCACCGTGAGGTAGTCCATGGAGATCCGGCCCACCACGGGGAAGGTCCGGCCGCGGAAGCCCACGACGGCCCGGTTCCCCAGGTCGCGGCGGTAGCCGTCCGCATAGCCGCAGGCCAGGGTGGCGATCTGGAGGGGATGGGGCGCGACGAAGGTGCGGCCATAGCCCACCGTCGTGCCCGCGGGCATGGCCTTCACCCGGGCCACTTCGGCCACCAGCTCCAGGGCTGGCTCGAGACCGAGCGCGCGGCCCTCGGCGACCATGGCCAGGCCGTACAAGGCCAGACCAGGGCGCACATGGGTGTCCTGGTCCAGCAGGCCCCGGAGGCAGGCGTCGCTGTTCCCGTGGTGGCGCTGGACCGGATGGACGCCTCCGTCCGCCAGTTGCGACAGGCAGGCGTCGAAGACCCGCCGCTGGCGCTGGGCGAAACCAGGATCCGGATCGTCCGCCGTGGCGAAGTGGCCCATGGCGCCCTCGATCCACGGAGAGAGGCGGCGCAGGGCCGGGAGGCAGTCCCCCAGCTCCGAGGGCAGGAGGCCGAAGCGCCCCATGCCTGTGTCCAGCTTCAGGTGGAGCCGCACGGGGTGCTGGGGCAGCAGGCGGGCGTAGTCCTCCAGATGCTCCGGCCCCACCACCGCGATGGTCAGGTTCTCCGCGCTGGCGGCCGGCAGGGCCTCGGGGCGGAGGCCTCCCAGGACGAGGATCGGGCACCTGATGCTTCCCCGGCGCAGTTCGAGGCCTTCCTCGAGGCTGGAGACGGCAAGTCCGTAGGCCCCGGCGGACTCCAGGGCCCGGCCCACGGGCACGGCCCCATGCCCGTAGGCGTTGGCCTTTACCACACCCCAGATCTGCCGCCCGCCCACGAGGGTGCGGACGCGGTCGAGGTTGCGCGCGATGCGGCCCAAGTCCACTTCCGCCCGGAGGGCCCGGCCCTCAGGATGCGGCTTCAGGGGTTCGAGATGCTGCTCATTCACGCCCGGGGGCCCTCATTCCGCCAGGCCCTGGTCCACCAGCCAGCGTTCGGCATCGATGGCGGCCATGCAGCCGCTGCCAGCGGCGGTGATGGCCTGCCGGTACACGTGGTCCTGCACGTCGCCGCAGGCGAAGACGCCGGGAATGGCCGTGCGCGTGGAGCCCTTCTCCACCTGGAGGTAGCCGGTCTCGTCCATGGGCAGCTGGCCCTTGAACAGGCCCGTATTGGGCTGGTGGCCGATGGCCACGAAGAGGCCCTCGACAGGCAGCTCGGACTCGGAACCGTCCACGGTGTCCTTGAGCTTGAGGGCGCGGATCTTCTCCACCTTCTCGCCCATGGGCGTCTCGTGGGTGGCGGTCAGCACGTCGAGCACGACCTTGTTCCACACGGGCTGGATCTTCTCGTTCTTGAGGGCCCGATCCTGCATGGCCTTGGAGGCGCGGAGCTTGTCCCGGCGGTGGATGAGGTGGACCTTGGTGGCGAACTTCGTGAGGAAGGTGGCCTCCTCGATGGCGGTGTCGCCCCCGCCGACCACGGCGATCTCCTTGCCGCGGAAGAAGAAGCCGTCGCAGGTGGCGCAGGCGCTCACGCCGCCACCCGTGCGGGAGAGCTGCTCATCCTTGCTGATGCCCAGCCACTTGGCCGAGGCGCCCGTGGCGATGATCACCGCGTCCGTGGTGTACTCGCCCTTGTCGGTGCTGAGCTTGAAGGGCCGGGACTGGAAGTCGGCCTTGAGGACGGTCTCGGACTTGATGGTGGTGCCGAAGCGGAGCACCTGCTCGCGCATCTCGTCCATGAGAGCGGGACCGGCGATGCCCTGGCGGAAGCCAGGGAAGTTCTCCACTTCCGTGGTGATGGTGAGCTGGCCGCCGGGCTGGGCGCCTTCGAACACGAGGGGCGCCAGGTTGGCCCGGGAGGCGTACAGGGCCGCGGTGTAGCCCGCGGGGCCGGTGCCAATGACGACGACTTTGTGGTGGCTCACAAGATTCTCCTGGCAAGGAACAGGCCTCGGCCGTCCTTCGAGTCTAGCGCGCCTGGACCGGCTGGCGCCTACTGCGCCAGGCCCCGCTCCCGCAGCAGGGCCTCCGCGGCGGGCACGTCCGCGGGGACGTCCACACCCAGGCTCAGGAAGGGCGTGTCCGCCACGCCGATGGGGATGCCCGCCGCCAGGGCCCGGAGCTGCTCCAGCATCTCCAGCAGCTCCAGCGGGTGGGGCGCCAGCCGGGTGAAGGCTTTGAGTGTGTCCGGCCGGTAGGCGTAGAGCCCCAGGTGGCGCTTGAAGTGGGCCAGCTGCTCCGGCTTCATCCAGGGCCGGAAGTCCGGCTCGAAGATGGCGCTGTTGCGCAGGTAGGGGATGGGGCTGCGGCTGAAGTAGAGGGCCCGCCGGTGGTCGTCCACCACCACCTTCACGGCGTTGGGGTTGAACAGCTCGTCGGCGTGCGCGAAGGGGCAGGCGGCCGTGCCCATGGGCAGGTCCGGCTGGTCGCGCATGAGGGCCACCACGGCGGCCACGGTGTCGGGGTGCATGGCGGGCTCATCCCCCTGGATGTTGAGCACGCAGTCGAAGGATTCGCCCAGGGCCTCCAGGGCGGCCGCCGTGCGGTCGGTGCCGGAGGGCAGGGCGGGGTCCGTCATCACGGCTTCGCCGCCGAAGCCCTTCACGGTATCGGCGATGCGGCCATCGTCCGTGGCCACCACCACCCGGTCCACGCCCTGGGCCCGCCGGGCCGCCTCGAAGACCCACTGGATCATGGGCTTCCCGGCGATGAGGGCCAGGGGCTTGCCCGGGAAGCGGGAGGCCTGGAAGCGGGAAGGGAGGACGGCGAGGGTGCGCATGGGAGCAGTGTAAGACAGCCCCCGGATTCCAGTCTCCGGAGGCTCCTGCCGATGCCACCTCATCGGGAGTTCCATGGATCCCTCCTTTGACGATGTCTGGGCTGAATGCGAGGACCTGTTCGTGCAGGCCCGGCAGAGGCTGGCGACGCTGAAATCGCCCCAGCCGCCGCACGTGGTGCAAGCCTCCGTGAACGCCCTGTTCCGCACGACCCATACGCTGAAGGGCATGGCGGGGATGCTCGGCTTCCCACGGTTCAGCCAGGCCGCCCACCGCATGGAGGACATCTTCGACCTGATGCGCCAGGGGCGGCTCAGGTCCACGGATTCGCTGATCGAAACGCTCGAAGCCGGCATCCAGGCCCTGGAGTCCGGATTGACCGAACTTCGGCGGGGGCGCCCGGAGCCGGAGGACTACCTGCACGCCATCCGGCGCCAGCTCGGTGAGCTGGAGGCGCTGGCCAGGCCATCCGAAGGCGCGGTCCTGGACCTCACCGGGCTCCTGGACCTCCCGCCGGACCTCCTGAAGGCGCTGTCGGAGTACGAGCGGACGCGGGTGACCGCGGTGCTCCTGGCGGGCATCCCCATCCAAGGTGTCAGCGTGCGGCTGGATCTGGCGACCTTCGATGACCGCCTCAGGAGCATCAGCGAGGCGGCGGGCGCCCAGGGCGAGCTGATCTCCACGCTGCCGCTCGAGATGCACGACGATCGCGACGGCCTGTTTTTCCTCCTGCTGGTGGCCACGCCGGCTCTGGAGACCGAGGGCCTGGGTGTCCTTCCGGAGGAGAATCTGGAAGTCATGGCACTGGCCGACCCGGACCGGGTACCGGCCAGCTTGAAGGCGGATCCCGGCCCACTGGTCGCGCCGCCGCCGGGACCGGCGCAGGCGGCTTCCGATTCCCCGGCGGCATTGCCCCAGGATGTCGAGGTTCTGAGGTTGCCGGCCCAGCGGGTGGATGCCCTGGAGGCCAGGCTCATGACCGTCGCGCAGGTGCGGGACTCTGCGAGCCTGGCCCTCCGGGGGATCCACGATCCCAGCCTCGCCAGGCCCATGGCCATGATGGGGGAGATCGAGGCCGGGCTGCTGGAGGTCCAGAAGGCCCTCCTGCAGATGCGCATGGTGAAGGTCGAGAGCCTGTTCCAGAGGATCGAGCCCATGGTGAGGGCCCTCAGCCGGGACATGGGAAAGCCGGTCCGGCTCTCCTTCCAGGGCGGGGACCTGGAGCTCGAACGCAGCCTGCTCGGGCGGCTCACGGAGCCGTTCCTCCACCTTGTGAGGAACGCCCTCGACCACGGGCTCGAAAGCCCCGAGGAGCGCGCGGCCCAGGGCAAAGCGGAAACCGGGTCCCTGAAGATCTCGGCCTCCCAGCGGGGCCGGAACCTCCGCTTCGACCTCCGGGACGACGGGCGCGGCTTCGACCTGGCCCGCATCGAGGCGCGCGGCATCGCCATGGGGCTGCTCAAGGAGGGTCAGGTCCACTCCGCTGAAGACCTCCATCGGCTGGCCCTGGAACCAGGCTTCTCCACCAAGGAGCGGGCCTCGCAGATTTCCGGCCGGGGCGTGGGCATGGACGTGGTGCGGGCCGAGGTGGAGGGGATGGGCGGCGACATCCAGATCTCCAGCGAACCCCGCCGGGGCAGCCTGGTCCGGCTGAGCCTGCCCCTCTCCAGGGCCGTGATCGCCTGTCTGAAGGTCCGCTGCGGCCAGCAGACCTTCGGGGTGCCGCTGAACCATGTGCTCCGGGTCCAGTCGAGCCTCGCTCCCCTTCACGGGGGCGGGCGCATCGAGGTCCTGGGCCGGGACCTCCCCATGGAATCGCTCCAGGCCTGCCTGGGATTGCCCGAGCCGGCCGGGGGCCAGCAGTTCTTCGTGGTGCTCCGCCAGCAGGGCGCTGCCGCCGAGGCGGGGCTGGACCTCGCCTTGGGGGTGGACGAGGTCGCGGGCCGTGTCGAGCTGCTGCTCCGGAGCTTGCCCGAGCTGGCCCACGCCCCGGGCATCATGGGTGGCAGCCTCCAGGAGGACGGTGTCCTCTGGGTGCTGGATCCGGAGGCGGTCATGGGCCTGGCCATGGATTCCCTCATGAAGCGGGTCGCCGATGTCTGAGTCACGCATCCTCCTCCACGCCAAAGCCGCTGGACGGGCGTTCCTGTTGCCCGTGTCAGAACTCCGGGAGGTGGTTCCGGGCGTCCCGGTGACGCCCATTCCCAGCGGTCCGCCAGGCATCCAGGGCGTGGTGCTTCATCACGGGGAATTCCTTCCAGTGTTGGATTGGGGCGTGGTCGGGGGAGATTCGGGCCACGCGGCACCCCCCGCGGTGCTGGCGGTCCTCCGGCCCCGGCTGGGCCTGCCCCTGGAAGGGCTGGCCGGAACGGTGGAGACCCCGGAGGGAGGCTTGAACGATCCCCCGGCCGAGGATGCCTGGAGGCCCATCCTGGCGGGGCTGTGCCGGCTGGAGAATCAGGACCTGCCGGTGCTGGATCCCGATCGGCTTCTGGCGCTCCTGCACCGCCTCCGCAAGGTCCGCTGACTGCCCGGACCGTCCATGCGATGATGGGGGTTTCGTGCCCGGAGGCCCCCTTGAACCGTCGACTTGTCGCCCCCGTCGGAATCACCGCAACTGGGCAATGTTTTCCCCCCAACGTGGTCACCAATGACGATCTCTCCAAGATCATGGAGACCAACGACGAGTGGATCCGCACCCGCACCGGCATCCGCGAGCGCCGCTGGGTCGAGCCCGGCACCGGCGCCTCCCAGCTGGGCGCCCCGGCCCTCCAGATGGCCCTGGACAACCGTGGCATCAAGGCTTCGGAACTGGACCTGATCCTGGTCACCACCGTGACCCCCGACACCCTGTTCCCGGCCACGGCCTGCCGCATCCAGGACATGGTGGGCGCCACCAACGCCTTCGGATTCGACTTGAATGCCGCCTGCTCGGGCTTCCTCTATGCCCTGACCACGGCTTCCAGCCTGGTGGCCGCCGGCGGCGTGCGCCGGGTCGCCGTGGTGGGCGTGGACATCATGTCCACTATCATCAACAAGGAGGACCGCGCCACCGCCGTGCTGTTCGGGGATGGTGCCGGCGCCGTGATCGTGGAACGGGTGGAGGATGGCCTCGGCATCCTCGACTTCGAGCACAAGGTCGACGGTTCCGGCGGTTGCTTCCTGTTCATGCCCGCGGGCGGTTCGTTGAAGCCCGCCACCGCCGAGACCGTGGCGGCCAAGGAGCACTACATCCACCAGGCCGGCAGCGAGGTGTTCAAGAACGCCGTGCGCGAGATGGCCGACAACAGCAAGCTGCTCCTGGATCGCAACGGCTTCCGCGGCAGCGACTTGAAGCTGTTCGTGCCCCACCAGGCCAACATCCGCATCATGGATGCCGCCGCCAAGCGGCTGGAGCTCGATCCTTCCCGCATGATGGTGAACATCGACCGCTACGCCAACACCACCACGGCAACCATCCCCACCGCCCTCCACCAGGCCGTGGAGGCGAAGCGCATGGCCAAGGGCGATCTGGTGGTGCTGTCCGCCTTCGGCGCGGGCTTCACGTGGGGCTCCACGCTCCTGCGCTGGGCCTACTGAGATTCCGGCGCCATGCGGATCATCGCCGGGAGCCTGAAGGGGCGCCGCCTGATGGCCCCCCCGGCCGGCGATCTCCGGGTCAGGCCGACCTCCGACCGGGCCCGCGAGGCGCTTTTCTCCATCCTCCAGCGATGGCCTTCGGGCCCTTTCCTCGACCTGTGCGCCGGAACGGGCGCGGTGGGGCTCGAGGCGCATTCCCGGGGGTACGGGCCGGTTACCTGCGTGGAGGCTGCCGAGCCCGGGTGGTCCTGCCTGCTCAGGAACGCCAACGCGACGGGGATCAGGACGATGCGTGCGGATTTCCGTCGACTGCCCGGGGATGCCTTCCGCGACCAGGCGGTGGTGTTCCTGGACCCTCCCTACGACCAGGCTGAGGCCCTCTGGGGGCGGATGGCCGCCCGGTTGAGGCCGTGGATGGCGGAGGGGGGGGTCCTCGTGTTCGAGACGGACCGGGGCATCCGGCTGGAATTACAGGACGGCTGGGCTCTGGCCGAAACGCGCGAGTATGGTGCAGCCCGATTCCATTTCTGGACCCCAGCTTGATTTCAAGGCTGAGGCTCCCGCCAGGGTGGACCCGTCCGTCCTGGCCATGGTGCTCGCCCAGCTGAAGCGGAGCACGGGGCTGGTCTGGCTCTCGGCCTTCCTGGTGGGTTTCCTGCTGTTCGTGCTCACGTCGCCTCCGGAATTCCGGTTGACCCTCCCGGGTTTGGCTGCCACGGCGAGCCTGCTGGCGCTGGCGGTGGGGGCCTCCATGCTCCAGATCCGCCGCCTGGATGGCCTCCTGGCTGGGGGGATCCTCAGGGCGGACCTCTACCGCTCGCTGACCCGGTTCCCGCAGACCTCGTCGCTGCTGTTCCTCTACCTTGGAGCCTGCCTGAGCGCCGGGACCTACCTTTGGGTGAAGCTGCGCCTGGGCCAGAGCATCCTGGTGAGCTCGGTCATGGCGGCCATTTTCCTGGTTCTGGTGGCGCTGGCGGCCATCAGCCAGTACTTCCTGACCAAGCAGAACCTGATGAAGATCTACCGGCTCCTGGCCGGGCAGCCGGGGTTCACCGAGTCTGAAGCGCGTTTCGCCACCAGCCTGCGGGCCAAGTTCGGCTTCGGCATCCTGGCCATGACCGGGGGCGTGCTCATGCTCTCCATCCTGGTGTCGGGGCTCACGCTCCAGTCCTCCATCCGCACCAAGGTCACGAGCTACGCCAGGAACGAACTGGCCAATCTCGAGGATTCCGTGGCCTTCGTGCAGGAGATGAACACCACTCCGGAGGACCTGGACGCCTTCATGGGCACGCTGAGGCTCGGCACCGGCGGCGGCATTTCGCTCCAGCTCCCCGCGAGCAAGGGCGGGAACCTGCTCGGTTCCCGCCTCCAGCCCGGGGGAGGCGGGGACATCGTCGTGATCCAGCCCCTCCCGGACGGCTCGAAGCTGCGGGCGGTGATCCCCGAGGCGGAATACGCGGACGCCATCTGGAAGGCGTTCCGGCCCAGCCTGGCCATCCTGCTCCTGGCCGGGATCTTCCTGATCTACTTCATCCAGCTGATCCTCCGCGACGTGCAGCAGCCGCTGCTGCTGCTCAGTCGCAACGCCAAGCGGGTGGGGGAGGGGCGCATCGATACCCTCGAGGCCGTCTACAGCGACGACGAAGTGGCCTCCCTCGCCGAAGGCTTCGGCCGCATGGTGGGGAGCCTGCGGGGCATGGTGGTCCAGATCCGTTCGGCCAGCCGCGACCTGGCCAGGGCCTCCAGCGCGATCCGCGAATCCGCGGACGGGGTCCGCCAGTCCAGCCATGGCCAGCGCGAACTCATCGAATCGTTCCACGAGGAGATCAACGAGCTGACGGACACCTCCATCAGCATCAGCGCCAGCTCCATGGAGCTGAGCCTGGCCTCCGAGAACACCAACTCGACCATCGTTCAGATGGCCGCCAGCGTGCAGCAGATCAACCGGAGCATGGATGAGCTGTTGCTGGTGGTCGAGGGGATCACCTCCGCCATCCGCGACTTCGACATCTCCATCAAGAACGTGGGCAAGAACGTCGATCACCTCGCCGGCCACGCCGAGCACACGCGGGAGTTCGCGGAGAACCTGGAGCAGAGCGCCTCCGCCATCGACGACAACGTGAAGATCGCCCGGCGCTATGCCAAGAACGTGATCCACACCGTGGCCAGGGGCATGGAGCTGGTGGCGAGGAACCGGGACAAGATCCAGGTGATCGACCGGGTCGTCCAGGACTTCCAGAGCACCACGCGCACCCTCCTGCAGCAGGGAACGGACATCGCGAAGATCCTGGACTACATCGGGAGCCACGCCCAGCAGACCAACCTGCTCGCCCTGAACGCCGCCATCATCGCCTCCCAGAGCGGCGTGGCGGGGGAGGGGCAGGCCAAGGGGTTCTCCGTGGTGGCTGACGAGATCAAGGAACTCGCCGAGCAGACCGGACGTTCCACTCAGGAGATCCAGCAGATCATCGGCACTCTGCAGGCGGAGATCCGGAAGGCCTACCAGCAGGTGGAGCTGGGGATCGATGCCGTCCGGGACGGGGCCGAATCCGTGGTCCAGAGTGAAGAGGCTCTCCAGGCCATCCTCGAATCCGTCGGGGGCATGGACAGGGTCGTGGAGAGCATCCTCAGCGAGACCCTCCAGCAGGGCGGCCAGGCGAGCCTCATCCACGAAGCCAACCGGAACATCCACCACCAGGTGGAGACGATCCGCTCGGTCATGGAGGAGCAGCAGCAGACCAGCAACCACATCCTGTCCCTGGCCATGAACGTCCAGCAGGCCACCAGCGTGGTGCGGGATTCGACCCGGGAGCAGAGCGCGGGCAGCGATGAAATCGCGAAAGCCACGGAGCAGGTCCGGACCCTGGCCAGCAGCCTCCACGAGATCCTGGCCCGCCAGGAGAACCATGTGTTGTCCCTGAAGGAGACCATGAACCGCGTGTTGGGCAAGGCCCTGGAGAGCGAACAGGCCATCGAGGACTCCAGCGGAGCCGTGGAACAGCTGGGGGTCCAGGTCCACATGCTCAACCGAGAGGTGAACCTCTTCAAGTTGTAGCGCTACTGTTAGGCTGGAAGCCGCTTCCCCGGGCCCCCTGCATGTACCGCCTGTCCATCAAGACCAAGCTGAGCGCTGTCATCAGCATCCTGGTCCTCTCGTTCATCGCCTTCAACCTGCTCTACTACCCGCGGTGGGTGGAACAGCAGATCCGCACCCAGGCTGAATTGAGCGCCCGCCAGGTTGCCGAGACGGCCAGCTATGCCCTCGGCCCGGCGGTGAGCAAGGGGAACACCCGGGACATCGCCAAGGTGCTTCAGGGCGTCCAGAACATCCCCTCCTTCCGGTTCAGCGCCGTCTACGGCTCGGACGGCGAAGCCCTGGACAGCACGCCGACCACGCCCGAGTGGGCCACGGGCCAGGTGCTGCGGGATGGCATCTCCCACACGTACACCCGCCGGGAAAGCAACATGCTGGTGGCCGTGGCGCCGGTCTTCTACGAGGAGCCACGGGCGGACCAGGTGGGCACCCTCGTGCTCGGCTTCACCACCGAGGGGACCCAGCGGGCCGTCCGGGAGAACATCCGCGCGAGCCTGGCTGTGGGCCTGGTGACGCTGGTGCTGGGCATCGGGGCGGCGATCTTCCTTTCGAACCGCTACCTCCGGCCGGTGATCCAGCTGACCGAGGCCGCCCAGAAAGTGGCCCAGGGCCACCTGGAGACGGTCTCCGTCAAGGTCTCCACGCGGGACGAGATCCAGGATCTGAGCCAGTCCTTCGAGGTGATGACCGACAAGCTTCGCGTCTCCCGGGACGAGATCGAGCGCCAGAACCGCCTGTTGGAGTACCGCGTCCAGGAACGCACGCGCCAGCTCATGGAAACCATCTGGGAACTGGAGGAGATCCGCGCCAACCTCGAGCAGCTCGTCCAGGAGCGCACCCGCGGGCTGGAGCAGAGCCGGATGGAGCTCAAGGCCTGGGCCAGCACCCTGGAGGAGAAGGTCCAGGAGAAGACCCGGGAGCTGCGGGACCTCAACGACAGCCTGCTCACCAGCTACCAGAAGCTGAAGGAGGTGGACCGGCTGAAGGACGAATTCCTGGCGAACGTGAGCCACGAACTGCGGACTCCCCTCAACTCCATCATCGGGTTCTCGGGCATGCTCATGCAGGACCCCGGCGGGCGGCTGGGGGAGGAGGTGAAAGAGGATCTTCAGATCATCTATCAGAACGGGCGGTCCCTTCTGGGTCTGATCGACTCGATTCTCGACCTCTCCAAGATCGAAGCGGGCAAGATGGCCCTGGACCTCGAGGAGGTGGACCCCGTGGCATTGCTGGACGAAGTGAAAGCCATGGCGGCGGGTCTGGTCCAGGGCCGCCCCATCACCCTGGAGTACCAGCGTCCCGACGGCCTGTTCCGCGTCATGGGGGACCGGGATCGGCTCCGGCAGGTCTTCACGAACCTCGTGGGCAATGCGGTCAAGTTCACGGAAAGCGGGTCCGTGCGGATCGCGGCCGAGGCCGTCGGAGACCGCTTTCTCGTCCGCATCGAGGACACGGGCATCGGCATGACGGAAGAGGACCTGGGCCGCCTGTTCAAGCCGTTCCAGCAGGTGGATGGGAGCATCTCGCGGCGCTTCGGCGGGACGGGCCTTGGCCTGGCCATCAGCCAGCGGTTCATGGGCCTCATGAACGGGCGCATCCGGGCCTCCAGCCGCAAGGGTGAGGGCAGCGTCTTCGAGGTGGAGATGCCGCTGGTCACCGGGGTGGCGGCATGAGCAGTAACCTCCGGAAGATCCTCTGCATCGAGGACAACGCCATGAACTGGCGGCTGGTCCACCGCCTGCTCTCCCAGGCGGGGTTCGAACCGCACTGGGCGGACGACGGCCTGAAGGGGTACGAGATGGCCGTGCAGCTCAAGCCGGCCCTGATCCTGCTGGACATCAACCTGCCCGGCCTTTCGGGGTTCGAGGTGGCCACCAAGCTGCGCCAGAATCCGTCCATGGATGGCGTCCTGATCGTCGCCCTCACCGCCAAGACCATGCGCAGCGACCGGGAGACCGCGCTGGTGACAGGCTGCGACGGGTTCATCTCCAAGCCCATCGACCCGTTCCTGTTCGTGGGGCAGGTCGAGGCGTACCTCGGCGGACAGCGGGACCGCCTCGAGCAGGGGCGGGAAGGTGCGGCCCTCCGGCAGTTCACCCACCAGGTGGTCGAGCATCTGGAGGCGCAGCTCCGCGAGGCACAGGAGGGCAACCGGAAGCTCCTGGAAGTCCAGGCGGTGCTGGAGCAGCGCAGCCACAACCTCTCCAGGCTGCTGGCCCTCAGCAGGGACACCATTCCCCTCAGGGATGTGGACGAGATCTGCTCGCGGATCCTGGGGCAGATGCGGGAAGAGCTGGGCCTCGATCGCCTGACCACCTACCATCTGCACTCGAGCGGGGCTTATTTCCAGGGCTGGACCTGGAGTTCCGGCGGGATGGAGGAGACGCCCGTGCTGCCGAGGGAGCAACCCCTGGTCACCGGGGTGGAGGCGCTCCCGGCCGGTCTGGTCCTCATCAACACGGAGCTTCGCCAGACAGCGGCCTGGGAGCAGGGGATCGACCTGGGACTGTGGGATCCGAGAGCCCAGGCGATGCTCTTGCCCCTGCGCAGCCGATCCGGTGAGGACCGCCTCTGGGGGTTCCTCGCGGCGGATCGCTCCGGCGCGGCCTTCCAGGCCTTCGAGATGGAGCTGGCCGCCCTCTATGCCGGCAGCCTCCAGGTCACGGTGGAGAACGCCGAGCTCATTGGGCACCTGGACGAGACCAGCCGGGCCCTCAGCACCAGCTACGAAGGCCTCGAATCCACCTATGTGGCGCTCAAGAACGCCCAGCGGGCCCTGGTGGCCCAGGACCGGAAGACCGCCCTCGGCGCCCTCTTCCTCCAGATGGCCCAGCGCCTCCAGACGCCGGTGCGGACCCTGAAGGAGGAGAGCCACATCCTGTCGGTCCACATGGAACGGGCCGATATCCCGCCCCCCGAGGAGCGCGAGGCCTGCCAGCGTTCCATGGAATCGATCCGCCGAGCCATCGCCCAGGTGGACGACCTGGTCCGGGTCCTGCTCCGCCGGACGGGTCAGGTCGAAGCCAGCGCCCCGGAGTGGATCCACCTGCACGACTTGATCCACCAGGAACTGGAGATCCTGCACGTGGACGGGACGCTCCCCCCGGAGTTCCCGTTGGAACTCAACCTGCAAGCCCCCAGGGATCTGATCTTCGGGGTCTCCACCGATTTCTCGGACCTGCTGGGACACCTCGTGGCCCATGCGCTGGGGGGTGCCACGAACCGGATCCAGTTGCGCTCCTGGGGAGGGAAGCGGCACTTCCGCCTGGAGCTGGAGGATGATGGCGGCCCCATCGCTCCGGAGCTCCTGGAGCGGGCGTTCGAACCTTTGTCCGGGCTGCGGCCCGAGGCTCCGGCCCCGGAGCCCGGGCGGCGCCCCGGGACTGGATTGCCGTCCTGCGCCCAGCTCATGACCGCCTACGGGGGCACCGTCGAGCTCATGGCCGCCCCTCACGGAACCATTGTCCGGCTCAGCCTCCGGATGGATTGACGCGCGTCACCACCTTCTCGATCCGCTTCTCGTAGGCCGTTCCCAGCACGAGCCGGTGGACGAAGATGCCGGGGGTGTGGATGGCATCGGGATCCAGCTCGCCCACCTCGACGATCTCCTCCACTTCCGCGATGCAGACCTTGCCGCAGGTGGCTGCCATGGGGTTGAAGTTGCGGGCGGTCTTGCGGTAGACGAGGTTGCCCAGCCGGTCCGCCTTCCACGCCTTCACCAGGGCGAAATCGGCGAAGATGCCTTGCTCCAGCACGCAATCGCGCCCATGGAACCGCCGGGTTTCCTTCCCCTCCGCCACCTTCGTGCCGGCGCCCGTGGGCGTGAAGAAGGCCGGAATGCCGGCGCCGCCGGCCCGCATGCGCTCCGCCAGGGTGCCCTGGGGCACCAGCTCCACCTCCAGCTCGCCACTGAGGAACTGGCGCGCGAATTCGGCGTTCTCGCCCACATAGCTGCTGACCATCTTGTGGATCTGGTGGTTCCGGAGGAGGATGCCCAGGCCGAAATCATCCACGCCGGCGTTGTTGGAATAGCAGGTCAGGCCCTTGACGCCGGTCTGGGCCAGGGCCGCGATGAGGTGTTCGGGAATGCCGCAGAGGCCGAAACCGCCCACGGCGAGGTGGGCTCCGTCGGGGATGTCCTTCACGGCTTCCAGGGCGGTGCTGATGCGCTTGTCGATCATGGGGGGAACCTCGGAACGGCCCAACAGTGTGCCATCTCTGGCATCCTGCTCCAGTCCCTGTTTGAACCGGGAGGAGGCCCCGTGAAGCCGGCAGTGTTCCTGGATCGTGATGGCACCCTCAACGAGGAGGTGGATTACCTCAGCGATCCGGACCGCCTGGCGATGATCCCCGGCTCTGCGGCGGCCGTGGCCCGCCTCAATGCCAGGGGCATCCCGGTGGTGGTGGTCACGAATCAGAGTGGGATCGGGCGGGGGAAGTACGGATGGCAGGATTTCGCCGCCGTCATGAGCCGCATGGGGACGCTGCTGGCCCTGGAGAACGCCTGGATCGACGCCGTGTACGCCGCCCCCCACCACGAGAAGGGGCAGGGGGAGTATGCCGTGGCGGACCACCCGGACCGCAAGCCGAACCCGGGCATGCTGCTGAAAGCGGCTGAAGAACATGGCCTCGACCTGGCCGGATCCTGGATGGTGGGAGACAAGGCCATCGACCTGGAGGCCGGCCGCCGGTCGGGGTGCCGGGTGGCCCTGGTCCGCACGGGGTATGGCGCCGAGGTTGACGGGTCCACGGCGGACCTGGTGGCCGCGGATCTGTCGGAGGCCGTGGATCGCATCCTGGCCCAGTGGCCATGATCCTGATCGAGAAGACCGGGCTGGTGCCGGGCACGCTGATCAAGCGTTACAAGCGGTTCCTGGCGGACGTGAGGCTGGCGGATGGCTCCATCGTCACCGCTCACACTACCAACACGGGTTCGATGAAGACGTGTTGGGAGGCCGGGGATCGGGTGCTGCTGGAACCCTCCGCGAACCCCAAACGCAAGCTGAAGTTCACCTGGCTGGCGGTGGAGCGGGCCGGTGGCTGGGTGGGCGTGGAAACCGGCATGCCGAACCGAGTGGTGGCCGAAGCCGCCCGGCGGGATGCGCTGCCCGGGCTGCCTGGCCTGCTCGGCGTGCGCACGGAGGTGAAATACGGGGTTGAGAACAGCCGCATCGATGTCCTGGCTGAAGACCGAGAGGGCCGCCAGGTCTTCATCGAGGTGAAGAACGCCACCTTGAAGGACGGGCCCTGGGCCCTGTTTCCCGATGCCGTGACCGAACGTGGAACCAAGCATCTGCGCGAACTCCAGGCCATGGTGCGCGAGGGCCATCGGGCGGCCATCGCCCTGTTCGTGCATCGCACGGACGTGGACCGGTTCGATGCGGCCCGCGAGATCGATCCGGTCTATGCGGCGGAGCTCGATCGCGCGGCGGATACCGGTGTGGCAGTCCTGCCGCTGGCTGTGCGCCTCGTCACAAGGCAGGCGGAGAGCGGTCTGTGGAGGCTGGGATGGGAATTACCGGGCCTTCTGCCCTGGGTTCCCCGGCGATAGACTGGGGCTTCCCAACCGGAGTAGCCCATGTCCACTTCTGTGTCCGAGCTGATGAAGACGCCTCTGAACGCCGCCCACCGCGCCCTGAACGCCAAGATGGTGGACTTCGGCGGATGGGACATGCCCGTGCAGTACCCCACGGGGATCATCGCGGAACATGAGGCGGTCAGGACCAAGGCGGGTCTCTTCGACGTGAGCCACATGGGGGAGTTCCGCGTGAAGGGCCCCGGAGCCCTGGCCCTGGTGGAGCACCTCACCCCGAACGCCGTCTCCAAGCTGGCCCTGGGCCAGGTGCACTACACCGCCTTCCTCTACGAGAACGGCACCTTCGTGGATGACCTGCTGGTCTACCGCGAGGGCGAGCAGGAATTCCTCCTGGTGGTGAACGCCGGCAACATCGACAAGGACTTCGCCTGGGTTCAGAAGCACGCCGCGGCATTCGACTGCACGGTGGTGAACGAGAGCCCGGCCACGGGCCAGATCGCCCTCCAGGGCCCGCTGGCGGTGGGCATGCTCCAGCCCCTCACGAAGACCCCGCTCGATCCCATCGGATACTACTTCTTCACGCACGGCGAGGTGGCGGGGATCAAGTGCCTCATCAGCCGCACAGGCTATACCGGCGAGGACGGCTTCGAGCTCTACTGCGCCGCCGCCGACACCGAGAAGCTCTGGAACGCCGTCCTGGCCGCCGGCAAGCCGGCCGGCCTGGTCCCTGCGGGCCTGGGCTGCCGCAACACCCTGCGCCTGGAATGCAAGATGGCGCTCTACGGCCACGAGATCGACGACAGCATCCACGCCCTGGAGGCGGGCCTCGGCTGGATCGTGAAGCTGGACAAGGGCGGTTTCATCGGCCGGGATGCCCTGCTGGCCGCGAAGGCCGCTCCCGCGCCCCGGAAACTGGTGGGCTTCAAGACCCTCGAGAAGCGGGACATCGCCCGCGACCACATGCCCGTGGTGCAGGCCGGCAAGCAGATCGGCTTCGTCACCAGCGCCGCGCCCTCGCCCACCTGCGGCTTCAACCTGGGCCTCGCCTACGTCCCCACCGAGCTGGCCAAGGTCGGCGGGCGGATCCAGATCGAGATCCGCGGCCGGGCCGTGGATGCGGAGATCATCCCCACGCCGTTCTACAAGCGGCAGAAGTAGCTCTCAGCTATCAGCCGTCAGCTATCAGTTTTCATAGACCAACCTGGAGGATTCATGTTCCCTGCCGATCTGAAGTACACCAAGGACCACGAGTGGGTGAAGCCCGCGGGCGACGGCACTGCGCTGGTGGGCATCACGCACTACGCGCAGGACGCTTTGGGCGATGTGGTGTTCGTGGACCTGCCGGAGGCCGGCGCCTCCTTCGGAGCTGGCGAGGAGTTCGGCACGGTGGAGTCCGTGAAGACGGTGTCCGAGCTGAACATGCCCTCCGCCGGCGAAGTCCTCGAAGTGAACGCGGCCCTTGCCGACCATCCGGAAGCCGTGAATGAGGACCCCTACGGCAAGGGCTGGATGGTCAAGATCAAGCTGTCCGGCGCCCTGTCCGGCGAGCTGCTGGACGCCGCCGCCTACGAAGCCCTGGTGAGCGCGGAAAGCCACTAGGCTCATGCCGTTTCCGCTTCTGACAGCCCTGCTCTGGGGGACGGTGCCGGTCCCGGGACCGTTGCCGTCCGCCCAGCCCCTGGGAGTGCCCCAGGCGGTGGTCGCCCCCGCCCGGGCGCCCGAATCCGATGCGACGCGAATCGCGCGGTTGCGCGCCCTGGTCGAGGCCGCCGAGAAGGCTCTGGAGGCGGACGATGAGGACACGGCCGGAACCCGCTCGGATGAGGCCGATGTCCTCACGGCCGATTGGCCTCCCGAGCTGCTCCGCAGGCCGGAGGTGCAGGAGCTGATCCAGCGCCTGAAGGAAGTGCAGGACCAGTTGGCCGCCGAAGAGCCCGAGGCCCCGGGAGAGGCGGAACCCGGGCTCAAGGCCGCTGAGGAGGTGATCTCCATCAGCGGTGAGGAGCTCAAGAGCGAGCTGGAGAAGGTGCGTGCGGCCGAGCAGGGGGCGACCTACGACTTCCCCATCGACCTGAATGACAAGGTGCTCACCTGGGTGAGCGTCTTCACCACCACCAAGCGCGGCTTCATGGAGAACGCCCTGGGCCGTGCATCGGTGTACATGCCCATGATCCGGCAGATCTTCGCCGAGGAGGGTGTCCCCTCGGACCTGGCCTACCTCGCGGTCATCGAATCGGGCTTCCGCAACGAGGCCAAGAGTCGGGCCAAGGCCGTGGGCATGTGGCAGTTCATCCGCTCCACCGGGCGGATCTACGGACTGACCGCCAATGCCTGGGTCGAAGAACGGCGCGATCCGGTCAAGTCCGCACGGGCCGCGGCCCGCTACCTGAAGCGCCTCTACGAGATCTCCGGGGACTGGTACCTGGCGGCCTCCGGCTACAACGCGGGCCCTCTGACGCTGGAGCGCGCCATCCAGAATGTGGGCACGCGCAACTTCTGGGATCTGGCCCGCTCCCGCTGGCTGCGCACCGAGACCAAGAACTACGTGCCGGAGCTCTGCGCGGCGATCCTGGTGGGACGCAATCCGGTCCGGTACGGCCTGGCCATCGCCCCTCTCGCGCCCTACGTCTACGAGACCGTCACGGTCCCCACCCAGACCAGCCTCGCGGTGCTGGCCCGGTGCGCAGGGACGGACGCGTCGACGCTGAAGGCCCTGAATCCCGAACTTCTGCGGGGCTCCACGCCCCCGGGCAGCTACACCCTCCGCGTGCCTCCCGGCAAGGCTCTGGAGTGTATGCGGCAGCTCGCCCGCATGCCGGCCGGCCGGCGGCTGAACTTCCAGCACTACACGGTCCGGCGGGGCGACACCCTCGTGAAGGTCGCGAAACGGTTCAAGCTGACGCCCGATGACCTGCTCGATGCCAATGACATCACCGCCCGGCAGTTCAAGCCTGGAAAGCGCCTGCTGATTCCTCCCGCGCCCAGCTTGCTTCTGGACGCGCGGGATCTCGCGCCCAGGATCGAGCGCGTGAAGCTGCTGGGCGACCGGCCCCTGGATCCTCTCCCGGCCGTTCCCGTGGTGTCCGCTCCTCCTGCGGAAGGCGCCCCGGCCCCGGCGGTCGAAGCGGGCAGCGGCGCCGCCCCGGCGGTCGCTCAAGTTCCCGCCCAGTCTGAGGCTCCTGCTCCGGCATCCGCGGGCGCGCCTAGTTCTGCGGCCAACGCCGATCGGACCGACGCCACCTCCTCTGAACCCGCATCCACCGGCGCCACCTACCGGGCCAAACCCGGAGACACCCTCGCCAAGATCGCCCGGGCCCGGAAGATCCCACTGGGCGAGCTCATGCGGCTCAACCCGGAGGCTGTGAAGGCTCTGCACCCCGGAGATAGCGTGCTGCTGCCTGGTTCCAAGGGGCCCGGCGCCTCTGCAAGGACGGAGGCCGCGCCCCGCATCCACGTCGTCCGTCGCGGCGAGACCCTCGCCGCCATCGGCCGGAAGTACGGTCTGGATCCCATGGATCTCAAGGCCTGGAACCGGATGAAGGGTGACCGCGTCAAGACGGGCCAGAAGCTCCGCCTGACACCCCGATGATCTGTGCTTGCGGAAGCCGCAAAGGAGTGTGATACTGGGTCTTCCCCATTGGGGCCATAGCTCAGCTGGGAGAGCGCTTGCATGGCATGCAAGAGGTCGTCGGTTCGATCCCGATTGGCTCCACCAAACAGAAGGCCACCGCAAGGTGGCCTTCTTGCTGTCAGCCTTCAGCTATCAGCTGTCAGCCACCCTCGCACCGATAGCTGATAGCTGATAGCTGATAGCCGAAAGCTGAAACCCCATGCTCGCTTCCCTCAACCATGTCGATCTCCGCTTCGGCCCCCAGGAGGTGCTGAAGGACGTCACCTGGGCCATCCAGGAGGGCGAGTGCTGGGGCGTCATCGGCCGCAACGGCGCGGGCAAGAGCACCGTCTTCAAGCTCCTGCTGGGCCAGCTGGAAGCCGACAGCGGCACGGTGGTGAAGCCCACGAAGGAGCGCGGCATCCGCATGGGCCACTACGCCCAGGACCTGGTGCCCGAGACAAAGGGCAGCGTGCTGGAGGAGGCGCTGGCGGCCTTTGGCGACGTGGAGAAGCTTCAGCACGAGATGCGCGAGCTGGAGCATCGCATGGGTGAGACGGGCTCCGACCTCGATGAGGTGATGGCCCGCTACCAGAAGGTGACGGAAGCCTTCGAGCATCTCGACGGCTTCACGATCCGCGCCCGCGCCGAGAGCATCCTCCAGGCGCTGGGATTCAGCGCCGCCGACTTCGAGCGCCCGGTGGAGACGCTGTCCGGCGGCCAGAAGAGCCGCGTGATGCTCGCCAAGGCCATCCTCCAAGGCCAGGACCTGCTGCTGCTGGACGAGCCCACCAACCACCTGGACCTGCCCAGCCTGCGCTGGCTCGAGTCGTTCATCCAGGACACGGACGCCACCGTGGCGGTCATCAGCCACGACCGCTACTTCCTGGACAAGATCGCCACCGAGATCCTGGAGCTGGAGCTGGGCCGCTCCCGGGCCTACGACGGCAACTACTCCGAGTTCATGGAGAAGAAGGAGCAGGAGCTGGAGCTGCTGGAGCGCCACTACGAGCAGCAGCAGGCCTACATCAAGAACCAGGAAGAGTACATCCGCCGCAACATCGCGGGCCAGAACACCAAGCAGGCCCGGGGTCGCCGGACCCATCTCGCCAAGCTGGACCGCATCCAGAAACCCCTGCGGGACCGCCGCAAGGTGAAGTTCAGCTTCCCCGAGACCCAGCGCAGCGGCGATGTGGCCCTGGTGCTGGAGAATGCCAGCGTGGGTTGGGGCGGGAAGGCCCTCTACGCGCCGCTGGAACAGCTCCAGATCAAGCGTGGCCAGAAGATGGGCATCGTGGGCCTCAATGGCACCGGCAAGTCCACGCTGCTGAAGGCCATCTCCGAGGAGATCCCCTTCATCACGGGCCGGGCCCGCCTGGGCAGCCAGGTGAAGCTGGGCTACTTCGACCAGCACCACAAGAACCTGGACCCGCGCAACACCGTGTTCCAGCAGATCCACGCCGTGAACCCCCAGGCCCTGAAGCAGGACGTGCTCGGCTTCCTGGCCAAGTTCCAGTTCCGCGGCGACGACGTGGACAAGCCTGTGACGGCCCTCTCCGGCGGCGAGCGCGCCCGGCTCAGCATCGCCACCCTCATCCGCCACGGCGTGAACCTGCTGCTGCTGGACGAGCCCACCAACCACATGGACATCCCCAGCATGGAAGCCATGGAGGACACCATCCTCAGCTTCACCGGCGCGGCCATCGTGGTCACCCACGACCGCTACCTGCTGGGCCGTGTGGCCGATTCGCTGCTGCGCATCCACGAGGGCCGGGCCGAATTCCGCGAGGGCGGCTACGAGGACCACCAGGCCTGGGTGGACCTGGACCTGAGCGCCGAGGAGGGGAGCGGAAGTACCGACCCCGAGCCCCCCAAGAAGTCTGCCTCGCCGCAGGCGAAGCCAAGCCCGGCGGCGAAGCCGCAGGGCCCTGCCAAGCCCCAGCTTCCATCTCCCAAACCCATCGACAAAGACAAGCAGCGGGCGATCAAGCGCTTCGAGAAGCACGTGGCCGAGGCCGAGGCCAAGGTGGCGGAGCTGGAAGCGAAGCTGGCGGGCCTCCAGAAGGAGATGGCCGCCATGGACCCCGCCGACTGGCAGGCCTTCAGCGCCAGGCTGGACACCCAGAAGACGCTGGAAGCGGATCTGGCCTATGCCATGAGCGACTGGGAAGCGGCCCAGGGCGCCCTGGAGGAAGCCCAGCGCTAAGAGCCGAGCTCGGAGCCTGCTAGGATCCTGGAAACCCCCGAGGCTTCCATGACTTCCTTCCGAGGCGCCCACGTCCTCATCACCGGTGCGGCCAGCGGCCTGGGCCGGCTCATGGCCCTGGAGGCCGCTGCCCGTGGCGCCCGCGTGAGCCTGCTAGACCGGGACGCGAAGGGCCTGGATGCGCTCTGCGAGGCGATCTTGGCCAAGGGCGGGGAGGCCAGGGGCTTCGCGGTCGACCTCTCCGACCGGGCCGCCGTCCAGGCCACCTGCGCGGAGATCCGGCAGCAGCGCGGCGGCGTCGACATCCTCATCAACAACGCGGGCATCGTGTCCGGGAAGACGCTCCTGGAATGCAGCGACGAAGGCATCGAGCGCACCTTCCAGGTCAACGTTCTGGCGAACTTCTGGACCGTGCGGGCCTTCCTGCCGGACATGCTGGCGGCGAGGAAGGGGCACATCGTCACGGTGGCCTCCGCCGCGGGCCTGGCGGGGACCTCGCGCCTGGTGGACTACTCCGCCTCGAAGTTCGCCGCCGTGGGCTTCGACGAGTCCCTGCGCATGGAGCTGAAGCGGCTGGGCAGTCCTGTGCGCACGACGGTGGTCTGCCCCTTCTTCATCGATACGGGCATGTTCGAAGGCGTGAAGACCCGCTTCGCGTGGCTGCTGCCCATCCTCAAGCCGGACTACGTGGTGCGCCGCATCGTGGGCGCCATTGAAGGGAACCGCTCGCGCCTGATCATGCCCCGCTTCGTGATGACCGTGCCGGTCATCCGCGTGCTCCCGCCCTTCCTCTTCGACGCCGTGCTCGGCTTCTTCGGCGTGAACCGCAGCATGGACGAGTTCGTGGGACGGCATTAGCGGAACGGGCGCCGTGGCTCTGGACGGTGGGCACCTTCAGTCCCATTCCCGGGCCACCAGATAGGCCACGGCGGTGGCCACCAGGGCCGGCACCACCAGGGCGGCCTGGGCCGTGGTCTCCGCCAGGAACACGACCGGAACCAGCATCGTCTCGTTGAAGGCCCCCGCGAAGGCCGTGGCTCCGAGCATCGTGAGCAGCCCCGGATAGCCCGGCAGGAACCAGGCATCGAAGGCGGAGCCGAGACAGGCGCCCATGGCCACGGCCGGCAGCCAGGTGCCCCCGATGCCGCCGGACCCGAGCGTCAGGGCGGTGGCCAGGATCTTCACGGCCAGGAAGATGAGGGCCATGCGCAGGTCGGGCGGGGTCGCCAGGAGGTGGTTCACGAGCTCCACGCCCCCGCCGCGCGCCACGGGGATGCCGGGCAGCAGGAGGTGTCCCGGCAGCATGAGCACCACCAGTCCCACACCGCCCGCCAGGCCGCGCAGGGGAAGGGGGATCCAGGCGAGCCGCCTGCGGAAGGTGGCCTGGGCCGCGCTGAAGAAGCTGGAGCCCAGGCCGCAGGCCAGACCGAGCGGAAGGGCCATCCAGATCTCGCGCCAGGCCAGGGTGTAGGGCCGGGTGAGGGTGAGCAGGGGCTGGTGCCCCATCATCGCGGCGAAGACCAGGTAGCCGGAGGCGGCGGCCACCAGGGTGGGCACCAGGTTGAGTGAGCGCAGGGTGCCGTCGTGCTCGGCCGCGAACAGGGCCGCGCTCAGCGGCGCACGGAAGACCGAGGCCAGGGCTCCCGCCGCGCCACAGGCCACCATGGTGTGCGCGTCCATCAGGAGTCTGCGGAAGAACTGGAGCCGGCGGGAGAGGGACCGGACCAGCCGGTGGCACTGGAGTCCGACGGCGGCGCCGAACCACTTTCCAGGTCCCTCCAGGCCCGCGCTTCCCCCGAGGAAGATGGTGGCGAAGCAGGCCAGCACCTTGATGAACGACTCCCGGAAAGGGAAGGCCCGGTAGGGGTCCTTATGGGAGATCTCGATGTCCTCGGCCAGGGTCACGTCGCCGACGCCGCCCAGGGCCAGGATCGTGGTGGCGAGGGGCAGGCCGATCAAGGGAAGGAGGAGGACGAGGTGGTTCCGGGTCATGCTCTCCCGGAACCACTCGAAGAGGGCGAGGTAGGCGGCCACGGCCAGGCCCATCATCCACCCGGTGAAGGCGCCCAGGGGGAGCATGAGGAAGATGATGCGGCGGCCGTGCGCCAGGACCCTGAGGTTCCTGCGCTTGGCCCGCGACTGGAGGAGGTGGCTGAGTTGCATGGAATGTCTCTAAGGGCCCTCGGGCCTCACGGAAAGAATGGTGCCCGAGTCAGTTCAGAAGTGCTTTAGCGTCAAGTCGATCATACGCCGCACGAAACCGGTGTAGGGCGGGTACATGAGCTGGACGGCCGAGAAGCGCGTGGGCTGGCGCAGGATGCCCCGGGCATTGGAGAAGGCCTCGAAGCCGTGGCGGCCGTGGGCCTTGCCGAAGCCCGAGGTGTTCACGCCACCCGTGGGCAGGCCGGTGTGGGCGAAGTGCAGCACCGTGTCGTTGATGCAACCGCCCCCGGCCGTGGTGCGGGCCAGGAGGGCCCCGGCGGATCGGCCGCTGCCGCTGAACACGTAGAGGGCCAGGGGCTTGGGCCGGGCGTTCACGAAGGCCACGGCCTCGTCCATGTCCTCCACCCGCAGCACGGGCAGCAGGGGGCCGAAGATCTCCTCCTGCATGATGGGCGCGGTGGGGGCGACGTCGGTGAGCACTGTCGGACCGATGTAGCGCGTGGCGGCGTCCGTCTCGCCGCCGAAGGCGACCTGGGCTGCGGACCCGCTCAGAAGGGCCTGGATCCTCGTGAAATGCCGGTCGTTGATGATCCGGGCCAGGTCCGGGCTGGCCCTGCGGGCTTCAGGCGAGGCGCCGTAGAAGGCCTCGAAGGCGCCCTTCAGCTCATTCACGAAGGCGTCATGCACGCGGGTGTGGACCAGCACGTAGTCCGGCGCCACACAGGTCTGGCCCGCATTGAGCCCCTTGCCCCAGGCGACCTTGCGAGCGGCTTCGCGCAGGTTGGCGTCCGCGTCCACCAGCACGGGGGACTTGCCGCCCAGCTCCAGCGTCACGGAGGCCAAGTGCTCGGCGGCGGCCTTCATGACCGATCTCCCCACGGCAGGACTACCCGTGAAGAAGATGTGGTCGAAGGGCAGGGCCAGCAGGGCCTGGGCTGCGTCGGCCTCGCCCTCCACCAGGGCCACTTCCTCCTCCGGGAAGAGACCGGTCAGCAGCTTCCGGAGGAAGGCATTGGTGCGGGGGGTGAATTCCGAGGGCTTGAGCACGGCGCAGTTGCCCGCGGCGAGGGCGGATACCAGGGGGCCGAGCGTCAGGTAGATGGGGTAGTTCCAGGGGCTGATGATGAGGATCACGCCCCGGGGCTCATGGATGACGGTGCCTACGCTGCCGAGGAGGCCGATGGGGGTGGGCACCCGGCGTGGCTTCATCCAGCGCGGCAGATGGCGCAGGGCGTCCCGGATCTCAGAGATGACGGGGTAGAGCTCCGTGAGGTCCACCTCCTCCGGCGCCTTCCGAAAGTCCGCCGCCAGGGCCGCCTGGGCCTCAGCCCGGTGGGCCATGAGGGCATCCAGCAAGGCCCGGAGCTTTGCCCGGCGCTGGTCGGCGGACGTGGCCGCCACCCGCCAGCGGGCAGCTCGCTGGCGGGCGAAGAGGGCTTCCACCTCAGAGGTCACGGGCGCTCCAGAATGGATGAGTTACGCCCATGCTATCGAAGAATCGCCGCGACCGCGCGGGAGACTCCTGGATCCTACGCCCAGGCCATCTCGGCCGTGAAGTGCCGCAGGTACTTGCTCTGCTTGACGATCTTCACGCCGCGGATCTCCTTGGCCTTGGCCTTCACCTCGGCGATGACCTCGGCGGCGAAGTCGAAGTGGCTCTGGGTGTACATGCGGCGGGGGAAGGCCAGGCGCACCAGCTCCATGCTGTGGTAGGTCTCGGTGTCGTCGTCCAGGTGCTTGCCGAACATGACGGAGCCGATCTCCACGCCGCGGATGCCGCCTTCCAGGTAGAGGGCGTTGCAGAGGGCCCAGGCCGGGTACTGCGCCACCGGCATGTCCGGCAGCACGGTCTTGGCGTCGAGGTAGACCGCGTGGCCACCGGTGGGTTTCACGAAGCCCACGCCCGCGGCCTCCAGTTTCTCGCCCAGGTATTCGGCCGTGCGCAGCCGGTAGCGCAGGTAGGACTCCTCCATGCCTTCCTCCAGGCCCACGGCCAGGGCTTCCAGATCGCGACCGGCCAAGCCGCCATAGGTGGGGAAGCCCTCGGTGAGGATCAGCATGTTGCGGACGGGATCCAGCCACTCGTCGCTGCGGAGCATGATGAACCCGCCGATGTTCACCATGCCGTCCTTCTTGGCGCTCATGGTGCAGCCGTCGGCGTAGCTGAACATCTCCTGGCAGATGGCCTTGATGGGGGTGTCCTGGTAGCCGTCTTCGCGCAGCTTGATGAACATGGCGTTCTCGGCGAAGCGGCAGACATCCATGATGAGGGGCTTGCCGTACTTCTTCAGGAGCTGGGCGTAGGCCCGGAGGTTCGCCATGGACACCGGCTGGCCGCCGCCGGTGTTGTTGGTCACCGTGATCATGCCGAAGGGAATGCGGTGGCCGTCCTTCTTCAGCGTCTCCTCCACGCGCTCCAGGTCGATGTTGCCCTTGAAGGGGTGGATGCGGCTCGGCTGGAGGCCCTCGGGGATCACCAGATCCACCGCCTCGACGCCGTTGTACTCGAGGTTGGCCCGGGTGGTGTCGAAGTGGCAGTTGTTGGGCACCAGATCGCCCTTCTTGCACACGGCCGTGAAGAGCACCTTTTCGGCGGCGCGCCCCTGGTGGGTGGGGACGAAGTGGGCCATGCCCGTGATGTCCTGGAGCACGGCCTCGAGCCGGAAGAAGCTGCGGGCCCCGGCGTAGCTCTCGTCGCCCACCATGATGGCGCCCCACTGGGCGGA
Source organism: Geothrix terrae (assembly GCF_022808775.1). Lineage (GTDB taxonomy): Bacteria > Acidobacteriota > Holophagae > Holophagales > Holophagaceae > Geothrix > Geothrix terrae. The sequence goes on from NZ_JAKZLA010000001.1 coordinate 371,634, forward strand.
GCTCATGGCGCCCGTGCCGGAGTCCGTCAGCCAGTCCAGCAGCACGTCTTCGGCCCGCAGCTTGAACACGTTCAGCTTGGCGGCCTCCAGGAGCTCCAGCCGCTCCTGGGGGGTCGTCATGCGGATGGGCTCCACGGACTTGATGCGGAAGGGTTCGATCAGGGTGCGGGGCATGGCGGCTCCAGGCGGAACCACCAGGGTACTGGAGGGGCCGGGAATCGGCATCACAAGGGGGTGGCGGGCGCGCCCCCGTCAGGCGATCCTAAGTGGCTCGGAGCGCGCATGAGTCTTCTGTTGGCCGTCGATGTGGGCAACACCAACGTGGTGTTGGGGATCTACGATCTGTCAAAGGGGCCTGACTCTCCGCTGGTCTGCTCCTGGCGTCTGGCCACGAGCCGCGAGCGCACGGTGGACGAGTACGGCGTGTCCGCCCTGGCCCTCATGCGCCACCAGGGCATCGAGGCCCGCCAGATCAAGCACGTGGCCATCTCCTGCGTGGTGCCGCCCCTGCACCCCATCCTCATGAGCCTGTCCTCGGTTTACTTCGGGGTGGACGCCTTCTACGTGGAGCCGGGGGTGAAGACCGGCGTGAAGGTCCTCATCGACAACCCCGCGGAGCTGGGCGCCGACCGGCTGGTGAACGCAGTGGCGGCCATCGAGGCCTACGGGGCGCCGGTCATCGTCGTGGACTTTGGCACCGCCACCACCTTCGATGTGGTGAACGCCAAGCGGGAATACCTGGGCGGCCTCATCTGCCCCGGCCTGAAGATCAGCGCCGACGCGCTCTTCCAGCGGGCCAGCCGCCTGCCCCGGGTGGAGGTGGCCGAGCCCGACCGGCTGGTGGGCCGAAACACCGTCCAGGCCATGCAGGCCGGCATCTTCTACGGCTACGTGGGCATGGTGGATGGCATCCTGGACCGTCTGCTGGCCGAGTGCCCGGAGGCCAAGGTGGTGTCCACGGGCGGGCTGGCGAAGGTGATCGGGCCCCATACCCAGCACATCCGCCTGGAGGCGCCCGACCTCACCCTGGATGGCCTGCGCATCCTCTGGCTCCGCAACCAGGGCAGCCGGAAGTAGCGTGGACCTGCCCCTGATCCACCTGGCCTCGGTGGATTCCACCCAGGCCTTTCTCCGGCGGCACCCCCACCTGGGTTTCTGCGCCGTGCTGGCGGACCGCCAGACCGAAGGCCGGGGTCGCCAGGGCAACCGCTGGGAAAGCGCCGCGGGAGCAGGGCTCTGGCTGTCCGTTGTGCTGCCCGCGTCCTCAGGCGTTGCACCGGGCCTGGTGCTCCAGCGCGCGATGACCGCCGCTGCGCAGGTGCTGGATCCCGAAGGCAGGATTCTGGGCCTGAAGTGGCCCAATGACCTCGTGGCCTGGAAGGCGGGCAGGCTGGTGAAGGTGGGCGGCATTCTCGGCGAGCAGGTGGGCGCCCGTCTCATCCTGGGCATGGGCGTGAACCTGACATCTGCCCCCGAAATCTCTGACCGCGCCGTTCCCCCTGCCTGTCTGCAGGACCTGGGACTGGAATTCCCATCCATCGAAGTCTTGGCAATTCATATCATCAATTCATGGCGTAATTTAACGCAAAATATTCAACCGCCTTTCCGTTGGCCTGAGACGGGGACCCCCATCCGCTGGGAGGACGGGCAGGGCACGTGCCTGGGCTGGGAGCCGGACGGCCGCCTGAAGGTGGCCACGGCGGAGGGCATCCGACGCCTCAGCGCCGGTGAGGTCACCGGGTTGGGACAGGGCGGTTGATCGACGGAAGAGGCCGGGAGCCTGGTTTCGAACTCTGGTGTCCGAATTCTGCTTGAGCATTGTGTCGTTCGAGCGCACTGTTTGATGGGTTTTTCCGGATCCATCAAGGAGATGCGCGCCATGAGCGGTTCCCATCAGGATTCCACCCCCCTTTCCCCCCGCTGGCGTCAGGCCGTCATCCTCGTGATGATCTTCGGTTTCAGCCTGCTGATCTGGGTCACGGCCAAGACCTACGCCGGCGCGCCACCGATTCCAGCGCGCGTCGTGGGGGAGGCGGGCCAGGTCCTCTTCACGGGGGAGGACATCAAGGACGGCCAAGAGGTCTTCCTGAAATACGGTCTCATGGAGCACGGAACCCTCTGGGGCCATGGCGCCTACCTGGGGCCCGACTACACGGCCGAGTACCTGCACCGGCAAGCGGAGATCGGGCGGGATGTCCTGGCCCAGGCCCGGTACGGCCGGCCCTTCAAGGATCTGAGTGAGGGGCAGGCCCTGGAGATCGGCGCCCTGCTGGCCTCGCAGACCAAGCAGAACCGCTACGATCCGGGCACGGACTCCCTCCGCTTCACAGAGCTGGAGGTCGCGGCCTACCGCACGCAGATCGGCGAGTGGAAGGCGTACTTCTCCGGCGACAAGCCCGCCGTGGGCCTGCCCGCGAAGTTCATCCAGGACGAGGGAGAACTGCGAAACCTGACGGCCTACTTCGCCTGGGCCACCTGGGCCACCGTGGCACCGCGCCCCGGGAAGGACTACTCCTACACCAACAACTGGCCCTACGAGCCGCTGGTGGGCAACACGCCCACGGCCTCGACCTATCTGTGGAGCGCCATGAGCCTCATCGCGCTGCTGGGCGGCCTGGGCCTCATCCTCTTCATCTTCGGGAAGTTCGACTACCTGGGCTGGGGTGGCGAGGCGGGCTGGAAGCACGCGGAGGAGGGCCGGCTCCACGCCTGGACCCTCACCCCCAGCCAGAAGGCCGTGGGCCTCTTCTTCGCAGTGGTGGCCCTGCTGTTCCTCGGCCAGGCGGCCCTGGGCGGGGCGCTGGCGCACTACCGCGTCGAACCCGGGGGTTTCTACGGCTTCGACCTGGCCAGCATCCTGCCCTACAACCTGGCGAGGACATGGCACCTGCAGCTGGCCATCTTCTGGATCGCCACGGCCTGGGTGGGCGGCGGCCTCTTCCTGGCTCCGCTCGTGGGCGGGGCCGAACCCAAGGGCCAGCGGGCCGGCGTGCTCCTGCTGCTCGGGGCCCTGGCCATCGTGGTCTTCGGCAGCCTGTTCGGTGAGTACGCGGGCATCAACGGCTACCTCGGCAGCCTGTGGTTCTGGCTGGGCCATCAGGGGAGCGAGTACCTCGACCTGGGCCGCTTCTGGCAGCTGTTGCTGGCGGCAGGGCTCATCTTCTGGCTGTTCCTCATGTTCCGGGCCCTGCGGCCGGCCATGAAGGATGGGAGCCAAGGGGAGCTGCCCTCCCTCTTCTTCTACGCGGCCATCGCCATCCCGCTGTTCTACGTGCCGGCCCTGTTCTACGGGCCCCGCACCAACTTCGCCGTCATCGACAACTGGCGCTTCTGGATCATCCACCTCTGGGTGGAGGGCTTCTTCGAGCTCTTCGCCACGGTGCTGGTGGCGGTGATGTTCTATCAGCTGGGTCTCGTCACTTCGAAGTCCGCCACGCGGCTCGTGTACCTCGACGCCATCCTCTACCTGGCCGGCGGCATCATGGGCATCGGCCACCACTGGTACTTCACGGGGCAGGGGACCCTGAACATGGGCCTGGCCGCCAGCTTCTCCGCCCTGGAAGTGGTGCCGCTCACGCTGCTGACGCTGGACGCCTGGGACTTCATCCGCCTGCAGGACAAGAACTGCGAGGACTGCGGCAAGCCCCTGGCGGCGCGGCAGCGCTGGGCCATCAAGTTCCTCATCGCCGTGGGCGTGTGGAACTTCGTGGGGGCAGGCGTCTTCGGCTTCCTCATCAACCTGCCCATCGTGTCCTACTTCGAGATCGGCACGACGCTCACGGCCAATCACGGGCACGCGGCCATGTTCGGCGTCTTCGGCATGCTGGCCCTGGCCGTGCTGGTCTTCTGCCTGCGGGAACTGAAGGGCGACCGGGCCTGGGCGCGGGCGGAGAAGGGCATCCGCTTCGGCTTCTGGGGACTCAACATCGGCCTGGGTCTCATGCTGCTCCTGGACCTGTTCCCGGGCGGCGTCATCCAGCTCTGGGACGTGCTCTCCCACGGCTACTGGCATGCCCGCCGCCTGGACTACCTCATGGGCGGCGCCTTCCACACCCTGGAGTGGATCCGCATCGTGGCCGACACGGTCTTCCTGCTGGCCGGCGCCCTGCCCATCGCCTACGCCACTCTGAGGCTGGTGTTCTCCCCTGAACCCAAAGACGCGGCCTGAGGGCCGCAGCGAAAGGATCTCCATGCCCATCACGAACCTCCAGGAAGCGCTGCCCATGCCTGAATCGCAGCGGGCCACTCTGCCGCTCATCGATGTGGAGCACGGTGTCAAAGTCGTTCTCGTGGCTCTGCCCGGAGGGGTGAAGATCGCCCCTCACAAGGCCCCCTATGTCGCCACGGCCCAGCTTCTGACCGGGCGCATCGAGGTGCTCAAGGGCGAGACCTGGATTCCCATGGCGCCTGGCGACCGGGTGGTCTTCGACAAGGACCAGCCCCACGCCCTCACGGGAATCGAATCCTCCTACGTCCTCGTGACGCACATGCGGGACTGAAGGCCGGTGGCGGATCAGGGCTTCGACCGGCCCACGGTCCTCATCGTCGGCGGCGGGTTCGGGGGGCTGCGGGCCGCCCGGGCCCTCGCCGGGGCGGCGGTCCGCGTCGTGCTGGTGGACCGCCAGAACCACCACCTGTTCCAGCCCCTCCTCTACCAGGTGGCCTCGGCCACGCTCTCCCCGGCGGACATCGCGGCCCCCATCCGCCACATCCTCCGCGAGCAGGGCAATGCCGAGGTGGTGCTCGGGGACGTCGTTTCCGTGGAACCCGGCACTCGGCAGGTCCTCCTGGCGGACGGGAGGGGCCTGTCCTATGACTTCCTCATCCTCGCCGCGGGCTCCCGCAGCTCGTACTTCGGACGGGACGCCTGGGCGGGCCTGGCCCCGGGCCTCAAGACCCTGGAGGACGCTTTGGAGATCCGCCGGCGCTTCCTGCTCAGCTTCGAGCAGGCGGAGCAGGAGGAGGATCCGGAGCTCCGCCGCGAATGGCTGACCTTCGTCGTCGTCGGGGGGGGCCCCACGGGCGTGGAGCTGGCCGGCACGCTGAAGGAGATGGCCCGGTTGACCCTTCCGCGGGAATTCCGGCGCATCCGCACGGATCGCGCCCGGGTCATCCTGGTGGAGGCGGGGCCGGCGATCCTGGCGAACCTCGGGGTCGGGCTGTCCGAGAAGGCGGTGGAGAGCCTGGAGCGCATCGGCGTCGAGGTGCGCCTGGGCCAGCCCATCACGGGCATCGATGAGCGGGCCGTCCAGCTGGGCGGGGAGCGCATCCCCACGCGGACGGTGCTGTGGGCGGCGGGGGTGGCCGCGGTGCCCCTGGGCGCCGGCCTCGGCGTGCCCGTGGACCGCCTCGGACGGGTGATCGTGGAGCCGGACCTCAGCCTCCCGGGCCATCCCGAGGTCTTCGCGGTGGGCGACCTGGCCGCCTTCACCCATGGCCCCGGGGGCCCGCTGCCCGGTGTGGCGCCTGTGGCCATCCAGCAGGGGGAATGGGCCGCAGCCAACCTCCTGGCCACCTTGGCGGGCCAGCCCCGGCGGCCCTTCCGCTACCGGGACAAGGGCAGCATGGCGACCCTGGGCCGCGGCCGCGCCGTCGCCCGCGTGGGCGGCCTGAGCTTCACGGGCTACCCCGCGTGGCTGGCCTGGCTCTTCATCCACCTCATGCTGCTCGTGGATTTCCGCAGCCGCGTGTTCGTCTTCTTCGAGTGGCTGTGGGCCTACCTGACGACCCAACCCCGGGCGCGGCTCATCGTCGGGAGGAGGGCCCCTACAACACCGCCCGGATCTCCCCCTCACTGAGGATCCGCGGGCTGTTCTTGGCGGCCTGGAGGATGCGCTCCACCCGGTCGGGGCTGGGGTCGTAGCCATTGAGCTCGAGCCAGTAGACCACGTTGCTGTGGCCGGCCATGGGGCCGATCTCGATCTCCTGGCGGCGGCCCACCAGAGCGGCGGGGACGCCGGAGTAGACCGTGTCTGCCAGCTCCACGTCGCCCCGGTGGAGGGCCTTCACGATGGCCGCCGCATGTACGCCCGTGCCCGTGCGGAAGGCATCGCGGCCGAGCACGGGATAGTTGGTCGGGATCTCCACGTCGCATAGCTCCGCCACGCGCTCAGCCAGGGCCGGCAGGTCCGAGAGATCCCCCTTGGGGAAGCCCATGAGATGGAGGTTGATCATGAGCTGGTCCAGGGCCACGTTGCCGCAGCGCTCGCCGATGCCCAGGATGGTGCCGTGCAGGCGGTCTGCGCCGGCTTCGAAGGCGGCGATGGCGTTGGCGACACCCAGGCCCCGGTCGTTGTGGCCGTGCCAGTCGATGCGCACGGAGCGGTCCTTGACGACCTCGTCCTTGATGAAGCGAACCAGGCGCCGGGCGCCATCGGGCGTGGCATGGCCGCAGGTGTCCGACAGGCAGATGGACTGGGCGCCCTCCTCCAGGGCGGCGCCGTAGATGGCCCGGAGCACGTCGGGCCGGGCTCGGGTGCTGTCCTCGGTCACCATCATCAGAGGCACCTCGTGGCGGCGGCAGAAGGCGGCGGCCTTCCGTGCCATGTCCACGAGGAAGGCCAGGTCCCAGCCTTCCACGTCCATACGGATGGGGCTGGAGCCCAGGAAAGCGCCGGCCTCCAGGGCGGTGCCCACGCGTTGCTGGATCTCGGCCACCTGGGCCAGATCCGCTTCCATGGTCCGCACCGCCACCTGGGGGTGGATGGGCAGGCGGTGGTCCCGGATCTCCACCATGAGGGCCCGCACCGCCGCCAGGGCTTTGGGGCCGGCGCCGGGCATGCCCAGGTCCACCGCGTCCACGCCGAGGCGCGCCAGGCGATGGATGAGGTCGCGCTTGGCGGCGATGTCCGGGTCACGCACCGAGGGGCTCTGGAGCCCGTCGCGCAGGGTCTCGTCCAGCAGGACCGGAACGCGCCCCCCCGCCAGCGGTCCGTTCCAGTCGTTGATCAGCTCGTCGAGGGTCATGGAGGAATCAGCCTACGGTGACTTCGATCCTGCGGTCCAGCAGGGTGGCCAGGAGGGCGGATTTCTCCCGGAAGGCCTCCATCTCGGGATCCGCGTCACCGGCGGCGTCCAGCCGCACCTTCAGGGACTCGTCATCGATGACCACGGAAAGGTCCCGCACCGCCTGCCGACGGCGGCGATCGAGGGCGTCGGCCCCTCGCAGGAGGGCCGCCAGCTTGCGCACGACCTGGCGGCGCCAGGGCGGCAGGGCGCGGAAGGCCTCGTGCTTGGCATGGTGGGGCGGCTTGCCCCGGTGAAAGCGCACCACCTGGGCCATCAGGTCGACCTCCTCGGGCCAGAAGCCTGGGAGGGTGGCGTTCCGCACCAGGTATTCGCCGTGCTTGTGGTGATTCTTCTCGGAGAGGGAGAAGCCGATGTCGTGGAGGCGCGCCGCGAAGGCCAGCCACTGGCGTTCGGTGTCGCCCAGCTCGAATTGTGGTTGGAGCGCGAGGAAGAGCTGGTCCGCCAGCCGGGCCACCTGGCGGCTGTGGCCGGGGTCGGGGTCCAGCCGCGCCGCCAGCTGTTCGATGGAGGCCCGCCGGCGGTCCGCCAGGGGCGGGATGGCCGCGCCGCCATGCTGGAGGGCCTCCCAGATCATGCCTTCCCGCAAGCCCACGGCGAGATGGCGCAGGGGCGGCGTGCCCAGCCATTCCATCAGGGACAGGGCCCAGATGGCGCCCACATGCAGCACCTCGGCCCGTTTGGGATCCACGTCCAGGCGGTCAATGCGCTGCTGCGCGTCCGCCCGCCAGAGCTTCAGGGCGTAGGCGCGGAGCTGCTCCGCCGTGAAGCCCATTCCGTCGTCAGAGCCCCGGGCGAGGTCCTCCAGCGTGCCGGAAGTGCCGAGGAGGAGCGTGGGCTCGGGCAGCTCGGTGGGCAGGTCCTTGCGGGCCTTCTTGAGGATGCGGCGGATCATCTTCCGGAGTTGCTTGAGGTCGTGGGCGGAGGGAGGGTCGGAGGTCCGGGCGGCATCCGCCAGCCGCTGGAGCCCCCAGGGCAGGGAGATGCTGGCCGCCACGCGCCCCGCCTGCACCCAGGTCAGCTCCGTGCTGCCCCCGCCGATATCGACCAGGGTGACGGGCTCCAGAGGGAAGGGGATGGCGTGGGAGACCGCCTGGTGGATGAGCCGGGCCTCCTCCTCGCCAGAGATCACCTGAATGGCGATGCCCAGCTTCTCCGCCTCCATGACGAAGGCCTGGGCGTTCTTCGCGTCGCGTAGGGCCGCCGTGCCGCAAGCCATGACGGTCTCGCACTCGAAGCCGCGAATGGTCTTGGCCATCTGGGCCAGGGCGTCGAGGCCGGCCCGGAAGGCTTCGGCACCGATCTCGCCGGAGGTCGCTTCGCCCCGGGCCAGCCGCACCATGGCCTTTTCCCGGGCCAGGATCTGCTGTCCGCCCATGGGATCCGCCTCCACCACCACCAGGTGGATGGAGTTCGATCCGACGTCCACGGCCGCGATCCGCATGGAACGATTGTCGCCTGAAGGCATCTCCCAGAAAGTACGAATCAGTTCGTTGACAACTTACGAATCGGTTCGTATGTTGTCTCCAGACCCCCTGGAGGCCCCGTGTCCACCGCGCCCATCCGTCCTTCCGACGGCGAGCTCGCCATCCTCAGGGTCCTGTGGTCGCGGGGACCCTCGACGGTTCGGGATGTGCACACCGAATTGTCGAAGGACCGGGACATGGGCTACACCACCGTGCTGAAGCTCATGCAGATCATGGTGGAGAAGGACCTGGTGGCGAGGGACGAACGCGCGCGTTCCCACACCTACCAGGCCCTCCAGGGGGAAGCCGAAACCCAGCGCTGCCTGTTGAAGGAACTTCTGCAGAAGGCCTTCGCGGGCAACCGCCGGGACTTGGTCCTCCAGGCCCTGGAAACCGAGCCCGCCTCGGCCGAGGAACTGGAGGAGATCCGCAAGCTGTTGAATGACGCCAAGGGGAGGATCCGATGACCGACCTATCCTCCTTCCCTTTGCTGCAGGCCATGGGCTGGGCGCTGCTCCACAGCCTTTGGCAGGGCCTGCTACTGGTCCTGCTGGCGGCGACAGCGCTCTGGCTGGCACGGCGGCGGTCCGCGGAACTCCGCTACGCCATCGCGTTCACCACCCTGGGTCTGCTGGTTCTGACCTTCGCGGGAACCCTGATTTGGGTCTCAGCCGGCGGGGAACCCCTGTCCACGGCCAATGCCGTCTTGATCACCCCCATGGGCGAGGGAGGCAGCTTCGGGGGCTGGGTGTTCCGGCTGCACGCCATTTTCGGTCTCTGGATCCCTTGGCTGTTTCTGGCCTGGTTCTTGGGGTTCAGCTTCAGGCTCGTGCAGATGGGACATGCCATGACTTGGCTCTACGGGCCCTGTCTCAACAGCCTTCAGCCGCCACCCGTCGAATGGCTGACGCGATTCGAGGCCCTGAGGGCACGCACTCGCGTCCAAATTCCGGTCCGTCTTGGGTTGTCCGACCGGGTGGATTCGCTCGTGGTGCTGGGTTGGCTGAAACCCGTGGTGCTTGTTCCGGCCGCGGCCCTGCTGGTTCTGTCGCCCGAAGCGCTGGAAGCCCTCCTGGCCCATGAACTGGCTCATGTCCGACGGGGCGATTTCCTTGCGAACCTTGTCCAGACCCTTGCAGAAGCTCTGCTGTTCTATCACCCCGCCGTCTGGTGGCTCTCCCGGCGCATCCGCCAGGAGCGTGAGCACTGCTGCGATGACGCAGCCGTGAACACCTGCGGTGATCCGATCCTCTACGCCTCCGCCCTCGTCGGGCTGGAGGAACTCCGATCCCGATCGAACCTGATTCCCGATCTGGCCCCCGCGGCCAGTGGAGGCCACCTCATGCTCCGCATTCAGCGACTGCTCCGTCCCCATCCCACCCATGCCACGGGCTCACCTGTGGCCGCGTTCATCCCGGCCCTCCTGCTGGCGACGGCCCTTGGTCTCACCACGCTGTCCGCCACAACCACACCGAAGCCTGCAACGAGGGTTTCGGATCCCGTGGAGATGGACTTCAAGAAGATCCGCGTCAAGCATCAGCCCGACGCACCCGCCTATCCGCCCGAAGCCAAAGCCCAACGCATCCAGGGCACCGTCGTGGTGGTCGTCGTCATCGATGCCCAGGGCAAAGTGCAAGACGCCAAGGCCATTTCCGGTCCTCCCGAACTGCATGCCTGCGCCGTGGGCTATGCCAAGATCTGGGAATTCGAACCCGTCAAGGTGAAGGGCAAGCCTGTGCCCGCGAGGTTCAAGCTCACCATGCCGTTCCGGTTGCGATGAGGCATTCCGATCCGGGCGCAAAAGGGGCCGGATGGCCCCTTTTGCGCCTTGAGAGAGATCTGAAGGAGCCTGACCTCTGGTAACCGTTGCATGAAGTCCGAGGGCCCGGCCATGCTCGATCCCACATTCCGAGGTGATCAAATGGCTTTGACGGTGGATGGCATCTTTGCGCTCATGCCTGAACTCTTCCTGCCTGAGAAGGCACAGGGGCTCACGGTCTCCGTCTACTATCAGGTGACGGGCGAAGGCGGCGGTGACTACACGTGCCTCATCGAGAACGGGGCCTTCTCCCTGAAGCGGGAGGCCAAACCCGACGCCACCTCCGTGGTGGTGATCGGCGCCGAGGACTGGATCGCCCTGAACGAAGGCAAGCTGGATCCCATGCAGGCCTTCATGACCGGCAAGCTCAAAGGCACCGGCGACCTGGGCCTGCTCCAGAAGTTTCCGAAGTTCTTCAAGAAGCCGCAGAAGGAGAGCGGCCCGGTGAAGCCCCTGAAGGACCTGGTGCCGGCGCGGCTGGCGCTGGCCGGGGCCGGGATCAAGGTGACTGTGGGCGGCGAGAGCTGGGGCGACGGCGCCGAGGTGGCCGGCGACGAAGCGGCCGTGCGCGCCCTGGTCTGCGGTATCGCCGACCCCGGTCCGGCCCTGCTGGGAGGCCAGCTCCGCTTCTCTGGCGACATGACCGTTCTCCGAAAGGCGTGGAAGACCTGGTCCCAGGAGCCCGAGATCAGCTTCCCCGACACGCCCGGAGGCAAGGCCCTGGCGACGCTGCGCAAGCGCTACAAGGGCGGCGCCACCGGCACCATGGAAGTGAAGGTGGACGGCGTTCCCTACCGCCTGGACTTCAGCCCCGAGGGGCTGTCCGTGCGGCCCGGCGAGGTGGAGGGCGGCGCGGCGCTGGGCATCTCCGACGCGGACTTCGCGGCCCTCAACGTCGGCAAGCTGAACCTGGTGGCGGCCCTTCTCGGTGGCTCCATCACGGTGAAGGGGGACGTGAGCCAGGTGGCGTCCTACACGGCCCACTTCGAGGCCGCCGTGAACCCGGCGGAGGCGCTCCTGGAATCCATGCCTGAGCGTTTCAACGCCGAAAAAGCCGGAGATCTTGAAGCGGCCGTGGGTTACCAGATTGATGACCTGGGCTACACGCTTTTCATCCGGAATGGCGCCTGCATGGTGTTCCCCCGGCTGATGAAACCCTGTGATACGCTCCTGAAAGCCAAGGCCGACGACTTCATTGCCATGAGCACCGGAATGCTGAACGCCCAGGAGGCTTTCATGACCGGCAAGATCCAGATCGAGGGCGACCCTCTGCTCATGCAGAAGGTCGCGAAGAGCTTCAGGCGCCCGGAAGCCTGAGCCTTCCATGACCCCTGCCGCCCCTTCCCGCAAGAAGTCCCCGGCCCCTAGGCCCGGGAAGGCGGCTGTGGCGACCATCCGCGTGGCCAAGTGCATCGTGCCCTTGCCGGCTCCCAAGCCCAGGGCGAAGGGCTCGGTCGACCATGAGGAGGATCTGGCGCCGGGGCTGCCCTGCGAAGGGCGCTGCGGGCACTGCCATCACCACCCCTGCCGCCTGCACGGCGCGGTGTGAGGGCCAATTCCCTTCAGGCTCCTTCCCACAAGGTCCGCAGTCGCTGGTAGCCTGCGCGGCTGATGGGGAGGGTCGTGCCGTCGCGGAGGATCGCGTCCCGGTGCTCCTTGCTGTCCTGCTCAACCCGCACGAGGCGGTCGAGGTTCAGGATGTAGCTGCGGTGGATGCGGATGAAGCGATTCGGATCGAGCTGGGATTCAAGGCTGGCGAGGGTCTGCTGCTTGAGCAGGCTCCTGCCTTCGGTGCGGAGGAGCACGTAGTCGTCCTGGGCCTGGATCCAATCCAGGCGGTCCAGATGGACCACCGTCACCTTCGGGCCGTCCTTCACCACGATGCGTTCCAGGGGCCTCCCCTGGCGCGCCGCCGCGGCGAGGTCCGTCGCGGACGGGGCCGGAACCGCGGGCTGAGCCGCCTGCAGGGCCCGGGCTTTGGCCAGGGCCGCGTCGAAGCGCTCCTTCGAGAAGGGCTTCAGCAGGTAGTCCACCGCATGGGATTCGAAGGCGCGCATGGCGTGCTGGTCGTAGGCGGTGACGAAGACCACGGCGGGACGCTTCCCTTCCGCCTCCAGGAGCTCCAGCACTTCGAAGCCGTCCAGCTTGGGCATCTGGATGTCCAGGAAGACGAGGTCGGGGTGGTGCTCGGCCGCGGCCTTCAATGCCTCGAAGCCGTTGGCGCATTCACCCACCACCTCCACGTCGGGGTGGGCGGCCAGATGCTCGCGCACCACGGAACGGGCGAGATCCTCGTCGTCGATGATCAGGGCTTTCATGGCTCCATCTCCAAAGGGAAGACCAGCGTGACGCGGTGGAGGCCGTCCTGAGCCGTGGCCTCGAAGCGGGCCCGGTTCCCGAAGCGGCCCAGCAGGCGCTGGCGGACCTGGCGCAACCCGAGCCCCAGACCCTGGGGGACCGGAGCGTCGGCATCCAGTGGATTGTCCACCTTCAGCAGGACGTGTCCTTCCACCACCTCCGCGGCCACGGCCAGGGTGCCGCCCTCAGGCAGCGCCGCGATGCCGTGCTTGATGGCGTTCTCCACCAGCGGCTGCAGCAGCAAGGTGGGCAGGAGCGCCGGTTCAGCGGCGGGATCGATGCGCCAGTCAAGCTTCAGACGGGTGCCGAAGCGGATCTGCTCGATGGCCAGGTAGGCCCTCGCCAGATCGAGCTCCTCACGCAGAGCCACCTGGCGGCGCTCGCCCAGGCCCAGGCTGCGGCGGAGGAAATCCGAAAGCAGCACGCACATCTCCCGGGCCCGTGCGGGATCCACGGCGGTCAGCGCCGACAGGGAGTTCAGGCTGTTGAACAGAAAGTGGGGATTGAGCTGGGCCCGCAGGGCCTTCAGCTCCGATTCCTGGGCGAGGATCTGGAGCTCGGCTCCTTTCCGCTCGGCTTCCATGGCGCGTTCCTGGGCCAGCATGAGGTAGCTGAGGGCCACGGAGGCCAGGTAGAGCAGGATGCCCAGGCCCGTGAGCACGGGCAGGGCGATGTCCACGCGGCGGGGCAGGGCGCCAAGGCCGGGAATCCAGGCCAGGACCCGGGCCAGCAGCCAGGCCAGCCCCGCCCAGATGCTGCCCATGAGCACGGCCGCCAGGCTCCAGGCCGCTCCGTGGGAGCCCAGCGTCTCCACCCGCTGGCCGAGCGGGAGCGCCCGGCAGAGAAACCAGGCGGACAGGAAGAGGAAGGCCGCGATCAGGCAGAGGGGCAGGGCCAGGGCGGCGCCCTCCGCCCAGCTCCAGTTCTGGGTCCGGGCGATCCCCATCAGCAGCAGGGCGATGGGGGCCCACCCCAGGAGGTAGGCCCCCAGACGCGCCCGGTTGGCCAGGAGGGGATGCATCAGCTCTTGACCTCGGTTCCGCCGAAGAGGATCAGCCCCGTGATCACCAGGCGGGGCCGGCCTTCCACGGGGGCGGGCCCGTGATGGGTGCCGTCGTTGAGGGCGCCGGCGATGGCCGTCGCGCGATGGACCACCTCCCACCCGTCCGGCACACGGATCTCCCCGCCGCCGAAGAGCACGAAGACGTCGATGCGGGCCTGGCCGTTCTCGATGGCGGCCTGGCGGAGATCCACTTCATAGCCACCGAAGATGGCCGTCAGCTCGCCCCCCTTGAAGGCCTGGGTGACCACGCGCCGCTTGAAGCCGCCGAAGATGGCCGTGCCCTGGAGGAAGTCGTCGGAGCGGGCCAGCTCGGGCGGGATGCCCCGGCTCTGCTTGAGAGCCTTGGTGACGATGAGGATGCCGAGGGCCACCACCAGCATGGGACCAAGCGCATCCGCCAGGTGGCCGTGGCCGAAGGTGAAGAGCAGCAGGAAGGCACCGCCCAGCACGAGGAACCATCCGCCCGTGCTGCTGCCCTGCCGGTCCTGGCGGATCTTGGCGATGCCCACGGCCACCAGCGCCAGCGGCCAGAGCTTGAAGAGGGTGTGGGCCTGGACGAGGCCGAGGTTGTCCAGGGTGAGCACGAGGCCCGCCACGATGATGGCGACGCCCAGCACCAACTTGGGGCTGAACGGACTCGGAGTCCGGGTGTCGTCGGCGGCGTTCATGGGTTCACCTGCGTGGATCCGGAATCAGGATCACAGGAATCGGGCTCGGTTGGCGACGGCCGGCGGCGCCTGCTGCGGCGCGGTGGGCTCCATTGGGGGAACAGGGCGCGGAGTGTGACGATGAGGCCGCCCCACACCAGGAAGACCGGCCACCAGCGTTCCAGGAGCCCCCAGGGGCCGAACTGGGAGATGAAACCCGCGACGGCGAAACCCAGCCAGATGTGGCCGCGGAGGCTGAGGGGGCCATCCTGGGCCAGGCGGGCGAGACCAATGGCGGCCACCGCCAGCGGCCACCAGGCCAGCAGGTGCCAGGCGTCGAACCAGTGGAGGCTGTCCACCAGGAGGATCAGGCCGGCCACGATGACCACCAGGCCGAGGACCAGCTTCACGGAAAAGACAGGGGGACGATCCTGGACGTTCATGGGTGGCGCTCCTTTCGGCCGGAACCCGCGGAAAAGCTGAAGGCGAGCGTGGGCAGCCACAGGGCCAGCCACCACCAGGGGCTGTCGATGAACCATCCCAGCTGGATCATGGGCACCTCCTTCCGCATGACCAAGCTACGGGCGTCCTGACAGGAAACCGGGCCGGGATCGGTGAACGGCGGGTGGGGATCGGCGAGTGGTCAAGCCCAGGCGATCGCCCCGCCCCGGCTGCGCTCCCGCCAGGCGTGGTCGAGGGCGGGACAGAGGTCCGGCGGGCACTCGAAGCGGAGGACGGCCGCGTCTCCCTCGAAGGTCTGGCCGGTCACGGAAGCGGCCGGGAAGGCCCCCAGCAGGGCGAAGGGCAGGTGGGCCTGGGCCGCGGGGACACGGATCTCCCCGTGGCGGAGAATCCGGACCTCCTCCCAAAGGCCCCGGACTTCGGCTTCGGCCAGGGCGCCCTGGACGCCCTCCGTATAGGCCCGCACCAGACCGCCGGTGCCGAGCTTGGTACCCCCGTACCAGCGGATGCAGACCGCGATGAGGTCGGTGGCCTCGGCTCCCTCCAGCACGGCCAGCATGGGCTTCCCGGCCGTGCCGGAGGGTTCGCCGTCATCATCGGCCCCGAAAGCTGCGACCGGGACGCCCTCCCGCCAGGCGCTGCAGTGATGCGTGGCGTCGAAGTCCCGCTTGCGAAGCAAGGCCAGCACGACAGCCCGGGTTTCAGCGTCAGAGGCGGGATGCAGCTCCGTGAGGAAGACCGAAGCCTTCTCCCTGAAGCGATGGGTGGCGACCCCGGTCAGACGACGCATGGATCCAGCATGCGAGCGCCTGTGACGCGAATCAACAAAGGCGATCCAATTGCGACCGTTCAGTCGTTTTTTACTTATAGTTGAAGTGGATCTTTTCGAGGAGACGGCATGACCACCGTCACGCGGCCCTTCACGCCCACGGCCCTGCAGCGCAGAACCCCCGTGCCCTCAGATCTGGACATCGCCCAGGCGGCGACCCTCAAGCCCATCAGCCAGATGGCCGCGGAGCTGGGCCTCGAGGCGGACGAGTTGGAGCTCTACGGCCCCACCAAGGCCAAGGTGCGGCTGGAGGTGCTGGACCGCCTGAAGGGCCGTCCGGACGGCAAGTACATCGACGTCACCGCCATCACCCCGACGCCGTTGGGTGAAGGGAAGACCACGGTCACGGTGGGGCTCAGCCAGGCCCTGGGCGCCCACCTGGGCCAGCGAGTGGTGACCTGCATCCGCCAGCCAAGCCAGGGCCCCACCTTCGGCATCAAGGGCGGAGCCGCCGGCGGCGGCTACAGCCAGGTGGTCCCCATGGAGGACTTCAACCTCCACCTCACCGGGGACATCCACGCCATCACCGCGGCCCACAACCTGTGCGCGGCCGCCATCGACGCCCGCATCCTCCATGAAGCCGGTGCTTCGGACGAGCAGCTGTTCGAGCGGATTTTCCCGGCGGGAAAATCCGGAAGGAAGTTCCCGCGGTCGCTCCAGCTGCGGTGCGCGAGGCTGGGCATCACCAAGGGGAATCCCGATGATTTCACCCCGGAGGAGCGCCGTCGCGTCTGCCGGCTGGACCTGGACCCCGCCGCCATCACCTGGCGCCGCATCCTGGACACCAGCGACCGGTTCCTGCGAGGCGTGACCGTGGGGCGGGGCGAGGAAGAGCAGGGCTTCGCCCGCGAAACGGGCTTCGACATCTCTGTGGCCAGCGAGATCATGGCCGTCCTGGCCCTCACCACGGGTCTCCAGGACATGCGGCGCAGGCTTGGAAGCATGGTGGTGGGCCTCGATCGCCAGGGGCACGCGGTGACCGCGGAGGATCTGGGCGTGGCCGGCGCCATGACCGTGCTCATGAAGGACGCGCTGAAGCCGAACCTCATGCAGACGCTCGAGGGCACGCCCGTGTTCGTGCATGCGGGCCCCTTCGCCAATATCGCGCACGGAAACAGCTCCATCCTGGCCGATCAGATCGCCCTCAAGCTGGCGGACTACGTGGTCACCGAATCGGGCTTCGGCGCCGACATGGGCATGGAGAAGTTCTTCGACATCAAATGTCGCGTTTCGGGGTTGAAGCCCGACGCCGTGGTGCTGGTGGCCACCGTGCGCGCCCTCAAGATGCACGGCGGCGGGCCCAAGGTGGTGGCGGGGAAGCCGCTGGATCCGGTCTACGTGGATGAGAATCTCGATCTGCTCCGCCAGGGGCTGCCGAACCTGCTGCACCACATCCGCATCGCACGGAAGTTCGGTGTGCCCGTGGTGGTGGCGGTGAACGGCTTCGCCACGGACAGCCCCGCGGAACTGGACCTGGTGCGCCGGGCCTCGCTGGAGAGCGGCGCGGAGGATGCGGTGGTCTGCCGGAACTGGGCCCTGGGCGGGGAAGGGGCCCTGGATCTGGGTCGGGCCGTCATGCGCGTCTGCGAGCGGTCTTCGGAGTTCCGTTTCCTCTACGGCGTGGACGAACCCATCAAGCAGAAGATCGAGGCCATCGCCACGGAGGTCTATGGTGCCGACGGCGTGGACTACACGCCGGAGGCCGAAGCGAAGATCGAAGCCTACACGCGGCTCGGCTACGACCGCCTGCCCATCTGCATGGCCAAGACCCACCTGAGCCTGAGCCATGACCCGGCCCTGAAGGGCGTCCCCACGGGCTTCCGCATCCCGGTCAGGGATGTCCGCCTCAGCGCCGGAGCCGGATTCCTCTACCCGCTGCTGGGCAAGATGGCCACCATGCCCGGCCTCCCCACGAGGCCCGGCTTCTATGATGTGGACATCGATCCGGATACGGGCCGCGTGGTGGGGCTGTTCTGACCGTGCGTGGCAGGGAACGGAACCGGCCGCTCCACCAGACCCCAGCCCTCCGGTACCGGCTGCGGATTAGCTGATAGCCAGGTCGTCAAAGCTAGGGCCGGAACAGCCTGTCGCGCGATCAAATTGCTTGTAATGTATTTAATAACATCATTTTAAAATGGATGTACCCCTGGGCAGCCGGCCTCGGCTGGCCCCATCTTTTTTTATTCGGGGGTGTTATCGCGGCCTTCCGCAGGGTCGAAAAGAAGGTTGACCACCTGCGAGGAGCGCCCGATGGGCCGCCTTGGAACCTTCCGATCGACCTGCCGCCTGGGGCTCCTGCTGGCCCTGGCCTGTGGCTCGGAAGTCGTGGTCATGGCCCAGAGCACGAGCAGCGCCACCTGCACCGTCCGGATCCGTCCTCGCGAAGCGGCGGATTATGACCTTTCCACGGAAGTGACCATCCACGGCGTGGTCGATGGCTGGGAGGGCCGGTCGCTCCGGATCCGCCTGGCGGCCGGAGTTCTGTGGGTGGACACCGGCGGGTGGAACACGTCGAACCTGTTCGAAGCGGGAACCCCTCTCGAGGTTCTCGCGTCCCGGAGCGTGGTCGAGGGTCGGCAGCGGTTCCTCGCTCGCGAGATCCGCCATGCGAGGGGAGTCCTGACGATCCGGGACGCCTTCGGGGCGCCGATCCAGGCCGGCTCTCTCTAGATCAGTTGTAGGCCACCGTCACGCTGAAGGTTCCGGCGTAGTCTCCGTCGGGCTGATTGGCGGACACGTTCAGCGTGCCGCCCACGCTCAGCGTCTGCCGCCCGGTGGGATCCAGACGCCCCGTCGGGCCGGGAGAACTCGTGAAGGCGGTGATCGTGAGGGTCCCATCCGGAGAGCTGAGGACGACGCTGCCCGGGAGGGTGATGGCGTAGGTGGCGTTGGCGGCTCCGGTCACGGAGAAAGTGGCGGGTCCGACCGGCAGCTGGGAACCCAGGCTCACGCCGCCCGTCGTGCTGAGCGTGCCGGCGGGGCTGAGCACCACCGTTCCCGGAGCCGGGCTCGTGAAGACCGCCCCGAACCGCAGCCCCGTGAGCTCCGCGAGGCTGATGACGGGCGCGACCTGGATCTGCACCGAGAAGGTCATGGGGGTGACGGCTCCCTTGAAGGGGTCCATCACATTCAGGGTGTAGCTGCCGGAGTAGGTTCCCGCCGGCGTGGCGACGTTCGAGCCGACGGAGACGGTGGCGCCCAGGTAGTAGTAGCCCGTGGTGCCCGTGGAAGGGAAGGTGCCGCTGGTGGCGGGCTGGCAGTCCACGGCCGTGACGACCACTGTCGCGCCGCCCGGTCCCACGAGGGGGAAGGGAACGGGGCTGCCCGCCGAGGCGAACCAGCTGTCGCCCACCTTGCCGGTCAGGGTGAAGCTGCCCAGGCTGACGCCAGCGGAGGAACCCAGGGCGGTGCCACCCGAGGCGCTCCGGTTCCCGGATGGCGAACTGAGCACCGCCGTCCCCCCGAAGGCGCTGGGGATGACATAGCCCAACGAGATGTCCGAGTACTTGTTGATGATCGGCACCCAGGCCTGGCTGAAGGCGGGGAGCGACGCGACCGCCAGAATCGCCAGGCAGAACCGTCGGGAGAGCGCTGAGAGGGCGGAGAAGCTCATGGTTGATCTTCTTTCCGGCCGTCCTGTCCCGGAAGGGGCGGGTTGGAGCGGTCTGGGGTGAGCAGGAGATCGAGGCCGTCCACGACCGTGCCCTCGGAGGTCACGACCACAGGGATGGGCGGCAGTTTCGAGAGCCCGAAGCGCTGGATCTCGGCGTCCGGCACCCGGAGCTGGTAGGTGCCGGGCGGGAGATCGGACAGGGTGTAGAAACCGTCGAAGGCCGTCCGGGTGGTCTTGATGGGTTTGCCCTGGCTGTCCACGAGCTCCAGGAGCAGGCCGGGAAGCTCCCCGGAGGCGCCATCACGCTTCAGATAGGCCGTTCCCGTGACCTCGCCGAACAGCACCACGGGGACCTCGATCCGGGCCACATGGCCCTGGCGCGGGGTGATGCGCAGGCCCGGGCCCTGGGGTCGCATGAACGGATCTTCAAGGGTGGTGGAGTTGGCGGACAGGTTGGCGTCGAGATCGCCGGAGAGGTTGGTGAGGAAGGCCACGCCCTTCGTGTCCGTGCTGGCTGGCTGAGACGCGCCGTTCGCCAGGAAGCCGACTCCCTGGAGGGGCTTCTCATCGGCATCCATCACGCCATTCCCATTGGCATCCAGGAAGGCGCGGGCGGAGACGGCGCCATGGGCGGCGATGCTCTGAGCCTGCGTGTGGACCCGGCCGTTCCGGGGTTCCCTGGCCAGGCCCACCCGGAAGGTGAGGTCCAGGGACAGGCGGCTGCGGGTGGAGTAGCCCAATTCCACGCTGAGGGCATAGGTGCCCTGGGTCTTGTAGGCCCCGAGCTGCACCAGGGTGTCGTTGGATGCCACCGAGTGCGTGAGCCCGGCCCGGAGGTTGAAGGGGATGAAGACCGGCGTTTCCAGGAAGGTGGACAGGGCATTCAAGCGCCGGGCGCCGCCGCCCAATTGATAGTTCGCCTGCGCCCGCAGCGAGAAGGTCCGGAAGAACTTGCTGGCGAGAAAGTCGCCGATGGTGGTCGCGGGGAAGGGCGTCGCCGTGTCCAGGCCCCGGGTGAGGGTGATCTCGTTGGAGAGAAAGTACCCCTGGAAGGAGGTGGAGAGGCGGTTGTAGAGACGATCGATGCTGCCGCCCGCGAGGAGCCGGTCCCGGGCGGCGCCGAGGTCCAGCGTGACGAGGCTGCGCTCCAGGCTGGGCAGCAGGGAGGAGGTCTCCAGGCCGCTGCGGCTCCGGATCGGGCCGTAGATGGGCCGGAACACCTCGCTGGAGAAGCCATCCTGGAGTTGCGCATGCTTGACCGTGAGGCTGGTTGAGCCCAGGCGGCTCCGGAGACCCAGCTGGGCGACGCTGCCTCCGAGCTGGTCGCTGACCGCGCTGAAGGTCGCCGACAGAGGCTTCCAGAACCCCTGAAGATCGATTCCGCGGTAGGCGTGATGGCGCCCGTCCAGGTCCAGGCCGGACAGGGAGAAGCCGGCCGTGAACTGCCGGGAGAGGCCGTAGCGTCCTTCGACCTGGCCCCGCTTTCCAGCCTGGCGGGGATCCACACCCACCAGCCGGTACTGGAACTCGCCCTCCGGTGTCTGGTTCTCGCTCACATCGAAGCGCACGACTTCCTCGCGGCGCTGCCCCTGGGGGCCATAGAACACCAGGCGGAAATCGTTCCAGCCGAAGTAGAGCGGCACATTCAGGAATTCATAGCGGCCATCGGGGCGGGAGGCCTGGAAACCCAGGAGAGCCTGGTTCCGGTAGAGTTCCACCTGCCAGCCCGGCGACAGGTTCCCCTGGAAGGAATGGCGGTCGAAGGCGTTTTCCCGCTGGAGAGGATAGTTGGTGAGCAGGGCTCCCGTGCCCGCCATGGGCAGGGTGAGCAGGCTCAGGCCCGGATCGAGCACTTCCCCGAAAGCGAACTCCGTCGCCTTGAGCGGGCCGAGCAGGCCCGCGTGGGGATCGCGGCGGCCCATGGCCATCCGGAACTCTGAGAGGCCGCTCTCGGTATCGAGGATCGCGTAGAGGTTCGAAGACAGCCCGAGGAAATCCCCCGCGGCGAACGTGGTGCTCTGGGCCCGGATGTGCCGATCCGCATCGGGCGACGTCTGGGCCGTCAAGCGCAGTGTCTCGTCCACCATCGGCACTTCGAGGATGCGGTAGGGATCCGGCGATCGCGGGAAGACCTTCGGGCCCTCCGAAGGACGGAACCGGCCGACCATGCGCTCCCGCTTCCAACGCTCCTGGATGGGAAGGGGTTCCCGGGGCGACACGGCGATGGATGAGCTGCGGAGGACGACCTGGAAATCCAGGGGCAGCCACGTGGCGAGGAGGCGCGTGTCCACGTAGATGTCATCCGCGTGGAGTTCCATCAAGGACCGGTCGAGCGGCAGGCTTCGGCCCTCCACCACCGCCGTCCCCGCCACGACGTCCAGGTCGAAGCGGCGCTTCTCGTTGATGAAGAAGCCCGAGGCCCGGCCGCGGTTGGGATCGACCTCGATGGCCAGGTCCAGCAGGCGGCACAGCTCCCCCAGGGGCACCAGCACGCCGTCCTTCGCGGGAAATCCAGGGAAGGTGCTGCTGACGGTCGACTGGTCCAGACGCAGGGCGAAGAGGAAGACCTCCTCCTCGGAGCGGTTCACGAGCATCCCCGGCAGGGCGGTGGTGTCTGCGGGAGCCAGGCCTCCGGCATGCAGCATGGCCGCCACCCCCAAGAGGGCCGGGCCCAGGAGGGCCTTGCGGACGGCGGGACGGCCCATTCAGGGGGTCGTCATGACGGTTTCCGCGAGCAGGCGGCCGCCATCCAGAACGGGCTGGGAGTAGGCGATGCGGATCCGGCTGCCGGGAGGGATGGGCTGGCCACTCCGGATGGGCAGGGTGACGGTCCGGCCGGAGTTCGGGGTGTATACGGCCAGGCCTGAGGCTTCCGCCAGGACTTCCGGGGCTCCGGCGGCCGGGAGGAGCGTGGCTTTGAGGTCGCCGTAGACCGACTGGTTGCCGCTGCGGTCCAGGCGGAAGCGCAGCACGCCGCCCTTGGCGTCGAAGGTGGGCGCGGTGATGGATATGCTGGCGGACGTCTTGCCGTGTCGCACGATGAGGGGGATGGCGATTCCATAGACGGGCGTGAGCTTGATGGCGATTCCCTTGGGCGCCTCCGCCACGGCCTGGGGCGCGGGCACGGGAGCGTCCGGAGGTACCGCCCGGAAGGTCATGTGCAGGCGGTATTCCCCCTCGGGCAGCTGGGCCGGCTTGCGCACCTGGATGCGCACGGTCTGGGATTCCCGGGGGTCGAGGGTCACCTGCCGGGGGGAGAAGCGGAACAGCGGCCGGAGGTTCTCGGTGCCCGGGTCGAACGGCAGCTCCTTGATGCCGCCCATCTCGTCCATCTCCATGCGCACCAGGGAAATCCGGAAGGTGGCCCGGGCCTGCCCGATGTTCGAGAGGTTCAGCTCGGCACTCCGCTTGCGCTCCTCGAACACCACCCGGGTCGGGGCCACCAGGAGGTCACCGATGCCCCCGTCGGCTGGCGGGGGTGGCGTCTGGGCCGGAAGACCGAGCGCGAGCAGGCCGAGGAACAGGCTGGAGATGACCCGGGAGCGGAGATGAAGCATGAGACCTCAAGTACGGAGAAAACCCAGGGCGCGGGTACGCCCTGGGTGGACCAGCGGATCAGCGGGCCTCAGTTATAGGCGACCGTGACATTGAAGGTGCCGGCGTAGTCGCCATCGGTCTGATTGGCGCCGAGGGTCAGGGTGCCGCCCACCGTAAAGGTCTGCGAGGCGTTGGCCGCGGAGGGGAGCAGGCCGGTGGCCGTGGTCGTGGCGGCGGCGCCCGCGACGGAGGCGGTGAACTTGCTCACGGGCATGGGGGTGCCGGAGCCGGTCAGCGTCACGGTGCCGTCGGCCGGGAGGGTGATGGCATAGGTGGCGCTGCGCTTCCCGGTCACCTTGAATTCCGCGGCGCTGACGGAGCCGGTGGTGCCCAGGGTCGGATTGGTGCTCGTGCGGGTGTTGTTCTGGGGGTCCAGCGTCACGTCGCCACCAGTGGTGCTTGCGAAGATGTCGCCGAAGCTCAGGCCGCCATTGGTGAGGCTCACCGAGATCGGCACGTAGATGCGGGCCGAGGCGGGGACATTGGACGCCGTGGCGGTGGCGGACTGCGCGAAGGCGGCCGGCGCGGCCAGAAGAAGGGCGCCCGCGAAGATACGGGAGAGGGTGTGCATGT
Source organism: Geothrix terrae (assembly GCF_022808775.1). GTDB lineage: Bacteria > Acidobacteriota > Holophagae > Holophagales > Holophagaceae > Geothrix > Geothrix terrae. The sequence continues at coordinate 395,087 of NZ_JAKZLA010000001.1, forward strand.
GTGGCTCCTTGAGGTGTTTAGAGGGATGGACATGAGCGGGGGTGCCACGTGGCTCCCACATCTCAGACCCGATGTGTTTCTGTTAGGGTTGCATAAATAAATAGTGAATATTCATGGGAAATTTATACTGAGTGCGGTAATTGCCTAAGAGGCTCGATGCCCGGCAATTTTCTTCCTGGGGCGATCGCATGAATGGGCTATGCGTGCCCTGCCAGCATCCAGGCCAGTCGAGTTCAGGCGACGGATCCACCAGGTACGCCTGGGGCGGCACCACGCGCGGCGCCACGCGCGAGACTAGGCCTGGCGCGCCTTCGGGATGGAGGGCGCGGGGTTGACTCGGGGATGGGCGAACTCGTCATATCCGGCTTGACGGCCAGCTTCGCCCCACACCTGAGTTTTGGCCGAAAAGCCTGCGGGTGCCGGGACACTATGCATCCCGACACCCGCAAGGCGCCTTCGGTTGTTCCGGACTGGATCAGGCCATGGCGTCGATGATGGCGTTCAAGGTGGCGCTGGGCCGCATGGCGGAGCCGGTCTTGGCCTTGTCGGGGTGGTAGTAGCCGCCCATGTCCACGGGCTTGCCCTGGGCCGCGATCAGCTCCTCGTTGATCTTCGCCTCGCTGTCGCCTAGCTGCTTTGCCACCTTGGCGAACCGGGCCTGGAGCTCGGCATCCTTCGCCTGGGCCGCCAGGGCCTGGGCCCAGTACAGGGCCAGGTAGAAATGGCTGCCACGGTTGTCGATCTGGCCCACCTTGCGGGCGGGGGACTTGTCGTTGTCGAGGAACTTGGCGATGGCCTGGTCCAGCGTCTCCGCCAGCACACCGGCCTTGGCGTTCTTGAAGGCGTTGGCCACATGCTCCAGAGAGGCGCAGAAGGCCGAGAACTCGCCCAGCGAATCCCAGCGCAGGTAGCCCTCCTTCTGGAACTGCTGCACGTGCTTGGGGGCGGAGCCGCCCGCGCCGGTCTCGAAGAGGCCGCCACCGCCCAGCAGGGGCACGATGGAGAGCATCTTGGCACTGGTGCCCAGCTCGATGATGGGGAACAGGTCGGTGAGGTAGTCGCGCAGGACGTTGCCGGTGACGGAGATCGTGTCGAGGCCCTTCCGGATGCGCTCGCAGGACACCTTCATGGCCTCGTCCGGAGACAGGATGCGGATGTCCAGGCCCTTGGTGTCGTGGTTCTTGAGGTAGGTCTCCACCTTGGCGATCATCTGCGCGTCATGGGCCCGGGCCTTGTCCAGCCAGAAGATGGCGGGGGCGCCGGTCAGGCGGGCGCGGGTGACGGCCAGCTTGACCCAGTCCTGGATGGGGGCGTCCTTGGCCTGGCAGCCGCGGAAGATGTCGCCCTCCTCCACCTTCTGGGAGAGCAGGGTGGCGCCGGACTCGTCCACGATGCGGATGGTCCCGGCGGCCGGGGCGAAGAAGGTCTTGTCGTGGGAGCCGTACTCCTCGGCCTTCTGCGCCATGAGGCCCACGTTGGGCACGCTGCCGATGGTGGCGGGATCGAAGGCGCCGTGCTTCTGGCAGTCCTCGATGACGGTCTTGTACATCGTGGCGTAGCAGCGGTCCGGGATCATGGCCAGGGTGTCGTGGAGCTTGCCGTCGGCGCCCCACATCTTGCCCCCGTCGCGCACCACCACGGGCATGGAGGCGTCCACGATGACATCGTTGGGCACGTGCAGGTTGGTGATGCCCTTGTCGGAGTCCACCATGGCCAGGGCCGGGTGGGTGGCGTAGACCGCCTGGATGTCCGCCTCGATGGCCGCGCGCTGGGCCTCGGGCAGGGCCTGGATCTTCGCGTAGACATCACCCAGCCCGTTGGCGGTGTTCACGCCCAGCTCCCGCAGGGTGGCGTTGTGCTTCTCGAAGACCGGCTGGTAGAAGACGGACACGGCGTGGCCGAACATGACGGGATCGGAGATCTTCATCATGGTGGCCTTCAGGTGCAGGGAGAGCAGGAGGCCGTCCCGCTTGGCCGCGTCGATCTGCTCCGCGTAGAAGGCGCGGAGGGCCTTGACGTTCATCACGGAGGCGTCGAGGACCTCGCCGGCCTGGAGGGGCAGCTTGTCCTTGAGGACCTTCACGGCGCCATCCGCCCCCACGAACTCGATGCGGGCGGTCGTGGCCTTGCCGAGGGTGGTGGAAGTCTCGCTGCCGTAGAAATCCCCGGCGGTCATGTGGACCACGCGGGCCTTGGAGTCGGGGCTCCAGGGCGCCATCTTGTGCGGGTGCTTCTTCGCGTAGTTCTTGACGGACAGCGGAGCCCGGCGATCGGAGTTGCCCTCGCGGAGCACGGGGTTCACGGCACTGCCCAGCACCTTGGCGTAGCGGGCCTGGACGGCCTTCTCCACTTCCTCAGTGGGCTGCTCCGGGTAGTCCGGCACGTTGAAGCCCTGGGACTGCAGCTCCTTGATGGCGGCCTTGAGCTGGGGGATGGACGCGCTGATGTTGGGGAGCTTGATGATGTTGGCCTCGGGCTTCAGAGCCAGAGCACCGAGGGCGGCCAGGTTGTCGGGGACGCGCTGGGCCGGGGTCAGGTTCTCGGGGAAGTTGGCCAGGATGCGGCCCGCCAGGGAGATGTCCGAGGTCTCGACGGAGATGCCGGTGCCCTTGGTGAAGGCCTGGATGATCGGCAGCAGGGAATAGGTCGCCAGCGCGGGCGCCTCGTCGATCTCCGTCCAGATGATCTTCTGCGTGGTCATGGGCTCTCCTTATGGGCGTTTACGGCAGCGCCGGGGCCTGGACCCCCGCTGTTCCGGCACAGGGCATTCAAGGCAGGCTCCCACGGGGAAAGCCTGCCATCAAGCGGGTTTCCCTGTGGGGACGGGGAATTGGGACTTCCGTCACTCCGGCCCTGGGCAGATCTCTCAGCCCACCACCGGCATGGCAGCTCCGGAAGCGGCCCTGACCTCGCCGCGGGCCAGGGTGAAGTCCATGCGGCCGAGGTTCACGCCGCCGAATCCGACCTGGAACACGAGGGTCTCCCCCTGGGCCTGCTTCACCTTCACCGGAGCGTCCAGGAAGGTGTGGCTGTGGCCGCCGACGATGGCGTCGATGCCCGCCACCTGGCCGGGCAGGCGCAAATCGTCATGGGCGGCGTCCTTCACGTCGTAGCCCAGGTGGGAGAGGACCACCACCAGATCCACCTTCTCGACCTCCCGGAGCCGCTTCACCACGGGCTTCAGACTCTCGTAGGGATCTCTCCAGACGATCCCCTCGTGGTTCTTCGGGGCCACCAGGCCCGCGAAGGCCACGCCCACACCGGTGATGCCGACCTTCACGCCCGGGAACTCCCGGACCATGTAGGGCCGGATCCGCTTGGCCAGCTCCGGCGCGCCTTTGCAGTCGAAGTTGCAGTTCAGAAAGGCGAAGGGCGGGTTCCTGTGCTGGAGCTTCTCCATGGACGCCATGGCCTCCACCAGCATCTCCACCCCGTTGTCGAAGTCGTGGTTGCCCAGGGTGGTGGCGTCGTAGCCCACCATCCGCATGAGCTGGTAGTCCAGGCGGCCTTTGTAGCGGTTGAAGTAGGGCGTCCCCTGGAAAGTGTCACCGGCGTCCAACAGCAGCACGGGCCCCAGCTGGCTCCGGAGCTGCTTCACGAGGGTGGCCCGCCTAGCCATGCCGCCCTTGCCGCTGATGGCGCCGTTGCCGGGGCCGAAGGGCTCGATGCGGGAGTGGGTGTCGTTGGTGTGCAGCAGGGTGATGCGACCTGCGGCCGGGCCTTCCGCCGCCTTCATGGGCACCTGGGAGGCGACGGCGGCGGCGCTGAGGGAGGCGAGAAACGTGCGGCGCTCCATGGTCTCTCCTACAACTTGAACGTCTTGTCGCGGATGGCTTCCAGGATCGGGACAGGCACGGTGTAGCGCCCCGGCGCCGGCGGCAGCAGGTCCTTGCCCGCCTTGCCCAGGGCGGCGCACTGGTCCAGGAGCATCTGACGGAGGGTGACGCCCGTGGTGAAAGGCCTGCGGCCCTTCTTCAGGGTGGGGATGGAGTCACCGCCACCATAGAGGTAGTCGGTGGTGGCGACCTTCACCACGGCCGCGGGATCGATGGGGCTGCCATCCTCCCAGGTGACGGTGAGGACGGCCTGCTGCGGCGTCCCCTCCACCTTCACCTTCACGCCGGAGCAGGGCTCGCCGCCCCGGCGGAGCAGCCCCTCCTTCACCACCTGGATGACCTCGGCTCCGGTGAGCTCGATGACGATCAGCTCGTTCTCGAAGGGCATCAGCTCGAAGATGTCGCCCACCTTCAGCTGGCCGGGGCGCAGGTTGGCCCTCAGACCCCCGGCGTTGGTGATGGCGAAGCGCACTGGCGCACCAACCAGGGGCTGGGCCGCGTGGCGCATGACGTCGGAGACCCAGTAGCCCAGCAGGTTTTCCTCGCCCCGTCTCCCGCGGAACACGCCCTGGGGCGCCTGCACCAGCGGCTGGCCGAAGCTGGCCCGGATCTCCTCCGCCAGGGGCGCGATGATCTTCTGGATCTCGGGATCATCCGGGATCGTTTCGGTGACGGGGATGACTTCGGCCTTGACGCTCGGCGGCTGGGCCGTCACGGGGACGGCAAGCAGGAGGGCGAGCAGGACGCTAGCTGGCGATGGCTTCACGGGACAGGTCCTTCAGGGCGGCGCGGGCGGTGCGCACATCGGCATCATGGGCCCAGAACAGGGCGGTGGTGCGCAGCAGCCAGCCCATCAGCCAGCCGTTGAGCAGGGTGACAGCCAGCTGCAGGGCGAGGAACAGGCCGACGCGGAAGGGAGTTCCGCCTCCCATCCGCCAGGCCAGGACCAGGACCAGGAAGGGCAAGAGCGACCTCAGGGCCGCGCCGCCGAGGGAGAGGAGGCTCCATTGGACGGGGTGCGTCCACAGCCGCAGGAAACAGTCGGTCAGGTGGGCGCGGTAGCCGCGGGTCGGGCCGGCTGCGCGCCCCAGGCGGCAGAACCACCACTGGAGGTTCAGGGCCGCCACCGCCGCCATCCAGAGCAGGGGGCGGCCGAAGAAGGCGATCCAGCCCAGACCGTCGATTCCGAGGCCTCCAAGCCAGGTCAGGACGACGTCCCCGAGCCACGCGAGGAGGCCCACGGGAAGGAACCCGATGAGGACCGTGTCCAGCGCGCCCAGCAGCCAGGAGCCCAGGCGGGCCTTCAACCCCGCCCGCTCCGCTTGCATGCGCCAGCCGCACCATAGGACGATCACGAGCCCCAGGCCGAAGAGGTGCACCGTCGGGGAGTTCGCCAGGCGGTGCTGAAGCCCGCCGTTCTCCCATAGCTCCCAGATGTCGCGGGCGCTGATGCGCTCGCCCCAGTGGCTGGGCAGGGCGCTCCAGCCGGCGGCCCGGCGCAGATGGCCGGCCCAGCCCAGCACGGGACCCAGGAGCACCAGCAACCACCCGATCATGAGGCCCCAGCCCCAGCGGCTGAAACCGCCGCGCAGGCCCAGGCGCAGGAAGCGCCAGGGGTCCCTGGGCGCGAGGGCGTCCTCCGCATGGATGGTGGTGGGGCGTTCCTCTGCTGGATCCATGGCCGTCCGCAAGCAATCCTTCATCAAACCACACTTGACAGGGCCTGCGCGGATGGGGTTTCATCGGTTTCATGACGCTGTCCTTCCCGACCCTTCGCCAGGGCTTCCTTCAGGGGGCTTGGTGGTGGCGTGCGGGCTCGGACGGCTCCCTGTGCGAGGCCTAGCGGCCCACGCCAACCCGGACCTTCCGAGCCCGACCTTCCGGTCGGGCTTTTTCTTTGATGTTCTCCGGTGGTTCCGCGCTTCGCGCACACCCCCGGACCCCCACACCCCATCCCGGCAAAGCCGGTCTGTGGTCTTCCAAGGTTTTCCTCATGCACCTGATCCGCCACCCGCTTCCCGCGGACCTGCTCACGCCCCTCGCCGCCTACCTGGCCCTGCGCCCCGCTGGTGCCAGCCTGCTGCTGGAATCCTGCGACCAGGGCGAGCGGGTGGGCCGCCACAGCTTCGTGCTGCTGGAGGGCTCCGCCGAGTGCCGCCTGGACCCGCCGGCCCGGGGCTGGATCGAGTCTCTGCGGGCACTGGCCGGGCCACCGCCCGCGGGCACCGTCCATGATCCTGTCGCGGAACTGCCAGCTTTCAAGGTCCCCCTCCCCATCGGCGTGGGCTGCGCGGGCTACCTCGGTTTCGAGGCCGTGGGGGCCCTGGAGCCCACGCTCCCCCAGCCCGCCCGGGACAGCCTCGGCCTTCCCGGCCTCTGGGTGCGCCGCTTCGACACGGCCCTCGTCTTCGACCACCTGCACCAGGTGGCGGAACTCCAGACCCTGGACGCGGATCCGGAGGCGGGGTCCCGCCGCCTCCGCCGCCTCCGGGCCCAGCTCCTGGCGGGTGTCCGCGATCCAGGTTCCGCCAAGCCGGCTCCGCGGGTGGCCGCCCAGGTGGCCCGTGAAGCCTACGAAGGCATGGTCCGCACCGCCCAGGAGCGGATCCTGGATGGCGACGTCTACCAGCTCGTGCCCAGCCAGCGGTTCCGCATCGAGGACCCGCCCCCGCCCCTGGAAGCCTACCGCCGCCTCCGCCGCTTGAATCCCAGCCCCTACGGCTTCCTGCTGGAGTGGGGGGACTTCTCCCTGGTGGGCGCCTCGCCGGAGATGCTGGTGCGCGTGCAGGACGGCGAGGCCGAGACCCTCCCCATCGCGGGCACCGTGCCCCGCGGCGAGAGCGCCGAGGAGGATGCCGCGCTGTTCGAGGCCCTGAAGCGCGACCCCAAGGAGCTGGCCGAGCACCAGATGCTGGTGGACCTGGCCCGCAACGATCTGGGCCGCGTGGCCGTTCCCGGCGGCGTCCGGGTGGAGAAGCCCCTCGCCCTCCAGCGCACGAGCCACGTGCTGCATCTCACCACCACCGTGAAGGCGAACCTGCGGGAGGGCGTGGATGCCCTGGACGTGCTGGCGGCGGCCTTCCCGGCGGGCACCGTGAGCGGCGCCCCCAAGCTGCGCGCCTGTCAGCGCATCGCGGAACTGGAAGGGGAGATGCGCGGGCCCTACGGCGGCGTGCTGCTGCGCCTCGGGGCGGATGGCGCCCTGGACACGGCCCTCATCCTGCGCACGGCGGTCTATGCGGGCGGTGTCGCCCACATCCAGGCCGGCGCCGGCGTGGTACGGGCCTCCAAGCCCGAGTCCGAGTACTTCGAGACCCTGCACAAGCTGGGCGCCATCGCCCAGGCCCTCGGTGTCCAGCTGCCCGGAGCCTCCCGATGATCCTCCTCATCGATGTCCCGACTCTGCGCGAGCAGGGCGCAGCCCAAGCGCGCAGGAGCGGCGCGGAGGAGCGCCGCGATAGGAGGGAGAGGGCATCGGCTCCCGAGCGGAGGTTGGCATGATCCTCCTCATCGATGCCCTGGATTCCTTCACCTACAACCTGGTGCAGGCCTTCGAGACGTTGGGCGCTCCCGTGAAGGTCGTCCGCCACGACGCCATCACCCTCGACGAGGCCCGGGCCCTCCGGCCCGAGGCGGTGGTGCTGTCGCCGGGCCCCGGCCACCCCACCGAGAGCCCGGCCCACATGGCCCTGGCGGGCTCGGATTGGGGCATTCCCATGCTCGGCGTCTGCCTGGGCCACCAGGCCCTGGCTGCGGCCAGCGGCGGCCGGGTGGTCCGGGCCCTCGAGCCCCTCCACGGCGAGGCCACTCCGCTGGAGCACGAGGGCGACGGTCTCTTCCGGGGCCTGCCTCAAGGTCTCTCCGTGGGCCGCTACCACAGCCTGATCGCGGATCCTGCCGCGCTCCCCGGCTGCTGGCGTGTCACGGGCCGCAGCCCCGGCGGAGAAATCATGGCCATGGCCCACCGGCATCTGCCCCGCTGGGGCGTGCAGTTCCACCCTGAAAGCATCCTCACGCCGGACGGCCCGGCCATGCTCGCGAACTTCCTCCGCCTCGCCAAGGAATCCCACCGATGACCCTGCTCACCACCCACAACCCCATCCGCCCGCTGCCCGAGGCCACGGCGTCGGAGCTCATGCGCATCTTCATCGACCAGGGCACGGACGCCCTGCTGGTGGGAGCCTGCCTGGCCCTCCTGGCCCAGCGGGTGCCCGAGGCCCATGAGCTGGCAGCCTTTGCCGATGCCCTTTCGGAGGTCGCCGTGTCCTTCCCCCAGGTGCCCGACGGCGCCATCGACGTGGTGGGCACGGGCGGCGATGGCGCTTCCACCGCCAACCTCAGCACCCTCACGGCGCTGTTCCTCCCGACCCTCGGCGTACCCGTGGTGAAACACGGGAACCGCGCCGCCACAGGTGTCTGCGGCAGCGCGGACCTGATGGAGGCCCTGGGCTACGATCTGGCCCGCCCCAGCGCCGACCTTTCCCAGGACCTGAAGGCCCACCGCTTCGCCTTCCTCTTCGCCCCGGCCTACCACCCGCTCATGGGCCGCCTGCGGGAGATCCGCCGTCGCCTGGGCATCCCCACGATCTTCAACCTGCTGGGCCCGCTCATCAATCCGGCGAACCCGCCGCTGCAGCTGCTGGGTGTGGCCCGGGAGGATCTGCTGGCGCCCATGGCCGGGGCCCTGGCCCGGCGGCCGACGCTGCGGCGGGCCTTCGTGATCCACGGCAAGGACGCGGAGGGGAAGGGCCTCGACGAAGCCTCCATCGAAGGCCCCACGACGATCCTGGCGGTCACCGATGGCCGGGTCCGGGCGCCTCAGGTGCTCGTCCCCCGGGAGCTGGGCATCACCCAACCCGGCCGCCACGCCCTGCGCGTGGCAAGCCGGGCCGAAGCCCTGACCGTGGCCCGGGGGATTTTCGCTGGCGCCGGCCACGTGGACTTCCGGCCCGCCGTGGCAGACGCCGTGGCCCTCCAGGCGGCCCTGGGACTGGCCCTGCATCGCGACGGCTCGCTGGAGGGTGTGGACGCCAGCTTCCGCGAGATGCGGAGCGCCCTCGACGGCGGCTTCGTCCCGCCCTTTTCCGTGGCGGGGGTGAACCCATGAGCGCCCTCCCGGATCCCGCCTCCCTGGTGCGTGGTACCGGCCTGCCGAAGAGTTCGCACCTCCAGCGGGTGCTGATGTCCGAGCTGGCCCGCCTGTCCTCGACGGGGACCGTGGCGGGGCCTGTGGCGGCGCCCGCCCGGGTCCGCCTGGACGGTCCCGGTCCCTTCGAATCGGCCCTGCGCCGGGATGCCGCGGCCCGGGGTGGCGCCGTCATCGCCGAGTACAAGCAGGCCTCGCCTTCCCTTGGCCCCTTCGCCGCCGGCACACCGCTGCAGGCCCAGCTCCAGGCCTACCGGGAAGGCGGCGCGGCGGCCTTTTCCATCCTGGCGGAACCGACCTACTTCCGCGGGGCGGCCGCCCACCTGACCGCCGCGGCGGCCTTCGGCATGCCGCGGCTCTACAAGGGCTTCGTCATCTCCGAGTCCCAGCTCGCGGAGGCTGAAGCCTGCGGCGCGGAGGCGGTGCTGCTCATCGTCCGGGTGCTGAAGGACCACACGGCCGCCTTCCTGGAAGTGGCCCGTCGACGGGGGCTGGAGGCCCTCGTGGAGCTGCACGACCTCACGGAGGTGCCTTTCGCCCAGGAGGCCGGGGCCCGCATGGTGGGCATCAATGCCCGGGACCTCTCCACCTTCACCCTAGGGGAGCCCACCGCCGCGCCCCTGCGCAAGGCCTTCCCGGAGGCGGTGCTGGTGCGCGAATCGGGCCTCGCCACACCCGAGGACGCCCAGGTCTCGCTGCGGGCGGGTTTCGACGCCGTGCTCATCGGCGAGGCGCTCATGCGCAGCCCGGATCCCAAGGGGTTCCTGGAACGCGTCTTCGCGGACCTCCGCCAGGAGGCCCGATGAGCCTTCTGGCCAAGGTCTGCGGCCTCGTCCAGGCCGAGGACGCGGCCTTCGCCGCGGGGCAGGGCGCGGATCTGCTGGGCTTCGTGTGCCACCCTCCCAGTCCGCGCCACTGTGCGGATCTGTCCGTGGCCGGGCCGTTCCTGGGCTGGGCGGTCCTCGTGATGGTCGCGGATCATGTGGAGACCATGCTCGAGATGGCCCGCCGCCACGGTTTCCGGCGGGTCCAGCCCTACCTGCCGGCGTCCGGACGGGAGCGGGGTGTCGCTTCGCTGCGCGAGGCCGGCCTTGCCGTCCTGCTGCCCTGGGCCGACGAGCCAGGCCAGGTCCCGATACCCGCGGATCTCTACCTGTGGGAGCCCAGTGCCATGCAGACGGGTGTGGCGGGAGGTTCGGGACAGGGCCATGCCATGGCCTTCCCGCCGCCAGGGCCCTACCTGCTGGCGGGGGGGCTGGACGGCGCCAACCTGCCGGGCCGGGCCGCCGCGCTTCCGCCCCTCGCCCGGGCCGCTCTGCGGGGCTTCGACGCCGCGAGCCGGCTGGAAGCCGGGCCCGGCCGGAAGGATCCAGCGAAAGTGGCCGCCTTCGTGACGGCCGTGAGACAGGAATCACGGGCAGGAAAGGGAACCCATGACTGATGCATTCGCGCTTCCCACGCGCTTTGGCGCCGAGTCCCTCGGGGGCTGCTACGCCCCGGAGACGCTCATGCAGCCTCTGCTGGACCTGGAGGCCGCCTTCCGCTCGGCCCTCGCCGACCCGGCGTTCCAGGCGGAGTTGAAGGCCGAGCTGCGCCACTTCGTGGGCCGTCCCACACCCCTGATGGCCGCCCCGCGTTTGGCGGCGGAGCTGGGACTCAAGGCCCTCTACCTCAAGCGGGAGGACCTCACCCACACCGGCGCCCACAAGATCAACAACGCCCTGGCCCAGGCCCTGCTGGCCCGGCGCATGGGCAAGGCGGAGATCATCGCCGAGACCGGTGCGGGCCAGCATGGCGTGGCCACGGCCGCGGCCTGCGCGCGGCTGGGCCTCTCCTGCACGGTGTACATGGGCGTCACGGACATGGCCCGCCAGGCTCCGAATGTGGCCCGCATGCGGCTCTTCGGCACCAAGGTCGTGCCCGTGGAGGCGGGGCAGGGCACCCTCAAGGAGGCCGTGAACGAGGCCCTGCGTGCCTGGGCGGGCCGCTGCGACCACGCCCACTACATCCTGGGCTCGGCCCTGGGACCGCATCCATTCCCGACGCTGGTGCGAACCTTCCAGACGGTCATCGGCGAGGAGGCCCGGTCCCAGGTGCAGGAGCAGGCCGGGGCTCTGCCCGAAGCCGTGGTTGCCTGCGCCGGCGGTGGCAGCAATGGCCTGGGCCTGCTGGTGCCCTTCCTGGGTGATCCCCTGCGGCGCCTCGCCGTGGAGGCCGGCGGCCACGGCCGCGCTCTCGGCGAACACGCCGCGCGGCTGGACGGCGGCCGCATGGGCGTGCTCCACGGCTGCAAGACCCTGCTGCTGCAGGATGCGCACGGTCGCACGGCCGAGACCGCCAGCATCAGCGCGGGTCTGGACTATCCGGCCCTGGGTCCGGAACTGGCCGCTCTCGCGCTGGATGGGCAGGTTGAGGTGCGCCGCGCCTCCGACGATGAGGCCCTCGCCGGGGCCCGGCTGCTCTGCGAACGCGAGGGCATCCTGCCGGCCCTGGAAAGCAGCCATGCCCTGGCCGCGCTGCCCGCCCTCGCCGCCGAGGGCGTCGCCACAGTGCTGCTGGGCCTCAGCGGCCGCGGCGACAAGGACCTGTCCACCTACCAGTCGCGCCTGGAGATCTGACATGAACCCTCTCCTTCCATTCCTGATGGCGGGCGATCCCAGCCTTGAAGCTCTGCCAGCCCAGCTCTCCGAGGCCAGATCCCTCGGCATCGAAGCTCTGGAACTGGGCCTGCCCCATTCGGATCCCATCGCCGACGGTCCCGTACTCCAGGGGGCGGCGCACCGCGCCATCGGACGCGGGGCTACGCCGACCCGGGTGCTGCAGGCCTTGGCGGGCCTTACGGGCAGCCCTGATCTCATCCTGTTCACCTACCTGAACCCGCTGCTCCAGATCGGCGCAGAACGGCTGAAAATGCTGCTGGCCCCCACACCGGTGAAGGCCCTGCTCGTGGTGGACCTGCCTTTCGGGGAGGAGCCGACCTTCGAGGCGGCCCTGCGTGAAGCCGGCTATCCCATGGTGCCGCTGCTGGCGCCCACCACCACGCTGGACCGGGCCCGACAGGTGCTGGCGGCGCGCCCGGATCCCGGGCCGGCCGCGCCCTTCGCGCAGCGCTTCGCCTACGTGGTGGCCCGCCTGGGCGTCACGGGCGAGGGGCAAGACGCAGGGCAAGACGCGGCGCAAGGCACGACGCAGGGCGCAGACCTAACGCCCGTGCGCGAGCGCGTGACCCAGCTGCGGAGCATCTCGGGCCGACCCCTGGCCGTGGGCTTCGGACTCTCGGATGCCGCCAGCCTGGCGACGGTGCGCGCGATGGGCGCCACCCCGGTCGTGGGATCCGCCCTGGTGCGGGAGCTGGCCCAGGGGAAGGGCCTGTCGGCGTGCCTCACTCCGCTCATGGATGGTGACCTATAGGTCGCGATCCTTCCTTAGGGTAGGCTCTCGGGAGTGATTGCAGGTCTGCATCGATTTGGTATTGTGGTCCATCTTCCACCTTCGGAATCGGCTGCCAACAGCCACCCACCCCACCCGGGATTAGGAGCCATGCGCCCATGACCCACCGTTCACGCCTCACCCTCACGGCCTTGACCCTCATCGCCGCCGGCGCCTTTGCTCCCCAGGCCCAGGCCTCCGGCTTCCAGCTCCGCGAGCAGAGCCCGAGTTCCCAGGGCAATGCCTATGCGGGCGTCAGCGCGGGAGGCAACGACATCAGCGCCCTCTTCTTCAATCCCGCGGTGATGACCCAGTACGAAGGCTGGCAGTTCTCCCTCGGCGGCACCTACGTGGGCCTGGATGTGAAGCTCGATGGCATGACGGCCACCCGCACTCCCGCGCTCACCGGCCTCGGCTTCAACGTGTACCCCAACACCACGACCAGCCTGATGCCGATCTCCGGCCCCTCCAGCCACGGGAACTCCGGACAGTCCGCCATCCTCCCCGAGTTCAACATCATGTACAGCGCGAGCAAGGACCTGAAGCTGGGCCTCTCCGTGAACGTGCCCTTCGGCCTCACCACCGAGTACGACGCCAACTGGATTGGCCGCTACCACGGCCTGAAGTCCGATCTGAAGGTCATCGACATCACGCCCAGCCTGGCCTACCGGGTGAACGACCAGTTCTCCTTCGGCGTGGCCTTCATCGCCCGCTATGCCGATGCCGAGCTGACCAATGGCGTGGACTACGGCACCGCGCTGGCCCTGAAGGTGGGTTCCGGACTGGCCGCCGCCGGCTTGTCCCCTGTGGCGCCGAGCCCGACCCAGAACAGCCCCGTGGCCACCATCGCCATGGGCGCGCCCAACGCCACCTTCGGCACGCCCGGCTACGCCATCCCCGGGGCCTGGGACGGCAAGGCCGGCCTGAAGGGCAATGGCTGGGACTATGGCTGGAAGGCGGGCTTCACCTGGCAGCCCACCAAGGACTTCCGCCTGGGCGGCGCGTACTCCGCGGCCGTGACCATGACCCTGAAGGGCGATGCCACCTTCGAGTACCCCGCGGGCATGCCCCCCACGGACCTGGCCGCCCTCCAGGGCGCCGGACTCCGCAACGGCAAGGGCCAGGCTGACCTCGCCCTCCCCGCCACGGCCTCCCTGGGCTTTGACTGGCAGGTGAATCCCGCCTTCTCCCTCCAGGGCGAGGTGGCCCAGAGCACCTGGTCCCGGTTCAAGGAACTCCGCGTGAAGTTCGATACGGGCCTCGCGGATTCCGTCACCGACGAGAGCTGGCGGAACACCTGGTTCTACTCCCTGGGCGGCACCTGGAAGATGGACCCGACCTGGACCTTCCGGGCTGGCGTGGGCTTCGACCAGGGCGCCGTGGACGATAACCACCGCACCCCCCGCATCCCCGACAACGACCGCAAGTGGCTCTCCGTGGGCATGAGCTACGCATTCTCCAAGAAGATGTCCCTCGATGTGGGCTACTCCCACCTGTTCATCAGCGACGCCAAGATCAATCTGACCTCAGCGGGCGACAACCTCACCCGGGGCAGCCTCAACGCCACCATGAAGGCCACCATCGAGATCCTGGGCGCGCAGCTGCGGTACAGCTTCTAGCCTGCGACAGACACATGCAAAAGGGGCCCGGCATGCCGGGCCCCTTTTGCATGTGTCAGCTTCGCTGCGGAACTACACGCGCTCGACGGCCATGGCGATGGCGTTTCCGCCGCCCAGGCACAGGGCGGCGATGCCGCGCTGCTTCCCGTGGCGCTCCAAAGCGTGGAGAAGCGTGGCCATGACACGGGCACCGCTGGCGCCAATGGGGTGGCCCAGCGCCACGGCGCCGCCGTGAACGTTGATGCGGTCGGCCGGCAGCTTCAACTCATTCATCGTGGCCACCAGCTGCACGGCGAAGGCCTCGTTGATCTCCCAGAGGTCCACGTCGCCCACGCTCCAGCCCACCTGGGCCAGGAGCTTGCGGATGGCCTCCACGGGCGCCATGAGCACCCACTCGGGGTCCAGGCCGGCGGTGGCGGTGCCGAGGATGCGCGCCTGGATGGGCAGGCCATGGGCCTTCGCGTAGCTCTCGGTGGTCACCAGGGCGGCCGCCGCGCCGTCGTTCACGCTGGGGGCGTTGCCGGCGGTGACGGTGCCGTCCTTCTTGAAGGCCGGGCGCAGCTTGGACAGGGTCTCGGGCGTGGTGTCCGCGCGCGGACCCTCGTCCTCGGCCACGATCACGTCACCCTTCTTGCCGGGGACGGCGATGGGCACGATCTCAGCCTTGAAGGCGCCGGACTGGATCGCCGCCACGGCCTTGCGGTGGCTTTCGGCGGCCCAGGCATCCTGCGCCTCCCGGCCCACGCCGTACTTGGACGCCACCAGCTCGCCCGTGTGGCCCATGTGCTGGTCCGTCATGGCGCACCACAGGCCATCGAGGATCATGGCGTCCTTGGCTTCCGTATGGCCCATGCGGGCCCCGGCGCGGAGCTTGGGCATGAGATAGGGCGCGTTGGACATGGACTCCATGCCGCCCGCCAGAACCACATCGTGGTCGCCGAGGCGCACCGCATTGGCGGCGAGTTGGATGGCCTTGAGGCCGCTGCCGCAGACCTTGTTGATGGTGAGGGCCGAGACACTGGCGGGCAGGCCCCCCCGCAGGGCTGCCTGGCGGGCCGGAGCCTGGCCCACGCCGGCGCTCACCACATTCCCGAAGATCGCCTCGGTGGGCTCTGCGCCTGGCACGGCCGCCAGGACGGCCTTCACCACCTGGGCGGCCAGATCCGGCGCCGGAAGGGATGCGAGGGAGCCCTGGAACTTTCCGATGGGGCTTCGGAGGACTTTGAGAATGACTGCGTGGGACATGCGAACTCCGGAGGTTGTCAGCTGACGGCCATCGGCTGAGAGCTGACAGCTGATGGCTGAGAGCTAATTCGTGGGCTTGGGACGCCGGACGGGCGGGATGGTGGGCTCGTCGAGGGAGCTGAGATCCAGCCCTTCGAGCTTCAGGGTGGGCGGGGGGGCGAGGTAGATGTCCGGCGCCTCGTCCTGGATGTGGCGGCGGGTCCGCTCCATGAGCGTCTCCACCTCCCGGACGAACCGGGTGCGCTCCATCTTCAGGTTGCGAATCTGGACCTCGAGCTCCACCACATGCTGCTGGGCCTCCCGGATGACCTCATCGGCCTTGAACTGGGCTTCCCGCAGGATGAGTTCCTTCTCGCGGTTGGCGCCGTCCAGCACGTCCTCGCGGGTGCGCTGAGCCTGGAGCAGGGTCTCCCGGAAGATGCGGTCCTGCTCCTGGTACTGGCGCAGGCGCTCCCGGTTGTCGATGATCTCTTCCTTGAGCTTCTGGTTCTCGGCCAGCAGCTCCTCCCATTCCGCGGCCACCTCGTGGAGGAAGGCCCGGACTTCGGATTCCTCAATGCCCCGGAAGGCCTTCTCGAACTCCCGGCGCTGGATGTCGAGGGGCGTGTACTTCATGGTTCACCTCATGAGACCAAGGCCCGGAGGAAGACCCGCTGGATGAGTCCCAGCAGGATCACGGCGATCAGGATGTCGAAGCTGAACCCCCCGATGGATGGCACGAGGGCCCGGATGGGGTGCAGGATCGGGTCGGTGAGGGTGTGGAGCAGTCGGATCCACCGGTTCCGGGGATCGATGGGGAACCAGGACAGGATGGCCACCGCCAGGAGGAGGTAGATCATCACGTCAAGGGCGTAATAGGCGATGGAGAACAGAAGAGGCATGGGCAGGATTCCCGGGACCCGTTCATCATAGCGGGTAGTGAGGATCCCACATGCGCATCGGCATCTCCTGCTACAGCACCTTCGGCGGTTCCGGCGTCGTGGCCACGGAGGTGGGCAAGGCCCTCGCCGCCCGGGGCCACGAGGTGCACATCCTCAGTCCCAGCGTCCCGCCGCGTCTCCTGGGTTTCGAGGACCGCATCAGCTTCCATGAGGTCCGGGCCACCACCTACCCCCTCTTCGAGGACGCCCCCTATTCCATCGCCCTGGGCTCCAAGATGGCAGACGTGGCCGAGCACCATGGCCTGCAGATCATCCATGCCCACTACGCCATTCCGCACGCCATGGCGGCCCTCCTCGCGCGGATGGCCATTCCGGGCCTGAAGGTCGTGACCACCCTCCACGGCACGGACATCACGGTGGTGGGCAGCGATCCCAGCTACCTGCCCATGGTCCGGATGGCCATCCGGGAAAGCGACGGCGTGACGGCCGTCTCCGAGTACCTCCGGGACGAGACCTATCGCACGTTCGGGGTGGAGCGGGAGATCGACGTCATCGGGAACTTCGTCGAGCCTCCGGGCCAGGAGCGTCCGGATTGCCGGGCCTGGCTTGCGCCGAAGGCCACCTCGGTACTGACACACATCTCCAATTTCCGCGCGGTGAAGCGCGTGATGGACGTGCTGAAGGTGTTCGAGCGCGTCCGCCGGGAGGTTCCGGCCCGCCTGGTGATGGTGGGGGACGGCCCCGACCGCGTGGAGGCCGAGGCCTACTGCCGGGATCACGGTTTCGCGGCCGAGGTCCGCTTCACGGGGAAACAGCTCGATATCGGCACCGTCCTGGCCTGTTCCGACCTGTTCCTGCTGCCCAGCGCCACCGAGAGCTTCGGCCTGGCCGCCCTGGAGGCCATGGGCCACCGGGTGCCCGTCATCGCGAGTCGCGTGGGGGGGCTGCCCGAAGTGGTGCGCCACGGTGTGGACGGTTTCCTGGAGCCGGTCGGGGACGTGGAGGCCATGGCCGCCGATGCACTGACGCTCCTGCGCGACGAGACGCTCCGCCGGAAGATGGGGGACGCGGCCAGGGAGCGCGCGCTCGGTGCCTTCGCGGAAGGCCCCATCGTGGACCGCTACGAGGCCCTCTACCGGCGGGTGCTGGGCCAGGTCTGAGCCTGAATCCTGGAATCAGGTCCGGGGTGGAGGATGCCGTTCAGTCGGATGGCAATGGGAGTGGACATGGCGTGGTTGCGGATCCTGCTGGTGGTGGCCCTGGGGGCGCTCCACCTGTCCGCGGACGGCTGGCGCCTCCCCTTCGCGGTGCTCGGCCCCGACCAGGGCCTGCCCTCCGGCGCCATCACCTGCCTGACGCAGGACTCGGACGGGTTCCTCTGGGTCGGGACTGAAAGTGCCCTCCTCCGCTACGAGGGGGGCCACTGCCGCCGGTGGGGCCGGGAGGACGGCCTGCCCTCCGGCTTCATCCACCGGGTGCTCCCCGCCTCGGGCGGCGGGGTCTGGGTGGCCACGCTCCGGGGCCTCGTGAGGATCCGGGAAGGCCGCATCGAGGCCATCACCCTCAATGGGGCCGCCCAGCCCCCGGTCGCAGACGCCTTGGCTCTGGGGCAGGGCGGTCGTCTGTGGGTCCTGACCCGGCAGGGGCTCTTCGTCGAGCAGGAAGGCCTCCGGTTCCACCAGCAGACCGGGCGCCCGGAAGGACGGGTCTTCACCCTCAGCGGCGGGCCCAGCGGCGCCGTGTACCTGGGGACGGAGGCCGGCCTCAAGGCCTTCCTGCCCGACGGATCGGAGCGCGAGTGGGGATCGGACCATGGCCTTCCCGCCACAGGCGTCGCCATGGTGGTGGAAGACGGGGCGGGCCGCATCTGGGCAGGGTCGGGCCGGTCCCTGGCCATGAAGGCGCCCGAGGACCTCTGGTTCACCGACGAGTCCCGGCGCCTGGGGGCGAGCCTCTCTCCCAACAGCATTCCTTTCCTGGATCCAGACGGATCGATCTGGCTGCCGACCCAGGGCGGTGCCCTCCACGTGTCAGGGACGGAGACCACGCAGCTGGATGCCTCGGGAGGACTGCCGTTCCGGTGGGTCCGCACCGTCTTCCGCGATCGGGAGGGCACGCTGTGGATCCTTGGAACGGCGCTGGCCCGGCTGCAGGGCGGGGGACGGGTCTGGAACCACAGCCTGGGTGTGGGGATCTCCGGCGAGGTGGTCTGGTCCATCGCGCGGGATGCCCGGGGCGCCTTGCTGGCGGCCACGGACAACGGGGCCTTGCGGATGGGGGCCGCAGGCCTCACCCGGATCCCCGGCACCGAGGGCCACCGCATCAAGAGCCTGGCCATGGCACAGGGGGGGATCCTCTGGATGGTCAGCACCATCGGCCCCACCCTCTGGCTCCACCCCGGCAGCCGTCAGGCGGAGATCGCGCCGCTGGGCGACTTCGGCTTCGCCGTGAACACCGTGATGACCGACTCGCAGGGAAGGACCTGGCTGGGGCATGCCCGGCAGGGGGTACTCCGTTGGGATCCCGCGGCGCGACGGCTCGTCCAGGAGGTCGGACCGCGCGGCGCGTCCCCGCTCGGCGTATTCCGGATCCGCGAGGATGGCCAGGGCCGGCTCTGGGCGGCGACCACGGCGGGACTCTACCTCCGGGACCCCGCCGGGACCTGGAAGCTCTTCACAGAAGCCGACGGCTTGAAGCCGTTCGGGCTCTACGGCATGGCCTTCCTGCCGGACGGCAGCGCCTGGGTGCACTACCAGGAGCCCCAAGGGCTCACCCGGATCCGGATCGACCAGGGGCGCCTGACGGTGCTGGAGCAGCGGGTCAAGGGGCAGGGGCTCCACTCCAACCTCCTCTACGCCGTGGAGGTGGATGCGCAGGGCCGGACCTGGGCCACCTCCGACCAGGGTCTGGACCGGGTGGACCCGCCCCTGCACATCGGCCGGCAGGAGGGCATGGTCAGCGAGGACTGCGCCATCCAGGCCCTCTTGGCCGAAGGCGGCCGCATCTGGGTGGGAACTGCCGCCGGGCTGGTGCGGTACGACGTCGGCCCTGACCTGCCGAGGGTTCCACCCACCGCCCACATTGTCCAGATCACCCACGGAGCCGGACAGAGCGAGCCGCCCTTCGCCAGCCTCACCCCATTCCCCCGGGGCGAGGCCACGGTGGCTTTCCGGGTGGCGGCCCCCACCTTCCTCGACGAGTCCCAGGTCCGGTTCCAGGTGCGCCTCCAGGGACTGGAGGACGCCTGGCGGGAGACGGATGGCACCCACGTGCGGTACCCCGCCCTGCCGGGCGGCCACTACCGCTTCGAAGTCCAGGCCGCCCAGGGGGACGGCCCCTTCGGGCCCGTCGCTGGCGTCGACTTCGACGTCCGCCCTCCCTGGTGGCGCACCTGGTGGGCCCTGACCCTCGAAACCATGGCCTTCCTCGGGCTCGGCATCCTCATCCTCCGCCTGAGGGTGGCCGCCCTGGCCCGGGGCAAGGCAGAGCTGGAAGCCCTGGTGGCCAAGCGAACCGAAGAACTCCAGGCGCGGAACGCCGATTTGTCCGCGGCCCTGGGCCAGGTGAAGCAGCTCTCCGGGCTGCTCCCCATCTGCGCCAGCTGCAAGAAGATCCGCGACGACAAGGGCTACTGGAACCAGCTGGAGCACTACATCAGCGCCCATTCCGGAGCGGATTTCACGCACGGCATCTGCCCGGACTGCGCGGATGCGCTGTACCCCGAACGCCGGGAGGCCAAGCGGGGAAAGGGATTCGAGCCGGGGGCGTGAAGTCCCCGGGTCCGGATCTCATG
The DNA here is from genome assembly GCF_022808775.1 of Geothrix terrae. GTDB lineage: Bacteria > Acidobacteriota > Holophagae > Holophagales > Holophagaceae > Geothrix > Geothrix terrae. The sequence goes on from NZ_JAKZLA010000001.1 coordinate 415,036, forward strand.
GTTCGAGCGCATCGAAAAGCCCCGGCGTGGCCGGACGGTCTGGTTCCGGAACCGCGTACTGGCCAGGCTTGACCAGCGCGCCGGCGCGGACGCCCAGCAGCCTCAGCCTGCGGTCCAGGGCCACACGGCGGAGGTTGCCCCGGGCGGCCTCCAGCAGGGCGGCCGCATCGGCCACGGGATGCGGCAGGGTGTGGTCGCGGGTGACGGTGGTGAAATCCTCGAACCGCAGCTTGATGCCAACGTTCTGGGCCAGGTAGCCCTTGCGGCCGAGATCGCCGGCGAGCCGCTCGCAGAGGTCGCACAGGATGCGGGAGAGCGCGTCCCGATCCAGCCTGGGATGGAGGTCCCGCTCGAAGGTGGTCTCCCGGCTGATGGATTTGGGCTCCCGCAGGATCGCCAGGGGGCGGTCGTCCCGGCCGTTCGCGGCCTGGTGGAGCCAGACCCCATAGCTCTGCCCGAAGTGTTCCACCAGCCACGTGGGATCGGCCTTCGCGAGCTCGCCGATGGTGCGGATGCCAAGGCCCTCCAGCTTCGCGGTGGCTTTGGGGCCGATGCCGTTGACGGCAGAGCAGGGCAGAGGCCAGATGCGCGTGGGAATGTCGTCGTATCCGAGGAGGGTGATGCCATCGGGCTTCTGGAGTTCGGAGGCCAGCTTGGACAGCAGCTTGTTCGGGGTGATCCCGATGGAGCACGTGAGGCCGGTGGCCTGCCGGACGGCCGTCTTGAGCCGCCGGGCCAGCTCCAGCGGGTCGCCTGGAACCTCGGTCAGATCAATGTAGATCTCATCGATTCCGCGGTCCTCGATGAGGGGTGCCACCTCCGCCACGGCGGCCTTGAAGGCCCGGGAAGCCCGGGCATAGGCCTCGAAGTGCGCGGGCAGCAGGATCGCCTCCGGGGCCAGCGCGGCCGCCTTCATGAGCCCCATCCCGCTGCGCACCCCGAAGGCCCGGGCTTCGTACGTGGCGGTGGTGACCACGCCCCGGCCTGCGTAGTCCTTCAACTTTGGGAATCCGCGCTCCTCGGCGGCCACGGCCCGCCGGCCCCCCACCACCACGGGAAGGCCTTTCAGCTCAGGATGCTCGAGGAGCTCCACCGAGGCGAAGAAGGCATCCATGTCCAGGTGGGCGATGCGTCTGGCGATGGGAAGCCGGGTCTCAGCCATGCGATCCAGTGTGGCGGGATCGCCCCCGGTTGACCAACGTGACCCGTCAGCGTCGGGGCGCGGCTCCGCTCCGCCATTCCCAGAGCACGTTCGCGATGGCCCAGCCTTCATGATGGGCCGCCAAGTGGATGAAGGCCGTCCACGGGCCCAGATCCATCCGGGCACTTCCGCTGCGGCCCTGGATGTCCAGGATCTTCACGTCGCCCTCGGAAAACTGGCCCCGGACCGCCTTTCCGAGCAGCGATTGGACACCGATGAGCCGCTGAAGGGCCTCCCGGCTGGAGGCGGCCTCCATCCCCAGGATGTGCTTGGCCAGCGAGGGATGGAGGCAGGCGTACATCGCCTCTGTGTTTCCGTCGAGCCAGGCCGCGGCCCACTGCTGGACCACAGACGCGATGCCATCCGTCCGCGGAGTGGGCCTGAGGGAAAGCGCCGCGGGGGCGGGGGTCGAGTCCTCGGGCGCCTCGGTCATGCCCAAGGTTCCGACAAGCAGCAAGGATGATTTCAAAGCGCCCCGTGGCATGGTGTCCTCCGGTGGACGGAATAGACCCGCATTCCAACGATGAGGTTGAGTCCCATTTGGTTCCCGGGGCGATCCAATCTCACCCGTTCAGCTGGGCCATGGTGGCTTCCGGGTACCGCGGCCCGGCCGCGACCCCCTTCGGCGCCACGGCATCGATTTCGGCCAGCTCCTCGGGGGTGAGCAGGATCTCCAAGGCGGCCAGATTCTCATCCAGGTGGCTGCGCAGGGTGGTGCCCGGGATGGGCACGATGTCCCTCCCCTGGGCCAGCACCCAGGCCAGGGCCAGCTGAGAGGCCTTCACGCCCTTCTGGTGCGCGAGTCCCTCGATCTTCGCCACCAGGTCGAGGTTCTTCTGGAAGTTCTCCCCCTGGAAGCGGGGTGCGTTGCGGCGGTAGTCCCCTTCCGGGAGATCCTCCAGCGTGCGGAAGCGGGCCGTGAGGAAGCCGCGGCCCAGCGGGCTGTAGGCGACGAAGGAGACGCCCAGATCCCGGACGCTGGGGAGGATCTCGTCCTCGGGATCCCGGCTCCACAGCGAGTATTCGGTCTGGAGGGCGGTGATGGGATGGACGGCGTGGGCGCGGCGGATGGTGGCCGGGGCGGCCTCTGACAGGCCGAGGAAGCGCACCTTGCCGGCTTTCACGAGGTCGGCCATGGCCCCAACGGTCTCTTCGATGGGCACGGTGCGATCCACCCGGTGCTGGTAGTAGAGGTCGATGTGGGCCACGCCCAGGCGCTTGAGGGAGGCATCGCAGCAGGCCCGCACGTAGTCGGGCCGGCCGCTCACGCCCCGGAAGCTGCCATCCTCGCCCCGGACGTTGCCGAACTTGGTGGCAAGCACCACCTGGTCGCGGCGGCCCTTGATGGCCCGTCCCACCAGCTCCTCGTTCTTGAAGGGGCCGTACATGTCGGCGGTGTCGAGGAAGTTGAGACCGCAGTCCAGCGCGTGGTGGATGGTGGCCACGGATTCCGCCTCCGTGGCGCCCTTGTAGAACTCGCTCATGCCCATGCAGCCGAGGCCAAGGGCGGAGACGGTCAGATCGGAGTGGCCGAGGGTGCGGGTCTTCATGGGGACCTCCGGGGTAGGGGAGCCTTGCGGAGCCATTATCCGCCTGTGGGGAGCTCTCAGCGTTTTCGTGAAGGTTGCAGAGGCGTGAATGGCTCAAACCTCAGATGGCTGAATCCATTGGGCAGACTCGAACTGGCGTGTGGCTGGGCCCTGGGCCGACGGCTCCGACGCCCCGCTGGGGCGTCTCCACCTGGCCCCTACCGGCCCGCCACACTTTCTCGGCAGTCCGAGTCTGCTTCCACTGCCGGGCGTACAGAAGAAGATCGGAGCCGTGGCTCCGATCTTCTTGGTGGTGGCTGGCGTAAGACTTCGGGCCACGTCCGCGTGGCCCGAAGGAGGCAGACTCGAACTGGCCAGCGGCTGGCCCCGGCCGCGGACGCTGCGCAGGCCCCGCTGGGGTCTTGCTCGCTGCGGCCTACTGGGCCGCCGCTGTTTCTCGGCAGTTCGAGTCTGCCGGCTGCGGTGGGCATACAAAAACACCGGAGCCGCGCGGCTCCGGTGTTTTGAGTGGTGGCTGGAGGCAGACTCGAACTGCCGACCTAGGGATTATGAGACCCTCGCTCTAACCACCTGAGCTACCCAGCCATGAAGGAGCAGTCTAGCGCGAGGGTGGGCTTGCGTCTACGCCTGATCGTCCACGAGCACCACGATGAGGCGCTTGGGGCCGTGGACGCCGTAGGCGAGGGTCTGCTCGATGTCGGCGGTCTTGCTGGGGCCGGAGATCATCAGGGCGTTGGGAGGGAGGGCACGGCCCCAGCCCAGGGCCTTCACGGCGGACCAGAAGGTGTCGTGGATGGTGGAGGCGCGCAGCAGGGCGATGTGGATGGGCGGCACCAGGGACATGAGCCGCGGTTCCGCGGGCCCGGGCATCAGCAGGAGGCCGCCCGTCTCGGCCACGCCGCCCACGGTGCCCGTGAAGCCGGCATCCACGCCGTTGAAAAGCTCCTCCTTGAAGGTCTCCACGGGGCGGTCGTAGGGCTTCAGCGCCGGCCCGCCGGCGGGCCAGGCGGCAGCCAGGGCGGACCCGGCCTCGCTGGTGGGGCCATAGAGCAGGTTCTTCAGGCCTTCGCGTTCGCAGAAGCTACGGATGACGGCGGGCCAGTCCGCAGGGGTGGCTTCCAGGAACTCCGTGTGGACCGCTTCCATGCCCTTGCGGAGCTGGGCGGGGCGCTGGGCCGCGGGCCACTGCCGGCGCTCGAGGACGGCGGTGTCGAGGTCGGGCAGGGGGCCGGAATCGCCAGAGGCGCGGAGGCGGCCGAGAATGGCGGTGCGGGGATCATTCATGGGGGACTCCCTCGGCGCGCATGCGCTCGCTCAGCGAGCGGCGGGCCGGAACGGGTTTGGTGCGGGACTGGGTCCAGTTCTTGATCAGGGGCGCGTTGGCGGGCAGGGCCTTCCCGAAGCGTGTGGCAAACCATGTGGCCACCCGGTACAGGCCCGGGCGCTTGATCACGCCGGCCCACAGACGCCAGGCCCAGTCCTCGGTGGCCGTGCGGCCCGTGCCCTTGCCAGCCACCTTCGAACCCAGGTCCTCGTGGGTGGCTTCCCGGCGCAGGCGAACCAGGATCTCGGGGATGGGGATCTCCACGGGACAGACCTCGCCGCAGGCTCCGCACAAGCTGGAGCCGTGGATGAGGTCATGGCGGACACCCACGCCTTCCATCTGCGGGGTGAGGATCTTGCCGATGGGGCCGGGATAGATGGCCTCGTAGGCGTGGCCGCCCACGCGGGTGTAGACGGGGCAGTGGTTCATGCAGGCGCCGCAGCGGATGCAGCGCAGGGTGGCCCGGAGCTGTGGATCCGCATAGATCCGCGACCGGCCGTTGTCCAGGATGACCAGGTGCACTTCCTGAGGTCCGTCCTTCTCGCCCTCGCCCCGGGGGCCGGTGATGAGGTTGAAGTAGGTGCTCACGGCCTGGCCCGTGGCCGAGCGGGTGAGGATGGAATAGAGCGGCGCCGCGTCCTCCAGCCGAGCCACCACCTTCTCCAGGCCCATGACGGCGATGTGGATGGGCGGAACGTGGGTGCTCATGCGACCGTTGCCTTCGTTCTCCACGAGGCACAGCGTCCCCGTCTCCGCCACGGCGAAGTTCACGCCGGAGAGGCCGGCGTCGGCGTTCAGGAACTTCTCGCGCAGTACCTTGCGGGCCATGGCCGTGAGCTCGTCCACGTCCTCGGTGTACTTCGCGTCCTTGATCTTCTGGCTGAACTGCCGGGCGATCTGGTCCTTGTTCTTGTGGATGGCCGGCATGATGATGTGGCTCGGCGTCTCGCCGTCCTGCTGGATGATGTACTCTCCCAGGTCGGACTCCAGCGCCTCGATGCCGTGCTTCTCCAGGAAGGCGTTGAGGTGCATCTCTTCGGAGACCATGCTCTTGCCCTTGACCATGGTCTTGGCACCGCGGGCCTCGAGCAGGCCCAGGATCAGCTCATTGGCCTGCTCGCAGGTCTCGGCCCAGTGAACCTTGATGCCGTTCTTGGCGCAGCTGGCCTCCAGCTGCTCGAGCAGCTCCGGCAGGCAGAGGAGGCTGCGGGAGCGGATGGCCGTGCTGAGGTCGCGCAGGTCCTGCAGGTCCCGCGGATCGGGGAACTGCGCCTTGCGCTTGGCGATGAGGCCGTCCATGGCCCGGCGGAAGTTGGCCCGGAGCTGGGGATCCAGCAGAGCCTTTGCGGCGGCATCGCGGAAGTGGACTTCGTTCTCAGCGTGCACGGGTGCGCTCCCACAGGAATTCGGCGATGTGCTGGACCTTGAGCTGGCTGCGTTTGGCCTCCAGCGCGCCATTCACGTTCATCAGGCAGCCACCGTCCGTGGACAGGACGACGGAGGCCCCCGTGGCGGTGGCATCGGCGATCTTGTCCGCGACCATGGCCCCGGAGATTTCCGGATGGCGCACGGCGAAGGTGCCGCCGAAGCCGCAGCACTCGTATTCCCGGGCAAGAGGCGCCAGCTCCACGTTCGCAAGCTGGCCGATGAGGGCCTGGGGCTCGCCCTTCAGGCCCAGGTCGCGAACGGCATGGCAGGAGCTGTGCCAGGTGACCTTCACCGGCTCGCCCAGGTCCTTGAGCTTCACGTCCAGCACGTCCACCAGGAACTGGGTCAGTTCATAGACCCGGGCACTGAAGGCGCGGACCTTGGCCTCATCCGGCTGGCCATGGAACAGCTCAGGGTAGTGGACCTTCATCATCCCCGCGCAGCTGCCGGAGGGCAGGATGACGGGCAGGTCCTCGGGGAAGAGGGCCACCTGGGTCCGGGCCACGTCCCGGGCCTCCTCGAAGTAGCCGCAGTTGAAGGCGGGCTGGCCGCAGCAGGTCTGGCCGTCGGGGAAGACGACCTCCACGCCCGCCCGGCGCAGGAGCTGGATGCCGGCCATGCCGGCATCCGGGAAGAACAGGTCCACCAGGCAGGTGCCGTAGAAGTAGACCCTCTTGGGCTTGGTACCGTTCACTTGGAGGCCTCCGGTCGGGTGGCGGATTCGAGAAGGTACAGGAAGCTACGATACACCTGGCCCGTGGACCGGGTCATGCCCACCTCGCAGGTTCGGCTGCTGGCGTAGTAGCCGTCGAAGGACTGGGCCTTCACCTCCCGCGCCTCGTGCTTGGTGGCCGAGGCGGTCAGCTCCGCATGAGTGAAGCCGCGATCCCCGGCGAAGCCGCAGCAGCCCGCGTCCCGGGGCACCACGACCTTCTCTGAGCAGGCCTTGGCGACGCCCTCCAGCTTGGGCAGGAGGTTCATCTTGGTGATGGAGCAGACCGGGTGGAGGACCACTGAGTCGACCTTCTTCGTCACGCGCAGGCGGGGCAGCAGCACATCATTGGCAAAGGATGGGCTGTCGAGGATCTTCAACTTGTCGAACTTCGCCTGGTTCTCGGGCGTGAGGTAGCCGCGGCTGGTGAGCACGCCATAGGTGCAGGGGCTGGTGTCCATGACGATGGCCAGGCGGCCCTGCTGGCTCCACTCCCAGAACTTCTCGATGGTGCGGTTGATCGTGTAGCGGTGGGCCTCGTCGTAGCCTTTGGAGCTGAAGGGCACCCCGCAGCAGATCCCCTCCACGTCGAAGGGGATGTGGACCGGGTAGCCGGCCCGCTGGGACACCTTCACCAGGGCCTCCACCAGGCTCATCTCCTCGGGCTCGCCGGGCAGGTGGCCCATCATGCGGGAGAGGCAGGCGGGGAAGTAGATGGCCTGCGCCCCTTCCAGGGACGTGGAGGGCAGGGGCGCCTTGGCCGGCTTGGGCATCTCCGGGCTCCACTGGTGGGAGGCGCCGAAGGCCTTCATGATCCGGGTGATGAATGGCATGGCCTTGGGACCGAAGATGCTCTGCACCAGGTGGCCGGAGCGGAGCGCCAGGCGCATGGCCGGCTCCACGGTGGCGAAGTTGCGAGCCACGGAGAGGGCGATCTTCTGGGCGCGGCGGCTGTGGCTGGCGCGGCGGAAGCGCTTGGTGAGCTGGCCGGTGTCGATGCCCACGGGGCAGGCCGTGGCGCAGAGGCCGTCGGTCGCGCAGGTGTCCAGCGCCATGTAGGGGAAGGCCTCCTGGAGCGAGGAGAGCAGGGCGGGATTCTCGCGGTTGCCCTCCAGGCGGGCCATCTCGCGGCGCACCACGATGCGCTGCCGGGGCGTGAGGGTCAGCTCGCGGCTGGGGCACTTGGGCTCGCAGTAGCCGCACTCGATGCACTTGTCGACTTCCTCCTCTACGCCGGGCATGGGCTTGAGGTTGGACAGGTGGCAGTGGGGATCGGCGTTGAGGATGACTCCGGGGTTCAGCAGGCGCTCGGGGTCCACCAGGTTTTTGAGCTTCTCCATGACGCCCTTGGCCTCGGGGCCCCACTCGGCCTCCACGAAGGGCGCCATGTTGCGGCCCGTGCCGTGTTCAGCCTTGAGCGCGCCATCGTACTTCTTGACCACCAGTTCCACCACGTCGTCGATGAGGGCCGAGTAGCGGTCCACGGCGGTCTGGTCGTTGAAGGACTGGGTGATGACGAAGTGCAGGTTGCCGTCCTTGGCGTGGCCGAAGAGGATGGCCTCGTCGTAGCGGTGCTTGGCGAAGAGCTTTGTGAGGTCCACGGCGGCGTCGGCGAGCTTCTCGATGGGGAAGGCCACATCCTCGATGAGGACCGTGGTGCCCCGCTGGCGGACCGCGCCCACGGAGGGGAAGGTGCCGGAGCGGATCTTCCACATGAGGGCCTGCTCCACAGGATCGTGGGTGAAGCGGGCGGGCTCCAGCAGCGTCAGGTGGGCGGCAGCGTCCAGGGCCAGGCGCTCAAGTTCGGCGCGGGCGGATTCGTCCTTGCCCTGGAACTCGACCAGGAGGGCGGCGGCGCCCTCGGGCAGGGTCTTGATGGTGGGGGGCACGCCGGCCTGGTTCTCCACGGAGCGGAGCGAGGCACGGTCCAGCAGCTCCAGGGCGGCGGCGCCGGCGTCGCGCAGGGGGACGATGGCCGCGCAGGCGGCATGGAGGTCGGGGAAGATCAGGAAGCCCGTCACCTTGACCGGAAGATCTGGAACGGTGTTCAGCACGGCCTCGGCGATGAAGGCCAGGGTGCCCTCGGAACCCACCAGTACGTTCCGGAAGATGTCCACGGGCCGGTCGAAGTCGATGAAGGCGTTGAGGGAGTAGCCCGTGGTGTTCTTCATCTTGTACTTGGCCCGGATCCGGTCGGCCAGGGGGCGGTTCGCCTCGATCTCGGCCTTCAGCTTCAGCAGCCCCTCGGTCAGGGCCGGCTCAGCCTCGCGGAAGCGTTGGTCGGCATCGGGCGCGGCCGTGTCGATCACCGTGCCGGAGGGAAGCACGAAGGTCAGGGACTCCAGCGTGTGGTAGGCGTTCTGCACCACGCCGCAGCACATGCCGCTGGAGTTGTTGTTGAGGATGCCGCCCACTGTGCAGGTGTTGATGGAGGCCGGATCGGGGCCCATCTTCGCGCGGAACATCCGCAGGGCGTGGTTGACGTGGGCGCCGATGACGCCGGGCTGCACCTTCACCTTGGCGCCGCCTTCCAACACCTGGATGCCCCGCCAGTTGCGGGCTACCTCCACCAGGATGCCGTCGGAGACGGACTGGCCGGAGAGGCTGGTGCCCGCCGCCCGGAACGTCATGGGGGTGCGGGTTTCGTGGCTGACGCGGAACAGGGACTTGACCTCTTCCACATCGGCCGCGAAGACCACCGCCTTGGGGATGAGACGGTAGAAGCTCGCGTCGGCGGCGAAGGCGATCAGGTCCACGGGGCGGTCGAGCACGCGGTCCGGCCCGACGATGGAGACGAGGGAATCCCTCAGGGAAGTGGCGGTGGCGGTACTCATGAGAAACATCCTCTGGGTCGGGGTATCGCGGAAAAAGGTCCCGCCGGCCTGCTGGGCGCGGCGGGACCCGGGTCTTACGTCAAGATGCCGCCCGGCCTACTTGGCAGGGGCGGGGGCGGGCAGGGTGGCCGGAGCGGCCGGGGCCGCCGGAGCAGGCGCGGTCACGGCGGCAGGGGCCGGAGGCAGCTGGGGCATCCAGTTGGCGGGCAGCACCTTCGCGTAGAGGAAGATCACGACGCCGACCATGGCCGCCAGGGCCAGGCTGTGGAAGAACACGTAGCGGAGGATGGTGCCTTCCTCGCCCTGCTGGTTGGTGGCGACGGAGGCCACCACGAGGCTCTGGGCGTCGATCATCTTGCCCATGACGCCGCCGGTGGTGTTGGCCGCGGCGGTGAGGATGGGGTTCAGGCCCAACTGCTGGGCGGTGATCTTCTGGAGGCCGCCGAACAGCACGTTGGAGGAGGTGTCGCTGCCGGTCAGGGCCACGCCCAGCCAGCCCAGCATGGCGCTGAAGAAGGGGAAGAGGACGCCGGTGCTGGCGAAGGCCAGGCCCATGGTGGCGTCGAGACCCGCCGCCTTGGAGGTGAAGCCCAGGGCCAGCATGGCCGCGATGGTGAGCAGGGAGATCTTCACGCGGGCGACCGTCTTGCCGAAGATCTTGAGCAGTTCCACGGGGCCGAAACCGGCCAGCAGGCCGCTGCAGATGCCGGCGAGGAGGAGGCTGGTGCCGGTGAGGGAGAGCCAGTTGAAGGTCCAGACGGCGGGCTCCTTGGAGACCTTGGCCACGACGGGGGGGGCCTTCTGGACATTGTTGTGGAGCAGGGGGATCTCGATGTTCTTGACGGTGTAGCCGTAGAGGAAGTTCGGCTTGTCCTTGGTGCCGCCGTTGAGGAAGGTCTTCACGTGGGGGGTGCCCCAGGCGAACACGAAGAGGGACAGGAACACCCAGGGCATCCAGGCCTTCACGACCTTGCCGGTGCCGTGGCTCGGGCCGGACTCGTGGGCTTCCTCGCGCTCGTGCTCATAGCGCCAGATGGTCTTGGGCTGCCAGACCTTGAGGAACAGGACCAGGGCGACCATGGAGACGATGGCGCCGATGATGTCCACCAGCCAGGGGCCGTGGAAGTTGCTCACAAGGAACTGGGTGATGGCGAAGCTGCCGCCAGCCACGAGGCAGGCCGGCCAGACTTCCAGCATCGCCTTGCGCCCCGCCATGGTCCAGATGATCCAGAACGGCACGATCAGGGAGAAGAAGGGCAGGATGCGTCCCGCGGCGGCGCTCAGCATCTCGAGCGGCAGGCCGGTCACGCCAGCGAGGGCGAGGAGTGGGCTGCCCAGGGCGCCGTAGGCCACCGGGGCCGTGTTGCCGATGAGGGCGATGCCGGCGGCCTGGAGGGGTCGGAAGCCCAGGCCGATCAGCATGGCCGCGGAGATCGCCACGGGCGTGCCGAAGCCGGCCGCGCCCTCGATGAAGGCGCCGAAGCTGAAGGCGATCAGCAGGGCCTGGATGCGCCGGTCGGCCGCCAGGCCGGCGATGGAGTGCTTCACCACTTCGAAATCGCCGGATTTCACCGTGATGTCATAGATGAAGATGGCGTTGAGCACGATCCAGCCGATGGGGAGCAGGCCGTAGAGGGCGCCGTGCACCGCGGCCATGCCCGCCATGCCCGCCGGCATCCTGTAGACGAGGACGGCCACCACGTAACAGGTGAGGAGGCCGAGGATGGCTGAGTAGTGAGCCTTCACATGCTTGGCGAGGAAGCCTAGCAATACGAAGACCGGCAGCGCGGCCACCAGGGCGGAGAGGAAGATATTCCCCGCTACCGGGGAATAGACTTGAGTCCAGGGAGTCATGCTGCCTCCTGAAAAGGGGGTAGGGGATGAAAAGGTAGAGTTTTGGTAAAGAACCTGGCAGAAGCCTACAATGGGTCTAGTGGTCAGACCATACGCAAGAACCCGGTTTTTGATCACATTTCGCATCTCATTCGCTTTTCGTCACTTAGGATGATATGAGTATGGAACTCACCCCCATCAAGACCAAGCGCCTCTACGAAGAGATCGTGGACCAGATCAAGCACCTCATCGCCGAGGGGAAGCTGAAGCCTGGCGATAAGCTGCTCGCCGAGCGGGACCTGGCCGACCGGTTCCAGGTCAGCCGGGCCTCCGTGCGCGAGGCCATCCGGACGCTGGAGATGCTCGGCATCATCGACATCCGGCCTGGCGAGGGCACCTTCGTCCGGGGCACCGAGACCGACGACATCATCCGCCCCCTGGCCATGTTCCTCGCGGTGGAGCGCAACTCGCTCCTGGACATGTTCGAGATGCGTCGGATCTTCGAGACCGCCACGGCCAGCCTGGCCGCCCAGCGGGCCACCTTCGAAGAGCTCGATCAGATCGAATCCATGCTGGCGAACATGCGGGAGCGGCTCAACCTCCAGGACTCGGAGAAGGGCGAGGAGTTCGACGCCGCCTTCCACTACGCGGTGGCCGAGGCCACCCACAACAGCCTTCTGATCAAGCTCTTCAAGACAGTGTCCGAAGAGTTCGCCAAGGCCAACTCCGTGGCGCGCCGCCAGCTGTACCAGGACAACGTCCAGAACGCGCAGAGGATCATCGACCAGCACTCGGAGATCCTGCAGGCCATCCGTTCGGGTTCGCCCCAGAAGGCCTCTGAAGCCATGCTGGCGCACCTGACCTTCGCGGAAGGCGAGTTGAGGAAGTGGATCGTCTGAGCCTGGCGCCGCCTGCGCGGGCCGCGAGGGCGGCGCGCGCAGATGGTGGCCCCGGTGGGGTTCGAACCCACGACCAAGCGGTTATGAGCCGCCAGCTCTGACCGCTGAGCTACAGGGCCGGGGCCAGTGTAGCAAACGCGGAGACAGCCCACGGACGGCACGGACCGCGACAAGAGTGGGCACGGGCCAGGGCGGGGAATGAGGATGGAGAATGGCTGGTAGCATGAACCCTTTGTTCACCACGCCATCGGAGCCGGAACCGTGAAGGATCAGAATCACGCCACAGGGGCCCTGGAAGCCGGACGGGCCGTGCTGGAGGCCGCTCAGGCCGCCCTCAAGGAACTGCGGGATGCCTGGGATCCAGTCCTGGTGGATGACTGGTGCGGCAGCGTGTTGTCCCGCTCTGGCCGGGTGGTGCTCACCGGCATGGGCAAGTCGGGGCTCGTCGCCCAGAAAGTGGCCGCCACCCTGGCCTCCACGGGATGCCCGAGCCTGTTCCTGCATCCGGCGGAAGCCCTGCACGGAGATCTCGGGATGGTGACCCGGGAGGATTCTGTGCTGGCCCTGTCCAACAGCGGGGAGAGCGAAGAGCTCGTCCGGCTGCTGCCAAGCCTCGTCCGCCTGGGCACCCCGCTGGCGGCGATCACCGCCCGTCCCGCAAGCAGCCTGGGACAGGCGGCGCATTGGACCTTCAGCTACCAGCTCCCTCAGGGCGAGGGTTGCCCCCTCGATCTGGCCCCCATGGCCAGCACGACCCTCCAGCTGATCTGGGGGGACCTTCTGGCCGCCAGCCTCATGTCCCGTCGAGGATTCACCCGGGACAACTTCGCCTTGAATCATCCCGCTGGAAGTCTGGGGGCGAAACTCATGAAAGTGAAAGCTTTGATGCATACGACCTGGCCCGTTGTCCGGGCCTCGTCAGGGTTGACCGAAGTGCTGCGGGCCATGACGGGGGGACGGCTGGGTATGACCAGCGTGATGGAGGGCCCGAAGCTCCTGGGCGTCATCACCGATGGGGATATCCGGCGTGCGCTGGAGGGCGCGGAGCGCGAAGGAAGGAATCCGCTCGACCTCCAAGCCGAGCAGATGATGACCCGGACTCCCGCGATGATCGGGGAGGATGCGCTGGCCCTGGAAGCCGCCAGTGACATGGAGACGCGGAAAATCACTTTCCTCATGGTGGGGAAGTCGGACCGTCCCGTCGGCCTCATCCACATCCATGACCTCCTGACAGCAAAGGTTTTGTGAGTTTCATTCCCGGCTTCCGGGTTGATTTCAAGGTTACATAATATACATTATCGAAAGTTAAATCTGGACCTCGAGTGCCTTCCGTTCTGACCCGATACATCCTTCGCCGCTGGACGGTCCCTTTCCTGGGGGCGCTGTTCTTCTATGGGTTCCTCCTGGTTTCGTGGGAGATGATCGCCATCTCGCGGGAGATCTTTTCCCAAGGCGCCCCCCTGCGCTGGATGTTCCCCCTTCTCCTTCTGTCCCTTCCGGAAACCTTTTCCATGGTCCTCCCCATGGCGGCGGTGCTCGGGGGCCTGCTGGGGACACAGCAGATGATGGAGGGATCCGAGCTGGTTGCGGCACAAGGGCTCGGTGCGGGACGCCGGACCTGGTCCTCCCCGTGGCTGATCATGGCCTGTGGCCTCCTGCTCCTGGCTTCCTTCAATGCCCACTTCCTGGTGCCCGCCTCAGCGGGCCTCCAGCAGACCCTGCGCCAAAAGATGTCCGAGGAGGCCAAAGCCAGGTTCCTCCGTCCCGGGAGCCCACCTTGGCACCCCCCGGGTTCTCCGGATACCGCCTTCTGGGTCTCGGAGAACGGCCAGATCCACCTGATGGAATCAACGCCCCAGGGCACCCAGCACATGACCGCCTCCCGGATGACCTACGCCCTGGAGAACACGCTGTCGGGAAATTCGGAGATCCGACTCCACCTGTCGGATCTCCAGGGTGTGCTGTTCCAGTCATCCGGGGACGGCAGCGTCATCCATCTGAGGCAGGAGCAGCAGATCCTCCGGTTCGCCATACCCTCTGGCCCCCGCCTCCTCGCCCAGGTTCCGCTGAGGTACGAGTCCTCCCGTGCCTTGATGCAGATCTACCGGGACCCGGCGGTTCCGGACGCCCAGCGCCAGCAAGCGGCCTTGGAGCTTAGCCGTCGGCTGACCCTCCCGGTGGCCGGGATCGCCCTGCTGCTCATGGGCATCGCCTTGGGATTCAGCCACCCGAGGTTCTACCGTGGTGGGGCCGTCATCAAGAGCCTGGGTGTGATCCTCGTCTACTATTTATTGATGAAGTATTTTGAAAACATGATTTTGAGTGGAAAAGTTAAATCAATATATCCAACACTGCTCCTTCCCATTCTCTTTCTTGGCGCCGGCTGGCTGATCCTCACCCATCGGCTCTCACCCCACCGGACCCGTCGGGGCGTCCTCTCCCGATGGCTTCGTCCCCTGGCTCGCGCCCTGCACCTGACTCCCCTGCATGCGCGTTGGTCGGCCACCAAAGCTTCGATTCTCTGCTGGATCCACGGTCAGGGGACACGGCGCGGCATCTTCAGGCACTGGTCCACCCTGGCCTGGTGGCGCAATTGGGGCCTGACCCTGGGCAGTCTCCTGGCGCTGGACCTCCTCATCGAGTTCTCGAACCTTGCCGGAGACCTGTCGAAGAACAACATTCATCTGTTTGTTTTCATTAAATACTGGATATGGAATCTTCCGCCATTCCTGGAGGTCGCGTTCCCGATCTCCTTCCTCCTGGGCACCATGCTCGCCCTCTCCGAGGCCGCCCTCAACCGGGAATGGCTGGCCATCCGCGCGGGCGGGGTCAGCCTGCTCCAGTGGATCTGGGCCAGCCGTTTCGCCTGGGGCGCAGTGGTTCTTGCCACCTTCCTCCTCCAGGCGGGCCTGGCGCCGCTGGCCAGGACTCAGGCTCGGGCCCTGTATCAGCAGATCCTGCAGCGGCCCAGGGGATCGTCCTCATCCACGCCGTGGATGTACCTCGGCTCCACGGGGGTCCTGTGGCACTTGGCCCCCGAGGCCCGGTGGGGATTCCCCTTGAAGGCTCCGGGCGAAGCTCCGATCCTCCTCCGGTGGCAGCCTGGCGCCGAACGCTCGGAAGCCTTGGCCTGGGGGGGAGCCCACCTGGTAGCCGGCCCAGCCACCCCGGAACTCTTCCCGGATCGGGCCCTTCGGACGGCCCCTTCCGCGGCTGAAGCTTCCACCCTCGATCTGATCCAATGGCAACGGTGGGCTCCGGATCCCGAGCGCTCCTACTTGCTGTGGGGTCGCCTCCTGGGCTGGCTGGCTGGGCCATTGCTCGTCCTAGCCATGCTCTCCTATACCTTCCCGGGCCCCCGTGGGGGACGCGGCCAGGCCATCGGGGCCGGGCTGGTCAGTGGGCTCGTCTTCTTCGGTCTCCAGACGCTGTTCGGCGGGGCGGCCAGAGCCTCTGAAATGCCGGCCTATTGGGGGATCCTGGCTCCCTACCTCCTCCTGGGCGCCGGCGCCCTGCTCCGCGTGTCGAAGCTGCGGACGTGAGGCTGTTGAGAGCCGGTCTCATGGACGGGGTGCCGCCGGGGATGCGAGAATGGGAAAATGCATTCCACGCTTTTCCAAGTGGAGTGCTTGTTTTCTGCTGCTGAATTCGAAAGGGACCTTCTTGGGAATCCGATTGACCACTGACCGACCGACGCCCCCTTCTCCCGACAACGGCGTGGTCGCCAGGTACCGTCCACTGTTCCTCCTGGCCTCCTGGTACCTCGGCCTCGGGTCGTTCCTCCGAGTGGCCCTGTGGCTGACATCGGGTCGGGAGGCTCAAGTGCCCATCGCCTCCCTGCTCTGGGTCCTGCCGGCAGGGCTGGTCTCGGACGCCGTCCAGGCTCTCTACGTGCTCTTCCCTCTGGCCCTGTATCTGTGGCTCAAGGCCCCGGCCGAACCCGGGCGCGTGGGAGCGCCCATCGCCTCCTCCGCCGTCACCTTCCTGTACGTCCTGGGCGGGCTCTTCCTCGCGGCCTGTGAGTTCTTCTTCTTCGAAGAGTTCAACTCGAGGTTCAACCTGGTATCGGTGAACTACCTGATGTACCCGACGGAAGTAGCCGGGGACATCTGGTCGGAATATCCGGTCGTCAAGATTCTCCTCACCTGCGCCATGCTGGCCGCCATCGCCACCTGGCGGCTGCGGAGCCACTGGGCGAAGGCCCTGTCCGCGCCCATGAACCTCAAGAAGCGCAGCTACGCCATGGCCCTCTATGGCGCCGCGCTGGCGGTCGCCATCGCCTGGATTCCCGCCACCCTTGTCGCCGCCTCTCAGAACCGGGTCGCCAACGAGCTGGCGGAGAATGGCCTGTCCACCTTCTTCCGGGCGCTCCGGACGAGTGAGATCGACTATCACGCCTACTACGCCACCCGACCCCGCGCCGAGAACCTGGCGCACCTCGCCTCCCAGTTGTCCGCGGGGGGTGGCACCTTCACCCGGCTGTCTGAAGGCCGCCTGGATCGCCAGTTCCCGGCCCGCCCCGACGGCCTGGGGAAGCTGAACGTCATTCTCGTATCGAGCGAATCCTTCGGAGCCGAGTTCAGCCGCCTGTACGGCTCGTCCCGGGACTGGACGCCCGAGTTCGACCGCTTCGCCCAGAAGGGTCTCTGGTTCAGTCATGTGTACGCCACGGGGACCCGGACGGTCCGCGGTCTGGAGGCCATTTCCACCTCCCTGCCCCCGGTCCCCACCGAATCGATCCTCCGGCGGCCCGGTCATGAAGGCATGGCCACCCTCGGATCCGTCCTCCGGGCCCAGGGCTACCAGACAGCCTTCCTGTACGGGGGCTACGGCTACTTCGACAACATGAATGCCTTCTTCCAGAGCAACGGCTACGACGTCCTCGACCGGACCAGCCTGAAGAACAAACCCCGATTCGAGAACATCTGGGGGGTGTCGGACGAGGACCTGTTCGACATGGCCCTGTCCTACGCGGACCAGCAGTCGGCCAAGGGTGGCCCATTCTTTCTCCACATCATGAATACCTCCAACCACAAGCCCTTCACCTTCCGTCCCGGCCTGGAAGCCATCGGCGTGAAGGCCTCGGGAGGAGGCCGGGAGTCCGGCGTGCGCTACGCCGACTTCGCTCAGGGGCAGTTCCTCAAGGAAGCGGAAAAGCACCCCTGGTTCAAGGACACGCTCTTCATCGTGGTGGCCGATCATGGCGCCAGGGTCTACGGCCGCCAGGAGATCCCGCTCCGGACCTATGAGATCCCGCTGATGTTCTACTCGCCGGCCCACCTGTCCCCCAGGCGCTCGGATGGCCTCATGTCCCAGATCGACCTGGCCCCAACCCTGATGGGCCTGCTCGGCTTGCCCTACACGGCACCCTGGTTCGGCCAGGATGTGCTGAACACGCCGGAGTCAGGTCGGGTCCTGCTGTTCAACCACAACGACCACGTGGCCCTGATGAAGGACGGCCTCCTCACCGTCCTCGGCCTGCATGGCAGCAGGGTGTCGAAGGTCTATGACTTCGAGACGGACAAATACCTCCCCGCCCCTCCTGGGAAGAGCCATGACGACCTCACCGTGGCCTACTACCAGACCGCCTACGAGCTCTTCAAATCCAAGAATTACAATTGACCACGACCTCCATGGCCGCCCCTGGGATCTGAATCGTGAGCTCACTGCTTTCCCGCGCTCAAGCCTCCCTCAGAGAACACCCCTCGCTCAAACCCGGGGACAGGGTTCTTGCGGCCATGTCCGGGGGAGTGGACAGCTCGGTCATGGCCGCCCTGCTCCGCCGGAGCGGCTACGAAGTCATCGGCATCTCCATGCAACTCTTCGACAAGAAGACCGATCAAAGTTCGGATGGGAAGTGCTGCACTCTCGATGATTTCCAGGATGCGCGCCGGGTGGCTTTTGAGATGGGGTTTGCCCATTACGTGATGGATTTCGAAGCCCGGTTCAGGGACACGGTCATCGAAGGCTTCATTCAGGGCTATCTGAACGGAGAAACACCCAGTCCCTGCATTCGTTGCAATCAGCACCTCAAGTTCTCTGCGCTGATGGAGCGAGCCGATTCGCTGGGGGCTCCGTTCGTCGCCACGGGGCACTACGGGACCATCCGGTTGGAAGACGGCCGTTGGCACCTGCGGAAGGCTTCCGATCCCGCCAAGGACCAGAGCTACTTCCTCTTCCATCACACCCAGGCGACCCTCGCGCGGACCTTGTTCCCCCTGGCCCATCTGACCAAGCCTGAAGTACGGAGCCTAGGTGCTGAATTGGGCCTACATCTGGCAGAAAAGGCCGAGAGCCAGGAGATCTGTTTCGTCACCCAGGACCGCTACGACGCCTTCCTGGAGGCAGAGGGACGTGACCCGGGCTTGGGGGATGGGGACATCCGCCACCTCGACGGTCGCATTCTTGGCCGCCATCACGGCTACTGGCGGCACACAGTGGGCCAGCGCCGCGGTCTGGGAGTCGCCTTCGCCGACCCCCTGTACGTGGTCCGGGTCGAACCCGCCACGAACACCGTCTGGGTGGGCGGCGAGTCCGAGCTCTTCAGCCGGGAGTTGGTGGCCCGTGAGCTGAGCTGGGTGGATGCCCCGCCCCGAGGCCCCCTGGCCTGCCAGGCGCGCATCCGCAGCCGGGCTCCTGAGGCTGATGCCCTCGTGATCCCCCTGCCGGACGGCCGGATGAAAGTCGTGTTCGACGAGCCTCAGCGGGCCATCGCTCCGGGTCAGGCCGTGGTCTTTTACCAAGACGGGGACGTACTGGGCGGTGGCTGGATCAGCGCCCGGCCGGAGTAAGGCGGAGGGGTCACTGCCCGCCCAGGGTGTAGGCCACGCCGGGGTAGCTCACGAAGTGGTAGAGGTTGGCTTCCGCGGTCGCCCCCAGGCCCAGATCCCGGACCGGAATCTGGGGGAAGCTGATGGAGGTGCCGAAAGCCACGGGGTGCCCGACGGGGGCAGGCCGTCCCAGGCTCCGGGCGGTTTCATCCAGGAGCAGAAGGCCGAAGGGGATGGAGAACCGGCCACACCAGGGCATGCGGTACTGGTCGGGATCCTGCGGGTTCACCACCGCCTCGTAGAAGGCCCGGACCTTCGCCGACGTGACCGGCCCGGCCAGGGGTCCCTTCAGCAGCTGGCGGTCGCGTTCGACGGCCTTGGTGTAGGCCTGCACACCGCCGCTGCCGTGGGGCGTGTACTTGAAGTCTTCGCCGTAATGGATGCCATCGGAAGAGATGACGATGGCCAGATCCCGGCCGAGCGCCCAACCGCGTGCCCGCACGCTTTCCGCCAGGGCCTTGCCGAGGTGGGATGCCAGCTCCTGGAACCGCTCGAAGGAGGCCGAAGGCAGGAGGATGGGCACGATCTCCACCGTCGGGTCCTGGTGCTTCAGCCAGTAGGCGATGGCCTCGACCGAGTGTTCGCTGTCCTGCATGGCGGCGTCCTGGATGACGTCCGCGGCGGGGATCCGCTTCAACAGGTCCTCCCGCAGGCCGGAGACGGGGATCTCGCCATCCGGGGAGCGCCAGGCCCGATAGGAATCGAACACCAGGGCGTTCTTGGCGCCGAAGCGGCGGTATTTGTGGAAGACCCCTACCAGAACGATGGTCCTGGCCTTCACCAGCGGCATCAGCTGGCGGTACACGCGGCCTGCATAGAGGTAGTCATCGTGGGGGCAGATGAGACCGGCCACGCCCGGGGGAGGCATGGGGTCGAGCGCCTCCGGCGCCGGCGGGAGGGCGGTCCGTTCCCACACCTTGGCCATCTGCTCCGGCGTCGAGGCGAACCCCACAGCGTCCTGCTGACCTCGGAGATCTCCCTGGGAGGGAATGCCCATGGACTTCCTGACCTCTTTCACCGTAGGCCGCTGAGGGGGTACGGGGAGCGTGGAGAGCGAAGCCTGGGCGAGGCCCGGGAGGCATGCGAGGAGACAGGCGCAGAAGAGGGCCGCGGCGCGTTTCATGGGGGGATCTCCGGAACCACCGTAACAGCACGAACGGAGACTACCCGCGACTTCGATTCCGATCGGCCCACGAAAAAACCCCCCTTGCGGGGGCTGGTTGGAGGCGCCGATCGGAATCCGGTTCCCGCCGCGCGGCTGGCTGCGCACGGCCCTGATCGCCGGAAACGCCACATCAAGTGGCGTCCCCGGCGGGGCCTACCTGCGCGCCATCCGCGACTTCGATTCCGATCGGCCCATGAAAAAGCCCCCTTGCGGGGGCTGGTTGGAGGCGCCGATCGGAATCGAACCGATGAATACAGGATTTGCAGTCCCGGGCCTTACCACTTGGCTACGGCGCCTTGCGTTTGGTGCGATGGAGCTTCTGACATGATCCGGGCCGCTTGCGCGGCCCGGGTGGAGTGGAGCGGGTGATGGGATTTGAACCCACGACTTCAACCTTGGCAAGGTTGCACTCTACCACTGAGTTACACCCGCGTGAGACATCAAGACTAGCAATGGCGCGCGATACGGTCAACGGTCTTTTTCGGATCGGCAGGTGGGGCAGAGTCCGAACAGCATCAGTTGATGCCGGGTGATGCGGAATCCCGACAGGGTCTCGAGTTCGATCAGCGATTCGTCGAGACCGCACGCGTCCACTTCCACCGTGCGGCCGCACCGCTCGCATTGAAGGTGGTGGTGGTGCCGACGCGAGTCGCAGCGGACGAAGCGCATCACCTGGTCCGGGCCCATGATGCTCTCGGCCCAGCCCTCTTGCACGAAGCGCTCGAGGTTGCGGTATACCGTGGGCAGGCCCGAGCGGCGCTCCGGCATGCGCTCCCAGATCTCTTCCACCGTGAGCGGGCGATCCGAATTCCGGAGGACCTGGAGAATCCCCTCGCGCTGAGGCGTCTGCCGCATGCCGGCGGCGCGCAGGGAGGGCGAAGGAGCGGGGGCAGGGTCGGGCATGGTCCTAGGATGCCAGATTCGGGCATGCTGGACCCTATGCTCCAGCGCACATTGGGCCGGTTGGGCGCCCCGGACGCCAGCCAGCCGTTCCTTCCCCTCGCCTTCCGGCTCTACGCCAGCTTCGGGCTGCTCGTGCTGCATCTCGCGCTGCCCGCCGAGGGGCGCGTCGCCGGCGCTGGCGAGGATCTGTACCTGGCGTGCCTGGCGCTGCTGCTTCTCGAGTCGATCTGGGAGGTCAGCCTCGGCCTCCGCGCGCGGGACCAGATCTTCCCCACGCCCGCCCTGCCCTGGATCTGGTGGAACCTGGTGCTGGACTTGGCCCTGGTCACCCTGGTCATCGCGTATCAGGGGGTCACCCATGAGCGGTTCTCCACCCTCTACATCTTTCCCGTGCTGGCCTCCGCCTTCTATCTCGGGACCACGGAGATCGTCTGGGTGGGTGTGGTTTCCTCCATCACCCACATCCTCCTGGTGCTGGGCTTCACCTTCGGATTGCTCCCGGCTTTCGGGTTGTCAGGTGAAACCACGGACCCGGAAGGGACCCGCCTGCCCTTCCTGCTCGGCATCGCCTCCCTGCAGATCTTCGCCACCACCCTGGTGGTGGTGCTCATCCGCCGCAACCTCGACCGTCTGCGCACGGATCTCAGCGCCAGCGAAGCCACGGTGGACGAACTGTCGGCCCTGCACCTCCGGGTCGTGGAGTCCATGTCCTCTGGCCTCATCACGCTGGATCTGGCAGGACGGATCACGTCCGGGAATCCGGCCGCGGCGGCCATCCTGGGCCATCCGGTACCCCTGGGCCTCCCCATCCACGAGGTGCTCCCCCTCGCGCAACCCCTTCCGGCTCAGCACCGCTTCGAGGTGACCCTTCCGGTGGCAGGCCGTCCTCCGCAGATCCTGGGTGGGCATCTGACCTCCCTCCGGGCCCCCAGCGGTCAGGAAACCGGCCAATTGCTGCTGTTCCAGGATCTGACGGAGATCAAAGCCCTCGAGGAGCGCACGCGGATCAGCGAGCGGCTGGCTTCCATCGGGCAGCTGGCGGCTGGCCTCGCCCACGAGCTCAGGAACCCGCTGGCCTCCATCAGCGGATGCGTCCAGCTCCTGCAGCGCCCGGAGGCTCCGGAGGACGTCAGGTCTCGCGTGTTGGGCATCCTGGACCGGGAAACCCAGCGGGTGGGCGCCATCGTCTCGGACTTCCTCGATCTCGCCCGGCCAGAGGCCGGCCCAGGGCAAGTGCTCCCCCTCGGCCGGATCCTTGAAGAAGCCCGCGCGAGCTGGGAGATGGACCCCCGGACCGAGGGGCTCCCCCTGGACATGCCGGAGCCGGTGTCAACGTTCATCCTTGCGGATCCGGTCGGGGTGCACCGGATGCTCATGAACCTTCTGAGCAACGCCCGCAAGGCGGTGAATGGCGTCCCACAGCCCCAGGTCCGGCTCACCTGCAGTGTTTCCGGAGGACAGGTCCGGCTGGAGGTCGAAGACAACGGCTGCGGCATGGCCCCTGAACAGCTGGATCACTTGTTTCTGCCCTTCTCCGGCAGCTTCGAGGAGGGGTCGGGACTGGGCATGAGCCTGGTCTACAAGTTTACTGAGGCCATGGGATGGCGCATCGAGGTCCAGAGCCGTCCTGGCGTGGGCACCCGGGTCCGGATTTTCCTACCCGAGTGTCACCAAGGAGAGCCATTGGCACAGCACGAGGATCCGGCGTAAACTTCCGGCAGCTTTCCGTCATCTAAATCAAGACACACCCTTGCAGGGTCCACTTGGCACCTGCCAAAGTGGTTCATCCCCTCTACGGCTTTTGGATCCTGCCTTCAGGCAGGCACCGCCCAGGCTTGAGAGGGAATGGCCACACGCCAATGCCTTTGACATCCCCCCGTACCGCCCACCGGGCCAGGATCTGCCATGAATCGGAAGCTCATCCGACCGAACCTCACCGAACTCAAGGATAAATTGGGCATCCCCGCCAAGGGGGGCGGCGGGGAGGTCATGACGCCGGTCCCGCCTCCCATCACTGCCGGCGGGGAACCGAATCCGGCCGTCAATCCGGCGGCGGCCACCGCGCCCCAGGGACTGGGGAGTCCCCGGCGCAAGATCGCGCCCCCCGAGCAGACCAACGCCGAGAGCTTCTACTACCTCAAGCAGATGCAGTCCAAGACGCCGATGGTGATCGTGCTCCAGGACGACGAGAAGGTGCGTGGCGTCATCGAGTGGTACGACAAGCACTGCCTGAAGATCAACCGGGTGAAGGAACCCAATGTCCTGGTGCCCAAGCACAACATCAAGTACATCTACAAGCAGGAGGAGGAGCCCCGGATCCGCCGCAGCCGCCCGACCAAGAAGGAGGAGCCGCTGAACGCGGAGGTGGAGATCCCCGCTTACGACTGAGGATGGGAGCGCCCGACGGGGACCACCATGAGCCGCCCACCGCACATCGCCATCACCTTGGGGGATCCCTGCGGCATCGGGCCCGAGCTGCTGTTGAGGTCGCTGCCGACCCTGCGCTCCTGGGGTGACGTGACCGTGGTGGGCTCCCGTGCCGGTGTGGACCTGCTTCAGGGGACGGAGGGAAGGCGCGCCATCTGGCAGTGGACGGACGCCCCCGCCCCCGCTCCGGAAGGCTTCCTGGGAACGGCCTGCGGCCTCGAAGTGGGGGATCCAAGCGGGTCGGCCACCGCCCTCTGGCTGGACCCCACTCCGGAGATCCGTGCGGATCGTCTGGAACTGGGCCGCGGGTCCGCCGCCTCCGGTCGGGCCACCGTGGAAGCCATCCGCTGGGCCGCAGGCATGGCCCTGTCCGGCCGCGTGGATGCCCTGACGACCCTGCCCATGGCCAAGTCCGCCGCGCACCTCGCTGGATACCCCATCCCCGGCCACACCGAGTTCCTCCAGACTCTGGCCGGCGCGCCTATCGTCCGCATGGCCTTCGTCAGCCCCCGCTTGTCCGTCGTGCTGCATACGGTTCATCAAAGCCTGCGCTCCGTGGTGGAGGACCTGGACGCGGAAGCCGTGGCCGAGACCTTGGCCTTCTCGGCCGGGCAGTTCATCCGGCTCACCGGGAATCCGGATCTCCGCGTGGCCCTCTGCGCCCTCAACCCTCATGCGGGTGAGGCTGGCGCTTTCGGGGACGAGGAAGGCCTCCTGGCCGAAGCCCGCGACCGGGCCGAGACCGCGTTCCGCGAAGCGGGCCCTGCAGGGCCCTTCGCCGACCTCCCGTCCCCGTTCCCGAGGGATCCCAGAGCCGCCTCGGCGCCTCGGTTCTCCGGTCCCCTGCCCTCGGACAGCCTGTTCCACCGCGCCGTGTCGGGCGAGTTCGACCTCGTGGTGGCCCTGTACCACGACCAGGGGCTCATCCCCATCAAGCTGCTGGAGCCCGCCCGGGCCGTGAATCTCACCCTGGGATTGCCCTACATCCGGACGAGCCCCGACCACGGCACCGCCTTCGACAAGGCGGGAAAGTGGGTGGCGGATCCCAGGAATTTCCTCGAGGCCGCCGCGCTGGGCGTGCGGCTCGCCGGGCGGGCCCGCCAGGAACCCTGGGCCGCCCAGGTGGTCGGATCATGAGTCCGGCCCTCCGGGCGGAATTCGGGCCGGGCGCCACGCTGTCCGGCGTGGATGTCCATGCCGGCGCGGTTCCCCGCACCGCGCTACCCGTGCGCCACGGATCGCCCCTGCACCTGGACGCCCATATGGATCGCCTGCAGGCTGGGGCTGGCGCCCTGGGCCGGTCTCCCGCGTGGCTGGATGATGCCGCCGGAGAACTCCGCCGCTGGCTGGAGCGCCATGCCGCTCCCGAGGCGGCGTTGCGGTTGGAACTCCACCTGGACCTCAACCTCCTGGATGCGCGGCTGGAGCCTCTGCCCCAGGCCACGGCGCCGTACCGGCTCGCGCCCATGCCGCATCCCATGGGGGATCTCCGACCCGATCCCCTGGCGCTCCACAAGGGGCTCTCCGGCCCGTGGCGGCCCCAGGTGCTTTCCGAAGCCTGGCGGCAGGGCGCCGAGGACGCACTGCTGCTGTGGCCCGACGGCACTCTGGCCGAAAGTGCCATCGCCACCGTCGCACTGGAGCACGGGGAATCCCTGATCCTGCCGCCGATCGAAGGCCGCGTGGCCAGCGTGGCGGAACGCATGGATCTCCCGCGCTGGACGGTGGAGCGGGGCTGGCGTGTGCAGCGCGCCCCCATCACCCTCGAGGACTGCGCTCGAGGGCAGCTCTGGTGCCTGAACGCCCTCCGCGGTCTCTGGCCCGCCACGCTGCTGTGATGCACGCCATGGATTTCGCGGACCTGATCTCCGCCCTCCTGCTGCCCCTTCCGCCCTGGCTGGGTTTCTGGATCTTCCGCCGCAGGGGACGCGTGGGGCTCAGCTATGGCTACTTCCTGGGCGGGATCCTCGCGGTACTGGCCCAGCCTTGGGCGCACCTCACCGGCCTGCCCCTGCCAGCGGCTCAGCTCGGCGCCGCCCTGTTCGGATTCACTCTCTTCCTGCAGGCCCAGCGGGAGGGCGTCCAGGGGGTGAGGCGTCTGGCCGTGGGGGTCGGCGGAGCGAGCCTCTTCCTCGCCCTGTTCCTGGCCAGGCTCCACCTGCCCTGGCAGGAGGTCGTGCGCTTCTGGATCGGCGCGGCCTTCGAGGCTCTGCTCTGGCTGGTCCTTTCAGACCTGGCCTACCGGTGGACCCATGGGCGCCAACTGGAACTTCGGATGCCCCTGGTGGGGGCCGCCACCCTGGGCGCGGGGGCGCTGGCCCAGCTCCTGCTGCCGCCAGGCGCGCCGCGGCTCTCCTGGCCAGCGGCCATCCTCGCGGGACTGCTTCTCGGCCTGGTCGCCCTCCAGCAGCTGAGGTGGCTGCGGGAGCAGGGAGCCTGGGTGGAGGGACGCGGCCAGGGGCTCCGCATGGCGCTGGCCCTGATCGAGAAATCGGGTCCTGCGGAACTCCCGGGATTGGCCCTGGGGCTCGATCCCCGCCAGCCCATGTGGCTGGTGGACGACCAGGGCCGCGTCCTCGAATCCAATGGCCCTTTCAGCCAACTGGTGGGGCTGCCCCGCGATCAGCTGCGCGGCTACGTCATGGACGCGCTCTTCCAGGGCGGCGACCAGCCCGTCTGGCAGGCCATCCGGGACCAGCTCCTCCAATTCGGGAGTGCCTCCGTCGTGGCCACCCAGGTCAGCGAAGACGGAACCTTCAGCGAAGCCCTGCTGGAAGCCACGGCCTTCGATCGCGGCATGGGCCTGGTGTGGATCGCCCATTCCGCCGCGGGGGCCTTGACCCTGCAGGCCGGCGGGGCCCTCCGCGCCAGCGGTGACGAGGATCGCCGCAGGCTCGGCGCGAACGCCCTGCTGGCCCTCTCTGCAGCTTCGGACCGCCTGTTGGCCGACGCCCCCGACGGCGTTCTCCGCGAGGCAGCCGGGCGGGTGAAGGAGGCGGCCGGCCGGCTGTACCCACCCCCGTCCGCGCGCGGCCAGGTGGAGGGCCGGCCTGCGCTGGAAAACCTGCTTCCCGGCCTCCGGAAGGTCCTGCCGCCCGGCCGGAGCCTGGATCTCCGCGCCGCGCCCCTCTCCCTGGCGGTGGCGCCGGAATCCCTGAAGCGCATCGCGACCCAGCTGCTGCTCCATGCGCGCGACCGCACGGGCCGGGAGGATCTGGTCCTGATGCTGGATGCCGCAGACCTGGGAGGCCACGACTACGGCCTGCTCCATGCGGAAACCGTGGGGGGAACCGGGGGCTGGTCCCGCGAGCTGTTCGGTCTGGGCTGGTTGCGGGAATCCGTGCTGGAGGCCGGAGGGATGCTGGAGCTGGAGCGGGAGCAGGATAATCAGGCGGGAGTCCGTCCGAGGGTGTACCTTCCCGCCGTCACGGCGACTCGCCCGCTGAATGGACCCATGCTGGCCGGACGGATGCTCTGGATCGTGGACGGCGACCCCTTGGCCCGGAGCGCGCTGGCGGATCTCGTCCACCTTCTGGGAGGGCGATCGGAGAGTTTCGAGGATCTGCCGCACCTCCTGAGGGGAAGCCGGGGGCAGCCGCAGCCCGACGCGCTGATCCTGGAGCGCACCCCGAAGCTCGAACGCTTCCACCGGGCTCTCCGCGCCTTCCAGAAACAGCCCATCCCCAGCCTGGTGATCGGCATGGGCCAGCCGCTGCCCATGGATCCCGGCTCCCTGGGCCTGCGTCGGATCGCATTCCTGGATAAGCCATTCGAATCCGCGGCCTTCGCCAAGTCCGTGCTGGCGCTGCTGCGGGCCCCGACCGAGTGAACCTGGTGGCTGTTGTAGGCTGGAGACTGGAGGCAGCATGTCGACAGTGGCGGTGATCCTGGCGGCGGGGCTTGGAACCCGCATGAAATCGCGGTTCCCCAAGGTCCTGCATCCGATCCTGGGTGATCCCTCCCTCCTCTGGGCCCTGCGAACGCTACCTCCCGACCTGGGCGGGGCGATCGTGGTGGTCCACCACGGCAAGGAGCTGGTCCTGGGCGCGCTCGAAGCCTGGCGGAAGGCCGACCTGCTGCCCTGCCCCGTCACGGCCGTGGACCAGGGCGAGCCCCTGGGCACCGGCCACGCCCTGCAGGTCTGCATCCCCGACCTCGACCGGCTCGGCGCCTCCAAGGTGGTCATCCTGTGCGGCGATGTCCCCCTCACGTCTCCTGCCACGGTGACGCGGCTCTGCTCCGCGGAAGCCCTGCTGCTGGCCATGGACATGCAGACTCCGGGCTCGTACGGCCGGGTGATCCAGCATCCGGATGGCCGCCTGGCGGCCATGGTGGAGGCCAAGGACGCCACGCCGGAGCAGCTGGCGGTGCAGCGCGTGAACGGGGGCGCCTATGCCCTCCCCTGGCCCGCCCTGAGGAAGGCCCTCCAGGGCCTGACCAACCACAACGCCCAGAAGGAGTACTACCTCACGGATGCCGTGGCGGCCGTGGCCCGGGAGCTCCCCGTGGCCGTGGAGGTCTGCGATCCCGAGGAGCTGGCCGGCATGAACTCGCGGCAGGATCAGGCCACGCTTCAGGCCGCGGCCCAGCGGCGCATCCAGCGGCACTGGATGGCCGAGGGGGTGACCTTCCTCCATCCCGACAGCACGCTGGTGGGTCCGCGCGTGGTCCTTTCGCGCGACGTCCTGCTGGAACCCGGCGTCCGCATGGAGGGGACGGTGCGCGTCGGCGAGGGCTGCCGCATCGGCCAAGGGACCGTGATTCTGGACTCCGTGCTGGGCGAGGGCGTGGAGGTGCGGCCCTACTGCATCATCGAGCAGGCCCTGGTGGGCGCCGGAGCCAAGCTGGGACCCTTCGCCCGGCTGCGCGAGGGTACGGACCTGGCTGAGAACGTCCATGTCGGGAATTTCGTCGAAACCAAGAAGGCGAAGCTGCATCGCGGCGCCAAGGCCAACCACCTCGCCTACCTTGGCGATACGGAGATCGGCGAGGGCACCAACATCGGCGCCGGGGTGATCACCTGCAACTACGACGGGGTGAACAAGCACCGGACCGTCATCGGCGATCGCGTGTTCGTGGGATCGGACACCCAGCTGGTGGCTCCTGTGACCATCGGCGATGGCGCCCTCATCGGCGCGGGCAGCACCATCACCCGCGACGTGCCGGCGGATGCCCTGGCCCTGAGCCGGACCGCGCAGACGGAAAAAGAAGGCGGCGCGTCGAAACTCCGCGCCCGGCAGAAGAAGGGTTGACTCGGGTAAGCTGGTTCTTTGCCCCCGGAGCCCCATGGTTCTGACCTTCATCGACAAGACCGGTGCCAGCGTCCTCAGCGCGCTCGATACCGCGGGGGACTTCGCCACGCTGGCGGGGCGGACCTTCGTGGCCATCTTCAAGCGGCCGTTCGACGGCAAGAACCTGTTGAACCAGTTCCAGGCCGTGGGCGTCCATTCCCTGCCGGTCGTGATCCTCACGAGCGTCGCGGTGAGCATGGTGTTCGCGGTGCAGCTGGCCTTCGGCTTCCGCCAGTTCCAGGCCGAGGGCCTGGCCGCGCAGGTGGAGGGCCTGGCCATCGTCCGCGAGCTGGGTCCTGTCATCACGGGCCTCATGCTCTCGGGCCGCATCGGCTCGGCCATGGCCGCGGAGCTGGGCACGATGCAGGTGACAGAACAGATCGACGCGCTGGAGTGCCTGGCGACGGATCCCATCCACTACCTCTTCGTGCCGCGGTTCCTGGCCTCCATCGTGGTGGTCCCCCTCCTGACGGTGATCTCCATCTACGTCGGCTTCTGGGGCGGCTACATGATCCTGGTGGGCGTGGAAGGCCAGAGCGCTTTCGTCTACAGCCACGAGTTCTACAAGCTGCTGGCCTTCCGGGACCTCCGCATCGCGCTCTACAAGGCCTTGGTGTTCGGCATGATCATCGCCCTCGTGGGGTGCTGGAAGGGCTACCGCACCCAGGGCGGCGCCGAGGGCGTGGGCAACGCCCCCACCAGCAGCGTGGTGACCAGCTCGCTGTGGATCCTCATTTCAGATTTTTTCCTGACCAAGCTGCTGCTGGTGTGACGGCATGGCCCTGATCGACGTCGTCAACCTGTCCAAGGCTTTCGGTCCGAAGGTCGTGCTGTCCAACGTGAACCTCCAGGTCCAGGAGGGCGAGAGCCTCGTGGTGCTGGGCGGTTCCGGCACGGGCAAGACCGTGCTCCTCCGCAACATCATGGGCCTGCTCACGCCGGATGCCGGGCACGTGGCCATCGAGGGCAAGATCATCGCCCAGCTCAAACGGGAAGAGCTCTTCAAGGTCCGCCAGAGCATCGGGATGTGCTTCCAGATGGCCGCCCTCTTCGATTCCATGACCGTCTTCGAGAATGTGGCCTTCGGGCTCCGGCGGCACCTCGAGATCTCCGAGGAGGAGGTCCGGTCCCGCGTGGATGAGTGCCTCTCCATGGTGGGCATGAAGGGCACCGACAAGCTGAAGCCCGCGGAGCTCTCCGGCGGCATGAAGCGGCGCGTGGGCTTCGCCCGGGCCATCGCCCTCAAGCCCAAGATCCTCCTCTTCGACGAGCCGACCACGGGCCTGGATCCCGTGATGACCGACGTCATCGGCCGCGTGATTCTTGACCTCAAGCACGAGCTGGGCGTCACCACCATCACCATCACCCACGACCTCAAGTCCGCCTTCGAGATCGCCGACCGCATCGCCCTGCTCTTCCGGGGCGAGTGCATCGCCTGCGAGCCGCCCGACGCATTCAAGGCGAACCCGCATCCCGTCATCCAGCAGTTCCTGCGGGGGGATGCGGACGGCCCGTTTCTTCAAGACCCGCCCCCGCCCAAGCGCAAATCCCAGGAGGCCCATCCATGAAGCCCGAAACCAAGGTCGGCCTCTTCTTCACGGGTGCCATCGTTCTTCTGGCCGTGCTGGTCTTCCGCTCCGAAAAGCTGGAGATCGGCGGCAAGAAGAACCAGTCCGAGCGGTTCACCTATTTCGACTCAGTGGCGGGCCTGAACGTCCAGAGCGCCGTGCGCATTGCCGGCGTGAAGGTGGGCGATGTCCGCACCATCGCCCTCGAGAACGGCAAGGCCCGCGTGGTGGTGGGCCTGGACTCTTCCGTGCCGGTCTATGCGGACGCCTTTGTGTCACTGGGCTCCATCGGCATCCTGGGCGAGAAGTTCATCGATCTGGACGCCGGCCACAGCGCCAAGGGCCCCTTCCCCGAGGGCCAGCCCCTGCCCAGCAAGGCGGGCGTCAGCCTCGACAACCTCATGGAGACCCTCTCGGATATCGGCAAGAACGTGAAGGGCGTCACCCAGGCCCTGAACGAGTCCATCGGCGGCGAGCAGGGCCGGGAGAAGCTTGATGAGATCGTGGACAACATCCGCGTGCTGACCGCCGAATTCCGGTCCATGGCCCAGGAGAACCACAGCGCCATCAACAACACCATGGGCAATGTCGAGGCCATCACCGCCGACCTGCGGGACAAGCTACCCAAGCTGGCCCAACAGTTCGAGACCGTGGGCAAGAACCTCAACGCCATCCTCGAGGAGAACCGGCCCGAGCTGAAGGGCGTGATGACGGATGTCCGCAAGCTGGCCCAGAGCTTCCAGGGCACCGCGGACAACCTGAAGGTGCTCACCGACCGCATCAACAACGGCCAGGGCACCATCGGCAAGCTGCTCAACGACGAGACCACCATCAAGAAGATCAACGAGGCGGTGGACAACGTGAACGGCCTGCTGGGCGGCTTCAACAAGATGGAGTTCCGCCTCGACATGGACGCGGCCCAGTGGGACAAGCGCAACGACAGCCGCGTGGCCCTCGGCCTCGAGATCGCGCCGAAGCCGGACTACTGGTACGCGCTGGGCTTCGCCTCCACGCCCGACGGGAAGCTGAGTGAAAGCACCCGCACGGTGACTCAGCTCGACCCCGTCACGGGTCTCCCCGTCACTGTCCTGGAGAAGACCAGGTCCGTCACGACGGACCAGAGCTTCACCGTATCCGCGCAGTTCGCCAAGCGCCTCGGCGCGGCCGTCTTCTCCGCCGGCATCGTGGAAGGCAAGGGCGGCGGCGGCATCGAGTTCCGCACCCTGGACAACGATCGCCTGCGGCTCGGCGTCCTGGCCTACGACTTCACCAAGCGTCCCGAAAAACCGAATCCGCGCTACCGCTTCACCACCAGCTACCAGTTCTGGAAGGGCGCCTACGTCCAGGCCGGCGTCCAGGACATCGGCAACAAGGACCTCCGCACGGTCTTCTTCGGCGGCGGCCTCCGCTGGAAGGACGACGATCTCAAGAAGATCATCGGCCTGGCCGGAGCCTCCAAGTGAAGGAAACCCGCGCCCTGCCTCAGCCCGGCACCCTGCCGGACGAACGGGGCGCGCTCTTCCTCTGGATCCGCCGGGGTCTGCCCACGGCCGTCTCGGTCGTGGCATTCGCGGGAGCGGCGCTCCATTCCGCGGGCCGTGGATGGTGGCTGCTGGCGGGTGTGGCCGCCCTCGCCGCGGCCTGGCCCAGTTTCCTGCGGGGTGAAGCCCTCCTCCGGAATGGGGCGGCGATCCGCCGCCAGGACAGCATCTGGGCCCACGCCTTCAGACCCATCGCCCGCTGGTTCGGGCAGGAGGACGCCTGGATCCTCTCCTACTGCGGCTACAACAACCAGCAGGTTCGCGAGGCCTTCAGCGGACATCGGGCCAGGCGGGCCCTCATCCTCCTCCCCCACTGCATCCAGATGGCCCGCTGCAAGGCCGGCATCCTCGATGACCTCGAGGCCTGCTACGACTGCGGCCTGTGCCCCGTGGGCGACTACATGAACCTGGTGCTGACAAACCGTTGGGAGGGCCGCATCACCAACCGCAGCCACAAGGCCTACCGCGAAGCGCGGGAATACCGGCCCGACCTGGTGGTGGCCGTGAGCTGCACGGACCGGCTGCTCAAGGGCCTCACGAAAATGCCCGAGATCCCCTGCTATGTGGTCTCCCTGTCTCTGCCCCATGGCATGTGCGTGGACACGGATTTCAGCGTGCCCCACCTGCTGGCGGCCATGGAGGCCCTGGTGGAGCCCCGACGCCCCTCCGGCGAAGTCCAGGCCCTGCGGCGCGAGGGCATCGCGTGACCGGAGGAGCCCACGGCTTCCCCATCCGGGCCTTCTTCCAGCGCCTCCTCGGGCCCAGGACCATGGCCTATCTGCTGCACCTGCGGCCCCTGGAGTGGCCCATCATGACGGCCCACTTCCTGTTGGGCACACTGCTGGCCGCCGGCTGGGCCCTGAAAGCCGCGCCCACGCTGCTGGGATGGCTCGTCTTCGTCGCACTGCTCAACGGCGGCACCCTGGCCATCAACAGCGCCTTCGACAAGGATGAAGGCGACATCGGCTACCTGAAGGCGCCGCCGAAGCCCCCCGAACACCTCCTGGCCTTCTCGTCCGCCCTGCTGGCCGCCTCCGCCCTCCTGGGCTTCCTCCTGCCCCGGCCCTTCGCTCTGATCAACCTCGCCTGCGTAATCATGAGCGTGCTGTATTCGGTGCCCCCGATCCGCCTGAAGGCCCGGGCCGGCTGGGACCTGCTCATCAACTGCGTCGGGTTCGGCCTGTTCACGCCCCTGGCGGGCTGGGCCATCACGGGGCGACCCTTCGATGCGGCCATCCTGCGGGCCTCCTGGGGCTTCGCCTTCCTCTTCGCCACCCTGTATCCCATGACCCAGATCTACCAGGTGGCGGAGGACACCCGCCGGGGCGACCGCACCCTGGTGATCCGGATGGGCGTGGGCCGGAGCCTCGCCTTGGCCCTGGTGGCCGCTCTGGTGGCCCACCTGCTCTTCGGCGCCGCGGTTATGGCCCTGGGACGTCACCTCTGGCCCCTCGGGATCTCTCTGGCCGCCTGGTTGGCCGTGCTCCTACCCTGGCTGGCCGGCTGGCGCGCCTGGAGCGACCACCGGCACGAAACTGGCATGTACTGGGGCCTGGGTGCCTGGGCGGTGACCGACCTGAGCCTTTTGATCCTGCTCTGGCCCTGACCATTTTCATTGAAGGAATCGATCATTCGATCCAGTAGACTAGGAACGAGTGACGACAATCGTTATCTTCATGGAGCAGGCATGGGATTCAAACGGGGAATCCAGAGGCTGGGAATCTTGTGCTTCGTGGGCCTCACCGCCCTGCAAGCGGCCTCCCGCCCCCAGTCGAAGCTCTCGCTCAAGTCGGCCTCGGCGCTGGTGCTGGACCAGACCACCGGCCAGGCACTGATCGAGAAGCAGGCCGGAGCCATCCAGCCCATCGCCTCGCTCACCAAGCTCATGACGGCCATGGTCCTGCTGGACGCCCGCCTGGATCCCCAGGAGATGCTCACCATCACCCGGGATGACATGGACATGCTGCGCCACAGCAAGTCGCGCCTGCCCGTGGGCACCCACCTGCCCCGGGAGCAGGCCCTGCTCCTGGCCCTGCTGGCTTCCGAGAACCGGGCCGCCCACGCCCTCGGCCGCACCTTCCCCGGCGGCCTCTCCGCCTTTGTAGAGGCCATGAACGCCAAGGCCAAGACCCTTGGTCTGGAGGCCGCCCGCTTCGAGGATCCGACCGGCCTCTCCGCCGGCAACGTGGCGACCGCCCACGACCTGGCCCGCATCATGGAAGCGGCCTACCGCTATCCCGAAATCCGCGACTTCACCACCCGACCTGAGACCACCATCCAGTCGGGCCGCCGCAGCATCCAGTTCCCCAACACCAACGCCCTGGTGCGCAGTCCCCGCTGGAACATCGGCCTCTCCAAGACCGGCTACATCGAGGAGGCCGGGCGCTGCCTGGTCATGCAGGCCATGCTGGCCAACCGCCCGGTGCTCATCGTCCTGCTGGATTCCTGGGGCAAGTACTCGCGGCTGGGAGACGCCAACCGCATCAAGTCGTGGCTGGAAGCCAAGCTCGGGTCCAAGGGCTGAGGCCTTGCTCGTCCCATCCGTCCGGCCCCCCTTCCCGCTGAGCTGGGGATTCTCCACCCGCCTTGATCCTCCAGAGGCCCTGCCCTCCCGGCGCCTGAACCAGGTGCATCGCTGCGGCATCGTGGAAGCCACGGATGCGGTCGTGGAGGGCGATGGCCTCTGGACCACCACGCCCGGCACCCGCATCGGCGTGCGCGTGGCCGACTGCGTGCCCGTGCTGCTGGCCGGGCCGTTGGCGGACGGGACGCCGTGGGTGGCCGCCCTGCACGCCGGCTGGCGGGGCGCCACGGGCTATGGGGATCCTGGGTCCGGCGGCGGCATCCTGCGACGCGGCGCGGCACGCTACCGCGCCCTGGGAGGTCGCCCGTCGGATCTCGTCTGGGCCTTCGGTCCCGCCATCCTGGCCTGCCACTTCGAAGTGGGCGACGAAGTCGTCGAGGCCGCACGGCAGGACGCCGCTTGGCACGAGGCCCTGCGCAGCGAAGGCCCTTCCGGCAAAGCCCACCTCGACCTGCACGGGTTCCTGCGCGCCCAGGCCCTGGACCTTGGGTTGGATTCCGGAAAGGAAGGCAGCGTGGCCCTCTGCACCGTGTGTCGCCCCGATCTGCTTTATTCCTACCGCCGTGGCGAGACCACCGGCCGTCAGTGGGGCTGGGTCGAGATCGGCTAACCTGGAGATCGGCTCCGCCCCTGAAGACGGAGGCCGAGGACCGGGGACCGCCATGCTCAACATCACCGATATCCGCATCACCAAGGTGGAAGGCGACGACAAGCTGCGGGCCTTCGCGGCCCTGGTCATCGACGACTGTTTCCTGGTGGGCGACCTGCGGGTGGTGGAGGGCGAGGACGGCTACTTCGTGGCCATGCCCAGCCGCCGCAAGCGGGATGGCAGCTTCAAGGACATCGCCTATCCCCTGAACAACCCCCTCCGCGAGCAGATCGAGGAGAAGGTGCTCCTGGCCTATGAGACCGCCACCGGCCACCGCGCCCTCAGCCGCCTTGAGCGCGGCGAAGCCGCCCAGGTGCGCCCCGACCTGCTGAGCGTCGAGGAATTCGGTTTCACCCCCAAGACCAACTCCTGAGGCCGCGCTCCGGGCCTCAGGGCTTGGGCGGGACGCGAACCCGCGCTATGCTTGCCTTTCCGCCTGGGGAGTAGCCAAGTGGTAAGGCAGCAGGTTTTGATCCTGCGTACCGAGGGTTCGAATCCTTCCTCCCCAACGAAAACGGCCGCCGCCAGGCGGTCGTTTTCGTTGGGGAGCGCCTGAAGGATTCGAATCAGGGATGGCGCGCAGGTAGGGCCAGGTGGGGACAGCCCGGGGGGCTGTCCCCGGCGGTCCGGCGGCAGCCGGAGGCCCGTGCGCAGCCAGCCCTGCGGCCGGAGCGTCACCCGCAGGGTGACGTGAAGGGAATCCTTCCTCCCCAACCAATGCGTCCGGGGGTTCCGCGCTTCGCGCATACCCCCGGGCCCCCGCGCGAAAGCCCGGCATGGCCGGGCTTTCGCTTGCACCTCTCCCCTGCGGTCAAGGCCCGGTCGAGGCTAAGCCGCGTCGTGGGGTCCGACCGGAGGGTGGAAGGACCGCGCATCGGTCCAGGCTTTGATGAGGTGGGGCTTGGCGTGCTGGTACCAGTAGCGGATCAGGTCGATCCGCCGGCGGTCCGATTCGCCGGCCAGGAAGGCTCCGTCGGCCATGGCGAAGGATGCGTCGACGCCCGGACCCAGGACATGGAAGCGGGAAGCCCCGCGTTCATCCAGCCCGATCACGATCCGCAGGCCACTCACGGCGCCCACGGTGCCCTGCCCCGCCAGCAGCAGGGGCTCCGCCCCATCGAAGAACACGCACACGCCACTGTTCAGCACGGTGGCGAGGTGCTCCTCGAACGCCTCGAAGCTGGAGAGCTCCTGCAGCCGATCCAACTGAAGAACCTGGCGGGCGTCGTCTGCCGCGGACCCTGCCAGGGGGACCTGCCACCCCGCCCGCTTCGGCCTGAGCCACGGGGCGTAGGCCGCCACGCGCGCTGGGGCCGAATGGGGCTGAAGATCGCTGGAAAGGAATGGCATAGCGGGCGGGCTCCTCGCGGGACCCACCCATGAAACCGGACCTGAGGCCGCTCAGCAGCAGAAACGGCCGAACGGTCGTTTCTGGGGGCCGAATGGTTGGAACGGCTTGAACCGTGCTGAGCGGCCAGTTGATGCAGCGGCAGGGCATGGCGCCAGTGGCCCCGCTTGCGCGGAGGCGTTGAGCGAATCTGAGGGCCTGAGAAGCCAAGCGAGGACATGAAGACGACGCATGCCGGACGCGAGCTGAGCAGAAGGGTGGGCTCACGCGCTGCCAACGGTTAAAAATGCACATTCCCAGTCATTTAGCGGGATCAATGACTGCTACAGCCTCGATCTCGATCAGCAAATCCGGGCGAGCGAGACGAGATACCTGGACGAGACTGCTCGCTGGGTGGTGTTGGGTGAAATAGGTGTCTCGGACATCCCGGAAGGCTTGAATATCTGAAACGTCGGTCATGAAGACTGTGATTTTAACAACATGATCAAGGGTCGCTCCAGACGCCCTGAGCGCTGATTGAAGGTTCTCGAACACCTGTCGAGTCTGGGTTTTTAGATCCCCCTTGCCAACGAGGGCCCCATCCTTGTCGAGCGCAATCTGACCGGAAACATATAAGGTTCTACCGCCTTCAACCTCCACGACATGAGAGTAGCCATTGGGTTTGGGTAAGGTGGCGGGATTCAGGTATCTCACGACTGGCTCCTTGTGAGCGCATCCGGCAAGGATGATGAGAAAACATGGAAATAGAAGGAGGATTCGTCGCTTCATGTCCACTCCCTTCAGCTGAGTGATTGTCTTGAATGCGGGCTTAGGCTGACGAAAGAAGCCAATCGACCCAACCGCGGCCGGGCGATGGGAGGAGGGCGGAAATCTCAGCCACCACGGAGCGCACGACAGGGGCGGCGGGGTCGCATTGAGCGAAAGGTTAGGCCCACAGGCCGAAGGTTCAAGCGCGCACCCCATGTCGAAGGAGGGCATCGACGCCAACGGAATGCCCAAACCGCTGCCCTTCCTCGAGCGGCGTGGCGTAATGATCGATGCGGGTCCGGGCGGAAGCATCCGCACCTCGGGAAAGCAGAAGCTTCACAGCGTCCCCATCCTCGTTCGAGACTGCAAAGTGCAAGGGAGTGTAATCGTTCACCCCCCGCTGCTGGATATCTGCGCCGAAATCGAGAAGCAGCTGGATTCGGCTGCATCGGTCCTGGTGATTGGACGTGAGCGCGGCAAACAAGGATGGAAAACCCGAGTCTGGGTAATTGGGATCAGCCCCTAATTGCAAAAGTTCCCTCACCAGAGAGATCGGCGAATGATAGAGCGCATAATCAAGGCAGTAATCGCCGCATTCCCCCCGTGGTGAATTGGGGAAGTCGATAGGGTCCCCGAGCTCGCTGCGAATCGCCCGCAGGTCACCTTCTAGGAATGCAGAATGGATCCGACCGTAGTTCATGTCTGGATGATGGTGGATGTCGGGCGAAGGAGGCTCACGGAACCGCTCGCATCAAGATGCTGTACGGTGACTAGGAAACGGGGGTCTGAGAGAACGAAAAACAATTCAGGGAGGGTCCGAGCTGAGCGGAGAGTTAGGCATCAATGCTATCGGGAGTGCCAAAATAGCGATCACGCGAGAATCGAACCTGAATAAATTTATCTAGGCCAGGATAGGGACGAGCTATTCGCTCTGCCCCTCGGTACTCAACACGATATGTCTTATAGGTCATATCCATGTAAGGGCCTCCCATTGTTAGAGCGACGCCTTCTTTGATCCGATAGCTGGGCATTAAATATTCGCGAACCATGTCGCAAACATAATTTACAGCTCTTGTCAGTTCAAGGGTCAGGTCTTGGACTAGGTCTACATGGAAATCGAATTCTTTGCTTAATTCATCATAGAGTTCTCGATCGTCGCGAACCTCACGATAAAATTTTGAAGTTTGCCAAAGGTGACCACCACGCAATTCTGCATGCTCATTAAATACAAGCATAAGATCTTGCAGAACTAACCTGAAATTTGAAAAAGATTCTTCGAGTCTTATATTTCTCTGCGGCCAAACTCTGGATAACAACCACCCGGTTAATTCCTCAAGGTCCATTTTGACTTCAGAATTTAAAGATGGTTGTCCGGAACCTAACAACCATGATGTCCATTCCTTCCATATTTTTAAATTTGCTTTTTCCGACCAAAGTTCGACATAATCGGCATATATTTCATCGTCTCGTTGCTTCTTGGGATCATAATCGAGTTGAGTGCGGACCCAGACCTCATGGTCCGATTTAATTGTTGTCAATCGATCAATAGTGAACAAATTGATTTGATCATCAATCTGCTTATGATGAACATTACACAGGAGAATCAAGTTGGAATATTTATCTCGTTGATCTAAGGGAAGATCACTGTCTCCTCTTGGACCATCAGCGTTTTGAGCAACGACGTGGCAGGCCTCGCCAACTATCGATTCATCATCCGTCTCGCTAGCATCCATAACCAATTCGCGGCGGCAGATCGCGCATCGGTTTGCGGATCTTCCCCAGAGCATTTTATGGGTTTTTAATGTAATTGTCATAAGAAAGCATCCTTGATGCCTAGTTATATCTGGAGGGCGATTTCAGTCGATTTCGAAACTGCCAAATCTGGCTCATGGTGAAATATAAATGCTGAAATAATCGTGAGATCAGAAAACAAGTATGACCGAATGGATGGACTAAATAACCTAAGTGGATGTGAATGGCTACAGGCAGGAAATAGCAATAGCGGTTAAAAGAATCTGAGAAGGTCCGAGGCCCTCCTTCCTTCTCTCAGCTCACAGCGGGAACCTCAACCCCTTGTCCCCTCGCACCTCCACGGTCTCGCTCTTGCTGCCTTTGGGGCCTCGGACGGTGATGGTGTGGCGGCCTTCGGCGAGCTTGACGCCGCTGCCGTCGCTTTCGATGCCGGTGTCCTGGCCGTCCACGAGGACCTTGCCGGTGCCGGGGAAGGTCTCGACGGTGAGGGTGGCGAGGGCGGGCAGGTTCAGGGGCAGGGTCTGGCCGGCGGTGACGCTGAGGCTCCGGCTGTCCTTGAAGTAGTGCCTGGCGCTGGCCAGCTCCACCTTGTGGGTGCCGGGAGGCAGGGGTAGCTTGGCGCCGGGGGCGAGATCGCCCATGTCCTTGCCATCCACCTTCACGCGCACGCCGAAGGCGCCGGCCAGCTTGAGGGTTCCGGGGGAGTTGGGGTCCAGGGCCGGTTCCTGGCGCGTGTCGGCGGTGGAGGCCTCCTTCAATTCGAAGGCACGGCCGGCCGGGACCTCGCCGGGGGCGAAATCCGAGGCGAAGCCCAGCTGCTCTTTGGTGAGGGTCAAGCGGTGGGGCTGGCCCTGGTTCCAGCGCACCTTGAGGGGCGTCACGCCCTCCTGGGCCTTCTCATCCAGCACCACCGTGGCTCCGGGCGGCACGGAATCGATGACCTCCTCGCTGATGATGGGCTCCAGTGGGAAGACGGGCGGGGCCTCACCGGGCTTGAAGGCATAGGTCAGGGGCCGGAAGCCCTTGAGCTCGAGCCGCAGGGTGTCGCCCGCCTGGAGGGGCTGGTTCATGGGCGTGGCGCCCACGGCCAGGTCGTTCACGAAGACCTTGGCGCCCGTGGGCTGCGAATTGATCTGGAGGCGGGCGGCCTTCGGGCCCCGGAACATGAACCAGCCACCCACGGCCAGGATGGCCACGGCGGCCGCCGCGATCCAGATCCGGCCGGCGCCGCGGGGCTCGGGACGGGCCACCACCATGGTCTCGTCGTAGGCGGTGGAGCGGATGGCCGGGATGGGAGCCTCGCCGTTCATCTTGAGGATGCCCAGAAGCTCGCGGCGGTCCTCCTTGGCGATGTCGGTCACGGCATCCAGCAGGTCGCGCACGAAGGCCGTGCAGGTGGGGTGGCGGTCCTCGGGATGCTTGGAGAGCACCTTGTCGAAGACCCGGTGCCAGCCGTCGGGAAGGACACCCAGCACCGGTGGCTGCACCTCCACGGGCGGCTCGTTGACGATGCGGTAGAGGATGGTGTTGATGGAGGTGCCGGGGAACGGGGACTGGCCGCTCATCAGCTCGAAGACCAGCACGCCGAAGCTGAAGATGTCCGAGCGGCTGTCCACCTTGCCTTCGCGGATCTGCTCAGGGCTGGCGTAGCTGGGCGTGCCGAGGAAGGTGCCCGTCTGGGTGAGGCTGGCGTCCTCGCGCTTGGCGATGCCGAAGTCCATGAGCTTGGTGCGCCCGTCTTCGCCCACCATGACGTTCCCGGGCTTCACGTCCCGGTGGACGATGCCCTTGGCATGGGCGTGGTCCAGCGCTTCGGCGATGCCCGCGGCGATGCGGAGCTTCTCCTTGTTCGGCAGCGGGCCGCCTTCCTTCATCAGCCCGTCCAGAGGCTTGCCGGGCACGTACTCCATGGCCAGGAAGGGGCCGTGGCCCTCCTCCTCGCCCACATCGTAGATGGCCACGATGCCGGGGTGGTTCAGCAGGCCGGACACCTCGGCCTCGCGCTGGAAGCGCATCAGGTGCTCGTGCTGGTCGGCTTCGGTCCGCACCGCATCCAGCTTCATGAGCTTGATGGCCACCTTCCGCTTGATGCGGGGATCCTCGGCGAGCACCACGCTGCCCATGGCCCCCGAGCCCAGGAGGCGAAGGACCTGGTAGCGACCGATGGTCCTGGGGAGGTTCAAGTTGTCGAGGTCGGCCATGCCAGCATCCTACCGGACGCATCGGGATGAAGTGGTAGATTGTCATGTTTTTCGTGGTTTTTCCGACTCCCCATGGCACAATAACGGCAGGTCCGCTGGCCCGGGCCGTGGGAGGTTTATTCCGTGATGGAAGTCGTCAAGACCATCGTGCTCGGCACCTACTTCACGCTGCTCACCATCCTGAGTATCTACGGGGCGCACCGCCTCTGGATGCTGCTGCTCTACTACCGCCACAAGAAGGACGTGCCGCAGCCCGTGGGCGACGCGACCTACCTGCCGGTGGTCACCGTGCAGCTGGCGGTGTTCAACGAGATGAACGTCATCGAGCGCCTCATGGACCACGTCGTGAAGATGGACTGGCCCAAGGAGAAGCTCGAGATCCAGGTGCTGGACGACTCCACGGACGAGACCGTCAAGGTGGCCAGCGCCGTGGTGGACCGCTACAAGGCCCTGGGCTTCGACATCCACTATCTGCACCGCACGGATCGCACGGGCTTCAAAGCCGGCGCCCTCTCCGAAGGCCTGAAGGTCGCCAAGGGCGAGCTGGTGGCCATGTTCGACGCGGACTTCTTGCCCACCGAGGACTTCCTCCGCAAGGCCGTGCCTCACTTCGCCGACGGGAAGGTGGCCTTCGTCCAGGGCTGCTGGGCCCACCTGAACCGCGAGTTCTCCCTGCTGACCCAGGTGCAGGCCATCCTGCTCGACGGCCACTTCGTCTTCGAGCACACGGCCCGCCACCGGTCCCATGCCTTCTTCAACTTCAGCGGCACCGCCGGCATGTGGCGCGTCTCCGCCATCGCGGACGCGGGCGGCTGGGAGCACGACACCATCACCGAGGACGCGGACCTGTCCTACCGCGCCCAGCTCAAGGGCTGGAAGGGCGTCTACCTCAAGGACCTCGTCGTTCCCGCCGAGCTGCCCGTGGAGGTCAACGCCTTCAAGAGCCAGCAGCACCGCTGGGCCAAGGGCAATGCCCAGGTCATCCGCAAGCTCATGAAGACCATCTGGAAGTCCGACGAGAGCCTGCACACCAAGCTGGAGTGCTGGTTCCACCTGACCGCCAACTGCAACTACATCCTGATGGTGATCCTCAGCGTCATCATGGTGCCGAGCATGATCTTCCGGGCCGGGACGCCTATGCACGTCCTGCTGCTCACGGACGGCCCCTTCTTCCTGCTGAACGCGGTGAGCGTCGGCCTCTACTTCGGCCTCTCCCAGAAGGAGCTGACCGACAACACCGGCTGGAAGACCCGCCTGAAGTACATCCCCGGCCTCATGGGCCTGGGCATCGGCCTCGCCCTGAACCAGGCCAAGGCCGTGATGGAAGGCTTCTTCACGGACGACAAGGAGTTCAAGCGCACTCCCAAGTACGGCGTGGATGCCAACGGCAAGTCCGTCACCAAGCGGGCCTACAAGGTGCCCAAGAGCCTGCTGACCTTCCTGGAGCTGGGCTTCGCGATCTACTACTTCGTCGCCCTCTTCGTGGCCATCTACATCCGCAAGTGGGCCTCCGTGCCCTTCCTCTGGCTCTTCTTCAGCGGCTTCTCCTACATGAGCATCCTGTCCCTGGCCGACGTGAAGCTGTTCCGCCGCCTGGCCATGGATGAGCCTGTGGACGACGCCCAGAGCGCCTCGAACTTCGTCCAGTAGCGCGAGCTTTCGAGCTGGGGCCCTGCCCCGCCCCGGGTCCTCGTTCCGGTCCGTGCCGGAGGCGTCCCCGGTGCGAGCCCATCCACCTGGTACCCCCCATCCACCTGGTACCCATTGATCGACCTCCACTGCCATACCCTCCATTCAGACGGCACTGATACGCCAGAGCGCTTGGCGCTGCTTGGCGAGGAAGCCGGGCTGACGGCCCTCTGCCTCACGGACCACGACACCCTGGGCGGCATCCCGGAGTTCCTGGCCATGCAGCCGAAGGTGAAGGTGCGCCTCCTGGTGGGCACCGAGCTGAGCTGTCGCTTCCTGGGCCGTTCCCTGCACGTGCTCGGTCTCCTGGTGGATCCCGCCGACGCCCGATTCCAGGACCGCCTGGACGAGCTAAGGCTGCGCCGGGATGATCGCAATCGCCGCATGCTCACCCGCCTGGCCGAGCTGGGCTGCCACATCACCTACGAAGATGTCCAGGCCCAGGCCGAGACCCCCCTCATCTCCCGGGTCCATTTCGCCAAGGCCCTCGCGGCCCGGGGCTTCGTCAAGCGGGCGCCCGAGGCCTTCGAGCGTCTCATCGGAGACGACTGCCCCGGCTTTGTGCCGCGGGAGGAACTGAGCCCCGCGGAGGCGGCGCGCTGGATCCGCGAAGCCGGCGGCGTGCCCGTCGTGGCCCATCCGGGACGCTTCGCGGGCGGCTCCTTCCGCTGGGACGAGGCCATGAAGGATCTCCAGCACGAAGGGATGGAGGGCCTGGAGGGCTACTACGGCGAATACCGGGCGGCGGAGCAGAAGCACTTCGTGGCCTTGGCGGCGCGCCTGGGCATGGTGGTCACCGGTGGCAGCGACTACCACGGCGCCAACAAGCCGGGCCTGCGCCTGGGCGCGGGCCGGGGCGGCCTCAAAGTGCCGGACAGCCTTCTGGACGACCTGGAAAGACAGCAAAAAGACGGAACTTACCACTGATTGCCGATAGGCTGGTGCAAACGAGGCAGCCATGGCAGAGCGAATCCTCCTGGTGGAGGACGACCCGATCAACATCAAGTTCATCCAGACCGTGCTGATCAAGAAGGGCGGTTACGAGGTGCTGGTGTCGGAGGAAGTTGATGAGATCCTCCGGCTCGCCCGGGAGGCCGACCTGAAGGCCATCATCATGGACGTGAGCCTTTCCCGCTCGAGCTACCAGGGCCAGAAGGTGGACGGGATCTTCATCACCAAGCTGCTCAAGGGGGACGAGGCCACCCGCCGGATTCCCGTGCTGCTGGCTACCGCCCACGCCATGTTCGGTGACCGGGAGAAGTACCTGGAGCTGACTGGCGCAGAAGGCTACATCTCGAAGCCGATCCACGATCCCGCGGCCCTCATCGAGGCGGTGAAATCCGTCGCCGGAGCCTGAAGGTGGCTGCGAAACCCGTGCCCTACACCGCCTTCCGCCTGCTGGTGGAATATGACGGCAGCCGCTTCCACGGCTGGCAGAAGCAAGGCCCCAAGCAGACCCGCGAAGGCGTCCGCACCGTGGCGGGCAGCCTGGAGCATGCGATCCACGAAGCGGGCCTGCGCCTCGTCTACCTGGGCGGCGCTGGGCGCACGGACGCCGGCGTGCACGCCCTGGGCCAGGTCGCTCACCTGCACCTGGAGACCAAGGGCGCGCCGAGGCCCGGCGAGCTGCGCCGGATCTTCGACGCCACCCTCCCCCAGGACATCGCCATCCGCGACGTCCGGTCCTGCGCACCGCGCTTCCACGCCAGGTTCGACGCCGTCGACCGCACCTACCTCTACCAGATCAGCCGACGGCGCAGCGCCTTCGGCAAGCCCTGGATCTGGTGGGTGAAGCGCAGCCTGGACCTGGACCGGCTGCGGAAGACCTGGACCGCCTTCGAGGGCGACCAGGATCTGGGCTCCTTCGCGGACCTG
Organism: Geothrix terrae; assembly: GCF_022808775.1. Taxonomy (GTDB): domain Bacteria; phylum Acidobacteriota; class Holophagae; order Holophagales; family Holophagaceae; genus Geothrix; species Geothrix terrae. The sequence goes on from NZ_JAKZLA010000001.1 coordinate 459,387, forward strand.
GACGCCGAGGAGGATGGGCTGAGCCGGATCCTCCGCTGCGAGGTCGCCGAATCCGGATCCCTCATACTGCTGCGGGTCCGAGCCACCCACTTCTTCCGCCGCCAGGTGCGGCGCATGGTCGGCGCCGCGGTGGCCTGCGCCCTGGGCGAGGAAGAGCCCCGCCGTGTGCTGGAGGACCTTCATGCGCCCACCGAGGCGGCGAACCTGTACTGGGCGGCCAAGGCGGCTCCGGCCTCCGGCCTGTTCCTGGAGTCCGTGCGCTATCCCGGGGATCCCGAACCCGCGCTGCCCAGCCCGGCCATCCCCATCTCCTGAGGCCCGTGATGCTCACCCGCGATGAAGCCTGGACCCTGCTCTGCCAGTGGACGCCCTCCGAGAAGCTGCGGACCCATGCCCGGGCCGTGGAGCTGGTGATGCGCGACCTCGCCGAGAAGCTGGGAGAGGACGCCGGGCGCTTCGGCCTGGCGGGCCTGCTGCACGACGCGGACTACGACAGTTGGCCGGAGGAGCACCCCAAGCGCATCGTCGCCTGGCTCCGAGAGCGGGGCGAGACGGAGCTGGCCCACGCCATCAGCGCCCACTACACCCGCTGGAACGTCCCCTACGACCACCTGCTGGATAAAGCCCTGCTGGCCTCGGACGAGATCACGGGCTTCGTCATGGCCTGCGCCCTGGTGCGCCCCACCCGCACCGAGGGCCTGGAGCCGAAGAGCGTGAAGAAGAAGCTCAAGGACAAGGCCTTCGCCGCGGGCGTGGACCGCTTCGAGGTCGCTGAGGGCTTCCGCATGCTCCTGGAGGCCGTGGGAGGCACCGAAGATGAGCACCTGGCCCGCATCATCGCCGTGCTGCACGAGAACCGAGCGGAATTGGGCCTGGCCTAGCGGACAAATGCCTCGCCCAGGGTCTCGGCGATCCGCCGCCGCCGGAGGATGAGCGTCCGGAGGTATTCTTGCCTCTCCAGAAGGGCCGCCCGGCGGGCCTGGGCTTCCGGGCCCTCCTGAGGCGTCGAGAGGGCCTCCACCTCCGCCCGTGCCCGGGCCTCGGCGGCAGCCACGCGGATGACGCGGATCTCGCGTTTCGCGGCGGGAGCCCCCCAGTTGTTCTCGGTCCACAGGGGCTCGAAGGAGGCTTCGGCCAGGGCCACGTGCGGCCGCCCATCCAGGTCCCGGCGCTGCTCGAAGATGGCCTGGAGCGCCGCGCCATCGCGACTATCGCCCCCCGCCACCGGGAACAGGTCGGCCCGGTACATGCGGTCCTGGTTGCTGATGAAGTTGCCCAGGGAATAGGCCACCAGGGCCTTGCGGCCACCTGCCTCCAGAATTTCCGCGGGCTGCAGGACGTGGGGATGGTGGCCCAGCACCAGGTCGCAGCCGGCTTCCACCAGCCGCCGGGCGATGTCCCGCTGGCGCTTCGTAGGCTGGCGCTGGTACTCGTTGCCCCAGTGGACGCTCACCACCACCAGGTCCGCCCGGGAGCGCGCGTCCCGCACGGCGGCCACCGCGGGTTCCAGGTCCAGGGGGCGCACCCAAGGCTCGGTGGCCTTGCGGTCGAGGTTCACATTGAAGATGTCCGTGAAGCCGAGGAAGGCCACCTTGAGGCCCTGCCGCTCCAGGATCTGGAGCGCCTCCGCCTTGGGCCGGTCCTCCCCGCTGCCCACCGCGAGCAATTGCTCGGCCCTCAGGCGGTCCAGGGTCTCGCGAACGCCCTTCGCCCCCTGATCGAAGGCATGGTTGTTGGCCGTGGAGAGCACGGTGAATCCGCTTGCCCGAAGGGCGCCCGGCAGGACCGCCGGGGCATTGAACTGGAAGGGCACGCCGGGACGGCCGGTGGTGGGCGCCACGGGCGTCTCCAGATTGCCGAAGGCCAGGTCCGCGCCACGGAAGAGGGGCACGAGATCCGCCCAGAGCGCCGGAAAACCCTGGGGGGCATGCTCGGCGGAGGCCTTGACGTCCTGGTGCATGAGGATGTCGCCCACGGCCACCAGGCGGAGGCGCGGCGGCGGAGATGGCGGCGGGGGCGTGCGGCGGGAACGGCAGCCCACCAGGGTGCCCAGCCCCGCCGCCAGGATCGCGGCGGCGAATGGCCATCGGGAGCGCATCAGCCCCAGGCCTCCGGCCCGTAGTAGACCTCGATCGGCAGGCTGGGCAGCCGGGTGCCCACCTGCGCCGCGAGGTCGTCCATCTCCTGCCGGGACAGCGGGCGGGCCTCGGCTTCCGGCGTGGGCCGGGCCACCGTGTAGAGCTGGATGGCCCGGAGCCGGCCGCCCTGGGCCAGGATGGCCTCGAGCCGGTCGCAGTAGGCCGCCACCTCGGCGGCGGAGGGCCCCTGCCCCTTCCAGCTGAGGAAGAGGGTCTGGATGAGGATGGGCCAGCGCCGCGCCGTGGCCAGGAGGTTGTCGAGGATCTTCTGGAAGGGCACCTGGCTGCGGCAGATCTCGCGGTAGAAGGCCTCGGTGCCTGCGTCGAGCTTGGCCCAGATCTCACCCTGGTTCGCCATGAGCGTCTCCAGACCCTTCACCACCTCGGGGGCCTGCAGACGGCTGGAATCCGTGATGAGCACGAGCTTCACCAGGTCGAGGCCGCGATGCTTCTTGAGGCTGGCGACCCTCGCCACCACATCGGCGAACTCGCGGGCCGTGGTGGGTTCGCCGTCGCCGCTGAAGGCGATGTCGTTGAGCCGCCGCTGTTCGGGGCGGGCCGAATCGAAGGGCGGGATTCCGTAGATCTCGCCGCTGGTGGCCAGATCCAGCAGCAGGCCCAGCTCCTTGTCCAGCAGGTCCAGATCCAGATCCTTCCGCTTGGCGGGCGTGAGGCGGTCCACCTCGCAGTAGACGCAATTGAAGTTGCAGACCTTGTCCGGGTTCAGGTTCACGCCCAGGCTCACCCCGCGGCTCCGGCGTGAAATCACAGGGTAGCAATAGTCGAAATCCCGCCAGACGCGGCGGTGATCCAGATGGGCCTTGATGAGATCCGTCATGCCACCAGGATACGCCCTTCAGGCCTGGCCGCTCCGCGCCCGGTGGGCCTCCGCCGCGGCCTGGACCGCCTCGGGTTTCCATAGGATGGGCTCGGGATGCTGCCCTTCGTCCACGGCCACCATGACGAATTCGCCGCTGGTGACGGCCCGCCGGGCATCAGACACCGGCTGGTAGACCTGCACTTCGATCTGGAGCGTCATGCTGGTGCGCCCCTGACGGGCGACCGCCACGTAGAACTCGATGATCTCCCCGGCCCGCACGGGGCTGTGGAAGACCAGCTCGGAGACCTTGAGGGTGAGGAACCGTCGGTTCCGGGACATGAGCGAGGCGGTGATCCCCGCCACCTTGTCCATGCGGGACATCATGTCCCCGCCGAAGAGGGTGGCGTTGAGTCCGATGTCCTGGTCCAGGACCATCTCTCTGGATATCAGCACGAGCCCTCCGTCCCCAGCATAGCGGCGCTACCAGGCTCTGGAGGCGACGAGGATGGCCGTGACCAGCCCACCCAGGGCCAGGATGGCGGACAGGAGGCGCGGGCCCGCCAGCCGGGTCCAGAGCAGCGTCCCGCTCAAGGCAAGGAAGACCAGGGCTCCCGCGAAGCAGTCCGTGAGCAGGATCCAGCCGGCCTGCCCGGCCTCGGCCTTGTGCAGCCGCTGGAGGGTCTCGACGACGTTCGCATCGCTCCGCTCCACCTCCACGGTCCGGTTGCCCGGCAGGTAGATGGCGCGGGAAAAGTGGGCGTGGCCTCCCACTTGGATCAGCCACTGGGCGGAGGCTTTCACGTCCTGGCCGCCGAATCGCGCGGATTTGGGAGGCAGCACCCGCGACCGGATGCGGCTCATGGGCACCCCGAACCGGGTGGCGAGGATGCCCGCCAGATCCTCGATGGTCGCCGGCGGCTGATCCAACTCAAGCTGCACCTTGTGAGCCTCCACCTGCCCCGCCTCGATCTTCATGACGGCGCGGTGGTTCTGGAGGAACCCAGTCAATCCGAACAGCAGGCCGAAGGCCGCTCCGCTCAGGCCCACCCAGGCATGGAAGCGCCGGAGATGGCGCAGGAATGCGCTCCGGCGGGGTTCGGATCGGGAACCAGAATTGGGCGTCATGACAGTCATCATGAAGCCTCCGGCCCCGCCCCGTGAAGGCGCAAAAACAGGGCGGCCCCGGTGGGGCCGCCCTGTTCCGGTCGTGGGCGAGCGGCTACTTCAGCCGCTCGGCCAGGGCCTTGCCCATGTCGGCGGGGCTCTGCACGACGGTGATGCCGGCGGCGGTGAGGGCCTTCATCTTCTCGGCGGCGGTGCCCTTGCCTCCGGAGATGATGGCGCCCGCATGGCCCATGCGGCGGCCCGGAGGGGCCGTCTGGCCGGCGATGAAGGCCACCACGGGCTTCTTCATGTTCGCCTTGACCCAGGCAGCGGCGTCTTCCTCGGCGCTGCCGCCGATCTCGCCGATCATGATGACGGCGTGGGTGTCGGGGTCGTTGTTGAACATCTCCAGCGCGTCGATGTGGCTGGTGCCGCTGACCGGATCGCCGCCGATGCCGATGCACGTGCTCTGGCCGATGCCGAGGGCGGTGAGCTGACCCACGGCCTCATAGGTGAGGGTGCCGGAGCGGCTGACCACGCCCACGTTCCCCTGCTTGTGGATGCGGCCGGGCATGATGCCGATCTTGGCCAGGCCGGGGCTGATGATGCCCGGGCAGTTGGGGCCGATGAGCCGGCTCTTGGGATAGTTGGGAAGCACCCGCTTGACCTTGACCATGTCGAGGACGGGGATGCCCTCGGTGATGCAGACGACCAGCTCGATGCCCGCGTCGAGGGCTTCGAGGATGGCATCCGCCGCGGCCACGGGGGGGACGAAGATCATGGTGGCGTTGGCGCCGGTCTTGGCCACGGCATCCTTGACGGTGTTGAAGACGGGGAAGCCTTCGATCTCGGTGCCGCCTTTGCCGGGAGTCACGCCGCCGACCACGTTCGTGCCGTAGTCACGGCAGCCCTTGGCGTGGAAGAGGCCTTCGCGGCCCGTGATGCCCTGGACGATGAGCTTGGTGTGGTTGCCCACGAGAACAGCCATGTCATACCTCTCGAAAATGTGATTCCGGGTTCCGTGGATGGACTACTTGATCGAAGCCACGACCTTTTCGGCGGCGTCCTTCAGGTCGGCTCCGACGATGAGGTTCAGGCCGCTTTCCGCCAGGATCCTCTTGCCCTCCTCGACATTGGTGCCCTCCAGGCGGACGACCACCGGCACCTTGATGCCGATCTCCTTGGCCGCATTCACGATGCCCGAGGCCACGATGTCGCAGCGCATGATGCCGCCGAAGATGTTCACCAGCACGGCCTTCACGGCCTTGTCCTGGAGGATGATGCGGAAGGCGTTCTTCACCGCGTCCTCGGTGGCGCTGCCGCCCACATCGAGGAAGTTGGCCGGGGAGCTGCCGCAGTACTTGATGATGTCCATGGTGGCCATGGCCAGGCCCGCGCCGTTCACCATGCAGCCGATGCTGCCGTCGAGCTTGATGAAGTTCAGGTTGTACTTGCTGGCTTCCACTTCCTCTTCCGCCTCTTCGTTGAGGTCGCGGTAGGCCAGGACATCCGGGTGGCGGACGAGGCCGTTGTCATCGAAGCCGATCTTGGCGTCCAGGGCGGTCACGTCGCCCTGCTTGGTGACGACCAGCGGATTGATCTCCACCATGGAGCAGTCCTTCTCCACGAAGAGCCGGTACAGGTTCTGCAGGAAGACCACGCCCTTCTTGAAGGCATCGCCCTCGAGGCCGAGGGCGAAGGCCACCTGGCGGGCCTGGAAGCCGCTGAGGCCCAGGGCCGGGTCGATGGCGACTTTGACGATCTTCTCGGGGGTCTTCTCGGCCACTTCTTCGATTTCCACGCCGCCTTCGGTGGAGGCGAGGATGGTGACCCGGCTGGTGACGCGGTCCACCAGGAAGCTCAGGTAGAGCTCGCGCTCGATGTCGATGGGCTTGGAGATGAACACCGTGCGGACCTTGCGGCCCTCGGCGCCAGTCTGCTTGGTGACGAGCTGCATGCCGATCATGGCCTTGAACAGCTCGGCGGCCTTGTCGGGATCCGTCGCGAACTTCACACCGCCGCCCTTGCCACGGCCGCCCGCGTGGATCTGCGCCTTGACGACACTGGCCCCGCCGAACTCCTTCGTGATCATGCGGGCTTCTTCAGCGTCCTGGGCGACCTTCCCGTCGGGCGTGGCCACCTTGTACTGCCGCAGCAGCTCTTTGGCTTGGTATTCGTGGATATTCATGCTCACTCCCGAAAAGGTCGCCTTCCAGTCTACCGCCCGGGCCGGCGCGGCCGAACCCTGAAGGCTGTGACTCGTGGCATCCTTTTAAGCAGGAGCTGTACATGCCCCAGATCGACCGGCTGTTGTCCCACGTCATCGCTCGCGGAGGCGGCCGCCTCCACCTGGTGGCCGACCAGAAACCCCGCCTCGAGCTCAAGAGCGGCGAGGCCATGGATCTCCTGCCCAACCCCCTCCCCGCGCTGATGGTGGAGGTGCTGGCCGGCGAGGTGGTTCCCGGTGACCTCAAAGCCTCCTGGCAGATGGAAGGAAAGGCCCAGTTCCAGCACGAGCTGGACGGTCAGATCTTCGGAATCCGGCTGGATCGGGAAGGTGGGATCCCGGTCCTCATCGCGGAGTGGCAGGGGCCGGTGCCTCCCCGTCCGGCCGCCCCCCCGCCTGCTCCGACGGCCTCACCCTTGCGGTCCGAGCGGAGTCAGGGCCATCCCCTGGCGGAACGTTTGTTCTCGGCGCTTCTCTCGAAGCAGGGCTCCGACCTCCACTGCACGTCCATGGAACCCCCCCTGGTCCGCGTCCACGGGGACATGAGGGAAATCGAGGGTTTCGATCGCCTGGAACCCGCCACCCTGCTGGAGATGATGGAGGCCCTGGCCACTCCAGCGGCCTGGCATCACTTCCAGGAACACCACGACGCGGATTTCGCGTACGCCTACGAGGCGGGCGGCTGCCGCCTGCGCGTGAACTACTTCATGGATCGCGTCGGCCCCGGCCTGGTCTGCCGGGTCATCCCGAACCAGCTCCCCGACCCCGACAAGCTGGGCCTGCCCGATCCCGTGCGGCGCCTCTGCGACCTCTCCAAGGGCCTGGTGCTGGTGACCGGCCCCACGGGCAGCGGCAAGTCCACCACCCTGGCGGCCATCATCGACCTGGCCAACCAGAAGCGCCATGACCACATCCTCACCATCGAGGACCCCATCGAGTTCGTGCATCCCCGCAAGGGCTGCCTCGTGAACCAGCGCGAGGTGGGCACCCACACGGACAGCTTCAAGAACGGCCTCCGCGCCGCCCTCCGCGAAGATCCCGACATCATCCTCGTGGGCGAGATGCGCGATCTCGAGACCATCGCCATCGCCCTGGAGACCGCCATCACGGGCCACCTGGTCTTCGGCACCCTGCATACCAGCAGCGCCATCGGCACCATCGACCGCATTGTGGACCAGTTCCCCGCGGACCGGCAGCAGCAGATCCGCGTGATGCTGGCAGACGCCCTCAAATGCGTGATCAGCCAGAACCTGCTCAAGAAGATCGGTGGCGGCCGCCTGGCGGCCCTGGAAACCCTCTTCATCACCCCCGCCATCGCCAACCTCATGCGGGAAGGCAAGAATTTCCAGATCCCCAGCGCCATGCAGACGGGCCGCAGCTACGGTCAGAAGCTCATGAACGATTCTCTGGTGGAACTCATCAAGGATAAGAAGGTGGAGCCCATGGAGGCCTACCTCAAATGCCCCGACAAGGAGAGCTTCATCGCGGCCTGCAAACGGGCCGGGATCCCGTTCGATCTGCGGCTGGGGGAAGTTGATGGCTAGAACCCTCCCCTTGCGCGGCTGAACCCGCATCCCATGCTGGATACCACCTGCGGGTGGGGGTGCGTGTGTCCATCCACCCCGGCCTCCGGTTTCCGATCCCGCCGATGGAGACACGCCAAAAGTCTCCTCTATTCATAATGATGCATCCAGCAAGCCTGGACCCGCACGGCATGACATCTGTCCTGGAGGTGGAACATGACCCTGCACCTGGGCAAGTCCCCCCGGTCATATGGATCGGCCGCCATAAAGGGATCCCTGCTCCATCCGAAAGCGCGAAGGGGGTTGGCGGTGGTCGCGGTCCTGCCCTTCCTGAACCCGCGACCGGATGGCGTCGACGACCATCTCGGCGAAGGCACCGCCGATGAGGTGCTTCAGGGCCTCAACCGGATCGAAGGTCTCCAGGTCCTGTCCAGGACCACCTCCTTCCGGTATGGAGACTCACCCTTCTCGCCCGCGGAGGTGGGTCGGCGGCTGCACGCCACCGCCATCCTGGCGGGCACGCTCATGCAAGAAGGGGCCCTCCTGACCCTGAACACGACCTTGGTGGATGTGAAATCGGGCAAGGTGGCCTGGGCCAAGCCCTATGTCTTCAGCCGCCCGGAACTCTTCGCCACCCTCGACGATGTCATCCGGTGCGTGGCCTCGGCCCTGCATGTTCCCGCCCCTGGGCATACCAGGCACACGGTGGGACTGGACGCCTATGACTACTACCTGAGGGGCCGCCAGTACTATTTCCGCTTCAGCCGGCAGGGCATGGGCTTCGCGGCCCAGATGTTCAGGCATTCCCTGGACCTGGACCCGGCCTTCCCTTCCGCCTGGGCAGGCCTGGCCAACTGCGCGGCCTACAGTTACATCTACCTCGATCGCGCCGAGACGCAGAGGGAACTGGCAGAGTCATGCAGCCGGAAGGCCCTGGAACTGGATCCCGGCCTGGCTGAGGCCCACGCCTCCCGGGGAGTGGCTCTCTCCGCGGCGGGCCTAGCCGATGAAGCGGAGGAAGCCTTCGAGACCGCCCTCCGGCTGGATCCCAACCTCTACGAGGCCGCCTATTTCTACGCGCGCCACTGTTTCGCCACCGGCAAGCCGGAGCGGGCCATCGAGTTCTTCGAATGGGCGGCGGCTCTCCGCCCGGAGGATTTCCAGGCGATCCTGCTCGTGGCGCAGGTCTACCACAGCCTGGGCCTGGAGGATGAGGCGGAACGCGCCCGCAGGGCCGGCCTCGCCTTAGTGGATGAGCGCCTGGAGCGGGTGCCCGACGATGTGCGGGCCCGCTACCTGGGGGCCAACGCCCTGGTGGCGCTGGGCGATCGGGAGAAAGGCCTGGCCTGGGCCCGGATGGCCCGGAGCCTGGACCCCGACGATCCCATGCTCCTCTACAACCTGGGCTGCATCCACGCCCTGGCTGGCGCCCCGGAGGAGAGCCTGGACTGCCTTGAACGCGCGGTGGCCGGCGGCCTGACCCAGAAGGGCTGGTTCCTCCACGACGGCGACCTGGATTCCGTCCGGTCGCACCCGCGGTTCCAGGATCTGATGGTCCGCCTCGGAGACTGAGGGCGGAACCTCACATGCTCCGCGACAGAAGGGCCTCGGGAATCTCCCGCAGCAGGCCTCCTGTGGCGTCATCCCCCTTCACGGCCGACACCTGGACGACGGCGTTCCGGGAGGCCTTGAGCGCCAGCTCCCTCGTTTCGGAGAGTGCGTCATGCCGCGCGATGAGATCCCTGAGCCGGGCCTCCTCGTCAGGCGGGATGGGCACTTCCTCGCCCCGGTCCCAGATGGTCCGGACCAGGGACCGGGCCTCGTCCGGGGCCTTCTCCAGCAGGGTGAGCATGGGCAGCGTGAGCTTGCCCTCGCGCAGGTCGCTGAAGGCCGGCTTGCCCAGCTGCTCGCTGGTGGCGGTGTAGTCCAGGAGGTCATCCACCAGCTGGAAGGCCCGGCCCACTTCCAGCCCGTACTGGCGCATGGCGACGCATTCCTCCTGGCTCCGGCCCGTGAGGACGGCACCCGTCTCCGTGCAACCGCTGAACAGCAAGGCGGTCTTCCGCTCCTGGATGTCGAAGTAGTCCTTCCGGCTGGTGTCCAGCTTGAAGAGGACGTCGTTCTGGATGAGCTCGCCCTCGATCATGCGGGTGGTGACCTCCGCGAAGATCTCCATCATCCGCCAGCTGCGGCCCGCGATGGCCTCGTTCATGGCCACCAGGTAGAGCAGATCGCCGAACAATACCGTCAGCGTGTTGCCCCAGAGGCGGTTGAGGGTGGGCATGCCCCGCCGGAGCTGGGCGTGGTCGATGACGTCGTCATGCACCAGGGTGGCCGTGTGGATCAGCTCGAAGACCGCGCCGAAGCGCACGTCCTCGTCGTTGGGCACCCCGCAGAACCGGGACGACAGCATCACGAGAGCCGGTCGCAGGCGCTTCCCCTGCCCGCCACGCACATGGTCGGCCAGCTTCTGGACCACCTCCACGTCGCTCTGGAGGATGCGCTGGAGCTCCGCCTCCACGCCCGCCAGCTTGGGGGCGATGGGGAGGAAGTAGCGGGAGAGGTCGAGTCGGCTCAACGAAGAACTCCTAGCCCCGGTAGTTGGTGAACTGCAGGTCCAATCCCTGATCATCCTTCTTGAAGAGGGCGATGACTTCCTGCAGGTCGTCCCGGCTCTTCCCGCTCACCCGGAGCTGGTCACCCTGGATGCTGGCCTGGACCTTGATCTTCGAATCCTTCAGCGCCTTGATGAGCCCCTTGGCCTTCTCCACGGGTATGCCCTGCTGGATGGTGACCTCCTGGCGGACGCTGCCTTTGGCGGCGGGCTCGATCTTGCCGTAGACCATGCTGCGGATGCTCACGCCCCGCTTGTGGAGCTTGGTCTGGAGCACGTCGATGACGGCCTTGAGCTTCACCTCGTCATCGCTGGTGAGCACCAGCACCTTGTCATCCTTCAGCTCGATCTTCGACACCGAGCCCTTGAAGTCGTAGCGCTGGCCGATCTCCTTCATGGCCTGGGACACGGCGTTCTTCACCTCGTCCAGGTCCACCTTGCACACCACGTCGAAAGAGCATTCGCTGGCCATGGGCACTCCTCATCTGGATACACCTTTCAGACTAGCGCTTCGCCTTGACTTAGGAAAAGGCCGAGACAGGATTAACAGGATGAAAAGCCGGATTAACAGGGTGGGTGCGGTGTTGTACCCCGCTTGAACCCTGTTAATCCTTAATCCTGTCTCCGCGGTTGGCTTGGGTTCTCCAGCCGCTCCTGCAGCTCGGACCAGCCGTCCCACAGGCTCAGGAGCTGGAAAGCGGCCAGGACCAGGGCGTGGTGGACCTCGCCGCGGGCCATGCGGGCGCGCCACTCAGGCCAGGCGCAGGCCCAGACCTGCAGTTCCTCGGCGGGATCCAGCGCCAGGGCTCCCTCCGGGTCGCAGTCCACGGCCAGGAAGGTGTGGCAGCGATTGTTCTGGGTGGCCGGATTCGGAGTGCACGAGCCCAGGGATACCCAGTGGTCGGATCGGAATCCCGTCTCTTCCCGCAGCTCCCGCCGGGCCGCCGACTCCGGGGCTTCGCCCGCGTCACAGCCCCCGCCCGGGATCTCCAACGTCGAGGCATCGATGCCGTGCCGGAACTGCTCCACCACCAGCAGGTCGCCCTCCCGTGTGAAGGCCACCACGTTCACCCAGTCCGGGCCCTGCAGGCGGTAGAACGCGTGCTGCCGCCCCGTGTGGGGGCTGCGCCGCTGGGCCACGATCTGCTTGAAGAGCCGCGAATCCTGACGCACGCTCTCGGACTCCTGAGTCCAGGCCGTGTTCGGATCGAATCCCTCCGGATGGCGGTGCAGCAGCCGCATCAGTACCTCGGCACGGAAGGATCCATGCGGCTGTAGGCGTCGATGCCTCCGGCCAGGTGCGCGATGTCCGTGAAGCCTGCTCCATGCAGGAACCGGAGCGCGTGGAGGCTGCGGGAGCCGTGGTGGCAGTAGGCGGCCACGGGGCGGGACGGATCCAGCTCACCTACGCGACTCGCCAGCTCGCCAAGCGGGATGAGGATGGCGCCCGGAAGGTGGGCCAGGTCGTATTCCCACCGCTCGCGCACATCGAGGCGCTGCACCGCCTCAGAAAGGTCCCGGTAGGTCTCGGGGGAAAGGTGGATGCCCTGCTCAAACACGAGGATGATCTCCATGGTCCAGCACACGGCTGAAGATGTGGTGGGTGATGACGTCCAGCGCCGTGCGGTTCTCCACCCCCGTCGGGACGATGAGGTCCGCCCAGCGCTTGCTCGGTTCCACGAACTCCAGGTGCATGGGGCGCACGCTCTGTTCGTACTGATCCATGACGCTCTCTAGGCTGCGACCCCGCTCCTTCGTGTCCCGCCGGATGCGGCGGAGGATGCGGATGTCGGCGTCCGTGTCCACGAACACCTTCATGTCCAGCTGGTCGCGCAATTCCGGCAGGGCGAAGAGCAGCAGGCCTTCCAGGATGACCACCTGCCCCGGCGGAAGCGGGTCGCCCCAGCCGGTCCGGTCGGAGATGGTGAAATCATAGGTCGGCTTGCGGATGCTCTCCCCGCGGCGCAGGGCGGCCAGGTGCGCGGCCATGAGCTCCAGGTCGAAGGCGTGGGGGTGGTCCCAGTTCACGGGCAGGCCGTCGAAGCGGGATTTCACCAGTTCCAGCGGGGCGTAGTAGGCATCCATGTCCAGCAGGAGGGTGACCACCGACCGGCGCTTCAGTCGCTTCACCAGTTCCACCGCCACGGACGTCTTCCCGCTGCCCGAGCCTCCCACGATGCCCACCAGCATCGGCCTGTCGATCATGTGTCCCCCAATCCCTCCATCCTACAATCGAGTAGCTCTGCTAAGGTTCATGCCATGAATCGCGCGCGCTTCGTCCCTGCCCTGGCCCTTCTCGCCCTGCTTGCCGGATGCAGTTCCGAGGACCCCAGACTCCCTGGGAACCTCTACGAAGAAGCCCGGAAACTGAACCTGGAGGGCCGGAGCCTCGAGGCCCGGGCCATGATGAAACAGCTGGTGGACCGCTACCCGGACTCGGAGGCCGCCCACCAGGCCACCAAGGATCTCTTCCTCATCGAGGCTTTCGTGAGCCGCGACTTGGCCGATCGCCAGAAGCAGGTCCGCGCCGCCCTCAAACGCATCACGGACGCCCTGATCCGCTACAAGGCCAAGACCGGCGAGTACCCCGAGACCCTGCAGGGCCTCGTGCCCGAATACCTCGACCAGGTTCCCGAAGCCCCCTGGGGTCATCCGTTCCTTTACCGGCCCTATGTCGCCCGGCCCATCGAGGACGTCCAGGTGAAGCGGGGTCCTGCGCGGCAGAAGTTCAACACCAAGCTGGACGGCTACTACCTTGCCTGCCTCGGCACCGACGGCCTCCCCGGTGGCGAGGGGCTTGCGGGTGACATCCTCATCAAGGACGGCGCCCCCTGGACCGACGGCCCCTACCCTCCGGTTCCCCAGCCCCAGCCGGTGCGCTGAGGTTCCAACCAACGTCTTGGCCAGCTGCGCACTGCGTGCGCAGCAAACAAAATGCGGCCATCGGCCGCATTTTGTTTGTGCCTCATGCAAGGATCTACTTCACGCCCCAGTCCAGGATGACCTTCCCGCTCTGTCCGCTCCGCATGGCATCGAAGCCCTTCTGGAAGTCGTCGATGCTGTAGCGGTGGGTGATGACGGGGGTGATGTCCAGGCCGCTCTGCACCATGGCGGCCATCTTGTACCAGGTCTCGAACATCTCGCGGCCGTAGATCCCCTTCAGAATCAGCCCCTTGAAGATCACCTGGCTCCAGTCGATGGCGCAGTCGCCGGGGAGGATGCCCAGGAGGGCCACCCGGCCGCCGTGGTGCATGGATTCCAGCAGGGACTCGAAGGCGTTGCGATTGCCGCTCATCTCCAGGCCCACGTCGAAGCCCTCGGTCATGCCCAGATCCTTCATGACCTCAGGCAGGCCCTTCTTCATGGGATTCACGGCCACGGTCGCGCCCATCTTCCGGGCCAGGTCGAGGCGGTACTCGTTCACGTCGGTGATGACCACATGCCGGGCGCCCACGTGCCGGGCGATGGCCACGGCCATGATGCCGATGGGGCCCGCGCCGGTGATCAGCACATCCTCGCCCACCATGTCGAAGCTGAGGGCCGTGTGCGTGGCGTTGCCATAGGGATCGAAGATGGAGGCCACCTCGTCCGGGACGTTGTCCGGCACCTTGAACACGTTGAAGGCCGGGATGGAGAGGTACTCGGCGAAGGAGCCCGTGCGGTTCACGCCCACCCCCACTGTGTTCCGGCACAGGTGGCGCTTGCCGGCCCGGCAGTTCCGGCAGTGTCCGCAGGTGATGTGCCCCTCGCCGCTCACACGGTCGCCAGGCTTGTAGCCTTCGACCTCGGCACCGACCTTCTCGATGACGCCGTAGTACTCGTGGCCCACCACCATGGGCACGGGAATGGTCTTCTGGGCCCACTCGTCCCAGTTGTAGATGTGCACGTCGGTGCCGCAGATGGCGCTCTTGTGGACCCTGATGAGCACATCGTTGGGGCCCATCTCCGGCATGGGCACCTCGCCCATCCAGATGCCTTCCTCCCGCTTGGTCTTCAACAGGGCTTTCATGGCGCCTCCAACCGCACCATTATCATCATCAACGGCAAGGCCGGCCACCTCCGCATCCATGCTTGACGGTTCGTGAAGCCTCCCGATATGGTTCTTTCAGGCGGCCCATGACCTTCTCCTCTCTGCGGACCAACCGCAACTTCAATAATCCGCTCCCTCGCGCGAATCGCGCGTGGGCCGGAGAGGGTCTCACCTAGACACCTGAATTCCCGGACCACCCCCGATTCGCGAGAGCGGATCGGGGGTTTTTCTTTTTGGAGCTCCCATGTGCGGCATCCTCACCATCCTCGACATCGATCCCTCGCGCTCGAACGCGGCGGAGCTCCGGCGCCAGGCCCTGGCCATGGCCCGGAAGATCCGCCACCGCGGGCCGGACTGGAGCGGCATCTACAGCGATGACCGGGCCATCCTCGTCCATGAGCGCCTCTCCATCGTGGATGTGGAGCACGGCGCCCAGCCCCTCGTCGACACCCTCCAGGGCACCGTCCTGGCCGTGAACGGGGAGATCTACAACCACCGCGAGCTGCGCCATGGGCTGCGGGAGGCCCACGACTTCCAGACTCTCTCGGACTGCGAGGTGATCCTCTACCTCTACGACGAGCTGTCGCCCAGGGACTTCCTCAACCGCATGAACGGGATCTTCGCGTTCGTGCTCTACGACCCCAAGCGGGAGACCTACCTCATCGCCCGGGATCCCATCGGCGTCATCCCCCTCTACCTGGGCTGGGACCGGGAGGAGCGGCTCTACGTGGCTTCGGAGATGAAGGCCCTCGTGGGCCACTGCGAGCGCATCCGCGAGTTCCCCCCGGGGCACTTCTACCTTGGCCACGAAGCGGACAAGGGCTTCCAGCGCTACTACGAGCCGGACTGGGCCCAGCCCGGCTACGTCCCCCAGGAGCCCTACGAACCGGTGAAACTCCGCGAAGCCCTGGAAGCCGCGGTGCGTCGACAGCTCATGTGCGACGTACCCTACGGCGTATTGATTTCCGGGGGCGTGGATTCCTCCTTGGTGGCGGCCATCGCCGCCCAGTACCGGGATGGACGGGTGGAGGAAGGGGGCACCACGCCCGCCTGGTGGCCCCGGATCCACAGCTTCGCCGTGGGCCTGAAGGGCGCGCCGGACCTTGCCCCCGCCCGGCTGGTGGCGGACCACATCGGCGCCATCCACCATGAAATCCACTTTACGGTGCAGGAAGGATTGGACGCCCTCTCGGACGTGATCCACCACCTGGAGACTTTCGACATCACCACGATCCGGGCCTCGACGCCCATGTACCTCATGATGCGGAAGATCCGGGCCATGGGCATCAAGATGGTGCTCTCCGGCGAGGGCGCCGACGAGATCTTCGGCGGCTACCTCTACTTCCACAAGGCGCCGGACGGTCCGGAACTGCATGCGGAGACAGTCCGCAAGCTCCAGAAGCTGCATCTCTACGACTGCGCCCGGGCGAACAAGTCCAGCGCGGCCTGGGGCGTCGAAGCCCGCGTGCCCTTCCTCGACCGGGAGTTCCTGGACGTGGCCATGCGCCTGGATCCCGCGGTGAAGCTGCCCCGGAACGCTCCGCGGCCCAGGCCCATCGAGAAGTACCCGCTGCGCCAGGCCTTCGACGGCCTCATCCCGGACGAGGTGCTCTGGCGGCAGAAGGAGCAGTTCTCGGATGGCGTGGGCTACGGATGGATCGACAGCCTCAAGGCCACCGCCGAGCGCGAGATCAGCGACGCCATGATGCGCGGCGCCGCGGAGCGCTTCCCGGTCAAGACCCCGGAGACCAAGGAGGCCTACTTCTACCGCCAGATCTTCGAGCACCACTTCCCCAGCGCCACGGCCGTCAACTGCGTCCCCTTCGAGCGCAGCGTGGCCTGCAGCACGGAAACCGCCCTGCGGTGGGACGCTTCCTTCGCGAACCAGGCTGACCCCTCCGGGCGGGCCGTGACCGATGTCCACCTTCAGGGCCATGGCTCCGCGCTATCATCACCGGGCCAGCCGAACCCGGAAGCCCATTGATGAGCGCGACTCCCGACCAGCGACAATACCCCCGCGTTCCCATCGCCTATCGCGTGAAGGTGGTGACCCCCGAACGTATCATCGCGTTCCCGTCGGCCATCAACATCAGCATGGGCGGCATCCTGATCGGCGGGCCGGATCGGCTGCCCGTGGGCACCACCTGCGGCGTGGCCATCCTGCTCGAAGAGGCGGAGGCCGGCAGGCGGGTGGTGACCCGGGGAACCGTGGTCCGCTCCGATCCCAACGGGATGGCCATCCAGTTCTCGCGGGAGCTCGAGCCGAATGGGGTCGAAGCGCTGAGGGCCTTGATCCGGTCCGTCTCCCCCGAGGCGGATCAGGCCTTCGAGGCCCGGAACCATCTCGGCGGATAGCCGTTCCTCCTCGAACCGTCCGCCTGTCCGAACCGATCGCCCGGAGCCTGCATGTCGAAACCTGAAGCCGCGCTGGCGCGCCTGCTGGATTACATCAAGCCAGGATCCGCGGCCAGGGGGGCCGGAGGCGAGGCCTGGGAGCCACCCGCCTTCGAGCGCTACGAGGACATCCGGGAGTGGCTGAAAGAGTCCGTCCTGAGCGCCACGATGTACGAGCGCTACCCGGACGGCCGCTGGACCATCCAGCTCCTGCTGAAGGAGCAGGAGCCGGGAATCTACCGCTACATCGTGCTGTAGGTCAGGCGATCACCTTCAGCTCGCGCCCCACCTTGGTGAAGGCGGCGATGGCGTGGTCCAGATCGGCCTTCGTGTGGGCGGCGCTCATCTGAGTGCGGATGCGTGCCTGGCCCTTGGGCACCACGGGGAAGAAGAAGCCGATAACGTAGACGCCTTCGTCCAGCAGGCGCTTGGCGAACTCCTGGGCCAGGGGGGCGTCGTAGAGCATGACGGGCACGATGGGATGCTCGCCGGGCAGCAGCTTGAAGCCGGCCTTCTCCATGCCGGCGCGGAAGTACCTGGCGTTCTCGTGGACCTGCTTGATGAGCCCCTGGCTGTTCTTCAGGAGGTCGAGCACCTTCAGGGTGGCGGCCACGATGGCGGGGGCCACGGAGTTCGAGAACAGGTAAGGACGGGCCTTCTGCCGCAGCCAGTCGATGGCGATCTGCTTCCCGGCGATGTAGCCGCCGGAGGCTCCGCCCAGAGCCTTGCCGAAGGTGCCGGTCATGAAGTCCACGCGGCCCATGACGCCGCAGTGCTCGTGGGTGCCGCGGCCGTTGGCGCCCATGAAGCCCACGGCGTGGCTGTCGTCCACCATGACCATGGCACCGTGCTTCTCGGCCAGATCGCAGATCTCGGCCAGCTTGGCGATGTAGCCGTCCATGCTGAAGACGCCGTCCGTCACCACCAGCTTGAACCGCGCCCCGGCGGCGTCCGCGGCCTTGAGCTGGGCCTCCAGGTCGGCCATGTCGGAGTTGGCGTAGCGGAAGCGCTGGGCCTTGCAGAGGCGGATGCCGTCGATGATGGAGGCGTGGTTCAGGGCGTCGCTGATGATCGCGTCCTCCTCACCCAGGAGCCCTTCGAAGATGGCGCCGTTGGCATCGAAGCAGCTGGAGTAGAGCTGGGTGTCTTCGAAGCCCAGGAAGGCCGCCAGCTTCTGCTCCAGCTCCCGGTGGATGTCCTGGGTGCCGCAGATGAAGCGCACGGAGGCCATGCCGAAGCCGTGGCCGTCCATCACGGCCTTGCCGGCGGCGATCACCTCGGGATGGTTCGCCAGCCCCAGGTAGTTGTTCGCGCAGAGGCAGACCACATCCCGCCCGTTGGCCTTCATCTGCGGCTGCTGGGGCGAAGTGATGACGCGCTCGGTCTTGTAGAGCCCGGCCTCCTTCAGCTGCTCGATCTCGCGGGTCAGGTGGGCCAGGTAGGCAGGGTTCACGGCGGTCTCCTAAGCGTCGAAGCTCCATAGGATACTGCGAGGTTGCGTGACGGGCGCCCGGTTGTGTCACCATCCTTGCGAACTGGAAAGGATCCATCCATGCGCCCTGCCCTGCTCCTGCCCGTCCTCCTCCTGACGCTGGCCTGCAGCTCCAAGCTGGAGCGGGCGAAGGCCGAGGACCTGATCCGCAAGGACTACCCCGTGGTGGTGCCCGTCACCGTGCCCGAGAAGGCCTCCGCCAAGAAGGGCAGCCCCGAGCACCTGCGCCTGGTGACGTTGAAGGAAAATCTGGACAAGAGCGGCTGGTTCGACAGTTCCGTCCAGGCTGACGGCGGGCGGGAGGCCTTCACCTTCCACTTGAAGCCGTCCGCTCCGAAGGACATCAAGGCCGCTCCCAAGGGCTTTTCCATGCCCGCGGCCGAGGCGGTCTTCGTGCGCGCGGTCCGCATGGAGCCCACCCGCGAAGGCGCCCGCGTGACCTACGAGGTCCGCCTGGACAAGCCCACCGCCCAGTTCCCGATCTTCCAGTCCCTGCACCCGGACGCCCGGATCGGCCAGACCAAGCAGCGCCACGCCACCTTCGAGCGGCGTCGGGGAGGCTGGGAGCTGACGGGCACGGACGAGGCCTTCCGCAAGGCGGAGTGATCCGCGTTACATCCTCGTTGCTTGGGTCCCGGGGAGCCCTCCACTACCCTTGAAGGCATCGAGGTTCCCTTGGATCACAGTCCCGCCTTCCGCTTCCGCCGGTTCCTGAACTGGTTCCCCCTGGGACTGACCTACGCGGCCATGTACATGGGCCGCTACAACTTCAACATCGTGAAGAACGACATCGGCGCCTGGTACCACCTGGACAAGGCGCAGATGGGCCTCATCGCCTCCGCCGGCTTCTGGACCTACGGCTTGGCCGTGGCGTTCAACGGCCCCCTGGCGGACCGCATCGGCGGACGCAAGGCCATCCTGGTCGGCGCCATCGGCGCGGCCCTCCTGAACCTGATGATCGGATTCATGTTCCTGAACAACCATGTGACGCAGATCCTGCTGAGCATGAGCCTGCTCTGGAGCCTGAACATGTACTTCCAGAGCTTCGGCGCCCTCTCCGTGGTCAAGGTGAACAGCACCTGGTTCCACGTCAGCGAGCGTGGGGTCTTCGGTGGCATCTTCGGCATCATGATCAGCTCGGGCTACTTCCTGGCGACGACCATCGGCGCCTGGCTGCTGGCCAGCTTCCGCAGCTGGACGGTCATCTGGTTCGTGCCCGCCGCCGCAATGGCCTTCATGTTCTGCGCGGACTGGTTCCTCGTCAGGAACCGCCCCAGCCATGCCGGCCACGCGGATTTCGATACCGGCGACGGCTCCAATGCCGCCTCCGCCGACGAGACGCCCCTGCCCCTCGGAGACCTCATGCGGAAGGTCTTCCACAACCCCATCGTCGTCTCCCTCATCTTCGCGGAGTTCTGCACGGGCTTCGTGCGCCAGGGCGTGATGCTCTACTTCACGGAGTACCTGCAGGAGGTCTACCACCTCGGGAAAAAGGACCATCTCTTCTGGTGGACGGGCATCGCCTTCATGGGCGGCGGCATTCTGGGCGGCCTGCTCTGCGGCTGGATGAGCGACAAGCTGTTCCAGTCGCGTCGCCCGCCGGTGGCCTTCCTCTTCTACCTGGTGCAGGTGGTGATGCTGGGGCTGCTGGGCATGGCGCTGGGCCAGGGGACCTGGGGCGGCCAGGTCTGGGCGGTGGTGCTGCTGGGCCTCACGGCCATGTTCATCTTCGGTGTCCACGGCATGCTCAGCGGCACCGCCAGCATGGACTTCGGTGGGCGCAAGGCCGCGGCCTCCGTGGCTGGCGCCCTGGATGGCATCCAGTATATCGGCTCGGGCCTCACGGGCTTCGGCCTGGGCTGGATCCTCAAGACCTACGGCTGGGACGGCATCGCCGCCGCCGGCCACCAGCCCGCCCACGCCTGGGTGTGGGTCGGCTCCATCATCCCCTTCAGCCTCATTGGCGCCTTCATCATGACCCGCATCTGGCACGCCAAGGCTGGCGCCGGGGCGCACTGAATTCAGGAGCTGTCAGCCATCGGCTATCGGCTGTCAGTTATCGTCCGGCGGACGCCAGCTGATCGAACGCTGCCTTGAGGCCGGTGTGGATGGCCTGCACGTCGGCGGGTTTCCAGAGCTTCTGGTCGTCGCGGACGAAGGTGGTCAGGTCGCTCCGGTTGTCGAAGCGGGCCACGGGCAGGTGGTAGACCTTGGTCTCGTGGCGGTCCCCGGCGGGAACGACGCGCTCCACGCGGATGGTGCCGGACCGGTCGCTCTGCTCCATGAGCCAGGCCATGTCATCCGTGCCGTACTGGCCCAGCATCACCTCCATGGGGACGCTGTGGTGGAGGATGCTGCCCTGGCCGTCCGGTCGGCCGCGCTCGATGTTCTTGCGGCGGCTCTCGGCAGGATCCACCCAGACGTAGAGCACAGCCGCCTTCTCGAGGATGGCGGGATCCAGGGTCTGGAAGGCAGTCTCGTAGCCGTGGGGGGGGCACAGGGGGAAGGCGGAACCATGGGCCCCGCCCCGGGCGGCCTCGATCACCAGGGTGCGGCCAGCCTTGTCCTGGGCGTTCTGGCGGTTGAGGGCATCCAGCTCGGCGCGGCACTCGGCCTCCAGGACCTCGGCCATGCGCACGCGGATGCGATGGGGGAGGTCGCCCAGGTATTCGTGCAGGCCCACCTTGGCGTGGGCGGTGTCCAGGCGGTCGAAGAGGTGCTGGGCGGCGCCGGCCACTTCGATCTGGCGGCTGGCCATGAGATTGGCATGGTCCTCGTTCAGCAGCTCGATGAGGACCGCCCAGGTCCAGTTATCGCGGAAGGGACGGTCCGGGCCGTGGTAGTAGGCGTAGCCCAGTCCGTTCTCCTTCAGCTCGTCGTCGATGCGATGCATCAGGTGCACGTACGGATAGTCGTCCAGCTGCAGCGTGGCGCCCATGTGGAAGTCGTTCCGGCACTGGTCCGGCGTCAGGCTGGCCAGGTAGCGGCGCACCTCCGACTTGCCCGAGGCAGGCAGGCTGAAGAGGAGGATCGTGTCGAGGAGCTGGCTCATGGGATTCACCGTACGAATCCTCAAGCATGCCATGAGCCATCATCCTGAGAATCCCGAAGGGTAAAACACACGCAGAGGATGCTGAGAAGGCGGAGGGTGCGGAGGTATGCTGGAGAAGGATTCTCCTCTGCGCCCTCCGCCACCTCTGCGACCCTCTGCGAGTGTGGTTTCATTTTTCAGGAAGCCTCCGAAACCATGCGTGATCGCGAGATCGTCGAGCGCGTCCGGGACGCGACGGACCTGCTGGCCCTGGTGGGCCAGGCGGTGAGGCTGCGCAAGCAAGGGTCGGCCTTCGTGGGCCTCTGCCCCTTCCACGCCGAGCGCAGCCCCAGCTTCCAGGTGGTACCCAACCGCGGCTTCTACCACTGCTTCGGCTGTGGCAAGCACGGGGACGCCTTCGCCTGGCTCATGGAGCGCGAGGGCATGACCTTCCCCGAGGCCCTGGAGCAGTTGGCCCGGGCCGCGGGCATTGACCTGCCCCAGCGCCGGGAGCGGCCGGCGGCCGAGGTGGACCTCGAAACCCGGCTTCGCGCCGCTCTGGAAGCCGCCCAGGCCTTCTACGAGCGGCAGCTGGAGCGCCACGAGGCGGCCAGGGCCTACTTGCGTCAGCGAGGCTACGAAGGCCCCTTCGTGGCCGAGGCAGGCTTCGGGATGGCGCCGGACGGCTGGGATCCCCTGGTGACCCACCTGCGCGGCCTGAACTTCTCCGGCGAGCTGCTGGAGCAGGCGGGCCTGGCCAGCCGCAGCGAGCGCGGCACCCAGATCGACTTCCTCCGCAACCGCCTGACCATCCCCATCCACGATGCCCGCGGCCGCCTGGTGGCCTTCGGCGGGCGGGTCATGGGAGAGGGCCAGCCCAAGTACCTCAACACCCGGGACACGGTCCTGTTCCACAAGGGCGAGACCCTCTTCGGCTTCCACCGTGCCAAAGGCGCCATGAAGGAAGGGGCCCTGGTGGTCGAGGGCTACTTCGACGTGCTGCAGCTCCACCAGCACGGCATCCACCAGGCCGTGGCGCCCCTGGGCACGGCCCTCACCGAGGAGCACCTCAAGGCTCTGGGCCGCTTCTCCCGGCGGGTCATCCTCTGCTTCGACGGCGACGCCGCCGGCCGCCGGGCCATGGAGAAGAGCCTCCGCCTGGCCCTCCCCCTCGGCTTCGAGGTGCGCCTGCTGGAACTGCCCCAGGGCGAGGACCCTGACACCTGGTGCCTCAAGCTGGGCGGCGAGGCCTTCCAGGACCTGCTGCGGACCGCGCCGGACTGGACGGCCTTCATGATCGACCGGGCCATGGAGGGCAAGGACCTGCGCCGCATCTCTGATCGCATGGGGGCCTTCAAGGACCTGCTGGACTTCCTGCCCTACCTGCCCCGCACCACCGAAAGCCGCGACCTCTTCGCCAGCCTGGCCCACCAGCTCCAGGTGCCCCTCCAGGAGCTGGATCGGGCGGTGCGCGGCCGGCAGGCTCCGGCGGGGGAAGCGGAGCAGGCCTCTCCTGGCGCCAGTCCCGTGCCCGTGATGGACGACCTGATCCGCAGCCTGCTGCTCCTCAGCACCGCTGGCCACTGCCACCGGGTGCAGGAGCTTCCACCCGCCTGGTGGGAAGGGTTGGACGGGGCCCCCCTGCTCCAGGCTCTGCTGGATGTCGATGGGGACCCGGCCCGCCTTCCCGAGGGGGCGTTGGCGGCGATCCGGAGGCTGGAGGCCCTGGCCAGCCGCCAGGATGAAGCTGGCCGGGACGCCGAGGCGCTCGTCGTGAAGCTGGAGGCGCGCTACGTCGACCGGGAGCTCCAGGCCAACAACCGGCTGCTGCAGGACCCGCGCACCCTCGTGGATGCCGCCCTCACGGATCGGATCATGACCCGCCAGAACGAGCTGCTGGCCCGCCAGAAGGATCTCTCACGCCGCCGGCGGGGGGCGGTGGGGGGACAGACCTGAAGATCCGGGCCTTGCCTGAACGTACAGATCTCCTATACTGAAAAGTTCCGGACTCGGCCCGGTACATTGGCCGTGTTCTGTTTTCCCCTCGGCCCCGGGTTCCCCCACCCCACCGGCCCGATGCATGCAGTGCTCTTTGAGGTCCGAATGGTTCCGACGCCGCCACGCGATGCCTACTACGCCCTGACCAAAGCCCTGATCTCCATCGGAAGGAAAAACGGATTCCTGCTGGTCGACCAGCTCAATGACTTCCTCCCCGATACCGCTTCCAGCCCCACGGACCTGGAACAGGTCATGGGTCTGTTCGCCCGTCTGGGCGTGGGCATCGGCGCCACGGAGGAGGAGGCCCAGGCCGCCCGCGAGGCCATCGAGCCCGAATTCGTCATGGTCGAGAGCGGCAAGGGCGACAAGGATCTCGAGATCGAGATCGACAGCCCCGACAGCGACAAGTTCAACGACCCGGTCCGCATGTACCTCAAGGAGATGGGCACGGTGCCCCTCCTCAAGCGCGAGGACGAGGTCGAGATCGCCAAGCGCATCGAAGTGGGCGTCCGCAGCGTCATGCGCGCCCTCTCCCGCAGCCGCCTGGCCGCCAGCCTGCTGATCGACATCGGCAAGATGCTGAAGGAGAACCCCGGCAAGATCCGCGAGGTCGTGGGCCTCTCCGACGAGGTGGACGACGACGAGGATGCCGAGAGCACCTCCGCCACCCAGCACGTGCACCACCAGTTCGAGAAGCTGCTGGTCTACGACCAGGCCCTCCAGGACCTGCTGGAGGTGAAGCTCCAGGTGGACGCCGGGACCAAGACCCTGCCCAAGAAGCGCAAGCTGGACCGCGAGATCCTCCAGGCCCGGGGCCGCCTGTCCCGCCAGATCCGCAAGCTGGGGCTCAACAGCCTCGCCGTCACGCGGCTCATCGACAAGATCACCCACCAGCACAGCCAGGTGATGGCCGGCGAGCGGAAATGCCGCGAGCTGCGGGACCGCCTCAAGAACCCCGCCTTCGCCAAGCTCAAGGACCGCTACAAGGACGAGCTGGCCCACATCGAGAAGACCCTGGCCGACTTCTTCGAGAAGTACGAGACCACCAGCGACAACTTCCACAAGGACTTCAACGGCCTCAAGGCCGCGGAGAGCATCAGCCGCGCCGCCAAGGCCGAGCTCATCGAAGCCAACCTCCGCCTCGTGGTCAGCATCGCCAAGCGCTACACCAACCGCGGCCTGCAGTTCCTGGACCTGATCCAGGAAGGCAATATCGGCCTCATGAAGGCCGTGGACAAGTTCGAGTACAGCCGCGGCTTCAAGTTCTCGACCTATGCCACCTGGTGGATCCGGCAGGCCATCACCCGCGCCATCGCGGACCAGGCCCGCACCATCCGCATCCCGGTCCACATGATCGAGACCATCAACAAGCTCATCCGCACCCAGCGCGAGCTGGTGCAGAAGCTGGGCCGAGAACCCTCCAGCGAGGAGATCGCCCACGCCATGGACATGCCCGTGGGCAAGGTCCGCAAGGTCATGAAGATCGCGCAGGAGCCCATCTCGCTGGAGACCCCCATCGGCGAGGAGGAGGACTCCCACCTGGGCGACTTCATCGAGGACAAGACCGTCGTCTCCCCCGTGGAGCAGGTCGTGCAGCAGCGCCTCAAGGAGACCGTCCGCAACGTGCTGAACACCCTCAGCGAGCGCGAGGAGCGCGTGCTGCGCATGCGCTTCGGCGTGGGCGACGACGGCTCGGAACACACGCTGGAGGAAGTCGGCAGCGAGTTCGCCGTCACCCGCGAGCGCATCCGCCAGATCGAATCCAAGGCCCTGCGGAAAATCCGGCACCCGCGTTACTCCAAGACGCTCAAGGCGTTCCTGGGGTAAGCCAATCCCACACGAAGAAGGGCCCCTCCCGGGGCCCTCTTCTTTCATGCCTATCCTTGGTCCACTTGACCGACTCTCATCGCGAGCCCCATGCGTGGACGTCTCCCCTCCACTTTCGGACGAGGCGGATCAAGGCCGCCCCTGTCAGAAGCGCGGGAATCACCTGCAGCACCCCTGTGGCTTCGAAAAAGACATCGTTCGGAAGCTCATAGGCCGGTGGCGGGAATAACCTCCGCATTAGGCCGGCCGGGGCGCCTGACATGTAAAGTGCGTCCTTCACGAAGTGGTTGTAGCCGCCCTCGAATAACCCGATGACGAAGACCGGAACGATCAGGGCCGTGCCTACGAAGATCCAGAAAGCGAGGCTGGAAGTGGCCCATCCCCTCTGTTGCCAAGCTACATGCCGGGCCCCGAATAGGATGCCGATGGTGACAACGCTGACCAGCGTCACATGCATGCGCCAGGGCGTGGCGTAGCGGATGGCGCCATAGGCGTGGTGGATGCTGGTCAACATCAGGACGGAGAAGGCCCACCATGCGGCTCGGGTCATCAGAACGGGAAGGGTTGGCGTGGTAGTACGGGACATCGGCAGGGCTCCAAGCGACAAGGCCAGGGTTTCAAGAGGGGGAGAAAGAACGGGAAGCCTCGGAGGAGGCGAGCCAGAGGAGTTCATCGACTGACCAGTGATCGTCCGCATGAGCGCCGTACTTGCAAGCGATGACCCGTCCGCCGGGCGCGATGAGGAAATCGGCGGGTAGTCCCAATCCGCTCTCACCGCGGTCCGGCGGCCCTGGACCAAAGACCGAAAGCCCATGGACGATGGCGCCCCAGGCCCGCGGATCCAGGATGGAACGCGCGGATCGCTCTATGCCGAAGGCCATGTACAGCCGCTTCTCGGGGTCCCCGATGACTGCAAATGGCAGGGCGCCGTCGTGCCTGCGCAGGGCCTCGGGCGCGGAATGGAAGACGGCGATTTCGCGGATGCCCGCTGCCACCAATTCATCATGGCGGACGGCGATGGATCGAAGGTGCAGCTTGCAGATGGGGCAACCGGCGAATCGCCGGAACTGAAGGTGCACCATCCGATCCGGGTCTGGAATCTGGATGGGCTCGGAGTGGATGCCGAGGAGTTCCAGAGGCTCCACCACTGTTCCCACCTTCAATCGCCGAGCCTTCCGGCCTCCGTGATGCTGTGCGTCCATCGTTTGCATGGGTGTCTCCGGAGCCAATCGAACACCTTGTTCGAAATTAAACACAGCGTCATAATCCACAACTCCGGTGGCCACGGCCAGTACGACGCCCCCCGGCGAGTTCAATTCCGATCAACTGACCCCGACTTGTTCGAAAGCGGAGCGGCCTCATGGCTAAAAAACCCGATCGGCGGGTGGAACGGACGCGGCAGTTGCTTCGCAGCGCGCTCTTCTCCCTGGTCAAGGAGAAAGGGTTCGAAGGGTTGTCGGTGCAGGAAATCATCGACCGCGCGAATGTGGGCCGCGCCACCTTCTACGCCCACTTCGACAACAAAGAAGATCTGCTTGTGAGCGGTTTCGACGACCTGCAAGCCGCCCTGAAAGCGAGGCAGCAGGAGGCCTTGGCGCAAGGGAAGAACCTGGAAGAGCAAGTGTTCGCCTTCAGCCGTGATCTGTTCGTGCACGCGGGCGAACATCGGGATATCTACAGGGCGATGGCCGGTCGGCAGAGCGGTGGCGTGATCAGGTACCACCTGCACAAACTCCTGACACATCTGATCCGAGAGGATCTGAAGATCATGCTCCCGCACCCGAATGCCGACAGCGTCCCGCGAGAAGCCCTCGTGCAGCACCTGGCCGGCGGTTCCTTTGGCCTGCTCATGTGGTGGCTGGACAGCAGGAAGCATCTACCCGTCGAGGAGGTCGAAGCCCTGTTCCGGAACCTGGCGATGCCCGCGGTGAAAGCCGCGACAGATCACGCGATCCTTCGGGAATAGGCACAGTGGCCGAACGCCCCATGACAGCCATCCCCCCGTTCCGTTAGCCTGAACTCGTGACCGACGCCAAGAGCCCCTTCGCCCCGCTTCGAAGCCGCATCTTCTTCGCGATCTGGATCGCGGCCATGGCCTCGAACGTGGGCACCTGGGTGCAGAGCGTCGGCGAGAAATGGCTCATGGGCGAGATCACGCGGTCCCCTCTGCTCATGAGCCTCATCGAGACGGGCGCCACCCTGCCCATGCTGGTGCTCTCCATGCCGGGCGGCGCCATCGCCGACATCGTGGACCGGCGCCGGATGCTGCTGGCCACCCAGGCCTGGATGCTGCTGGCCGCTGCCGCCATGGCGGTCCTCTCGGCCCTCCACCTGGTCACGCCCGGCGTGCTCATCGGCATGTCACTGCTGCTGGGGGTGGGAGCGGCCCTCAATTCGCCTGCCTGGCAGGCTTCGGTGCCCGACCTGGTGCCGAAGGAGCAGATCGCGGCCGGCGTCGCGCTCAACAGCGCCGGGTTCAACGTGAGCCGGGCCGTGGGTCCGGCCCTCGGCGGCCTGGTGGTGGGATGGCTGGGGGCCACGTGGGCCTTCGCCCTCAATGCCGTCTCCTTCGTCGGGGTGCTCCTGGTCCTCAAGGGGTGGAAGCGCCAGCCCACCACCACGGATCTGCCCGCGGAGCGGTTCAGCGCGGCCATGAAGGTGGGCCTGCGCTATGCCTGGCACAGCAAGCCGCTCCAGGTGATCCTCCTGCGGGGCGGCGGGTTCGTGTTCTTCGGCGGGCCGATCTTCTCGCTGCTGCCGACGCTGGCCATCCACCGGCTCAACCTCGGCTCCACGGCGTTCGGCCTCCTGCTGGGCTGCACCGGGGCCGGGGCCGTGGGCATCACCCTGGCCCTCCCCGCGCTCCGGCGGCGCTTCACCCCCAACACACTGATGGCTCTTGCCACGGCGACCTTCGCGGCGGGGCTCCTCGCGCTGGCCTTCCTCAACCACGCCCCCGCCGTCGGGCTGGTGCTCCTGGTGGGCGGGGCCGGCTGGCTGACCGTGCTGAGCACCTGCAACACCGGCGTCCAGCTGTCGGTGCCGTCCTGGGTGCGGGCCCGGGCGCTCGGGGTCTACATCACCGTCTGGGGCGGGGCCATGGCCGGAGGGGCGGCCTTCTGGGGGGCCGTGGGCGAGCGCTGGGGTGTCCACACCGCCTTCGCCTGCTCGGGCCTCGGCATGATCCTGTTCCTGCTGCTCACCGCCCGCCTGAGGATCCAGGCCCTCCACCAGCCCCTGGACTTGAGCCCCCACCGCCTCCAACCCCATTCCCCCGGCCCCATCGACCCCCACGAGGGCCCCATCCTCACGGTGCTCGAGTACCGCGTCCCCGAACCGAACAAGACCGCCTTCCGGGAGGCCATGCGCGAGGTCCGCCGCATCCGCAACCGGGACGGCGCCGTGCGCTGGTCGCTCTTCCAGGATCTCGTGCCGCCCGATCCGGGCCAGGTGCGGTTTGTGGAGAGCTTCCTCAGTTCCAACTGGGGCGAACACCTGCGCCAGCACCACCGCGCCACGGTGGAGGACCGCGCGTTCCTGCGCAGGGCCTACAGTCTGTGCGTGGAACCGAAGCCGCGAGTCCGCCACCTCACCGCCGCCTGGGAAGGACGGGACTCCATCCTGGACCGCATCCTGGAATAGGATTCGCAGTCCATTTCGGTCATGCTGGTTCCATCGCTTCGGAGCCCGCGCCCGTGCTTTCCAAGGACCAGACCCTGGGGAAATACCAGATCCTGGACCGCCTCGGCTCTGGCGGTTTCGGAGCCGTCTATCTGGCCATGGACACCTGGGTGAACCGCAAGGTGGCCCTGAAGGTGCCCCACCAGCAGCAGGACGAGATCGTGGACCTGCTGAAGGAGCCCCGCATCATGGCGGGCCTGAAGCATCCGAACATCGTCGAGCTCATCACCGTGGAGCGGAAGAACGGGATCTTCTTCATGGTGCTGGAATACATCGAAGGCGAGAGCCTCGATCGCATGATCCGGCGGGAACGCACCCTCCCTCCCACGCGGGCCCTGGAGATCGGCCTGGATGTCTGCAGCGCCATCGCCTTCGCCCACGGCCACCAGATCCTGCACCGGGACCTCCGCCCCGCCAACATCCTGGTGAACCGCGAAGGCGTGGCCAAGGTCACCGACTTCGGCACCTCCCGCGTGCTGGAGCTGCAGCACGTGCCCTACGCGCCCACACGCATCGGCTCGCCCCCCTACATGGCGCCCGAGCACTTCCGTGGCCGGGCCGTGTTCCAATCGGATCTCTGGTCCCTGGGCATCACCCTCTACGAGATGCTCACGGGCACCGTCCCCTTCTACGACGCGGATCCCCTCAAGATCGCCCAGGCCTTCACCAGCCAGCAGATCGTGGCGCCCCACCTGCGCAACCCCGTCGTCCCCAAGGCCTTCTCAGAAGTCGTCATGAAGGCCCTGGCCGTGAACCTCGGCGAGCGCTACCTGTCGGCCCAGGCCTTCCTGGAGGCGCTGCGCCGCCTCCGGGACAGCGTGGCCAGAGAGACCCGGCCCCTGGGCACGGCCGTGCTCTCCACGAACAGCTCCGGCCCCCACCCGACCCTTCGCGCCACCACCCAGGCCCAGCTCTGTCCCTACTGTTTCCGCCAGCTGCCACGCATGGCCAAGAGCTGCCCCAGCTGTCGCGAAAAGATTGAACGCTGATGGTCTGGCATCCCACCAAGGAAGCCGTGCAGCGACTCTGGGGTCGCCGCTGGGTACGGAGGATCTCCTACGTCCTGGTGGCCGGCGCCGCCACCGTGACCATCGTCCCCTGGGTGGCCACCCGGCCCGTGGTGCTGCGCTGGGCCATCTCGAAGCTGGATGGGCTGGTGCGGGAGGAGACAGGGCTCTCCCTGGAGGTCGGCCAGCTGGAGCTGCATCCGCTCTTCGGATCGGCCTCCATGCGGGACGTGCGGCTGGGTGGGGACCTCCTGACGGTCCAGCGGGTGGAGGTCCAGACAAACCTCACCTCCCTCCTCGCCCCCACACACCGCATCTTCTCGATCCGGGTGGAACATCCCCACCTTCGCCTGACGGAAGCCGGGCTGGCCGCCATCCACCTCAAGGAGCACCCCCCCCGTAAAGGTCCCCTGCCCCAGGTGCGCCTGGACCTGCTCAGCATCACCGGGGGCGAGATCGATATCCCTGAGCCGCTCCGGGGCCTGCCCCCCATGCAGTACCGGTTCGAGGTGAAGGCCACCGGCACGGCCCCCAACCAGCTCCGCGTGGACGTGGCGGGCCCGCACTGGATGGTCAAGGGTCCGAACGGATGGGAGAAGGGGCGCCTGGACCTGAACGGGGAGGTCACCGAACAGTTCGTGGTCCTCAAGGAGGGCTACTTCCGACTCGGGGAGAGCCAGATCCGGCTGCATGGCCGCTTCGACGCAAAGAAACCCGGCTCCTCCGAGCGCCTGGACGCCCGTGTGACCGGCGTACTGGCCCTGGCTCAGGCCGCCCACTGGGGCGGCATGAAGCGCCCCCCGCTCACGGGCGACCTCGACCTGAACGTCTCTGCCCGCGGGACATTCTCGGACCTCCGATGGACCGTGAGCGCTGAGGGCGCGGGGTTGCGGCCCGCGGAAGGCGCCCTGGCTCCGGGGAGCCTCGACCTTCGCGGCAGTGGAAACCTTGAGGGATTCCAGCTGAGCCACCTCCGCTGGCAGTCTTCCCAGGGCGACCTCTCCCTGGAGGGCGGCTGGTCCCGGAAAAAGCCAGCCAAGGGCACCCTCTTGGGACAGGACCTGGACCTGGAGGTCCTGGGCCGGCTCCTCCGGCTGCCGGAACTCCAGGGACTCCGCGGCAACCTCAAGGCTCAGGCGGAGGGGCCCGCGGATCCCGAGGCGCTCCGCCGGCCGGATCGCTGGCAGGGAACAGTCCAGCTCGGCCTGACCCAGCACGGCCTTGAGGCCGGGAACCTGCACGCCGCCCTCCGGAATGGCCAGGCCACCTTGGACCAGCTCCACCTGGACCTGGAGGCCCTCAAGGCCGATGGCACCGGATGGGCCCAGCTCGGGCCCCGGGGCCTGGTCCGACTGGAGGCCGATGGCACGGTGGATGTCGGCGCCGGTCAGGTGGCCCAGGCCCTCCGCGCCTGGAAAGTGGTGGACCTCGACATGGAAGGGCAGACCCGGGCCCGGGCCAAGGTGCGCTGGAGCCGCGGCACCGGCCTGGAGCTGGACGGCTCCGGGGAGGTCGCCCATCCCCGCTGGCATGGGGCCCGGGCTGAAAGCGTCGAGGCGAAGGTCCAGATCCGGGATACGGAGTTGCGGGTCACGGATATCGACCTGAAGAAGGATGAAGGCCGCGGAGGCGGCGAGCTCTGGCTCACTTGGGGCCGGACCGCCCCAGGCCAGAAGCAGATGGACATGTGCTACACGGCCTTCCGCCTCCCCGTGGCCGAAGGGCTCCGGGCGGCGGATGTGAAGGACGCCGACGGCCGGGAGCTGCCCATCACGGGGCTCGGCGGGGGGTGGGTCCGTCTCCAGGGCCCGTTCGATCACATTCTCATGAACGGGTCCGCCCAAGTCGAGTCGGGTGAAGTTTATGGAATCAAAGTTCCAGCGGCTTCTTCGGACTTCTCCATGGACATCGACCGTCTCCGGCTGCGGCTCGACGATGTGCGCATCGGCGAACGGCTGGACCTGCTGGGCGGGCCCAGCGCTGAGCCCGAGGGAGCCCTGGCCCTGGCGGGCAGGGCGGACATGGACTTCAAGCGCTGGACCTGGTGGGTGGACCTCGCCGGGCGCCTGGACTCCCAGCTCCTGAATCTGCCCGGACCCCGGGTGCAGGCACAGGTGGAATCCCGCCTGCTGGGGCCCATCACCAGCCCCTTCGGGTCCCTGGACCTGCCGGAAGGCCGGACCACCTTGACCCGGGGCCGCATATTCTTCGGCGGCCGCAGCTTGGAGGGACTCGAGGCCTCCGTGAAGCTGGAGCGGGGCCACCTGGAGGGCCGGCTCGCCATCGAGGGCATGGCCCGCCCCGTGGCGGAGGCCCAGGTCCGGCAGGACGGCCCGGACCTGGTGGGCCACCTGGCCCTGACCATCGCTCCGGACAGCGCCCGCACGGACACCCTGGCGCGGAGCCTCACGGAGGATCTGCTGGAGGACCTGAACCTCGAAGCCACCGCCGATGGACGCTGGGATGGGCGCGCCCTGGCGTGGACGGGCACCCTGAGCCGCCTGGCGGCCCAGTTCAACGTCTTCGAGCTGCACCAGGCGCAGCCCTCAGCCCTTCACGGCGATGCGGCCGGGGCCGCGGTGGACATCAGCCTGGAGGGTGGCGCGCGGAAGCCCGCGGACGCCTCCCAGGCCCAGGCCGCGGGACTGCGCCTGTCGGGCACCCTGCCCTTCTCCACGGCCGCGCCTCTCGGCCTCCGGGTCCAGGGCGGGGCGAACCTGGCCCATCTCAAGACCATCTTCGATCGCGTCATGGAGGTCGACGAGTACAGCCTGCTTTCCGAAGTCCGGATCCAGGGAACGAGCCGCTTCGACCTCCTGGTCCACGGGACCTATGGCGATCCCCTGCTGGATGGCCACCTCGCCCTGGAGAAGGGCCGGCTCAACCTGCGCGGCTACCAGGGGGTGGAGGATCTCCAGGCCGAGGTGATGTTCAAGGACCACACCATCTCCATCCCGGCCGAGAAGCCCCTGCAGGGCACCCTCGCCCATGGCGACCTGAAGGTTTCAGGCGGGGTCACCTGGAAGCTGGGCGGCCTGGACACCTATGCCCTGAAGGCCTCCCTGGCCAATTTCCAGCTCCGCGATGTGCCCGAGGGCCTGGAGATCCAAGGCACCCTGCGCGCCACCCTGGATGGCAACGAAGACGGGGGCGTGCTCAAGGGCCGGCTGCGCGCCGACCGCCTGAACTACCAGACCGAAGTGAAGCTGGCCGACCTCATCCTCCGCAGCGCCCTTAGCGATAGCGGCGGGCTGACGGGCCTGGACCTGGACGACCCCCTGGACCGCATCCGCCTGGACCTGGACCTGGACCTCAGGAATCCCTGGAGCTTCAACACCAATCTCTTGAAGCTCGATGGCCGGACCGAGGGCCCCTTCCAGGTGGTGGGCACCCTGGCACACCCCATCCCCAAGGGCATCCTGGTCTTCCAGCCGGGCGGCCGGGTCACCAACATCTTCCCCGCCGGCGACATGGTCGTGGACCGGGGCTCGCTGACCTTCTCCGAACTGCGCCCGCTGGATCCCGTCATCAGCCTCCAGGGCAGCGTGACCTCCATTCCCGGCTATACGGTGAACCTGGACATCCACGGCACCCTCAGCAACCTGGCCATCGTGCCCAGCTCCACGCCGAGCCTGCGCCAGGACGAGATCGTGGCCATCCTCATCAACCCCGGCAACGCCGCGAATGTGGGCACCGCCAGCGCCTCGTCCGGCGCCACCCAGGGCGCCATCACCTCGGGCCTGGCCAGCGCAGGCTCGGGCCTCATCTCCACCCTGGCCTTCGCGCCCTTCCAGGAGCAGCTGCGCCGCACCCTGGGCCTGGATCGCGTCAACGTGGCCGTGCGCACCACTAGCCTCGGCACCACGGAGACCGAGGTCACCATGGGCAAGAGCATCAACCTGTTCGGCCAGCGCAGCGCGTTCGTGGTCTCCCACAAGAAGAGCGGGAACTTGAGCATCACCTCGGGCCAGGTGGAGTGGCGCTTCGGCAACTTCATCCTCCAGCTGGGCGCCAGCAAAGGCGGCGGCGCCGGCCTGACCCCCTCGGGCGAGATCCGGCATTCCTGGAGCCCGAACTAGCTGGAGGCGGATGGCTGGAGGCGCTAGCGTGGAGGTGGAGGCTCCATGATCACGGTGAAGTGCTTCGCCCGGTACCGCGCCCTGCTGGGCTTCAGCGACCTCGGCCTGCCCGCCGCGCCCACCCTGGGCGACCTGCTGGCGGACCCGCGCTTCGCGGCCCTGCCCAAGGATGCCCTCCTGGCGGTGAACCAGAGCTTCGCGGACCGGAACACCGTCCTGGCGGACGGCGACGAGGTGGCCCTCATGCCTCCCGTGTCAGGCGGCTGATCACCCCTCGCGTCGGATCTCCAGCACTTCGCCGCCACTGAGGCGCAGCAGATCCTGGAAGCCGGGCTCGCGCCGCAGGCGGTCCTCAGGCCGCTCGGGCTGGGCTTCCGCCGGTTCCTCGTCGAAGCGGATCTCCAGCTCCCGCAGCCCCGGAAGCACGGCCGCCAGCGCGGCGAGCACATGGGGATTCGCCCGTTCGCGCTCCAGGTCCTGAAGGGTCTGCCGCACGTTGCCGGGAAAGCGGAAGCGCAGCACCGGCGGCTCCCAGCGCAGGTCCGTGGCCATCTGGGGGGCGGTGCCGAGGGAGCGCAGCCCGGGCAATCCCCGCAGCGCCTCGCTGCAGGCCATGCGCAGCTGGGGCGGGGCGGACGGACCCGGAGCCGAGATTGGGGCCGGGGCCGAGGCTGGGACCGGGGGCGCGGCGTGGACGCGCGCGGAGGCAGGGACCTGCGGGGAGGCCGGCGTGGGCCTGCGGGGCCCCTCAGGCGCCGGCGCGGCCTGGGGACCCTTGGAAGGGACCGGCGGCGGCCCGGCCGCTGGGGTCGACGGGCGGGCCTGAGCACCCGACACGAGGGCATCGAGGGGCGCCAGGTGGGGCAGCTGGGCCGCGGTCACCAGGGCCAGCTCCACCACTACACGCGGCAGGCTGCTGTCCCGCAGATCCCGTTCCCGGCTCAGCAGCAGCTGGAGCATGCGGGCCCAGCGCAGCAGGTCCTGGGGGCCCCGGGCGGCCCGGGCCTCCTGCTCCAGGCGATCCCGGAAAGCCAGCACCAGCTCGCGCCAGAACGTGGCCCAGTCCGCGCCCTGCTCGTTCAGCTCGCGGCAGGCTTCCACCAGGGCCGCCGTGTCGCCGATGGCCAGGGCCGACATCACGCCCTGCACCAGGTGGGCGCTGACGATGCCCAACTGCTCGCGGACGGACTCCTCCAGCACCTTCCCGTCCCCGGCGGCGATGACCCGGTCGAGGATGGTGAGCGCGTCGCGCATGGAGCCCTGCCCCGCCTCGGCCACCAGGCGCAAGCTGTTCCCCTCGGCCTCGACGCCCTCCTGCTCGCAGACGAGGCGCAGGCGGCCCTCGATGAGACCCACGGGAATGAGCCGGAAGGGGAAGATCTGGACCCGGCTCTTGATGGTGTCCGGCACGTCCTGCAGCTCGGTGGTGGCCAGCACGAAGATGGCGTGGGGCGGCGGCTCCTCGATGACCTTCAGCAGGGCATTGAAGGCCTCGGTGCTGAGCATGTGGACTTCGTCGATGATGTAGACCCGGTAGCGGCAGAAGGCGGGGCGGGTCTGCACCTGCTCCCGGAGGGCCCGCGCGTCGGCTACGGAGGCCCGGCTGGCAGCGTCGATCTCGACGATGTCCAGGTTCTGGTCCGGCTGCTCCGCGGCCCGGCAGGGGTCGCAGACGCCGCAGGGGGTGGCGGTGGGGCCTTCCACGCAGTTCAGGGCCCTGGCGAGGATCCGGGCCGTGCTCGTCTTGCCCGTGCCCCGGACCCCTGCGAAGAGGTAGGCCTGATGGATGCGCCCGCTCTCCTTCGCCCGCTTGAGGGCGTTGGCGAGCGCCTTCACGCTCCCCTCCTGCCCCACCAGGTCGGAGAGCAGGCGCGGGCGGTACTTGAGGGCGAGGGTGGTCATGGGACGTCCAGTCTCCCACAAGGTCCAGGGGACCGTCAGGGGCTATAAGCGCGCCTGATAACTCCATACGGCGTTTCAAAGGCACAGGGGCTCTGATTCTCGTTAGGATGGCTTGATCCCGAAAGGAAAAGACGATGCTTGAGGGATCGCGATCCGAGCACAGCGCATGCGGGGTTGGCTTCATCGCCAGCCGGACCGGCACGGCCAGCCGCGACATCCTGGAGGACGCCCTCCACGCGCTGAAGTGCGTGGAGCATCGCGGCGGCTGCGCGGCGGACCAGGTCAGCAGCGACGGGGCCGGCGTCATGGCCGACATCCCCTTCGAGATGCTGGGCCACCAGCCCGGCGACATCGCCGTGGCCAGCCTCTTCATGCCCCAGGATCCGGATCGCCTGCGCCGGTCCATGGAGATCTTCGAATCCACCCTCGCCTTCTTCGACCTGGATGTCCTGGCCTATCGCGAACTCCCCGTGGATCCCTCCGTCCTCGGCGAGGAGGCCCGGCGCTCCATGCCCTCCATGCGCCAGGCCGTCCTCCGCCGTCCGGTGCAGTGCCGGACGGACGCCTCCTTCGACAAGCTGCTCTATTCGGCCAAGCAGGTGCTCCGGACCAAGCTCGTCGAGCAGGGCATCCAGAACGAGTTCTTCTTCGCCTCCCTGTCGGCACGCACCATCGTCTACAAGGCCCTGACCCGGGCCGCGGACCTGGACCGCTTCTACCTCGACCTGCGCGACCCGCGATTCACCACGCGCTTCGCCATGATCCACCGGCGGTTCAGCACCAACACCCGGACGTCCTGGGACAAGGCCCAGCCCTTCCGCCTCATCGCCCACAACGGCGAGATCAACACCATCGCGGGCAACCGGTCCCGGGCCATCTCGCGCGAGATGTCCATCGGCCTCAAGGCCGACCAGCTCGTGACCCACGGCTCCATCAGCGATTCCGGCAGCCTCAACGAGATCGCCGAGGCCCTGCACTACCGCAGCAGCATCCCGCACATGGAGGACATCCTCGCGATCATGATGCCTCCCGCCGAGGGGCAGAGCGCCTTCTACACCTTCTGGAGCCGCGCCATGGAGCCCTGGGACGGCCCGGCCTTCCTGGTCTTCTCCGACGGGAGCAGCGTGGGGGCGCGGTTGGACCGCAACGGCTTCCGCCCGGCCCGGTGGGCCATGACCGATGACCGCTTCTACCTGGCCTCCGAGGCCGGCTCCTTCCCCGTGGACGAGGCCGCCATCCGCCGCAAGGGCATCCTCTACGCGGGCACCGGCGTGTCTCTCGACCTGGCCAGCGGCAGAGTCCACTTCCGCGACCCGGGCCGCTCCCGCGAGCACCGGGACGCCACCTTCGACGCCCGCACCCGGCCCATCGGATCGCTCCCGGGGACCGATGCGGCCGGCCCTGTCAGCGCCTTCAAGAAGACCCTCTTCACCTGTTCCCGCGAGGAACTGGAGAAGATCCTGTACCCCATGGCCGTCACCGGCAAGGAGGCCATCGGCTCCATGGGTGACACCGCCCGGCCCAACGTCTTCTCCTCCGAGCCCCGTCCCTTCTTCGACTACTTCTATCAGCACTTCGCGCAGGTCACGAACCCGCCCTTGGACTACATCCGGGAGGGCAATATCACCGACCTCCGGGTGTTCCTCGGCCGGGCGCCGAACATCTTCTTCCCCAAGGACCTGGTGCCCCTGAACGAGGCGCTGGAGCTGCCACGGCCCATCCTCGACCTGGGGCAGATGCGCTTCCTGGAGCGGATGCAGAGCCTGCGACCCTCGGAATCCCACATCATCCCCCGCACCTTCCCCATGGTCTTCCGGAGGGAGGACGGCGTGGCCGGCTTCCATGCGGCCGTCGAGCAGCTGGCCGCGGACGTGCGGAAGGCCGTCGAGCAGGGCACCAGCGTCATCATCCTCAGCGACCGGGAAGCCAGCGTCGAGCGGCCGCCCATCCCGGGCCTCATCGCCCTGCGGGCCGTCGTGCACACCCTCAACGAATCGGGACTGCGCCTCAACGCCTCCATCGTCATGCACACCGGCGAGGCCCGCACCTCCCACCATCTGGCGGCCCTCATCAGTTTCGGCGCCTCGGCGGTCTGCCCGTACCTGGCCCTGGAGATCGCCCGCCAGGACCAGCACCCCAGCTTCGGGAGCCTGACGCCGGACCAGCGCGAGAAGCATTTCGTCGGAGCCCTGGAATCGGGCCTCCTGAAGATCATGGCCAAGAGCGGGATCTCGGTGGTGCAGAGCTACATGAGCGCCAAGCTCTTCACCGCCATCGGTCTGGGGCCCGAGCTGATGGAGACCTTCTTCCCGGGCCACGCGAGCCCGCTGGGCGGCATCGGCTATGAAGAGCTGGCCGGCGACGTGCTTCGGAAGACCAGCCTGGCGGCCCAGGCCGGCTTCATGGACCGCCTGCTCCACACCCACCAGTTCCGTGAATCGCCCCGGCCCAGTGAAGGCGAGCACCACGGCATGACCTCTGCGCGGGCCCGGCTACTCCACCGCCTGGTGAAACTGGAACCGGGCTCGGAGGAAGCGAGGGCCTTGTACCAGGAATACCTGGCCTCGCTGAAGGACGACGAGCCCATCAACCCGCGCCACCTGCTGGCCTTCCGGACCGCCGCGACGCCCCTGCCCATGGAGGCCGTGGAGGACGTGTCGGCCATCCTGCACCGCTTCGGCGCCGGCGCCATGTCCTTCGGGGCCGTCAGCGCGGAGAGCCAGCGCGACCTGATCCTGGCCATGGAGGCCGTGGGCGGCCGCAGCAACAGCGGCGAAGGCGGCGAGAACCCCTTCTACTGGACGGACGGTATCACCGCCTCCACCAAGCAGGTGGCCTCGGCCCGCTTCGGCGTCACGGCGGAGTACCTCATCTCCGGGGAGGAGATCCAGATCAAGGTGGCCCAGGGCGCCAAGCCCGGCGAGGGCGGCCAGCTCATGCGCGTGAAGGTGGACGCCACCATCGCGAAGGCGCGGTTCTCCCTGCCGGACGTGGACCTGATCTCCCCGCCGCCTCTCCACGACATCTACAGCATCGAGGATCTCAAGGAGCTCATCCATGAGCTGCGGCAGGTCCACCCCGGCGCGAAGATCAGCGTGAAGCTGGTGTCCGGCACGGGCATCGGCACCATCGCCGTGGGCGTCGCCAAGGCCGGGGCGGACATCATCTACATCGCCGGCGGCGACGGCGGCACGGGCGCCGCCACGCTGGGCTCCATGAAGCATGCGGGCCTCCCCTGGGAGTTCGGTCTCATCGAAGCCCACCAGGCCCTGCGGGAGAACCAGCTCCGAGGCCAGGTGGAGCTGCGCGTGGATGGCGGCCTCCTCACGGGCAAGGACCTGGTGACCGCGGCCATCCTGGGCGCCGAGGGATTCGAGTTCGGCAAGCTCCTGCTCGTGGCCGAGGGCTGCATGATGGCCCGCATCTGCGAGAAGAACACCTGCCCCGCGGGCATCGCCACCCACGATCCGAAGTTCAAGGCCCGCTACACGGGAAGCCCCGAGGCGGTCCAGCGCATGCTCGTCCACCTGGCGGAGGATGCGCGCCGCCACCTCGCCTCCCTGGGCATCAGCTCCCTTTCCGAGCTGCAGGACCGTGTGGAGCTGTTCCAGGTGTCCCCCGAGCACGCGACCTTCGTCAGGGATCGAAAGCTGGACCTGTCGGGCTTCCTGGAGCCCCGCCCCGCGACGAACGGAGCCTCGCCGATCCCCTTCAACCAGGAGGGGGTCGCCCCGCTGAACCAGCAGATCTTGGCGGATGCGGAGGCCTTCCTCGCAGGAGGGGGGGGCCATCACCACAGCTACGCCATCACCACCGGCGATCGGGGCATCCTGGCCACCCTGGCCGGAGCCATCGCCCGCCAGGTGCGTGAGCGGCGCCGGCGGGGCGAGGATCCCACGGTTCCCGGCCAGCTGCGGCTCGACTTCATCGGCAGCGCGGGCCAGGGGTTCGGCGCCTTCCTCACCGAGGGGCTCGACGTCCGCCTGCAGGGCGAGGCCAACGACTCCGTCTGCAAGTCCATGTCCGGCGGCCGGGTCATCCTCGTGCCTCATCCGGAAGCCTCCTATACCCCCGAGACGAACGCCATCGTGGGCAACGGCGCCCTGTACGGCGCCACGGGCGGAACGCTGCTGGTGCTCGGCCTGGCCGGCGACCGTTTCGCAGTCCGCAACAGCGGCGCCTCGGCCGTGGTCGAAGGCGCGGGCCACCACGCCTGCGAGTACATGACCCGCGGAGCCGTGGCCATCCTCGGCCCCGTCCTCACCAACGCCGGTGCCGGCATGACCGGCGGCTGCCTGTTCCTTCGGCGGGAGCGCGGCGACCAGGTGAACCGCGACTACCTCGCCCCGATCTCCTGGCGGCCCGAAGAGGGGGCCCTCTTCCGCGACCTCCTCGAGGCCCACGCCGCTGGAACCGGGAGCCGCACCGCCACGGCCCTGCTGGAAGACTGGCCCGCAGCCCTCGCCGCCTTCGCACCCTTCGTGCCCGTGGCTGTGGCGAAGGTCGCCAGTCCCCAGGCCCAGGTTCTCTAGAGAGCCGCCTTGGAACGGAGGTTCCCCCTCCGCCCGCCCTACCCCACCCGGTCGAACAGGCCGGGCTGGCGGATGGGTGGCGGTGGAGGCGGCGCAGGCTTCACGGGCCGCTCGCGAACGCGCCGCCGCGCCGGAAACGCGGCCCGGAAGGCCTCCCGGATGCCTTCCGCATAGGCGGGATCCAACACCTTCAGCCAGCCATGGTCCGCCAGCACCTTGTAGAAAGGATCCTGCTTCAGGAGCCGGAGGCCGCCGACCCAGGCGCCGGAAGCTCCGCTGGCCTTGGCCCGCCGGGCGAAGGCCTGGGCGTCATGCACAGCCATGAGGGGGGCCACGGCCACGGTCACCCCGATACCCGCGGCGGCCAGGCGCTCGACGGCGGCCCACCGGCTGGGGATGGCGGGAGCGTGGGGTTCCACCGCCTGTCGCACGGTGTCGTCATCCGTGGGAATGGACAGGCCCACGGTCAGCCGATCGCCAAAGGCCCGCAGCAGGTCGAGATCCTGGAGCACCAGGGGCGACCGGGTGTGGACGATCACGTCGGTGGTGGGGCAGAGCAGCAGCACCTCCAGGCAGCGGCGACTGAGGCGGTACTGCCGTTCCAGCGGCTGATAGGGATCCGTGGCCGAGGCCATGAAGACCCGCTCGCCATGCAGCCGGTGCCGCTGGGACCAGAGCAGCTCCGGCGCGTTCAGCTTGGGCGTCACCCAGTTGCCCCAGTCCTCGGGCCGGTGAAGGGCGTTGGGGTATTCGCGGACATAGCAGTAGCGGCACCCGTGGCTGCAGCCGCGGTAGGGGCTGAGGGCGAACCCGAAACCGTAGCGCTCGTCCTTCTGGGGTCGCAGGATGGACCGCGCTTCTTCAGGCTCCACCAGCAGGCCCTGGAAGAGGGAGGGCGATTCCGAAGGCAGCGGCAGCGGCGTCATGCCTTCAGTTTTCGCTTTTTATTCGTCGAGTCAAGGGGTGGCT
This sequence comes from Geothrix terrae, assembly GCF_022808775.1. GTDB lineage: Bacteria > Acidobacteriota > Holophagae > Holophagales > Holophagaceae > Geothrix > Geothrix terrae. Next base: position 500,755 of record NZ_JAKZLA010000001.1, read on the forward strand.
GGCGGTTTGGGGATCACATTGATGCGGCCGTTGGTCTCGAGGATGGCCACTCGCACGTCCGCGAGATCCGCCACGCCCGCCTGCCGGACCGCCGCCATGAGCTCATGGTGGGTGATCCGCTCGGCGGCGAGCATGGCCTCGTCCGGGACGCCATGATGCACGAGGATCTGGGGCCTCCCTTCCAGAAAGGTCTCCGCCCGCTTGCTGCGCCATGTGAACCATGCCATCAGGGCGTTCAGCACCAGGAGGGTGCCCACCAGGATGAAGCCCGCCGACACCGTGTTGTCGCCGGCGTTCATGCTGTTCTGGACGGCGTTGCTCAGGACCAGCAGCATCACGAAGTCGAAGGGGGCCAGCTGGCCCACCTGGCGCTTGCCCGTGAGGCGCAGCATCACCATCAAGAACCCGTAGACCAGCAGGGCCCGGAGGACGAATTCCCACCAAGGCTGCGCGAGGCGCCACATGGAAGAGCCCACAGGCAGGGCGTCGATGAGCGCGGCGACGGGCATGGGCCCTCCCACACGAAGGGGCGGTGCCGGCCGCGGCACCGCCCTCGTCGGACATCAGGATCGAGGCTGGCTTCCTACTGGATCTCGACGGAGAAATCCGCCTTGCCCAGTTCCGCCCCGTCCGCGCCCAGCACCTTCACCGTCCAATCGCCCGCATCGCCGGCCCGGAACGTGCGATAGGCGTTGGTGCGATAGGGCGAGCGGGGCACCTTCAGCTCCTGCTTCGAGGTGCGCTCGCCCTTGCTGAACACCACCGTGACCGTGCTGTCGGCGGCGCCGGCGACCTTCGTCCAGGCATAGATCTTCGTGCCGGCGGGCACCTTGAACGAGGTGGACTCGCCCTGGATCTCCATCTTCTCCACGCCGGTGCCGACCTTGACTTCGGCGCTGGCCTTGGTTTCCGCCTTGGCCTCCGCCATCGCCGCGGGCTTGGGTTCAGCCTTGGGCGCCGGCGCCTGGGCGAAGAGGGCCGCAGAGGCAAGGATGGGAAGGAACAGGTTCTTGCGCATGGGAGACTCCTGAAAAGGTGGCCCCATTCTGCGCCTGCCGGCGCCGGGTGTCACCAGGATCAGAAGCTGATCACCAGGGAGGTGGTGAACACGGTGTCGGTCTTCTTCAACTGGAAGGGCACCTGGCCCAGGATCACGGGGGGCGTGGCGACGGGCGTCTGCACGACGTCCACTCCTACGGAAGCGGGCTTGTTCTTGTAGGTCACGTCGTAGCCGACCTTCAGGGCCAGCCGCGAGGACAGGTTCGTGGTGAAGCCGTTCCGCCATACCGCCAGGTAGTTCTGGGTGTCCTTGAAGCTGTCGGAGAGGTTCAACTCCGAGGTGAAGGCGGAGGTGGCGAAGATCTTCTTTTCGAATTTGGCGCCCAGCCGGAAGGTGGCGAACCCGTCCTCCGTGCCCACGGGCCGGAACACCGGCGTCTCCTTGGTATAGCCCACGCCGGCATCCGTGAAGAACTTGGTGCGATCCTCCTTGATCCACCAGTACCCCAGGCCCGCCAGCCCCATGTAGCGTGCTTCCAGTCCCGCGGGGAGGTTGCGCTCCCATCCGGCGGCACCGAACCACAGGAGGCGCTCGGTGATGTTGTGGTCGTAGCGGAGGTTCGCGTAGTAGGTCTCCGTGCTGGTCTTGGTGGTGCGGGTCTCCTGGACCGTGGCCGTGGCCAAGCTCGATCCCAGGGCGCTGCGGTCGATGGTGGTGGTGGCCACCCGCACGCCCCCCACGTTGAAGGCGAAGGTCGCATCAACCCAGGTGTATTTGAACTCGTTGGTGAAGCCCAGGCTCTGGCTGGAGGCGTTCCCGCCCACGGCCACGTAGCTCAGGGCCGCCTTGTCCGACCAGGGCCGCTTGGGAGCTGCCGCCTCCTGGGCGGCCAGTGACAGTAGGGCCAGCGGAATGGCCAACAGGAAAAGGCCCGTCTTCATGGCCGGCTCCTGGAAATTCCCGGCCATGCTAGCAGCCTCGTGTCGAAAGCAGTCTCAGGAGACCCAGGTCTCCAGACCTTCCAGGATGTCCCGCACCCCCGGCCCGAAGCGGGCGTTGCTCAGCCAGTCCACGCCAGCGGGCAGGCCTTCCAGGGCGGTCTTCACCCGGGCGCGGTGGCCCAGCTCGGGGCGTGGGATGGCCCGCTCGGCGCGCTCGTGGCGCACGGCCGCAGGGTCGCTGAGGGCGGGGACCCAGTGCTTGAGGCGGGCGTACACGCCCTCCCAGGCCTCCAGGTCCGCCGGCTTGCCGAAGGCCCCGCCAATGAAGCTGCGGAGCTGCATGGCGCCCTCCGGCGCGCTCTGGGGATCCATCCAGGAGGGCACCAGGGAACCCAGGTAGCCCCGCCCTTCCGGGGGATGGATGAGGAAGCCGAAGCTGTCCTTCAGAGCGGGCAGCGGGGTGTGGCGGCTGTGCCAGAGGTCCACGGAGGTGTAAGGGATGGCCGCCAGGGCTTCGGCACTCTTCGGCGCCACGGGCCCGAGGAGGGTCGCCGCCTCGTAGGCGGGCAGCGCCAGCACCACGCGATCCGCCTCGCGCACCTCGCCCCCGCCGCTCACGCGCCAGCGGCCATCCGGCAGGGCCTCCAGGCGCTCGGCCCGCAGGCCCGCGCGCACGGCGCCGAGCTTCGAAGCCAGACGGATGGGCAGCTGCCCCATGCCGCCCTCAGGCACCACCATGTGGCTCACGCCGCCCTTGCGGATCCCGTTCACCAGGCTGCCCGTGGCTTCCCACTGACGCAGCTTGGGGATGGCGTCCACGGAGAGGACCTCCGCCGGGGCCGCCAGGACGCCAGCGATCATGGACGGCAGCAGCTCCGTGGCCACGCCCTTGCCCAGACGGCGCTCGATGAAGGCCGACAGGCCCTCCTCGGGCTCGGCCGGACGCACCGGCTGGAAGGGCTCCAGCATCATCCGGAGCTTGGCGCCGACAGACATCAGCGGCGAGGTCATCAGGCCCACGGGCGAAGCGGGAACGGGGATCAGGCGTCCGCCCTTCCCCACCCAGCGGGCGCCGGTCCCGGGTGACTTGAAGGGCAGCTCGATGGCGCTGAAGAGGCGGTCCACCGCGGTCCCCTTTTGCCAGAGCACGCCCTGGGGGCCCGTCTCGAAGTGGCCGCCTTCCCAGGGCAGGGTCTTCATCCAGCCGCCCACGGAGGCCGCGGCTTCCCACACTTCGACGGATTCGCCCTTCCGCTGCAGGTGCCAAGCCGCGGCCAGGCCCGTCACGCCGCCGCCGAGAATGAGGGTGCTCATGGGAGGATCTCCAGGACACGCCGCGTCAGGCAGCGGATGTAGGCCGGGTCGGTGCCCGGCGTGGGCACGCGGCGGTAGGTGCGGATGCCCGCCTGGTCGGCCACGTGGCGGTATTCGATATCGAGCTCGTGCAGGGTCTCGATGTGCTCGCTCACGAAGCTCATGGGCACGACGATCACGTCCTTGCCGCCCATGGATTCCAGCACCGACTTCAGGGGCGGCTCCAGCCAACGCACAGGGCCCGTGCGGCTCTGATAGGCCTGGAGGTAGCCGCCGGGAACGGGTCCGATGCGCGCGATCAGGGCCTCGCGGGTGGCCGTGATCTCCTTCTCGTAGGGATCCCCGGCCTCGATCTGGCGCACGGGCAGGCTGTGGGCGCTGAAGATCACCGTGGCCTCGGGCAGGTCTTTCAGCGCCGCGCGCAGGGGCCGTTCCAGAGCGTCCAGGTAGTCGGGGTCCGTGGCGTAGTGCTCAATCCCCGGCAGGATCTCGATCCCCGCCTTCGCGGCCTCGACGACCAGTTCGCGCAGACTGGAACCCGTGGTGGCGCGGCAGTCGTGGGGATACAGGGTCACGGGCACCAGCTTGCGGACGCCGTCGCGCTTCAGGGCCTTCAGCAGGCCCTCGGCCCGGGGGGCGGCATAGCGGAAGCACAGCTTCACCAGCTCGGGACGGCCGGCGGCGCGGAGGGCGGCCCGCAGCTCCGCGGCCTGGAGGGCGCTCTCCCGAAGCAGCGGTGAGCCGCCCCCGATCTGCCCGTAACGGACCTTCGCGCCGGGCGCCCGGAGTCGGGCGATGAGCCGCGACAAGGGGCCCTGGAGCCAGGCGGGCCCGGGCAGCCGGATCAGGTCCCGGTCGCCGAACAAGGCCGCGAGGAAGGGTTCAACCTGGTCCAGGTTCACTGGACCGCCGAGGTTCAGGAGCAGGATCGCCGTATCTCGCATCACCTTCCACCTTACGCGAGACATGGCGGAACTTTCGTCACGGAAACCCGGACTCGGCATGACGCCGGAATGACCGACATCCCATAAACTGTCCTGACACTGGAGTCCGCCATGGCCACCCCCGCCTCTCTGTCCGCCTTCGCCGCCTTGCCCGATGAGGCCCGGCTCTGGCTCGTGGCCTTCGACCGGCCGGTGGACGCGGCGCTCCTGGCCCCGGATCTGGACGCGCTCATGGGCCGCTGGCGCCACAAGGGCGTCCAGTACCAGGGGACCTGGACCCTGCTGGAGGATCGCATCCTGGCCATCGCGGAGCCCACCCTGGCTTCGAATCCCTCGGGCTGCGCCATCGACGGCATGCTCCGGAGCGTCGGGCAGACGGCCGGGCGCCTGGGTCTCGGGCTCCTCGATCCGCAGGTGGTGGTGGCCCGCCTGTCCGGGGCCCTGCGGGCCTTCACCCGCCCAGAACTCGAGTCCCGCCTTGCGGATGGCACGCTGGGCGCCACCACGCCGATCCTGGATCTGGCCCTGCTGACCCTCGGAGATCTGCGGCACGGCCGGTTCGAGCGTCCCCTCTCCACCACGTGGATTGGCCGTAAGTACAAGGTTCAGGCCCCGGTTTCCGCCGAGGCCTGAGTCAAACCGGCAGCTGCCGGCGGGCGGCTAGAAGATCGATTCGCCCGGCTTGCGGCGCCAGGCTTCAGAGCGCTTGGGCCCGTCGGTCTTGGGCTTGGCATCCTTGGCGGCAGCCAGGGTCTGCAGCAGGGAGCCGCCCACCTTGGAGGCCACACTCTTGGCCAGGGCCGGGGCGGCGGGGACCGCGGGGGCGCTTACCGGACCGGCGGCGGGGGCTTCAGGAGCGGCGGCCTTCGCCGTGATCTCCTTCAGGCGCTTCTCGTACCAGACCTTCCGCTTGGGATCGATGGTCCGAGTGTTCGCGGCCTTCTCCCCCTTCTTGAGAACCTTGGGCTTGGGCTTCTCGCGGTCTTCACGCAATACGGAATCGGGCTTTGCTGCTTCTTCGAGGATTTTCGCCAGGTTTCCAAGGCCACGCAGGTTCATCATGTGCGGTTGCTTCTCCCAATGGGGCCACGGGCCACCGTTGATCAGAATAACGGCAACGCATTTGCTTACATAGTGATTTTAGACACGAGGTGCGGTTTTTTGCCGCCGACGCCCGCCTGCTGGGACACTGGACGGGATGGGAACCTCGCGCTCCACCCTGAAAGCCCGCCTGGATGGTCTGTGCGACCGATACGACACGGCCGGGGCCCTGGCCAGGGATCCCCTCTCCGTGGCATTGGCTTATGACGCGCCGCTGGACAGGGAGGTGGCCGCGTTCGTGGCGGCCCATCTCGCCTATGGCCGGGTCGATCCCATGATCCGGGCCGTGCGGGCCGCGTTGGCGCCCCTTGGCCGCGCACCGGCCGCCTGGCTCCGCGAGCGGACCGAGGCGGAGCTCAGGCGGAGCCTGAGCCGCGCGCTGGCCGGTTGGGCCTGGCGGTTCCATACGGCCGACGATCTCGCGGCCTGGCTGCTGGCCTGGAAACGGCTGGATGCGGAGAGCGGGAGCGGCCTGGAGGCCCACCTCCAGCCCCAGCCCACCCAAGATCCCGATATCGCCCTCTCCGGGCTGGTGCAGCGCCTCCGGAACGAGCTGCCGGATTCCTACGGATCCCGGTTCTCCCTGCCCGACCCCCTGGAAGGCGCCGCCTGCAAGCGCTGGCGCATGTTCCTGCGCTGGATGGTCCGCCCGGGCTGGCCCGACCTCGGCCTCTGGAACCGCTATCCGGCCCGTCAGCTGGTGATCCCCCTGGATACCCACGTGGCCCGCGTCTCGCGGTTCATCGGTCTCACCCGCCGCGCCACCCCCGACGGCAAGATGGCGCGGGAGATCACCGAGGCCCTGCGCCGCCTGGATCCCGTCGATCCCCTCCGCTACGACTTCGCGCTCAGCCATCTCGGCATCCTGGGCGATTGCCCTGGGGTGCGTCACCGGAGCACGTGCGCGAAGTGTCCGCTGTACACCGTGTGTCGCGCCGGCTTGGAATCCGCCGCGCGGAGTCCAAGATAGGAAAAGCAAATCAAGTCCAGGGTCCGTATTCCAGTCATCTTGCGATCGTTGGAATCGAGGGCCGGGCGGGCCATGTGCGCGATCTAAGTGGGTCGCGGAGCAAAGCCCGGGGGGCTCTGCGGAGCGGGGACCCACTGGAAGCGTAGGCCAGTGCCGACCCGTGAGCGCAAGCCGCAGGCGCCGTGCGAACGGACGGCAAGCCCGGCCCTTCTGCGCAGGCGCAAAAGGGCCGGGCTTGCCACGGCACTCGGGGGAACGACTTAGGGCTGCTTCTTCCGACCTGACCCGGTTCATCGCACCCCGATGCATGGGGCCCGGCTTGGGTACAGGGTAGTCCGGAAGGGGGAGATCGCGCCAGGGAAAGGGACCGTCGCGGAGGCGCACCGGTTCTCGAAGTGACGGATTTCATGGGCTTTTTTAATTGCTGGAAAAATCCGGTGGGGCGCCCTTGACACCCCCACATGTTGGGGCCATCCTTTTCTCCCGGCACAACCCATAGAGGTCACCCCCCAAAGCGCCCCGGAACAGGGGATGGCTTTGCGCGCCTCCGGGAAAGCCTTCTCCTCGACCCGTCCCCCCCACCCCGACCCCCAGGACCGACCATGAAGATCTCCCGCCATTTCACCAAGGCTGGCCACGACCCCCTGGAAGGCTTCCGCTTCGTCCCCCGGACCAGCCGGATCTCCAAGCTCGACGGCACCGTGGTCTTCGAAGCCAAGGACGTGATGGTTCCGGAGGCCTGGTCCCAGGTGGCCGTGGACATCCTGGCTCAGAAGTACTTCCGCCGGAAGGGCATCGACGCCCAGAACGGCGGAGAGAAGGATGCGCGCCAGGTCTTCCACCGGTTGGCGGGCTGCTGGCGCCACTGGGGCGAGACCCACGGCTACTTCGATTCCGCCGATGACGCCCAGGCCTTCTACGACGAGCTGACCTACATGCTCGCGGACCAGATGTGCGCCCCCAACTCCCCCCAGTGGTTCAACACGGGCCTGCACTTCGCCTACGGCATCTCGGGCCCGGCCCAGGGCCACAGCTATGTGGACCCGCGGACCGGCGAGATGACCCGCTCCACCTCGGCCTACGAGCGCCCCCAGCCCCATGCCTGCTTCATCCAGAGCGTGGCCGACGACCTCGTGAACGAGGGCGGCATCATGGACCTGTGGACCCGCGAGGCCCGCATCTTCAAGTACGGCTCCGGCACCGGCACCAACTTCTCCAAGGTCCGCGGCTCCGAGGAGCCCCTCTCCGGCGGCGGCCGAAGCTCGGGCCTCATGAGCTTCCTGGCCGTGGGCGACCGCGCCGCCGGCGCCATCAAGAGCGGCGGCACCACCCGGCGCGCCGCCAAGATGGTCTGCCTCGACCTGGACCACCCCGACATCGAGGCCTTCATCGACTGGAAGGTGACCGAGGAGCGCAAGGTCGCCATGCTGGCCGCCGGCAGCGCCGTCGTGCGCCGCCACTGGGATGCCCTCTGCCTGTCCGTGGAGGGCTCCACCAGCAAGGATGCCGATCCCAAGACCAACGAGGCTCTGCGCAAGGCCCTGGCCCGCGCCAAGCGGGAGGGCGTGCCGCCGGCCTTCCTCACCCAGTGCCTGGGCCGCCTGGCCGAGGGCGACTTCGACCGCGACCTCAAGGGCTATGACACCTCCTGGGACGGCGACGCCTACTACACCGTGGGCGGCATGAACTCCAACAACTCGGTCCGCGTGCCCGACGCCTTCATGCGCGCCATGGAGGTCGACGGCGACTGGGAGCTGAAGCGCCGCATCGACGGCAAGACCAGCAAGAAGCTCCGGGCCCGGGACCTCTGGGAGAAGGTGAACAAGGCCGCCTGGGCCTGCGCCGACCCCGGCATCCAGTTCAACACCACCATCAACGACTGGCACACCTGCCCCGAGGACGGGCCCATCAACGCGAGCAACCCCTGCTCCGAGTACATGTTCCTGGACGACACCGCCTGCAACCTGGCCTCCCTGAACCTGTGCACCTTCCTCACGGACGATGGCGGCTTCGACCTGGTGGGCTACCGCCACGCCATCCGCCTCTGGACCGTGGTGCTCGAGATCAGCGTGCTCATGGCCCAGTTCCCCAGCGAGGCCATCGCCCAGCGCAGCTACGACTTCCGCACCCTGGGCCTCGGCTACGCCAACCTGGGCGCCATGCTCATGCGCATGGGCATTCCCTACGACAGCGCCGAGGGCACCCAGTGGTGCGCGGCCCTGACGGCCATCCTCACGGGCGACGCCTACGCCGCCAGCGCGGAGATGGCCCGGGAGCTGGGCCCCTTCCCCAGCTACGAGAAGAACGCCCCGCACATGCTGCGCGTCATCCGCAACCACCGCCGCGCCGCCTACAACGCCCCGGCCTCGGAATACGAGCAGCTCTCCATCCGGCCCCAGGGCCTCACCGGCACCGGCGTGCCCAAGAGCCTCGTCGAGGCCGCCCGCGAGAGCTGGGACACCGCCCTCGCCTACGGCGAACAGTGGGGCTACCGCAACGCCCAGGTGACGGTGCTGGCGCCCACGGGCACCATCGGCCTGCTCATGGACTGCGACACCACCGGCGTCGAGCCCGACTTCGCCCTGGTGAAGTTCAAGAAGCTGGCCGGCGGCGGCTACTTTAAGCTGGTGAACCGCGCCATCCCCGAGGCCCTGGCCCGCCTGGGCTACGCGCCCGCCCAGATCCAGGAGATCGAGCGCCACGTGGTGGGCTGGCTCCAGATCACCGACGAGACCCCCGGCATCACCCGCTCCATGCTGAAGGGCGCCGGCTGGGCCGAGGAGGAGATCGCCGCCGTGGAGCAGAAGCTCCCCACGGCCTTCGACCCTGCCTACGCCATCGACGTCGAACGCCTGAAGAAGGACTTCAGCGCCGAGCAGGTGGACGCCTTCCTGCTGGCCCTGGCCGGCACCATGACCGTGGAGGGCGCGCCCCACCTCAAGGACGAGCACCTGCCCATCTTCGACTGCGCCAACCGCTGCGGCCGCACGGGCCGCCGCTACATCGCGCCCATGGGCCACCTGCGGATGATGGGCGCCGCCCAGCCCTTCCTCAGCGGCGCCATCAGCAAGACCATCAACCTGCCCGCCGAGGCCACCGTGCCTGAGATCGGGAAGATCTACGAGGCCAGCTGGCAGCTCATGCTCAAGGCCGTGGCGCTCTACCGCGATGGCTCCAAGATGAGCCAGGCCATGGCCACCAACCTCGACCTGCTGGACGGCGCCGACACGCTGCTGGACGAGTCCGCCACCGCCACCGAGAAGGCCCCCGCGGTCGCCCAGGCCCTCACGCAGCAGCTGGTGCGCACCTACCGGCGCCGCATGCCCAACCGCCGGGGCGGCTACACCCAGGCCGCCACCGTGGGCGGCACCAAGCTCTACCTCCGCACCGGCGAATACGAGGACGGCAGCCTCGGCGAGATCTTCCTCGACATCCACAAGGAGGGCGCCGCCTTCCGCGCCGTGCTCAACTGCTTCGCCATCGCCGTGAGCATGGGCCTCCAGCACGGCGTGCCCCTGGAAGAGTTCTGCGACGCCTTCCTGTTCACCCGCTTCGAGCCCGGCGGCATGGTCATGGGCAGCGACACGATCAAGATGAGCACCAGCATCATCGACTTCGTGTTCCGCGAGCTGGCCATCAGCTACCTGGGCCGCTACGACCTGGCCCACGTGGAGCCCGAGCAGATCGTGAACGCCGCCACGGGCCTGCGCCCCGGCAGCCAGGCGCCCGGCCTGGCCGGCGCCCTGCCCAGCCTGCCCACGGGCACGCCCCTGCCCTTCCCCGAGGCCGAGGCCACGGGCGCGACGCCGGCCACCGCCCCTGCCCCCGTGCAGCCCGTTCTCCAGCCCGTCCTGGTGGGCGCCCGCGCGGCCGTCTCCGCGGCGCAGGCCGCCCGCGAGAAGGGTTACACCGGCGACCCCTGCCCCGAGTGCGGCCACCTCACCCTCGTCCGGAACGGCGCCTGCATGAAGTGCCAGACCTGCGGCGCGACGACGGGATGCAGCTAGCAGAGCCATATGTATTCGCTCTACGTGGATGACTCGTCGCAAGACCATCCGACTAGGGTGGGTTTGGGGCCCATGTTTTCTCTCGGTGGGGCAATCGTTTCTAACGAGATAAAAGTCACCTTAGAACATCAACTCGATACTCTTTGCGAACAGTTCGGATTCCCACCTGGGGAAGAATTCAAGTGGTCCCCAAGCCGTAAACATTGGATGATATCGAACTTAACAGGATCTCGCCGTGATGCATTCTTCAGAAGAGTGCTACTTCTGGCTACCATGCATGACGTAAGGGCGGTTGTAGTAGCGGAGGATTGCACCGCCAACTACTGCCGTGCCAATTGCCAAACAAGCCCTCAAGATGATGCTGTTGATCTGCTTCTAGAGCGAGCCGACCTTCACTGCCGTAGAAATAACCATCTATGCCAAATTATAATTGACAATCCAAGCGGTAATGGAAGAAATGCTCGAATCTTGACGAAACGTATTAAATCCTTGTTAAGAGATGGAACCAAAGTTTTGAAATTTAAAAAATTATCTAGTAATGTCATTACTAGTGACTCAAAGACCTTCAGATTGCTTCAATTAGCAGATGTTATTACAAGTTGTTCTTGCGCTCGAATATGTGGAGAATCTAGATTTTCACCTCAGCTATTTAAATTCATTGTCCCAATGTTACTCCGCCACCCAATTCATGATCAAATAGGCGGAGTAGGGCTAAAAATTCATCCTTCAAAATTCACCAATCTTTATCATTGGCTATGTGGTGATTCCTTCTATATCGCCAACAAAACACAGATACAACTACCCTCACCATTTCAACTGTATTATGCGGACCCAAATCAACGACCAGCTGAGATCGCCTAATTGCATCTACGGATGAAGACGGAAGGGCGGGAGCGATCCCGCCCTTCCGTCTTCATCCGTGTGAAGCCGTGTTCATCCGTGGCTGATCTGCCTTGCCCGCCACGGCCGCATCCAGCATCCACCTCGCGATGCTGAGGGGGGCGGGCAGGTCGGGGAGCGCGTCGAGGCGGAACCAGCGGGCGTCCTCCAGTTCGGTGGGATCGGGCCGCAGGTCACCGTCGAGGTGGTCCGCCAGGAAGGCCACCATGAGGCCGTTGGGGAAGGGCCAGGGCTGGCTGCCGAAGTAGCGCAGGCGGTGGACGCGGATGCCCAGCTCCTCGGCCACCTCCCGGTGGACGGCCTGCTCCAGGGATTCCCCGGGCTCGGTGAAGCCCGCGATGGCGCTGTACACGCCGGGCTTGAAGTGGGGCGAGCGTGCCAGGGCCAGCTCGCGCTCCGCCCCTGCCCCGCGCTGGATGAGCACGATGATGGCCGTGGCATTGGAGGGGAACACCGTGCGGCCGCAAGCCGGGCAACGGCGACCATGCCCTGCCTCGGGCCCTTCGCAAGGCTCCAGGGCCGTGGCGCAGCTCCCGCAGAAGCGGTGGCCGGCCGCCCACTCCAGCCACTGGTAAGCGCGGCCCGCCCGGGTCCAGTCCTCCGGGTCCATGCGGGGGAAGGCGTCGCGCAGGCCAAGGGCTTCCACGCCCTCGGGCAGCGGGTGGTCCTCGGCCACCTTCAGCGCCAGGTGGCCCTCGGGCAGGCGCAGCCGAAGCTCCGCCTCGACCTCCGGAAGGACCGCCTCTGGCGCGAGCCAGAGGCGGTTGCCCTGGAAGATGATCCGCCGTTCACTCACGCCGTCTCTCCTCCTCGGCCAATCTCTAGTGCCGGTCATGCCCCTTGCGCTCCCGGCCCTCACGCTTCTCCTGGCCCTTGTGCTTGCCGTGGCCACGCTCCCGGCTGGGCTTCCGCTCGGCGCGGCGGCCGTCCCGGCTCGGCGCGGGGCTCTTGGAGAGGCCCAGGGGATCCGGCAGGCCCAGGGGATTCGGGAGCTGCGCCATCAGCAGGGTGCCGCCGAACATCAGGGCGGCCAGGGTGCGGGCGAAACGGGTCACGGATGCTCCAGGAAGCGACGGGCGGCGGATGCGCCGCGCCGGAGGTCCATGGTACCCGGCCGCTACACAAACAGTACCGCATGCACCGGCGGCAGATGCTCCGCGAGGGTGATCCAGTCGTCGCCGGCGTTCTCGCTGATCCACACGGAGCCCGTGGTGGAGCCGAAGGCCAGGCGCTCGCCGCTGTCGTCGAGATCCAGCCCATGGCGGTAGACCAGGTCGTAGGCCCATGACTCGGGCAGGCCGCGACCCAGCGTCTCGAAGGTGCGCCCCCCGTCGCGAGTGCGGTTCACCACCACCCGGCCCTCCACGGGAATGCGGCGCTCGTCCTTGATGGCGGGCACGAACCAGGCCGTGTCGGGATCCTTCGGGTGCACCACCACGGGGAAGCCGAAGACCGAGGGCTTCACATCCTTGATCTCGGTCCAGGTCATGGCGTCATCGGTGCTGCGGAAGATGCCGTTGTGGTGCTGGACCCACCAGACGTTCGGCGCGCCGGGGCACTGCACCATGCGATGGGGGTCCTGGGATTCCGGCGCCTCCACCAGCTCGGGGGGCGCGTAGTCGGCGCGCATGCCCTTGGTGTGGGCTGTCCAAGTCTTCCCCAGGTCCTTCGTGTGCCACACGCCGCCGCTGGAGACGGCCACCACCACGCGGTTCCCGTCCCGGGGGTCCACGCAGATGGAGTGGATGCCGGGCGAGTCGGCGCCCCCACCGGCCCACTTGCGGCGCTCCGGCATGTGCCAGAGCGATTCCACCAGGTGCCAGGTGGCGCCGGAGTCCTCGCTCCAGAAGAGGCCGCCCGGCAGCGTGCCCGCCCAGAGCAGCCCCGGTTGCGAGGCCAGTCCCGGCGTGAGGCACCAGAAGCGGATGAGGCGCCAGGGGATCTCCCGGCCCAGGAAGTCCTTCTCCACGTGGCCCTCGGGAGGGGTGGGATAGGCGGGCACGCCGAGCTCCTCCCAGGTGGCGCCGCGGTCCTTCGAGCGGTGCAGCTTGGCCCCGAAGTGGCCGTGGTCCAGGGCGGCGTACCAGGCGCCATCGCGGGGGTCCTGCATGGCCAGCGAGACGTTGTCGCCCAGGAAGGACACGGACTCCAGGTCCCAGACACCACGCTTGGTACGGCGGGCGGAGAAGAGCCCCTTGCGGGTGGAAATCAGCAACTGGTCCATCTCAGCCTCCGGAAAGGGCCTGCATGACGTAGATCTCGCTGGTTGTGGACACGGGATCGCTGAGCCCCCGGCGATCCGCGATGGGCACGCCGTCCACGAAGACGGCCATGTGGAACCTCAGGGCGCCATGCTCATCCAGCACGTAGCCCCGCAGCCTCGGGTACAGGATGAACGCCGCCTCCAGGCTCTCCCGCACCGTGCCGCCCGCCACCGCGCAGGGCGGGCAGGCCACGTGGCGCTGGAGGTTGCGGGTGAAGGCGACGTGGGCCATGCGGATCCTGGAGGCCCGGCCACTGTCCTCCAGGGATTTCTACCTGTCAAGACACGAAAGAACTAGTCGAACCAGTCCGGATCATCCTTCGGTTCGCCTTTCCTGGCGGCCTTCTTCCTGGCCGCATCGAGTTCGGCTTGGGCGGCCACGAATTCCTCGTCCTCCAGCCGCGTGGGATCCGGCAGGGGATGTCCGGCCAGATCGTGCAGCGGCGCCGCCCGCCGCTCCACTCCGACAATCCGGCTCCAGGGCTTCTTGCGCCGTTCGACCTGTTCGATCATGGTCCACCTCCGGCTCAAACCAAGCATAGGTTCCAGGCATCGGTCTGCCATTGTAAAAAAGCGCAGTGGGATCGCTCCCCCTGCGCTTTCACTTGGTTTCCCCCTGAAGGGGATTCCTACTTGACCAGGCCCAGATCCTTCACAGCCTGGCGCTCCTCTTCGAGCTCCTTGGCGGTGGCGTCCATCTTGGCGCGGCTGAAGGCGTTGATCTCCAGACCCTTCACGATCTCCACCTGGCCGTTCTTCACGGTGACGGGGTAGCCGTAGACCAGGCCCTGGGGCACGCCGTAGCTGCCGTCGGAGGGGAAGGCCATGCTGGTCCAGTCGCCCTCGGGGGTGCCCAGCGCCCAGGAGCGCATGTGGGCGATGGCGGCGCTGGCGGCGCTGGCGGCGCTGCTGAGGCCGCGGGCCTCGATGATGGCGGCGCCGCGCTTGGCGACGGTGGGGATGAAGGTCTTCTCGTACCACTCGTGGTCATTGACCAGGTCGTAGGCGTTCTTGCCGTCCACGGTTGCGTGGTAGAGGTCGGGGAACTGGGTGGTGCTGTGGTTGCCCCAGATGGTCATCTTCTGGATGGCGGTGACGGGCTTGCCGGTCTTCTCGGCCAGCTGGGAGATGGCGCGGTTGTGGTCCAGGCGCACCATGGCGTGGAACTGGCTGGGCTTGAGCTTGGGCGCGTTGGAGAGCGCGATCAGGGCGTTGGTGTTGGCGGGGTTGCCCACCACCAGCACCTTCACGTTGCGGCTGGCCACTTCGCTCAGGGCCTCGCCCTGGGGCTTGAAGATGCCGCCGTTGGCGTTCAGCAGGTCGCTGCGCTCCATGCCGGCCTTGCGCGGCAGGGCGCCCACGAGCAGCGCGTAATCCGCATCCTTGAAGGCGACCTTGGGATCATCGGAGGTGACGACGCCCGCCAGCAGGGGGAAGGCGCAATCCTTGAGTTCCATCACCACGCCGTTCAGCGCCTTCAGGGCCGGGGTGATCTCCAGGAGCTGCAGGATCACCGGCTGGTCCTCGCCCAGCATCGCGCCACTGGCGATGCGGAAGAGGATGCTGTATCCGATCTGGCCGGCTGCGCCGGTGACGGCCACGCGAACGGGGGGCTTCATGGGATTCCTCCTGGGAGATGGATTATTCTATACCTCGCGCTGACACTGAAAACCGGCAGGTCGGGAATCCGTGATCTAGATCCTCCCACTGGTCAGTCCCATGGAAAGATTCGGTCATCCCACCAATAGGAAAGATCCGGCGTCCATCATCCGATAGGATGGAATCTGACCGGTCCATGCGCCTCCTACTCCACCTCGCCCGCCTCCTCCTGCTCGCCAGCCTCGCGCTGGGCGCTCCGGCTGCAGGCCTTCCCGTCTCCGGGCGCATGGTCTTCCGCAGCTATGGCCCGGCGGAGGGCCTGGAACACACGAGCCTCAGCACCATCGCCCAGGACGCGGAGGGCTTCCTGTGGGTGGGGACCGAAGGCGGCGCCTACCGCTTCGATGGGGCAGGTTTCCGCTTGTGGAGCCTCCCCGAAGGCCTGCCCTCGGCCTGGGTCCGCGCGTTCGGCCCCAACGAGGACGGCAGCCTCTGGATCGGCACCCGCGCAGGCCTCTGCCTGCTGCGCCAGGACAAGATCCAGACCCTCGATTCCGCGGATCCTCTGGCCAGGGCACAGATCCATCAGATCCTGCGCGACACCCAGGGCGGCGTCTGGGTCGCCGCGGAATCGGGCCTGTTCCAGAGCGAGGATGGCGGGCCCCACTTCAAACCGGCCGCGGGCTGGCCGGGCGGCCCGGCCTATTCGCTGGGCCTGGACGGCGAGACCCTCTGGGTGGGTGGATCATCCGTCCTCCACCAGCGCGGCGGGGATGGCACTTGGCAGACCTGGGCGGCCCGCGAAGGGGTGCCCGCCGAACCGGTGAAGGCCCTGGTGAAGACCCGCTCGGGCACCCTCTGGGTGCGGACGCCCAGCCAGCTGCGGGTGCTGGCCCCCAAGGCCGCGCGCCTGACCCTTCCGGCCCTGGGCCTCCCGCCCCTGGGCGTGAGCTTCTACGAGGAGTCCCTCTGCCCCGACGGCGATGGCGGCGTGTTCGTCCCCACCGCCAAAGGCCTCCTCCACTTCACCGACCGCTCCTGGAGGATCCTGGACGAAAGCCGCGGGCTGCCCTCGGGCTGGGCCAACCAGGCCTTCGTCGACTCCGCGGGCAACCTCTGGGTGGCCAGCCTGGGCCTGCACCGTCTCCTCGGCCACGGCGCCTGGGAGAACTTCACGCGGCTGGACGGCCTGCCGGCGGACAACATCTGGGGCCTGCTGCGGGACCGCTCCGGCGTGCTCTGGATCGACACCAGCGGCGGCCTCGCCCGCATGGAGGCCAAGGGCCCGGCACCCATCCCCGCCGCGGCAGGGCTGGTGCTCTATGCGCTCAGGGAAAGCCCGGATGGCTCCATCTGGGGGGGCGGCGAGCATCCCTTCCTGATCCGCATCAGCCCGGACCGGTCGCGGCTGACGCGGATACCGCTGCCTCCCTCGAAGGCTCCGGCGCTCCCCGTGGCGCTGGCTTTCGATCGGCACGGCGATCTGTGGGTGGGGACCAGCCATGACGGCCTGTGGCGCGTCTCGGATCCCGCCGGGCATCCCGAATTCCACCGGGTGGAGATCCCTGGAACCGCCACCGAGGACGCCATCACCGCCCTTCACGAGGACGCCCAGGGCCGTCTCTGGGCGGCCACGGGACAGGGACTGGCCCGCCGGGACGGCGACACCTGGCGGAGCTGGGGGGGGGACATCGGCCTCCGGCCAGCCCCCCTCGCGGCCCTGGCGCCTCTGCCCGACGGAACCGCCTGGGTGGCCTACCGGGAACCCATGGGCCTCACGCTCGTGGACCTCCGGGGCGAGGCGCCCAGGGTGGTGCGGCACTGGACCCGCAAGGAGGGCCTCGCCAGCGATTCGGTCTACAGCCTGGCGACGGATGCCGCAGGCCGCCTGTGGGTGGGTGGTCCCCGGGGCGTCCAGTGGGTGGAGGGGACGGAGCACCGCCTGTTCAGGCGGGAAGACGGCCTGACGAGCACGGACTGCAATCCCTTCTCCACCTGGGTGGACTCGGATGGAAGTGTCTGGTTTGGCTCCACGGCAGGGCTCCTCCATCACAGCCCCGAGCGGCGGTTCCAGGCCCAGAACCCGCCTTCGACCCTCTTCGTCTCCTTCAGGCTGGGGGACCGCCAATGGAACCACCCCTTCGCGGGCCCCGTGGACCTGGGGCCCGTGCCCTACGGGAACCGCACGCTGGCAGCCCACTTCACCTCCCTGACCTTCGAACACGAAGGACGGATCCGCTTCCAGTCCCGCCTGACCGGCCTCGACGAGGGCTGGGTGGACATCCCCACCCAGGACCTCCGCTACCAGGCCCTGCCGCCCGGTCCTTACCGGCTGGAAGTCCGGGCCCTGCTGGACGACGGCACGGCCGGGCCGGTGGCCGCCGTGACCTTCCTGGTGCTCCATCCCTGGTGGCTGCGCTGGTGGGCCTGGCCCGTCTGGGGCGGTCTGGCCGTGTGCGCCGGGTTGATGGCTTTCCGCTGGCGGCTGCGCCTCCTGGAGAAGCGCAACGAAGAGCTGAAGGTTCTGGTCTACCAGCGCACCGAAGCCCTGGAGCTGAGCAACCTCGCCCTGGCCACCATCTCCACGACGGACCCCCTCACGGGCCTGCGCAACCGGCGCTACCTGGAGGAGGAGCTGCCCCCGGTCATCGCCCTCGTCCTGCGCGCCCAGCGCGATCATCTGGCCGCGGAGCACAGTCCCGGCGAGACTTGCCTCGTCTTCGCCATGATCGACCTTGACCACTTCAAGCGCGTGAATGACACCTGGAGCCATGCCGCGGGCGACCTGGCCCTGAAGCAGGTGGCGGACGTCCTCCGCCACGAGGCCCGCGAGTCCGACTTCCTCATCCGGTGGGGCGGCGAGGAGATCCTCTTCGTGGGCCACACCGCCGATCTCGACGGCGCCGCCACGGTGGTGGCGCGCCTCCACCAGGCCATCCGGGAGCACGCCTTCAACCTGGGCCTGCCGCAACCGATCCAGATCACCTGCTCCATCGGCTTCTCGCTCTTCCCCTTCCAGTCGGACCACCTCGAGGCCGCGTCCTGGGAGGACCAGGTGCGCGTGGCCGATCGCTGCCTCTACGCCGCCAAGCGCTCCGGCCGGGACGGCTGGGTAGGCGTCGCGGCGCATCCCGGCCTGCCGGAGGGCCTGGCCCAGCGCTTCGATCAGGGCCCCGCCCTCTGCGCCCAGGCCGGTGCCGTGGAGCTGCGCCACAGCCCCCGCGAGGGGGATCTGGTCTGGCACTGAGGACAGCCCGGCGCCTCGGCTCGCCCAGGGAAAGCCCCCCTAGGAATGATCCGGGGCGGACTACAGCTTCGCCTCCATTTCCTTCACCATCTGCTCGCCGCCCAGCTGCCGCATCTGGTTCAGGATCCAGGCCTGGCGGCCCCGGATGTAGTCGCTGGGGGCGTTCGCGCGGAACTTGCGGGGGTTCGGCAGCACGGCCGCCAGCAGGGCCGCCTCGCCGGGCGTGAGGCGCTTGGCGGGCTTCCCGAAGTAGGTGCGGGCGGCGGCCTCGGCGCCGTAGACGCCATCCCCGAACTCCACGATGTTCAGGTAGACCTCCAGGATCCGCTTCTTCGACCAGCCCAGCTCGATCATCAGCGTGAACCAGGCTTCCGCGCCCTTCCGGGTCCAGGAGCGGCTGTTCCAGAGGAAGAGGTTCTTGGCCGTCTGCTGGGACACAGTGGAGGCGCCACGCTTCTTGCGGCTGTGCTCGTTGTGCTGGATGGCCTTCTCGATGGCGTCCCAGTCGAAGCCGAAGTGGTCCGGGAAGTTCTGGTCCTCGGCGGCGATCACCGCCGCGCCCAGGCTGGGCGAGATGTCCTCCAGGGGCACCCAGCGGTGGCGCGAGACGTAGGGCTTGCCGCTGGACCAGGATTCCACCCGGCGCTGCACCATGAGGGCCGACACGGGCACGGGCACGAAGCGGAATACCGCCACCAGCGTCACGCTGATCCCCACGAACAGGCCGATCATCCAGCCCAGGACCACCAGGGTCCGTCCGCCCCATCCGCGCTTCTTCTTCGCCATCTCTCCAGGATGCCAGCCCAGCCGCCCTGTGGCATCCTCGCTGGCGGAGGACGGCATGAGCGAAGCCCTGACGGGACCCGAACTGGTGGCGCTGGTGCGGCGGGTGTTCCAGCCGCGGCCAGAGGACAAGGCTCTGGCCATCCTGGTGGATCTTCCCGACTTGCAGGTGCCGGACGACGCTGGCTGGATCGAGCGCCGCGCCATCGCCCAGGCCTGGGCCGCGGAGCTGAACGCCCACCGCGATGAGCTGGGGATGGAGACCCGCCTGGTGATCTACCCCAACGTCCACACCAACAACGGCGACCTGCCCGAGCGTGCCTGGATCCACGCCGGCGGCCCCCTGCCCTCCGCCGATTCGCTGGATCCCGAGGCCTCCGTGAGCCTCGCCGACCTCTACGCCAGCCACCCCATCCTCATCGCCCTCACGAAGTTCTCCGCCACGGCGCCCCTCAAGCTGGCCGCCAAGACCCACCCCATCCGCGCCGCCACCATGCCCGGCTTCCGCTCGGACATGATCCCCGCCCTGCGCCTGGACTACACCGAGGTGAACCGCCGTGTGAACCTCCTGAAGGACCTGCTGGACCGGGCCGAGGGCGCCACCTTCCGCTTTGGCACCCCCGACGGTCCCTGCGACCTGCACGTGGACCTGCGCCACCGCACGGGCCACGCCTCCGGAGGCCTCCTGCCCACCCCGGGCGTGGCGGGCAACCTGCCCTCGGGCGAGGCCTACATCGTGCCCTACGAGGGCGAGCGCGACGGCGACCCCAGCCGCACGGTGGGCGTGATGCCCGTGCAGTTCGGATCCGAGGTGGTGCGCTACCGCATCGAAGGCAACAGGGCCCTGGAAGTGATCAGCGAAGGCCCCAGATCCCGGGAGGAAGCGGCCCACCTCGCCAAGGAGCCCGCCTACGGCAACCTGGCGGAGCTGGGCCTGGGCGTGCTTGCCGCCTTCGGCGTGAAGCCCATCGGCGAGATCCTCCTGGACGAGAAGCTTGGCCTCCACCTCGCCTTCGGCCGCAGCGACCACTTCGGCGGCCAGGTGGGACCCAAAGATTTCAGCGGCCCCGAGGCCGTCATCCACATCGACCGAGTCTACGTCCCCGAGACCCAGCCCGACGTGAAGCTGGAGGCCGTGGACCTGACCATGGCCGGCGGTAGCGCCGCGCCCCTCATGCGGGACGGAGCCTATTCGGTGGGGTTCTGAGGCGGGTCCAGCCCCTGGTCATCGGTTCCGCGTCAGCTCTGGCGCCATTTCCGCGAGCAGGTCCAAAGGGACCGGTTCGTGGATGAGGCCTGCAAAAAAAGCGACCAGATCAGCCCGGTCTTTCGGTGAGATCTCGGGGGCCACCTTCACCCCCGCGCGGTCGATGTAACCCTTCTCGAAGAGCGCCTCGAGGATTTTCCGCTGGGCGTCCGCGGGCCGGGTCATCTCGGCGGGAATCGCCTGGAACGCCTTCCCCAGGGCCTTGGACCAGGCCGAGCTGGTGGAGAAGAGCCCGGGGTCAGCGCCCTTCAAGCTGAGGGCGTAGGAGATCACCCGGACCGCGTCCGCTTTCGTGGTGATCCGCCGGCCCGTTCCCACGGCATAGGGCCAGAACTGCTGCAGTTTCTCTTCATAGGGGCGGTTCCCGGGAACCGATGAAGCCTCCGGGGACCTGCATCCGAGCCAGGCGAGCAGCCCGAAGGCAGCCAAAGCCGCGACCGGTCGGGTAGGGATAGGCATGACGCACCTCGCGCTCCGGGCGGACCCACGATCCCACCGGAATCCGACGCTGTCCAGCCTCGCCCCTTTCGACCGGGCCCATCAGGGTCGCGTTCCCGCCGGCGGCGCCTCGGCACAGCGGCGACAGAGGCAGACCACGTTCCGGAGTTCGTCTGGAACCAAGGCCAGGGAAGTCGGGTTGAAGGTGACGGTGGTGCACCAGCAGGGCACATCCGTGCGGCCGCAGGCGGAGGGCGCGCACCCGTTCGGCCCGCCGCAGAGGGGGCAGGTCTGCCTCTGGACGGCGGTCAGGCTCTGGTAGTCGAGGGGCATGGGGCGGAACTCGGGGAGATTCAGGGTCGGATGGTGGCGATGGTGGCCTGCATGAGGGCGACCACCTTGGGGGCGGCGGCCCCGGAGAAGGCCCGGACCTCGCCCGTGCAGACCGTGAGGGAGCGGCCCGCGTTCTGGACCCGCCCGATGGCCAGGAAGCGGTCGCCGAGGGCGGGCCGCAGCAGGTTGATCTTGAACTCGGCGGTGACGACCTCGCACCCCGGCGGCGCCTTCGTCAGGGCCGCGTACCCGCAGGCGCTGTCGAGGATGCTGGTGATGGCGCCCGCATGCATATACCCGTGCTGCTGCGACAGCCGCTCCGAGAAGGGCAGCGCGATGTGGACCTCCCCCTCTGACACCAGGGCCAGCTCCGCCCCGAGCGTCGTCATCAGACCCTGGGCCTGGAAGCTGGTGGTGATGCGGTCCTGGAGATTCGTCATCGGCATGGGATCGGTCGCGAAGGCAATGCAGCCGGCTGTGAATGGAGCGAAGGGTTGGGCATTGTGCTGATTGGGCCTGTCATGCGATCAGGTCAGGTCTACTGGCGCAAAATCTTGTCCATGGATCTGCCCTTTGCGAGCTCATCAATGAGCTTGTCGAGGTACCTGATCTTCTGAGTGATGGGGTCCTGGATGTCCTCGACGCGAATGCCACAAACGACACCCTTGATTTGAGAACTGTTTGGGTGAATCGCCGGGGCCTGGTCAAAGAAACGCTGGAAATCAATGTTGACCGCTGCGTGGTGGCTGAGCTGCTCGCGACTGTAGCCCGTCAACCAGCAGATGATGGTGTCCACCTCCTCCTTCGTCCGATTCTTGCGTTCGGCCTTCTGCACGTACAGCGGATAGACCGTCGTGAAAAGCAGCTTTGAGATTTCGCGTGTGGACATGGTGGCGTCTCTTGGCTCGATCGTTTCAGGGATGCCTAGAGAATGAAGCAAACCGGCCCCGCCTGCACCGAGGCGATGAGCAGAACCGAGGAAGCGCGAAGCAGAGAGAGGGCAGAAGGCAATCCAGGCTGGGTCCGGGTTGAGCGGAGGGTTAGGCCATGATTGACCCGTCTCCAAGTCTGGTGTGAAGCCATGTTGTTAGATGCTCAGGCACCGAGATATCCGTGGCTGCTTCATCTGAGGAGGGCCATTCGAACGATTCGAAATGCTCAAGCAACTGGGGCATGGATAGTGTTGGACGCTGTCCACTCAGGCTTAGCGCTGTGTGGCGAGCCTGAAGTTCTTCTTTCGTCACTGAGAGCAGCAATAGGTATGGCTTCAAACCATTGGCTTGAGCCTCATTCCGGAATCGGTCGCGAAGCCACCTGAAGCAGAGCGTGTCATCAATGATGATCGAGTGGCTCTTGGTGGCATGTTCGCGGATTCTGCCAAGCATCATTTCGAGCGTTTCAGCCCATACCGACTGAGGCAATCCTTCAGCACCGAAAGGCAAGCCTCGTTCATGGTTGATCTCATCAGCAGAAATCACGACTGCCTGAAGTTCCTGAGCAATTCGTGCGCAGGCCGTCGATTTTCCCGCCAACGATGGCCCGCAAAGAAGGTACATGCTTTTTGAGCGCTGCATGAACGGCCTAACGAATGAAGCAAACCGGCCCCGCCTGCACCGAGACGATGAGCGGAGCCGAGGAAGCGGGAAACAGAGAGAGAACGGAAGACAATGCAGGCGGGGTCCGAGTTGAACGGAGGGCTAGGCGCCGAAACTTAAACGCCCACCTATACTTTTTTTGGAGTGCGTTGCGCCGGGTCATAGAAAAACGTCTCTCCAATAATCCGCTGCCCATCCCAATTCTGATAAGCAATTTCTTCCATCTCAGTCACGGTTCCATCCAGCCACTCGAAACGAAAGACCCAGCGAATGACGACGCAATCTCCGTTTACGAAAACTGGCCTGATGCATGTAGAAGTGACGTTGCCGGCTCTCGCCATAAGTGCGCGCTCTCTACTTACAAGCGCCTCACGTCCAATCCTTGGCTCGGACTGGTTCTCCTGGATGTAGCCGTCCTCGGTATAGAACTCTTCGAGTGCCTCTGCGTGAGCATTCGATTCGATCCGAGCAATGAATCTCTCTAGTGTTTCGGGTGTCGGCATTGTGGTGACCTATGGAAATGTGCGGGTTTGCAGCCTAACCACCTTTAGACGGTGAGGAACGAAGAGAAATGTGATGGGATCACTCCCCCTCCACCGTTCCTCCTCGTCCATCAGCAGCTTGCTTGGTCTTTTCATGGTGCTTCGGTGTCTTCTCGGCATCAGCTGCGCTGATACGCGAGACATACAGATATCTAGTGGTGAATTCCATTTCAATGCGGACGGCTTACCGCTTCGGATAAGCCGGCACGGCCGGGAAACCCGGCGTCGGGTTCTCCTTGAGCTGCTTCAGCAGGGTCTCGATGCCCACTTCGAGCTGGCGGTCATGGCCCTGCAGGAGGCTGGCGGGGTCGTTCTCCACGGTGAGGTCGGGGTCGGCGCCGTGGTTCTCCACCCACCACTTCCCTTCCCGGCCGTAGAAGCCGTTGTTGCTCTGCTCGACGCGGCCACCGTCCAGGGTGAACTGCGTGTTGATGATGCCCACCAGGCCCCCCCAGCTGGGCACGCCCACGATGGTGCCGAGGTTCCGCGCCTTCACGTGCATGAGGAAGGCCTCGCCGTCGCTGCCATTCTGCTCGTTGGTGAGGAAGACGTAGCGGCCGTCGCTGGCGGTGCCGGGGTAGCGGAAGGGACCCATGCCGCGCAGCACGTTGAAGCCCACCTGCTTGCGCTCCAGCTTGTCGATCATGAAGAACTCGGTCCAGCCACCGCCGTTGCCGCGCACGTCCACCACGATGCCCTTCTTGTAGCGGAAGGCGCGCCAGTACTTGTCGAACTGGCCGATGTTCTGGTCGCCCATGGCCGTGAGGTGCATGTAGCCGAGCTGGCCATGGGAGGCCTTGTCCACGGCGGCGATGTTGTCGGCCACCCAGTGTTCGTAGCGCAGGGACCCGTCATTGGGGACGGGCTCGACCTCGATGGTGCGGGCGCCGTCCAGGGTGGGCTTCGCGTTCACCGTCAGCGTGACCTTCTGGCCCTTGATGACCTGGAGACGCGACTCGATGGCCTCGGGGGCCTTCAGGGGCTTGCCGTCGATGGCCAGCAGGTAGTCACCCTCCTTCACCTTGGGCGCGGGGTCGGCCAGCGGGGCCTTGAGGTCGCGGGCGTAGGCCGTGGGGCCATAGACCTTGGCGAAGCGGTAGGCGCCGTTCTCGGCCTTGAAATCGGCGCCGAGGAACCCCGGATAGACCGGGCTCGGAGCCAGCTTGGCCGGTCCCAGGTCGCCGCCGGACACATAGGTGTGGCTCACGCACAGCTCGCCCACCATCTGGCTCAGCAGCCAGTTCAGTTCCTGGCGGGAGTTCAGCTCGGGGAGCCAGGCGCGGTACTTGGCGCCGATGGCGGCCCAGTCGTTGCCGTTCATGTTCACGTCATAAAAGAAGTCCCGGTACCAGCGCCAGGTGTCCTCGAAGATCTGCTTCCACTCGGCCCGGGGGTCGGCGGTCATGATCATCCGTTCCAGGTCCAGCTTCTCGGGCAGGGCCTTGGAGGTGAACACGGCCGCGGCCTCGCCCACGTGGAAGTTGGGCCCCTTGCGGAGGAGCAGGCGCCTGCCCTCGGCATCGAAGGTCCAGTCGCTGATGGCGTCGGCCAGCACCACCTCCTTGTCCTTCTTGGCGGTGGCATCATAGAGGTGCAGCTTCCACTTGTCGGCGCCGCGCGGCGCGTAGAACTCCTCGACCACGTTGTCGTCCCAGCCCTCGACCTCGTCCCAGCCCACGATGCCGCGACCCGCCTTGAGGTGGAAGAGGTTGCCGGATTTCACCGGCAGGGGGGCGATGCGGTCGGAGAGACCCGCCACATCAATGCGGAAGGCCGAGGCGGACGAGAGCGATGACGCGGCCGACGCCTTGTCCTCGCCGGCCTTCAGCTTCACCGCCATGACCTGCACGGGCGCGGACTGGATGTGGTTGTCCTGGCTGGGGTCGAGCCTTGTATGGAAGTTGCTGTAGCTCAGGAAGTAGAGGGTGCTGCCGTCCTGGTCGAAAGTGGGGTCCACGCAGTCGTAGAACCCGTCCGTGAGGGCCACCTTCTGCTTCGTGGACAGATTGAAGAGGTGGATGCGGCCGTTGCGGCTGGGCTCCACCACCGAGTAGGCCACCCACTGGGAGTCCGGCGACCAGGTGTAGTCGCTCACCTCCCAGGTGAACTGGTCGTTCTTCAGGTCGTGGAACTCATCCACCTTGGTGAGCTTCTTCGTGGCCACGTCCATGACGTAGATGGCGAAGCTCTTGTCGCCGAAGAGGATCTTCGTGCCGTCGGGGCTCCACTCCAGGTGGTAGAAGGCGGTCTTGAGGCCCGTGGGAATGCGCTCCGCCGCGCCACCGTCCGCGGGCTGCACGTAGAGGTCGTAGTCGCCGCTGGCGTCGCTGAAATAGGCCACGCGCTTGCCATCCGGCGACAGGCGCGGGAAGCGCTCGCGCACGCCGGGTGTCTGCGTGAGGTTCTTCGCGGGCTTCGCCGCATCCGTGGGCAGGAGGAAGACCTCGCCCCGGGCCTCGAAGACGGCGGTCTGGCCCGTCAGGCTCATGGCCTGGATCCACTCCTTGGGGTTCACGGGATGGGGCGCCACCTTCCAGCTGTCGCTGGCGGTGGTGACGGGGACGGCATGGACGGCCTTCGTGGCCAGGTCGAGGGCGTGGAGATGGCCACCCTGCACGAAGACGACCGTACGGCCGTCCGTGCTGGGCTGCTGCACATCGAAGTCCTTGAGGTCCGTGAGCTGCTCCACCGCCTTGGTGGCGGGATCCACGGCGTAGAGGTTGGTGATGCCGTTGGCGCCGCGGTCGGATTCGAAGAGCACCCTGCCGTTCGCCCAGATGGGGGCGCCGTTGCGGCCCACGTAGTCCGTCAGCTTCGTGAAGCCGCCGGTCTTCAGGTCCGCCAGCCAGAGGTCCTGGTGCAGGCCTCCCTTGTAGCGTTTCCAGTAGTACTCGACATGCCCCTTGGAGCTGTAGGCCAGGCGCTGGCCATCTGGCGACAGGGTGCCCTGGACGGCGCGCGGAACCGCGAGGGCCGCGGGTTCGTGGCCTTCCAGATCGACGGTGAAGAGCCGTTCGATGGGACGACGGTCGTACCCACCGAGGGCCTTGATCACCACCTGGAGGCTATCCGGCGTCCAGCCCTGGACGGAGGCGTACCCGCTCCAGGTGAGGCGCTTCGGCGTGCCGCCCTCGGCGGGCATGACATAGGCCTCGGTGGCCCCGTCGTACTGGGCGGTGAAGGCGATCCACTTGCCATCGGGGCTGAAGCGGGCCGCGGTCTCCAGACCGGGATGCGTCGTCAGGCGACGGGCCTCGCCGCCCTTGAGAGAACCCAGCCAGAGGTCGCTTTCCCAGGTGAACACCACGCGGTCGCCGTGCACATCCGGCGAGCTGACGAAGCGGGGGGCGCGTTCCTGGGCCACGAGGGCGCAGGCCACGAGAAGCACAGCGGAAGCACGGAAGCGCGGCATCAAAGACTCCGGTGAGGGGTGGACCACTATACATCGCTTAACGATGAAGGAGCGAGCCCTGCCTTCGCGGGCACGCAAAATCGCCGTGGGCGGACACGCGAATCGCCTTGTGGCGCCTGGAAATCGGTGCTAGTTTGACCTTCCAACAGGGTTCCCATGTCCCACGCCGGTTCCGCCATCATTAGCGCCGCCATCGCGATCATTTCGTCGCGCGAGGGGGCATAGGCCGGATCCGATCCACGATTCCAAGCCCCCCGCACCGCAAGGTCGGGGGGTTCTTCTTTATCCAGGAGCACCCATGAGCCCAGATCCCGTCCAGCCGCCCACAGACCTCCTCGAGCGCATCCTCACGGCCCTTGTCTACGACGTGGCCATCGAGTCGCCCCTGGAGCATGCACCGCGCCTGTCGGGCCGGGTGGGATGCCCCGTGTGGCTGAAGCGCGAGGACCTCCAGCCGGTGTTCTCCTTCAAGCTCCGGGGTGCCTACAACAAGATCGCCCAGCTCGAGCCGGCCGAGCGGGCCCGGGGCGTCATCGCCGCCTCCGCGGGCAACCACGCGCAAGGCGTGGCCCTGTCCGCCCGCAAGCTGGGCTGCGACGCCGTCATCGTCATGCCCGTGACCACGCCCCGCATCAAAGTGGACGCCGTGCGCCGCCTGGGCGCAGAGGTGGTCCTCCACGGGGACTCCTTCGACGAGGCCTACGCCCACTCCCAGGCCCTCATGGCGGCCGAGGGCAAGGTCTACATCCACCCCTACGACGATCCCGACGTGATCGCGGGCCAGGGCACTATCGGCCTGGAGCTGCTGCGCCAGATGCCCCGGGGCCTGCGGGCCGTCTTCGTGCCCGTGGGCGGCGGAGGCCTCATCGCGGGCATCGCCGCCTACCTGAAGCGGCTCCGGCCAGAGATCCGGATCATCGGTGTGGAGCCCACGGACGCGGACGCCATGACCCGCTCCCTGGCGGCGGGCCATCGGGTGCGGCTGGAGCGGGTGGGCCTCTTCGCGGACGGTGTCGCCGTCAGCCAGGTGGGCGCCCTGCCCTTCGAGCTCTGCCGGCAGTACGTGGACGAGATGGTGCGGGTGGACACGGACGAGATCTGCGCCGCCATCAAGGATGTCTTCGAGGAGAACCGCTCCATCCTAGAGCCCTCGGGGGCCCTGGCCCTGGCGGGACTCAAGGCCTGGGCGGCCCGCCAGGGCACGGACCCCGCTGGAGGGAACCTGGTGGCGATCCTCTCCGGCGCCAACGCCAATTTCGACCTTCTCCGCTTCGTGGCCGAACAGGCCGAGCTGGGCGAGAAGCGGGAGGCCATCCTCGCCGTCACCATCCCCGAGCGGCCCGGCAGCTTCAAGGCTTTCTGCGAGCTCATCGGCGCCCGGGCCATCACCGAGTTCAACTACCGCCTGGCGGACCCGGACCGGGCCCACATCTTCGTGGGCCTGCAGATGGCGGACCGTTCGGAGCTGCCGCCCCTGCTGGCGCGCCTGCGGGCCGAGGGCTTGGAGGCCCAGGACCTGAGCGACAACGAGATGGCCAAGCTCCATGTCCGCCACCTGGTGGGCGGCCGGGCCCCTGCGGCGACCCACGAGCGGCTCTACCGCTTCGAGTTTCCCGAGCGGCCCGGCGCCCTGCTCCGCTTCCTGGAGCGCATGAGCCGCGGCTGGAACATCTCCCTCTTCCACTACCGGAACCACGGCGCCGACTACGGCCGCGTCCTGGCCGGCATCCAGGTCCCCCCCGAAGACCAGGCCCCCTTCCAGGCCTTCCTGGACGGCCTGGGCTACCGGTTCGTGGATGAAGGCGACAACCCGGCGTACCGGCTGTTCCTGGGCTAGAACAGCTTCCCCACCAGCGCCGCCAGGGCGGTCTCGGTGCGGAGGATGCGGGGGCCGAGGTCGAGTGGATGCAGGCCTGCCTTGAGGAGGCTCTGCACTTCGGCCTCCACCCAGCCGCCCTCGGGGCCGATGGCGAGGGTGACGGGGGCGGCCAGGACCTTCGGGGCCCCGGCGCCCGTGCCGGGATGGGCCATGAGGCCCGTGCCGCCCGCCAGCAGGCCGGGCAGCTCGTCCTCCACGAAGGGCCGGAAGAGGCGCGCCAGGCGCAGCTCCGGCAGCACCGTGTCCTTGGCCTGCTCCAGGCCCAGGATCAACTGCTCGCGCAGGTTCTCGGGCTTCATCTTCGGGCTGGCCCAGTAGGCCCTCTCCACCTTCCAGGCGTTCAGCAGGACGATTCGGGCCGCGCCCAGGCTGGCGGCCGCAGCCACCACGCGGTTCAGCACCTTGGGTCGCGGCACGGCGATGAGCAGCGTCAGCGGCAGCTTGGGCGGCGGCGCCTGGTCCAGCGTCAGATCCAGCTCCAGGGCCTCGTCGTCCAGGCGCAGCACCCGACCCCGGCCCATCTTCCCGTCCAGCAGGCCCACGGCCAGTTCGTCGTCCACCTCGGCGCGATGGACCTCGCGGACATGGGCCAGGCGCCGGCCCGTGAGGCGGGCCCGGGCCGGAGCCGTCAGATCCTCCGGCAGCAGCAGCACCAGGTTCAAGACAGGTCCCGGCCCAGGTCCAGGGCCATGATCAGGTCGCGATCGACCTGGTCCCCGATCTGGAAGATGTGCTCGCCCACCTCGCGGAAGCCCGTCCGGCCGTAGAAGGCCAGGGCTTTGTGGTTGTTCTCCCACACGCCCAGCCAGAGGGTATCCGCGCCCCAGGCCCGCGCCATCTCCATCGCCTCCGCCATCAGGGCCGCGCCGCGGCCGCCGCCCTGGGCCTCGCGCAGCACGTAGATGCGCTGCAACTCGACCGGGCGCTCGCCGGGGACGCCGGGCTCCCGATGGCCCAGGCGCAATTGGAGGAAGCCCGCAGGCACCCCATCGACCTCCAGGATCCGGGCGGGCCTGGAAGGATCCGTCAGCTCGGCGCGCTGGATGGCCTCGCCATAGGCGGCCGCCAGGAAAGCCTCCAGGTCCGGGCCGGAGGTGTGCGGCTCGAAGGTCTCACGGAAGGTGCGGGCGCCGAGATCCGCGAGGATGGCGGCATCCTTCGGGGTGGCGGTTCGGATGGTGATGGCGGACATGGGCACTACATTCCTTTGTTCCTGGGACGGGTTTTCGTTTTGGCGCGGCCGGCCACGGCGATGGCCTTGGCCATCCAGACCGCGAGCTGGTCCGGGTCCTCCAGCACCTCGACAGGCAGCTCGTAGTACTGCATGGGCCGCGCGGGATCGCCGAAGGGCATGAAGGGCCCCATGCCCGCGACCTCGAAGTCGGGGCGGTTCGTGTCGTCCGTCTTGAAGTAGAGCGTGTCGTCCGCGGCCAGGGCGAAGGCGCGTCCGTCGGCGAAGAAGCAGAGACCGCCGAACATCCGCCGGGAGTCCACGGGGCGGATCTGCCCCATCTGCTCCAGGAGGTATGTGCGGTAGCTCACGGAAACGGCCATGGCGCCATGGTACTCTCCTCGCGGCACCGCCGGGACGCCCGGCGTTTTCACAGGATCCCCCATGCGGATCAACACCCTCGACGACCTGCTCTGTGCCGTGAAGGACCGCCCCCGCAAGCGCCTGGTGGTGGCCTGGGCCAACGACGCCCACACCCTCGAGGCCGTGAACGCCGCCGTGGAGGCGGGCCTGGTGGAGGCCATCCTCGTGGGCGATGAACCCCTGATGGTGAAGGTCTGTGGCGAGCAGGGCATGCCGAAGGAGCGCTTCCGCATGGTCCACGCCGCCACGGACACGGAGGCCGCGGACAAGGCCGTGGCCATGGTGCGCTTCGGCGAAGCGGACCTGCTGATGAAGGGACTGCTCAGCACCGAGAAGTACATGAAGGCCATCCTGAACAAGGACCAGGGCCTGCTGGACCCCGGCGCCATCCTCAGCCACGTGACCGTGATGGAGCATCCCGGCCACCCCAAGCTGCTCATCGCGGGCGACGTGGCCGTAATCCCCGAGCCGGAGTTCAAGGAGAAGGTGGCCATCCTCGGCTACCTGGTGCGGACCGCGAAGGCCCTGGGCATCGAGACCCCCAAGGTGGCCGTGCTGGCCGCCTCCGAGCAGGTGCAGCCGAAGATGCGCGCTAGCGCCGAGGCGGCCCTGCTCTCGAAGATGGCGGACCGCGGCCAGATCAAGGGCGCCCTGGTGGATGGCCCCATGGCCCTGGACGGCGCCATCGACCCCGATTCCGCCCGCATCAAGGGCATGACCGGCCCCGTGGCCGGCGACGCGGACTGCCTGCTCTTCCCCAACCTGGAGGCCGGCAACACCTTCTACAAGGCCGGCACCAAGCTGGGCGGCGCCGAGATCGCCGCCGTGGTGGCCGGCGCCAAGGTCCCCTGCGTGCTCAGCAGCCGGGGCGACACCGCCAAGACCAAGCTCAGCTCCATCGCCCTGGCTGCCCTGCTGGCCTAGAGTGCCCAACATCACCCTGGCTTTCTCCCTCTGGGCGAGGGCCGACGGGGGTGAGGTTAGGCACTCTTAGCGTCTACTTCTTCTCCAGGGTCATCCCGGAAAAGGTCATCAGGATCTGCTGCCTGGCCCCTTCCCCCATCCAGACGCTGAGGTCCAGGGCCACGGGGAGCGGAAGGTCCTGGATGGCCTGGTTCCTGATCTGGACCTTCAGGCGCAGGGAGGAGGCCGTGGACAGGTACTCGGCGTCGTAACCAGCCAGCACCAGGCCGCCCGGCTGATGTTCGAAGGAGGGCCGGATGGTGGAGTCGAAGGCCGGGCTCTTCACCTTCATCTCGGTGATGGTGAAGGTCCGGTCCATCTGGAGGTGGACCTTGACGTCCCCCGTCTCCTCCCAGTCCACCAGGTAGTGGGAGCCTGTGTCCTCCACCCGGGCAGGGGTGCCCGCGGGTGGGAACGGGGTGTTCACCATGAAGGGGGCCCAGGTCTGGAAGAAGCCCGTGAGGGTCTGCTCCATGCCGCTGTAGACCTGGTTCAGCCCGGCCGTGGTCTGGGGATTCGGGCTGTCCACGGTGTTGTGCGAGACCTGGGCGTCGCCCTGGGGGCCCACCAGCACGTCGAACCGGACCTTCGCGAAGAGGTCCAGGGCCGCCCGGTATCCCTCCGGGTTCGTCTTCGCCTGCTCCGCCAGCATGGCAGCCCAATCCGGCGTCGCGACGAAGCGGCAGCGGTTGAAGCCCTTCCCGGCCAGGTTCACGTAGGCCGCGCGCGCCTTCTGGAGCACCCCTTCGGAGTCGGCCACGACCTTGGGTGCCGTTGCCTTGGATGCCGTCACCTTGGATGCCGCCTTGGGGGGCGCCGCCAGGAGCGCGGGTCCCCAGGCCGCCGGGCCAATCCCGGCCGAGGCGAGGAGGAAAATCGGGGCAAGACGGCGGCGGTGGCTCAAGGGGCCCTCCGGAAGGTCAGGTTTCGACGATGGATGGCCCCAGTCTAAGGGCGTTCTCAGGCCGGCGGGTAATCCTTGGCCGTTTCCCGGCCGGAGAGGACCCGCAGGGCACCCTTGGCGAGGGCGGCCATCTCGTTCTCGCCGGGGTAGACCTTCACGGGGCAGCCGAGGGCGGCGGTCAGGCGGGTCAGCTCCGCCACCAGCTTCGGGGAGCGGGCCATGCCTCCCGTGAGGAGGATGGCGTCGATGGAGGCGCCCTCGAAGGCGGGCGCCAGCGCCGTGATGGCCTTGGCGATCTGGTAGATCATGGCGTCATAGACCAGCGTGGCTTCGGCATCCCCGGCCTCCACGCGGCGCTCCACCTCGCGCATGTCCGAGGTGCCCAGCAGGTCGATCATGCCGCCGCGCCCCTTGTTCTTGAGCTTCAGCTCCGCCCGGGTGTACTTGCCGGAGAAGCAGAGGTCGATGAGCTGGCCCGCGGGCAGGGTCCCCGTGCGCTGGGGGGAGAAGGGCCCTTCCCCATCCAGGCCGTTGTTCACGTCGATGTAGCGGCCCTTGCGGTGGGCGCCCACGGTGATGCCGCCGCCCATGTGGGCCACGATGACATTCACGCGCTCGTAGAAAGTCTCGTGCTCCTCGGCGTAGCGCCGGGCCGTGGCGATCTGGTTCAGAGCATGGCTGATCACGCGGCGGGGCAGCTCCTTCAGGCCGGATATCTTCACCTTCGGATCGGCCTCGTCCACCACCACAGGGTCCACGATGTAGGCCGGAGTGCCCGTGCCGGCCACCAGCTCGGCGGCGATGAGGGCCCCCAGGTTCGAGGCATGCTCACCTCGGGTCCCTTGTTTCAGGTCCTCCAGCATGGGGGGTCCCACCCGCCAGGTGCCGTGGGGGATGGGCCGCAACAGGCCGCCCCGCCCCGCCACGGCGTCGAGGTCCGCCGGGGTGAGGCCCCGATCCCGCAGGAAGCACAGGACCGCCTCCTTGCGGAAGGCGAACTGCTCGGTGATGGGATGGCCCTCGAAGGGCTTCAGCTCTTCGGCGGAGTGCTGGAGCTCCTCCGTGAACCGCTCCTCGTCGCCTTCGAAGATCGAGGTCTTGGTGGATGTCGATCCGGGGTTCAGCACCAGCACGCGATGACGCCGGAAGAAGGTGTCCTTGGGCGTCCGCTTCCATTCGCCGTAGGCGTGGAGGCGCATGATGGACGCCTTGATGGCCAGGCGGATGTCCTCGGGCGTGCAGTCCATGGGCAGATCCACGCCCTGGAACCAGAGGCCGAACATGACGGGGAACTTCTTCGCCTCGGGGAAGCGCGTGGCGTAGAGGTGGTACAACAGGTTCCCCATGTCCAGGTTGGGGCACACGATCACGTTGGGCACGCCCTCCCAGGGCAGGCCGTCCGCGTGGTACAGATCCGCCGAGCGGCGCGAGAGGGCCACGCTGACCTTCACCTCGCCGCGGATGTGGATGCTGGCGTAGCGCGTGTGGTGGGCGATGCGTTCCGCGAGGATCTCCGGCACCAGCTCGGCGGCCTGCCGCACCAGCTCGGGCGAGGGCCCCTCGTCGCTGCCGCGGTTGGAGTAGGACACCATGGCGCAGCGGATCTCCGGCAGCACCTCCTCGGGAATGAGGTCGCGGGCCACCGCGCAGGTGCCCACGGCCACTTCCGCCAGCGTGCGCGGCGTCATCGTCGCGTTCACGCCCACGTCGCCGAACACCACGATGTTGCGGGGGTAGACCTCCTCGGGATGCTCGTCCGGCAACACGAACACGCCCGCCTCGCAGGCGACGCTGCGCTGGGACAGGATGTCCACCATGGGACGGAAGAAGGCCTTGGGCTCGTGGATGGCGCCACCCACCACCAGATCGGCATGCCCGAGCTTCACCGCCCAGATGCCGAAGCGACCCGGCTCCCGGACCAGGTCCCGGGCCTCCGCCATCCCGATGGGCCGCTGGTGGGTCCTCCCGAACTCCACGCAGGCCGCGGCGAAGGACTCCACCAGGTCCGGTCGGGAGGCGGGATCGACGAAGGCGCTCTCGGAGAGGGTGTAGGCCACCCGGTCCGCGCCAAGGTGCGCCAGCCGTTGGGCAGCCACGGCCCGGACCTCGGCCTCTGGCGCGAGGAAGACCGGGCGGATGAAGCGCCCAAGGAAACAGGCGGCTTCGAGGGTGCGGGGATCCAGGGCCTCCGGGAACATCACCGTGGGGCGGTTCCGGGGCACGGCCAGCAGACGGCTTTCGAGGGACGCTTCGATGTCAAACATGGGGCTCCGCATAGCTTGAAAAGCCTTGCAGCGCAGAGTCTAGCAGGCAGCGGATTCTATTTTGCCGATCCCTTGGTCACATATCCGGCGACCGGTCTGCGACTTGGGCCGACTCCACCCAGATCACCTCGCAGGAACCGTCTCCGGTATCCGTCCGGCTCAGGCTGCTCACCCAGTGCCAGCCGTCCTTCCCGTCCGCCCGAACAAGCCGGCCCTTCAGGTGGACCAGCTGTCCCACCCGGGCCGCCTTCAGGCGCCGGGCGACACCCTCGTCCGCAGGGATCATGTGCATGTTGGCGCTGTGGCTGACGACCTGGGCTTCCGGTATGGGCATGCGCTCCGATCGCCAGAAGTACCAACGGTCCCGCTGGTCGATGGTGAAGGCCCCCAGAACGCGCGAATCGGACATGGGCCCCCATCCCAGGGCCAGGTCCACGGGTGACAGCTCCGCCGGCCGATCGAAGCGGTAGCGCTCCTTGCCCAGGATGCGCGCATGGATGTCGAAGGCGGCGAGAGGCGTGAGGGTGTGGTTCTTGAAGGTCCATGCCGCCGTCGATTCCGGAGGTTCCTGGACCGGTTCCTCCGGCGCGAGGACGCCTGCGGGCTGGGATACGGCCCGCCCCTCCCACCACCAGAGACCGGCGATCAAGACCAGGGTCGCCATGACCAGGCTTGCCCGGCGTTCGCGCCATCTCTCGAGCCATTCATCCATGGCCCAAGGCTACCCTGACCGGAGGCCCGGGCCCCGGATCAGAACTTCACGACATCCGTGGCGACGAACTGGTGGTGCTCCGTGCCCGGCTCCCGAACCAGCGGGTAGGCGATGGTCAACAGGAACACCCGCCCGACCGAACTCTTCAGGTTGCCCAGGCGCAGGCCGCCCCCCACGTCCACGTAGGTGCGGCTCCATCGCCCGGTGTCGGTCCGGTGGATGGCGCCGGCGTCCGCGTAGGCCACGAACCCGAGCCGCAGGATGCCGAGCCAGTCGTAGGACGTATTGACCCGCTCCTCGAGGGAGGCCATCCACCGGCGATCACCCAGCAGCAGGTGATTCCCATACCCCCGCATCCCGTCCATCCCGCCCAGGTAGAGATAGGACTCGGGCTCCGGCCGGCGGACCGCGTCCAGCTGCACGTAGGCCGCCTGGGTCTGCGCCCGGAAACCCTGGTAGTAGCTGGTCAGGCTGAGGGTCGCGAAGGCGTCCCGCCAGCCGTCGGGCTCATGCCGGGCCGCTCCCTTGGTTCGAAGCAGGATGAGGGAGCTGTCTCCCAGCGCCCATCCCTTGGAGGCGCTGACCCGGAGGAAGGGCGAGTCGAGGTCGCTCCCCAGGCTCTTCAGGTGGGAGCCCACGCTGAGGTTCGCCTCCCACCCGAGGTTGTAGTCCTCGGAGTGGGTCATGCCCGCGAGGTCCCGGAAAGTCCGGAACTGGTCCTCGAAGAGGCTCCACGAGACATGGAGGCCCCGCAGCCGGCGATCCGTCAGCGCCGGGGCGGGAAGGTTCCCCGCATCCAGGGTCTGGATCGGTCCGTACTCGGACCGGCTCAGGTCCACCCCGCCGCCCAGCCTCACGGCCCGCCCGTCCACCACCCCGGTGGCCATGGAACCTTCGGCCAGGAGGCCCTCCTGCCGGGAGGCAAAGGCGTAGGCCGTGCGTTCCTGGTTGTAGACGGACTGGATGGCGTCCGAGGACGAGGCCCTGAACGTCATGGACCAGGGCGTTTCCAGCCCTCGGTACGGTTTCGAGAGCTCGAGGTAGCGCGTCTTCCCGTCCGAGAGCACCTGATAGCGTGAATCCAGCGTCCATTGGGTTCCCAGGATCTGCCGGTCCAGGTACTGCATCGTCTCGATGGAGCGCTCGGGAGTGCGCTCGTGGGACAGGATCAGGTCTTTCCCGTAGCCCAGGAAGTTGGCCTCGTGGAGGGAGAACCCGAAATTCCGCTGTCCCCCCACCTGGGTGAAGCCCGCGCTGCCCTTCAAGGTCCAGGCGTCCCGGGTGCGGACCACCGCCCTGACCGCCCCCGTCTCGTCCACCTGGGGATCGATCTGAGCGTCCTTGAAGAACCGGAAGGTCCGCAGGTTCCGCTCGGCTTCATGGATCAGCCGGGCGTTCACCGGATCGCCCGGCTTGAAGGGGATCTCCCGGCGCACCACCTGCTCGCGTGTCTGGATGTGCAGGAAGTTCGCGGTGCGTCCGATCCAGTGGTTCTCGTTGGGAAGGGAGAGATCGAAGACATCGCCCACGCGGACGTCGATGCCCGCGATGCGGGCCTGCCGGGCCTCCAGCTCCTCCCAGGTGGGCGGCGTCTGGGCGGCGAGCGTGGCGCCGGCCATGAACACCGCCACGATAGCCCTCCGGCAGAAGCGATCCGGACGTCGGCCCCTTTCCTGCGTGATGGACATGCCCAAGCCTAGGCGAAATGGTGACGGCCGTCACGGCGGATAGGCGGGATCCGCCTATGATTCGTGCCTTCGTATGGTTCTTTCCGCGCAGGATCCCAGCCATCCGCTCCGACAGGAGCCGGGACGCAGGACCGCGGAAAGCTCCCCGAATCCACGCGGGACGGCGCGCTGGACCGGTACACTTCCTGAAACCCGTCCCCTGGAGTCCTCATGGACCTCACCTGGCTATCCGCCAACCCCGGCCTGACCTTGCTGGCCTTTCTCGCCGCCGCCTTCACAGCGATCCTCCTCAGCAAGTGGATCCGCTACATCCCCAACAACCGCGTGGGCATCGTCGAAAAGCTCATCAGCCGGAAGGGCTCGGTCAAGACCGGCCTCATCGCCCTCAACGGCGAGGCCGGCTATCAGCCCCAGCTCCTGCGCGGCGGTTGGCACCTGCTCACGCCCTTCCAGTACCGCATCCACAAGATGCCCCTGGTGACCATCCCCCAGGGCAAGATCGGCTACATCTTCGCCCGCGACGGCAAGGACCTGCCCCCCACCCAGGCCCTGGCCAGCAACACCCACGGCGCGGACTTCCAGGATGTGGTGGCCTTCCTCCAGAACGGCGGCCAGAAGGGCCCCCAGCGCCAGATCCTGCGTGAGGGCATCTACGCCATCAACCTGGTGCAGTTCGTGGTGCTCACCGAGGACCGGCTCTTCTACCTCCCCCTGGATCCGGGTGAGCTGGACACCTTCCAGAAGATGAGCGCCATCATCACCGAGCGGGCCGGCTGGCGGCCCGTGATCATCAAGGGCACGGACGACGCCGTGGGCATCGTGACCGTCCATGACGGGCCCAGCCTGGCCAGCGGCGAGATCATCGCCTCCACCGTGGGCGAGGATCCCCACCAGGCCCCGACCTACCACAACAATTTCCAGGATGCCGACAAGTTCCTGGTGGCGGGCGGCCAACGCGGGCGCCAGTACCAGGTGCTGGTGGAAGGCACCTACTACATCAACCGCCTCTTCGCCACGGTGGAGCTGATCCCCAAGACCGTGGTGGAGGTGGGCACCGTGGGCGTGGTGGTGAGCTACACCGGCGCCATCGGCGCCGATATCAGCGGCCAGGAGTATCGCCACGGGGAGCTGGTGGCCAAGGGCAGCCGCGGCGTGTGGAGCGAGCCCCTGCTGCCCGGCAAGTACGCATTCAACACCTACGCCGGCAAGGTGCTCATGGTGCCCACCACCAACTTCATTTTGAAGTGGTCCAAGGGCGAGGTGGGCAGCCACAAGTTCGACGAGAACCTGGCGGAGGTGAGCCTCATCACCAAGGACGCCTTCGAGCCCAGCCTGCCGCTCTCCGTGGTGGTGCACATCGACTACCGAAAGGCGCCCCTGGTCATCCAGCGCTTCGGCGACATCAAGAAGCTGGTGGAGCAGACCCTGGATCCCATGGTCAGCGCCTACTTCAAGAACATCGGCCAGACGCGCACCCTCATCCAGCTCATCCAGGACCGAAGCGCCATCCAGGAACAGAGCGGCACCCAGATGAAGGAGAAGTTCGCCCAGTACAACCTCGAGCTGCAGGAAGTTCTCATCGGCACGCCCACCAGCGGCGCGCCCGGCGGGCAGATCGAGCAGATCCTCGTCCAGCTCCGCAGCCGCCAGATCGCCGATGAGCAGGTGGAGACCTATGGCCGCCAGCAGAGCGCCGCGGTGAAGGAGCGGGAGCTGCGCGAGGCCGAGGCCCGCGCCAAGCAGCAGACCCTGCTCACGGAATCCGCCATCGGCATCGAGGTGCAGAGCAACCAGGGCAAGGCCGAGTACGCCAAGGCCCAACAGCAGGCGGCCCAGATCCAGACACTGGCCGGCGCCGAAGCGGAGAAGGTGCGCCTCATGGGTGAAGGCGAGGCCAAGCGCATCAAGGTCATGGCCGAGGCCCAGGCCGAGCAGGCCGCCCGGGTGGGCATCGCCCAGGCCATGGCCATCGAGGAGCAGGTCCGCGCCTACGGCGGTCCCCAGTTCCAGCTGGTGCAGCAGGTCATGAACCGCTTCGCCGAGGCCATCGAGAAGTCCCAGGTGGATGTCGTTCCCAAGATCCATATGGGCGGCGGCGACAAGGGCGGCGGCAGCCTCATCGAGAGCCTGCTGGGCCTCCTCCTCAGCGAGAAGGCCGGCCAGCTCGCGGGCGTGGTGCCCACCGCGGCCAATCCCGAGGCCGAGGCGCTGAAGACGGCCCTGAGGCAGAACCTCACGAAGTAGACCGCGAACCGAGCACCCACCAGGGGCGGCACCCGCCGCTCCTGGCCCTGTGCTAGTTTGGTAACCGATTCCCGGCGCCTCTTCCCTTCCACCATCCTCCAGGGTGCCCTTTACCGATGCTGCTCCAATCCCCCCCGGCCCAGATCCAGACCCTGGCCATCCTCCCGCAGCTTCCGCCCGTCCCCGACGCTCTCGTCAAGGCGAAGGACTGGGCCGGCCTGGCCGATTGGTTCGAAACCGTCGCGCCCGCCACCCGCGGCGCCTACTATGAGTGGTGGCTGCTGGGCCTCAAACGGAGCCAGCGCTGGGATCGTCTCCTGACGGTTTGCGAGGCACTGCAACCCCAGGTTGAAGCCAAGACCGGCCCCCGCCTCGCCTCGTACCGGGTCTACCGGGCCCAAGCCCTGGGCCAGCTGGGGCGGCACGCCGAGGCGGCCCGGGCCCAGGCCGAGAATGGCCGGCTTGGCGACCTCGACGGCCTCTCCAATGCGTGCGTGGAGGCCCGGATGGCCGAGGACTGGGCGGCCCTCCTGACCTACGCCGACGAGCTGCGCGCCAAGAATCCGGAGGACGCCAACGGCCTGGCCTGGAAAGGCGAAGCCCTGGCCCGCATGAACCGCTTCACCGACGCCGAGCCCATCCTCAGGGAAGCGCTGGCGAAGAATCCAAAGATCGCCTATGCCTGGAACAACCTCGGCCGCTGCCTGAACGAGCGGAAGGCCTGGGCCGAGGCTGCCGAGTCGCTGGACCGCGCCCTCACTCTGGAACCGAACCAGCTCGAGGCTCTGTTCAACCGGGGTCGAGCCCGGTTCGAGCTGAAGCGCTACCAGGAGAGCCGTGACGACTTCCGCGCGGCCCTGGCCCTTCAACCTGACAATCTCGTGCTTGCCGAGAACCTCCGCCAGGCCGAGCGCTACGCCGCCCTCCCCGCGCCGAAGAAACGGCGCTGAGAGGGCGGCGGCGGGCCCATGCTCAGTCGTTCCGGCTGAGCATGGCCATGGACTTCTTGAGGCTCACCCGCATCCGCTCGAAGGCGCGGATGAGCAGGCCGATCTCATCCTCCCGCTCGGTTTCGAGCTTCAGCTCCACATTGCCCATGCTGATCTCCTTGGCCTGCCCGGCGAGCCGGACCAGGGGGCCGACGATCTCGGCCCGGAGGTAGGCCGCGCCCACCAGGAAGCTGCCCGCGAACACCAGGAGCGTGATGAGGACCAAGGTCCACAGGGCCATGCGCTCGTTCCGGACCTGGTCGGTCACGTCGTTGAGCGTGAGCACCACGCCCACCTGCTTGCCGGAGGAATCCTTGAGCGGGAAGGCCCCCTTGGCAAGGCTGGCCCCGCCCCGGTCCAGGGTTCCGAAGTACTCGGGCGCCGCCGTCTTGCGGAAGTCATCCTCGGAGACCAGAGCCGCCGCGGTCTTGGCATCCGGCAGGGTGGTGCTGACCATGACGAAGCCCTTGAACTGGTTCCAGGTGTCGGGCTTGCCCGAAGCCTTCATGGTCTTGTGGTACTGCTCCTCGTCCAGGAAGCGCTTGTCGACCATCACGGCCACGTCCACGCCGGTCTCACGCTTCACCAGCTGGTCGAAGTGGTCGATCTCCTCGCCGAATTCGAGGAACCCGATCAGGTTCCCGCCATGGAGGTACGGGGTGACCACTCGCAAGGCGAAGGCGGTCTTCCCAAGCTCGATCCCGCTGATGGTCTTCCCCGCGGCCCGGGACTGGAGGAACGTGTCCCGCTGGATCTGGTCCCCGAAGTTCCCCGTGTCATGGGCCCTCAGGAAGCAGGTGCCGTCCTTGTCGATGAAGTAGAGGTGGGTGATCCCGTAGCGGGTCTTGTTGATCCGGTAGGCGTCCTGCACGGCATCCAGGAGCTTCTGGCGATCCTGATGCTCCGCGTAGATCTGGCGCACCGCGGCGTTGGTGGCGAAACAGTCCATGGCCGCAGCGAGCATCTTGGCGTCGCCCTGGAGGATGAGGTTGTAGGCGCCCTGGGATCGCTCCACCGCCTTCGTGGCGTTCAGGGCGAGATCCTTGCGCGCGGACACCAGGAGGACCCCGGAGAAGACCGCCACCATCAACAGTTCCAGAATGAGGATTCCGCCCAGCATCTTGAAACGGATGCTTCGCTTGAGGGCTCCAAAGTCCATGCATGACCTCCAGGTGTCGGGTTCAGCCGAGGATGGCGCGGGCTTCCTGCAGGAAGGCCTTCTGGTCGGCGGGGTCGTCGAGTTCCTTCGCAAGGCGGGCCGCGAACTCGCTTGGATCCCCCGCCCCGCAGCCGGAGGACCAGTCGGCCTGGATCCTCGTGAAGAGGAGGTCGCCAATGGGGCCGATGCGGACCACGAAGGCCTCCTTCAGCGCACCCAGGGCCGAGTACTTCGGGGGGGCCGACGGAGGCAGGGATCGGGACGGTGCCGTCTCCGCCTTCTCGAGCCTGTGCGCGGCCTGGACCAGAGCCAGGCTCACGAGCTGGATATTGGTGGCGCCGCCGCAGAGGGCGAGGATCGCCCCTTTCGAGAAGGGGCGGAGGACCAGGCGTCCCCCGTTGTACCGGAGGTCCAGACCACCCCCATCACCCTGGAGGGCCTGCTGGACCATGAAGTCCTCTGCGAGGAGCCGGGCCATTCCCCGGAGGCTCTCCATGGGATAGCTGGCGGGAAAGTCAGCGGCCAGGATCGCACCTTCCGGACTGTAGGCCATGGCCCCGACCGCTCCCGGAATGCTGAGGACCTGATGGAGGATCTCGCGGGCGTCGGTCATCGACCGGCCCTCTGCGGCGCCAGGGCCCGTCGGATCCCGGCCTCCACGGCCTCATGGGCGGCTCCTTCCGCCAGGCTGACCGCGAGGCTCGTCTCCTTGGACCGGAACAGCAGCATCCGGTCCGGTCCGCCGTGCGTCGCGGCGACCTGGAATTCACCCAGGCCGAAGGCCTCCCCGAGCGGCTCCGCCACCATGCTCGCGAGATACGCCCCACGGGCTGCCAGCCCCTCGGTCTCGGAACCGGTGCGGCCGCGAGGTGAGCCGTGGCGGTCCATGAAGATGCCGAGGGCGACGCCGCTGACGTGTTCGACGGCCTTCAGGGGATCGTTGGAATGGGCGGAGGAGGAATGGTCGTGAGACACCCCGGCCCTGGACTCGGCCAGGCCATGGCGGCTCTCGTCGAGCCACTGGTGGGCCGACAGGAGCAGGTGCTCGCGGCGCTTCTGGATGGACCGGCGCAGGCTCGTCACATTGGGCTGCAGCCGGAAGTTCCCTCCAGGCCAGCCCATGATGTGGTTGAAGGCCTCCTCGCCGCTGAGGCTGCCCACCTCGGCATGCACCACCTCGCCCTGCTGGAAGAAGATCTGCCCTTCCCGCTCCTGGTAGGTGACGAGGATGGAACCCGAGAACAGGTTCTGCCCCTCCAGCTGGATCACGTCTGCCAGGGCGAGGTGCGAGATGGCCCCTTCGAACCCAGCCCGATCCTGGTCCCCGGGTTCCCCGACCAGGTCGGTCGAAGGTTCTGGATGGGTGGGAAACATGTCTTTCGCCGCCATCGCCATGGGAATGCCTCAAGAGGAGGTTTTCGAGAGAGGCCCATCCAGGATCTGCTTCTCCCCAGCGGGAGGGCAGCCGTATTCTTTACCAAAAGGTATTGTATTTTTTCACCCCTCCGGGTGAACTGTGCCCAAAATCACGCCCTTTCACGCCCCGGCCGGCCCAGACCCACGCTGCCTGGAGGCGGGCACCCTACACTGGATCCCATGTCCGACGCCCTCCTCATCGACCTCCTCGACGGCTGCCACCGGCTCCATGCGGGCGGTCTTCTGGCGGCCTCGGACGGCAACCTCTCGGTGCGCCTGCCCAACGGCCTCATCGCCATGACGCCCAGCGGCGTCCCCAAGGCCAAGGTGCGAATGGAGGATCTGGCACACCTCACTCTGGCCGGCGAGGTCCTCTCCGGCCGTCCCAGCAGCGAGCGGGCCATGCACCTGGCCATCTACCGGGCGGTACCGGAAGCGAAGGCCGTAGTCCACGCCCACCCGCCCACGGCCATCGCCTGGACCCTGGCCCGGCCTGACCTGGCGGAGCTGCCCTCGGACGGCCTGCCCGAGGTGATCCTCGCCGCGGGCCGCATCCCCGTCGTGCCCATGGCCATTCCCGGCACCGAGGCCATGGGGACGAACCTCCTGCCGTTCCTGCCCGGACACCGACTCATGCTCCTGGCCCGTCACGGCGGCCTCTGCTGGGGCGAGCACC
Organism: Geothrix terrae; assembly: GCF_022808775.1. Lineage (GTDB taxonomy): Bacteria > Acidobacteriota > Holophagae > Holophagales > Holophagaceae > Geothrix > Geothrix terrae. Next base: position 543,899 of record NZ_JAKZLA010000001.1, read on the forward strand.
TGGACGAGGCCGTGGGCGGCCTCGAGCGCCTGGAGCAGGTGGCCCAGATCCTGTGGAAGGCCGAGGCCCTGGGCGGCGCCAAGCCGCTGGCTCACTCCGAACTCGAAGAGCTTCGGGCCCTGCGCGCAAAGATCGGACCGAGGATCATCTGATGAACGCCTTCGAATCTCTGGGCCTGAAACACGATGGCCACGCCCTCTGGGTGCTGGATCAGACGCAGCTTCCGGACGCGGAGGTGTGGCTGGACGGCAGCGATCCGGCGGTCATGGTGGGTCTCATCAAGCGGCTGGCCGTGCGCGGGGCGCCGCTCATCGGCGTGGCGGCGGCGGCGAGCCTGGCCACCTTCGCCCAGCAGGGCGCCTCCGCTTCCGAGTACGCGACCGCTTGCGCGGCCTTGCGCGCGGCCCGGCCCACAGCCGTGAACCTCATGTGGGCCATGGACCGCATGAAGGGCGCCGCCGATCCCCTCACCGAGGCCCAGGCCATCTTCGAGGAGGATGTACGACTCTGCGAAGGCATGGCCCAGCACGGCGCGGTGCTCATCCAGGACGGCGAAGGAATCCTCACCCACTGCAACACCGGCGGCCTCGCTACCGCGGGCATCGGCACGGCCCTGGGCGTCATCCGGCGGGCGCACGAGCAGGGCAAGCGCATCCACGTGTATGCGGACGAGACACGGCCCCTGCTGCAGGGCGGCCGTCTCACGGCCTGGGAGCTGCGCAAGCTGGGCATCCCCTCGACGCTCATCACCGACAGCATGGCGGCCCTGCTCCTGCGTGACGGCAAGGTGCAGCGTGTGCTGGTGGGCTCGGACCGCGTGGCCGCCAACGGCGACTTCGCCAACAAGGTGGGCACCTATGGCGTGGCCGTGCAGGCACGGCACCACGGCGTGCCCTTCCATCCCGTGGCCCCTTCCAGCACGGTGGACCTCGCCTGCCCCAACGGCACCGCCATCCCCATCGAGCTTCGGGATGAGGCCGAGGTGCGCGGCTATGGGGCCTGGCGCTGGGCGCCGGAAGGCATGCCCGCCTGGAACCCCAGCTTCGACGTCACCCCCGTGGACCTCGTCACCAGCCTCGTTCTCGACCGCGGCGTGTATCCCCGCGCCGAACTCCAACGCGGCGTGCTTTCTGAAGCTCTGGGGAAGAAAAGAATCAGATAAGCGGAGGAAAGCAGAGCGACGGAGGAAAGCGGAGAAAGATTCATTTTCTTCTCCGCTTTCCTCCGCTTCTCCGTTGTCCTCCGCTTCAAGACTTCTTTTCTCAAAACCCTACCTCGCCTCCGGCGTGTTGGTCTTCGCGGCAAAGCCTTCGGGCGGGTAGATGTAGTCCAGGTCGAAGCAGGCCGTGCAGAACTCCTGGCGACGGCCCGGCAGCAGGCCCTCGAAGTCCGCCACGTCCAGCCAGCGCAGGCTGTCAGCGCCCAGGTACTCGCAGATCTCCGCTTCGGACATGCGGTTGGCGATGAGCTCTTCCCGGGTGGGGGTGTCGATGCCGTAGAAGCAGGGGCCGATGACCTTGGGGGAGCCGATGCGGACGTGGATCTCCTTCGCGCCGGCGGACCTCACCATCCGCACGATCTTGCGCAGGCTGGTCCCCCGCACGATGGAGTCGTCGATGAGCACCACCCGCTTACCCGGAAAGAAATCCGGCAGCGGATTGAACTTCTGCTTCACGCCCTCGTCCCGGCTGGCCTGGGTGGGCTTGATGAAGGTGCGGCCCACGTAGTGGTTCCGCAGCAGTCCCATGCCGAACTCGGCCTTCTTGGTCCTAGCGTACCCCAGGGCGATGAAGTTGGAGGAGTCCGGGACAGGCATCACCACCAGGTCCCCGCCGTTGGCCAGGGCGCCATCCTTGGCGGCCATGCAGGCTCCGATGCGCTCCCGGGCCTGGTAGACCGATTCCCCGAAGATGGTGCTGTCGGGTCGGGAGAAGTAGATGAGCTCGAAGACACAATGGCGGGCCTGAAGCGGGGCAGAGGCCACCGACACCACGGGCCGGCCCTTCTCCAGGCGCAGGATCTCGCCTGGCTTCACTTCCCGCAGACGGCGGGCTCCGATGATGCCGAAGCCGCAGCACTCGGACGCGAAGACTGTTCCCTCGCTGGCTGGCTCGCCCTCCCCATCGTGTCCCAGGTGGCCCATGACGAAGGGGCGGAAACCATGAGGATCGCGGAAGGCATAGAGGCGGTCCTTGTACATCAGCACCGTGGAGAACGCGCCCTTCAGCTCGCCCTGGACCCGGGCGATGGCCTGCTCGATGCTCATCCCGTCCCGCACGTGGTAGAGGGCGATGAGGCGGCCGATCAGCTCGGCGTCGTTGTCGCTCTTGAAGACCACGCCGTCCCGCTCCATGCGCGCCCGCAGCTCTCCATAGTTGATGAGGTCGCCATTGGAGGCGATGGCCATGACCGGCCCTTCCGCCAGTTCGATGGCGTGGGGTTGGGCGTTCGCCACGTCACTGCAGCCTGCGGTGGGATACCGGACGTGCCCGATCGCCGTCGCGCCGGAGAGACGGGCCTGGGCTTCCTCGTCGAGCACCTGCTTCACGAGTCCCATGCCCTTGTGGGCCACGATGCGGCCCGCGGTATCCCGGGCGGCGGCTCCGCAGCTCTCCTGCCCCCGGTGCTGGATGGCGAAGAGGATGGAGGAGACGATCGACGTGGCTCCCTCGGCTTCAAACACACCTGCGATGCCACACACGCTCAGCCTCCCGGGACAGATCCTCCAGGATACCAAGCCGGCCCGCGGCCTCCGGAGACCAGTATGTTCAGTGTCCTCGGCCGCTCAGGGCCTGAAGTCCCACGCCGACGACGATGATCGTGAGGGCCACCCAGCGCATGGGGGTCATGGCCTCGCCGAGGAAGGTCCGGGCCATGAGGGCGTTGGCGACGAACCCGAGCGCCAGGAAGGGATAGGCGTAGTTCACCTGCACCATGGACAGGGCGCCGAGCCACACGACCACGCTCACGGCGTAGCAGGCGAGACCGGCCAGCACCCAAGGCTCAAGCATCAGCCTGAACAGCGGCCCCACGGCCAGCTGCATGCCGCCTGCGGCCTGGAGGCCCTTCTTCAGGCAGATCTGCGCGGCCGCATTCAGCAGCACGCCCAGCACAATCAGGGGAATGGCCTTCACATTGGGGCTCACGGGGTCTCCGGGACAGGGGCGGCGAGGTGGGCTTCCAGGGCGTCCCAGATGATGCCGGCGGGCACCTGGGTCATGCAGGGGTGGTCGGGCAGCGGGCAGTGCCACTTCTGGCACTCGAGGCAGGCGAGGTCCTCCTTGCGCACCACGGTCACCTTCGGCCCCCGGGGCGCCGTATGCCGTGGGATGGTGGGCCCGAACACCACCACCAGGGGGGTGCCGACGGCCGCCGCCAGGTGGGCCAGCCCGGAATCGTTGGCCAGCACCGCCTGGGCGCCCGCCAGCCACGCGGCGCTCTGGGACCAGGGGATCCGCGCCGTCAGGTCCAGCGCCTCGGGCACACGCTGGCGGAAGGCCTCGGCCCGGGTCACGTCGTCCCCGGGGCCGCCCAGCACCACGATGCGCAAGCCTGCCGCCAGCGTGCGATGGGCGAGATCCACCAGGAGATCCAGGCCCAGTCGCTTGGCCCCCGCCGCCGCGCCCATGGCAAAGGCCACATAGGGATCCCGATCGAGGCCGTGGTCTCGACGGGCCGCCTCCACGCAGGCGAGGCTCTCCTCCCTGGGGCGGAAGGGGAGGAAAGCCGGGGAGCCAAGCTCGGGATAGCCGAGGCTCACGATGTCGCGGTAGCGGTCGAGGGAATGGTCATCCCGCTTCCAGTACTTGAGGCTGGACGTGAGCAGCAGGGAGGCCCCCCCGTCTCCGCAGCCCACCCGCCGCGGCACCCTCGCCACGAAGGCGGCGGCCGGGGCGCGCAGGCTCTTGGCCAGGGCCAGCACCGAGGCCGGCTGGTGGATCCGCAGCAACCGGGCTCCCTCCAGCAGGCCCGCCTTCTTCGGGGGATCGGCCACGACGCCGGCGTAGCCTGGGGATCCTTCGAACAGCTCCACCGTGGCCGCCGGCCCCCAGGCCACCAGGGGCTGGCCCGCGGCCAGAAGGGGCGCGGCGGCCTGATGCATCAGGATGGCGTCGCCTACGAAGCGCGGCATGCGGATCCAGTGGGCGCCGGCCGGTATCACGGCCTCCTCCTGAGGAGCAGGATCTCGCCACCGCCCGTGGGCACCGCCAGCAGCACCTCGAACCGGCCGCGCAGAGCCGGGGTCATGCCCCAGGCGTCCTGCTCCCACTCACTGCGCTGGGCCACCAGGCGGGCCTCCGGACCGAGGGTCTCCAGGGCTTCGGCCCGCCGCAGCTCGGGCATGAGGTGGTCCGTGTAGACCATGACCCCACTGCGGATGGTCTGCCAGTAGAAGACCTGCCGTCCGGCGATCAGGGGTTGGACAGCCACGGTCCAGCGGCGGTAGCTCTTCTGCGGATCCAGCAGTCGGAAACCCCAGGTGCCGCCCACCAGGTAGAGCAGCCCCAGACCCAGGGCCGCCGCCGGCACGAGGCTCCTGGAGCGCTGCCTCCAGGCCAGGACCGCCACGGCGATCGTTCCCGCCACCAGGACCAGGGCCATGAGGCGGATCGGTCCTTGGAAGGCCGCCAGCTGGGTCTGCATCTTCGCTCCGCCCGCCCCCGTCGCCGCGGCAGCCAGGGCCAGGGCCGGCAGCGCGAGGCCAGCCGTGAGCAGAAGGCCCAGCCGCCGGGCGCGGGCGCCCTCCAACCGCCGGAACAGGTCCCCGACGAGCAGGGCCAGGAAAGGGTAGCCCATGAGCAGGTACTTGCCCTGCTTGCTCTGCACAGCGCTGAGGAAGACGAAGGGCACCAGGAAGGCCAGTAGGGCGAAGCGCTTCGCGGGGTCTCCCAGGCACCGCTCCCGGCGCAGGTGCAGGGCCAGGGCCGGCAGCAGGAGCACCCAGGGGAAGAAGTCGCCCAAGAGGTATTCGAAGTACCGCCACCAGGGCTGGATGTGGTCCCAGGCATGCGTGGCGCGCTGGAAGTTCTGGAAGATGATCAGCTCGTAGGCGTAGTGGGCTCCGCCCTTGAGGCCCGCAGCCACGTACCAGGGCGCCACCAGCAGCAGGGTGAGGCAGAGGCCGGCGACGATGCCGGCGCGCCGCAGCACCGCGAGGTCCCTCTGCCAGGCCAGAAAGGCCGCCAGCACCAGTACGGACAGCACCGGTGCCAGCGGCCCCTTGGCGAGGAAGGCCAGGGCCAGCCAGAAATAGGCCTTGAGGAACCAGCGGCGGTGCTCGCCGGGCGTGGCCTCAGCGCTGTGGCCGCGCAGGAGGAGGTAGCCCCCCAGCCAGGCCAGCCAGCTCCAGGCCAGCAGGGCGGAAAAGAGCATGTCGATCTGGATGAACTGGGCCTGCCAGAACCAGAGGGGCGTGGTGGCGAGGACCAGAGCCGCGGGCTCCGCCGTCCCCGGCTCCAGGAAACGGACAGCCCAGCGCCGGAAGGCGGACAGGAAGGCCACCGCGGCGATCACGGAGGGAAGACGGAGGGCCCAGGCGGCCACGCCCTGGGTGAACCCGAGCCCGCCGGTGAGCGCGTCCAGCAGCACCGAGGAACCCTTCATCACCCAGTAGTAGAGGATGGGCTTCTCGCTGTAGGGAACCCCGTTCAGGTAGGGCAGCAGCCAGTCACCGCGAAGACGCATCTCCTTCACGCACTGAGCGAAGTCCGGCTCGTCCGGGGCCCAGAGGTCCCGCATGGGCAACACCGCCAGCAGCAGCAGGGCGAAGAGCAGCTCGGGCGCGTGGGCCCGCAGCCATTCCGCGAGGCGGCCCCTGGAGGGCGAGGCGTTCGGATGTCCGTCCATCCCTCCATCTTCCCCCATCGTGGGGAGATCCCCAAAGGGCTTACAATGAAGGCATGGCGCCCGCCCTCCTCAGCCTCCTGCTCCTGGCCGCCCCGGTTCCGGCGGATGGCGTGAAGGAGGATATCAAGCAGGCCGCCCGGCAGATCGGCCAGGGCTTCAAGAAGGGCGGCAAGGCGGTGGGCCACGCGGCCAAGGAAGGTGGCAAGGCCGTCGGCCGCGGCGCCAAGACCGCCGGCAAGGGCGTGGCCAAAGGCGCCAAGGAAGCCGGACACGGCGTCAAAGAGGCCGTGAAGTAGGCCAACTCTCCGCCGGGGCTGGAGTGCGAAGGGACCCGACCCGCAGGAGGGACGATGAAGGTGCGGACCTACCGCCGCCTTGCCACCACCGCGGCCGGGCTCTGGCCCACCACCTCCCAGCGCGCCCTTTCCTCCGGGGGGAGCCCCTTCCAGTTGGCGGCCTTGGCCATGACGAAGACGGGGCGCTCCGGCGCCTCGGCCCTCAGGCGATCGGCCATGCCACCCAGAGCCTCGGGGTTTTCATTGAACCAGCGGGGCGCCGCCGGACCCAGGTGATCGCGGCCATAGGCCAGCTCGCCGGTGCCCGCCACCACCACCGCCCGGGTGCGGGCGTAGAAGGGGAGGCCCTGGAAATAGTTGCCGTAGCTGATCCACTGGGCTCCCGGGGGCGCCGAGCGGGCGAGATCGGCCACGGACTTGCCGGGGCCCACGGCCACCTGAGCGGTGACCGTCAGCAGCCACAAGGCGATCCCCACGGAGACCATGAGGCGCGGCCCGGTGAGGGCCTTGAGATGACGGGCCCAGAGGCCCAGCCCGATGAAGGCCAGGCCGGGAAGCCCCAACCACCAGGATCCGCTCATGCCAGTGCGGAGGGCCACAGCGGCCAGGAGGAGGAGGGCGCCGAGCCCCATCAGCTCCCAGCCCATGCGACGCAGGGCCGCGGGAGCTTCATCCTCGCGCTCGAAGGCGCAGGCCAGGGCGGCCAGGGGCACAAGGACGGGCAGGATGTAGGGCGGCAGCTTGGAGCCGGACAGGCTGAAGAAGAAGAGGGGCCAGACGAATCCCACGAAGGTGGCGCCGACGATCCACCGGGCCAGGGGATCCAGGGCCTGCGGCCCCCTGCCCTTCAGGAAGGTCCAGGCACGCCTGAGGCCGGCCATTGAGATCGACAGCCAGGGCAGCAGCCCCACCGCGAGGATCCCGATGAAATAGAGCTTGTCCAGCAGCCAGTTGTTCGAGCCCTGGCGGGCATGTTCATGGGTCAGGAAGCGGGTGAAGTGCTCGTGGATGAAGAAGAAATGCGCGTGGCCGGGATTGGCGCGGTCCACGAACCAGAACCAGGGCGACACCAGGACCAGGTAGAGCAGCCATCCCAGGGGATCGAAGGCCGTCCGCAGGATGGCCCTGCGGAGGGCGGCGTCCTTCCAGCCGAAGGGCAGCGAGAACACCAGGATGCCGCCCACGAGGATCACCTGGGCCAGCCCCTTGGTGAGCATGGCCCCGGCCATGAGCGTGAAGGCCGCCAGCGTCCAGCCCAGGCCGCCCTTCCCTTCCCGGCGCTGAGCCACCGCCTCGACCAGGGCCGCCAGGGCCGCCACCAGGAAGGCGCTGAACAGAGCATCCAGCGTGAGGAGCTGCCCCACGAGGAACGCCAGCAGTCCGGTCGCGGCCATGAAGGGCGCCCAGCGGGCGTCCCGCGCGCCGAGGCGCTTGGCCAGCCGCCAGGCCGCCCAGATCATGAGCCCCGAGGCCAAGGCCAGGGGGAGCCGGGCGGCGGCGCCGTTCAGTCCGAAGAGCTTCATGCCGAGGGCGGACAGCCAGTACTGCAGCGGCGGCTTCTCGAAGTAGAGCACCCCGTTGAGGCGGGGTGTCAGCCAGTCGCCCGTGGCCAGCATCTCCCGCGGGATCTCCGCATAGCGCCCCTCGTCCGGCTCCCACAGGGGCCGCACCAGCAGGGGCAGCAGGCCCAGGAAGACCCAGAGGGCGAGGAGCGTGTAGCGTTCGCGGCGCGTCATGGGCGCGGATCAGGGCCTAATTCTCGGTCTCGACGACCTTCTCGAGGGCCTTGTGCTCTTCCACGAAGAAGTCGATGGCCTTCTTGAGGGAGTCCTTCATGGAGACCTTGGGCTGGAAGCCGAAGGTCTGCTGCATGCGCTTGATGCTGGGGGTGCGCCGGGCCACGTCCTGGTAGCCCTTGCCGTAGAAGTCGCCGCTGCTGGCCTCGACCATGCGGCCTTCCGGAATGCCGCGCTCGATGCGGAAGGGGTGGTCCTTCCAGATGGCGATCATCATCTCGGCGATCTCGCGCACGCTGTAGTCGTTGGCGGGGTTGCCGATGTTGAAAATCTGGCCGTCGGCCTTGCCGCCCTCGTTGCGCAGCACGGCCATGAGGCCGTCCAGGGCGTCAGCCACGTCGATGAAGCAGCGTCGCGCCGTGCCGCCGTCCACCAGCTGCAGAGGCTCGCCGTTGAACAGGTTCCAGCTGAACTGCGTCACCAGGCGGCTGCTGCCCTCCTTGGCGGTGTTCAGGCTGTCGAGCTTGGGGCCCATCCAGTTGAAGGGGCGGAAGAGCGTGAATTTCAGGCCCTGCTGGAAGCCGTAGGCCCAGATCACACGGTCGAGCAGCTGCTTGCTGGTGCTGTAGATCCAGCGGTTCATGGGGATGGGGCCCGTCACCAGGGGCGACTCGTGCTCGTCGAACTCCGCGTCCGGGCACATGCCGTAGACCTCGGAGGTGCTGGGGAACACCACGCGCTTCTTGTACTTCACGCACTGGCGGACCACCCGGAGGTTCTCCTCGAAGTCCAGCTCGAAGACGCGCAGGGGGTCGGTCACGTAGACCTTGGGCGTGGCGATGGCCACCAGGGGCAGCACCACGTCGCACTTCTTGATGTGGTACTCGATCCACTCCTTGGAGATCGTGACGTCGCCCTCCACGAAGTGGAAGCGAGGATTGGCGAGGTGGTCGGACACCTTGTGCGTGCCCAGGTCCAGACCGTACACCTCCCAGTCCGTGTCCTGCATGATGCGGTCCACCAGATGGGATCCGATGAATCCATTGACACCGAGGATGAGGACCTTCACGGGAGCTCCTTGCGCAAACGTTTCAGTCTAGCCGCTTGCCCGGATCGGCGCAGCAGGCGCCTATTTCAGCCAGCCCCTCCGGCGGAACCAGGCCCAGATGGCCAAGGCGGTGAGGAGCATGGCGCCGATGACCAGGGGGTAGCCGAAGCGGTGTTCCAATTCGGGCATCCGCCGGAAGTTCATGCCATAGACCCCCGCGATGAACGTGAGGGGCAGGAAAAAGGCGCTGAAGACCGTGAGCACCCGCATGACCTCGTTCGTCCGCTGGCTGGCCAGGCTGATCTCCAGGTTCATGAGGTGGGTGGCGCTCTCCAGCAGCTCGTCGGCCCAGGTGTGCAGGCGGTCGGCCTCCTCCACCACGTCCGCCAGCAGGCCCTGGTCGTCCCGGGCCTGCTCCTTGAGCGGGCCCAGGGCCGTCGTGATGCGCCCGAGGGTCCGCTTGATGACCGCGCAGCGGCGCTTGAGCCCGTAGACCTGCCGGACGCCCTGGTGGGGGATCTTGCGGTTGAAGAGGGCGGCCTCGATCTGGTCGAGCTTCTCCTCGCTCTCGCGCAGGGGCTCGTCGAAGGAGGCCACGGCCTTGGCGCAGAGGGCCAGCACCAGCTGTTCCGGGCGGAGGGGCTGCCCTGCGGCCGCGCGCTCGGCTGCCTGGGCGAAGAAGGGCTGCTCCCGGCGGTGGACGGTGATGACCGCACCCTCCATCATCAGCACCACCAGGCGGCGGGTCATGGCCTGGATGGTATCCCCTCGCTTGGCCACTTCGTCGTAGGCCCGCAGGATGAGCAACTGCTGCCCAGGTAGCCGCTCGAATTTGGGCAGGTGGGGCTGGTTGAGCAGGTCCCGCACCGCCGCGGGGTGGAGCCCGTACTGGCCGGCCACCTCGGCCATTTCGGCGGCCGTGGGGTCCACCAGATCCACCCAGGTGAAGGTCGAGCCTTCCGGAAGCGGCAGGTTCCTCAGCATCAGGGCACCCGGCACACCACCTTGCCGAAGCCCTGGCCGGCCTCGAGGTGGCGCTGGGCCTCGGGGTACTCCGCCAGGTCGAAGATGCGGTCGATGACGGGCCGGAAGGGCGGATTGGTGGGGTTCTTCTTCAGCAGGGACAGCAGGGTCCACAGGTGCTCGCGCCGGCCCATGTACGAGCCGCGGATCTGGATCTGCTTGGCGAAGAGGGCCCGCAGGTCGAAGGAGGTCTCGCGCCCCGTGGTGGCCCCGCAGGTGACGATGCGGCCCCCGCGCGCGCAGACGCTGAGGCTGGTGGCCCACGTGGCGGCCCCGGTGTGCTCGAACACCACGTCCACTCCGCGCTTGCCGGTCAGGTCGCGCACCTTGGAAGCCAAGGCCTTGAGGTCGCCCCGGACGAGGACATGCTCGGCGCCCAGGTCCCAGCACTTCATGGCCTTGGCCTCGCTGCCCACCACGGCGATGGCGGTGCCTCCCAGGGCCTTCACCAGCTGGATGGCCGCGCTGCCCACCCCGCTGCCCCCGCCCCACACGAGGGCGGTCTCGCCGGGCCGGAAATCGACTTTGTGGACAAGCATCTCCCAGGCCGTGAGGAAGACCAGGGGAAAGGCCGCGGCCTGGTCGAAGTCCCAGTTCGGTGGGATGGGCAGCAGGTTGGCGGCGGGCACCAGCACGTGGGTGGCCGCCGTGCCGTCGCAGACATGCCCCAGCACGCCGTAGGAAGGGCAGAGCATGTCGTCACCCCGCAGGCAGGCGGGGCACACGCCGCAGCTCAGGCCCGGCGCGATCATGGCGCTGCCGCCCACCTCCACGCCCGGAGGCAGGACCGTCCCGTCGCCCGCGGCCGCCACCACACCCGCACCATCGCAACCCGGGGTGAGGGGAAGCGGCAGGGGAAACCCCGGCAGGCCGAACGTGGTCCATAGATCCAGGTGGTTGAGCGCCATGGCCTTCAATTCCAGGCGGACCCAACCCGGTCTCGGCTCCGTGGGGGCGAAGGCTTCACGGACGGGCGAGCCCGCGGGGCCGTGCTGGAGGATGCGGAAACGGAACGGATCGGCCATGGGAGGCCTCCTATTCGGACTTCAACGACCTCGTCATCAACCGCCGCACGGCCTCCTCGGGGCGCTCGCCGTTGAGGAGGCGGTGGACTTCGGCGGCGATGGGCAGGTCCAGACCGTGTTCCTTGGCCAGGGCCAGGGCCGCGTCCGTGGTGAACATGCCCTCGATGATCTGGCCGCCGAGCGCGTCCCGGGCCGCCTCCACGCTGTTGCCCTTCCCCACCAGCTCGCCGAAGGTGCGGTTGCGGCTCTGGGGTCCCGTGGCCGTGAGCAGCAGGTCGCCCATGCCCGCCAGGCCCATCACCGTGGACGGCTGGCCGCCCAGCACCTCCACCAGGCGGGCCATCTCGGCCAGGCCGCGGGTGATGAGGGCCGCCCGGGCGTTGTAGCCCAGTTTCAGGCCGTCCACCAGGCCTGCCGCGATGGCGAGGACGTTCTTGAGGGCGCCGCAGAGCTCCGTGCCGACCACGTCCCGGCTGAGGTAGATGCGCAGTCTCTCGGAAGAGAGCTGCGCCTGGAGCGCCATGGCCCGCGCATCGCTCACGGTGGGCGGCAGGGCCATCACGATGGCCGAGGGCACCCCCCGGCTGACCTCGTCGGCGAAGGTGGGCCCGGAGAGGACGCCCACGGGCACGTCCAGCACCCCCGTCAGCGCCTGGGACAGGGTCTGGTGGGTGCTCTGGAGGATGCCCTTGCTGACGTGGATGACGAGCTCGGCCGCCTGCGGTGCCTTCGGACGCAGCATCCTCCAGGCATCCGGCGTCACCTGCGTCGGCATGGCCGAGATCCACAGCGGGGCGCGGAAGGCTTCGGTCGGATCGTCCGACGTCTGCAGGTTCTCGGGGAATGCCACGTCCTTCAGGCGGAGGTGCCTGCGCGTGGCGGCCATCTGGGCCATTTCGTCGGGGAAGTTGCCCCAGAGCGCCACCTTCGCGCCCGCCCGGGCCCAGGTGATGGCCAGGGCCGTGCCCCAGGCGCCGGAGCCGAAGACGCCGATGTCAGCCCTGGACATGGACATCCTCCTTCTTCGCGCCCCACAGCTTGGATTCCGTTCCCGCCTGCAGGCGCAGGATGTTCTCGCGGTGCTTCCAGATCACCAGGACGGCCAGGGCGGCCCAGGGAAGAACCGGCGCCGGCCCCTGGCCGAGCAGCTCCGCCACGGGGCGGTGCGCGCCCCGGGTCAGGAAGAGCTGCACGGGCACCATGGCCGCGGCCAGGATGCTGCCCAGGCTCACATGGCGGGTGAGCCACAGGGCGAAGATGAAGATGCCCAGTGGCAGGAGGACCATGGCGGCATCCGCGGCCAGGATCACGCCCAAGGCGGTGGCCACCCCCTTCCCGCCCTGGAATTTCAGCCAGGGGGTGAACACGTGCCCCAGCACGGCGGCCAGGGCCATGAGGGCCAGAAGGTCGACGCCCACACCCGCCTTCCTCGCCAGGAACACGGGCAGGAAGCCCTTGGCGATGTCGAGCAGCAGCGTGACGACGCCCAGGACCTTGCCACCCACCCGACTCACGTTGGTCGCGCCGATGTTGCCGCTGCCATGGGCGCGCACATCCCCCTTCCCGGCCAGCTTCACCAGCAGGAGGCCGAAGGGGATGCTGCCGCACAGGAAGGCGGCAAGGCACCAGAGGATCGGGGAAGGCACGAGTGGCGATGGCATGGACGCAGTGTATCAGCCGATCCGCGAGACCCGCCTTAGCAGGTCCAAAGCCCAGGCCATGCCCCGGAGCTGCACGTCCACCCGGTCACCGGGGATGGTCAGGGCTTTCGAGACCGTTCCCTCTGGTCCGGCCAGGGCGATGAACAGGGCCCCCACGGGCGCGCCCCCTTCGGCACTCGGGCCGGCATTGCCGGTGATCCCCAGGCCCCAGGCGGCGCCCAGCCGGGCCCGGACCTTCTCGGCCAGCTCGCGGCTGGTGGCTTCGGACACGGTGCCATCCTGGGCCAGTTGGGCCGCATCCAGCCCCAGCAGGGCCACCTTGGCTTTCGCTGAATAGACCGTGGCGCCCCCCAGGAACACCTCGCTGGCTCCGGGAATCGCCGTAAGGCGGGACGCCAGCAGGCCACCCGTCACGCTCTCGGCCACGGCCAGCGTCTCTCCCCGGGCCTTCAGGCCCGCCAACACCGCATCTTCGAGGTTGCCCTCCCCCACGCCCACCAGGTCCTCGCCCAGCACGGGCTGGAAGTCGGCCCGGGCGGCCTCCAGGGCTGCGGGATCGGAGCCGCGGGCCAGCAGCTCTACCTGGGTGAGGCTGGCGAGGATGGTCCAGTCCAGGTGGCTGTGCCGCTCCCGGACCGCGCGGATCCGCTCGTCCAGGGCGCTCTCGGGCACGCCCGCCACCACCATGCGCAGCGTATGCGTGGGAGTCCCCGCAAGGGCACGCAGGCGGGGCTCCACCTGGTCCTCCCACATGCGCTTCATCTCCCGGGGCACCCCCGGCATCATCACGATGCGCACGCCGGGATGCCCTTTCGGGTTCTCCCACCACACCCCGGGAGCGGTTCCCACAGGATTGCGCAGCGCCTCCGCCCCTTCCGGCAGCAGGGCCTGCTTGAAGTTGGAGGCCGGAGGCACCCGCTTGCGGGCGGCATAGAAAGCCAGCATGTCCTCGCGGCTCTGCGCGTCCTCGCGCAGTTCCGCGCCCAGGACTTCCGCGAAGCACTCCTTGGTGAAGTCGTCGAAGGTGGGCCCCAGCCCGCCGGTGGTGAGGATGAGATCGGAGCGCGTCAGGGCCTCGCGGAAGAGAGCCGCCAAGTCCTCATGGCTGTCCCCCACGGCGGTCTTGCGGTGGAAGGCCAGACCCAGGGAGGCCAGGCGTTCCCCCAGCCACACGGAATTCGTATCCAGGCGGCGCGTGGTGAGCAGCTCGGTGCCGATGGCGATGCATTCGATGCGCATGCCTGATGGAACCATGGCCGCGGCGAAAGCTCAAAGGCCGGTCAGGATTCCAGCCACCGCTGCGCAGCCCAGCGCCCCGCCCAGATGCCGGCGCCCGTGCCCACCATGCTGAGCACCACCGCGGTCGCGATCCCGACGAGGTCGCCCAGGTACCAGCCGACGAGGCTGCCCAGGGTGGCGCCGACGAACCCCATGAGCTTTTCCACGAAGAGGCCTCCAGGGAACTTAGGATGAAGGAACTGAGCGAGGTGTTCCCATGATCATCCCGGATCTCGACGACCTGGTGCTGGAATCCGACGAGGAGTCCGGCATCCAGGAGCTGGGCCGCCGGTTTCTGGCCCGCGGTCCCTGGACCACCGTGGCCTTCCTCGTGAAGACGAAGGCCGATCCCGAAGGCGACTGGGAGGGCCCTTCCCTCTGGCTGCACCGGTATCAGAAGGTGGCCCAGGGATGGAAGCTGGTGAGCCGCTTCCGCACCACGGAGCCCGCCCAGCTGGAGAAGCTGGCAGACGCCCTGGATGGCTGGAAGGGTTACTTTTAGAGTGCCTAACAACACCCCCACGGGGCCGGGCGAGGGCCGCCGGGCGAGCGAGGGAGGAAGGCGAGGAGACGCGTAGCGGGTACTACGTGCGACGAGCGTGACGCGGCATCGCGACGCCCGCCGGCCCTCGCCCGACGGGAGAAAGCCAGGCAGGCGCCCCGCGGCGTCATGGCCCTTGAACGATGAACCACATCGCCCTGCGGGCCCTTCCTTGCGGTGCATCTCGTCTGGCTTTCTCGCGGCCCCGTCGGGGTTCTGTTAGGCACTCTTAAGCGCCGGCAGGTAGCGCTCGCGGATCACCGTCAGGTGGTGGGCCGCGTGGCCCTGAGTGATGTAGGGGATGCAGCGGGCCGTGATGGCCCGGTTGTTGGTGGTGCCCTGGTTCCCCCAGGCTGCGTCCGGCAGGCTGCGGAACAGCGCGAGGCTGGCAGTCCGCAGGGCTCGCCATTCCGCGATCAGATCGGCCAGGGACCGTCCGTCGGCTCCGGCGGCCGCAGCGTAGTCGTCCTCCTCGAAGCCTGGCATGGGGGTGGCGTCCCCCCGTCCGATGCGCAGGCAGCGGTAGGTGAAGATGCGCTCGGCATCGATGATGTGCTGGAGCAGGTCCTTCAGGCTCCACTTCCCGGGGGCGTAGCGGAATCCGCCCTGGGCGTCGGACAGCCCCTCGAACAGGGCCACCACCTCCTCCAGTTGCGCCTGGAGGAGGGCCAGCACATCGCCCTCGCCAGCCTCGGCGATGTAGGTCGCATAGCCTTCGGCGTATTCACCGGGGAGCGGACGTGTGAGGCTCATGGGCCCTCCTTCAGAAGGTCATCACCTTCATGGTGTTCGTGCTGCCGGTCTTCCACAAGGGCAGACCCATGGTCATGACGACGCGATCGAGGCCCCCCAGCTCATGCTTGGCCACCAGCAGCTCGCGCACCACGGACACCATCTCGTCCGTGCTGCTCACCCGGGGGATCAGCAGGGCCGTGACGCCCCGCAGGAGGCCCATGCGCCGAGCGGTGACCTCGTCCACCGTGGCCCCCAGCACCGGTGTCCGGCCCGCCAGGCGGCTCACCATGCGGGCCGTGCCGCCACCCTCGGTGAAGGCCACGATCCAGCGGGCGTTGATCTCGTCCGCCGTGCGGCAGGCGGCGAAGGCCACGGAAATGTCCGTGCGGGAAAGCACCTTCTCGGCCAGCTCGTCGGGCAGTGTGGGGGTGCGCTGCTTCACGTTGCTGTCCGCCTCCGCCGCGATGCGGGCCAGCCACTGGACGGCTTCCACGGGGTGGGCTCCCGTGGCGCTCTCGGCGCTGAGCATGACGGCGTCCGTGCCGTCCCAGATGGCGTTCGCCACATCGCTGGCCTCGGCGCGGGTGGGCTGCGCGTGCTCGATCATGCTCTCCAGCATCTGGGTCGCGGTGATCACCGGCTTCAGGGCCCTGCGGGCGGCCCGGATGATCTCCTTCTGCAGGCCGGGAACCCGCTCCACGCCGAGCTCCACGCCCAGGTCGCCGCGAGCCACCATCACGCCCCAGGAGACGTCGAGGATCTCGCCCAGGTGGGCCAGGGCCGTGGGGTGCTCGATCTTGGCGATGATGGGCTGAGTTCCGCCCAGGTGCTGGATGATCGCCTGGAGCTGCTGCACGTCGGAGGCCCGGCGGACGAAGCTCTGGGCGAAGAGATCCACCTCGTGCTCCACCCCCCACCGGATGTCGGCGTGATCCTTCTCGGTCAGCGGATCCACATTGATGTCCATGCCGATGGGATGGACGCCCTTCCGCGCCTTGAGGGGGCCGCCGATGACCACCTGGGCCTTCAGCAGGTCCGCGCTCTTCGCGAGGATCCTCACCGTGATGGCGCCGTCGTCCAGGAGCCAGAGCTGGCCCGGCTCGGCCCCCTCGAAGAGCTCGGGATGCGGCAGGGGCGCGGCCCAGGCCACGCCGGCGGGGACGGTGGCGCCGGGCGCGTGGAAGACCCCTTCGCTGCCCTCGGCCAGGTCCGCGGGCGTTTCCAGGAGGCCCACCCGCCACTTCGGGCCCTGGAGGTCCAGGAACACGGGAATGGAGCGGCCGAGTTCCGCGGCCAGGGCCCGGACCTTCTGGAGAGCTTCCAGGCGCGTCGCGGGATCCCCATGGCTGGCATTCAGCCGGACCGCATCCGCCTCGCGAAGGGATTCCCGCAACCGGTCGCCTTGCATCAGGGCGGGTCCCAAGGTCATCACGAGTTTGGTCTTGCGCACATCAGCTCCCATCGCATGCACAGGCATTCCACACACTTTTCCACAGTCTGCGCCTGCGTTTTGAGGTTGTCACGGGGCTTTCACTCTTTTCATCGCGGTGCTACCTTCTTGATCCCGATACGGATGATGGAGAAGACGGAATGCGCGAGAAGCTGCGTATCCTCGTGGCGGAGATGGTGCGTGGCGGTGTGCCTCTGGAGCTGGCGCGCCGCGAGTTCGAGCGGGTGTACCTGGAGGAGGTGCTGGCGACCCACGAGGGGAACCACAGCGCCGCGGCCCGCGAGCTGGGCATCCATCGGAACACGCTCGCCAAGAAGCTGGAGGCCCCGACGAGCCGGCTCAAGCGCGTCAGCCTCGCCAGCTGACCTCTGGACCACCCGCGGACGAAAACCCGGTTGCGCCGGGTTTTTCATTTTGCATACCGCGCCCGCTTTTCTTTCGACAGGACCGCCCCGGATCGGTACAACTGGGAATCGGAGGGCGCCATGAAGAAGGTGGCCATCAACGGGTTGGGGCGGATCGGGAGGCTGGTGCTGAGGCACCTCATGAAGGTGCCCCATGTGCGTGTGGTGGCGGTGAACGACCTCACGGACGCCGCCACCTTGGCCCACCTCATGAAGTACGACTCCGTGCATGGGCCCGCGGACTTCCCGGTGGCCTCCGACGGGAACTACCTGGTGCTGGACGGACGCCGCATCCGGGTTTACGCGGAGAAGGATCCCCAGCTCATCCCCTTCGGCGCCCAGGGAGCCCAGGTGGTCCTGGAATGCACCGGGAAGTTCACCAAGCGGGTCCAGGCCGCCGTCCACCTCCAGGGCAGCGTCAGCCATGTGATCATCAGCGCGCCCTCCGGCGACGCGGACCGCACCATCGTCATGGGCGTGAACGAAGCGACGCTGGATCCCGCCAACGAGCACGTGATCTCCAACGCGAGCTGCACGACCAACTGTCTCGGCCCCCTGGTGAAGGTGATGGACGAGGCCTTCGGCATCGACTACGGCTTCATGACCACGGTGCACAGCTACACCAACGATCAGCGCGTCCTCGACCTTCCCCACAAGGATCTCCGGAGGGCGCGGGCCGCGGCCCTCAGCATGATCCCCACCAGCACCGGCGCGGCCAAGGCCATCGGCCTGGTGCTGCCCCACCTCAAGGGCCGCATGGATGGCCTGGCAGTGCGCGTCCCCACCCCCGATGTGAGCATCGTCGACCTCACCGCCACGCTCAAGTCCGACGCCACCCTGGAAGCCGTGCAGGAGGCCTACCGCCGGGCCGCCGAGACCGGCCCCCTGGCGCCCTATCTGGAGGTTCTCGACGCGGAGCTGGTGAGTGCGGACCTGCGCGGACGGACCGCCAGCACCCTGTACGACCCCTACCTCACGAAGGTGCTCGGGCCCCGGATGGTCAAGGTCTTCGCCTGGTACGACAACGAGTTCGGCTACGCCGCCCGTCTGAAGGACCTCTGCGTCCACCTGCTGGAGCGCCTCTAGCCGATGACCGCCCTAGCCCTGAATGGCCTCGGCCGCATCGGCCGTTTGCTGGTGCGTCGCCTCACGGCGACCCGGCCCGGCGCGCTCGGCGCCGTGAACGACCCGGCCCCCATGGACCAGCTGGTCCACCTGCTCCGCTACGATTCCGTCCACGGCCCCAGCCTCGAGCCCATCGAAGGCCTCACGGAGGGCGGGCAGGATTTCCTTCTGCTGGGTGGGCGCCGGGTGCCCCTCTTCCACGCCGCGGATCCGGCCCTGATCCCCTTCCCGGCGGGCACGCGCCTTGTGGTGGAGGCCAGCGGCCGCTTCACCCGGAACGTCGACGCCACCCGGCACCTCAAAAACGGTGTGTCGCACGTGGTGATCAGCGCCCCCAGCCCCGACGCGGACTACACCGTCATCGCCCCGGTGAACGGATCCGGGCTCGACCTGGCCCGCCACCGGGTGATCTCCAACGCGAGCTGCACCGCCCACGCCACGGCCCCCATGCTGAAGATCCTGGACGACGCCTTCGGCCTCGACCATGCGGGCATGAGCACCGTGCACGTGGTCACCAACGACCAGCGCCTCCTGGACCTGCCCCACAAGGATATGCGCCGCGCCCGGGCGGCGTTCCTGAGCATCATCCCCACCACCTCGAGCGCCTTCGGGGCCCTGCACCGGGTCATGCCGGATCTGCCCCCCGCCTTCGACGGTGTGGCCCTCCGGGTTCCCACCCTGAACGTCAACCTGGTGGACGTGGTGGCCACCCTCCACCGCGAGGCCGATGCCGCCGCCCTGAATGCCGCCTATGCCTCCGCCGTGGCCGGTTCATGGAGGGGCCTCGTGGACCTGGCCCCACCCCACGCGGTCAGCAGCGACGTCACCGGCCGGGCGGAAAGCGTGCTCATGGACCTGGAGCTCACCATGACCCTCGGTCCGCGCTTCGTGAAGGTCTTCGGCTGGCACGACAACGAGACGGGCTACGCGGCCCGGCTCTGCGAGCTGGTCCTGGATCTGGCGGGAAGGATTTAGATTGCCCGACCAACCCTCGACGGGGTCTTGTTAGGCGCTCTCAGATCGTCCCCGCCGCGTAGCCGGTGCTGAAGGCGGCCTGGAGGTTGTAGCCGCCCACGGGGCCGTCGAGGTCCAGCAGCTCGCCGCAGACCCGCAGGTTCTCCCAATCGCGCAGGGCCATGGTGCGCGGATCCACGGCGGCCAGATCCACGCCTCCCGCCGCCACCTCGCCCCGGGCCAGGGGAACAGGCTGGGGCGCGCCGAGCGGCAGGGCCGTGACGAGGCCCACCAGCGTCCTTCGCCCGCCCCTGGAGAGATCCTTGAGCATGAGGTCGCGGCCGATCCCCGCCTCCGCCAGAAGATCCTCCACCAGCCGCTCCGGCAGGCGCCGCTGAAGCCACGTGGCCGCCCGCAGGCGCGGGTTGGCGTGGGTCTCCGCCTGGAGTGCAGCGTCCACCGCCTCCGGCGCCTCGAGGAGGCTTGCGTGCGCCAGCCAGGCCGCGCCCTCGCGGCGGGCACGCTCCACGGCCTGACTCAGTTCCAGGGCGGCGGGGCCGCTGATGCCGGGCCTCGTGAAGAGGACGTCCCCCGCGAAGGCGGCAAGCCGGCGTCCGGCGGGCCCCGCGCACAGGCGCAGCTCTCCGTTTCTCAGGGCCACGCCCTCCCAGGCGGGACGTGGCCGCGCCAACGGGATGGGCGCCAGCGCCGGAAACCAGGGCTTCACGGGGACGCCCAGCTCCCTCAGCCACCCCAGCACCTCCCCCCGCGTGCCGGTCTCGGGATAGCTCGCCCCTCCGGTGGCGAGGATGACGTGATCCGCCTCCAACCGCGCCTCGCCCACGCGCAGGGCAGCCAGGCGCGACGGACCTCCTTCCGGCGCGGTCGTGCGAGCCTCCAGCGCAGTCACGCGGGCCCCTGTGCGCACGTCCACACCCAACCGGCGCACGAGGGTCTCGAAAGCGGCCACCACGGCCGCGGCGCTGCCGGGGCGGTCCAGAGGGAACACCCGGCCGTTCTCCCGGGTGTAGGTCTCCACGCCCTCCCGGCGCAGCAGGTCCAGCACGGCCCCATTGCCGAAGGCATGCAGGGAGGGGCGCAGGAAGCGGGCCTGGTCCGTGGAGAAGGCCGCCAGCAGGGCCTTCGGCGAACCCTCGTGGGTGATGTTGCACTTGCCGCCGCCGCTGATGCGGAGCTTCACGCCCAGCCGCCCGTTGGCCTCCAGCAGCGTCACTGCATGTCCCTGCGAGGCGGCCCGCCAGGCCGCCACCAGCCCCGCCGCACCGCCTCCCACCACGATCACCTTCGCCATGGGTCCATCATGACGGAGCGCGCCTACTGGAAGATCCCCTTGAAGAACTTCCGGATCTTTCCGTCACCGGCGCCCTTCTTCCCCCGGTGCTTCTGGAGCTGGATGGGATCCGGCAGGGTCCGGTGCCGCTCGGGAACCGCCATCCAGGGCTGGTACCCCTCCAGCTCGAGCCGAAGCTGGTGGCTGCCTTCCCCGGGAATCTCGATGGCGGCAGGGGTCTTCCCCTTGGGTTCTCCGTCCAGCAGGATCGCGGCGCCCGCCGGCTCCGTGGTCACCTGGACCTGGAAAGGCGCTGGCTGAAGCCGGAGAGCCAGGTCCTTGTCCTCCGCCTTCAGGTGATAGGCCAGGGGCAGATAGTCCGGCTTCTCCAGGCGCAGCAGGTCCGCCTTCCCCTTCACCACCACCTGGCGCAGCGGGGTCCGCCCCAGGGACGTTCCATCGAGGAACACCTCGGCGCCCCCGGGCTTCGATTCGATGGACAGCACCCGGCTGGGCTCGGGCCGAAGCACCAGGAACCCAAGCGCGAGGGCCGCCAGGAGGGCGCCCCCAGCCCAGAGCCACCGGCGCTGTGGAGGGGCGGCGGCCGGGTGTTCGAGCCTCAGCGTGCCCGTGGCCTTCACTGGAGCTGTGGAGGCCAGCTGGGCCAGGTGGGCCGCGCGGCGCTCCGAAGGCATGGGCAGCGCCTCGATGAGGGCCGCCAGGAAGGAGGAAAGGTCCGGGTACCGCTTCTCCGGGTTCTTGTCCAGGGCCTTCCCGAAGACCTCGGCCAGGCCGGAAGGGAAATCCGGCGGCCAGACCGGGGCCTCGTGCACGATCCGGTAGAGGGTCGCCCCCACACTGTCTCCCGCGAACGGGAGCGTGCCTGTCAGCATCTCGAAGGCCGTGAGCGCCAGGGCCCAGCGGTCGGCGGCCGGGGTGGCCCTCTCGCCGTTCAGCACCTCCGGGGCGGCGTAGGCCGGCGTGCCCAGGAAGGTCGACGTGGTGGTCAGCCGTCCCGTCTGGTCGCCCCGGGCGATGCCGAAGTCCATGAGTTTCAGGCGTCCGTCCCTGGCCACCATGAAGTTGTCGGGCTTGATGTCCCGGTGGAGGATCCCCAGGGCATGCACAGCGGCCAGGGCATCCGCGGCCTGGATCAGCAGACCTGCCGTCTCGTCGGGGTCCAGCGGACCGCGCCGGATCCGGTCCGACAGCGATTCTCCCTCCACGTACTCCATGACGAGATAGGGCCCGAGGTCCTGCGCCTCGCCCACGTCGTAGACCGTGATGGCGTTGGGATGGTTCAGCCGGGCTGAGATCTCCGCCTCGCGCTTGAAGCGGAGCAGCACCTCCGCGTCGCCGGTGCCTTCCCGGACAACCTTGATGGCCAGGGCCCGCTTGAGCAGGGGGTCCTCCGCCAGATACACCATTCCCATCGCGCCAGAACCAAGCGTGCCGAGGACCTTGAAGCGGCCAATGGTGGAAGGATCCAGACTCATCCTTCCAACGATCATGCCAGAGGCGGAGCCGGCCCGTCGCCCCGGCTACACTCGAGGCATGTCCGAAGTCGGCTTCTCCAATCCACGTCCCGCCCAGCTCCGCCGCTTCGGACGGGTGTTCTACCCCGCGGGCCTCCGCATGCAGAAGGCCCTGGCCGCCCATGTGAGCCAGCCGGGAAATCCCGACCAGCTCGTGCTTCTGGAACACGATCCCGTCTTCACGCTGGGCAGAAACGCCACGCCAGCCGACATCCACATGAGCGACGATTTCCTGACCGCCCAGGGTGTGAGCGTCCACCGCACCGATCGGGGCGGCGAGGTCACCTACCATGGTCCCGGCCAGATCGTGGCCTACCCCATCTGCAACCTCCGGGGCGGCCGCGAGGACGTGGGCCGCCTGGTGCGCGGGCTGGAGGAGGCCATGATCCGCACCGCGGCGGACTTCGGCGTGGTGGCGGACCGGCTCAAGGGCGCACCTGGCATCTGGGTGGAGACCCCGCGGGGCCTCGAGAAGCTGGGCGCCATCGGCCTCCACCTGAGCCGCTGGATCACCACTCACGGCATCGCCTTCAACGTGCGCCCCAACCTGGACCACTTCCGCTGGATCACGCCCTGCGGCTTCACCGACAAGGGCGTCTGCAGCCTCCAGTCGCTGCTGGGCGAGGACGCGCCCACCTGGGAGGTCGCGGCGGACCGCCTCCAGGGCCACCTCCTCACCTTCCTCGCCATGGACCTGCAGCCGGTCCGCGAACCCAGCCGCAGCGTCTCCGCCATGACCTGGCGCCGCGGCGCGGCGGGCCCCGAGATCCTGATGATGCTCCGCGTCCCGGCGCACGGGCTCTGGTGGCAGAGTGTCACCGGCATGATGGAGCCTGGCGAGACGCCCGAGCAGACCGCCCACCGGGAGCTGATGGAGGAGACGGGCCTCACCGGCACGCTGCGCCCTTTGGGCCTCTCCCACAGCTTCTGGGTGGACCCCGCCATCGTGCGCTTTCCGGATGCGGAGCCCAGGTTCAACACGGAGACCTGCTTCTCCATGGAGGTGTCCGCCGAAACCCCCGTCCGCCTGGAACCCCTGGAGCACAGCGAGTTCAAGTGGTGCGCGCCCGATGAGGCCCTGGAACTCATGAAGTGGGAGGGCTCCAAGGCCGCGCTGGGGCTTCTGAGGAAGACCCTCGGCTGCTGAACGGATCCCGTTTCGGGAAGGAAGCGGCCTCCTGCGGCCGTCCACCGCATCCCCCTCCCGGAAAGCTGGAGGTTCCCCAAGCCCGGGCATGGGCGGTCTGTGATTCCACCGCCCGTAGGGCGCGGCGCCAAGGGCACCCGTTCCTGCCTTGCTAACCTGGGATGTTCAACCGGAGCCTCCCATGTTCCCCCAGTTCACCGAGGACCAGACCGCCATCCGCGACGCCGCGCGGGACTTCGCGATGTCCGAGATCGAACCCGGAGCTTCGGCGCGGGACGCCAGCGGCGAGTTCCCCGGTGACATCGTGAAGCAGCTCGGGGAGATGGGCTTCATGGGCATGACCGTGCCCGAGGCCTACGGCGGCGCCGGCGTGGACTTCCTCAGCTACATCCTGGCCCTGGAGCAGGTGGCCTACGCCGACGCCTCCGTGGCCGTGACCATGAGCGTGAACAACTCCGTGGCCTGCGGGCCGATCCTGGCCTTCGGCACCGAAGCCCAGAAGCAGAAGTACCTCAAGCCCATGGCGAACGGCGAGATGATCGGCGGCTTCATGCTCACGGAGCCCGACGCGGGTTCCGACGCCGCGGCCCTCAAGACCCGCGCCACCCGGGTGGACGGCGGCTGGAAGCTGAACGGCGCGAAGGCCTGGATCACCAACGGCGGCGTGGGCCGCTACTTCATCACCATGGCGCGCACCGACCCGGACAAGGGCAAGAAGGGCATCAGCGCCTTCATCCTCGACGCGGATCAGCCGGGCGTGGTCATGGGTCGGCCCGAGGCCAAGATGGGCCTCCGCTCCAGCAAGACCGTGATGGTGGCCCTGGAAGACGCCTTCGTGTCCGAGGACGCCATGCTGGGCAAGCCCGGCGATGGCCTGAAGGTGGCCTTCGGGGGCCTCGACGGCGGGCGCGTGGGCATCGCGGCCCAGGCCCTGGGCATCGCCCAGCGGGCCATGGACGAGAGCGTGGCCTACGCCAAGGCCCGCATGTCCTTCGGGAAGCCCATCGGCGAGCACCAGATGATCCAGACCTACCTGGCGGAGATGGAGGCGCGCCTCCAGGCCGCCCGCCTGCTGGTCTACCGTGCCGCCGCCCTCAAGGGGGCCGGCAAGCCCTGCACCGTGGAGGCCGCCACCGCCAAACTCTTCACCACGGAAAGCGCCGTGTGGATCTGTGACCGGGCCGTGCAGATCCATGGTGGCTATGGGTACTCCCGGGAATACACCGTCGAGCGGCTCTACCGGGATGTCCGTGTGACCACCATCTACGAAGGCACCAGCGAGATCCAGCGCATGGTCATCGCCCGCGAGATTCTGAAGTAGGCGATCTTTTCAACGCACGATGAAATAACACTTGCCCTCATCTTGCGAGGGAGGCATCCTGCTTGTGCGGGGCTACCTAAACGGGCCTGCAGGCTGGTCCGTAGGCACCTTGTCCCCGTGGCGGCTCTTTTTGTTCCTCTAAGGAGTGGTGATGACGCGTCCCCTGATCCTCCCGGCCCTGTTGGTGGCCTTCTCCCTGGTGGCGCAAGAAGCTCCCAAGGCGGATGCGGGCGCGCCCGCCGCCGCGAAGCTGACCCTTCAGGCCGCCATCGAGACCTCCCTGAAGAACAACCTGCAGGTGCAGATCGCCGTCGAGACGCGCGACTTCACGCGAGCTGGCCTGATGATCGAGCAGGGCGCCTTCGACTGGAACCTCACCAGCGGCCTGAGCGTGAGCAAGACTCAGGACGGCTTCCGCTATCCCAACGGAGACGGCACTTTCGGAACCCTGGAGGGCACGGCGTTCAACCGGAGCCTGACCGTGGGGTCCACCAAGGCCTTCGGCTGGGGCGGCAACCTGAGCCTCAGCTACGCGCCTCTGTACAGCTTCCACACCGGCAGCCTCTACACCGGCTCCACGACCAATCCCTACGACGGAAGCTTCTCGGCCACCTACTCCCAGAGCCTGCTCCGCAACTTCGGGCGCGCGACCACCGAGAGCCGCCTGATCGTGGCGCGCAAGAGCGCCCAGGCCGCGGATCTCAATTTCCAGCTCTCCATCATCAGCCTGGTGGCCAGCACCGAGTCCCTCTACTGGGACGTGGTCTTCGCCCAGCGCAATCTGGAGAACAAGCAGCAGGCCCTGGCCCTGGCCCAGAAGCAGCTCAACGAAAACCAGATCCGCGTGCAGGTGGGCACCCTGGCCCCGATCGAGGTGACCTCCTCCGAAGCCTCGGTCGCCCAGGCCCAGCAGGACATCATCTCGGCCGAAGCCCAGCTTCTTAATGCCAAGGACGCCTTGATCCGCGCGCTCTATCCCTCCTCCGAGCGCCCCCTGAACCTGGAACCGGCCGATGCCCCCAGCATCAAACCCCTGGAGCTGAATGAGGCCGCGGCCGAGAAGCAGGCCCTGGCCAACCGCATCGAACTCAGGACCGCCCGCCTCGACCTGGAATCCAAGCAGGCCCTGGAGACCGCGGCCAACAACCGCATCCTGCCCCAGCTGGACGCCTTCGCCACTTACACCGGCAACGCCGCCTCCCAGATCCCGTCGGAAGGCCTGGCCGCGGTCAACAAGGACCTCACGAAGGGCACCTACCCCGGCTACACGGTGGGCCTCCAGTTCTCCATGCCCATCCAGAACCGGGCAGCCCGGGGCAATCAGGCCCAGGCCCGCGCCAACCGGCGCCAGAGCGAGCTGACCCTCCGCGACCTGGAGCTGGGCATCACGCTTGAAGTGCGCCAGGCCTTCCGCAACCTGGACGCCTCCGGCAAGGGCGTGGTGGCCGCCGAGAAGACGCGCATCTTCCGAGAAAAGGACCTCGAGGCCGAGCAGAAGAAGTTCGAGAACGGCATGAGCACAAACTTCCTCGTGCTCTCCAAGCTCAACGACCTGAACACCGCCAAGGGCAATGAGCTGCAGGCCCAGATCACCTACGCCAAGGCCGTGACCGCCCTGGAGAAGGCCCTGGGCCATCTGCTGGAAGCGCGGAAGCTTGAGGTGAAATAATCCTGCCCGGGGGCCCCCTTGCAGCACATGCGCTGCAAGGATCTAAGGGCGCACTGCGCGCACACCCCCGGACCCTCGCGAAGAAGCCCGGCAAAGCCGGGCTTCTTCTTGTCCCTTGTTTCCGAGGGGTGGAGGCTGCTGCTCAGTCCATCCGCAGGCTGAGGTCCACGGCCGGAGCGCTGTGGGTGAGCGCCCCCACGCTGAGGAAGTCCACGCCGGTCTCCGCGACGAGGCGGGCCCGCTCCAGGGTGATGTTTCCGCTGGCCTCCAGGAAGATCCGCCGGCCGCTGCGGTCCCGCAGGGCCACCGCCTCGCGCATCTGGTCGGTGGGCATGTTGTCCAGCAGCACGCCGTCCACGTCCGGCAGGTCCAGGCACGCCTTGAGCTGCCCCAGGTTCTCGACCTCCACTTCGATCTTCAACAGGTTCGGGGCCGCCCGGCGGGCGGCCTCCACGGCGGCGCGGACCCCGCCGGCCGCGGCCAGGTGGTTCTCCTTCAGGAGCACACCGTCACCCAGGGTCAGCCGGAGGTTCACGCCCCCGCCGCAGCGCACGGCGTACTTCTCGAGCAGCTTGAGGCCGGGCGTGGTCTTGCGGGTATCGAGGATGCGCGCGCCGGTGCCTTCCACCGCTTCCACGAACTTCCGGGTGAGGGTCGCCGTGCCGGACAGCCGCTGGAGGAGGTTCAGCATCACCCGCTCCGCCAGGAGGATGCCGTGGCTGGAACCGCGCAGACGCATCACCTCGGTGCCCGGGCCGACCCGCTGGCCGTCGTTTCGTGCCAGATCCGCGTTGAGGTTCGGACAGGTGAGCCGGAAGGTCTCCACCGCCATGGGAAGTCCCGCCAGCACCAGGTCGCCCTTGGCCACCACCCGGGCGGTCATGGGCCGGTCGGGCACGGCAGCCGTGGTCCAGTCCTGGGTGCCCCAGTCCTCCCGCAGGAAGGCGCGCAGCTGGTCGCGGTAGGCTTCGGGGTGCGGGGGATGGAACATCGGTCACTCCGGCCCCAGCTTACAATGCTCGACACCGATCCCAAACCAGGAGCCTCCCATGTCCTTCGTCCTCGTCGAGAAAACCGACCGCATCGCCTGGGTCACCCTCAACCGGCCCGAGAAGCTCAATGCCCTCAACAACGAGGTGCTGAAGGAGCTGGAGCTGGTCTTCGCAGACCTGGAACAGGATGCCGAGGTGGGCGCCGTGGTGGTCACGGGCGCCGGGGAGAAGGCCTTCGTGGCCGGGGCCGATATCGCCGAGCTGAAGACCCTCGACACCGCCAGCGCCCGGGTCCAGGCCCTGCGCGGGCAGGCCGTGTTCCAGCGGATCGAGTCCATGCCCAAGCCCGTCATCGCCGCCGTGAACGGCTTCGCGCTGGGTGGTGGCTGCGAGCTGGCCCTGGCCTGCCACATCCGCATCGCCAGCGAGAACGCCAAATTCGGCCTGCCCGAGGTGAGCCTGGGCATCATCCCCGGCTACGGCGGCACCCAGCGCCTGCCCCGCCTCGTGGGCAAGGGCGTGGCCCTCGACATGATCCTCAGCGCCGAGATGACCCCCGCCGCCGACGCCCTGCGCATGGGCCTCGTGAGCCGTGTGGTCGCGCTGGCGGACCTCAAGGCCACGGCGGAGAAGCTGGCCAAGACCATCCTCTCCCGGGGGCCCCTGGCCCTCCGCAGCGCCCTGGCCGCCGTCAACGAAGGCATCGAGATGCCCCAGGACCAGGGCCTTCAGTACGAGGCCGCCCTCTTCGGCCTTCTCGCCTCCTCCCAGGACATGCAGGAAGGCATGGGCGCCTTCCTGGAGAAGCGCGCGGCTCAGTTCAAGGGCTTGTAGTCTTTTTTTCACCGCAGAAAAGCGGGGCCGGGTGGCCCCGCTTTTCTGCGGTGAAAACGGTTAACGCTTGGCGCCCACCGCGCCAAGCGTGACCGCGGCTGTCTGCTCGTTGTTGTTCTGGTCCGCGACCTTCACGAGGACGCGGTCGCCGCGGACGGCATCCCGGGGCACAACCACGTCGAAACGCTCGTCTTTCTGGTCGAAGACCCGGTCCTCCGGCACGATCTGCAGCCAATGCTCCCCATCGGCGCTGACGGCGGCCTCCTTCAGGGTGGAGGTCTCGTCCCGGGCCACGAAGCGGATCCGGACGCCCTCACCCTCGGGCGTGGCGCTCAGCTCGGAGATGGTGGGCGGTGTGTGGTCGATGATGAAGGGGGCAGTCCGCCAGAGGCTGGTGAGGGCGACGTTGAAGGCTGCCGTCGGCGCGTCCGAAGCGGTCACTTCGAGGCGGTACCGGCCATCGGGCACGGGCAGGGTGTCGAAGCTGAAGAACTTCTCTTTCCAGGCCTTTTCCAGAAGGATCGGCGCGCCCCGCTCGGGCACGAGCCGGATGGCGAACTGGAGGGTGTCGGCGTTGGGGTCGTTCACGCGGAACACGAAGCTCTGGGCGCCGCGGCGGAAGCTGCGCTTCTCGGCGCCCATGTAGCCCATGGCTGGGATGAGCTTCTGCGTCTCCAGGGGCACCCGTTCAATGCCGATGTCATCCGGGGGCGCCGTGCGCGTGATGACCAGGCCTGGCGGCATCGTGTCCACGCCCTCCCAGATCGGGGCCAGGTTCCGGTGGGCCCAGTGGACGGTCACGGTCTCCACCACCGGGGTGGCGCCGCCCCGGGTGCTGCTGAGGCGCAGACGGAACTGGGCGAACCGAGAAGACGGCAGGGCCGGACGCTCGCCGCTGCGCAGGGGGGGCGTCCAGGGGCTCCAGGTGGCATCCGGCGTCTCCGTGCTCCCCGTGCGGAACTGGAATTCCACGTTGGTGCCCGATGGCGTGTCGGCATCAAGGTAGGCTCGGCCCCAATCCGCCAGGGGCGCTCCTTTGAGGATCCGGGATTCGACGGTGCCCTCGGTGGCCTGGGCTTCGGACAGCAGGTGCAGCTCGGCGGGGTTCGAGCCCACCACGAGAAGATCCCCGCCGGAGGGCAGGAAGGCCGTGGCCTGCGCCGTGCCCAGCTCCTGCACCACGGCGAAGGGATCCGTATCGCGCACCTTGCCGAGGGGCAGAGAGAAGAGGCGGGAACGGTTGCCCGTGCCCACCAGCAGCTGGCCCTTCCATGGGGTCAGGGCGTAGACCTGGCTCTGGGCGCTCTGCCACAGGGTCTCGGGCACCCGATCGCGGTCCAGGCGGATGACGGCCGACCGCGTGGCCGCCGCGGTATCCGCCTGGAGATAGCCTTCGCGCCGTTCCAATTGGCCAGTGCTGAACTTCGGCGTGAGCCCATTGTCCGCGCCGACGTAGAGCTGCCCATCGGCCACGGCCAGGGCGCGCACCTCTTCAAAGGGTGTATCCATCAGCGTCTCGAGGCGATCACCCTGGCGGCTGTAGCGGAGCACCAGACCTCGGCCATGGCTGCCGAGGTACCAGCCTCCCTGCCCGTCCGGCGTCAGGGCCGTGAACGCCGTCTCGTCCGCCAGTTCCGCCAGGCGGCGGCTCGATCCGCTCCGGGCCTGGACCAGCACGGCGCCCTTCTCGGAACCACCCGCGGCGATGACAGCATCTCCATCCACCGCCAGGGCCCAGACGATGCGGGCCTCGATGTCCGCGAAAGGCTTCACGTCGCCGGAAGGGGACACGCGGAAGAGCTTCCCCTCCCCCGTGGGCGCCACGATCAGATCCTGGCCCAGGCGCGCCAGGGCGAACACGATGCCGCCCTTCACCTGGCCCAGGGGCTTCACCTGGCCACCGGTGTAGTGGAAGAGCTTGCCGTCCGTGCCCGCGGACAGGTACGCACCCCCAGAACCATCCGGAACGGCTGCCCAGATCACGCCCTCGGGCAGCTGGCCCACGCGACGCAGGTTCGGCGCCAGGCGCAGCCGGCCGTCGGCCCCGATGCGAACGCCGTGGGTCTCGGACCCCAGCCAGTCGTTGAACCCGGAGAAGGTGGCCACGGGCTGATCCGCCAGAGCCGCCACGCCCACGACAGCGGAGAGAAGGAAAGTCATCCAGCGCATAGAGCCCTTTCGATTCATGTCCATCACTCGATTTCCACGTCCAGCTGGCTCAGCCCCCGCACCTCGCGGTCGAGCGGCAGGACGGCCCGGCCCACGATCCGCCGCTGGAGCTTGTTGTCGCTACTGGCCCCGTCGCCGCTGACCAGGGTCGCCACCGTGGGCGGAATGCCCTCGATGCGGCTGCCGCGAAGCCCGGCGCCGGGCTGACTCTGCACCAGCAGCGCGTAGGCGTGGTTGTTCCGGAGGGCCCCGTTCAGGAGGCGTACCACATCCCCCAGGTTGGCCACCTCGATCATGCGCTCATCCGGATCGGCCGCCATGAGGCTGAATCCATCGCCGACCATGAGGGTCGCCTTGCCCTTGGCCGCGGAGGAAGGCACCTGGATGTTGAAGGTGGCGGTCTCGCGCACGCCCTGGATGTTCTGAAGGGTGACCAGCACCGGAAGGATCTCTCCCCGCTTCGCCCGGGCCTTGAGGAGACGGACACCCGCGATGGCCGAGAGATCCAGCCGCTCCTCCGCCTTGATGGTGAGGGAGATCCCTTCGAACACCGGCTTCTCGAAGGGATTGAGCGTGATGGCCTGGAGCATGGCCCCGACGTACTGGGAGAGGCGCGAGGGGTTCAGGTCCGCGATGACGTTCTCGATCAGGATCGCCGGGTGCCCGGCCAGCTTGATGTTGCCCTGCATGGACAGGCTCTGGAGCCCGAGGCCCCGGGTGTGGGCGTCCAGGGTCTGCGCCACGGCCGTGGCCACCAGGGCCGGGGTGGCCACAGGGTGGTCCATCAGTTCGAACCGGAAATTCAGGGTGCGCTTGCCCCCCAGGTTCAGGCCGATCCGGAGGGGGACCATCCGCGCCTCGGCCCCCAGCAGCCCCGCGACACCGGAGCTGCGGTCCAGCCGCAGGGCGCCGATGGGCGCCACGGGCATGGCCATCTTGAAGGAGCTCTGGTAGCTGGCCACGGTGCTCGCCACCGTGGCGGACCAGAGGGGCAGGTCCACGGACCCGAGGTTGAACAGCTGGTGCCCGAAGAGCAGCACCCGCTTGCCCGAGATATAGGTGATGGTGCCCGCGGCGGCCAGGTCCAGATCGCCCTGCATGAGCGTGACGGCCGCCATGCCTCCCGGTTCGAGGGGGCTGGCCTCCTCCCGCGCGCCCCCGGATAGGACCGGCGCGGCGGCGAAGGCGACCGGGAACCCGGCCCAGAGGCGCCGGGCTTCGGGCCCGAGCGCGCTGCCGACGATGGACATGGGCACGGCCTGGGGATCCGGCTCGCCCATCAGCGTCCGGAAATCTAGCATCTGCCCAGAGAGGGCCGCCTTGAGGACCTTGGGTGGCTCCAGCTTGGGCAGGATCAGGGGCGTGCGGCTGGGCGGGGTTTCCGGGATGTCCCGGAGCTGGTCCAGCATCTCGGCGATGGGGGTGATGCCGCCGATGGCCTCCTTCTCGAAGAGGATGCCCGTGCTCAGCGCCCCGATGAGTTTCCCGTCGATGTAGCAGGGGCTGCCGCTCATGCCGGCCAGGATCCCCGTGTCGGTCAGCGGCCCTCCAGAGGCCCTGACCATGATGCGGCTTTTGCCTGGGGCGGCGTTCCGTTGCACCCCCAGCACTTCGAACTCGAAGCGCTCAATCTTGCCGCCCTGGAACACCGTCCGGCCGTACCCCTTCATGCCCGCCCGGATCTCTGCGACCGGAAGGGTGGCGGGCCCCTGGCCTGCCAGGGGTACCAGAGAAAAGAGGGCGAAGGCGAGGGCGACCAGTTTCATTGATATCTCAAGGAATGTATGAAGCCTAGCAGGACAGTCCCGATGACCGGGACGGCCGCCGGCCGGGCGCCCCTGTGAATTTCAGATGCTGCATGTGACTTTTTCGTTCCTTGACCAACAGATCCCTTTTAATGCGATGCCCCCCGTGGCTATTCTTTGGGGAACACGGAGGAACTTCTCATGCGATCAAGGCATTTCGCCGGCTCATCCCTTGTGGCCCTGCTCGTGGCGGCGGCCCCCATCATGGCCCAGGGTGTCTCCACCCAGCTGGGTGGTCGCGTGCTCGATAACCAGGGCGCTGGCGTCGCCGGAGCCACGGTGGTCATCCGGAACACCGAGACCGGCCTCACCCGCACCCTGCAGACCAGCGCCGAAGGCCGCTACCTGGCCACCCTTCTGCCGGTGGGCCCCTACACCGTCACCGTCACCAAGGCCGGTTTCCAGACCGCGAGCAACGTCAAGGTGAACCTGAACCTCGGCGATGCCGCCCCGCTGACCATCAAACTCGCTCCCGAGACCGGCGCCACCGTGGAAGTGATCGCCGCCACCGCTCAGGTGGACACGGAGCGCGCCAGCGCCGCCGCCATCATCTCCCCCGACAACCTCACCAACCTGCCGGTCTTCAACCGTAACTTCACGAACCTGGCGACCCTGGCTCCCCAGGTCGTGGTGGACAGCAGCCGCGGCAACCTCGCCATCGCCGGCCAGCGCGGCGTGAACACCTCCATCAACATCGATGGCGGCGACAACAACGAGCCCTTCTTCGGGGGCGCCACCGGCGCGGCCGAGGGCAAGACGCCCTTCACCATCTCCATCGAGGCCATCCGCGAGTACCAGGTGATCACCGACGGCGCCAGCGCCGAGTTCGGCCGCATGGGCGGCGGCTATGTGAACGCCATCACCAAGAACGGCACCAACGACCTGAGCGGCAGCCTCTTCTACTACCAGCGCCCCCGGGGCTGGGTGGAAGCCGGCCCGACCCTGCGTCAGCCCAATGGCACCACCACCACGAATCCGGTCGGGGACTTCCAGCAGGAGCAGTTCGGCTTCAGCGTGGGCGGCCCCATCCTCAAGGACAAGCTGTTCTACTTCGTGGCCTACGACGCCCAGCGCCGGAAGGATCCCATCCACCAGGTCTGGGGCGGCAGCCGGCCCGTGACCCTGGACCCCGCCACCTACCCCAATGATGCGGTGCTCCTGGCCAAGGCCGGCGACTACTCCGCCAAGGCGGATTCCGACGTCTACTTCCTCCGCTTCGACTGGAACCCCACCGTCGACCACAACATCCAGTTCCGGATCAACCACTCCAAGTTCAAGGGCGTCACCGGCGCCAGCACCATGGCCTCCTCCGAGAACCTGGCCTCGGATGACGTCACCACCGACGCCTACGTGCTGCAGTGGAACTGGGTGATCAGCGGGAACTGGATGAACGAGTTCCGGGTGAGCCATACCAAGGACGACATGCCCCGCTCGACCTACTCGCACCTCCCGGAGGTCAGCATCAGCAACGTGGGCTACTACGGCGCCTACCCCTTCGACCGGACCTACAACACCAAGCGCACCCAGATCCAGGAGAACATCAGCTACGTGACTCCCACCTTCCAGGTGAAGGCGGGCGTGGACTACAACGACATCAACGTGTCGGAGTTCTTCGCCGGCAACTGGCAGGGGGTCTACCAGTTCAACTCTCTTGCTGATTTTCGCAATGGCCTCTGGAGCTATTACCGTCAGAACTTCGGCCTGAACAGCCCCGTCCAGCAGGCTGGCCTCTTTGACACCAGCTACAAGCAGATGGCCGCCTTCATCCAGACCGAATGGCGCCTCACCGACACCTTCAAGCTCGGGGCCGGCATCCGCTGGGACCGCCAGGAGAACCCGGACTACCCGATCCTGAACATGGGCGACCCGCTCGCGAACCCCATGCCCATCACGGCCAAGATCCCCTCGGACAGCCAGTTCTCGCCCCGCGTGTCCTTCACCTGGACTCCGGCCTTCGACCAGGGCAAGACCGTGATCCGCGGCAGCGTCGGCCGCTACGTCAGCACCACGCCGGCCGTGTTCTTCTACCAAGCCTATGCTGCCAACGGCGTCCGCACGGGATCCAAGGATTTCCAGCCGGGTGATGCCGCCACCTATGGCATCCCCATCGGGGCCTCCTTCAACGCGGCGAACCCCTATTGGATTTCCTCCCTGCCGACGGGCGTGACCTTCACAGGATTCAACATCTGGACCTTCAACCCGGACTTCAAGAACCCCTACACCGACCGCGTGAACATCGGCGCCGAGCGTCCCTTCTTCAACGACTTGGTGCTCGGTCTATCCGCCACCTACGCTAGGGGCAAGCAGCTGGAGCGAACTGCAGATCTTAACCTCGGAACACCGACTCCCAACGCTTATGGGCGCCTGATGTACCCTTCCACTCTCACGACTACAACGGTCGGAGGACGGACCACCATCTCCTGGACGCCAATCCGGCCAAATGCCAACTACGGCACCATGGGAATGTATTTCTCGGATGCTACCAGCCTCTACCACGCCTACACGGCCAGTCTGAAGTACCACAAGGATGGCAGCGCTTTTGACGCCCAGCTGTACTACACCTACGCCATCAACAAGGACAGCGATTCCAACGAGCGCAACTACTCGGGCATCAGCATCCAGGATGCAGGCCTTCTGGGGAACCAGTGGGGCTATGCCGACACGGATCGCCGCCAGGTGTTGACCGGCTACTTCAGCTTCCTCGACAAGCAGGTTACCGGAATCCTCGCGTCCGTTTCTGTGCGCTACCAGACCGGGACCCCCTATACCTTGACGTACAGTGCCGATGTGAACGGTGACGGGAATACCACAAACGATCGTTACTTCCAGAATGGCGTCGACACGGGCCGTAATACCCAGCGAGCCGGATCCACATTGACTTTCGACCTTGGGCTTCGTCGAGACATCGAATTTACCAAGCGGATCAAATTGACCCTGTCGGCCGACGTATTCAACCTGTTCAACCGCCAGGACACCTACCTGTCAAACAGGACTCCCTCGGTGCCCAATACCACGACCTCGAATGTCTCCACGGTTGACGCGCAGCAGCTTGCACTCAACCCGCAGCAGAACTGGACCGGCTCCGCCCGCCAGATCCAGGTCGGCGCACGCTTCGCCTTCTAGTCCCACCCGCACTACGAAAGGGCGGCGCTCCGGCGCCGCCCTTTTTTCGCTAGGCTGGAAGCATGAAGATCCTGGCGCTGGGCGATGTGGTGGGGGAACCGGGGCGGCGGCTGGTGGAGGCCTTCGTGCCCGAGCTGCGCCGGGAGACCGGCGCTGACCTCGTGATCGTGAACGGCGAGAACGCCGCCCACGGCCACGGCATCACCGACACCATCGCCCGGGAGTGGTTCGACCGCTTCGGCGTGGACGTCATCACCACGGGCAACCATGCCTTCGACGTGAAGGGGATCGAGAGCTACTTCCGCCTGGAGCCCCGCCTGCTGCGACCCGCCAACCACCCCCCCGACACACCGGGGAACGGGTGGGTGAAGCTGCATACGCCCTCGGGAGCCGAGGTTCTCGTCATCAACCTCATGGGCCGGGTGCACATGCCCGCCTGCGACTGCCCCTTCCGGGGCGTGGACAGCATCCTCCAGAAGGAGCGGGCCGACCTGGTCATCGTGGACATGCACGCCGAAGCCACCAGCGAGGCCCAGGCCATGGGCTTCCACCTGGAGGGCCGCGCGGCGGCCGTCCTGGGAACCCACACCCACGTGCCCACCCTGGACGCCAAGGTGCTGCCCGGCGGCACGGCCTACATCACCGACATCGGCATGACCGGCCCCTACGACGGAGTCATCGGCATGAAGAAGGAGGCCAGCATCGGCCGCTTCCTCAAGGTCCAGCGCCCCAAGTACGAAGTGGCCGAAGCCGACCTCCAGCTCCACGCCGTGCTGGTCACCACCGAGGGCCGGAAGGCGATCAGCATCGAGCGGATCCTGAGGAAGCTGTAGAGATCTTCGAGGGGTTCAGTCCTCGAGCTTGGGGAAGAGCCAGCCCGCAATGGCCGCCCCCAGGAGGGGCGCCACCCAGAAGAGCCAGAGCTGGCCGAGGGCCCAGCCGCCGACAAACAGGGCCGGTCCCGTGCTGCGGGCGGGATTCACGGACGTGTTCGTCACCGGGATGCTGATGAGGTGGATGAGGGTGAGACAGAGGCCGATGGCGATGGGCGCGAAACCTGGCGCGGCCTTCTTGGCGGTGCTGCCCAGGATCACCATGAGGAAGAAGAAGGTCATCACCACTTCAGTCAAGAAAGCCGCGCCCAGCCCGTACTTGCCAGGCGAGTGGTCCGCATAGCCGTTGGCCGCGAAACCGCCGATGGCGGACCCGTTGCCCGTGGCGATGACGTAGAGGATGGCCGAGGCGACCACGGCCCCCAGCACCTGCGCCAGCCAATAGCCGGTCACATCCTTGTAGGGGAAGCGTCCGCCCACGGCCAGGCCCAAGGTCACGGCTGGGTTCAGGTGGCAGCCGGAGATGGGGCCAATGGCGAAGGCCATGGTCAGCACCGTGAGCCCAAAGGCTAGGGCGACACCGAGGAAGCCGATGCCCACGCCCGGGAAGGTTGCGGCCAGCACGGCGCTGCCACACCCACCCAGCACCAACCAGAGGGTCCCGAAGAATTCCGCCGCAAGCCTTTTGTTCACACATCCTCCATGGAAGAAAAGCGTGATGGCCGGAAAGCTGGGGCCAGTCTAGCCGTCTCTTCGAAGGATTCAAGCAGGAGTCAAGCGAGCCGAGTCCACCCCTCCAGGTAGAGGTTAAAGGCCGGATCCGCCTCGGCCTTCTGACGGACCAGGGCGCGGATCTGAGCCTCCTCGGCCTCCATCTGCTCGGGCGTCAGGTGGCCCGAGAGCGTCATGGCCCGCAACCACACCAGGAAGGTGGTGAGGGCGTCGAACTGGTTGTAGCGGACGATGCCGGTGATGTCCCCCGCCCGCCAGAGGTCGATGACGCTCTTGCCGTCGGTGCCCAGCTTGCCGGGAATCCCGCAGGCCGTGGCCAGCTCGTGCAGCGTGGACGAGGCCTTCCCCCAGGCGCCGGTGATCTCGCGGAGGTCGATGTGCTGGTTTCCGTAGCGATCGAAGAAGTCGCCCGGTGCCCACTTCTCCGCGCTGCGACCCAGGCCCGGGATGGACAGACGGTGCACCATGGCGCGCTGCACGAGGATGGGCATATCGGCATCCCGGGAGTTGAAGCCCACCAGCTGGGGCTTCTTGTCCCCCAGGGCCACCAGGAAACGGCGCAGCAGGTCGTCCTCGGCCAGGGCCTCCGGCCCCTCCGGGAGCGCGAAGAGCTTGTGCTGGACGTCACCGTGCCGCACTGTGCGGATCACCGCCGCGATGGACACCACGCGGCAGAGGATGGTCTTGAGGTAGGGCCGGGGCTCCGTCTCCGTGGCCCCGCCGTAGGCCCAGAGGCGCTCGGTCACCTCCTCGTCCGGCATCTCCTTCGGAAGGTCCAGCACCCGCCGTCCCGTGGCTGGGTCCGGCACCCACTCGGCATCGAAGGCGAAGATCTGGTGGTGCGGAGGGCGCAGCATGGCTACTTCTCCAGCGCCCATTTCCCGCCGCCGCCCACCGCGCAGGCCAGGCCCACGAGCAGGCGGAAGAGGGCGGGCAGGTTCGACAGGGGCCCGGCGCCGTGCATCCAGCCGTGCACCAGTGGCCAGCCCAGGACGGCCACGAGAATCCCGCCCGCCAGGGCCACCCACACGCCGAGCAGGATGAGGGCGCCGCACACCAGCTCGCCCAGGGCCAGGCCCCATGTGGAGGCCTGGGCGAAGCTGATGGCCCCGTGGGCGCGGCGGAGGATCTCGAAGCCGTGAAGCACCGCCATGCCGCCCACGGCGAGACGCAGCAGGAAGAGGGCCCAATCGGTGCGGGTCTTGGAAGCGGCCATGAATACCTCGGAAAACTTCCATTGTAGGCTGGGGATTCTCCACGGAAACCGCCATGCGCCCCACCCTCGCCTTCGACGCCGACGACACCCTCTGGCACAACGAGACCCTCTACGCCGAGACCCAGGAGGCCTTCCGGGCCCTCTTGCGCCCCTTCCACGACGACGCCTGGATCGATGCCCGCCTCCACGAGACGGAGATGCGCAACCTCCGCCGCTACGGCTATGGCATCAAGGGCTTCACGCTCTCCATGATCGAGACGGCCCTGGAGCTGACCGAGGACCGCCTCGACGGAGCGGGCGTCCGGAAGGTGCTGGAGCTGGGCCAGGCCATGCTGGACAAGCCCGTGGAGCCCCTCCCGGGCGTGGCCGAGGTCCTGGGACAGCTGGCCGGGGCTTTCGACCTGATGCTCATCACCAAGGGCGACCTCTTCGACCAGGAGACCAAGCTGGCGAAGTCCGGCCTCGGACATCACTTCTCGCGGGTGGAGATCGTCTCCGAGAAGGACGAGGCGACCTACGCGGCCCTCCTCGGGCGCCACGGCCTCCAACCCCAGGCCTTCACGATGGTGGGCAACTCGGTGAAGTCCGACATCCTGCCGGTATTGGCCCTGGGCGCGCGCGCGATCCACATCCCCTACCACCTGACCTGGGCTCATGAAGTGGTCGCCACCCCAGTGGAATCCCCCTTCCCCGTGCTCGATTCCATCCTCGACCTGCCCGCCCTGCTCGCAGGCTGGTGACCCTGTCCTCCGCTATGCTGGGGGAACGGAGGATTCCATCTCGGTATCCGCTCCGCGGATACGCGAGACCTCTCCTTGCAAGGTTGCGCAGTCTCCGTTCCTCAGCCCCTTCAGTCACCTTCCCAAACAAGAGGTCGTTATGAGCATCCAGAACATCGGCGTCATCGGTGCGGGCCAGATGGGCAACGGCATCGCCCACGTCTTCGCCCAGGCGGGCTTCAGCGTGCTGATGCAGGACATCAGCGACGCCTTCGCCGCCAAGGGCGTGGCCACCATCGACAAGAACCTCCAGCGGGGCGTGGACAAGGGCAAGATGAGCGCCGACGAGAAGGCCGCCGTCCTGGGCCGGATCCACACCACCACCAAGCTCGAGGACCTGGCTGCCTGCGACATCGTCATCGAGGCCGCCACCGAGAAGTGGGAGGTCAAGAAGCAGATCTTCGAGACTCTGGACAAGGTCTGCAAGCCCGGCGTCATCCTGGCCAGCAACACCAGCAGCATCTCCATCACCAAGCTGGCCGCGGTCACCAGGCGCCCCGAAGCCTTCATCGGCATGCACTTCATGAACCCGGTTCCGGTCATGCAGCTCATCGAGGTCATCCGCGGCCTGGCCACGGGCGATGCGACCTTCGACGCCGTGATGGAGCTGTCGAAGAAGCTGGGCAAGACCCCGATCCACTGCAACGACTTCCCTGGCTTCGTCAGCAACCGTGTGCTGCTGCCCATGATCAACGAAGCCATCTACGCGCTGTACGAGGGCGTGGCCTCGATGGAGAGCATCGACGGCATCATGAAGCTGGGCATGAACCATCCCATGGGCCCTCTCACCCTGGCGGACTTCATCGGCCTGGACACCTGCCTCTTCATCCTCAACGTGCTGCACGAGGGCCTGGGCGATCCCAAGTACCGCCCCTGCCCCCTGCTCATCAAGTACGTGGACGCCGGCTGGCTCGGCAAGAAGAGCGGGCGCGGCTTCTACGACTACAGCAAGGCCTGATCTCCGCGAGCCATGCCACGCCGCGCGGCTCTTGCCTTCGTGGCCTTCCTGGGACTGGCGGCGGAGGAGCCCCTCCACGAGATGGGCCCCTTCCCCACCCGGGAGATGTTCCCCCTCTACCTGCCCACCATGGCCTACCAGCCGGTGGACCCCGTTCCCCTGGGGCGGGGCCGCTGGCGGTGGGGCCTGCACTGGATCGAGGCCAACACCTTCCAGTTCTCGGACATCTTCGAGCAGTATGCCCCGCGGGACGCCTCCGGCCGCGTGGCCGTGACCGAGGCGGTGTTCGCCTCAGCCGCCGCCGCTTTTCCCGATCTCCCGACCCTGTACTACTTCGACGAGGAGATCGCCCGGTTCGAGCTGGAGGGAAGGTACGGGCTGTCGGACAAGACCGACCTGTGGTTCCGGCTGCCGGTCCAGAACCACACGGGGGGCTTCCTGGATCCCCTCATTGAGGGATTCCACAGGATCGGGTTCGAGCAGCCCGGACGGGATCGCGTCCTGAAGAACCAGGTGGCCCTCGCGGTGGCCCAGTACGGCAAGGTCGTCTTCTACAACGATGAACGCATCCTCGGGAAGACCCAGGATCCGGTCCTGGGGCTCACCCACCGTCTACTGGCGACGCCCACGTGGACGCTCTCCGCCGCGGTCAGCCTCAAGCCCCCCCTCACCCATACCTACGACGCCTTCCGGTCCGGGTGGGACCAGACCTACGGGATCACCGGTGCCTATAGGCCGGAGGGGCGGCATGCGTTCTACTTCGGCGGAGCCTTCGTCCGCCGGCCCCACGGGAGCCCGGAGTACACGGCCATCGGGTTCCGGAACGGGGTCGGCGCCCATGCCACCTGGGAATACCGGCGCTGGCGGCGGGTCCAGCCCTTTCTCCAGCTCTACTGGCAGAGCGGCTACCTGCCCCGGCGGCCCTCCCAGCACTTCGACCAGCCCAGCCTCCAGCACGATGCGGGAGTGCACTGGCACTGGACGCCCCATACCACCCTGACCTTCCGCTACCTGAACAACATCTCCCACTGGGGGAACACCGCGGACATGGGCCTTGGCGCGAGCCTGACGGCGCATTTCTAGGTAGAATGGGCGTTTGAATCCATGCGAGGTGCCCCATGGCCACGGCCAAAGTCCGCGAGATCCTGTCCTGGTACAGCTCCGAAAACCCCGGCGTGAAGGCCAACCTGGCCCGGATGATGAACACCGGCCGCCTGGCGGGCACCGGCAAGTTCGTGATCCTGCCCGTGGACCAGGGCTTCGAGCACGGCCCCGCCCGCAGCTTCGCGCCCAACCCGGCCGGCTACGATCCCCGCTACCACGTGGAGCTGGCCATCGAGGCCGGCTGCAACGCCTACGCGGCGCCCCTGGGCTTCATCGAGCACGTGGCCTCCGACTACGCCGGCGACATCCCCCTCATCCTCAAGCTCAACAACAGCGACATCCTCAGCAAGGGCCACGAGCCCTGCAGCGCCATCACGGGCAGCGTCGAGGACGCCCTGCGCCTGGGTTGCGCCGCCATCGGCTACACCATCTATCCCGGCAGCGGCGACCGCAACATCCAGTACGAGAGCCTGCGTGAGCTGATCCTCGAGGCCAAGGCCGTGGGCCTGCCCACCGTCGTCTGGTCCTATCCCCGGGGCGCCGGCCTGTCCAAGGAAGGCGAGACCGCCGTGGACGTGGCCGGCTACGCCGCTCAGATTGCGGCCCAGCTCGGTGCCCACATCATCAAGGTGAAGCCCCCCAAGCAGCACCTTGAGGTGAAGGAAGCCGCCGCCGCCTTCGAGAAAGCCCAGATCCCCGTCGAGACCCTGGCGGATCGGGTGAAGGAAGTGGTCCGTAGCGCCTTCAACGGTCGCCGCATCATCATCTTCAGCGGCGGCGAGGCCAAGGGCACCGAGGCGGTCCTCCAGGAAGTGGCTGAGCTGGCCAAGGGCGGTGCCTTCGGCAGCATCATGGGCCGCAACGCCTTCCAGCGGCCCAAGAAGGAAGCCATCGAGCTCCTGCATGCGGTGATGGATATCTTCGCGAAGGTGTAGCTGTCGCTCGGAACGCTGTACGTTCCTGGATGGAAAGAGCGGCGCATTCGCGCCGCTCTTTCGTTTGGCGTCATTCCTGGGTCATCAATCCGCGGTCGCGACGATCTCCCGGAAGAACGCGTTGACCTGGCGGGCCACCTTCAGGTCGCCGTAGGCACCAGCGGTGATGACCACACAGAGGTCCAGGTCAGGCGCGACGAAGATGCGCTGGCCGCCATTCCCGAAGGCCGCGGCCCAGGGCACGGCCCGGCCATGCCAGGCCGCGGAGCCAGTCCACCAGAGGTACCCGTAGCCTGTGTCGTCGAAGCCGGTGCGGAGCCGTGGTGTCAGAGAGGCGTCGATCCAGGCCGAGGGCACGATCTGGCGACCCCGCCATTGGCCTCGGTTCAGGACCAGGCGGCCGAGCTTCGCCATGTCCCTGGGCCGCATCCGCAACCCCGTGTAGGCCATGGGCCTCCCGAGGAAATCCCCCACCCATTCCACATCCCTGATCCCCAGGGGCTCGAACAAGGCCGTCCGCGCATACTCCGTCCACGGCATGCCCGTGGCACGCGAAAGGATGTCCGCCAACAGCAGGGCGCCCCCGCTGTTGTAGTTGAAGACTGTTCCGGGCGCCGCCGCCACGGGACGGCTCAGCGGATGGTAGGTCGGGGTCCACTTCCACATCAGCTTGTGCTCATCGTCAGGCCCGTCGCCACCTTCATGCCAGGCTAGGCCGCTGCTCATCCCGAGGAGGTGCTCCAGCGTGATGGTCCGCCGCTCCGGCGAGGCCAGCTCCGGGAATTCCGGATAGAACTCGAGCACCGGGGTGTCCACGCGCTTCAGCCTCCCCTGGGCCAGCGCCACCCCCACCAGTAGGTCGATGACGCTCTTGCCCACGGACCGCGCGTCGTGCCGCACCTCGGGACCGAAGGCCCGCGTGTGGGCGAAGAGGCTGTTCACGGTGCGGTCCCTGCCCGTCCGGTAGGCCTCTGCGACCAGCCGGCCGTGCCGCTCGACGACCACGCCATGGAGGTTGGCCTGGCTGCCCATCATCTCCATGAGAAGGGCGTGAAAGCGGGCGGGATCAAAGCCGGCCTCGGCAGGACTCAGCCGCTGCCAGCCGTCCCCCGCCAGAGCCGGCGTATCGAAGGGCGCGCTTGGCGATGGGGCCTCGGCATGGGCCAGCGCGGGCAGCAGAAAGAGGACCCACCCGAGGAACCACCTTCGACGCCGCCTTGCCACCTGGATGGAACCGCGTCCCCTGGATGGCGTCATGGCAGGCTCCTCTCCTCTCCACCGACGGGTGGGAACAGGATGGTATCTGTCACGTGTGCCGCCCGGACGACGGCGTGGTGACAGATCAAGGTCTTTTCTTCGCTGGGTGCTCCAGGAACACAAGGCCCGGCGACTTCTCCGCCGTGGTCCTTCGCTGCCAGTCGTTCTCGAAGAGGATGGCGGGGTTGCCCTCGGTGTCTTCCACCAGCTCGCCCCAGAACTTGCTGGGCTCGGGCCAGCCGCCTTCAAGCCAGCGGGCCATCTGGAAACCGCGGGGCTCCAGCAGCACAGGGCAGGCGTACTCGTCCTTGAGGCGGTGCTGGAGCACCTCGAACTGGAGGCGGCCGATGGCGCCGAGGATGGGCAGGGGCGCGCCGCCCTTGGGCCAGAAGACCTGCACCACGCCTTCTTCCGCGATCTGGCTCAGGCCCTTCAGGAAGCCCTTGCGGGCGCCGGGGTCCGCCAGGCGCACGGAGGCGAACTGCTCAGGCGAGAAGCGGGGCACGGCGTGGAACTCGATGGGACCGGCGGCGCTCAGGACGTCGCCGATGCGGAACAGGCCGGGGTTGATGAGGCCCAGGATGTCTCCGGGGTAGGCCTCATCCACGATCTGCCGCTCGCGACCGAAGAACATGTGGGGGTAGTTCAGCTTGATGGATTTCTTCTCGCGAACGTGAAGGGCGTCCATGCCCCGGTCGAACTTCCCGGACACGATGCGGGCGAAAGCCACGCGGTCCCGGTGGGCCTTGTTCATGTTGGCCTGCACCTTGAACACGAAGGCGGTGAAGGGTTGCTCCGGCCCCACTTCGCCGCCGTTCATCAGGGGCCGCGGGCCCGGCGCGGGGGCAAGCTCCAGGAACTCTTCCAAGAATTCCGCCACGCCGAAGTTGTTCACGGCCGACCCGAAGAACATCGGGGACTGCTCGCCGCGCAGGAAGGCTTCCCGGTCGAAGGACGGCAGCACGTGATCCATGAGATCCACGTCATCCTTGAGCTGCTGCAGCTCGGCGGGTGTCAACAGGGCGGCGATCTCGGGATCGTCCAGACCGCCCTTCCCGGCCACGCGCGCCTTCTGGCCCGCCTTGGCCCGCTCGAAGACCTGGATCTGGCCCGTGGCCCGGACGTAGACACCCTTGAAGTCCGTGCCAGAACCGATGGGCCAGGTCATGGGCACGGCGTGGAGACCGAACAGCTCCTCCACCTCGTCGATGAGCTCCACGGGCTCGCGGCCAGGGCGGTCCAGCTTGTTCACGAAGGTGAAGATGGGCAGCTTGCGTTCATTGGCCACGCGGAACAGCTTCTTGGTCTGCTCTTCCACGCCCTTGGCGCAGTCCAGGAGCATCACCACGGCGTCGGCGGCCGTAAGCGCCCGATAGGTGTCCTCGCTGAAGTCCTGGTGGCCCGGCGTATCCAGCAGGTTGATGGCCCGGCCGTGGTACTCGAACTGCATGGCCGCGGAGGTGACGCTGATGCCGCGTTCCTGCTCGATGCTCATCCAGTCCGAGTGGGCCGCCGCCCCGCCTTCGCGGGCCTTCACGCTGCCCGCCCGGTCGATGGCGCCGCCGTAGAGCAGCAGCTTCTCCGTCAGCGTGGTCTTGC
The DNA here is from genome assembly GCF_022808775.1 of Geothrix terrae. Classification (GTDB taxonomy): domain Bacteria; phylum Acidobacteriota; class Holophagae; order Holophagales; family Holophagaceae; genus Geothrix; species Geothrix terrae. The sequence continues at coordinate 588,321 of NZ_JAKZLA010000001.1, forward strand.
CGGCGTCGGGGTGGCTGATGATGGCGAAGGTTCGCCGCCGCTGGATCTCATCGGAGAGGGACATGGGGTTCCGGAACAAAGAAAGGCGCGGCGGATGCCGCGCCTTTCCATTGTCCCCCGACCGGAGGGGAGACTCAACCCCGGGCCGCCATCCGGCGCTGGACCTCGGCCTCGCCCACATCCTCGATGTGGGTGGCGATCCACCACTGGTTGCCCCACGGGTCCTGCACGCCGGCATTGCGGTCGCCGTAGAACTGGTCGGCGGGTTCCGTGAGCGAGACCCCGCCGGCCGCCATGGCGGCCTGGTACACCGCATCGGTGTCGGGGACATAGAGGTAGAAGCCCGTGGGCATCGGCTTCCATGGCTCCCGGGCCTGGGCCAGCATCACCATGGAATCGCCGATGCACACTTCGGCATTGGCGATGGCCCCGTCCGGGCGTACCGCCCGGCTGCGTTCCTCCGCGAGGAAAGCGGCTCGGAGAAAGGCGATGAAGCCCTCCCCATCCGGCACGATCACGTAGGGCGTGACCGTGTGGTATCCAGCCGGAACAGGTGAAACAGCCATGGCCCACCTCATCTTTCCCAGGTTCCAGAGGGCGCTGATGCGCCCTCTGGAACGATGCGCGGCTATTTGGCGATGCCGACCTGCCGAAGCATCCACGCCGCCTCGAAGGCCTTGTCCTTCAGGGCGTCGTAGCGGCCCGAGGCGCCGCCATGACCCGCTGGGTCCATCTTGATCTTCAGCAGCAGCGGGTTGGCGTCGGTCTTGAGGGTGCGGAGTTTGGCCACGTACTTCGCGGGTTCCCAGTACATCACCTGGCTGTCGTTGAAGCTGGTGGTGACGAGGATGGCCGGGTAGGCCTTCTTCGCCAGGTTGTCGTAGGGGCTGTAGGCCCGCATGTAATCGAAGGCGGCCTTCTCGTTGGGATTCCCCCACTCCAGGTATTCGCCCACGGTGAGGGGCAGGCTGGCGTCCATCATGGTGTTCATCACATCCACGAAGGGCACGGCGCTGTGGACGGCCTTGAAGAGGTCGGGCCTCATGTTCGTGACCGCCCCCATGAGCAGGCCACCGGCGCTGCCGCCCTCGATCACCAGGCGGTCCTTGCTCGTCCACTTCTCCTTCACCAGGTAGTCGGCGGCATCGATGAAGTCGGTGAAGGTGTTCATCTTCTTCATGAGCATCCCATCGTCGTGCCAGGCCTCGCCCATCTCGTTCCCGCCCCGGATGTGGGCGATGACATAGACCATGCCCCGGTCCAGCAGGCTGAGGCGGGGGATGGAGAAGGTGGCGGACATGCCGAAGCCGTAGGAGCCATAGGCATACAGGAAGAGCGGTGCGGAGCCGTCGGGTTTCACGCCCTTCTTGTAGACCACGGACAGAGGCACCTTCGCCCCGTCCCGGGCCGTGGCCCAGAGGCGCTCCGTGGCGTACTGGGACTTGTCGTAGCCGCCCAGCACCTCCGTCTCCTTCAGGAGGGTCTGCTTCCCGGAAGCCATGTCGCAGTCATAGATGCTCTGGGGCGTGATCATGGACTGGTAGGCGAACCGGAAGGCCCTGGCGGTGTATTCAGGCGTCCCACCGGGGAAGGCCGCGTACACCCGCTCGGGGAAGGCCACCTCCTTCCAGTCGCCGGTCTTGACGTCCTGGATCCTGAAGCGGTCCAGGCCTTCGTGCTTCTCGGCCACCACCAGGAAGTCGCGGAAGGGTTCGAGGCCCTCGATCAGCACATCCGCCCGATGGGGGATGAAGGTCTTCCAGTGCTTGGGATCCGGCGTCGCCACCGGGGCCGTGACCAGACGGAAGTTCTTCGCGCCCTTGTTGGTGCGGATGTAGAAGGTCCCCTCCCGGTGCTCCACGTCGTACTTGTGGCCCTTCTCCCGGGGCAGGAGGACCTTGAAGGCACCGGTGGGCTTGGATGCGGCCAGGTACCGGGTCTCCCAGGTATCCGTGGACTGGCTTTCCATCAGGAGGAACTTCCGGTCCTTCGTCCGCCCCACCCCGATCCGGTACAGCTCGTCCTTCTCCTCGTAGATCAGTTCCGGCTTGCCACCCTTGAGGTCCAGCCGCCAGAGCTGGTTGGAGCGCTTGGTGACATCGTCCTCCGTGACGAAGAGGAGGTGCCGGGAATCCGCCGCCCAGGTGAAGGAGGTCACCCGCTCCGCGAGTGGGCTGCTGACCTTGCCCGAGGCCAGATCCTTCGTGAAGAGCTTGTACTGGCGGAAGCCCGTGGCATCAGTGCTGTACAGCAGGGTGCGGTCGTCGTCGCTCACGGACATGCCGCCCAGGCCGAGGAACTTGAGGCCCTTCGCCAGCTCGTTCTGATCCAGCAGGACCTCCTCGACGGCCTTCTCGTCATAGGCCCCGTCCTTTCCCGCCTTCCGGCGACACTGGATGGGGTACTGCTTCCCTTCTTCCGTGCGGGCGTAGTAGTAGAAGGCTCCGCGACGGACAGGGACGCTGAGATCCGTCTGCTTGATGCGCCCCAGCATCTCCTTGTAGAGGGCCTCGGAGAAGGGCTGGAGGTCCTTGGTCATGGCCTCGGTGTAGGCGTTCTCCGCATTCAGGTAGGCCACCACCTCCGGATTGGCCTTCTCCCTCAGCCAAAACCAGGGATCGTTCACCGCCTCCCCATGCCAGAGGCTCGCGTGGGCCTTCTGGGGGGCGACGGGGGGCTTGGGGGCAGGATCGGCAGCCATGAGCAGTCCGCAGGCGAGCAGGGTAACTGGAATATGAAATAATCGGTGCATGGATATACCCTCACGACACAAGGTATCACACAAGAAGGGGCCCTGCAGGGCCCCTTCTTGTATTCGTACGTCTTGACGGCGGCAGGTGCTACTTCGCCTCCACGACGGGGATGCGCATGCCATAGAAGGAGCGCCACACGAACACCGTCGAGATCAGGAAGAAGACCAGCGCGGCGACGTGAGCCGTGGCGGGGTTGAGGGTGATGGCCAGCTCCACGGCCAGGAGGCCGAAGAGGGTCGTGAACTTGATGACCGGGTTCATGGCCACCGAGGAGGTGTCCTTGAAGGGGTCGCCCACGGTGTCACCCACGACGCAGGCGTCGTGGAGCTCGGTGCCCTTGGCCTTCAGCTCGGTCTCCACCAGCTTCTTCGCGTTGTCCCAGGCGCCGCCGGCGTTGGCCATGAAGATGGCCTGGTAGAGGCCGAAGACGGCGATGGAGATCAGGTAGCCGATGAAGAAGTAGTGGTTCACGCAGGCGAAGGCCAGCGTGGAGAAGAACACGGCCAGGAAGATGTTGAACATGCCCTTCTGGGCGTACTGGGTGCAGATCTCCACGACCTTCTTGGAGTCCTCCACCGAGGCCTTCTCGGCGCCGGCGTCCAGGTTGATGTTCTGCTTGATGAATTCCACCGCGCGGTAGGCGCCCGTGGCCACGGCCTGGCAGGCCGCGCCGGAGAACCAGAAGATCACCGCGCCGCCGGTGATGAGGCCCAGCAGGAAGAGTGGGTTCAGCAGGGACAGACCCTCCTGGACCGCCATCTGGCCCGGCAGGTTCGGCAGGACGGAGCCGTACTTCGCGGACAGCACCTGGATGATCGAGAAGATCAGGGTGGTGGCGCCCACCACGGCAGTGCCGATGAGCACGGGCTTGGCAGTGGCCTTGAACGTGTTGCCGGCGCCATCGTTCTCCTCGAGGTACATCTTGGCTTCCTCGAAGTCGGGCTTGAAGCCGAAGTCCTTCTGGATCTCCGCCTCGATGCCGGGGAGCGTCTCGATGGTGGAGAGCTCATAGACGGACTGGGCGTTGTCGGTCACGGGACCATAGGAGTCCACAGCGATGGTCACCGGGCCCATGCCCAGGAAGCCGAAAGCCACGAGGCCGAAGGCGAAGATGGCGGGGGCGGCCATGAAGGCGCCCAGGCCGAAGGTGGACACGTAGTAGGCCGCGCCCATGAGGACGACGATCGTGAGGCCCATCCAGTAGGCGGAGAAATAGCCCGCCACCAGGCCACTGATGATGTTGAGCGAGGCGCCGCCTTCCTTGGAGGCCGTGACGACCTCCCGCACGTGGCCGGAGTTGGTGGAGGTGAAGACCTTCACGAGTTCGGGAATCAGCGCACCGGCCAGGGTGCCGCAGGTGATGATCGTGGAGAGCTTCCACCACATGCCCCCACCGAGAATGCCGTCGGGAAGATGGCTGATCAGCAGGAAGGACAGGACATAGGTCATGACGATCGACAGGATCGAGGTGAGCCAGACAAGGGAAGTCAGCGGGTGCTCGAAGTTGAACTTCTTGGACTCGCCATACGTGGCCTTGGCGATGATGCCGTTGATCCAGTAGGAGACGGCGGAGGTCACGATCATGCCCACGCGCATGACGAAGATCCACACGAGCAGGGCGACCTGGATGGCCTGGTATCCGGGACCGGCGGTCACCGGGTTGACGGCGAGCAGGATGAAGGTGATGAGCGCGACGCCCGTGACGCCGTAGGTCTCGAAGCCATCCGCCGTGGGGCCGACGGAATCTCCCGCGTTGTCGCCCGTGCAGTCGGCGATGACGCCGGGGTTGCGGGCATCGTCTTCCTTGATCTTGAAGACGATCTTCATGAGGTCGGAGCCGATGTCGGCGATCTTGGTGAAGATGCCGCCCGCGATGCGGAGGGCGGCGGCGCCAAGGGATTCGCCGATGGCGAAGCCGATGAAGCACGGACCGGCGGCGTCACCGGGGATGAAGAGCAGGATGGCCAGCATGAGGACCAGCTCCACCGAGATGAGCAGCATGCCGATGGACATGCCGGCCTTGAGGGGAATGGCCATGGTGGGGAAGGGCTTGCCGCCCAGGCTGGCGAAGGCCGTGCGGGAGTTGGCGAAGGTGTTGATGCGGATGCCGAACCAGGCCACCGCCACCGAGCCGAGGATGCCGACGATCGAGAACAGGAGGACCACGATCACCTGCGGCCAGCTCATGGCCGGGTGGGCCAGGAACCGGAAGTAGGCGACCATGATCACCGCGATGAAGGACCAGAGGATCGCGATGAACTTGATCTGGGTCAGCAGGTAGGTCTTGCAGGTCTCATAGATCAGCTCGGAGATCTCGAGCATGGACTTGTGGACCGGAAGGTTGCGGATCTGGGAGTACTGCACCAGGCCGAAACCGATGCCGAGCAGGCAGATGAAGAGGCCGATGAGCAGCAGGTTGTGGCCCGTCATGCCCATGAAGCTGCCCTGCAGCGCGGGGATCTTCAGTTCCGCCTCGCCACCCGCGAAGGCCGGGGTGGAGAGCAGAAGGGCGAAGAGCGCCGTCATCCCCCCCTTGAAGAGTCTGGTCGATGCCAGAGAGTCAAGGAGACGTTTCATCGTCGCCATGGTTATTCCTCCAGATGGGTTAAGGAGAGGGAGAATGGAAAGCTGGATCGGCTGGAAGCAGGACGGACATGGTGGCCTGTGCGGAAGCTGCACGAGCCCCACGCGGGGGCGATCCACCAAAGATCGTGTCTAGATCGGGCTTGATTTTAGCGGACCGGGGATTGCAAACGCAAGACTTCAGGCCGGCCTCCGACCAAGGTCCCAGCAGGGTGGGACAGGACGATGCCCATTGTCACAGCTTGCCTTGCTCCAGCATTAGCGCTTGGGAATCGAGGATCGTCCGAAGATAATCGGGTCAGATATGGCCCCGCCATTGAAAGAGGGCCCCGCCGCCAGACGCGGGCGCTCCGACCCACCTCCCCGTTTTTCAAAGGAGTCACCCTATGTCCGTTGCTGAACAGAGCATCGCGGGCGCGGAAGCACGCGGCCACGGCTTCCTGGCCTCGTCGGTCGGCCGCAAGGTCGTCATGGCGGCCACCGGCGTCATCCTCTTCGGATTCGTCACGGTCCACATGCTGGGCAACCTGACGTCCTACATGGGTGCCGAGGCGATGAACCACTACGCCGAGTTCCTGCACACCATGATCCACGGCATGGGCATCTGGGTGTTCCGAGCGGTGCTGCTCACCGCGGTCGGCCTCCACATCTGGGCCGCCACGACCCTCACGCTGGACAACATGGCCGCCCGCCCCGTCGGCTACCGGAACCAGAAGAACATCGCGTCCACCTGGGCTTCCCGCACCATGCGCTGGAGCGGCGTCATCCTCGCCGCGTTCATCGTCTACCACCTCCTGCACCTCACCACCGGCACCGTCCATCCCAACTTCGACCGCGCGAACCCCTACGCCAACTTCGTGAACGGCTTCAAGGTTCCTGCCGCGGCCGCCTTCTACATCGTGGCCCAGCTCTGCCTGGGCCTGCACATGTGGCACGGCGTGTGGAGCTGCACCCAGAGCTTCGGCCTGGCCCATCCCCGCTACGACAGCCTGCGGCGCAACTTCGCCACCGGTCTGACCGTCCTCGTGGTGGGTGTGAACATCTCCTATCCCATCGCCGTCCTGACCGGCTTCATCCACTGATCCCAGGGAGCGCTCCATGGAACTCAATGCCCGAATCCCAGACGGCCCGATCGACAAGAAATGGGAAAAGCACAAGTTTGATCTCAAGCTCGTGAACCCGGCCAACAAGCGCAAGTACAAGGTGCTCGTGGTGGGCTCCGGCCTGGCCGGTGGCGCCGCCGCGGCCTCCCTGGCCGAGCTCGGCTACGAGGTCGAGTGCTTCTGCTACCAGGACAGCCCCCGCCGGGCCCACTCTATCGCCGCCCAGGGCGGCATCAATGCCGCCAAGAACTACCAGAACGATGGCGACAGCGTGTACCGCCTGTTCTATGACACGGTGAAGGGCGGCGACTTCCGCGCCCGCGAGGCCAACGTGCATCGCCTGGCCGAGGTCAGCAACAACATCATCGACCAGTGCGTCGCCCAGGGCGTCCCCTTCGCCCGGGAATACGGCGGCCTGCTGGACAACCGCTCCTTCGGCGGCGCCCAGGTGAGCCGCACCTTCTACGCCCGCGGGCAGACCGGCCAGCAGCTGCTCATCGGCGCCTACCAGGCCCTGGAACGGCAGATCGGGCTGGGCAAGGTGAAGATGTTCCCCCGCCACGAGATGCTGGAAGTGATCGTGGTGGACGGCGTGGCCAAGGGCATCGTCGTGCGCGACATGGTGACCGGCGAGGTCACATCCCACGTCGCGGATGCGGTCTGTCTCGCGACGGGCGGCTACGGCAACGTGTTCTACCTGTCCACCAACGCCAAGGGCTGCAACGGCACGGCCGTCTGGCGCGCCTACAAGAAGGGGGCCGCCTTCGCGAACCCCTGCTTCACGCAGATCCACCCCACCTGCATCCCGGTCACCGGCGACCATCAGAGCAAGCTCACGCTCATGTCCGAGTCGCTGCGCAATGATGGCCGCATCTGGGTGCCCAAGCGCAAGGAGGACTGCGGCAAGCCCGCCTCTCAGATCCCCGAAGAGGACCGCGACTACTACTTGGAGCGCAAGTACCCCTCCTACGGCAACCTGGCTCCCCGCGACGTCTCCAGCCGCGCCGCCAAGCAGGTCTGCGACGAGGGCCGCGGCGTCGGGCCCACCCGCTTGGGTGTCTACCTCGACTTCAGCGACGCCATCAACCGTCTCGGCGCCAACAAGATCGAAGAGAAGTACGGCAACCTCTTCGAGATGTATGAGCGCATCACGGACGAGAATCCCTACAAGACGCCCATGCGCATCTTCCCGGCCAGCCACTACACCATGGGCGGCCTGTGGGTGGACTACGACCTCATGAGCACCATCCCCGGCCTCTTCGTGCTGGGCGAGGCCAACTTCTCCGACCACGGCGCCAACCGCCTGGGCGCCTCGGCGCTCATGCAGGGCCTCGCCGACGGCTACTTCGTGATCCCCTACACCATCGGCGGCTACCTGGCCGGCATCAAGCCCGGCACCCGCATCAAGGCCGACGATCCCGCGGTGAAGGCCGCGGAGCAGGCGGTCACCGACCGGACGGACAAGCTCATGTCCATCGGCGGGAAGGAGACCCCAACCCACTTCCACCGCGAGCTGGGCAAGGTCATGTGGGAGATGTGCGGCATGGGCCGCAACGAGGCCGGACTGAAGAAGGCCCTCGAGCTCATCCCCCAGATCCGCGAAGAGTTCTGGAAGAACCTCCGCATCCCCGGAACCGGGAACGACGTGAACCAGTCCCTCGAAGCCGCAGGCCGCGTGGCCGACTTCCTGGAGATCGGCGAGCTGATGTGCCTGGACGCCCTCGAGCGCCGCGAGTCCTGCGGCGGCCATTTCCGCGAGGAGTGGCAGACCGAGGAAGGAGAGGCCCTCCGCGACGACGAGAACTTCGCCCATGTGGCCGCCTGGGAGTACAAGGGCGAAGGCCAGGCTCCGGTGCGCCACACCGAGCAGCTCGCCTTCGAGAACGTCCACCTCGCGACCCGCAGCTACAAGTGAGGAACTGAGCCATGTCCAAGCACCTCAATCTCACCCTCCATGTGTGGCGGCAGAAGAACGCCAAGTGCGACGGCAAGTTCGTCGAGTACCCCGCCGAGAACATCAGCCCCGACATGTCCTTCCTGGAGATGCTCGACGTCGTGAACGAAGGCCTCATCCGCAAGGGCGAGGAGCCCATCACCTTCGACCACGACTGCCGCGAGGGCATCTGCGGCACCTGCAGCATGGTGATCAACGGGCGCCCCCACGGTCCCCGCGAGCGCACCACCACCTGCCAGCTGCACATGCGCAGCTTCAAGGACGGGGACAGCATCACCCTCGAGCCCTGGCGCGCCGAGGCCTTCCCGGTCATCAAGGACCTGATGGTGGACCGCGGCGCCTTCGACCGCATCATCGCGGCCGGCGGCTTCATCAGCGTGCCCACCGGCTCGCCCCAGGACGCCAACGCCCTGCCCATCCCCAAGCAGAGCGCCGACCTCTCCATGGATGCGGCCGCCTGCATCGGCTGCGGCGCCTGCGTGGCCGCCTGCCCCAACGCGAGCGCCATGCTCTTCGTGTCCGCGAAGATCAGCCACCTGGGCCACCTGCCCCAGGGCCAGCCCGAGCGCCACATCCGCGTCCGCGACATGATCGCCCAGATGGATGCCGAGGAGTTCGGCACCTGCACCAACCACGGCGAGTGCGAAGCCGCCTGCCCCAAGGGCATCAAGATGGAGAACATCGCGCGCATGAACCGCGACTTCATCAAGGCCAGCCTCACCTACCGTCCCGCCACCAGCGGCGGCGGCGTGGGCTGAACCAGCCCTGCCCCGAGAGGAACGCCCGGCAACTGCCGGGCGTTTCCTTATCGGGAAACTGTGCCATCCGGCCCACCGCTCCGGAGCACCCTTCAGGCGCTCGAAAAGGCCGTTTTCCCCTATCCTGGGCCCTTGGGACAGAGGTGAAGCGGCATGAGGCTCCTGTTGGTCGAGGATGATGAGCGGGCTGCGACGGCCCTGGAACGAAGCCTCCGGGAGCAGGGATTCTCCGTCGAAGTGGCACTGGATGGGGTGAACGGCTTGGCCGCCGGGAAGTCGTCCTCCTTCGACTGCCTCATCCTGGACGTGATGTTGCCTGGGATGGATGGCTTCTCCCTCCTCTGGGAACTGAGGGCGGCCGGCGTGCAGACACCCGTCATCTTCCTGACGGCCCGGGACGCCCTTCCCGACCGAGTCCGGGGCCTGGAGCTGGGTGGAGGGGACTACCTGGTCAAGCCGTTCGCCTTCTCGGAACTGCTGCTGCGGATCAACAACCTGCTCGCCCGCGGAACCTCCGCCACACCCAAACCCTGGGTCATCGGAGACCTCACGGTGAACCCCTTCCAGAGGAAGGTCTACCGTGGGGCGGACCGCCTCGACCTTAGCTCGCAGGAATACGCGCTGCTCGAGCTCCTCGTCCGGAATGCCGGGCACATCGTGACCCGGACCCGGATCGCCGAGGAGTTGTGGGACCTTTCCTATCAGGGCGATCCGAACCTGGTGGACGCCGCTGTCCGCCGGCTGAGGAAGAAAGTGGATGATCCCTACCCACGCAAGATCATCCAGACCCGGCGGGGCGTGGGCTATCTGGTCGAGCCTGGCCATGATTGAAACCCTGCGCCGGTCGATGCTCCTGCACCTGGCCCTGATCTTCGCCGCGGGGATGTCCTTGGTGGTGGGCGGCGCGGGGCTGTACCTGCATGCCTCCGTGACCCACGCGGTCTATGCCCAGGTGAACCGGGATCTGATTGATTCCGCCCGGCTGACCCTCCACCGGCTCGAAGAAGACAAGATGGGGCTGGACAAGGAACTTCTGGATCTCGGAGACAACGTCTACCTGCGCGTGATGAGGCCCTCGCGGGAGGTGGTCCTCGAAAGCAAGGACATGTCCCAGCTCCTGCCGAGGGAAGCCCCGGTGCCGCTGGGCTCATGGCTCTGGTGGGAGAGCCCCCGCAAGTCGCCTATCCGGGTCAAGGTCGTCTCCTTCCGCTACCAGGGCGGATGGATCCAGCTCGCCAGGGACATGCACCCGGAGGAAGGGGTCCTGAAGGACTTCAGGAGGTCCCTCCTCGTCCTCCTGTCCATCATCCCGTTCGCATCCGCAGCCCTGGGTTTCGGCCTGCTCAGCCTGGGCTTCCTGCCCCTCGAACGCCTCCGATCCAAGGCGGGGGACATCGGTCCCGAGACGCTGCAGTCCCGCATCGATCCCTCGCCCTTCCCGAAGGAGCTCGACCCGCTCGTCCAGACCGTGAACCAGGCCCTGGGCAAGCTGGAGTCTGGCTTCACGCGCCTTTCCGAGCTGAACAGCGACCTCGCGCACGAGCTGCGGACGCCCGTGCATGCCCTCCGGCTGGAGTGCGAGAGCCTGCTCTCCCGCGGGGATCTCACAGAGCAGGCGATGGATCAGCTCGAGTCCATGATGGAGACTCTGGTCCACATGGGAGCCGTGATCGAGCAGATGCTCGTCCTGGCCAGGTTCGAGGATCCCTCCACCAGCATCACCCCTGTCCTTCTCCAGGCGGGTGCCCTAATCCGGGAGGCCGTCGCGCCCTTCGAGCCCCTGGCCGAGGAGAAGGGGCTCGCCATCGAACTGGCCTCGTCGCGGGGGCTGTCGTTCATGGGCGATGCGACCCTGCTCAAGCGGGCCCTGCACAACCTGCTTGGGAATGCCATCCGGCACGCGCCCGAAGGCTCGCGGATCCGCCTTTCGGCGTTGCGGGAGGGCGATGCCGCGGTGCTCGCAGTGTCCGACCAGGGGGAGGGCATCCCGGCCGGTGTGTTGGGCCAGCTCGGCAGGCGCTTCGTCCGGGAGGACGCCTCGCGAAGCCGCCAAAGCGGGGGCGCCGGCCTAGGCCTCGCCATCGTCCACGGCATCGCCCGGCTCCACGGAGGAGCGCTATCCCTGCAGAGCACGGAGGGCCGTGGCACCGTGGCGAAGATCACAATCCCGACACCCTGACCGAATCGTCAGGTTCGCATCATCGGCCCATCAGGTTCGGGCTGTATTCCTGTGGACACAAGATGGGCCCGGATCCTCCGAGGTTCCTTCCCCCCCCACTCCACAGGAGGAAGACCATGCACGAACCCCGACGTTTAGCGTTGGCCAAGGCGGTCAGGAAGGCTCTGTCCTTCGCCGCCCTGGCTGCCCTGGCCATGCACCTCATGCCCGTGGCCAAGGCCGTTCCCTCGTTCTCCCGCCAGTACGGCCAGAAGTGCTCGGCCTGCCACAATCCCTGGGGTGGCCTCACGCCTGCGGGCGCAACCTTCAAGCTCAGCGGCTACCGGGCCATGAACGGCCGGGACCTCAAGCCCGTCAATCCTGAGATCGAGATCACGAAGGACTTCAGCCTGCCAGGTTCCCTGCCCTTGTCCATCATCACGGGCGTGGGCCTCGAGAGTCGCACCGAAAAGCGAGAAGCGGCCGTGGGACGGTCCCCCGAGGTCACGTCCAAGGGCACGTCACTCGCCCTGGAAGACCTGAGCATCTTCCTAACCTCCTCCATGGGCAAGCACTTCGCCTACTTCATCGAATTTCCCATGTACGAGACCAAGGCCTGGGAATTCACCCCCACCGGCAACTACGAAGCCCGCTACAACACGAACCCCGACCGGCAGATCAAGTTCGCCACGGAGATCCCCAGCTTCGAGGTGGCTAAGTTTTTCTGGAACAACCTCTTCGGCGATGCCGCGCCGCGTGACAGCGTGAACCTGCTCGCCGGCATCACGCACCCGCCCTTGGCCTACTCACCCGGCAAGGTCCGGCTCTCGGTCAATCAGTACCTGGTCTACGAGAGGACCGCGCTCGACCTGATCAGCCCCCGGAAGGTGGAGGACGTGGTGGGCGGTGAACCCAACGACTCCATATTCCGCTTGAGCGAACCCCAGGTCCTGGCGGAAGCCTTCGGCATGCTGACCTTCGGCAAGCCGGTCACCGACGTGGGCAAGAAGGAGACCTTCTGGGCCGAGTACCACGTCGGCATCTCGAACGGCGCGAACGGCAAGGCGGCGAACAATGCCACGCCCAGCTGGTATGGCCGCTGGGTCATGCGCTACTACGGCCAGTCCCTGGGTGTCTTCGGCTGGAAGAGCACGGACTCCTACAGCGACAAGATCCGCGCCACCGCGTCCCTGGCGAACCCCAGCGGCATCATGTCCGGCCTCAACAACCCGAACCAGGTGACCCGCTTCGGCCCCGACATGACCCTGAACCTGGCGCCCTGGGGCATCCCCGTCAACCTGGAGAACCAGTACATGGTCAACCGGGAAAGCAACCCCATGGGCTTCGGGAAGGCGTTCAAGTGGAAGGGCGGATTCCACCAGATCAACTACCGCCCCACAAGCACCCAGGCCCTGTACGCGCGCTACGACTACCTCAAGGGCGATCCCTATGACGACACCAGCGTGACCCTGAACGGCAACACCGGCATCACGCGCTCCACCCCGAAGGAGAGCGACTGGATCTTCGGCTACCAGCGCATGATCCAGGAGCACATCAAGTGGGTGTTCGAGTACCGGCACCACCAGTTCGATGACCTGGCCCTGGGCGGCGTCATCCCCACGCTCGGGGTTGCCACCAACCCGGCCCGGCTGACCGACGACGGGTTCACCGCGAAGTTCATGTTCGGCTTCTGATCCTGCGCCGAGAGGATGACACCATGCGTTCGACTTCCCTCCTCCCACTGATCTCCGTCGCGTTCCTTGCCACGGCTGCTCCCGCCTTCACGGCGGAAGACAAGACCGCGGATCCAGGTGCCCAGGTGTTCCAGGGCTCGTGCCTGACCTGCCATAAGGGGAACCAGTCCCTCGACCAGGTTCGCCTGACGCGGGACAAGTGGAAGGAGGCAGTCGATCGCATGGCGGATTCGGGCTTCCTGGATCCGGTCCCCTCCAAGGAAAAAGTGAACCTCCTCCTGGATTACCTGGCGAAAGAAAAGGGCCCAGTCGATCCTGGGAACGCCTCCAAGAAATAGCCGCCCCTTTCCTGGCACCGCCTGGGCGCCGGCCAGCCGGTGCCCAGGCAGGCCACGCCCTGCCCCGGCCAGGACCAGCACCCTCTTGGCGCCTTCCCGCAGAGGATGGATTCATGAACGAGCACGACATCGCGAAGGGCCTCGAGGTCTGGGGCCTCCAGACCCTCCTGGATGCTTCGATCCTCTTGGGGATCCTGGCCTCCGGCTTGCTCCTCGCCCAGGGCTACTATCGCGGGCTCAACCGCCACCTGAGCCTCCGAGTGTCCCGGGAACTCTGGGATCTGCTCACCGTGCTGCTGCCGGACCTGATCCTGGCGGCCCTCTTCCTGGTGGGCTACGCAGTCCTGAATCCCGACATCATGGCGGACATCAAGATGGCCGTGCCCTTCTACCCGCTCGCCACCCTGCTCTTCGCCTGGGCCTTCATCCTCCGGTTGTTCAAGGGGGGCCACGAGGCCGGATCTTCCGCGTTCCACCGAGCGCTCCGGCTGACCCTGATCGCCAACGCCATCAACATGGTGGGCTTCACGTTCATCGCAGAAGCGGCCAGCGAGGAATACCTCGTCCATCACGCCAGCCCTGTCTGGACCTACCTGAAGACCCACTTCCGCTCCAACGCGGACCCCGTTGGCCTCGAGGTCTCCCAGGGCACGTTCTATATCTGCTTCCCCATCCTCCTCCTTCTCGGCGCGTGGGGCGTGAAGTTGGCTCTGGCAGGCATGAAGGCCCGCCAGAGCCAGGACTGACCCGTAGGTTGGGCCTGGACCCTGGACGAGCAGGCCTGCGCAGGTTGCGGCATCTGCGTGGACCTGTGTCCCCACGGCGCTCTGGAGATGGCCCCAAGCCAGGTCCGCCCTGCGGCCGTCCTGGGCACCTGCACGGGGTGCATGGCCTGTGCGGAGGACTGCCCACTCGACACCATCATCCTCTGGCAGAGCGCCCTTCCCTGCCCCTAGGACACCCGGAGCACCCCACAGGGATCGCGCCTCGAAGACCGGCAGCTTCACTTTTCCTTGATCGGATGGCCACCAAATTCGTGGCGCATCGCCGCCACCAGCCGGTCCGAGAACGACTCGGCATCGCGCGAGCGCAGCCGCTGAATCAGCGCCTGGGTGATCACGGGCGCCGGTACGTCCAGATCGATCGCTTCGTCCACCGCCCAACGGCCTTCCCCGGAATCCGCCACGTAGGGGGCGATGCCGGCCAGGCCGCCCGGCTTCGCCAGCGCGCGGGCGGTCAGGTCCAGCAGCCAGGAGCGCACCACGCTCCCGTGCCGCCAGATCTCGGCGACCTGGCTCACATCCAATCCGAATGCCTCCTTGTGCTGGAGGATCGAGAAGCCTTCCGCGTACGCCTGCATCAGCCCGTACTCGATGCCGTTGTGAACCATCTTGGCGAAGTGGCCCGCGCCGCACGGGCCGACCCGGCCCCAGCCCTCACCTCCTTCGGGAGCCAGGCTCTCGAAGATCGGCCGCAGCCGCTCGATCACCGCCGGATCGCCCCCCACCATCAGGCAATAGCCCTCGGTGAGCCCCCAGACGCCCCCGCTCGTCCCGCAGTCCAGATAGTGGATCCGCCTTCCCGCCAACGTCGCCACCCGGCGCAGCGTGTCCTTGTAATGCGAGTTGCCCCCGTCGATGATCACATCCTCCACTGAGAGCAGCGGCAGCAGGGCGTCGATCGTCTGGTCCACCTTCTCCCCGGCGGGCACCATCAGCCAGAGGACCCGCGGCCCTGGCAGGCCGCCCGCCAGCGTCTCCAGGGACCCGGCGACGTCGAGCCCGTGGCCTTGCAGGCGCGCGCGGGCCCCGTAATCCGGGTCGAAGCCCACCACGCGGTGGCCGGCTCCCGCAAGGCGCCGGGCCATGCCCGCACCCATCCTGCCCAGCCCGATCATGCCGATGTCCATGGTGGCGCTCCTTAGGTGTCGATTCCGGCTCCATGAATGGTGAGCCCATGTGCAACGGTGTTGCCACAGCCTCTCCACTTGGGCTATTCTCGAATTGTATGGGATCCCAAACAAAAACACCTCCAGGCAGCGATCCGACCACCCGGCGGGTCTTCCAGGCCTTGCGAGCCATCGTCAGGGACCTGCGCCTGGCCTCGACCTCCTGTGAGAAACAGTTCGGTCTGAGCGCCGCCCAGCTGTTCGTCCTTCAGGCCCTCCGCGATCAGCCAGGCATGAGCCTGGGCGAGGTGGCGGCCCGTACGGTCACAGACCAGAGCTCCGTATCGGTCGTGGTCAGGAAGCTCCAGGAGAAGGACCTGGTCCAGAAGCATGTCTCCGCCGAAGATGGGCGCCGGCTGGAGCTGTCCCTGACGGCCGCCGGGCAGCGCCTGACCGGGCAGACGCCTCCCACAGTCCAGGACCTGCTGATCCGGCGCATCGCGGGCCTGGAGTCCGGGGACCGGACCCGGCTGGCCGAGCTGCTCGAGCACCTGGTACCCCCGAGCCTGGAGGCCCGGCCGATGTTCTTCGAGGATCCGCCGCGCCCGGCACGGGGAGGGAGGAAGCCATGACGGGCGCGCCATCACCGTTGCAGCAGCCTGGGGAAGGCCTCCCCGTGGCCCCGAGTCTCGCGCCGACCCTGGAGAATGCCCGGATCCCCCTCGAGCGGACCGTCGTTGATGGCCGGGTCGCCCTCATCAGCCTGCTCGCCCTCGCCCTGGGCGTGGCCGCGGGGTACCTCGCGGAGCTGCTCGTCCGGCTCATCGGGCTGGTCACCAACCTCGCCTACCACCACCGCTTCTCGACGGAGTTCGCCTCGCCGGCCGGGCACCACCTCGGCTGGCCGGCCATTTTCATCCCGGCCGCAGGAGGCATCCTCGTCGGCCTGATGGCCCGGTACGGATCCCGGGCGATCCGGGGGCACGGCATCCCCGAGGCGATGGAACAGGTCCTGCTCAACGAGAGCCGCATCCCGGCCCGCATCACCTTCCTCAAGCCCCTCTCCGCCGCCATCGCCATCGGCACCGGCGGCCCCTTCGGCGCGGAGGGCCCCATCATCGCCACCGGCGGCGCCCTCGGCTCCCTCCTCGGGCAGGTCCTCTCGACCACGGCGCTGGAGCGCAAGACCCTGCTGGCGGCTGGCGCGGCGGCCGGCATGGCGGCCACCTTCGGATCCCCGGTCTCCGCGGTGCTCCTCGCCGTGGAGCTGCTGCTCTTCGAGATGCGGCCGCGCTCCATCATCCCGGTGGCCCTGGCCAGCGTGGCCGCCACCGGCGTCCGTTTCTCGCTGGTCGGCATCCGACCGGTCTTCCCCATGCCCACGCTGGCCACCCCCGGCGGGTCCGCCCTGGCCATCTACATCGCCCTCGGCGCCTTGGTCGGCCTGGCCTCGGTCTACGTGACCCGGGCCATCTATTGGATCGAGGACGGCTTCGAGCATCTGCCCATCCACTGGATGTGGTGGCCCGCCCTCGGCGGACTGGCCGTCGGCGGCGTCGGCTACTTCGTCCCCCACACCATGGGCGTGGGCTACGACAACATCCAGGCCATCCTTTCGGCGAACCTCCTCGGGACCGGTCTTCTGGTCCTGTGCCTGGCCAAGTTCCTCTCCTGGTCCATCGCCCTCGGCAGCGGCACGTCCGGCGGAACGCTGGCTCCCCTCTTCACCCTCGGTGGCGCCCTGGGCGCCCTCCTGGGCGGCCTCATCGCCGCGGCATTCCCGGAGGCAGGCGTGGACCCCCGGATCTGCGCGCTGGTCGGCATGGCCGCCATCTTCGCGGGCGCTTCCCGGGCCATGCTCGCCTCCGCCGTGTTCGCCTTCGAGACGACCCTGCAGCCCCTGGGCCTCCTGCCCCTGCTGGGCGGATGCTCCGCCGCCTACCTGATCTCGGCCCTGATGATGCGGAACAGCATCATGACGGAGAAGCTTGCCCGACGCGGCATCCGGGTCCCCGAAGAATACTCGGCGGACTTCCTGGATCAGGTCCTGGTCCAGGATGCGGCCTCCAGCCCCGTGGTGACCCTGGAGGCGGACCAGTCGCTCGATTCGGTACGGTGCTGGATCGAAGCCGGAGCTGACGGTGCCTCCCACCACGGGTTTCCCGTGGTCGACGGAGATGGCTCTGTGATCGGAGTGCTCACGCGGCGGGACCTGCTGGAGGCCTCCCATCCTCCGGATGCGCCGGTCCGGGACCTGGTCCACCGGGAACTGGCCGTGGCCTTCGGGGGAAACTCGCTCCGCCAGGCGGCCGACCACATGGTCCGCGAGGCCGTGGGACGCCTTCCCGTCCTGGACGCGGAGTCCAGGCTGGTCGGCATCCTCACGCGGAGCGACCTGCTGGAGGCCCACACGGCGAGGCTGGCTTCCTCGGAGGTTCCGAAGCGCACTTTCCGGGCCGGATAGTCACTCCACCAGTGGCTCCACGTGGTAGGGGATGGAGATCACGATGGTCTTGGGCTTCAGGAGCAGGGTGCCCTTGATCCGCCAAGCTGTCTGGTTGTGCAGGAGGTTGGCCCACCAGTGGCCGGTGACGAACTCCGGCAGGATGACGGTGGTGGTGAACTCCGGTTCCGCTTTCCGCATGCGGTCCAGCTCATTCACGATGGGCTCGACGATCTTGCGGTAGGGGCTGCGGATGGACCGGAGGGGAATCCCCTCGCAGTACATTGGCCAGTCGGACCGCAGCTTCTCCAGAGCCGCGCTGTCACGACCATGCTCATCGGGGAAGTCGATGGTCAGGGCCTCTACCTCGCCATGTCCGGCGATGACCTTCGCATAGTTCAGGGCCTGCACCACGCCAGCGTGGATCCCGGAGACCAGCACGACCACCCGGTTGCGGCGGGGCCCGAGGAAGTCCACCCGGCTGGCCGCGAGGATGGATTTGACCCGGATGTAGTGCCGGTGGATGTTGAAGAAGGTCACGACCATCAGCGGCACGAGTACGATGACGATCCAGGCGCCGTGGGCGAAGCGCGTCACGGCGATCACCAGCATGACGATGAACGTGGTGATGGCGCCCAGGCCGTTGATAAGCGCCTTGATCTGCCAGCCGGCGCCCTTCAGCCGGAACCAGCGGCGCACCATGCCCGTCTGGCTGATGGTGAAGCCGAGGAAGACGCCCACCGCATAGAGGGGCAGCAAGTGGTCTTCCTTCGCGCCGAAGAGCAGGACCAGGAATCCAGCGGCCAGGGACAGGATGAAAATCCCGTTGGAGAAGACCAGGCGATCCCCCTGGCTGGTGAACTGGCGGGGCAGGAAGCCGTCCCGGGCATGCAGCGCGGCCAGGCGTGGAAAGTCCGCATAGGCTGTATTCGCCGCCAAGGCCAGGATGGCCATGGTGAAACCGGTGGTGGTGAGGTAGACGAGCTTCGCGAACCCGTGCTCCGCTCCGCCCAGGGTGATCCTGGTGAGCTGGGACAGCAGAGTCTCGGACGCATCCGGGTGGTAGGTCAGGCCATAGTGATTCGTCAGATAGGTGATCCCCAGGAACATCGTCCCGAGGAGCGCCACCATCCAGGTCATGGTCTTCGAGGCGTTGCGCGACACGGGGTCCTTGAAGGCCGTGACGCCATTGCTGATGGCCTCCACCCCTGTGAGGGCGGTGCAGCCCGCGCTGTAGGCCCTGGCCAGCAGCCAGACCGCGGCCAGCCGCGAAGTGCCTTCCAGATGGACTGACGCGACGTGGGTGGCGGCCACTTCATGGCCCGTGGCCACGTTCCAGAAACCCTTGATCAGCAGGCCCACGATGCAGATCACGAAGCCGTAGGTGGGCAGAGAGAAGACCAGGCCACTCTCCTTCACACCCCGCAGGTTCATGAGCGCGATGAAGGCGATGATGCCCTCGGCGAGGAATACGCGGTGGGCCTCCAGCCCGGGGAAGGCGGAGACGATGGCCGAGACGCCCGCGGACACGGACACGGCCACGGTCAGGATGTAGTCGATCAGAAGGGAGGCGCCGGCGGTCTGCGCCGCGGCCTCGCCGAGGTTGTCCTTGGCCACCAGGTAGGCGCCTCCACCACTGGGATAGGCGTGGATGGTCTGGCGGTAGCTCACGTTGAGGATCAGCAGCAGGCCGACAATGCCGAGGGACACCCACCAGGACCACCCGAGCACCCCTGCCCCGAACACCGCAATCGCGGCCGTGAGGGGCGCCATGATCTCCTGGGTGCCGTAGGCCACGGATGAAAGCGCGTCCGAACTGAACACGGCCAGGGCGATGGGGTTGCTGATCCGGGTCTCGTGGCTTTCTTCGCTGGCGAGGCGGCGGCCCAGGAGAATGGTTCTGTAATTGGGCATGACCGGGGTTCCTGGGATAGTGGGTCCAGACGGGATGACGATGGGACCGACCCGGTCCGCCTGCCCCGAGGTCGGGCCAACCGACAAGAATGGCCAGGAATGGCGTTAAGAATGCGTTAGGAATCCAAGCAGGAAAGGCTGCCCCGGCCGCAACTCGAAAAGTCCTCCTCGATTCCTAACAGCACCTTAACGGGGCTCAAACCATGCTGGCGGACCGGGTGGTTCCACGCAGCCCGGATCACCCGCAGGAGTATCTGTGCACCTCGTGATGCCATGGTTCCTCCCACTCGCCACGCTGGCCGCCTGGCTGGGCCTCCGGGCCGCGCGTACTCTGTGGAGCGAGGGAGAAGGCGGACGCGCGAGCGGCTGGTGGATGCTGATCCTGATGCTCCTTCCACTCCTCTTCTGGTTGATCGCCCAGATCCAACCCCGGGAAGGAATGCTCCGATGAACCCCACCCTTCTGCTCGCCTCCCTCCTGGCGCTAGGCCTTCTTGGCTACCTCACCTTCGCCCTGCTGAAGCCGGAGGCGTTCCAATGAGCCATGCCTGGTCCCAGAATCTGCTGTACCTGGCCCTGCTCCTGAGCCTGGCCTACCCCGTGGGAACCTATATGGCCAGGGTTCTGGAGGGCGAGCGCACCTTCCTCCACCCGATTCTGCGCCCCCTCGAACGAGGCCTCTATCGCCTCATGGGCATCCACGAGGGCGAGGACATGGGCTGGAAGGCCTACGCTTGGTCCATCACCCTCATCAAGCTCCTCGGCCTGGCGGCGGTGTTCCTCCTGATGAAGACCCAGGCCGCCCTGCCCCTGAATCCCGAGCACCAGGCCGATGTGGCCACGGGCCTCTCCATCAACACGGCCGTAAGTTTCATCACCAACACCAACTGGCAGGCCTACAGCGGTGAAACGACCCTCAGCTACCTCACCCAGATGCTGGGCCTGACAGTACAGAACTTCATCTCGGCAGCGACCGGCATCGCGGTGCTGGCTGCGCTGATCCGGGGAATCACCCGCCGCAGCGCCACAGGCCTCGGGAATGCCTGGGTCGACTTGGTGCGCAGCACCCTCTACATCTTCCTGCCCCTCTCCTTCGTCCTCGCCCTCTTCCTTGTCTCCCAGGGCGTCATCCAGAACCTGTCCTCCTATCTCCACACCTCAGGCGGACAGGTGCTCGCCATGGGCCCCGCGGCCTCCCAGGCCGCGATCAAGATGCTCGGCACCAACGGCGGCGGGTTCTTCGGCGCCAACGCCGCCCATCCCTTCGAGAACAGCTCGCCGCTCTCGAATTTCATCCAGATTCTGAGCATTCTCCTCATCCCCGCGGCTCTCTGCGTGACCTTCGGGCACATGGTGAAGGATCGCCGCCAGGGCTGGGCGTTGCTGGCTGCCATGACCGTGATGTTCGTCGGGGCCCTGGCCGTCTGCACGCAGGCCGAGGTGAATGGCAACCCCGCCCTGGACCGCCTGGGAGTGAACCAGGTGGCAAGTGTCGATCAGCCTGGCGGCAACATGGAGGGCAAGGAGCTGCGGTTCGGCCCCGGCGGATCTGCCCTATGGGCCACCGCCACCACGGCAGCTTCCAGCGGCTCCGTGAACGCCATGCACGACTCCTTCACGCCCCTGGGTGGCCTGGTTCCCATGTGGCTCATGCAGCTTGGCGAGGTGGTCTTCGGCGGCGTCGGGTCGGGGCTCTACGGCATGCTCATGTTCGCCCTGGTCGCCGTCTTCATCGGCGGCCTCATGGTGGGCCGCACCCCGGAATACCTGGGCAAGAAGGTGGAAGCCTTCGAGATGAAGATGGCCTCCATCGCCATCCTCCTGCCTTGCGCCGCCGCGCTGATCGGGACGGCCATCTCCGTGCTCGTTCCGGCGGCGGTGGCCTCCGTGAGCAATCCCGGGCCCCACGGCTTCAGCCAGATCCTCTACGCCTGGAGCAGCGCCTCCAACAACAACGGCAGCGCCTTCGCCGGCCTCAACGCCAACACGCCCTTCTACAACGATGGCCTGGCCGTCGCCATGCTCCTGGGCCGCTTCGGCGTGATCTGGCCTGTGCTGGCTGTCGCCGGCTCCCTGGTGAAGAAGAAGCACACACCCGAGGGCCTGGGCACCCTGCCCACCCACACCCCGCTCTTCGTCGGCGTGCTCATCGGGGTCGTGCTCCTGGTGGGCGCCCTCACTTTCATTCCCGCCCTGGCCCTCGGCCCCGTCGCCGAGCACCTGACCCTGAGGAGCATCCGATGACCTCCCATTCGCGGCAGGATAGGCCCCTCTTCGAATCCACCATCGTGCGGCGCGCGGTGCTGGACGCCTTCCGGAAGCTGAGCCCCCTTCACCAGCTCCGGAATCCCGTGATGTTCACCGTCTGGGTCTGCAGCGCCTTCGCCACGGGCCTCTGGATCCAGGCCCTGGCCGGCCAGGGAGAGGGACGGCCAGGCTTCATCCTGGCCATCTCCCTCTGGCTCTGGTTCACCCTCCTCTTCGCCAATTTCGCCGAAGCCATGGCGGAGGGCCGGGGCAAGGCCCAGGCGGATTCCCTGCGCCGGTCCAAGCGCGACGTGAAGGCCAGGCGGCTGCTCGGGCCCGACCGGAAGGGGCCGCACGAGGTGGTCGGTGCACCGGTCCTGCGCATCAACGATCTCGTGCTCGTGGAAGCTGGCGAGACCATCCCCGGTGATGGAGAAGTCGTCGAGGGCGTGGCTTCGGTGAACGAAAGCGCCATCACCGGCGAGAGCGCCCCGGTCATCCGAGAGAGCGGCGGCGACCGCTCCGCCGTCACCGGGGGAACCCTGGTGCTCTCCGATTGGCTGGTGATCCGCATTTCATCCAATCCTGGTGAGAGTTTCCTGGATCGCATGATCGCCATGGTGGAGGGTGCCAAGCGCCAGAAGACACCCAACGAGATCGCCCTCGACATCCTCCTGGCAGGGCTCACCATCGTCTTCCTGTTGGCCACGGCCACCCTGTTGCCTTACTCCGTCTTCTCCACCAAGGCCGCCGGACAAGGGCATCCCGTGACGCTGACTGTGCTGGTCTCGCTGCTCGTCTGCCTCATTCCCACCACCATCGGCGGTCTGCTCAGCGCCATCGGCATCGCCGGCATGGACCGCATGATCCAGGCCAATGTCATCGCCACCTCCGGCCGGGCCGTGGAGGCGGCGGGCGACGTGGATGTGCTGCTGCTGGACAAGACCGGCACCATCACCCTCGGCAACCGGCAGGCCGTGGCCTTCCTGCCCGCCGATGGTCTGGACTTGAAGAACCTGGCGGATGCGGCCCAGCTCTCCTCCCTGGCCGATGAAACACCCGAGGGACGCAGCATCGTGGTGCTGGCCAAGGAACAGCACGGCCTCCGCGAGCGTGACCTCCATGCCCTGGACGCCCACTTCGTGCCCTTCACGGCCCAGACCCGCATGAGCGGCGTGAACCTGGGCACGCGCCAGATCCGCAAGGGCGCCGCCTCGGCCATCGAAGCCTACGTCCAGTCCCATGGCGGCACCTTTCCGGACGACCTGCGCCGCACTGTCGACCAAATCTCCATGGCGGGCGGCACCCCGCTCGTGGTGGCCGAAGGCGCGCACGCCCTGGGCGTGATCCAGCTCAAGGACATCGTGAAGGGCGGTATCAAGGAGCGATTCGCGGAGTTGCGGGGGATGGGCATCAAGACGGTGATGATCACCGGCGACAATCCCCTCACCGCCGCTGCCATCGCCGCGGAAGCCGGGGTGGATGACTTCCTGGCCCAGGCCACGCCCGAGGCGAAGCTCAAGTTGATCCGCGAATACCAGGCCGGCGGGCGCCTCGTGGCCATGACGGGGGACGGCACCAACGACGCGCCGGCCCTGGCCCAGGCCGATGTGGCCGTGGCCATGAACAGCGGCACCCAGGCCGCGAAAGAGGCCGGGAACATGGTGGATCTGGACTCCAATCCCACCAAGCTCATCGAGATCGTGGAGATCGGCAAGCAGATGCTCATGACCCGCGGTTCGCTGACCACCTTCAGCATCGCCAACGATGTGGCTAAGTATTTCGCCATCCTGCCCGCGGCCTTCGTGGCCACTTACCCGGCCCTGGGCGCGCTGAACATCATGGGTCTGCACAGCCCCGAGAGCGCCATCCTCTCGGCCGTGATCTTCAACGCCCTCATCATCGTGGTGCTCATCCCCCTGGCGCTTCGTGGCGTGACGTACCGGCCCGTGGGGGCGGCCCAGCTGCTGCAGCGGAACCTGCTGCTCTACGGAGCCGGCGGCCTGGTGGTGCCCTTCATCGGCATCAAGGCCATCGACTGGCTGCTCGTCGCGCTTCACCTCGCCGCGTAGGAGATCCCATGAACCTCCAGCTCCGCCCCGCCCTCGTCGCCTTCATCGCGCTGTCCGCCATCACCGGCCTGGCCTATCCCCTGGGAGTCACCGGGCTGGCTCAAGCCGCCTTTCCCCATCAGGCCGGGGGCAGCCTGATCCGCAGGGATGGCCAGGTGATCGGCTCCGAGTGGATCGGCCAGTCCTTCACGGCTCCACGCGACTTCTGGGGCCGCCCTTCCGCCACCGTCGACGCCCAAGGCAGGCCCCTGCCCTACAACGGCGCCAATAGCGGCGGGTCCAACCTGGCGCCCAGCAGTCCGGATCTCCGCAAGGTGGTTCAGGACCGGATCGCCGCCCTCCGGGCTGCGGATCCGGATGCAGCGAACCCCATTCCCGTGGATCTCGTCACCGCATCAGGAAGTGGGCTGGATCCGCACATCAGCCCCGCGTCCGCCTCCTATCAGGCGCATCGCGTGGCCAAGGCGAGGGGCCTCGACGAGGCCAAAGTGCGCGAATTGATCGCGGCCCACACCGAGGGCCCCCAGCTGGGCATGCTGGGCGAGGCCCGGGTAAACGTGCTGAAGTTGAACCTCGCTCTGGACGAGGTTCCAGCGAAGTAGAGCGGGACTCCTGGCGAGCCCGCCCAGCTTCCAAAGCCGAGGCTGTTCGTGCCGCAGCCTCCATGGCCAAGCCGAGGCACAGGAATAGCTCGACGCAGGGCACGAATACCGGTGTCGTGTCCCCTGCGGTCAGAACTTCACGAGCATGGCCAGGGTGATCCGGCTTTCGGTCTTGCGAAGATCCGGAGCCCAGCCCGCGACCACGGATCCGGGGGCGCCCTGGTTGCCGCCCGGGGGGGTCACCCCGCCGGGGCCTGAGAAGTAGGGCACGTCGGCACCACGGCGATTGAACTCGCTGCGCATGGTGATGAACTGACTGGGCATGTAGTCGTAGGTGATCGAGTAGTCCCAGGAATGCCATCTGTCCCCGGGGTTCTCCGTGAAGTAGGGCGTACCCGAGGCGGCCGTGGCCCCGTTGATGGGCGGCATCAGCACCAGGTAGCGGCCCGGATTCGTGATTTCGCCTCCGCCGATGGTGAGGGCGTGGCGGTCTCTCAAAAACCAGAGGCGGTTGTAGAACATCCATCCCGAGAAGGTCTGCTTGGGGTTGCTGGGATCATTGCCGCTCCGGCTCACACCACCGCCCTGCTCATCGCCCAGGTCGAAGGTGAACGAGAAGGCGGCCTTATCGAGGAAGGAACCAGGCTCATCGTAGTACTTCACCTGGATGCTGTTGTCCGTGTGCCGGCGGGTGCGCTTCCGGTTCCCTGGCGCATCGGCGCCAAGGAAGTAGTTGTTGGAGACGACACTGAGGTTCCCGTTGGGGCGCCAGTTCAGGGAACCGCCGATGCCGGGCGTGTTGTTGAACATGTTGTAGGACTGCCAGCCGTTGGTGAGCCAGAGTTCCAGCTTCAGCCTGTCGCTGGGGAACAACTGGACGCGGACGCCATTGAAGAACCATGGGGTGTTGGAGGAGACGTAGGAGGGCTGGTAGGCCCAGTTGTCGAAGTTGTAGTAGCTGAAGAGGCCGATGTAGGACATGAAGATGCCCGCGTCGAGGTTGAGGCCGCCCATCACGTCCCAGTGGTAGCCGCCGTAGGCTTCGGAGACATAGCGGTAGGCGTTGTCCGTCTGCCACTGGCCCTTGGCGGTGCTGGCGTCGTTGCGGGGTGTCATGGTCGAGTACATCCCGAACTGGGTCATGATCCGGCCGCGGACGTTCTCCCAGTGGAAATCACCGCCGATGCCCAGCTGCTGCACCTGGACTTCATTAGTCCGGCCCAGTTCGCTGGAGCCCACCAAGGTGTGGTCCTGGGGATGATTGAAGTCGTAGACCGTGTTCACGTCGGCCCTGAACTCCCCCGTGAAGGCTTTGGTCTCGAGAACGGAGTCCTTGGTTCGGGGGGTTCCGTTCAGCCAGGCGAAGTCCGCGAAGGCGAAGGGCTCGGCCGCGTTGACCGGCCCAGCAGCAGGAACCGACCGGGCCTGAGGCGCATCCGGCGCCTGCGCCATTACCAGAGGAGCGGCAAGCAAGAGCATCAGCATGGGCGATTTCATTACGACTCCAGGGACTCGGCGCTGCACGCCAGTCCGACAGGATGGCCAGAGTCCGTGTTAAGGCGGCGCTAAGACCGGGTGAATCCCGCTGGGGAAGGGTGAGGGACCATCACGCGGGATACCCTAGCGCCCGGAATCACCCGGGCCTTCTCCGTCCGGGATTCGTTGATATTTACGCCTTCTTAATGCAAGCCGATGGCATCCTACCGCCGCTTTGACACCCGCCCATCAAGGCAGGCTGATTCGGTTTCCGTTAACAACCGCGTCTCCGCGGAACCGTCCCGGCACGGCATGGGACGATGCCCCGACCGATCATGGCCTCGGCAGGAGGCTCGACATGATTGAGGCGTCCATCTTCGACAATGGCGACGGGTTGGACCGCGGAAATGCCCGTATCCCTCGCGCGGAAGGCGACAGACGTGATCACGGTTGACACCCCCATTCGCGCCATGACAGGCGACTTGGTTCCGGATAGGTTTAGGTCATGAGCCCCGAGCGCCCCGATCCCGATGCCCTGCTGCGCAAGGTGCAGGATGAGGAGGAACGGGCCAGCCGGGCCAAGCTGAAGGTATTCTTCGGGGCCGCCCCGGGCGTCGGCAAGACCTACGCCATGCTTTCTGAGGCGCGGGAACGGAGCGTGGAGGGGGTCGACCTCGTCGTCGGGGTCGTCGAGACTCATGGCCGGAGTGAGACGGCCGCCCTGACAGAGGGGCTGGAGATCCTGCCCCGAAAGGAACTGGCCTACGCCGGTCAGTTCTTTCCCGAGTTCGACCTGGACGCTGCCCTGGCCCGCCGGCCAGCGCTGATTCTCGTGGACGAACTGGCCCACACCAACGTGATGGGCTCCCGGCACGCCAAGCGCTGGCAGGACGTCATGGAGTTGCTGGACGCAGGCATCGACGTTTACACCACGATGAACGTCCAGCACCTGGAAAGCCTCAAGGACGTCATAGCCCAGATCACCGGCGTCACAGTTCGAGAGAATGTCCCGGATACCGTCATGGAACGGGCAGACGAGGTCGAGCTGGTGGACCTGGCCCCGGAGGATCTGCTCGTCCGGCTCAAGGAGGGCAAGGTCTACCTTCCAGAGCAGGCCCGTCATGCCCGGGAGCACTTCTTCCGCAAAGGCAACCTTCTCGCCCTTCGCGAGCTGGCCCTGCGCCACACGGCGGAGAACGTCGACGCCCAGATGCGACGGTACATGGAATCGGAGGGCATCCGGAAGACCTGGGCCGCCGGAGACCGGCTCCTGGTCTGTGTCGGTCCGGACGGGCTCTCCGAGCGGCTCATCCGCGCCACACGCCGCATGGCGGGGTCCCTGGGGGCCTCTTGGGTGGCCCTCTACATCGAATCACCCCGGCACTTCAAATTCAGCGAGGAGGAGCGGAACCGCATCGAGGAGAACCTCCGGCTGGCCGAGAAGCTGGGTGGGGAAACGGTCGTCATCGAAGGCGGCGGCCGCACGGACGAGGACATCCTCGCCTTCGCTCAGGACCGCAACATCACCAAAATCGTGGTGGGCAAGCCTTCACGTCCAAGATGGCTTGAGGCCTTCGCCGGTTCCCCGGTGGATGACCTCATCCGCCACAGCGGGGACATCGACATCTACGTCATCACCGGCGAAACAGCGAAACAGATGGGCCCGTCGGGCCTCAGTCCCCGGATCACGAGCCCCCTGCGGAACTACCTGCTCAGCCTCATCACGGTGGCCCTCGCGACAGCCGTCGCCGGCCTGGTCTTCCGGCGCACGGAACTGGCGGACATCGTGATGGTCTACCTGCTGGGGATCCTCGTGGTCGCCACCCGCTTCGGCCGCGGCCCCTCGCTGCTGGCCTCGGTCCTGAGCGTCGCGGCCTTCGACTTCATCTTCGTGCCCCCTTATTTCACCTTCGTAGTATCCGACTTCCGCCACGTGGGGACCTTCTCCGTGATGCTTCTGGTGGGTGTGGTCATCGGCAACCTCACCGAGCGGATTCGGGCCCAGGCCCGCCTGGCTCGCGGCAGGGAACAACGGACGCAGGCCCTCTTCCGCCTGGGGCAGGGACTGGCCCACAGCGCCGGGTCCACGGCTCTGGTGGCCGCCGCAATCCAGACCGTCGCGGCCCAGTTCCAGAGCCATGCGGTGGTGCTGCTTCCTGATGGCTCCGGGCACCTGGAGGCGCCCGCGCATCACTTATCCTTCCCGCTGAACGACCAGGAACGGGGCGTGGCCCAGTGGGTCTTCGAGCATGACGAGCCTGCCGGACTGGGCACGGTCACCCTCCCCGGGGCCCGTGCCACCTACCTGCCACTCAAGGGATCCAAGGGCCCCCTGGGCGTGATGGGTGTGCTTCCGGATGGCGCCCCCCGCTGGGTGGAGCCGGACCAGCGCCAACTGCTGGAAGCCTTTGCCACCCAGACCGCCCTGGCCCTGGAGCGCTCCCTCCTGGCCGAGCAGAGCGCTGCAGATCGCCGGCGGGCCGAGGAGGAACGCCTGCGGAACGCCCTGCTCAGCTCGGTGTCGCACGACTTGCGGACCCCTCTGGGCGTCATCACCGGCGCCGTGAGCACGGTCCTGGAGACGCCCGACCTCTCCGACGCCACCCGGCGAGACCTCCTGACCTCGGCCCAGGAGGAGGCCCAGCGGCTGCACCGCCTCGTCAGCAACCTGCTGGACATCACACGCCTCGAGGCCGGCGCCCTGGAGCTCCGCACCGAGTGGATCCCCGTGGAGGAGGTGGTGGGCGCGGCCCTGGATCGCCACGAGCTGGGCGTGGAATCTGCACGGGTGAAAGTCCACCTTCCCGACGACCTGCCATTGGTGGCCATGGACCCTGTCCTCATGGAGCAGGTGCTGGTGAACCTCCTCGACAACGCACTGAAGTACTCGCCGCCGGGTTCGCAGGTGGACATCAAGGCCTGGGCCGCAGGGAAGTCCCTCACCTTCTCCGTGGCGGACCGGGGCCCTGGGATCGCCCCCGGGGAGGAAGTGCGGATCTTCGAGAAGCTGGCCCGGGGCGAAGCCGCCGCGGGCCGCCCGGGAGCGGGGCTTGGGCTGGCCATCTGCAAGGGCATCGTGGCAGCTCACGGGGGCCGGATCCAGGCGGTCAACCATCCCCAGGGCGGCGCCCAGTTCCTCGTGAGCCTTCCCCTGGGCACGCCTCCGTCCATGCCCGAGGAGGGCGCATGACAATCGCCCTCGGCCCGCAGGTCCTTCTGGTTGAGGATGAGCCCCAGATGCGCCGCTTCCTCCGGGTGGCCCTGGAGAGCGGTGGGTACCGCTACCTCGAGGCCGCCTCGGGCCAGGAGGGCCTGACCCTGGCCGTGCAGCACCGGCCGGACGTGATCCTGCTCGACCTCGGCCTTCCCGACATGGACGGCCTCGACCTCATGACGCGGCTTCGGGAATGGAGCCGCACTCCGGTCATCATCATCTCCGCCCGGGGGCGGGAAACCGACAAGATCGGCGCCCTGGACGTGGGGGCGGACGACTACCTCACCAAGCCCTTCGGCACCGGCGAGCTGCTGGCCCGCATCCGGGTCGCCCTGCGCCATGCGGATCCCGGGGCGGCCGAGGATCCCCTGTTCACCCTCGGGCGATGGCGGGTGGATCTGGCCCGGCGCCAAGTCCTGGTCGCAGGCCAGGAAGTCCACCTCACTCCGCTTGAGTACCGGCTCTTCACCACCCTGATCCGGCACGCGGGGCGGGTGGTCACCCACCGCCAGCTCCTGAAGGAGGTCTGGGGGAACGTGGCCGGGGCCCAGCCTCTGTACCTCCGGGTCTACATGGCCCAGCTCCGGCACAAGCTCGAAGAGGATCCCTCCCGGCCGCGCTACCTGCAGACGGAGCCAGGTGTTGGGTATCGGCTGAGGACGGAGGATTAGAGCACCTCCCGGAACCCGACGCGAGACACCGATCTCGATTCGCTGGATCATGTCTTCAATGGACAGCACGACGCGCCCCCCCGAACAGCCCACCGGATCCGCCCCGACCGGAACGGACCTGCCCGAGCCGGAGGCCGGGGAGCTGTCCGCGCAGCCGGTCGTACCGGGCCGCTCCTCCTTCAGGCACATGATGGAACTGCTCGACATGATCAAGTTCGAGCACACGGTCTTCGCCCTGCCCTTCGCCTTCCTGGGGGCCCTGGGGGCGGCCCAGGGAATCCCGCCCCTCCGCACGATCCTCTGGATCCTCGCGGCCATGGTGGGGGCGCGCACGGCGGCCATGACCTTCAACCGCCTGGTGGACGTGGACGTGGATGCGGAGAACCCCCGCACCGCCGGCCGGGCCCTGCCCGCGGGCCGAGTCTCCCGGGCCGGCGCCATGCTCCTGATGGGGGCGGGCATCGTCGTCTTCGGCCTGGCGGCCGGCGCCCTGGGACCCCTCACCTGGGCCCTCTCGCCGCTGGCCCTCGTCATCATCCTCGGGTACTCGCTCTGCAAGCGCTTCACCTCCTGGGCCCATGTGGTGCTGGGTCTGTCCCTCTCCGGGGCGCCGCTGGGGGCCTGGATCGCCGTGTCCGGCCGCATCGAGGCCCCTGCCCTGTGGCTTTCCGGAGGCGTCCTGGCCTGGACCGCGGGCTTCGACATCCTCTATTCCCTCCAGGACCAGGCCTATGACCGTGACAAGGGGCTGCATTCCATGCCCGTCTGGCTGGGCACTGGCGGCGCCCTGGCCCTCTCCCGCGCCTTCCACCTTCTGGCCCTGGCGGCCTGGGCCATGTTCAACGTCCACATGGGCAGCCATCTGATCTCCTGGGCCGGATGGGCCACCGTGGCGGTCATGCTCGCGAAGGAGCAGTGGCTGGTCCGGGGCGGCGACCTGTCACGCATCGACCAGGCTTTCTTCACGTTGAACAGCCTCGTGGGGCTCGTGTTTTTCCTCGGCCACGTCTTGGAATGGTGGCTATCGCGCTCGCTCCTGGCTCCGGTCTAGATCGTTCGTTGTAAGAAGACGAGTCGATCCATCGCGGATTCCCAGGTATGCTGAGGGGCCATGTCCACTCACCAGCCCGAACGCCGACTCGCCGTGCGCTCCAGCCGCCCCGATCCCGTGGGGTGGCTCACCGTGATGGTCGTCTTCAGCCACCGCACCCTCCGCTGGTCCCTCACCCGCCGGATGATGCTCTGGGGAATCGGCCTGGTGGCCGGGTTCTCGGCCCTGGCCATGATCGGCTCCGGCTACGGATTCTGGGCCACCAAGAAGATCATGAGCTTCAGCCGGCTCCAGAAGGAGACGGTGGAGCAGCAGGAGCAGCTCCGATCCTCCCTGGATCAGGCCCAGGCCCTCGAAGCTGAGGTGACGACCCTCCGGCAGCAGCAGACGGAGCTGCTGAAGCTCCTGGACCCGAAAGCCTCCACCGCTTCGCCCCTGCCCCCGCCACCCGGGCAGCCCGTGCAGTCCGCCACCCCGCCGCCGCCCGGCACCCAGGAGAAGCTGTCCCGCCTCAAGCAGGACCTCGACTACACCACCAAGCAGGCGGCCGTCGTGCGGGCCAGGATGGAGCCCGTGCTTCGGGCCTGGGCGCATACGCCCTCCATCCCGCCCACGGCCGGCTACCTGAGCTCGGGGTTCGGTGTGCGCGTCAATCCCTTCTCCCGCCCCAACGAGGAGGGGGATGGCCTGCTGGGCTACCACACGGGCATCGACATCAGCAACTCCCTCGACACGCCGATCCAAGTCACCGCTGACGGCGAGGTGGAAGAAGCCGGCTGGATGGACCGCTACGGCTGGGGCGTCCGCGTGCGGCACAACAACGAGCAGGAGACGCTGTACGCCCATATGAACCACGTGAACGTCAAAGCCGGGCAGAAAGTGTCCCGCGGAGATATCCTGGGCACCATGGGACGCTCGGGGAACGCCACCGGGGTCCACCTCCATTACGAAGTGCGGCTGAACGGCAAGCCCACGAATCCCCAGCCCTACCTGCGTCTCCAGCGCCAGTGGATCCGGGCGCTGCGAAAGTCGTCCTGACCGCGAAGGAGTAAACCATGTCTGTCTTCCGCAACACCAAGTCCAAGCCCGACTCCGCCCCCGCCATCCACTCCCTGCTGGGCAAGGATGTGGTGCTCACGGGAGAGATCCACACGGGCTCCCAGAGCCTGCGCATCGAAGGCACCGTGGAGGGGATCATCCAATCCACCGGCGAGATCTCCATCGCCCCGGGCGGCATGGTGAAGGGAACCATCTACGCCAAGCACCTCGTGGTGACCGGCCGCGCCGAAGGGACCATGAAGATCACGGAGTGCCTGGAGATCCATGGCACGGGCTACGTGGAGGGGGACGTCGAGGTCGGCTCCCTGGTCGTCGACGAGGGCGGCACCCTCCAGGGCGTCTGCGTCCGCAGGGACCAGACCCGCACCCTGGAGCTCGCGAACGCCGCCAAGGGCGGGACCCTCGCCATGTCCCCAACCGGGCCGCAGGTTCAGGACACGATCGACGCCAAGTTCTGATCAGCGGAACAGCGGCCCCGGATCGGACTTCACCCCCAGGTAGGCGTAGGCTGCATCGGTGGCCTTCCTTCCCTGGTGGAGGGACCCGTGTCCGCAAGCGCGGCCCGCAGGGCCAAGCGAGCGGGAGGACAGCGCGGTGCGCTGTCCGATCCACGGGAGCGGAGCACGCCCCTATCGGAACAGCGGCCCCGGATCGGACTTCACCCCCAGGTAGGCGTAGGCTGCATCGGTGGCCTTCCTGCCCTGGGGCGTGCGATCCAGGAAGCCCACCTGCATGAGGTAGGGCTCCACCAGGTCCTCGAGCGCCCCCTCATCCTCCCCCAGGGCCGCGGCCAGGGTCCGCAGGCCCACGGGGCCCCCCCGGTGCTTGTGGCAGATGGCCTGGAGATACTCCCGGTCCAGACCGTCCAGGCCAAGGTCGTCGACCTCGTGGAGCTTCAGGCAGGCCTCGGCGGATTCCACGGTGATGGTCCCGTCCCCCTTCACCTCGGCGTAGTCCCGGCAGCGCCGGAGCAGGCGGTTGCAGATGCGCGGCGTCCCCCGGCTCCGGCGGGCGATGGCCTCGGCGCCCTCCGGGGCCAGGTGGATGCCCAGGAGGTCCGCCGACCGGCGGGCGATGATGGCCAGATCCGCCCGGGTGTAGAACTCCAGGCGATGAACCATGCCGAAGCGGTCGTGCAGGGGTTTCGAGATGAGGCCGGCGCGCGTGGTGGCGCCCACCAGAGTGAAGGGCCGCAGATCCACCTTCAGAGTCTGGGCGCTGGGCCCCTGGCCGATGAGGATGTCCAGCTTGCGGTCCTCCATGGCCGAATAGAGCATCTCCTCGATGGGTGCCGACAGGCGGTGGACCTCGTCGATGAAGAGGAACTCCCCCGCCTCCAGGTTCGTGAGAATGGCCGCCAGGTCTCCCTTCTTCTCCAGCGCCGGGGCTTGGATGACCTTGCAGGGCGCGCCCATCTCGTTGGCGAGCACGTGCGCGAGGGTGGTCTTGCCCAGCCCCGGCGGGCCGAACAGGAGCACATGATCCAGCACCTCCCCGCGCTTCGAGGCGGCCTGGAGGGCGAT
The DNA here is from genome assembly GCF_022808775.1 of Geothrix terrae. Classification (GTDB taxonomy): domain Bacteria; phylum Acidobacteriota; class Holophagae; order Holophagales; family Holophagaceae; genus Geothrix; species Geothrix terrae. The sequence goes on from NZ_JAKZLA010000001.1 coordinate 621,821, forward strand.
CTCCAACCGGGCTTTCACCTTGGCCTGGCCGATATATTCCTGAAGGCGTTGCGGCCTCAACGAGTATTCAACGGGGTCCTCCAGGTTCGTGGAGGGATCGAGGTCGGGATGCCGGTGCATGACTTCTATTCCCTCACGGGACTTCCACTTGTGTCCAGCCGATGGCCGGATAATCTTGGGTTCGCAGTCCTATCCCCCCCTTTATCCCATGAAGCCTGCCCGGGAGATGCCGTGGCCCAGCGCTACCAGCTCCTGATTCGAGACCGGCACGGGTTCGAGCGTTCCGTGCCCCTGGCCCGCTCCGTCACGGTGGGACGGCAGAGCCTCTGCGACGTGGTGCTTTCCGACAACATGATCAGTCGCAACCACTTGCGCCTGGAGCTGCAGGACGACACCTGGTGGGTCGAGGATCTCAAGACCACCCATGGCAGCTTTTACATGGGCCAACCGCTGACAGAGCGCCGGGCCTGGGAACCCGGGACCCCCCTGCTCCTGGCGGACAGCGCCTACACGCTGACCCTGGTCCGCACGGACCACAGCAGCTCGGAGATCCATCTCCAGGCCATCCTCGATGCCGCCCAGCTCCTGGCCCAGGAATCCGATCTCGAGGACATGCTCGAGCAGTCCCTGGACCGTCTGCTCAGCATCTCCGGAACGGACCGGGGCTTCCTCATGCTCCTGGAGGATGGCGAGCTGGCCTGCCGGGTCCAGCGCAACCTGGGCCAGGAGCTAGAGGGCCAGATCCAGCTGTCCATGTCCAGCGTCCACAAGGTGTTCGAGACCGGCGACCCCATCTGGATCCTCAACGTCGCCGAGGACGGCCAGCTGCTCAGCCAGCACTCGATCCAGCGGCTGGAGCTGAAGACCATCCTCTGCCTCCCTTTGCTGCTCCAGGGGCGGCGCATCGGCGTGGTCTACCTCGACAGCCGCCGTCCCATCATCGAACCGCCGGACCGGCCGACCTTCGAAGCCATCGTCTCGCTCTGCGCCATCGCCATCGAGCGTTCGAGGCTGTCCGAGGAGAACCTGCGCAGCCACGTGCTCGCCACGGTGGGACAGGTGGCCAGCTCCATCGTCCATGACTTCAAGAACGGCCTCTTCGTGCTTCGCGGCCATGCGGACCTGCTGGAGCTGTCCACCGAGGACACCAAGGTCCGCCACCACTGCCGCAAGATCCTGGAATGCGTGGATCGCCTCACGCACCTGAGCCAGGACGTGCTCGATTTCGCCAAGGTGCGGGAGCCCCGGAGAGAGACGGTGGATCTCCGGCCTTTCCTGGAGGCCGTCATCGAGCCCCTGGTGCCCCGCGCCGCCGAGATGGGCGTGACCCTCCTGGCTGAGGGCCCGCCCTGCCTGATCAAGCTGGACCCCGCGCGGTTCACCCGGGTCATGGAGAACCTCCTGGCCAACGCCATGGACGCCACCGTCGGCATGAGCGGCGAGATCCACGTGCACTGGATCCAGACCACGGGCGGAGTTCAGATCCGGGTGAAGGATCAGGGCCGCGGCATCCCCAAGCGCGTGGTCAAACGGATCTTCGAGCCTTTCTTCAGCTACGGGAAGAAGAAGGGGACGGGTCTCGGCATGGCCACCGTGAAGAAGATCGTCGAGGAGCACGGGGGCACCCTGGAATTCCTCAGCGAGGAGGGCCAGGGGACCGAGGTCATCATCCTCCTGCCGGACCATCCCATCACGGAGGACCACCGGCTGCCGGACGAGTCCACAGGAGAGCACCGCAACCTGGGGGCAGAGCGGGTATGAACGCGTTCCGCACAGGCATGGGGTTCGACGTCCATCGCTTCGCGGCACCGGAGGAGGGCCGCCCGCTGATGCTCATGGGCTGCCACATTCCCCACGACCGGGGCTTGGCGGGCCACAGCGACGCGGATGTCATGCTGCACGCCCTCATGGACGCGCTCCTGGGCGCCGCGGGCCTGGGCGACATCGGCCAGCATTTCCCCGACACGGATCCCGCCTATCAGGGCGCCGACTCGGCAGGCCTGCTGGAGCGGGTGATGGGCGATCTCGCCGAGCGGGGCTGGCGGGTGGTGAACGCCGATGTCTGCCTCATCGGCGAGCGGCCCAAGATCGGCCCGCACCGCCAGGGCATGCGGGATCGCATCGCCCCTGTGCTGGGCATCCACAGCGAGGCCCTGAACGTGAAGGCCACCACCACGGAGAAGCTGGGCTTCACGGGGCGGGGCGAAGGCCTCGCGGCTCAGGCCGTGGTGCTGATCGAGAGGCGCTAGGGCTTCTCGAGCCTCCGGCGGACCAAGTCCGCGAGGGCCTCCGGCGTGTTGAGCGACGGGTCCTCCAGCACAGCCTCCAGCAGATTCCGCTGGAGCTCGCCCAGCCAGGGACCGCCTCCGCGTCCAGCCAACGCCATGAGCGCCGCCCCGTCCAGGACCAGGGCCTTCACCGAGAGGGGTGGGACAGCGGCGGCGATGGCTTCGAGGCGGGTCAGGATAGCGACGTGCTCCTGTTGCCGGGCCTCCACCTCCAGGCCCTTGGCCCGTTGATCGGCCAGGCGGAACGCCCCCCAGCGCGCCAGGGTCAGCCCATCCTCGTCGAGCCGACGCAGGAAGCGCCGGCAGGCCGCATCGCTCCAATCCGCGGTCGGATGAATGCCATGGTGCCGGACCAGGGCCAGGACGTCGCGCCGGAGCGCGTGGGAGGCCCTGAGCCGTTCCAGGATGGCGCCGGCGAGCTCCAGGGACTGGGCCTCGTGCCCATGGAACCTCGCCTCACCTCCCTCTCCGAGGGTGCGGGCCCCGGGCTTGCCAGCATCATGCAGCAGGCCGGCCCAACGCAGCCCAGGCTCGGCCGGAACCAGGCGCGCCACCTCGAGCGTGTGATGCCAGACATCCCATCGGTGGTGCCGGTTCTGCCCGCAGCCGATCATGGGACGCAGCTCCGCCATCCAGAGGTCCAGCAGCCCCGTCCGCGCCAGAAGATCCAGCCCCCGGTGGGGTTCGGCCCCGCAGAGCAGCTTGGTGAGCTCCGCAAGAACCCGCTCCGCGGCCACCTTGCGGGCCACCTCCAGCCGTTCGGGAATGGCCGCCAGGGTTCCGACTTCCACCTCGAAGCCCAGTTGGGCCGCGAACCGGCACGCCCGCAGGGTGCGGAGACCGTCCTCGGCGAAGCGGCGCAGCGGATCGCCCACGGCCCGGAGGGTCCGCGCCTGCAGGTCAGCCCTGCCGCCGAAAGGATCCACCAGGTCGCCGCCGCCCACGGGGAGGGCCATGGCATTGATGGTGAAGTCGCGACGGGACAGGTCTTCCTCCAGGCTGACGCCCAGTCGCACCGTCTCGGGATGCCGCCCGTCCAGATAATCCCCATCGCTCCGGAACGTGGTGATCTCGATGGGCCGGTCCTCCAGCAGGACGGTGACCGTGCCGTGCTGCAGCCCCGTGGGAATCGCCTTCAGGCCCGCGGTCCGGGCCCGGTCCATCACGGCCTTCGGCATCAGCTTCGTGGCCAGGTCCCAGTCCGCGTGGGGACGCCCCAGCAGCTCATCGCGGACGGCGCCGCCGACCACCACCAGCTCCGCCTCAGGCCCCAGGGCCTCCTCGAGGCGGCGCAGCGGGGCCCACATCAATCCGCGCCCCGCGCCAGCCGGGCCAGGGCTTCGCCCTCCACGCGGCAGGTGAGCCAGGGCCGCATGACCTTGGCGCCATGGGCCTCGTAGAACTCGATGGCCGGCGTGTTCCAATCCAGCACCTGCCAGACGAAGCGGGTCCAGCCCTCCTTCACCGCCAGGGCCGCCAGGTGCTGGAGCAGGGCCTTGCCGATGCCCTTGCCCCGGAAGACCGGGCGCACGAAGAGGTCCTCGAGGTAGATGCCCGGCTTGCCTTCCCAGGTGCTGAAGTTCAGGAACCAGAGCGCGAAGCCCGCAGGCTGGCCATCCCACTCCGCCATGGTCACCCTCACCAGAGGGTGCTCTGAGAAGGCGTACCGATGGATGTCCGCCTCCGTGGCGACTGCCGCTTCCGGCTCCCGCTCGTAGTCCGCCAGCTCGCGGATGTACTGCAGGATCAGCGGGGCGTCGGAAGGAACGGCAGGGCGCAGGTTCAGCATGGGTCTATGCTAACCGGATGGACCGCGACACCGCCCTCCGCCTTCATGAGGCCATGCTCCTGACCCGGCTCACGGAAGAACGGCTGGTGAAGCTTTTCCGCCAGGGCAGAACCCTCGGCAGCATCTATCGCAGCCTGGGCCAGGAGGCCACCTCTTGCGCCACGGCCCTGGCCCTCGGGCCTGATGACGTGATCGGCCCCATGATCCGCAACCTGGGTTCCATGCTGGTCCGGGGCGCCACGCCCCTCGAGATCTTCCTCCAGTACCTGGGCCGCGCCACCGGTCCCACCGCAGGCCGGGAGCACAACAACCACTTCGGCGCGGTGGAAAGAGGCATTCTGGCCCCCACCTCCATGCTGGGCGCCCTCATCCCCGTGATGGCGGGCGTGGCCCTCAGCTTCCGCCAGAAGGGCGAGCGGCGCGTGGCCATGACTTGGATCGGCGATGGCGGCAGCTCCACCGGGGCCTTCTACGAGGGCCTCAACTTCGCGGTGGTGCAGCAGCTTCCCCTGATCGTCGTCGGGGAGTCCAACGGCTACGCCTTCTCCACGCCTCCGGAGCGCCAGATGGCCGGGCGGATGTCGGCCCGGTCCCAGGGGGCCTTCACGCTCACGGTGGACGGCAACGACGCCGCGGAGGTGTATGCCGCCAGCCTGCAGGCTCGCCAGCACTGCCTCGAGGGCAAGGGTCCCGTCTTCCTCGTCTGCGAGACCTTCCGAATGAAGGGCCACGCCGAGCACGACGATCAGCGCTACGTGGATCCCCAGCTTCTGGCCCAGTGGGCCGCCAGGGACCCCCTGCCCCGCTTCGAGGCCTGGCTCGCCCGGAAGCGCTGGACCCCAGATCCCGACCTGCGCACCCGGCTGGAAAGCCAGCTTCTCGAAGACGCAGAGATCGCCCTGGCGGCCCCCTGGCCCGACCCCGCCACCTTGAATGCAGGGGTTTTCTCCACCTGAAGGTCGGCCTTCCCCTGATTCGCCCCCTCCTTCAGGCCCGACCGGCATGACGACCCATTCATCCACAATGAGCCTTTGGTCACGTGACTTGGGCGCTAGACTTTCCCTGTTATGGGGGATGACGTGTACGTTCTCGTTCTGAATGCAGGCTCTTCCAGCCTCAAATTCAATCTCTTCGACATGGTGAAGGAGGTCTCCATCGCCGAGGGCATGGCGGAGCGCATCGGGTTGGCTGAAGCCAACCTGATCAGCACCCTCGATGGAGAGAAGCGGAAGGAAACCCTTCCCCTTCCCAGCCACAAGGAGGCCCTCGAGGCCATCCTGGAGCGGCTCCACGCCAACGTGCTCCACGACACCCCTGTCCATGCCGTGGGCCACCGGGTCGTCCATGGGGGACCGAAGTACGGGGACTCGGTGCTCGTGACGGACGAGGTCCTCCAGGACATCGAAGCCTTCGCCATCTACGCGCCTCTGCACAACCCCGCCAACGCCCTGGGCATCCGCGTCGCCAGGACGGCTTTCCCGGACATCCCCCACGTGGCGGTCTTCGACACGGCCTTCCACCACAACATCCCGGATCACGCCCGCACCTACGGCATCCCCTACGAGCTGAGCCAGAAGTACGGCATCCGCCGCTACGGGTTCCACGGCACCAGCCATGCCTACGTGGCCGCCCGGACGGCCATCCTGCTCTGCCGGCCCCTGCGCTCCCTCAAGGTCATCACCTGCCACATCGGCAACGGCACCAGCATCTGCGCCGTAGGCCAGGGCAAGAGCATGGACACCAGCATGGGCATGACGCCGCTCCAGGGCGTGATCATGGGCACCCGCTGCGGCACCATCGACCCCAGCGTGGTGGAGATGCTCATGGAGCACGAGCACCTGGACTACTCGGCCATCACGGACCTGCTGAACAAGAAGTCCGGCCTGCTGGGCATCTCCGGCGTCTCCTCCGACTTCCGCGAGATCGAGCTGGCCGCTGACAGCGGCAACGACCGCGCCCGCCTGGCCCGGGATCTCCTGACCTACAACGTGCGCCAGTTCATCGGCTCCTACGCCACGGTCCTCGACGGCGTGGACGCCATCACCTTCACCGCCGGCATCGGCACGCACAGCACCTATGTCCGCGCCAAGGTGTGCAGCAAGCTGGGCTTCCTGGGCGTGAAGCTGGACCCCGAAGCCAACGAGCACGGCACCGGCGAGCGCATCATCAGCACCCCGGATTCCCGCGTGGTGGTCACGGTGGTACCCACCAACGAGGAACTGATGATCGCGCGGGAGACTGTGCGGTAACGTTCCTCCTGGCTCACGAAAGCGGCCCCCGTCCGGGGGCCGCTTTCGTGAGGAGAAGGAAGGCCTACTTACCCTTGGCCTCCATGCGCTCGCCCTTGCGCTCGAGGTGTTCGCCCCGGTGCTCCTTGCGCTCGCCCTTCCTCTCGTTCCTGGCCCCGCGCCGCTCCTGACGCTCGCCCTTGGCATCCTGGGCCGCGCCCACCGCCTCGCGGCGTTCGCCCTTGCGCTCCAGCGCCTGGCCGGCCTTCACGTCGCCTTTGGCCTCGAGGGCCTCCCCCCGCTTCTCCATCCGGGCCCCCTGGGCCATCTTGCGATCACCCTGGCGCTCGTTGCGGGCGCCTCGACGCTCCTGGCGCTCGCCCTTGCGCTCCTGCCTCTCACCCCGGCGCTCCACGCGCTCGCCCTGCTTCTCCACCTGCTGGCCGGTGGTGGGCGGGGGCACCGGAGCCTGGGCCATGAGGGAGGCGCCGATGAGTCCCGCCGCCACGATGAGGGCCACGCGCTTCTGGATGTTGGACATGGTTTGCTCCTGGTGCGGCCGGGCCGCGAAGGGGAATCGTCCCGGGATGGCCTGATGCCGTCCTCGTGCCAATTCACAACCTGGTTAGGCCCGAGCCATTTGGAGAAGGTTTAACCGGTCCGGTGTGGATCGTTGCCTCAAGCCCTGTGGCGGGGTGCCACAGGGAGGTTCCCCCTTCCGACCGGTCCGTTGACCGGTCCCGGTCCACCGGCCGCCGGTTCCCGAAGGAGATCCTCCCTAAACGACCCCAGACTCTGTTCCGTAGGCCATCCATCATTCCGGCAGGTCCGGCATCTTTCCCATCAAGGGGGTTCCATGCGAAAGCGATGGGTCATTGTCTCCGTGGCCGGAGTGGCTTTGGCGGCGGGCATGTTCTTCACCCTCAAGGGCGGCGACGGCAAGGGCAAGAAGGCGGAGGCCTCCACCCCCTTCCGGCTGGGCAAAGTCCAGGCCGAGGATCTCCAGGTGAGCGTCCGCGAGGTGGGCGTAGTGGACCCCCTGACCAAGGTGGACGTGAAGTCCACGGTCTCGGGCCGCATCGTAGGCCTCAAGGTGCGGGAAGGCGCCACGGTGAAGGCCGGGGAAGTGCTGGCCGAGGTGGAACCCGATGTGAACCAGGCCCAGACCCTCTCGGACGTGCAGGGCAGCGTGTCCCAGGCCCGGGTGAGCTTCCGGAACGCCGAGCGGGACTTCTCGCAGCAGTCCGAGCTCTACAAGTCCGGTCTGATTTCCGACCAGGCCTACCGCAGCGCCAAGACCACCCGGGACCTGGCCGAGGAGGCCTTCAAGAGCGCCCAGACTCGCTACCAGATCGTGGAGGACCGGGGCATCCCCATCAGCGGCAACGCCTCCACCCAGAAGGCCCGGGTCACCGCCCCCATGAACGGCGTGGTCATCAAGAAGGGCGTGGAGCTGGGCGACACCATCACTTCCGGCGTCAGTTCCTTCAATGCGGGCACGGTGGTGTTTACTGTGGCGGACCTCAAGTCCCTCATCGTGAGGGTGAACCTCAACGAGGTGGACATCGCCAAGGTGAAGGTGGGTCAGACCGTGCGCATCACCCTGGACGCCTATCCCCAGAAGGCCTTCACGGGCAAGGTGCGCTTCGTGGCTCCCGCCGCCGACCTGGTGGAGAAGATCAAGGTCTTCAAGGTGGAGGTGGCCCTGGATGAGCTCACGGAGGCCTTCAAGACCGGCATGAGCGCCAACGTGGAGATCCTGGGCGAGAAGCGCGACAAGGCCGTGAGCGTGCCGCTGGAGGCCCTCCAGCGCCGCGACGGCCGGACCGTGGTCTACCGGCTGAAGGAGAATCTCCCTCCCCAGGACCTCGCCAAGGCCAAGGAAGGCCTCAATGGCCGGGGCAAGTTCATCTGGCTCTCGGATCACTGGAAGGAGTACTTCGACGTGGTGCCCGTCCAGGCCGGCATCGCCACCCTCGAGCGGGTCGAGATCCTCTCCGGCCTCAAGGCCAACGATCAGGTGAGCCTGGAGGATCCCAGCAAGAAGAAGGTCGAGAAGGACGACGAGAACAACTAACGCTCCGCGCGGGGACCGCTTGCTCGCTCTGCTCGCGAAGTCCCCCCGCACCCCCGCCCCTCGGTCGGCATCCGCCTCCCTCCGGGCCTCAGCTACTCCTCAGGTGCCACCATGTCCAGCATCATCCAGACCCAGGGCCTGACGAAGGTCTACGGCGCCAATGGCACGGCGGTCCACGCGCTGCGAGGCATCGACCTGACCGTGGCCAAGGGCGAGTTCGTGGCCCTCATTGGGCCCTCGGGCTCGGGCAAGTCCACCCTCATGGCCATCCTCGGCTGCCTGGACCTGCCCACGGACGGCACCTACACGCTGGACGGCCGCCAGGTCCAGGGCCTTTCCGGAGGCGAGCTGGCGCGGATCCGCAACGAGAAGGTGGGCTTCGTCTTCCAGAGCTACAACCTGCTGCCCAAGGCCAGCATCGCCCGCAACGTGGAGCTGCCCATGCTCTACGCCGGCGTGGGCCGCAAGGAGCGGCGCGAGCGGGCCCTGGCCCTGCTGGAGAAGGTGGGCATCGCCGACAAGGCCGACAAGCTTCCGGGCACCCTGTCCGGCGGCCAGCGGCAGCGCGTGGCCGTGGCCCGGGCCCTGGCCAACGAACCAGCCCTGCTGCTGGCGGACGAGCCCACCGGCGCCCTCGACTCCAAGACCGGCGCCGAGGTGCTCGGCCTCTTCCGCGAGTTGCACCAGCAGGGCAACACCCTGCTGCTGGTGACCCACGACCCCTCCATCGCCGCCCAGGCCGAGCGGCAGGTGGAGATCAGAGACGGTCTCATCGCCCACGGAGAGGGTGCCGCGTGAATACCTCCGGCGCTTTCCGCGAGCGGCTGCTCGGGGCCTGGGTCGAGATCCAGGAGAACCTGGGCCGCTCCGTGCTCCAGGCCATGGGTGTGCTCCTGGGCGTGGCCTCCGTGCTGGGCGGCTTCTCCATCTCCGACAGCCAGCGCAAGCGCGCCGACGAGATGTTCGTGAAGATGGGCGGCCTGGACAAGCTCAACGTGCAGCCCAAGGCCGCCGTGCGCGACGGCCGGCCCACGGCCCTGCAGCAGGCCAACCTGGGCCTGAGGGACGAGGACGCGGTGGGTGGTGAAGCCCTGAAGGCGGACGCCATCCACGGCGTGAGCCGCCAGAAGTTCGCGCGGGTCCGGGTGGTGTCGGCCTACGGGGACCAGGACCGCCAGATCAGCGGCATCGGCGGGGACTTCATCCCGGCCAATGGCTACGGCGTGGCCCGGGGACGGGCCTTCTCCGCCAGCGAAATGGACACCGGGGCCCCCGTCGTCATCCTCGGCACCGAGGCGGCCCAGGTCTTCTTCCCCAAGGGTGACGCCCTGGGCCAGACCTTGCGCGTGGGATCGGTCCCGGTGACCGTCATCGGCCTGTTCGAGGAGCGGGTCTTCCGCTTCCGCGAGGGGCAGCGCAACCAGTTCTGGTGGCGCAACCGCATCATCGCCGTGCCGGCCAACCTCGTGCAGCGGCGCATGAATGGCGATGCCTACCGCCGGGTGGACCGGGTCACCTTCCGCATCCCCGATCTGGGCGCCATGGGCGGTTTTGCCAAACAGCTCTCCGACCTCCTCAAGGCCAATCACCGCCTCCAGGAGGACTTCCGCCTGGACGACGTGGCCGCCCGCATCCGCCGCCGCAACAGCCAGGGCGACGTCTACGACATCATCTTCCTGTTATCTGGCGTGCTGGCCCTGGTGGGCGGCGGCATCGTCAACGTGAACATCCAGATGGCCGGGCTCAAGGAACGGGTCCGCGAGGTGGGTGTGAAGATGGCCATCGGCGCCTCAGGCCGGGAGATCTTCAAGGGCTTCATGACGGAGGCCCTGCTGCTCACGGCCCTGGGCAGCCTGGCGGGCCTTGCGCTGGGCGTGGGCTTTTCCTGGGTTATCACGAAGAGCCTGGGCATCCCCCTCTACATGACGCCCGCCAGCTTCCTCTGGGCCTACGGCCTGGCGGCAGCCTTCGGGTTCCTCTTCGCGCTCTACCCAGCTTGGAAGGCCTCGCGCCTGTCTCCCATGGAAGCCCTGCGCTATGAGTGACGGAACCTTCATCCTCCGCTCCCCCGGCCCTTCCCTCCTGGATGGCGAAGCGCCCGCGCCCGCCCCGAAGGTGCGCGGCTTCAGCCTGGGCATGCTCTGGGAGGTGGTCCGCACGGGCCTGGTGGAGCTGTGGGCCCACAAGGTCCGCAGCATCCTCACCCTCACCCTCCTCATGCTGGGCGTCTTCGCCCTGGTGGTGATGACCTCCGTGCTTGATGGCGTCATGGACAAGATCAGCACCGGCTTCGCGGGCATGAGCTGGGACGGCACCGTGCGCGTCGCCCCCAAGACCGCGGAGACCGCCGAGGAACGCAGCCGTTTCGTCATGAGCCCCGGCCTCCGCCAGGAGGATCTGTCGCGGCTCACGGCCCCCCACCCCAAGGTCGTGGCCTTCCTGCCCCGGGCCCAGCGCACCTCGTCGGTCCGCGTCACGGGGGACACGGAGCGAATCTTCGTCACGGGCGTCACTCCCGATTACGCGGTCTGGATGAACCGGCCCATCGGTTTGGGCCGCAACCTCACCGAGGACGACCAGCGCCGCCGGTCCACCGTCGCCGTGGTGGGGGCCACCCTGGCCGCCAAGCTCTTCAGCGGCGCCGATCCCGTGGGCCGCGACCTCGTGGTGGAGGGTGTGCCCTTCCGCATCGTGGGCGTCCAGGCGCCGGGCCAGATCTTCAACGAGGAGAACTACACCGACGCCAACGGCATCCTCATCCCGCTGGAAGCCTACATGGACCGCATGGACCCGGCCCACAAGCTGGCCCAGGTCACCGTGAAGCTGCGCCGGGCCGACGACGCCGGCGAGGTCTCGGCCATGCTCCTTAGCCGCGTCCGCCAGGCCCACCACGGCATTGAGGACGCCGAGATCGTGGACCTGGATGCCGAAGCCGCCCGGGCCTACCAGAACTTCCTGGAGCAGATGCACGGCTGGCAGGTGGTGCTGCTGAGCCTTGCCGGCACGGTGCTTCTGGTGGGCGGCGTGGGCGTGCTGTCCGTCATGCTCATCAGCTTCAGCGACCGCCGCTTCGAGATCGGCCTGCGCAAGGCCCTGGGCGCCTCGGACCACGAGATCTTCATCCAGTTCCTGCTGGAGGCGGTGGTGCTGGCGGCCATCGGCGCCCTGCTGGGCACGGTCTCGGGCGGCCTGCTCTGCCAGGCCCTCTCCGCCAGCTTCCCCTACGGCCTGGTGGTGAACCCCGTCGGCCTCATCACCGCCTGGATCGTGGCCCTGGCGCTGGCCCTGGTCTTCGGCCTCTACCCCGCTTTCCGCGCCATGCGGCTCAGCCCCATGGAGGCCATGCGCTGAAAGGGGCGCTAGCATCGAGGCATGGCTGATCCCATCCACGTCACCGCCACCGTCCGCATCCCCGGCGAGGCCATCCGCTTCAAGGCGGTGCGGGCCGGGGGCGCGGGTGGGCAGAACGTGAACAAGGTGTCCTCCAAGGTGGAGCTGCGCATCGACCTCGCCGCCATCGAGGGCCTGCCCGAGGATGCGCTGAGCCGCCTGCGCCTGGCCCAGCGGAACCGCCTGGATGCCGAGGGCCTCTGGATCGTCGTCAGCGACCGCACCCGCGACCAGCTCAAGAACCTGGAGGATGCCCGGGAGAAGGCCGCCGCGGCCGTCCGCGCCGCCCTGGTGCGGCCCCTGGCCCGCCATGCCACGCGGCCCACGCGGGCATCGAAGGAGCGCCGCCTTGAGACCAAGAAGCGGGCCTCGGCGCTCAAGCGGCGGCGAAGCGGGCCTCTGGAGTAACCTGGAAGCCTCCCGGGAGATGACATGTCCGCGCCCCAGACCTACGCGACCCACCGCCGCTTCGATCCGCTGTACCACTTCGTCCTGCTCCCCTTCTTCCTGGTGACGGTGATCGCCACCATCACCACCTTCGTCCGGCGCCCGGCCCTGGCCACGTTCTGGATCGCCCTCCTGGCCCTGGCCGTGACGCTCCTCGCCTTGAAGGCCCGCGTCTACGCCCTCCGGGTGCAGGACCGCCTCATCCGCCTGGAGGAGCAGCTGCGCTTCGCCCGCCTCCTGCCCGAGGAGCTGAAGGCCCGCATCCCCGAGCTGAGCGCCAGGCAGTGCGTGGGACTCCGCTTCGCCTCCGACGCGGAAGTGGCGGACCGCGTGCGCGAGGCCCTACAGGAGAACCTCGACGGCGAGGCCATCAAGAAGCGGATCCAGACGTGGCGGCCTGACGAATACAGGGTCTGAGCCAGCCTCGGCGAGGACAGACCGCCGGAGGCCTAGGCGACCACGCCCTCCTGCTGTCCCTTCAGGAGCTCCCTGCGCATGGCCTCGGCAATGAGGGCGGCCACATCCGATCCAGCCTCATCGCCGGAGGCGAGGCGGGCGTGCTGCACCCGCTGCGCGATGGCGATGCAGGCCTCGACGGTCACCTTCTCGACCACCTTGGCGGGTGCTTTGGCGTGCGTGTTTCCGGGCGGCATGGTTCCTCCGGACTTTATTGGGGCTGTTGGGTGTTGGTACAGAAGATAACACGCACGCAAAAACAATCAATGCATCTATTTTCCCATTTTAGGTCCGCCCAACGACCTATTGGAGGGACCCCGGGCAAGTCGCTCGGCGGGCCGAGTCTCTGGTGGGCAGCCCTTGGCCGGGCGCTTCAATGGCTGCCGTAGTCCTTCTCGCCAGCCCGGACCGCCAGGCGGAGCTCATTCCGCTTTGGCGGCAGGGGGCACGTGGCGAAGTGCGAGAAGGCGCAGGGCGGGTTGTAGGCCCGGTTGAAATCCAGCACCACCTTCCCGTCCTTCGGCATGGCGGTGGTCAGGAAGCGCCCCGCTGGGTAGGTCGCCTTCCCGCTGGTGGCATCCCGGAAGATGATGAACAGCTCGGGGTGGGCCGGATCCTCGATGACGGGCTCCAGGGTGTAGGTCCGGCCCTTGATCTTGAAGCGCAGCAGACCCGGCGCCGCCATGGGCTCGGAGGTGCCCAGCACCGTGGGGATGGCCCGGGTCTGTGGCGTGGCGTAGGGCAGGAAGTCCGCTTCGATGCGCCAGGCGGCGTCGACCGGAAACCGCGCCACGCCGTGGAAGGCCTTGCGCGCGGGAGCCTCGGGGTCCTTCATCCGGATCCCGAACCGGTCCCCCCGGCGAATGACGTAGAAGGTGATGCGCCCAGCCCGCAGCAGATCCGGCTTGCCGTCCACATCCGCCTTCAGCGTGGCTTCAGCCACGATCTGCCCGTTGATGAGGATCCCGCTGTCCGCCATGAGGCGGATCCGGACCTGGCCCCCCTCCAGGATGAATGTGCCCGCCTGGGCGGGGGCGGTCCCCTCCGGCAGCAGCACCGTCGATCCCGGCGCTGTGCCCAGGGTGTTCTCGCCTGGCTTGAGCCAGTCAAGGCCCACCAGGGTCAACCAGCCGTCCTCCGCCGCCAGCCGGGCGGATCGTTCCGCATGCCAGGCGTTCACCGTCTTCACGTAGGCCTCTGGCGGCGGAGCCGCGTCCAGCATGAAGCAGAAGGTGGCGAGGACCAGTGCGCGGCGCATGGAACCATCGTACCAGTGACGGGGTAGGATGGTGGGCGCCCCCATCCCACCGGAGTTCCCATGCGTCTGTTCGTCGCCGCCCTCCTGTCGCTCACGCTCCCCGCCCATGCGGGTGAGGTCCCCCGCCGCCCGGTGCACACCTACTCCATCGTGGCGCGGGACGCGGTTACGGGGGACCTGGGTGTGGCCGTCCAGAGCCACTGGTTCTCCGTCGGATCCTCCGTGCCCTGGGCGGAGGCCGGCGTCGGTGCGGTGGCGACGCAGAGCTTCACCGATCCCACCTACGGCGCCCTGGGCCTGGCCCTCATGAAGGCCGGCAAGCCCGCGCCGGAGGCCCTCAAGGCCCTGCTGGCGGCGGACCCCGATCGCGAGGTGCGCCAGGTGGCCATGGTGGACGCCCAGGGCCGGGTGGCGGCGCACACGGGGGCCAAGTGCATCCAGGCCGCGGGGCACGACCTGGGCGAAGGCTTCACCGTGGAGGCCAACCTCATGGACAAGGCCACGGTCTGGCCAGCCATGGCCAAGGCCTTCCGCACCGCCAAGGGCGACCTCGCGGACCGCCTGCTGGCGGCCCTGCGGGCGGCCCAGGCCGAAGGCGGGGACATCCGCGGGCAGCAGAGCGCCGCGATCCTCATCGTGAAGGGCAAGGCCTCGGGCCAGCCCTGGAACGACCGCCTCTTCGACCTCCGGGTGGAGGACAACCCGGATCCCCTGAAGGAGCTGGGACGCCTCATCCAGCTGCGTCGGGCCTACCGCCTCATGGACGAGGGCGACGGCTACGTCACCGCCGCCAAGTGGCCCGAAGCCAAGGCCGCCTATGCGGCCGCGGCCAAGCTCGCGCCCGGCGTCTGGGAGATGCCCTTCTGGCAGGCGGTGGCCCTGGCCTCCAGCAGCAAGCTGGAAGAGGCTCTGCCCATCTTCAAGCAGGTCTTCGCCGCCGAGCCCTTCTGGAAGCGCCTCGTGCCCCGCCTGGCCGAGGTGGACCAGCTGCCCAGGGACCCGGCCCTGCTGAAGGCCATCGAAGCCCAATAGGCCCTTTGTGGAGGTCCTTTATCCGTTCGCCTGGGGATGCGCCGTTTTCGGCGCCAGCAGCATCCGCACCCCGTAGAGGACGGCCCCCATGAGGATGAAGCTGTCGGCCACATTGAAGGTCCAGTAGTGCCACGTGCCGAAGATGAAGTCGAGGAAGTCCACCACCGCGCCCCTCACGAGCCGGTCGACGCCGTTCCCCAGGGCGCCGCCGAGGATGAAACCCAGGGCCACGCGATCCCAGGTGGATGTCGCCTCCGCCAGGAAGTGCTTGCCGAAATAAGCCAGGGCCGCCACGCCCGCGAGGCCGAAGACTGCGAATCGGGCGGGCTCCGGCATCCAGGTGAGGCTGCCGAAGATGGCGCCGCGGTTGAACCCCAGGGTCAGGTAGAAGAATCCCTTGATGACCGGCAGGGATTCGCCTTCCTTCAGAAGCCCCAGGATCCAGGCCTTGGAGCCCAGATCCGCGGCCAGAACGGAAGCGGGAAGCAGCAGCCAGAGCAGGCGGCGCATCAGGCCCCCACCACGCCGGCGCAGCGCGTGCAGAGGGCCGAATCCTCGCCCTTGCCGTGACCACCCTTGCGGTTCCAGCAGCGAGGGCACTTATTACCACCGTGGGTGCCAGCGATAACTCCTGGAGCGAAATTCACGCCCGGGTCGACGACTCGAGTGAGGCCTGAAACGACCAACAGTTCGTCGAGTGGTTCACCAATACTGTCCAGCAATTCCCAATCTGATTGGTCCTTCAAGGTGACCTGAACATCGGCGTCCAGACTTGTTCCAACGGCCTTGGCGACCCGAAGGGGTTCCATGGCCGCCTGAACCACCTCGCGCATTTCCCAGAGCTTTTCCCACCTGGGATCAACGGCAGCGCCGTTGATCTCGGGGAACCGCTGCTCGTGCACGCTGCCTGCGCACCCGGGGATCTGCTCCCAGGCCTCGTCGGCGGTAAAGCTCATGACGGGAGCGAGGAGGGTGCTGAGCCCCCTGGCCAGCACCCAGCAGGCCTGGCGGCAGCTGCGGCGGCGGGGGGAATCCAGCGCGTCGCAGTAGAGGCGGTCCTTGATGATCTCGAAGTAGCGGCCCGACAGCTCTAGCTGGCAGAACCCCAGCAGGGCCTGGGTGGCGCGATGGAACTCGAAGCGGGTGTAGGCGTCGCGGACCTCCCGGGCCATGCGGCCGAAGGCGGCCAGCACCCAGCGGTCCAGAGGCGCCAGCTCAGCATCCGGCACCGCGTCCCGGGCGGGATCGAAGTCGGCCAGCGCGCCCAGGAGGAAGCGCAGGGTGTTGCGGGTCTTCCGATACGCATCGGCGCTGCGGTCGAGGATTTCCTTGGAGATGCGGATGTCCTCGCTGTAATCGCTGCTGGCGGCCCACCAGCGGAGGATGTCGGCACCCAGAGTCTTCAGGATCTCCTCTGGCGTGATGACATTGCCCAGGCTCTTGGACATCTTCTGTCCCTTGCCGTCCAGCACGAAGCCGTGGGTGACCACCTGCTTGTAGGGCTTGGTGCCCGTGGCGGCGAGGTTGAAGAGGAGCGAGCTGTGGAACCAGCCCCGGTGCTGATCCGAGCCCTCGAGGTAGATGAAGTCCCCGTAGTCGGCGCGGTTCAGCTCCGGATGGGATTCGCACACCACGGAGGCACTGACGCCGGAATCGATCCAGACATCCAGGATGTCCGTCTCTTTCTGGAAGGCCGTGGATCCGCACTTGCACGTGCTTCCCACAGGTACGAGCCCGTCCACGGGCAGGTTGGCCCAGGCCTCGATACCGCCCTGTTCGATGGCGGCGGCGGCGGCCTCGAAGATGCTGTCGGCCACCAGCGGCTCGCCGCAGGCCTCGCAGCGCAGGACGGTGATGGGCGTGCCCCAGGCGCGCTGCCGGCTGATGCACCAGTCGGGGCGCCCGGAGATCATGGCGTAGATGCGGTTCTGGCCCTGGGCGGGAACCCACTGGGTCTGCTCCACGCCTTCGAGGCCCAATTCCCGCAGGCTGCGGCCCTTCCCGTTGAGTTCCGAATCCATGGTGATGAACCACTGCTCGGTGGCGCGGAAGAGGATGGGCGTCTTGGTGCGCCAGCAGTGGGGGTAGCTGTGGGTGAGCGTCTCCTCGTGGAGCAGCGCTCCGATGCGGCGGAGCTTCTCCACCACCAGGGGGTTGCAGTCGAAGATGTTCTTCCCCTCCAGCTCAGGGTCATTCACGGCCGGCAGGAACTTGCCATCGGGGCCCACGAGCTGGAGCAGGCCCAGGTGGTGGGCCAGATTGAAGTCATCCACGCCGTGATCCGGCGCTGTGTGCACCAGGCCCGTGCCGGTGTCGGCGGTGACGTGGTCGCCCAGCAGGACGGGGCTGTCCCGATCGATCCAGGGATGGCGCGCCACCAGGGTCTGGAATTCCTTCCCCTTGCGGATCTCCACCGTGTGCAGCGGCATCCCGAGCTTCTTGGCGAAGTCCTCGCGCAGGGTCACCGCCACGATGTAGTGGCGGCCGTCCGCGCGGACCACGGCGTACTCCAGGTCCGGGTGCATGGCCACGGCCAGGTTGCTGGGCAGGGTCCAGGGCGTGGTGGTCCAGATGGGCAGGAAGAGCGGGGTGGGCAGTTCCATGTGCTTCGCCGCGGTGTCCATCACGGGGAAGGCCACGGTGATGGCGGGGCTGGTCTTGTCCGCGTACTCGACTTCGGCCTCGGCTAGCGCCGTGCGCGCGCCATAGCTCCAGTGGACCACCTTGAGCTTGCGGGTGACGGAGCCGCTCTCGAAGAGCTTGGCCAGGTGGCGCACCGTCTCCGCCTCGTAGCGGGGATCCATGGTCACGTAGGGCTGTTCCCAGGCGCCGAGCACGCCCAGGCGCTGGAAGGCCGTGCGCTGGGTGTCGATCCACTTCTGCGCGTAGGCCCGGCACTTCTGGAGGAACTCCGCGCGACTCAGCTCCCGGCGCTTGGGGCCCAGGTCCTTCTCGACGGCGTGCTCGATGGGCAGACCGTGGCAGTCCCAGCCGGGCACGTAGGGCGATTCGTAGCCCTCCATCCACCGGGACTTCACCACCACGTCCTTGAGGATCTTGTTCAGGGCGTGGCCCATGTGGATGGCGCCGTTGGCGTAGGGCGGGCCGTCGTGGAGGATCTCGCGACCCCTGCCCTTCCCGGCCGCGTTGTCAGCTTTGCGCTTGGCCTCGATGCGGGCGTACAGGTTCTCCGCCTTCCAGCGCTCCAGGCGCTTCGGCTCGCGCTGCGGCAGGTCCGCCTTCATCGGGAAATCGGTCTTGGGAAGGAAGACCGAGTACTTTTTGACCGGAGCCTGCTCGCTCATCGGCGCCCTCGTGCGTCGGAGGGGCGCACCCGAGCGCCCCTGAGGTTGAACATTCAGTTCACCACGGAAACCCTTGCGATTACAAGGAAAAGGGCCCGGAAACCGGGCCCTCTGGAATGGTTGGGAGACGATCGGTCAGAGCTGGCTGGTGCAGTGCTTGCAGCGGGTGGCCTTGAGGGGCACCTGCTCCAGGCAGGCCGGGCATTCCTTGGTGGTGGGGGCGGCCGGTGCCTCCTCCTTCTTCATGAACTTGCCCAGGAACTTGACCAGGACGAGGAAGACCACCAGGGCGATGATCAGGAAGTTGATGGTGGCGCCGAGCACGGATCCGATACGGAACTTGCCGAGGACCCACTCCTCCCATTTGATGTTGGCGGGCAGCACGTAGCTCACCAGGGGCATGACTAACCCGTCCACGAAGGCGGTGACGATCTTGCCGAAGGCACCACCCACGACCACGGCGATGGCCAGGTCGACCACGTTCCCCTTCATGATGAAGGCCTTGAATTCGTCTTTCAGGGACATCGCGTTCCTCCAAGACAAAAGGGGGCGGGGACCCCAAGGCCCCCGCCCTTCAACGGCTACTTCTTAGGGGCGGACTCCACGGTCTCCGTGGTGATCTGGCGGACCTCAGCCTTGGCGCCCTTCACCTTCACGTCGATCTCAACGCGGCGGTTCTTGGCCTGGCCTTCCTTGGTCTTGTTGTCGGCGATGGGCTTGTCGGGGCCCACGCCCACGGTGGTGACCTTGGCGGCGGGGATGCCGGAATCCACCAGGACCTTGGCCACAGCATCGGCCCGGCGCTTGGCCAGGGCCTTGTTCACGGCCTTGCTGCCGGTGGAGGAGGTGTGCCCGCTGACTTCCAGGGTGTAGTCACCCGGATAGGCCTTCAGGCCGTCGGCCACCTTGCGGATGGCGGCGGTGGCGTCAGGACCCAGATCGGCCTTGCCGTTGGCGAAGTGCAGCACGGCCTCATCGAGGACGATCTTGGCCGGCGGAGGCGGCACGGGCTTGGCCACTTCCTTGGGCGGCTCGGGCGCCGGGGGCGGCGGCGGCGGAGGAGCCACGGGTTCAGGCTTGGGCTCGGGCTTCGGCTCGGGAGCCGGCGGCGGGGGGGGCGGAGGCGGAGCAGGAGCGGCCTTCTTGCCGCCGCCCCAGGTGTAGCCGAGGCCCAGGGTCGCCAGGTACTCGGTGCGGGACTTGGGCAGTTCCACGCGGACCGCCTTGGCGCTGATGTCCATCATGAAGTTCTCGGCCAGCTTGCCCATCACACCGAAACCGCCGTGGTAGTTGAAGCGGGTCGTGGCTTCGCCCTTCCCGGAGTAGGGGGAGTCCACACGGGTTCCGCCGATGCCCAGGGCCGCGTAGGGATACCAGTTCTCCGCGCCGGGGCGGAAGTTGAAGAGGCCCGAGGCCAGCAGGTGGGTCTGCTTGGCCGAGCCGATGCCGAAGGGGTTCGGGTCCAGCTGCAGATCATTCTGGAGCGCCCGCAGGTCGAGGCCCCACCGGTTGGTGTACCAGTGCCCCACGCCAATCCCGTAATGCATCTTGTCCTTGAGGTTGGCGTCATTCTCGAAGATCGTCTGGCCCAGGTGGCCCATGACCCAGGCCTGACCCTCTTGGGCGGACAGGGTGATTGCCGACCCAGCCAGCAAGAAAAGGAGCGTTTTCTTCATGCTACCTCCACTAATGGTGATTCGCATCACGCCATAAACCTAGTCCTGAAATCTCTCTTACATCAACAAAAAAAGAATCTAGACCCATTTTTATGGGTGTTCCGAGTGCCATTAGATGTATCGCGGGACGATAGGAAATAGTCGTTTTCACCCACTTGTCCCAAGCGAGTCGGTCGGCTAAATATGCCTTGAAGTTCAAGCCCGCAGGCCGAATCGACCACCCTTGTCACCCTGGGGTAGGTCCCTTGGTGATGGCCGGTGCCACGGCCTCGTGCTCGCGATATGACTCTGGCCGGGGGTGAGCCCCTCTGTCACCCCTCCGGCGCCACGGTGATGAGCGACGCCCCCGTCTCCACGGTGGCGCCCTCCTGCACATGCACGGTCGCGACGGTTCCGCTTGTGCTGGCCTTCAGCTCGTTCTGCATCTTCATCGCTTCCATGACGAGGAGGGTCTGGCCTTCCTGGACGAGGTCGCCCGGGCTCACGAGAAGCTTCACGATCTTGCCGGGCATGGGGGACACCAGCAGGCCACCCGCGGCCCCGGCGCCACCGCCGCCGGACAGGAGGGCCCGCCGGGGATCCACGAGTGCGAACTCGTAGGCCCCGTCGTAGAGCATGGCCCGGTAGGCGTGGGTGTCCGGGTCCGGCGCTTTGGCCTGGTCCAGACGGACCTCCACGGAGCGGCCATCCAGGATGATCGAGTAGCAGCCCGGCTCGAGTTCGATGATGTCGATGGGGTGGCTCTGGCCTTCCCAGACCAGCGTGGTGGCGCCGTCCTGGTGGAGGAGCTCCACGTCGTGGGAGTCCTTGCCGATGTGAAGGGTGCGTTTCATCTCATCCTCCCTACAACCGGTTGAACCGGCCCCAATGCTTCCAGGCGTCGGGTTTCCCGTCGGCGCAGGCGGCGGGCTGGGCGGCGCGGCGTTGCTCGGTTTCCAGTTCCTGGAGCAGGGCGGCCGCCACGGCGAACTTCAGGTCGGGCCCCTGCCCCTTCCGCTTCCAGAAGGGCTTGTCGAGCATCCCGGTGTGCAGCGCACCCTGCCGGAACGGCTCGTGCTCCATGAGGGTCTCGTGGAAGGCGATGTTGTGGCGGATGCCGCCGATGCGGTACTCGCCCAGGGCCGCCCGCATGCGCTCGATGGCCTCCAGGCGCGTCGGACCCCAGGTGCTCAGCTTGCTGATCATGGGGTCGTAGAACATGGGCACCTCGGCCCCCTCGTAGACGCCCCCGTCGTCGCGCACATTGCGCCCGCTGGGGGTGCGCAGGAAGGTGATCCTCCCGGGGCTCGGCATGAAGTTCTTGTCCGGGTCCTCCGCATAGACGCGGCACTCGATGGCCCACCCGTTCAGCGGGATCTCCTCCTGGGTCATGGGAAGCCTCTCACCCCGGGCCACGAGAATCTGCCACTTCACCAGGTCCAGGCCGGTGATCCATTCGGTGACGGGATGCTCCACCTGGAGGCGGGTGTTCATCTCCAGGAAGTAGAAGTTGCGGTCGGCGTCCGCCAGGAACTCCACGGTGCCGGCGCCCACATAGTTCACGGCCCGGGCCACCTTGAGGGCCGCCTCGCCCATGGCCTTGCGCATATCCGGCGTCACATGGGGGCTGGGCGCCTCCTCGATGACCTTCTGGTGGCGGCGCTGCACGGAGCACTCGCGCTCGTGCAGGTAGACATGGTTGCCGTGCTTGTCGGAGAAGACCTGGATCTCGATGTGGCGGGGCTGGACGATGGCCTTCTCCACGTACACGCTGTCGTCGCCGAAGCTGGACAGAGCCTCGCCCCGGGCCCGGGCCAGGGAGCTGGCGAACTCCTCGGGCTTGTGGACCAGGCGCATGCCCTTGCCGCCGCCGCCCATGGCGGCCTTGAGCATCACGGGGAAGCCGATCTTCTGGGCCGCGACGAGCAGCTCCTCGTCCGCCATGGTCTCCTGGATGCCCGGCACCACGGGACAGCCCGCGGCGATGGCCACCTCGCGGGCGGCCGTCTTGGAGCCCATGCTCACGATGCACTCGGGACGGGGCCCGATGAACGTGATGCCGGCGGCCTCGAAGGCCCGCGCAGCCTCGGCGTTCTCGGACAGGAAGCCGTAGCCCGGATGCACTGCGTCGGCTCCGCTGCGCTTGCAGACATCCAGGATCTTCTCCAGCACCAGATAGCTCTCCCGGGCCGCGGCCGGGCCGATGAAGTAGGCCTCATCCGCCATGCGGACGTGCAGGGCGCCACGGTCGGCTTCGGAATACACGGCCACCGTGGGAATCCCCATCTCGCGGCAGGTGCGGATCACACGAACTGCAATTTCCCCGCGGTTCGCAATCAGGATCTTGGTCACGGCCATCGGCTCAACCTCGCTTGTTGGAATCGAATCGCAGGCCTGCGCAGGGACCTGCCCCCGACCGCTCCCTCGCTCCGCTCGATCGCGGAGGGGTCAACGTCCCCGCGATTGGCGATCAGGATCTTGGTCACGGGCATGGATGGGCCTCGTCTTCGGGCATGATGGTGGGCGATGCGATTCTTCAGACTAGCAAACCCGCTGCTCTCCATCACGCTCGGACTCCTGACAGTCCGGTGCGGGCGCAAGGGCGATCCCGTCCCCAGGCCCCGGGCCGCGGCCCAGGCCATGGAGGCGCGGCTGGAGGGGCTCCGGAAGATCCGGCTGGTGCTGCCTTCCACTGACGTGAACGGCGTTCCGCTGGCAGGCGTGGAATCCCTGCGGGTGCTCTACCTGCCCCTTGGCCTGACCAAGCCCACCGCCGAAGAGGTCTTCAACCGGGGCGAGGTGGTGCTGGAGCGCCGGCGCCCGGACCTGCCAGGACCTGGCGAAGCGCTGACCATGGACCTGAAATCCCTCCACCGGCCCCCCGGTTGGATCGTGATCGTGGCCGTACGGCTGGGTGAGGTCGCCGGCCGGCCCAGCGACGTGCTCCCCTGGATGGATCCGGCCCTCTGAGGAGAGGACCGGATCACGGCTATTGAACGGTTCCCCGGCCCTCGATCTGGAGGCTCCACCACTGCACCACCGCCCGGGCCAAGGCATCCTTGGGCAGGGGGCCGATGGGAACCTGGGGCCCCTGGGCGGTGACGGGGGTCAGGGTGTTGGTCTGGTCACCGAAGGCGCGTCCTCCCTGAACATCGTTCACCAGCACGCCGTCCAGCTGCTTCTTCTGCAGCTTGCTCGCGGCATGGGCCAGGTGGTTCTCGCTTTCGGCGGCGAACCCTAGGATCCACTGGCCGGGCCGCCGGGCGGCCGACAGGGTGGCCAGAATGTCCGGCGTGCGGACCAGGATCAGGTTTTCAGGCCCCTCCCCTTTCTTCACCTTTTCGGGTGCGGAAGTCTCCGGGCGCTGATCCGCCACCGCTGCGGCCCCCACCAGGCCATCCGCCCTGGACCAGCGGGCCTGGCAGGCCGCCAGCATCTCCTGCGCGCTGCGGACGCGGGCCGTCTCCACCCCCCAGGGCGCCGGCAGATCGCCGCCCAGCACCAGCTGGACCTGCGCGCCCGCGTCGCGGAAGGCCCTGGCCAGTTCGATCCCCATGGCGCCAGTGCTGCGGTTGGTCAGGGTGCGCACCGGATCCAGGTCTTCGCGGGTCGGCCCGGCGGTGATGAGGACTATCTTCCCGTTCAGGCTGCGGAGCTTGGCGGCGCCGTGCATCAGGATGGCTTCCGCGATGGTGTCCACCTGGGCGAGCTTGCCCGATCCCTCCTCGCCGCAGGCCAGGAGGCCATCATCCGGGTCCACCACCGCGTGGCCGAAGGAGCGCAGCCGGGAGAGATTGGCCTGGACGGCGGGGTGGGACCACATGCCCGTGTTCATGGCCGGGGCCCAGAGGACCGGTGCCCTCGTGGCCAGCAGCACCGTGCTGAGCAGGTCCGAGGCCAGTCCGTTGGCCGCCTTCCCGAGGATGTCAGCCGTGGCGGGCACCACTGCCACCAGATCCGCCCAGCGGGCCAGTTCGATGTGCTCGATGCTCGGATTGGCGCGCCACTCGCCCTGGTCCGGGTTCGCCCCGTAGCAGGGCTCGCCCGTGAGGCTGCTGAGGGTCAGCGGGGTGATGAACCTGGCGCCGGCCTCGGTGAGGATGCAGCGGACCCGGTGGCCCTGGTTGGTCAGCAACCGCGCCAGATCAGCGGACTTGTAGGCGGCGATGCCGCCCGGGATGCCGAGGATGATCTGCATCGGGGCTCCTGGAACGCTCCATGCTACTCCACGCTCGTTGATCCATGGCTCCACAGGTGTTATGCTTCCTGGTTCGGAGTGGCCCATGACCCAGCGCACCATCGTCCGTGTCCCGGAAGAAATCGGTAACAAGTACCGCTTCGTCGTCGTAGCGGGCAAGCGCTGCGACCAGCTCCAGCGCGGCGCCTTCCCCAAGGTCGAAGTGGTCGTGCCCGTGAACAAGCACGGCCAGGCCCAGGACGCGCCCAAGCTCGCCTCGTTCTGGGGCCAGGTGGCCATGGCCGAGGTCGAAGAGAACCGCATCGCCTTCGAGGAGCCCGAGATCATCACCATCGAAGACACCACGGTGGTCCCCATCTCCGGCGAATAGGCACCAGAGCTTGCGGCCAGGCCCCTGGGTCCCCCGGGGGCCTGACCATGTACCGCTCAAATTTCCACACATGATGAAATAACCCTTGCCAGACCCCGGGCGTGGATCCCATGATTCAACATTCGTTGAATTGGACTCCCATGCCCCATGCCCCTCGCCCTCGCGGACCCAAACCCATTCGGATGGACCCGGACCGGATCCTGGATGCGGCCCAGGAGGTTTTCGCCCGGGATGGCCTCCGGGCGGCCAGCCTGCGCGCCATCGCCAAGCAGGCCGGCTGCGACCCGGCCCTGATCTACTACCACTTCGACAGCAAGGAGGCCATGTTCACCGCCCTGCTGGCCCGTCGCTTCCCTCCCATCCTCCAGGAGCTCGAGGTGGTGGCGGCGGCCGATGATCCGCGCCCCACCGCCCTCAGGCTCTGGGAGGTCGTCCGGATCTACCACCGGCACCTCAAGGCCGACCCGGCGATCCGTTCCCTCATCCGGGGGGAGATCGTACGCGGCGCCGAGGGGCTCTCGGGCCTCATCGAGGTGCGGATCCGTCCCATCGTGATGGCCATCCGGAGCATCCTCGACCAGGGCATCACGCGAGGGGACCTGCGAGCGGACCTCCATACCCTGCTGGGCACCTTCTTTCTGGCGAGGATGCACCTCGAGATCCTCGACTTGCTGCCCACCGTGCTCCCCCGCCTCATGGGGCTGCCCCATGACCAGGCCGTGGAGACCGGTCTGCACGTCTGGTTCGACCTGTATTGGCGGGGCATCGCCCGGGATCCGCTCGCCCCCTTGCCGCCCCTGCCCGAGCTCGCGGCAGCCCCCCTCGCCATCAAGGAGACCCGTCCATGAGACCGACAGACCGGCATCTTCCCATCGCCATGATGGTTCTCCTCGGTGGAGTGGCCTTTCTGGCCACCGGCTGCGGGAACCATCAGGCGAACCGCCTCAAGCTCTCGGGCAACATCGAAGTCATCCAGGTGGAGGCCAGCTTCCGGGTCGCCGGGAAAGTGATCGAGCGCCCCGTGGATGAGGGCCAGGCCGTCCAGGCCGGTCAGCTCCTGGCCCGGCTCGACGCCCGGGACCTGGAACAGCAGGTGGCCATGCGCCGGGCGGACGCGGCCACGGCCAAGGCAGCCCTGGACGCCATGCTGGCCGGATCCCGCAAGGAGGAGATCGCCGCGTCCAAAGCCGCCCTGGAGCAGGCCCAGGCCGACCTCCGGAGGTTGGAGCCCGACGAGGCCCGCATCCGGGACCTCCAGCAGAAGGGCATCCTCTCGGTGCGCGACTACGAGGCCAGCCGAGCCTCCCTCGAGGCCGCCCGCGGCAAGGTCCAGCAGGCCGATCAGCAGTACACCCTCGTGCGGAAGGGCCCCCGGAAGGAGGACATCGACCAGGCCCGCGCCCGCTACGACCAGACTCAGCAGGCCCTGGCGCTGGCCCAGACCCAGCTGGGCTACGCCACCCTCACGGCTCCGAGCGCAGGGGTGATCCTCTCCAAGAACGTCGAACCCATGGAGTACGTCTCGCCGGGCACCGCCGTGGTGACCATGGCGAACCTGGGGCAGGTCTGGCTGCGCGCCTACGTGGAGGAGACGGACCTGGGCCGCGTGAAGGTGGGCCAGAAGGCGTTCGTCACGTCCGACTCCTTCCCCGGGAAGCGCTATGAGGGCCGCGTGGCCTTCATCGCCTCCGAGGCCGAGTTCACGCCCAAGACCGTCCAGACCCGCAAGGAGCGCACGAAGCTGGTCTACCGCATCAAGATCGACATCCCCAACCCGGCGATGGAGCTCAAGCCCGGCATGCCCGTGGACGCCGAGATCGCCCTGGACGGCCGGTGATGGAGACCGTCCGGACCCAGGCCCTGACCCGCCGATTCGGGGAGCTCGTGGCCCTCGATCAGCTGACCCTGGCCGTGGAGGAGGGGGAGATCTTCGGGCTCGTCGGACCAGACGGCGCGGGCAAGACCACCACCATGCGCCTGCTGACCGGGATCCTCGAGCCCAGCTCAGGCGAGGCGTGGGTCGACGGGCTGCACGCGGTCCGGGATGCAGAGGCGATCAAGGACCGCATCGGCTACATGGCCCAGCGCTTCGGCCTGTACCCCGACCTCACGGTGCAGGAGAAC
Organism: Geothrix terrae; assembly: GCF_022808775.1. Taxonomy (GTDB): domain Bacteria; phylum Acidobacteriota; class Holophagae; order Holophagales; family Holophagaceae; genus Geothrix; species Geothrix terrae. The sequence continues at coordinate 648,438 of NZ_JAKZLA010000001.1, forward strand.
ATCGATTTCTACGCCGATCTCTATGAAGTCCCGAAGGCCGGTCGGAGCGAACGACTCGAGCGGCTCCTGGCCTTCAGCAACCTCACACCCTTCCGGCGCCGCCTGGCGGGCAACCTCTCCGGGGGCATGAAGCAGAAGCTGGGGCTCGCCTGTGCCCTCATCCACACGCCTCGGGTCCTCTTCCTGGACGAGCCGACGAACGGCGTGGATCCCGTCTCCCGCCGGGATTTCTGGCGCATCCTCTACCAGCTCCAGCAGGAGCGGGTGACGATCTTCGTCTCCACGGCCTACCTGGACGAAGCGGAGCGCTGCAACCGGATCGGCCTGCTCCACCAAGGCCGGCTCATGGCCTGCGACACCGTGGACGGCGTGAAGGGCCTCCTGAAGGGTTCGCTCCTGGAGGTCCGCTGCGAGTCCCCCCGGCGGGCGGCGGTCCTCCTTCGCGCTGGAAAGCTCGGAAGTGTGGCCCTCTTCGGGGACCGCATCCATGTCCTGGCCGAAGATGCGGATCGCGGACGCGCCGGCGTGGAGGCGGTCCTGCGCGCCGAGGGGCTCGCCTGCCATGGCGTGGAGGTGATCGAGCCCACCCTCGAGGACATCTTCACCTCCGCCCTGCCCAGCGGTGCCGCATGAGCGCCGCGCCGGGCACGTTCGCGGTCACGCTGCGGGACCTGGAGCGGCGGTTCGGGGACTTCGTGGCCGTCAACCGCGTCAGCCTCGACGTGCGCCAGGGCGAGATCTTCGGCTTCCTGGGACCCAACGGCGCCGGCAAGTCCACCACCATCCGCATGCTCTGTGGGCTCCTGGAGCCCTCCGGCGGCCAGGGCACGGTGGCGGGTCTCGACATCCGCACCCAGCGTGAGGAGATCAAGCGCAGCATCGGCTACATGAGCCAGAAATTCAGCCTGTACGACGACCTCACGGTGGAGGAGAACATCGACTTCTTCAGCGGCATCTACCGGGTGTCTCGGGAGAAGAAAACCGAGCGGAAGGCGTGGGTCCTCGACATGGCCCACCTCCAGGAGCACCGCCGCACCCGTACGGGCCTGCTGCCGGGCGGCTGGAAGCAGCGTCTGTCCCTGGGCTGCGCCCTGCTCCACGAGCCCCGGGTGCTCTTCCTGGACGAGCCCACGTCGGGCGTGGATCCCCTGAGCCGACGGTCCTTCTGGGACCTCATCTACCAGATGGCCAGCGAGGGAGTCACGGTCTTCGTCACCACGCACTACATGGAGGAGGCCGAATACTGCGACCGCCTCGGCCTCATCTACCGGGGCGAGCTCGTGGCCCTGGGGACGCCGGGCGAGATGAAGGGCGGCCTCATGGCCGACCAGGTGCTGCGCGTCTCCTGCGGCCGCTCCCATGAGGCCCTGGGCGTGGCCGCGGCCGTGGCGGGCGTCCGGGACGCGGCCCTGTTCGGGCGGGACATCCACCTCATGACGGAAGACGCCGAGGCCCTCGCGCCCCGTCTCCGCCGAACCCTCGAGGAGGGCGGCTTCCAGGTGGGCGCCGTGGAACGCATCACGCCTTCTCTGGAGGACGTCTTCGTCTCCCTCATCGAGGCCCGCGATCGCGCGGACGGCGCGCAGAAGGAGTTCAAGGCATGAGCGGCCTCAACTTCCGCCGTCTCGGCGCCGTGGCACGCAAGGAGTTCATCCACGTCCTGCGGGATCCGCGCGCCCTGGGCATCGCCATCGTGCTGCCCATGATCATGCTGATGATCTTCGGGTACGCCCTGACCATGGACCTGGACCGGGTTCCCCTGGCGGTCTGGGACCAGAGCCGCACGCCCCAGAGCCGGGAGCTGGTGGCCCGCTTCGAGGGGTCGCGCTACTTCTCCGTCGTGGCGCGGCCGGGCTCCTACGGGGAGGTGGAGGGCGACCTCGCCCGGGGGCGGACGATGATGGCGGTGGTGCTCCCCGTCGAGTTCGGGCGGCGGGTCGCCTCCGGCCGGAAGGTCCAGGTTCAGGTGCTGACCGACGGCAGCGACGCCAACACCACGACCCTGGCCATCTCCTACGCCGAAGCCATCGTGCGGAACTACTCCCAGGAGATCCTGGTGGAGAAGACCCAGCGCGTCACGGGCCGGCTTCCGGCCCTGCCTCTGGATCTGCGCTTCAGGGCCTGGTTCAACACGGACATGGAGTCCAGGATCTTCATCGTGCCCGGGCTCATCGCCGTGATCATGATGCTCATCGCGGCGCTCCTCACCTCGCTCACGGTGGCGCGGGAGTGGGAGACGGGCACCATGGAGCAGCTCATCTCCACGCCCCTCCGGGGGAGCGAGCTGATCCTGGGGAAGCTCGCTCCCTACTTCGCCATCGGCATGGTGGACATGCTGCTCTCCGTGCTGGCCGGGCGCTTCCTGTTCGACGTGCCCATCCGGGGCAGCCTGCTGCTCCTGTTCGCCGTTTCCGCGATCTACCTGGTGGGAGCGCTCTCCCTGGGCATCCTCATCAGCGCCAAGGCCAAGACCCAGCTCCTGGCCAGCCAATTCGCCTTCGTGGCGACCTTCCTACCGGCCTTCCTGCTCTCGGGCTTCATGTTCGACATCGGCAACATGCCCAAGGCCCTGCAGGCGGTGACCTACCTGATCCCCGCCCGCTATTTCGTGGCCTTCCTCCGCGGCCTCTACCTCAAGGGGACCGGCCTCACGGAGCTGTGGCCCGAGTGTCTGCTGATGGTCGCCTTCGGCGCCCTGATGCTCCTCGCCGCCATCCGCAGCTTCAAGAAGCGCCTGGCCTAGGAATCGACCATGCTCGAACGCCTCTACCACATGCTCGTCAAGGAGTTCATCCAGGTCCTCCGGAATCCGAGGATGCGGGCCGTCCTGTTCGTCATGCCCGTGGCCCAGATCATCATCATCGGCTACGCGGTGAACACAGACGTGCGCCATGTGCCCATGGCTGTCTACGACCTGGACCGCACCCCTGCCACCCGCGACCTCATCGCCCGCTTCGAGGGCTCGGGGTGCTTCGATGTCGTCCGGCGGATCACCTCGGAGCCGGAGATCCAGAAGGTCCTGGATTCGGGCGAGGCGAAGGCCGTGCTGCGGCTCAACCGGGGCTTCGCCGAGGCCCTGTCCGGGGGTGGCAGCGCCCAGGCCCAGTTCCTCCTGGACGGCTCGGACTCGAACACGGCCAGCGTGGCACTGACCTATGCGTCCAGGATCTCGGCCGACTTCAACCGGTCGCTCCTGGAGCAGCGCTTCGCCCGCTCGGCCGGTGTGCGCCTGGACGCCGAACCCGTCACCCTGGCCACCCGCGCCTGGTTCAACGCCAACCTGGACAGCCGCAACTACTTCGTGCCCGGCGTCCTGGCCATGCTCGTGGCCGTGCTCTCGATCATCCTCTCCAGCATGTCCATCGTGCGGGAGCGGGAGGTGGGCACCATGGAGCAGATCATGGTCACCCCCATCGGACGCCTGGAGTTCATCCTGGGCAAGACCATCCCCTTCGCGGTCATCGGCTTCGCCGACGTCGCCCTCATCGCCCTCATCACCGTCTTCTGGTTCCGGGTCCCCATGCTCGGCTTCCCGCCGATCCTGTTCCTGGGCACGGGCCTGTACCTGCTGAGCACCCTCGGCGTGGGCCTCTTCATCTCCACCGTGAGCTCCACCCAGCAGCAGGCCATGATGACGGCGTTCTTCTTCATGCTGCCGGCCTTCATGCTCTCGGGCTTCGTCTATCCCATCGCCAACATGCCCAGGGTGGTGCAGCTGCTCACCTACCTGAATCCCCTGCGGTACTACCTCGTGATCATCCGGGGCGTGTTCCTGAAGGGGCTGGGCCTGGAGGTGCTCTGGCCCCAGATGCTGGCCCTGACCGCCCTCGGAACCATCATGCTGCTGCTCGCCGCCGGGCGCTTCCGGAAGACCATGGGCTGAGACCTCGACCCATCCTGGACCGACCCTCAGGCGAAGGCATAGCTCTCGAGGCTGAGGCTGCCCAGCTGCCAGCCTTCGAAGACCGGATCGGGCGCGGATCGGGCCGCGCCGACGGCCACGAACAGGGGGTCCAGGTGCTCGGAGGTGGGCACGGATTCCGCCGCCCCGGGCGCCTTCCGCCAATCCACCAGGGCCTTGAGGTCTCCGGCTTCCAGCCGGCCGCGCACCCAGGCCTGGAAAGCCAGGCCCCAGGGCTGCGGGGCGGAAGCATCCTGCCAGTCCAGGCGGCGGAGGTTGTGCACCACGCCCCCGCTGCCCACGATCAGCACACCGGATCGCCGCAGGGGGGCCAGGGCCTGACCTGCGGCCAGGAGTCCTTCTGGAGTCCGGGGTCGAGGCAGCGACAGCTGCACCACGGGAACCTCCGCGTCGGGGACCAGGTACCGCAGGGGCACCCAGGCACCGTGATCGAGAGGGCGATGATCATCGAGCTCCGCCTCCAAACCCGCGGTGTTCAGGAGGCCGGCGGCCTCGGCGGCCAACTCGGGGGATCCCGGCGCTGGGTAGTCGAGGGTGTAGAGCTCCCCGGGGAAGCCACCGAAATCATGCATGACGCCCGGCGTCTTCGCGGAGGAGAGCCGGATCGACCCCGCCGCCTCCCAGTGGGCGGAGCAGACGAGAATGCCCCTCAATGGCGGCAATCGGAGGCCGAGGGCGGACACGGCCCTGCCCCAGGCGCCGCCTTCCAGGGCCAGCATGGGTGATCCATGGGCAAGGAACAGGGTGAGGAGAAGCGGGGAGTCAGCCATGGAACAAGCATGGTTCCAAAAATGAATGTTTCAACTCCTTTTTTTGAAATTCACGCTCGGCCTTTCTGCGGCCGATTGGAGGGTAAGCTAAGAGGCATCAGCTACTGGAGCCCGCATTGAACCTCAGGCTTGGCGTGAATATCGACCATGTGGCCACCCTCAGGCAGGCCCGGGGCGGCCACGAACCCGAACCCGTGGCGGCGGCCCTGCTGGCCCAGAGCGCCGGGGCCCACGGCATCACCGTGCATCTCCGAAGCGATCGCCGCCACATCCAGGACCGTGACCTCCGCGTCCTGAAGGAGGTCCTCGCCATCCCCCTGAATGTGGAATGCGCCGCGACGCCGGAGACTCTGGAAGCGGTGGTCCCGTTCCGACCCTCCTGGATGACCCTGGTGCCCGAAAGCCGGGAGGAACTCACCACCCAGGGAGGCCTGGACGCCATCTTCCTCCAGGGCATGCTGCGCCCGGTCATGCGGGAGCTCCGCAGCGCGGGGATCCACGTGAGCCTGTTCGTCGATCCTGTGCTGGACCAGGTGAAGATGGCGGCCAAGCTGGAGGCCGACGCGGTGGAGCTGAACACGGGGATCTACAGCGACCTGCCCATGGATTCCGACCCGACGCTGGAACTGGGCCGGATCCGCGACGCGGCCCGTCTGGGCAGCCGGCTGGGCCTGCGCATCCTCGCCGGGCACGGCCTGACCCTCCAGAACGTGGGGCCCATCGCCGCGATCCCCGAGATCGAGGAGCTGAACATCGGCCACAGCCTCATCGGACGGGCGGTGCTCGTGGGCCTGGAACGGTCCGTGGAGGAGATGCTGGCCGCCATGGCGGAGGCCAGGCCTTGAGCAATCTCCGCGGTACCCTGGAGAGCATTTCCCTCACCGATGTGGCGCAGCTCCTGCACGCCAACCGGAAGACGGGCATGCTCCAGGTCACCTCGGGGAAGGTCAGCGGCGTGCTCTACTTCTCCGGTGGCGAGGTGATCCACGCTGAGACCGTGGCGGCGCGGGGCGAGACGGCCGCCTTCGAGATCCTGGAATGGGTGACCGGCCACTTCGAGTTCCTCGCCACCCAGATCCAGGCTCCGGCCTCGATCCGTCGCACGGTGCCGGACCTGCTCATGGACTCCGCGCGTCTTCAGGACAGCCGCCGGCGGCTCCATGGCATCTTTCCCAGGCTCACGGCGGTGCCCTGGCCCACCCTGCGTCCGCCTCAGCTCCTGGAAGGCATCAAGGTGTTCGCCGAGGATCGCCGGGTCATGCCCTTTTTCGACGGCTACCGCGACTTCCAGGACATCATGGCCGCCACAGGGCAGAACGATGTGACCGTGCTGCAGGCGGCCTCCCTGCTCAAGGAGGCGGGCCGTCTTGAAGTGCTGGAGCCGGACGCCCATGTCACCGTCGCCGAGCTGAAGACCGGTCTTTTCAGGAAAGGCGACCACCTCGGCCTTCCCGCCGCCATGGAAGGCTGGTGGACCGTTCTCGGCCCCTATCGTCACGGTGTCAGCAACCTGAGGGTCATCTGGCCCAAGGGGCCGGCCGTGGAGCGGGTGGAATTCATGCCCGGGCTCGCCGAGAAGCACGTGGCCATCCCCCGGGAGCTGATGCAGGCCTGGGGGCTCTCCGAGGGCGCCCACGTGAAGGTGCGGCCCGCACCCTGATTCGAGATCAGATCAGGGTGATCGCCAGGTCGCCGATGCCCTCGATGCCGCAGGTCACGCGGTTCCCGCGCACCAGCGCCCCCACGCCCGAAGGCGTGCCGGTGAAGATGAGATCGCCAGGCGCCAAGGCCACATAGGCGGAGAGGTGGGCGATCACCTCCGCCACGTTCCAGGTCATCTGCGCCAGGTCGCCGCGCTGGCGGTCGACACCGTCCACGGCCAGCCAGATGGCGCCAGTGGCCGGATGGCCGCAGCGCGAGGCCGGCATCACCGCGGACACGGGCGCCGACTGGTCGAAGCCCTTGGCCATCTCCCAGGGCTGGCCCTTGTCCTTGAACTTGGCCTGGAGGTCCCGGCGGGTGAGGTCGATGCCCACGGCATAGCCGTACACGCAAGCCAGGGCCTTCTCCGCGGGGATGTCCCGTCCGCCGCCGCCCAGGGCCACCACCAGTTCCACCTCATGATGCAGGTTGGAGGTGAGGGGCGGGTAGGCGATGTCACCGCCGCGCGGCACCACCGTATCCGACGGCTTCCCGAAGAAGAACGGAGGCTCCCGGTCCGGGTTCCCGCCCATCTCCCGCGCGTGGTCCGCGTAATTCCGACCCACGCAGTAGACCCTGCGCACGGGAAACTGGCCGTCGATATCCAGGACCGGAAGCGTCGGTGCGGTGGGGGCGGGAATGACGAATGTCATGGTGGAGCTCCTAGCCTTTCGCCCGGGGATGGGCTTTTTCGTAGGTCCGGGCCAGCTCTTCCAGGCCCAGATGAGTGTAGCGCTGGGTGGTGCTAAGGCTTGCGTGGCCCAGCAGTTCCTGGATGGCGCGCAGGTCCATCCCGCGGTTCAGCAGATGCGTGGCGAAGCTGTGCCGAAGGGCATGGGGACTCACCCGCGATCGCACCGCCGCCGCCTCGAGGGCAGACCGCAGCAGGGCCCGCACGCTGGTGGGCGTGAGCCTTCCGCCCCGCTGGTTGAGGAAGAGGGCCGGGCTCGGGGGCAGTTCCTTCTGCGCGAGGAAGGCGGACCTTAACCCCAGGTAGGCATCCAGGATGGCCGCCGCCTGCGCGTGGTAGGGCACCAGGCGCTCCTTGCGCCCCTTGCCCAGCACCCGCAGCGTCCGCTGCTCCATGAGCAGATCCTGCAGGTCCAGGCCCACCAGCTCGGACACGCGCAGGCCCGAGGCGTAGAGCAGCTCCAGCAGGCAGGCCAGGCGCGCCGACGGGAAGTCCACGGCGGGAGGAAGATCCAGCAAGGCCTGACTCTCGCCCTCCGTGAGGAAGGCGGGCAGGCGCTTGGGCTGCTTGGGATTCCGCAGGCCCGAGGCGGGGTTCTTCGAGATGCGCCGGGTCTCCCACAGCCAACGGAAGAAGGTGCGGGCCGTCGAGAGGATGCGGGCCTGGCTCGCCGGATCGAGGCCCCGGTCCCCCAGCTCCAGCGCGAAGCCCCGCACCGTGCGCGGGCTCACCTCCCAGCCACCCCACCGGCAGCGGACGGCGTGGTCCAGCAGTTTGTCCAGATCACCCGTCTGGGCGCGAGCGGTGTGCGGCGACACGCCCCGGGCACGCTGCTCCAGGTGGAAGGCCTGGATGCCCTCCCCCAGCGGTACCGCGCCCTTCCCTGCTACCATGTCCACACATCCCCAAGTGTCTGGAGTCATTGTGGCGCAGCCAGTAGAGACCATTGCCCAGCTTTTCTATGCCGCTGCGGAGAGGAACCTTCCGGACGCGCTGGCGTCCAAGCAGAACGGGGTCTACGTGCCCATCTCCCACACGGAGGTGGTGGTCCGGGTCGAGCGACTGGCGCTGGCCATGGCGGCCCATGGGCTCAAGGCCGGAGACCGGGTGGCCTTCCTGTCGGAGAACCGCCCGGAGTGGGCCATCGCGGACTTCGCCTGCGCCATCCAGGGCATTCCGGATGTCACCATCTACGCCACGCTGAACGCCGAACAGGCCGCCTACATCCTCAAGGACAGCGAGGCCCGCTGGGTGCTCTGCTCCACCCGCGAGCAACTGGACAAGGTGCTGGGCCACTGGAGCGAGCTTCCCCGCCTCGAGGCCGCAATCCTGATCGACGGTGAGTTGCCCGCGGACACGGGCCGCACCCTGTTCCTGTGGTCCGACCTCCTGCGCGAAGGAGAGGCCATGGAGGCCCGCCGTCCCGAAGTCCGCGCCTGGGGCGAGCAGCGGAAGCCCTCGGACATCCTCACCCTCATCTACACCTCCGGCACCACTGGGGATCCCAAGGGCGCCATGCTCACCCACGGCAACCTGGTGTCCAACGTCCTCGCCTCCCGCGCGACCGTGAGCAACATCGGGGAGGGCGAGCGGGCCCTGAGCTTCCTGCCCCTCACCCACATCTTCGAGCGCATGGCCGGCCACTTCCTGTGGTTCCATGCCGGCGCCTCCATCTACTACGCCGAGAGCGTCGCCACCGTGGCGGCCGACATGCTCGAGGTCCGCCCCACCCTCATGGCCTCGGTCCCGCGCATCTACGAGAAGATCTTCGCGAAGATCTACGACACGGTATCGGCGGGCAGCTTCATCAAGCGCCTGATCTTCCACTGGGCCATGCTGGCGGGCCGCCAGGCCGTGCCCTACCTCATGAAGGGCCAGGAACCGCCTTCCTGGAAGGGCATGTGGTACCGCACCGCCAAGGCCGTCGTCTTTGAGAAGATCCGCCAGCGCACCGGCGGGCGCCTGAAGATCGCCATCAGCGGCGGCGCCCCCCTGGGCGGCAAGATCATGGAGTTCTTCTGGATCATCGGACTGCCCATCCTCGAAGGATACGGGTTGACCGAGACCAGCCCCGTCATCACCGTGAACCGTCTGGGTGACGTGATTCCCGGCTGCGTGGGGAGGCCGCTCTACCAGGACTGGGAAGGGCGTCCCTTCGTGAAGATCGCGGAGGACGGCGAGATCCTGTGCCAGGGGCCGAACATCATGGTGGGCTACTGGAACAATGAAGCGGCCACGCGGGAGGCCATCGACGCGGACGGCTATTTCCACACCGGCGACATCGGCCACCTCGACGACCAGGGCCGTCTTTACATCACGGACCGGAAGAAGGAGCTCATCGTCACCAGCGGCGGCAAGAAGGTGGCCCCTCAGCCCATCGAGAACATGCTCAAGGTGGACAAATACATCTCCCAGGCCGTGCTCATCGGCGATAAGCGGAACTTCATCAGTGTCCTCATCGTGCCGAACTTCGACAGCCTGGTCCGCTGGGCCGGCTACAAGAAGATCACCTTCAAGAGCCACGCCGACCTCATCCAGAACCCCCTGGTGTACGCCAAGGTCGGCAGCCGCGTCGAGCGGATCAACGAGCGTCTCTCGAACTACGAACGCATCAAGAAGATGACCCTCCTCTCCGAGGAGATGACCCTCGAAGGTGGCCAGCTCACCCCTTCCCTGAAGGTGAAGCGCCGCGTCATCAATGAGATGTACGCCAAGCAGATCGAGGCGATGTACCAGGACTCCAGAATCTGAACCGGCTCAGGTCCGGCCCTGCCGGGCCAGATAGCGCCGCACGGCCTCCTGGGTCTCCGGGGCCTTCATGCCGGCTTCGGTGGCGATCCGCATCGCCTCGGCCACGGGCATGCCCTTGTCGAGCACCAGCCATGGGCAGACGGCGGCGGCGGCACGGTTGCCATTGCTGCAATGGACGACGACCTTCGAGCCCTTCGGCATGTCCCTCAGCACCGACCTCAGGAAATCGAAATCCGCGGCGGGGGGCGTCTTGCTGATGGCGTACCGGAGGTAGTGGATCCCCAGATCCTGCAGGCGGGAGGATTCGGACTCGCAGTCCAGATCAGGCTCGTCGTCCCGGCGGAGGTCGATGACGTGGGTGATGTGCTCCTTCTTCATGGCCACGCACGTCGCCGGATTGGGCGGTCCCTTCAGGACGAAGACGCCGGAGCGCACTTCCACCGAGTTGGGGATGGCCGACTCCCCGGCCTGGAGCACAAGCGCCGGGAGCAGGAGAAGCATGGTCCGGAACATGGAACCCTCCGCGAGATCGCCTGGATGTCCAGGCCGGTTCGCGGAGACCACCGGAGGGGCCTTCGGCTGCGGAGCCAAGGCCCGGGCGGGCGGGTCTCCACAGTCCTTAATGTAGGCCTTGTGGTCAGCTATTCAATGCCGGACGTCACACTGTCCTGGAAAAAGGCGTCTTGGCGCTGAGCTTGGCCAGGTAGGCATCGAAAGGCTGCACCAGGTTGCGCACGAAGCGCCGGCCGAGCTGGGTGATGAAGATGCCCTCGGGCCGGACCTCCACGGTGCCCTGGGGAACCTCCTCCTGGAGCTGGGCGACGGCATCGGCGAACAGGACGGGACCGTCCACGTCGAAGCGCTGCTTCAGGTCGGCCCACCTCAACTCGAAGTGGCCCATGAGGTGGTGGATCACCCAGCGGCGCAGCTCATCGTCCTCGGAGAGGCGATGGCCCTTGTGGACCGCCAGGTGGCCGTCCGTGATGCTGCGCTCCCACTTGGCCAGGATCTTCTCGTTCTGGGAGTAGACACCCGCCACATTGGAGATGGCGCTGGGGCCGAAACCCACCAGGTCCGTGCCGGCGGCCACCGCGTAGCCCATGAAGTTGCGGATGAGGCGGCCCTCGTTCACGGCCTTGGCCATGGGATCGTTCGGGTGGGCGAAGTGGTCCATGCCGATGGCCACGTAGCCCGCCTTCTCCAGGATGTCCGAGGCCAGGAGGAGCAGGTCCAGGCGCAGATCCGGGGAGGGCAGCGTCTCGGCGGGGATGCTCCGCTGGAAGGGCATGATGCTGGGCAGGTAGGCGAAGCCATAGATGGCCATGCGGTCCGGCGACAGCTCCAGGGTGGACTCCAGGGTGCGGCGGAAGGTGTCCATGGTCTGGCCGGGCAGGCCGTAGACCAGGTCCAGATTCACGCCCTCGAAGCCCAGGTCCCGGCACTGCTTCATGGCCGTCAGGGTGTGGTCCCAGGTCTGGCCGCGGGTGATGAGAGCCTGCACGTTCTCGTCCAGGTCCTGCACGCCGAAGGACACCCGGTTGAAGCCCAGCTTGCGGAGTGTCGGCAGCTGATCAGGCTCCAGGAAGGTGGGATCCACCTCGATGGCGATCTCGGCCCCGGGCTGGAACTCGAAGCGCTCCTTGAACAGGTTGAAGGTGCGCGTGAGGTCCGCCGCCTTCAGGTAGGTGGGCGTGCCGCCGCCCCAGTGCAGCTGGAGGGCCTTGCGGCGGTCCTTCAGGCGGGAGCAGACGAGATCCAGCTCCTTCGTCACCGCGGCGAGGTAGGCCTCCACGGGATCGTACTGGGGGCTCACCACCACGTTGCAGCCGCAGTAGGCGCACCGGCGCGGGCAGAAGGGGATGTGCAGGTAGAGCGACAGGGTCTCGTCCTTGCGGGCATCGGCGCGCTCCAAGGCCGAGAGGACCTCGGGCTCCGGGAAGTCGTCGGACCAGGCCGGCGGCATGGGGTAGCCCGTGTAGCGCGGCCCGGGCCGGTCGTAGCGGCGGATGAGATCGGCGAGCTGGTTCATGCCTTCACCTCGTCAAGGACGGCCGCGACCACGGCGGGATCGGTTTCGGGCACCAGCCCGTGGCCCAGGTTGAAGATGTGGGGATGGCCCTTCATGGCGTCCACGATGGCCCGCGCCTTCCGCTTGGCGGTATCCGCCCCGGCCAGCAGCGCGATGGGATCGAGGTTGCCCTGGAGCACCATCTTGGGGAAGCGGCGGCGGGCCTCGGTGATGGGCACCTGCCAGGGCACCGCCAGCCCCTTGCAGGGCAGCTGGTTGAGGCTGTCCGGCAGGTAGCCCGTGCGGGCGAAAAAGAGCGTCGGGGCGGCGGTGACCTGGGACAGCGTGCGCTCCACCACCGGCAGAGCGAAGGTGGCGTAGTCGTCCGCATCCAGCTCGCCAGCCCAGGTGTCGAAGAGCTGCACGCCCTGGGCGCCAGCTTCGATATGCAGGTTCAGCAGGCGGGCCGCGGCGTCCGCCAGCTTGTCCAGCCACTTGCGCGCCAGCACCGGCTCCTGGTGCAGGAAGGCCTTGGCCTTCGCCCAGGATCTGCTTCCCCTCCCTTCGATGCCGTAGGCCAGCAGGGTCCAGGGGGCGCCGGCGAAGCCGAGCATGGTCACCTTGGCGGGCAGCTCCTTCTTCACCTTGCGGATGGCCGTGCAGACCGGCTCGAACACCGACTCGTCGAGGGGACGGTTGATGTCGATCTGGTCCAGCGTCTTGCCGATGCGCGGCCCGCCCTCTGGGATCGTCACCTCGCAGCCCAGGGCGTCGAGGATCACGAGGATGTCGCTGAAGATGATGGCGCCATCGATCTGGGGGAAGCGGCGGATGGGCTGCAGCGTCACTTCCGCGGCCAGGTCCGAGTCGTTGAGCAGCTGCTCGAAGGTGGCCTTGGCCCGCACGGCGCGGTACTCGGGCAGGAAGCGCCCGGCCTGGCGCATGAACCACACCGGGGGCTTGTCGAGGGCTTCGCCGTTCAGGACACGGAGGAGGGGCTGGGTCATCACATCACCAAAAACATGTCATCACAGAAACCAGGGAAGGCGCGCGGGGAAATGACCAGCGCCTCTGAGAATCAGGCAAAATCCTTGGCCACGGCGGCCACGGCCTGCTTGAAGTGGGCCAGCTCTGGCTCGCCGTGGGCGGCGCCGAGGAAGGCCACTTCGTAGCCGCTGGGCGGCAGGTAGACGCCCTGGCCCAGCAGGGCCTTGTGCAGGCGGTTGAAGGTGCTGATGGCCTCGCCCTTCACGGCGTCGCTGCGGCGCACACCGTCCTGGAACAGGGGCCACAGCAGGCTGCCGTAGCGGGGGCAGTGGAGGCCGGGGATGGCCTCGAAGGCGGCGGCCCACTTGGCGGCGTTGGCTTCCAGCTCGGCGTAGAAGGCCGGGGTCAGTTTCTCCATGGTGGCGAGCCCCGCAGCCATGGCCACAGGATTGCCCGACAGCGTGCCCGCCTGGTAGACGGGGCCGTCCGGCGCCACCACGCCCATGATGTCCTTGCGGCCGCCGTAGAGGCCCACGGGCATGCCGCCGCCGATGATCTTGCCGTAGGTGGCCAGGTCGGGCGTGATGCCCAGGCGTTCCGCCGCGCCGCCGGGGGCCACGCGGAAGCCGCTGATGACCTCGTCGAAGATGAGGACCACGCCGTGCTTGGTGCAGAGCTCCCGCAGGCGCTTGAGGAACTCGGGCCGCTGGAGCAGCAGGCCGTTGTTGGCGGGGATGGGCTCGATGATGGCCGCAGCCAGCTCATTGCCGATCTCGGCGAAGGTGCGCTCCAGAGTCTCCAGGTCGTCGAGCGTGACCACGGAGGTCAGCTCGGCGATGCCCTTGGGCACGCCCGCGCTGGTGGGGGCGCCGAAGGTGATGAGGCCCGATCCCGCCTTCACCAGCAGGCCATCGCTGTGCCCGTGGTAGCAGCCCTCGAACTTCAGGATGCGGTCCCGGCCCGTGAAGCCGCGGGCGGCGCGCAGGGCGGACATGACGGCTTCCGTGCCCGAGGACACGAAGCGCATCTTCTCCACGAAGGGCACCATCGCCTTGATCTTGCGGGCCAGGGCCAGCTCGCGGCGGCTGGGCGCGCCGAAGGTGAGGCCCTCCTTCATGGACTCGGTCACTGCCGCCAGGATGTCCGGATGGGCGTGACCCAGGATCAGCGGACCCCAGGACATGCAGAGGTCGAGGAAGCGCTGCCCGTCCTCGTCTTCAAACCAGGCGCCGCTGGCCTTCTTGAAGAACTTGGGCGTGCCGCCCACGGCCCGAAAGGCCCGCACGGGGCTGGAGACGCCTCCGGGGAAGTGGGTCAGGGCTTCGGCAAACAGGGTGTCGTTGCTCACGAGATCCAGCCTTTCTCCACGGCCTCGCGGCCGGCGTAGGTGACGATCATGTCGGCGCCGGCGCGCCGGATGGCGATGAGGTGCTCGTACATCAGCTGGTCGCCGTTCACCCAGCCCAGGCGGTCGGCGGCCTTCACGCTGCTGAACTCGCTGGACACGTGGTAGGCGCAGATGGGCGCCAGGGTGCGCTCCCGCAGGCGCCAGATGAGGTCCAGGTTCGGCAGGGCGGGCTTGACCATGAGCATGTCCGCGCCCTCGTCGATGTCGAGCAGCGCGTCCCGCAGCCCCTCGCGGGCGTTGCGGGGGTCCATCTGGTAGGTCTTGCGGTCGCCGAATTTCGGGCTGCTGTGGGCGGCCTCGCGGAAGGGGCCGTAGTAGGCGCCGGAGTGCTTGATGGCGTAGCAGAGGATGCTGGTCTGGGTGAAGCCGTTCTTGTCCAGGAGCTCGCGGATGGCGCCGGCCCGGCCGTCCATCATGTCGCTGGGGGAGGCCACATCGGCGCCCGCCTCGGCGTGGCGCAGGGCCATCTCGGCCAGGATGGGCAGGGTCTCGTCGTTGCGCACCACGCCGTTCTCGTCCACGATGCCGCAGTGGCCGTGGCTGGTGCAGCCGCAGAGGCAGACATCGGTCATGACGATGAGGTCCGAGCCGAAGGCCTTCTTCAGCGCCTTCACAGCCACGGGCACCACGCCGTTGTGGTCGCAGGCGTAGCGGGCATCGGGGGTCTTGGAGGCATCGTCCGGCACGCCGAAGAGCAGCACGCTGGAGAGCCCCTTCTTCAGATCCTTCTCCACCTGCCGGACCGTCTCCTCCACGCCGGCATTGACGATGCCGGGCATGCTGGCGATCTCGGTGCTGCCCGCCTGGGGCGTCACGAAGTGGGGCTGGATGAGGTGGCGCGGCCGGAGATCGGTCTCGGCGACCAGGTTGCGCATGGCGGCGCTGGTGCGGAGGCGGCGGGAGCGGTTCAGCATGGGGACTCCTCCTTCTTCAGGTGCTGCGCGAGCATGGCCCAGAGCAGGCTGGGCTTGGGTTCGCAGTGGGCGTGCGCGGGCGCACCCGCCCGCGCGAAGGCTTCGGCGGTGGCCTCGCCCCAGGCGAAGCGCTGCACGTCGAGGGCGATGGGCGCGAGGATTTCCGCCTGGAAGGGGCTCAGGGCGAGCACGCCCGCCACGTCCGGCAACGGCGGGAAAGGATCGCGGGCCACCTCGCGGTGGGTGATCCAGGGATGGATCCGCCAGGCGCTTCCCCGGGTCGCCGCTTCCAGGTACTCGCGGCTCCGCTCACCCCGGGCCAGGATGAAGTCGCCGCCCTCGGGGAACCGGGTGCGAAGGAGGTCCCACAGAGCCTCGGCCCGGGCCTCGGCGGGGAGGTGGATCTCCAGGTCCTCCCGTCCCAGGGCCTCGGCCGTGCCAGCCCCCTGGAGCAGACAGACCGTTCCGGCCGGGAGAACCGCAGAGGCGACCTTGGCGCCGGCGGGACTCAGGGCCACGAAGGCCTGGGCCGCTTCGAATGGCATCGGGAGGGCCTGGGCCATGACCTTCAGGCTGGTGAAGGCATAGGGCACGGGCTCCCAGCCGGCTTTGCGCACCGTGTCCGCCAGCGGATGCTGGGCGGGCCTGGCCAGAGCCAGGCGGGGCGCGGCCGCGGAGGTCATGACAGGCCGATGCCCTGGAGGACGGTCTTCAGCAGGGCCGCGTCATTGGTGCCTCGTGCCTCGGCGCGGCGGAGCTCCCCTGCCGGCGCGTAGGCCGCGCGGAGCAGCAGGGTGCCGTCCGCCTGCGGGGTGGCCAGGGCGCCCAGGGGCTGCTGGCAGCCGCCGCCGATGCCAGCCAGGACCTGGCGCTCCAGTGTGACGCAGCGGGCGGTCATGGCGTCGTGAACCTCGGCCAGGACCTCCACGAGATCCGGCCGATCGGCCCGGGCCTCGGCCAGGAGGGCTCCCTGCCCCGGCGCCGAAGGCAGCTCCTCGGGCGTCAGAGGGCGGACGGTGAGGCCGGACAGGTCGAGCCCCAGGCGCTTGAGGCCGGCCGCGGCCAGGAGCGTCGCATGGAGGGGCGCGTCCCGCAGGACGCCGTCCCGCACCCGCTGGAGGCGGGTCTGGACGTTGCCGCGGATCCAGGTGAACTGCGCCTTGGGGAAGAGCTGGCTGAGGACGCGCTCGCGCCGCACGGCGCTGGTGCCGATGGTGAGATTCTCGGGCGCGTCCGGTCGCATCACCAGCCAGTCGGAGGGGTCCTCCCGCTTGGGGATGCAGGCGGAGACGATGCCCGCGGGGCGCTCAAGGGAGACGTCCTTCAAGCTGTGGATGAGGAGGTCGGCCGCGCCGGCGGCCATGGCGTCCTCCAGTTCCTTGGTGAAGAAGCCTCCGCCCACCTGCTTGTCCAGGGGGCCCTGCAGCCACTGGTCGCCGGAGGTGGAGAACTTCCGCCAGGACACTTCGTAGCCCTTCGATTCGAGGAACCTCACCAGAGGCTCGGCCTGGCCCACGGCCAGGGCGGATCCGCGGGTGGCGACGGTGACGTGCTTCATGATTTGGCTGCCTCTCCGTTCGGGTCCGGTTTGGGCTGGGTCTGGATCAGGGCCCGGAAGGCCAGGGTCCGGCCCCTGGTCAGGATTTCCTTGAGGGCCTCACGCTGGCTCTCGTCCAGCCCTTGCATGGAATCTTCAAGGGCCTTCACTTCGGCCTCCAGGGCTCCCCAGGCGGAATCCAGGCGCTCCTGGGCGGAGGCCAGGTGGCGCTTGTGGCCCCGCGCATGGGCGCGGTGGCGCAGGCGGCCGGCGGCCCCCACCAGGAAGGCCTCGGCCTTGGTGGCTGCCTCGGCGCGCTGGGCCCGGGCGGTGGCGGTCTGGGCCAGGAAGGCCGAGAGGTCCACACGATGCACCCAGGGCAGCTGCTCCAGGCCGGGCTCGGAATCCGGCGGCAGGGCCAGGTCGAGGATGCGGAGGAGGGGACGCTTGAGGGTCTGCCATGCGTCCAGGGTGAAGATCGGCTCGGGCGCGGCCGTGGCGCTCACGATGGCCTGGAATCCCGCAGGGTCGCGCTGGAGCACGGGCAGGTCCACCACCGCCAGGCCCAGGGGGTCCGCCAGGTCGTGGGCCTTGCTCTTGGTGCGGTTGGCGACGGACACCTTGAAGCCGCGCTCCGGCAGGCGCTCGGCCAGGTACTGGGTCATGGGGCCCACGCCCACCAGGGCGATGGCGGAGCCCTCCGGCAGCCCCTCGCAGAGGTGCTTGAGGGCCACGGTGGCCACGCTCACGTTGCCATCGGCCAGGCCAAGGCGGGACCGCAGGCGCTGGCCTTCGCGGATCACGTCCTCGAAGACCGCCTGGGCCTCGTCGCCGGCCACACCCACCTGGCGGGCCTGCTCGAGGGCGTCCTTCATCTGGCCAGGGATCTCGCGATCACCCAGGTTGGCGGACTCCAGCCCCGCAGACATGGCGAGCAGGTGCACCCAGGCCTCTTCGCCTTCATAACGGCGCACGCCCATCCCCGGATCCAGCGCAGAGGGGTCGCCACCCCACACCATCCAGAGCACGCGCTGGCAGGTGGCCAGGTACACCAGCTCCCGGGCACCGGTGGCACGCTGCCAGTCCCGCAGGCGGGCCGGCACGCCATCTCGCACCACATGCTGGGCCACCTGCTCCAGGTCATGGATGGGAGCGTGGAAACTGAGGAGGACGGGTTCCATATCGGATCCGATTGTCAATTGGCCCTGGGCGGGCAAGGTCATCAGTTCGTCATGGCGCCACGAACGTGGCGGTCATCACAACGATCATCCCCGGAACAACCCCTCGATGGCCTGCCAGTCCCATTCCGCCAGCGGGGCCACCGAGCCCTCCCGAAGCGCCTGCTGGGTCAGCCAGGCGTCGTAGACCACCAGGGCGCACATGGCTTCCGCCACCGGCACAATGCGCGGCGCGATGCAGGGATCGTGGCGCCCCTTGGTCGAGATGTCCGCGGCATGGCCGTCGCGGTCGATGGTCTTCTGAGCCTTCGAGATCGAGCTGGTGGGCTTCACGGCCAGGCGCACCACCACCGGGGCGCCGGTGCTGATGCCGCCCAGGGTGCCGCCGGCGTCGTTCTTCAGCGGCCCCTCCGGTCCCAGCGGGTCGTTGTTCTCGCTGCCGCGGCGGCGGGCGCTCTCGAAGCCCGCGCCCAATTCCACGCCCTTCACGGCGCCGATGGACATGCAGGCCAGGGCCAACAGCCCGTCCAGCTTGCCGAAGGCGGGGTCACCCAGCCCCACGGGCAGCCCTTCGATCCACACCTCGCAGACGCCCCCCACGCTGTCCCCGTCGGCCAGGGCGGACTCCACGGCAGCGCGCTGAGCCGGGAAGGTCGCGGGATCCGCCACCCGGAGAGGATTCGATTCCACGAAGGCCCAATCCACTTCGGTTCCGCCGATGCCCGCGATCTCGCGGTTGAAGCCGCGCACCGTCACGCCCAGCTCGGCCAGCCGCTGCCTGGCCCAGGCGCCGGCGGCCACGCGGGCCAGCGTCTCCCGGCCACTGCTGCGCCCGCCCCCGCGCGGGTCGCGGATCCCGTACTTGCGGTCGTAGGTGAGATCCGCGTGGCCGGGCCGGAACAGATCCGAGATGGCCTTGTAGTCACCGCTCCGCTGGTTCTCGTTGAACACCACCAGGGCAATGGGATGGCCGGTGGTGCGTCCCTCGAAGACACCGCTGAGCACCTGTACGCGGTCCGCTTCATTCCGTGGCGTCACCAGGTCCGACTGGCCGGGACGGCGGCGATCCAGTTCTCTCTGGATGGCCTCCAGATCGAAGGGCAGCCCCGGCTTCACGCCGTCCATCACCACCCCGACCGCCGCCCCGTGGCTTTCGCCGAAGGTGAGGATGCGGAAGGTCCGGCCGAAGGAAGAAGGGGAATCGAAGAGCATATAACCGCCTTTGCCCCAGGTTACACTCGGTAATCAGCCCATGGTCTGGATGGTCCAACCGCGGTCCGTTCCGCTCGACCGCCCCAGCTCTTCTCCGGATCTCCTCAGCGATGTCCATACGACCGCTCCGCCTTATTCTCCTTCTATCGGTATGTCTCGGCGGCCGAGAGGCTCTTTGCCAGACACCGATGGCCTCCGACCGCTCTGAGGCTGTTCATGATGAATGGCTTGCCTCGGCGTTAGTGCGCTCCCTCCCCTCCAGGCCATCGGAAGGCTTCAGTCTCTCGGCTGGATTGCTCTCGGTATCCAAAGATGCGGATGGGCCCTGGATGCCGCTGATCCATGGGGTGGGCCAAGGATCCGTCACCTCTGGGCACGGACTGATGGCAGGCGGAACGTGGAGCCGCGATGGATGGGAGATCTCTGCTCTCGGAACCGCCCTGAGGGACGTCGATGATCACCTGACCCGAGGCAGGCTGCTGGAGTTCAGCCTGGTGAAGCACACTCAGGGAGGATGGCGCTGGGGCCTGGAGAAACAGCCATTCCAGTGGGGCTACGGTCTGTTCGGAGGCTACCTGGTCGGGGACGCACACGATCCGGTCCCGAGGCTTGTCCTCGAAAGCCCCTCCGTGGACCTCCACCTGTTCGGCGTACCCCTCGGAAGCTGGGGGTTCGAGACATTCCTGGGACGCCTGGAGTGGGACAGGCAGGTCCCTGCATGGATATCCAACCCTGGGACGGTTCAGCAAAGTCTGGAGGCACATGGAGACATCCGGCGGCCCAACTTCAGTGGACTTCGCCTCAAGGCCGCCTTCGGACCGAATGTCGATATGAATTTCGGTGTCGTGTCCAGATGGGGGGGCGTCGACGCCCAGGGCCGCAACATCCTGAATGGCCTTTCCTGGTGGAACTACCCTTTGGGCTACCTGGGCGCCGAAAACATACTTGTGGCCGAAACCACTGGCAATGCCCAAAATCCGGACCCCTCCCAGCGATTCACGCCACCTTCCAGCTACCACAACATTTCCAATGCGGTGGCGAACGTGGAGCTCAGAATCCGCTTTCCAGAGACCGCAGCCCGGTGGTTCGGAGCCCATGGCATGGCCATCCACCTTTCCCGGGGCGCCAACAACGTGAACTGGCAGTGGAGAGACTTCCTGCGGCATCCGTTCTCCGCCTGGAGCCATGACCTCAGTTTCGCGGCCCGCAAGCTGGGGAATGGCAGGCTTGCCGGCTCCTCTCCCGATAGCCTGTGGGGCTGGGCTTACGCCGAAGCCACGCCGAGTCTCGTTCACATCAATGACACCATTGGAGTTCAATGGGTGTTCGACCACTGGGATCTAGGGTTCGAGCTTTCCGACCTCCACAATCAGCCTTACCCGGCTTCGACTTTCCGTACGTATGGGAATGGACGGTTCCTTTCCGGTCATTCCCGGTACGGGGACAGCCTGGGCCAGCCGCTTGGGGGGGAGGTCTACTCGCAGGGGGTCAGCGTCGGCCTTCGTTTGCCCGGCCAGGGCCGTATGCGCCTCCAGGTCCTGGACGCCATTCGCTTCGACCGCGATTCGCCCGAGACAACTTCAAATTTCACACCCGGCGAAGACGACCATTTCTACCACGTTCAACTAGAGGCCCAGTGGACCCTTTCGCTCGGGCGATTCGGTGGCAGTTTCGCCTTTGAACAGCACCAAGCCGACCTCTTCATTCCGGGGAACCGCCGCTCCAATTGGATCTTGAGCCTCGGCTATGCCGTCCGGGTAATGAACAGACCCTAGCCCATGGGAGAGGTGTCCAGCTTAGGTCCATGGCCATAGCGCCTGGGGTTCAGCAGGCGCTTGAGCTTCAGTCCCCAGAGGAAGCGTAAGGCTCTCATGATCGGCCTCTTGGAGGCGCGTAGGTTGATGAAATATAGGCTGTCTCTCCGTTGCAGCAGAAGGGAGACCAGACGCGGGGCCATCCAACTCTCCTGCCAGTCGTCCCAGGCGGCCAGGAGCGCCTTGAAGTATGGACGGTGGGAGCTTGGGTAGTCAGCCATGGCCGAAATCAGATCCCGGCGGCGGCTCAGCTCCAGCAGACGGAGGACCTGGGGCCTCTGCTGACGGGAACGCCCCGAAAGATCGGTCTGCGCGGCTGCATGCTGGCGGTAGTGGACCCAGGGTTCCGGAACGAAGACCACACCCTCGGTAGAAACGGCCACAAAGGCAAGCCACCAGTCATGGAAACATCCGGCAGGAAAGGGCAGCGCGCGTTCCATCAGGCTCCTGCGGATCAACATGGCGTGACCCGAAATGCAATTGGAGAACACGAAAGCCGCAGGATCGTGGCCTTGGTACATGTTGAGCACATCGGATGCCCTCTTCTCCAGAGAACGGCCATCAGCGCTCATGAAGAGCGAGTCGCAGTAGGCCAAGGCATGATCGCCGATGGCGTCATGGAGGCCTTTCAGTTTGGTGGGACACCACCAGTCATCCTGATCACATGGGGCGATAAAGGCGCCTTTCGTGAGGGTGAGGGCCTTCTCAAAATTTAATAAAAAGCCGAGATTTTTTTCATTAAAATATACTGATATTCGCTTATCCCGCGATAAATAATCCATTAAGATGTCCCGGGTACCATCCGTAGAACCATCATCTACAGCCACGATCTCCAAGTTCTCCCAATCCTGAGCGAGCAACGAGTCTAATTGCTTCGCTAGAAATGGAGCCCCGTTGTAGGTGCAAAGGGCGATGGAGATAAGTGGCTGTCTGGACATCGCGGTGGACTGCTCCCTCTTGAATGATGTATCTTGTTTCCCGGCTAACCAACTATCGTTTTGGATGGGGTCAGGCGAGCTATCTGCGAACTAGACGTGGAAGCTGTATTCGATATATTATAATACAATAATCTTCGGAGGAAATGGTGGCCCATCGGGAACAATTTGAGTTCATCCAGCATGTCCAATCCCTATTTCCAGAACGATTCACTTCGCAGCGCGTGCTGGAGGTGGGCAGTCTGGATATTAATGGGAGCGTCCGAAGTTTTTTTACCAATTGCGATTACATCGGGATTGACATCGCCGAGGGCAAAGGAGTCGATATCGTTTGTGAAGGCCAGAGATACGACGCGCCAGATGCATCCTTTGACATGGTAATTTCCTGCGAGGCTATGGAGCACAACCCCTTCTGGAAGGAAACCCTGGACAACATGATCCGCCTGGTGCGCCCGGGTGGCCTTGTGGTCATGACGTGCGCCACATTGGGGCGCGAAGAGCATGGTACCGCCGCCTCCGAACCGAGTTCCTCCCCCCTTACCGTGGAAAAAGGATGGAACTACTACCGCAATCTGACGCCTTCCGATCTCAAGGAGGTACCAGGCCTTAAACTGTTGGCTGGATGGGGACATGCCAGCAATTGGGATTCCTTCGACCTATATTTCGTCGGCATCAAGACGCCTGCACAGAACGATTCACTCGATCGCTTAAATAAATTATTTAGTTTCTACCGCAAGCGATTCTGGACAACGCTTAAATGGATTCGCCGTGCACCTCGTAAATATTTAATTCATATGTTCTTTGGCAAAAAATAGCACCCAACGCTAGATCGTAGGATTTTCCAGCACGGATCTCGGGTGACAGATGAGCCCGAGGTATCCCAACGCCTCGGCTATAAGTACCATGCCACCGTGTTCCGCAACCCCGTTTTGAAGGCCACCTCGGCCTTCCATGCCAGCTCGGCGCGGATTTTGGTGGCATCGATGGCGTAGCGGCGATCGTGACCGGCGCGGTCCTGGACAAAGGTCTTCAGCTTCCGGCTGGTGCCCTCCGCGCGCCCCAGATGCGCATCCACCAGGTCGCAGAGCAGATCGATGAGGGCCAGGTTCGTCTGCTCGTTATCGCCGCCCACACAGTAGGTCTCGCCTGCCGTGCCCTTGAGCATGACGGTCTCCAGGGCGGCGCAGTGGTCCTCCACGTAGAGCCAGTCTCGGATGTTCATCCCGTCGCCGTAGATGGGGATGGGCTCCCCCTTGGCCATGCGGGTGATGGCCA
>NZ_JAKZLA010000010.1 GCF_022808775.1 Geothrix terrae
CTCAAAGGCTTCCTATCTTCTATCCGGTTTTCAAAGACGCCCACCGCGTTTCTACACGGTCCAGAAGAACCTTCCAGCCCTTCCCGGCACTCCGCAGCCTCAACTGCGCAGGACATTCAGACTAACACCCCAGACCGAAAGCGCAAGAGGAATTTTCACGGGGACACCTGGAATCCGTTGGGGCCAGCCGGAATGCGCCGATCCCTGCCGTAGAATCGAAGGCCGGGAGGGCGCGTGATTCATATCGTGGGGGCGGGTCTGGCCGGATCGGAAGCCGCATGGCAGCTGGCTTCGCGAGGGCACGACGTCCGTCTGACGGAAATGCGCCCCCGTTGGGCAACCCCGGCCCATACGACCGATCGGGCCGCGGAGATGGTCTGCTCCAACTCCTTCAAGAGCGACGACCCGGATTCGGCCACAGGCATCCTGAAGGCCGAAATGCGGCGCATGGACTCTCTCATCCTCCGCTGCGCCGAGACCACGCGCGTGCCCGCGGGGAACAGCCTGGCGGTGGACCGGGAGGCCTTCTCCCAATCCGTCACCGAGGCGCTGAAGTCGCACCCCCGCATCCAGTGGGAAGAGGCCCAGATCGTGGCCCCGGAAGCAGGCGTCCCGACCATCCTCGCCACCGGCCCACTGACCGCGGACCCGCTCGCGGACTGGCTTGCGCAGCACACAGGCACGACCCGGCTGCACTTCTACGACGCCATCGCACCGATCGTGGAGCGCCAGAGCATCGACATGGGCATCGCCTGGATGGCGGCCCGCTACGACAAGGGGGGCGCCGACTTCATCAACTGCCCTCTCGACAAGGCACAGTACGAGCGGTTCCTGGACGCCCTGCTCAGCGCCGAGCGCGTTCCCCTTCACGAGGTGGACACGCCCTATTTCGAGGCCTGCCTTCCCATCGAGGTCATGGCCGATCGCGGCCGGGAAACCCTGCGACACGGGCCCATGAAGCCCATGGGACTGGATGACCCGCGCACCGGGCGGTGGCCCCACGCCGTGGTCCAGCTCCGCCAGGACACCCTCGCAGGGGAGCTCTTCAACCTGGTGGGATTCCAGACCCGCCTGAAATGGGGCGCCCAGAAAGAGGTCTTCCGGCTGATCCCGGGCCTGGAAAACGCGGAGTTCGCCCGCTTCGGGAGCATCCACAGGAATACCTACGTGCAGGCCCCGGCGGTGCTCGATGCGACACTTGCTGTCAAATCCATCCCCGATCTCTGGATCGCCGGGCAGCTCTCCGGCGTCGAGGGCTACCTGGAATCCGCCGCGGGCGGCCTCGCCGCCGCATTCGCCACAGATCGAGCCGTGCGCGGCCTGGCCCCCATGCCGTTCCCGCCGGACACCATGCTCGGCAGCTTGCTGCACTACCTGGCCCACGCCTCCAGCGTGGATTTCGGACCGACCAACGCCATGCTGGGGTTGCTGCCGCCGCTCCCCGAGGGCCTCCTGGACCTGCGCACCCTCAAACGCGCGGGTGGGACCCGGGCCGTGAAGTCCGCCAAGGGCCGTGCCCATCGGGAGCGGGCGCTCCATTCACTGGAACAGCATCTGATCCTCGCCGGAGGCCTGCCATGAAGCGACCCGCCCTCGCCCTGGGGGCCGCCACCCTGATCCTCGCCTTCGGAAGCGGGGCCTGGTGGCTGACCCGCCGGGCCCCGGGATCCCCGCCCCAGGAAGAGGCCCTGGAGCCCTTCCGTTCCGAGCCGATGCGCGTCGGCCAGCTCATTGACCTCCAGCCTCCGTCCATGCCCCTCAGGAGTGTCCGATGGACTCTGCCCCTCCCGGGGGGCGTGGCCGTGGCCCAGATCCTGACCCAGACCGGCCGGCAGCAGGCGGTGCTCTTCCAGCAGGGCGTGCCTGGCCCGGTCTTCTCCCTGCCGGAGCCTCCGGGCGTGCCCGATGGATTCTTCCGGTTCGCGGACCTGGCAGATGCGGCCCTGGCGCCGGATGACGCCCTGGTCCTGCTCTACCGCAGCTCGACGGACCCCGCCTCGCCATCGCTGGTCCTGGCCTGCGACCTGCATTCCCAGCAAATCCGTTGGTCCCTCCGCGCGCCCGGCGAGCACCTGGCCTTGTCCGAGGACCACCGCAGCGTGTTCCTCTTCGGAGCCTCGACACCCGTGGGCATCCTCGAACTGGTCGGTCGTCCCGGCCAGCCGAAACCC
Organism: Geothrix terrae; assembly: GCF_022808775.1. Lineage (GTDB taxonomy): Bacteria > Acidobacteriota > Holophagae > Holophagales > Holophagaceae > Geothrix > Geothrix terrae. The sequence continues at coordinate 2,172 of NZ_JAKZLA010000010.1, forward strand.
GCCTCCACCTCGGTGGACCTTCCACCGGAGGTGAAGACGGTTTCCAACCTCCTCCCGGTCGGCCGCCGCGCCTTCGTGGTGGCCCATGACTCGGGACTCTCGACCTGGCGTGATGGAGCCTGGACCCACGTGCCGGCTCCGGCACCCTCGCCCCTCGGGTTTCCCCAGGGGCTTGGCAGGGTCGCCGGCGATGCGAAGGGCGGCTGGTGGCAGCCCGAACCTGGCGTGCTGATTCCCCTGGGCCCAGGCGCGAAACCCGGCCCATCGCGCGACCTGAAGGCCCTCCTTCCTGACCCATCGAGCCTGGATGCAAGCCTGCTCCAGCTGCTGGGCGAGGAACCAGACGGCCATCTGTGGTTCGGCTTGATGCGACCCACCCTTCCCGCGCCGGCTCCCATGCCGGATCCCACACCGGCCACGCCTCCTGCCCCGGACGATTCGGGCCAGGTTCTCCCGACACCCGCCCTCCCTCCGGCGACGACCGCCACCCTTCAGCCTTCGCGGGAAGACTGGGAGGCCTACCTCGGCAAGGGACTGGATCGCCTGTACCTATGGAAACCCGGCGAGGAGCGCATGAAGGTGGTGTCCATCGCGGACGCCTGGAAACGGCTGACGCCGCCCCCGAGCGCCTCCGCCTTCCCCGGACTCGGGAACCTGCGTCCCGAGGCCGGAGCCCTGCTCTGTGGCGGCCCCGACCGCATCTGGTGGCTTCCGTTGAAGGCCCTCCGACCCCGGTGACCTCAGCGCCCCTGGAGCTTCCCCTGGGGTTTCTCGTTGGCTAGGTGCTCGCGGATCAGGCCTTCAGCCACCGCCCCCTCATCGGGATGATAGGTTCCCGCCTCCAACTGGCGCTTGAGGACCTTGAGCTTCTCGGCGCGCACATCCGGCGTCTCAGCCAGCACCTCGTGGGCCACTTCGACGAGATGGTCAGCGGTGGCATCCCCTGAGCCTGTGCCCTTGTGGCTGCCATCCTTGCGCGATCTGCCCTGGTTGCTCATGCGCTCGCCCCTTGACGGTGCCTTATCGGCACGCAGTTGCCCCAACTCAAGTGCCCGGTCCCATTTTTTTGGCTCCCGAGACGGCCGAGCGATCATCCGCGAGGCTCGATGCGCTCAAGGCCACGAGGATCCGGTCATGGCCGGCCAGATCCTGATGCACCATCGCCTTGGGCCATCCCACTCCCATCGCCCGCCGGCACAGCTCGCCGCCCTGGCCCGCCCCGATCTCCAGCAGGCAGGCCGATGCCTGGCGCACGCGGGCTTGTTCCAGCAGGCGGGTCGACAGAGCCAATCCCCGGTCCGGGGCGAAGAGGGCCGAAGCGGGCTCGAACGCCAGTTCCCGCTGGAGGCTCGGCTCGTCCGCGGGATCCACGTAGGGCAGGTTCGCCACCACCAGGCCCAGGGGATCGGGAACCGGATCCAGGAGGCTGCCCTCGAAGAAAGTCACGGGCGCGCCCAGGGCGGCGATGTTCTCCCGGGCCACCGCCAAGGCGCCGGGACTCAGATCCGAAGCGGACACCTGCCAATCCGTCTCCAGGGCCAGGCTCGCGGCGATGATGCCGCTGCCCGTACCCACATCCACGCATCGGCTCACCCCAAGACGCGTCCCCACGTCGAGGGCGGCCTCCACCAGCAGTTCGGTCTCGGGGCGCGGGATCAGCGTCTCCCGGGTGACCTTGAAGCGCCGGTCCCGGAAGAAGCACCATCCCAGGATGTAGGCCCAGGGTTCGCCCGTCCTCCGCCGGCGCACCCAGGTGCTCACCTGCGCGCGCACCTCGTCGGGCACAAGGTCGCCACCATGGGCGGCCATCCAGGACCGGGGGAGGCCCAGCCCCTCCTCGAACCAGCGGAGGCTTTCGGCATGGGCCTCTGCATGATCCAGGAACTCGGCCAAGGCGGCGCCCAGATCGAGGCGGAGCTGTCGGTACGTCTGGACCATCCCTCCAGCCTAGCCGCCTTCGCCCAACGATCCTTCCCCCATGCGCAGGGGCGGCATAAGAGGCCGTAACGAAATAGCCGGGAATGCACCGGCTATTTCGTTACGGCCCCTAAGCGCGGGAGGGATGGTTCCAGAATGCTCGACGCTCAGGCCATCAAGGCCTTGGCACGCTCCTGGCTCTGCTGGGCGACGATCTCGTGGAGGCTGCCGCCGTGGCTGTCCATGGTGACCACCAGCGGGAAATCCTCCACCTCGATGATCCAGAAGGCTTCCGGGCTGCCGAACTCCTCCAGCATCTTCACGTCCACCACGCGCTTGCAGCGCTCGGCCAGCAGGCTGCCGGCCCCGCCCGTGGCGTGGAGGTAGACGGCCCCGGTCTTCTGGAGGCCCTCACTGGTCTTCTTGCCCATGCCGCCCTTGCCGATGACGCCGCGGACCTTGTAGGTCTCGATGACGTCGGCCTGGTAGGGCTCCTCGCGGATGGAGGTGGTGGGCCCGGCCGCCACGAAGCTGTAGTGGCCGTCCTCGTGCTTCTTCACGACGGGGCCGCAGTGGTAGATGACCATGTTCTCGAGGATGGGCTTCAGCCACTCGGGCTTCTGCTCCTTCATGTACTTGTGGCCCATGTCGCGGCTGAGGACGACGCGGCCGTTGAGCAGCACTTCGTCGCCGACCTTGAGCTGGCGGATCTGGTCTTCGGTGATGGGGGTGGTGAGACGGATCATGTTGGGCCTCGTCGTCGCGGATCAGTCGAAGGACACTTCGCCGTTGGTCTTGAGCGTGATCGAGCCCCGGCGGCTGCTCCAGCACATGTAGCTGATGGAGACGTAGAAGCTGGCCGGATGGCGGTACATCTCCTCGGCCATGACGCCCAGCACGGTGGTGTTGCCGCCGTAGCCCATGGGACCGATGCCCAGGGTGTTGAGATCGGCGGTGATCTCCTTCTCGAAGGCGTCCATCTTGGGATCGGGGTTCGAGGTGCCGAGCTTGCGGAGGATCAGCTCCTTGCTCTTCTCGTAGCTGCTGACGCGGTCCCCGCCGATGGCCACGCCAAGGATGCCGGGGCTGCAGCCCTGGCCCTGGGCCTTCACCACGGCGTCGATGATGCACTTGCGCACGCCCTTGATGTCGCGGCCCGCGCCGATGGCGGCGTCCGGCAGGCGGTACTGGGCGCCCACGTTCTCGCAGCCCCCGCCCTTCTGCATGACGGCGATCTCGACTTCCGGCTTGTCCCACTCCTCGAAGTGGACGGCCGGGTGGCCCTCATGGAAGGGATCCATGTTGGTGCCTGTGTTCTTGCCGCTGAGGGCCTCCACGCAGTTGGGGCGCAGCCAGGAGCGCTTGGTGGCCTCCGCCACGGCCGCCCGGATCTGCTGCTTGGCGGCCCGCTGGCTCAAGCCGAAGGGGTGGCGCACCCAGACGATGATGGTGCCCGTGTCCTGGCAGAGGGGCGTCACGTGGCCATCCGCGAGGATGATGTTGCGCACCATGTCGTTCAAGGTGTTGAAGGCCCGGCTGCCCTCTTCTTCGGCGTCGCGGCCCTTCACGAGGGCGTCGATCACGTCCTGTGGCAGGCGGCTGGTGCTGCGGCGGAGCAGTTCCAGCATGGGCAGGGTGAGATCCAGGGACTTGAGGTCCTTGAGATTGGGCTTCCACCCGGCGGGCAGCACGGACTTGGACGCCACCACCTCGTTGGAGGTCAGGGTGGGAATGACGCATTCGGACATGGGCCCTCCGGAATCCAGACCCCCATCATCCGCCCGCCGAAGCCGAGTCTCAAGTGATCAATGCCCGGTTCCCCTGCCACCGGCGTGGAACCCCTCTCCAGGTATCCTGGGGCCTCGTCCGCGGGGCCACCATGAGCAAGATCCTCTTCATCCTCAACGATCCTCCCTACGGCACCGAGCGCAGCTACAACGGACTGCGCCTGGCGGGGGCCACCGCCAAGCGTGAGGGTGCCGACGTGCGCGTCTTCCTCATGGGTGACGCCGCTGCCTGCGCCAAGAGAGGCCAGAAGACTCCTGATGGATACTACAACCTGGAGCGCATGCTGAAGGGTGTCACCACCCGCCACGGCCTCGTCGGCGTCTGCGGCACCTGCATGGACGCCAGGGGCCTCACCCAGGCTGAGCTGGCCGAGGACTGCCGGCGGAGCACCCTGGAGGAACTGGCCGACTGGACGCTGTGGGCGGACCAGGTGCTGGTCTTCTAGGCACCGCTATGGGAGCTGCGGGCGAACCCCGATTCTGCGCGTGTTGCGGCGGATCCGAAGCCCCGGCCCCGAAGGGGGCGGAGGCGACCCCGCTCCTCTGCTACTGCTTCGGCCACAGCCTGGAGAGCTTGCGCGCGGAGTGGGAGGCCACCGGTCGCCTGGATTCGGTGGAGACCATCCGAAGCGCCGTGAGGGAGGGTCGCTGCCGGTGCGAGACCCTGAATCCTTCCGGAGCCTGCTGCCTGGGGGACGTGCTGAGGGCCGCCCAGGCCATCCGGGTCGGGGGCTCGCTGCGCTGAAGGTCAGCGTCCCCAGGCCCGGCACAGGGCGAGGGTGAGGTCCAGCAGGGGCGCTTCGCTCCGGGAGATGGCCAGGCCCTTGAGGTCCCGCTCGCACTGGTTCAGGCGGCCCAGCAGGGCCCGTACGCCCTTTGGCTTCAGCTTGTCGAAGGCGCCACGGTAGCCATCCATCAGGAAGCCCTGCTTGGGGGAAAGTCCCAGGGCGGCCGTCAGCTCGGATCCCTTGAGCCCCGCCGCCTGGGCTTCGGCATACCGCAGCAGGCGGTCCACCTCTCGGCGCGCCTGGCCGAGCAGCATCAAGGGCTCGTCCCCGTCTTCCAGGGCCATGCGGAGGGCCCTCAGGGCTCCGGCCGCGTCCCCCTTCTGCCAGGCGCCGGACCAGGCGAAGGCCTTCTGCTCTGCCAGCCGGAAGGTCACCTGGTCCACCATGGCCTCGGTCACCCGCCGGTCCTCCGCCAACAGATCCAGCACTTCCAGGGCCCGCTTGAGCAGGCCGGGTTTCCCGCCCTGGCGCTGGGCCAGCAGGGTGGCGGCCGCCCCCTGGAGGGACAGGCCCAGGCGCCGGGCCTCGACCTCGATGAACCCGGGGATCTCGGCGGCCTCCAGGGCCCCCACCTTGAGGATGCGTCCTGCCTTGGCCCAGTCCGTCCAAGGTTTGGCGCCCAGGGCCTTGCCCGGGGCGGCCGGCAGGGTGGTCCAGGCCACCAGCAGCAGGTTCACGCCCTGGGGGGGCTTCTCGAGGAGGGTTTTCACCGCCCCTGGCAGATCCTTCGCCCGGGCGAAGAGGTTGTCCGCGGCGGGGACGACCACCGTGCGGGCCTCGGCCCCCAGGGGGGCGGCTTCCTGGAGGGCGGCCACCACCTCGGCCCAGGGACACCCCTCGGTGCAGATCGTCAGCGTGAAGTCGGCCCACTCCGGGTCCACGTGCCGGGCCTTCCAGTCCTCCACGGCCTTCCGCCGTCCGTCGCCATCCTCGCCGTGGACCAGGGCGAAGGCGTGGTCCACCCAGGCCGGGGCCGCCATCAGTCCGTGCCTTCCAGCAGCTGGGTGAGGAAGCTCTCGGCGAAGTCGTCCGCCAGACTCTCGAGCACCTGGAGCTCCCGGCTGTCGAAGCTGGCGAAGTTCTGGTCCACCCGGTACTGGTTCGAGAACGTCATGCCGCGCCGGGACAGCACCACCGCGCCGGTCTGGCCATCCAGCAACTCCACGCTGGCCACCACGGCCACCTCCACGCGGGAGGCAGACCCGGCGCTGGCTTTCAGCTTGTCATTGCCCAGGGACAGGCCCAGGGGCCGGGAGGTGTAGCCCTCCAGCGTGCCCTGGAGCACCCAGCGGGAAGGCTCGCCGGCTCCCACCAGACGCCAGGGGCTGGCCGCCACGATGCGGTTCTCCAGCGCCTTGGTGAAGCGGTCCTCCAGCCCCAGCCGGGGGGTCAGGTTGCGGAACCGCGCCAAGCGGATCGTCTCCCCCTGCTTCGCCCAGGCCACCGGCCGGGGCTGCCGGTCCAGGCGGTGGTACCCGCAGGCCAGGAAGACCACAAGCATCAGAGCGGAAAGGACAAAGCGGAACGCAGAGGGCACGGAGATCCTAGGGATGGTAGATGCCCACATAAGGCAGGTTGCGGAGTTTGCCGTCGAAGTCAAGGCCGTAGCCGACCACGAAGTGGTCCTCGATGGTGAAGCCGATGTAGTCCACGGGGACCTCGACCTTGCGGCGGCTGGGCTTGTCCAGGAGGGTGCAGATCTTGAGGCTGAGAGGCTCCCGGTCATGGAGCAGGTTGCGGACCTTGAAGAGGGTGAGGCCGGTGTCCACGATGTCCTCGACCACCAGGGCATGCCTCCCCTGGATGGAGCGGTCGAGGTCCTTGAGGATATGCACCTCGCCGGTGCTTTCCGTGCCCGCCCCGTAGCTGGACACCTGCATGAAGCTCACATCGATGTCCAAGTCCATGGCCCGCACGAGATCCGCGAAGAAGGGGAACACCCCGTTCAAGAGCCCGATCACCACCAGGTCCTGGCCCGCATAGTCCCTGGACAGCTGAGCCCCCAGTTCCTGGACCCGGGTCCGGATCTGCCCCTCCGTGAGCAGCGGGCTGATGCGATCGCGCATGGAAACTCCTGAAAGGGATGGGCTGGAACGACGTTCCGAGGTCATTTCCATTCAACCCCAGAAGGCCTTCCGGGGTCCATCCGATGACGGCGTATTTCTCCACGAACCCCGGCGCCGGAGACTACGATGATGGCGGTTGCCACCTTGAACGACCCCCTGATGCCCCAGCCGGCCCCCCGGGCCGTCGACCGGATCCCCGATCCGGCCTCGCCCTACCATACGCCGGAGGTGCTGGCCTGGGTGGAAGCCGCCCAGCAGGGCGACCAGGCCGCCTTCGCCAACCTGGTGCGTCTGTTCTCCCGGGACGTCTACGGCAAGGCCTTCTCCATCCTCAGGAACCACCAGGACGCCGACGACGTCGTGCAGGAGACCTTCATCCGGGTCTTCCGGGCCCTCCCGGGCTTCCGCTTCGAGTCTTCCTTCCGCACCTGGCTCATCACCATCGCCACACGTCAGGCCCTGAACTTCCGGGAACGGATGGCCCGCGAGCACGAGAGCCTCGATGGCCCGGAGGGCACGCTGGACCACCCCGCCCTTCGCGTCGAGGAAAGCCAGGTGGCCGCCTTCCTGGACCAGGAGGCCCGGCGCCTCCTGCACGAGGCCCTGCCCAAATTGCCCCGCCGCCAGAAGGAAGCTCTCACGCTGAAGCTGCAGCACGACTGGAAATACGAGCAGATCGCGGCGCAGATGGGCACCTCCGTGGGCAGCGTGAAGGCCCACATCTTCCATGCCATCCAGAACCTCACCCGCCATGTCAAAGGAGGCCGAGCATGACCGCCGAGCCCCTGCCCCTCCCCGAAGCCTGCGTCTCGACCCTGTCCGCCATCGAGACCACCCCTCTGGATCCCGGCGCCGCCGCGGAGGCCCACATGAAGTCCTGCACCGCCTGCGCCGAGGCCCGGATCCAATACCTGGCCCTGGAGGACAGCCCTGAGGTGCTGGTGCCCTCCGGCTACTTCGAGCGTCTCCCCGGCCGCATTCTCCGGAAGCTGCCCGTCCGTCCGGCCCTGCATCACCGACTGGGCCCCCTGGCCTGGGCTGCGGCGGCGGGCCTGCTCATGGCCGTGGGTGCCGGCGCTTTCCTGGCCGGGCGCGCGAACCGGACGCCCTACGTGGAGGCCAACCTGCCCCGGCAACCCGATATCCTCGAGGTCTCCACCACCGATACACCCTTCCACAACGGCGAGGAGGAGGCCGCCCAGGTGCAGGCCCTCAGTCCAGAGGAGATGAAGGCCCTCCTGGAGCGCCTGGATGCCGCTCCGGCGCCGACGAGGTGATGCATGTCCCGATCGACCCTTTTCCTGACCATCCTGCTGCTCGCCGGCCTGCCCATGTGGGCCCAGGCGGAGGACGATCGACCGCTGGTCCGCTTCCGCATGGAGCAGCTGCAGCAGACCGTCGGTCTTCCCGAGGATCAGGCCCGGGCCGTGGTGGAGCGCTGGTCCCGCTATGACCGCGAGCAGTTCGACAAGACCCAGCAGATCCAACAGATCCGTCGCAAGTTCAATGACATCCTCCTGGGACCCGGAACCGAGGACGAAAAGAACGCCAAGGTCCGGCCCCTCCTCGATCAGTTCGTGGAGCTGCGCCGCCAGCAGGCGGATCTCAAGTTCAAGTTCGAGGAGGACATCCGCGCCCGCCTGAGCCCCGCCCAGCAGGTCCGCCTCATCACCCACGTGGAGGAGATGCAGCGGCGCATGGTGGAAGCCCTGAGACAGGGCGGGGTGGCCGGTCGTCCGGGATTGCTGCGCCCCGGTCTGGGCGGCGGCATGCGGCGGGGAGGCCGCTGATCAGACTCCAGGAGCCTCGAGGACCACGGGGATGACCAGGGGCCGCGTCTGGGTGGTCTTGCGGATGACGCGTCGCAGGGCCAGGCGCAGGGTGTCCCGCAGCGCCTCGCCATCCTTCCGGATCTCCGGCGGCGCCTCCTCGTAGGTTTTCCGGGCCACACCCGCCAGCAGCTCCGTGTAGGCCTCGTCATCGGACAGCACCACGAAGCCACGGCTGAGGATGGTGGGATCGGCCACAAGGTCGCCAGTTTGCGGGTCCACCAGCAGGGTGGCGAACACCACGCCATCCTCCTGGAGGATGAGGCGGTCCTTCACCACGCGGGCATCCACCATGTGGTCCACGCCCTCGCTGACGAAGCACTTGCCCACGGGGACGGCCCCGGGCATGTCCACGCGGTCCTCCCCGAACAGCCGCAGGCAGAGGCCGCCATCCAGCAGCGAGATGCGATCCGGGGCCCAGCCCAGCGAGGCGGCGAGCTTCCCGTGGGCCCGCAGGTTCCGATAGGTGCCGTGCACGGGCACCATCTGCGCGGGGCGCACGGCGCGGATGAGGTCCGCCAGCTCGTCGCGGCTGCCATGGCCCGAGGCATGCACGGGCCCCAGGCCCTCGAGCGACGTTTCGGCGCCGAGGCGCTCGGCCTCGTCCAGCATCCGCGAGATGGCCACCTCGTTGCCGGGGATGGCGCGGGCGCTCACCACCAGGCGGTCGCCGGGCTGGATGGGCAGGCCCTTCACCTCCCGGCGCAGCAGGCGCGCCAGGCCGCTCATGGGCTCGCCCTGGCTGCCGGTGCAGAGCACCAGCAGCTCGTCGGGATCGAACAGGTGGGCATCCTTCGGATCGGTGAGGAGATCGTCCGGCAGGGATAGGCGCTTCAGGGAGCGGGCCAGGGCCAGGTTCCGGTCGAGGCTGCGCCCCAGCAGCACCACCCGGCGCCGGAACTCGTAGGCCAGGTCGATCAGCGTCTGGAGCCGGTGGATGTTGGAGCTGAAGGTGGTGACGAAGAGCCGCCCCTTGGTCTGCTCGAACGCAGCTTCCAGGCCCTCCCGGCAGGCGGACTCCGACGGGGAGCGGCCCGGACGGCCCACGTTGGTCGAATCCGCCATGAGCAGGCGCACGCCGGCATCGCCCAAGGCCTTCAGACGGTCCATGCCCGTGTGGCGACCGTCGAGCGGGTCCGGATCGATCTTGAAATCGCCGGAGTGCACCAGCACACCCTGGGGGGTGTGAAGCACCAGGGCGCAGGCATCGGGGATGCTGTGGGTGACAGGAATCCACTCGGCCTCGATCTCGCCACCATCCTCATCATGGCCCACCTTCACGCGGCCGTAGTCCAGCACCGGGTGGAGCAGGCTGGGATCGATCCCGTGCTCGCGGAGCTTGCCCTCCACCAGGCCCAACGTGAAGGCCGTGCCGTACACGGGCACGGGCCAGCGGCGCAGGAAGTAGGGCAGCGCGCCGATGTGGTCTTCGTGGCCGTGGGTGAGCAGCACCGCCTGGAGCCGATCCGCGAAGGGCTCCAGGTAGGCGAAGTCCGGCACGATGGAATCGATGCCCGGCTGGTCGTCCGAGGGGAAGAGCTGGCCGCAGTCCACCAGGAAGAGGCTGCGGGCGCTATGCACCACCAGGGCGTTCATGCCGAACTCACCGAGCCCGCCGATGGGGATCAGCCGCAGCTCGTCGTCAGCAGGGACCTCGGTCCAGGTTGTGAATTCGGGCGCGACGGGCATCACGATGGGAACACCTCCGGGTGCGATTGGATGAGTTGGCGCGTGGCCATCAGCCACTCCGCGGGCGCGATGACTTCCGCGCGAAGCGCTGGAGCCAGTCCCACGCTCGAAAGGGTTTCCGCCGGAAGGAGGCCCTGCCAATTGTTCGCGAGGGTCTTCCGCCGGTGCCCGAAGGAGCGGTGCAGCACCGTGAGCAGGGCCCGGCGCTCGGCCAGGCTGGGGGCATCCGCCCTGGGGTCGAACTGCACCACGGCGGAATCCACCTTGGGAGCCGGGCGGAAGGAGCCGGGCCCCAGCTTCACCAGGCGGGTCAACCGCGCGCAGAGCTGCGCCAACACCGACAGCGGCCCGTAGGCCTTGGTGCCCGGCTCGCCCATGAGCTTCTGGGCCACCTCCAGCTGGAACATGAGCGCCATGCGATCCCAGGGGATGCCCTCCGTGAGCAGCCGCGCCAGGATCGGCGTCGCCGCGTTGTAGGGGAGGTTCCCCACCACGGACCAGGGGTCACCCTCCGGCAAGAGCAGCTGCACGGCATCGCCCTCCAGCAGATGGAAATGGGGCACGGCCGAGAAGCGTTCCCGCAGCAGGGCGCAGGCCTCCGGATCCAGGTCCACCGCCCACAGGGGCCGGCCGTCCGCCAGCAGGCGCTCCGTCAGCACCCCGGGACCCGGCCCGATCTCCAACAGCCGCGGCGCCTTGGAACCCAGCGCCGCCCCCACGATGGTGGCGATGGCCCCCTCGTTCACCAGAAAGTTCTGACCGAGCCGCTTTTTTGCCCGGAGTCTCGGAAGCTGGGCGGATTCGGACACGATTCAGGTTAACACGGGGATCTTTCGATCCATGGCGGCCGCGAACAGTGTGTATTCTTTTTATACACACCCTCAACCAAGCGTGAATCCCGAGGACTCGCTCTCGACACAAGCGCTCAATTAAATAGATTTAATAAAACAGAGGCTTCCGGCCACACTCACCTACCATTCCTTCGAGGCGCCTATGGACCCCATTTCCAATCATCGTTCTCCAATCCGAGGATATTCCCTCATCGAGCTGATTGTGGTGCTCGCCATCATTGGGGTACTGGCTCTGGCAAGCATTTCCTCGCTTGGACCCAAGTCCCCTAAAGCGACCCGTGCGGTCCTCCTGGATCTGAGAAATGCCCTTCAGAATGCCCGGCAATCCGCCATTTCCAGCGGCAAGACCGTGCGGATCCGACTCGAGAACGTCTCCGGCCAATGGCAATTCAGGGCCATGGACACCTCCCTTGCGGAAGCCAACGCGATCGCGACGTTCTTTTCCGATACCCTGCCCCTGAAGCCCCTGACCTACTGCTCTCTGGCCACGGCCTTTCAGGACCTCCCGACGACTTCCACGGCGGTCACCTCCTTATCTCCCGCGAATTCATATGGTTTCGGGGCCTCCGCCGTGGCTGGGGCCTGGACACAATGCCTCACGGGCTCCTCGCAGTATGGATTCAGCCCCACCGGCTCCACGGTCCAGCTCGCGGGGCCCTCGCCCAATCCGACGGTCAGCGTCGCGAATGGAGGTTTCTGGGTGGGGGTGGTCGGCACCACACCGAACACCAGCGGGGTGCCTTACGGCGTCGTCCTCGTGACGGAACAGGGACAGATCGTCACCTACTACAAGGGAGACTCCCAGTTGGATGACACCCCTGAGAACAAATGGAAACGTTTGGAGTAGAGAAAATGAACAACCCCCGACCCTCACGTTCAGCGCACGCATCGGCTCAGGGATTCTCGATGATCGAGTTGATGCTGGTGGCCTTCATCCTGGCCGTAGGCCTGCTCGGGCTACTGAGTCTTCAGGTCGTCTCCATCGCCAGCGGAGGCCAATCCCGTCTGAGAGGCACGGCGACCATCCTCGCCCATAACCTGCTGGATCGCGCCGTGGCCGAAGGGCTGATCTCCGCCGCTGAACGGTACGACAGTGGGAACGGAACTATCACTTCCACAGGTTGGACCTTCATCGATCCGGTTGGCCTCACACCAGCCACTTCTTCGGGCGGCACCAACTTCTATTACGATGTCCAGGGCAATGCCGTGGCGGCCGCGGATCCGAGCCTGGTCTATACGGTCAGCTGGCAGCGCATGCCGGGGATGATCGGAAGCAACGTGCTGGCGATGCAGCCGTTCGTCGTGAACGTTCAGTGGAACGAAGCCGTCAAGACTTCAAATGGGACCACGTCCATCCAGACGCACTACTTCTCGGCGAGCCGAAATGTCCGCATCTGAGTCATCTCCGAATGTCCGTCGTTCCCGCGGCTTCTCTTTGATCGAGATGCTGGTAGCCGTCGCGTTTCTTTCAATCCTCATGGCGGGCATGTTCAAAGTCTTCGCCTCGAGCACCTCTGCATTCATGGCAGGTATGGAAACCATGGGGGTCCAGCGCAACACCCGCTGGGGATTGAACCTGTTGCAGGACGAAATCCTGGAGGCAGGTTTCCTGTTTCCTGTACGTTCTGCTCCGGGCGGGCTCATGGCAGGCGAAAGCTTCCAGCCCCCGCTGCTGATGCAGGCCACGGACTACATTCCGACCGGCGCCCCGGCCAATGTCCCTGTTGACGAGCTGCAGATGGTCATGGACGTTCCTCTGGATGTCCAAGGGCAATCGTCAGACACCATCGCCTTCGGTGCCAGCCAGTTCCCCGCCACCATCCCAACAGGGGCAGGGGTGATCCAGGCGGGGGACATGCTCTTCATCCAAGACGCCGGCGCGGAATTTCCGACCATCAGCGCGAAACCTGGAAGCGGGACCAACGTCACCATCCACCTACAGGCCTCGGAAAGCGCCGGGATTGATCCGAACACCGGCACCCCGCTGAACACCATGAGCCCGACGGGCGGATTCAAATTCCAGCACGCCAAGGGAATGCCCTTTTCAGTGATCCGGCCGACCCAGATCATCCGATTCACCGTGGTCCCCCGGGCCTTGGATCCCGCCGATCCAAATACCATGGTCCCCTGTCTCGTCCGCCAGTCGAAGCCACTCGTTCCCGGCGAGATCTGGGCTCCGAACAAGAATGTCCCCACTGCGGACGAGCAGATTCTTCTGGAGAATGTGACCGGGTTTGCCGTGGATTGGAGCATTGACGGGGGGAAGACCTGGCTGCGAGCCTCGGGCGCCGGGAATGAGTGGAAAGACATCCGGGGAGCCCTCGACGCGGCGATCAAAGGAAGTCCAAGCCATTTCATCAAGCAATCGGGCGGAGTCGACAACCCGACCCTACCCATGTGGACCCTCTACACGCCGATTTTGATCCGCATCGACCTGACCACCCGTTCAGTCATGCGGCGGACGGAATTCAGCGCCGACAGCACGGCGGCAAATCCCAAAGTCGACTACCGCACCCGGAGGGAGACCATCCTGCTCTCCCCGCGGAATTGCGGGATCGGCCTTAATTAAGGATTGCGACCATGAGTCATCCAAAACCATCCAGGTATCAAGAATCAGGTGGAATCGCCATTCTGATGGCCCTCATCCTGCTGAGCGTCGCGGCCGTGGTCACCGTGAGCCTCAGCCGTTCGGCCATCCGCGAGGCCCTCATCACCAGCAACGAATCCACCGGTCGAAAAGCCTATGAAATGGCAGACTCCGGCATCGACTATCTCATCACCTGGAGCAACACTCCCTACGTGACGGCGCCATCCCCCACGGCGGAGATGATCGCGACCCAGTACCAGGCACTCTTGAACGCCATCGACCCGTCCAACAACTCCTTCACCGGCATGGATCCCGACGGCACGATCAAGGTCACATTGTTGGCCTCGAACATCGGCGGGGACCTGACGCCAGGTACCTCAGGGTACCTGCAGACGAACAGCGTCGTTCAACCCGCCTTCGACCTGGAACTCCGTTACCTGGGTCATCCTTTTTCCACCTATAAGTCAAAAGGCCCGGCCTTCTTCATCGCCCGCAGCACAGGCAGGGCCAATATCGCAAACACCGGCCAGTCCTTCATCTCCCGTCGCGAAGCACTCGTCTACTGAGTCGAGGGAAACCATGTCCAACGTACGCACTGCCCTTCTGTCCGGCCTGCTCTTGATCCTGGGCTCGAGCCTCAAAGCCCAGGTGGAACCCCAGCTCAGAACCAGGACCGACACCCTGGATGTTTACAAATCAGACGCCGGACAATCGGCGGTCGTCTGCCTCATGGACTTCAGCACCCTCAGCCGAGCGGTGTATGAGCCAGCAATCTACCTCACCAATAACGGCCGCAACCAGTACATCGCCAACGCTGGCGTGCCCGGCATCAATTGTAACAACATTGTTCAGGGCAAGGATTATGGCTATATTTTCCTGCTCAAAAAGGGGACGACCGAAGTCCGGCTTTACAGATGGCCACAGAGCCAGGACTTCTATAACGGGAATGGGCATGGCCCTGCCGCCACAGCCGTTATTGGAACTCCCTATCAATTTTCCGGGAGCAGCAACACACAGTCCAAGGCGAGCGTTACCACGGGTTCCTCGGACGCGGACACCATTGCCCACATCACGCACGTCCGGTTCACCATCAACGGGCGCAGCGTGGATCTTCCATGTCCCTCCCAGATCTGGGACTCCCCCTACTCGGCTGATTCCAGCAACCCGCGCCGCCCCAGCAATTCCGGTATCGCCAATTTCCAACATACCCAAGCCGGATCGGACGGCCCCCATTACGATCCCTGGTCTGAGGCGAATCTGAGCGGTACGAACCCAGCTTCGGGATCGGACCTTCAGAACATTCCCGATGGTTATGTGCCAATCGGCAACTTCTATTATCCCTTTGATTACATGGCGTGGATTTTCGGATCCAAAGAGATCGGGAACGGATTCTGCTGGTCTACCGCCCCAACCTCCGGCAACTATGCCTCGCCCACCGGCTATGCGGTTCCCGCTGCGACGGAACAGACGACGGTCCCCGGAATGAGCGGCAAGGTCACGGCAGAGGGCTGGTTCAACGGACTGCCCGTGATGGCCAGGTACCAGGCACTGAAGATGGCGGCCATCAACGTCTTCTTGGACTACGTGGGGAAGGTGAACATCGTCTATCGCTATGTGGATGGGCGTGTCGACAACCCGCTCAACTCCGAGGAGGGCATCGACTGGGGCAACGTGGGCCCGGTAGACAACAACCCGTCCCAGAGCAGTCTGTGGAACGACGTAACCATCAGGAACCGGAAGTATCTTCGCAAGCTCACCAATGATGCGAGCACTGGCGTGTCCACCAACGCCACAAGCCTTCAGCTCATGGGCCCTTCCGGATGGAGCCAGGTCTACCTCCAGGCCCCGAAAACCTACGACGCGCTGAATGATTTCATCGAGGCCACCGGCAACAACGATCCCTGCAAATTGAGCGGTGGGACCATGGATCCGCGGACCCCGCAGCCCTGGGCATACGCTTTGGCCAACACCTACTATCGGACGACCGTCGAGCCCACGAAACACAGCATGACGGACATTTTCCCCGCCTCGTCGGCCACGTGTCCCGGCCAGAAATACGTGATCATGTTCCCAACCGGTGGGTTCACGGATTCGACCGGCATCGGCTCACCCACAAGCATCACCGAAGACGCCGCCATTGCTTATGGCAGCAAGCAGGGGGCCATCCCTTCCGGCGTCGGAGGAGGCGTCCCCCAGATCAACGGCAATTATCCAGGGGCCCCGCTTTGCCAAGGCCCCAGCGCCACCGGATCCCTCACCCCGGGGAGCATTTCCTTCCATCCCGCGGCCCTGGCTTCTGTCGCGGCGTTCGCTGAAGCCACGACCAATACGTCTTCCCATTGGGGCGCTCCCTGGGAAATCGCCCCGGGCACCACCCGAAGCTCGGCGAACCCGGGCCTTCAGACACTGGTTGTGAGCGTGGGCATTCCCGGGAGCGTCTACTGCGGGTCTTCCCACAACCTTCGCAGCGCTTCGGCTCAGTTCTTCCGCATCGCCCAGTGGTCGGATCCAACCCGAAAGGACCTGGGATACGGCAAGTGGTATTCCGACAAGCCAGGCTATGACACCTCCGTCGTGGATCCCACCAACCCCGGCCAGGTCCATTACTACCCTTCAGGAAGTCCGACCCAGCTGGAGGATAATTTCAGGAACGCTGTCGCCTATATCGTGGCCGGTTCCGCCTCCCTGTCGGCCCCCGCAACCCCCTCGACCGGTGCCCGCGTCACCACCCAGGCCTACTTCGGCATTTTCCGGACCAGCCGCACGCCGGTCTGGTCGGGCAACCTCTTTTCCGTCGGACTCAAGAGGAGCCTCAATGCCGCAGGGACAACGGAAGTCCTGTCCTTCTACGATTCCCAGAGCCGGAACACCATTGCCTCCTATACCCCCACCGATGCTCTGAATCAGCCCCTTCTGGACAACTCAGGCCAACCCATCGTGATCACGGGAACCAATGATTTCGATCACCGGCACCTCTGGTCCGCCTTCGACATTTTCGGTGCCTACCTCAGCACGGATTACTCCAATGGCGTGCCGCCCTACACCGACGGCGTCGCAGGAGGCAGCGGGCTGCTTTGGAGCCAGCGGAACGTATACACCCTGAACGGTTCAGCCTTGGCAAGATTCGCCTCAGACAACACCACCCTGGTGAATGCCCTCGTCGCTCAGTTCACCGCGGCGGGCTACACGCCTACACCCACCACGGCTTCCGTCCAGAAATTCATCAATTTCATCCGCGGACAGCACAGGAATCCCACCTACGCCGCCACCAACAACCGCATCGACATCATGGGAGATATCGTCAATTCCTCGCCTCTGGCCATCGAGCTCGGATCGGACAACATCCGAGATCTGCCATCCTCCATCGCCTGGCCCAGCACGGGCACAGACCCGCATGTGAGGCTCGTTCTGGTGGGAACGAACATGGGGCAGCTCCACTGCTTCGTGGAATCCGCTTCCACGGATGCCGACGGCTACGTAAAGGCGAAGGCCACTGAAGCCTGGTCCTTCATCCCACCCGATGTGCTGAACACCCTCTATCAGGTCTACCTGAACGATGGCGTCAACGATGTGTTTCCTCATACCTATACGGTTGACGGGAACCCCGCGCTGTTCTGGGAGGACGTTCCTCCCTCCGGCTCACCCATTGGAAACACACGCGTAGACGCTACGGAAGACGCCATCATCGTCTTCGGCATGCGAAAAGGCGCAAGAAGCTATTACGCGCTTTCCCTGAGTGGAACCGGTGGCACCCCGGGGCTTCCCAAATTCATGTGGAAGCTCGATCCGCAGACCTCAACGATCGATACGGTCAAGAGAATGGGTGCGAGCACCGCAACCCCCGTCTTCACTTACATCAGCACCGACGGGACGCTGGCCACGAAAACAGCGGTGTGCTTCCTCCCTGGCGGCTATGCCAACCCCGAAATCAATGCCCGTTATCGCGTCAGAACCAACCCGCCCATCACTTCGAGCCAGGGGATGGGGCGATCCATGCTCGCCTTGGACCCTCGGACGGGCACCATCCTCAAGACTTGGGATTGGTCTGGAGATGCCAAAGTCGGCGCCATCCCTTCCGCCGTTTCTCCCCTTGGAATCTTTTTGGGCTACCCGCTGGTCCATCGCATCTACTTCGCGGACATGAAGGGCAATGTGATGGCCTTGGACTCCGCCTCACTCAGTGGTGCGGACCCAGCCAACGGATACCCGGGAGGATTCCGCCTGGACACCAGCATCATGAACAACTGGAGAGCGACGCCGCGGTTCATCTACAGCAATTCCGCCTTCCGCTTCAGCACACGGCCAGAGACAAGCCTTCTGGACAGCGGTTATCCGGTCCCCGCCGTGAAATTGGGCAATCCTCCTCCTTCACAGCCGAATTTCGCTCCCATGACGGCCATGGTCGCCATCGGATCCGGCGATTGGAACAACCCAACGGACGCGGATGAATCTGTCTCAGATGGGACCATCACGCTCAAGAGCTATCCATCCCTTACCAATCGCATGCTTGTTTTTGCGGATCGGCAGGATAGTAATAACCAAGGGACGGATACATCAGGCATTCCAGAGAGCAGCCTTCAAGAAATCAAGGATACAAGTGACCTTAACTTTAATTGGACCATCAGCTATACCAATGACAATGGGAAGGTGACACCGGGTGACCCCAATTACCTTTTTGCGAATAGTACAGGTTATTACTACGATCTTCTGAATGGCTCCCTGCCAGGTCAGGCCTATCTGGACACCACGCATGACAAAGTGCTCGTCAGCCCTTTGATCAAGCAGAATTCCATCTTCTTCTCCATTTTCAACATCAATGGGAATTCGGGTTACAAGTGCTCCTCGAATGCCTTCACCAGGACATTCCGTGAATGCGACATACTTCGTCCCTTGGGTATTTCGAGCCAGAGCAAGCTCGAGGCCTCGACGCTCGTGGGCGACACGGACACCCTCAACCGGAGTTCAGATTCCTGCAGCGGATTGGCCTTCTTCTTCAATTCCCTGGCCAGCGAGATGACGGATACGGGAGATCGGGTGATTCAAGGCGGTGCCGTCACGGCTGCCTCGACGACCTCCTTCAATCAGCAGACAGGATCCAACACAGCCTCGCTGCAAAATGTCCGAGACACTTCCAAGCAGGCAGGACTCAAGCTCCGTTCCTGGCGCGTGGTCCGATAAGGATCTCCACTTGTCCAACCAAGGGGCCCCTTCGGGGGCCCTTTTTCTATCCGAACTGGATGGGATCCCGGTCCAGGCTGATGGGTCCTGAAGGTTCCAAAGGGTGGCGCGCAAGGACTTCACCCAGGGCGCCGCGGGTGCCCTTGAGCAGCAGGTGCATGCGCCAGCGGTCGCGCACGCGGGGCACGGGGGCCTCCAGGGGACCGAGCACCCGCAAACCCGGGACGGTCAGGTGCTGCCGGAAGGCCTCGAGGGCTTCGCGGGCTTCCTTCGGGGTGTCCGCCTCGGCGCGGTAGAGGCTGAGGGCCGTGAAGGGCGGGTAGCCCAGACCCTCGCGGAAGGGCAGCTCCGAGGCCGCGAAACCTTCGAAGTCTTGGGCCAGGGCGAAGGTGATGGCCGGGTGCTCCGGCGAGTAGGTCTGCAGGATCACGCGGCCCGGCAGCTCGGCCCGGCCCGCGCGGCCCGCCACCTGGGTGAGCAGCTGGAAGGTGCGCTCCGAGGCCCGGAAGTCCGCCACCTTCAGGCCCTGGTCCGCGTTGAGCACGCCCACCAGGGTGAGCTTGGGGAAGGTGTGGCCCTTGGCCAGCATCTGAGTGCCCACCAGGATATCCACCTCGCCGGTCTCGGCGGCCAGCAGGCCCGCCTCGAAGGAGCCCCGACGGCGCGTGGTGTCCCGGTCCAGGCGCAGGATGCGGGCGGCGGGGAAGAGCTGGTTCAGGTGCTCCTCCACCTGTTCCGTGCCCTCGCCCACGCCCCGCAGGTGATCGGCCCCACAGTCAGGGCAGGCCTCCGGCGGCACGGTCTCGTGTCCGCAGAGGTGGCAGCGGAGGCGGAAGTCACCCCGGTGGTAGGTGAGGGAGATCGCGCAGTGGGGGCAACCGAGCGTCCTGCCGCAGGCCCGGCACATCCAGAAGTTCTCGTAGCCCCGGCGGTTCAGTAGGAGCAGGGCCTGCTCGCCTTTGGCCAGGACGTCCGTGAGGGCCCGCATCAGCGGCGGCGCGAGGATGACCTTGCGCCGCATCTCCCGGTAGGCATCCCGCAGATCCACGACCTCTACGGCCGGAAGGGTGATGCCCGCGGGTCGCTGCTTCAGCTGGAGCAGCCGGTAGCGGCCCGCCTGGGCGGCCTGCCAGCTCTCCAGACTGGGCGTCGCGCTGCCCAGCACGATGGGGCAGCCTTCGAGCTGGGCGCGCTTGATGGCCAGATCCCGGGCGTGGATGCGGGGATGCTCCTCGGACTTGTAGGAGCCCTCGTGCTCCTCGTCCACCACGACGAGCCCGATGTCCCGCAGGGGGGCCATCACCGCGTTCCGCACGCCCACGAAGAGATCCGCCCCGTTGAAGAGCAGCCGAACCACGTCACCGTGCTTCTCGCCGGCGTTCAGGCCCGCGTGGCCCACGGCGATGCGGCCGGGAAAGCGGGCCTCCAGGCGATCCAGAAGCCGGGCCGTGAGGCCGATCTCCGGTACCAGCCAGAGCACCCGCCGGCCGGCGGCCAGCACCCGCTCCGCCAGGGCAAGGTAGACCTCGGTCTTACCCGAGCCTGTGACGCCCTGGAGCAGGTGGACGCCGAAGGTCCCGAGACCTACGGCTTCCAGGGCCGCCCGCTGCTCGTCATTGAGGACCACGGTGCGGTCCGCGCCGGCCTCCCGGCGCTGGGCCAGCAGGTCCACCCGTTTCATCCGTTCGAGGAGGCCACGCTTCTCCAGGGTGCCCAGCACGGAGGGGCCGACGCCCGCAGCCTCCAGCAGCTCCGGCTCCATGAGGGCGCCGCCGGCCTCCTCCAGGGCCAGCAGGATCTTCGCCTGGGCGGGCGTCACCCGGGGCGGATGGGGCGCGCCGGTGAGGCGCACCTCTGTGAAACCGGCGCCCCGCAGCAGGGGCCGGTGCAGCAGCGTGGGCAGGATGGACGGATCCCGGTGCCAGGCCTCGCCCAGATCCGCCAGCACGCCCCAGGCACCTCGGTCGCGGTGGAACGATAGCCGCTGGCCGTCCTCGTCCGCCTCCCAATGGGGCAGCAGGGCCTGGGGCAGGCTCAGGGGTAGAAGGTGGGCCTCCAGGCAGCCGTAGTAGCGGGCGGCGAAGGCCTGCAGCTCCCGCAGCTTCGGCGGCAGCAGGGGGAAGGGATCGATCACGGCCTCCACCGGGCGCAGCTTCGCCGCGGGAGGCGCGGGATCCGGCCCCATGGCGAGCCCCACCGCCAGGCTGTTCCGCACCCTCACCTGCACCCGCACGCCGGCCGGCAGGCCCTCTGGCGCCAGGTAGGTGAGCGGCGGCAGGGGACGGTTGAGCTGGATGCGGACCGGGACGAGGGTCATCGGCCCTTCGCGGCGAGGGCGCCCCAGCGGGCCGCGAGGTCGGGGCGGTTCAGCCGCGTGGCAAGGTCCCGGGCCTTTCCCGGAAGGCCAGGCCAGCTCACCACCTCCGCCGCCTCGTTCAGGGCCTGGTCGGCGGCTCCGATGTCTCCCTGGGAGACCAGGGTCTCCAGCAGGAGGCCGAGACCCCAGTCCCAGGAGATGGCGTTGTTCCCCAATTGCATCTGCCCATCCAGGACGCCGTCCCGGAGGTCATTCCAACGGGGTTCCAGGACCTCCCGGATCGCCGTCCAGTCGCTGCGGGCTTTCGCGTCCTTCAGATACGCCTCGAAGATGCCCTGGGGCGGCCAGAACCCCGGCGGCGTTCCGGGCAAGGCCGGAATGGTGGCGAGCAGGGGCTGGAGGGGCCACCCGCCGCACTTCTGCGCGGCGGCGATCCAGAGCTGCCAGGTGGCGAAGCTCTCCGGCGACCGGCGCAGCAGCTCCTCCAGGGTCGCCTTGTGCCGTGTGAGCACCGCGATCATGGACGGGGAGTGCTCCGCCGCAGACCTCCGGATCCGAAGGCCGAGCAGGTATCCCAGGGATCCATCGGGAGCGCCGCCGGCCTCGCGGAGGCTGGTGTCCAGCTGCTGGGCCGCCGCAGCCCATATCTTCAGGTCCGCCTCGGGATCGAGCGGCTTCACGGGGGCCGGCTCCGAAGGCGCCGGCGTGGGTCCGGGAAGGTTCAGGGCCTTCTGCGTCCGCCGGGTCGCCACAGCGAGGTATTCCTGGCACAGCGCCGAACGCGCATCCAGGCGGTCCGGGTTCTGCCGGAGGAAGGCCTCCAGTTCCTGTGCCCGGGAAGAGATCCCAGCCTGCTCCACCGCCCGGCCCAGCGCCCCGGGCATGGGAGTCTCGGCCCCCTCGGCCTTCACGCGGCCCTTCGCATCCACCAGGGCCCAGTGGGCCCCCTTCGCCCAGCCGAAGCGCTCCCGGAGGACGGGCGCAAGCGCATCCGGCTTCTTCCCACCCGCCACCACCTTCAGGGGCAGGTTCAGCAGGATCATCGGTTCCTCGTCCAGGGCCGATCGCATGCCCGCGCCCCAGGCAGCCCCTTCATCCTCCAGGACCAGCCAGGTGCCGAACCGGTTCCGCTTCAGTTCCCGGTCGAAGGCTCCCGTGGGAGATGTGGGCGGGCGCTGGGCCAGCAAAAGGGCGGGCAGCAACAGCAGCATCAAACCGCGCATGGGGAGGGCTCCAGGTGCCAAGTTACACTATCCGGATGCTGATCCTCGGCCTGGAATCCTCCTGCGACGACTGCTCCGCCGCGGTGGTGGAGGAGACGGCCGCGGGCCCCGTGCTGAGGTCCCTGGTGCGGGAGAGCCAGGACGCCATCCACGGCCCCTTTGGAGGCGTGGTGCCCGAACTGGCGGCGCGGGAGCACCTGCTGCAGGTGCGCGCGGTCATGGGCGGGGCCCTGGCGCAGGCCGGAATCGGATGGAAGGACCTGGACCGCATCGCCGTCACCCGCGGGCCCGGCCTCGTCGGCAGCCTGCTGGCCACCTTCAGCGCCAGCAAGGCCCTGGCCTGGCGGGAAGGAATCCCATGGGTGGGGGTCCACCACCTCCTGGGGCACCTCAACGCGGCCCGCTTCGCCGCGCCGGACCTGCCTTTTCCAGCCCTGGCGCTGCTGGTCTCCGGCGGCCACACTCACCTCTACCTGGCGAAGGACTGGACCTGGCTCCAGCTCCTTCAGAAAACACGTGATGACGCGGCGGGCGAGGCCTTCGACAAGGCCGCCCGCATGCTGAATCTGGGCTATCCCGGCGGCCCGGTGGTGGACGCCTGCGCCCGCACCGCGAGCAAGGCCGCGGACCCCTTCACGCCGCCGAAGTTCCGCGACGGCAAGGCCTCCTGGAGCTTCTCGGGCCTCAAGACCGCCGTGAAGCTGCGCGTGGAGCGGAGCCCGCGCCTGGCCTCGGCGGGGGCTGACGATCCCGAGGTCCAGGGGCTCTGCCGCAGCCTTCAGGAGGCCATCAGCACCTGGCTGCTGAAGCCCGTACCCACACTGGCCGAGGAGCATGGCGCCAAGAGCCTCGTGATCAGCGGCGGCGTGGCTTGCAACTCGAGGCTGCGCGCCGACGCGGCGGCTCTGGCCGCCCGGGCCGGCCTGATCCTGGCCATCCCCGAACCGCGCCTCTGCACGGACAACGGCGCCATGATCGCCGCCGCGGGCGCCCTGCTGGAACCGGACGCCGAGCCCTGGATCCAGAACGCCGACGCCGACCTCAAGCTTGGAGCCTGACATGGACGTCACCCGCGAGGATGTGCTGCGCTGCGCCGCCCTGGCCCACCTGAGCCTGCGGGAGGAGGAGATCGAGCCCATGCGGCTGGCCATGGCCCGCATGCTCACCCATGCGGCCAGCCTGGATGACCTTCCGCTGGATGACGTGGAACCGATGTTCCAGGCCCTGGCCCGCCCCCTGCCCCGCCGCGAGGACGAACCGTGGGACACCTTCACGCAGGCCCAGGCCCTGGCCAACGCACCCCAACAGGACCTGGGGCACTTCGTCGTCCCCAGGGTGCTGTGACCAACAGGGAAGCGGCCCCTGCTGGAGCCGCTTCCCGTGGGGCCCCTATCTGGATCAGAAGCTGTAGCGGACGCCGAAACGGACCGAGCGCGGCGCCTGGAAGGTGGTGGGAGCCTTGAAGTAGGGGTTCGTCTGGCCCACGTCGAGGCCGCTGAAGTTGTACCGCTGGTCCACCGCCGTGGCGCTCTGGCTGTTGAGCACATTGGTGACGTCGAGCGAGAGCCGGACCTGCTGTTTGGCGACGACCTTGAAGGTGTAGCCCAGGTTCAGGTCCAGGCGGCTGGTGTCCGCGGTGCGCCCTTCGGAGCCCCGGGGCGTGAGGAAGAGCTCGTACCGGGTGTAGGGGAAGGGCTGCACCTGGTCCGCAAAGCCGAGGCGGTTGATCGGAGTCCCTGTGGCGTAGGTGAACGAGGCGCCGAGGCTGAGGCCGAAGTCCCACTCGTAGTAGCCGTTCGCCTTGACCTGATGGGTGCGGTCGCCGCTGAGCCGCCCCTCGCTGTTGACCATGAAGGCGGGCTCGTCGAAGGCCGAGTTGATGTTCGGATCAAGCTGCCCGGTTCCGTCCGGTCCACCGACCCCCTGGTAGGCGCCTTCGTAGTTGCCGTCCAGCTTGCTCCAGAGGTACGAGGCCTGCCACGTGTAGTGGTCCGCGTATTTCCTCTGCACACTGACTTCCACGCCCTTGTAGTCGCGGGTGGCCCGGGGGTACTGCTTGCCGGTCTGGCTGGTTCCGGGATTCATGATGAAGTAGTCGCCCAGGGGGCTGTTCACGTCGAGGGAATCCTCGATGGCCCGGCCCACGTAGCGCCGGATGTACTTGGCGCCGAGAACATAGTTGGAGGCCACGGTCGTCTCGGCCCCCAGGATGAGTTCATCCGAGTACTGACCCTTGAGATCGGGATCCACGGGCTCGATGTACGACCCGACGATGGAGCTGGTGCCCGCGGCGGGATCCGGGACCAGGCTGGTGGGGCTGAAGTTGAAGATGGTGGGATTGCTCTCGTCGCTGAAGGAGCGGATGACGAGATCGAGGGGCACCTGCTCGTAGAAGCGCGACAGGCTCATGTACACCTTGTCCTGCCCCTTCCCGGCCCAGTCCCAGATGACGCCAAGGCGGGGGGCCCACTGGTCCTTCAGATCGATCTTGGTGGCCCCATGCTGGTCCTTGATCTTGGTGGTGTCGAGGCGGACGCCCAAGTTGAAGGTGAGGGCCGGGGTGGCGGACCACTTGTCCTGGACGAAGTAGCCCGCGCTCTCGTGCTTCGGAGAGGCGTTGAAGATGATGCTGGGGGCGTTGTTCACGTCCGCGCCGGCGATGGTCCAGTAGTAGTGGGAATAAGTGCCGTTGCCGTAGTCCGTGACCTGCTGGCCGCCCGAATACCCGCGGTGGATGGTGGCCTTATCGGTCTGGAGGTCGAACCCGCCCTTGAGCTCGTGCGGCCCGAGGTACCAGGTGAGTGAACCCGAGACGTTGGTGCGGGTGAAGTCCTTGTCGTCGTAGCGGCCAAACCCCCCGCTGTTCCGCTGGGTGGTGTTGTCCACGGTCTGGATGAGCGTGGCCCCGGCGCCCGTGGGCAGGACGGAATTCTTCTCCTCGTGCTGGCTGGCCTGGAGCTGCACGAACCAGGACTGGCCGGTCAGCTCATAGCGCAGGCTCAGGTCTGTGCCGCCGATCTTGTGCTCACCATCCCAGGTGGTGGAGGGTCCCTGAGGATCCTTCACGGCCCCCGTGACCTTCTCGGGATCGCCGAGGAGTGAGGCGATGAGGGTCTGGTTCTCGGCAAGTCGCCAGGTGAGCTTCAGCGCGTACAGGTCGCGGGTGGAATCCGTGGGGGCCTTCAGACCCAAGTCGGGGCCCGGCACCCGCACCTGGGATTCCTGCGAGTTGGTGCGCCGGTCATAGGCGGCGAAGAACCAGAGCTTGTCCTTGATGATCGGGCCGCCGACGTCGAAACCGAATTCCGAGGTGCGGTTCTCCAGGAGGAGGGGCTTCTGGCGGAGGTTGGCATCGTCCGTGTGCCGGTTCCCGCTCTTGAAGGCCCGGCCCTCGGAATAGGCGAACACGTCCCCCGAGAATTCGTTGCCACCCGACTTGGTGATGACGTTGATGATGCCGCCGGTGGCCTTGCCGTATTCCGCCTCGTACCCGCCGGTCTTGACCTGGAATTCCTGCACGAACTCCTGGGGGATCTTCTTGCCCTGGGTCCCGAACTCCACGTTGGTGGTATTGATGCCGTCCACCACGAAGTTGTTCTCGGCACCGGAGGAGCCATAGACCTTGAAGCCCGCGTTGTCCTGGGACACACCGGGCGCAAGGAGTGCGACATTGGCGAAATCGCGGGTGGTAGGCAGCTTCAGGATGGCCTCGCTGGTGTAGTTGCTGCCGGCGGTGGTGGCCTTCAGGTCCACGGTTGCATTGGCGTCCGTCACTTCCACGGTCGCCGTCGCGATGGATTTCAGAGTCAGATCGACCGTGGCGGTGCGGTCCAGGCCGACCTGGATTTGCGCCTTCGCGGCGTTCAGGCCCTCCTTGGTGGCGGTGATGGTGCAGAGCCCAGGCGGAAGCAGGCCGATGCGATAGGTGCCGGACTCATCCGTGGTGGTGGAGCGGCCACCCTGGATCCCCGCCCCGCTGACGGACACGGTGGCGCCGACGACTGGACGTCCCTTCGGATCCACCACGCGCCCCTGCAGGGACCCCGTGGTTTGGGCCGAGAGGATGGCTCCGGAGGCTAGAAGCAGGGTCAGATAGCGCATGCGACGGCTGGCCATGGCCGCTCCAAAAGGAATGGCCACCATCGGATGGCCAGGTTCAAAAGAGAAGTGGCTTCATCATGGACATTTGAATGTCTACATCAAGTAAAATTTCCAGGCCGTCTATTAATGATACAAAGATCATCATTTGTGTCGGCACGGGTATCTAGCTGAACCAAGACAAGATCAGCCGACCCGACCGCTCGGATTCCTGTATCGGATCATCGAGTTCCGTCTTACCAGTCCCCGCCAGAGTCGCCGCCGGAATCCCCGCCGCCCCAGTCGCTTCCGCCACCGGAATCGCCCCAATCGCCGCCGCTGGACTCGCCCCAGTCGCTGGAGCCGCCGCCGGAAGCGCCGCCGCCCCCCCAGCCGTCATCGCCGCTCTGCCCGTCGTGGTGGTGATTTCCGCCACCCATCATGCTCCCGATCATCATGCCGGTGAGCAGGCCGCCCATGCCGCCGCCCGGCTGGCCATAGCCGCCCTGCTGCATGGGAGCCGCTCCCTGCAGGGGCGCATCCAGACCCAGGCGCCGTCGCGCGGAGGGCGGCAGCTCCTCGTCCTTGAGGGTCTGCACGCCGGCCAGGGCGCCGCAGTAGCCGCAGGTCCACTTCACGGCCCGGAGACCATCCCATTCCTGGACCATCTTGTCGCCCGTGGCGCCGCAGGCGGGGCACTTGGGATAAGGGCATGGAAAGGTGTGGGGTTCCAGCGGCGCGGTCGGGAGGGCGCGGCGGGAGGCGCCAAGCTGCTCGGGACGGTCCTTCTTCCCGCGGAGGACGAAGAAGAGCACGATGCCGATGATGAGGATGATCCAGAACATGGGAACCCCTGGGGAACCTCAAGGGTACCCCGAAACCCCAAGGCGGTACTTGCTGGCATGATCAGCACCATGCGTTCCCGCATCCCGCTCCCGGAGGACCGCCCCTGGCGCGTGCTGGGCCTCATGTCCGGCACCAGCGCCGACGGCGTGGATGTGGTGGCGGTGGAAGTGGACCCCGGGGGCTTCGAAGCCGGGCGGCCCTTCCTGGCGCTGCTGGGCCATCATCCGGCGCCCTATCCCGAGGCCATGAAGGAGGCGGTCCTCGCGGCCGCGTCGAACCGGCTGGCCCCCGCGGAACTTTGCATCCTCCAGCGGCGCCTGGGGGACCACCACGCCCGCGCCGCGGCGGAGCTCTGCGCGACCCTGGGCCTGGAGCCCGACCTGGCTTCGCTCCACGGCCAGACCGTCCAGCACCGGCCTGCGGAGGGCGCCACCCTCCAGCTGGCGGACCCCTACGTGCTGGTCGAGGCCCTGGGTTGCCCTGTGGTGTGGGACCTTCGCCGCCGCGACATGGCCCTGGGCGGCCAGGGCGCTCCGCTGGTGCCCCTGCCCGAGCGCTGGCTGCGGGGCCCGGAACCCTGGCTGGCCCTGAACCTGGGCGGCATCGCGAACCTGGCCTACTGGGACGGCCATCGGCTCCGCGCCTGGGACACGGGTCCGGGCATGTCACTCCTGGACCTCGCCGCCCGCCGCTGGCTCGGCCTGGCCTTCGACCCCGGAGGCGCCTCGGCCACCGGAGAGGCGCATCCCGACCTGCTGGAACGATGGCTGTCCCATCCGCACTTCCAAGGGGCGCCTCCCAAATCCACCGGTCGGGAAGTCTTCGGCGAGGCCTGGCTCGAGGCGGAGGCCGGAGGACTGGAGGGACTTCCTCTCGAGGATCGCCTGGCCACCCTCGCGGCGTTCAGCGCCGAGGCCGTGGCGCGGGAGGCGGCGCGTCTCAAACCCCTGGCGGCCGGTGCCCGCGGCCTGGTGAGCGGTGGCGGGGCCCTGCACGGTCGCCTGCGCGCGGAGCTGGCCTCCCGCCTGCCGCTGCCCCTCGAAGATGACGCGGCCTTCCCCCCGGGCGCCCGGGAGGCCGCGAGCTGGGCCCTGCTCGGCGCGGCCAGCGCCCTGGGCCTGCCCGGGAACCTGCCGGAGGTGACCGGCGCCGCGCGGCCCGTGGTGCTCGGAAGCTGGGTCTGGCCGTGAGGCTCGCCCGCTGGATCGACCACCTGCCTCTCTGGGTGGCCTTCGGCGCGGCCGTGTCCACGGACATCTACGAGCCCGGCGAACTGGCAGTCATGGCCCTTCCC
Organism: Geothrix terrae; assembly: GCF_022808775.1. GTDB lineage: Bacteria > Acidobacteriota > Holophagae > Holophagales > Holophagaceae > Geothrix > Geothrix terrae. The sequence continues at coordinate 30,621 of NZ_JAKZLA010000010.1, forward strand.
CTGGTGGCGGCGGCCGTGGTGGAGGCCCTGCGCTGGGATCTGGGCCGGCACCACCGCTGGCTGGAGGCTGGCGCCCTGGTCTTCTTCCTGGCCGATCTCGCCCGGGGCCGGGGCATCTTCCCGGTGGCCATCCACACCCTGTTCGTGCTGGCGGGCATGAGGCTGGTCCTGCCCAGGGCCTTGCCGCAACGCCGCCAGCTGGTGCTCATGGGCTTCCTGCTCTTCCTCACCACGGCCGTCAGCACCACGGATCTGGTGTTCCTGGCCTGGGCCCTGCTTTGGCTTGGATCCGCCGCGGCGGCGCTGCTCCAGCAGAGCTGGGAAGGCTCCGCCAGCCTGCGCCGCGGTGTGCTTTCCCCGCCGCCCTATGCCCGCATCCCCGGCTGGATCGGCGCCACCCTGCTGATCGGCGCCACCTTCTTCCTCATCCTACCCCGCCTCCAGGCCGGGTTCCGCCCCGCGGCGTTCATGGGAACCGCGTCAGCCGCGGGCCGGGCGGGTTTCGGGGACCAGGTGGACCTGGCCGGCGGTGGCCCCATCGAACCCAATCCCGAGGTGGTCCTGCGCATCGCTCCGCCTTCGGGCACGGACCCGGCGACCGTGCCGGGATTGGATCTGTTGCGCGGCCTGGCGCTGGAGACGGTCCAGGGCCCGCGCTGGAGCGTCTGGGACCAGACACCCGCCGGTGGGAGGGGCCCGCAGGGTGGAGCCGGCGCCGGACGGGCGGAGTTCCTGTTCTATCCCAGCGCCCAGGGCATCCTCACCCTGCCCTACGGAACCACGGGTCTGGCTCCCGACATGCCCCTGCGCCGCGGCGGAGGGGGCAGCATCCGCTGGCGGTTCCCCCGGACCAGCCCCATGCCCCTGGAGGTGACCTGGATCCCTGGGGACGCCGGTCCGGCGGAGGCCGCGCTGTCCTCCCGGCGGCTTGAGCACCTGCTTGAGCTGGGGCCCGAACATGAGGCCGCCCGGCGCTGGAGCCTGCGCCTGGCGCCGGGCATCCTGCCCACACCGGAGCTGGCCCGGACCCTGGAGCGGTCCCTGCGCGGATTCCGCTATACGCTCGACAACCCCTCCGGCCGGGCCGCGAATCCTCTGGAGGATTTCCTGGACCGCACCCAGGCCGGCCACTGCGAGTACTTCGCCTCGGCCATGGCCCTGATGCTGCGGGCCCGGGGCGTGCCCGCCCGGGTGGTGAACGGCTTCCGCCTGGGCCCCTGGATTCCCGAGGGCGGCTACTTCCGCGTGAGCCAGGACCAGGCCCACAGCTGGGTGGAGTACTGGGATCAGGGCCGCTGGCAGGTGGCGGATCCCACACCGGCCGCCGCGGGCCTGGATCCCCGGGAAAGCCAGCCCAGCCTTGGCTTTCTCTCGCGCTGGCTCGACACGCTGCGCTACGAGTGGGACCGCCATGTGGTGCGCTTCTCGGACCAGGACCAGGTGGCAGGCCTCTCCTGGATCCAGGCGCGGATCCAGGGGTGGGAGTGGCGCTGGAAGGCGCCGTCCGCCCGCCTGTCCTGGGGCCTCGCCCTGGCGGCCGCCGCCTGGATCGCCTGGCGGACACGACGGTTCTGGCGGCCCACGCCAGCGGGCCCGGGGGCCGTCCGGGCCCTGCGCCCCCTGCTGGCCCGGACCCGGCGCGTGGCCGCCCCCCTGGCCGGCGAGACGGCTAGGGCGTGGCTGCTGCGGCTCGCCACCCTGCGGCCCGAGCGCGCCGGCACCCTGCTGGAGCTCGCGGGCCGGGTGGACGCCGAGGTCTACGGCGGCCGGAACGGCGCGGCCTCCGCCATGGCGAAGGCGGAGGCCGCAGCCTGGCGGGGCTGGAAGGCTAGTGTTCCTCCAGGGGGGACCGCCCGGTCGCACTCAACCTCGGGGAACCATTGACGCTGAGTCGGCGAGCGGCCTCTGCGCCCCCCCTGGAACCCCCGCATCGAACGCGGGCAGAGCCCGCGTTCGATGCCGTTCTCGTGGATGGTCAGGTCCTTACTTCGTGAACTTCTCGAAGGCCTTCATGAACTCCATGGGCAGCGGGAAGACGATGGTGCTGTTCTTCTCCGTGGCGATCTCCGCCAGGGTCTGCAGGTAGCGCATCTGGATAGCCGTGGGGTTCTCGCTGATCTTGTTGGCGGCCTCCAGCAGCTGCTGACTGGCCATCAGCTCGCCTTCCGCGGCGATGATCTTCGCCCGCTTCTCGCGCTCCGCCTCGGCCTGCTTGCCCATGGCCCGCTGGATCTGCTCGGGCAGGTCCACGCTCTTCAGTTCCACGCTGGTGACCTCGATGCCCCAGGGTTCGGTGGAGCGGTCGATGATCTCCCGCAGGCGCTGGCTCAGCTTCTCCCGGTCCGCCAGCAGTTCGTCCAGCGTGACCTCGCCCAGGATGCTGCGCAGCGTGGTCTGGGCCATCTGGCTGGTGGCGTAGTAGTAGTTCTCCACACCCACGATGGCCGCCTTGGGATCCAGCACCTTGAAGTAGACGACGGCGCTCACCTTCAGGCTCACGTTGTCACGGGTGATGATGTCCTGGCTGGGGACGTCCATCACGACGGTGCGCAGGCTCACGGTCACGGCTGTCTGGAAGGGCCGCCACACGAAGCAGAGGCCGGGCCCCTTGGGTTTGTCCTCCACCTTGCCGAGGGTGAAGACCACCAGCCGCTCGTACTCGTTCACCACCTTGAGGCAGGCGAAGAAGTAGATCAGCAGGACGAGCGCGATCGGGCCGAAACAGCCGAACGAGGTGGCGAACAGATCTGGCATCAGTGGCCTCCGGAGGGATGCCCATCATGCCACCAGAGAAAGCCGGGAAAGACAACCCGCTTCTCAGCTATCCTTTGGGCGGTTTCTTCCAGGAGGGCATATGAACGCGAAGATCCTGGCACTTCTGTTTGCGGCTGGAACCGGCCTGACAGCGCAGTCCACCACCCTGAACGGGGGCCTTCAGGCGGGCCTCGGCTTCCCCGTCGGCGACTTCGCCGACAAAAAGGAGGGGGGCTACTACCTCGGGGCCAACGAGGGCCTCGGTGTCCACTTCGGGGGGCACATCGACTTCAACTTCACCCAGCACCATCAGATGCGCCTGGTCCTCAACGCGAACGGGTTCGCGAGCAAGGAGCAGACGATCTTCGGGAGCACGCAGCAGAACCGGTTCGGCGTGGCCCAGTTCGGAGCGGACTACGTCTTCAACGCCACCTCGCCGTCCCTGGGAGGCTACTTCCTCGTGGGCCTGAACGTGAACAAGGTGAAGGCCACCTACGAGCTCGCGGGCTTCCCGGACGTGGAGGCGAACCAATCCGGCCGCATCGGCGTCCGCATCGGCGGGGGCTACACCTTCTCGCGCGTCTTCAGCCTCGAGGGCCATCTCAACAGCGTGTCGGTGGAGAAGAACGGCGCCGACGGCCTGGGCATGGACTCGATCAGCTGGCTCGCCGTGAGCGCCGTCTTCCGGTTCGGCCGATAGCTTATTTCCGAACGAAAGGATTGTTCTCCGCCTCCTCACCGAGGGTGGTGGCGGGCCCATGCCCCGGGATCACCAGCGTGGCGCCCTCCAGGACGTAGAGCTCGCGGCGGATGCTCTGCTCCAGGGCCTCCCAGCTCCCGCCCCAGAGGTCCGTGCGGCCTACCCCCCCGCGGAAGAGGGTGTCGCCGGCCAGCAGCACTTGGCCCATCTCAAAGGTGCCGTGGAAGCAGCAGGAACCCGGCGTGTGGCCCGGGGTGTGCAGGGTGGCGAGCTCCATGTGCCGGTCCCCGGCGTTCAGGCCCGTCATCTCGGGCTGGGGGATGGCCGGCATGCCGAACATCGCGGTCTGCTGGGCCAGGGCCTCGATGAGAAAGGTGTCGTCCCCGTGCAGGTGGGCGGGACACTGCCATAGGTCCTGCAGTTCCTTCGTGGCGCCCACGTGGTCGAAGTGGGCGTGGGTGTGCAGGAGGGCCGTCACCCGGAAACCCAGGGCCTCCACGCGCTTCCGGATCTTCGGCGCGTCGCCGCCCGGGTCCACCACCACGCCCCGGCTCGTGTCCGGATCCCACAGCAGGGAGCAGTTGCAGCCCAGCGGGCCCACGGGGAAGGTCTCGAGGTTCAGCATCCCTTCATTGTCCCCGATCCGCCAAGGACCGGCAGGCGGTCGCTACACTGGGTCGTGGCCGCCATCCGGAACAACCTCGACAAGTCCCCCGCCCTCCAGCGCAAGCTGTCGGACCTGCCCCTGCGCCCGGGTTGCTACCTCTACCGCGACCAGAAGGGGAACCTGCTCTACATCGGCAAGGCCAAGGTGCTGCGGAACCGGGTGAAGTCCTATTTCCAGAACAAGCACCTGGACGCCAAGACGCGCCGGCTCGTGGCCCGCATCTGGGACCTGGAGTTCATCGTCTGCGAGACGGAGCTCGAGGCCCTGGTGCTGGAGAACAACCTCATCAACGAGCATCTGCCGCCCTTCAACATCCTGCTGCGGGACGACAAGAGCTACCCCTACGTGAAGCTCACCTGGAAGGAGGCCTTCCCGAAGGTCTTCGTCACGCGCAAGGTGCGGAAGGACGGCGGCCTCTACTACGGCCCCTTCTTCCCCGCCAGCACGGCCTACCGCACGGCGGAGCTGGTGTACCGCTTCTTCCAGATCCGCGACTGCGACATCGACATCGACGGCAAGCGCGGCCGGGCCTGCCTGAAGTACCAGCTCCACCGCTGCACGGCCCCCTGCATCGCCGCCGTGAGCCAGGAGGCCTACCGGGAGCAGGCCAAGGAGGCGCGGCTCTTCCTGGAGGGCAAGCGCGACGAGCTGAAGGCGCGCCTGGAAGCCGCCATGTGGAAGGCCGCCGAGGCCGCGGCCTTCGAGCAGGCCGCCCAGCACCGCGACGCCCTCCAGCAGGTGGATGCCTGGTTCACGCGGCAGAAAGCCGCCAGCCCCAACCTGGAGGACCTGGACGTGTACGGCAGCGCCGTGCTGGACGGCCGGGCCTGCGTCCACCGCCTCATGCTGCGGGATGGCCGCATGATGGGGCGCCAAGAATACGTGCTGAATGAGGTCGAGGCCTTCGACGGCGCAGTGCTGGCCCAGGTGCTCCAGCGCGTCTACAGCGCTGATCCCGTGCCCGGCCGCATCCTGGCCGAGGTGGAGCCGGAGGACGTCGAGCTGCTGCGGGACTGGCTGGGCGGCATGCGCGGATCGCGGCCCCAGATCCAGGTGCCGAAGAAGGGCGAGAAGGTGGACCTGCTGGCCATGGCCCAGGAGAACGCGCGGCTGGCCCTGGAGCGCAAGTTCGAGCCGGCCCGCCTCAACGAGGCCGTGCTGGAGGGCCTGCAGGCCTTCCTGGGCCTCAGCCACCTGCCCCGGCGCATCGAGTGCTTCGACATCAGCCACGGCCAGGGCCGCGAGGTGGTGGCCAGCTGCGTGGTGTTCAGCGAGGGCGCGCCCGACAAGGCCCGCTACCGCCGCTTCAAGATGACGAACGAGCAGAACGATGACTTCGCCAACATGCACGAAGCCGTCACGCGCCGTTACAAGCGCATGCGGGACGAGGGGCAGGAATTCCCCGACCTGGTGCTGATCGATGGCGGCCTGGGACAGCTCCATGCGGCCGAGGCCGCCCTGAGGGACCTGGGCATTGATCAGCTGGAGCTGGGCAGCTTGGCCAAGAAGGAGGAACTGGTCTTCCGGCCAGGCTCCAGCGAGCCCCTGCGCATCCCCAAGACATCCCCCGTGCTGCAGCTGCTCCAGCGCATCCGCGACGAGGCCCACCGCTTCGCCATCACCTACCACCGGGCCCTGCGGGCCAAGCGCACGCTCCAGACCGAGCTCACGCAGATCCCCGGCATCGGCCCCGCCACGGCGAAGAAACTGCTCCAGACCTTCGGCAGCGCCGCCCGGGTGCGGGAGGCCAGCGAGGCCGACCTGGCGCAGGCGGTGGGCCCGGCCGCCACAGGGCGCATCGAGGCATGGAAGCGCGCCCGTCCGGGCGATAGCATCTGAGCTCGTCCGGAGCCCCGATGATGAAGCACCTCGCCCTTCTCCCGCTGATCTGCCTGGGGTTGTCCGCTCAGGAGGATCCGTTCGACCTCGACCTTCCCCAACTCGCCACCCTCACGCGCGTGGCCATCGGGGGGTACGATCAGGCGTTCTCCGATGGCTACGGCCGGTGGAAGGGCTGGACGCTCGAAGGCACCATCTACCCCACCCGCGGCGGGCCCTGGCAGCTTGCAGCCGTGGGGTTCGACCGGCCCGAGGGCAAGGGGACGCTCTTCTCCGTGGGCAAGTACCTGCTCATCGGCAAGGCCTCTTCGATCTACCTGGGCGTCAGCGGCGGCACCAACACGGACATCCTGCCGAGAGGCCGGGTGGATGTGGGTCTCCACCTGGACGTCACCCACGGATGGAAGGTGGATCTCGCAGGCGCGCTCAGCCGCTTCGACGGGGACCAGGAGGTCCGGCTGTTCCAGGCGGGCCCCGGCTATCAGGACCGGTCCTGGAGCGCCTCCGTCTGGTACCAGCGGCTCCAGTACGAACCCTACGGGGATTCCGATGACGGCTGCATCATGAACCTCAGGTTCGGCGGAAACGATCTCGCCGTGTGGCACAACCTGCGGCTGGCCTGGGGGCGGGGCATCATCGAAAGCACCGCCTCCGGGGGCGGTCTCGCCTCCACGACCACGGCCATGACCACGGGCGGCAGCGGATACGGAGGCCGGTTCGGATATGGCGGCGCCGGCTCGTCCATGATGGGCGGCACGACGGGCGTCACGACCTCCCTTCTTGGCGCCCGTCCCCAGGAGCGCCTCGCCAGCCTCTCGGGGCACTGGCCGCTGAACCCATCTCTGGCCCTGAAGGCGGAAGCCACCTGGGGCGAGAAAGCCTCGACCTACCACTTCTGGGGCGGCAGCCTGCAGGTGGTGGTCACCTTCTGAGGCCTACTTCGCGGCCCCCATCTGGAGCCTGGAGAGATCCTCGCGGGCCGCGTCGCTGCCTTTCTCCGCCGCCTGGCGGTACCAATGGAGGCCCTTCTCACGGTCCTGCGGAACGTTGAGACCGTAGTAGTACATCACGCCGAGCATCCGCATGGCGTGGACATCCCCGGCCTGGGCCTGATCCAGGTAGGCCCGGATCGCGTCCGGCGCTCCCGCCTCCGGGGCCCTGCCCTGGGGCTTGGGCACTCCGAGCTCCGGTCCCCGCGAGGACAGCAGGAGCGCGGCTCCCCCCAGCGCGAGAATGCCGCCGAAGCCCAGGAGCAGTTTCCAGGTCCGCGGCCGTGAAGCACCTTCGGGGGCGCCCGGCGTTTGCGTCTGACCGGAGGTCCCGGTCTGGATGGAGATCTTCTGCGTTCGCTGGACCGGATCGGACGTCACAGGCAGGACCAGCTTGTGGGTCTGGTCCGGGGCGCCTTCCTGGCCTGGCCGCGTCTCGTGTTCACTCATGGGGCCCCCCTGGATCTCGACTGGCGACACTCAGGATAATGCCAGGCGGCTCACATGCCCCCCCCGGGACCCGGTTCCAGGGGTTTCGCCCAGTGGCGGAGCCGGGGGGCGAAGGCCAGGAACAGGAGCGGGGACAGCACGATGAAGCCGAACACGTGCCGCGGAGCGTAGGCCCCCACGAGCAGCCAGTACACCAGTCCGTAGAGGCTGCTCAGCTCGAACAGCGCCGCGTAGAGCAGGGTCTCGCGGAGGATCACCCCGGCCTGCTGCGGGACGGGGACCCCGGGAAAGGCCTTCAGCACGGCTCCGCGCCGCCAGAGCACCCAGGCGGCGGAGAATAAGACCAAGCCGGTAAAGAGATGGCCCACTTGGAGATAAGTTCCCTCCGGCGGATGGCTTCCGGGGGGTAAGAGGCCGGACAGGATCAGGGCCCCGACGAGGATGGGCGTGCCCAGGCAGAGGGCCAGCCCGACGAGGCTGGCTTGGCGGCAAGCCGCCCGGAGGTGCTCGGGCGCCTCGGTCACGCGGCCTCGGAGGCCTTGACGCGGATCTCCCCGAACGCCTCACCCTGGACCAGGGAGATGCGGCCGGTCCGCACCAGCTCCAGCAGGGCCAGGAAGGTCAGCACCAGCTCCTCCCGGGTCCGCGCCGGGCCCAGCAGGCCCTGGAAGGGCTTCCACAGCCCATCCTGGAGGTCACGGAGCACCTCCATCACCCGCTGCTCCAGCGTCTTGGGCTGGGTCCGCACCTCCACCGGCGGCGGCGGAAGAAGTCGCTTGAGGGCTTCGCGGTAGGCGCCGAGCAGGTCGAACAGCGTGGCCCGGATGGGTTCGTCCTCCACGCGCTTGTGGTCTTCCAGGTCCAGGCCCGGAGCGAAGGCCACCTTCTGCCAGACGGACTCGCGATCCGACAGGACCAGGGCGGCGGCCTTCACCTGCTGGTAGTCCAGCAGGCGCTGCACCAGCGCCTCGCGGGGATCCTCTTCGCCCGATTCCTGGGGCGGACGGGGCAGCATGAGCCGCGACTTGATCTGCAGCAGCTGGGCCGCCATGGCCACGAACTCCGCCGCGATCTCCAGATTCAGCTCCTCCATGAGCTTGAGGTATTCCATGTACTGCCGCGTGACCTCCGCCATGGGCAGATTCAGGATGTCCAGTTTCTGCTCGTGGATGAGGTGCAGAAGCAGGTCCAGGGGCCCTTCGAAGGCCGACAGATGGAGCGCCAGCCCGCGGAATTTCGTCTCGAAGCCCTTGGGTGGCTCGAACGTCTTCGAGGCCTCCGGCGCGGGCGCACCTTCAGCCACGGATTCGGGAATTTCCTGGGGGGTGTCGGACATGGGTTCATTCTAGCCGAATCCCGTGTTTTCCCGGCCCTTGGCAAGGCAATCTCCAGCTGCGGATGAACACAGATAAACGCAGATATAAAAGGAAGATGGCTGGTTCCATTTGAATCCATCCGTGTTCATCTGTGTCCATCCATGGCCATTCGTCCACAATGGAAGGCCATGGCTCGCCCTCCCGTCCTCCCCGGTCCCCGTCCCGATTGGCTGAAGATCCGCGTGCCAGCGCCGGAGGTGGTGGCGGAGGTCGAGGGGCTCATCCGCGAACAGCGGCTGGTGACGGTCTGCGAGGAGGCCCGCTGCCCCAACCTGCACGAGTGCTGGGGCGTCCACCGCACGGCCACCTTCATGCTCATGGGCGACATCTGCACCCGGCACTGCGGCTTCTGCAACGTGGGCAAGGGCCGCCCGGGCGAGCTGGACCCGGGGGAACCCCAGCGCGTGGCCGAAGCCGTCGCCCGCCTGGGCCTGAAGTTCGCGGTGGTCACCTCCGTGAACCGCGACGACCTTCCGGACGGGGGGTCCGCACACTTCGCCGCCACCATCCAGTGGATCCGCACCCTGTCGCCCCACTGCGGAGTGGAGGTGCTCATCCCCGACTTCCGCGGCCGCGAGGCGGATCTGCTTGCGGTGCTGGAGGCCCGGCCCGATGTGCTGAACCACAACGTCGAGACGGTGCCCCACCTCTACCGGCGGGTGCGGCCGGACGCAGACTACGCCCAGAGCCTCACGGTGCTCCGCCGGACGGCGGAGTGGCGCGATGTCCACGCCCCGGCCATGCGGGTGAAGAGCGGCATCATGGTGGGCCTGGGCGAAACGCCCGACCAGGTGCTCGAGCTGATGGCCGACTGGCGGAAGAGCCGCGTGGACATCGCCACCATCGGCCAGTACCTCCCGCCCTCGGAGCTGCACCTGCCCCTGGACCGCTTCGTGGAACCGGCCGAGTTCGACCTGTACCGCCAGAAGGGCCTGGAGATGGGCTTCCAGCGGGTGGAGTCCGCCCCACTCGTGCGGTCCAGCTACCACGCGAAGGAGAGCTTCGAGGGCTAAGCCCCCGAAGCTCTCCCGCTCTCCCGACAGACGGCCGAGGCTCAGACCCGGGCGTGTTCGCTCTGCCCCAGGAACTGCTTCTCGAAGGTGGACCAGTCCAGGGTGCCGGCGGCCAGGGGTTCCTCGGCCGTGCGGAAGCGGGTGATCTCATCCTGGTACCAGTCGATGACGGGCTGGCCGATCTTGAGGGCCGGCAGCTCGCCCGCCAGGTCGCTGGGCGTCATCAGGCAGACCCAGCCGCGATCGTAGGGACTGTGCATGAGGTCGGAGGGCGTGGAGAGGAGACCCTCATTGTGGTGCTCGACGCTACCGCTGAGCGGCGCGATCACGTGGACTTCGCCGGAGGCACCCTTCAAGGTGAACAGGATGTCGCCCTGCCGAACCTTCTTCCCCCGTTCCGGGAGCACCACGCCCTTCACCGAGCCGAGGGCCTTCCGCACGAAGTCGTCGATGCCCACGCGGATCTGACCCTCGGGCTCGATGCGCACCCAGGCGTGGCCTGTGGACAGGAACGCGCCGCCGGGAACGCAGAACTCGCTGGCGGACAGGACCTCGGCCATCTCCGGGGCCACCACGCGCACATTCGGGCGCCGCTGGGCCTCGATGCGGGCCTCGCGCTTGATGAGGATCTTCTTCGCGAACTCGGCCAGCTCATCGGCGGTGAAGGGCTTCTGGACGTATTCACAAGCCCCGAACTGGAGGGTCTGCACCGCGGTGTCGATGCTGCCATAGCCGGTGATCACCACCACATCCAGGTCCGGCCGGAGATGCTTGGCCGCCTTCACCACATCCACGCCATCCATATCCGGCATCTTGAGGTCCGTGAAGAGGAAGTCGTAGTCGTGACGCTGGATCAGGCCCAGAGCCTCGGGACCGTGCTCGACGGTGTCCACGCTGAAGCCTTCGAGCACCAGGATCCGCCGGAAGGAGTCCAGCACCACCGCCTCGTCATCCACCGCCAGGATCCTGGCCTTGGGGTTGGGGACCTCCACGCGCTTCAGGCTCTTGGCCTCGTAGGTGAAGTCGAGGTGGATGGCGGTGTTCAGCACGGCTTCCCGAGCCTGACGCTCACGCTTCTCCCGCATGCGGCGGAGGCTCGTGCGCACCAGGAAGTCGATGCCCACGAAGGCGACGAACATGAAAAGGATCAGCAGGGCGGTCATGGGAACCTCCTAGGTGGTGGTGGGAATGGGGAGTGGTCCGGTGCCCTCGCCGGGGCCGGCGGACGCGGGGATGCGGAGGGTGAAGCAGGTGCCCTGGCCGGGATCGCTGTGGACCTCCAGGGCTCCGCCGTGGGCTTCCACGATGCCCCAGCTCACCGCGAGGCCCAGGCCCGTGCCGTGGCTCCCCTTGGTCGTGTAGAACGGTTCGAAGATGCGCGGCAGGTCTTCCGCCGGGATGCCACGACCGTTGTCCTGGACGAGCATTTCCACCGAGCCATCTGTGCCGGCCCGCGTGGTGAGCTTGATGGTGCCACCCTCGCCGTTGATGGCATCCCCGGCGTTCAGCAACAGATTCACCGCCACCTGCTGGATCTGATTCGCGTCCGCGTGGACCACGGGAAGCTGCGGAGCCAGGTCCAGCGACAGGTCCACCTGGTTCAGGGACAGCTGGGTCATCACCACGGACACGGCCCGCCGCACCACCTCATTCAGGTCCATGGGCTTGCGGGCAGGCGGCGTGGGTCGGGCGAAGTCGAGCAAACCGCGGATGATCCCGCGGCACCGGACGGTCTCACGCACGATCACATCCAGGTCATCGCAGGAATCCTTGTCGCCATCCAGCCGCTTGCGCAGCAGGGATGCGTAGCTCAGCACCCCCGTCAGCGGATTGTTGATCTCGTGGGCCACGCCAGCGGCCAGCCGTCCCACGGAGGCCAGCTTGTCCGCCTGGGCCAGCTGCCGCTGGGTCTCGGCCAGCCGCTGGGACATGGTGTTGAAGGCGCCGGCCAGTTCCCCCAGCTCGTGGTTGCCGCTCACGGGGATGGTGGTGCCGAGGTCCCCCTCGCCCACCCGGCGGGTGCCCGCCACGAGGGCCGCCACGGGCTTGACCACCAGGCTCCGGTTGAGGAACCAGAGGATCAGTCCGCCCGCCAGGATGGCCACGGTGGCGGAGACCACCATCAGCGTCCGGCTGTGGCTGATCTCGCGGTCCACCTCGGCCAGGGAGACGTTCACATCAAGGACCCCCAGCAGGCTCTGCTTCTCGCTGTGGGCATGGCAGGCCGCCGTCGAGCAGGACGGTTCATTGGGGATGGGGTTGATGAGCCCCAGGATGCGGGTCCCATCCTGAGCGCGAAAGGTGCGGGCCCGGGCCTGGATGCCGAGGCGCTCCAGGGGGCGTCCCTCGGCGTGGCAGGCGTAGCAGGCCTCGCCGCGGATATCCAGGCTGGTGCCGATCTCCTCCTCCGCCGAGGAGAACATGATGCGACCCTCCTTGTTGAACACCCGCACCTTCCGGATGCCCTCCCCACGCAGGTCGCCCACCGCCCGGATCTGGCGGTGCAGGTTCTCTCGCCGATTCTCCAGCATGTCGAAGTGGGTGGCGCTCTTGATGGTCTCGCTGAGCTGGTCGGCGCTGCGGGTGCGTTCGGCGAGGAGCTGGGCCGTGTGGGATCGGAGGACGGCGAAGGCCATGCCTCCGATCACCACCGCGGTCGCGAAGCCGGCGCCCAGGACGAGCCGCGTGCCGATTCGGGTTCGCATGCTAGCTCCTCCTGGAGAGCTCCTTGGCGCCAGCGACCGGACCCTCGGGGAAGACTGAGAAGGTGCGGACGGCGAAGGCGAAGACCGCCATGCCGATGGCTACGAGGCCGAGGGAGACGGTGATCTCCATGGCCGAGGGGAGGTAGCGGGTGCCGGAAGCCGCCTCCATGCCCGTGATGCTCACGTTGAGGCGGTTCATGACGAACCCGAGCACCGCGAGGAAGGCGCCGGCCACCAGCCAATCGGGATTCGTGCGCAGCTTCCGGAAGGACATCAGCACCACAGGCAGCACCACGCCCAGCGCGAACTCGACGAGGAACATGCGTCCTTCATAGCTGAGATCGAAGATCGTCCCGAACGCATGGTTGCGGGCGATCCCCTGCAGCCGCATGAGGCCGTAGATGCCGAGCGCCACCACCATGCCCCGGGCCAGGGGCTCCAGGAGATCCATCTCCAGGTGGCGGTGGAAGGCCCGCTTGCTGAGGTAGGATTCCAGGACGATCATGCCGATGCCCGCCCCGATGGCCGAAATGTAGAAGTGCAGCGGCAGCATCGGTGAATACCAGAGCGGGTGCAGCTTGCTGGGGACGATGAGGTAGAGGGAGCCCAGCGAGGATTGGTGGAGGGTCGAGAGGATCACGCCGAGGATGACCAGGGGTGTGATGAGCTGGTGGATGAACTTCGCCGGCGTGTGGAAGCCGAAGTACTCGAAGACCACCGGGGAGAACTCCACCGCCAGCACCGTGGTGTAGAGCATCACGCACCAGGCCACCTCGAACATGACCGAGTGCGTGTTCCAGTAGACGATGGCATGCCAGATGCGCCAAGGCTGGCCCAAGTCCAGCAGCAGCGCCACGATCACGAACGCATAGCCCAGGAAGCCCGTGAGGATGGTGGGGCGGACGATGGGCTCGTAGCGGCGCAGGTTGAAGAGATGGACCACCGCCGTGAGGGTGAATGCGCCGGCGGCCAGGCCCACGCCGCAGAGGAGGTCGAAGCCGATCCAGAGACCCCAGGGGAACTGGTCGCTCAGATTGGTGACGGCGCCCAACCCTTTGGTATAGCGGATCACGGACACGGCGCAGAACGCGAGGAAGAGGATCACGAATACCGCGGTCCAGAAGCCGGGCCGGAAGCGGCGTCCGGCCAGCGTGGCGGGCGTGGTGAGCGTGGTGTTCATGACCGGTCCTCCCGTCCGTGGCCTTGCCCGTCGCGGCCGTTCCCGTTTCCATTGGCCGTGGCCTTCGCCACCTCCTCCCGCCGGGCGGTGATCCAGTGCACCCCGTAGAGGAAGACGGCCCATACCGCGACGAAGTCCGGGATGTTGGACAGCACCTGCCAGGTCTTCATGGCCGGAGGCTCTCCGGGCAGGTTGGACTTCAGCCCCAGCTTGTCGAAGGGCACGTTGGAGATCATCAGGACCGACGTGCCGCCGGCCTCCGTGAGCCCGTAGATGTGGTCGACGTAGGCGCCGGGCTTCTGGCGGATGCGCGTCCGGGCCTCCCAGATCAAATCCTCCTTCTTCCCGAAGATGGTGGCCTCCGCCGGACAGGCCTCCGCACAGGCGGTGGGTTTGCCCTCCTTGAGGCGGCCCGCGCACATGATGCACTTGCCGACCACGGGCACGGGCCGATCCCACTGGTACTTCGGGATCTCGAAGGGGCAGGCCATCATGCAGTAACGGCAGCCCATGCAGCGCTCGGCATCGTAGACCACGGGGCCTTCCGGCGTCTTCTTCAGGGCGCCCACGGGGCAGACGGAGGCGCAGGTGGGCACTTCGCAGTGCATGCACAGGCGCCGCACGTTGAGGCCCTCCCGCTCCTGGACCGTGGTCCAGGTGTAGGCCGTCAACACCTCCTCTACCTTCCCCGGTAGCTTGTTCTGCTCCTTGCAGGCGGAGCTGCAGGCGCCGCATCCGATGCAGCGCGTCGCGTCAAAGAGAAGGCCCATGCCCATGGGTTCTCCTGCTTTTTCAAGGTGCCCGGGAGACATTCCCGGGGATTCGGAAGAAGCATCCATTCGGCCGGAAACATAGTCAACCCCTTGGTAGCAATTAAAAATGACGATGTTGTCTCATATAAGAAAAAAGCCTCGACTTTGCGAGGCAGTTCCCAGGAACGGCGCGGGTTATGCCCTCCGGATGTTCCCGCCAGCCCACCCCATCGGGACAGATTTTCCCTTTCCGGCCCTCAGCCCCCCTTCGGGTGGGGTTTTGTCACATCGCAACGTATTCTTGGGACGTCAAAGTCCCCTTTATTTCACCTTGAAACGAGAGACGCCCCGCAATCGCGGGGCGTCTCTCGGACAGCGGACAGCTGATGGCTGACGGCTCTTATTACAATGTCTTCCATGTCGCGACCATGTGGGTCGCGAAGCAGGCTCCAGTGGAGCCTGCGAAGCGGGGCCCCACAGGGAGCGAATCACCATCGTCGGAGAAGCCCTCCAAGCTCTCATCTCTCCCTGCATCACCAAAAAGGCCCCGCAACCGCGGGGCCTTTCCACGAACCGCAAGTCGCGGCTGATCAATACATGTCTTCCATGCCGCCCATGCCGG
>NZ_JAKZLA010000011.1 GCF_022808775.1 Geothrix terrae
CCGAACCGAATGGGAATAGCGAAAGGGCTGCATCAACAGCGAGATGGTTGTGATACAGGGGAAGGCCGGTAACGCGTTGCACTTCTTTAGCAACGGTCAGCTTGCCGGAGGCAACAGGGCCGAAAATGAATACGCAGAACATGCGCTCTGACGAAAGCATGGCCACCTAACGAATGAAGCTAACCGGCCCTGCCTGCACCGTGGCGCTGAACGGAGCCGAGGAAGCGAGAAGCTGAGAGAGAGCGAAAGGCAATGCAGGCGGAGTCCGAGTTGAGCTGAGGGTTAGGCCTTGCCACCGTTCGATAGAACATTGTAGGCGCCCTTTTTATTCAGGTCTTTCAGCACAGCCTGAACGAACCCTGGTTTGCCTTTGATCGTGAATTGTTTCTTCTCACCGCTTTCATACTTGAATGCGCCCCAAAGAATAGAAACCGCTGAGTGACCAGGCGAGGTCCACAGGATATCTATGACTTCGTCTTTTCTGAAAATATCTAACAATTTTGGAATAAGAGGCACGATGACGTTCGTAGCCACTTGTTTTGTGACGAGGTTGGCGGCTGCCATGAATGTTCTCCTGTGAGAGGCCTAACGATTGAAGCTAAGCGGCCACGCCTGCACCGAGACGGTGAACGGAGCCGAGATAGCGAAATGTTGAGAGAGAACGAAAGGCAATGCAGGCGGGGTCCGACTTGAGCGGAGGGTTAGGCATCTTGGGGCAAACCTTCGGATGTATTTTTCACCTGACGGAGGATGAGTGGAAGCGCTTCTGCGAATGTTTTTGCGATAACCGTGTCGGATTTTCGATTGAACTCTGATGACCAGGTTAAAAATTCATCCTTTTCAAAGCCCACATACGAAATGTTTGCATTCGATTTTGCGAGTACCCCCCAGATGTGCTCGTCGATGCGATGGACTCTGAGCCCAATCACATAAATTTGATCCGCTTTGCCCGCTAACTCGAGCCACAGATTTTGCTGTGCCTTGACGAACTCTGGACAAAAAAGAACCTGCTTTGATGGGGAGTAAAGCGCAAGAGCCGGACCGATTGAATCCTCTCTGTCGCAGAAATCGATGATCTCGGCAGCAGAACGCGCTGCCCTAACACCAACCCCGAGTATTGATCCCCCCTTGGACTGTGATAGGTCAAAGCTAATTCCAGAAATCTGCCTTGGTTCCATATTGGGAAGGAAATTGCAGGAACCATGAATTTTGAGTACAGAAAAATTATTGGCCGGAGCTGGGTACTCTCCGTAGGTGACTAACTGCCCTGCTTCGGAAATGGCCAACTCGATAAGCAGATCATAGTTGGTAGTAATGATTGCAGGCCTAGGATTGATTTTCCGTAGGGCCGAAATGAGTGTTTTGTAACAATTTCCATAGTACGGTCTGAATTGAGCAAAATATCGGGCCATATCGCGTAACAACTCTGTTGTGCGCGTGTTGTGTGATTCCCAAAACTGATCCATGCCTTTCTCAAAATCTTGTATGAAGAGATCCGCCAGCTCTTTCGAAACGATTTCTGCAGCTCCACCTTGCTTCTGGAGAGCTTGAAATAGCCCAGACCCTAGGGGGGGACGCCCCGGAAGACATAACCCACTCCCGTAGCTTGCGCCAGCGCCGAATAGGAAGAGGGTGGTCACAACTTCACCGGGAGATGCCTAACGAATGAAGCTAACCGGACCCGCCTGCACCGAGGCACTGAGCGGAGCCGAGGAAGCAGGGAGTTGAGAGAGAGCGGAAGACAATGCAGGCGGGGTCTGAGTTGAGCTGAGGGTTAGGCCGCATCTAGGTATTTATTAAGTGACGGAAACGATAGTGCAGTAGTAAATTGCCATGATTTTACCATCTCGAATAAGGCACAACCCCTCATATGCACCTTCTCCGGAATGATCTGGGAGTTTTGGTGCAGAGCGATAGTCGGCAGAGCATTCCCAGATCTCGTCGCCGGAATTGATCAGGGATTTGAACTTTGCCCAATGCGGGTCATTCCCTCTTCGACTTCCTGCACGTTCGAACTGCTCGAACGAGATCTTTCTCCTCAAGCAGTTATGAGGGAATTCGTTTAGAACTTGTGCATCTGATTGGCGATCGAATGTGAAGAGAAGCTGTACCGGCCTCTGTACACAAGCGAGCGTGGAAATGCAGGTTGAAATCACAACGATTCGATTACGCCAAAGCAGGGTCATGCGGGCGGCCTAACGAATGAAGCTAACCGGCCCCGCCTGGACCGAGGCGCTGAGCGAAGCCGAGGAAGCGAGAAGCTGAGAGAGAGCGGAAGGCAATGCAGGCGGGGTCCGAGTTGAGCGCGAGGTTAGGCCGAGCCCTAAGCAGTAGCCACCCGAGCACGCGGCGCGCTTGGGTTTGAGCCTGCTTGAGTGAGAGCGAAAGTTCATGCCGACGAGCCCAAAGGAGAACACCGGAGTTATCGCGTGAACATGAGAGCCGAGCTGCTGAAGTGACCTCAATGATGGCAGAAATCCATAGGCCGATGGTTGATGAGTAAGCGATAACCCTATTCTTTGAACGCCGAAGACTGAGGAACGGCGAGGCTTTGCCGATGGGACAAGCCAGAGCGACGAAGCCGAACCAGCGCCGCATCACCCAGCAGATAGAAAGAGAAGGGCGAACGAGGCCTAACGAATGAAGCTAACCGGCCCTATTGCTGCGGGAACCAGGCTGCTGAATTGTTTGAGGACACTAGCGCGCAGCGATAGGGTCCGAGTTGAGCGGAGGGTTAGGCCCATCATGACGGCCCTCCACCATATCGCGCCAGGAATGGGCTGACTTTCTCTTCGAGAAGTTGGACCAGCATTGGGTCCATAAATTCGAATAAATCCGGAATATCTAGACAAATCACACGCTGATCGGTGAGGAATGTCTTGAACTTCTTGGAGAGCTTATTGCGGTGAGCCTTTTCCATTACGAACACAACATCTGCCCATTCGAGGAGGTCACTAGAAAGCGGATTCACAGCATCAGGGTTCAATCCAGCTGACGCAACCTCGACGCCTGGCCGACCAAAGAAGATTTTCTCGGCGGTCGGGCTTCGGAGCCGATTCTGGCTGCAGATGAAGAGGATGTGTTTCAACGGAGATGGGCCTAACTAGACTTGGACGGCGAGGACGAAGGTGTTCGTAATCCGCCTATTCCGGTTTGAGAAGGATTTAACTGCTGATTTTACCGTGGGGCTATTGAACGGGGCAAATTGGATGGGCAGACCAAAAAATCACGGATGAGGCGGGTATTGGAGCGACTGAAGCCTATTGGTTCGATGCAGGCCAAAATTTAGAGCGTACTCCGTTGGTTGGGCGGCCTAACGAAGGAAGCTAACCAGCCACGCCTGCACCGAGGCGACGAGCGGAGCCGAGGAAGCGAACTGTTGAGAGAGAGCGGAAGACAATGCAGGCGGGGTCCGAGTTGAGCTAACGGTTAGGCAGCCCGCTTGGTTCTTGGGGGAGCAGTGGCGGATGGAAGTAGCATATAGCGGCTAAGAGGCAAAGGCCGATGATAAATAGAACCGAGATGAGTCGTCTCCACTTCGAGAGGCCAAGAAATCCCCTTACGAAAATCGATAGGGGAATCGCTATTACCAACGGCCACCACTCGATCAAATTAGCCTGACCTTTACCCTCAGAATTCCTGAAAAAGAGAAACGCCCAAGTCGAGAAGGGAATTACGAAGGCCAGCAATTCCCACGATTCCCAGTTCGCCCTATCTCGAAGTTTCCAAATAATTGGTAATGATATGACTCCAACAGGGACAAATTGCCCAAACCAAGATGCAACAACCATGAGCCCTATGAAAATGGGCATTGGGTTCGATGCTGAAGTTGTGGGCATGGAGGATGCCTAACGAATGAAGCTAACCGGCCCCGCCTGCACCGAGGCGATGAACGGAGCCGAGGAAGCGAGGAGCTGACAGAGAGCGGATGCCAAGACAGGCGGGGTCCGAGTTGAGCTGAGGGTTAGGCTGCGAGATGGAACCTAGGTGAATATCTGGACTAAGTGGTTTGAGGTACGAGGCTTCTCTTATGGCTTTGGTTGCTTGGCGTCGAGAAAGTCATTCACCATCGGAATGATGACGGACATGCGCTGCATCAGCGTCACGTGCGTCGTGGCGGGCAAGATGGCCAATCGCGAGGCGGGGAGCGGCTTGATGTCGCCGTGGATCCCGCCGCCTTTCTGGCGAAACATTTCCGCGACGTGCTCGAGCCGTACACCATCCGAGTCGCCGTGGATGAAGAACATCGGCGCTGTGGTGGCCTTCAGTTGATCGTCGCCAATGTCGTGCCCTTTCGAATCCATGGCGAGGAGCCGCTTGACGAACTTCGGGAAGTCGTCCGGATTCGGGTTCAGCCTCTTGTACTCGGCTTCAATGGGCGAGCCTTTGAAGACGTCCGCGGTGAGTGTCGCGAGCGCGTCCTGCCCATCCTTGACCACGCCGTCCCGGCGGAGCATCGACGAAATGACGACAACCTTTCGCACTTTGTCCGGATGGCGGATCGCACACCGCATGGCCACGCCGCCGCCCATGCTGTACCCGAGGAGGTCCGCGCGTGGGATTTTCAGGTAATCAAGCAGCGCCGCCACATCGTCGGCGAGGTTCTCGGAGGTGATGTTGCGTGGGATGTCCGCCGTGCGCCCATGGCCTTGCATTTCGACGGCGATCACTTTCCGCGTTTTGGAGAGCTCGTCGATCCACCCGGTCCAGTTGTTGGTGATCGTCATGAACGCGCCGTGGAGCAGGACCACCGGATCGCCGCTCCCGTGGATCTCGTAGTACATCTTGAGTCCGCTCACCGGGGCGTAACCCGTCGTGGGTTGATGCTGCGCCACTAAGGCAGCTGGCAGAAGCATCGCCAGGAGAAAAGCCGTCGTCTTCATGCTGGACCTTTCCTTTTGGTGAGGTTGAACACGCCGCGCAGCCTAACGAATGAAGCTAACCGGACCCGCCTGCACCGAGGCGATGAGCGGAGCCGGGATAGCGAGATGTTGAGAGAGAACGCAAGGAAATGCAGGCGGGGTCCGAGTTGAGCTAGGGGTTAGGCGCATGACGTTGATCATGGCCACTCGAAACCTTCGCCAATAAGGGTTAATGGACCACCTGTGTGGTAAATCTCGGACAGAATTCGATTCGCCAAAAATTCAATATTCGCACCAGTTACCTTGATGAGCGGACACCCGTTCTCTGCGACCATTTCGACGGGCGTGAAGCCATTTCTGTTCATGAAATCGATCACAAGAGACTTGTCTTCGATGTTCTTTGGTGCGAGTAAGCACCAGTTGAATTCAAGTTGGCCGTTCGCCACTGAGTAATCGAGTGCAATATCTGAGTCTTTTTGATTGGAATCCGTTACGGCAATAACTTGAGCCCACGCCAGTGTGGTGTCGCCCGCCCTTAGCTTTGATATCAGTTGAGGAATGTCTTCAGGCTGAATCTGCCATTCCTTGGCGACGCGAGACCGAATGAATACAACGAAGCCAACGACCACGGCAAGGACGATGACTCCGGTGAGGACTGGGTTCATGGGAGCGCCTAACTAGACTTGGACGGCGAGGACGAAGGTGTTCGTAATCCGCCTATTCCGGTTTGAGAAGGATTTAACTGCTGATTTTACCGTGGGGCTATTGAACGGGGCAAATTGGATGGGCAGACCAAAA
>NZ_JAKZLA010000012.1 GCF_022808775.1 Geothrix terrae
GGGATTTAACGTCGCAGCGACCTACTTTTCCACTCCTGTGGGGAGCAGTATCATCGGCCCTCCAGGTCTTAACGGCCGTGTTCGGGATGGGAACGGGTGTGACCCCTGGGGAAAAGCCGCGACGAAGGGTAGAAGGGTTGAGAAGGGTTTAGGCGAAGCGCTGTAAAGCGTTCGTGGGATTGATGCAATTCATTGATGAAAGGTCAAGTCGATGGACCGATTAGTATCGCTCAGCTGAAGCCGTCACCGGCCTTGCACATGCGACCTATCAACGTGGTGGTCTACCACGGGTCTCATAGGGAGATCTCATCTTGAGGGGTGTTTCGCGCTTAGATGCTTTCAGCGCTTCTCACTTCCCGACATAGCTACCCAGCATTGCACCTGGAGGCACAACTGGAACACCAGAGGTCAGTCCATCCCGGTCCTCTCGTACTAAGGACAGGTCCTCTCAAATCTCCTGCGCCCACACTAGATAGGGACCGAACTGTCTCGCGACGTTCTGAACCCAACTCACGTACCACTATTGATCGGCGAACAGCCGAACCCTTGGGACCTGCTTCAGCCCCAGGATGTGATGAGTCGACATCGAGGTGCCAAACCTTGCCGTCGATATGAACTCTTGGGCAAGATCAGCCTGTTATCCCCGGCGTACCTTTTATCCGTTGAGCGATGGCCCTTCCATTCGGGACCACCGGATCACTATAACCTGCTTTCGCACCTGCTCGTCGTGTCTGACTCGCAGTCAAGCTCCCTTATACTATTGCGCTCTGCGGCTGATTTCCAAACAGCCTGAGGGAACCTTCGTACGCCTCCGTTACGCTTTAGGAGGCGACCGCCCCAGTCAAACTACCCGCCTGACATTGTCTTCCACCCGGATCACGGGTGCGAGTTAGAGATCAGCGTTAAACAGGGTGGTATCTCAACGTCGGCTCCACCGACCCTAACGAGCCAGTTTCATAGCCTCCCACCTATCCTGCACAGTCCAACGCCAACCTCAATGTCAAGGTGTAGTAAAGGTGCACGGGGTCTTTCCGTCTAAGTGCGGGTAACCGGCATCTTCACCGGTGCTACAAGTTCGCTGAGTCTCTGCTGGAGACAGTTCCCAGATCGTTACGCCATTCGTGCAGGTCGGAACTTACCCGACAAGGAATTTCGCTACCTTAGGACCGTTATAGTTACGGCCGCCGTTCACCGGGGCTTAAATTCGCAGCTTCGCTTGCGCTGACCGCTCCTCTTGACCTTCCGGCACCGGGCAGGCGTCAGCCCCTATACCTCCTCTTTGGAGTTTGCAGAGACCTGTGTTTTTGTTAAACAGTCGCCTGGGACATTTATGTGCCACCACCTCGGGCTATGAACCCTACCGTGGTACCCCTTCTCCCGAAGTTACGGGGTTAATTTGCCGAGTTCCTTCAGCAGAGTTCTCTCAAACGCCTGAGGATTCTCTCCTCGACTACCTGTGTCGGTTTGCGGTACGGACACAAGCACCTCTCCTTAGCAGCTTTTCTCGGCAGTGTAGGATCAGGACTTTTCGTCAGATACCTTGAGCTGTTGGCGCCCGGACTTCCCTAAGCGCCACCCTTGATACCTTTCGCAGAACATTCCATAGCCCTGCGTCCCTACCTTCCTGCGTCCCTGCATCGTACAAACGAGATGCTCATGGTGCTGGAATATTAACCAGCCTTCCATCGCCTACGCCTTTCGGCCTCAGCTTAGGGTCCGACTAACCCAACGCGGATTGACCTTGCGTTGGAAACCTTAGTCTTACGGCGGACGGGGTTCTCGCCCGTCTTTACGCTACTTATGCCGACAGAGTCTCTTCCCATGTCTCCAGCTGTCCTTACGGTCAACCTTCACAGACGTAGGGAATGCTCCCCTACCACTTACGTTCGCAGCTTCGGTAACATGCTTTAGCCCCGTTGAATTGTCGGCACAGACCCGCTTGACCAGTGAGCTATTACGCTTTCTTTAAAGGATAGCTGCTTCTAAGCTAACCTCCTGGCTGTCTAAGCACATCCACATCCTTTTCCACTTAGCATGTATTTTGGGACCTTAGCTGGCGATCTGGGTTCTTTCCCTCTCGACTACGGATCTTATCACCCGCAGTCTGACTGCCGGACTTCACGGCGTGCCATTCGAAGATTGGTTGGATTCAGTAAGCTGGTAAGCCCCCTAGTCCATTCAGGTCTCTACCTGCACGACGAAACATCCGACGCTAGCCCTAAAGCTATTTCGGGGAGAACGAGCTATCACGGAATTTGATTGGCCTTTCACCCCTATCCTCAACTCATCCAAGCGGTTTTCAACCCACACTGGTTCGGACCTCCATCCGGTGTCACCCGGACTTCATCCTGGTCAAGGATAGATCATCCCGTTTCGCGTCTATTTCCAGCGACTGTCGCCCTATTCAGACTCGGTTTCCCTACGGCACCGCCTCTTCGGCTTCGCCTCGCCACTAAAAATAACTAGCCGGCTCATTATGCAAAAGGCACGCGGTTCCCCTGGTAAACCATAGGGGTTCCACTGCTTGTAGATTGACGGTTTCAGGTTCTATTTCACTCCCCTCATCGGGGTTCTTTTCGCCTTTCCCTCACGGTACTGGTTCACTATCGGTCAGATGAACATATTTAGCCTTACCGCATGGTCGCGGCAAATTCTGTCAAGGTTTCTCGTGCCCCGACATACTTGGGAACACCACTCAGAGTCCGATCGGCTTTCGCGTAAGGGGCTATCACCCTGTCTCGCCGGCCTTTCCATGCCGTTCCGCTAACCGTCGGTTTTGTAACTCTGTGCTGGAGGGCAGCTCCAGCCTGTAGGTCCCACGACCCCCCCTACGCAACGCCTGCCGCTTACACGTAGGAGGTTTGGGCTCCTCCGGTTTCGCTCGCCGCTACTCCCGGAATCACTGTTGTTTTCTGTTCCTGTGGGTACTGAGATGGTTCACTTCCCCACGTTCGCCTCTCAAAGCCTATGAATTCAGCTAAGAGATTCTTGAGCTTTCACCCAAGAGGGTTTCCCCATTCGGACATTCCCGGATCACCGTTCGCGTGCAACTCCCCGAGACTTTTCGCAGCTTACCACGTCCTTCATCGCTGTCATCTGCCAAGGCATCCACCGTCAACCCTTTGTAACTTGGCCTTCCATCAATGAATCACATTCATGAATCATTCATTTCGGCCCACGAGAGTGTTGATTCGCTAAACTTGCCTCGCCTTAAGCCCACAGCGTCACTTCAACGCCATGGATCACCCTTCTCTATTCCTTCTATTTGATTGTCAAACAGCTCCGTCTTTCGACCCGCCCCTCGAGGCGACCTTGAGCTGGATTCAAATCCCGCAGGATCTCAACTCAACTCAAACCTAATACCCACTGCCTCCCGGCAGTGATGGTGGGCCTAGGTGGATTCGAACCACCGACCTCACGCTTATCAGGCGTGCGCTCTAACCAGACTGAGCTATAGGCCCTCGTGCATTCGCACGCGGGAGGGCTATAGGCCCCCGTTGCATGCCCCAGCAGGCGCTGGTGGACCCGACCGGGATCGAACCGACGACCTCCTGGATGCAAACCAGGCGCTCTCCCAGCTGAGCTACGGGCCCATTACACGCCCAAGCACGCTCGTCAAAGACTTGCCCGAGCGTCTTTAAAAACCGGATAGAAATTTCGATCGGAAGCGTTGACCTATGCCATTCCGTAGAACGGCTCTCCTTAGAAAGGAGGTGATCCAGCCACAGGTTCTCCTACAGCTACCTTGTTACGACTTCACCCCAATCACCAAGTTCACCATTGAGACCTAGCCCCCTTGCGGGTTACCACAGCCTCTTCAAGTGCTCCCGGCTTTCGTGATGTGACGGGCGGTGTGTACAAGGCCCGGGAACGTATTCACCGTATCATTCTGATACACGATTACTAGCGATTCCACCTTCATGTAGTCGAGTTGCAGACTACAATCCGAACTGAGGACGACTTTCTCCGATTAGCTCCATCTCGCGACTTTGCAACGGTTTGTATCGCCCATTGTAGCACGTGTGTAGCCCTGGACATAAGGGCCATGAGGACTTGACATCATCCCCACCTTCCTCCCGGTTAACCCGGGCAGTCCCCGTAGAGTTCCCGCCATGACGCGCTGGCAACTACGGGTAAGGGTTGCGCTCGTTGCGGGACTTAACCCAACATCTCACGACACGAGCTGACGACAGCCATGCAGCACCTCTGCAGCAGTTCTTGCGAAAAGGCACATCTCTGTACCGGTCCACTGCAGTTCAAGCCCAGGTAAGGTTCTTCGCGTTGCGTCGAATTAAACCACATGCTCCACCGCTTGTGCGGGCCCCCGTCAATTCCTTTGAGTTTCAGCCTTGCGACCGTACTCCCCAGGCGGAACACTTAACGCGTTAGCTCCGGCACGGAAGGGGTCAACTCCCTCCACACCAAGTGTTCATCGTTTACAGCGTGGACTACCAGGGTATCTAATCCTGTTTGCTACCCACACTTTCGCGCCTCAGCGTCAGTTACTGTCCAGGTGGCCGCCTTCGCCACTGGTGTTCCTCCTCATCTCTACGCATTTCACCGCTACACGAGGAATTCCACCACCCTCTCCAGTACTCTAGCCTTCCAGTCTCAGATGCAGTTCCCAAGTTGAGCTCGGGGATTACACATCTGACTTAAAAAACCGCCTACGCGCCCTTTACGCCCAATAATTCCGAATAACGCTTGCCCCCTCTGTATTACCGCGGCTGCTGGCACAGAGTTAGCCGGGGCTTCCTCTCCAGGTACCGTCAAGTAACAGCGCTATTAACACTGCCACCTTCGTCCCTGACGACAGGGTTTTACAGTCCGAAGACCTTCATCACCCACGCGGCGTTGCTGCGTCAGACTCTCGTCCATTGCGCAAAATTCCCCACTGCTGCCTCCCGTAGGAGTCTGGACCGTGTCTCAGTTCCAGTGTGGCCGATCACCCTCTCAGGCCGGCTACTGATCGTCGCCTTGGTGGGCCATTACCCCGCCAACTAGCTAATCAGACGCAGGATCCTCTCTTAGCCCCAGGCCTTGCGGTCCCCAGGTTTCACCAGCAGCATCCCAGCCACTGGTCTCATGCGGTATTACCACTCCTTTCGGAGCGTTATTCCCCACTAAAAGGTAGATTCCCCACGCGTTACTCACCCGTCTGCCATGCACCTTGCGGCACATCCGACTTGCATGTGTTAGGCACGCCGCCAGCGTTCATTCTGAGCCAGGATCAAACTCTCAAGTTTAATATTCCTGAACTCTTGCTCCTCGGAGTCTCCCCCTCGGACAAATGCTCTGGTCGTATTTCTCTGAATCCCACGATCCGTCCTAGAACGTCCCGCGGAACCCTCAAAGGCTTCCTATCTTCTATCCGGTTTTCAAAGACGCCCACCGCGTTTCTACACGGTCCAGAAGAACCTTCCAGCCCTTCCCGGCACTCCGCAGCCTCAACTGCGCAGGACATTCAGACTAACA
>NZ_JAKZLA010000013.1 GCF_022808775.1 Geothrix terrae
CCGAACCGAATGGGAATAGCGAAAGGGCTGCATCAACAGCGAGATGGTTGTGATACAGGGGAAGGCCGGTAACGCGTTGCACTTCTTTAGCAACGGTCAGCTTGCCGGAGGCAACAGGGCCGAAAATTAATACGCAGAACATGCGCTCTGACGAAAGCATGGCCACCTAACGAATGAAGCTAACCAGCCCCGCCTGTACCGAGGCGTTGAACGGAGCCGAGGAAGCGGGAAGTTGAGAGAGAGCGGAGGGCAATGCAGGCGGGGTCCGAGTTGAGCTGAGGGTTAGGCGCGGTTGGTTCATTGGGGTGTGAGGCGTTGTTGAGCCAAGGGGATGATATTTTGCCGACACTGTGGGCACCTACCAGTCCTGTTCAGATAGAAATCAGGTTTGTAAAGAGGTTTGGAGCAGAGGGGGCAGGTGAATCCGAATTTTTGGCACAACCAGTTATCCAGTTTATAGATTGCGAATATGCCAAGCCCAACGAAGATGAACAATCCGCCAGCCAGGTAAATCAAGATTGCGTTTTTTGAGAGATTGTTGGGTATCAGAAAGGCCAAAAACCACATGAACGGATTTAGGAGGATAAGTAGAAGGATCACTGCCAGGTTGTGAAACCGGGCAATTTTCTTTCGCGTTCCAGCGAGGGGTTCTGGAAGGACCGTGTGCATGGCGCCTAACGAATGAAGCTAACCGGACCCGCCTGCACCGAGGCGCTGAACGGAGTCGAGGAAGCGAGAAGTTGAGAGAGAGCGGAAGGCAATGCAGGCGGGGTCCGAGTTGAGCGGAGGGTTAGGCAGGTGGAAGCGGCTATTTCGGCCGTCTCTTGACACGTAGCGGGACATAGAACTCTTTCAGTTCATCAGGAGAACATAGGCTTTCAAGATTGATGACGCGCTCCTCCCAGGATTTGCCGGGTTTGGTGATCACAATACTTCTTATTTCCATCACCATTCCTGTTCGAAGGTTGAGGAGCATCGCCATACCGGGATTGTCAGGACGTGTACTATCAAAACCAGGTTCAAGGAATTCGATGCGCATATAATAGGGAAGAAGCTTCTCATCGTGGTACCAGGATGCAGATGCAAGCACTCCATCGATGGACTGGCATTTCAGCATTGATAGGAGTGTGGCCGGTATTTTTATCTTGTGACCGCTGAGAGTAATAATCAGCGATTCTATGGGTGCATCGGATTGCGAGTTAGAAAACTTGATCTGAATCGAGGCTGGCGCGAACTCTTTAGGGAGCCCAATGAAGGTGCCATCTTTCTGGATTTCAATAATCATATCTTGGTGGGCAGCGCAGGCGGTTGGACTTAAAGCGGCAAGCAAGGCTGGCATGATTACCAATTTCATGGGACCTGCCTAACGAATGTGGCTAACCGGCCACGCCTGCACCGAGGCGACGAACGAAGCCGAGGAAGCAAGAGGTTGAGAGAGAGCGAAAGGCAATGCAGGCGGGGTCCAGGTTGAGCGGAAGGTTAGGCCGATCACCGGAATAGAGCGGCTTTGATGATGTAGAGCAGGAAACCAGCGAACCCGACCAAAAGCCAGAAACGAGCAGAGAAAAGAAACGGGCGTTCGTGGTGCTGGAAGGTTGTATGGCGACTACCTGGTTGGCCCAATGCCGGACCACCAAGAATGCTCATCCACGAGGGTGTGCCAATCGTTGGTGGAGGCTGAGTCGAATCGTCTCTCAGGGTGACGAGCTTCTCCTCTTGAACCAAGGTGCTCTTCCGATTCATCGCCTCAGGGTCGAGCCGATACGGGTTGGTCATCGGGAGGCCTAACGAATGAAGCTAACCGGCCCCGCCTGCACCGAGGCGCTGAGCAGAGCCAAGGAAGCGAGATGTTGAGAGAGAGCGGAAGGCAATGCAGGCGGGGTCCGAGTTGAGCGGAGGGTTAGGATTACTTGCCACCATATTTGGCTTTGAGTTCTTCAAGAGTGAGACGCTTTGCAATTCCATTCACAGTGGTGGTTTCTCCAAGGTAATCAAATTTGAACGAAACCTCGCACTGAGTTCCGTAGTTACTGTGAATTGAAATGAGGGGCGGGGTGATGACCGACTTCTTGCCCGGAACTGTCATTTCATTGGTTAGAACAACACGATCCATGAAGCATGGCTTGATTTCGATTTTATTGATGGTGATTGGCGATTCGGTTCTGTTGAAGATGTAAATCTCCGTTGCCCACTCAACCATGCCGTCACGGTATGCCTGGTCGAGATCTGAGGCGAAAGGCCCCGTATGCTTGTACCCCGGTGGGATTCTCTCAGGGCCCAGAGTTGCCACAAGGCGGTATGAGAATTTCTGATCCGGCGTCCGCCCTTCAAGTTCGTAGTACGGACCATAGTTGGTTGTCACCATCTTTCCGGTTTTCGGATCTGGAGTCGTAGCGACCAACAGCCCAGGTCCACGATGAATTCCGCATGCGAAAAGGAGTCCCAGAGCGGTAGGTGCCAATAACTGTGAGATCCGGTTCATAGGTAATCCTAACGAATGAAGCTAACCGGCCCCGCCTGCACCGAGGCGCTGAACGAAGCCGAGGAAGCGAGAAGGTGAGGGAGAGCGGCGGGCAATGCAGGCGGGGTCCGAGTTGAGCGGAGGGTTAGGCCGTACACGCCACCACCTAGGGGAGGCGGGTGAATTGGGACAAACTAGAGAAGCTCTGCTGGGGTAGACGTAGTTGCTGAATTGCTTGAAACGTAGAGTCATCGATGGAATCAACTGCAATCGCATAATTATTAGAAGACGATTTGAATTCAACGACCCAAATTGGACCCCAAAGTTTGCTGAGAAAGACGCTCAGATTGTGCTTAAGGATAATACAATAAATGATATCAGCTGGATTTGTGTGATCAATTTTTGAAATTCGTAGCAGATTATCTGGATTCCCAATGAATTCATATTTTTTGGGAATCCATGAAATTCCTCGAATTAGGAACGCCCCTTGTTGATCAATTAAGGTAGCAGAACCCAAAAAATGCCTGGCCACAATTGAAAAAATGATTATCAAGATGAAAGCGATGATCGCAAAAATAGTATCTTCCTGATTATTGGAATTGATCATCAGCGCTATGGAAGGAATGTTCATTGTCGGCCTAACGAATGAAGCTAACCGGCCCCGCCTGCACCGAGGCGCTGAGCAGAGCCAAGGAAGCGAGATGTTGAGAGAGAGCAGAAGGCAATGCAGGCGGGGTCAAGGTTGAGCGTAAGGTTAGGCCGTACGCCGACCGCTGGCTGAACCGAGCCCATGAGACGGGCACGTTAGGCGGAGGTGGGCGGGTGAGGCCACAGCGCCGGATCTAACGGCCCAAGCGCTGAGAATGGGAAAGAGCGGACGAACGGAACGCCAGGACCAGCGGGAAGTGACGGTGATTGAATAACCCACTTTAGCGCGACGGGGCCTTGGTGAAGTCATACCAGAAGCAGATTTGGCCGAGCCCGCCCACGTCGGCCTAACTTCGGAGCTAGCTCGGCCACGGCGCAGCCGGGGTCCGACGCTGAGCGACAGGTTAGACCGCGAACAACGGACAAATCGAAGGAGAAGACATGGCCAGACAAGCCAAAACCATACCCGAAATGTGTGACGCCATTATGATTATGTTGGCGGAATGGGTTGACGATCACCCAGGATGTGACAGCGGGAACACCGATTGCCAAGACGAATTAATTGATCTTGGAAACGAGCTGCAACAACGGTTGAAGGACCTGCTCGACATAGCCCTAGCGGTCTAACTAGACTTGGACGGCGAGGACGAAGGTGTTCGTAATCCGCCTATTCCGGTTTGAGAAGGATTTAACTGCTGATTTTACCGTGGGGCTATTGAACGGGGCAAATTGGATGGGCAGACCAAAAAA
>NZ_JAKZLA010000014.1 GCF_022808775.1 Geothrix terrae
ATTTTCGGCCCTGTTGCCTCCGGCAAGCTGACCGTTGCTAAAGAAGTGCAACGCGTTACCGGCCTTCCCCTGTATCACAACCATCTCGCTGTTGATGCAGCCCTTTCGCTATTCCCATTCGGTTCGGATGGCTTTGTGAGGCTACGCGAAGGCATGTGGTTGTCTGCCTTCCGTGAATCTGCTGCCGCCAAGCAGCCTTTCATTTTCACCTTCGCGCCAGAAGCCTCTGTGCGTCACGCTTTGATCGATGAGCTGACTTCAGCGATCAGAACCGTCGGCGGTGAAGTCCTCTTCATCGCTTTGACATGCCCGGAGACCGTGATTGAGCAACGTCTCCAATCAAGCGATCGCTCCAAATTTCACAAGCTGAACTCATTGGAGATGTACCAGCAATTACGGGTGTCGGGGGCATTCTCCTTCCCACCAATGCCACAGCCAGTACTTTCAATCGCAACAGACGAATTCTCCCCAATCGATGCAGCAAGGATGATCCAAAATCAAATCCAACAATTCATCGTGGCCACCTAACCCTCCGCTCAACTCGGACCCCGCCTGCATTGCCTTTCGCTCTCTCTCATCGTTCCGCTTTCTCGTCTCCGCTCATCGTCTCGGTGCAAGCGGGTCCGGTTAGCTTCATTCGTTAGGC
>NZ_JAKZLA010000002.1 GCF_022808775.1 Geothrix terrae
CCCCCATCCTCGCCTCCTCCCGCGCCCCCTCCCCCATCCTCGCCTCCTCCCGCGCCTCCTCCCCGTCCTCCTGCTCGCCACGTCCCTGGTGGCCCAGGAGGCGAAGGAGGGGCCCATCCAGGACAACTCCTTCCTCGTGGAGGAGGCCTACAACCAGGAACCCGGCGTGGTGCAGCACATCAGCACCTTCACCCGCTACCAGGAGAGCCGGGACTGGATCTACACCTTCACCCAGGAGTGGCCCGTGGGCGGGCTGAAGCACCAGCTCAGCTTCACCCTGCCCTGGCAGCGGCTGGGCGCCTCCCTGGACGGCAAGCAGGCCTTCGGGGACGTGGCCCTGAACTACCGCTACCAGCTGCTGGGTGACGGCGACGCCCCGGTGGCCATCGCCCCGCGGTTCAGCGTGCTGCTGCCCACGGGCGACGAGAAGACTGGCTACGGCAAGGGCGGCACGGGCTTCCAGGTGAACCTGCCCGTGAGCTTCACGCTGAGCAAGACCTTCGTCGGTCACTTCAATGCGGGCGCCACCCATACGCCGCGGGCCCTCAGCCCCGACGGCGACCGGGGCTTCACCCAGGACTACAACCTGGGCCAGAGCTTCATCTGGCTGGCGGCCCCGCGCTTCAACGTGATGCTGGAATACGTCTACACCAGCGGCGAGACCGTGACGGGCCCGGGCCGGACTGATCGCCAGAGCGCCTCGTACGTCTCCCCCGGCATCCGCTGGGCCTACAACTTCCGCAGCGGGCTCCAGATCGTCCCCGGCCTCGCGGTGCCCATCGGCGTGGGCACCAGCCGCGGCGAGAAGGCCATCTTCCTCTACCTGAGCTTCGAGCACCCCTTCTGAGGCAGGCTCAGAACGTCCATTTCACCCGCGCCGCCAAGGTGCGCGGCGGGATGACATGGGTGCCGCCGAAGGCGCTGAGGAAGTTGTAGAGGCCCTTCTCGTCCGTGGCGTTCAGCAGGTCCAGGCCCACCGACAGCTTCTGCCCGTTCTTGAGCTTCCACGCCTGCCCGGCGTTGAGGTTCAGGACGGTGCGGGACTTGATGCGGTGGTTGAGGCCCACCAGGCTGTCGGTCTCCGTCCGGACGTAGGGGATGCCGAAGGCGTAGTCGGGATTCCCGGCGACGGTGGCGGGGTCGCCCGCCTCCAGGCCCGAGTCGTAGCGCGCGGAGGCCTGGGCGAAGAAGCCGCCCTGCTCGAACCGCACGCCCAGCTGGGCGGTGAGCTTCTGGTCGTGGTCGATGAGGTACGGCGTTCCGTCGGGCCCGTTCACCGCGGGATCGGCGGAATCCAGGCCCCCGAGGGTCGGGCTGTAGTAGAGCGTCCGGACGGTGCCCGCGCTCAGGTAGGCTGACCAGCCCCGGATGGGGACCGTGTCCGCCCGGAGGTCCAGGCCGTGGAAGCGCCCCTTCCAGGCAGTGATGGGGAAGAGGATGCCCGTGTTCATGAACTGGCTGTTGTCGGCGGAATTCCGGCTGTCCTTCCACCAGTAGTCCAGGCTCACCCGCGCCACCTGGCCCAGCTGCTGCTCCAGGCCCACCAGGTAGCTGTCCTGGGTCTCCGCCCGCAACGGGGGCACCGGCGTGGCGGACTGGGTGACCAGGCTCCAGACGGTCTGGGAGGTGGAGAAGGCCAGGTTCTCGTTCTCCGGCGTGATGAGCAGCCGGTCGTAGACCACCCGCACCAGGGTGCCGATCCCCGGCAGCGCGTACGTGACGCCCAGCCGCGGCTGGAGCTCGTTCTGGGTGAAATCCCGCCCCTTGTAGCTGTCGAAGCGGAGCCCCAGGGCGAAGGTCCAGCGGCCGGCCTTCAGGTCGTCCTGGAGGTAGGCCGACGCCAGGGAGGGCGCGAAGCCGTCCGCGAACCGGAGGATGTTCCCGCCCCCGGCAGGGGTGTAGGGATACAGAGGATCCGAGGGCCCGGAGGCCTGGGCCTGGTCGGTGATGGCCATGTCGAACCGCTCGTGCAGGGGATAGCGCACGACCTGGAGGCCCGCCTTGAAGGTGTTGTCACCATTCCGCTGGGTGTAGCCCGCCTGGGCGCCCTGGTTGTCCAGGCGCCGGTCGGAGCGGATCCACACGGGGGTGTCCGGCCCGCCGCCGCCGAAGCCCGGCTGGAGGTCCCGGGTGGGATCCAGGCGGGCGGTGGCGCCGCGGTAGTAGATCGCCACATCCAGGCTGCGGTCCGCGCCCAGCAGGTGGGTCCAGCCCAGGTTCAGGTTCACGTCCGTGGTGTGGACCCGCTGGTCCTGCCCGGCGGTCTGCTGGGAGGCCAGGTTCACCACGTCCCGGTTGGTGCTGCCGCCACTGGCGGAGAACCGGAGGATGTCGCTGGCGCCCAGGAGCCAGTCGAAGCGCGTGAAGAGGCGGTCCGTCGTCCCGTGGTTGTGCAGGTTCTCGAAGTTCACGGGGTCCAGGAACCGGTCGCTCTCGGAGGCGGCGCCGGTCACGAAGTAGCCGAAGGAGGCCGTCCCGCCGCGGGCCCCGAAGCCCAGCTCCCGGGTGCTGAACCGCGAGGCTCCCAGGGACAGCTCGCCCTGGAAGGGCCTGGGCGAACCCAGGCCGGACTTGCTGGTGAGGTTCACCACGGCCGCCGGCTTCCCGCCGTACTCGGCGCTCACCCCGCCCGTAATGACCTCCATGCTCTCCACCTGCGAGGGGTCCAGGGAGTTCGAGAAGGTGGACTGCACCTGGTCCGTGATGGGCACCCCGTCCACCACGTAGGTCACCTGCCCATGGCTGCCCCGGAAGTGGAAGCGGCCGTTCTCGTCCTGGATGAAGCCCGGCGTGGCGAGCAGGATGCTCTCCATGGCCCGGCTCTGGACGGCGGTGGGGATCTTCTCGATGGTGGAGCGGTCGATGTCGATGTGGGCCGAGGGGTGGGCCTCCACCAGGGACACCGTGTCCTCCACCGCCACCGTGGCGGAGGCCTGGGCCGCTTTCAAGCTCAGGTCCAGCCGGGTGGGCAGGTTGGAGCGCACCGAGATGTTCTGGTGGAGGTCCTGCATCCCCGGCGCCACCACCTCCAGGTGGTAGTCGCTGAAGGGGATGTTGTAGGCGGCGTAGGTCCCCGAGGCGTCCGTGACGACGGTCTGGCGAAATCCGGAGACACGGTTCTCCAGGCGGACCTGGGCCTGGGCCACCGGCCTTCCCTGGTCGTCCAGCACCCGTCCGGCGAGGGTTCCGCTGCCCGCAGCCGCGGCGAATGCAGGCCCAGCCGCAAGAAGGGCTAG
The DNA here is from genome assembly GCF_022808775.1 of Geothrix terrae. GTDB lineage: Bacteria > Acidobacteriota > Holophagae > Holophagales > Holophagaceae > Geothrix > Geothrix terrae. The sequence goes on from NZ_JAKZLA010000002.1 coordinate 3,237, forward strand.
GATGGTGGGGCCGAAGGGGGAATGGGACAAGGCGGGTCCTCCAGATGGAATTATTTTCCAACTGGCGAATCCAATCAATAGAAAACAATTCCATTTATGACATCCAAGGCCACTAAACCCTTGGACTGCATGAGCGAAGATTGAGATGCGATCAGCCCGTTGGGGAGGCCTTTGACATGAAGCGGAAGCAGATGTGGATCCTCGGCGGAGGACTGGTGGTCTTCGTGATCGCCGGCCTGAGCATCGCCGGCATGCGGGACAAGGGCATCGCCATCCAGGTGGCCACCGTGGCCCGGGAGAACCTGCAGGCCAAGGTGAGCGCCAACGGCAAGATCCAGGCGGTGACGAAGGCGGACATCTCCGCGAGCATCATGGGCCAGGTCACCCGCCTGGCCGTCAAGGAGGGCGACCGGGTCCACAAGGGCCAGTTCCTCATGGAGATCGATCCCCGCAGCGCCCGGGCCAACTCCGAGGCCATGCAGGCCAGCCTGCACGCGGCCCAGTCGGACCTGACCTCCGCCACCGCCAACCTCGCCCAGGCCAAGTCCGACTTCGACCGGGCGAAGGCCAACCGGGACGCGGGCATCATCTCCGCGGCGGATTTCGAGCGGGCCAGGACCGCCCTCGAGACCGCCCAGGCCGCGCAGGAGACCGCCCGCCGCCGCACGGACCAGGCCAAGGCCAACCTGAGCCAGTCCCATGTGGGCCTCGGCTTCTCCACCATCGCCGCGCCCATGGACGGCGTCGTCACCGCCCGCCGCATCGAGCTGGGCGAGACCGCCGTGCCCGGCATCCAGAACCAGCCCGGCACCGTGCTCCTCACCGTCTCCGACATGAGCAAGGTGGAGGCCGAGATGGAGGTGGACGAGGCGTCCATCCCCACCGTGAAGCTGGGCCAGGAGGCGCAGATCCGCATCGACGCCTACCCCAACCAGATCTTCCAGGGCCAGGTCACGGAAGTGGGCGGCAGCCCCATCCTGAAGACCAGCGTGAACGACGCCACCAAGTTCAAGGTGAAGGTGTGGATCAAGGATCCGCCCCTCACCATCAAGCCCGGCCTCTCCGCCCAGGCGGACATCTTCACCGGCAGCCGCGATCAGGCCCTGGCCATCCCCTTCCAGGCCCTCGTCATGCGCGAGATCAAGCTGAAGCCCGGCGAGACCCACAAGCCCGGCGCCCCGCGCGAGGAGGAAGGCGTCTTCCTCATGGAATCCGGCAAGGCCAAGTTCGTGGCCGTGAAGACCGGCCTCATGGGCGACCTCTCCGTGGAGGTGCTCTCCGGCCTCAAGGGCGGCGAGTCGCTCATCACCGGCCCCAACCGGGCGCTCCGCGACCTCAAGGGCGGCGAGGCGGTCCGGGTGGAGAAGGCGAAGAAGAAGGACAAGGACAAGGACGAGACCAAGTCCTGAGGCCCCCATGAACCCCACTGAACTCCTCCGCGCCTCCTTCCGGGCGATCCGGGCACACACCCTGCGCAGCTTCCTCACGCTGCTGGGCGTCATCATCGGCGTGGCCACCATCGTCGCCGTGGTGGGCGTGATCTCCGGCCTGAACACCTACGTGAAGGAGAAGATCATCGTCCTGGCCCCGGACGTCTACGTCGTCCAGAAGTTCGGGATCATCCGGAGCCGGCGGGAGTTCATCGACGCCCTCAAGCGCCCGCCCATCACCTGGCAGGAGTACCAGCGCCTCTCCAGCGGCATCCTCAAGGAGTCCTCCCAGGTCTCCGCCGCCGCCGGCAACTCCATGCCCGTGCAGAGCGGGGATCGTCACCTGGACAACATCGCCGTCATCGGCATCACCTCCAACTTCGCGGACCTGTTCAACCTGGAGTTCGAGGCCGGGCGCTTCTTCTCGGACAACGAGGACCAGGGCGCCCTGAACGTGGCCGTCATCGGAGCCAACACCCGGGAGGAGCTGTTCCCCCACCTGGATCCCGTGGGCCGGACGATCCTGATCCGCGGGCTCCCCTTCCGCGTCATCGGGCTCATGCCCAAGCAGGGGCGGAGCATCGGCTTCAACCAGGACGGGCGCATCTACATCCCCCTCCAGGTCTACCGGAAGAACTTCATGGCCTCGAACGAGAGCCTGGAGCTGCAGATCAAGGCCCGGAACGGCGTGGAGGGCCTGGACGCCTCCATGGACGAGGTGCGGGCCCTGTTCCGCGCCATGCGGCACACCAGCTTCCGCAGCCCCGACCCCTTCGGCCTCCTCACCCAGGAGAGTCTGCAGGAGCTCTGGAAGACCATCAGCAGCGCCGCCTTCATCCTGCTGATGCTCATCTCCAGCGTGAGCCTCGGCGTGGGCGGCATCGTGATCATGAACATCATGCTGGTGAGCGTGGTGGAGCGGACCCAGGAGATCGGCGTCCGCATGGCCCTGGGCGCCCGCAAGCGGGACATCCGGTACCAGTTCCTCCTGGAGGCCGCCCTGCTCTCCGCCGCCGGCGGCGTCATCGGCGTGCTGGTGGGCTCCCTCGGGGCCTTCACCGTCCGGGCCGTGGCGGACTTCCCCGCCCAGATCACGCCGGGCATCGTCCTCGTGGGCATCCTCCTCAGCACCCTCGTGGGTCTGGCCGCGGGCTTCCTACCCGCCTACCGCGCCTCCAACCTCGTCGTCATCGACGCGATCCGGGCGGAGTGACCATGGCCAGCCGGAAAGCCGGATTCAGGGGCATCGGCAGCGAGAACGTCAAGTTCGCCTTCCGGGCCATGGTGGCGCAGAAGCTTCGGAGCTTCCTCACGCTGCTGGGCATCGTGGCGGGCGTGGCCACGGTCATCGCCATGGTGAGCTTCGTCTCGGGCTTCAACGACGCCGTCACCGACAGCTTCTCCAGCTTCGGGACCACCCTCGTGCAGTTCCAGAAGTACGAACCCCGCTTCGGCGGCGGGCGCATCCCCGAGGACCAGAAGCGCCGCCGCGACCTCACCATCGAGGACGCCGAGGCCCTCAAGCAGACGGCCACCCTGGCAGCGGCCGTATCCCAGGAGCGCTACCTCTTCGGCAACGACGCCGCGAACCTCAGCATCAAGACGCCCGAGGGGCAGGAGGGGAACAATCCCACCTTCGTGGGCACGAATCCCGACTACGCGCCTTCCAACAACTCCTTCATCCAGGACGGGCGGTTCTTCGTGGACGCGGACGTGACCCACACGGCCCGCACCTGCGTGCTGGGCCCCATGACCGCCGAGGCCCTCTTCGGCAAGCGCGACCCCATCGGCCGCACGGTGCTCGTGAACGGCGTGGCCTTCAGCGTCATCGGGCTCCTGGAGAAGAAGGGCAGCTTCCTGGGCGGCGATGCCGACAACATTCTGATCATCCCCATCAGCACCTTCGACGAGATGTTCCCCCAGGTGAAGAACGGCGGCGGAGACACCATCCACATCGCCACCGTGCCCAAGGACCCGAAGCGGATGTACGACATGATGGACCAGGAGGTGGCCATCCTCCGGGCCCGGCGCGGACTTCGCGCCAGCCAGCCCAACGACTTCGCCATCTTCACCAGCGAGGCCCAGCTCAAGACTTTCCAGCAGATCACCGGCGGCATCGCGGGCGCCATGATCCTCATCGCCGCCATCGCGCTGCTGGTGGGCGGCGTGGGCGTCATGAACATCATGCTGGTGAGCGTCACCGAGCGCACCCGCGAGATCGGCGTGCGCAAGGCCCTCGGCGCCACCCGCAGGGACATCGCCATGCAGTTCCTGGTGGAGGCCATCAGCCTCACCGGCGTGGGCGGCGCGGTCGGCATCGCCGTGGGGCTGGGCATCGCCATGCTGGTGCGCCTGGTCTTCGAGTTCCCCGCCGCCGCGCCCCTCTGGAGCATCGTGCTCGGCTTCGGGGTGAGCACGGCCGTGGGGCTGATCTTCGGATTGTGGCCCGCCCTCAAGGCCGCGAAGCAGGATCCCATCGAGGCCCTCCGCTACGAGTAGGCCACCGTCGGGCGAGAACAACCTCAAAGCCGTGGTCGACTCGGGCGATTTTTTAGCCACCGATTTCAGTGATTGCGGTGATGGGCCCCGAATGCTGCCCCGGGACAGGGCCTTATCTTTTCATCACTGAAATCGGTGGCAGAAGGGCCTTCCTCCGAGATCTACCTCAGCCTTCGACCAGGGTCTTCACGCTGAACGCCGGGGGATGCTCGATGTGCTTCTTCACGGTGCACTGGCTGGCGGTGCGCACGAGGGCCTCGTGGTACTTCTCGGGGAACGTCGGCGGCACCAGGATCTCCAGCTCCACCCGCCCTACCATCCCCGTGGCGGGATCGGGGACGGTCCGCTGGACCAGCCGGATGCCCTCGGTCGGGAGGTCCCGCTGGCGGCAGAAGTTCAGCACGTAGATGCCGGCGCAGGTGGCGAGGGAGGCCTGGAACAGGGCGAAGGGACTGGGCGCGGAGCCTTCCCCACCGCCCTGGACGGGCTGGTCCGTCTTCACGGTGTAGGGTCCGAAGTGCGCGTCCACCCGCGCGCCGCCCGGAAAATCGATGACCATGTCCACGAGAGCCTCCTTCGTTCGAACTCCCATTGTCGCGGGAGCGCTGCGGCGCCACCAGCGTGCAGGGCACTGGAAACCCTCACCGCCGCGCACGATCCGCGCAACACTGGTGGCATGCCCCCCCTCGAGCCGCCCTCCCCATCCGCTGTGCCGGAGGCCTTCCGGCGGACCGGCCGACAGCGCCAGTGGAGGGTCCTGGCCGGGCTGACCCTCCTCCTGCTCGGCTTCGGCACCTGCGCGTCCATCCTGGTGACCCAGCCGGTGCTGGCCGCCCCTGCCGTCGAACCCGCCATCGCGGTGTCGCCGGAGCGCCTGGAGGCCGACGTCCGGCTGCTCTCGGAAGGCTGCGCGCCGCGGGAGTGGCAGAGCAAGGGCCTGACCCGGGCCGCCGAGGCCATCGCCTCGACCTTCCAGGCGGCCGGCGGACGGGTGGCCCGGGAGCCCTTCGAGGTCCGCGGACACGCCTTCACCAACGTGATCGCCTCCTTCGGGCCCGAGTCCGGCCCCCGCATCGTGGTGGGGGCGCACTACGACGCCTGTGGCGAGCAGCCCGGCGCGGACGACAACGCCAGCGGCGTGGCCTGCATGCTGGAGCTGGCCCGGGCTTTCGGCCGGGCCGCCCCCGCCCTGCGCGTGGACCTGGTGGCCTACACCCTGGAGGAACCGCCCTTCTTCCGGACCTCTGACATGGGCAGCGCCCGGCACGCCCGCCTCATGAGGGAGGCCGGAACCGACGTGCGTGCGGTCCTCGTCCTGGAGATGGTCGGCCGCTACACCGAAGTTCCGGGAAGCCAGCGCTACCCCTCCTCCCTCCTCGGCCTGCTCTACCCCGACCGGGGGGACTTCCTCCTGGTGGCCGGCCGATTCGGCGACATCGGCCTGACCCGCGACGTCAAGGCCTCCCTGCGCGGCGCGTCGCCGCTCCCCGTGGTGTCCATGAACGGACCCCGCTGGATCCCGGGCATGGACTTCTCGGACCACTACCCTTACTGGGATCAGGGGTTCACGGCCGTCATGCTCACGGACACAGCCTTCTATCGGAACCGGGACTATCACACGGACCATGACACCGCCGACCGCCTGGACTACCTGCGGATGGCCCAGGTGGTCCAGGGGGTGCATGCCGCCGTGACCCGCCTCGCCATGCGGGCACCCTAGAGGAATGCAGGCACACTAGAGGCATGGACGCCCAAGAATTCCGCCGCCTCGGTTATCAGCTCGTGGATTGGATCGCGGACTACCGCGAGAACCTCGAGCGCCTGCCGGTCATGAGCCGGGTTCAGCCCGGCGATATCCGCGCCGCCTTCCCGGACCACCCGCCCCAGCACGGGGGCCGCGTGACCCAGGCCCTGGCGGCCCTGGAGCGGGATGTGCTGCCCGGCATCACCCACTGGAACCATCCATCCTTTTTCGCCTACTTCCCTAGCAACACCAGCTACAGCTCGATCCTCGGCGACCTGGCCGCCTCGGGCCTGGGTGCCCAGGGCATGAGCTGGCAGACCAGCCCCGCCGCCACCGAAGTTGAAGAGGTGGTCATGGACTGGCTGCGCCAGATGGTGGGCCTGAGCACGGCCTTCACCGGCGTCATCCACGACACCGCCAGCACCGCCACCTTCACCGCCCTGCTCTGCGCCCGGGAGAAGGTGTCGGAGTACGCCCAGAACACCGAAGGCCTCCAGAGCGGCGAGGCGCCACTGGTGGTCTACGCCTCGGACCAGGCCCACAGCTCCATCGAGAAAGCGGCCCTTCTCGCGGGCTTCGGCCGCAGCTTCCTGCGCCTCATCCCCACGGATGAGAACCATGCCATCCGGCTCGATCTGCTCCAGGCGGCCCTCGAGAAGGACATCGAGATCGGCCTGCGCCCCTGCGCCATCGTCGGCGCCGTGGGCACCACGGCCACCACGGCCCTGGATCCCCTGCCCGCCCTGGCGGACCTCGCGGAGAAGCACGGGATGTGGCTCCATGTGGACGCGGCCATGGCGGGCACGGCCATGGTGCTGCCCGAGTGCCGCTGGATGTGGGAGGACATCGAGCGGGCCGACAGCCTGGTGTTCAACCCCCACAAGTGGATGGGCGTGGGCTTCGACCTCAGCGCCTACTACGTGCGCGATCCCCAGCACCTCATCCGCGTGATGAGCACCAACCCCAGCTACCTGCGCACGGCCCAGGACGGCCAGGTGAGCAACTTCCGCGACTGGCACATCCAGCTCGGGCGGCGCTTCCGGGCGCTGAAGTTGTGGTTCTACCTCATGGACGTGGGCGTGGAGGGCCTCCAGGCCCGCATCCGCCGCGACCTGGCGAACGCCCAGTGGTTCAGGGAGCAGGTGGATGCGGCGCCGGACTGGGAACGCCAGGCCCCCGTGCCGCTGCAGACCATCTGCCTCCGCCACCTCAAGCCCGGCCTGGACGAGGCCGCCCTCGCCCAGCACAACCTGGACCTCGCCCGCCGCATCAACGAAGGCGGCGCCGCCTACCTCACCCCCTCCCTGCTCAAGGGCCGCCAGATCCTCCGCGTGAGCATCGGGGCCGAGCCGACCGAGCGGCGGCACGTGGAGGCGCTGTGGGTGGAGCTCAAGCAGGCCTCAGGAAATACCTGAGACTCTGCCAGTCCAGTACACCTCAAACACAAGGGGCATCCCCGTGCCCAAAACGGCTGGCCCGGGCTATTGCGCTCGCATTCCGTACAACGCGCCGTATGCTCTTACGGAATCAAGGCCTGGGGTCTATCACGATGTCTACAGCGTCTTCGCCCGTCACCTCATGCCGCCCTCGCTTCCCTCACTGGCTGGGCGTTGCCCTCGGTTTCCTGCTTGCCACGATGCTGTTTGCGGCGCCTCCCATATCAGGCGTCGGGATCGCACCGATCCGCATCCCCGACCCGGTCAGCGGCGGCCAGACCGACGGCTATGTGTTCTACCCGTCACCCGAGCCCACCCCCGGCATCACCGCGCTCGGCCCCTACGAGGTGGCAGCGCGCCTCCATGCATCGGCGACGGCCGGCCTCAAGCCGCTGGTGGTGATCTCGCACGGCAACGGCGGCTCACGCCTGGGCCACCATGACCTGGCCACCTTTCTGGCCAGCCACGGTTTCATCGTCGCCACGCTCAATCACCCCAAGGACGACTTCGAAGACACCAGCGGCGCCGGCCATATCGAGGTGCTGGCCGGTCGTCCGGTGCAGGTAAAAGCAACCATCTCCATGCTGCTGGGCGACCCGCGCTGGAACACCCTGATCGACCCTGCGCGCATCGGCGTTGCCGGGTTTTCCTCGGGTGGCTACACCGGCCTGATGGTGGCGGGCGCCAAGCCTGAATTCACCCGCTTCGTGGATTTCTGCGAGCACTACCCTAAGGATCTGAACGTCTGCGGCAAGCTGGCCGAATTCCAGGCCGAAGCCGACAAATTGGGCCTGTCGCAGCGCCAGTTGATGCAGCGGACCCAGGACCAGCTCTACCGCTATGGCGAAACGGCCGACCCGCGCGTGAAGGCGGCCTTCGTCATGGCGCCGCTCAGCCTGATCTTCGACTCGCACAGCTTCGATACGGTGCGCATCCCGATCTACCTGTATTACAGCCAGAACGACCTCGTGCTGCGGCCCGATGCCAACGCCCGCCATATCCTGCCGCTGATCCACACCCTCGCCGGGGTGAAGGAGGTGCCGAAGGCCGATCACTGGGTGTTCCTCGCTCCGTGCTCGCCAGCCTTGGCCAAGCAGATTCCCGACCTCTGCACCGACTCACCCGGTGTCAACCGCAAGCTTGTCCACACGCAGATCAATACGGACGCGTTGGCCTTCTTCCGCCGGGTGTTCAACCTGGCAGCCGACTGAGCAGCCCCGCCGCCTTGAGTGGGCAGGAGACCGGAGCTTAAGGGCCGCTCGGCCCCCGCTTTCAAGCCCCTATAAAGCCAATCCGTCCATTTCCCCTTTCCGGATCATCGCCGCTCCGGCAGACTTGTTCCAACATGTTTACCGTGACGACCTTCAACCCGCGCCCTAGCCACCCGATCACCGGCCGACCGGCTGGAGGGCTTTGAGCTAATCACCACGACGCTCCGCTCACATCCACCCCCGGGCCGCACACCGACCCGGGGGCTTTTCTTTATGGGCAGATAACCATGACCCGCAGCACCCACTCCATCGCCAACACCGCCCAGCGGGCCAGCCTTGGCACGGCCAAAAGGATCGTCATCAAGCTCGGCACGCAGGTCGTGGTGGATGCCGAAGGCCGGCCGGCCCTGAGCCGCCTGTACGGGCTGATGGAGACCGTGGCGGCTCTCCGCCGCCGGGGCGCCCAACCCGTGCTGGTCTCCTCCGGCGCCGTGGGCCTCGGGGCCCGGCAGCTCGGCATCCGGCCCGAGGGGCTTCCGCAGAAGCAGGCCTGCGCGGCCGCCGGGCAGGGCCAGCTCATGTCCATCTACCAGGAGGGCTTCGCCCGCATGGGCCTGTGCGCGGCCCAGGTGCTGCTGACGGAGGATGACTTCGCGGATCCCCTCCGCCACGCCAACCTCCGGCGCACCCTGGACACCCTGCTGGAGCTGGGGGCCATCCCCGTGCTCAACGAGAACGACACCGTATCCACCCTGGAGCTGGAGCGCCCCTCCCCCGGCCGCCGGCCCATCTTCAGCGACAACGACCACCTCTCGGCCCTGGTGGCCACGCACCTGGAGGCCGATCTCCTGGTGCTCCTCTCAGACGTGAGCGCCCTCCACACCCGCAACCCGGGCCTGCACGCGGACGCCGAGCCCCTGGCGGAGGTCCCCTTCGGAGCCGATCCTCAGGCCAGGCTCGAGGGCACCTCGGGCCGCGGGCGGGGGGGCATGGTGAGCAAGGTGGAGGCGGCGCGGGCCGCGGCACGGGCCGGGGTGCCCGTGGTGCTCGCCTCGGGCCTCGCCATCGGCATCCTCGACCAGATCCTCGCGGGTGACCCCGTGGGAACCCTCTTCCTCGCCGCCCCCAGAGGAGCCCGGCCATGAACGACGCGAGCCTCAGCCCCCTCCAGATCCAGGCCATGGCCCAGGCGGCCCGGGAGGCCTCCCGGCGCCTGGCCACCACGACCGGGGCGCTCCGCTCGGCGGTGCTGCGGCGGCTGGCGGACCTCCTGGAAGCCCAGGCGCCCGCCCTCCTCGCGGCCAACGCGGATGATGTGGCCGCCGGGGGCGCCCTGCCGCCCGCCACCCTCCAGCGGCTCAAGCTGGATGACGCCAAGCTGGCGGCCATGGCCCAGGGCGTCCGGGCCGTGGCGGACCTGCCGGATCCCCTCCACCGGGTCCAGCTGCGCCGCCAGCTGGACGAGGGCCTGGACCTCACCCGCGTGGCCTGCCCCCTGGGCGTGCTCTGCGTGGTGTTCGAGGCACGCCCGGATGCCCTGATCCAGATCAGCGCCCTGGCCCTCAAGAGCGGCAATGCCGTGCTGCTCAAGGGCGGCCGCGAGGCCGCGCGCTCCAACGCCGCGCTGCTGGCCGCGGTACGGCAGGCGCTGGCGGAGGAGGGGCTGCCCGAGGATGCGGTCCAGGGCCTGCCGGATCGCGAGGCCGTGGCGGCCCTGCTGCAGCGGCCGGACCTGGTGGACCTGGTGATCCCCCGGGGTTCCCGGGAGCTGGTGCTGAGCCTCCAGGCCGCCACGCGCATCCCCGTGCTGGGCCACGCCGACGGCCTCTGCCACATGTACCTCGACGCCGCCGCGGACACGGCCATGGCCGTGGCCCTGGTGCGCGACGCCAAGCTGCAGTACCCCGCCGCCTGCAACGCCGTGGAGACGGTCCTCATCCACCGCCGGGCCGCGGCCCGCCTGCTGCCGCCCCTGGTGGCGGACCTGGCGCCGCGCGGCGTGGAGCTGCGCGGCTGCGCCGCCTGCCGGGCACTCGTGCCCGGCCTGGCGGAGGCCACGGACGCGGACTGGGACACCGAGTACGGCGCCCCCATCCTGGCCCTGAGGATCGTGGAGGACCTCGACGGAGCCCTGGCCCACATCCGCGCCCATGGCAGCGGCCACACGGAGGCGATCGTCACCGAGGATCACGCCGCCGCAGCGCGGTTCCTGGCGGAGGTGGACGCGGCGGGCGTGTTCCACAACGCCTCCACGCGCTTCGCCGACGGCTTCCGGTACGGCTTCGGCGCCGAGGTGGGCATCAGCACCGGGCGGATCCACGCCCGGGGCCCCGTGGGCCTGGAGGGACTGCTCAGCTACCGCTACCTCCTGCTGGGCCACGGCCACAAGGTGGAGGACTACGCGGGACCCGCCGCCCGGCCCTTCCGGCACCGGGATCTGGGCGGCGATCCAGACAGTAGGGTATAAACATCAATTATTGATACATAAGACTCTATAACTTTGAACCCCGGGCTCGAGGTGTTAGCCTTGACCCACGTTCGTCGCTCCTGGATCGCCGCAGGGGCGACTTTTTCGTATCGGGAGGATCCATGGCTGCCCTGCTCTCCCCTGAAACGCCCGCCTTCGCCGTGCCTGAGGCCAACCTCGTCCCGGTGAGCGATCACCTGAAACAGCTGGCGCCCATCCCGGCCTCCCGCATGTTCCTCATCAACAAGTCGCTGAAGGTCTTCAAGGAGAAGCAGCCGGGCGTGCCCGTCTTCGACGCCAGCCAGGGCGACGGCGGCGCCTCGCTCCCCGGCGTGCCCGCGGAGCTGCTGGACCGCGCCTTCGAGATGCAGAAGCAGCACGGCACCGCCTACGACATGCCCTACGGCACCGACGCCTACCGGAAGATCGTGGCCGAGCAGTACTGGAAGCTGGCCCCCGACACGGGCTGGGGCCCGGCCAACATCATCGGCACCCAGGGCGGCCGTGACGGCCTCCAGAAGGCCTACCAGGCCATGCTGGCCCTGGGCCACGGCCGCCAGGGCGACGTGGTGGTGGTGAGCCGTGTGCCCTGGATCAGCTACAACTGGGGCCCCTACGGCATCGGCGCCAACGTGATGTGGGCGCCCGGCCGGGCCGAGGAGGGCTGGGCCTACTCCGAAGAAGGCATCCGCGCCTGCGTGGCCGAGGCCGCCCGCCACGGCCGCAAGATCGCGGGCCTCGTCATCACCTGCCCCGACAACCCCACGGGCCAGACCATCCCCCTCGAGCGCCAGATCGTCCTGGCCCGCACGGCCCTGGAGGCAGGCGTGGCCTACGTGCTCTTCGACTGGATGTACCACGCCGTGGGCGATGGCGATCCCTACGACGTGAACGTGCTGCTGCGGGCCTTCGAGCCCGAGCTGCGCAAGCGCCTGATGGTGCTGGACGGCCTCACCAAGAGCCTGGGCGCCTCCAACATCCGCAACTGCCACCTGCTGGCCGACGCGGAGGTGGTCAAGACCATCGTGGCCCAGGCCTCCCACACGGTGATGCCCTCCTTCTTCAGCCTGGCCGTGGCCATGGCCGCCTACGAGAAGGGCTTCCAGAAGGCCGCCGCGCCCATCATCGAGCCCACCCGCGCCAGCCGCGCCTGGCTGCGCGAGTTCCTCAAGAAGCAGGGCCTCACCCACATCATCGGCCAGGGCTATTACGCCTTCATCAAGGTGTCGGACACCTTCCAGGCCAAGGGCTGGACCGACTCCGAGCCCATGGGCCAGTACCTGGCCGAGGAGCACGGCGTGGCCGTGGTGCCCGGCGCCTTCTTCAGCCCCTACGGCGCCGAGTGGATCCGCTTCTCCTACGCCACCCCGCCCGAGCGCACCCAGGGCGCCGCCGAGCGGCTCCTGGCGGCGCTGAAGTCACTTCAGGGTTGAACAGATTCATCCGCACGTTGATTGATTGATCCGGAGCACCCGTGTTCGACCTGAACGCCTTCGTCGAGAAGTTCAAGCTGGCGCGCCAGACCGCCCAGGAGACGCGGCCCCAGGGCGGCCTCTGCGGGCTGGAGCTGGAGTGGAACCTGGTGGATCCGCAGTTCCGCCCCCTGCTCACCGTGGGCACGGGGCCGGACCGCATGTCCTTCGTGGACCACCTGCGGACGAAGGTGCTGGCGCCCTGGACCGGGGAGTACCACCAGCTCGAGGTCTTCCACTGGATGATCGAGTGGGTCACCCGTCCCTACCACACCCCCCGGGGCGCGGTGTACGAAGGCCGCCTGCTGGAGGCCGCCCTCATCAACGCCCTCTACAAGGCGGGTCGCGCCTTCGGGGAGCCCCTGCACTACTGGCATGGGAACCTGCTCATCCTCCCGGAGATCGGGCCCGACTGCGTGCCCGAGTCCTGGCACCTGGCCAAGCGGCGCTACCTGCAGCGCTGCGTGGAGATGTACGGCACCGAGCTGGCCACCGCGGGCACCCACTGCAACCTCAGCCTGCCCGAGCCCATGCTGGCCTGGGACTTCATGCACCTGCCCGCCTCCCAGCGTGGCGATCACCACCTCGACGACTACAAGAACCAGGTCTACATCACGGGCACCCGCCTCATGCGGGCCTTCGCGTCGCTCTTCATCGCCACCAGCGCCAGCACGCCCCTCCAGGCCTCCGAAGAGGGCGGGAAGCCCGTCGTCCGCCTCACCCCCTACGAGTCCGTGCGGAACCTCACCTTCCCGAATCCGCCCGCCCTGGACGTGCCGGACCTGAACCGCAGCCACGCGGACTACCTGCGCCTGTCCTACGATCTGGTGCGCCGCGGCGTGCGCTTCGGCAACAACAACTGGATCCCCGTGCGCGCCCGCTCCCAGGCCGAGCCCGTGGAGCGCCTCATCCAGGTCACCAGCGACCAGCTGCACGACATCTACGCCCGGGGCCTCTTCGCCGCCGGCGAGACGCGCAACGTCGAGGACATGGCCGCGCAGATCGAACGCCAGAACCTCTTCGCCCGCATCGACCTGCCCATGGCCCGCGTGGAGGTCCGCACGGACGACCCCGGCCACGAGCTGGCCCTGGACGTGGCGAACCTCACCCTCAAGCACCTGCTCCTCCTCCGCTTCTACGCGGATCCCGACTTCGCCCGCGGCTTCCGCTACGACACCGAGGACATCACCCGGGCCCGGCGCAACGAGGACCTGGCGGCCAGGGAGGGCCTGAACGCCGTCATCGAGGATCCCCTCACCGCCAAGCCCGTGGCCATGCGCGTCTTCCTGGCCTGGACGCTCAACCAGCTGCGGCCCATGGCCGAGGCGCTCGGCTTCTGGGAGGACCTCCAGCCGCTCCGCGAGATGGCGGAGGGCGCGCCCAGCACCGCCGAGAAGATGCGCCAGAAGCTGAAGGCCAAGCTCGGCACCTCGGACATCGTGCCGCCGGCCCTGCTCGTGGAGCTGGCCGAGGCCCGGAAGGTCCAGGTCCGCGACGAGGTGGAGGCCATCACTGCCCGCCTGGCGGACCTCGGGCCGGAACAGGACAAGCTCAAGGACTTCGTGGAACACGCCCGCGACGAGGTGCACCTGGATCCCCGCGCCCCCGTGCGCTTCCGCCCCCGGCCAGAGACGGTGGTGGAGGGGACCTTCGCGAGCAAGACCGCGGAGGTGCTGGCCGTGTCCCAGCGCCTCATCCGCATCCCCAGCGTCACCGCCTGCCCCGAGGAGCGCATGCCCGAGATCCACCGGGCGGCCACCTTCATCTACGACTACCTGCGCAACCACGGTGTGCCCGTGCGCTACTTCAACCAGGCCACCTTCCCGGCCGTGCTCGCCCACTTCCCCGGCGGCGAGCAGGCCCCGGCCATGCTGTGCGGCCACTTCGACGTGGTGGAGCCCGAGCCCGACGACAGCCAGTTCGAGCCGAAGATCGAAGGCGACTACCTCTGGGGCCGCGGCGCCGCGGACATGAAGACCGTGCTCTCCACCTACCTCGTGTGGATGAAGGACACCTTCAAGAAGGGCGCCCCCTACCCGCCCGTGAGCCTGCTCATGCTGGGCAACGAGGAGAACGGCGAGCTGGAGCCCATGGGCACGCCCCACGTGCTGAGGCAGCTCAAGGAGGAGTGGGGCTACGAGCCCTCCTTCTTCGTGGCTGGCGAGCGCACCGGGGAGAAGGGCACGGAGCTCTGGGGCGAGGTCTGCACCCAGAACCGCGGCGTCCTGCGCTTCGAGCTGGTGGCCCGGGGCACCCGCGGCCACAGCGGGTTGGCGGGGGGCAGCGACCTCACGGAACGTCTCTTGGGCGCCCGTGAGGCCCTGCGCGAGATGTTCGCCAAGCGCCTCACCCTGAAGGCCGCGGACGGCTGGCAGTCCCTGGCCCGCTTCGCCTACATCCAAGTGGGCACGCCCGGCGTCTACAACATCACGCCGGATCGGGGCGCCCTGGGCGTGGAGATCCGCCCCATCCCCCAGGACGACATCACGGGGCTGCGCGCCGACATCGAGGCCCTGGCCGCGGCGCGGGAGCTGGAGCTGGTGCCCTCCGCCTGGGAGCCGGGCATCGCCTGCGACCCGGAGAACCCCTACCTCAAGGCCCTGCTAGCGGGCATCGAGGCCGCCGGAGGCGACATCCGCATCGGGCGCAAGGGCGCCGGCACCTCCGCCCGCTTCGCCCCCAAGGGCCAGGGCGTGGTCTGGGGCCAGACCGGCATCGGCCCCCACGCCGCCGGCGAGCGCCACTACATCCCCAGCATCGATCCCTACTACCGGGCCCTGGACGCCTTTGCGGCCAAGCTGAAGGGCTGACCACGGCCACACCACGGCCTAATCAAGGCCTGACCGCAGGTAGGTCCGGTGGTCGTGCCCAAGATCACTGTCAAAACAGTTTCTTGCTTCCACCATCAGGGATGGCCTTCGGAACGGGATCGTCCTGGTCCGCCGGAAGCCCGGGAGATCGCCTCGATGCGCCGCACCTTGGGCCGGACCAGCTCCGCCCGCCTGAACACCATGCTCCACCACCCGGCCGCCGCCCGCCTGACGGCCCTCCGTGCCCGGGACGGTCTCGTCCACGTCTGCGGCTGGTGCCGGAAGGTCCGGACCGACGAGGGCGAGTGGGTTCCGGCGGAGCCAGCGCTCCTGGAGAGCGCCGGCCCCGCCCTCACCCACGGCGTCTGCCCCGACTGTGCCAAGGCCATCGTGCAGAAGCGCCCCGCCGTCGCGTAGCTTCGCCCTGCCCTCAGAAGTCCAGGTTGTCGGTGATCCGGGTGCCGTTCTTGCTGAAGGTCTGGAGGAAGGTGGCAATGCGCATCTCGGCTTCGGGCAGGCTTTCGACGCCGAGGTTCAGGTTGAGCAGGTCCACGTACCAGGGTGCCTTCACGGGGCTGTTGACGTAGGCCTGCACGATGGCCCGAGCCACGGGCAGCGTGGTGTCCTTGGAGTCGTCGTGGACATCGCGGTTGCTGGCCTTGCGGAGCTTGGCGTACTCCTCGTCCACCAGGCGGGCGAAGAGGGCCGGCGTCAGCGTGTCCCCGATGGCCGTGCCCGTGGCGGCATCGGCCTCCGTGAAGGCGGCGCCCTTGTGCAGCCACTCCCAGAGGATGGAGAGGCGGATCTCGCCCGTGGCCATGTCCTCCATGAGGTAGAGCACGTCGTCGTTGCCGAAGAAGTCCGCGGGCTTGAGGGCCGCGGCCTGGAAGCCGCGCAGGAAGGCGTTGCCGTACTGGAGGGCCACGGAGAGCAGATCACGGGCCCCGGCGATGGTGCGGGGGGCCTTCTCCAGCATCATGAGGCCGGCGGCGTCCTCCGGGCCGTAGGTCAGGGCCGGGAAGGCGCGCCCCATCTGGTTGGCCTGGCCCGCGCGCTCCCAGACGGGGCGCACGATGTGGACCATCTTCCAGTGGGCCACCCACTTGCCCGAGGCGCCTTCGCGCTGCTCGCGCTCGGCGCCGGCCACGGCGCGCTTCATGCTGGCGGTGACGCCGGCCTCGCTGCCCACGGGGATGTTGGGCTCCATGCCGCCCTGCCACAGGGCGAAGCGGCCGTTCCGGTCCGGGGTGTTCATGGCCCGGCGCACGCGGTCCTCGTAGGTGCGCATGTAGCCGTAGGTCATCGTGATCGAGCTGATGTCGGGATTCACGAAGCCCTTGTCCCAGGCCAGGGCGTCCGAGACGCTGTTGATGTAGTCCCAGCGGCCCGTGTTGAAGCC
Source organism: Geothrix terrae (assembly GCF_022808775.1). Taxonomy (GTDB): domain Bacteria; phylum Acidobacteriota; class Holophagae; order Holophagales; family Holophagaceae; genus Geothrix; species Geothrix terrae. Next base: position 19,705 of record NZ_JAKZLA010000002.1, read on the forward strand.
CACGAAGTGGGGCGCCAGCGCCGCGCGGATCTCCATGAGCTGGTAGCACTGCTCCAGCTGCTCCACCAGCACGTAGGCCTTGATGGTGCCCACCTCGAGGCCCAGGTGCTCCTCCAGGGCCACCAGCATGGCGTTGAAGAGGGCGGCATCCTCGGCGGTCTGGGTCTTGGGCAGGTAGAGCACGAGGCTGCGGCCCGCCGCGCGGAGGCGCGCGTGGTTGTTCACGATGTAGAGCGCCATGTCGGCGATGGAGGCGGAGAAGCCATGGCCGTTCCGCCGGATGTGGCGGTCCTCCAGGTGCAGGCCCCGCACGCGGTAGATCACGGTGGTGAAGTCCAGCTGCTTGCGCCAGTCCTCGATGATCGGGTGGCCGAAGAACCCCTTCGCCCACTGGTTCATCTCGCGGCTGACCTCCTCGGCAACTTCCAGGAAGAGCGGGTCCCGGGCGATGGCCAGCTTGAGGTTGCGGTGGTTGTCGAGGGACATGGTGTCCACCTGCCCCAGGGCGTCCTCGCCGTCGAACATCCAGCCGTCGGCGCCGGAGAGCAGGGCGTAGGCCACGTTGCGGATGCCCGAGCGGACATCCGAGCGCGGCTTGGTGGCCGGGCCCGTGCCCTGGATCCACTGGCGCTGGAGGTCCGGCGGGATCACCGCCCCGTCGAAGTTCCCGGCCCGGGCGTCGGCGACCGTGAAGGGCTTGCCCGGGATCCGCGCGGCGGGGTCCAGGAACCCGATGCGCTCGCCAGCCTCGGCCCGCTGCCTGCGCCGGGCGAGGCGGGCGGCCATGCGCTCCCGGCGCTGCTCATCCAGGGGCGCCAGGGCCTCCAGGGCACGGATCGCCTCTGGCGTGTAGACATCCGGATAGCTGGACAGGACGGCATCACGGAATTCGAGGGTCATGGTCGGTCTCCCTTCGGAACATCGGCAGGACAGGTGCATCCATTCTTGCGGATCGGCGGGTGCTTCCACCCCTCGAGCGCGTGTCAATCAGGTGGGCGTGTCAATCGCATGTCAATCACAAGGCATCCGGGTGTCAATCGGGGTTCAGGGGCGCAGGGCCATGCCGACCTTGACCAGGCGGCAGGCCCGGGCGGCCGCAGCCTCCACCAGCGCCGCGCCCTGCCCCATGCAGTCCTCCAGGGTCATGGGCTGGGGCACGGTGGTGGCCAGGGCGTCGATGCCGTGGCCCAGCACCTCGTCCGCGCCGTCGCCCAGGCCGCCAGCGATGCAGATCACGGGCACGCGATGGCGCTTGGCCACCGCCGCCACGCCCACGGGAGCCTTGCCCATGGCCGTCTGGAAGTCCGTGCGGCCTTCCCCGGTGATGACCAGGTCCGCGCCCTGGGCCAGGGCCTCGAAGCCGGTGGTCTCCAGCACGATGGACACGCCGGGCCGGAGGCTGGCGGGGGTGAAGAAGAGCAGACCCGCCCCTAGGCCGCCGGCGGCACCGGCCCCGGGCAGCAGGGCGATGTCGCGGCCGGTGGCGGCCTCGGCCACCTCCGCGAAGACGCCCAGGGCCGCATCCAGCTCCTGCACCATCTCCGGCGTGGCGCCCTTCTGGGGACCGTAGACGGCGGAGGCCCCGCGCGGACCGCAGAGCGGGTTGTCCACGTCGCAGGCCACCAGGACGCTGGCCTCGGCGAGGCGCGGATCCAGGCCCGACAGGTCGATGCGCGCCAGGCGCGCGAGGGCGGCGCCGCCTTCGGGCAGATCGCGGCCCTCCGCATCCAGGAAGCGCACGCCCAGGGCCCGGGCCATGCCCGTGCCGCCATCATTGGTGGCGCTGCCGCCGATGCCGATGACGAGCTTGCGCAGACCCGCATCCAGGGCGGCCTTCATCAGCTCGCCCGTGCCCGCGGTGCTGGTGATGCGGGGATCCCGGCGGTCCTTCGGCACGAGGGGCAGGCCCGAGGCCGAGGCCATCTCGATGAAGGCGGTGGCGCCGTCGCCGGAGATGCCCCAGTGGGCCCGCACGGGCCCGCCCAGGGGGCCGCGCACCTCCGTGTGCATGAGGCGCCCGCCCGTGGCCGCCACCAGGGCCTCCACCGTGCCCTCGCCGCCGTCGGCGATGGGCACCTTGACCACCTCCGCGGCGGGAAACACCGCATGGATGCCCCGCTCCATGGCCTCGGCCACACCGAGGGCGGACACGCTGCCCTTGAAGGAATCCGGAGCCACGATGATGCGCATGGGTTCTTACCTCTCGTGCCGATTGGAAAAGATTCACCACGAAGACACGAAGACAGGAAGAAAAGGAAAATACAACCGCAGCTCTTCGTGGTCTTCCTGTCTTCGTGGTGATTCTGGCTTTGTGTTCTCGCCGATCAGGTCAGGGAACGAGCCCCGGGAACAGGAACGCGAAGCCGAAGACCATGAGGCCCAGCAGGATCACGTAGGGGATCGTGTACTTGATGGTCTGCCGCATGATCAGGCCTTCCTTGCCGGCCAGGCCCACGGCGGTGGCGGCGATGACGATGCTCTGGGGCGAGATCATCTTGCCAGCGGAGGCGCCCGCGCTGCCGGCCGAGGCCATGAGGATGTCGGACAGGCCCATGCCGTTGGCGGTGAGCCGCTGCAGGTTGCCGAAGAGGGCGTTGGCGGAGGTGTTGCTGCCCGTGAGGAACACGCCCAGGGTGCCGAAGAGCGGGCTGAGGAACGGGTACACGTTCCGGCTCACCAGGGCCACGATGCCGTTGGCCATGGTGGCCACCATGGAGATCTGCTTGGTGGCGAGATCGCCCACCACGGCCAGCTTGGTCTTGGGGTCGATGATGGGCAGGGCCATGTTCATCACTTCAGCGATGGCGAGGATGCTGGCCACCGCGATGAAGGACGGGATCATCTGCTTGAAGGTCTTGCCGAACTGCTCGCCCATCACGCCGTAGCTGATGCCCATGAAGGGGAAGGCGATGAGGCCGGCGATGAGCATGATGGTGCCGGGGCTCTGGAGCCAGGTGAACGCATAGAGCTTGCCGGGGTTGTAGATCTGGGCCTTGAGGAGCACCCACTTCCAGCCCGGGGCGGTGCCGTTGAAGAGGGGCTTGGTGCTGGGCAGGTTCACCGCGATGACGAGCACCGCCAGCAGCAGGTAGGGCAGCCAGGAGAGGAACAGCTCCTTCGGATGGAACTCCCGGCGCTCGTCGGTGGCCGGGGCCTCGCCCTCGAAGAGCCAGGGCTGCGGGTGCTTCTGGAAGTTCAGGTAGATGGCGGTGGCCACGAGGCAGACCAGGCCCGCCAGCACGGAGGTGAGGTCCGCGCCGATGAAGTTGGAAACGAGGAACTCGGTGATGGCGAAGCTGAGGCCGGACACCAGGATGGTGCCCAGGGCGCCCTTGAGGCCCTTGGACTTGGACATGGCGTACACGGTGGCGAAGGCCATGATCAGCGCCAGGGGCGCCATGAAGCGGCCCGTCATCTGGGAGAGCTTCATCACGTCCAGGCCCGTGGTCTTGGCGAGCGTCACGGTGGGGATGGCGAGGGAGCCGAAGGGCACGGGGCCCGTGTTGGCCACCAGGCACACCAGCGCGGCCATCATGGGGTTGTAGCCCAGGCCGATGAGGATGCTGGCGGGAATGGCCACGGGCGCGCCGAAGCCGCAGATGCCCTCGAGGAAGGCGCCGAAGCCGAAGGCGATGAGCAGGGCCTGGGCGCGGCGGTCGACGGTGAGGTTCGCCATGGCGCCCTGCATCTTGTCCATCCAGCCCGTGGCCTTCAGCACGTTGTAGACCACCAGCGCGCCGAAGGGGATGTACATGATGGGGAAGATGCCCGTGAGGCCGCCCTGGAGGGCCGCCAGCACCGTGACCTTGGCCGGGAAGTGGAACACGAGGATGGCCGCGAGCACCGTCACCAGCAGGGCGATGGGCGCCACCTTGGCGGCTGGTTTCATCAGCAGCGGGATGCCGATGAGCAGAACGATGAGGGGCAGCGTGGCTGCGAGAATGCTCAAAAACATTGTCGACCTCCGAATCGGTTGCCAAACAGTACCTGGGGTTGGTCTGACCACCAAGCCAAAAACATTTTTGAGCCACAAGGACCGGAATCGGTCAGATCCCGGCCCTTGTAGCCACACTTTTCAAAGTGGATTTTATCGGCACCAATCGCGGTGGTTAGACCACCAGACCTATTTCACTTTGACCGGATCCGCCGGGCGTTTCGGTAGGTGCATGGGGGTCTCCGCCATGCGCTTCAGCACCTCCTGCACCCCTCGCTCCAGCTGGAGGTCGTGGCCCGCCAGCATCGAGGCGGGATCGTTCTCCACCTCGATGTCAGGCGCCACGCCCTGGCCCTCGATGATCCACTCGCCCGTGGGGGCGTTGGTGCCGGACTGGGGCACGAAGACACTGCCGCCGTCGATGAGGGGCGAGTTGCCGCCGCCCACGACACCGCCCCAGGTGCGCTTGCCGATGAGGGGGCCCAGGCCCGCGAAGCGGAAGTGGTAGGGGAAGATGTCGCCGTCGCTGGCGCTGGTCTCGCTCACCAGGGCCACCATGGGGCCGTGGAACACGGTGGACGGGTACGTGGTGGGATGCTCGCCCGCATAGCCGAAGCGCGTGCCCAGCAGCTTCTTGCCCAGGCGCTCCAGGATCATCTGGCTGATGTTGCCGCCCCCGTTGGCGCGGACATCCACGATGAGCCCCTCCTTGCGGATCTGCGGGTAGTACCACTTGATGAACTCGTACAGGCCTGGCCCGCCCATGTCGGGGATGTGGAGGTAGCCCACCTTGCCGCCGCTGAGCTTGTCCACGGTCTCCTTGGAGCGCAGCACGAAGTCCAGGTAGCGCAGGCTGGCGTCGCTCTGGATGGGCTGGTAGGTGACCTGCCGCGCGCCCTCCAGGCCGGGCTTGGCGTTCAGCGTCAGCGTCACGGGGAAGGTCTTGTTCCGCAGCAGGCAGTAGGGGCTGTCGTCGGCCTTCAGCTCCACCCCGTCGATGGCCAGGATGTAGTCGCCCTCGCGGGCGTCCACGCCAGGTTCCGTGAGGGGGCTGCGGTACTTGGGCTCCTCGTTGTGGCCCCGGTAGATGCGGGCCAGGCGGTACCGGCCCGCGGCGGCGTCCAGCTCGAAGCGGGCGCCGGGCAGGCCCACCTTGGCGCGCTCGGGCAGGAACTGGTCGCCTCCCTCGGTGTAGGTGTGGCCGATGTTCAGCTCGGAGATGAGCTCCGTGAGCACGTAGGTCAGGTCCGAGCGGTGGGTCACGTGCTGGAGCCAGGGGCGGTACTGCTCGCGCAGGGCCTTCCAGTCGTAGCCATGCATGTTCTTCACGTAGAAGAAGTCGCGGAAGCGCCGCCAGGTCTCATCGTAGACCTCGCGCCACTCCTCGGCGGGGATGCGGTCCACGTAGAGGTCCTTGGTGGAGACCGTCTTCTTCTCCATGGCCTTGGGCTTGGCGTCGATGAGCTGGTACGAGGCCGCGGGTCCCTGCCCGGCCCGGGCCAGGACCTTGCTTCCGTCCTGGCTCAGCACCCAGCCCTGCACGCCCGCCATCAGCTCGCTCTCCTGGCGCTTCTTCAGGTCGAAGATCCACAGGGCGCCGCCGCCGGGCCGGCGGCCATTGGCTTCGCCGTACACGAAGGGCTCCTGCTTGCTGTAGAGCAGGAAGCCCTTCACGGCCTCCAGGCCGCCCAGGTTGTCCGCGGGCACCGGTACGCGCACGCCGCGCTGCTCGAAGCCGTCGAAGTCGATGCGCACGGCGACGGGGGCCTTGGAGGCCTCGGGCTTCTTCCCGCCTTCCTCCTTCTTCTCGGGCCCCACCTTCTCAGGAGCGGCCTTCTCCGGCGCCGCTCCCACCTCGTCGCTCTCCGGCGGGAAGGGATGGGGCACCGCCTTCGTCAGGGCGTAGGCCACGATGTCGGTGTTGCGGTTGCCCGCGTAGTCGAACTCCAGATTGCTGATCTGGGGCGCGTAGTCCCGGCGGCTGAGGGTGTAGAGGTACTTACCCTCGGGATCCCAGGCGGGATCGGCCACCGTGAACAGCTCGCCGGTGAGGCGGTGGAGCTGCTGGTCCGCCAGGCCCCAGGCGTGGAGGCTGCGCGTGCCGTTCAGGTTCGCCAGCGAGAAGGCCAGGAACCGGCCGTCCGGGGACCAGGCCAGGTCCCCCACCCGGGCGAAGATGTCCTTGGCGGCCTTCGCGAGCTTGCGGTCCTGGACACCCAGCACGTAGACCACGCCGTCCTTGTCCGTGAAGGCCAGGTGCTTGCCGTCCGGCGCCCAGGTGAGCCCGTTGAGCTGGCCCACCAGGCCGCTGGTGAGGGCTTCCGGCTTCCCCTTCCCATCCTGGGCCACGAGGTAGACCTGGTCCTCGCCGCTCAAATCGGAGATGAAGGCGATGGTCTTGCCGTCCGGCGACCAGCGGGCCAGCCGGTCGTGGGCGCCGGAGCTGTGAGTGAGGTTGCGCACGGGGCCCTTCTCGATGGGCACGGTGAACACGTCGCCCCGGGCCACGAAGAGGGCCCGCTCGCCCTTGGGCGAGAGCGCGAAGCCTTCGATGTTGCGCTCGACGGCGATGCGCGCAGGCCGCGAGGCGCCGCCGTCCGTGGGCACGGTGATGGAGAGACCCTGGTCGCGGCCGTCTTTCACGTTGAACACGTGCAGCTCGCCGTTGAGCTCGTAGACGATGCGGGACTGGCGGTCGCTGGAGGGCCAGCGCACATCCCAGGTCTTCTGGAAGGTGAGCTGCTTCACGGCGTCCGTGTCGGGGTCCACCGAGAACAGGTTGAGGGTGCCGTCGCGGTCCGAGGCGAAGTACACCTGGTCGCCGATCCACATGGGATCCCGCTCTGTGCGCGGGCTAGCGGCGATCTTCTTCTGCTGCTTCGTGGCGAAGTCGAAGACGTAGAGGTCCTGGGCCCAGCCGCCCTGGTAGCGCTTCCAGTGGCGGAAGTCGCGGAACATGGGCGCGTAGGCGAGGCGCTTGCCGTCCGGCGAGTAGGCGCCCGGCCCGGCCGTGGGCATGGGCAGCCGGGCGGGCAGGCCGCCCTTGAGGCTCACGGTGTAGAGGGCGGTGCGGCTCAGCACGCCATCGGCGTCGCTGCCGGCGCGGAACAGCACGCTGGAGCCGTCCGGCGTCCAGCCCACCACCTGGTGGTCGTAGCCGCCCCGGGGCGGCAGCGGGCCGGCCGCCGGGTCGAACGTGAGCTGGCGCGGGATGCCGCCTTCGCTGGGCATGACGTAGACCTGCTCGTCGCCATCGTACTGGCCCGTGAAGGCGATCCACTTCCCGTCGGGGCTGAACTTCGCGAACAGCTCCAGACCCGGATGGGCCGTCAGCCGCGTGGCCGTGCCGCCCGTGGCCGGAGCGCTCCAGAGGTCGCCGCCGTGGGTGAACACCACCTTGTCCCCGTGGATGTCCGGGAAGCGCAGCAGCTTCGTCTGGGCCTGCGCCACGCCGCAGAACGCGAGCGTCAGGGCCAGCCGGGAAAGGAGGAAGGGTCGTCCGGGCATCGGTGCACCTCTGAGGTTGGAGATGCAGGCATTGTATGACGAGGTAATGCCAGGCCAACGAAAACTTCCGAGCGGCGATCCCTGGGTCGGCACGGCGGTGCACTCCTTGTTCAGGGCCACGAGTCGGGATAGAGCCTCCGCGTCAAACGTGGCTTGGTCCCCATCCCCTTCATCCCCTGCATCCCTGTTCAAAGGCCTTTCCCGACAGGGATGCAAGGGATGAATGCAGATCCCGTCATTCACGGCCCGACCAATTGCAGCTCGGCGGCGAACTGGCCGGCGGCGCCGGTGGCCTGCACCTCCAGGCGCACGGGGGAATAGCTGAAGTCGAAGAAGGCCAGCCCAGCGTAGGCGCGTGCCGGCTGGCCGGTGGGCGTGTAGGTCACGTTCACGCGGAAGGCGTTCTTGGCGGGATCCACAGCCGTCAGCGTGCCGGCCAGGGTGCCGAAGGCGTCGGATCCACTCAGGGCCCCGGTGGACGTGAGCCGCCCGCTGATGGGATAGCCCGAGCTGGTCGCGGTGGAGGCGTAGGTCCCTGCCACGTTCGCCATGACCACCGGCGAGGCGTACTTGGCCCCGGCGTTGTAGGAGAAGGTGAAGGTCCCGCTGTCGTAGACGCTCGCGTAGGTGCCGGAGAGGGCGGATCCGCCCGTGCCCGAGCCGCGGAGGGTGTAGCCCAGGGAGGCGACATTCCCCGGGAAGAGGTACCCCGTGGGGGCGTACATCGTGCCGGAACCCGTGGCGTTGCTGCCGGTGACGGACAGGGTGCCCACCGCCTGGATGCCGTTGGAGGCCACGTAGCGCATCTCGCCGGAGGCCAGCAGAAGGGCCGTGGCGGACACGCTTCCGCCGGTGTTGGAGACGAGGGTGCCATTCCAGGGGCCCTCGAAGGCGCCCGCGGAGGCCGGCGGCGGAGGCGGCGTGGAGGTGCCTCCCCCTCCGCCCCCGCAGGCGAGGAGAGTCAGAAGGCCGATGGCCGGAAGAAGGGAGGACGTCATGCGCATGGAGGCTCCGCCATGGAGAATGGAATGATGACCTGAAGATCAGGCATGATCACCCTACCCTGCCGCGATGGACAGTCCGTGTCCAGAGAGGGCCCGGGCCGACCTCCGAGCCTCGAGCGCAGCGACTGAGAATGCGGAATTGCCAAAGATCTTTTTAGCCACCGATTTCGCCGGTTGCGCGGATTGGGGCTCCGAGGCATTCCGCATAGGCAGGCCGCTTCCGGCTTGGCCGGAAGTCATGGGGAGCGGCAGGGCCGCACTCCCAAAAAGGCGCGGCCCTGCCGCCCCCCATGAGCCCACCCTGCCTCGGGACATGACCCCATCCTTTCTCATCGCTGAAATCACTGAAATCGGGGCTCATCGGTGGCTGCATGCTTCCCGTGCGATGATGCCGGGATGGACACCCCACTCTCCGTCAAGCGCCTGCTGGAGCAGGTCAAGGTCCGGCTGGAGCCGCCGTTCGCGGCGGTGTGCGTGGTGGGGGAGGTGTCGAACTTCCGGGGCTCGGGCAAGCACTGGTACTTCACGCTGAAGGAGGAGGGCGCCGCGCTCTCCTGCGCGGTGTGGGCCAGCCAGCAGCGGTTCCTCCAGCACAAGCCGGCGGACGGGCAGCGGGTGGTGCTCAAGGGCAGCCTCAACCTCTACGTGGCGGGCGGCACGATCACGCTGGCGGTCACGCACTGCGAGCCCGCGGGCGTGGGCGACCTGCAGGCGCGGCTGCGGGCGCTGGAGGCGGACCTGCGCGCCCAGGGGCTCTTCGACCGCCCCAAGCGCCCCCTGCCCCGCTTCCCCAAGAAGCTCGGCATCGTGGCGGCCCTGGGCGGCGCGGCCCTGCGCGATGTGCTGGAGGTGACGAGCCGCCGCGCCCCGGGCATCCACCTGCTTATCGCCCCGGCGGCGGCCCAGGGCGAGCGCTGCGTGCCGGAGACACTGCTCGCCCTCCAGGAGCTCCAGGATGCCCACTGGGGCTGCGAGGCCCTGCTGCTGGTGCGGGGCGGCGGCAGCCTGGAGGACCTCTGGGCCTTCAACGATCCGGAGCTGGTGCGGGCCGTGGCCGTGTGCCGGATCCCCGTGGTCACCGGCGTGGGCCACGAGATTGATACGACGCTGGTGGATCTGGCCGCGGACCGCCGCGCCGCCACCCCCAGCCAGGCCGCGGAGCTGGCCACGCCGGACCGCGCGGCCCTGGCCGCGGAGCTGCGTCGCCGGGTGGAGGCCCTGGCCGCCAAGACCGCCTGGCGCCTGCGGGGCCTGGAGACCACGCTGAACCTGCTGGTGGAGCACGGTCTGCAACGGGCGGAGCCGCTGGCCATGGGCGGAACGCGCCTGGCCGCCCAGGGCCAGCGGCTGGCCCTGGCCCACCCCAGCCGCGGGCTGGACGCCGCCGGCGCGCGGCTGTCCCTCCTGTGCCACCGCCTGGGCCAGGCGGCCGGCCGCGCCGCCGGCGAGCCGGACCTGCCGCGGGTGCATGAGGCCCGGCGCCGCCTGGCTCCCGCCGTCCTGGGCGCCCTCCAGCGCCGCGACCAGCGGCTGGCCGTGCTGGCGGAGCGGCTGCGGGGCCTGGATCCCGCCGGCCCCCTCCAGCGGGGCTTCGTGCTGGCCCTGGACGCCGAGGGGCGCCCGGTGACCGCCGCCCGGGCCCTGCCCGCGGGCGCTGGCCTCCGCCTGCGCTGGCATGACGGCGAGCGGAAGGCCCGGCTGGACTAGGCGGCAGTTCCCGGCGGAGCTCAGCCGGAAAAGCAGGCAACCGCGAATGACGCGAATGGGCGCGAAACGCGACGGAGATGGGCCGCCTGGGCCTTCGGCCCCCAGCCGCGCGGCGCGGCTGGCCGCACGCGAGGCGGGAATGCCGGCTCCTGAAGGCCGCCAGACCCGCCCCGCGCGGGAGGCGGAGGATCATTCGTCATTCGCGCGCCCGCAGGGCGATTTGCGCTTTTCGCGGTTCGGTCATTCCAGGACGAGGCTCGCCGATCCTCAGGTAAACGGACTTCTTATATGCGCCTCGGACCGCGTCGCGTGATAACGTAAAAAAAATTCACCGGTGCTCAGATGTCCAATGAAATCGATGCCGAGTCCGCTCCCTCTTCCAAGAGGCGGATCCTCGACGTCGGCACCCAGGTGGGCCGGTTCCGGGTGGAGTCCCTGCTGGGCACGGGCGGCATGGGCGAGGTCTACCAGGCCTGGGATCCCACCCTGGAGCGCAGCGTGGCCCTCAAGGCCCTCCGCTCGGGCCAGGAGCGGGAAGCCACGGCGCCGGAGCGCTTCCGCCGCGAGGCCCTGGCCCTGGCGCAGCTGAACCACCCGAACGTCTGCCAGGTGCACGACTGGGTGGAGAACCCCAGCGGCACCTACATCGCCATGGAGCTCATCGAAGGGCGGACGCTGGATCAGGCCGGGCCGGAGCTCACCACTCGCGAGAAGCTGCAGGTGGTCAGCGCCGTGGCCCACGCCCTGGAGGCCGCCCACGCGAAGGGGCTGATCCACCGGGACCTGACGCCCAGGAACATCATGGTGGCCCAGGCCCCAGGCAGCCGGAAGCTCCAGGTGAAGGTCCTCGACTTCGGCCTGGCGCGGCTGGCCGACCCCGCAGGCTCGGGGGAAGCCCGCACCACGCCCCAGGGCGTGCCGTCGCTGGTGACGCTCAAGGCCGCGGAGGATGCGCGGCGGGCGAAGGAAGGGCCGGGCGGCGACGAGGCCGGGAGCCCCTCCTGGGACCGGCTCACCCAGGCGGGCGCGTTCATGGGCAGCCCGAGCTATGCCTCCCCGGAGCAGATCCAGGGCCAGGCCGCGGGCTCCTCCAGCGATGTGTTCTCCCTCGGCATCCTCGCCTGGGAGCTGCTGGCGGGCGAGCATCCCTTCCCCGGCGAAGGCCGGGTGCGGATGGTGGCCATCGTGCGGGGCAACCACAAGGAGCTGAAGGTCCGGGGCCTGCCCTCGGGAACCTCGGCACTGCTGCTGTCCATGCTCGACGCGCATCCCTTCAAGCGCCCCACCGCCGCCCAGGTCGGCCGGCGCCTCGACGACCTCCTCCGGCCCCGCAGCGCCCTGCGCTGGGCCGGCGCCTCGGCCCTCGGCGCCCTGGCGCTGGCGGCGGGCGCCAACTGGTTCACCTCCCGCGGCATCATCGCGGACCTGACCCGGGAGCGCCCGGCCCGCCTGGCGGTCCTGCCCTTCGCCAACGCCACCGGCGACCCCCGGCTGGATTCCATGACCCAGCTGGTGCTGCCCCAGATGATCGAGACCTCGCTGGGCGCGCGCACCAAGCTGGCCCCCGTGGACGCGGACACCCTGGCCCGGGGCCGGGCCGCCCTGCGGCTGCCGCCGCGCGGGCCCCTCGCGCCGGAGGCCCAGGCCTCCCTGATCTCCGCGCTGGGCGCCCAGCTGGTGCTCCAGGGCACCCTCTCGCGGGGGGATGGAGGCTCGGTGGTGCTGGCCTACGAGCTCAGGGACGCCGCCGGCAAAGTCCGTCACGCGGGCGAGACCCGCGAGGCCAGCGATCGCTCGGCCGTGTCCCAGCCCCTGGCCCGCAAGGTGGCGGCGGCGCTCGTGAAGGCCGTGGATCCGCTGGCTTCCGAGCCGAAGGCGTTGCTGCCGGTGGCGCCGGAGGCCATGGACGCCTACGTTCGGGGGGCGGAGCTCATGGACCGCGGCGACTTCAAGGAGGCCGCCCCCGCCTTCCAGACCGCGGCGCTGAAGGCCCCCGACTTCGCCCCGGCCATCCTCGGCTACGCCCGCTGCCTCAGCCGCCTGGCGGACGCGCCCCCCGAGCCCGTCTTCCAGTGGGCCCGCTGGTCCGCCCATGCCCAGGGCGACCGGATCAGCGAGATGAAGGCCCTCCACTACCTGTCCGTGCGGCATGGGGACCGGGGCCAGTGGGAGGCCTCGGACCGCGTCGGCCGGGAAGCCCTGGAGCTGGCCCGCACCCTGGGCGAGGCGGCCTTCGAGGCGGGGATCCACGCCACCCTCGGCGTGAACTTCCAGCGCCAGCACAAGGCCGCCGAGGCGGAAACCGAATACCAGCAGGCCCTGGCCACGTACCAGCGCCTGGGCGACAAGCTGAACGCCACGCGGTCGCTCAACAACCTGGCTGTGATCGAGAAGGAGCGCGGGCACCTCAAGGACGCGGAGGCCCGCTACCAGAGCGCCCTCCAGACCGTGCAGGCCTACGGCGACCGCTGGGGCGAGTCCTTCATCACCAACAACCTGGGCGACCTGGCCCTCGCCCAGGAGGGCGGCCTGGACCGCGCGGAGGCCTTCTTCCGCAAGGCGCAGGCGCTGCGCCAATCCATCGGCGACGACAACGGCCTGGTCTACTCCCTCATGGGCCTGGCCAGCGTGGCCCAGGCGCGGGGCGACCTGGACCATGCGGAGATCCTGGAGCGCCAGTGCCTCGAGCAGGCCCGGAAGACCCAGCTCAAGCCCATGGAGGCCACCGCCCTCTACAACCTCGGCGAGATCAACCGCGATGCCGGGCGCTACGACGCGGCGCGCACGTTCTACCGGCAGTCCCTGGCCCTCCACGAGGAGCTGGCGGACACGCTGATGGAGACGCACTGCCTGGCGGCGGAGGCCGAATGCATGGCCCGCGAGGGCCGGCGCGGCATGGCCCGCGCCCTGCTGGACCGGAGCCGCGGCCTCTCCACCGAAGAGACGCCCTACATCCTCCGGGCCCAGGCCTGGCTGGCCCGCGCCGAGGGCCGGCTGGACGAGGCGAAGCTGCTGTTCGCGAAGGCCCTCAGCGGGGCCCGCGTCCAGGCCCCGGAGATCGTGCGCGAGCTGAGGGCGGCGGCCCAGGGCTGACCTTTCTGATCAGTGTTCGGGGCCGGCCAGTGTCTGGGGCCAGCCAGTCCTTGGGCCCGGTCAGCGCTTGAGGATCAGCAGCGTGAGGTCGTCCGCCAGGGGCCGCCCCTGGGTGAAGGCCATCACGTCCGCCAGGATGGTGGCCTGCAGGTCTTCGGAAGGGCCGGCCAGCAGGGCTTCCAGGCGGTCCTCGCCGTAGAAGGAGGCGTCCGGGGCCTGGGCCTCCGACAGGCCGTCCGTGTAGAAGATCAGGCTGTCGCCGGGATCCAGGACGCCTTCGCACAGCTCCAGCGAGGCTTTGAACTGGGTGGCGCTGAGGCCCACGCCCAGCCCCCGGGGGTGGAGGCGCGCCACGCGGCCGTCCGCGCCGCGCAGAAAGGCCGGGGGATGGCCCGCCCGCACGAACTGGTACTGGCCCGTCCGGGGGTGGAAGGTGCCGTAGGCCAGGGTGAGGAAGAGGCGCCGGGCGTGGCCCTGGCACCAGATGGCGTTGAGGCGGTCGGCCACCTCCAGCGGGCCCAGGGCCTGCTTGTCCAGGGCCGACAGCACGCCCTTCGTTTCGGCCGCGTAGAAGGCGGCGCTGGTGCCCTTGCCGCTCACGTCGAGGATGAGGAAGGCCAGGCTGCCGTCCGACAGGGGGAACAGGTCGTAGTAGTCTCCCGCCACCTCGAGGGCCGGCAGGATGGCGGCCCGCACCGACGGCATCCGCAGGGCTTCCAGGTCCGGCAGCAGCCGCATCTGGACCTCGCGGGCCACGCGCAGCTCCTCCTCCATGCGCAGGCGCTCCTCCCGCTCCGTGGCGGCGGCCTGGAGACGGCCCGCCATCTCGTTGAAGGCGGAGGAGAGCTGGGCCACCTGGTCGCGGCCCCGGGGCCGGATGCGGGTGGAGAAATCCCCGAGGCTGAGGCGCTTCACGCCGCCGTGCAGATCGTTCACCGCCCGGCCCAGGGACCAGGCCAGCACCAGCCCGAGGATCGCCGCCACCGCCTGGGCCATGAGCAGGCCCATCAGCACCAGGGAGACCACGACGATGGCCTTCACGGTGCCCTCGGACAGTGCCTGCCGGTCGCCGGAGCGGAAGCCGGCGAACAGGGCGTAGAGGTTGGTCTCCGGCGTGGCGGTCAGCACCATGGGCCGGCCCGTGGTCCAGTCCACGATGGGGAAGGCGAGGGGCGGCAGGTTGAACGGCGCGAACAGTCCGGAACCCCGGAGGGCCTGGCCCTTGGTCCAGCCCGCGAGGGTCTCCCGCTGGCCCACGAGGATGGGCGCCTCCGTGTCCCTCCGCCGGTCGCCGGTCTTGATCTGCAGCTTCTCCTCGCGTTCCCGGCCTTCCTTCCGCGGGGTGAGCTGGAACACCACCTGGCCCCCCGCCAGGGCCTGGGCCCGGTCGCCCAGCACGCCCAGGTTGAGCGAGAGGATGCGGTAGCCGCCGGCTTCCTTGCGCACAGCCCGCAGGTAGGTGTCCTTCCGGCCCGCTTCGGCATCCACATCGTGGCTATCCGCCCAGACCATGCCCACGAAGGAGGCGTCCACGCCCTCGGGCAGCTGGCGCGCGTGGTCCACCCAGGCCCCGCCGTAGGTGCGGAGGACCTGGAGGGCCGCCGCGTCGGAGGCCTCGCCGTTGGCGCTCCGCAGGGCCTCCTCCCAGGCCGCCAGGGTCTGCTGGGTGGAGCGGCTCACCTGCGCGCCGAGACCCAGCCAGCTCAGGGCCATGAGCATCACGGCCATGGCCACCACGGGGAGCACGGACATGAGGGCGAGGATCATCCAGAGCCGCCGCGACACCCGGAACAGCAGCCGGTCCCAGATCCAGCGCAGGGCCCGTCCCAGCAGGACCAGAGCCCCGATCCAGGCCAGGAAGGCCGCGCAGCCCGAATCCACGGGCTTCAGGGCCAGCGGCAGGCCGAGCGCCACCAGCACCCAGGGCCAGTGGCGGCGGAATCGGAAGGCGGCCCAGCCGCGGCGGATCAGGTCCTTCGCGCGTTGGAGCATGGTCGGCTCAGGCCATCAGCATGCCGCCGTTGACGCTGAGCACCTGGCCCGTGATGTAGCCCGCCTCGTCGCTGGCGAGGAAGGCCACGGAAGCGGCGATGTCATCGGCGGTGCCCATGCGGCCCAGGGGGATCTGCTTGGTGAACTCGGCCTTCACCTCGGCAGGCAGGCCCGCGGTCATGGCGGTCTCGATGTAGCCGGGCGTCACGGCGTTGGCCGTCACGTTGCGGCTGGCCAGCTCCCGGGCCACGGACTTGGTGAGGCCGATGAGGCCCGCCTTGGCGGCCACGTAGTTCGCCTGGCCCGGGTTGCCCATCTGGCCCACCACGGAGGCGATGTTGATGATGCGTCCCCAGCGCTGCTTCATCATGGGCTTGGTGGCGGCCTGGATGGCCGTCCATGCGCCCTTGAGGTTGGTGTCGATCACCGCGTCCCAGTCCTCCTCCTTCATCTGGATGAGCAGCTTGTCGCGGGTGATGCCGGCGTTGTTCACCAGGATGTGGATGGCACCGTGCCGCTCCACCGTCGTGGCGACCGCGGCGCGCACGGAGGCCCCGTCCGAGAGGTCGGCCACCACCACGTCGGCCTTGCCGCCCTCGGCGGTGATGGCGTCCGCCACCTCCTGGAGCTTCCTCAGCGTGCGGGCCGCGCAGACCACCGTGGCGCCCTGGGCGGCGAGCCGCTTCGCGATGGCTTCGCCGATGCCCTGGCTGGCACCGGTGACGAGGGCGATCTTGCCGTCGAGGCGGAACATGGGACCTCCAAAGATGCGAGGGTCCAGTCTAGCAAGGCGTCCGGCCGCCCCTATCCTGCCTATTTCAGCGCCTTCAGCCACTGGGCGACCGGCGTCAGGTCCGCCAAGGGCGTGCCGTCCCCGTAGGCGG
Source organism: Geothrix terrae (assembly GCF_022808775.1). Taxonomy (GTDB): domain Bacteria; phylum Acidobacteriota; class Holophagae; order Holophagales; family Holophagaceae; genus Geothrix; species Geothrix terrae. The sequence continues at coordinate 35,826 of NZ_JAKZLA010000002.1, forward strand.
ACGCGGCGGATCGGCCGTCGAGCGAAGCTCGGGGACGGGCCTCCCGCTTCAGCAGGTGGTTCGCCTCCGGCAGCTCGATGACCGTGCCCTTGAAGCCCGGCGGCACCGCGTCCGGCCGCCAGGTCTGCACGTCGCGGTCGCCCCAGGCCACGGCGCAGGGCACCGGCAGGCGCTGGGCCAGGGCCCAGGGATCCAGGTCGAGGGTGTCGCGGACGAAGCCCCGGCTCTCCGGCTGCGCCAGCACTCGGGCCAGGCGCAAAACGCCGGGCGCGACCTGGGGGCCCGCCTCGGGCAGGGGCTTGTCCTGGCGGATCGCGGCCTCGGACGCCTCCAGGTAGCCGAGGTTCGCCTGGGCCACTTCCGCGGGTGCTCCGGCGGCGTCCAACTGCGCCTTCACCTGGGCGAGGATCACGCGGCCCATGCTGAGGCCGGGCATGGCCAGCAGCAGGTCGGCGTCCGCCTCCCCGCCGGCCAGCAGGGCCAGTAGGGCCCCTTCGCTGTGGCCCACCAGCAGGAGCTTCTTCCCCCTCGCTTCCGGAAGCGCGTGGGCGGTCCGCAGGGCGGCCTTGAGGTCCCCCACCTGGGCATCCAGGGAGATGTCGAGCTTCGGATCCTTCGAACCGATGAACCGCTTGTCGTAGCGCAAAGAGCCGAGACCCTGCCCCTGCAGCCAGGCCGCAAGGTCGCGTCCCCCATGGCTGGGCACGGGGATCAGGGGATTGGACCAGTCGCGGTCCGTGGGCCCGGAGCCGGCCACCATCACGGCGAAGTAGCGGTGCTCCCCGCCGGCCTTGACGCTGCCCTTCAAGGGGAAGGCGTTGAATCCTGGGAAGGTGATCTCGCGATCCCCCGGGGCAGGCGCCGGGGCGGGTGCGGGAGCCGTCTGGGAGAACGCTGCGAGCGCCGTGAGGGGAAGGCAGGGCCAGGCAGGGTTCATGAGGTCTCCGGGGTCGCGGGCATCCCTCGGTCCAGGGTAAACGAAGCGTGGGCCCATCCCTTCAATGGGCCAGCGGGGATGAAGGTTCGCTGGAGATCACTTCCCTTTCAGGCGTCCCACCGGCAGCAGGATGAGCGCCTTCTCCTCCGGGTCCAGGCCCAGGGCCGCACCCACCGCGGCCAGATCCGCGCCGGAGGCCACGCCGGCCCCGAGGCCGAGGGCCGCGGCCTGCAGCAGCAGGGCCTGGGACGCCGCGCCCGCCTCCCAGAAGGTGTAGTCCATCCTGGGTGCCGGCTCGCGCGAGGAGATCTTCAAGGGCCTTCCCGTGACCACGAAGACCGCGGGCGCCTTGACGATCCAGGGCTGCATCGCGCGGATGGGGCCGAACAGGGCCGCCACGCCCTTGGGCCCTGAGCTCCTGAGCCCATGCGCGCCCGGCTGATAGCGGTAGGTGCCGGCCCCCAAGGTGGGGCTTCCCTCGGTGACGAGGTACAGGCCCAGGGGATAGCTCGCATGGGCGCTCGGCACCGTGCGCCGCCCCGGGCGGTTCTCGCCCTGGGCGCTCCAGGCCAGCTGGGAGGCCTCCGCCAGGGAGAGGGCCGGGCCCACCAGCGCGCGCGTGGTGCGTCGTTCCCGGAGGGCGGCGTCCAGCGGGACGGTGCCCGTGGCGGGCGGGGGCAGCGCCAGAAGCCCGCCGGGACCCGACGCAGACGTGGCTTGGGGGACGAGGGGACCGCCCCCGAGCAGGGCGCCGACCAGGGCGGCAGGCAGGACCCGCTTGAGCAAGGGTGCGCGAACCATGGCAACCTCCTGCGAAGGCCTCCATGGTCCTCCCATCGAGGGCGGAAGAGGAGGGCACGGTTCGTTTTCCGCTCTTTTTTCGAGCCTGTTTTTTGCCACCACAAATTTGATAACAAGACGCAAAAACATAACTTTCCACACTGGGCCACTTCCTTCGGAGGCACCCGCAGAAGGGCCAGGCAGTTGACGGAAGTTCCTGAGGTCCCCAAGATTGCTGCTCTGGCAGTAATTGCTTAGGCACTCAATCAGGACGTCGCCATGCCTGTCGAACCCGAGAACACCGAGCCGCTGTACACCCCCGAGAACTACCAGCCGGAGGAAAGCCTGGGGCGCCTGATTTCGGACATCTCGCGGCGGATCCTGACCGGATTCGATGAGGAATTGGCCAGCCAGGGCATGGGCATCACCGGCGCGCAGTGGGTCATCCTCATGCGCATCGCCCGGGGCTGCGCCTCCACGGCCGCCGAGCTCTGCCGCTTCGGCCACTGCGACACCGGCTCCATGACCCGCATGCTGGACCGCCTGGAGGAGAAGGGCCTCATCCGCCGGGTTCCCAGCAGCAAGGACCGGCGGATCACCCTCCTCGAGCTGACGGAGGCGGGCCACGACCTGCTGCCCCATCTGCCCCCGGTGGCCATCAAGGTGCTGAACGCCCACCTGAAGGGCTTCTCCCGGGAAGAGCTGGACCAGCTCAAGGGTTTCCTGAACCGGATCCGCGCCAACAGCGAGCTGCCCTCATGACCGGCACACGCGTTTTTTCGAGACAGATGGAGGTTCGCATGTCCCGCACCAGCTCCCGGGCCAGCTCCTGGGCCCGCTCCTGGACCATTGGCGCCCCCCGTGCCCTCGGCCGGGGCCGGGTGCTCTCCCTCACCCTGCTGACCGCTGGCACCGCCTGGACCCAGGTTCCTCCTCCCGCCACCTCCTCCACCACGGCGGCGCCGGTCAGCGCCTACCCCACCGTGCAGCTCACGCTGGCCCAGGCCCTCAAGACCGCCCTGGAGCAGAATCCTCGACTGCAGCAGTCGCTCCTGACCATCGCCGAGAGCGGGGATGACCGCCGGGCGGCCGCCGCGGCCCTCATGCCCCAGGTGAGCGCCCAGGCCTTCGGCCAGCGCAACAAGTACAACCTGGACGCGCTGATGGGCCTGCCGCAGCCCGGTGGACCCGAGGTGGTGGGTCCATACAACTGGGGCCAGGTGGGCGTGGAGGCCCAGGTCTCCCTGTTCGACCTCAGCCTCTGGAAGAAGTGGCGGGCCTCCCGCCATGCGGAAGACGCCGCCCGCGCCCAGGGCCGCGCCGTGCGCGAGGAGATCGCCGCCCTGGTGGTGGGCCAGTACCTGCACGCGCTGCGCGCGGCGGCCTCGGTGAAGGCGGGAGAATCCCGCGTGGAGCTGGCGGAAGCCCTGGCCAAGCTGGCCGAGAACCAGCAGAAGCAAGGTGTGGGCACCAGGCTCGATACGCTGCGGTCCCAGGTGCAGCTGCAGACCGAGCGCCAGCGCCTCATCCAGGCCCAGACCCAGCGCACCACCGCCCTGGCCGGCTTGGGCCGGCTGCTGGACCTGACACCCGGAACCCGCATCGAGCTGGCCGACAGCCTCTCGGCGCCCGCCCTGCCCACGGACGGCTTCGAGGCGGCCTACCAGGCCGGCCTGACCCAGCGCCCGGAGCTCGCGGCCCTCGATGCCCGCGAAAAGGCCGCCGAGAACTTGCGCCAGGCCGCCCAGGGCCTCCGTCTGCCCACCCTCGTCGCCAGCGGGACCTACGGCACCACGGGCCTCCAGTCCGAGTCCTGGACCCACACCTACCAGATTTCGCTGGGCCTCCGCGTGCCCCTCTTCACGGGCGGCCTGGTGTCCTCCCATGTGTCCCGCGCCAAGTCCGAGCAGGCCCGCGTGCAGGAAGCACGTCGCGAGGTGCGCGCCCAGGTGGGATACGAAGTCCAGGTGGCGCAGGCCGAGCTGGAAGCCGCGACCCACGAGGTGGAGGTCGCCAACCTCGCCGTGAGCCTGTCCACCGAGGCCCTCACCCAGGCCCGGCACCGGTTCGAAGCCGGCGTGAGCAACAACATCGAAGTGATCAACGCCCAGGACGAGCTGGCCCGCGCGAACGACAACCAGATCAACGCCCTCTACCGCCTCAACCAGTCCCGCGTGGACCTGGCCCGCGCCACCGGCCAGCTTGAACAGACCTTCGCCCGCTGATGGAGACACCCATGAACCAAGATGCTTCCCCCGTGACGGACACCCCCAGCGGCGCCGCAGCCGCCGGCATCTCCAAGGCCATGCGGGCCCTCTTCATCGGCACGCCCATCGTGCTCCTCCTCGGCGGCGGGCTGTGGCTCTACACCCGCAACCGCATGAGCACGGACGACGCCCAGGTGGACGGTCACCTGGTGCCGGTCTCCTGCCGCGTCTACGGCACCGTGGACAAGGTGCTGGTGGAGGACAACCAGGCCGTGAAGGCCGGCGACCCCCTGGTGGTCGTGGATCCCCGCGACATCCAGGCCCGGCTCGACCAGGCCCGGGCGGCCCTGGCCCAGGCCAAGGCCCAGGTCGAAGGCGCCAGGGCCGATCTTGAGCGGGCCCGGGTGGCCTTCCAGCAGGCCAAGGGCTCGGACCTGGAGACGGCCAAGGCCAACCTGGATTCCAAGAAGGCCAGCCTCGACAAAGCGAAGATGGACGTCCAGCGCATGAAGCCCCTGGCGGAACGCGAGGAGATCTCCGCCCAGCAGTTCGACGGCATCCGCACCCAGGCCGAAGTGGCCGACGGCGACTGGCGCGCCGCCCAGCAGAAGCTGGGCTCCCTCCAGCGCGAGGCGGACATCCGCCGCGTGGCCATGGGCGCGGCCGAGGCCCGCCTGGCGTCGGCCCAGGCCCAGGTGGAGCAGGCCCGCGCCGGCCAGGAGGGACTGGAACTGCAGCTCGGGTACACGAAGATCCTGGCGCCGGTGGATGGCGTCGTGACCCGCAAGTTCGTGGAGGCCGGGCAGACCATCCAGCCGGGCCAGGGCCTGATGACGCTGATCCCGCTGCACCAGACCTGGGTGACGGCCAACTTCAAGGAGACCCAGCTCGCGAAGATGAAGCCCGGTCAGGAGGCCGAGGTCAAGGTGGACATGAACGGCATGGTGCTCAAGGGCCACGTGGATTCCATCGCCGGCTCCACCGGCTCGCGCATGAGCCTGCTGCCCCCCGAGAACGCCGTGGGCAACTTCGTGAAGGTCGTCCAGCGCATCCCCGTGAAGATCCACATCGACGAATCCGAAGCTCAGAAGGTCGTCCTGCGCCCTGGCATGAACGTTGAAGCCACGGTGATCGTGAAGTGACTCAGCACCGCCGCATCAACCCCTGGATCATCGCCCTCACGGTGATGATCGCGACCTTCATGGAGGTCCTCGACACCAGCGTGGCGAACGTGGCGCTCCCGCACATCGCGGGGGACCTGTCCGCCACGGTGGAGGAGACCACCTGGGTGCTGACCTCGTACCTGGTGGCCAACGCCGTGGTGCTGCCCCTGGGCGGTTACTTCTCCAGCCTCATGGGCCGCAAGCGGTTCTACCTCACCTGCGTGACCACCTTCACGGTCGCCTCGCTGCTCTGCGGCATCGCACCCTCGCTGGGCTGGCTCATCTTCTTCCGGGTGCTCCAGGGGTTGGGCGGCGGCGGCCTGCAGCCCATCTCCCAGGCCATCCTCGTCGAGACCTTCCCCCACGAGAAGCGCGGCGCCGCCATGGCCGTCTACGGCATGGGCGTGGTGCTGGCACCCATCATCGGGCCGGTGCTGGGCGGCTGGATCACGGACAACTTCAGCTGGCACTGGATCTTTCTCATCAACATCCCCGTGGGCTTCCTGTCCTTCACGCTCACCAGCGCCCTGGTGCAGGACCCCCCGACCTTCCCCCGCATCTCGCTCAAGGAGGGCGCGAAGTTCGACTACTTCGGCATCGGCGTCCTCACCCTGGGCCTGGCCTCGCTGGAGATCGTGCTGGACGAGGGCCAGCGCAAGGACTGGTTCTCCTCGAACTTCATCGTCTTCTTCGCCATCATCGCCGCGGTGGCCCTGGTGTTCGCGGTCCTCTACGAGCTGCGCAAGACGCGGCCCATCGTGGACTTCCGGCTGATGAAGGACCGCACGTTCGCCGTGTCCATCCTCATGCTCTTCGTGCTGGGCTTCGTGCTCTACGGCAGCCTGGCCCTGCTGCCCATCTTCCTCCAGACCCTGCTGGGCTACACGGCCCTGCTGAGCGGCTGGGTGCTGAGCCCCGGCGGCCTGGCCATCATGCTGATGATGCCGGTGGTGGCGATGCTGCTGAAGAAGGTGGACACCCGCTGGCTCATCGGCATCGGCTTCTTCACCTGCGGCCTGGGCCTCATCCAGATGGCGGGCTTCAACCTCCAGGTGGACTTCCGCACGGCCATGTGGTCGCGCGTGGTGCAGAGCCTCGGCTTCGCCTTCCTCTTCATCCCCATCAACGTCTCCGCCTTCCAGCACATCCCCCATGAGAAGACGGCCTACGCCACCGGCCTCATGAACCTGGTGCGCAACATCGGCGGCAGCACGGGCATCGCCCTGGCCACCACCATGCTGGCCCGCCGGTCCCAGGTGCATCAGGCGAACCTCATCGGCCACCTGGCGCCGGGGAACCCGGCCTATCAGGGCTTCCTGGACCGCACCACCCAGCTGGGCGTCCTGCGCGGGGGGCTGTCGCCGGCGGACGCCGCCCACATGGCCCAGGGCGCCGCCTACGGCACCGTGGTGAGGCAATCCACCATGATGGCCTTCGCGGACACCTTCTGGTTCATGGGCATCCTCTGCTTCTGCCTCTTCCCCCTGCTATTCCTCATGCGGCGGAGCCTCGCCAGCGGCGACATGCCCCTGGAGTGAGCGGGTACCATGGGCGGATGTCCCTGCGAACCCTGCCCTCCTCGGAACGCGCCTTCGCCACCTTTGTCGTCCTGGCCCTGGGCGCCTTCCTCGCCGGCGGTCTGGCCTTCGCCGCGAAGCAGGAGCGACCGGCGGCGGCCGCACCCCCGGCCCGGTCCCGCCTGATCACCGTGCTGGAGGGCGTCATGGCGCCCAACACCAACCCCGCGCAGGTCGCGGTCTTCCGGACCTGGGTGCAGGGGGGCGCCACGCGGGAGGGGTTCGCGCCCGTGGAGGCCATCGTCGCCAACAACTGCGCCAGCTGCCACGGTGATGGCGGCCAGTACCCGCGCCTCACGAGCTACGAGGACCTTCGGCCCCTGGCCCTGGAGGAGACCTCGGAGAGCCTCTATGCCACGATCGGCGCCCGCGGCCTGCATCTCGCCGCCTTCCCCCTGGTGTTCCTGGCGGTGGCGGTCCTCTACCTGCGGCGGATCACCTGGCCGGGCCGCCACCTCCTCATGGGGGGCTGCGCGGTGGCCGTGCTGTTCGACGCCACCCTCTGGTGGATGCGCCAGGGCCACCCGGGCACCGCGTGGGCGCCCTGGGTGGCCCTGGGACTGCTGGCCGCGGCCTACCTGGCCGCGGCGGCCTTCGTGCTGATGGAGGTCTGGCGCGGGCCGGACGAGGAGTCTATTGAGCTGTAGGCTCGTCGACGAAATCGTCGTCGGAGAGGCCGCTGTCCGGAGGGAGCTTGGCCAGCTCGGCCTTGACGAGGGCCTGGTGCTGCACCTCCTCGTCGCGGAGCTCTTCGAAGAGGGCGCGGACTCGCGCATCCTTCAGGGCTGGGAGGGCCGCCACGAAGAATGCGTGGGCCTTGACCTCGGAGGCCAGGGCCGCCTTCATGGCCTGGCGCGGGCTCATGAAGGCCCGGGCCTGGTCGTAGTCAGGGGCCTCCACCTCGAAGACCATGGCCCGGGTGATCGTGGGCGTCACACCATCAAACAGCTGGCTCCGGCGATCGGCCAGCTCCTGTCCGTGCTTGGCCTCGTTCACCGCCATGAGGCGGAAGAACCTGGCGGCATCCGGCGTCCGGTGCTGGTCCATCTGCGCTGCGAATTCCTCGTAGCGCTCTTTGGCCTCGTCCTCGATCAGGACCGCCAGATCGAGGGCATCCATCAGGCTCAGGCTGGCGAAATCGATCCGTGCGGCCATGGGGCCTCCCGTCACTTCTTGATGAAGAGATCCAGGATGCGCTCCTTGGGGAGGGCGCCCTGGGACAACTGGGCCTGACGCTCGCGGATCAGGGCGTCATAGGTCGGCGGCGGCTCGGGGTTCTTGTAGAACACGCCGAGGTGCAGCTTCTCGCCGTAGTGCTGGGCCAGGTCCATGGCCGCCAGCCGGTCGGCCGGGTTGTGGCCGATGGCCGCGAGGTTCTCGCTGATGGCCTTGAGGCCCTTGATCTGCTGGGCCTCCTCGCCGTAGGTGACGCAGGGGGACTGGACGTTCACGAAGGCGAAGCCGGGGTAGCGGATGGCCTCCTCGAGGGTGGCGGCCATGCCCGCCAGGTCCGTGGGCGAGGCCTGGGCCACGAAGCCCGCGCCGTAGGCCAGCACGTAGAGGAGCGGATTGACGGGGTTCTCAAGGCTCCCGTAGGGCGAGGTGCAGGTGGTGCGGCCCTTCTGGGAGGTGGGCGAGAGCTGGCCCTTGGTGAGGCCGTAGATCTGGTTGTCCATCACGATGTAGGTGATGTCGATGTTGCGGCGGATCAGGTGGGCGATGTGGCCGCCGCCGATGGAGAAGCCGTCGCCGTCGCCGCCCGCCGCCAGCACCAGCAGGTCGGGGTTGGCCAGCTTGATGCCCTGGGCGATGGGCAGAGCCCGGCCGTGGACAGTGTTGAAGCCGTAGGCCGTGGTGTAGCCCGGGATGCGGCTGGAGCAGCCGATGCCCGAGATGAAGGCGACCTCATGGGGCGGGCGTCCGATGGCGGCCAGGGCGCGGTAGATGCCCTGCACCACGGAGTAGTCGCCGCATCCGGGGCACCAGATGGGCTTCAGGTCGCTCTTGTAGTCCTTCGCTTGGAATTCGCAGGTGGCGCTCATGATCGACCTCACTCCTGGGGCTGAAGCTTGCCCTCGTGGCTGCGCTGCAGCTCCGAGAGGAGATGGTGGAGGGCCGCGACGATCTCGCCGGGCAGGAAGGGGTTCGCGCCGCTGCGGGCCAGGGACTGCAGGCCCTTGGGCAGGTCGAGGTGCATGCGCAGCACCTTGAACGTCTGGGCCAGGTGGGACTGCTCGACCACGAGCCCCTTCTGCACCGAGGCGAAGAAGTCGCGGTAGGTCTGCTCGGCCACCGGGTAGAGCAGGTAGGGCACCATGAGCTTCACGTCCAGGCCTTCGGCCTGGGCCATCTGCAGCGCCTCTCGGCAGACGCCGGCCACGCTGCCCCAGGCCACCAGGGCCAGGGGGGCGTCGGGGTTGCCGGTGATCTCGAAGAGGTCCTTGCGCTCCTTCAGGGGATCCAGCTTCTTGATGCGCTTGTCGTTCATGCGCTGGTGGACGGAGCCGCTGTTCGTGGGCGCGCCGGATTCCACGTGCTCGATGCCGGAGGCCAGGTAGGTGCCGCCCAGCATGCCCGGATGGCTGATGGGGCTGATGTGGTTCTCGGTCTGCTTGAACCGCTTGTAGTCCTGCAGGTCCGCCCCGGTGGGGACCAGGCGGTTGATGATCTTGAACTGGCTGGTGTCGATGGGATCCAGCGTCTCCTTGCGGGAGGCGATCTCCTGGTCGGAGAGGATGATCACCGGCGTCTGGTAGTACTCGGCGATGTTGAAGGCCTCCACGGTGGTGCGGAACATGTCGGCCACGGAGGTGGGGGCTAGCACGGGGCGGATCACGTCGCCGTGGGCGGAGAAGGCCGCCGCGAAGAGGTCGGACTGCTCGGTCTTGGTGGGCAGGCCCGTGGAGGGGCCGCCGCGCTGCACATCGACGATCACGAGCGGCAGCTCGGCGATGCTGGCGAGGCCCATCATCTCGGACTTCAGGGAGAGGCCGGGGCCGCTGGTGGCGGTCATGGCCTTCTTGCCCGCGAAGGAGGCGCCCACCGCGGAGCCGATGCCCGCGATCTCGTCCTCTGCCTGCAGCACGGCGCCGCCGTACTTCCAGACGTGGTTGGTGAAGAACTGCATGATCTCGGTGGAGGGCGTGATCGGGTAGCCGCCGAAGAACTGGCATCCGGCGAAGAGGGCGGCGGCCGCGCACATGTCGTTGCCGTCGGTCAGGAGCTTCACGGCGCCCTTGCTCGAGGAAGGCACGACGGTCATGTCGGCCTTGAGCGGATGGGACTTCGCGAAGGCCACGCCCGCGTCGAAGGCCTTCTGGTTGGCTTCGACGAGCTCCTGGCTCTTCTTGGCCAGCTTCTTCGAGATGCCCTTCATCACGGCTTCGCCGCCGATGCCGAACCAGCCGGCGATGAGGCCCAGCACCACGGTGTTCTTCGCGCGCTCGGTGCCGGCAGTCTCCTTGGCCATGGCGGCGATGGGCACGGCGATGACCTGCAGGGGCGTCACGCCCACCAGGGGGATCTGGTTCTCGGGCACGCCCGTGGCGGCCTCGTAGATCACCACGGTGGTGCCGGCCACGGGGAGCTCGGCGCCGAACTTGAGGAAGTCCTCCCAGTTCAGGGCCACGGCCACGTCCAGGTTGCCGCCGGGGTTCAGGACCGGGTCCGTGCTGATGCGCACGCGGCAGGAGGACTCCCCGCCGCGGATCTGGGAGCCGAAGCTCTTGGTCATCACGCCGTGATAACCCTCCGCCGAAGCAGCCTGGAGAAGGGAGTCGCCGGCAGAGACGATGCCATCGCCTCCTGAACCGGCCATTCCGAAGACAAGATCCTTGCGCATGGGCACCTCGGACTGAGGGTGATGTGCGCAGCACCGGGCCACATTCCGCCGCCCGCCGCCGCCCACTGGAAGACGCAGTGTCGTTCCATCCACCCTACCCCCGGGGGGCATTGCTTTTCATCACACCTTCCCGGCGGGAAGGCCCTGCCATTGCGGTGTCAGCCCAGCTGGGCGAGGTCCTCGGGGGCGCCAAGGCTCAGCGCGGTCACCTCCAGGCCCCGCTCCTTGGCCTGCCGCTTCACCAGGCCCGCCAGGACCTTGCCCGGACCCAGCTCGAAGTAGGAGGTGACGCCCTGGTCCAGCAGCAGGTCCAGGGTGGCCTGCCAGCGCACGGCGCCGGGAATCTGGCGCACCAGGCCATTGCGCAGCGCCTCGGGTTCTGAGATCGCGGCTGCGTCCACGTTGTTCACCAGGGGGCAGATGGGCGCCTTGAACGTCAGGCCCCGCAGGATGGGTTCCATGCGAGCCTGGGCGGGCTCCATGAGGGGCGAATGGAAGGGCGCGCTCACCGGCAGCTTCATGGCCTTGCGCCCGCCGCGGGTCTTGGCGGCCTCCAGGGCCGCGTCCACGGCCTCGGCGTGGCCGGCGATGACGATCTGGCCGGGACCGTTGAAGTTGGCGGGCACCACGATCTTCCCGGTCGCGGCGGCGGCCTCGGCGCAGCTGGCCTCCACATCCGCCTGGCTCATGCCCAGGATGGCCGCCATGGCGCCCACGCCCACGGGCACGGCCTCCTGCATGGCCCGGCCGCGCTCGCGCACGGTGCGGACCGCGTCCTGGAAGCCCAGCGCGCCCAGCGCCACGAGGGCGCTGTACTCGCCCAGGGAATGCCCCGCGGCGAAATCGGGCTTCGGCAGGCGGTGGGCCCAGGCGCGCACCACCATGGTGCTGTGGGTCAGGATGGCGGGCTGCGTGTGCTCCGTCAGCTTCAGCGTGTCTTCCGGCCCCTCGGCCATGAGCTTCGAGATCGGGAAACCCAGGGCCGCGTCCGCGTCCTGGAGGACGGCCCGCGCCGCCGGCTCGGCCTCCGCCAGCGCCACGCCCATGCCCACCGCCTGCGAGCCCTGCCCCGGAAACAGCCACGCCACTTTGCTCATGACAACCTCCAACCTCAAACCTAGAAAACGGATTCACCACGAAGACAGGAAGACCACGAAGGAGAGGGTTTGTTTCGTGGTCTTCCTGTCTTCGTGGTGGATGCTTTTGCCCTTGAATCAGTCCTGAGGCAGGAGCATGGCCACGCGCTCCTGGATGCGCTCGTGGAGACGGTGCTCCGCGGCGCGCAAGGCCGCGCGGATGGCGTTGCGCACGGCCTTGTGGTCGCTGCGCCCATGGCCGATGATGCTCACGCCCTTGACGCCCAGCAGCGGCGCGCCGCCGTACTCCGCGTAATCGAGCTTCTGCTTGAACCGCTTCATGGCGGGCTTCGCGAGAAGGCCCGCCAGCTTGGTGATGGGCGATTCCATGAAGCTGTCCCGCAGGCCGCTGATGATGCCCTCGGCCAGGGCCTCGCTGGACTTCAGCACCACATTGCCCACGAAGCCGTCGCAGGCGATGACGTCGAAGTTGCCGTTCCAGATGTCCCGCCCTTCGGCGTTGCCTTCGAAGCGGATCTCCATCTCGCGGAGCATGGCGGAGGCGTCCTTGGTCACGTCGGTGCCCTTGCCGTCCTCTTCGCCCACGCTGAGGATGCCCACGCGGGGCCGCTCGAGGCCGAGTACTTCCTCGGCGTAGACCGAGCCCATCACGGCGAACTGGGCGATGTGCTCCGCCCGGCAGTCCACGTTGGCGCCCACGTCCAGCAGGACCGTGGGCCCACCCTTCATGTTGGGCATCACGCTGGCCAGGGCCGGCCGGTCCACACCCTCGAGCTTGCCGATGACGAGGCTGGAGGCCACCATGGCCGCCCCCGTGTGGCCCATGGACACCACGCCGTGGGCCCGCCCCTCGCGGACGAGCTGGGCGGCGACACGGATGGAGCTGTCCTTCTTCTCCTTGAGGATGCTGGTGGCCTTGTCCTCCATGACCACGGTCTGGGAGGCATGGACCACTTCCGCGCGGGCCATCAGCTCCGGCGTGAAGCCGTGGCGGGCCAGCTGCGGACGGAGCACCGCCTCATCCCCGACGAGGAGGAGGAAGAGTCCCGGCCAGGCCTGGAGGGCCTCCCGGGCGCCCAGCAGCGTCGCATGGGGAGCGTGGTCGCCCCCCATGACGTCCAATGCGATGCGATGACCGTCCACCGGACGGCTCTTAGGCGTTCTCGGCGACGCGGACGGCCAGCTTGCCGCGGTAGAAGCCGCAGCTGGGGCACACGCGGTGGGGCAGCTTGGGGGTCTGGCAGTTGGGGCAGGTGCTGGCGCTCATGGCCTCCAGCGCGTCGTGGGTGCGCCGGCGGTCGCGGCGGGCCTTGGAATGGCGGCGCTTGGGATTCGGCATGGCTTGCTCCTAGGGGGAAAACGCAAAGTTCCAGGTTAAGGGTTTCAGGATTCCGGGTCCAGCTTGATTCCCGCCAGGGCCTTCGTGAGGGCCTGGTTGAGGGCGGAGGGGGCCTGCGCGGATCCGGTCGGGCACTGGCAGGGGCCCTTGTTCCAGTTCTTGCCGCAGGTGGGGCAGAGCCCCTTGCAGTCCTCGGCGCAGAGGGGGTGCATGGGGGCCTGGAGCTCGAACTGCTCCCGCACCAGCTCGGCCTCGTCCAGCGTGTCCTCCGGCAGGAAGACCACGTCCAGGTCCTGGGAGCCCAGGGTATGGGAGCCGCGGCCCACCAGGTCGGGATCCTTGCTGCCCAGGAACTGGCTCTCCACGGAGATGGGCCGGTCCAGGGGCGCGAGGCAGCGGCTGCAGGCCCCCTGCCATACCGCCTGGCCCTTCACCTCGAGGAAGACATCGCCGTCCGAGGCCAGCGCGAACACCGACCAGGCCAGGTCCCGCAGGGAGACGCCACCCTCCAGCGCCACCGCGTCGGTGGTGCCGTTCAGGCGGAGGCCCTCCAGGGGCAGCTTGTGGAGATCGATCACTTGCCGGCTCCGGTGTCGGCGGCCGGGGCATCCGCCTTGGGCGCCGCCGCGCTGCCCGCCCCGCTGACGGGCGAGGAACCGGTCACCTGGCCGGGGGTCCGGACGATGGGACCGGCGTCCTCCTGGTTGCCAGGGTCGCCGGCGCACTTCAGTTCGTAGGTGGCCCGGCTGGACTTGCCCTCGTAGGGCTGGCCGAAGGGGTCCTGGGCGGCCATGCCCACCTTGATGAGGCTCTCCTTCACCAGCGAGGAGTTGCCGTCCACCATGGCGTCGAAGCTGCCGAAATCGGGGAAGCGGCCGTGCTTGAGGTAGTACTGGTCGAGCCCCTCGGCCACGATCTTGAGGTCGTCCTGGGCCTTGAGGTACCGGGCCTGGGCGGAGTGCTTCTTGTACTGCGAGAAGCCGAGGGTGCCCAGGACGGCGATGATCATCATCGCCACCAGGAGCTCCAGCAGGGAGAATCCGCGGTCTCGTCGGCAGGCGTGGGTCGGGGTCATGGGAGGGTCCGGGGTGAGGGCTCGTCTGCGGCGCATCCGAGCGTTACAGTGTGCCAGAAATGGCTGAAAAAGCAAGGATCCATCGGCATCATGCGTCCTTGCCGCCCTCGGTTCCGCCGCCTTCGTCCACCGGGGCGGGGGGGAAGTCGGCAGGCCAGGGGAAATCCTGGGACAGGGCCTCCAGGCCCCCGAGTTCGGCCAGCCAGTAGCGGTAGGCCCGGAAGCTCATGCCCAGCCGCTTGCCCGCCTTGGTCTTCACTCCGCCCACTTCTTCCAGGGCGCGCTTGAGGAAGTGGCCCTTCAGGGCGTTGATCCAGGCCTCCAGGTCGAAGCCGTCCGGGGGGATGGTCAGGGGAGCCGGGCGCCCCGCGGCTTCGCTGACGCCAGCCTGGCCGAAGCCGTCCGGCAGCAGGTCCCGGGTGATGGGCCCACCGGCGTTGAGCGCCACGCAGCGCTCCATGAGGTTCTCCAGCTCCCGCACGTTGCCCGGGAACCGGTAGGCCAGGAGCTGGGCCATGGTGTCCGCGTGGAGCTGCATGGGCGGCTTGCCCAGCTTCTGGCAGAAGCGGCGGATGAAATGCTCCGCGAGGATGGGCAGATCGTCCAGGCGCTCCCGCAGAGGCGGCAGCTCGATCTGGAGGATGTTCAACCGGTAGAAGAGATCCTCGCGGAAAGCCCCGGATTCGGCCCGGGCCCGCAGATCCCGGTTGGTGGCGGCGATGACGCGCACGTCCACGGGCCGCTCCTCCGTGGCCCCCAGCCGGCGGACCCGCCGTTCCTGCAGGGCCCGCAGCAGCTTCACCTGCAAGGGCAGCGGCATCTCGCCGATCTCGTCCAGGAAGAGGATCCCGCCGCCGGCCTCCTCGAAGAGCCCGCGCTTCATGGCCCCGGCCCCGGTGAAGGCTCCCTTCTCGAAGCCGAACAGCTCGCTTTCCAGCAGGGCCTCGGGCAGGGCCCCGCAGTTCACGGGGATGAAGGGGCCCTTGGCGCGGTCGGAATAGCGGTGGATGAGCCGGGCCACCACCTCTTTGCCCGTACCGCTCTCGCCGGTGAGCAGCACCGTCGTGTCGGCGCGCGAGACCTTGCCGATGAGGGCATTGATCTTCCGCATGGTCGGGCCCACGCCCACCAGCTCTCCCAGATCCTGCGGCAGCGGAGCTTCGGGCTCGGCCGCGGCCAGCAGGCCCTTCAGCGTACCGATGAGCTCTTCGTGCTTGAACGGCTTGGTGATGAAGTCCACGGCGCCCTGATTGAGGGCCTGCACGGTGGTCTCCGTGGTGGCGTAGGCGGTCATGATCACCACCGGCGTCTCCAGGCCCTGCTCCTTCATCCAGGAGAGCAGCTCGATGCCGGAGCCGTCCTTCAGCTTCAGGTCCGAGAGCACGCCGTCGAAGGTGGTCTCCCGGAGGGCCCGCCGCCCCTCCTCGATGCCCGAAGCGGCCTCGCACTTGAAGCCGGCCCCCTCCAAGGCCAGGGTCAGCACCTCCCGAAGGCCGGGTTCGTCCTCCACCAGCAGGATCCGTTGGGTCGAGGCGAGGGACATGGCAACCTGAAGAAGTGACGCGTTAGGTCAGTTACCCTATCTTGAACCCTTTCGTGGAGTCCCGTGAAGCACGTCGTGTTCGCGCACCGGAAACTGTCCTTCGGAGGGGGCGAGCGGGTGCTCCTGGAGCAGGTGGCGGCCCTGGCGGGGCTGCCGGTGAAGGTCAGTGTGATCTTCCGGAAGGAGCCCGGGAAGCGCGATATCGAGCCCGAGCTGCGGCAACGGAATCCGAACGTGGCCGAGGTGCTCCACCTCCCCGGTGCCCTGGGCGCCTTCCGCTGGCTGCGCCGGACCCGGCCGGACCTGCTGGTGCTCTGCAACCACAAGGGGGTGCAGCGGGCCCTGCCCTGGCTGGCGCGGTTCGGCGTGCGCATCCCCACCGTCCTCACCCTGCACGAGCACTACGAGCGCCACCTGCGCAAGTACCGCGGCGTGCGGAACCTCGTGGACCGGTGGATCTGCACCTACGATTTCACCGCGGCGGTACGGCAGCACCTCGGCACCGCCCCGTGCAGCATCATCCACCCCCTGTATCCGCGTGCGGTGGTGGAGCCTGTGGGCGCGGAGGCGAGGCGCACGGCGCGCATCGCGCTGGGCGTACCGGAACACGCGGTGGTGGTAGGGTACGCCGGGCAGATGGATGCCCGGAAGGCGACCGCGGACGTGATCCGGTTCGCCGCCCGGCTGGGAGAGCAGTTGCCAGATCCACTGCACCTGCTGCTGGCGGGCCGGGAAGACCAGGCCTACGCCCAGGAGATCCAGGACGCGCTGGAGGACGAGAGGCTGCTCGACCACTGCACCCGCACGGGCCCGCTCAAGGACCTCTCCCCCGCCTTCGCGGCCCTGGACCTCTACGTCATGACCAGCCGCAACGAGGGATTCTTCCCCCTGGCCCTCATCGAGGCCCTGGAGCGAGGCGTGCCCGTGCTGGCGCCCACCGTGGGCGGCATCGGGACCATGCTGAAGGACGGCGAGGGCGGCTTTCTCATCTCCAAGCCCGACGACCGCAAGGCCATCGAGGACGGCCTGCTTCGCGCCGCCGCCGCCCGGATCGCCCCCCTGCTGGCGGATCCCGCGGCCTGGGAAGCCCAGCGCGCGAAGGCCCACGCCTTCGGCACGGCCCTCACCCGGGACTACGATGCCGCGGCGAAGTTCCGCGATGCGGTGGCGGCATGGCTGTGATCCACCACCACGCCACCTGGGTGCGCTTCCCGCGGTTCGTGGGCGATGACGGGGCCCCCTCCGCGATCGCAAGCCAGAGGCTCCACCTCCGCGAGGAACGAGCGGGAGGACAGCGCGGGGCGCTGTCCGTCAGATGGAGGCGCAGCGGGAGCGGGAGCACCGCGCGGGGCGCGGTGCGATCGGGGGGTAGTCCCCGGCGGCGAGCCCCGCTGGAGCCGCGGAAATGACCCTCGTGATCCCCGACCACGCCACCTGGGTGCGCTTCCCGCGGTTCGTGGGCGACGCCGCCATGCAGCTGCCCGTGCTGCGCCTGCTCCGGGAGATCGACGCCGGGCCCCTGGTCGTCTGGGGGCCGAAGACCACCGTGGGCCTGGTGGCGGATACGTGGTTCTGCGACGCAGCGCTGCCGGACGAAGGCAAGCCCGGCCCCTTCGCCATGGCCCGCACCCTGAGGCAGCACCGCGCCGCCCGCAGCATCCACTTCCCCAAGTCCCTGCGGCCCGCCCTGGCGGCCTGGCTGGCCCGGGTGCCCGAGCGCATCGGCGTGGACGAGAGCCTGGCCGGCCCCTTCAACACCCACAGCGGCCCATTCTGGGACGCGGAAGGCCCCTTCCTGCTGCGCTACCACGCGGTGCTGAAGCGGCGCTGGCCGGACCTGCCCCCCATGCCCTACGCGGACTTCGATCCGCAGGTGGCCATCGACAAGCCGGCGGAACGCTACCTCTGCCTGATGCCCGGCTCCACCTGGCCCTCCAAGGCCTGGCCCGTGGAGCACTACCGGACCCTGTTGCTGAAGGCCAGGTCCGAAGGCTACGCCGTGGCGGTGCTGGGCTCGCCGGACGAGGCCTCCACCTGCGCGGCGGTGGCCGGTGAGGAAGGCCTGGACCTCTGCGGGAAGACCACCCTCAAGGAGGCCGCGGCCTGGATGCGCGGCGCCGCGGCGGTGCTGGGCAACGACTCCGGTCTCAGCCACCTTGCCGCCGCCACCGGCGCGCCGGTGCTGGCCCTCTACGGCGCCACGGACCCCGGCGGATCCACCCCCTGGGGACCGGAGAGCCGCGGCCTGCGCAAGGATGGCGTCCCCTGCGCCCCCTGCTTCAAGCGGGACTGCTTCACCCCCGGCCACCCCTGTCTCGCGGGGATCGGACCGGATCAGGTCTGGGCCGCCCTCCGCGACCTGATCTGCGGATAGAATCACAACTCTTCCCGACGAGGTCCCGATGCTCCGCCGCCTCTTCTTTGCCTGTGCCGCCGTCACCCTCATGGCCCAGGCCCCCGCCATCCACTTCGACAAGACCCACCATGACTTCGGCCGCATCACGCCGGACCGGAAGGTGGCCGCGAAGTACCGCGTGACCAACACCGGCAACGCCGTCCTGAGCATCACCCAGGTGCGGCCCAGTTGCGGCTGCACGGCCACGGTCATCGGCAAGTGGTCCATCGCCCCGGGCGAGAGCACCGACCTGGAGGCCACCTTCGATCCCCGGGGCCTCAAGGGCGGCGTGCGCAAGTCCATCGAAGTGGTCTGCAACGACCCGAAGACCCCGGCCACCAGCCTGACCCTCGAGGCGGAGGTGGTGCAGGAGATCATGCCCTCCGTCGAATCCGTCTACTTCCACAACGCCCCCAAGTCCTCAACCTCGCGCAGCCTCGTCCGCTACGCCAGCGGCAGCGGCGAACCGGTCCAGATCGTGGACGTGAAGGCCCCCGGCGCCCCCTTCCTCGCCTTCGCCTACCGGCAGGAGGGCAAAGACCTGGTGCTGGAAGTCGCCTTCGACGGCCGCAAGGTGCCCGCCGGCCGGTTCCGCGGCGTGGAGCAGGCCACGGTGCACTTCACGAACCCCCGCATGAGCCAGATGGGCCTGAACATCCAGTGGGAGCTGAAGCCTTCGATCCAGGCCACGCCGGTCGAGCTGGTCTTCCAGGACGCCGCAGGCCGCGAGCTGCGGCAGAAGATCGCCCTCAAGCAGGCGGACGGCCGCGCCTTCCGCGTCACCGGCAGCCGCTGCTCCCTCACGGGCGTCCGGGTGGAGGGTCTGGGCCAGCGTTCCGCCAGCCAGGAGCTGTCCGTGGTGCTGCCCGCTTCCCTGAAGGCGGGCCGGTACAGCGAGGTCCTGTCCCTGGCCACCGACGACCCGGATCAGCCGGAATTGACGATCCGCCTGGCTGCGATCTTGAAATAACAGCAGAGCGTCAAGGACTTCGCGATTCCTCCTTCGTCCATCCCGGATGGGGCGATAGCCTGGAGGGATGCCGGAGTCCCGCAGGTCCCACCTCATCGCCGTCTTCGCCATGGCGGCCATCGCGGCCATCTGGGGGGGCGGCTTCCCCGCCACCAAGTACTGCCTCCAGGCGGGGCTCTCCGTGGGAGCCCTGCTGACCCTCCGCTTCGCCGTGGGGACGGCGGGCCTGGGCCTGATGATGCTGCTGCTCCGGGTGCCCATCCGGCCACGGGAGGCCCTGGACGGCCTCTGGCTGGGGCTGGTGCTGGCGGCCCTGTTCTGGCTCCAGACCGACGGCCTGCGCTTCACCACCACGTCGAAATCCGGCTTCATCACGGGGCTCTATGTGATCTTCACGCCCCTGGTGGCCCTGGTGGCGGGCGACCGCCTGCGTCCCTCCCATGGCCTGGCCGCCCTGGTGGCCCTGACGGGGCTGGCCCTGCTGGTGCGCGAGCCCGGCGCCGCCTGGGGCGGCTGGAACCGGGGCGATTCCGAGACCCTGCTGGCTTCGGTGCTCTGCGGGGTCCAGATCGTGATGACGGCGCACTTCTCCCGGCGCTCCTCCGGCTGGGTGCTGGCCTTCATGCAGGTGGCCGTCACCGGGATCGTGTCGCTGATCATCACCCTGGCCCTGCCCGCGCCCCACGTCTTCCAGGGCGCCGGCGCCGCCCTCGCCCGGGGCGGCACTTGGGTCGCCCTGGGCTTCATGGGCCTGCTGGCCACCACCCTGGCCTTCTACGTCCAGAGCACCATGCAGGCCCGCCTGGGGGCCACGGAAAGCGCCATCCTCTTCAGCCTGGAACCCGTCTGGACCGCCGGCATCGCCGTCAGCGGCATCGTCCCCGGCGTCCTGGAGCACCTGGGCCCCATGCAGCTGGCCGGCGGCCTCCTGATCCTCGCGGCCACCTTCGTGGCGGAACTGGGGCCGAGACTGCTGAAACGCCTCCAGAGGCCCGAGCCGGAAGAGGCCATCGGATAGCCGGTATCCTGGTGCAGAGAAGGAGTCGGGCATGTTCATCGTCACAGGCGGCGCAGGATTCGTGGGCAGCAACCTGGTGCGGGAGCTGAACCGCCGCGGGCACACGGACATCCTCGTGGTGGACAACCTGGCCCGGGCCGAGAAGGCCCGGAACCTGGCGGACCTGACCCTCTCGGACTACCTGGACAAGCGGGAGTTCCGGGCCCGCCTGGACGCAGGCACCCTGGACCTGCGGCCCGAGGCCGTGTTCCACAACGGCGCCTGCTCCGACACCATGGAGAGCGATGGCCGCTACATGATGGAGAACAACTACGGGGACTCGAAGGCCCTGCTCCACTGGTGCCTGGCCCGGAAGACGCCCCTGGTCTACGCCAGCAGCGCGGCCACCTACGGCGCCAGCACGGACTTCGAGCCGGTGCCGGCGAACGAGGGCCCCCTCAACGTCTACGGCTACTCCAAGCTGGCCTTCGACCAGCACGTGCGCAGCCTGATGGCCGCCATCCAGAGCCCCGTGGTGGGCCTGCGCTACTTCAACGTCTTCGGCCCCCGGGAGGGCCACAAGGGCCGCATGATGTCCGTGCTGCACCAGCTCCTGCGCCAGCTGAAGGAGGAGGGGGCCTGCCGCCTCTTCGAGGGCACGGAGGGCTACGGCGACGGCGAGCAGCGGCGCGACTTCATCTTCGTGGGCGACATCGTGGCCATCAACCTGCACTTCGGCGGCGGGGCCATGGCCAAGGGCATCGTCAACGCGGGCACCGGAAAGGCCCGCAGCTTCAACGACATCGCGAAGACCCTCATCGCCCACCTGGGGCGGGGCCGCATCGAGTACATCCCCTTCCCCGACGCCCTGCGGGGCAAGTACCAGAGCTTCACCCAGGCGGACGTGCGCAGCCTCCGCGCCGCGGGCTACACCGCCCCCTTCACGGAGCTGGAGGCCGGCATCGAGGCCACCCTCGCGGAGATCTAGGGCCTGCGGTCCAGCACCACGAGCGTCACGTCATCCACGAAGGGCGCCGGGGCGTTGAAGCTCCGGGTCTGGGCGATGATGGCGGCCGCGGCGTCCTCCGCCCCGGCGGGCAGCTCAGCGCAGATGCGGCGCAGGCCGGCCTCCTCGAGCATGGTGCGGTCCTCCCGCTCCACCTCCACCAGGCCATCCGTGTACAGCACCAGGCGGTCCCCGGGCAGGAACTCCGCGTCATGCTCCATGAAGGGCAGCTGGACATCCAGCCCCAGCATGAAACCCTTGCCCCGCAGCACCTCGGAGCGCTGGAGCCCCCCCTGGGATCCCCGCACGATGCGCAGCGGCGCGCAGTGGCCGGCCGCCACGTAGCGAATGCGGTTCGTGGCCGGGTCCAGGCGCCCCAGCCAGGCCGTGGCGAACTGCTCGGCCAGGGTGGAGCGGCACAGGTCCTCATTCATGCCCGTGGCCCAGGCCAGGGGCTCGCCGCCCAGCCGCACCTGGTTTTCGAAGGAGGTCTTCACCATGGCGGAGATGAGCGCGGCGGTGACGCCGTGGCCGCTCACGTCGGCGATCATCATGGCCGTGCTGCCGTCCGGCAGCGGCAGCACCGCGTAGATGTCCCCGCCGATGCCGGCGGCCGGCAGGTAGCAGTGGGTGTAGCGCACCCCGGGCCCCTCGCCGGGAAGCTTGGGCAGCAGGCCCATCTGGAGGGCCGCGGCGAGCTCCATCTCCTCCTGCACGCGCTCCTGGAAGGCGGTCAGCTCCTTGTTCTGGCGCTTGATCTCCTTCTGCATCCCGATGAGGCGGAAGGTGGAGTCCACCTTGGCCAGCACCTCCTGGGCGTGGAACGGCTTCGGGATCATGTCATCGGCGCCCAGGGACAGGCTGCCGATGCGCGAGGCCGTCCCGTCCAGCGCCGAGAGGATGATGAAGTAGACGTCCTGGGTGGCGGG
Organism: Geothrix terrae; assembly: GCF_022808775.1. Taxonomy (GTDB): domain Bacteria; phylum Acidobacteriota; class Holophagae; order Holophagales; family Holophagaceae; genus Geothrix; species Geothrix terrae. Next base: position 57,682 of record NZ_JAKZLA010000002.1, read on the forward strand.
ATCGCTCTTCACCCGCTTGCACAGCTCGTCGCCGGACATCTCGGGCATGCGCAGGTCCGAGATGATGAGATCCGGCTTCAGGCGGGCCATCTCCGCGATCGCCTCCACGCCATGCCCCGCGGTCAGGACCTGGTAGCCCGCCCGCTTGAGGTAGAAGCTGAGGATGTCCCGGATGGGCGCTTCATCATCCACCACCAGGACCACGCCCTTGGCCATGCAGACCCTTCAGGAAGGCCCCTGCGGGGGCTGTCACGCCCCCCTTAGGGCGTCCTGCTCCGTGGCGAAGATGGAGAAGTAGTTGGTGAGGTTCGTCTGGTCGAAGGTCTTCTTCACGGGCGCGGGAAGGCAGGACAGGTGCAGCTTTCCGCCGGACTTGTCCACGCTGTTCCGGGCCGCGACGAGCAGGCCCAGGCCTGAGGAATCAATGAAGCTGACGCCCTCCAGGTTGATCACCAGGAGCTTGGGCTGGGCCGTGGCCACCGTTTCCCGGATCACATCCCGCAGCTGGGCGGTCACTTCGAAGTTGACCTTGCCCTGGATCGACACCACGGAAGCGGTGCCCTCTTGGCGGGTCTGGATGTTCAACATGGCTCCTCCTGAAGAATTCCCTGAAGCACTCTCCGGCGCGCAGCGTCACGCTGGCGTTGTTTGTATTCCGAATGGGATGCTGGACCTGAACGTGAGCTTTGAAACCCTGATTGTTCCATCACTTGGACTTCGTGTGCGAAGAAGAAAGTAAACTCCTCCTGTTCCTGGATCAACTCTGGAATCCGGGCGAGATCCGCCAGGTCCCCGTGTCCCAGGTCCCGGAGGCGGTCCTGGAGGGTCTCAAGCACGGAGGCGCCGGGGCCAGGGAGCCGGATCAGGGTGCGCGCCGTGAACTGGATGGCTGAATAATCCTTGCTGGAAAATGGGTTCTGTTCAATGCCGCCGGTCTTGAGGGCGAGGGTGCCGCTGAGAGCCTGCCGTTCCTCGGGGCTCAGGTCCTGGATCTGGAACAGGGGCGGCAGGGTCTCCGTCCAGGCGGCCAGGGCGTTCAGGTCGATCATCAGGTTCCGGCTGCGGCTGGGCTTGATGTGGGTGGGCATCAGCACGTGGTGGTCCAGCAGGAAGCGGATGGCCATGAGCACGCCCAGGCGGTCCTCGGCCACGAACCGGATGCCGATCTGGTCATAGATGGTCTCTGCGACGTTCTCGGGCTTGTGGAGCATCTTCAGGAGCATGGAGACGCGGTCCTTGTTCTCCTTGCGCTCCACGGCCACAAGCGGCACCTCGTAGGCGCCCCGGAGCAGCCAGCGCCCGTCCTCGCACACCAGGAACTGGTCGTAGCGGCTGAACACTTGGCGCTGGATCTCCGGGAGGAACCGGAGGTTCACGTTGTGGTCCACGTGAAAGAGGGTGTGCATCACCCGCAGGATCGCGCAGGCCCACCGGCCGCTGAGGGTGCGGGGGCGTTCCGAGGCCCAGACCAGGAGATCGAGGGGGTCTCCGACGGTCCGCAGCTCGTTCGGGACATGCAGGTTCGTGCCTTCGAGCACCACCCCTTCGAGGAAGTCGATGGCGTCCTCATAGATCTTCACGACCTTGGCCCGCTGAGAGGGGACGCTCATGTCGTAGCCGTAGTTGAGGGCGAAGGTCCAGGCCTCGTCGGACGACTGGATGCGCAGACCCTCAAGGTCGATGGGCGACCCCCCGCCAAGGATCACCTGGGTGACCTCCGGCGGCATGGGAAATAGGGCATGGTGGCGCATGACGTCCAGCATCTTTACCGACTTTCCTCAGTATGAATCATAAAAAAACGGGGCGCCCCGAAAAAGGGACGCCCCGTTGTTGGAACCACTTCGGTCCTACTTGATGGCGAACGCGGCCACGAGCACGTAGATCACGAGGGCCTCGATGAGGGCCAGGCCGATGATCATGGTGGTGCGGATGTTGCCGGCGGCCTGGGGGTTGCGGGCCACGCCCTCGCAGGCGGCGACCACGGCCTTGCCCTGGGCCAGACCGCAGCCGGCGGCCGCGATGGCGAGGGCGATGTGGGCGGTGAACTGGCCCTCGAAGAGGCTCTTCGTGGCAGCGGCGGGGGCGCCCTGCGCGAAGGCGACGGCGGCCAGGGTGAACAGGAAGGCGGTGGTGAGGAACTTCTTCATGGCAATGCTCCTTGAAGCGTGTCCTTGGGGTTCGGAATCCCGCAGACGGTTAAGAGAAAAAGGATCATCGGAGGGTGTGGAGACCAGGCTTCGCCTGGGCGACACGCTGGGGGTCCGGGGGGGATCTTCGCCCGCTGCTCGGGCGCCCCCCGGACGATATCAATGTTCGTGACTGACAGCGCCGCTGAGATAGATCGTCGCCAGCATCGTGAACACGAAGGTCTGGATGAGCCCGAAGAACAGGCCCAGGAACATCATGGGCACCGGCAGGAGGATGGGCATCAGACCGAAGAAGATGCCTGCCACCACGTGCTCGCCGGCGATGTTGCCGAAGAGACGGAGGGAGTGGCTGAGGATGCGGCTGAGGAGGCCGAGGATCTCCAGGGGGAACATGAGGATCGAGAGCCACCAGATGGGGCCGGCGAAGTGGGCCCAGTACTTCAGGAAGCCCTGTTCCTTCATCCCGTGGAAGTTGTAGTAGCCGAACACCACGAGGGCCGCGCCCAGCGTCACGTTCCAGTTGCTGGTGCCGGGGCTGAGACCGGGCAGGAGGCCGAAGAGGTTGTTGAAGAAGACGAAGAGCGCCATCGTCCCGATGAAGGGCAGGTACTTCTCCCCGTGGTGGGCGATGTTGTCGTTGATCATGCCCTTGAGCCACTCGACCACGCCCTCGAACATCTGCTGGAGGGGGCCGGGGATCCGGGAGAGGTTCTTCCGCACCAGGGCCGTGAAGAGCATGGTCACCAGAGCCGCCAGGGCCGCGTTCAGCAGATGGTCATAGCGCTCGAGGATGGACAGGGCGGCCCCGTGGGCGAACCCGGGCCAGGGGTGCTGCGACAGGTGCAGGACCTGGGTGAGCCACTGGGCGAGCAACGATGCGTGGTGTTCCATCTCGGTCGGACCTCAATCAGGCGGCGTGGCTTCGGGTTTCCGGAAGGCCAGGCGGAGGGCTTCCAGCAGGATACCGGCCACAAAGAGAAGCACTCCCATGGCCAGCGGCAGGGCTTCCGCCGGGTATCTCCCCATCATCCCACGCAGCACCAGCGCGATCAACGCCAGTTTGCCGATGGACAGGAGGCCGTAGAGCCACCTCCGGCGCACCGACGGGGTCAACATCCGGGCCGTCAGGTAGCGATGGAGCACCCAGAACCCCAGGCTGGCCAGCGCCCCCACGCCGAAGGCCAGGGCCGCCGTCCAGGAGCGCAGGAACCCCCAGAGGGGAACGCCCAGGAGCCCCAGGACCACCATGGCCCAGGTCACCCGGCGGAGGTGGTCCTCACCCTCGTCCCTGCCCCCGCCCTCACTCATGGCGGTCCTTCCCGTCCTTGAGACGCTTCAGTTCCTCGGCATCCCGCTTCGCCATGCGCTGGTTCACCTTGTAGAGCTCCCAGAAGGCCGTGACGATGCCCCAGGCCAGGCCCACCCACTGCCCCACCGCGGCGTGGCCGAACCGTCCGCCGATCCAGCGCCCGAGGAAGAACCCCAGGGCGATGCAGATGGGGAAGGTCAGGCCCAGGGACATGAGGTCGCCCCAAAGCGCCCGCTCCCCGGGATCCGCGTCCCCGCCGCGCCTGAAGATCACCAGTGCCCTCCAATAGAAAAGGCGCGGGTCGCCCCGCGCCTTCCAGTGTACGGCCGGGGCCTACACCCACGTAACTTTAGAGGCCCAATCCACCAGCCAGGGGCCGAACGCCGTGGCCACCAGGACCAAGGCGCAGGCCAAGGTCACCACGAAGACCGAGGTGGCGCCCATGGGAACGGCCTCGCCCTCGGGTTCCCGGAAGTACATCTCCTTCACCACGCCCAGGTAGTAGTAGGCGCCCACGGCGCTGGTGAGCAGCGCGATCACGGTGAGGGTGACGAAGCCCTGTTCGATGGCCAGCTTGAAGAGGTAGAACTTGCCGAAGAAGCCCGCCAGCGGGGGGATGCCGGCCAAGCTCAGCATGAAGACCATCATGGCGAAGGCCAACACGGGATGCTTGCGTCCCAGGCCCTTGAAGTCCTCGATGCGCTCGCCTTCCCCCTTGCCCTGAAGGTAGATCACCACGGCGAAGGCGCCGGTGTTCATCACGATGTAGATGAGCATGTAGAGCCACACGGCCTGCGCGCCGGCCCTGGGATCGCCCGAGAGGACGCCCAGCAGCATGTAGCCCACGTGGGCGATGCTCGAGTAGGCCAGCAGACGCTTCATGCTCTCCTGCCTCACGGCGGTGACATTCCCCAGGATCATGCTGGCCCCGGCGATGTAGCAGAGAGGCAGGACCCAGTCGCTGGACACGCCGTGAAGGCCGGCGCCGAAGACCCGCAGGAAGGCGGCCAGGGCGGCGGCCTTCGGAGCGGTGGCCATGAACATGGTGATCGGCGTCGGGGCGCCCTCGTAGGCGTCCGGCGACCACATGTGGAAGGGGACCGCCGCCACCTTGAAGGCCATGCCCATCAGCACCATGAGCACGCCCGAGAACACCAGGAGGTTGCTGGTGGTGGGCGTCAGCGCCAGCGCCTGGTTCAGGTCCGCCAGGTTCGTGGTGGTTCCGCCGGCCGCGCCGTAGAGCAGGCTGATGCCGTAGACGAGGATGCCGCTGGAGAAGGCGCCGAGCAGGAAGTACTTCACGCCCGCTTCCACGCTGGTGGCCCGGTCCCGGAGGTACGCCACCAGGATGTATATGCAGATGGCCATCAGCTCGAGGCTGAAGTAGACCGAGATCAGGTCCGAGGCGCCGCAGAGGAAGAGCATGCCCGCCAGGGAGAACAGGATCAGGGCGTAGTACTCGACCGTCTGCTGCTTGAGCCCGTTGAGCAGCTTCACGCTGAGGGCCACGGTGGCCGCGGTGCCCAGCACGCACAGCATTTCGAAACCCCGGGTGAGGCCGTCCATGCGGAACATGCGGGAGAAGCCTTCGCCGTCCGGCGTGCGTCCGATCAGGGCCGCGGTGATGGCGAGGACCACCAGGGTGATGGGGGCCCACCGGTGTTTCTCGTTCCGGTTGAAGAAGAGGTCGCCGGGCCACAGCATGAGCGTGGCCACGACCATCAGGAAGAGTTGGGGCGTGATGAGGTGCGTGTCCCGAAGGAGCGCGTCCAGAAGCCCCTGTGCGAAGCCGGTCATCAGTGGCCTCCGCCGTGGCCATGGGTTTCGGGGGCAGCAGCTTCCTGGACGGGAGCCTCGTGGCCGGCGGGGGCGGCTTCATGGCCGGCAGGCGCCGCTTCCTCGTGGTGGGCCGGAGCGACCATGCCCTGCATGCCGAGTTTGGCGGCCACGGCCTGCTGGGCGGCCAGGGACTGGGCGGCGTGGTAGCCGGGGGTGATCTGCTCCACCAGCTTGCGCACCGGCGCGTCCATCACGTCCATGATGGGCTTGGGATACATGCCGATCCAGAAGGCGGTCACCACCAGGGGCGCGAAGTAGAGCACCTCGCGGAGGTTGAGGTCTTCCATCTTCTCGTTGACGGCGGTGATGGGTCCGAACATCACGCGCTGGTACATCCACAGCAGGTAGGCGGCGCCGAGGATGATGCCCAGGGTGGCGACGACGGCGGCCCAGGGGAAGGCCTGGAAGGCGCCCATGAGGACCACGCCCTCGCCGATGAACCCGTTCAGCAGGGGCAGGCCCAGGCTGCTCATGGTCATGATCATGAAGATGGTGGCGTAGACGGGCATGCTCTTCGACAGGCCGCCGAAGTCCGCGATCATGCGGGTGTGCCGGCGCTCGTAGACGATGCCCACCGCGAGGAAGAGCCCGCTGGTGCTGATGCCATGGTTGATCATCTGGAACATGCCGCCCTTGATGCCGTAGGGGTTCAGGGCGAAGAGACCCAGCATGCAGATGCCGAGGTGGCTCACGGAGGAGTAGGCCACCAGCTTCTTCATGTCCTTCTGGATCATGGCCACCAGGGCGCCGTAGATGATGCCGATGAGGGACAGGATGAGGAAAGGCTTCAGCAGCATCTTGGTCGCATCGGGCAGGATGGGCAGCAGGAACCGGACGAAACCGTAGGTGCCCATCTTCAGGAGGATGGCGGCGAGGATGACCGAACCGGCCGTGGGCGCCTGCACGTGGGCGTCCGGCAGCCAGGTGTGGAAGGGGAACATCGGCACCTTGATGGCGAAGCCGATGAAGAAGGCCAGGGCCAGGAGGATCTGGTAGGTCTTGGTCTGCTGGGCGATCACGGGGGCCATGGCGTGGAAGCTGGCCAGGGAGAAGTCGTAGACCCCCGTCGTCTTGTGCTGCAGGAAGTAGATGGCGAGGATGGCCACCAGCATCAGCACGCCGCCGGCCAGGGTGTAGAGGAAGAGCTTGATGGCCGCGTAGAGCTTCTGAGGGCCGCCCCAGATGGCGATGAGGAAGTACATCGGCACCAGCATGACTTCCCAGAACAGGTAGAAGAGGAACATGTCCTGGGTGATGAACACGCCGAGCATGGCCGTCTGGAGGACCAGCATCCAGATGTAGTACTCCTTGTGGCGCTCCGTGATGGCGCTGAAGGAGCAGGCGATGGCGATGGGGCCGATGAAGGTGGTCAGCAGCCAGAGCAGAAGGCTGATGCCGTCCATGCCCACGCTGAACTTCACCCCGATGGAGGGGATCCAGTTCCAGGCCTGGGCCCACTGGACCGCGTCGCTGGCCCGGTCATAGCCGAACCAGAAGACGGCGCTCATCAGGAAGCTGACGATCATCACCAGCAGGGAGCCGATCTCGAAGACCCGGCGCTGGTCCTTGGGCACGAGAAGCAGGACCAGCGCCCCCAGAAGGGGCAGAAAGGTCGCCACCAGCATCAGTGTCGTGTTTGCGGTGAACATGGGGACTCCGACCAATGAGGGCTAGACGAGGAATTTCCAGAAGGCGATGACGAGGAAGCCGAGGAACATCACGAAGGCGTAGTGCTGCACACGGCCACTCTGGACGCTGCGGAAGACCTGGCTGGTCTCCTGCACCATGTACTCGATGAGGTCGACCGTTCCATCCACCAGGTATTCGTCCACCCAGTGCGAGAGTTCGGCCCAGAGGACCGTCATGCGGGCCGCGCCATTCACCATGCCGTCCACCACCCAGGTGTCGAAGCTCCAGAGCTGGGCGGAGAAGCGCTTGATGGGCTCGATGAGGGCCGCCTCGTAGAACTCGTCCACGTAGTACTTGGCGTTCACCCAGCGGTAGAGGTTCGGGAAGCGGGCCACGAAGGCCTTGGCCCGGCCCCAGCTGGGATCCACCTTGTAGATCCACCAGGCCAGCAGCATGGCCCCCGGCGCCCACAGCAGGGTGGCCCAGGCCATGAGGCCATACTCGATGGCGGGCGGCACGTGCTCGCCGTGGTGGACGGGCGCCGCCTGGTAGAGGATCGGCTCGATCCACTTGCTGAACAGCTCGGCGGGCACGATGGGCAGGACGCGGTGGAGGCTCTCAGGGTAGTTCAGGAACCCGCCGACCACCGCCAGGCCCGCGAGGATGGCCACCGGCAGCCACATGCGCCAGGAGACCTCGTGGGGGTGGTGCCCGGGCACGAAGTCGTGGTCTTCCGGGTCATCCACGTGATGGTCGTGCGCCTTGCCCAGCTCGTGGACGTGGTTCTCGAGGTGGCCGGGAACCTCCGGGGCATGCGCCACATGGCCATGGTCATCGTGGCCGTGGTGGGCCTCCGACTGCACCGACAGGCCCCAGGGGTCATCCCCTGCCCCACGGTAGTTGCCGTAGAAGGTCATGGCGATGAGACGGGTCATGTAGAAGGCGGTGCAGAAGGCGCCGAGCATGCCCAGGATCCAGGCCACCAGGTTCAGCGTGGGGCCCGTGTAGTGGCCGTGCTGGTACCAGCCCTCGAACACCTTCCAGAGGATCTCGTCCTTGGAGAAGAATCCGGAGAAGGGGAAGATGCCGGCGATGGCGAAGGTCGCCAGGATCATGCTCATGGCGGTGATGGGCATCAGCTTCTTGAGGCCGCCCATGTTGCGCATGTCCTGCTCGTGGTGGCAGGCGGCGATCACGGCGCCGGACCCGAGGAAGAGGCTGGCCTTGAAGAATGCGTGGGTGAAGACGTGGAACATGCCCGCGCTGAAGGCTCCGGCGCCCATGCCCATGAACATGAAGCCCAGCTGGGACACGGTGGAGTAGGCCAGCACCTTCTTGATGTCGTACTGGGCCAGGCCCATGGTGGCGGCCACGAAGGCCGTCAGGGAACCGAAGGCCAGCACCACGGCGAGCGCCACCGGGGCGTTCACGTAGATGAAGTTCAGCCGGGTGATCATGTAGAGGCCGCTGGTGACCATGGTGGCGGCGTGGATCAGCGCGCTGACGGGCGTCGGGCCCGCCATGGCGTCCGGCAGCCACACATACAGGGGGATCTGCGCGGACTTGCCCATGGCGCCCACGAAGAGGCAGCAGCCGATGAGGTTGAACCACCAGGTGGGGCTCGCGGTGTGGCCGTAGAGTGTGATGGCCGGCATGGTCGCGATGCCGCGGACCGAGCCCATCAGCGTGTCGTAGTCGAGGGTGCCGAAGACCTGGAAGATCAGGAAGAACCCGATCATGAAGCCGAAGTCGCCGATGCGGTTCGTGACGAAGGCCTTCTTCCCGGCGACGGCGGCGAACTCCTTCTCGAAGTAGAAGCCGATGAGCAGGTAGGAGCAGAGGCCCACCCCTTCCCAGCCCAGGAACATCATCAGGATGTTGGCGCCCAGCACCAGGTTCAGCATGCTGAACACGAAGAGGTTCATGTAGGCCATGAAGCGGTAGTAGCGGCCGTCGTTGCGCTCCTCCGCCATGTAGCCGGTGCTGAACAAGTGGATCAGGAAGCCGGCGCCCGAGACCAGGAGGGCCATGCAGCCGCTGAGCACGTCGAACTTGTAGGCCCACTCGATCTTGTAGGTGGTCATCCCGCCCAACACATGGGCGCCGCCGATGTCAAACCAGGTCCAGAGGCTCTGGTGGATGGACCGCCCGTCGGCGGGAAGGCCAGCGAGCTTGATGAAATACCCGATCGTGAGCAGGAACGCCACGCCCACGCTGCCGAGGGCGATGGTGTCCACGATGGCGGTGTTTCGCAGCTTGCGGCCGCTGAGGCCGTTGATGAGGAACCCGAAGAAGGGCAGGAAGGGGATCAGCCAGAGGTAGCTGCCGGCCTGGGAGGCGGCTGTGGCGGCGTGCGTCAGGGTCATTTCGGCACTCATGGTCGTCGTCATCCCTTCAGCAGGTTGATGTCGTCCACCTGGACGGTGTCGCGCCGGCGGTAGAGGGCCACCACCAGCGCGAGGCCCACGGCGACCTCGGCAGCCGCGAAGCCCATCACCAGCAGGGCGAAGGCCTGGCCGGAGACGGACCCGCTGTGGCGGGCGAAGGCGATGAAGTTCAGGTTGGCGGCGTTGAGCATGAGCTCCACGCACATGAGGATGATCAGGGCGTTGCGGCGGATGAGCACCCCCGCGATGCCGATGGAGAACAGCAGGAAGGAGATGACAAGGACTGCGTTCAGGCTGACCATCACACCCGCTCCGTCTTTGCCAGCACCACGGCGCCCACCAGGGCCACCAGCAGGATCACGCTGAGGATCTCGAAGGGCAGGAGGTAGTCCGCGAAAAGGCCGCGGCTCACCGCCTGGGCGTTCTGATGGGCCACGTCGAGCCCCTTGGCCAGCTCAGGCCTGAGCACCAGGGCCTCCGGCGAGGAAGCGCCGAAGATGGCCTTGCGGAACACCCCCAGGAACAGCGCCACGCCGCCCGCGACGGCCAGCACCGCGTAGCGGGACTGCAGCTGGAAGACTTCGCCCTCGTGCTTCTTGCTCATCTCCACGAGCATGACCACGAAGAGGAAGAGCACCACGATGCCGCCCGCGTAGACCAGGATCTGGGCCACACCCAGGAACTCGGCCTCCAGCGCGAGGAAGCAACCAGCGATGTTCAACATCGCGAAGAGGAAGCCCAGCACACTGTGGATCGCGCTCCTGGCGCCGATCATGAGTAGGGCGCCGACAAGGGCCAGGACGCCGAAAATGGCGAACATGTTCCGGCCGATCGTTTCGATGAAATGTTCCATGGGACGTCCTCTGGATAGGCGCGAAGGGATGGAGTCAGTCGTCAGCCACGCTGAACTTGCCCACGTGAGAGGGCTCGAACATGTTCTGGCCCAGCCCTTCCGTGCCGAGGGAGAAGTCCTCGCGGTTGTAGGCGGCCAGCTCGAACTGGTGGTTGAGGATGATGGCGTCGAATCCGCAGCTCTCCACGCAGAATTCGCAGAAGATGCAGCGCTCCATCTCGAAGTCGTACCGCACGGGATAAGGCATCTTGCGCCCTTCCTGCTTGCCCTTCTCGATGGTGATCACCTGGGTGGGGCATATCTTTTCGCAGGCCAGGCAGCAGACGCACTTGATCACGCCCTGCTCGTCCTTCAGCATCGTCAGGCGCCCGCGGAAGCGCGGCTGGACTTTGGCGGGGACCTCGGGGTACTCGGAGACGATGTGGAACGGCACTTTGCGCCGGTTGGCCGTGAAGAAGACCTGGCGGAAGTGCTTGCCGGTGACGGACAGGCCCTTGGCGATGTCGGCGGGGAGTAGGGTCCTCAGGAACTTGTTCATGGACGGCCCCTTAGACGACGAAGCAGCGGATGACAGCCGCCAGCAGGAGGTTGACCAGCGCCAGGGGGATCAGGTACTTCCAGCCCACGGCCATGATCTGGTCGTACCGGTAGCGGGGGATGGTGCCGCGCACCCAGATGTAGGTGAAGAGCAGGAAGACGATCTTGGCCACGAAGAAGATGGCGTGGGGCGCCGCGAACCAGGACAGGAACCCGGGCAGGTACGGGTTCAGCAGCCCCTGCAGGCCGAAGGGCAGCAGCCAGGGGCCGCCGAGGAAGAAGGCGGAAGCCAGGGCCGACACGACGGTCATGTTGATGTACTCGGCCAGGTAGAAGAGGCCGAACTTCATGCCGGAGTACTCGGTGTGGAAGCCTGCCACCAGCTCGTTCTCGGCCTCGGGCATGTCGAAGGGCAGGCGGTTGGTCTCCGCGAAGCCGCAGGTGAGATACAGCAGGAAGCCGATGACCTGGGGAATCAGGGCCCAGGCGGGCATGCCGACCGCCATGCGCGAGGACATCTCGCTGAAGTTGAGGCTGGCGGACAGGACCACCGGCGCGAGGAGGCTGAGGGTCAGGGGGACTTCGTAACTCACCATCTGGGCCGCGCTGCGCAGGCCGCCCAGGAGGGGGTACTTGGAGTTCGAGGACCAGCCGGCCAGGACAATGCCGTACACCCCCACGGTCGCCACGCCCAGGATCCAGAGCAGACCCACGTTGATGTCGGAGATGCCCCCGGAGACCGGCAGGCCGCCCAGGTAGGGGAACCAGGTGGGGAAGGTGAAGAAGGTGCCGGGCACGAAGGAGATCGCGGCGAACACCACGATCGCGGCCACCATGCTGATGGACGGCGCGAGGAAGAAGACGAACTTGTCGGCCTTGGCCGGGATGACGTCTTCCTTGAGGATCAGCTTCAGGACGTCGCCCACGAGGCCCGGAATGCCGCGCCAGTAGGAGAGGACGGGGATCTTGCCCCACTTCCACATGCCGCGGTTCATCCAACCGGTGACGCCGATGTGCCCGCTGGCGACGCGGGTGGAGCCCAGGCGCTGCTGGAGGTGGCCGAGCACCTTGCGCTCGGCGAACACCGTGAGGGGGACGACGACGAAGACGAAGATCACCACCAGCAGGCACTGGATGAGGGTGATCACGATGGACTGGGTGAGGGTCGGGGTCGGCATGTCTTGGGATCCTCGTCGGCTAGCGGTCGATCTCGCCGAGCACGATGTCCAGGGATCCGATGGCCGCGACGACGTCGGCGATCAGTCCTCCCTCGGCCATCTTGGGCAGGGATTGGAGGTTGATGAACCCGGGAGCCCGCACGTGGAAGCGGTAGGGGTTCAAGGAACCCTTCTCGCCCACGAGGTAGTACCCGATCTCGCCCTTCGGCGACTCGGTGGCGTGGTAGACCTCGTTGACCTCGGAGCGCAGGATCTTGGGGAGCTTGGCCATGACGGGGCCTTCCGGCATGCCGTCCATGCACTGCTGGATGATCCGGGCGCTCTGGCGCATCTCTGCCATGCGCACCTGGTACCGGGCGTAGGTGTCCGCCTCGGTGCGGGTGGGGATCTCGAAGTCCATCTCGGCATAGGCCGCGTAGGGGAAGGCCTTGCGGATGTCGTAGGCCACGCCGGCCGCGCGCAGCATGGGGCCGGTCACGCCCAGGGCGATGGCGTCCTCGGCGCTGAGGCGGGCCACGCCGATGGTGCGCTTCTTCCAGATGCGGTTCTCGGTGAGCAGGGCCTCGTACTCTTCGAGGCAGTCGGAGAACTTCGCCAGGAACTTCCGCACCATCTTCTCGAAGCCGGGAGGCAGGTCCTCGCGCAGGCCGCCGATGCGGAAGGCCGTGGTGGTCAGGCGGGAGCCGCAGAAGGCCTCGTTGATGTCGAGGACGTCTTCGCGCTCGCGGAAGGCGTAGAGGAACACCGTCAAGGCGCCGATGTCCATGGCGTGGGTGCCCAGCCAGATCAGGTGCGAGGCGATGCGGTTGAACTCGTTCAGCAGGGTGCGGATGTACTGGGCGCGGCGCGGCACGGTGATGCCAAGCAGCTTCTCATTGGCTTCCGCCCAGCCCAGGTTGTTGGCCACGGCGGAGCAGTAGTCCATGCGATCCGTCCAGACCTGGCCCTGGAAGAAGGACTGGTTCTCGCAGATCTTCTCCACGCCGCGGTGCAGGTACCCGATCATCGGCCGGCAATGGGTGACGGTCTCGCCATCCAACCGGAGCTTCACCCGGAGCACACCGTGCGTGGACGGATGCTGCGGGCCCAGGTTGATTTCCATTTCCTCGTTCTTGAACACCGTCCGCTCCTAGTCCGCCTTGGGTTGCTTCAGGTTGATGCCCAGCTGGCCGGCCTTCTGGAGGGCGATGCGCTCGAGCATGCCGCCGCGGTCCTCGCGGAAGGCGATGTCGCGCTGGCCCCAGCCCACGGTCGGATAGTCCTTCCTGAGCGGATAGCCTTCCCAGTCCTCGGGGCAGAGGATGCGGGTCATGTCGGGATGGTTCTGGAAGCGGATCCCGAGCATGTCGTAGATCTCCCGCTCCATCCAGTTGGCGCTGGGGTAGAGCGAGCAGGCGCTCTCCGGCGCGAAGCCCTCGGGCACGAGGATGCGGAGCCGGAGCCGCTTGCGGCGGCTGATGCTCGTCAGGTGGTAGACCACGCTGCAGGCGAAGTCCTTGGCCGCCGGGTAGTGAGTGGAGGACTGGTCGGCGAGCATCTCGTACTTCAGGGCCGCCTCGTCGCGGCAGAACGTCAGCGCCTCGTGGATCGCTTCCTTCTTCACCTGGCAGACCAGCTCACCGGCCTGCTCGAAGATCTCCTCGACCTTGTCGCCCAGGAGCTCCTTCAGCTTCAGGAGGTCGGCGTCCGTCGCCTCCTGGGGAACCGGGGGCTTCATGTCGTTGTCGTCCTTGCGGGGGACGGGCCGGACCGGCGGCTTGGGGGCGTCCTTCCCCTCGGCCTCGGCCTTGGCCTTGGCGGTCTCGTAGTCGGCCAGGGTCTTCTGCCACTTGGCCTCGTCCGCCTCGGCGGCCGCCTTCTGCTCGGCCACGTAGGTACGGTAGCTCGGCAGCGGCACCGTCTTCGGCATGGCGATCTGGCGGTACGGCGCCGCCTTGTAGTCATACACGTAGGGGCCCGCGGGCACCTCCGCCGCTTCCGGAGTCTGGGGGACGTTCGGTTCCGACATCAGCCGACCTCCTCGAAGATGTCCTTGTACCGGTCGGCCAGACTGCTGGTCATGATCTTGTCCTGCAGCTTCAGGAACCCGTAGATGAAGGCCTCGGGACGGGGCGGGCAGCCCGGGATGTAGACGTCCACCGGGATGACCTTGTCCACGCCCTGGATCGTGTGGTACGAGTCGAAGGGCCCGCCGGCGGTGGCGCAGGAGCCCATGGCCATCACCCACTTCGGTTCAGGCATCTGGTCGTAGAGCGTCTTGATGACCGGCGCCATCTTGTAGGTCACCGTGCCCGCGATGATCATCAGGTCGGCCTGGCGCGGGCTGGCGCGGAAGATCCCGGCGCCGAAGCGGTCGAAGTCGAAGCGGCTGGCGCCCGCGGCCATCATCTCGATGGCGCAGCAGGCCAGGCCGAACGTCACCGGCCACACGCTGGTGGCGCGGGACCAGTTCATGACCTTCTCGACCTTGGTGGTGATCAGGATGTGCTCAAGGGCGGTGGGTTGGTTCATTCCCATGTCAGGGCTCCCTTGGACCAGATGTAGCCGTAGCCGAACAGCAGCAGGAACAGGAACAGGCCCAGCTCGATGAAGCCGAAGACGGCCAGTTCCTTCATCTGAATGGCCCACGGCATCAAAAAGACGGTTTCCACGTCGAACACCAGGAACATCACCGCCACCAGGTAGTAGCGGACCGAGAACTTCTCCCGCGCGCCGCTGGTGGTGACGATACCGCATTCATAAGTTGAATACTTCGCGGCACTTGGCCAACTCGGGCGCAAGAGCCGTGACAGATTCAGGATGATGATCGGCAGGGCCACTGCTACCAGGATCAGCAGCAGGATGGACGCGTACCCACGCATGGAGCCTCCAGGACCAGTCATTGTGCGGCGCAGGTACGGCGCAGGTCAACGATCGAAGCCAACCGGTGCGTCCTTTGTGATCCAGGTCCGATTCCGCGCATCCGGGCGGGCACGCCTTCCAGTAGGATGATTCCATGACTTTTCCCAATCCCCCGGAGCCCGCGGATAGTGTCGAGACTGGCGATCCTGGCCTGACTGGCTTCCGGCCGGCCCGGGAGTTGTACCCCACCCTGGACCTGACCCGGGAGCTGGTGGAGTTCGCCCTGTTCCAGGCTATCCCGCTCGACCTGATGCTCAAGCACCACTTCGTGCCGGTGCAGGAGCGGGAGGGCGTGCTGTGGCTGGCCATGGCCGACCCCCTGGATATTCCCACCCAGGACCTCCTGCGCCAGCAGCTCAAGCGGCCCCTCCGCTTCGCCGGCGCCCCCCTGGCCCAGATCCAGGAGGTGCTGAAGAAGTCCGAGAGCGGCCAGAAGGTCATGGACGAGGCCGGCGAGGCCCTCAAGATCCAGGTGCTCCACGAAGAGGATCTGGATGAGGAGGTGCTCGACCTCGAGCGCCTGACCGACAAGGACGAGGCCCCCATCGTCCGCCTCGTGGACACCACCGTCTTCAACGCCCTCCAGCGCCGCGCCTCCGACATCCACCTCGAGACCACCGCCACCGGCTTCCAGATCAAGTACCGCATCGACGGCAGCCTGTACCCGGCCGCCGAGCCCATCGACCGGCGCTTCGCCTCGCCCATCATCAGCCGCATCAAGGTCATGTCCGAGCTGGACATCGCCGAGAAGCGCAAGCCGCAGGACGGCCGCTTCAAGCTCAAGGTGCGCGGCCGGGCCATCGACTTCCGCGTGAGCATCATGCCCACCATCCACGGCGAGGACGCGGTGATCCGCATCCTCGACAAGGAGAACCTCACCGAGGAATTCCAGGCCCTCTCGCTCGAGATCCTGGGCTTCTCCGAGCACGAGCTGAAGCGCCTGCGCCGCTTCTCCCGCGAGCCCTACGGCATGTTCCTGGTGACGGGCCCCACGGGATCGGGCAAGACCACCACCCTCTACGCTGTGCTGAGCGAGATCAAGGCCCCCGAGGACAAGATCATCACCATCGAAGATCCCGTCGAATACCAGCTCGAGGGCGTCACCCAGATCCCCGTGAACGAGAAGAAGGGCCTCACCTTCGCCCTGGGTCTCCGCTCCATCCTCCGCCACGACCCCGACAAGATCCTCGTGGGCGAGATCCGCGATCCCGAGACGGCGCAGATCGCCATCCAGTCCGCCCTCACGGGCCACCTGGTCTTCACCACCGTCCACGCTAACAACGTGCTGGACGTCATCGGCCGCTTCCAGCACATGGGCGTCGAGGTCTACAACTTCGTGTCGTCCCTGAATTGCATCCTCGCCCAGCGCCTCATCCGCGTGCTCTGCCCCAAGTGCAAGCGCCCCGCCCCGCTCCCCACCCCCCAGGAGCTGGAGGAGAACGGCGTGGACGAAGCCTGGCTGCGGAGCGCCACCCTCTTCGACCGCGTGGGCTGCGTGGATTGCCACGGCACGGGCTTCCGGGGCCGGCAGGCCATCATCGAGTTCATGGGCCTCAACGACGAGATCCGCGAGCTGCTCATCCAGCGGGCGCCGACCCGCGAAGTGAAGGCCGCCGCGCGCCGGGGCGGCATGCAGTTCCTCCGGGAGAGCGCCATCGAGAAGGTGCGGCTGGGCATCACCACCTTCGCCGAGATCAACAAAGTCACGTTCCGCGACGGGGCGTGATCAGACGCTAGGCCGTCCGAAGGTCAACAATTCCCCAGAGGTCTCCAGGCCATCCGCGAGGTCGAGCAGCACCTGCCTTAGGGGGGTGTCCGGGGTGGCGCCGGCCAGGCGCCGCATCTCCCCGGCGGTGCCGCGGGGGTCCTCCACCAGCCGCCGCAGGGCGCCGAAGGCCGCCGCCTTGGTGGGCCCGCCTGCGGCCTCCGGGAGCTCATGCAGCGCTTCGATGGCGTGTCCCAGGCTCAGCACCGCCAGCATCCCCTTGGGCCAGCGCCACCCCATGTCCTTGGCGCGGCCCAGGTGGAGCGAGAGCCTCAGGATCTGCCGCGCGCCACGGGCGCGCCAGTCGCCGGTGGCGTCCCCGGGGCCGGGCTCCACCATCCGAAGCAGGTCCCGGCGGATGACACCCACGGCTTCCTCCGCCTGTTTCACGGAGCTCCGCGGCATCAGGATGTAGCCGCCGGCCACCAGGCAGGCCGCGGTGGCCAGGGCGGCCGAGCCGCCGACGATGTCCAGGGGGCTGACGGTCGCCGTGGCGCCGGCCTGGCTGGCCAGCAGGAAGCACATGTTGAAGTCCACACCCGCGATGGCCGTGCGGGGGTGGGCCCGCAGGAAGCCGCCCACCAGCAGGAAGGGCGCCAGGGTCCACCACAGCGCCGGGGGCGAGGGGAAGGCCGGCTGCAGCAGGAGGCGGTAGAGGGCCGCCACGAAGGCACCGGCCACCACGCCGGTCAGCAGCTTCGGCGCGACGCGCTGGGGCAGCGCCATGGACCCCAGCACCAGGGGGAAGATGCAAAGGCCCATCGCGGCCTGGACCACCAGGAGAGATCCGGTCCCGTGGGCCAGGGCCGCGGCCAGGAAGGCGGCGGCCCCGGAGGCCAGGGCCGTGCGCCCGGCCTGGGGCCATTCCCGGTGCGGCGCCAGGACGGCCAGCTCCCGCTGGAAGGGGAGGGCCTTGGAGGGCCCCAAGGGCCGGGCCAGCGCCGCGTTGGCCTCGAGGAGGCGGGTCAGGGCGCTGGACAGGCGCTCGCCTCCGGTCTCCGGGCTGGCCTCGGAATCGGCCTGGGAAGGGATGGGAGAGGGTTCCTCCGGCGGCGCATCCGACGCCGAGCGCAGGCGCCCCGCCACGGATGCCAGACGGGAAGCCAGTCCCTCCGTCCAGCCGGCCGGCGCGTCTTCGTGGGGCCGGAGCGCCACCGCGGCGCTCATGACGCCCAGCGTGCCCACCACCAGCGAATCCACGTCATGCAGCCGCCGGTAGCCCTCGAAGGAACCCGCCAGGGTCAGGCGGGCGGAGGCCTCCACCTCGCTGATCTCCGCGAGGATGCGGCGCTTCTCGGCGCCCATGGCGGGGGCCCCGTGGCGCAGCACGTCCGCGGCGTAGGCCACGGCGTCCGCCGCCAGGTGCCGGATCTGCAGGAAGAAGGCCTGGGCCGGCGACTTGGGAGTGGCCAGCCCCGTGATGACCGTGGCCACCAGCACACCGATGAGGGTGCACTCCACCCGCGCCGTGGCGAATTCCAGGGAGGCCCTCGGCGCCAGCACGGACGGGACGACGACGATGGCGGCGGTGATCCCCGCCAGCAGCGCCCCGTAGCCATGCACGCCCCGCAGGACGTGCGTGAGGCCGCCGTTGAGGGCCACCCACAGGCCCAGCAGGAGGAACTGGACGTAGGGGGGCGCGGGCACGTGGAGCAGCGCGAAGCCCACGGCCGCCCCCAGCAGGGTGCCCACCACGCGGAAGAGGGCCCGCTCCAGGAGCACCCCGCGCGAGGCCTGGGCCACCACCCACACCGGCATCGCCGCCCAGTAGGCGTTCTGCACGTGCACCAGGGTGGCGATGGCGAAGGCCACCCAGGCGGAGAGGGCCAGCACCAGCCCCCGCGACGCCACCGCGCGGTCAAGGAAGGGAACCCTCACAGGGTTCCCTTCACCAGCTCCCGCTCCAGGCTCTGCAGCCGCTTGAGACGCGCGAAGAGGCCCGACTGGGTGGCCAGGGCCTCGGGCGTGTCCAGCTGGACCGCCCGGCCCTCCTCCAGCACCAGCACCCGGGCGCAGGTCTCCGCCACGAACACCCGGTGCGTGGCCAGCACCAGCGTGGACTTGCCGAGGAAGGCGCGGAGGTTCTCGAGGATGCGGCTCTCGGTCTCCGCGTCCACCGCCGACAGGGCGTCATCCAGGAGGAGCAGGCGGGGGCGGCGCAGGAGGGCGCGGGCCAGGGCCGTCCGCTGGCGCTCGCCGCCGCTGAGGGCCACGCCCCGTTCGCCCACCACCGTGTCCAGCCCTTGGGGCAGACGGTGGATCAGGTCGTCCATGGCCACGACCCGGGCGATCTCCCAGATCTCCTCCTCGGTGGCCTCGGGGCGGCCCATGGCCAGGTTCGTGCGCAGCGTGTCCGAGAAGAGGAAGGCCTCCTGGGGCACCCAGCCCAGGCCGGCCCAGTGGCGGCGAAGGGTGGTATCCGACAGAGGCTCCCCGTCCACCAGCAGGCGCCCCGCCTGAGGCGCGCGCAGACCCGCCAGCACCTGCAGCAGCAGCGTCTTGCCCGAGCCGATGCCGCCCACCACGGCCAGGCTGTCGCCCGGCGCCAGGGTGAGGTCCAGGGGGCCCAGGCCGCGGCCGGTCTCGAAGCGGTGGCTCGCGCCATCCAGGACCAGCGCGGCGGGAACCTCCGGCAGCGCGACGGCCTCGGCGGGCGGTAGGGACGTCTCCGGGCTGCGCAGCAGCTGGTCCAGCCGCTCCTGCCCGGCCTTGGCCCGCTGGAACAGGTTCGCGGACCAGCCCAGGCTCATCATCGGCCAGGCCAGGGCCACCAGGAAGCCCGTGAAGGCGGTGAGGTCGCCCAGGTTGAGGACGCCCCGCACCACCAGGCTGCCGCCGTAGGACACCAGCACCAGGGCCGACACGCCGCTGATGAAGGCGGACAGGGGCGCGTAGGCGCTGAAGATCACCGACTGCTTCATGCTGAGGGAGGCGTGGCGGCGGCTGAGGTCGCTGAACTGGGCCACCCGGATCCGCTCCAGGCCGAAGGCTTGCACCACGCGCTCGCCGCTGATGGTCTCGTGGCTGTGGGTGGTGAGGGCCGAGAAGGCCAGCTGCAGCTTCTGCTGCACCACATGGCTCCACTTCCCGATGACGTAGTAGCCCATGGCCAGGAAGGAGAAGGGCAGCATGACGGCGACGGTGAGCTTCCAGCTCGTGCTGAACATCAGGCCCAGCGTCACCGGCAGGATGGAGAGCACCTGGAGGAAGCTCATGAGCCCCGGCCCCGTGGCCATGCGGACCGTGCCCACGTCGTCGCCCAGCCGGGACATGAGGTCACCCACCCGCTGCCGCTCGTAGAAGGCGAAGGGGCGGGAGAGCAGGAAGGTGTAGAGGGACTCGCGCTGCTCCCGCTCCACGTCGCGGCTGAGGCCGATGAGGGTGTTGCGCATGAGGTAGCGGCCGATGCCGGCCGCCGCCGTGAAGGCCAGCATCCACGCGAGGAAGACCCGCGAGCCGTGCCAGTCCTGGCGCTCCAGGGCGTGCACTGCCCGGCCGGACCAGTAGGGCACCACGGAGGCGGCCACGCTGCACCAGACCGTAGCCGCCAGGCCCCAGTACAGGGTTCGCCGATGGCGGTCCATCAGCGGCCACCACCAGAACAGCTTGGACTCCGAAAGATCCGCCACGAGGCCTCCGCCAATCAGAGTAGCAACAGCCATCGCCCGGTGGAGTCCACCCTTGGCAGAGCCCCGGGCACCCGGGCATGCTGAGAGGAAACTTCCTCGAGCCCCAGCCATGCGGAATCGCCTTGCCGCCCTGACCTTGGTCTTCCTCTCCACCCTCGCTCCAGCTTGGAGCCAGATGGTCGAGGAGTCCCTGCCCCGGGATCCCGGGCCCCTGGATTTCATCCGCGGCGACAGCTACGAGCAGTGGATCCTCCAGTCCCTGGCCGGCGACGCGCTCGTGGGCCTGGGGTCTGAGGGACAGGCCGTGCCCAGGCTGGCCGCCTCCTGGAAGATCCAGAGGGATGGGCTCATCACCTTCACCCTGCGCGACGACGCGCGGTTCACCGATGGCAGCCTGGTGACGCCCGAGGACGTGCTCTGGACCTTCTCCGAGATCCGGCGCGACGCCTCCGCCAGCGCCACCAAGCGGGCGATTCTCGACGGCGCGGTGACCGGACAGCAGGACGGCCGGATCTGGATCCGCTCACCCAAGCCCCCTGGTCGCCTGCTGCTGGAGCTGGCCCGGGTGCCTGTGGCCCAGAAGGGCCATCCGGAGCGCGGCTCCGGTCCCTTCCGCTTCCAGAAAGATCCCGCGGCATGGACCTTCTACCGCCGGGAGCACTTCCTGAAGCCGCGCATCGACGGCATCCGATTCCGCCTGCTGCCCGACCCTGCTGGCGTGCTCCAGGCCCTGCAGAAAGGCTGGCTCACCATCGGCGCCCCGCCGGCCCGGCCCCTGCCGCCGCCCACCTCCCACCGCGTGGTGGTCCAGCCCATGAACGCCCAGCTGGTGGTCTGGAGCCGCGCCGGAACGGGGCCCCTGCAGCTCCTGGAGCGCTGGCGCCAGGACGCCTTCCCGCCCGGCCTGCTGGGACAGAACGCCCGGCCCAGCCGCGGCCTGTGGCCCGAGAGCCTGGGCTTCGACCCCCAGGCCATCGACAGTCCGACCGATCCGCCCAAGCCGCCGGGCCGGCTGAAGCTGCTCTATGCCGCGGGCGAGGCGTCCACCGAGAACCTGCTGCTGGCGCTGCGGGACCGGGCCCGGAAGGACGGCTTCGACCTCCAGCTGATGCCCCTGGAGCAGGCGATCCTGGTGGACCGGCTCCGCAAGGGCGAGTTCGAACTGGCCTGCTCCGTGGTGGTCTTCGAGCCGCATCCATGGGCCGTCCTGGAGTACCTCGAACCCAAGGGCCCCATGAACGTCACCGGCTGGTCCGACCCCCAGGTCGCCTCGCTGGCCGCCGGACTCCGGCAGGCGGGCGATCTCGGCTGGCGCGAGCTCCAGGGCGTCTGGGCCAAGCATCCGGCGGCGCTGCCCATCCTCGACTTCCAGAGCGTGGTCTGGGTGGACAAGCGCCTCTCCGTGACGCCCAGCCCCCTGGGCCTGTACCTGGCCACGCCGGGGGCCGCGGGTTGGCGCTGGAACCGGTGAGGCGGGACAGCCTGCAGGGCGCGGCCGTCTGGGGTCTCGCCCTGACCCTGGCCTGGAGCCTGCCCGGCGCCCTGTGGCGGCCGGTTCCGCCCCCGCCCTTCCCGGCCCACGCCCTGCTTCCCGCGGCTCTCGCCCTGGGCGCCCTGGCCATCGCAGCGCCGCTGCTGGCCTGGCTCGGCGGGCCCACCCTGGCGACCCGGAGCTCCCTGGCCCTGCTGGAAGCCCCACCCGACCTGCTCTGGGCCGGCACCTTGCTCGCCCTTTGGCCCGCGGCCTGGGGCCCGCCGGGCCAGGGCGGCTGGCTCTCGGCCTTCCTCCTGGCCGCCCTCCCCGGCGAGGTCCGGTGGCTGGCGACGGCGCTTCCAGGCGAGGTGCCCTTCCCCACCGCCTGGGGCCGCGCGGTGACGCTCCGGGCCCGGCGGCTGGCCCTGGCCCGTCTTTCGGGCTGCTGGCTGGCAGCCCGCCTTCCGGTCTGGCTCACGGCCTCGCTTGTCCTGGAACGGATGCTGGGCGTGCCGGGCCTCGGCATGGATTGGATGGACCGCGTGGCCGGGCGGGATCGCGCCGGACTCTCGGCCTGGGTGGTGGCGCTGGCCCTGCTCTGGCTGTCATCCCGGCGGATGGACCCGGAGACCGCGCCGTGAAATGGCGCCTCGCCTTCCTTCTGGCATTGGCCCTGCCGGACCTGCCCCTCGACCCGTTCCACGGCGGGCTCTCCGCCTCGCCCGGCCATCCGCTGGGGGTGGACGACCTGGGGCGGGATGCCCTGCTGCGCCTGCTGCTGGCGGGGTCCCGCAGTGTGGGGTTCGCCAGCGCCTGCGCCCTGCTGGGGCTGGGAGCCGCGCTGCTGCTCGCCTGGCGGGGCCGGCGCTGGTCCGGCGCACTGTCCGCCCTGCGCAGCCTCCCGCCGGTGCTCTTCCTGCTCCCCCTGGCCGCGGCCGCCGGAGGCCTCAACGTCGCGGCCCTCTTCCTGCTGCTGGGCCTGCTGCTGGCCCCCCACCTGGAGCCCCCCCTGCGCGTCAAGCTCGACGCCTTCCGGCAATCGCCGGCCTGGGCCGCGGAGCGGACCCTGGGCGCCACGCCGGCCTCCACCCTCCGCCGGTGGTCCCCCTGGGCCCTGGACCAGGCCGCGGGCCTGTTCCCCGGCGCCTGGCTCGGGGCGCTGTGGGGCGAGGCCACCCTGTCCACCCTCGGCCTGGGTCCGGGTCCCGACCACGACAGCCTGGGGCGCCTGCTCCTCGAGCAGCTGCCCCGCCTCGCCACGGATCCCACCCCCCTGGGCTGGGCGGCCCTGGTCCTGGTGCTGGGCTTGGCCTGGGCGTCCGTGCCCCGTCCAATGGCTTGATCAGCCCAGCTTGGCCTGCATGATGTCCAGGATCTCGCCGTCGGCGCAGGCCATGCCCTGCTGGGCCAGGCGGCCCAGGTGGGCCAGGGAGGCCTCGCCGGTGGCGCCCACGATGCCGTCTGTCCCCGGAATGCCGAAGCCTGCGAGGGCCAGCTCCGCCGAGCGGAACGCCGCCTCCACGCCGGTCATGGCCTTCATGGCGCAGCCGATCTTGGCCCCGTCGCAGATGAGCCCCGCCAGGTTGCCCACCATGTTGTGGATGGCCAGTTCCATCTGGGGGATCCCGCCACCGCCCAGGTGCACCAGGCCCACGGCGATGCCGATGCCGGCGGCGTTGGAGGCCCCGCACACCGCGGAGAGCGTCCCCAGGTGGTGGGTGGTGGCCGTGGTCAGCAGGCAGGCCAGGGCCAGGGCCTCCTCGATGCGGGCCTCCTTGTACCCCTTGCGCCGGGCCCACAGCCCCAGCGCCACGGACACGGTGATGCCCTTGTTGCCGGAGCCCGCCAGGGACATGACCGTGAGGGGCTCCCCGGACATGCGCCCCAGCACGCCGGAGCTCACCAGGCGCGGAATGCGGAGCCAGGGTTCGCCCTCCGGCCCGGGCACGAAGCCCGCCGGGAGGTGGTCGACGCTGTGTTCGGCCATGGCCAGGTTCAGGGCCAGACCCTCGCGCAGGCGCGCCCGGTCCGCCTCGGTGATCGTCTGGGCCAGGGCCACCAGTTCCGCCAGGGACATGGTCCCGACCTGCTCCCGGATGC
Source organism: Geothrix terrae (assembly GCF_022808775.1). GTDB lineage: Bacteria > Acidobacteriota > Holophagae > Holophagales > Holophagaceae > Geothrix > Geothrix terrae. Next base: position 81,430 of record NZ_JAKZLA010000002.1, read on the forward strand.
AGTCCACGGCGTCCGGGCCCGACTGGGCCGCGGCCAGGGGCGCCGCCATGCCATCCGTCTCCAGCCGCGCCAGGCGGGTGTGTTCCTGTTCCAGTACCGCCCGCCCCACGCCCCCCTCGCAGGCCACGGTGCAGTCGATGTAGAGATCGGGCCGGGAGGCGTCCACCTCCACGTGGAGGGCGCCGCGGTCCAGCAATCGCCCCGCCTGCTCCAGGGCCCGGGGTGTGACGGATTCGAAGATCTGCAGGGCCGGGGCCGGATCCGGCAGCACGGCCCCCAGGGCCAGGGCCCAGAGCACCCCGGTGCGCCCGCCGCTGTTGGGGATGCCCACGGCGTGGCAGTTCTTGTAGGTGCGCACGTCGAGCACCAGCCGGGCCATGCGCGGCTCGCCGCGCCCCTGCCGGGCGGCCAGGCAGGCGGCGTAGGCCACCGCCGCGGGCTCCGTGCAACCCAGGGCGGGCTTCCATTCGGCGGACAGGTATTCGGTCAGGTTCATGGATGACCTCGCGGCCCCATTCTCACCGCAATGCGGGTTGTCCCCGGTCACAGGCGGTGCGCTACCCTACCGCTCATGACTTCGCTGATCGGACATCCCCTCCCCGCCTTCTCCCTCCAGGACGACCAGGGGGCCACGATCACGGCCGCGGACCTCAAGGGCCGCTGGACCGTGCTCTACGCCTACCCCAAGGACAGCACCCCCGGCTGCACCACGGAGGCCTGCGATTTCCGCGACAGCTGGACCCGCGTGCAGGCCCTGGGCGCCCAGGTCTACGGCCTCAGCCGCGACAGCCTCAAGAGCCACCAGAACTTCATCACCAAGCAGGGCCTCCCCTTCCGCCTGCTCTCCGACCCCGAGTGCGCCCTCCTCAAGCCCCTCGGCGCCTTCGGCAAGAAGCTGATGTACGGCAAGGAAGTGGAAGGCATCATCCGCAGCACCTTCCTCGTCGACCCCAAGGGCGTCATCCGCCACGTCTGGCCCAAGGTGAGCGTGAAGGGGCACGTGCAGGATGTGCTGGACACACTTGAGCACCTGAAGGCCTGAATCCCGGATCCGAAGGAATGCGGATCAGCCCGGCTCTGCCGGGCCGATCGCGGGGGTCCGGGGGTGTGCGCGCAGCGCGCCCTTAGATCCTCGCAACGCAGGCGTTGCGAGGGGAACCCCCGGAGAATGTCACCCCGCCATGATGCTGAAGCCGCCGTCCACGTAGAGCACCTGGCCGGTGATGCCGCGGCCCATGTCGCTGACGAGGAACACGCCGGCATCGCCCACTTCCAGCTGGTCCGTGTCGCGCTGCAGCGGGGTGTGGGAACGATGGGCCTTCAGCTTGGAACCAATGCCCGGGATGGCCGAGGAGGCCAGCGTCTTGATGGGGCCGGCGGAGATGGCGTTCACGCGGATGCCCTGGGGTCCCAGATCCGCGGCCAGGTAGCGCACCGTGGACTCCAGGGCGGCCTTGGCCACGCCCATCACGTTGTAGCCGGGCACCACGCGCTCGCCACCCAGGTAGCTGAGGGTCACGATGGAACCGCCCTCGGTCATGAGGGGCTGGGCCGCATTGCAGACGGCTGCCAGGGAATAGGCGCTGATGTCATGGGCCACGCGGAAATCCTCGCGGCTGGTCTCCACGAAGCGGCCTTCCAGGGCCTGCCGGGGGGCGTAGGCCACCGCGTGCACCAGGAAGTCGAGTTTGCCCCACTTCTTGCGGATCTCGTCGAAGGCCATGACGATCTGGCTGTCGCTGCCCACGTCCATGGGCAGCAGGAGGGGATTCTTCAGCTCCGCCGCCAGCTCGCGGACGTTTTCGCCCAGGCGCTCGTTCTGGTAGGTCAGGCAGAGCTGGGCGCCGGCCTCGGCCACCTTCTGGGTGATGCCCCAGGCGATGGACCGCTTGTTCGCCACGCCGATGATCAGGCCCCGTTTCCCTTCCAACAATCCGCCCTTGGCGCTCATGTAATCTCCTCCAGAGCCATGTGCAAACAATCACTTAGCATAGCCGAACCCGCGCCGCCACGCTATACCCGAGGTCAGGACGGGACCGTTGCCCTTGGCCGCTGGATTCCCATGGAAAAACCTTCCAGCCTCCCACCCCAATCCTGTTCATCCTGCCTTCAATCCTGTTAATCCTGTCTTCGCGTTCGCTTGAAGGATGCCCGTGCCCCTCCCCCTCCCCATCGCCCTCGTGTTCCTGGCCCAGCCTGCGGCGCCCTCCTTCCGGGCCGACCTGGACGCCGGGCGCTACCTCAAGGTGCTCGCGGACGCCGAGGCCCGGTTGCGCCAGAACCCGGGTGATGCCGCGGCCTGGGCGGCCAAGTCCCAAGCCCTCTCCAGCCTCCAGCGCTTCGCCGAGGCCCACTCGGCCGCGGATCGCGCCCTGGCCGCGAACCCCCGCCTGGCGGACGCCCTCCTGGCCCGGGGCCTGGCCCGGGCGGGCGAGGCCATCCGCCAGCGGGACCTCGGCAGCCTCCGCGGCGCCCTGGGCGCCATGGACGACCTGCGCGCCGCCACCGAAGCCGATCCCACCCTCGCCCCCGCCTGGATGAGCCTCGGCCTGGCCTACGAGATGCTGCCGGGCATCCTGGGCGGCTCCACCCGGAAGGCCCTGCGCTGCGCCGACCAACTCCGCCGCGTGGCCCCGGCCCGGGGGGACCTTCTCCAGGCCCTGGTCCTGGTGGAAGAAGACAAGTGGTGGGAGGCCCAGCCCTACTTCGGTCGCGCCCTGGCCCAGGCGCCACAGGATCCCGAGGTGGTGGGCCAGTGGCTCGATGCCCTGGACCGCCGCCCCGCCAAGAAGGCCATGGGCGAAGCCGGGAAGAACGCCCGCCTGCTCGCCGAGGCCTCCCGCCTGCTGCCCGGCGTGCGCACCCGCGCCCGGGGCGTGGCCGCCGTCAGCGACGCCTACCTGCACGGCGGCCGCCCCGACCTCGCCTGGCAGGTGGTCCAGGACCACCTCGCCCAAGTGGACGCCCCCAGCCTCCTCCACCTGCAGCTCGGCAAGGTGGCCGCCAGCAGCGGCCTCCACCGCCCCGAAGGCCTCGCCGCCCTGGACCAGGTCCTCCGCGAGCCCCTCGAAGGCGGCGCCGCCGGCTATCCCGGCGCCTGGTGGCGCAAAGGCCAGATCCTCCGCGACCTCGGAAGGAAAGACGAAGCCCGCAAGGCCGCCCAGGAAGCCCTGAGGCTGGATCCGAAGCATCGCGGGGCGCGGGAACTCCTTGAAACGCTCGAACCATGATCCAGCTAGGGTGCGCGACATCATGAACGGAATGATCGATTGGGGATACGTCCGCAACTGGGGGGCCATTCTCGCCTTGACGGCCCTGGGCGTGGCCCTGCTTTGGGGCCTTGGGTACGCGGTGTACCTGAATCGCATCGGCAGCCGCGGCTGGACATCCACCCGGCGATGGCTGAAAACCTCCCTGGCGGCCTTTTCGGTCAGTTTCCTGGTGGCGACAGCCTTCAGGGAAGGCCCGGTGCTGTGGGCCCTGTTCAAAGGGCGCCTGGGCTCCCCGGAGGGCCAGTACCTGACCGGAGTCCTCTACCAGCAGGGGGGCAGGTTTCTTCAGCAGTCTCCGGAGCGGGCGGTGCCCGCCTTCCGCCGCGCGGCGGACCAGGGCCACACGCTCGCCCAGTTCGCCCTGGCACGCGCCTACCACTACGGGCTGGGGGCCCGCAAAGATCAGGCGGAGGCCCTTCGCTGGGCTGAGGCGGCGGCCCATGGGGGGCATCCGCTCGCCATGGTCCTCGCGGGGGAGCTCCTCCAGGAATCCTCACCGGCCGAAGCGGCCCCCTTCTTCAAGCGCGCGCTCCTACTGCTCCGGGCCCAGGGCGAGGCCAGAGATGGCCAGGCCTGCTTCACCCTCGGCTTCCTGTACCGCCAGGGTTTCGGGGTGGTTTCGGATTCCGAAGAGGCCCTCTACTGGATGCTTCTGGCGAGAGGGTTCGGCATTTCCCCCCCGCAGGCCTACGCCGTGGAGGCCTACAGGAAGAGCCTGCCCCCGGATCAGCAGGTCCGCGCCGCGAGCCGAGCCCAGGCCTGGCTCCGGGCCCATGGGAAGCCGCAAGCCGGTCCCCCGTCGGGCGCTTCGACGCAATAGGGCAGAAATCTGACCCTCTACGTCACTCCCGTAACCCTTTCCGGCCCGTCACGGCTTTCCACCGGTCCTTTCTTGCCCTAAGGTGCTGGGATTTCAGGAGCCTCTCAGGAGGATTGGTAAATTGGCATAGGGATTGATACCTTTACACGCGGCCATCGCCCACAAGGAGACATCACATGAAGAACCAGAAGGGCTTCACCCTCATCGAACTGCTGCTCGTGCTTGCCATCATCGGCATCATCAGCGCCATCGCCATCCCCGCCCTGCTGGGCCAGCGTGAGGCCGCCCGCAACCGCGCCACGGCTTCCAACGCCTCCAACATCGCCGGCGCCATCCAGGTGGCCCTGGGCATCGTCGAGGATCAGCCGGCTGGCCAGCGCAGCGTCACGGACCTGGATACGGCCACGACGGTCGGCGAAACCCTGACGGCCGTCTCCAACCGCCCCGAGTACCTCAACATGAAGAACCCCTTTGACCAGGCCTTGGCTGCCTACACCTTCGGCGCCGCCGCCACCGTCCCCGGTGAAGTGGGCCTGCTGGCCGCCACCGTGAACGGCCAGAGCGTGGTGGGCATCACCTACGGCACCAAGGTCAAGGGCGTCTTCGCGCTCAACACCCTGGCCAAGTCCCCCGAAAGCTCCCTGGCTCTGTAATCGGAACCCTTGGGCTTCGGCCTGAACGGAAAGGGGCCGCACCCGTTGCGGCCCCTTTTTTTGCGCTTATTTCAACAAGACCCACTCCGTTGGCATGGGTCTTGTTTCACCCTCCCTATCCATGAATCCAGGAGCTGACCATGAGACGAGACACTGGATTCACCCTCGTCGAACTGCTGATGGTGCTGGCCATCATCGGCATCATCAGCGCCATCGCCATCCCGGCCCTATTGGGCCAGCGCGAGTCCGCCCGCAACCGCGCCACCCAGGCCAATGCGGCCGACATCGCCGCCGCCATGCAGAACGCCCTGGATACCGTGGAGCAGCCCATGGCGGAGCGCACCGCCGCCGACCTGGCCACGGCCACCACCATCACGGAGACCATGGCGGTCATGAAGGCCCGCTTCGAGTTCCTCAACATGAGAAACCCGTTCGACCAGACCCGGTACGCGTACACCTTCGGGGCGGCGGCCACCATTCCCGGGGAAGTGGGGCTCCTGCCCATCAACCCGAATGGTCCTTATGTCATTCAAATTACCTATGGGCTCAAGGTGCAAGGGGGTGTCCAGATCCATACCCTGCCCAAGACCCCGGAAAGTTCCCTGCCCCTGTGAAGCCGGTCTCCGGCCCCGCGTGCCTATACTCGAATGACTGTTGAACGGTCCTGAGGCTCTGAAGGAGCTGCGATGAAAAGATCCCCCGCCACCCGAGGTTTCAGCCTGATCGAGCTGCTCCTGGCCCTCGCCATCATCGGCATCCTGGCGGCGATCGCCATCCCCCGATTCAGCGGCGCCAGGGACTATGCCCGTCAGGTGGGAGATGCCCGTGCGAACGCCACGGCCCTTCGGATGGCCCTGGAAAACGTGAAGGCGGAAGTCGGGCTCTACCCGGCCGCGGGCAATTTTGTCTGGTCGCCGGATGGAACCGGCCCCACCCTGACGCCGCCCGTGTCCTTCACGATCAAAGATGCCAGCAAGATGCGGTTCACCCTGGTCATCAACGCAGACCGCCTGACCTACACCATCACGGCCGTCGATACGCAGAACAACAAACAGATGGTCAAGATCGATCAGAGCGGCGCGAACGTACCCTGAACCCAGCCTTCAGCCCCGCCCGGTGAGAGCCGGTTCAGCTGGCTGAGGATCCGAACGGCCACCGAGCTGGGATCCTCCGGGAACGCTTGGTTGGACCTCGGCCTGAATGGCCACGTAGTCTGCCCGTACGACACGCGGATGGCTCCGGTTTGAGGCCGGACCGCAACGGCGTTCGGCGGAAGTCCCGTGCCAGCCTCCGTGCGGCGGGACGACCTTTCGGATGTGGCCGTGGGCCATGTCGATCAAACCAGGGTCATCGCAGCTCCGGCCATGAGCGACAGATGGCGCTGGATCAAGAAGCAAGCAAAGGACGGAGCCCAAGCCTGCGGCTCCTTTTCCCTGCCATGAGCCTGGATCGAATGCCATCCAGCCATGGACCGATGGCCGCCCAAGCAAGCGACCGCAAGCCCTCCGCCGTTCGTTCGGCTCCGTCCCGAGGACTCGCCTTACCAAGAAGCGACCTTGGTGGAAGAGGTCACTCCTTCCCGAACACGTTGGCCAGGTTGAAGATGGGCAGGTACATGGCGACCACGATGAAGCCGATGATGCCACCAAGCATGGCGATCATGATGGGCTCCATGAGGCTCGTGAGGTTGGCCACGGCGTTGTCCACCTCGTCCTCGTAGAAGTCGGCCACTTTGGCCAGCATGGCATCCAGGGCGCCCGTGGCCTCGCCCACGCCCACCATCTGCACCACCATGGGCGGGAAGACCTTGGTTTCCGCCAGCGGGGTGCTGATGTTGCGCCCCTGCTCCACGGCGTCCTTGGACTTGAGGATGGCGTTCTGGATCACCATGTTGCCCGCGGTGCGGGCCGTGATGTCCATGCCTTCGAGGATGGGCACGCCGGAGCTGATGAGGGTGCCCAGGGTGCGGCAGAACCGGGCCACGGCCACCTTGCGGAGCACGTCGCCGATGATGGGGATCTTCAGCATGAGCGCATCGATCTGGAGCCGGCCCGCCGGCGTCTTGTAGTACTGGCGCAGGCCCACCACGATGAGGACCGTGGCGATGATCAGGATCCAGCTGTAGTTGATGAGGGCGCTGGAGATGGCCATGCAGACGAGGGTGGGGAAGGGCAGCTTGCTGCCCAGACCGTCATACATGGCGGAGAAGACGGGGATCACCTTCACCATGATGATGACCACCACGGCGATGGCGATGGTGATGATGGCCACGGGGTAGGTCATGGCGCCCTTCACCTTGGCGGTGAGCTTGACGGCCTTCTCGATGTAGCTCGACAGGCGCTGGAGGATGACGTCCAGGATGCCGCCGCTCTCGCCGGCGCCCACCATGTTCACGTAGAGGTCGTTGAAGGCCTTGGGGTGCTTGGAGAGGGCCGCCTGCAGGGTGAGACCCTTCTCCACGTCTTCCCGCACGGCCTCAATGATCTTCTGGAAGCCCTTGTCCACCTGCTGGGCGCCCAGGATCTCCAGGCACTGCACCAGAGGCAGGCCCGCATCGATCATCACGCTGAACTGCCGGGTGAAGATGGCCAGGTCCTTGGGCTTGACCTTGCCGAAGGACTTGGTGCCCTTGGCGGCCATGGCGCTGATGCCCGTGACCTCGATGCCGTTTCGCTTCAGGGTGGCGGCGGCGGCATCCCGGGATTCGGACACCAGGACGCCCTCCTGGGCCTCCCCCATTCGATTCTTGCCTTTCCATGCGTATGCGGGCATGCGGACCTCGGCGGACAGCTGGGAACGATGGTGCCTTCAGGATAGGCAGGAATGGATCAGTGGTGAAGATCTAATGGGTCGCAGGGAATGGTTTAGGTGTACTTGATGTTGGGATTCCGGCCTCCCAGGGCGGGATTGGTGCTGGCGGTCGGCTGGGCCGTGGCCGCCCCGCGGCCGCCGGCAGAGCCGACGCCCACGCCCCGGTTGATGAGCTCCCTCAGCTCGTCGGCATTCGAGGTGTACTCGAAGGCCTGCTCCTGGCTGATTTCCTTGCGGAGCACCAGATCCGAGAGACTCTGGTTGAAGGTCTGCATGCCGTATTTCGTCTGGCCGGACTGCATGGTGCCGTAGATCTGATGGATCTTGTCCTCGCGGATGAGGTTCCGGATGGCGGAGTTGGGGATCATGATCTCCAGCGCCAGGGCCCGGCCCTTGCCGCCCACCTTGGGAATGAGGCTCTGGCAGATGACGCCTTCCAGCACCAGGGAGAGCTGGGCGCGGATCTGGGCCTGCTGGTGGCTGGGGAACACGTCGATGATGCGGTTGATGGTCTGCACGGTGCTGTTGGTGTGCAGCGTGCCGAAGGTGAGGTGGCCCGTCTCGGCGATGGTGAGGGCCGACTCGATGGTCTCCAGGTCGCGCATCTCACCCACCAGCACCACGTCGGGATCCTGACGGAGGGCGGAGCGAAGGGCCTTCTTGAAGCTGTGGGTATCCGCGTGGATCTCGCGCTGGTTCACCAGCGCCCGCCGGTGCTTGTGCACGTATTCCACCGGGTCCTCGATGGTGAGGATGTGGACGGGCTCCTCGGCATTGATCTTGTCCACCATGGCGGCCAGGGTCGTGGATTTGCCGGAACCCGTCACTCCGGTCACCAGCACCAGGCCGCGGGGCTTGTCACAGAGGGCCTGGACCGAGGGCGGCAGGCCCAACTGGTCGAAGCTGCGGATGTTCTCGGGAATGGTGCGGAAGACGCCCGCCGTGGCGCCCCGCTGGTTGAAGACGTTGGCGCGGAAGCGGGCCACGCCCTGGAGGCCGAAGGAGAAGTCCACCTCCAGATCCTCCTCGAGGCGGTGCTTCTGCTGGTCGGTCATGACACCGTAGCAGAGCCAGCGGGTCTGGGAGGCATCCATGGGGGGCAGCTTGAGCGGCACCATGCGCCCGTCGATGCGGATCTGCGGCGCCGATTCCGTGGTGATGTGGAGGTCCGTGCCTCCGTACTCCACCATCGTCTTGAGCAGCTGCTGCAGCGGAGCTACGTAGTTGGAACCGATCTCACTCATGCCGAACCTTTCCTAGAGGACTGTCTCGCGGATGATCTCTTCGATGGTGGTGACGCCGTCGAGGACTTTGCGGCAGCCGGAGCGGCGGAGGGTGATCATGCCCTCCTTCTGGCCCTGCTCGCGCAGCTCGATGGCCGAGGCGCCCGTGAGGATCATGTCCTTCAGGGTCTCTGACATCTCCAGCACCTCGTAGAGGCCCACGCGGCCCTTGTAGCCGCGCTTGTTGCAAATATCGCACCCGACCGGCTTGTAGAAGGTGATGCCCCGCTGGATCTCCTCCGGAGTGAAGCCCACCTCACGCAGGGCCTCCTCGGGCTGGTGGTGGGTGTCGACGGCCTTGCAGCTGTTGCAGAGGCGGCGCACGAGACGCTGGGCGCAGATGATGTTCACGGAGGTGGCCACCAGGAACGGCTCCACGCCCATGTTCATGAGGCGGTTGATGGTGCTGGGGGCGTCGTTGGTGTGGAGGGTGGAGAGCACCAGGTGGCCCGTGAGCGAAGCTTTGATGGCGATCTCGGCGGTCTCGAAGTCGCGGATCTCGCCCACGAGGATGATGTTGGGATCCTGCCGGAGGAAGGAGCGCAGGGCCGCCGCGAAGTTCAGGCCGATCTGCTCCTTCATCTGCACCTGGTTGATGCCGGGGAAGTTGAACTCGACGGGATCTTCGGCGGTGAGGATGTTGGTGTCCACCGTGTTGAGCTTGGCGATGGAGGAATACAGGGTGTTCGTCTTGCCCGACCCCGTGGGTCCCGTCACCAGCACCATGCCGTAGGGCTTGGAGATCTGCCGGTCCCAGCGCTCCAGGCTCTCGGGCTCGAAGCCGAGCTTGGTGAGGTCGAGCATGAGCTTGTCGCTGTCCAGCAGCCGCAGCACGATCTTCTCGCCGAAGAGCGTCGGCAGAATGCTCACGCGGTAGTCGATGACCTTCTGCCGGCCGCCCATGTTCACGCGCAGCTTGATGCGCCCGTCCTGGGGCAGGCGCTTCTCGGCGATGTTGAGCTTGGCCAGGATCTTCACGCGGGAGGTGAGGGGATCCCGCAGCTTGAGGTTCGGCCGCATGACCTCCTGGAGGATGCCGTCGATGCGGAACCGGATGCGGTAGTTCTTCTCGTAGGGCTCGATGTGGATGTCCGAGGCCCCGCGCTTGATGGCGTCGATGAGCACCATGTTCACGAGCTTCACCACCGGGGCGTCTTCGCTGCCCTTCTTCAGGGCGCCGACGTTGATGCTCTCTTCGTCGTCCTCCGTGGCTTCGTATTCGGCGTCGGCATCCAGTTCCTGCTCCAGCTCCTGGAGGTCGAAGTGCTCGTCCTGCTCGTTGAATGGTCCGGCGGGGCCGGAATCGGTGGGACCTGCGGCCGCCGCGCCGCTCATCGTGGCCCGCGCGCCCTGGGCATCCGCCAGCCGCACGCCGCTGGAGCCCCCGTAGTACTTCTCCACGGCCCGCACCAGGCCCATCTCGCTGGAGACGACCGGGTCCACGTTGTAGCCGGTGTGGAAGCGCACATCATCCATGGCGAAGATGTCCGTGGGATCGGACATGGCCAGGGTCAGCACGTTACCGGTGCGCTGCAGAGGCAGCACCTTGTGGCGCTGGGCCAGGTCCTTCGGGATCAGCGCGATGACACCCGAGTCGATGGGCGGCCACTGTTCCAGATCCGCGGCGGGGACGCCGTACTGCATGCCGAGGAAGCTCACGATGTCCTGGTCCGAGCAGTAGCCCTGGCGCACGACGATGCTGCCCAGCTTTCCGCCTTCCCGGCGCTGGATCCTGATCACTTCTTCCAACTGGGCATCCGTGATGAGCTGAGCTTTGACGAGCATTTCCCCTAGCTTGCTGACCACTGGCTGCCTCCGGATGGGGTGATGCGATGGTAACACCTCCCGGAGGTATCCCACGCCCGGCCCATTGTATGCTTTCGCCATGCCTGCCCCAGGGACTCCGCCCCAGCGTCTGATGCTGGCCCGGCAATTGATCCGGGAGAAGGGTCTATCCAGAACGGACCTGGCCCTGCTGGAGGACATCCTCCGGGAAGGGGCCGGAGACCTGGATCCCCTGCTGGAAGCACCTTCCGGCGAGACCGCCAGCACCGGGGAGTCCCCGGCCCAGGCCAACCTGCGACGCAACCTCGGACTCTTCCTGGCCTTCCTCCACCAGTTCTCGCCCCGCCGCCTCGGCGAGGCCCGGATCGCCATGGGGCTGGTGCTGCAGCACAGCCTCGGACGGCTGGCCCACCTGACCGGCACCGCCCACCGGGAGCTGATGGTGGAACACGACCAGCCCGCCTGGGTGGGCCTGCTGCTCGATCTCCTGGCTTCGCTCCGGACCATGGCCGCCCCACCGGGTGAGGAGGCCGGAACCCTTCAGGCCCTGTGGGCGGCCTTCCTGGAAGATCATCGCGATTCCTTCCGCCAGATCATGACCGCGCTGCAGACCTGCAAAGACGGGCCGGAGGCCGTGGCGCGACTGAACGCCCAGATGAAGGTGGTGAACCGGGCCATCCAGGGACAGGGGAGGTTGGAGGAATCCCTGGCCCGGCTGGCGGAGCACCTGGAAGCCTGCATCCCTCCGGAGTTCCATGCCCGCGCGGAGCCCCTGCTGCTGCTGCAGCACGTGGTGTCCAACCTGCGCCTGGGCCTGATGCGGCCCATGGACCGAGGCATCCATTGGCCCGCGGTGGAGCAGGTGCGGGGAAGCCTTCGCTGGCTCTGGGACCACCTGGGTTGGGTGCTGCCCCGCATGGACGCCGAGCTGTTCAGGGACCGCACCCCGGTCGAGCTGCGGCAACTGCTCCGGGATCTCCGGGCCGGGGATCCGGCCCTCTTCTCCGTGGTGGCCCGGGCCCTGGCCAGCCACATCTCCCTCCTGGGGCTCATGGAATCCCTGGAGCCTTCGGCCGGCACCGGCGCCCAGGAGATCTACGCCTCCGTGCCCACCTTCCTGGTCATCGAATCCGAGCTGGGCCGGGTGGCGGAGCGCGCCTACGACCCCGCCCGGGCCGCCCTGGTGGACCCCGACCGGCCCGAGGCGCCCCGGCTCCGCGCCTACCTCCGCCAGGCGGTGCTGAGCCTGCGCCAGGACCAGGGGACCCTGCGGAGCCTCCTGCAGCAGGCCCTGGCCGGGGCCGACGCGGAGCAGGTGGCCCACGCCCAGGACAGCCTGCGCGGCCTGCTCCTCAACCACCAGAAGCAGCTCATGGGCGAGCTCGTGGGCCTGTTCTCTCCTGATGTGCAACAGCGCCTGTTCCCGGACTCCCCCAGCCTGATGGAAGAGGGGGATCGCCTCCGGCTCCGCATCCAGCGGCTCTGGGAACAGGTCCCGCCCATCCACACCCACCTCCTCCTGAGCCTGGAGCTCCAGGACTGGCCCCGGCTCGCCCTCGGGCTCGCCCAGGCCTACCGTCACCTGCTGGCCTTCCGCCGCAGCCCCGAGTTCCCCCTGATGCGACGGCCCGACCGGGAGGAGGCCGAGCGGCTCATCGAGGACCTGGGCCAGCTGCTGGAATCCCCGGAGGAAGTCCACCAGGCCCTCCGGGACGCCATGGACGTGCTGGGCGAGCTGCTGCGGTTCCTGGAGCTGTTCCTGCTCCGGATCAATGCCCGGGTGCCCCTCATCCGGCAGGATCTCGAAGTGGCCCAGGAGGCCCTGCAGCTCATCGCCAGCCTGAGGGGAAACCCGGCGGGGACCGAGCGCGCCCGCCTTTCCCACAAGCTGATCCAGAGCACCAAGCGCCTCGGCGTGCGCGATGCCCAGGCGGTGGTCCTCCTCAAGCGCTGGGTCCGCGCTGAGCGCGGGCAGCGGGAAGGTTCGCTCCCCGTCCTGGAGCCCCTCGCCGCCCACCTCGGCCAACTCGCCATGAGACTCGAAGCCGCGCTGGGCTGACCGCCCGTGACAACCTGACCCCACCTTCCCGGAGCCCCATGCACCACATCCACTGGCTGGAACCGCAACCATCCACGGCCGGCAATGCCTTGCGAACGGCCCTGGAGGCCTGGGGCCACGACGTGGTGCCAGGACCGGGGCCCGGTTCGCTGGTGCTGGTGGCCGAACGGCCGGATCCGCGGCTGATCCCGGCGGAGGGGTCGGAAATTCTGTGGTGGGTCCAGGAGGCGGAGGCGGAGGAGATCAGCGCCGTGCTGGAACAGCGGCCAGGCTGGGTGATGCGCCAGGACCGCCCCCTCGAGGCGGCTCGGGAGGCGCTCCGGCACCTGCGGCAGCGGGACCTCGGCAGCGAGGGATGGCTGCGCCAGATGCTCCACCTGGCCTCCCTGGACGATCTGCTGAAGCTCATCCTGAGCCGCGCCATCCGGCAGTCGCGGGCGAAGGGTGGCGCGATCTGGCTCCGGAAGGAGAGCCTGTTCTACCAGCGGGCGGGCGACGGCTCCTTCCCGGAAGCCCCCCTGCCCCGCCACGAGGCCCTGGACCTGGTGCGCCAGGGCGAGGCCTTCCTCCTGGCCGCCTCGGAACAGCTGGGCCTCCTGCGCCTGCTGGACCCCCTTGAGCCGCCCGAGCGCTTCCTCCTGGGCTTCGAGGACGTGGAGCCCCTGCTGCTGAACGCCTGGCGCCTGGAGGAGAGCCGGGCCCTGTCCTTCAAGGACGATCTCACGGTGGCCCAGAACCGCCGGTGCCTGGAGACGGAGCTGCCCCAGACGGTGCGCGAGGCCGCCGCCAAGGGGGAATCCGTGGCCCTGGTGTTCATCGACGTGGATGACCTCAAGCAGGTGAACAGCCAGTACGGCCACCCCACGGGAAGCATCGTGCTCGAGGCCGTCGCCCGGACCGCCCAGCGTCTCTGCCGCGCCCATGACCGCCTCTACCGCTATGGAGGGGATGAGTTCTGTCTCATCATGCCCAGCACCCGGTCCCCGGGGGCCCAGAAGCTGGCGGAGCGCCTCATCGAGGTCATCCTGGGCCAGCCCGTCACCATCGGGAACGACCGCCTGACCATCTCCCTCAGCGCCGGCGTGGCCGCCTTCCCGGAGCACGCCGACGGCGCCGGCCACCTCATCGAACAGGCCGACCGCGCCCTCCTGCGCGCCAAGCGGGAAGGCAAGCGGCAGGTGGTGGTGGCGGACTGACCGTCACTTCCGCTTCTTCTTCCCGCCCTTCTCGGCCCCGAACACCTTGGCCAGGAAGCCTTCTTCGCTCTCCCCGGCGGGTTCGCCGTCGAGGCTCCGGCGGAGCTGCTCCAGCAGCTGGCGCTGCTCGGCCGTGATGGACTTCGGCACGGCCGCCCGCAGGTGCAGGTAGAGGTCGCCGCGGCCGCTGCCCTGGAGCCTGGGGACACCGGCATTCACAAGCTTCACCACGTGGTCCGCCGGGGTTCCCGCCGCCAGCTTCACCTTGTCCGCGCCGTAGGGCGTTTCGACTTCGAGCGCGCCGCCGGTCACCAACAGGGGCCAGGACACCTCCAGCCGCTGGTGGAGGTCGAACCCGTCCCGCTCGTACTTCGGATCCTGCTCCACGTCGAACACCACGTAGAGATCGCCGGTGCGGCCGCCGAAGCGCCCGGCCTCGCCCTGGTTCTGGAGGCGGAGGCGCGTGCCCCGGTCCACGCCCGCGGGCACCTTGAAGCTGACCTTGGCCTTCCGATGAACCCGCCCCTCTCCGCGGCACTCGCGGCAGGGCTTCGGGATGATGCGGCCCTTGCCTTCGCAGCGGGGGCAGGGTGTGAGCATCTGGAAGAAGCCCTGTCGCATGGCGACCTGGCCCGCGCCCCGGCACTGGGGGCAGGTCTCCGGCCGCGTGCCCGCCTCGCAGCCGGAGCCATGGCAGGTGCCACAGGCCTCCAGGCGCGGGATGCTGAGCTCCACGCTCTCCTTGCCGAAAACCGCATCCTTGAAGCTGAGCTTCAGGTTGTACTGCAGGTCCGAGCCCCGCTCCTCGCCGCTGGCCCGCCGCCGGCCGCCGCCGAAGAGGTCGCCGAACAGCCCGCCGCCGAAGAAGCTGCCGAGGATGTCCTCGAAATCCGCGAACTGGTTCGGATCGAACTGGAACTGCTGGCCGCCGCCCCCCGCGCCGCCCAGGCCCGCGTGGCCGAACTGGTCGTACACCCGGCGCTTCTCGGGGTCCGACAGCACGCTGTAGGCCTCCGCCGCCTCCTTGAATTTCTCCTCCGCCTCCTTGTTGCCTGGATTGCGGTCGGGATGCAGCTCCATGGCCAGCTTGCGGTAGGCCTTCTTCAGTTCGTCCGTCCCCGCGTCCTTCGAAACGCCGAGGACTTCGTAGTAGTCACGCTTCATGCACCCATCCTGGATTCCAGGATAGCCGATGGGCCGGCCTAATTCGGCCCCGCCCCCTCATCCTCGCCATCCAGGGAGGCCATCATGGCCTCGCTGGCGGCCAGGACGGCGTCGGTCAGCAGGTTCTGGGCCTCGAGCAGCTGGCCCTCGCAGGCCCGGAGGGCCGCGGAGTCCTGCGAGGCCACGGCCTGCCGGGCGCGGGAGAGCACGTCGCGGATCATGATCTGCTGGTCCTCCGCCAGGTACTTGCCGCATTCCGCGAAGCTCTTGTCGCAGGAGAAGATCAGGCCCTCGGCGGAGGCGATGTACTTCAGGGCGTCGCGCTTCTTCACGTCGGTTTCGGCGTTGGCCAGGGCCTCGCGGATCATGCGCTGGATCTCCAGTTCGGACAGGCCGGAACTGGGCCGGATGCTCATGCTCTGCTCCAGGCCGGTCATGAGGTCCCGGGCGGACACCTTCACGATGCCGTTGGAGTCGATGTCGAAGGCCACCTCGATCTGGGGGACGCCCTTGGGGAGGGGCGGCAGGTTGATGAGGTCGAACCGGCCCAGGCTCTTGTTGTGCTCGGCCAGCTCCCGCTCGCCCTGCAGCACGTGGATCTCCACTCGGCTCTGGTTGTCCGTGACCGTGGTGAAGGTGCGCGCGTCCCGGGTGGGGATGGTGGCGTTGCGCTGGATGATCTTCACGAAGCCGCCGCCCTGGGTCTCGATGCCCAGGCTGAGCGGCGTGACGTCCAGCAGCACCAGGTCCTTGATGTCGCCCTTCAGGACCGCGCCCTGGATGGAGGCGCCCGTGGCCACCACTTCGTCCGGGTTGATGCTGCGGTTGGGTTCCTTGCCGAAGAAGTCCCGAACCAGGCGCTGCACCATGGGCATGCGGGTCTGCCCGCCCACGAGGATCACCTCGTCCACCTGCTTGGCCGTCTTGCCGCCCTGCTCCAGCGCGTCCTTGATGGGGACCAGCGTCTGCTCCACCAGCGCCCGGGCCATCTCCTCGAGCTGGTCGCGGGTCAGGGTGGCCTCGAGGTGCTGGGGCCCGCTCGGGGCCTGGGCGATGAAGGGCAGGCGGATCTCCACCCGCTCCAGGGTGGACAGCTCGCACTTGGCCTTCTCGCTGGCCTCCTTCAGCCGCTGGAGTGCCATGCGGTCGAAGGAGAGGTCGATGCCCGTCTTCTCCCGGAACTGCTGCACGAGCCAGTTCTGGATGGCCAGGTCGATGTCCTCCCCGCCCAGGAAGGTGTCGCCGCTGGTGGCCAGGACCTCGAACACGCCGTCGTTCATCTCCATCAAGGTGAAGTCGAAGGTGCCGCCGCCGAAGTCGTAGATGGCCAGGATCTGCTTCAGGCCCTTCTTGTTGAAGCCGTAGGCCAGGGCCGCCGCCGTGGGCTCGTTGATGATGCGCTGCACATTGAGGCCGGCGATCTTGCCAGCGTCCTTGGTGGCCTGGCGCTGGGCGTCGTCGAAGTACGCCGGGACCGTGATGACCGCGTCCATCACGTCCTCGTGGAGGAAGGCTTCGGCCGCCTGCTTCAGGGAACGCAGGACGATGGCCGTGACCTCGGGCGGCGCGTAGTCCCGCTCACCCACGCGCAGCCAGGCATCCCCGTTGGGCGCGGATACCACCGGGAAGGGCAGCCGACCGACGGCCTCCTGGACCTTGGGGGCGTTGAACCGCTGCCCGATGAGGCGCTTGACGGCGAAGAGGGTGCGCTGCGGGTTCGTGACCGCCTGGCGCTTGGCGATGTGGCCCACCAGCACGTCGCCCTTGTCCGTGAAGGCCACCACGGAGGGGGTCGTGCGGCTCCCCTCCCGGTTGGGAATCACCCGTGAATCGCCACTCTCCATCACGCAGACGCAACTGTTCGTCGTACCGAGGTCAATGCCGATCAGTTTGCCTGCCATGGGTGGAACTCCCGGGGAATTGCAACTTCATGATAAATCGGATTCTTGGGTCATCCAAAGACACGGGGAGGGCGACAGCTAGGGCTTCCCGGAATCCTGCAGCCGATTCACCACCACGCGGGCGGGACGGAGGAGCTGCCCCTTGAGGTTGTAGCCGCGCTCATAGACCGCGGCCACGGCGCCGTCGGGAAGGTTCGGATCGCTGAAGGTGGTGAGCGCCTCGGCGTGGAGGGCGTCGTACGTGTCGCCGACTTTCAGCGGAAGCGGCTCGACGTTCATGCGGCGAAGCGCTTCCACGAACTGCTTCTGGATCAGCTCCACGCCGGCGCGGAAGGTGTCCACATCCTGGTAGGAGGCGCTGAGGCCACGCTCGAAGTTGTCGAGGACCGGAAGCACCTCGAGGAGGATCTTCCGCTCGGCCTGCTCCACGGCCAGGGCGATGTCGCGCTGGACGCGATTGCGGAAATTGTTGAAGTCCGCCGCCAGGCGCCGGTGCTGGTCCATCAGCTCGCCTTCCCGCCGGAGCATCTCCTCCATCTGCCGTTCGGCTTCGGTGAGAGCCGCCTCCAGGCCCTCCCTCGAGCCGTCGAGCTCCGTGAGTTCGCCTTCCTCGATGGACGGGGCGGGATACCCGGATGCCACCTCGTCTGCGACGGACTGGAGATCCGCGTCCAGGGCGTCGTCCAAGCTGAGATCCACCACATCCTCAGGCTCGCCGGAGGGTGGAGCGGGCAGGTCGTTGGGCTCGCGGGGAGTGCCGGTGGTCATCGCAGCAGTATACGCAGTCCGGCGGGGAACCGTCTCAGGATCCGCCCTGCCGCCGCTGGACCTGCCGGGACCACCACCGCAGGCCACCCATGACCCGGCCGTAGTCCATGCGGAGCGGCCCCACCAGGGCGAAGGTCACGTAGCCGGCCGGCCCCAACCCCACCGTGCGGACGGCCGTGGCCAGGGGCCAGCCGTCCAGGTACGGATTCTCCGACCCCAGCAGCAGCTGGATGTCCTGGGAGGCCCTGTCCGCGAAGGCATTCAGCAGGCGGGCCAGGCGGCCCTGCTCTTCGAAGGCGGCCACCAGGCCCCGGAACCGGGCCACATCCTCGAATTCGGGAAGCTGGCCAAGACGCCCCAGCCCGGACACCAGCACCGGGGGGTCGCCAGCCTGGCGCTCCTCCGGCCACTGGGAGGCCAGCTCCTGGAGGCGGGTCCGAAGCGTCTCCCCCTCCCGGGCCCCCGCCTGAAGGGCGTCCAGCAGCCGCGACCGCATCTCGCCCAGGGTGAGGCCCGCGAACTGGGCGGTGGCGAAATTCGCCAGCTCAGTAAGCACGGTATCACTGTAATTCCATGGGTTGTCCATGAGCCGGTGATCCACCTCGCCCAGGCTCCCCACCCAGATGGCCACCAGGCGGCCCGGTCCCACCGGCACGAACTCCAGGCGCACCAGGCGGCTCTGGGTCAGCGGCAGGGGCAGGGCCAGGCAGACTCCTCCCATCACCTCGGCCAGCGTCCGGCTGGCGTGCCGGGCCCAGGATTCGGGATCCAGGTCGAGGCCCTCCAGCGCCGCGGCAAGGCGTCCTTCCAACTCGGAGTCCGGGGGCTGCGCCTTCAGCCAGCGGTCCACGTAGTAGCGGTACGCCCGCTCCGTGGGGATCCGCCCGGCGGAGGTATGCGGCTGGGCCACCAGGGACTCGTCCTCCAGGTCCGAGAGCACGTTCCGAATGGTGGCGCTGGACAGGGGCTCCGGGAACCGCTTGGACAGCAGGCGCGACCCCACGGGCTCACCGGCCTCCAGGTAGGCCTCGATGAGGGTGCGGAGCACGGATTCACCGCGGGGGTTGAGGTTGGGAGTGGCCATGGTGGGTAAACTTTGCGGGCTGTCATACTATATACCCCCTCAACGGAGGTCCCATGCGCACTGCCCTGATCCGAATGTCCCTCGCCGCGGCACTTGTCCTGGCTGTGGGATGCAACCGCAAGAGCGAAGCCGCCATCCAGGCCGATGAAGCCGCCAAGGCCGCCGAGGCCAAAGTTGCCCAGCTTGAGCAGCAGCTCGCCGAGGCCAAGTCCGGCAAGGTCACCGGAGAGGACGCCGAGACCGTCAAGCAGGTGACCAAGTCCCAGGTGAAGGCCCTGGAACGCCAGGTGGCCGACGCGAAGAAGCGCGCCGAGGCCAAGAAGCAGGAGGCCGCCATGCTGGCCTCGGCTCCCGTCGCCAAGGAGGCGCCCAAGCCCGTGGTGGTCGACGTGCCCACCGGCACCAAGCTCGAGATCACCCTGGCCCGCGAGCTGGCCACGGACAAGGACCAGGCCGGGGATCCCTGGGAGGGCTCGCTGGCCTCTGACGTCGTGGTGGACGGCAAGCTGGTCTGGAGCGCCGGCAGCCCGGCCCGGGGCGTCGTGACCCAGAGCGCCGCGGCGGGCCGTCTCAGCAATGGCAAGGGTGCCCTGGGCATCCGTCTCACCGAGATCGCTGGCGTCGGCATCGATACGGACACGCACGTGGTGGTGGCCACCGCCCGCGGAGAGCGCAACGCCAAGTACATCGGCGGCGGCGCGGCCCTCGGCGCCCTGGTGGGCCTCCTCTCCGACAAGAAGAACCAGGGTGACCACGCCCTCGGCGGCGCGGCCATCGGCGCCGCCGCCGGCACCGCCGTGGCCGCCGGCACCGCCGACACCGTGATCAAGATTCCAGCGAGCAAGCCCGTCGCCTTCAGCCTGACCTCGCCGGAGAAGGTGACGCTGAAGAAGTAGTTATCAGCTGTCAGCTACCAGCTAAAAAAAGAAGCGGGAGGCATGCCTCCCGCTTCTGCTTTTACCGAGAGCTGATGGCTGACAGCTGAGAGCTGAGAGCCAGGCTCACGCCTCCAGCGCCTGCAACCGCTCCGCCTCGAACGCGGCGCGCAGGGGCTCGATGATGGGCTCGAGCTGGCCGGACATGGGGGGCCCCGCTCCGGGAGCCCGGACCCCAGGGGCCGGGCGAACGGGAGGGCGGTCTGGGGGACCGCCCGATCGCGGGCTGCCAGGAGCCGCGTGCGCAGAGCCGCGCAGCGGCGAGCGCTCAGCGGCGGAGCTTCAGGCCTCCAGCGCCTGCAACCGCTCCGCCTCGAACGCGGCGCGCAGGGGCTCGATGATGGGCTCGAGCTGGCCGGACATGAAGCTGTCGATCTGGTGGATGGTGACGCCGATGCGGTGGTCGGTGACGCGGCCCTGGGGGAAGTTGTAGGTGCGGATCTTCTCGCTGCGGTCGCCGCTGCCCACCTGGGACTTGCGGAGGGCGGAGTGGGCCGCGTCGGCCTCCTCCTGGGCCTTCTGGAGCAGGCGGCTGCGCAGCACGGTCATGGCCTTGGCCATGTTCTTGATCTGGCTGCGCTCGTCCTGGCAGCTCACCACGGTGTTCGTGGGCAGGTGGGTGAGGCGCACGGCGGAATAGGTGGTGTTCACGCTCTGGCCGCCCTTGCCGCCGGAGCAGAAGGTGTCGATGCGCAAGTCCTTCTGGTGGATCTCGATGTCCACCTCCTCGGCCTCGGGCATGACGGCCACGGTGGCCGCGGACGTGTGGATGCGGCCCTGGGTCTCGGTCTTGGGCACCCGCTGCACGCGGTGGACGCCGCTCTCGAAGCGGAAGAGGCTGTAGGCCCCCTCCCCCTGGATCTCCGCCGTGGCCTCCTTGAGTCCGCCCGCATCGGCGTCGCTCTCATCCAGCACCGACACCTTGAAGCCCCTGCGCTCCGCGAAGCGGATGTACATGCGGAACAGCTCCGCGGCGAAGAGCGCGGCCTCCTCGCCGCCGGTGCCGGCGCGGACCTCAAGGATCACGTTCTTGGCATCGGCGGGATCCTTGGGGATGAGCAGGCGCTTGATCTCCGCCTCGCCCTCGGCGATGGCCTTCTTCAGGTCGGGGATCTCCATCTCGGCCATCTCGCGGAGATCCGCATCCATGGTCTTGTCGCCCAGGATGGACTCGGCCTCCTCCAGCTGCTTGAGGCGCGTGCGCTGGGCCTGGAAGGCCTGGACCACAGGCTCCAGCTCCGCGCGGAGCTTGGTCAGCTCCCGCAGCCGCTTGGGGTCGGACACCACGGCGGGATCCTGCAGCTGCGCCTCCACTTCCTGGAAGCGGGCATCCACGGCTTCAAGTTGGTCGAGCATCGCTCACCTCGGGATCCGGCGCCCTGTCTGGTGGTGAAAGCCCTGGGCCGGCTCCGCCGGAACTGGGCGTGGGAGCCCGGGGGTGTGCGCGCAGCGCGGGACCCCCGGACAGCATAAACAAAAGAACGGGCCGAGAAGCTCGGCCCGTTCTTTGGAACATCACAGCTAGGCTTCTGTCGTCTCGACGGCAGCTTCGGGAGCGGCGGCCGGGGCTTCCTTCTTCGCGTACTTCTTGTTGAACTTCTCCACGCGGCCCTCGGTGTCCATCAGGCGCTGCTTGCCGGTGAAGTAGGGGTGGCAGGCCGAGCAGATTTCCACGCGCAGCTCCTTCTTGGTGGAGCGCGTCATGAACTCGTTGCCGCAGGCGCAGTGCACCTTCACATCGTGCAGTTCGGGGTGGATCTTTTCCTTCATCTCTTCCTCCTGGGACCGACCGGATGCCCCCATGGGCGGGGTGAACGCACGCGGCTTGTCCACGCAAGATGGATAGCTTATCGCCAAATCACCCGTCCCTCAAGGAGGATTCCCGAGGCAGAGCCCCAAGGCAGGGCCCCCGGGGCAGAGCTTGGATCAGCTCTCCTGCTCCTGGGGCGTCAGCACCCAGCGCTCGGCCAGGGCGCGGCGCAGCTTCAGCGCCAGCATCACGCTGATCAGCAGGGTTGCGTTGAAGCTGAGCTCCAGGGGCACCTGCCACCACCGGAAGCGGATCCGGCCCAGGAACCCCGTCTCGAGGGCGAACATGAAGGCCGTGAAGAGGACCGGTTCCAGGAGGGTCTGCCAGAGAGGGCGCTCCTGGCTGTGGCGCTCCAGGAGGAATCCCGTATAGGCGCCATAGAACAGGCGCGTGGGCTTGAACCCGTGGGCGGTGGTGAACCCGAGGGGGATCGAGAGCAGGGAGGTGAGCAGCACGGCCACGGCCGTTCTCGCCCAGGGATCGAGCCGGAGCCAGTGGCGCCGGGCCCAGAAGTAGCCGGCCCCCACGGCAAGGCCCTGGGCCGCGGCGAAGGCCACGCAGATGTACCAGCGCCAGCCCTCGAACCACATGTGGCTGCCTGTCGCAATCCCGATGATCATGCCCGCGGCCAGGGCGGTGCCGCCACGGTGGTTGGCGTCCTGGCCCTCGCCGGCGGCAAGTTCCCCGGCCAGCAAGCCGGGGCGCTCCTTCTCGGCGAGCAGGGCCGCCATGGCCGATTCGCCTTCGATGCCCCTGGCCTCAGCCTCGTCCAGCAGGTGAGCCTCCAGTTCGCGCAGCAGCCTGAGGCGCCGCCAGCGGGACACTCCCCTCAGGCCAGCAGCCACTTGGGCGAGGTAGCCGTCGAGCGCGCGGGACACGGTGATGGATCCTTCAGACCCTCGGCCCGACGAAGGCCTGGACCATGTCCACGAACTGGTTCCACTCCTTCTTCTTGGCGGTCAGGAAGGCCTGGCCCGCGGGCTGGATGGCGTAATAGCGCCGTTCCCGCCCGTTCTCCTGGGTTTCCCAGTACGACGCGATGAACTCGGTCGCCTCGAGCTTGTGGAGAGCCGGGTACAGGGCCCCTTCCTTGAGGGTGTAGGTTCCCCCCGTTCTCTGGCGGACCGTCTCGATGATCTGGTAGCCGTACATGGGCCCCTCGCAGAGCAGCGACAGCAGCAGCAAGGGAGTGCTGCCTTTCAGGAGTTCACGATCCACTGGGACCTCCGGTTTAGGCAAGATCATTGTGCCTCGCAAAATGAGGCCCGTCAAGGCGCCTTCAAATGTTTCCCCAGGGAGGAGCCCCCCCTCGGCCTGGGAGGCCATTCGGCTCGCGTCGGCGCCACAGAGGGTCCGGCTCCGCGAACGAGCGGAGCGAGGACCGGGAGGACAGCCCAAGCGCTGTCCGTCAGACGGAGGTGGCGCCTTGGGCGATCCACTCGCTGGTTCGAACCCAGAGAACCGCAACAAAGCCAGAGGGGCCATGCGGCCCGATCGGGATTCGAACCGTGCGGCTGCGCCGCCCCGGCCCGCGTCGGCGCCACAGAGGCTCCGGCTCCGCGAACGAGCGGAGCGAGGACCTGGAGGACAGCGCCAAGCGCTGTCCTCCAGACGGAGGTGGCGCCTTGGGCGGTCCACTCGCTGGTTCGAACCCAGAGAACCGCAACAAAGCCAGGGGGGCCATGCGGCCCCCCTGGCTTTGTTGGTGCACCCGACTGGATTCGAACCAGCGACCTTTGGCTTCGGAGGCCAACGCTCTATCCAACTGAGCTACGGGTACTGCAGCCTTCCATCATGGCGGCGATCGGCGTTCCGTTCAAGGTTGAGGGTCGGGAGCCGGGGTTCCCATGACCTTCGGCTTCTGAGGCAAAAAGGCGCTCAGCCCGGTCCGGCCACGGTCTTCCGGCGCACGCTGCCGTTGGCCTGGGCGAAGTAGCGGCGGACGCCGCGGGTGATGGCGTCGGCCACCTTGGCGCGGAAGGCGGCCTCCTTGAGCTTCCCTTCCTCCTTGGGGTTGGAGATGAAGGCCACCTCCACCAGCACGGCGGGCATGGCCGCCCCCCGGAGGACGATGAAGGGGGCCTGCTTGACGCCCCGCTCCTTGATGCCCGCCAGCCGGTTCAGCTGGCCCTGGATGGCCACGGCCAGCCGCTCGGAATCCTGGAGGAAGGCCTTCTGGGCCAGGTCGTCGAGGATGCTCGCCACCACCGTGTCCGCGCTGGCCGGAGCGTCGCCGGCGCCGGCATTCTCTGCCGCCACCACCTCCTCGTCATCGCCCTTCCCCAGGCTCAGGAAGTAGACCTCGGAGCCCCGGGCGGCCCGGGCGCGGGCGGCGTTCAGGTGGAGGCTGATGAAGAGATCTGCCCCCTGGGCGTTGGCGGCCTTGGCCCGATCCCAGAGGGGGATGAAGGTGTCGTCCTCGCGCGTGAGGACGGCTTCGAAACCCGCGGTCTCGAGCTTGGCCGCCACGGCCTTGCCGATCTCGAGGGCCGCCGCCTTCTCCTTCAGGCCCTTGGGGCCCCTGGCTCCGCCATCATCGCCGCCATGCCCCGGGTCGACCATGACCTTCAGGCGCGGGGGATGGGGGGTCGGACCGGCGGGTTTGGGACTCTGGGCCCAAGACAGTAGGCTGAAGGTGACGAGCGACAGAAAGCTCAGGAGTCGGATCATGGCCCAATCGGTGAAAGGTATGCGGGATCTGTTCGGGGCGGAGCTTCGCTGGTTCCAGCATATCGAGGAAACCGCCCGGCGCGTGTTCGGCCGTCACGGCTACGGGGAGATCCGCACGCCCATCCTCGAAGAGCTCGATGTGTTCAAACGCAGCGTGGGGGAAAGTTCCGACATCGTGAACAAGGAGATGTACGAGTTCACGGACAGGGGCGGCCGCCAGGTGGTCATGCGCCCGGAGAACACCGCCGGCGTGGTGCGGGCGGCCATCCAGCACAAGCTGCTGACCTCCAGCGACCCCGTCCTGCTCTATTACATCGGCCCCCAGTTCCGCTACGAGCGCATGCAGACGGGCCGCTACCGCCAGTTCTGGCAGATCGGCGCCGAGAGCTTCGGCGTGGCCACGCCTGAGAGCGAGGCCGAGAGCCTGCTCATGCTCCACGGCTTCCTGAAGGAGCTGGGGCTCAAGCAGATGGTCTTCTCCATCAACAGCGTGGGCACGCCCGAATCGCGTCCCGCCTTCTACGAGGCCTTCCGGGCCTTCTTCGCTGAAAGGTCGGAGCAGTTCTGCGAGGACTGTCACCGGCGGATTCAGTCCAATCCGCTACGCGTATTGGACTGCAAGAATGAAAGGTGCCAGGCGGCGTTGGGAGGTCATCCGGTCATCACGGACTACCTGGACGAGGCCTCGGCGAAGCATCACGCCCGGCTCAAAGCCCTGCTCACGGAGCTGGACATCCCCTTCGAGGAGAATCCGCGGCTGGTGCGTGGCCTGGACTACTACACCCGCACCGCCTTCGAGCTGCTCAGCTCGGACCTGGGCGCCCAGAGCGCCCTGCTGGGCGGCGGGCGCTACGACCTGCTGGTGAAGCACCTGGGCGGCCCCGACGTGCCCGCCTTCGGCTGGGCCATCGGCCTGGACCGCCTGGCCATGGTGCTGCAGCAGGTGCGCGGCGAGGCCCCCCAGACCGCCCCCGCCCTGCTCATCCCCCTGGGTGAGCGGGCCGCGATGGAAGCCTTCAAGCTGGCGCGGCAGCTCTGGGGTGCGGGCATCGCCCTCCAGCTGGAGACCCGCGGCGGGGCCCTCAAGAAGGCCATGGCCACGGCCAACCGCACCGGTGTCCAGACCGTGCTCATCCTCGGCGACGGGGAACTGGATGGGGGCACCATCACCGTCAAGCACATGGCCAGCGGCGAGCAGGAGAGCTGGCCCCTGGGCGAGTTGGAGACGCGCCTGAGCCGGCTTTGACCGGCCCTATCACCGGCCAGCCCTAACCGTCCCTATCGCCGGACGGTCTTGAGCAGGCCCTTGAACCGGGAGTCCCGACGGATGGGATCCGCCATGGGTTCGCGGTCCATGTAGATCAGGTACTCGCAGCGCTCCTCCAGGGCCCTTTGCAGGCTGCGGAACTCGCCTTCCCGATCCCCCAGGCCGCCCTGGAGCCCGGCCAGGTAGAGGGCCGGCACGTACACCGGCTTCCCATTGAAGAACGGCGGATGGTTGAGGAGATCCAGCATCTCCTGCGCCTTGCCGCGGTTCCCCTTGGCCGCGTAGGCCAACCCCAGGAAGAGCGTCATGCCCGGGGCCCGGCCGGAGCGCTCCCAGCCTTCGGTCAGGGCCGTGATGGCCTCCTCGTGCCGCCCCTGCATGACCAGGGCACGCCCCAGGTTCAGGTAGCCCAGGATGAAGCCGGGATCCAGCTCCAGGGCCTTCTGCGAGGCCGCGATGGCCTCTTCGTAGCGCCGGTTGAAGTAGTGGGCCTCGGCCACGGCGGATTTCACGGCGGGCGACAGCGGATCCAGCTCCTCGGCCTTCCGCAGCTCGGCCAGGGCATCCTCGCTCCGGCCCACGGCGCTGAGGTAGAGGGCGTACCACTGATGGGCGGTGGCGTAGCCCGGGTTCAGATCGAGGGCCCGGTTGAAGGAGGCCTCGGCCCCATCCCAGTCCCACTCGTAGATCAGCCGGATGTGGCCGAGAGAGGCGTGGGCCTCGGCCGATGCGGGGTCCAGCTCCAGCGCGGTCATCACCTCCCGCTTGGCCAAGGGCATGGCCTCCCCGGGTCGCATGGCGCCCATCTCGGCGGATCCCAGCAGGGCATAGCAGTCCGCGATGCCCACGTGGGTGGGGGCGAAGGTGGGATCCAGCCGCGCGGCCTCCTGGAAGCGTTCCAGCGCGAGGTAGAGGTCCTGCGGAGTGCGCTTGTTCCAGAGGAACCGGCCCCGGAGGTAGGCCTCGTAGGCCTCTGGCTTGACGGGCCTGGGGCGGACGCGTCCGGGTTCCAGCTTGAGGCTGATCCCGCTGGCGATGGCGTCCGCCACCTCCCGCTGGAGCACCAGGACGTCCCGCACGTCCCGGTCGAAGCTGCTGTCCCAGATGTGCGTCTCGTCGGCGCCGCGCAGCAGGTGCACCGCCACCCGCACCCGGTCGCCCGAGCGCCGCACCGACCCCTGCAGCAGGTAGTCCACGCCCAGCTCATGGGCCACCTGGCGGGGCCGCTTCTCCGTGTTCCGGTAGCCCAGGGCCGAACGCAGGGCCACCACGCGGCCGCCCTCGCCCTGCTGACGGCCGAGTTGGGTGATGAGTTCCTCGGTGAAGCCGTCGCTGAAGAATTCCTGGCCGTGCTCTCCGCCGAGATCGACGAAGGGGAGCACCGCCAGGGCCGGGCCCGGCCGGGAGGGCCTGAAGCCCAGCCGCCAGACCAGGGCGATGCCGCCCGCCAGCACCAGCGCCGCGGTGAGGGACCAGAGCACCCTGGGCACCACGCCCCGCGGTTCCGGCCGGATCACCTCGACCGGGGCGGGCTCCGCCGTGGTGACGGCCTCGGGAATCGCGGCCGGCCCCTCCGCGTCGGGGGCCAGGATCCGCCCGGCCCGCCAAGCGTCCACCTCCGAGCGGTGGGCGAAGACGCTGCCCTGTTTGTCGTGGAGGTGCCGATGCACGGGAAGGCCCTCTCCCTTCTCCCAGCGCTGGACCGTCCGGACATCGCGGTCCAGGTAGGCCGCGATCTCCTTCCAGGATTCCAGCCGCTCCTCCAGGACCTCGTCTGCCATCGCCACCCCCGGGGAGAACCTTCCCCCACCTGCTGACGCCGGATGATCCCATTGAAAATGCAACGGAATTCTACCGAAACCCTCTTGACCGTCAAACCAAAACCTCGGATTCATGGATGGATTACCCGAATCCCGGAAGGGCACGACAAAGGACGACACCCGCGCCTTGCCGCTGGCCGCTGGCCTCTGGTCGCACCCATCCTGCCCGGGAGCCCATTGGGTGATCGAAGGGAGACGCCATGGCACGGTTCATCGGCCTCGATCTCGGCGCGGAGACCCTGAAGGCGGTGGAGCTGGTGGGCGAGGCCGGGGCTTGGACCTGGACCCGCCGGGCCCGGGTGCCCCACGGGAAGGAGCCCGGCAAGGTGCTCGTGGATCTGCTCGGTGCGTGGGGCTGGGAACACGTGGACGGTGCGGCGGTGACCGGCCGCATGGGCCGCCCCGTGGCGCTGGCACGGATCCCGGGGCGCCAGGCCCTGGCGGCGGGGTTCCGCCTCCGGCACGGCCCCGCGCCTGCCACCGTGGTGTCCATCGGCAGCCGAGGCTTCTCCGTGCTGGAACTCCGAGGGGAAGGCCGGGAGATCTTCCGGGAGAACGGCCGGTGCGCCCAGGGCACGGGCAACTTCCTGCAGCAGCTGGTGGGGCGGTTCGGCCTCACGGTGGAGGAGGCCTCCACCCTGGCGGAGGGCGTGACGGACCCGGCGCCGCTGTCGGGGCGCTGCCCCGTGATCCTCAAGACGGACATGACCCATCTGGCCAACAAGGGGGAATCCCGGGAGCGCATCCTGGCGGGCCTGCTCGACGCCATCGCCGAGAACGTGCAGGCCCTCATGAAGCCGAAGGTCTGCCCCGAGCGCCTCCTGCTGGCCGGCGGGGTGGCCCGCTCGGCGCGCGTCCAGGCCCACTTCCGGCGCCATGCGGCGGCCCACGGCATGACCTTCCTGGAGGCCGGAGAGGAGGATCGCCTCTTCCTCGAGGCCCTGGGCTGCGCGGTGCTGGCCGCGGAGGCTCCGGCGGCCGTGCCCGGGCTGGGCGCCCTGCTGCGCCCGCCGGACCGGGCCTCCCTGGAGGTGACCGAACCCCTGGCCTTCCACCTGGGCCGGGTCCGCCGCCTGGCGGAGCCGTCGGGCCCCCTGGCCGCCGGCCCCGTGCCCGTCGGCCCCGTGCCCACCGGTCCCGTGGACGTAGAGCCCCAGGACGTGATCCTGGGCTTCGACATCGGCTCGACCGGCTCGAAGGCCGTGGCCCTGGACGCCCGGCTGGGCGCGGTGCTCTGGGAGGGCTACCTGCCCACGGATGGCGCCCCAGTGGCCGCCGCCCAGGCCCTCATGCGCGAGCTCCTCGCCAGCCCCGCCGCCACCCACCGCATCCAGGGCCTCGGCGTCACGGGCTCGGGCCGCGAGATCGTAGGCTCCCTCCTCTCCGTGTGCTACGGCCGGGACGCGGTCTGGGTGATCAACGAGATCGCCGCGCACGCCACCGGCGCCCTCCAGTGCGATCCGAGGGTGGACACCATCTTCGAGATCGGCGGGCAGGACGCGAAGTACATCCGCCTCGCGGATGGCAAGGTGGTGGACGCCGCCATGAACGAGGCCTGCTCCGCCGGCACGGGCTCCTTCATCGAGGAGCAGGGGCGGCGGTTCACCGGCATCGAGTCCGTGGCCCAGCTGGGCGAAGTGGCGCTCTCGGCGGACAGCTGCATCTCCCTGGGCCAGCACTGCTCCATCTTCATGGCAGAGGTCATCGACGAGGCCGTGGCCGCGGGCGCCCCCCAGTCCAGCATCATCTCGGGCATCTACGACTCCGTGGTGGCGAACTACCTGAACCGGGTGAAGGGCAGCCGATCCGTCGGCCAGGTGGTTTTCTGCCAGGGCATGCCCTTCGCGTCGGACGCGCTGGCCGCCGCGGTGGCCCGCCAGACCGGGGCCGAGGTCATCGTTCCGCCACGGCCCGGCCTCATGGGCGCCGTGGGCATCGCGCTCCTGGCGGCGCGGGAGCTGGCATGGGAAGAGGCGGAGCCCCTCGACGGCGCCCGCTTCCTGCAAGCGGAGGTGGCCGCCAAGGACCAGTTCGTCTGCACGGCCACCCAGGGGTGCGGCGGCGCGGGGAACAAGTGCCGCATCGACCGGCTCACCACCCAGGTGGATGGCCGGGTCACGAAGTTCACCTGGGGCGGCGGTTGTTCGCTGTGGGACAAGGGAACGCGCCGCGCCAAGCTGCCCGACCTGGCCCCCGACCCCTTCCGGGAGCGCCGCGAGTGGGTGGCCCAGCTCTCGGAGCGTCTCTCCGACCGGCGCGGCCGTCCGCTCATCGGGATCAGCGGCGAGTTCCAGCTGCAGGGCACCTTCCCCTTCTTCGCCACCTTCCTCCATGAGCTGGGCTTCGACCTGCAGGTGGCGCCCACGCCCGGTCGGGAGGCCCTGAAGCGGGGCATCGAGGAAGCCGGGGTTCCCTTCTGCGCCCCCATGCAGCAGTACCACGGCCTCGTGGCCGGCATGACCGACATGGCCGACGCCAAACCCGACTACCTGTTCCTGCCCATGACGCGCGAACTCCCGCGGGTGGGCGGGGAGACCCATTCCGTCGTCTGCCCCATCTCCCAAGGCGCGCCGGACGTGCTCCGCCTCCTGCTGGGCGAGGGCGGCCCCAAGGTGCTGTCACCCGTGGTGGACCATGGCAACGGCGCCTTCGACTCCCGGACCTTCCTCGCCGTCTGCCGCGCCCTCGCCATCGACCTGGGCCGGCCCCTGAGCTGGCGCCCCGCCTGGCGGGCAGCCCGCGCCGCGCAGCTCGCCTTCGAGGCCGACCTTCGCGAGATGGGCCGCCGGGCCCTGGCCTTCTGCCGGGAGCACGAGATCGTGCCGGTGGTCCTGCTGGGGCGGGGCTACACCCTGCATAACGACGTGCTGAACTCCAACGTGCCCGCCATCCTCCGGGAACAGGGAGCCATCGGCATCCCCCTGGACTGCCTGCCCGTGGCGGAGGACGCGCCCATCTTCGACGAGGTCTTCTGGGGCCACAGCCAGCGCATCCTGCGCGCGGCCTGGCAGGTCCGGAGGACGCCGGGTCTCTACAGCATCTTCTGCTCCAACTACGCCTGCGGGCCGGACAGCTTCACCGTGCCGATGTTCGCCTGGCTCATGGAGGGCCGCCCCTACGCCGTGATCGAGACCGACGGCCACTCCGGGGACGCCGGCACCAAGACGCGCGTGGAGGCCTTCCTCCACTGCGTCCGCGAGGACCGGCAGCGGACCTCCCGGAGCGCCCCGAGGGAAGCGTCGGACCTGTCCGTGGGCACCCGCACCTTCCGGGAGATCCAAAGCCTGGGCGAGCGCCTGCTGATCCCGCCCATGGGCCCGGAGACCGAAGCCGCCGCGGCCACCTTGCGGGGCATGGGCGTGAATGCGGAAGCCCTGCCCCCCTCGAACCATACCGCCCTCCTCCTGGGCCGCCGGCAGACCTCCGGGAAGGAGTGCCTGCCCATGACCCTCGTGCTGGGAAACCTCCTGGCCCACCTGGAGCGCCATCCCGGGGAGCGCGTCATCCTGCTGCTCCCCGCCGCCTCGGGCCCCTGCCGCATGGGCGCCTATCGCACCCTGCACCAGCTGGTGCTGAAGCGGCTGGGCGAAGCAGGGCGCGTGCGGATCTGGTCGCCCCCCTACGGCGACTATTTCGGCGGCCTGCCCGCCGGCTTCAAGGCCATCCTCTTCGCGGGCATGGCGGCCTTCGGCACGCTGGAACGCGCCCTCTGCCTGATCCGGGCCGCGGAACGGCTGCCGGGCCAGGCGCAGACCATCCGGGACCGCTGGGCCAGCCGCCTGGCCGCCCACCTGGAGGCGGCCGCCAAGGGCGACCTCAGCGCGACCCGCGTGATCACCGAGGTGGCCACGGGACGGATGTACGGCCTGACCGCGCTGCTCCGCCAGGCCCTCGGCGAGCTCCGGCAGGCGGATAGCGGCGCCGACCTGCCCCGCGTGCTGATGACGGGGGAGATCTACGTGCGCCTCGATCCCTTCGCCAACGGGGAGGCCGCCCGCGCCCTCGCGGCCCGGGGACTCCGGGTGGACATGGAGGCCACCACGGAGTTCATCCAGTATTCCGAGCACACCTCGCGGGCCCAGGGCGCCAAGAAGGGCCCCGCCACCCAGGTGGAGCGCTGGATCCGCGAGCGGATCCTGGCCGTGGCCGAGGGCCTTCTGGAGGCGGAACTGGGCTGGCCGCGCCGCGGGTCCCTGCCCCGGGTCCTGGAGGCTTCCGCCCCCTACCTGCGCGAGGCCCTGGAAGGGGAGGCCGTGCTCACCCTCGGCGCCCCCATCCTGGGGTGGCGCCGGGGCGAGATCGACGCCGCCGTCCTGGTGGGCCCCCTGGAGTGCATGCCCTCCAAGCTGGCGGACGCCCAGTTCATCCACGTCGCCGAGCGGGAGGGGCTGCTCACGCTCTCCCTGTCGCTCAACGGCGAGCCCCCGGATTCCGAGGCCCTGGACGCGTTCGCCTTCGAGGTCCATCGCCGGCACCAGCACCGCCGCCATCGCCGCGTCCGGCGCCCGGCGCCCGCGGACGCTCTGCTGCGCACGGCGTCCTCCATCTGAAGCCCCATCGGTCCTGGCTCTCCGGCCAGCCTGGAACGCCCACCTGGAACGGTGGCTGGCGAAATCCTGACTATTCAGATAAACTAATGACTTCGTGATCGCAGGCGACCCCCGGTCTCCGCCTCTTTTCAGTCCGAATACCCCACTTTTCGCCCTGACCGGGCCTCCGGAAACCTTCCGCGGGCGGGCCCTTCCAGGAGCGACCATGTCCTTCGATACCCTCGGGCTGATGCCCGAGCTGCTGCGCGCCGTACGCGAGCAGGGCTACGAAACCCCCACCCCCATCCAGGCCCAGGCCATCCCCCTGGTGCTGGAGGGCCGCGACCTGCTGGCCCGCGCCCAGACCGGCACCGGCAAGACCGCCGGCTTCACCCTGCCCATGCTGCAGCTGCTGGCCCCCCATGCCAGCACCTCGGCCTCGCCCGCGCGCCATCCCATCCGCGCCCTCATCCTCACGCCCACCCGCGAGCTGGCCATGCAGGTGGAGGAGAGCGTCCGCGCCTACGGCAAGCACATCCCCCTGCGCTCCACCACCATCTTCGGCGGCGTGAACATCAACCCCCAGACCAAGGCCCTGCGGGCCGGCGTCGAGATCCTGGTCGCCACCCCGGGCCGCCTGCTGGACCACCAGGGCCAGGGCAACCTGAACTTCAGCCAGCTTGAGATCCTGGTGCTCGATGAAGCCGACCGCATGCTCGACATGGGCTTCATCCGCGACATCCAGAAGATCCTCGCCCTGCTGCCCACGAGCCGTCAGACCCTGCTCTTCTCGGCCACATTCACGGACGAGATCAAGCAGCTGGCCTCCAAGTTCCTCAAGAACCCCGCCTCCGTGCAGATCACCCCGCAGAACACGGCCGCCGAGCTGGTGCGCCAGGTGGTCCACCCTGTGGACCGGGAGCGCAAGCGCGCCCTGCTGGCCCACCTCATCCAGAGCCGCAACCTCGAGCAGGTGCTGGTCTTCACCCGCACCAAGCACGGCGCCAACCGGCTTTCCGAGCAGCTGGACAAGGACGGCATCAGCTCCATGGCCATCCACGGCAACAAGAGCCAGCCTCAGCGCATCAAGGCGCTGGAGGACTTCAAGAAGGGCGCGGTCCGCGTCCTCGTGGCCACGGACATCGCCGCCCGCGGCCTGGACATCGACCAGCTTCCCAATGTCGTGAACTACGAGCTGCCCCAGGTGCCGGAGGATTACATCCACCGCATCGGCCGCACGGGCCGTGCGGGCGCGGAAGGGGAGGCCCTGTCCCTGGTCTGCGTGGACGAGCACAAGCTCCTTCGCGACATCGAGAAGCTGCTCCGCAAGGAGCTGACGAAACAGGTGGTGACGGGCTACGCCCCGGATCCCAGCATCCCGGCGGAGCCCATCCAGACCGGGCGGCAGGGAGGTGGCCGGGGTCGCGGCCCTGCGCGCAGCCCCCGCTCCAACCCCCGCCCCGACCAGGGCCAGCCTCCCCGGGGCGAACGCGGCCGCCATCCGGCCCGGCCCAGCACCCGAGGCAAGTAATCAGGCGACTTGCCTGGCCGACAAAGGCGCTTATACCCCTTGACACGAGGGTAGATGGGGCGCAGCCTTGTTGCTTATGCAAGATCCTGTTTCCATCTCCCTTTCCGAGGCCAATCCCGGCACCCTGGCCGCCGCCGTCCGGCGGGTCCTCAAGCAGGTGGTCTGGGCGCGGCTGGCCCCCTATGGCCTCAGCCCCCAGCAGTTCTGGGTGATGCTGGTGCTCCTGGAGCAGGGCCCGTCCTCACTCCACCCGCTGGCCCAGCAGGTCTGGATGGACGATCCCACCGCCAGCCGGGTGGTGAAGGCCATGGTGAAGCAGGGCTGGCTCACCGCCAAACCGGATCCCCGGCACGGGCGCCGCATCCTCATCGAGCTCGCCCCGGGCGCTCTGCCCCTGGCCCACGAGCTCCGGGATCTGGCCACGGAGATCCGGGAGTCCATGACAGCCGGCCTGTCTCCGGAAGACCAGCGGGTCCTGACCAGCAGCCTGCGGACCATGGTCGGCAACCTGGAGGCCATGCATGCCGCCACGGTCGCCCAGGGCGCGGATCAGGCTCCGGTGCCATGACCGGCCCCCGGCCTGCCCCACCTGGTTGGGGTCGTTCCCGGCCCACCGGGCGCATGTTTTCTTCTTTCACGGCCAACCGGATGTCCGGCTGGATGGTCCAACCATTGGACCTATCGCTGGTCCGGAGCTGAGCCCGCCCTCCGCCCCCTCCTTGAAAAGGCTTTGATTCCCGCATGGACGCCACCGATCCCATCCCGTCGTATGAATCCAGCGCCGCCCGCCCCGCCCTTCTGAGCGGTTGGCGCCTCTGGGCTGTCCTGGGAGCAGCCGCGATCCTCGTCTGGGCGGTCTTCTTCCGCGGCGGGGCGAAGAAGGACGCCGGCAAGAACGCCGCGGCGGGACGCCCCGTGCCCGTGGTGGCGGTCCCGGCCCGGCAGGGCGACATGCCCGTGAGCCTCACCGGCCTGGGCACGGTCACCGCCCTGAACACCGTCACCGTGAAGAGCCGCGTGGACGGCCAGCTGGTGCGCGTGGCCTTCACCGAGGGCCAGATGGTGCGCCAGGGCGACCTGCTGGCGGAGATCGATCCCCGGCCGTTCCAGGTCCAGCTCATGCAGGCCGAGGGCCAGCTGGCCAAGGACCGGGCCGCGTACCAGAACGCGCTCGCGGACTTGAACCGGCTCCAGGGGCTGGTCCAGCAGGGCATCATCTCCCGGCAGCAGCTGGACACCCAGAGTTCCTCCGTGGCCCAGTACGAGGCCACCCTCAAGGCGGACCAGGCCCAGGTGGAGAGCGCCAAGCTGAACCTCACCTACAGCAGGATCACCGCGCCGATCTCCGGCCGGGTGGGGCTCCGCCAGGTGGACGCCGGCAACATGGTGCGGGCCAGCGACGCCAACGGCCTGGCGGTCATCGCGCCGATCCAGCCCATCAACGTCGTGTTCGCGGTGCCCGCGGACAACATCCAGAACGTGCTGCGGCAGACCGCCAAGGGCGCGAAGCTGCCCGTCGAAGCCTGGGACCGGGACCTCAAGGCCCGTCTCGCCACGGGCTCCCTCTCGGCCATCGACAACCAGGTGGACTCCGCCACGGGCACCGTCCGCCTCAAGGCCCTCTTCACCAATGATGACCGCACCCTCTTCCCCAACCAGTTCGTGAACGCCCGGCTGCTGGTCGACACCCTGCGCGGCGTGGTGATCGTGCCCACGGCCGCGGTGCAGCGCAGCCCCCAGGGAGCCTTCGTGTACGTGGTGAAGGCGGACGGCACCGCGGACATGCGTCCGGTCGAGGTGCTCGCCACCGA
This sequence comes from Geothrix terrae, assembly GCF_022808775.1. GTDB lineage: Bacteria > Acidobacteriota > Holophagae > Holophagales > Holophagaceae > Geothrix > Geothrix terrae. The sequence continues at coordinate 116,599 of NZ_JAKZLA010000002.1, forward strand.
TGGCGACGACACCGCCCTCAAGCAGGGCGTGGCGGGAGGAGAGATCGTCATCACCGACGGCCTCGACAAGCTCCGTCCGGGCAGCAAGGTCGTCCTGCCGAAACCCCCGGCCGCGAAGGGCTGACCCGATGAACCCATCCCGGCCCTTCATCCTCCGGCCGATCGCGACCTCGCTGCTGATGGCCGGGCTGCTCCTGGTGGGCCTGCTGGCCTTCCGCCAGCTCCCGGTCTCGGCCCTGCCCCAGGTGGACTACCCCACCATCCAGGTGGTCACCTTCTATCCCGGCGCCAGCCCGGACGTGATGGCCTCCGCCATCACCGCCCCCCTGGAGCGCCAATTCGGCCAGCTCCCGGGCCTGAACCGCATGTCCTCCTCCAGCTCCGGCGGCAGCTCGATCATCACCCTCCAGTTCGTGCTGGACCTGAACATCGACGTGGCCGAGCAGCAGGTGCAGGCGGCCGTGAACGCCGCGGGCACCTACCTCCCCCGCGACCTCCCCAATCCGCCCATCTACAGCAAGATCAACCCCGCCGACGCGCCCATCCTCACCCTGGCCCTCACCTCGAAGACCCTGCCCTTGTCGAAGGTCGAGGACTTCGCGGACACCCGCCTGGCCCAGAAGATCTCCCAGCTCCCCGGCGTGGGCCTCGTGAGCATCAGCGGCGGCCAGAAGCCCGCGGTCCGAATCCAGGCCAACCCCACGGACCTGGCGGCCAAGGGCCTCACCCTGGGCGACGTGCGCACCGCCGTGGCCCAGAGCAACGTGAACCAGGCCAAGGGCAGCTTCGACGGCCTGCGGCAGGCCTACGCCATCGGCGCCAACGACCAGCTGCTCTCCAGCGAGGACTACCGGCCCCTCATCGTGGCCTACAAGAACGGCGCGCCCGTGATCCTGTCCGAGGTGGCCACCGTCGCCGACGACGTGGAGAACGCGCGGCTTGCGGCCTGGATGAACCGCACGCCCGCCGTCATCCTCAACATCCAGCGGCAGCCCGGCGCCAACATCATCGCCGTGGTGGACCGGGTGAAGGACCTGATGCCCCAGCTCCGGGCCTCCCTGCCCGCCGCCGTGGAGCTCAACATCCTCACGGACCGCACGGTCACCATCCGGGCCTCGGTGGCGGACGTGGAGTTCGAGCTGATGCTCACCATCGCCCTGGTGGTCATGGTGATCTTCCTGTTCCTGCGCACCCTGGCCGCGACGGTCATCCCCAGCGTGGCCGTCCCGCTCTCGCTGGTGGGCACCTTCGGCGTGATGTACCTGCTGGGCTACAGCCTGAACAACCTCACGCTCATGGCCCTCACGATCTCCACGGGCTTCGTGGTGGACGACGCCATCGTGATGATCGAGAACATCATGCGCTACATCGAGGAGGGCGAGCCGCCCCTCCAGGCGGCGCTGAAGGGCTCGGGCCAGATCGGCTTCACCATCCTCTCCCTGACGGTGTCGCTCATCGCGGTGCTCATCCCCCTGCTCTTCATGGGCGACATCGTGGGCCGCCTCTTCCGCGAGTTCGCCGTCACGCTCAGCGTCACCATCCTGGTGTCCGCGGTGGTGTCGCTCACCCTCACGCCCATGATGTGCGCCAAGCTGCTGAAGCACACGCCCCCCTCGGAGCAGGGCCGCTTCTACCAGTCCTCGGAGCGGATCTTCCAGCGGATCATCGCCTTCTACGGCCGCACCCTCTCCTGGGTGCTCAAGCACCAGACCGGCACCCTCGTGGTGGCCGTGGCCACCCTCGCGTCCACGGTGCTGCTCTACATCGCCATCCCCAAGGGCTTCTTCCCGGTGCAGGACACCGGCGTGCTCCTGGGCATCTCCGAGGCCTCCCAGACCGTGTCGTTCTCCGCCATGGCCGAGCGGCAGCAGGCCCTCGCCGCGGAGATCCTCAAGGATCCGGCCGTGGAGAGCCTGTCCTCCTTCATCGGCATCGACGGCACGAACACCACCCTCAACAGCGGGCGCATCCAGATCAACCTCAAGCCCCTCGAGGAACGCGGCCTCAGCGCCATGGAAGTCATCCACCGCCTCCAGCCCGAGCTGGCGAAGATCCAGGGCATCCGCCTGTACCTCCAGCCCATCCAGGATCTCACCGTGGAGGACCGGGTCAGCCGCACCCAGTACCAGTACACCCTCGAGGACGCGGACCCGAAGGAGCTGGGCACGTGGGTCCCCCGCTTCGTGGAGCGCATCTCGTCGCTGCCGGAGCTCAGGGATGTGGCCAGCGACCAGCAGAACGCCGGCCTCCAGGTGCGCATCGTCCTGGACCGTGCCACCGCCTCGCGCCTGGGCATCACGCCCCAGATGCTGGACGACGCGCTCTACGATGCCTTCGGCCAGCGGCAGGTCTCCACCATGTTCACCCAGCTGAACCAATACCGCGTGGTGCTGGAGGCGCCTCCCGGCCAGTACCAGAGGCCCGAGGATCTGCAGAACATCTACGTCCGCTCGGCCTCCGGCGGGTCCGTGCCCCTCAGCGCCTTCACCCGCATCGAGACCGTCACGGCGCCCCTGGCCGTGAACCACCAGGGGCAGTTCCCGACCACCACTGTCTCCTTCAACCTGGCCCCCGGCGCTTCCCTCGGCGACGCGGTGAAGGCCATCCAGCGCGCCCGGAACGAGCTCGACATGCCCGCCAGCATCAAGACGGGTTTCCAGGGCACGGCACAGGCGTTCGGCGCCTCGCTCACGAACACGCCCTTCCTCATCCTCGCCGCGGTCCTGACGGTCTACATCCTGCTGGGCGTGCTGTACGAAAGCTACATCCACCCCGTCACGATCCTCTCGACCCTCCCCTCCGCCGGCGTGGGCGCCCTGCTCTCGCTCATGATCTGCCGGACGGACTTCAGCGTCATCGCGCTGATCGGCATCATCCTGCTCATCGGCATCGTGGAGAAGAACGCCATCATGATGATCGACTTCGCGCTGGAGGCCGAGCGCAAGGACGGCCTGCCGCCGGAAGATGCCATCTACCAGGCCTCCCTGCTGCGCTTCCGGCCCATCATCATGACCACCATGGCGGCCCTGCTCGGGGGCGTGCCCCTGGCCCTGGGCACCGGCGTCGGCGCCGAGCTGCGCCGGCCCCTGGGCATCGCCATCGTGGGCGGCCTCATCTTCAGCCAGATCCTCACGCTTTACACGACCCCCGTGATCTACCTGGCGTTTGACCGCCTCGCGCGCCGCGTGCGCGGCGCGCGCCGGACCTCAGCCGAATGAGCATCTCCACCCCCTTCATCCATCGCCCGGTGGCCACCACGCTGCTGACGGTGGCCCTCGCCCTGCTGGGCGCCATCGCCTACCAGTTCCTGCCGGTCTCGCCCCTGCCCCAGGTGGAGTTCCCCACCATCCAGGTCTCGGCAGGCCTGCCCGGCGCGAGCCCCGAGACCATGGCCTCCTCCGTGGCGACACCCCTGGAACGCCAGTTCGGCCGCATCGCGGGCATCACGGAGATGACTTCCGCCAGCTCGCTGGGATCCACGAACATCACGCTCCAGTTCGACCTGAGCCGCAACATCGACGCGGCCGGCCGGGACGTGCAGGCGGCCATCAACGCCGCCCGCGGCGACCTGCCCTCGAACCTGCCGAACAACCCCTGGTACCGGAAGGTGAACCCGGCCGATTCGCCCATCCTCATGCTGGCGCTGACGTCGAACATGATTCCCCGGGAGCGCATGTACGACGTGGCCTCCTCGGTCCTCCAGCAGAAGCTGTCCCAGGTCCAGGGCGTGGGCCAGGTCTTCGTGTGGGGCGGCGCGCTGCCGGCGGTGCGGGTGGACGTGAACCCCGCGGCTCTGAACGCCCAGGGCATGGCCCTGGAGGACGTCCGCCTCGCCATCGCGGCCGCCAACATCAACCGGCCGAAGGGGGACATCGCCAGCCCCACCACCACCTGGTCCCTGTCCACCACGGACCAGCTGATGAAGGCCGCGGACTACCAGCCCCTCATCGTGAGGTACCGGAACGGCAACGCCGTGCGCCTGTCGGACGTGGCCCAGGTCACGGATTCCGTGGAGAACGTCCGCAACCGCGGCCTCTCGAACGGCGTCCCCGCCATCATCATCCCCATCTTCCGCCAGCCGGACGCCAACATCATCGACACCGTGGACCGGGTGCGGGCCATCCTCCCCCAGCTCCAGGCCTCGCTGCCGCCCACCATCGAGCTGAAGGTGCTCATCGACGCCACCCGCACCATCCGCGCCTCGGTGAAGGATGTGCAGCTGGCCATGAGCATCTCCATCGGCCTGGTGATCCTGGTGGTGTTCATCTTCCTGCGCAGCGTACGGTCCACCCTCATCCCCAGCGTGGCGGTGCCCATCTCCCTCATCGGCACCTTCGGCGCCATGTACATGCTGGGCTACACCATCGACAACCTGTCGCTCATGGCGCTCACCGTGGCCACGGGTTTCGTGGTGGACGACGCCATCGTGGTGGTGGAGAACATCACGCGCCACCTCGAGGACGGCATGCAGCCCATGGAGGCCGCTCTCTACGGCGCCAAGGAAATCGGCTTCACGGTGGTCTCCATCAGCATCTCGCTGATCGCCGTGTTCATCCCCATCCTGCTCATGGGCGGCATCGTGGGCCGGCTCTTCCGCGAGTTCGCCGTGACCCTCTCCGTGGCCATCCTGGTGTCCATGGTGGTCTCCCTCACCACCACCCCCATGATGTGCTCGCGCCTGCTGCGCCCCCACGCCGAGGAGCGGCACGGCCGCGTCTTCATGGCCACGGAGCGGGCCTTCCAGTGGGTCATGCACCACTATGAGACCTCGCTGGCCTGGGTGCTTCGACACCAGCGCTTCACCCTCGGCCTGGCCCTGGGCACCATGCTCGCCACCGTGGGCCTCTACGTGGTCATCCCCAAGGGTTTCTTCCCCCAGCAGGACACGGGCCGCCTCACCGGCTCCATCCAGGCCGCCCAGGACATCTCCTTCGCGGGCATGGAGAAGCTGATGACGGGCTATGTGGCCATCGTCCAGGCGGATCCCGCCGTGGAGAACGTCACCGCCTTCATCGGCGGAGGCAACACGGGCCGCATGTTCTGCTCGCTGAAGCCCAACGACCAGCGGAAGGAGACCGCCGACCAGGTCATCGCCCGCCTGCGGGGGAAGACTGCCCACCTGCCCGGCGGCACGCTCTACATGCAGCCGGTACAGGACATCCGCATCGGCGGCCGGCCTTCCAGCTCCCAGTACCAGTACACGCTCCAGGGCGATGACGCCCGGGAGCTGTTCGACTGGGCCCCGAGGGTGCTCCAGAAGCTCCGCACGGTGCCCCAGCTGGCCGACGTCAACACGGACCTCCAGAACAAGGGCCTGGAAGCCTCGCTGGTCATCGACCGCACCAGCGCCTCGCGCCTGGGCATCACGCCCCAGTCCATCGACAGCACCCTCTACGACGCCTTCGGCCAGCGCTTCGTCTCGACCATCTACACCACCCTGAACCAGTACCACGTGGTCATGGAGGTGGACACGCCCTTCATGCAGACCCCCGACGGCCTGCGCCACACCTACGTGCGCGCCACCTCGGGCGACCTGGTGCCCCTCAGCGCCTTCACCCGGCTGGAGCGGCGGAACACGGCCCTCTCGGTGAACCACCAGGGCCAGCAGCCCTCGGTGACCCTCTCCTTCAACCTGCCGCCCGGTGTGGCCCTGGGTGACGCGGTGGCGGCCATCGACGCGGCCCAGCAGGAGATCCGCCTGCCCGGATCGATCCGCGGCAGCTTCATGGGCACGGCCCAGGCCTTCAAGGCCTCCCTGGCGAACCAGCCGCTGCTCCTGGCGGCGGCGCTGCTGGTGGTCTACATCGTCCTGGGCGTGCTGTACGAAAGCCTCATCCATCCGCTGACCATCCTGTCCACCCTGCCTTCCGCTGGCGTGGGGGCCCTGCTGGCCCTGCTGGCCTTCCGCACGGAGCTGAGCGTCATCGCCTTCATCGGCATCATCCTGCTCATCGGCATCGTGAAGAAGAACGCCATCCTCATGATCGACTTCGCCATCGAAGTCGAGCGGCGGGAGGGCAAGACCCCGGAGGAGTCCATCTTCCAGGCCTGCCTGCTGCGGTTCCGGCCCATCACCATGACCACCATGGCGGCCATGCTGGGCGGCCTGCCCCTGGCCATCGGCATGGGCACCGGCTCCGAACTGCGCCGCCCCCTGGGCATCGCCATCGTGGGCGGCCTCCTCTTCAGCCAGCTCCTGACCCTCTACACCACTCCGGTCATCTACCTCTACATGGACCGGGCCCGGCTGCGGTGGGCGCGGTACCGGGCTGCCCGCCGCGCCCTCGCCCCCGTCATCGAAAGCTGAGGACGCCTTGGCCTCGGGCGGCTGGTCCAGGGAAGCACCCCAGCCATCCTTCCGGGGCGCTTCCCTGGGCCTGAAGGTGGTGCTGGGGATTCTGGCCATCCCCGCCGTCCTGGTGCTGTTCCTCCTCGGCCAGTCGAAGGCGGTCGAAGCCCAGGCCTGGCCCGTGATCCGCCGGGTCGCCCTCCGGCTGCAGACCGACGCCGAGGCGGGGCGGCTCTACCGGGCCAACCCGGCGCTGGCGAGGACCTACCCCACCGAGGAGGCGTTCCTCGAGCAGGTGCGGGCCTACCGGTTCCAGTTCGCCAGCCTGCCGGACCAGCAACCCAAGGCCGACCGCTACGAATGCCATGCGGGACCCAACGGGTTCCGGGCCTCCGTGCAGGGCTCCGGCGGGTCCTGGGCCACCTTCGAGGTGAGGCAGGACATCCTCCTCGAGAAAGTGCCGGGGGAAGGCCTCCTCCGGCTGGCGTTCTCGCCGGCCCGGGAGCCCAGCGGCCCCAAGCGGCGGGCCCTCCGGAAAGCCAGGGGCGGACCGGACTGAGGGCCGGGCTGGAAGCCGCATCCTTATGCCGCAGGCCCCGTGGCGCCCGGCCTACGGCCCCGCCGCTTGAGCCGGCCCCCTCGGGGTGCGATCCTGTAAGGCTATGAAACTCGATCGGCTCGGCGACTTCCAACGCACCCACCGCAACGGCGACCTGCGCCTCGACCACGCGGGACAGGCCGTGCGCCTGCTCGGCTGGTGCCGGCGCGTGCGCAACCTGGGCTCCCTCGTGTTCCTGGACCTGCGCGACCGCTGGGGGCTGGTGCAGCTGGTGGCCAACGAGGAGACCGCCGATCCCGAGCTGCTGGCCCGGCTCAAGGCCGTGCGCAGCGAGTTCGTGCTGGCCGTCGAAGGCGTGGTGGCCGAGCGGGAGAGCAAGAACCCGAACATGGCCACCGGCGACATCGAGATCCGCCTCACGGGCCTGAAGATCCTCAACACCGCCGCTCCACTTCCCTTCCCCCTGGAGGACGAGGGCGTGGGCGAGGATCTGCGCCTCACCTACCGCTTCCTGGACCTGCGTCGCGAGCAGCTCCAGCGCAATCTGGTGCTCCGCAGCGAGGTGGCGAACCTCACCCGGAACCACTTCCGGGAGCTGGACTTCATCGAGGTCGAGACGCCCATCCTCACCAAGTCCACGCCGGAAGGCGCCCGCGACTACCTGGTGCCCAGCCGCGTCCACGCCGGCGAGTTCTTCGCGCTGCCCCAGAGCCCCCAGCTCTTCAAGCAGCTGCTCCAGGTGAGCGGCTTCGAGCGCTACGTCCAGATCTGCCGCTGCTTCCGCGACGAGGACCTGCGCGCCGACCGCCAGCCCGAGTTCACCCAGATCGACATCGAGATGAGCTTCGTGCGCCAGGAGGACGTCCAGGGCGTCATCGAGCCGCTGATGGTGAAGCTGGCCAAGATGGTCGGCAAGGACGTGACCGCGCCCTTCCCCCGCCTCCCCTACCGGGATGCCATGGAGTGGTACGGATCCGACAAGCCCGACCTCCGCTGCGCCATCAAGATCCAGGACGTCACCGGCCTTTTCGCAACAAGCGGATTCAACCTCTTCCGCGCCGCCTCCGAGAGCCAGGGCCACCGCCGGGTGCGGGCCCTGTTCTTCCCCGGCGAGGCCGCGGGTTCCCTCAGCCGCAAGCAGCTGGACGAGCTGGGCGAAACGGCCAAGCAGCTGGGCGCCGGCGGCCTGCCCTACGCCAAGTGGGGCAAGGACGGGCTCTCCAGCAGCTTCAAGAAGTTCCTCGAGCCCGCGGATGAAGCCGCCCTCCGGCAACGTCTCAGCGCGGCCGGGGATGGCCTGGCCATCTTCGCCGTGGGACCCGACGCCCAGACCAGCCGCGTGCTGGGCGAGCTGCGCCTCCGCCTCGCCCGCCAGTTCGGGATGCTGGACGAGTCCCGGTTCGACTTCCTCTGGGTCGTGGACTTCCCCCTGCTGGAGTGGAGCGGCGAGGATGACGGTGAGGGCCGCTTCGTGGCCTGCCACCATCCTTTCACCAGCCCGCATCCGGAGGACCTGGACCTGCTGGAGACGGATCCCGCCCGCTGCCGCGCCGTGGCCTACGACCTGGTGCTCAACGGCTTCGAGGTGGGCGGCGGAAGCATCCGCATCCACGATGCCGAGACGCAAAGCCGGATGTTCCGGGCCATCGGCATCGGCCCCGAGGAGGCCCGCGCGAAGTTCGGCTTCCTGCTGGACGCCCTCAGCTACGGCGCCCCGCCCCACGGCGGCCTGGCCCTGGGCCTGGACCGTCTCGTCATGCTGCTGGCGGGCGTGGACAACATCCGCGAGGTCATCGCCTTCCCCAAGACCGCCCAGGCCCGCTGCCTCATGACGGACGCCCCCAGCCCCGTGGACGAACGGCAGCTCCGCGAACTGCACCTGGTCACGGAAGCCCACCAGACCTACCGGGTGGGCGCCGTGTTCTTCGAGAGCGCCGAAGGAGGCAGCCCCGAATTGCGCGGCCAGGCGCTCCAGCAGATCAGCCAGATGACCCCCCGCCAGGCCCAGGGCCTCGTCACCCTCGACGCCCAGGGCCAGATCCTCGATGCCCAGACCCTCAGCGGGCCGACCTTCGAGTTCTGAGGCCCTCCGTGGAACCTTACCGGTCGAGCGGCCACCATTCATGGGATCCTCCCATTCGGCGAGACCCGGTCCACCCTTCCATCACGCTTCGGCCCACGGGGTCTAGTTTTTCGGAGAGATTCGATGATCCAGGGATGTCCTAGCCCGGTCGGGGCCGCCGGTTCGATGCGGGCCCGGCTCCTATCCCTATCGGTGATCCTCCTCCTGGCGCTGGGCCTGGCACTGGGGACGGCCTGTTCCGGCCACAAGTCCGCCGACGCCTCCGCACCGGGCACGCCACCGGCCATCACCACCGCCCCGGCGAGCGCCAGCACCGTCACCGGCCGCCCGGTCACCTTCACGGTCACCGCCACCGGAGCCGCCACGCTGTCCTACCAGTGGGCCAAGGATGGCCAGAGCATCCTGGGCGCCATCAGCTCCAGCTTCACCCTCTTCCAGCCCAGGGTCGAGGACGCGGGCAACTACACCGTGACCATCACCAATCCCAACGGCACCATCACCAGCGGCATCGCCACGCTGACCGTGGCCGCCGCCGTGGTGTTCCCGGCGCCGGTGGGCCTGGCCTATGACGCCTCGGGCAGCCTCTTCGTGTCCGACATGGACGATCACACCATCTGGAAGGTGGACGCCACGAACCACAAGACTCTCCTGGCGGGCAGCTCCGGACTGGCCGGTTCCGCCGACGGCCTGGGCACGGACGCGCGGTTCAGCCATCCGGGCGGCCTCGCCATCGATCCCGCGGGGAACCTGCTGGTGGCCGACACGGGCAACCACACCATCCGGCGGATCGCGCCCGACGGCACCGTGACCACCCTGGCCGGCGCCGCGGGACTGCCCGGGACCGCGGACGGCCCCGGCGCCCAGGCCCGCTTCAACGCCCCTTTCGGCCTGGCCGCGGACGCCACCGGCGGGGCCTACATCGCCGATGCCCAGAACCACACCATCCGCTACCTGGCCGCGGACGGAACGGTCTCCACCTACGCCGGCAAGGCCGGCGCGCCGGGGCTCGTGGATGGGACCGCCACGGCCGCCCAGTTCAACCAGCCCAACGGGATCACCCTGGCGCCGAACGGGACCCTGTACGTGGCGGATTACGGCAATTCCTGCATCCGGGCCATCGCGCCGGGCGCCGTCGTGACCCGACTGGCCGGGCAGGCCAGCACCTACGGCTTCGCCGACGGCAACGGCCTCTCCGCCGCCAAGTTCAATTCCCCCGTGGGAATCGCGCTGGATGCCGCCGGGGTCCTGTGGGTCGCCGACACCCAGAACCACGCGATCCGGCGCATCGGGACCGACGGCACGGTCAGCACCCCCGCCGGGACGGGCGGCACGGCCGGCAACGCGGACGGGACCGGCACCGCGGCCCTCTTCTACCGGCCCTGCGGCATCGCCGTCACCCCCGCGGGCAACCTGGCGGTGGCCGACACGGCCAACCACCTCCTGAGGACCGTGACCCCCGCCGGCGTCGCCACGACCTTCCTCGCCCCCTGAGCGGGGTCCCTTCCCACCCTTTCTCTCCGCAACCCCTGGCCCGGTCCGGTCCAGGGGTTATTTTTGCGGCATGGACACGACGATGGATGTCCGTGCGGCCGCGGTGGCCGGGATTTTCTACCCGCGGGAGAGCAGCGAGCTGAGCCAGGCCATCCAGGCGATGTTCGCGGACGCCACCGGGGCCAATCCCTGGCTGGGGCCCCCCAAGGCCCTGATCGTCCCGCACGCGGGCTATGTCTACTCCGGGCCCATCGCCGCCAGCGCCTACGCGTCCCTGAACCGCCTGCGGGGCATCATCCGGCGGGTGGTCCTGCTGGGCCCGGCCCATCACGTGCCCGTGGTGGGCCTGGCCCTGCCCGGCGTCTCCGCCTTCGACACCCCCCTCGGGCGGATTCCCGTGGATGCCGCGGCCGCGGAGACCCTCCGGCCCCTGGCCGGCGTGACGACAAGCCCGGCCGCCCATGCGAGGGAGCATTCGATCGAAGTCCAGCTGCCCTTCCTCCAGCAGGCCCTGGGCACCTTCCAGCTGGTGCCCCTAGCCGTGGGCCATGCCACCGCCGAGCGCGTGGCGGAGACCATCGAGGCCGTCTGGGGAGGGATGGAGACCCTGATCGTGGTGAGCTCAGATCTATCCCACTACCTGCCCTACGAGCGGGCGCAGGCCCTGGACCGCCGCACCTGCGCCAGCATTTCGGACCTGGACCTGCTGGCCAGCCACGACCAGGCCTGCGGCGCCACGGCGGTGAACGGGCTGCTGCTGACCGCCCGGCACCACCGGTTGACACCTCATCTGATGGACCTGCGCAACTCCGGAGACACGGCCGGGGACCGCGACCACGTGGTGGGCTATGCCGCCTTCGCGTTCGTCCAGGAGGGCGCCCATGACCCATCCGCACGCGAGCATTGACTGGGGTCCCCCCCTGCTGCGGATCGCCCGCGGCGCCATCGCGGAAAAACTGGGCATGGCGGCGTCGCCGGTTCCGACCGCCGGCTGGCTTGAGGAACCCGCCGCCACCTTCGTCACCCTCCACCGCCTGGGCCAGCTCCGGGGCTGCATGGGCACCCTGGAGCCGCGGCGGCCCCTCGGCGAGGATGTGGCCGAGAATGCCCGGCAGGCGGCCTTCCACGATCCCCGCTTCCCGCCCCTGGCCCGCAGCGAATTCACCGACCTCAGGGTGGAGGTGTCCCTTCTCTCCGACCTCGAACCGCTCCCCTTCAACAGCCAGGCCCATCTGCTGACCCTGCTGCGGCCGGAGGAAGACGGCCTGGTGCTGGAATGGCAGGGGCTGCGGGGCGCCTTCCTGCCCCAGGTCTGGGATCAGCTGCCCGAACCCGCGGACTTCCTGGCCCATCTGAAGCGGAAGGCCGGCCTGCCCATGGCGTTCTGGGATGACGGCATCCGGATCGCCCGGTTCACGGTGACGCGCTTCCACGAGGAGGCCGAGGTGGGCAGCCCCGGGTAGCGCCATGGATTCCGCCACCCATCTCGCCCCCCACCGCGCCCGCTGGTGGCATCGCCTGGACGATGGGCGGCTCCAGTGCGACCTCTGCCCCCGCGACTGCAAGCTGGGCGAAGGCCAGCGCGGCGCCTGCTTCGTTCGGCAGAATCTGGGCGGCGGGATGGTGCTCACCACCTACGGCCGCTCGTCGGGCTTCTGCGTCGATCCCATCGAGAAGAAGCCTCTGAATCATTTCCTCCCGGGCTCGCGGGTGCTGTCCTTCGGCACCGCGGGCTGCAACCTCATGTGCAAGTTCTGCCAGAACTGGGACATCAGCAAGGCGAGGGACATGGACCGCCTCACGGACCGGGCCTCTCCGGATGGCATCGCGGGGGCCGCGGCCGCCTCCGGATGCCGGAGCGTTGCCTTCACCTACAACGACCCGGTGATCTTCGCGGAGTACGCCATGGACGTGGCCGACGCCTGCCACGAGCGGGGCCTCCGCACCGTCGCCGTGACGGCCGGCTACATGCACGCCGGGCCCCGGCGGGCCTTCTACGCCAAGATGGATGCCGCCAACGTGGACCTCAAGGCCTTCACGGAGGGGTTCTACGCGCGGCTCTCCGCAGCCCACCTCCAGCCGGTGCTGGACACGCTCCAGTACCTCCGGCACGAGACGGACACCTGGCTGGAGATCACCACCCTCCTCATCCCGGGACAGAACGATTCGAGCGAGGAGCTCGCGGCCCTGTCCGCCTGGATCGCCCGGGAGCTGGGCCCGGATGTGCCCCTGCACTTCACCGCCTTCCACCCGGACTACAAGATGACGGACCTGCCCCGGACGCCGACGTCCACCCTCACCCGCGCGCGGGAGATCGCCCGGGCCGCAGGCCTCCGCTACGTCTACACCGGCAACGTGCATGATGCCACCGGGGGGACGACCCATTGTCCCGGCTGCCAGGCCGCCCTCATCGTCCGGGACTGGTACCGGATCGAGCGGAACCGCCTGACCGCCGCCGGTCGCTGCCCGGATTGCGGGACCAAGATCCCCGGGCATTTCGAAACGACCGCCCTGCCCTTCGGCAACCGCCGCATCCCGGTCACGATCCCCCCGGACGATTGAGGCGCCCCTCCCCCGCAGGCGTACCTTGAAGCCATGCTCTCCGCGCTGCTGCTTCCCATCCTGCTCGCCCCCTCATCAGGCGGCCCAGCGCCCCGAAAGGAGGCCCGCATGGAACTCCGGATCCCAGCCTTTCCCAATGGCGGCACCGTTCCTCGGGTCCACACCGCCGATGGCGCCGACCGCTCCCCGGTTCTCCAGTGGGGCGAGCCGCCCGCAGGCACCGCCGCCTTCGCCCTGATCGTGGACGACCCCGATGCCCCCGTCGGCACCTGGGTCCACTGGGTCCTCTATGATCTGCCGGGCACGGCCCGGTTCCTCGCGGAGAACCAGCCCCGCACGGCCGATCTCCCAGGCGGGGGCCGCCAGGGCAAGAACAGCTGGGGCCGCCTGGGCTGGAATGGCCCCTCGCCCCCACCTGGAAAGCCCCACCGCTACTTCTTCCGCCTCCTGGCCCTCTCGGCCCCGCTGGGCCTCCCCGCCAGCGCCAGCCGGGCCCAGGTGGACGCCGCGATGAAGGGCAAGGTCCTGGCCGAGGGCACCTGGATGGGCACCTACGGGCGCTGAGCGGCCGAGCCTCAGGGCTTGCCGGACTTCAACCGGATCGTCTCGCCATCCACCACGAAGACGCCGTATCCCTGGTGGTGGAGGGTCTTCGGCTTCTTCTGCGCGGGGTCGATCCAGGCCTGCACCACCTCCAGCACGAAGAGGTTGTAGCGGTTCACGAAGCGCGTGTCCGCGACCCGGCACTCCAGGTTCGCGAAGCACTCGGCCACCAGCGGCGCGGCCACCTTCTTCGCCGGCAGGGGCGTGAGGCCGAAGGCCGCGAACTTGTCCACGTCGCGGCCCGAGGCGTTGCCCACCTTCACCACCTGCTTCGCCAGCCCGGCCGCGGGGATCGCGATCACGCATTCCCGCGTCTTCCGCAGGGCCTCGAAGCTGTGGTTGGCGCCACTCACCAGGCAGCCCACCAGGGGCGGGTTGAACTCCATCATCATGTGCCAGGACATGGCCATGACGTTGGCGCGGCCCCGCTGCGCCGTGGCCAGCAGCACCACCGGCCCCGGCTCCAGCAGGGTGTACACCTCCGAGAGTGGAAGGGCCTTCATCATGGGCGCCCCCTCTCTCCAAGCCTACGCCGAGCCGGAAGCCCCGAATCAGCTCCAAAAGCAAAAAATGCAACCAATGGGTTGCATCAATCCCCAATCCGTCTAACATGCAACCAGGAGGTTACACATGACGGCATCGAGCACCGACTGCATCAGGAAGGAGATCCATCTCCGCGCGCCCCGGACACGGGTCTGGAAGGCGCTGTCGGACGCCGAGGAGTTCGGAACCTGGTTCGGGATGAAGCTGGAGGGGCGCTTCGTGCCCGGCCAGCCGGTCTTCGGACGGATCACCCATCCCAACTACTCGCACATCCACCTGGAGATGAGGATCGAGCGCATGGAACCGGAGCGCCTCTTCTCCTACCGCTGGCACCCCTACCCCATGGACGTGAAACGGGACTACTCGGTCGAACCCATGACCCTCGTGGAGTTTCACCTCGAGGCGGCCGAGGGTGGCACCCTGCTCAAGGTGATGGAGTCCGGCTTCGACCAGTTGCCGCCCGATCGGCGCGACGAGGCCTTTCGCATGAACGATGCCGGGTGGGCGGGCCAGCTGCCCCGGATCGAACGCCATGTCACGAGCTGAGGCCCTCTCCCCCGCGCGGCTGAAGGACGCCGCGCCCCTCTTCGCCGCCCTGGGGGATGCGACGCGCTTGGGCCTGCTTGTCAGCCTCTGCTCCGGCGGACCGCTCACGGTCACGCGCCTCAGCGGCCAGTTCGACGTCTCCCGGCAGGCCATCACCAAGCATCTCGACGTGCTGGCCGAAGCGGGCCTCGTCAAGAGCGCCCGCCACGGACGAGAGCGCATCTGGACCTTTGAGCCCAAGCGCCTCGAGGATGCCCACCAGTATCTGGAGCGCCTGTCCAGGGAGTGGGACGTCGCCCTGGGGCGGCTCAAGGCCTTCGTCGAAACCTGACATCCAGAGGAGGCCCATGCCCCAGTCCTGACCCTGTGAAGCCCACTTCGGGCTCGAAGAACTCGCCGATCGTGCCTGGCGTCATTCCCTTTTTCGTGTACTGAAACGAACTCAAAACCGATTTATCGCCTGCAAGTGCAGGTGAAGCGGGCTGTGCCCCGAAAACACAACGGAGGTTCTATGGTCGACATCATTCATCGCGTGGGAATCAAGGCTTCACCGGAAAAGGTGTACTCCGCATTGACGACCCTCGAAGGCCTGGCGCACTGGTGGACTGAAGACACGGAAGGGAATGCCGCGCTTGGCGGGACCATCAGGTTCTCCTTCCGGTCGCCCGCCGGGGATTTTATCGGGAAGATGGCGATGACGGTCCAGGAGCTCAAGGCTCCCGACGAGGTGCGATGGCTCTGCACCGAGGGCCCCTCGGATTGGGTGGGAACGTCGATCACCTTCCAGCTTTCCCGGCAGGACAACCAGACCATCGTCCTGTTCGGTCACCGGAACTGGGCTGAGTCGACCGAGTTCATGGCCCACTGCAGCATGAAGTGGGCGACCTTCCTCCTGAGCCTTCGCGCCTACGTGGAGACCGGCGCCGGAAAGCCATCCCCCGGCGACCTGAAGATCGATAACTGGAATTGAGGGCTGCGAGTACGGCGTTGAGGCCCTGGAATCCGGTGCCGCGGAACCAGGGCCCAATCTCTTGATCGGCCCTACAATCACAACCAAGCCGTCGAACCATCTGGAGAGCAGAAACCTGAACCTCACGCTCCGCCACAAGGCCCAGGCCATTCTCCGAGAGGCAGCTGGGACC
Organism: Geothrix terrae; assembly: GCF_022808775.1. Lineage (GTDB taxonomy): Bacteria > Acidobacteriota > Holophagae > Holophagales > Holophagaceae > Geothrix > Geothrix terrae. The sequence continues at coordinate 132,417 of NZ_JAKZLA010000002.1, forward strand.
TGACGCCGCCTCCGGTGGTCTGGTCGCCCCGCATGGCGCGGTGCGCAGGGCTCTTCGTCATCGAGAAGGATTTCCGCGGCAAGTGGCACCCGGAGATCCGCCTCAGCATCCCCCTCCTGCGCCGCCGGGACTGGCCCTGGCCCCAGCAGGTGTGCGGGATGAACTGCCACACACCCGACGACGTTCAGCGGCGCATCCTCGAGCACGAGTTGATCCACTTCAAGCTCAGCCTCGTCCGAACCGCCCTTGAATCAGCTAGTTCAGCCGCACAAGGAACAGCCCGGACAGTCTAGATGACAGGTGCAACCTTCAGGCCAAACCGCCAGGAGGAACCCCACCGATGACCGGCGTTTCCGGGCTGGGGTAGAAAGAAGAGATTTCATCGGGGTTCCTACATTTGAGCGAAGACGTGCGCCAGGGAGGGTCGGTTTGATGGGGCTGATGGACAACGCACGTACTCCAGCCGGGTAGCACGTATGATCTCCTGCCCACGGCTGGGTAGTCAGCTCACGACTGCGCAGAAGACAACAGCCCCAGAGTTGAATACTCTCCACAAAGGGTAAGGTAAGGCGATGCTCAAATGGCTTCGCACCCCTGAAGCAGTTGACGCTCATTTCGGGGAAGGAGCCTACCAAGGAGTGAAAGATGAAGTGGGCGAATACGCGCACTGGCGCAAGCTATGGCGTCGAGTGATCGAAAAGCACCGTGCTTTAGCTCCAGCGAGGAATGCAGCACTGAAAGCACTTCGCGCCCAGGTTATGGCATGTCGGAAACTTGGGATTACTGATGCAGAAATCGTTGGTGATGTTCGGTTCATTATGAGCCCTGGCATGTGGCGCTTCGCTTCCTAGCAACCCTCAGATAGCCCTTACAGCCCCAGGAGGAGTCATCTCCCTGGGGTTTATTACGCAGGCTCTTCCATGGCTTCGCCCATCATCATCCTGTAGTGAGCGTCATGCCCTAGTTGGTCAAAAATCGCCTTGAACACCCGAAGGTTTGCCTCAAGTGCCGCATCGTCATCCACAGTAATTGAGAGGTCATCTTGAATTGAATGCGAACCGTCATGAGTCCAGGAGACAAGGGATTGGCAAATCAACTTGTCTGAGCCCTCGAACTTGCTACAGATTTCGTCAAAATCGATCCCACCAAGAATCTTGAAGTAGTGCTCAAGAATTCGTCGCATGGTGTTTTGGATTGTATGCATGGAAGGGCTCGAACTGCGAATTTCTTCCCACAAGAGGTCATATGAAGACTTCACGGGGTTCTGCTTAAAGCAGACCACATTCGAGCGACCTTTCCGTTTTCGGACGACCCAGAAAGTCTCCTCTCTAGCTCCCTTAGCTTTTGGTGATTTATGCGTTATTTCCTTATGGAAGTATGCATTGTGTGTTAATAAGAAAATTTGTTTGAGGGGTCCATCTCCTTTCCATGCCTGAGCGAAAAGATCCTTGATCAGGGTGCTCACGACAAACAGCACTTCACTATCAAGACTGGATACCGGGTCATCAATAACAACCACCCGGTCCTCCGTGATCCCAGAGTTGGTTGAGCTTCCGGCAATTGAGAAGTAGAAGTAGAGGAAGCACACGAAGGACTTCTCCCCCTCGCTTAGCGTCTTCTTCGCTTCAGTCCCATCCTCTCTGAGAAGCTGATAAGCGGTCCCTCCAGGAGCAATTGCTAGCCGAAATGCGTTGAACCCGAAATTATTTAGAACTCTGTTGATACCGTCTACCGTTGGTTTGACGCTTGTGGTCTGCTTCTCCAATTCAAGGAGTTCGGAGGTCTTTACTCGTAACTCCTCCTGGGTCTCCTTCAACTTCAATTCGAGTGCAGAAATGCCATTGGTCAATCCAGTCTTACGCTCGTGGTAGATCTCTAGATCTGCTTTCAGCTCGACCTCGACGAGGAATTTCCAGATCTGCGAGACGAGGGTAGCGCGCTCCTTTGGCAAATTCGCCACCATCTGGTTTTGCTGACGGATCGTAGAATTGGCTTGATCGATTATGGTCTTCGCTTCAGTCAGTATCTCGCTTGTAGACTTAAGGCTCACGACCTGACTGGGGATTCTGATTTTCTCATTGAGAAGCATCAAATTTGAGGCGATAAGTGTATCTAGGGCAATCTGGACAGCCTTGAGCCTCTCGGAATCTAAGGCAGAGTGGCGAAGCTGTGCGGCAGCCTCTAGAATTGCCTGCACACGCGAGCCTTGAGCGGTGTATTGCTTTGCTAGGGTCTCAATAGCATTCAGATCTGCCTTGAAGGACTCATCGAAGTAATCATTCAGGTCCTGGGCTAGGGTTGATGGAGCTAGCTGCTGACAGAAAGGGCAGTATCCCTCATTTGAATTGAAATATCCCCGCCCTTCCTGGACCCAATCGCTATTCCCTAGCCGCTTGATCATCGCCGCAATATCAACATCTTCCCTGCCGACGACGACCTTGCTCAATATCGGATCTTCTTCGCTTGCCCTCAACTCATCGCCAGTGAATGAGACAAGTTCAGCGATTATCATGGGCTCTGACCCGAACAATGTCTCAGCCTTTGCCTGGAGCTGTTCCAACTTAAGAACTTCTGACTTATTTTTCGCTTCCTCATCGAGGAGCTTGGTCTTGAAGGTCTCCCGGTTGTTTAAGGTCCCCTTAAGGGCAACCTTGAACTCCTCTTCATGACCCTGTTTGCTTACCCAGAACCTTTCTTTGAACTCATCTTCTAGGGAAGACAGTTCCCCCTTCTTTCCCTTAGTTCCATCTTCCCCACTCAGAGTTCGCCTCAGAACCGTGATTCGGCTCTCAAGATCTCCTTGTTCGTCCTTAGTTTTCTGAATTTGCTCTAACAAGACCTTGCTCGCAGAGCCGAGGGTAAAAATGCCTGTCAGCTCTTTACTTTGGTCAAAATTCTTCTCGATGAAGTCTTGATTGTAGACAAGTGACTTCAGCTTCGCGCCAGCCTTCCAGATCACCCTGCTTTGGGGCGAGTAGCCTTCGTCAGCGATGATTCGACTAATGGTGGTCTTGCCGGAGCCATTCGCTCCGAACAAGAAATTGACCTTCTTCAGACCACCCAGAACCTCAGGAGCCCCACTGTAAGTAGCAATGGTGGAAATGGAGATCGTCTCAATCATTGCCCTTCTCCCTACCAGATGCATCGGCAAGAACCACATGGATAGGACCATCAAAGTGCGGATGGGTTCCTATGTCCATCAAAACCACCCGAACGGTAGTGTATTGACCGTTGAACGGCAGTGACTTGGCATCGATCTAACAAAACGCTCTCAGCCATCACCACCACACAAAGCAAAGCCCACCATCTCGGTGGGCTTGCTTGCATCACTTCGCTTCCTGGTGAGGCTCGGAAGGGTTAAAACCAGGGAACAGAAGGTCTCATGCGGGTTCTAGTTGCTCTAATTTCAATGTCAACAACGCGATTGTGTTCCCTGTTGGATCGAGGAATTCGACCTCGAAAGGACCCTCTGATTCCTTCCAAACATGAACAATTGCCCCGACACTTCCTGAATCCAACCCATGCTCAGGAATCGACTTTCGCAATTTCACAACATCGAGTTCTTTCATTTCGCTACCTCCTTCAATTTCTCAGGGATGGCTGTCACCAATCGAACAACACCGTCCTTGTTTTTAATCCAAGCAAAGGTCATATCAATCGTCTTTCCATTCGCACCGGTGATGCTGATGGTCTGATTGAACTTGGTCCCGAACTCAGTAACCCCCGTTTGAGTGGCGGTGCTGGGGTCAAACTTGATCTGTTTCGCCAGATCCGCCATGTTGTCCTTGGTGAAACCAAGCGCCTGCTTGAACCATTCTGCCTTTGATCCGCCGACTGGATGATCCGGATTCAAAAGGTAGCGAGATAGCTTGTCCGACACGCTCTGTTCTGTCTGCAATGCCTGCGATCCTCGCGACATCAGGTCCTTGGCTCCATTCCAGAGAGCCGCCCCAGTGGTTGTTAACCATCCAAGCCCAGACCTTCCTGCGTTCATTAGGGCAGCGCCTGCTCCAAGTTCCGAGGCTGCGCCCAAGGTTAGCCCAGCACCAGCGAGGACGACCCCTCTGCCAGCTTCTGCCCGTAGTGCCTCTCTGATCTGGGGCTCGGTCATACCAGCCCGTCTCATGCCCTCGATCTTCCACTGCGTCTCCTGGTGGGGCACAGCCTGCTGACCATTCGGGTCCATCAGCATCGTTGGCTGATTACGCACATAGCTATAAATATTCCAGCTCTGCGTCTCCTCAAAATGCTGATCCCTCGCCGGGTCCGGACTCAGGAACCTGCCATACATGGGCGCGTAGAACCGCGCCTGCATGTATATGAGCCCTGAGGGGTCAGTTTGCTCATGGTTGGTGAAACCTTTGGTAAACTTGGCTACCGAGACAGGATCGGCAAGTTGCTCTCCAAAAGGTAAGAACTTCTGTTCGGACTCAACAAGACCTGTGGGTCCCACCAGAAATCTCGGACTCCCCAAATGATCCACCAGGATCACGTGCACCCCCTGAGCATCTACCTCAGTGACTTCTTTGGTTCCTACGTAAACAATATCTTTCCTCCACCTCAGCACCCATCCAGGTACATGAACCATGGCGTTACCGTAGCAACTTGGATCTTGCGAACTGATAGCCCTCACTACGTAGTCCCCTGGGGTGGCCGGGGCGGTATAAAGGCCGTTTGGCGTGATTGTTCCTCCTCCGGCGCTTACCACACTCCAAGTAACAGATTGGTTGGGGGCCCCAGACCCAGTTACCGCGGCACTGAATTGCTTGGTACTCCCACCGCTTACGGTCGTGCTATTTGGGGTGACCGTCACTATTACCGGAACGACGGCGATAGTGGTCGTCGCGCTTTTAGTTGGATCCGCGACACTCTTCGCGGTCACGACATATGTACCTTGTGCGCTTGCCGTAAATACTCCAGCAGAATTGATAGTTCCTCCACCATTCACAGACCAGGCCACTGTTGAATCAATCGCATTAGAGACGACTGCACTGAGGGTAATTGCTCCCCCCACAAAGGTTTGGCCCGATGAAGGATTTGGCACAGGGGTTCCTATAGTCACCGTGGCCACAACTCCAGTTGCAATTGCGCTCTTAGTGCCATCCTCTATACTTGTAGCTTTTACCGTAAATGGACCGGAAGCCGTCCCAGTAAAAAGGGTATCTGTCGCGGAGCTTCCGCTTAGTAGACCACCCGTTGCAGACCAACTAACGCCCTGGTTAGCTGGCGTCACTGTCGCGCTGAAGGACCTTGTTTCACCGAATTTTAGCCCTGCAGAACCGGGAGTGATGCTGACACCTACGGTATAGATCGTGACTGTCACTGATGAAGAACGGCTCCCTGCCCAATTTTGAGCAACTAATGTGTAGGTGGTTGTAGAAGCAGGATATACCACGATGGAGGTTCCAGTTACAGAACCAACACTCGATACGGACAAACTGTCAGCGCCAGAGACGGACCAACTAAGGGTGACGGGTTTCCCAGTTCCAACTGTAGTTGAGCTTGCTGAAAAGCTGTTGATGGTAGGAGGAGCAATAACTGTTATGGTGCGAGTCGCAGTAGCATAAACTGCTTTGTTTGCCCAAGAAAGGCAATTACCATCATAATCATAGGACTTGCAAATTCTGTAAGAAAAGGAAACTGTTAGGGTGGCAGTGAAGGCCCCAGGACTAGAATATGCATGTGTTGTAGATACTCCTGAGCCGCTTGTTCCATCTCCAAAATCCCAACTATAACTTGTTACATAATAGGAATCCCGACCTAATGAATCTGTGCTTGTTGCCGTAAAATTTATCACTTGTGTGGTAGCCACTGTAATCGCGCTAGAGGGTGAAGTGATCGTCGCTTCCGCAGGATCTGCCCGCAGGAGTCCAGCGACCATGAGCAGAAGAAATCCAACCAGCAGAGCACCTGCACTTCGGATGGCCTTGATCACGGTTCGAGCCCTCATGATCTACTCCTTCACCAGTTCGTACTCGGACACCAACTGGCGTATTTCGTTGTAAATCCGGTACTGTTTTTTCTGTAGGTTTTGCGAGGCGACACTCCCTTGATAGACTTCCGTCAGCACACGCAATCCTTGATCGTCGTACGTATAAACTTCGACGATATTCCGAGAAGCATCTGCCATGGTCTTTACGCGTCCCAGGGCATCGTACGTCATGGAGAGTTGCTTGCTGGAATCCCCCAAGGCTCCGTAAATTCTTATCAGATTGCCCTGCACATCGTAACCAGCTCCAGTAAATGCACCAGTGGTCGTTGTACCTGGAAGTTGATTTCTTCCAATCAAAGCCGCATCAGACGTATTGAAGATATAGGTTGAACCTTTGGCGGTCGGCGTCGTCACCCAGGAACCGGGTATGGGTGGGGCTCCCCCTGCTGGCCAATTGAGGACAGCCTTTGAATCCAAATTCGATCGGTTTCCAAAGCTGTCATACCCGATAAGCTGACCTATGGCGCTAGACGAATTGTTTGTTTTCCCAGTAGAAGGATCCAAATCTCTTGTTAGTATAGTCGTCAGTCGCCCCAAGGGATCGTAGCCGTACCAATCCTCCGTATCAGAGAGAATATGACCTTGAGGATCGTAGGAATAGGTCCAGGCCTTCAGAGTGTTCACCCCTTGGGTATGAGTCATTCGAAGTAGACGTGTTTGGTCTCTGTCGTAACCGAAAAAACTATTGGCACTATTGGAATATGCGATTGAGCTCATTCCCCAATGTACGGGATCGTACGAAATATTTACCAGGCTTGAATTGTTGAAAGTCGTGCCATTCGGTAAATTCATCATTGAATGATATAGATTGGTTTGCGTTTGTCCACTGGGGTAAACTCGAGTTTTAATATTTCCATATTCATTGTAGGTAAGCGACTGAATAAACGATGTTTGATCGCTCAAATATAAATTATAATCTGAAATTCTGCCATTTAAGCCACCATAACCGATCGCCTTAGTTACCCCGCCTGAAACGGCTGTCGTGAGCCTGCCATTGGAATATCCGCGGCTCGACTCATCATACCTAAATACATTATTAATGCTGCCATCGTTGGAATCAGTCGAGAGCAATCGTCCCTGAGTGTCGAAACTGGAGGTGATGGCCCTGACCCCAGCAACTGAATAAGCAGAACTATCTGTTCCAGAAAGCGTTGCTGGTCTCCATCCTCGTGGTAATCCATATACGGTATTAGCTGGATTACCGATTACGTCGAAGTTCGTGTAATAGGTCACACCACTCTCGGGTTGGTCGAGAGCAACCAGACGGCCTAACCCATCGTAAATCCAATTCCGGGTCTGAACCAACCCAGTTCCAACCGCATCCTTGCCCACCCCTGAACTGGTCGAATATTGGTGGACGGCAGTAATTCTATCAGCCGAATCGTAATCATAGGTTGTCACCTGATTGAGGGCATCCACAACCTTCACCAACCGATTCAAAACATCGTACACATATGCGGTCGTTGCACTCTGTGTGGTTCCTGGTGCGACCGTAATAACTTTCGCCAATCCCTGAAAATTGGTGGTCGTTTGAATGCCGTTCGGGTCCACATGGTTGATTACTCGATCATACAGGTCATACGCCAACTGGGTTCCCAGCGCAGGAAGCGACTGGTCCCACCCCTGATTAACACCGACACCATCCAACCAGATGGTTTCCCATATTTTTCGTCCAGATGGGTCATATCCGAACTTTTTATAACTAGAGTGGCTCGCCGTGTCCTTTCGAGTCGCCCTTATTACCTCACCAAACGCATTGCGGAACGAAGCTTCTTCTTGGTCACCATGGGTAATTGTGAAGGAAGAAGTGTCGTCTGAATATACCACAGTACTTCCAATTTCAGGATTTGGGCGACGTTCGGAAGTGAGCCTTCCAAGGGAGTCCCATGTGTAAGAATAAGTAAATTTATTAATATCTGTAATTGAGTTAGGTGTTCCGTCAAGATTAATTATCCTGGTAGAAAAATAGCCGGCACCTAACTTTTGAACTTTGTTTAGACGGAATAATTCGTCGTAACCAAGATTTACTCCGACCGTTCCATCTGTTCCGAATTGACCATCTGAAGCAAGTGAAATCTTTTTTGGCACACCAATTGTATCGGTATCATAGGTATAATCTTTGCGAATATGAATGCCGTCCACAGCTCGAGTTTCTTCAGAAATCGTTATGCCATTCTTTATGTTAGACATTCGATATATGGATGGGAGTCGAGTCGTACTGTTTTCAAAAAAGTTCTTTTCAGTCCAGTCACCTAAATTGAAATAACCATCAAGAGTTTTGAATGTGGTCTTAACATTGCGGTCCACCATTCCATAAAATCCAGTCATGGTTTCGCTTCTTCCAGCAAGAGAGCTACTTAGCCTATTAACATCCAACTCAAGCGATGTCCATGGGTCAGATACATTCGGAATGGATATTTGATGGCCTTCCGTCCATTGACTAGAAGGCTTGTCCCATTTAAGTTTCCTCTCTATGTTAGCAATTTTTGTTGCCGCGTTCCAGCTGGTGATACGGGTTGGATAGTAGCGAGAATAAATTGATTTTCCGACCAATGGATCGGGGGCTACACCATAAGGGTGAGTATCAATTTTCGAATTATCTGAAGCATCCCACTCATCATAGAATTTTACCGAAAGCACCTGCAGATCGGGAACCAATACTCCTGGTTCCCAATTAGCTCCTGGAGAATAAACTCTTTCTTCAAATAAAGTTCCGGAATAAAAGGATTCGTACTTTGCTCGATCAGGCTCATTCATGAGGGCGATCGCACCGATTCTAGCTGAGGATTGAGGTGGAACAAACTTTCTCAAAACTATTCTTCCATCAGGTAAAGTTTCTGCCTCGTATGAATCTCGGTTAATCCATTGTCGGTCATACTGGTATATATAGTTTCCTTGTGTATCTTCTGGATTAAGAATTACATTTGTTGCAATTGGAACTCGCCTTGAATATGTAGTCAATCTTTCTACCCCAGACGATGAATCTTTATGACTAATTGACTTAACTGGCCAAGCCATGGGCTCCCAATCAGCGTTCTCATCATCTGTAGCGTGATAAATCATAGGCTCATATGTAAACTTAAACGATTCACCCCCAGGAAAAATAATTTCATCGATGGCTACTGCTGAAACATTCAATCCACTTGGAAGGTAAGGGAGGGTTCCATGTTGCCAAGCATAATGTATTTCGATATTGTATCCACTCATTTGATCTCGAATTAGGCTAGGTTGAATCAGCTCGTTCAGAACTTCATATACTGGACATGCGGGTAGATTTTTATTTCGATAATTCGAATTCATACCACTACGAATCGCTCCATCAATAGAAATAGAGCTGATTGTCGCACCATTATCAATGGTGGTACAACTAATACTTATCGCATTGTTGCCAATAGATGAATGCACTTCGGTTGGTGCACCAGCATCTGGAAGATTTAAATTTGAATTTAAAAAAATCAGACTCCCAACTACTTTTCTATTGGTTTTCAAATTATTGGCACATAACTCAGCTTCATAATCGAAGTTGTTCGCTCCATATGAAAATAAAATAGAATCCCCAAATCGATTTTTCATCGACGTTAACCTATAGCCAAAGCCAGAGATCCAGTATCGTGATGTTCCGGTTGGCATTCCGCAGCTGTCATACTCCGGAGGAGCCGGCACTTGAGAATAAGTAAAGTAATCATATTCATATGCAACATCATCTTTTATCAATAGATATCGCCCTGGCCCTCTTGCCGGGGAAGCCGAGTCCTGGTAAATTGACACATCTAGCTCATTTTGACCCAACAAAGAAAACAAGAGGCCATTGTTAGTACTTTTTGTTGATCCGTAAGTGGAAATATTACTTATTATATAGCCAAATTGCGTAAGCAAATTTGAATATGCATTAGGGTCAATCCTGTTTTCTGCTATGTTCGTTGTTGAGCACTCCGTTCCATCAGGTAAAATAATGGAACATTGAGTGGTATTTGGAACCATGGTCAGGCGCCCGGTGGCCATAACCTGTGTAAGAGTTCCTGTATCCTGACCAAAATCTGCGATTTCCCAAGTATCGTATCTTTTTTGAGAACCGGAACTAATAATTTGATCTGATGGCCCTGATACGGGTGATCCCGGTTCTATATCATTAGCATTATACGCTAGCACCACTGGACCATCACCATCGACCCAAGTATATAAATGATCGTTCCCAGTGCAATCAGAATAAACACCATAACCACAACTACCCGTTTGCACAGAACTTGTTTTTTGTGCAAGGTGAATCAGTATTTTTGGCCTAAAAAATAAGCCCCTCATGCCTATTCCCGGACCGAGAGGCATTTCAAATTTGATTTGTCCTGGTCCATGAATGACAGATACGAAGTCGTGTTTATAACTTTTTGACACTTCTTTATTGAGACCCAATGGTGAGAAAAAATTCTCTTGCCCGTGCAAGACAGTAGTCATACCTATAACCAGCAAGCAGGTACAAGCATGAAAATATTTTTGAATTATATCATTCTTTTTAACCGACATTAAATACTCCCAATAAATTGAGCAATCGATCGTGCATATTAAATAAAAGACCGAAAAATATTGAATGGGCTTAAACCCAAATATCAATCTAATGTAATTACTTGATAGATCATTTAAGACAAGTCTATAATATGTTTATTAAGATTATATTGTATTGCATTCATCTAGCGATCGATTGAAGCATTTACCTGGTAGGACAAGCAATTTGGGCGATCCTTTATTCTTCTCTTTCCCCCGACGGATCCAGAAATGGGTGATGTACCCATGGGTAATCTGGGGAGTGGATTTTGGGGATGCAAAAAGCTTGGAAGTCAGCCATATCGATTCCTTTTTGGAATGCGCATTCTCGCTTAGACTACAACCAATTACGAGCAATCATTCTCTTCTTCGCCGAACGGTAGATTTTGGGGGCCGAACGGTAGTGTCATTCTCACCTCAGGCTATATTTAGCGAATGTGTTTCAATTGCAGAGATCTCACCTATGGTGCGACCTACCCGACATTGCACCCGTTCTGAAGTCTGAAATCCTTCAGCTCGCCCGCACCGAAGCCCGGAGCGAGATCGAGAGCCTCAAGCGGGCCTCGACCCAGCACCGCAACGAGATCGCCCAGTTGAAGCGGCGCGTGGACCAGAGCGGACGTCACCAGGTTGAGAACCGGTTCGCGGATCTTCTGCCGAAGATCCTGGACTTCTACGTGAGCGGCCTTCGCCCGAAGCCATGCTCGGCCTCTTCGATCAGGTAGATCAGGAAGGGGGGGAACTATTCGTGGCCCTGTACGAGCTCACCGATCCTGAACTCGAGCAGCGACTCTTGCAGGGGAAAGATTACGTCCACCTCATCCTTTCCAATACTGGTGCAGATGACGCCGAGAATCAGCCTGCTCGCCAAGCTCTCCATGAGGCAGGTATCGACATCACAGATCGTACAGTTCCAAACGGACACATCGGCCACAACAAGTTTGTCATCTACGCAGACCGCTCGGGCACACCGAAGGCCGTTTGGTCCGGCAGCACAAACTGGACCGACACGGGGCTCTGCGCCCAGAGCAACAACGGGATCCTGATCGAATCTCCGGAGTTGGCTGCCATTTACAAGGACTACTGGGATCGACTGAAAGAGGATGCCGGCGAGCAGAGTGCAGCCTTCAGGAAGGAGAACTGCCAAGCCCACGACGTGAAGGCCGATCATGGATCCACAGGTGTCACCGCCTGGTTCTCCTCCAACACGAAGCAGAAGAACAAGACGTCAAACTCTGACGCTCCTGAAGACGTGACGGCCGTCTTCGAGGTGATGGATAAAGCCAAGGAAGCCGTCCTGTTCCTCGTTTTTCAGCCCGGTTCACCCAGTGTCGTAGACCACGCGGCGGAGGCGGAGAACCAGAACAGCGACCTATTCATTCGTGGTGCTGCCACGGACCCCAAAGCTGCTGAGGACTTCGCCACGAGCCTCTTCCACCGTTCAGCTTCACCCGGCACCTCGGAAGTCGTGGCGGCTGCCGCCATCAACGACCAATTCGGCTGGTGGGAGAAGGAACTCCTGAAGGCCTCCCCAGGTGCCCACGCGATCATCCACGACAAGATCGTAGTAGTGGACCCCTTCTCTCAGGACTGCGTGGTAATTACAGGAAGCCACAACCTCGGCTATCGTGCCTCGTACAACAATGATGAGAACCTGCTCATCATCAAGGGGAACCAACTCCTAGCTGCCGCCTACGCCACCCACATCATGGACATCTACGACCACTACCGGTGGCGCTACACACTTCAGCAGAAGGGCGGCAGTGCTTGGAGCGGTTTGGCGATAGATGATTCCTGGCAGGACAAGTACTTCATGAAGGACAGTCTCGCCAAGAAGGAACTGAATTTCTGGATGAGCGCAGCCAATCTGGCCATGGCAGAAACCCCGGCTCCCAAGGCCTCGGCCAAAAGCCACGGCAGGCAACATCACTAAGGTGTAAAACCCAGGGGAAGGTCCACGGACCTTCCCCTGGGTGATGATCCGGCTAGGGGCAAATTGCGCAGATCGTGGCGGAGCGGATCCACCCGAAAAGGTCAACGGCGACCCCACCCAGGACACCTCGGACAGATTCCATTACAGGCTCACCTGCTGACGCACGGCCCGGCCATGACCCAACCGGACCCAGATTCCGCCAAGATCAGAGGCATGAACCTCACGCTTCGCCACAAGGCCCAGGCCATTCTCCGCGAGGCGGGATGGGGCCTCACGCCTCCCCCCGTCATCTGGTCGCCCCGCATGGCGCGGTGCGCGGGGCTCTTCGTGATCGAGAAAGACTCCCGCGGCAAGTGGCACCCGGAGATCCGCCTCAGCATCCCCCTGCTGCGCCGCCGGGACTGGCCCTGGCCCCAGCAGGTGTGCGGGATGAACTGCCACACGCCCGACGACATCCAGCGGCGCATCCTCGAGCACGAGTTGATCCACTTCAAGCTCTGGATGGACCGGCAGAAGGACTGGGGCCATACGGAGCGGTTCCGGCAGCTGGCCTGGGAGGTGTTCGGGCACCAGAGCATCACCCACGGCATCGGCTCGGAGCCCGATTAGCCCGGCGCGCGAGTTTGACATGATTCGCTCACTGTGGGGCCCCGCTCCGCAGGCTCCCCCGGAGCCTGCTCCGCGACCCACATGGTCAAACTCGCTCCCTGTGGGGCCCCGCTCCGCAGGCTCCCCTGGAGCCTGCTCCGCGACCCACATGGTCGCGACCCACGGCATCGGGCACGAGCCAGAGTGAGGGTTGGGGCCGGTCCGCCAGGCGATCCGGCGGCCCCTAGAGGTCAGCCGCCAGGCGGTACAGCTCGGAAGCGGACACGCCCAGGTGCTTGGCCAGGGGCTTCACGGCTTCGCGGAGGGTCATGCCGCCTTCGCGGGCGGCGGCAAGGTAGGCCTTGGCCCAGTCCGGCAGGGTGCCATCGAACGCCGCCGGCCCCTCGTTGACGAGCCGCTTGGCCCCGGCTCCCGCCAGCACCAGCACCATCTCGCCGCGATCCTCCCGGCCCAGCTGGGCCTTCACCTGGTCCGGCGTGCCGCGGTACCAGGTCTCGTGCAGCTTGGTCAGCTCCCGGCCCAGGGCCATCTCGCGGTCCGGCAGCAGCTCCGCCAGATCGGACAGGGTCTCGTGGATGCGGTGGGGCGTCTCGAAGACCACCACCGTCTCCTCCTCGGTGCCCAGCTTCTTCAGCAGGGTGCGACGCGGCTCGCTGCGGTTGGGCAGGTAGCCCCAGAAGCTGAAGGCGTGGCTGGGCAGGCCCGAAGCCACCACCGCCAGCAGCACGGCGGACGCGCCCGGCAGCACGGTGACCTTGGCTCCCGCGGCCCGGGCCGCCCGCGCGATCTCGAAGCCGGGATCGTTGATGCCCGGCATGCCCGCGTCGCTGCAGTAGGCCACGGTGCGGCCCGAGGCCAGCTCCAGGCCGATGCGCTCGTAGGCCGCGGCGCCGGCGTGGTCGTCGAAGCGCAGCAGGGGTTTGTCCAATCCCAGGTGCTTGAGCAGGCCGCCGGTGCGGCGGGTGTCCTCACAGGCCACCAGGTCGGCCTCCGCCAGGGCCTCCTTCGCGCGGTCCGTGAGGTCGCCGAGGTTGCCGATGGGCGTGGGGACGAGGATGAGATGGCCGGTCATGATCCATCCAGTCTGGCAGCCCTCGATCGGACGCGACATTCAGTCGCGTCCTCCCACTCAGCCGGCGCTTCCGCTTGGCTTCGCGGAGAGGGGCCCCCGGTTGCCGATGGGCGTGGGGACGAGGATGAGATGGCCGGTCATGATCCATCCAGTCTGGCAGCCCTCGATCGGGCGCGACATTCAGTCGCGTCCTCCCACTCAGCCGGCGCTTCCGCTCAGCTTCGCGGAGAGGGGCCCCGGTTGCCGATGGGGGTGGGGGCGAGGATCAGATGACCAGCCGTGTCCCCATCACCGCAGTCTTCAGGTCACCCGCTCGAGCTGCCGTTCGCTGCGGATCAGGCGGCTGTAGAGCATGCCGGTGTGGTACCAGTGCAGGAAGAAGGCCTCGACGGCCGCCCGCCGCCACCAGGCCGGGCTTCCGGGCGACGGGGGACAGCCGGGGGCGGGGCTGCAGCGCACCGTCAGGCCCAGCCCCCGGGCCAGAGCCCCCGCCCGGGCCAGATGCAGGCCGTCGGAGACCAGGAGGAGGCTCCCCCAGCTCTCGGCCCGCAGCGCCTCCCGCACCTGGAAAAGGTTCTCGAGGGTGTGCTGGCTCTGGTCCTCGGTCCGGAGCACCTCATCCGGGATTCCCTGGCCGCGCAGCCACGCGCAGCCCGCTTCGGCCTCGCTGATCTGCGCGCGTCCCGTCAGCCCGCCCGCCACGAGGATCCGCGGAGCGAGGCCCCGTCGCCACAGGTCCGCGGCGTGCGCCAGCCGGGCCTCGAAGACCCGCGTGGGACGGTCCCGTTCCAGGCGCCGGCCCAGCACCAGGATGAGATCCGAGGGCTCCATGGGATCGCCGCCCGCCACCCGGAGCACGCGCCGCATCCGCCACCAGACCGGCAGGCCCAGCAGCAGCACGGCCGAACCCGAGGCCAGGAGGAAGGACGCCAATCCGCCCGGTCCCAGCTTCTGCAGGAAGGTGGACCGGGGCGGAGCGGTGTAGGGAGGGTCCAGCGCCATGCTTCAGGATGCCATCCCGGCCGGCGCCGGGATCAGCGGCGGATGGTGGGCGCCACCACGGGGGCCGGCGCGGTAGGTGGTGTGGTGGGACGCAGCGCCGGGGCCAGGGGACGCACGGCCTGGACCGGCTCCGGCCCCTTGAACAGGATCTGGGCTGGGGCGCTCTTCGCCTTCCCCACCAACAGGCTCACGGACAGAGGACCGGGCGTGGCGCGGCGGTAGCGGTCCGGAATCGTGACGTGCAGCACCTTCTCGCCCGTCTGGAGGCTGGCGCCATCGTCATCCGCGGTCCGGCCCGCATCCTCGGCGGGGATGGCCATGGCCTCCTCCCCGTTGAACGCCACCTTCGGCACCTCCTGCCCAAGGTGCCTGGCGTAGATCCGGATGCGGAAGGCCGCCGCGCGGTCGCCCACCTTCAGCTCCGTCGGGTTCAGGCGCGTGATCTGCGGGCCAGGGCCGGTTATCCCGGAAATCGTGGCCCCTGGGATCGCGGCCCCGGCCTGGGCTCCGGGGGCCGCTGTCCGGGCGGCGGTCGCCGCGGCCGCCTGGGAGAGGGCGGGAATCGCGGGCCGGGCCGAGGTGCGGACCGGAAGGCTGAAGGTGACCACCTTCTCCGGCGTGGCGCCGCTGTCATCCATCACGGCGATCCGGAGCTGGCCGGGCTTGGCCAGGCGGTAACGCTCCGGGATGGTCACGTGGATGAGGCCTTCGCCTCCCTTCGTGAAGCTGCCGTCATCGTCGTAGTAGTGGACGCGGTCCTCCGCCGGCACCGCGCCGTCACGGTCGCCGTTGAAGACCACCTTCAGCGCGTTGGGGCTCAGGTGGGTGCCGTAGATCTTCAGCCGGAAGGAGGGCTGGGGAACTCCGATCTGGATGTCGGAGGGGACGATGCGCGTGAGCGCCGCCGGCGCGCTGGGCGGAGGCGTCGTCACCGGCTTCACGGCGCCGGCGGGCGCCACGTCGATGGTCTTGATGGGGGACCAGGGGCTGCTCAGCTGGTGGGACCCGCTGGGGTCGTCCGCTCCGTCCGCGCCGGCCGACACCCAGAGCTTCACCTGGAGGTGGCTGCCCGGCTCGCTGAGGAAGCGCCCGGGATCCACCGCCAGCAGGATGACCGTGCTCGCGCAGGCGCCCAGCACCCGGGCACCGTTGTCCCAGACCGCGGGCACCCAGGCCGTGGCCCGGTCGCCGCCGGGCGAGAGGCCCCGCACGTAGATGTGCTGGTAGCCGCCCTCGGGCCCGGCGGGATGGCCGAGGTCGCCATCCGGCGGCGCAAGGTTGGCGCCCGTGAGGGTGATCACCACGCGGCCGTAGGCGTCCAGCCAGCCGGCGGACTGAGGGTAGACCATCTGGGGATCGGCCTTGGCCAGGATGGGCATGGGCAGCCCCTGGGCAAAGCCCAGGGTGGAGAGGGCCAGACCGAGGAAAGCGGCGGCGAGGCGCATGGGGGGACCTCCGGGCCAGAACGCGCCGGAAGGGGTTTGCCCCTCAGCCACGCTCCAGGAAAAAAGGGATGAGCCCTGGAGCATATACGGGAAGCGCCCCGGGACTCAAGCCCCGGGGCGCTTTTCCGACTTCTTCTTCGCATCCTGCGGATGCTCAGACGCCCGGCTCAACCTCTCCGACCGTCACATCCCACGGCTGCGGCTCAACCTTCCGCCCGCTTTTCCGACTTCTTCCGCTCGTTGGTGTCGAGCACGCGCTTGCGCATGCGGATGAAGTTGGGGGTGACCTCCACCAGCTCGTCGGCCTCGATGTACTCCAGGGCCTGCTCCAGGGTGTGCTCCCGGGGCGGGGTGAGGCGGGTGGCCTCGTCGCTGCCGCTGGCGCGCATGTTCGACAGCTTCTTGCCCTTGGCCACGTTCACCACCAGGTCGTTCTCGCGGGCGTGCTCGCCCACAATCATGCCCTCGTAGCAGCGGGTATTCGGGTGGATGAAGATGACGCCGCGCTCCTCCAGGTTCATGAGAGCGAAGCCCACGGCCTCGCACTGCTCCATGCTGATGAGCACGCCGTTCTTGCGGCCCGGCAGCTCGCCCTTGTAGGGGCCGTAGTGGCTGAAGAGGCTGTGGAGGATGCCCTCGCCGCGGGTGTCGGTCATGAACTCGCTGCGGAAGCCGATGAGGCCCCTTGAGGGGATCTTGAAGTGCAGGCGCAGGCGGCCGCCTTCGTTGCCCATGTCCTGCATCTCGGCCTTGCGGTTGCCCATGTGCTCCATCACCACGCCCATGAAGGCCTCGGGGATGTCGATGGTCACGTCCTCGTAGGGTTCCAGCTTCTCGCCGGTCTCGGGATCGGTGTGGAGGATCACCTCGGGGCGGCTCACGCAGAGCTCGAAACCCTCGCGGCGCATGGTCTCGATGAGCACGGAGAGGTGCAGCTCGCCGCGGCCGCTCACCTTGAAGGAATCGGGGCTATCCGTGTCCTCCACCCGAAGGGCGACATTGTGCTGCAGCTCCTTCTGGAGGCGCTCACGGATGCGGCGGCTCTGCACATGCTTGCCGTCCTGGCCGGCGAAGGGCCCGGCGTTCACCATGAACATCATGGAGATGGTGGGCTCGTCGATGTCGACATAGGTCAGCGCCACGGGGCTCGCGGCGTCGGCGATGGTCTCTCCCACGCGGATGTCGGGGATGCCCGCCAGGGCCACGATCTCGCCAGCGCTGGCCTCCGTCTGCTGGATGCGGGACAGGCCCTCGAAACCGTAGAGCTGGGTGACCTTGTGCTGCTGGACGCTGCCGTCGCGCTTCACGACGGCCACGGTCTCGCCCACCTTGATGCGGCCGTTCACGATGCGGCCGATTCCGATCTGGCCGACGAAGTCGCTCCAGTCCATGAGGGTGACGAGCATCTGCAGGGGCGCGTCGGGGCTGCCCTTGGGATGGGGGCAGTGCTTGACGATGGTGTCGAAGAGGGGGTCCAGGTTCTCGCTGGCGTCGTTCATGTCCAGCATGGCGTAGCCCATCTTGGCGCTGGCGAAGACGCAGGGGAAATCCAGCTGCTCCTCCGTGGCGCCCAGCTCGATGAGCAGGTCGAAGACCTGGTCCTGGGACCAGAGGGGGCGGGCGCCGGGGCGGTCCACCTTGTTGATGACCACGATGGGCCGCAGGCCCAGGGCCAGGGCCTTGCGGGTGACGAACTTGGTCTGGGGCATGGGGCCGTCGAAGGCGTCCACCACCAGCAGGACCGAATCCACCATGGAGAGCACCCGCTCCACCTCGCCGCCGAAGTCGGCGTGGCCGGGGGTGTCCACGATGTTGAAGCGGTAGCCGCCCCAGTGCAGGGAGGTCGTCTTGGCCAGGATGGTGATGCCACGCTCACGCTCCTGGTCGTTGCTGTCCATGGCCCGTTCCTGGACGCGCTGGTTGTCCCGGAACATATGGGCGCCCTTGAACAGGGCGTCCACGAGGGTGGTCTTGCCATGGTCGACGTGGGCGATGATGGCGATGTTGCGGATCTTCTCGAGCGAGGTCATCTGGCTCCCGGCAGCCCGGGCACAAGCCAGGCAGAACCTTCGATTTTACCAGACGCGAGGCCGATTTCCGAGCCTTGATTGCAACCCCTTCCATTGTCGCGCCAGGGGTCTAAGATAAGCGGACCCACACCGGGAGAACCCCATGCATATCAACGAACTGCTCACCGTGGTCTGCGAGCAGGGCGCCAGCGACCTCCACCTCAAGGTCGGCAACCACCCCATCGCCCGCATCAAGGGGAAACTCACGCCCATGACGCAGTTCAAGCGGCTGGTGCAGGAGGACACCATCGCCATGGCCTACGCCATCATGGCCAGCGACAAGCAGAAGGCGAAGTTCAAGGAGAACCTCGACCTCGACATCGCCTATTCCGTGCCGAGCCTCGGGCGGTTCCGCTGCAACATCTTCAACCAGCGCGGCACCGTGGGCCTCGTGCTCCGCGTGATCCCCCGGAAGATCTACACCATCGACGACCTGATGCTCCCCAAGGTCCTCAAGACCATCTGCCAGGAGCAGCGCGGCCTGGTGCTGGTGACGGGCACCACCGGCTCCGGCAAATCCACGACCCTCGCCGCCATGATCGACCTGATCAACGCCACCCGGTCCGAGCACATCCTCACCATCGAGGACCCCATCGAGTACCTGCACCGGGACAACCTCAGCATCGTGAACCAGCGCGAGGTGGAGGCGGACTGCAAGACCTTCGCCACGGCCCTGCGCGCCGCCCTCCGCCAGGACCCGGACGTGATCCTCGTGGGTGAGATGCGCGACCTGGAGACCATCGAGACGGCCCTGCACGCCGCCGAGACCGGCCACCTGGTCTTCAGCACCCTGCACACCCTGGACGCCACGGAGACCATCAACCGCGTCATCTCCGTGTTCCCGCCCCACCACCAGAAGCAGATCCGCCTCCAGATGGCGGCGGTGCTCAAGGGCATCATCTCCCAGCGCCTCGTGCCCCGCGCCGACGGCCAGGGCCGCGTGCCCGCCGTGGAGGTCATGGTGGCCACGGAGACCGTGCGCACCTGCATCGAGGACAAGGACAAAACCAAGATGCTGAAGGACGTCATCGCCGCGGGCACGGCCCAGTACGGCATGCAGACCTTCGACCAGAGCCTCTACTTCCTGCTGCGCCAGGGTCTCATCACCGAGGAGGAGGCCCTGCTCCGCGCCACCAACGTGGGCGAGTTCAAGCTGCGGCTCGAAGGCGTCATGGCCACCGCCGACATGGCCCGGGCCAACATGGAGCGCGGCATGTCCATCGCCCAGGGCGGAGGCCGGGAATCCGGCACACCGTCGGCCCCGCCCCAGATCCAGCCCCCCGCCCCGGGCATGCCCATGGCCATGCCTCCGGGCACGGACGTGAAAATCACCCTGGCACGCTGACCGCCCTTCCCCTTATCCTGGCCCTCCCACCCTGAACCGAGGTCGCCGATGATCAAGATCGACATCGCCAATTCGCTGATGAAGGTTCACCCCTGCTCCCGCGCCACCGCCCTCCAGGTGGTGGACCTCCTCACGGAGCGCCTCAAGGATGCCCTCCTGAACGGCCACCGCATCGAGATCCGGGGCTTCGGCGTCTTCGAACCCCGCCCCCGCAAGCGGGGCATGGGCCGGAACATCAAGACCGGCGCCAGCGTCCAGATCCCCAAGGGCAAGAGCATCCGCTTCAAGCCGGGGAAGGACCTGCGGGAGATCGAGGTCGGGTAGCTCTCGACGCTGGCACGCCGAGAGCATGAGAAAAGGTCAGGGCCTCAGGTCAGCGAGGTTGCCGCGGCCTGGAGCCGGTCCAGGGCTTCGTCCACCTGGTCCTTGTGGGTGCGGGCGGCGAGGATGGCCAGGCGCAGGTGGAAGGCGCCGTTCAGCTTCGTGCCGCTGAGGAAGATGCGGCCCTCGGCCGTGAGGCGCTGGAGCACGGCCTGGTTGAAGGCGTCCGCGTCGCCGGCCCTGGGCAGGAAGCGGAAGGCCAGGACGCTCAGTTGGGGCGCGGGGCCCGGATCCACGCTCGGCATCTCCTGGAGCCGCCCGTGGGCGTACCGGGCCAGCAGGAGCTTCTCCTCCAGAGCGGCGCGGAAGGCCGCCACGCCGTGGACCTGCAAGGGCAGCCACAGGCGCAGGGCCCGGGCGTGCTTGCTGAACTCCAGGGTGGTCTCCGAGGGGCTCAGCTCCTCCAGGTCCTCCGGCGGCGAGGGCAGGTAGTCGGCCTGGAAGGCGTGGGCCTTCCGCAGGGGCTCCAGGTGGCGCGTCAGCAGGGCTCCCAGGCCCAAGGGCGCGAAGAGGCCCTTGTGGGGGTCCAGCACCAGGCTGTCACTGCGGTCCAGGCCCCGGAGCGCGGCCTTCCCCAGGCCCGTCAGGGCGAAGGAAGCCCCGTAGGCCCCGTCCGTGTGCATCCAGAGGCCATGGCGGGCGGCCAGGTCGGCACAGGCCTCCAGGGGGTCCACCGCCCCGGTGTTGGTGGTGCCGGCGGTGGGCACCAGCAGCCAGGGGCGCAGGCCCGCGCGGAGATCCGCCTGGATGGCGGCCTCCAGGGCCTCGGGCCGCAGGCGGAAGTCGGCGTCCGTGGGGATCTCCCGCACGGGCGTCTCGCCCATGCCCGCCACCCGGAGGGCCTTCACGAGGCAGTGGTGGGCCTGGTCCGACAGGTACACGCAGGCGTTCGGATAATCCGCCGCCTTGAGGCCCGCGGCCTCCCGGGCCGTGCAGAGGCCCACCAGGTGGGCCATGCTGCCGCCCGCGGCCAGGTTCCCCGAGCTGCCCTCGGGCAGGCCCATCTCCCGGGCCAGCCAGCCGAGGACCTGGTTCTCCATCCGCACGGCGCCGGGCCCCGCGAAGAAGTAGGCCGCATAGCGGTTGGTGAGGGCTGCCAGCAGGTCGCCCAGGGCCCCCGTGAAGAGGGAGGAGGGCGGGATGAAGGCCAGGTGGCGGCCGGAGGCCCCGTTGGCCCCCACGCCATCCACATGCTCACCCAAGGCGCCCAGCACCTGGGGGAAGGGCCGCCCCGCCTCGGGGATGGGGAAGTCCGCCAGGCCCGCCCCGGGCCGGTCCTTCTGCACGAACGCGGGAGCCTCCGGCAGGGCTTCAAGGTAGGTCTCGCCGTAGGCCCGGGTGGCCTCCCACAGGGCCGCCCGGCCTTCCGGGCCGGGATCCAGTCTCCGGGACTGCGTTTCCAGGTCCTTCAGACGCTCCAGCACGGGTCCCTCCGACCCTTCAGCCTAGCAAACGGTAGAATGGAGGCCATGGAAGCCTGCCGTCGCCCCGAAGTCACCTACCCCACCCGCATCCCCATGAAGATCATCGGGCGCCAGGAGGAACTGCGCCCCGACATGGTCATGGAGCTGATCCTCGCCCACCTGGGCCCCCAGGCCGACGGCGACGAGCAGCACACCGCCGCCTGCAAGGGCGCCTTCATCAGCTACACCTTCTGGGTCACCCTGCCCCACGGCCAGGCCGAAACGCCCCTGCGGGAGGCGATTCAGAAGCTGCCGGGGGTGGTGATGCAGCTGTAGGGCCCGCGAGGCTGGTCGAAAGACACGACTCTCGCAGAGGGACGCAGAGGCCACAGAGAATGCAGAGCAAAGCCATAGAGAAGCTTTCCTCTGCAAACCTCCGCTTTCTCCGCGGCCCTCCGCGAGAGTTTTTCCCCGCCCGAACCCCACGGCCTCAAGGTTCCCATCATGCGGGGGTACGGGATGGTTTCGCGGACATGCGGCGAGGGACGAAGCGGGTCGCAGAGCGGGCTGCATCGGCAGTCCGCGGCGCGGGGCCCCGCCGGCCCGAGTCGGAGCAGGGCGCAGCCCTGCGGAGGCTGCCGCCCGCGATCGCGCAGCGGGAGCGGACTCGTGGCCGAGTGCTACGGCCTGAGCGTCCCCATCATGCGGGGATACGGAGGTTTCGCGAACGTGCGGCGAGGGACGAAGCGGGTCGCAGAGCGGGCTGTATCGGCAGCCCGCGGCGCGGGGACCCGCCGGCCCGAGTCGGAGCAGGGCGCAGCCCTGCGGAGGCTGCCGCCCGCGATCGCGCAGCGGGAGCGGACTCGTGGCCGAGCGCTACGGCCTGAGCGTCCCCATCATGCGGGGATACGGAATGGTTTCGCGAACGTGCGGCAGCTTGCAGATCCACGCCACGGCGCGCTCGAGGCCCATGCCGAAGCCGGCGTGGGGGACGCTGCCGTACTTGCGGACGTCCAGGTACCACTCGTAGTCGGCGCGGCTGAGGCCCTCGTGCTCGATCTGGTCCAGGAGGTACTGGAGGCTGGAGGCGCGCTCGCCACCGCCGATGACCTCGCCGTAGCCCTCGGGGGCCAGCAGGTCGGCGCCCAGGGCCAGCCGGGGGTCCTGGGGATCGGGCTCCATGTAGAAGGCCTTGAAGGCTTTCGGGAACCGATGCACCCACAGCGGCTTGTCCGTGGCGTTCATGAGCATGGTCTCGTCGTCGTTGCCGAAGTCCTCGCCCCAGTTGATGTCGCTGCCCAGCGTCTTCAGCTTCTCCACGGCCTCGGTGTAGGTCATGCGGTCGAAGGTGGTGGTCAGGGCCGTCTCCAGGGGTGCGAGGTCGCGCTCGAGGATCTTCAGCTCCTCCTGGCGGGTCTCCAGCACGCGCTGGATCAGGAACTTGGTCATGCGCTCGCCCAGGGCCATCACGTCGTCCAGGTGGGCGAAGGCCACTTCGGGCTCCACCATCCAGAATTCCGTGAGGTGGCGGCGGGTCTTGCTCTTCTCGGCGCGGAAGGTGGGGCCGAAGCAGTAGGTCTTGCCGAAGGCGGCGATGCCGGGCTCCTGGTAGAGCTGGCCCGACTGGCTGAGAAAGGCCATGCCCTCGTGGAAGTACTCGGTGCCGAACAGCGTGCTGGTGCCCTCGCAGGCGCTCGGCGTGAGGATGGGCGCATCCAGCAGGGTGAAGCCGTCGCCGTCGAAGAAGTCGCGGATGGCCTTCACCAGCGTGTGGCGGATGCGGAGGATGGCCCACTGGCGCTTGCTGCGCAGCCAGAGGTGGCGGTTCTCCATCAGGAACTCGGTGCCGTGCTCCTTGGGCGTGATGGGGAAGTCCGTGCTTCCGCCCACCAGCTCCAGCGACTTCACCAGCAGCTCCGGCTGGCCGGTCTTGGGGTGTTGCTGGACAATGCCCGTCACCGTGATGGCCGATTCCTGTGTGAGCTTCCCGGCCAGCTCGTAGCTCTCGGGGTCCGCCTCGGCGGCGCCGACCACGCACTGGACGAAACCGGAGCCGTCCCGCAGCTCGATGAAGCGGGTCTTGCTGGTGCGGGCATTGCGGACCCAGCCCCGCAGCCGGACGGTCTCGCCGACCTGGCCGGCGAGGAATCGGACTTCGGTGAAGGGCTGGCTGGTCACGGGGGCTCCTGGGCCTAAACCTCTATTGTGCCCGGGGAAAGGTGCCGGCTCCAGGGTCCTAGCCCAGAAGGGAGTCGATCTTCTCCCTGAGCGACTCCTGGGTGAACGGCTTCACCACGTAGGTGTTCACGCCGGCCTCGAGGGCCTGGACGATGTCCTGGGTGGCGGCGTGGGTGGTGACCATGAGGATGGGCATGGTGGCGCCCCGGCTCCGCACGGCCCGGGCGAACGCGATCCCGTCCATCTCCGGCATGTCCCAGTCGGTGATGATGAGGTCCACGCCCCCCTGGTCGAGCTTTTCCAGGCCGGCGAGGCCGTCCTCGGCCTCCAGCACCTCCGCGTGGCCCATGCGGACGAGGTTGCCGATGATGATGCGCCGCATGGTCGGGGAGTCGTCCACCACGAGGATCTTCACGGAGGCTCCAGGGAAGGGGAGGCGCCCGGGGCGCTCCCGGCATTGTCTCCCAACCAGGGCGGTTTGGAACGTCGTCAAATCTGGCCCCGGCGGCCCCCGGTCCGGGACCGGGCTGGGATAGACTGGGTCCCGTGCGCGCGCCCCGCGGGGGCGCACCCCGGAGGTTCCATGCCCGAAGCCCAAGGCCCCTGCCCCATGGACCCCGGCCAGATGGAAGCCACCCTCCGGCGCCTGGCCGAGGATCTGCTGGCCCGCCTGCGGCCCGAGGAGGAGGTCGTCCTCCTGGGCATCCGCTCCCGGGGCCTGCCCCTGGCCGAGCGTCTGGCCGCTCACCTCCGCGCCGCCACCGGGGCGCACGTCCCCGTGGGCGCCCTGGACATCACCCTCTACCGGGACGACCTCACCGAGATGGTGGGCAGCCCCATCGTCCGGCCCACGGAGATCCCCTTCACCCTGAAGGAGCGCACGGTGGTGCTGGTGGACGACGTGCTCTACACGGGCCGGACAGTCCGGGCGGCGCTGGACGCCCTGCTGGACCATGGCCGGCCCCGCCGGGTGATGCTGCTGGTGCTGGCGGACCGCAGCGGGCGGGAGCTGCCCATCCAGGCGGACCTCGCCGGCCTGCGGGTGGAGGTGCCGCCGGGCCACCGGGTGGCAGTGCGGCTGAAGGAAATCGATGGTGAAGACGGCGTGACCGTGGAGGCCTGCTGATGACGTCCGAGCGCTACGTCTTTCCCCACAAGCACCTGCTGGGCATCGAGCCCCTCAGCCCCCAGGACATCACAGCGATCCTGGACCAGGCCCGGGCCTTCGAGGAGGTCTGCGAGCGCCCCAGCATCAAGATCGTGCCGGCCCTCCGCAAGAAGCTGGTGGTGAACCTCTTCTTCGAGAACAGCACCCGCACCCGCAACAGCTTCGAGATCGCCGAAAAGCGGTTGTCGGCCGAGATCATCAACTTCGACGCCGACACCAGCAGCCTGAACAAGGGCGAGACGCTCATCGACACGGCCATGAACCTGGAGGCCATGCACCCGGACCTGATCGTCATGCGCCACAGCGCCCCCGGGGCCCACGCCCTCCTGGCCCGGCACATGAAGGCCAGCATCGTGAACGCTGGCGACGGCGCCCACGAGCACCCCACTCAGGCCCTGCTGGACGCCTACACCCTGCGCAAGCACTTCGGCAGCCTGGAGGGCCTGCGGGTGGCCATCGTGGGCGACATCCGCAACAGCCGCGTGGTGCGCTCCAACCTCTGGCTGCTCACCCGCATGGGCGCCAAGGTCACCCTGGTGGGACCTCCCACGCTGGTGCCCCAGGAGATGGCCGCCACCTGGCCCGGCATCAAGATCAGCCATGATTTCGACGCCGTGATCCCCGAGCAGAACGCCATCATGATGCTCCGCGCCCAGTTCGAGCGCGGCACCGGCGCCTACATCCCCGGCCAGGGCGAGTAC
Source organism: Geothrix terrae (assembly GCF_022808775.1). GTDB lineage: Bacteria > Acidobacteriota > Holophagae > Holophagales > Holophagaceae > Geothrix > Geothrix terrae. Next base: position 158,251 of record NZ_JAKZLA010000002.1, read on the forward strand.
AGCCGCTTCTTCCAGCTCAACCCCGCCCGCATGACGCGCGCGAAGAAGGATGTGGTGGTCCTGCACCCGGGCCCCATCAACCGCGGCCTGGAGATCACCAGCGACGTGGCCGACGGCCCCAACAACCTCATCCTCGACCAGGTCACCAACGGCGTACCCGTCCGCATGGCCGTCCTCTACCTGCTGTCCCATCCCCATGGCGAGCAGGTGCCCTGATGGCCGCCCCCGTCGAAATCCTCTCCCGCCTGCTCTGGGTCCGCGACGCCGCGGCCCTGCCGGACCAGGCCCTGGCGGACCAGCTGGGGCTGGAGCCCAAGGCCCTCGCCGCCCTGGTGACCTCGCACGCCGACCGGTTCCCCGAGGCCCTCGTCTTCCACCTGACCGCCGAGGAGCGCCAGCGCATCCCCGACGCGCCGGTGCTGGCCTTCACCGAGGCCGGAGCCGCCCTGCTGGCGGGCCTGGTGCCCGGCCACGAGCCCGCCCTGCTCAAGCTCCTGCCTGCTTTCGCCGAGGCCCGGCACGTGATCACCGCCCAGGCGGAGCTGTCCCTGCGCGTGACGGCCCTGGAGCAGAAGCTGGACACGCTCATCAAGATCATCCAGGGCGAGGAGGTCGAGGGCGCCCCCAAGGTGCGACCCATCGGGTTCGTCACCGAGGAGGACCTGCCCCACGGGCTGAAGACCCAGCAACGCAACGACAAAAAGAGATGACGCCCTCCATGATCCCCGGCCCCATCACGCTCCTCATCCTCGACGGCTTTGGCGACGGGCCGCGGAACGCCTTTGACGCCACGTTCGTGGCGGCCATGCCGCGCTTCAATGCGCTGCGGAAGACCTACGCCACCACGCAGCTCTTCACCAGCGGCGAGGCCGTGGGCCTGCCGGATGGGCAGTTCGGCAACTCGGAAGTGGGGCACATGAACCTGGGCGCCGGCCGGGTGGTCTGGCAGGAGCTCACCCGCATCGATGCCGCCATCCGGCGGGGCACCTTCCGGGAGAACCCCGCCATGAGTGCCCTGCTGGCCAGCCTCAAGGCCTCGGGCAAGCGTCTCCACCTCATGGGCCTCGTGAGCGACGGCGGCGTCCACAGCCACCAGAACCACCTCGTGGCCCTGGCCCAGTGGGCCCAGGCCGAGGGCGTGCCCACCACCATCCACGCCATCACGGACGGACGCGACACGGGTCAGAAGAGCTCCGACGGCTACCTCCAGTGGCTGACCTTTCAGCTGCGCAACACACCGCTGGTGACCATCGGATCGGTATGCGGGCGATACACGGCCATGGATCGCGACAAGCGCTGGGAACGCACGGAGCAGGCCTGGAAGCTCTACGTGGACGGCAACGCCCCTCAGGCCGCGCCGGACGCCCTGGCCGCCATCGCCGCGGCCTACGCCCGGGGCGAGACGGACGAGTTCGTGGCCCCCACGAAGCTCGACGCCTTCCACCCGATCGCCGACGGCGACGGTGTGCTTTGGTTCAACTTCCGCGCCGACCGCGCGCGCCAGATGTGCCACGCTCTGGTGCATCCGGACTTCAAGGGCTTCGCCCCGGACCATCGCCCCAAGGTGGAGCTCGTCACCTTCACCGCCTACGACATCGAGCTGGCCCCGTACGTGTCCGTGGCCTACCCGCCCCAGAGCCTGGAGCACATCCTGGGCGAGCTCGTCAGCGCGCAGGGCTGGCGCCAGTTCCGCACGGCCGAAACCGAGAAATACGCCCATGTCACCTACTTCTTCAACGGCGGGCGGGAGGCGCCTTTCGAAGGCGAGGAGCGCCGTCTGGTGCCCTCCCCCAAGGTGGCCACCTACGACCTCCAGCCCGAGATGAGCCTGCCGGACGTGAGCCAGGGCCTCGAGGCCGCCATCCGCTCCGGCCAGTACCGGCTCCTGGTCTGCAACCTGGCCAATCCGGACATGATCGGCCACACGGGTGACCTGAAGGCGGCCATCACGGCCTGCGAGGCCGTGGACGCGGCCGTGGGCCGCATCGTGGACGCCACCCTGGCTGCGGGCGGCGCCCTCTTCATCACCGCCGACCACGGCAACTGCGAGTGCATGCGCGACGAAGGCGGCAATCCCCACACCTCGCACACCCTGAACCCGGTCCCCGCGGTCCTCGTGGCCCGGGGCTTCGAGGCCCGGCAGCTCCGCAGCGGCGGCGCCCTCAACGATGTGGCGCCCACCCTGCTGAAGCTGTTCGGCCTCCCCCAGCCCGAGGTCATGGACGGGAAGAGCCTGTTCTGACGAGGCCGCATGAGCCACACGTCACCCCCATCACGGATCACGCCTTCGACCTTCATCAAGGTGATGGGCGCGCTGCTGGCCCTGTTCAACCTGCTGGCCCTGGCCCTTGCCATCTGGGTGCTGGCCCTGAGCCACCGGCACCAGGTGGAACGGGCGGAATCCACCACCCAGAACCTGGCCCAGGTACTGGAAGACAACGTGGAGGACACCATCCAGAGAATCGACCTGGCCATCAGGTCCATCCAGGATGAGGCCCGCCACGACCCCACCGGCCGGAGGGTGAACGCCCTCGCCCAGACCCAGCTCCGCCGGATGGGCATCCTCGCCTCCATCCAGATCGTCGATGCCGGTGGGCGCATCATCCACGCGGCTCCATCCGGACTCGCGGTCAATACGGTCGACCCAGCCTTCTTTCTGCAACTCAGGGAAGCGCCCCTGGACACCCTCTCCATTTCTCGCCCGGTGCAGGATCAGGGGGGGACCTGGGGCATCATCCTGGCCCGCCCTCTCGAAAGGAAGGGTGGCGGTTTCGCCGGCGCGGTCCTGGCCGTCCTGCCCACTGAACAACTGGCCCGGACCATGTCCCGCCTGGACGTGGGCATGAAGGGATCCGTGTCCCTGAGGGGAACGGACCTCAGCCTGCTCGCCAGGTACCCCGATTTCGAGGGCCAGCAGAAGATGACGGGCGACACCCGGATCCAGGGCGGCTACCTGGAGGCGGTGCGTTCCGAGAGCCCCTCCACCCATTTCACGGAACGGTCGAGCCTCGATGGGGCCCTACGCACCTATACCTTGCGCAAGACTGATGATCCACGGTTCTACATTCTGGTGGGACTGGCCCAGGTCGAGTACCTCCGCACCTGGCGCCACCAGGTCGCCTTCGCCGTCCTGGCGATCCTGGGACTGGCCTCCCTCACGCTGGCGCTGGGCTGGCAGGCGCGGGCCTCCTGGACCCGGCAGCTGGCGGACCAGGAGCGCCTGGCCGCCCAGGAAGCCCGATACCGCCTGCTGGCGGAGAACGCCACGGATGTCATCTGGTCCATGGATCCGGATGGCCGGCTCACCTACATCAGCCCTTCCATCTTCCGCCAGCGCGGATGGACCGCCGAGGAGTTCATGGCCCTCAGCTCCGAGGAACGGGCGCTGTCCCGGAAGGGGAGCGAGGTGTTCCGGGAACGGATGGACAAGGCGCGTCAGCTTCCTCCCGGCTCCCAGCCGTTCGAGCACGACCTGCTCCAGACGACCGTGAAGCGCAAGGATGGCCGGGAGATCCAGGTGGAGGCCCAGTGGCGCATCGTCTGGGGCGAGGGGGGCAGCCTGCTCGGCTTCCAGGGCGTCACCCGGGACATCACCGAACGCAAGCGCATGGAGGTGGAGCGCGAGCGCCTGATCCAGGACCTCACCCATGCGCTGGCCGACGTGAAGCAGCTCAGCGGCATGCTTCCCATCTGCAGCAACTGCAAGAAGGTGCGCGACGACCACGGCTACTGGAGCCAGATCGAGACCTACCTGTCCGAGCACACGGAAGCCACCTTCACCCACGGCGTCTGCCCCGATTGCGCCCAGAAGTTCCGGGAAGAGATCCAGGCGCGCCGCGCCCAGAGAACCGAGGGGGAAGCGTGAAGATCGCCTTCATCGGCACGCATGGCGTGGGGAAGACCACGCTCTGCTATGAGCTGGCCGCGGCCCTCAAGCGGGAGGGCGTCCATGTGGACATCGTGAAGGAGGTCGCGCGGCTCTCGCCCCTGCCCATCAATCAGAAGACCTCGCTGGAAGCCCAGACCTGGATCTTCTTCACGCAGATGGCCGAGGAGATCCGGTCCGGCAGCCAGCATGATGTCGTGGTGTGCGACCGCAGCGTGCTGGACAACTACGCCTACATGATGCTGGCCTTCGGCCGGCAGCTGCCCATCGAGCGCTTCATGCACCACTGGATGAAGAGCTACGACCTGCTGTTCAAGGTGCCCTTCTCCGGCCACCTGGCGGCGGATGGCGTGCGCGACACGGACACGTTCTTCGCCGAGTCCATCGACAAGCTCGTGGACAAGCTCCTGGACGAGCGGAGCCTGGTCCACGAGCGCCTGGACCCCGAGGACCGGCCGGGCTGGATCCACCGGGTGAAGGACGTGGTCCTGCACCACCCCAAGGGGCAGAAGCGGTTGTTATAGACCATTTGGTCATTTGTGATCCAGATCGCCCCGATTGGACTGGAGCCGCTCCTGACTCCGGGTAGATCATCCATGGACCGGGAGGCGTCCATGGCCCTGAATGACACTCAGCTCGTGCGCGGCGGCAGTTTCATGTTCCACCCCGCGGGCACCCTGCCCCAGTTCACTGCCGAGGAGAGCAGCGAGGAGGCTCTCGCCATCGCCGAGGCCGCCCGCGACTTCGTCAGCGGCGAGGTCATGCCCCGGGACGAAGAGATCGACCACCTGGACCTGGAGCTGAACCGCGAGCTGCTGCGCAAGGCCGGCGAGCTGGGCATCCTCGGCATCGAGATCCCCGAGGCCTACGGCGGCCTGGATCTGGACAAGAAAACCGCCCTCCTGGTGCTGGAGGAGATGGCCAAGCAGGCCAGCTTCTCCACCAGCTACGGCGCCCACACCAGCATCGGCACCCTGCCCATCGTCTACTTCGGGAACCACGCGCAGAAGGCGAAGTACCTGCCCAGGCTGGCCAGCGGCGAATGGGTGGCGGCCTACGCGCTGACCGAGGCCGGCAGCGGCTCCGACGCGCTCGGCGCCAAGGCCACCGCGGTGCTGGAGGACGGCCACTGGGTGTTGAACGGCACCAAGGCCTGGATCACCAACGCGGGCTTCGCCGATGTCTTCGTGGTCTTCGCGAAGGTCAACGGCACCCACCTCAGCGCCTTCATCGTCGAGAAGACCGATCCCGGCGTGAGCACCGGCGCCGAGGAGAAGAAGCTCGGCATCAAGGGCAGCTCCACCCGCACGGTCATCCTCGACAACTGCCGCATCCCCGAGGACCGGCTGCTGGGAGGCAAGGGTAAGGGCGCCCGCATCGCCTTCGGCATCCTGAACGTGGGCCGCTTCAAGCTGGGCGCCAGCTCCGCCGGGGCCGGCAAGCGCGTGCTGGAGTACACGCTCAAATACGCCGGAGAGCGCACCCAGTTCGGCAAGCCGCTCACCGCCTTCGGCCTCATCCAGCAGAAGCTGGCCAACATGGCCGTGCGGATCTTCGTGGGCGAGAGCATGAACTTCCGCACCATCGGCTACCTGGACGAGGCCCTGGCCCACACCAGCTGGGACAGCGAGACCGGCGGCGCGGACAAGATGAAGGCTATCGAGGAGTACTCGGTGGAGGCCTCCATGGCCAAGGTCTGGGGCAGCGAGGCCCTCTTCGCCACGGCCGACGACGCCCTGCAGACCTTCGGCGGCGCCGGCTTCAGCGCCGAGTACCCGGCGGAGAAGATCTACCGCGACTGCCGCATCAACCGCATCTTCGAGGGCACCAACGAGATCAACCGCCTCCTCGTCGCCGGCACCTTCCTCAAGCGCTGCAGCGGCACGGATGGGCTGCCTCTGGCCGAGGCCTCGGCGGCGGCCCTGAACCTGCCTGCCGATCCCCTCCTGGCCACCGTGGCCCTGGCCAAGGCTCGGGCCCTGAAGGTCATCGCCCGGGCCCAGGCCGAGCAGGGGCCGAAGATCCTGGACAACCAGGAGGCCGCGGCCCACATCGCGAATCTCCTGCTGGAACTCTATGCCATGGAGTCCGCCGTGGTGCGGGCAGGGAAGATGGCCACCGCCGGCCACCGCTGGGCCGCCTTGGCCCGGGACCTGGCCGAGGTCTATGCCCAGGAGGCCTGGAACCGCGTGCAGGCCGAGGCCCGCATGCTGGCGGGCGAGCTGGCCTCCGGCGAGGCCCTGGACGCCCTCATGGCGGAACTGCTCGCCATGCGCGCGCCGGCTCCTGCGCCCCTCTCCGCGCTGCGGAACCGCATCGCCCTCGCCCTCATGGACCAGGGGCGGTACCCCATCGGATAGCTAGCGGATCCCCGTGTGCAGGGCGGCGATGCCGCCCGTGAGGTTCGTCCACACCACCTGGCGGAAGCCCGCGGCAGTCAGTTCCGCGGCCAGGGCCCCTTGGTCCGGGAAGCCCCGGATGCTCTCGGGAAGGTAGGTGTAGGCGGAGGCGTCGCCGCTGATCCAGGCGCCGATGCGCGGCAGCACCCGGAGGCTGTACCAGTCGTAGACGGCCTTCAGCCCGGGCACCACCGGCGTGCTGAACTCCAGGATGGTGAGCTGGCCCCCAGGCTTCAGCACCCGCAGGAATTCCGCGTAGGCCAGGGGCCGGACCTCCACGTTGCGGATGCCGTAGCAGATGGTGATGCCGTCGAAGGTGGCGTCCTTGAAGGGCAGCCGCTGGGCATCCGCGTCGCTGGAGGCCCAGATCCGGTCCGCCAGGCCCTTGCGCTGGAACTTGACGGGCCCCAGGCGCAGCATGGCGTGGGTGAAGTCCGTGCTGACCACCTCGGCGCCGCGGCGGGCCAGGGCCACGCTGGAATCCCCGGTGCCGGCGGCCACGTCCAGGAAGCGCTTCCCGGGCGCCGCCCCGGCGCGGCGGGCCATGCGCCACCACCACCAGAAGTCCACACCTCCGGACAGCACGTGGTTCAGGAGGTCGTACTTCCCGGCGATGGCCGAAAACATCTGCTGCACATGACGGCCTTCCGGCATCCAACCTCCTGGGAACCTCCATTGAACCAGAGAGGAGACCTACCTGAGGTATCCCAGGCATTGACCGGAGGTAGAGGCTAGTCAAGAGCCGCGCGGACCCCCATCGTGATCCCTACCCAATCTGGAGGACAGAGATGAGCACCGCCGCTGCAGAGCAGGTCAAGGGAGGCAGTTTCCTGTTGACCCCCATCGGGGCCCTGCCCCAGTTCACCGCCGAGGAGTTCGGCGATGACGCCAAGGAGTTCGCCCGGGCCGCCCGGGACTTCATCGAGGGCGAGGTCATCCCCCGGGACGAGGAGATCGACAAGCTCGACCTCCCCCTCACCATCCAGCTCATGAAGAAGGCCGGCGAGCTGGGCCTTCTGGGCCTGGAGATCCCCGAGGCCTACGAAGGCATGGACGTGGACAAGCGCACCGCCATGCTCGTGCTCGAGGAGATGAGCAAGCAGGGCAGCTTCGCCGTGAGCTACAGCGCCAACACCGGCATCGGCACCCTGCCCATCGTCTACTTCGGCACCGAGGCCCAGAAGAAGGCCTACCTGCCCAAGCTGGCCACGGGCGAGTGGCTGGCCGCCTATGCCCTCACCGAGGCCGGCAGCGGCTCCGACGCCCTGGGCGCCAAGGCCACCGCCGTGCTGGACGGGGACGCTTGGGTGCTGAACGGCACCAAGATGTGGATCACCAACGCCGGCTTCGCCGATGTCTTCGTGATCTTCGCCAAGGTGGACGGCAAGGACTTCAGCGCCTTCATCGTCGAGAAGACGGATCCCGGCGTCAGCACCGGCGCCGAAGAGAAGAAGATGGGCATCAAGGGCAGCTCCACCCGCACCGTCATCCTGGAGAACTGCCGCATCCCCAAGGATCGCCTGCTGGGCGAGATCGGAAAGGGCCACAAGATCGCCTTCGGCATCCTGAACATCGGCCGCTTCAAGCTGGGCGTGGGAAGCCAGGGCGGCATGAAGCGGATCCTGGAATACACGATCAAGTACACCGGCGAGCGCCAGCAGTTCGGCAAGCCCATCAACTCCTTCGGCCTCATCCAGCAGAAGCTGGCGGACATGGCCACCAAGATCTTCGTGGCCGAAGCGCTCAACTTCCGCACCATCGGCTACCTGGATGACGCCCTCCACGCCACCAGCTGGGACAGCCCCACGGCCGGCGCCGACAAGATGGCCGCCATCGACGAGTACGCCATCGAGTGCAGCATCTCGAAGGTGTGGGCGAGCGAGGCCCTGTTCTCCGTGGCGGACGAGGCCGTGCAGGCCTTCGGCGGCTACGGGTTCAGCGCCGAGTACCCGCCCGAGAAGGCCCAGCGCGACTGCCGCATCAACCGCATCTTCGAGGGCACCAACGAGATCAACCGCCTCCTCATCGCCGGCACGCTGCTCAAGCGCGCCATGAAGGGCGAGCTGCCGCTCATGCAGTTCGGCCAGCAGGTGGCCAAGGAGATCTCCAACCCCATCAAGGCTGAGAGCTTCACGGGCCCCCTCGCCCGCCTGAAGCATGGCGTGGAGCTCAGCAAGCGCCAGTGCATGCTGGCCGCGGGCCTGGCGGTGCAGGTGCTGGGCCAGAAGCTCGTGGACAACCAGGAGGTCATGGCCCGCATGAGCAACATGCTCATGGAGATCTACGCCATGGAGAGCGCCGTGGTGCGCGCCGAGCGCATGGTGGAGTCCGGCCACCGCTGGGCCCAGATCGCCCGCGACATGACCGAGCTCTACGTGAACGAGAGCTGGCACAAGGTCCACGGCGACGCCCGCATGCTCTGCGCCGACGTGGTGGAAGGCGAGGCCCTGCGCCACGCCCTGGCCGGCGTGAAGGCCTTCACCGAGTTCCACCCCACCAGCAGCGCCCGCCTGCGGGGCCGCATCGCCTCGGAGCTGATCCAGAAGGGCTGCTATCCCGTCGAAGTGATCTGAACCGGCGCTGCATCGCGGCGGCGAGCACGGAATGGGCCCCAACCGGGGCCCATTCTGCGTTCAAGGGGTCGGTTCAGCGCCGGACCTCGCGGCCGCCGCCCCGTCCTTCACCGCCGGAAGGCCGGGAGGGCGCCTGGGTGGGACGGGACTCGGGAGCCGACTCTCGGCGCTCTTCGCGGGGCGGATCGACCCGCGGCGCGGGCCGGGATTCCCGCTCTGCGGGCCGAGGCGAAGGGTCCGGGCGGCGTTCCTCGCGCTCGATCCGCGGCCGCGGTTCCACGGGGCGCTCCCGAGGAGCGGCCTCCGGGCGACGATCCGGGCTGGAAGGCCGGGACTCGTAGCCGCGTTCTCGGGGCTGGGGGTCCTGACGCCGCTCCTCCACGCGGGGCCTGGGCTCCGCGGGGCGCTCCCGCGTGACGGGCTCCTGGCGCCGATCCTCGACGCGTCCGCGGGGGTCCGCGCCGCGCTCCCTGGGAGCGGGATCGGCCTTGCGGTCCTGAGTGGCGGGCAGCTCGCGCGCCCGGTCCCTCGGCCGGTCCTCGAAGCCCCGTTCACGGGGGGAGGCGGCGGGGCGATCGGCCCCCTGCTGGACCCTCCGGCCGCGGTCCTCGAAGGGCACGCGGGTGACAGCCGCTCCCGGAGCCCCGGGGGCGCCGGTGGTGCCGGGCCGGGCACCAGCCGCGGCGGGGGGCAGCTCCCGGCGGATGATGGTCCGGCCGGTGGCGGCCTGGGCCTGGCGCTCATAGGCCGCAAGGCGCTGGCGGTTCACGTCGCGCTGGAAGACCGGCTGGATCTGGGACGGGTTGCGGAACTCGTTCGGAGACACCACCAGCGGAGACCGCTGCCAGGGCGCCCGGAGGTCCCGGCCGCCACCGGTCCAGGTGGTGCTGCCGGTGGGGCCGTTGAAGGTCCGGAGGACGTTGGCATCGGAGTAGATGCGCCCGCGGACGTTCACGACATTGATGTAGTTCACGGACACCACATTCCATGCGTAGCCGCCGCCCCAGGCGCCGTAGTCCCAGTGGCAGGGGGTGTTGTAGTAGCCCAGGGGCGCCCAGCCGTAGTAGCCGGGCGTGTAGTTCCAGGCGACCCAGGCGGGGCTGTAGTAGATGCCGGGGATCCAGAACCAGCCCACGCCGAGGCTCCAGTGCCAGCGGCCGTGGTGGTAGGCCACATAGGCCCAGGGCTCGTCGGAGACCCAGGTCATGCCGCCGGAGTAGGGCGCCCAGCGGCCATCGTAGTAGGGGCGCCAGTCCTCGGCCACGCCCGCCGGCTGCCAGACCCAGCCGAACTCGTCGGAGTGGACCCAGCGGCCATGGTCGTCCAGCTCGTCGGCGTAGTAGCGGATCTCCGGGGGCACCCGGTCCCAGCTCTCGCCGCGCCGGATGACCACCGCCCGCTCACTCCAGCGGTCGAAGTCGTCGCCGTCGTAGGTGTTGAAGTCGCGAATGCGGTCCAGGCGGTCCTGGGGGCTGTAGACGGTCAGGCGCTCGCCGGCGGCGATCCGGTTCTCGTCCCGCTCGTTGGCGAAGGAGACCCGGCCGCTGTGGACCTTGAGCCGCACCAGGTTGTCACGCTCGGCCTCGATGGTGAAGGAGCCGCTGTCGAAGCAGGTGGCCGTGCCCGAAGGCGTGTCCACCCGGAAGCGCGCATCGGACTGCCCGCCCAGCAGCACGCGCATCCGGCCGTAGTCCAGGCGCAGCAGGACCTGCTTCTCGCCCTTCTGGTTGGTGAAGAGGGCCGCGACGGTGAACCGGGTGGCGCCCCCGAAGGCGATGCGGGTGCCATCGCCCAGTTGCAGAACGCCACGACCGCGGCTTTCCACGACATCGCCCTCCCCGACGGGCGTGCCGCGGCTCAGGGTCTCGTCCACATCGCCCTTGCGGATGCGGACCTCGCCTTCCAGGGCCCGGACCATGGCATAGCGTTCAGGAGCCTCGCCCTGGTAGGTTTCATCGTCCGCCGGCGCCTGCGGAGCGGCGCTGAGGAGGGCAGCGGGAAGCAACAGGGCCGCGGCGTAACGGGAATGGGTGAAGGACGCGTTCATGGGACCTCCGCTGGATTGGATGCCGACTCCCATAGGGTCGGTTCCGGGGACTACTGAGCCAGGGGCGTGCCAGTTTTGAAAGCCCGACTCTTTTCAGTTTTTCAATCCTTGGGGAAGGGAGCCAGGGCCGTGCCCAGCTTGGGGGCTTCGGCATGGGGTCCCAGGGCCGCCAACCTCGGCAGCAGGCCCATCCAGGGGATGGACCACTGGCGCGGGGCACCCTTTTCCACGTCCCCGGCGGCCACTTCGAGGCGATCCGGGAGGAACCGGATCCTCAGGTCGCGCCCGGGCGGCAGGGGCAGGTGGACCACCCGTGCCGTGGCGGGATGCACCACGGTCAGGAAGCCTTCGCCATCCTCCAGCACCCAGAGCAGGCCCCGCAGGAAAGGGCGGAAATCATCGGCGGCCCAGCGGAGGCCGCCCAGCCCCTGGGTCAGCGGCGAATCCGTGGGGAAGCCCCAGACGCCCCAGGCCGAGGCGAGCGGCACGCCACCATCCCGCCAGGCCCGCAGGGGCCGCCCCGGCAGCCCCGCCTGCAGAAGGATCAGGCCCCGGGCGTCACTGACCCGCAGGGTGCCATCCCCACTCAGGTGCACGGTCATGGGCCCCTGCGAGGCCGCGGGAACACCCGGCACGTCCGCCGGCGGCGCCCAGGGTTCCGCCTGCCAGGCAAGGGGGGAGGACTGCTCCCAGGGCAGGCGCAGGTGGCTCTGCGCTCCCAGGGCGGCAGCGGGGGGAAGCTGGGGGGTGGCGGCGGCCAGCGCCGCGCCGGTCAGGAAGAGGGTGCCCAGCCGCACAGGGCCTCCAGGTTGCGGGTGGTCAGTTCGGCCAGCTTCAGGGAGGAGATCCCCCGCAGGCCGGCCACGGCCTCGGCGGTGTACCGCACGAAGCCCGGTTCGTTCGGCTTGCCCCGGTAGGGGACCGGCGCCAGGAAGGGCGCGTCCGTCTCCACGAGGATGCGATCCTCCGGGGCCCAGGCCGCCACGTCCCGCACCGCCTCGGCCTTCTTGAACGTGGCGATGCCCGAGAAGCTCAGGTAGAAGCCCAGGTCCAGGGCCTTCGCGGCGAACGGCCGGTCCTCGCTGAAGCAGTGGATGATGCCCCGGACGGCGTCGGCGCCCTCTTCTTCGAGGATCCTCAGCGTGGCCTCGGGGGCGGAACGGGTGTGGATCATGAGGGGCTTCCGCAGAGCCTTCGCCAGGCGGATCTGGGCGCGGAACACCGCCTCCTGCTCGTCCCTCGGGCTCAGGTCGTAATGCCAGTCCAGGCCTGTCTCACCCACGAAGCGCACGGCGGGGTCGGCCGCCAGGGCCGCTAGGGCTGGTTCCGTATCCTGAGACCAGGTCTTGGCCTCGTGGGGATGCACGCCCAGGCTGGCCTGGACGCCTGGAAGGCGCCGCGCGAGGTCGAGCACCGCGCGGGAATCCTCCAACTCCGTGCCAACGGCGATGAAGCCGGTCACCCCCTCCGCGCGTGCCCGGGCCAGGGTGGCCTCCACCTGGCCCTCGGCCAGGTGGGTTCCCGTGAGATGGCAGTGAGCGTCCACAAGCATGCTTTCATAGTCCCATGCCATCCAAGAATCACGTTGCGCGCTTCCGCGCCGATGACTCTCTTGGCCTCGGTTTCATGCGCTCAACACCCCTCGTATTCATCGCCTGGCTCTGGCTGGGACTGGTCGGAGCCATCCTGCCCCTGGCGGGACAGCAGCCCGCGTTCCGGCGTTTCGGACTGCGGGATGGCTTGCCGCAGAGCCAGGTGACGGCGCTGATCGAGGACCAGCACGGATTCCTGTGGGTGGGCACCAACACCGGCGGCGTCGCCCGCCTGGGCGCTTCGGGCTTCCGGACCTTCGCGGCGCCCCAGGGACTCAAGGCCCTCTTCGTCTACGCCCTCATGGAGTCCCCCTCCGGAAGCATCTGGGTGGGCAGCCAGGAAGGGGTCTCCGAGATCCGCGGCGACACGGTCCTGAACTACGGCCTCGCCGAGGGAGAAGGCGTCTTCGAGGGTCTGGCCCTCGGCCTGGATGACCGGGATCGCGTCCTGGTGGGCAACCGCCAGGGGCTGTTCCGGCTGGAGGAGGGGAGGTTCCTTCCGGTCCAGCTGCCGGCGCCCTGGCCCGGCGGACCGATCCGGCGCCTGGCCCGGGACCACGCCAAGGGCATCTGGATCCTCGGCAAGGACGGCGCCGTGGCCCGCTGGGACCCGCAGGGCCTCCGCATGTATTCCCTGTCCCCCAAGCATCCGGGCGGCCGGGTCCGCGACCTCCAGGTGGATGTCCACGGACAGGCCTGGGTGCTGCTCGACGGCGCGCTGCTCCGCATGGACCGGGGCCGATGGGTGAACGAGCCGCTGTCCGGCCTTCCCCGCGTTCCCCGCATGGTCAGCCTCCGGTTCAATGCCCAGGGCGAGGGATTCCAGATCTCCCTGGGCGGCGATGGCGTGCTGGTGCGGGAACCCGATGGGCGCACCCGTATCCTCACCTCTGATACCGGCCTTCCCCGGGACCGGATCTTCGTCGCCATGCGCGACCACCGGGGCGTGCTCTGGGTCGGTTCCGACGGCGACGGGCTGGCGGCCCAGGCGCTGCCGGAGCTGCTGACCATCGACAGCTCCAACGTGATCCTGGGCAAGGATCTGGCCGCGGTCTCGGGCATCCTCGAGCTCGATCCCCAGAGATACCTCCTCGCCGCCAGCACGGGCGTCTACCTCGTCGAGGATGGCCGCAACATCACCGCCCACTGGACCCAGCGCGACGGCCTCCCCGCCACGGAGACCTGGGGCATGCTCGCCGATGGCGCGGGCGGCGCCTGGGTGGGCACGGATCGCGGCCTCGCCCACTGGAGGAACGGCCGGGTGTCGCCTGCGGGCCCGGCGCAGATGTCCAAAGCGGCGGTGCTGACCCTGGTGCGGAACGGCTCTGGCATCCTGGCGGGCACCGACCAGGGCCTGTTCGAGCTGGATGGCCGGGGACGCCTGCTGGCCCACCACCGCCTGCCCCCCGAGGCAGGCAACGAGACCGTCTCCAACATCCTGAGGTACCAGGGTCGCCTCCTGCTGGCCACGGGCTACGGGCTGTGGGAGCTGGCCGGCGGGAAGCTCCAGCGGGCCTTCCCGGACGCGCCCTTCGCCAGTTCCACCGTGACGGCCATGGCCATCGATTCCCGGGGACGGCTCTGGATCGGAACCATGAAGGGCCTCCACCTGTGGCGGGACGACCAGTGGACGAGCTTCGGACTCAACGAGGGCCTGCCGGACGAGGGGATTAATTTCATCGCCGATGTGGGGCGCGGGCACATGGCCTTCGGCCACAACAAGGGCGTGACCCTGCTGGAGGGCCGGAACCTCCATCACCTGAGCCGCAGCCAGGGCCTGATCTCGGAGGAGACCAACCACGACGGCTTCCTGCTGGATTCCAAGGGCCGCCTGTGGATCGGCATGATCGGAGGCGTCTGCATCCTGCAGGACGCCCTGGCATTCCACAACACACCCCTGCGGCCCCCCACCCTTCTCGACGTGCGGTGGCCCGGGGGTTCCCAGGCGCTTCCGGACGAGGCGGCCGTGCCGCCGCGGCCGGATTACCTGGACCTCAGCTTCGACACCGGCGACCCGCTGGTGCCCTCCCAGCTCCACTATCAGGCCTGCCTCCAGGGCGTGGACGACGGCTGGCAGCCTGTGAACCAGGGCCTCACGCTCCAGTACCGGAACCTCCGGGCAGGCCACTACGAGTTCTACCTGCGCGCCTCCAGCGATGGCGTGACCTGGGCCGAGGCGGCGCCGGTCTCCATCGAAGTCCGCCCTGCGTGGTACGAGCGCTGGCTGATGCGCGGGCTGATCGCCCTGGCCCTGATCGGCCTGCTCGCCTGGGCGCTCTGGTGGCGCGGCCACAGCCTCGCCATGCGTTCCCGCGAGCTCGAGGAGACCATCGAGAACCGGACCCTCATGCTGGACCGGCAGAACCGCGCCCTGGAGCACGCCCACCAGCAGATCAAGCGCAGCCTCGAAAGCCGGCTGAAGCTGCTGGACATGGTCACGCACGATCTCCGCTCGCCCCTCACCACCATCCTCCTCACCCTGGACCGCCTGCGTGAGCTGATCCCCCGCCCCAACCTGAACCTGCTCGACGTGATGGAGCGGGAGGCGAACCGCATCGAGACGCTCCTGCGGAACCTCCTGGACCAGAGCCGCTCGGAGGCGCTGCTGCAGAGCCTCAAGCTGGTGCCCACGGTCCCCGCCGAGGTCACCGAGGGCTTCGAGGACGTGCTGCGCCTGAAGGCCGAGGCCAGGGGCCTCACCTTCCACCTCGAGGTCTCCCCGGACGCCGGGCGGGCCCACATCCTCGCCGACACGGCCACCCTCCACCAGATCCTGCTGAACCTCTTCGAGAACGCCCTCAAGTTCACCCCGGCCGGAGGCGAGGTGGGCGTCAGGTCCTCGGTGCAATGGGAGAGCAGGATCTGGCGCCTCGAGGTCTGGGACACCGGGCGCGGGCTGGATGTCTCGAAGGTCGAGGAGCTGCTCATGCCCTTCCGCCAGACCCAGGCCGGCGACGCCGCCCATGGATGGGGGCTCGGCCTCTTCATCTGCCGGAGCCTCATCGACGCGCACCGGGGGGAGATGAAGATCGACAGCGAGCCCGGCCGGGGCGCCCGCTTCATGGTGGAGCTCCCGCTGCAGGAGGCCTGACCCCTGTGACCGAGGGCATAAACCTCAGGCAGGTCGGGGCCGTTCCGCGCATCCTGGGTGGACCCGGAGACTTTGTGCCCCCCTCTTTCCCCATGCCGATGAACAGCCAGCCCCCCCGGATGCTCAGGCTGAAGGATGGCCTCAAGGACGGCCTCGGCCGGGCCATCACCTACCTGCGGATCTCGGTGACCGAGCAGTGCAACCTGGCCTGCGTCTACTGCAAGCCGAGGACCGGGGCCCAGGAGCGCGCCGCCCCCCCGGCCATGAGCCGGAACGAGCTGGTTCAGATCGCCCAGGTCTTCACCAGCCTGGGCATCCGCAAGGTGCGCCTCACGGGCGGCGAGCCCCTGATGCGCCGGGACCTGGAGACCATCGTCGCGGGCATCAGCCCCGAGGTGGAGGGTCGGGTGCACCTCACCACCAACGGCATCCACCTGGCCCGCCGGGCCAGGGGCCTGCGGGACGCGGGCCTGTGCGGTGTGAACGTGAGCCTGGACGCCGCGGAGCGCGGCTCCTTCGAGCGCCTCACCCGCAAGGATGGCCTGTCCCGCGTGCTGGCCGGGATCGAAGCCGCCCGGTCCGCGGGCCTCAAGACCAAGCTGAACGCGGTGGTCCTGAAGGGCTGGAACGAGGACCAGATCGTCCCCCTCGCCCGGCTGGCCCAGGCGGAGGGCATCCAGGTGCGCTTCATCGAGTTCATGCCCTACCAGGGCAATGGCTGGGGGCGGGACCAGTTCATGCCCGCCGGCGAGATCCTGCGCACCGTCCAGGAGGGCCTCGGGACACCCCTGGAGGAAGAGCCGGTGGTGGGCCTGGAAGAAGGTCCAGCGCGGATCTTCAAGCTGGCAGGGAGCGAAGGCAAGGTCGGTGTCATCTCGACCCTCAGCGCGGACTTCTGCGACCGCTGCAACCGCGTGCGGCTCACCAGCCGCGGCGAGCTGAAGGCCTGCCTCTTCGGGAACAAGCCCGCGGATCTCCTGGAGCCCCTGCGGAACCACGCCTCGCACGAGGATCTCGCGCGGCTCGTCCGCCAGGCCCTCACCGAGAAGCTGGATTGCCACCCCATGCGCCGCGGGGAGGCCCCGGTGCTCACGAGCGGCATGTGGCAGGTGGGTGGATGAAGTCCCAGCGCGCCGGCCTGCTGCTTCTGAGCGGCGGCCGGGGCCGCAGGATGGGCGAGGCCAAGCACGCCCTGGCGCACCCGGCGGGCGGCTCCTGGGGGGCGCGCCTCGTCCAGGTCTTCGAGGCCGTGTTCCCGGAAGGACCCGTCCAGGTGCTGGGAGAGCCCCTGCCCGACCGCCCGGACCTGACGGTGGTGGAGGACCGTCGTGAAGGACCGGCCGTCGCCCTCCGGACCTGGGCCGCGGTGGAGGTGCCCGCCGCCCGCCGCTGGTGGGTGCTGGCCTGTGACCAGGTGCGCTGGACACCGGAGCGCCTGGAGGCCTGGGCCCGCCGTGCCGAGGCCGCCGATCCCCAGGCCCTCCACTGGGTGATGGCGCGCCATCAGGGCCACCTCCAGCCCCTGGGCGGATGGGTCGCCAGCGCGCTCCGCCCGGCCATCGCCGCCGCGACGTCCCGCTCGCTCATGGCCCTGGCGGAGTCCCTGCCGCACCTGGTCCTGCCCGCCGAGGGCCCCGAGTGGCTGGACGTGGACACACCGGAAGAGCGGCGCGCCTTCGAGGATGAGGGCTAGGGGCTAGGGCCGCGAGAAACCTCACCCCAGCCGCTTGCGCACCAGGCGCTCCACGGGCACGCCGCCCTTGAGGTGGCTCTCGATGATCTCGGGCACATCGGCGGGCGTGACGTGGGCGTACCAGATGCCGTCCGGGTACACCAGCACCGCCGGGCCGATGGCGCAGAAGCCCACGGAGCCGCAGTGGATGCACTGCACCTCGCCCTCCCGGTTGCCCTTGTAGAACAGCAGGTTCTCCTCGATCAGGTGGGCCTTGAAGGCCTCCAGCACCGCCTCGGAGCCGTTGGCCGTGCAGCTCTTGGCGGTGCAGACCAGCACCTGCCGCTTCAGCGAGGGCCCCATCACCGGGGTCACCGCGGCGTCCTGCTCGGGGGTGGGGAGGGGACGGGATGCATCCATGGAGGGCCTCGCAACCCTCAAGATAGCAGTCCATTCCAGCTCCCATGGGAGGTTCCAGATCCATGCCAATCGAAGGTTTTCATTCAAATTACTTAGTGGTTATTTAATTATTGGTGACCATAGTCACGTACGACTTGACCTCGTTAATCACCCGTTCATCCTCTATTCAGCGGCGCTCTCAACCGCGCCCGTAGCAAGCTCCCACAGGATCCCCGGGATCCAGTGCCTTCGGCCTGCCTGGCCGGGCGCCATCCCTCCCTCACCCACCCCAGAAAGGACGTGCTCCATGCGGAACACCCTGAAGCTCCTCGCCGTGCTCGCGGCGCTCACGGTGCCCCTCGCCGCTCAGGGCGGCAGCGACACCAAGGGCAAATTCTTCTTCAAGAAGACCTGCAAGTCCTGCCACACCCCCGGCAGCGCCGCCAAGGAGATCACCCCCCTCTCCAAGACCCAGGCCCAGTGGAAGGCCTACTTCGCCGCCGGCAAGCACAAGAAGGGCGCCGAGAAGATCGACTCCGTCGTGAAGCCCGAGCAGGTCAAGGACATCCAGACCTTCCTCGTGAACCACGCCTCCGACTCTCCGCAGCCCGAGACCTGCGGCGGCTGATCTCCGTCCATCCAGCGTTCCTCCGACCCCTGCCCCTCAACCCCCCACCCCGGAGACACACACCATGAACTCCCGAATCGCGCTCGCCCTCGTCGCCATGCTGGCGCCCGCGGCCCTCAGCGCCCAGTCCGCCCAGGACCTGCAGAAGCAGATCGAGCAGCTGAAGGTCCAGCTGAAGGCCGTCGAAGAGAAGGCCGCCGCCGCACAGGAAGTGGACACCCGCCTGACCAAGGTCGAAACCAAGGTCGCCGGCGACAACATCCAGTGGGGCGGGGAACTCCGCACCCGCTTCGACAGCACTCAGCAGCACTTCAAGCCTTACACCCAGTTCATGGGGTTCATGCAGAACACCCCCAGCGCCTCCAATCCGTACCCCTTCGCGCCCATCGCCCAGCCGGTCGGCGCACAGGATTGGACCAACTCCGTCCAGTGGTCCACCCGGCTCCGCCTGAACATGGGCATCACCATCAACGAGAACGCCAAGATCATGGGCCGGCTCGTGATGTACAAGATCCATGGCGGCGCGGATGTGCCCACCTTCAACGGTTCGCCCAACACCATCAGCACGTCCTTCACCACCGGCCAGACTCCGGCCACGGATGCGCTGCGGGTGGAGCGGGCCAGCCTGGTCTACCACTTCAACTCGGTCGCCAGCATCCTGTCCATCGGCCGCCAGAACACCTCCGATGGCCCGCCGTTCGAAGTCCGCGAGGGCGGCGAGCGTCAGGCCACCCCGCAGGCCCTGGCCGTGAATGCCACCATCGACGGCATCGGCTGGAAGTTCCAGCTCGACAAGATCGGCTTCCCTGAAGGCACCCTGCTCGGCTTCTGCTACGGCGTGGGCTACGAGAGCGGTTTCGGCGGCGGCGGAAACGTCAAGTCCAACCAGACCATCGTGGGCATGAACTTCACCAACTTCAATGGGACGAACCCCTCGGCCATCACGCCGGTTGTGGGCAACATCGGGCCCCTGAAGGACACCACCGTGCTGGGCGCCATGTTCGACATGCCCCTGCTCTTCCAGATCGGCGAGTCCGTGCAGAGCGCGAACCTCTACCTGGGCTACAACCGCATGGGCAACATGACCGACATCCCCTTCGGGAACACCATCAATTTCCCGATCCCCGGCCAGACGCCCTCGACTCAGTACGTCACCGCCACCGCCAACCTCGGCGACATGGATCAGTTCACCGCCACCTGGAAGCACAAGATAGGTGACACGTTCACCTATTTCGTGAGCGGCGGATATCTCAAGAGCCATCCGAACGGCCAGGTCTCGCAGTACGGCGCCTACTGGACCATGCCAGCCTCCATGGGCGGCAACACCGTGCAGCTGTCCGGCTTCGGCGGCCTGATGGGCGACCCCGTCAATAGTCAGACCGCCACGGCCTACTACGCCGGCATGCGCTACGACCCCACCCCGACCTTCGGCATGGGCGTGGAGTTCAACCACGGCTCTCCGCGCTGGTGGACCTACACCCCCGCCACCGGCGAGTACACCGACAAGCTCGGCGCCCGCGGCGACGTGTGGGAAGGCTACATCCAGTGGCGGTTCGCCCATAACGCCGCTCTCCGGCTGGGCTACATCGACTACAAGTACACCACCGCGATGAGCGGCTGGCAGATCGGCCCCTCCGTGCAGCCCGGCCAGGACTGGGTTTCCGCCATGAACCTGGGCAACAACCCCATGCTCCAGTACGCCTACCCGGAGACGGTCAAGAACCTCTACGCCTCCATCGAAGTGCATTTCTAGCGTCTGAAACACCCGGGCCGGGGGGGCGACCCTCCGGCCCATCCTCCACCACCCTTCCTCGCATCACCAGGGAGACCACGATGGGAACGATTCGCATGGATCGCCGGCTGTTCCTGAAAAGCGCGGGCGCCACCGCGGGGGCCGTCGCCGCCACACAGGTGGGATGCCTCAGATACTTCAAGAAGGGGCGCAGCTCCGCCGCAGAAACGAAGGAGATCCCGACCACCTGCGAGTTGTGCCCGAACAAGTGCTCGGCCATCGCCGTGGTCGAGGGCGGCTTCGTCAAGAAGCTGAACCCCAACCCCGAGAACCCCAAATCCCGTGACATGCTGTGCGCGCGCGGCAACGCGGCCATCAAGCAGGTCTACGACCCCGATCGCATCAAGCAGCCCATGATCCGCGTGGGGGCGCGCGGCGAGGGCAAGTGGAAGCCCGTGAGCTGGGACGAGGCGTTCGACTTCGCGGCCAAGAAACTGTCCGAGGTGAAGGACAAGTACGGCCCGCAGGGCACCCTCTGGTCCTCCACCGAGGGCTTCCAGGAGGTCTTCTTCAAGAACCTGGGCCTGGCCTTCGGATCGCCCAACATCGTGCGCCATCCTACGCTCTGCCTGGCCTCCGTGAACCTGGCCTACAGCGC
The DNA here is from genome assembly GCF_022808775.1 of Geothrix terrae. Taxonomy (GTDB): domain Bacteria; phylum Acidobacteriota; class Holophagae; order Holophagales; family Holophagaceae; genus Geothrix; species Geothrix terrae. Next base: position 178,928 of record NZ_JAKZLA010000002.1, read on the forward strand.
CACCTTCGGCACGGTCCCGAGCTTCGACCTGCTGAACAGCAAGTTCGTCATCATGTCCGGCGCCAACCGGTTCGAGAGCATCATCACGCCCGACACGATGGACCTCATCGGCGGGGTGATGGAGCGCAAGGCCAAGCTGGTCTACCTGGACCCCCGCTTCACCGTCACCGCCGCCAAGGCCGACGAGTGGTACCCCATCAAGCCCGGCAGCGACCTGGCCTTCATCCTGGCCATGATCCACGTGATCATCAAGGAGAACCGCCACAGCAAGGACTTCGTCGCCTCCTACACCACGGGCTTCGACCAGCTCGCCGAGCATGTGAAGCAGTACACGCCGGAGTGGGCCGAGAAGGAGACCGAGATCCCCGCCGCGGACATCGTCCGCATCGCCCGCGAGTTCGCCGATGCCGGCGCCCGGGCCCTCTACTACGCGGGCCGCCGGTCCTCGTGGTACCAGAACGACTTCCAGATGCGCCGCGCCCAGGCCATCCTCAACGCCATCGTGGGCAACTGGGACCAGATGGGCGGCATGGTGCCCAACGCCAAGCTGCCGAAGGGCGAGTTCCTGTTCATGCCCTGGGACGAGCCCAAGGCCCCCCGGGTGGACGAGATCGACACCGCCTTCCCCCTCGCCGCCAAGGGCGACGGCGTCTACCTCAAGCTCCGCGAGAACGTCCTCAGCGGGAAGCCCTACCCCGTGAAGGGCTGGATGGTCTACAAGCAGGACCCCATGAACTCCCTGCCCGACCAGTCCAAGACCATGAAGATGATCGAGCAGATGGACTTCATCGGCGTCATCGACGTCCAGATGAGCGACATGGCCTGGTATGCGGACGTGGTCTTCCCCGAGAGCGCCTACCTGGAGCGCACGGATCCCGTGGAGGTGATGCCCGGCATCTGGCCCGCCGTGGTCTACCGCCAGCAGGTGGTGAAGCCCATCCACGACACGAAGCCGAACCTGGAGATCGTCCAGGGCCTCGCCAAGCGCCTGGGCCTCGGCGACTACTTCGACTACACCATCGACCAGTGGGTCGAGGCGGAGTTCAAGGACCTGCCCATCCCCATGGCCGCCGAGCACATGAAGAAGCACGGCGTCTGGGCCGCCAGCGGCCAGCCCAGCTACGGGAAGACGCTGAATCCCGACCACCGCTTCGTCACCAAGAGCGGCAAGATCGAGCTCTTCTCGGACCGCCTCCAGGAGGCCGGCCACGATCCGCTGCCCGTCTACACGGCGCAGCCCCAGCCCAGGAACGACCAGTTCCGCCTCATCCTGGGCCGCGTGGGCTACTTCACCCACGCCAACCAGTCCAACAACGTCTGGCTGCACGAGTTCATGAAGGAGAACGACCTCTGGATCAACCCGAAGCCGGCGGAACGGCTGGGGATCAGGGACGGGAGCTACGTCACGGTCAGCAGCAGCGTGGGCAGCGTGAAGCTCAAGGCCCGCGTCACCGAGGAGATCCGCCCGGACTGCGTGTTCATGCTCCACGGCTTCGGCAAGAAGTCGAAGATGCAGAGCCTCGTCTACAACGTGGGCGCCAGCGATGCCGTGATCCTCGAGACGGCCTGGGACAAGGTCTCCGGGAACGCGGCCTTCCACGAAACCTTCGTCAAAGTCGCGAACGCCTGAGGAGGGTGAACCATGGCCATCAAGAAGAAGCGCTACGCCCTCGTCATCGACTCCAGGAAATGCATCAACTGCAAGGCCTGCGTCGTGGCGTGCAAGGCCGAGAACAAGGTCCCCGTGGGGAACTTCCGCAACCGCATCAACGAGGAGCGGAAGGGCGAGTACCCCAAGCTGAGCATCAACTTCGAGCCTGAGCAGTGCCACCACTGCGCGGATCCCTCCTGCGTCCGCGTGTGCCCCACCGGGGCCTCCTGGCAGCGCAAGGACGGCATCGTCCTCGTGAACTACGACGAGTGCATCGGCTGCCGCTACTGCATGGTCGCCTGCCCCTACGACGCCCGCTACTTCAACGAGGAGGAGGGCGTGGTGGACAAGTGCACCTTCTGCAGCCACCGCGTGGACAAGGGCGACATCCCGGCCTGCGTCGAGACCTGCCCCTCCAAGGTGCGCGTCTTCGGCGACCTGGAGGATCCGACCGCCCGGATCCACGAGCTGCTCTCCACGCGGCGCTACCGCGTGAAGGAACCCCAGACGGGCAACGGCCCCCAACTCTATTACCTGCTCTAGGAGGAAGCCATGCACGAGTTCAATTGGGGTCTCCTCATCGTCGTCTACCTGTTCCTGGGTGGCCTTTCCGCGGGGCTCTTCTTCGCCGCGGGCCTGGCGAACTACCTGACCGTCGACGACAAGCCCGTCTACGCCAAGGTCGCCCGCATGGGCGCCCTGCTGGCTCCGTGGCCCGTGGCCATCGGCTCCGGCCTGCTCATCCTCGACCTGGGGAACTGGTACCGCTTCTACAAGCTGTTCCTGCACTTCCGCTGGCAGAGCCCGATGTCCATCGGCTCCTACCTGCTCACCATCTTCACCCTCATCGCCTTCGTCTACCTCTTCGCCTGGCTGAAGGAGGATGAGCGCAAGTGGATCTTCAGCAAGGTCCCCGCGACCTGGAAGCAGGTGCACCGGCTGAACGTGGACATCTCCTCCTGGCGCGAGAAGATCGCCATGGTGGGATTCCCCTTCTCCATCGGCGTGGGCATCTACACCGGCGTGCTGCTGGGCGCCGTCTCGGCCCGGCCGTTCTGGAACACCAACCTGGTGGCCCAGATGTTCCTGTTCTCCGCCCTCTCCAGCGGCTCCGCGGCCCTCCTGCTCGCCATGCTGCTGGACCGGAAGAACCCCATCGAGAAGCACGAGACCAAGTTCCTGGTGACCCTGGACGTGGTGTTCATCTCCCTGGAGCTGTTCATCATCCTGCCCTACATCATCCACGGGCAGCTCTCCTCCCAGGCCGTGAAGGACGCCCTGACCCTCATCCTGGGCGGCCCCTACACCGTGGTCTTCTGGGTGTTCTTCCTCTTCCTGGGCCTCCTGGTGCCCCTGGCCATCGAGGTCTACGAGCTCTTCCCCAGCATCTTCAAGGGCCACGAGTTCCACGGCAGCCGCCGCATGGCCCTGACCGCCGCCGGCCTCGTGCTCTTCGGAGGCTTCCTGCTCCGGTACATCTTCGTCTACGCTGGCCAGGTGAGCAGCTTCCACCGGATGGGGCTGCTCCGCTAGGAAGGATCACTCATGTCACTCGCGCTCCTGGCGGACCTCGCCCAGATCCTCGCCGAAGCCTTCCTGGAGCCCGACGCCGACCTCAAGGAGGGGCTGGAGCAGCTGCAGGACGGCTGCGCCAGCCCCTCCCTGGCGTCGCCCCTGGGCCGGATGGCGGGGTCCACCCTCGCCGCCACGGACCAGCCCGTGGAATACGCCCGGCTATTCCTCCACGCCAAGGACACGGACACGGTCCACCTCTTCGAGTCCGTCCAGGCCCGGGGCCACCACATGGCTCCCGAAGTGCTCGGGCCCCTCAAGGCCATCTATGACGAGGCGGACATCAGCCTCCAGGAGGACCTCGGCATTCCGCCCGATCACCTGGGCCTGGAGCTCTCCTGCCTCGGCTACCTCCTGGCCCAGGTGATCGAAGGTGACCTGGCCGAGCGGTCACGCTTCGCGGCGCTGGCCCAGCGGCTGATCCGGGAGCACCTGCGCCCCTTCACGGCGGTGGTGGCCGAGCAGCTGCCCCAGGTGCAGGCTCATCCCTACTACCTGGCCGCTTCGGAACTGGCCGCTGCCCTGCTGCCGGAAACCGAGAAGGCATTGGCGGAAATCTAGGCAACCCCCTGCTGGACAAAGGCTTGCCCCGCGTCCAGCATGGAGCCATGACTGTCCCCACGACCATCCTCCTGGTGGATGACGAGCCGGGCATCCGGCGGTCCCTGGGCGAAGCCCTCAAGGACGAGGGCTACCACGTGGTGAAGGCCGAGCGGGGCGAGCAGGCCATCGACCTGCTCCACAACCCGGATGGCGAGGGCATCCAGCTCATGCTGCTCGATGTGTGGCTGCCGGGCCAGGACGGTCTGGAGACGCTGAAGCAGGCCAAGCAGATCCGTCCCGACCTGCCCGTGGTGATGATCTCCGGCCACGCCAGCATCGACACGGCCCTCCAGGCCACCAAGCTGGGCGCCTTCGACTTCCTCGAGAAGCCCATCGACCTGGACCGCCTCCTGCTGGTGACCGGCAACGCCCTGCGGCAGTCCCGGCTGGAGCAGGAGAACCAGCGGCTGCATGCCGCGGTCGAGGGTGGGCGCTTCTTCCTGGCGGACAGCCCCGCCATGAAGCGGCTCATGGCCGACGTGGCCCTGGTGGCGCCCACGGAGGGCCGCGTGCTGCTCACGGGCGAGAACGGCAGCGGCAAGGAGGAAGTGGCCCGCCTCATCCACCAGCAGAGCCCCCGCAAGGACGCCCCCTTCGTGGAGGTGAATTGCGCGGCCATCCCCGAGGAGCTCATCGAGAGCGAGCTGTTCGGCCACCAGAAGGGCGCCTTCACGGGCGCCGTGCGCGACCAGAAGGGCAAGTTCCGCGAGGCGGACGGCGGGACCTTGTTCCTCGACGAAGTGGGCGACATGTCGCTGAAGACCCAGGCCAAGGTCCTGCGCGCCCTCCAGGAGGGCCGCGTGGAGCCCGTGGGCGGTGGCGGCGCCGTGGGCGTGGACGTGCGGGTCATCGCCGCCACCAACAAGGACCTCGCCGGCGAGATCACCAAGGGCCGCTTCCGCGAGGATCTCTACTTCCGCCTCGCCGTGGTGCCCTTGCGCATCCCGCCCCTGCGCGAGCGCCCCGAGGACATCCTGCCCCTGGCCGAGTCCTTCATCAGCCGCATCGGCCGCCAGTACGGGCGGCCGCCCCGGCACCTGGGCCCCGAGGCCAAGGACACCCTGCTGCGCCACGACTGGCCGGGCAACGTGCGCGAGCTGAAGAACCTCATGGAGCGCGCCGTCATCCTGGGCCGCGGCGCCGAGATCGGCCCCCGCGACCTGGGCCCCCTGGCGACCCGCCATCTGGCCGAGCCCGATCCCTTCTCGTTTCCCGAGTTCCCCAGCCTCAAGGAGGCCCGCGACTGGTTCGAGGCCCAGTACCTCCAGCGTGAGCTGCGCTTGCAGAACGGCAACATGACCCGCGTCGCCGAGCGCGTGGGTGTGGACCGCTCCAACCTCTACAAGCGCCTCAAGGCCCTGGGCATCGAGCCCAGGGAGAGCTAGGCAGGGTCCCGATGGCGGACAAGAAGCGGTTCAAGACTCTCGCGACCATGTGGGTCCCGGAGCGGGGCCCCCACAGGGAGCGAATCACGACGGCCGGAGGCAGGCCGTGAGTGACAAGAAGTGGTTCAAGATTGGAGAAGCCGCCATCCTCATCGGCGTCGGCCCCAAGGATCTGCGCTACTGGGAAGACGTCATCCCGGACATCAAGCCCCGGCGCAGCAAAGGCAACCTCCGCTACTACCACGTGGACGAGCTGCCCCGCCTGAGGCGCATCAAGGCCTGGCTGGCCGAAGGCCTCACCGTGGCCGATTGCGCCGAGCTGCTGGCCCACGGCCACCTCGTGCAGCGCCTCGATCTCGGCCTCGACGCGGAGGAGCTTCCCGCGGCCCCCGCCGTGAAGCCCAAGCCCACCATCCCCCGGCTTCTGCGGACCAGCTCCGACCTCCAGCCCATCCTCAAGTCCGTGCGAACCCTGTACGAACGGCTGTCCCATCCAGTCAAACCTTGACCTGAGGCCCCACCCGGTCTAGAGTCAATGGTTCACGGCGCGTGGCGCAGCCTGGTAGCGCACTACCTTGGGGTGGTAGGGGTCGGAGGTTCGAATCCTCTCGCGCCGACCAAAACACCAGAAAACGGGGCCCATCCGGGCCCCTTTTTCTGGTGTTTCGACCCTTCGGGTCGAGAGGATTCGAACCTCCGAGTGGGACCGCCCGAGGCGTGCCTTGATGGCACGCCGAAGCGGGACCGGCGGCTGGCAAAGCCAGACGCGTTCGAATCCTCCCCTGATGGGTCGAGATCAAATACGGAGCACGGCGAACCTCCGAGTGGGATTGCAGGGGCGCCACTCTCTCTGGACTCAGGCCGCACCGGAAGCTGAGCTGAGTGCGCCGATCAGATCCCAGAACCCGAAGATGTCGAGCGGGGCCCCGGAAACGGTCCCTGATGCCCGGCCAGTCCGCCCCGCGGATCGGAGGGAAGTATGGCTATCCTGGGGTCCAGCATGGAACCCAAAACCTCAGACACGCGCACATCGCTGCTCCAGGCTGCCCTGGTGTGCTTCGCCGACCACGGATTCGACGGCACGAGCATGCGGATGATCGCGGAGAAGGCGGGCCGGCCCCTTTCGCTCCTTTCCCATCACTTCGGGAACAAGGAGGGGCTGTACCTGGAGGTGTTCAAGCACATCTTCGAAACCTCCACGCCGCAGCTCCCGAATCCCGCGCTGTCCTCGGGCCTGGAGCAGCGGGACCCGCAGGCGGCCATCCGCCTTCTGCGGGAGCAGATCCACTTCATGTATCAGCAGGCGGCCCCGGATGCGGTCGCGGCCAGGCCTCTCCAGGACCATCGGGCCCGCCTCTGGGTGAGGGAGTTCCGCTCCCCCCGGGCCAGCCTCCGCCCGCTCATCCAGCAGTACCTGGGCCCCGCCACCAACCTGATCCGGGACTGCATCCAGGTGCTCCGCCCGGAGCTGAACGCCGCGCAGGTGGCCTTCCTCGGCGCCACGATCATGGGCCAGGTGGCCGGCCACGGGACCATGTCGGGCCTCAACAAGGTGCTGTGGGGCGAGTACCCACCCTTCGGCAGCCACTTCCAGGAGGCGGAACTGCTGGTGGATTTCTGTCTGCACGGCCTGAGGACCAGCCCGCCGATCTCCCGCGAAGGGTGAAGAAGCGCCGCTCCCGGTGTCCGAGGTGCCATCCGCGCTGGCCCGGGCGGTCCCACGTGGGCCTTCGCCATGCCGGGGCGGCTCTGTTTTCGAGGTCGCTGGCGGAATGGGCCGACCTGCCCTGGGGGCCGAGCCTGAGGTCCCGGGGAAAGGGGGCCTCCGGCCAGCGAGGCAGTCGGGATGGAAGGCGATGGTCCGTGACCTCATTCGATTTGTTAGTACGATTGATCAATATTTATTATTGCATTTAGCAACACAGTGTAATTTTACTTAAACCAACAAGTAGATTAATTGTTTGAATTATATGTTTTTTGAAATCGATCTTGCCAAAATTGCTCGATCGGTTGATTCTATTGGTCGGTCGAACGACTAAGGGTGAATGCCGCATGTGCCCCTCCGATGCCACCCCATCCCCCGACACCCGCGATGCCCTGATCGAGGCGGCCCTGACCTGCTTCGCCAAGTACGGCTACGAAGCCACCTCCATCCGGCTCGTGGCTTCCATGGCCGGAAAGAACTCGTCGCTCATCTCCTACTACTTCAAGAGCAAGGAGGGGCTGTACCGGGAGGTCTTCCGCTACGTGCTGGCCCACTTCGCCGCCAAGACGGGCGACGGGAGCCCCCCGGACCCGGCCACGGTGGATCCCCAGGATGGGCGGGCGCGCCTCCGTGCCCACATCCAGAGGGTCCTCCGCGGCGTGGACGCCCACTTCGACACCTCGGATCCCCTGCGGGAACCGGCCTGCCGCCTGTGGATGAACGAACTGCAGGCCCCCCGGCACGAGGTCAAGGACCTCCTCCAGGCGCGCATGGAGCCCTACGTCCGTGAAGCCCGGGCCTGCCTCCGGGCCATCCGTCCCGACCTGTCCCCCGAGGAGATCGACTTCTGGGGCATCGCCCTCCATGGCAGCTGCATCCACCATGCGCTGATGCCCGAGATCAAGCACCTGGCCTGGACTTCAGCCGACCCCTCGCTGACCCTCGAGGTCATGGCCGACCGCCTGGCTGATTTCACTTATCACGGCCTCCGTCAGCGTTGATACTGACGATCCGTCGTTCCTGATTCCCCCTCAGGCAACCAGATTTTTCTCAGCCCTTCCTGGAGCACTCCCATGCAGATTCCCTATCGAGGCGGAACGATCGTCGTCGCCGGCGTCCTGGTGGCAGGTGCGCTGACCATCGGTTGCGGCAAGAAGGAACAGGCGAAGGCCACGCCCGAGGTCTCCGTGGTGACCCTGCAGCCTGAAAAGGTCGCGATCACCTCCGAGCTTCCGGGACGGACGTCCGCGTTCCTCGTGGCCGAGGTCCATCCCCAGGTGAACGGCATCGTCCAGCAGCGGCTCTTCACCGAGGGGGCCGACGTGAAGCAGGGCGATGTGCTCTACCAGATCGACCCCAGGCCCTACCAGGCCGCCTACGACACGGCCGCCGCCGCCCTCGCCCGGGCCGAGGCCAACCTGCCCGCCATCCGGAAGCGCGCCGAGCGGTTCAAGGAGCTGCTCGCGGTCCACGCCGTGGGCCAGCAGGACTACGACGACGCCTCCGGCGCCCTCAAGCAGGCCGAGGCCGAGGTCCAGTCCCTGAAGGCCGGCGTCGAGTCCGCCCGCATCAACCTGGGCTACACCCGCATCACCGCGCCGATCTCGGGGCGCACGGGCAAGTCCAGCGTGACGCCCGGCGCCCTGGCCGCGGCCTACCAGGGCGCCGCCTTCACCACCATCCAGCAGCTGGATCAGGTCTACGTGGATTCGCCCCAGTCCAGCGCCATCCTGCTCGGCATCCAGCGGAACCTGGCCGCCAACCGCATCAAGGGCAGCTCGGATTCCGCCCGCGTGAAGCTGCTGCTGGAGGACGGCACGCCCTATCCCCAGACGGGGATCCTGAAGTTCTCCGATGTGACCGTGGACCCCAGCACGGGCTCGCAGCTCCTGCGCATGGTCTTCCCGAACCCCCGCCATGTCCTGCTGCCGGGCATGTACGTCCGCGCCATCGTCGAGGAGGGCGTGGCCGAGCGGGCCATCCTGGTGCCCCAGCAGGGCGTCACCCGCGATCCCAAGGGGAACGCCATCGCCATGGTGGTGGACCCGTCCAACAAGATCGAGCAGCGGACGCTCAAGGTGGACCGCGCCATCGGCTCGAAGTGGCTGGTCCTTGAAGGGCTCGCCGCCGGGGACCGCGTGGTCGTGGAAGGCCTGCAGAAGATCCGCCCGGGCTCGGCCGTGAAGGTCGTGTCCGCCTCGACCCCCGCCCCGAGCCCCGCCCCGAGCCCCACATCGGCCCCCGCCCCCGCGGCCGGCAAGTAAGAGGAGCCGTCCATGGTCAATTTCTTCATCGACCGGCCCATCTTCGCCTGGGTGGTGGCCATCGTCATGATGCTGGCGGGCCTCCTGGCCATCACCACCCTGCCCATCTCCCAGTACCCGCCCGTGGCCCCGCCCTCCATCTCCGTGGACGCCTTCTACCCCGGCGCCTCCGCCAAGACCGTGGAGAACACCGTCACCCAGATCATCGAGCAGAAGATGACGGGCCTGGACCGGCTGCTCTACATGTCCGCCACCAGCGATTCCGCCGGCCACGGCAGCGTCACGCTCACCTTCCAGCCCGGCACCGATCCCGATGCCGCCTGGGCCAAGGTCCAGAACAAGCTGGAGCTGGCCAAGCCCCTGATGCCCCAGGTCGTGCAGCAGATGGGCATCGCGGTCACGAAGTCCACCAAGAACATCTTCATGATCCTGTCCATCACCTCCACGGACGGCAGCATGAACGCCGAGGACCTGCGCGACTACCTGGCCTCGAACGTGGAGAACGTGATCAGCCGCGTGGAGGGCGTCGGCGAGGTGCTGTCCTTCGGCACCCAGTACGCCATGCGCATCTGGCTGAACCCCGACAAGATGGTGGGCTACCACATCACCCCCGACGACATCCGGCAGGCCGTGAGGGCCTACAACGCCCAGATCTCTGCAGGCCAGGCGGGCGGCCTGCCGGCCGTCAAGGGCCAGCGCCTGAACGTGACCGTGAACGTGCAGGAGCTCCTCCAGACGCCCGAGCAGTTCGGGGCCATCCCCCTGCGCATCAATCCCGACGGCTCCACCATCCGCCTGCGGGACGTGGCCCGCACGGAGCTGGGCACCGAATCCTACGAAAGCGACACGCGGCTCGACGGCCAGCCCGCCGCCGGCATGCTCATCCGCCTGGCTTCCGGCGCCAACGCCCTGGACACCTCGAAGCTCATCAAGGCCAAGCTCAACGAGCTCTCCCCCTATTTCCCGCCGGGCGTGAAGGTCGACTACCCCTACGAGACGACCCCCTTCGTGTCCGTGGCCATCAACGAAGTGGTGAAGACCCTCATCGAGGCCGTGATCCTCGTCTTCCTGGTGATGCTGCTCTTCCTGGGGAACTTCCGCGCCACCCTGATCCCCACCATCGCGGTCCCCGTGGTGCTCCTGGGCACCTTCGCCATCCTCCAGTACGTGGGCATGTCCATCAACATGCTCACCATGTTCGCCATGGTGCTGGCCATCGGCCTCCTGGTGGATGACGCCATCGTCGTGGTGGAGAACGTCGAGCGCATCATGCACGAGGAGGGCCTACCGCCCCTGGCGGCCACCCGGAAGTCCATGGGCCAGATCACCAGCGCCCTGGTGGGCATCGGCCTGGTGCTGTCCGCCGTGTTCGGCCCCATGGCCTTCTTCGGCGGGTCCACGGGCATCATCTTCCGCCAGTTCTCCTTCACCCTCATCACCGCCATGATGCTGTCCGTGGTGGTGGCCCTGGTCCTCACGCCCTCCCTCTGCGTCACCTTCCTGAAGCCCGTCGAGAAGGGTCACGAAGCCGCCGAGAAGGGGTGGAAGGTCACGCGCCCCTTCTTCCTGTGGTTCGACCGGGCCTACTACAAGCTCAACCACATCTTCGTGGGCCAGCTGGAGCGCGTGCTCTCCAAGTGGGGCCGCTACGTCGTCATCTACGGCGTGATCGTGGCCGGCATGGGCGTGCTGTTCCTGCGGCTGCCCACCGCCTTCCTGCCCGAGGAGGACCAGGGCATCATCATGACCCTCGTCCAGCTTCCCGCGGGATCCACGCTGGAGCAGACCCAGAAGGTCCTGTCCGAGGTCCAGCACTACTTCCAGGACGACGAGAAGGAGGCGGTCGCCTCCTGTCTGACCGTGGGCGGGTTCAGCGTGGCCGGCCGCGGCCAGAACAACGGCATGGCCTTCGTCAAGCTCAAGGACTGGCACCTCCGGGACCGCTCTGAGCTGAAGGCGGAGGCCGTCATCCGCCGGGCCATGCGCACCTTCTCCTCGCGCCGGGATTCCATGGTCTTCGCCGTGGCCCCCCCCGCCATCCTGGAGCTCGGTAACGCCACGGGCTTCGACTTCCAGCTGCAGGACCGCGGGGGCGTCGGCCACGCCAAGCTCATGGAGGCCCGCAACCAGCTGCTGGGCCTGACGGCCCAGGATCCCAACCTCAAGGCCGTGCGCCCCAACGGCCTGGACGACCAGCCCGAGTACAACGTCCGGCTGAACCAGGACCGGGCCGGTGCGCTGGGCGTCCCCCTGCCCGTCATCAGCGATACCCTCGCCAGCGCCTGGGGCGGCTCCTACGTGAACGACTTCATCAACCGCGGCCGGGTCAAGCGCGTCTACATGCAGGCCGACGCGCCCTTCCGCATGCAGCTGGAGGACCTGAACAAGCTCTACGTCCGGAACACCGCCGGCGCGATGGTTCCGTTCTCGGCCTTCTCCGCCGGGGAATGGAGCTACGGATCCCCCAACCTCCAGCGCTACAACAGCTTCCCGTCGGTGAACATCCAGGGCGAGCCGTCCGCAGGCAAGAGCACCGGCGACGCCATGCTGGCCATGGAATCGCTCGCCAAGAAGCTCCCCGCGGGCATCGGCTTCGAGTGGACGGGCCTCTCCTACCAGGAGCGCCAGGCCGGCGCCCAGGCCCCCGCCCTCTACGCGGTCTCGATCCTGGTGATCTTCCTGTGCCTCGCAGCCCTCTACGAGAGCTGGACGATCCCCTTCTCGATCCTGCTGATCCTGCCCCTGGGCATCTTCGGCGCCGTCCTGGCCACCTGGTCCCGCGGCCTGTCCAGCGACGTCTACTTCCAGATCGGCCTGCTGACCACCCTGGGCCTCACCGCCAAGAACGCCATCCTCATCGTGCAGTTCGCCGAGGAGCAGATGGCCCAGGGCGCTGGCCTCCTCGAAGCGGCCATGGAGGCCTCCCGCCTGCGGCTCCGGCCCATCCTGATGACCTCCCTGGCCTTCACCTTCGGCGTGCTGCCCATGGCCCTCACCCGGGGCGCCGGCGCCGCGGCCCAGAACGCCATCGGGACCGGCGTGGTCGGCGGCATGCTGTCGGCCACCTTCATCGCCATCTTCTACATCCCCCTGTCCTTCGTCCTGGTGAGCCAGCTGTTCAGGAAGAAGGCCCAGGAGCCCGCCCCGGCGCAGGCCGCGGTTTCCGAGGAGGGGCAGCCATGATGTCGCCCAAAGCCTGGTCCATCCTTCCCCTCACCATGGCCCTGACCCTGGCCCTGACCGGGTGCGTCTCCATGGCCCCGCGGTACCGCACCCCGGAGCCCCCCGTTCCGAAAGCCTGGCCGGAGGGCGCCGCCTACAAGGGCGCCACCGCGCCAGGCCAGGCGGGCGTCGCCGCCTCGGGCCAGCCGGCCGCGGACCTCCCCTGGCAGGCCTTCTTCGCGGACGAGCGGCTACGGAAGGTGCTCGACCTCGCCCTGCGCAACAACCGGGACCTCCGGATCGCGGCCCTGAACACCGAGAAGGCGCGCGCCTACTACCGGATCCAGCGGGCCGAGCTGCTTCCCACGGTCAACGCGGTGGGCTACGGCAATCGCCAGCGGCTGCCCGCCAGCGTCTCGGGCACCGGCCAGCGGATCGTGGCCGAGCAGTACGCCGCCAACGTGGGCATCAGCGCCTGGGAACTGGATTTCTTCGGGCGCGTCCGGAGCCTCAAGAACCGGGCCCTGGAGCAGTACCTCGCCACGGAGCAGGCCCGCAACAGCGCCCAGGTCTCCCTGCTGGCGGAAGTGGCCAACGTGTACCTCGCGCTCGCGGCGGACCGCGAGAGCCTGAAGCTCGCCCAGGAGACCCTCGCGAACCAGGAAGCGGCCTACAAGCTCGTCCGCCGGCAGTACGAGGTGGGGGTCGTGTCCGAGATCGACTCCTTCCGCGCCCAGGTGAGCGTGGACACCGCCCGGGGCGACATGGCCCGGTACACCCGCACCGTGGCCATGGACCAGAACGCGCTGCAGCTCCTGGTGGGCTCGACGGTGCCCGCGGAATGGCTGCCCGACGCGCTGGGCAGCGTGACCGCCCTGGCCGACGTCGCCCCGGACCTGCCCTCCGAGGTGCTGGCCCGCCGGCCCGACATCCTCATGGCCGAGAACCAGCTCAAGGCCGCCAACGCCAACATCGGCGCGGCCCGGGCGGCCTTCTTCCCCCGGATCTCGCTCACCACGAACGTCGGCACCATGGACCGCCAGCTCTCCGGGCTGTTCCAGTCCGGCTCCGACGCCTGGACCTTCTCGCCCCAGATCGTCCTCCCGATCTTCGACACGGGCGCGCGGCGGGCCAACCTCAAGGCGGCGAACGCCGACCGCGACATCGCCCTGGCCCAGTACGAGAAGGCCATCCAGGTGGCGTTCCGGGAAGTGGCCGACGCCCTGGCCCAGCGGGGCACCCTCGACGACCAGCTGGCGGCCCAGGAATCGCTCACGCAGGCCCTGGAAGGCACCTACCGCCTCGCCCAGGCCCGCTACACCGCGGGCATCGACGGCTACCTGGGGGTCCTGGATGCCCAGCGGTCGTACTACGCCGCGCAGCAGGGCCTCATCGCCCTCCGGCAGGCCAAGTACGGCAACCTCGTCAGCCTCTACAAGGTCCTGGGCGGCGGCTGGGACCGCCCCGGCCGACCCGCGCCCGCACCCGCGCCCACGCCTGCGAAGGCCCCCGCGGCGCCGGCCTCCTGACCGGATCGCGCCAGGCTCAAAGCCCCCACGATCCCGGCCGGGAACCGTGGGGGCTTTCTCCCGTGAAGACGGGCATCTTCACCGCGCGGCCGGTTTCGGCAGCCCCTCCAGGCAGGCCAGGCTGCGGGCCATCTCCTCGTCGGAGAGGGCGTGGTCCGAGAGCTTGCCATCGAGGAAGTCCGCGTAGCCGTTCAGGTCCATGAGGCCGTGGCCGCTGAGGTTGAAGAGGATGACGCGCTCCTTGCCCTCCTCGCGGGCCTGCTCCGCCTCCCGGATGGCCTGGGCGATGGCGTGGCTGGATTCCGGCGCGGGGATGATGCCCTCGGTGCGGGCGAAGCGCACGGCGGCATCGAAGCACTCGAGCTGCTGGATGGCCACGGCCCGGGTGAGGCCCTCCACCACCGTCTGGCTCACCAGGGGCGCCATGCCGTGGTAGCGCAGGCCGCCGGCGTGGATGCCCGGGGGCATGAAGGTGTGGCCGAGGCTGTGCATGGCCATCAGGGGCGTCATCTTCGCCACGTCGCCGTGGTCGTACACGTAGGGCGCGCGGGTGAGCGTGGGGCACGAGGCCGGCTCCACGGCGATGATGTCGATGTCGGCGCCCGCGATCTTCTCCTTCACGAAGGGGAAGCTGAGGCCCGCGAAGTTGCTGCCGCCGCCCACGCAGGCGATCACCTTGTCCACCTTCGTCTCGCCCAGGGCCGCGAGCTGCTTCTGGGCCTCCAGGCCGATGATGGTCTGGTGCAGCAGCACGTGGTTCAGTACGCTGCCCAGGGTGTAGCGGGTCTGGCCCGTGGGATCGCTGACAGCGGCCTCCACGGCCTCACTGATGGCGATGCCCAGCGAGCCGGTGCAATTGGGGTCCTCTGCGAGGATGGCGCGTCCCGCCGCCGTCTCGAGGCTGGGGCTGGCCACGCAGTCCGCGCCCCAGGTGCGCATCATCATCTTGCGGAAGGGCTTCTGGTCGAAGCTTACGCGGACCATGTAGACCTTGCACTCCAGGCCGAACTGCCCGCAGGCGAAGGCGATGGAGCTGCCCCACTGGCCCGCGCCCGTCTCCGAGGTGATGCGCCGGATGCCGGCCACCTTGTTGTAGTAGGCCTGGGCGATGGCAGTGTTCACCTTGTGGCTGCCCGCGGGGCTCACGCTCTCGTTCTTGTAGTAGATGCGGGCGGGCGTCTTCAGCGCCGCCTCCAGGGCCCGGGCCCGGTGCAGGGGCGTGGGGCGGTAGCGCAGCAGGATCTCCAGCACCTCGTCCGGGATGCTGATCCAGCGCTCCTGGCTCATCTCCTGCTCGATGAGGTTCATGGGGAACACGGCCGCCAGGGCCTCCGGGTTCACGGGCTTTCCGTCGGGTCCCAGAGGCGGCAGCGGCGCGTGGGGCAGGTCCGCCGCGAGGTTGTACCACTGGCGGGGGATCTCCTGGTCGGAGAGGATGGCGCGGCTTGACACGAGAAACTCCTTGAACGGGAACGGGACTCAGCCCTGGCGTCGGTGGCGGTCCAGCATGGCCCGCAGGGCCGAACCGGGTTTCTTCAACTCCCGGGAACCCCGGGTGATCTTGCACAGGCTCAGG
This sequence comes from Geothrix terrae, assembly GCF_022808775.1. Classification (GTDB taxonomy): domain Bacteria; phylum Acidobacteriota; class Holophagae; order Holophagales; family Holophagaceae; genus Geothrix; species Geothrix terrae. Next base: position 194,375 of record NZ_JAKZLA010000002.1, read on the forward strand.
CCGAGCTCCGCGGCGATGGCACGCTGGCTTTCGCCTTCGTCCAGCCGCTTCACCAGCTCCCAGCGGGAGCTGATGCCGTGGATCTCCGAGGGCGTGAGGATCTCCCGCAGGAACTGCTCGACCAGGCGCGGATCCCGCGCCTCGTCGAAGAGCGAGGCCAGTTCCGGCAGGCGGTCCAGACTGTTTCTATGCATAGAAACAGTTCATCAGGGGATGGCGGCCTCGTCAATGGCCTTTCACCATCGGCACGAACCGCACGGGCAGCACCCCCTGGCGCCTCAGCCCCGTGGCCGTCTTCCGCAGCAGGTACAGCTCCTGGGCCCCCCACTGGGAACCCACGGGGATGATCATGCGGCCGCCCACCTTGAGCTGGTCCACCAGCGCCTGGGGCACGTCTTCGGGCGCGCAGGTGACGATGATGGCGTCGAAGGGCGCCGCCTCGGGCCAGCCGAGATGGCCATCCCCGGCGCGGACCTTCACGTTGGTGTAGCCGAGCCGCTTGAGGTCCGCCTCGGCGCGCTGGGCCAGCGGCTCCACGATCTCCATGGTGTAGACCTCGGCCACCAGGCCTGCCAGCACGGCGGCCTGGTACCCCGAGCCCGTGCCGATCTCCAGCACCCGGTCCCCGGGCCGCGGAGCCAGCGCCGCCGTCATGAAGGCCACGATGTAGGGCTGGGAGATGGTCTGGCCGTAGCCGATGGCCAGAGGCCAGTCCTCGTAGGCCTGGCTGCGCTGGGCGGCCGGGACGAATTCGTGCCGGGGCACCCGGCCCATGGCTTCGAGCACCCGGGGATCGGCGACGCCCCGGGCCACGATCTGCTCGCGCACCATGCGCATGCGGGCCTGCGCGAGCACCGGATCTGCCACCGGATTCGCCACCGGATCCGCCAATGGGGCGGCGGGCCGGGCGGGTTCCGGGTCACAGCCCCCGAGGGTCAGCATCAAGGTCACTCCCAGATGCCATCGCATGGTTCGAAGGTACCCCGTACGGGGGTCCACGCCAGCGCGCATCCCAGGCAAGCCCGGGATGCGCGTGGGTCGAAAGATTGAAATCAGCCGAGGGTGAGCTCGAGTTGCCCCGCCAGGCCGCCGGTCCAGGTCCGCAGGCGCCAGGTCCGGATCAGGGTTTGGGCCTTCGCGGCCCCCGGGAAGGCCTGGCTGAAGGTCACGGCGGTCACCTGCCCGGAGGCGTCCACCTGGAGTTCCAGCTCGGTGCCTGCGGGCATGGCCGCCAGGGCCGCCACCACGGCCGGGTCCTTGAGCCGGGCCTCCAGCTCGCCCCGCAGGTGGCGCGGATCCGAGGTCCCCGTGAGGCCCGAGAAGGCCAGGATGCGGAGCCGGGGCGCCGCCTTGACCCCCTTGGCCCGCTCGCGCCGGACCTGGTCCTGGGCCACGACTTCCGCCGCCGCGGAGGCGGGCGCCTCCAGGGACATCATCCGCGGCGCCGGAGCGTAGGCCATGGTCTTGGTGGCCACGCCGCCCATGCCGCCCACGGCCGCGTCGGACACGCCTTCCGGCAGGGGCAGGGGCTGGGTGACGGTGGTGGAGGCTCCACCCGCGTTCCGCACCTGGGTGTCCACCGCCACGAAGGAGGTGTAGGCCGTCAGCAGGTGGTAGGCCAGGCCCAGCCGTGTGACCTCGGCCTTGCGACCCTCGTCGGCGCCGAACTGGTCGTAGTCGGAGAGCCTCTGGATGCGCTGGCGGGCCCAGAGCTGGCGCAGGGCGCCGTGGTCGCGGTCCTTCACCTTCCCCACCTCGAAGGTCTGGCTCCAGGGCCCCGCGGCGGTCATGCCCGAGAGCGTGACCGTGCCCTTGGCTTCGCCCGTCCACCTGCCCAGGCAGATCACCGGGCGGTCCGCCAGCACGTCCGGCAGCTGCAGCGGCTCGAGGTCCTGGATGTGGAACCCGTTCGTGGTGAGCTTCACGTTCGTGAGCACCGGCGACGACACGTAGGCGCGGAAGCGCTCGGCCTCGGCCGCGGCCTGCTCAGGCCGGGTGATGACGAAGGCCTCGCCCTGCCCCGCGTGGGCCATGCCCTCGATGAGGTGCCGGTTCACGGAGCTGCCGATGCCGAAGGCGAAGAGGTTCGCGGCGCCCAGGTTCTTCCGGATGAGGTCGAAGACCTGGCCGTCGGCACTGATGTAGCCGTCCGTGGACACCACGAAGGTGCGCGAGATGCCGGATGCTCGAGGCAGGCCGAGGGCCTTGCGCAGCGCGCTGCCCAGCTCCGTGCCGCCACCGCCGTGCTGGGATCCCACGAAGGCCAGGGCCTGCGCCGTGGCTTCGGGCGTGGCGTGCCGCGATCCGCTGGGCGACCAGAAGGCCGAGGTGCCCTCGAAGACCATCACGTTGAAGAGGTCCTGGGGCCGCAGGCCCTGGATCATCTCCTTCATGAGCACCTTGGAGACCTCGATCGGGAAGCCCATCTGGCTGCCGGAGACGTCCATGATGAAGACGTACTCGCGGGGCGGCAGGTCCTTGGGCGTGACCCGCTTGGGCGGCTGGGCCATGAGCAGGAAGGTGTTCCCCCCTTGGCCATCATCGGGGCCCTGGTCCAGCAGCAGCCCGGACTGCACGGCGTTCCCGGCCAGCTGGTACTTCACGATGACGTCGCGGTTGCCGCCGTGGGCCTCGCTGGGGTCGAGCTTCAGCGTGGCCTCGGCCTTGCCGTCGTAGGCGATGGACGTCTTGTGTGTGTCGCAGGCCATGCGCTGGATGGGCAGGCCCGCGGACAGCTTCACCTCCAGATCGAAGGTGGTGGCGGGCTTCTCGCCGGCATGCGTGTAGGGATTGGCCACCCAGGGCTCGCCCGTGCTGGACTCCGTGCCCGCCTTCCCCGCGTAGCGCGGGCCCACCACCGTGGGATAGACGAAGCTGTACGTGCCCTCCGTGGGCACCAGCAGCTCGGTGTAGCGCAGCTCCACGCGGATCTCGTCGCCGGGCAGGATGTTGGCCACGTTCATCTGGAAGACGTTGGGCCGGTGCTGCTCCAGCAGGGAGGCGCTGCGGCCCTCCTGCTTGGCCCGCTCGTAGTCGGCGCGGGCCTGGCCGCGCTCCTTGATCTGGGCCTTCAGCACCCGCTCGCCGATGTGCATGGTCATGCCGTAGACCGCCGAGCGCGTGGAGCCCGGAAACACGTAGAGGGCCTCCAGGGGCTTCGTGCCGGTGTTGCGGTAGACCTGGGTCACCGTCACGTCGGCGATGACGCCCGCGATGGCCACCTTGGCCGAGGTGGCTTTCAGCGGCAGCTGATCCAGGGCGGCATCCTCGCCCTTCACGAAGAAGTAGGGCGAGAGGGTGCGGTCCGCGGAGGCCTCGCCCTGGGGGTCGGGCCGGAAGGCCACGGGACGGCTGCGGGCGCAGGCCAGGGGCGTCAGCCCCGTCCAGCAGGCGAGCATGAGGGCGGCGGCGCGGTGCGACATGGGATCCTCCCGATGGCCGCGCGACGGCGCGGTTCAGGAGGGAATGCCGCCGCCCTCAGATCCCTTTCACCGATCCGGACCTTTTTTCTCGGCGGGGAAGATGCGCGCCCGGAAGCCCCCCACGGGGCCGGTCTCCGGCAGATTCTCGGGAACTGCGACGGGATGGGCCGTCACATAGAGGTCCAGGGCATCCCCCTCCCTCAGCCGCACCTGGTAGCGTCGCTGGGCCTCCCGGACCTCCTTGAACGCCGCGGCACGATCCTGGAGGACCTCCACGCCCCCGTCCCCGCGCCTGAGGAGCCACACCTGCGTCTGGGGCGAGGCGGTCACGGTCACCAGGGTGGTTCCGTCCGGCTGGGGGGTGAGGGTCCAGGTGGGGAGCTCCGGGGCCGGGGCTCCGCTGGACCGGCGCTCGGCCTTGGCTTCAACCCGGGCGGCCTTGGCCCGGGCCGGAACCTGGGAGGCGGTGGACCGGACCTCCATCAGCGCCTGCGGGGCCGGGTGGTCCGGCGGGGCCCCGGCCGCCTTCCCGACGGGATCCTGGGCCTTGTCCTGGGCGTTATCCCGGACCACCGGGACCGGCCGCGGGATATACGCAGGCACCGGCACGGGCGCCGGCGCCGCGGCGGCGGGCACGGGAGCGGCGTCGGAGGCGGAGATGCCGGCGGCCGGCGGGAGCGCGGCCTCCGGTGCGGGGGCTTTCTTCGGGCCTGGAGGGGTCGGCGTGCGTCGCTCGCGTGTCGGTTCCGCGGGCGCCTCCGGAGGGACCTCGAAGGACAGGGCCTTCGGGCTCGCGGGCGCCTGCCGGGCCGGAGGTGGCGCCTGCCGGGCCGGAGGCGGTGCCTGGGGATTCCGCAGCCAGGTCAGGCCCGCCAGGGAGGCCATCAGCACCCCGGCCGCCGCGCCCAGCACGCCGGGCCGTCGCCAGAAGGGTACGACCTTCGCCGAGGCTGGATTCGGGGCCAGGTTCGGGGCCGGAGCCGTGAGGGCGGCGAGCACCTGGGTCCGCGCCGCGGGATCCGCCAGCAGCTCCCGCAGGGCCTCCTCGTCGGCCAGGGCGTCGAACAGATCCTGGTGCGCCAGGGCCGCCTCGAACAGCGTGCGGCACTCCTCGGCGGTGAGGGTGCCGGTGGCGTAGCCGCCCAGGAGCTTCTCGGCCGTGGCGCGCTTCATGACGCCCCCCTTCCCGGCCCTTCCCACCGGCCGCCCAGGGCCTCGAGCAGCTGCTTCCGGCAGCGGTGGTCCCAGGTGTAGATGGTGTTGAGCGTGGCGGCGCCCATCAGGCCCTGGATCTCCGGGAAGCTGCGCCCCTCCAGCTTCAGCCGGAACAGCTCGCGGCAGCGCTCGCCCAGACGGGCGATGCCACCCATGAGCCGGGTGAGCAGCTCTTTCCGCTCCAGCATGGCCGCGGGATCCGGCGCGTCCGAGGCGGGGGGGAAGGCGTCCACGTCCACGGCGTCGAACTCGCCCCGGCGGGCCGCCTTGCGGAGGTGGGCCCCCAGCTTGAAGCGCAGGATCTGGAAGGCCAGGGGCACCAGGTCCTCCGCCCGCTCCAGATGGCCGTACTTCGTGTGGATGAGCACCAGCACCTCCTGCGCCAGGTCCTCCGCATGGGCGCCTGCACCCCGGGATGCCGCAAAGGCCACGATCCTTTCACGGAGGCGGGTCAGGACCTCGAGCCGGTCCGGCGCCGCCACGTCCCCCGCCTCCCCGTCGGGGATTGGGAGGGCGGAGGTCATCGGGAGGTCGGGATCCATGGCGGAGATGGGGCGCGCTCCATCCTGGCAGGAAAACCGCCAAGGCTGACTGGCCGGGGCAGGGGTGCGGACGGCAAGATGGATACGCGCCGGTCCTGATCCGAGCATGGCCCGTCCCACCCCACTCCGAGAATCCCATGCCCCTGGCACTGTCGATCTTAGTGGTCCTCCTCGCCTCCCTCCTGTCCGGGCTGCTGGGCGCCCTGGCCGCGGGCCTGTGGTACCGGCGGCGGCCCCGGCCGGCGGATCTGATCGATCCCGACTGCCAGCACCAGCTGGAGGCCCTGGCCCGGGCCCGGGAGGCCAGCGAGCGGGCGAACGCCGAGCTCCGGCGGGCGCTGGATCAGCTGGAGCGCACGGCCGCCACGGACCGTCTCACCGGAACCTGGAACCGCCGCTGGCTCGAGGATGGCGCCGCCCAGCTCATCGCCGCGGCCGGCCGCGGCGATGCGCCCATCAGCCTCATCCTGTACGACCTGGACCACTTCAAGCGCGTCAACGACTCCTTCGGCCACGAGGTGGGCGACGAGGTGCTCAAGTCCGTCACGGAGGCCGTCCGCAGCCAGCTGCGCGCCTCGGACGCGCTGGCTCGGTGGGGCGGCGAGGAGTTCATCGCGCTCTGCCCGGCCACCACGCTGGCGGGGGCCACCATCCTGGCCGAGAAGATCCGCCAGGCCGTGGAGGCCCGCGTCACTCCGCAGGCCGGCGTGGTGACCATCAGCCTGGGCGTGGCCCAGCGCCAGGAGAAGGAATCCCTGGAAGGCTGGATCCGCCGCGCCGACGAGGCCCTCTACCGGGCCAAGGCCCGGGGCCGGAACCAGACCGAGGCCTCCCTGGACGTAGGCGTCGCCGCCGGAGAAGACCGGCCCTCCTTCCTGACCCTCGTCTGGGATCCGGCGCTGGCCTGCGGCGAGGCCCGCATCGACCACCAGCACCAGGAGCTCTACCGCCTCTCCAACGGCCTCCTGGCCTCCATCAACCAGGGCCGGTACCCCGAGGAGACGAAGCTCCACATGCAGCTTCTCATCGCCCACGTGGCCCAGCACTTCCACGACGAGGAGGACATCCTGATCCGGGTGGGATACCCGCACTTCGCCGCCCACGCCCAGGAGCACGGCCGCCTCCTCGCCAAGGCCAAGACCCTCCAGCAGCAGATGGGGGGCGACAGCGCGGACCTGCCGGCCATCCTCGGGTTCCTGGCCCTCGACCTGGTGAAGGGGCACATCCTCGGCTCGGATCGGGACTATTACAAATACCTGGCCCAGGACTGACGCCCCCGCCCGGCGGGTACACTGGCTCCATGCCCGAACGCCTGATCCTGCTCACCAACGACGATGGCCTCTGGGCCCCGGGGCTGGCGGCCCTGGCCCGGGTGGCCTCCCGCTTCGGCCGGGTGGTCACCGTGGCCCCCGATCGCAACCGCTCGGCCATCTCCTCGGCCCTGAGCCTGCACAACATCCTCCGCCTGCACGAGATCGGGCCCGACCGCCACGCCTGCGACGGCACCCCCGTGGACTGCGTGCTGCTGGGCGTCTGCGAGGTGCTGGAACGCCGCCCGGACTGGGTGCTCTCCGGCATCAACCACGGTTTCAACCTGGGCGAGGACGTGTTCTATTCCGGCACCGTGGGCGCGGCCTTCGAAGGCCGCCTCCAGGGCGCCCGGGCCGCGGCCTTCTCCATCCACCCGCAGGGCCGACTGGAGGACGCCGAGCCCTGGATCGGCCGCTTCCTCGAACGCTGGGAGACCATGGACCTGCCGGCCAACCGCATCTGGAACGTGAACTTCCCCAAGGGAGACCCCCAGGGCTTCCGACTCACGGGCCAGGACAGCCGCGCCTACCACGACCTGGTGGAGCGCCGGGCGGATCCCCGGAACACCCCCTACTTCTGGATCGGCGGCGATGCGGGTCCCACCTACGCCAAGGCCCCCGGCAGCGACGCCGAAGCCGTGTTCGAGGGCTTCGCCAGCGTCACGCCCCTGCGGCTGGACCTGGGCTGCCCCGAGACCCTGGCGCGGCAGGCCGACTTCGACTCGACCTTCAACGGGCCGGCGGGAGACTAGTCCGGTGCCCATCCGCTTCTGCGTCCACGGCGCCGTCCAAGGCGTGGGCTACCGCCGCTTCGTCGAGCGGGAGGCCCGGGCCCTCGACCTGGCGGGCTGGGTGCGCAACGATCCGGATGGGTCGGTGAGCGGCGAGGTGGAAGGCGCCGAGGCCGCCCTGGCGGCCTTCCGGGCGCGTCTGGCGGAAGGCCCGGCCTTTGCCGCGGTACGACGGCTGGACTGGGAGGCCATGGATGTGCGATCCTCGCTTCCCCTTCCTTTCCAGATCATCAGGTAGCCATGACCCTCACGACTCCCCTCACTGCCTTCGTCCGCGATGTTCCGGACTTTCCGAAAGCCGGGATCCTCTTCCGGGACATCACGCCCCTGCTGTCGCACGCCGAGGCGTTCGGCGAGGCGGTGGAGGCCATGTCCCAGCCCGTGCTCACCCTCCAGCCCACCCACGTGCTGGGGCTGGAATCGCGGGGCTTCATCTTCGGCAGCGCCCTGGCCCAGAAGCTTGGCGTGGGCTTCGTACCCGCCCGCAAACCCGGCAAGCTGCCCATGCCCACCCACAAGGAGGCCTATGGCCTCGAGTACGGCAGCGATGCCCTGGAGATCCACAAGGATGCCTTCGGCCCCGGCGACCGGGTGCTCATCGTCGACGACGTCATGGCTACGGGCGGCACCGCCGCCGCCGCCCAGCGCCTCGTGAACCGCACCGGCGCCCAGCCCGTGGCCCTCACGGTCTTCATCGAGCTGACCTCCCTGCCCGGCCGCGAGAAGGTCGAGGGGCTGCCGGTCTTCAGCGTGCTGCGGTACTGACTCACTCGTCCAGGTTCCCCAGGATGCGGATCCTCGATCCCTCCACTGCGATCTGCCCCGCATCCATGAGCTGGCGCAGGTGGCGGCTGAAGGTCTCCGGCGCCATGCCCAGCTGAGCCGCCTGCACCTTCTTCGAGACCCGCAGGAGAATCTCCCGGTTCGGCGCCCGGCGGGATTCCTCCGCCAGCCAGGAACGCAAACGCCCCGCGGTGTCCTGGGCGCGGAGCGTCTGGATCTGGAAGGTGAGCCGATGGTGCCAGGCGGCCAGGCTCTCCAACATCCGCAGGCAAAGCTCCGCGTCCGAGCGCAGCAGGGCCAGAAAGGGGACCCTGGGCACCTTGGCGAGCAGGGTCGGCTCCAAGGCCCGGGCCGTGGCGGGGAACTCGGCTCCGGCGAACAGGGCGGCTTCCGCGAAGGACTGCCCGGGCCGCAGCAGGTTGAGCTGGGTCTCGCCCCCATCCTCCGCGGGGCGGAGGAGCTGGATGGCGCCGTCCAGCACCACGAAGAAGCCCGTGCAGGGTTCTCCGGCCAGGAAGAGGGTCTGGCCTGGGTCCAGGGAGCGGATCTCCACCAGCGCCCCCACCCGGGCGATCTGCGCCGCATCCAGGGTCCGGAAGAGGGGGGCCTTGGACCAGAGACCTTGGTAGCGGGTGGCCATGGCTCCATTGTGCGCCTTCCGGGTCCGTTGCGACGGCGTCTTGAGATCGGTCAAGGCGGTGGGATTCTCCGGGCGGGATTCTTTCCTTGCGTCCGGATGGACAGAGGAGGACCCGATGAGCCAGGAATGGGAGAACCGCAGCGTGGGCGAGCTGGTGCTGGAGAAGCCAAGCCGCTCGAAGGTCTTCGAGAAAGTGGGGCTGGACTACTGCTGCAAGGGCCAGGATGCCCTGGGCAAAGCCTGCCAGCAGAAGGGGATCGCCCTGGAGGGCGTGGTGGCCGCGCTGCAGGAGATGGAAGCGAAGGCTCCGGAGGATGAGGACCGGAGCTGGATGATGGACCTGCCCACGGCCGTGGAGCATGTCCTCCGGGTCCACCACGACTACACCAAGGAGGCCCTGCCCCGCCTGCTCTTCCTCACGGGGAAGGTGGCGAAGGTGCACGGCGACGAGGACCCGCGCCTGATCGAGCTGGACCGCGCCTTCCAGGCGTTCGCCCAGGAGACCTTCGACCACCTGGCCAAGGAGGAGCAGATGCTCTTCCCCATGTTCCTGGCCCTGGCCAAGGGCCAGCGGTGGCCCGCCCCCCCCACCGTGCAGATGCCCATCGCCCGCATGCTGGAGGAGCACCTGCAGCACGGGGAGAACCTCGAGCTGTTCCGGCACCTCACGGACGGATTCGTGCCCCCGCCGGGCGCCTGCAACAGCTGGCGGGCCCTGCTGGACGGCCTGGCAGAGCTGGAATACGACCTGCACCGGCACATCCACAAGGAGAACAGCTGGCTCTACCCGACCGCCATCGAGCTGGAAGCCAAGCTGTAGGTCTCGCGGCGCCCTTCCTTTGACTCCAATTCGAATCAGCCTCCGGAGGCGGGCAGCCCCATCTCCCGCAGGCTGTCCCGGATGCCGGCCTCCGGCCCCCGGGGCGTCACGCCCAGCTCACGCACCAGGCGCGGGCTGAGCACCCGCCGGGACTCCCGCAGGAAGGCCAGGAGGCCCGGGCTCAGGGCCTCCTGGGCCTCCTGCCAGGTAACTTCCCGGGGGGCGGGCAGGCCCACCAGGGCCGCCACCCGCGCCGTGAAGGCGGCCATGCCCTCGGGGCAGCCGTCCGCCACGTTGACCACGCCCGCCACCGGCCGCGCCAGGGCCGCCAGGCAAGCCGCCACCAGGTCGTCCACGTGGATGCGGTTGCCCGGGCCCGAGTCCTCCGCCCGGAGCACCGGCTCGCCGCGGCGCAGGCGGTCCAGGGGCAGGCGGTGGGGGCCGTAGATGGCCGCCACGCGCAGGATCACGCAGCGGGCTTCCCGCGCCTCGCACCAGCGCAAGGCCTGAGCCTCCGCCTGCAGCCGCTGGCGCGAACGCGCATCCCCGGGCGCGGTCGGGGCGGCCTCGTCCACCGCCGCGCCGCCCGTGTCTCCGTAGACGCCCGTGGTGCTCAGATAGACGAGCGCCCGCGGGCGAGCCGGGCCGAGAGCTTCCAGGAAGCGCCACAGGCGGGGGTCGCCTTCGCCATCTGAGGGCGGGGGCGCCAGGTAGACCACGGAGGCCAGGTCGCCGGGCGGATCGAAGGGGCCCGGGCGGTCCAGGTTCAGGGCCCGCGCGGGGATCCCGGCGGCGGCGAGCGCCGCAGCGGAGGCCTCTGAGCGCACCAGTCCCAACACGGGCCCCCGCGCCGCTAGGCGCCGGGCCAGCCGCGCCCCGGTGTAGCCGCAGCCCATCAGGAGGTGGGTGCCTGCGGAGGTGCTTACTTCGGTCTTCATGGGGCCAGCATAGCCCGCCGCATTCCGGAGCAAAGCGCTGGTCACGGAAGACACGGAAGGGGCCGTGGCCCTTGCCGCACGGCCCGCAAGAGACGGCTTCCGGCATGGCCGGAAGTCTGGAGTTTGGACAATTTAAGGTCCGCCAATACGTAACATCGTAATGGTGTTTATCTTTAGGGCCACGCAGGTGCGCTACCGCTATGTGGTCGACCTCGAGTCGTCGGCTGACTGACCACTTCCAGCACATCCAGCGCTTGCACCAGTGGCAGCATCTGCGGATCGCGGCGCGCCTCTCCCAGGGCCTGGTCCAGCGCCTCGTCGTAGGTGGGCCGAGCCTGCTCTAACATCGCGAAGCCACTTTGGGTGACGTTGGTGTAGATCCCTCGGCGGTCGATGGGGCAGAAGTCGCGCTGCAGCAGGCCCCGATCCTCCAGCCGGGTCACCAAGCGGGTGGTGGCGCTCTGGCTCAGAAGGACCGAATCCGCCACCTGTTTCATTTGCAGATGGCCTCCAGTCCCCTCGTGCTGCCGGCTAAGCACGGTGAGCAGGGAGTACTCGCGCACGCTCAGGTCGTGTCGGTCCTGAAGGGTGCGCTCCAGGTGCGCTTGGATGCGCTCATGCAGGAGAGACAGGGCGCACCAGTGCTGGGCCAGTGCGGTTGGTCTAGGGGAATCGGCAGGCATTGAACCTCCGGGCACTGCACCTAGATGATACCAGGACGATATATTTCACGATCGCTAAATTTTTAATTTTGAATTACACGCGTATGCAATTATTCTACTCCCCGGCCTGGCAGCCCGGACCAGCCGCCAGGCGCCCCTCCCCAACCCACTCCCGAAAGGATGAACCATGGAATCTGTGACCTAGCCCGAGCGCTATACCCCAGGAAGCGCCAACAACTACGTCTGCAACGAGGTGATCGTGCCGGGCCTGACTGTCGCCGACCGGACAGAACCCCGCCTCTCTGAGCCGGTCGCCGCGGCTTTGTTGAAACTCGTGAAGGAGTAAGCCATGCCTGGATTGTTCGACCCTTACCAACTCAAAGACGTGACGCTGCGCAACCGCATCGCCGTGCCACCGATGTGCCAGTACATGGCCCAGGACGGCCTGGTCAACGAATGGCACCAAGCCCACTACGCCTCCCTCGCACGCGGAGGCGCCGGCCTGATCGTGGTTGAAGCCACCGCCGTCTCCCCGGAAGGCCGAATCACCTGGGCCGACCTGGGCCTGTGGAACGACGACCAGGCGGCTGCCATGCGCCCGATCGTGGCCGCCATCAAGGCCGGTGGCGCGGTACCCGGCATCCAGATCGCCCACGCAGGCCGAAAGGCATCGGCCAATCGCCCCTGGGAAGGGGATGACCATATTGCCCTGGGCCAGCCCAATGCCTGGGAGACCCTCGCCCCCTCCGCCGTCGCCTTCGGCAAGGGCCTACCGCGGGTCCCGAGGGCCATGACCCTGGAGGACATCCGTCGGGTGCAGGAGGACACCGTGCGCGCCGCAGAGCGCGCCCGCGACCTGGGTTTCCAGTGGCTGCAGTTGCACTTCGCCCATGGTTACCTGGCGCAGGAGTTTTTCTCGCCACTCGTCAATCGGCGTACCGATCTCTACGGTGGCAGCGCCGAGAACCGGGCGCGCTTCCTGATGGAGACGTTCCGCGCCGTACGCGCGGTCTGGCCCGCGAACCTGCCGCTCAATGTGCGGTTGGGCGTGATCGAGTTCCACGGGGACGATGGGGCGATGCTCGCCGAGGCCGTCGCCCTGCTCAAGCAGATGAAGGCCGAAGGGCTCGATTTCGTTGACGTCTCGCTCGGGTTCAACACCCCCGAAGCGCAGATCCCCTGGAGGCCTGAGTTCATGGTACCGACTGCGCGCCAGGTGCATGAGGCGACTGGATTGCCGGTGGCCACCAGTTGGAACCTGCCCCGTGACCCCAAGGCGGCTGATGCCCTGCTTCGGGCGGGGCAACTCGAGTTGCTTACCCTGGGGCGCCCCTTGCTGGACGATCCACACTGGCCCTACCACGCAGCGCGCGACCTCGGTCTTCCGGAGGCCGCCGCCTTGACGCTTCCGCCGCCCTACGCCCACTGGCTCTCCCGCTACCACTGAGCCGAAATCCGACCTTCCGGCCCCCAAAAGCGTGGGCGCACTGAGAGCTGGGCGTCCACGCTTTTGGAGGAATCAGGAATATCGTTCAATGGGTATCAAGGCTGTGAACTGCGGTGCATTCCCTCAGCCCCGGTTGGGACTGCGGGAGCGTACCTGCGACCGTAGACCAGAACCTGCCATCGCCTTACTTCAGGCCGCCCTCCGCTGACTCATCTCACGAGAGTCGGTCAGATCCGCCTTGGACTGCCTGAAATTCCGAGGACCAAGGAAAAACATCGGTCACGTCCCTGAGCCACGATGACCGCTATTTCGAGTTCCTCGAACGAAACGCCCTGGATTTCCGGGGCGTTCAGATGCTCGTATTGTCCAAAGTCCAGGCTTCCGGCATGGCCGGAAGTGCTCCCGGGGGCGCCTGATCCGCGTCCAGAAGCGCGGCGCTGGCGCCCCCTGGATACAGCCCGTGCTTTCGGAGCGGACGTACCTGCCTTGTTCCGTGCCTTCCGTGACCAGCAAGGCGCTCGATGGCCGGCCGACGGTTCCGGACACCGGAACCCACACCCATGAGAGGCTGGTCCGGGGGCATGGCCCCCATTCGGAGCCTTCGGTGTCGCCGCTGTTCAAGATGGTCGTGCTGGCCTGGCTGGTGATCGGTCCCGTGGGGCTCTGGCTGCGGCGCCGACGGCGGCGCACCACCTGACCCGGCGGGCCGGATCTCAGAACCGGAGCCCCGGAGCCGGAGCCTCGGAATCGGGGCGGTCAGAGCTGGGGCGGCAGAGCCAGGCTGAAGCGGCTGCCCCGCGCCAGGGGCTCGTACCAGGCGTCCCCGCCGTGGTCGTGGGCGATGCGGCGCACGATGGCCAGGCCCAGGCCTGTGCCCTTCCACTTGGTGGAGAAGTAGGGCTCGAAGAGCCGGTCCCGCTCCGCCTCGGCCACGCCGGCCCCATCGTCCTCCACGTCGAAGCGCAGCCGCCCGTCCGTGTCGGTGAGCGACAGGGAGACGTGGCCCTGGCCCTCCACGGCAGCCACGGCGTTGTCCACCAGGTTGATGAGGGCCCGCTTCACCATGTCCGCGTCCCAGAAGGCCTCCCGGGGGCCCTGCGGGAAGGTCAGGGTCCACCGGATGCCCGGCTGGTTGGGTTCGTAGAGGGCCAGCACCTGGCGCAGCAGCTCCGCCGGATCGCAAGGCGCGAACTGGGGCGAGGGCAGGCGGGCGAAGCGGCTGAAGCTGTCCACCAGGCGCGAGAGGCTGGCGACTTCCGCCAGGATGGTCTCCGCGCCCTCCTGCACGGCCTCCGGATCCAGGCGCCCTTCGCGGGTGCGCCGCAGCAGCCGCTGGGCCGTAAGCTGGATGGGCGTGAGGGGGTTCTTCACCTCGTGGGCCATGCGCCGGGCCACTTCCTGCCAGGCCGCGCGCTTCTCGGCCTGGGCCAGCAGGGAGAGGTCCTCCAGCACGGCCAGGACGCCGCCGCCCTCCAGCGGCTCGAGGATGGCGCGCACGGGGCGGCCCTCGCCCTCGCCGCCGAGGCGCAGCTCCTCCTGCACGCCGCGGCCGGATTCGCGGACCGCCGCCAGCAGCTCGGGCAGTCGGCCCAGCCGCGGCAGGGCCGCCAGGGAACCCCAGCTCTCCTCGGAGGGGTCGAAGGACTCGAGGCCCGTCCAGGTCTTGGCCGCGGCGTTGAAGGTGCGCAGCTCGCCGTCCGCCCGCCAGCTCATGACGCCCACGGGCAGGGCCGCCAGGATCTGGCCCAGGTAGGCCCGCTGCTGCTCGATGCGGCTGGCCTGGGCCTCGATGGCGGCGCGGCTGGCCTTGAGGTCGCGGATCATGGCGTTGAAGGTGCGGGCCAGGAAGGCCAGCTCGTCCTCGCCCATCTCCGGGATCTGCACCTCCAGGTCCCCGCTCCCCACGCGCTGGGCGGCCTTGGCCAGGGCGCGGATGGGCTCGCTCAGGGACTTGGCCAGGGCCAGGCCCGACCACACGGCGAAGAACAGCGTCAGCAGCGTGAGGAAGAGGAACGTACTCTGGGGCAGGGTCTGGAGCGTGGCGCGGGCGGCCCGGATCTGCTGGCTCTCCCGGTAGCGCTGCTCCAGGGCCAGCACCCGCTCGAGGGTCTCCCGCGGCATGAGGATGCCCACGGCCCAGGTCCCGTCGCCCCGGGGCACGGTGCGCAGCAGCCAGAGGCCCTCGCGGGTCTCGCGCGCGCCCTCGGCCCCCAGGCCGGCCAGGTCCGGCGGCTCGAGGCCGGTGCGCAGGTCCATGGCCTTCACGCCGCCCTCGCCGCCCTTTCCGCCCTCGCCGCCCTTCGCAGCCTCGCCGGCCCTGGGTCCGAGGAAGGCCACCAGGTCGAGGTTGGTCGCGGCTCGAAGGACGGGCGCCTCCGCCGAGGGGGATTCCAGCAGGCGGCCCGCGCCGAAGTCCAGGCGGGCCTCGGCGGCGGCGCGGAGGTCCCCGGCCACCTTCTGGCCGTCGCGGATGGCCACCTCCGTCTCGGGGCTGAACCAGCGCTCCACGTTCTTGTTGATGAAGTTCCGGCCCACCAGGAAGAGGATCAGGCTGGGCACGATGCCCACGATGAAGAGGGTCAGCACCATGCGGGTGCGCAGCCGGGAGCCCAGGATGCCGCTCTTGCGCTCGAAGTAGAGCTTGGCCAGGCTGCGGGCCACGATGAAGAGCAGGGTCCCGATGGCCAGCACGTTGGCCAGGCCCAGGGCGATGAGGGCCCAGCGCGAGGGCGCGTCCAGCCCGCCCTCCGCCACGCGGTTCCCCACGGCCTTGTAGCTGAGGATGATCATGACGATCAGCACGCCCAGCCCCACGGCCACGTAGAGGCGGGTCAGCTCGGGGTGGCGCTTGGGCGGCTTGGGGACCATGCCAGCAGGCTATCCTGGTTGATCTGGGAAGGGCAGGGATGGAGAAGGAGACAGCCGCGAGCAGGGCCTTCCTGGCGGACCTCGCCCCGGTGGAGGACGCGGCCTGGGACGAGGTCGAGACGGTCTCCGGCCGGCACCCCCGCCTTTCGGCCGAGTTCTGGACCTCCCGCCAGCGGCAGGCCGCCAACCTCCACGAGATCTCGTACCGGGCCTGCTACAAGCCCCAGCTGCCCCGCCACTTCATCGAGCGCCTCACCCTGCCCGGCGAGCGGGTCTACGACCCCTTCAGCGGCCGGGGTACCACCGCGCTGGAGGCCGCCCTCATGGGGCGCCGCGTGGCCGCCAACGACCTCAACCCCCTGTCCCGGCTGCTGGCGGAGCCTCGCCTCATGCCGCCGGAGCCCGCCGCCGTGGCCGCGCGTCTGGCAGACATCCCCCGCACCGGCGCCTCGGACGGGCTGGACCTGTCCATGTTCTTCCACGCCGACACCGAGGCCGAGATCCGCGGCCTGCGGGCCTGGTGCCTGGAGCGCGAGGCCGCGGGCGAGCTGGACGCCCTGGACGCCTGGATCCGCATGGTGGCCACCAACCGCCTCACGGGCCACAGCCCCGGCTTCTTCTCCGTCTACACCCTGCCCCCCAACCAGGCCGTCAGCGCCGACAAGCAGCGCCTGATCAACGCGAAGCGCGAGCAGGTGCCGCCCTACCGTGACACCCACGCCCTCATCCTGAAGAAGACGCGGCAGCTCCTCGCCGGACTCGACGCCCTGGCCCTGCGGAACCTGGCGACGGCGGCCGAGGACGCGATCTTCCTCACCGGCGAGGCCCGGTCCACACCGGCGCTGGCGGACGGCTCCGTGACCCTCACCGTCACCTCGCCGCCCTTCCTCGATGTGGTCGACTACGTGGGCGACAACTGGCTGCGCTGCTGGTTCAACGGCCTGGACGCCCAGGCCATCGGCCGCGGCCTCAGCACCCACCGCACGGTGGAGGCCTGGTCGCAGGCCATGGGCGAGGCCTTCGCCGAGCTCTTCCGCGTCACCC
Organism: Geothrix terrae; assembly: GCF_022808775.1. Lineage (GTDB taxonomy): Bacteria > Acidobacteriota > Holophagae > Holophagales > Holophagaceae > Geothrix > Geothrix terrae. The sequence continues at coordinate 210,857 of NZ_JAKZLA010000002.1, forward strand.
GGCCCGGCGGCTTCGTGGCCTTCGAGGTGGGCGAGGTGCGGGGCGGCAGGCTGAAGCTCGACGAGGTCGCCCTGCCCCTGGGCCTGGCGGCGGGCTTCCGCGCCCACGGCGTGCTGGTGAACACCCAGGTCTTCACCAAGACCGCCCACATCTGGGGCGTGGACAACAACGACAAAGGCACCAACAGCAACCGCATCGTGCTGTTCGAGAAGGCCTGATTGGCCCGACCTATGCAGGTTGGCGCGGTGCCCGGGAAGGACCGACCCTGATTCCGGTTTCTGAACCAGGAAGGGGGCGGGATTGGGACTCAGAGTCCTGCTGGTCTATCCGGAAATGCCGCCCACCTACTGGAGCATGCGCTACGCCCTGCCCTTCATCGGCAAGAAGGCGGTGTTCCCGCCCCTGGGCCTGCTCACGGTGGCGGCGATGCTGCCCCCAGATGTCGAGGTCTCCCTGGTGGACCTGAACGTGGCGCCGCTGACGGACGCCGCCCTCGCCGCGGCGGACCTGGTCTTCATCTCCGCCATGATCGTCCAGAAGGAATCCATGGCGCAGGTCATCCGCCGCTGCAACGCGCTGGGCAAGCCGGTGGTGGCGGGCGGGCCCTACCCCACCAGCTGCCATGACCAGATCCAGGGCGTGGCCCACTTCGTGCTGAACGAGGCGGAGGTCACGCTGCCGCTGTTCCTCGAAGACTACGCCAAGGGAGAAGCCAAGCCCCTCTACACCAGCGCGGAAAAGCCCGACCTCACGCGCACCCCCGCGCCGCGCTTCGACCTGGTGCGGCGGAAGGACTACGCCGAGATGGCCCTGCAATTCTCCCGCGGCTGCCCGTACGACTGCGAGTTCTGCGACATCATCGAGCTCTTCGGCCGCCGGCCACGCACCAAGACCCCGGCGCAGTTCCTCCACGAGCTGGAGCTCCTCCATCGGGAGGGCTGGCGCGGCCCCCTCTTCCTGGTGGACGACAACTTCATCGGGAACCGCCGGGAGGTGAAGGCCCTGCTCGCCGAGCTGATCCCCTGGCAGCGGAAGCACCACCACCCCTTCTCCTTCTTCACCGAGGCCAGCCTGGACCTGGCCAGTGACGAGCCCCTCATGGACCAGATGGTCCAGGCCGGCTTCAACATGGTGTTCCTGGGCATCGAAACACCCGACCTCTGCGCCCTGAAGGCCGCCGGCAAGCAGCAGAACCTCAGGGCCGACCTGCTCGCCAGCATCCGGACGATCCAGCGCAAGGGCATGGAGGTCTGCGGCGGCTTCATCGTGGGCTTCGACAGCGACCGCGGCGACATCTTCGAGCGCCAGGCGCGGTTCATCCAGGAGGCCGCCATCCCCACGGCCATGGTGGGCCTGCTCACCGCCCTGCCCAAGACCCGCCTGCACCGCCGCCTCGCGGCCGAGGGCCGCCTCACGGGGGATTCCGGCGGCGGCAACAACACCCACGACCTGCGCCTCAACTTCCTCCCGAAGATGGAGCCCCGGAAGCTCGTCGACGGCTACAAGCACCTCCTGGCCGAGATCTACCACCCGGACCACTACTTCGACCGCTGCCTGCGGCTCCTGAAGACCCTGAAGCCCCACCGCGCCACGCGCCGGAAGCTGCACGTCATGGAGCTCCGGGCCTTCGTGCGCTCCCTCGTCGTCCAGACCTTCTCGCGCTACGGCTGGGCCTACTGGCGCTTCCTGGTGAAGGGGTTCTTCGCGCGGCCCCTCATGGTGCCCGAGACCGTCACCCTGGCCGTGAAGGGCCACCACTACTTCAAGATCACCCGCAGCCTGCTGGAGTTGGAGAGCTTCAAGGCCAGCCTCCATGAATGGGCCCAGACCTTCGAGGCGCGCCTGCAGGCCGTCGCGGCCCAGGACGTGCCCCAGCGCCTGGCCGAGCTCAAGGCCTTCCGCGACCGGGCGCTGACCCAGATGCAGGCCCGGTACCAGCGCCTGCCCAGGGATTTCCGCGCCTACGCCGACGACGCCGTGGCCGCCTTCCGGGCCAGCCTGGAGGAACGCCTCTCGCGCTTCGCCCGTGAGGTCCCGGCCCAGGGCTGACGCGCCTGATCCGCCTGCGCAGGTTCTGGCCGCCGCCTGTATCGCGCCGGCCCGCAGCAACGCCATGGACAAAGTAAAAAACAGACATTGAATTCTATTTCCACACATTGACTCGCCGTCGCAACAACCCATGTTGGAAGACCGCCTCCAGGGGGGTCCAGATTCGTCTGGACCGTACCTTCGAGGAGGCGCCGCACGGCAGCTTCCCTGCGTGGGCGGCTGGTCGAGTTGTTGTGTCTGGACGAGGTCCGCCCCCTCAGACGATCGAATCACCACATCCCCAAGGAGGGGTTCCATGAAGACACGCATCCTGGCCGTATCCGCGCTGACGCTGGCCTTGGCCGCGCTCGCGCCACCCGCCCTCGCCAAGGACGGCAAGAAGGCCGGCACCGCCGTCCTGCTTCCCGCCGGTGACATCCAGTGGACCGACGTGCCTGATGTCCCGGGCGCGCAGATGGCGACCCTCGACGGGGATCCCACCAAGGGGGCGGGCCACTTCCTGATCAAGCTCAAGGATGGATTCGTCGCCCCCCTGCACCACCACACCTCCGACCACTTCGCCACGGTGCTCTCGGGAACCATGTCCTTCACCGTCGATGGCAAGGAGACCCTGCTGCCGGCGGGCTCCTTCTTCGTGTTCAAGGGGAAGAAGGAACACATCACCAAGTGCATGCCCGGCGCCGATTGCGTGCTTTCCGTGGACGTCCGCGGGAAGTGGGACGTGGTGCCGGAAAAAGCCGAATCCGCGGCGAAGAAGTAGCCCGACTGGATTCCATTGGACCCACGAGGCCTCCATGACCACCCGCATTGACGAAATCGCCGATGGCATCTTCCGCATCAGCACAGGTGTTCCCATTCCTGCCATCCCCGGCGGGTTCACCTTCAACCAGATCCTCATCCGGGACGAGGCGCCCCTGTTGTTCCATACGGGCCCGCGCAGCCTCTTCGAGGCCACCCGCACCGCCATCGAGCGGGTGTTGCCGGCGTCCTCGCTGCGCTTCCTGGGGTACTCCCACGTCGAAGCCGACGAGTGCGGGGCCATGAATGACCTCCTCGCCGTGGCCCCCGCGGCCGTCCCCCTGTGCAGCCGGGTGAGCGCCATGGTGTCCATGGTAGACATGGCCGACCGCCCGCCCCGCGCCATGGCGGATGGAGAGGAACTGGACCTGGGGCGCCACCAGGTCCAGTGGCTGGACACCCCCCACGTGCCCCACGGGTGGGATGCCGGGCTGATCTGGGTCCCCGCGGCCCGCACCCTCCTCTGCGGAGACCTGTTCACCCAGCCCGGCGCAGAGCTCCCGCCGGTCACCGAAGGGGACATCCTCGGCCCCAGCGAGGCCATGCGCGCGGGCATGGACTACTACGCCTGCCAGGACAAGGCCCGGACCACCCTGGCCCGCCTGGCGGAACTCCAGCCGCAGACCCTCGCCACCATGCACGGCAGCGCCTTCCGCGGCGATGGCGCGGCCCTGCTGCAGGCCCTCTCGGCGGCGCTGGCGGAGCCCGCAGGCGTCCGCTGACACGGAGGCGCCGAGCGCCCCAACCCCCTGCCACGCAGGCGTGGCAGGGAGAATCTCCCCGAAGCAATCAGAACCGGTAACCGACGCCGACTCCGTAGAGCATGGGATCCACCTTCACGGTCGTGACCTTGGCTCCGGTGGCGGCAACCTTGACATCGCTCTGGATCTGTACGTATTTCACATCCAGGTTGATGAAGCAGTTCCTGGCCACCTTGAAGTCCACGCCCACCTGGGCGGCGAGCCCGACACTGGTCTTGTCCAGGTCCAGGGCACCACCCGCCAGCTTCACGTCGGAGATCAGGGTGAGGTTCAGGCCCAGGCCCACGTAGGGATCCACCGTCTGGCCCGGGAGGAAGTGCCACTGGGCCGTGAGGGTGGGCGGCAGCTCCTTGAAGGTGCCGATCTTCGTGCCCGACAGGGTGACGTCGTGCTCCTGGGGCACGGTGAGCACCAGTTCCGCCGCGACATGCTTCGTGAAGAAGTAGCTGACGTCCACCTCGGGGATGGTCTTCGAGCTGACGTGGATGGCGTCCGCCGGGAGGCCGGAGGCCGCATCGGACTGGTTCGCGGGCTGGAGCGAGACGGCGCGCAGGCGCACCATCCACGGGCTTTCCTTGCACGGGCTTTCCTGGGCCTGGAGCGGGGCAGAGCTCAGCAACCCGGCGGCCAGGGCCACCGGCAGGATGAGGGACTTCATGGGACTTCTCCTTGGCATCGCCCCGGAAGCGGGGCATGGGACACAAAGGCCCCCCGCCCCGCCATGGGACGGGGAGCCGGTTCACACGCGATGGGTCAGGTCAGGCAGAGGTACGATGGTGCTGGAGAACAAGCCCAACCGTGGATCTGCCGCGATTGGGCGCGGGGGCCCAGGGTGTGTGCGCAAGCGCGCCCCTAGATCCCTGCCACGCATGCGTGGCGGAAGGAGCCCCCGGAGAGCATCAGTAGGAAGGTCCGCGGGAGATGCTCTCGGCGGTCACCGTGTCCCGGAACGCCAGGTACACCCACAGCTGGTAGCCGATCACCACGGGCAGGAAGCAGAGCACCACGCCCAGCATGATCTTCAGCGTCAGCGGGCTGGAGGCGGCATTGAAGGCCGTCACCGAGGCCGCGGGGTCCAGGCTGGAGGGCAGCAGGTCGGGGAAGAGGCCCGCCACGCCGAAGAGCACGGCGCCGAGGATGAGCGCCGAGGAGGCGAACCAGGCCTTCCACCAGGCGCCCTTGGCCGCGAAGACCCGGGTCAGCAGCAGGCCCGCGACGGCCATCAGGGGCAGGGCGAGGAGGACGGGCTTCGCCAGCACGTGCTGCCAGAGCCGCGTGCTGAACCAGGTCAGGACGAGGAAGGCCACGGCCACGACGGCCTCCACCAGCCACAAGGTGGTGGCCATGCGGCCCGCGCGGGCCTGCAGGTCGCCCTCGGTGCGGGTGGCCAGCCACAGGGCGCCGTGCACCGCGAAGATCAGCACGAAGAGCACGCCGCCCAGCAGGCCGTAGGGGTTCAGCAGCGTGAGGAGGTTGCCGTGGAAGAGGCCCGCGGCGTCCAGGGGCAGGCCCTGGAAGATGTTGGCGAAGGCCACGCCCAGCAGCAGCGCGGGCAGGAAGGAGCCCACGACGAGGCAGGCGTCCCAGGTGGCGCGCCAGCGGGCGCTGTCCACCTTGCCCCGGAACTCGAAGGCCACGCCGCGCAGGATGAGCGCGAAGAGCAGCAGCATCAGCGGCGTGTAGAGGCCCGAGAACATGATGGCGTAGGCCCGCGGGAAGGCCGCGAAGGTCACGCCCCCCGCCGTGATGAGCCATACCTCGTTGCCATCCCAGAAGGGGCCCATGGCGTTCACCAGGATGCGCTTGTCGGTCTCGTCCTTCGCCAGGAAGGGGAACAGCGTGCCCAGCCCCAGGTCGAAGCCGTCGAGCATGAAGTACACGGCCCAGGCCACGCCCCAGATCACGAACCAGATGGATTCCAGCATGGTCGCCTCCCTCACTTCGCGGCCGCGGTGGCGGCGTCAGGGCCCTTGCGGGCGAACGTGAACAGCAGGTAGAAGTCCACGGCGCCCAGCAGCGCGTAGACCAGGAAGAAGGCCACGAGCGAGGTGCCCACCTGCGCGGTCGCCAGGGGCGAGGCCGCGTCGGAGGTCTTCATCAGGCCGTAGACAATCCAGGGCTGCCGGCCCAGCTCCGCGATGGTCCAGCCCAGCTCGTTGGCCAGGTAGGGCAGCGGGATGAGCCAGGGCAGTACCTTCAGGAACCGCGGCTGGTCCTCGATGCGGTGGCGCTTGAGGAAGGCCCAGAGGCCCAGCGCCAGGAACAGCACGCCCAGGCCCACCATGGCGCGGAAGCTCAGAAACACGGGCAGCACCGGGGGCCGCTCCGAGGCGGGGTAGTCCTTCAGACCCTTCACCTCGCCGCCGGTGGAGTAAGTGGCCAGCAGGCTGAGACCGCTGGGCACGGAGAGCGACTGCACGGTGTTGCGCTCATTGGCCGCGTCGGGCCAGGCCAGCAGGTGCATGGGCACGTTGCGGCCGGTCTCCCAGTGGGCCTCCATGGCCGCCAGCTTGGTGGGCTGGGCGGTGCCGAGGATCTCGGCGTTCATGTGGCCCTGGGCGATCTCGAACAGCGCGAAGATCAGCGTCCAGGCCGCTGCCAGGCGGAAAGACTTCTTGAAGAAGGCCGTCTCCTGCTTGCGGATCAGGTGCCAGGCCGAGATGCCCAGCACGAAGAAGCCCGCCGTGAGGTAGGCGCCGCCCAGGGTGTGGATGAACTCCAGGATGGCGAAGCGCTGGGTGATGACGGCGAAGAAGTCCGCCAGCTCGGCGCGGCCGTTCCGCAGCACGAAGCCCGTGGGGTGCTGCATCCAGGCGTTGGCCACCAGGATCCAGAAGGCCGACAGGTTCGACGCGATGGCCACCAGCCAGATGGCGGTGACATGGGCCTTCTTCGAGAGCTTGTTCCACCCGAAGTGCCACACGGCGATGAAGGTGGACTCCAGGAAGAAGGCCGCCGTGGCCTCGATGGCCAGCAGCGAGCCGAAGATGTCGCCCACGTAGGCGGAGTAGCGCGACCAGTTCGTACCGAACTGGAACTCCAGGGTGAGGCCCGTGACCACGCCCACGGCGAAGTTGATGAGGAAGAGCTTCCCCCAGAACTTCGCCATGCGCTGGTAGTCCTCGTCGCCGCTGCGCACGTACTGCGTCTCCATGAGGGCGACGAGCATCGAGAGGCCCAGGGTCAAGGGCACGAACAGGAAGTGGAAGTAGGTCGCCACCGCGAATTGCAGGCGCGACAAGGTCAAGGCGTCCACGGACTCCTCCTACGGGTCTGAGTTGGGGATGGGGCTTAGGGGATCAGGAACAGCTCGACGCCGCCTTGGTCCTGAGCGCCGTATGGCAGCGCAGGTGGGCGGCGAGGTGGGTCTCCGGAGAGCGGGCCAGGGCATCGAAGCGCACGCCGGCCAGGTGGGTCTCGAGGGTGCGGGCGGCCTCGGCCCAGGCCGCCTGGATGGGGCAGCCGTGGGCCAGCGGGCAGTGGTGGTGTCCGTCCAGGCACTGGTTGAGGACGATGGGGCCCTCGAGGGCGGTCACCACGTCCAGCAGGGAGATCTCCGAGGCGGGCCGGGCCAGGGCGATGCCGCCCCCCGTGCCCCGGGCCGTCTGGAGGATGCCCGCCTTGGCCAGGCCGCCGATGAGGCGGCGGACGAAGGGCGCGGGCAGGAGGCGGGCCTCGGCGATCTCGGCGATGGAGGCCCGCGTCCCCTCCGGCAGCGAGGCCAGGTGGAGCACCAGCCGCGCCGCGTAATCCGTCTGTCTGGAGATGCCGACCATGGGACCTCGAATGTGACCGTGGAGATAACATTACCCCAACGGTCACCTTGGTCAATACCCCTCGGTCGTCAATTTAAGGGATCCATGCGTAGCCTGAACCCGGCCGGCCCTCAGCCCAGGCGCTGGTACAGCAGCGCGTCCTCGCCGTCGGCGTAGTAGCGGGGGCGCCGCCCACAGGGCGACCAGCCGCAGGCCTCGTAGAGCCGCACAGCCGCCTCGTTCGAGGGGCGCACCTCCAGGTACAGGCGGTCCATCCCGTCCGCCGCCAGCTCCCGCTGGCTGGTCATCAGCAGGGCCCGGCCCAGGCCGCGGCCGCGGGCCGCCGGGGCCACGGCGATGCGAATCAGCTCCGCCTCCCCCGCCCGGGGCGCCCGCGACCACAGGGCGAAGCCCACCTCCGGCACCACCCACAGGGCCTCGTGGCCGGCCAGATCGGCCCAGGGCTCGCCGAAGGCCTCGCGGTCCAGGGCCACCACCCAGGGCGGCATCGCGGCCCCCTCCAGGAGCCGATGGACCGCGTGGGGCCGGGTCATCGCGCCACGCCCTTCCGCAGGGCCTCCGGCAGGTGGGCGGCGGCGTGGGGGAAGTTCACCTCGGCATCCGTCTCCCGCAGGTAGAAGGGCGTCAGGGGCGCTTCCGGCGCGCCCTGGACCACCCGCCGGGCCAGGGCCACCAGGCCCGCCAGGGTGGCCGCGCCCTCGTCGGCCAGCGCGATGCGGTGATCCGGCAGCACGGCCGCCACCTTCGGCGCGAAGGCCTCCGGGGCCCACCAGGGCTCCTCGCCCACGCGCCCGGGCAGGTCCGCCAGGGGATGCTTGGCGGCCGCTTCCAAGGGGCCGTCCGTCCCCCAGCGCTGGTGGAAGGCCTCGCCCCGCTGGCCGTCCAGGAGGATCCACCGGGGCCCTGAGACGCCCGTCCCTCCCCCAGCCTGACGCAACGCCTCGGCCCGCAGCGCGAAGGCGGAGAAGCCCCAGGTGGGCAGGCCCGTGAGGCCGAAGCCCTCCGCCGTGGCCACGCCGATGCGCAGGCTGGTGAAGCCCCCGGGCCCCAGGCAGGCGGCCACGCCGGTGAGGTCGTCCGGGGCGGCGCCGGCCTCGGCCATGAGCTCGTCCAGGGTGGGGATCAGCCGCTCGCTGTGCCCCCGTCCCACGCCCGAGACCACCCGCCGCGTCCACGCGCGGTTCCCCCGGATCAGCGCCAGGTGCAGGATTTCCGTGGTGGTGTCGAGGGCGAGCAGCATGAGATCAGTCTGACAGGCGCACCGAGCCCATACGCGAAGCGGCGGCCGTCCGGCCGCCGCTTCGCGTATGGAGAAAAGCCCTAGACCGCCTTCAGGACCTTGCCGGCCTGGATGCAGGAGGTGCAGACGCGCAGGCGCTTGGGGGCGCCGCCCACCAGGGCGCGCACGCGCTGGATGTTCGGGTTCCAGCGGCGCTTGGTGACGTTGTTGGAGTGGGAGACGTTGTTCCCGAACTGGGGCTTCTTGCCACAGACTTCGCACTGACGGGACATGGGAACCTCACGGGCCGGAAAGGGAAATAGCCAAGAGACCCAGTGTAATCGGATGTCTGGGAAATGCAAGGGGAAAGGGCTTGCACCACGCGCCCCGCCGCATCCAGGATAGCCTTCCACGCCCGAGAATCCCATGGACCTCGCCCTCTGGGCCCTAGCCTTCACGGTTCTGGACTGGCCCGAGCGCCAGAAGGCCGAAGCCTGGGCGGCGGTCCAGGCGGGGGTGGAGCCCGCCCTGTCCCCGGACCAGGCCACGGCCCTGGTCCGCCTGGAGGCCAGCCTGCCCCGGCGGCGCCAGGAGGCCCTCAACCGCGGCGCCCGCCTGCTGCTGCCGGGCGACGAGGGCGCCGACGCCCTGCTGGCGCCCCTGCCCTACCCCGTGGCCCTGTGGGTGCGGGGGAACCTGCCCCCGCCGGTGCCCGGCGCGCGTCACAGCCTGGCCATCGTGGGCAGCCGCCAGGCCAGCCGGCACGGACGGGACCGCGCCCGGAGCTGGGCGAAGGTGCTGGCCGAGGCGGGTGTGGCGGTGATCTCCGGCCTGGCCCGGGGCATCGACGTCGCCGCGCACCAGGGGGCGCTGGAGGCGGGCCCGGGCGGCGCGGGCACCTGGGGCGTCCTGGGCTCGGGCCTGGACCATCCCTACCCGCCGGAGCACGCCCCCCTCATGGACCGCATGGTGGCCGCCGGGGGCGGGGTCATCACTCCCTTCCCGCCCGAGGCCCCGCCCCGGAAGTGGCACTTCCCCCGGCGGAACTGGCTGCTGGCGGCCTGGTCCGAGGGCGTCCTGGTGGTGGAGGCCCGGTGGCAGTCCGGGTCCATGGTCACCGCCCGCCTCGCCCTGGACCTGGGCAAGGAGCTCTGGGTGGTGCCGGGATCCGAAGGACCGGATGCCCTCCTGGGGGAGGGCGCAGCCCATGCCTGCGGAGGTCCCGAAGAGGTGCTCGCGATGCTCAGGGACCTTCCGCGCTGGCCCTAACCCTCCGTCCGCTTCAGCGTCCGCAGGTACCCCACCACCTGGTCGATCTGGTCCGGGCTCAGCGTCTTCCCGTAGGGCGGCATCATGGCGGACAGGCCCACCCCCAGGCCCCCCCGCTGGACGACGTCCCTGAGGTCCGCGTCCGTCTTGGCCTTCTGGAAGGCGGGGTCCGACAGATCGCGGGGATGGGGATCGATGTTGAAGGCATTGAAGCCGTCCCCCGCCCCGGTCTCACCGTGGCAGGTCTGGCAATGGTGCTGGTAGACGCCCTTCCCCAGCCGCAGCTCGTAGGACAGGGGCGCCTCCGCCGGGGGGGCGTCGGCGGCCGGGGCCGGGGCCGCGGCTTCGACTGGAGGAGCCGCCGGGGGGGCGTCGGCGGCCGGGGCCGGGGCCGCGGCTTCGGCTGGAGGAGCCGCCGGGGCCGCGGCCTTGTGGCGGGAGCAGGCCCCCGCCGCGAGCAGGAAGAGGACCGGGCCGAGGATCTGGAACCGGGACTTCATCGCGTGCCTCCCTGCTTGGCTTTCGAGGCCGTGGACGACTTGACGAGCGTGTCGAGGTAGGCCGTCAGCTGGAGCGCGCTGGCGTCGCTCAGGCCGTAGTTGGGGCAGCGGACATCCGCGCGCCACTTCTGGGGGCCCTTGAGCCAGGCATAGGTCCAGCCCGGTTTCAGGCGCGTGCCGGCCTCGGTGAGGGGCGGCCCGTAGTAGCCGCCGCCGGCGCCGAGGATGTGGCAGGCGCGGCAGCCCAGCGTGTCGTAGAGGCGCTTGCCCTCCACCGGGTCCCTGGAGGTCGCGGGCTGGCCCGCGTAGGGATCCTCCGGAATGCGCGGATCCAGGTAGAAGGTCTCGAAGGCCTGCGCGATCTGGGCGGCCTCCTCCCGGGTCATCCGGAACACCGGCATGCGGTCGGTGAGGATGGGGCGGATGGTGGTCGAGAGCACCAGGTAATTCACCAGCCAGTCCTGCTTCACCTTGCTGCCTTCGGCGGTGAGGGGCGCGGTGGAGATGTCCCCGCCCCGGTCGCCGATCTGATGGCAGGACAGGCAGCGGTACTTGTCCATCAGGGCCCCCACGGCCCCGCCGGGCAGGAGGCTCGCCCGCACGGCCGGCGTGGAGCGGTAGGCCTGGGGAACCGGGCGGGCGCCCAGGGACAGCAGGGCCGTGACCACCGCCTGCGCCTCCTTGGGCGACAGGGCGAAGGTGGGCATCTTCAGGCCGTCCTGGAAGGAGCCGGGGGCTTTGACCTTCGCTTCCAGCCAGGCCGGCAGGGTGCGGGCGATGTCCGTCCGCTTGCCGAAATCCAGCGAGGCGGCGCGCTTGTCGCCGATGCCGTCGAGGGCGGGGCCGAACCGGTCCGCCGCCGCGCCGGGGTCGTGACAGGCGTAGCAGCCCTTCTGCCGGAAGAGCACCTTCCCCTTCTCCGCCAGGGTCTGGTTCACGCGGAGCGGGTCGAGGATCTCCTTCGGCGCGTCGAAGTCCTTGAACTCCGATTCCATGTAGGCCACGACGTGGCGGGCCTCGTCGGCGGAGAAGTTGAACTGGGGCATGCGGGTCCGCGGGTTGAAGGCGTGGGGGTCGCGGATGAAGGCCAGCAGCCAGCCGGCCGAGGCCCGCGAGGCCACCTTGGAGAGCTCGGGCGCCGAGCCGTTGCCCTTGCCTTCGAGGGTGTGGCAGGAGATGCAGCGGGCCTCGGCGAAAATCGCCTTGCCCTTCGCCACGTCGCCGGCCGGCTCGGCCCCGGCCGCCTGGACCTTGTCCGCCAGCGCCCGGCCGGGGGCGAGGCTGAACACGTAGTTCGCGAGCTCCTCGATCTCGGCCTGGCTGAGCTGGAAGCGCGGCATGGTGGCGTTGGGATCGACGGCCTTGGGATCCTTCAGCCAGCGCCGGAGGGCCTCGGCCCCGGTCTTGAGGCCCACGGCCTCGATGGGCGGGGCCTCCGAGCGGAAGGCTTCGTGGCCCTTCACGGCGTGGCAGGCGTAGCAGCCGTTCCGTTCCAGGGCCGCCCGGCCCAGGGACAGGGTCGCGGCGCCGGCCACCTTCTCGGCGGCATGGCAGCGGCCGCAACCCGACTCGATGAACGGGAGGGGCACCATGGGCGATCCGGCATCCGCCACTTCGCCATGGGCGTCCTTCTCCAGCGTGGCCAGCCCCTGCCCGCCGTGGCAGGCGGTGCAGCCGAACCGGCCGATGTCCTTCGGCGTGTGGTAGGTCGCCGCGTGCAGGCGGAAGGGCTCCGGGGCGCCGGTCATGGCGGCGTCCTGCACGCCGAGGTGGCAGGTGGTGCAGCGGTCCACGCGGTTCTCGAAGTCCGGCAGCCAGATCTGGTGGATGGCCACGGGCTGCTGCTGGTAGGCCTTGGCGGCCTGCAGGCTCTTGGCCCGCGAAGCCCCCAGCCGGGCGAAGGCCCGCTGGAATCCCCGGTAGGGGCGGAGGGCGTTCTTCAGCGGGGAGACCGCCAGGACCGCCAGGAACAGGATGCTGGTGATGGCGAAGATGCGTCGCAGAGGCACGGGAACTCCGTCAAGCGGGGGGATACATGTTCCAGGGCCAGACGAGCGACCACCCGGGACCACGGAAGAAGGTGCCGATGAGCGTGAGGACCGTGGCCACGAGGATGAACCAGGTCATGATCCATTCCGGCAGGGTGACGCTCACGAGGAACCGGCGCAGGCGCCCCTCCTGCCCGCCGCCGTAGACCGAGAACATGGCCGCCCCGATCAGGAGGGTCGGGACCACGATGGGCCAGCAGCCGAAGAGCGCGAAGAACACGGCCAGGAAGCCCGCCGCCCCGCCCACCCAGTTCCGGGTCCGCGCCTTGTCCCCCGACCAGAGGGGCCGCGCCGACAGGTTGATCTTCGCGTAGGGGATGACCACGAGGGCCACCACCACCAGGCCGGGGAAGACGACGCCGGCGACCACCGGCGGGAAGTAGTGGAGCAGCTCCTGGAGGCCCAGGAAGTACCAGGGCGCCTTCGAGGGGTTCGGCGTCTCCAGGGGATTGGCGATCCCCTCGAGGGGGGCGTTGAAGAGCAGCGCGATGATCGAGAGGGCGACCACCACGACCTGGAAGCAGATCACCTCGCGGAGGATGAGGTTGGGATAGGTCATCACCCAGCGCTCCTCCACGCGGCGGAGCGTGGCCCTCGCGTCCGGGCGCACCAGGGCCACGCGCTTGGGCACGGCCACGGGATCGTTGGACTCGACGACCCGCAGGGGGGGCATGGGCTGGCTCATGGTTCCACCTCGTCGTCGGCGGGGGGTTCAGGCGGACCCTGCACGCCGCCGTCCTTCCGCACCCGCCAGATGTGGACGCCCAGGAGGCCGATGAGGGACGCGGGCAAGAGGACACAGTGGAGGACGTAGAAGCGCAGCAGGGCGTTCTCGGAGACGATGTTCCCGCCCAGCAGGAGGAAGCGGATGGGCGGCCCGAGGATGGGGGCCTCCTTCGCCATGTTGGTGCCCACCGAGACCCCCCAGAAGGCCAGCTGGTCCCAGGGGAGCAGATACCCGGTGTACGACAGCAGCAGCGTCACCAGAAGCAGGACCACGCCGATCACCCAGTTGAACTGGCGGGGCGGCCGGTAGGCGCGGTGGTAGAACACCCGGGCCATGTGCAGCATCGCCCCGAGCACCATCAGGTGGGCGGCCCAGCGGTGGAGGTTCCGGTAGAACACCCCGTTGTCCACCACGAACTTCAGCTCCTTCATGTCCCGGTAGGCCTGTGGCACCGAGGGGTGGTAGTAGAACATCAGCAGAATGCCGGTGGCGATGAGCACCACCATGGCCGAGACCGTGATCCCGCCCAGCCAGTAGGTGTGGCTGAACTTCAGCGTCTTCTCCCGCACCTTCACCGGGTGGACGTGGAGGAAGAGGTTCTCGAAGATGACCAGCGAGCGGTTGCGGTTCGTGTCCGCCGCGCCGTGCCGCACGATGGAGCGGTACACCGCGGATCCGCGGATCAGGGTGCCCAGCTGGGAGAGGGAGAAAGCGTTCCCGTTCATACCTTCAGCACCTTTCCGTGGGGGACGACCACACTGGTGTCGACCGTGAGGTTCCCGTCCGCGTCGGCCTTCACCTCCAGCCAGGGGAGGGAGCGGGGGGCCGGGCCGTGGACCACGTTGCCCTCCGGGTCGAAGCGGCTGCCGTGGCAGGGGCAGGCGATCACGCCCTCATCCGCGTGGTAGCGGGTGATGCAGCCCAGGTGGGTGCACACGGCGGACAGCGCGAAGACGCCGCCCTGGCCGCCGACGATGTAGGCCCGGTGCTCCTCGTCGAAGCGGATCGTGCCCTCCGGGTAGTCCTGCAGGTGGCCCGCCTTGAACTCCGTCGGCGGCTCGAAGAGCACCTTCGGTTCCATGTAGTCCAGCACCGTGAGGGCGGCCCCCGCGGCGGTCAGGGCGCAGGCGCCCAGCCCCAGCCGGGCCAGGAACTCCCGGCGCGACTCCTCGCCCGACTTGAGCGGCAATGCCATGCCTTCCTCCGCGTCACGCACTGGCGCGCTCCTTTCCTGCAAAGCTCTGCATCGTGATGGTCCCCACCGGGCAGCGCATGGCGCACAGGCCGCACCGGATGCAGGTCTCCTCGTCCTTGATGAAGATCGAGCCGGCCCGCTCGCCGTCCAGCAGCAGCGGCGCCAGCTCCCGCGCCGAGGCCGGCGCCTCGCCCTCCAGCCGCGACGGCACGATCTCGATGCAGTCCTCGGGGCAGATGTCCTGGCAGCCGCCGCAGAGGATGCACTCCGTGCCCTCGTCGGGGTTCTGTTCGAAGATCGTGTTCGTCCAGCAGTGGAGGCAGCGCAGGCCTTCCTGGCGCGCCGCGCCCTCGCTGAAGCACTCCTCGACTTCCGCGAAGCCCACCCGGCGGGAGGTCGGCCGCATGGGCGGCTGCTGGCGGGGGATCCCCTCGTAGTCCCAGGCGCGCTCGTAGCGATCCTCCTGGTCGATCTCGACGGTGATCTCGGGCTCGGGGCACGGCCGGCCCCGCAGGAACTCGTCGATGGACCGCGCGGCGCGCTTGCCGTCGGCCACCGCGCTGATGGCGATCCGGGGGCCGAAGGCCGCGTCGCCGCCGGTGAAGACGCCGGGGGCCGTGGTGGCGAGGGTATCGGGATCGAAGATGATCCGGCCCTGGGCCGTCTGGATGCCGTCCTCGGGGCGCAGGAACGAGAACTCGCCCGTCTGCCCGATGGCCACGATGACCGTGTCGGCCTCGAAGATCTCCTCCGAGCCATCCTCGAACTGGGGCGCGAAGCGGCCGGTCTCGTCGAACACGCGGGCCACGCGGGTGAACTCGATGCCGGTCACGGCGCCCTTCTCGCCCACGATGCGCCTGGGCCCCACGCGGTAGCGGAAGTGGATGCCCTCCTTGTGGGCCTCCTCCACCTCCTCCGGGGAGGCCGGCATCTCCTGCTCGGATTCCAGGCAGCAGACCGTGACCTCACGGCCGCCGAAGCGCACGGCGCTCCGGGCCACGTCCAGGGCCTGGACGATGGACAGGCTGCGCTCCATGTTCGCCTGCTCGCCGCCCCGGGCCGCGGTGCGGGCCACGTCGAGGGCCACGTTGCCGCCGCCGATGACGACGACCTTCCGGCCCATGTCGACCTTGTAGCCCAGGTTCAGGTTCAGCAGGTAGTCGATGCCCTTCAGCACGCCGTCCAGCTCGATGCCCGGCGTCCGCAGATCGCGGCTCTGCATGGCCCCCACGCCCAGGAAGATGGACTGGTAGCCCTGGGCCTTCAGGTCCTCCAGCGTGAAGTCCTTGCCCAGCCGGGCGTTGGTCCTCAGCTCCACCCCCAGCGAGAGGATGGCGTTCACCTCGAGCTGGATGAGGGCCCGGGGCAGGCGGTACTCGGGCACGCCCAGCCGCAGCATGCCCCCGGCCACGGGGGCCGCTTCGAAGATGGTCACCGGGTAGCCCAGGAGCGCCAGGTCGTGGGCGCAGGCCAGGCCTGCGGGGCCCGAGCCGATGACAGCCACCTTCTCGGCGTACCGGTCCTTCCGGTGGCCGTAGATCTCGGACAGCACGGAGAAGTCCATCATGCTCTCGACGCCGAACTTCTCCGTCACGAACCGCTTCATGGCGCGGATGGCCACCGGGGCGTCGAGCTCGCCCCGGCGGCACACCGCCTCGCACGGCGCCGCGCAGATCCGCCCGCAGATGGAGGCGAGCGGGTTCGGGCGCCGGGCGACCGCGTAGGCCTCCCGGTACTTCCCCTCCGCGATCAGCGTCACGTACTTGCCCGCCTCGGTATGGACCGGGCACGCCCACTTGCAGGGGAAGTTCCGTTCAAGCCATTCCTGGCTGACGTCGGCCAAGGGAGCTACCTCGCGATCTCGAAATCGGCCTGCGTGCTGCCCGCCACCTTGACGCTCTTCTGGGTCGCCTTCAGCTTCGGGTGCCAGACCTTCACAGTGAGCTGGCCGTCGGGGACGTTCTTGATCTCGTAGCTGCCGTCCGCCTTGGTGACGGCGAAGTACGGGGTGGGGACGGCCACGACGAAGCCTTCCATCTCGGGGTGGACCTTGCACAGCAGCGTCGCCTGGCACTCGTTCTTGAAGGTGTAGCTGCGGGACTGCCCCTGGGGCCAGGTGCCCAGGTTGAACTTGCTGCAGCAGGTGTCGGGTGAGAAGACGTTGTGCAGCACGGCATCGTCGTTGTGGAAGTCGACCGTGGTGCCCACCTGCACCGGCAGCACGTGCGGGATGAAGACCAGGTTCTTCTGGTCCACCAGCGCATGCTTGGCGGGCGCGGGGAACGTCTTGCCGGGGATCGTGTCCACGAAGACGACGGCGTCGGCATTGTTGCGCACACCCTTGCAGGTGACCTTCCCGTGCAGGTCCCCGGCGGCGAGCGAGGCTGCCGAGCCGAGGGCCAGGATGGTGATGAGTGCGGTTTTCATCGTAGGGCTCCTGTCATGCGGGTGCGGGGGGCGCCGGAGCGCCCCCCGCGGGGGTGGGTTAGAAGGCGGCGCGGATGACGGTGTTCAGGGCCTTGTTGCTTCCGACCCCGGCCTGGTCCGACTTCTGGTACTCGATCATGAACTTCACGTTGGCCGCGGCCAGGTAGCTGAAGTTGAAGTTGGAGACCTTCAGGGGCTGGACGGTGGTGTCGCCGGGCGTGAGCTTCTCGAAGCGGGCGGAGACCTGGAAGGGCGGCGCGATCACGTAGTCCGCCTGGACGAAGGCGGCCTTGTAGGTGCGGTCGTTCGTGCTCACCACGGTGAGGTTGTCGGCGGTCCGGAGCTCCAGGGTGTCCCGGCCATTCAGGTAGACACCGAACACGTTCAGGTCCATCCAGGTCCAGGAGGCATAGAGGCCGCCGCGGGTGTAGCTCGTGTCCTGCATGTGGAAGGGGTTGGTCCCATCCACGGGGTCGATGACCGGGCCGTTGATGTCCGCGGCCAGGAAGTCGACGTTCGTGGCGTTGCCCTTCAGGCCGAACACGCCCACGCGGAAGGAGGTCTCACGCCAGTTCTCGGGGGGCAGCTGCACGCCTTCCGTGTCGCCGTCCAGACCCATGCCGCCGAACTTGTAGTCCATCCGGAGGTAGATGTCTTTGTGGGTGCTGTTGTTGAAGTTCCCGTTGGGGGAGCCGGTCGTGCCGAGAGCATTGGCGCCACTGACCGGCGTGTTCGCCCCGGGGCTGATCTTGCTCATGACGCCGAAGGTGTAGAAGAAGCGGTGCTTGATGACGCCGTAGGCCTCGATGGCGCGGGCCCGGGCGGGCAGGGACACGACGCCGGCCGCGTCATCCAGGATGCCCACGCCGCCGTTGTAGCCCACGGGGTTGTAGTTGAACATCGAGTCCACGCCGTTGTCGGTCATGATCCACATCTCCTGGAACCCGTCGTAGAGGTTCGGCGCGAACTTCCCGATGCGGACGTTGAAGGCGTGCTCGGGGCCCAGGAGGGAGTCGAAGTCCAGGCGGGCGTGCTCGATCTCCGTGCCGGTGCTGCCGTCCGAGTTCTCGGCGTGAGTCAGCTCGGCCATGAAGCTCATGTGCTCGCCGAGCGTCCCCGCCGCGAAGAGGTTCACCTCCTGGGGGAACTGGAAGTCGTTGTGGACGACCGTCTTGTTGCCGGAGGCGTCCGTGGCGGCGTTGTAGACGCTCGCCATCTTCACGTTCACGGCCAGGGGGGCGTTGCCCGGCAGCTCGCTGGGCCACACGGCCTGGGGCCACACGCGCTTGTAGGCCTCGGAGCCGAGCGAGACGGGCCTCTGCTTGATCTGCTCCTCGGTCTCCTTGGGCATCCGGTAGCCGTTCAGGCGGAAGGCCTCGCCGAAGGCGTTGAGCTTGGGATACACCGTGTGGCAGGTCACGCAGGAGGTCTGGTACTTCCGCGCGAAGATGGGGAAGGCGCTGGCGGGCGTGGCCAGGCCCAGGAAGAGACCCGCCAGGACGGCGAGTCTTCCCAGGGCGGGGAAAGGATGCTTCAAGGGGAGGCGCATAGGGGGGTGGCTCCTTGGAAGGGGTTCGGCTTCAAGGAATACGACTGGCCCCAGGGCCCCACCATCCGGCGCCCGCATCATTCTGCGTGGGGAGAATGCATCAGGGCCCGGCGGAGCGGCGGCCCGGGCCGGACGCCCGGCCACGCGGCAACCCTAGCAACCCCAGCACTTCTAAAAGAGCGCCTGGCCCCCCTAGACGATCCCCTTCTGGAACGCGAAGGCCACCGCCTCGGCCTTGGAGTGCACCTCCAGCTTGTCGAGGATCTTCTGGGTGTGGTTCCGCACCGTCAGGGCCGAGATGTGGAGGAAGTCGGCGATCTCCGGGGTGGTCCGCCCCGCGGCGATGAGGCCCAGGATCTCCACTTCCCGCTGGCTGAGCCGGCGGGCCCGGGCGTCCGGCGACTCGCGGGCGTTCTGGGCGGCCGGCCGGGGGGCCGCGCCGTTCTCGTTCCCGCTGGCGGCGGGCGCCGCCGACCGCTCCGAGGGCTTCAGGATGTGCATCAGGTAGAAGTGGTGGGGCGGCGGGGCCGCCAGCTGGAGGATGACCACCTCCGCGAGGACCAGGTGGCGGTCCTTCGCCACGAAGCGGAGGTCGAAGTGCCGGACCACCTCTCCCCGGCCCGCCATCCCCACCAGGGGGCAGTTCTCGCTGCAGTAGCGGTTGCCCCATCCGTCGCACCCGCCCATCAGGTCCGCGCAGGAGGCCCCCACGGCTTCCTGGGCCGTGAAGCCCAGCAGGGCCTCGGCGCTGCGGTTCCAGGCCGCGATGTGGTTGTGGCGGTCCGTGATGAACACCGGATCGGGCGAGTGCTCCACCGTCGCCAGGATGGGGCGCAGCTCCTCGGGCAGGCGCGAGACCGCGCTCACCGGCGCTCCCGCGATCCCGGGTGGGGGGCGGCAGGCTGGCCGGGAACTTGACGCATGGGATCCGCTCCGTGGTCCCGGAGGGCCGGTGATAAAGGAAATGCGTCGTATTCTCCGCAGCACAACGAAGGCCTGTCCACAGAAATTTCATATGTATTTGTATAAACAAGATTTTAAGACCCGCGCCAGCATTGGCTCCCTTCGTTTTTTACCAGGGGGGTCCGGGGCGCCCCTCCCCGCCGGCACTTGACAAACCTCCGCCCCCAGGACTCATCCTTGGCCCCTGGGGGATGCTGTGACCAAACTCGTGATCGTCGAAAGCCCGTCGAAGGCGAAGACCATCACCAAGTACCTCGGCAAGGGGTACAAGGTCATGGCCTCCGTGGGCCACATCCGGGACCTCCCGCGCAAGCTGGGGGTCGACATCGAGAACGGTTTCCAGGAGGAATACGAGATCAGCCCGGCCAAGGAGAAGGTGGTCAAGGAGCTGAGGGCCGCCGCCAAGACCGCCGACGAGCTGGTGCTTGCCACCGACCCCGACCGCGAGGGGGAGGCCATCAGCTGGCACCTGCTGGAGGCCATCAAGCCGCCCAAGAGCCTGCCCGTCAGCCGCGTCCTCTTCAACGAGATCACCCCGGCGGGCATCCAGAAGGCCATGGCCGCGCCCACGGTCATTAATAAGAAGCTTGTGGATGCCCAGCGGGCCCGCCGCGTGCTGGACCGGCTCGTGGGCTACAAGGTGAGCCAGGTGCTCTGGGACAAGGTGCGCCGCGGGCTCAGCGCCGGGCGCGTCCAGAGCGTGGCCGTGCGCATCATCGTGGACCGCGAGAAGGAGATCCAGGCCTTCAACCCCGTCGAATACTGGGTGCTGAAAGCCAAGTTCGCCGCCAAGCTGCCGCCCTCCTTCTGGATGAAGCTGGTGAAGGTGGGAGGCGAGGCCCTGCAGCTCGGCAACAAGGAGACCAAGCGCCGGGTGGCGGACGCCGCCCAGGCCAAGGACCTGAAATCGAAGCTGGAGAAGGCCGCCTACAAGGTCACCAGCCTGGAGACGAAGGAGAAGAAGCGGAACCCCGCCGCCCCCTTCACCACCGCCAAGCTCCAGCAGGAATCGGCCCAGAAGCTGAAGATGAGCGTCAGCCGCACCATGCAGAACGCCCAGCGCCTGTACGAGGGCGTGGAATTCGGCGAAGGCCCCGTGGGCCTCATCACCTACATGAGAACGGATTCGCCCCGCATGGCCCCCGAGGCCGTGGAGGCCACCCGCGAGCTCATCGCCAAGAAGTACGGCAAGGAGTACCTGCCCGCCAAGGCCCGAGTCTACACCGGCAAGGCCGGGGCGCAGGACGCCCACGAGGCCATCCGCCCCACGGACGTGGCCCGCACGCCCGAGAGCCTGCGCGGGCACCTGGAGCCCGACCAGTTCCGCCTCTACGCCCTCATCTGGCGGCGGACCATGGCCTCGCAGATGGAGGCCGCCCGCTTCGACGAGACCGTGGTGCAGACCGAAGCGGAAGTGGGCAAGGAGACGGCGCTCTTTGAAGCCAAGGGCGAGATCGAGCGCTTCCCCGGCTGGCTGGCGGTCTACCGCGCCGACAAGAGCGAGGCCGACGCCGAGTCCATCGCCGACGCCACCAAGGATGGCACCCGGGATGGCGAGGAGGACGAGGACGAGGAGCAGCTCCCGGCCCTGAAGCTGGGCGAGGCCCTGAAGCTGGAGCAGCTCGACGCCGACCAGTCGTTCACCAAGCCCCCGGCGCGCTTCAACGAGGCCACCCTGGTGAAGGAGCTGGAGGAGGACGGCATCGGCCGGCCCTCCACCTACGCCAGCATCATCAGCACCATCCAGGACCGGGACTACGTGAAGAAGCACGAGGGCCGCTTCAAGCCCACGGAGCTGGGCATGGTGGTCACCGAGCTGCTCATCCAGGGCTTCCCGCGCCTGCTGGACAGCAAGTACACCTCGGGCATGGAGGGCAACCTCGACCGCATCGAGGAGGGCCAGCTCACCTTCAAGAAGGCCATGACCGACTTCTACGGCCCCTTCGAGAAGGCGCTCCAGGCCGCCGGGCAGGACATGCAGAACCTGAAGGCCGGCGTGCCCACGGGCGAGAAGTGCCCCAAGTGCGGCGACCGGAAGAAGCACCCGGGCGTGCTGCTCAAGCGCATCGGCCGCAACGGGCTCTTCGTGGGTTGCACCAACTACAGCGCCGAGGCCGAGAAGGACAAGTGCGACTACACGGCGGACCTCGAGAAGATGGAGGAGCCCGAGGACGCGCCCGAGTGCCCGCTCTGCGGCACCACGCCCATGAACCTGCGCAAGGGCCAGTGGGGCCCCTTCTGGGCCTGCCCCAACTACCCCAAGTGCAAGGGCATCGTGAAGGCCGATCCCAAGGGCATCCCCGTGCCGCCGGACGAGCCCATCGGCGAGAAGTGCCCCAACTGCGGCAAGGACTTCGTGAAGCGCCACGGCCGCTACGGCGAGTTCATCTGCTGCATCGACTACCCCACCTGCAAGACGGTGAAGAAGGAGATCCTGGCCGTCCCCTGCCCCAAGTGCGGCGGCGGCCTCAGCCCCCGCAAGACCCGCTTCGGCAAGGTCTTCTACGGCTGCGTGAACTACCCCAAGTGCGACTTCACCGCCTGGGACAAGCCCGTCCCCGTCACCTGCCCCGCCTGCAAGAACCCCAGCATGGGCGAGAAGACCCGCAAGCCGAGGGGGAAGGACCCCATCCAGGTGCTGCTCTGCCCCAAGTGCGGGCATGAAGAGCCGATGGGATGACATCCCCCCAAAAAACGTCTTAGTGTAATTAAGCAACAATTAAATGTCGGTGACCCATGACGCTTGAACTAGAAATCAACCAAGCTAGAAAAGAAATCGTTTCCGATGGATATGACATGTCTTTCGGAGAAGTTATGAATTTGTACAAGGATAATGAATTAACAATTAATCCCGATTTTCAAAGATTGTTTAGGTGGGATGATTCGCAAAGAACTAGATTCATAGAATCTCTTCTACTTGGTATCCCGGTTCCACCCATCTTTGTGTACCAGAATACGGATGGCATCTGGGAATTAATTGATGGTCTTCAAAGATTATCCACCGTCCTCCAGTTCGCCGGCATGTTGCACGACGAAAACGGAGTCCCCCTTCCCCCACTTACTCTTAGTGGCACCAAATATCTACCAGGTCTTGCCGATAAACGTTGGGAACAGACCGACTCCACTAGTAATGATGGTATTGGAAAATCAATTCAGTTAACTATAAAAAGAGCCAGAATCAGAGTCGAAATTCTCAAAAAAGAAAGTGACCCTAACTCAAAATACGAATTATTCCAGAGATTAAACACTGGTGGGTCAAAACTTTCAGAACAAGAAGTGCGAAATTGTGTTGCAGTCATGATAAATCCTCCATTTAAAGAATGGCTTTTTGATCTATCTTCTAATACCGATTTTCTTAACACAATAGCCCAAACAGAAGATGCAATTAGAATTCAGGCAAACGTCGAATTGGCTTTTCGATTTATTGCTTTTAGAAATGTCACATACACCAAGGGTCTTGATGTACATGAATATCTTGATGAGGCCCTAATTTCAATCGCGAGTGACCCATCATTTGACATGCCAACGGAAGGTGAAATTTTCAATAAAACATTCAAACTTCTTAATCGGGCACTCAATTCTGGAGCTTTTAAGAAATGGGATGGCTCGAGATTTACAGGCAAATTTTTAATGTCATTGTTTGAAGTTGTGTCAATTGGAGTTTCCAAACAAATAAGTGAAATCGAAAAATTAACCGAAGATGGACAAATCGATTTAATTACAAGTAGAGTTAAGGCTCTATGGTCGGACACCACGTTCCTCTCTCATTCCGGTGCAGGAACGCGTGGAACCACTCGACTCGTACATCTTTTACCCCTATCAAATGAATACTTTAGGCCGTAATCCATGAAGCCTCGGACTTCATCACAACTCCAAGATTTTCTGGACCAAGAATTTGCTTGGAGATTAAAAGAAATTGCCAATTTAAAAAATGTCATTAATGGCACGGGATCACTCGAAAAGAAAACACTTATTCGCGCATCACTCGCACTTCTTTATGCACATTGGGAGGGATTCATCAAAGCTTCCTCATTTGCATTTCTCTTTTTTATTGAGCATCAGGGATTAAAATACAATGAACTTCAATCCTGTTTTTCTGTTTTAGGTCTAAAGGGCAAACTCAATTCCTTGAAATCATCAAAACAAATGGACCAAAACAAAGAAATTCTTGAATTTATTATCAACGAATTAGATCAACCAGCAAAATTAAAATTTGATGGTGCCATACGGACTGAATCTAATCTGAACTCAGAAATTTTTGAGAATATATCTATCTCCATTGGGATTAACCCCGCACCCTATCAGACGAAATATCATTTAATCGATGAAAGTTTACTCAAACGACGAAATGGTATTGCGCATGGAGACTACATAGATATTTCCGGTTCGGATTATAAGAATCTTGCCGATGAGGTATTACAATTACTCAGAAATTTCAAAACAGATATAGAGAATTCCATTATTTTGAATGCTTATAAAAAAAGTGCGTAAAAATTTCTAGTTCTATGCTCCAGGACGCCCCCTCCTTCCTCGCCTACTGGCGCAACGCCCGGTCTCGCACGGTGCGGGTGCTGGAGGCGCTGGCGCCCGAGGACCTCGAGTGGGCGCCCGTGCCCGGGGCCTTCACCTTCGGCGACCTGTTCCGCCACCTGGCGGGGCTGGAGCGCTTCATGTACGCAGAGAACGTGCAGGGCCGCCCCAGCACCTACCCGGGCCACGGGGCTGACTTGGCCGCGGGCCTGGATGGCGTGCGCGCCTACCTGGACCGCTGCCACGCGGAATCCCTGGTCCTCTTCGGCACCCTCACGGACGCGGACCTGTTGGCCCCCTGCGTGAACCCCGCCGGGGCTTCCATGGCCACATGGAAGTGGCTCCGCGCCATGGCCGAGCACGAGGCCCACCACCGCGGGCAGCTCTACCTCATGGCCAGCCTCCGCGGCCGAACCGTCGCCCCCCTCTTCGGCCTCACCGAAGCCCAGCTCGCCGCCGCCTCCCAAGCGAAAAGCTGAATCAGCCACCGATGTCAGTGAGGATGGTGATGGGGCGCCGCGAGCTTCCCGCATGGGCGGAGCCGGGCCTCCCCGAAATCACCGGAATCGGTGGCCCGAAAAGAGCCTTGCTCCTCCCTCCGCGCCCATCCGGGGCCCGGGTCGCGAGGGCTGAGGGGTGCGTCCGCGGCGCAGGGCGCTAGGTCGCTTTTCCGGCCTTGCCCGTGAGGCAGTCGACGAAGGCCTCGATGGCATCGCAGGTGGCCTGGGCGCCCTCATCCGCCGTCATGCCGTGGCGGTAGTGGGGGTGGAAGGCGCAGGTGCGCAAGGGCGCAACGGCGGCTTCCAGGCTGGAGGCCGACGGGGCGTAGGCGACCAGCTTTCCCATCTGCAGCTCCAGCTTTTCCAGCTTGCCCGTGAGGACGGCGTGCCGCTCGGGAAGCGGCACGGTGTCGATGGCCGCGGTTCCCCCGCGATGGGCGTGCTTCACGGCCGGCTTCTCGGGGGTCGGCCAGGTGCCGATGGCGATCCCTTCCCCTTTGGGGGCGGTCTTTTTCATAGGACCTCCTTGGGTGATGCCCACCCGGGCGAGTCACGCCCGAAGGCTAGGTCCCCCGGCCCCGCCATCAAGGCCCAGGCAGGCAACTTCCCTCCACCCCACCTCGGCCCAGAAAGGATTGCCCAGCACAAGATGGAGCAAACATGCCTTGTTCGTCCATTGTTCAATGTTTTCTAAGGTGTCGCTTGGTTTTTTCAATCATCAAAATATTGACAAGGCTTCCTTCAAGCCGATCTTGAGGACAGTCCATCACGCGCACATGCCGGGATTCCAAGGCGTGGGCCATGCCGTGGACGCCGTCCGGGGATCCAAGTCCCTTCTTCCTATTAGGCATGTCTTTCCGCGTCGAGGAACCGATGCCGACCCTCCTGACCCCCTTTGACAGCCTCACCCACTTCATCACCGCCGCAGGCGCCCTGGGCACCGCCGCGTTCGGCCTCGTCGAGGCCGCGAAGGGGACCACGCCCCTGGGGGTGGCCGGCCTCCGGCGCCTGGAAAGGGCCCTGGGGAGGGCCAACCTCCGGGCCCTGCACAGGACCTACGGGAAGGAAGGCTGGGATCACATCCTCAGGGGTGCCTACCGCAAGGGCGATGCGGCGCTCATGCAGGTGCTCCGGGACGGGCTGAAGGTGGCCCTGGACGGCCCCGAGGACAAGGAATTCGCCAAAGCCTTGAACCTGGATTCCGGAAAGCTCGAGGCCGCCCTCAAGACGTTCCGGGACTCCCAGGTGAAGGGAGGCCCGGGGGTGGACGAAGCCCAGCTCCAGGAGGGCCGGAAGGTCCTGGGCACGGCTGAGCTCACCTTGAATGCCTGGGTGGAGGGAGCCGTGGCCACCGCCATGAATGCCCGCGTGGGTTGGACCCAATGCTGGGCCGGGATCGTCGCGATCCTCGGCGCCCTGTCGGTCGCGGCCATGGTCCCTCCCGACGGCAGCCTGGCCGGCCACCTGGGGAAGGCCCTCCTGCTCGGGGTCGTGGCCGTGCCCATCGCCCCCATCTCGAAGGACCTCGTCTCCCTGCTGAAAGCGGCCAAAGAGGCCGTGGGCCGGCGATAGCGCCATGGCGGACATGCACCTGCTCGACTTCAGGATCCAGAACGTCGGCGGTCCCGTCGTGCGACCGAAGATGTATCTCGTCTCGGAGGATGGCCGGGAGATCGAGGTCGAGCCGGGCTCCACCCTCCGCGCGCACCCGGCCTGGACCTTCGTCATCCACGGCTTTGCCAACGACCGCAGGGAGGGGAAGGCGAAGCTCTCCGCCTACGCGGCCCAGCTGCGCAAGGAGGCCCTCGGCCTGGATACGGGTCTCGCCCTCGTGCTGTGGCCTGGCGACAACCGGCTTTCCCCGCTCACCTACTCCGTGGAAGAGGAGGATGCCCAGAGCACGGCGGACAAGCTGTCCGCCTTCATCCTGGCGTATCTTCCCGGCTCCGTGCGTCCCCACTTCATCGCGCACAGCCTGGGCTCCCTGGTCGCGCTGGAGACCATGAAGCGGCTGCATGAAGATGGTGTTCCCGCGGGCATGTGCCTCCTGCTCGCCGGTGCGGTGGACTGTGACGCGCTGGCGCGGCGGGCGAGATTCCAGGCCTGCGTCCAGGCCGCCGCCCGCGTGCAGGTGCTGTCCTCGAAAAAGGACGTGGTCTTGCAATGGTGCTTCCCGATCGGCGATTTCATCGCGGGTTTCCTCTTCGGGGGCTACACCCGGTCCGCCCTGGGGCGCGTCGGTCCCCAGCCCTCGGAGGCCAGGGAAGGGATCCCCGGCACCGTGGTGTCCCTACCCCTCCCGAATGACTGGAATGTGGGCCACGGGGACTACCTGGCCGGGTCCGACGGGGGCATGAACGGGAAGCAGCTGAGCTCGGCCCATCTGGCGGCAGGAATCCTCTCCGGCGGCCCCGCCGTCTACCCCCCTCCGACGCCCTGAACCCGATGTCCTTCGCGGTGATCTCTCCGGAGCTTCCATGCGATCCATCCTGCTCGCAACCCTGCCCGCCGTGCTGCTTGCCCAGGCTCCTGCCCCGGGCCCGGCACAACCCCCGCCTTCCAGTGTGACTGGAGCCAAGGATCCAGATCCACAGGCTGCCGCCCTCCAGGTGGAGCCCAAGGACCTGGCGGAGAAGTTCAAGCTCGAGGGCCTTGAGTCCACTTCCGGAACGGTCACGGCGGTGTTCAGGTGCGTGAAAAAGCACGGGGATGCCGAGGTGGACTCCAAGCTGCGGGTGCCGCTGGACAAGGATCAGCTCAACCTGGCCGGGGCCCGCTGGAGCCGGGTGGCGGAGACCCAGGGAGAGGCCATCAGCACCAGCACTCCCAAGCCCTCCTGGCGGGAGGTTCTGGGATCGAAGGGGGTGGCCCTGGACCGGAACCTGCTCGTGGAGTTCTTCCGGATCAACGCCTTCCACCCCGTCGGCGACGACTCCGCCCGGAGGAGCACCCCCGCGGCCCGGTTCAGGGTGACCCTCCTCTGCATCGCGCCCATCCGGAAGGAAGGATCGAAGGACCCGCTCCTCAAGGAGGGAACCCGGGTGTTCTGCATCGGCGAGCTGGGTGATGGCGGGATCCGGCTCAGGTTCTCCGGCGGGCCTTGGGCCGAGGCCCACACGGTGCTCGGACCCGACGGCACGGAACTGGAGGGCCCCGTCGTCCTCCTGCCGAGCTGTGACGGCCTGGATCTCAGGGATCTGGACACCCTCTCCACCGACGATGCCCGCACGCTCGCCTGGTGGATGCGGGGAAATGACAGCCACTTCTTCTGGACGCCCAGGGCGACGACCCTTCCCGTGTACAGCTGCCCCCTGGATGTCCAGCTCTACGCGGGGGCCAGCTGGTCCAACCTCTACGTCGCGCCCAGCCAGGGCGGCTCCTCGAACTTCTTCGCCGAACGGGGCCTGCTGCGCCTCGAGGCCACCCAGACCTGGACGGACAAGACCGCGCTGGCCTTCTTCCAGTCCGTGATCATCGCCCAGGTGGAACCCGAGAAATCCGTGGAAGTGAAGGACCTCTCCGGAATGGCGACGGCGATCCGGACGACGCGCGGATTCCTCGGCGCCGTGGACCTGTCCCTGGGATACGCCTTCTTCCAGCATGCCAACCTCGGCCTCGGCGTCCGGCTGTCCGCCCAGCAGGAGCGGGTCGTCCCGGTCGAGGCCGACGGCAGCCCGGTCCCTTCGGCCGTGCCCTTCGATCAGGTCGTGAACCAGCGCCACATCTTCCTGCGCCTCCAGCAACAGGATCCCCAGTGGCGGGGAAGCTTCTTCGAGATCGGGTTGACGACCTGGGACGAGCGGTTCCGGGATCCGGCCGTGCCCGAGAACGAGAAGCGCCGGCTTTTCCGCGGGAGGGTGGCCTTCCGTCCGGAAAAGTGGTCCGCCACCAGCTTCTTCCTCGAAGCCAGCATGAACCGGGCGACGAACAACCGGTCCAAGCTTCCCGAGGAATCACGGATCCAGGTGGGCATCCGGGTGGACCTGAAGATCTTCAGCATGCCTACCTGGCCCTTCTGACCCCCTTCATCACGGGCTTCGCCCGTCAGGCGGAGATTTCCATGGACATCACATCGAGCGCTCTGAATCCGAAGATTCTGGAAGTGGTGAACGCGGGGGTCGGGGCCTTGGCCGTCGTCATCTTCTTCCTCGCCTGCTGGTTCGCCTACCCGGTCATCAAGAAGGATCACCCGAACCGTGGATCCATCCGGCTCTGCATGTGGATGAGCGGGCTGTCGCTGGTGTTCCTCGGCGGCGCCATGGTCTTCCTCTTCTTCAAGCCCGCTGGGCTCGCACACCAGGTCATGGTGACGGTGAACCCGGAGCACCTGGCTGACGAGTTCCATCAATTCCCCTTCCTCAAACGCGGCGAATCCGAGACCTTCCTGAAGGGGAAGGCCAGGCAGTCCCTGGAGGTGCGCGACCGGGACCAGCTGGACATCCATCTGGATGAGCTCTACGCCCAGTACCAGCATCAGAAGCAGCTGGCCGACCAGCAGCAGCAGATTCTGAGAGCCCGGGCGCAAGCCGCGACGGGAGGCGCCGATGTGGCCATGTAGCGTTCGGGAGAGGGCGATCCTGGGGGTGGTGGTGCTGGGCTGCACGCCGGCGGCCTTGGCTCAGGACAGGTACCAGCCGGACATCAAGCCCGCCGACGTCCAGCGGATGGTGCAGGCCCGGGAGCTGCTCCGGCACGGGAATTCAAAGGGGGCCGCGGAGGCGCTGCGGCAGCTCACGGTGACCGTCCCGGACTACTTCCTGGCCCACTACAACCTGGGCATCGCCTTGAGCAACCTCGGAGACAACAAGGGCTCCCTGGCGGCCTTGAAGCGGGCCCTCGCCATCAAAGAATCGAAGGCCCTCAATGAATGGAGCATCTACAACTCCACAGGATGGGCCTACATGATCCTTGGGGATGACCGCCAGGCGGAAGCGCTGCTGAAAGTGGCCGAGGCCCACGCCGACCAGCTGCCCCAGGGAAGCCAGGCCAAGCTGTGGAACAACCTCGGCTACCTCTACATGAGCCGCCACGCCTACTCAACAGCCCGCCCGTACCTCGAGCGCGCGAAGGCCTCAGGCAGCGCCTTGGCGGAGGACAACCTCAGGGTGCTCCAGCAGCTCGAGACCTCCGAACGGTCCAAGTGAGCGGGCTTCCAGAGGCCATCGCGGGGCTTTTTCCCGCCTTCCCCAGCCTCACCCCGCGAACCGAACCCCCGTGAGCCGTTCGCTCAGGGCCCACAACCGTTCGGCAGCCTCGGGGTCGATGGCGTGGGGGCGGACGCCGACGGTGCCGGGGGCGCCGGGCGGCAGGATGGGCGCCATGTCGCAGTCCTGGCAGTAGACGCCGCCCCGCCCGGCGAGCTGGGGGCTGGTGGCGGCCCAGACGCTGGTGGCGGCGCCCTGCTGGGCGTTCTTGAAGTCGCCGCCCTCGGCCACGGAGCGGCCCGCGGGCACGGTGCCGGGACCGTCCGCCGCCGTGAGTCCGAAGGCCTGCCGGTCCTCGTCGGTCATGTGCTGGCCCAGGTCCGTGAGGATCACGCCCGGATGCACGGCGAAGGCGCGGACGCCGCGGGCCTCCCCGCGCCGGTCCAGGCCCACGGCGAAGAGCACGTTGGCGCTCTTGGCCTGGCCGTAGGCCTGCCACTTGTCGTAGGGCCGGCGCTCGAAGTTCGGATCGTCGAAGTCCACCCCGGCCCGCTGGTGGCCCCGGGAGGAGAGCGCCACGACCCGCGCATCTCCTGCGGCCAGGAGCGCCGGCCAGAGCCGCGCCGTGAGCTGGAAGTGGCCCAGGTGGTTCGCGGCGAACTGCGCCTCATAGCCCCGGGCGTCCCGCGTGAGGGGCGTGGCCATGATGCCGGCGTTGTTGATGAGCATGGCCAGGGGCCGCTCCGAGCTCAGGAAGGCCACCGCGAAGGCGTCGATGGAGGCCGGGTCGAGCAGGTCCATGGGGGCCACCTCGACCCGACCTTCCACGTGGGGAAGGCCGGCCACTGCCGCGCGGGCCTTCGCCACGTTCCGGGCCGGCACCACCACCGTGGCTCCGGCTTCCGCCAGGGCCCGCGTCGTCTCCAGGCCCAGGCCCGCGGAGCCACCCGTCACCACGGCCACGCGGCCCGAGAGATCCAGCCCCCGCAGCACCTCGCGGGCCGTGGTGGCGGGTCCGAAACCGGAAGGAAGGGGCGTCTGCGGGCTGGGCATGGTCGGCTCCTCGGACAGGCAGGATAGCGGCGTTCGCCCCGGCTCGCCCCTGGGCGGGAGCGCCCCAGGCGCAGTGCGCGGTGGCTACAGGATGGCCATGAGCAAGCGCTGGAGCTGGTCCAGGTGCAGGAGGTCGTGGCCGGCGAGCATGGGCAGGAGCTGGCCCAGGGACTCGGGACCGCGCTCGCTGTGCCGGCCCGCGCGTGCCAGGTCCCGCGGCGTCAGGCTCCGCCAGAGGCGCAGGTTGTGGGGGCGCAGGGCGCGGAACTGCTCGACGAGCTCGCGGGGGTCGCGCTCGTTGTGGTGCTGCCCCACCACCCACAGGTCCTGGTCCATGACCTGCATGGCCGGGTTCTCCTCGCAGAGGATGAGCCGGGCGCGGTAGCCGTAGACCCACTCGCAGTCGCAGAGGTGGCCGATGACCTCGCAGGGCGTCCACTTCCCGGCGATGGGCCGCGTCTGAAGGCGCTTCCCGGCGTGATCCCGGACCAGGCCCGCCAGCGCGTCGCCCGTCGAGCCGAGCACCGCGAGCGGATCCCGGTCCCCCAGGAACCCCAGGATTCTCGCCCGGTAGGCGGCGGTGGCGTCCTGCGGATCCGGGGTGGTCGCCATGGAGTCCTCCGTGGGGGTGGGGGAGAGCCTAGCCAGGAACGGCCGCCAACGGAAGCCTCGGGCCTCGAAAGGAACGGCGTCAAAAGCCTCCGCGAAGCCCACGAAGAAGAACGCACAGGCCGCGAAGGCGGGCCGGCGCCCTGACCAGGGCATCCAGGGCGGCTGCCGATGGCCTCATCCTCAATTCGCCACAAGTCAGCAGTACGGATGACGGGTTACAGCCTGTTTACAGAAGCCCGTCATTGCTTAAAACAACTATTAAAAAACGATCATTTAGCGTCTTGACATACTCCAATGGATCTAGGAAGAATAAGGCCTTCCACTGCTGAAAGATTTCTATGCGCATACGCCATCGACTCGCGGGCGCCGGTCTGGTTGCCGGTCTGCTTCTCCCCCTCCTGGCCTGCTTCGGCAACACCCGGCCGGCCGCCACGGCCGGCGGGGCCTTCCTGGCGCAGGTGAGCCCCGGGAGCCTGAGCATCCCCGCGGGCGGCGGCGGCTACGTCTCGGTGACCACGGCCCGCGCCCTGCCCCACTTCCCCAACCTCCAGGGCCCCCTGACCCTCAGCCTGGACCAGGCCCCCGCCGGCGTGACCGGCAGCGGGACCATCCCGGCGGGCCAGGGCACGGGAACCCTGTCCCTCTGGGTGGACGCCGCCGTGGCGCCCCAAGTGCTCCAGGGCCTCCGGGTGAAGGTCGCCGCCGCAGGCCTGGCCACCGTGGCCACCTTCGACCTGACGGTGACCGCGCCCCTGCCCCCCGGGCAGCTCCGCGCGGACCTGGTGCAGGCCAGCGGCCAGGCCCAGCAGGGCGGCGCCTACGCCAACACGCCGGTGGTCCAGGAGCCCGTGGCCGCCCGCCCCGCGTCGGACGCCGCCCAGGTCCAGACCCTGCGCCACGGGTTCCATCCCGCCGCGCCCGCCAACTGATCCCCCCGCGACCCCTCTTCCACATTCCCGCCCTGCGAGGTTCCATGCCCTTCCGTCCCACCCTCCTGACCCTGGCGCTGATCGGCCTGACCCCCGGCCTCCACGGCCAGGGGACGCCCGCCCCCACCGTCGCGGCCCCGAGTCCCCAGGTGGCCTACCAGGGCCGCCTGACGGAAGCCGGCCTGCCGGTCACCGGCACCCGCAGCTTCACCTTCGCCATCCTGGACAGCCAGGGGGCCGAGCTCTGGACGTCGGGCCCGCAGGACGTCTCCGTGAACAACGGCCTCTACGCCGCGGTGCTGGGCGGCACGGGCCAGCCCGCCATCCCCGCCTCCCTGCTGGCCACGCCGAACCTCAAGCTGCGCGTGGCCATCAACGGCGTGGCGCTCACGCCGGACACGGACCTGGTGCCCGCCCTCCAGGCCCGCAGCGCCTTCGAGTTCTCCGGCCCGCTGGCCGGCGATGTCACCGGCACCCAGAACGCCACGGTGGTGCTGCGCCTCAACGGCATCCCCCTCGACACTGCGGCCCCCTCTGCGGGTCAGGCCCTGGTCTTCAACGGCTCCACCTGGGCGCCCGCCACGGCCGCGGGCCCCGTGGGCCCCGAAGGCCCGCAGGGGCCTGCCGGTCCTGTGGGCGCCGCGGGCGCGACAGGCGCCACGGGCCCCGCCGGTCCCCAGGGCCTGCCCGGCATCCAGGGCGCCACCGGCCCCCAGGGTGCGGCTGGTCCTCAGGGCGCGGCGGGGAAGACAGTCCTCAACGGCATCGTTCCACCCGCGGCCAGCCTGGGCGTGGACGGGGACTTCTACCTGGATACCGCCGCCAGCGTGCTCTACGGGCCCAAGGGCGCCCTCACCGCCGGCGCCTGGCCCCTCCCCGGCACCAGCCTGGTGGGACCGGCCGGTGTGACGGGCGCTACGGGTGCGACGGGCGCTACGGGGCCACAGGGCCCCATCGGGCTCACCGGCGCCACAGGTGCGACGGGTGCGACGGGGCCGCAGGGTCCCATCGGCCTGACGGGCGCCACCGGCCCGCAGGGTCCCATCGGGCTCACCGGCGCCACAGGTGCGACGGGCGCTACGGGTCCGCAGGGCCCCATCGGCCTGACGGGCGCCAGCGGCCCGCAGGGCCCCATCGGGCTCACCGGCGCCACGGGTGCGACGGGCGCTACGGGTCCGCAGGGCCCCATCGGCCTGACGGGCGCCACCGGTCCGCAGGGCCCCATCGGGCTCACCGGCGCCACGGGTGCGACGGGCGCTACGGGGCCGCAGGGAGCGACCGGGGCGACCGGGGCCACCGGTGCCACCGGCCCCCAGGGGCCCACGGGGCTCCAGGGCCTGACCGGTCCCGCGGGCGCGGCCGCCACCGTCGCCGTCGGCACCACCACCACGGGCGCCGCGGGCTCCGCCGCCGCGGTCACCAACTCGGGCACCTCCAGCGCCGCGGTTCTGAACTTCACCATCCCCCAGGGCGCCTCGGGCACCGGACTCCAGGTGCTGGATGCCAACAACGTGGTGCTGGGCAAGGTGACCCGCGCCGACAGCTACGGCTACACCGTCCTGACCTCCACCGGCTACCTCCTGGACATGTCCTGGGACGGCACCGTCTACCCCGCCCAGGCCTACTTCACGACCTACACCGGCGGCGTGTGCAGCGGCACGGTCTACCTGAACGACGGCGGCAATCCGGGCTCCCTGCTCTGGGGCAAGACGGCCTACTGGGTGGGCTCCAAGAACAGCTTCATGGTCCCCTCGACCGTCAACGCTTCGGGCATGAGCCTCTCGGTGTCCTTCACCAGCCAGGGCATCGACAACCCCACCTGCTATGCCTCCGGCGGCTCCGTCAGCGGCTGGCTGCTGAAGACCATCACCAACGCCGCGCTGGGCCTGCCCGCGAGCGTCGCCGCCCCGCTGAAGCTGCAGTAGGCCGGGCCGAGGGTCCCGCGAGCGTCCTGCTGCGCAAAATCCTTTTGACAGGTTCCCAATTCGAAACCATCATGGTTACGGATTGGGAACCCGCATGACCAACACCCGCTACACCGTCGCCATCCATGTGCTCACCCTGCTGGCCTACGCGGGGCCCGAGGCCCTCACCTCGGAATACATCGCCGGCAGCGTGAACACCAACCCCGTGGTGATCCGCCGCATCCTGGCGGGTCTGCGGGAGGCCGGACTGGTGCGCAGCCAGGGCGGGCCGGGGGGCGGCTGGCAGCTGCTCCGGGCCCCGGAGGCCGTGAGCCTCCTGGACGTGCTGCGGGCCGTGGACACGGAAGCCTCCTTCCCCCTGCACGCCACGCCCCCGAACCTGGCCTGCCCCGTGGGCCGGTCCATCCAGGCCATCCTCACGGGCCACTTCCACACCGCCCAGGCTGCCATGGAACGGGAGCTGGCCCGCGTCAGCCTCCGCGACCTGCTGGAGGGTGTGAAGGCCCAGCCCGCCTGAGTTTTTTTGTCTTAATCCGCAACCGATACGGTTGCACTTCCCGCAGGAGCCTCCATGTCCGCCCCAATCGTCGTCACCGGCGCCGCCGGCCAGCTCGGCCGCCTCGTCCTCCAGTCCCTCCTGAAGCAGGTGCCCGCGGGCCAGCTCGTGGCCGCCGTGCGGAGCCCCGAAAAGGCGCAGGATCTGGCCGCCCTGGGCCTCCAGGTGCGCCGCGCCGACTACGACCGCCCCGAGACCCTGGCCGAGGCCTTCCGCGGGGCCGGCAAGGTGCTGCTCATCTCCTCCAGCGAGCTGGGCAAGCGCTTCGTCCAGCACCGCGCGGCCATCGACGCGGCCAAGGCAGCCGGCGTGCCGTTCCTGGCCTACACGAGCCTGCTGCGCGCCGACACCTCGCCCCTGCCCGTGGGTCTGGAGCACCGCCAGACGGAGGACTACCTCAAGGCCTCGGGTCTGCCCTTCGCGCTGCTGCGGAACGGCTGGTACACGGAGAACTACATGGCCAGCATCCCCCCCGCCCTGCAGCACGGGGTCCTCCTGGGAAGCGCCGGGGAGGGGAAGATCGCATCGGCCGCCCGGGCCGACTACGCGGAAGCCGCCGCCACCATCCTGCTGAGGCCCGACCAGGCGGGCCGCGTCTACGAGCTGGCGGGGGACTCGGCCTATACGCTGGC
Organism: Geothrix terrae; assembly: GCF_022808775.1. GTDB lineage: Bacteria > Acidobacteriota > Holophagae > Holophagales > Holophagaceae > Geothrix > Geothrix terrae. The sequence continues at coordinate 246,019 of NZ_JAKZLA010000002.1, forward strand.
CGGCCTGGCCGCCGAGATCGCCCGCCAGGCCGGGAAGCCCGTGGCCTATCAGAACCTGCCCGAGGCCGAGTTCATGGCCATCCTGACCGGCGTGGGCCTGCCGGAACCCATCGCCCGCCTCCTGGCCGAATCGGACACGGGCGCGGCCAAGGGCGGCCTCTTCGACGACTCGCGCACCTTGAGCCGCCTCATCGGCCGGCCCACCACGCCCATGGCAGCCTCCGTGGCCGAGGCGCTCATGGGTTGAGGCACCCCACCGGCGGGGAGGCCCTCCCGGGGCCCGCTAGGAGGCGGTGGCCGCCGGTGGCCCCCCGCCGCGTTCCGCCCATCCTTGGGGGTGCGCTGTGTCGAAGGAGGCTGCCATGGCCACGACGAAGCTGGAGGAATTCCTCAACCAGAACGGGGTGGTCCACCAGATCATCCATCACCCGCTGGCCTTCACGGCCACTTCGGTGGCCGGGGCCGCCCACATCAAAGGCAAGGAGATGGCCAAGACCGTCATGGTGAGCCTGGACGGCCACCTGGCCATGGCCGTGGTGCCCGCCGACCGCAAGGTGGACCTGGAGCGGCTGCGCCAAGCCACCGGGGCCGTCAATGTCGAGCTGGCCGACGAGCGCGAGTTCATCGGCGACTTCCCCGAGTGCGAGCCCGGCGCCATGCCGCCCTTCGGGAACCTGTACGGCATGGACGTCTACGTGGAGCCGCACCTGGCGGCCGACCCGGAGATCGCCTTCAACGCCGGCTCCCACACCGAGCTGATCCGCATGGCCTACAAGGACTTCGAGCGCCTCACGCACCCGAAGCTCGTGGACATGTAGATCCGCTGAGATCGGCCTTTCCCAGGCGAGGCCTGGCGCGCCGGGCCCCGTGAGGAGGTTCCCATGCGCCTGAAGGGCAAGTCCATCCTCATCACCGGCGGCGCCAGCGGCATCGGGCTGGCCACGGCGGAGCGCTGCCTGGAGGAAGGCGCCGGCGTCGTCCTCGCGGACCTCCCCACGTCCCAGGGCGTGGCCCATGCCAAGGACCTGAACGGCCGCCACGCGGGCCGCTGCCTGTTCCTGCCCTGCGATGTCACCGCCACGGACCAGGTGGACCGGCTCATCGCCGACACCGTCAGGGAGCTCGGCCGCCTGGACGGTGTGTTCAACAACGCGGGCATCGGCGGCATGAGCCTGGCCCACGCCTACAGCGACGAGGACTTCCTGCGGGTGATCGACATCAACCTCATCGGCGTGTTCCGCGTGGCCCGGGCCGCGCTGCGCCGGATGTACCCGCAGGGCAGCGGCAGCATCGTGAACTGCGCCTCCATCCTGGGCGTGTTCGGCCAGACCATGGTGGCGGCCTATTCGGCGGCCAAGGGCGGGGTGGTGAACCTCACGCGCACGCTGGCGCTGGAGGCCGCCGCCAAGGGCGTGCGCGTGAACGCCGTGGGGCCGGGCTACATCGACACGCCCCTGCTCTCGGGCCTGGACCCCGACGTGCGCCGGGCGCTGATCGACCTGCATCCCCTCGGCCGCCTGGGCCGCCCCGAGGAAGTCGCCCACGCCGTGGCCTTCCTCCTGAGCGAAGAAGCCAGCTTCGTCACCGGCGCCCTCCTGATGGTGGATGGCGGCTTCACGGCTGGGAAGTCCTGACGCCGGCGGCCTGGTAGATCCCCCGCACCATCTCGACGCCCCAGCCCTTCAGGGCCGCGGGCAGGTCGAAGCCGAGCCGCTGGTAGTGGGCGCGGACCTCCCGGCCCGCATTCTCGTAGGCTTCGCGGCTGGCCCAGGCGGCGAGGGTCACGAGGTTGAAGGTGGACGCCCCGTCCCGCTGCTCGAGGACCAGGTGGCCCCGGAAGCCGGGCAGGGTGCGGATGAAGGCCAGGTTCTGCTGCATCCGGTCCGTGAACGCCGCCCGGGCGGCCTGGGGCACCGTGAAGGCGTCGTGCAGGAAGCAGAGTCCGGGCTCGCGGTCGAGATCGAGGGAGAAGGTGGACATGGGGGCTCCTGGGGGCGGGCGGAACGGTCTGCGCCGCCCTCCGATTCTTGTCGCGACGGCCATTGGGAACTTGTATGAATTCAGGAACTCCATGCCGGGTAGGATCACCCCATGCAGGTCCACGCCTTCGCCCCCACCGAAGCGCTCGCGCCCTTCGTCCGCACCTTCGAGATCATCGAGGCGGGCGACGCCGGGGAGAAGCTGCTCATCCCGGAGACGGGGCTGATCCTCGGCTTCCGATACGCGGGTTCCTCGAGCCTGGTGGAAGGCGCCGCGCGGCTCGAGGTCCCGGACCATGTCGTGACGGGCCTGCGAGCGACGGCCCGCCGCATGGTCACCGCCGCCGGCAGCGGGATCATCCTGGCGAAGTTCCGGGACGGGGCGGCCGGGGCCTTCTTCGATCCGCCGCTGCACCAGCTCTTCGGGGCCACCCTGCCCCTCGAGGACCTGGTGGATCCCCGGGCGGTGGAGGCCGCCTCCGCCGGCATCCGGGCGGCCCGCAGCCACCGGGCGCGCGTGGATGCCCTCGAGCGGTTCCTGCTGGCGCAGCGGGCGCGCCGGGACTGGCGCGCGGACCCGGTGGTGGACGCCGCACTCCGGGCCATCCGGGCAGACCCCGGCGCCTTGCGCGTCGCGCCCCTCGCGGGGGACCTGGGCTTGAGCGTCGATGGGCTGGAGAAGCGGTTCCGCCGGAGCGTCGGGGCCTCGCCCAAGCAGGTGGCCTCCATCCTCCGCCTGCGGCGGGCCCTCGGCGCCCATCGCCCGGGCACGCCCCTGACCCGGCTCGCCCTGGACGCGGGGTACTACGATCAGGCCCACTTCATCCGCCAGGTCGTGGCCGCGGTGGGTGTGGCGCCGAGGGCCTTCCTCCACGCCGCGGAGTTCTGCCTCTGAAGCGTTCCCGCTCGAAGCTGGGATACTGCCCCCATGTCCCTTCCAGGTCCCGATCCTTCGCCGGCCCGCGCCGGGCGGCCGCTTCTGGTGCTGCTGCCCGGCCTGGACGGCACGGGGATCATGTTCGGGCCCTTCGTGGCGGCCCTGGAGGCCGCGGGCTTCGAGGCGCGGGTGGTGCGCTACCCGCCGGCCCTGGTGTCCTACCCCGCCTGCGCCCACTTCGCCCGCACGCTGCTGCCCCGGGACCGGCCCTTCCTGCTGCTGGGGGAATCCTTCTCGGGCCCCGTGACCCTGGCCCTGGCGGCGGAGGCGCCGGAGTACCTGATGGGCGTGGTGCTCTGCGGCACCTTCGCGAAGAACCCCCGGTCCGGCCTGGGCCGGCTGGCGCCCCTGCTGCCCATCCTGCCCAACCGCCTGCCGCCGGCGGTGATCCGCTTCCTGCTCCTGGGCCGCTGGGCCACGGAACCGCTCATGGACCGGCTGCGCGCCCTAATCCCGCAGGTGCCGGCCGCCACGGTGAAGGCCCGCCTGCGCGCCGTGGTGGCCGTGGACCAGACGCCGCTGCTGGGCCGCATCCAGGTGCCCGTCCTGGCGCTCGTGGCCGTCCGGGACCGCCTGGTGCCCCCTTCCGCCACCGCCTGGCTCCGCGCCCGCCTGCCCAACCTGGACATCGTGCGGCTCCAGGGCCCCCACTGGCTCCTCCAGACCCGTCCCGACGCCTGCGTCCAGGCCATCGACGCCTTCCTGAACCGCCTGCCGAAGCCCGGCTGATGGGATACTCGCCCCATGCCCTTCCTCGCCCGCCCCGCGATCCGCTGGTCCGTCCTCATCGCCCTCTGGGCGGTGGTGGGGGCGGTGCTGTGGATCCTGCTGGTGCAGATCTTCCTGCTGGCGCTGAATCCCTTCTGCCACGCGCAGCGGCCCGGCGTGGCCCACGTGGAGGTGCGCAGCGTGGACCGGGATTCCGACAGCCAGATCACGGACTTCGTGACGGTGAAGCACGGGGATTCGGAGCAGATCCTCAAGATGGCCAAGGCCGAGGCCGCGGAGCTGCGCCCGGACGATGAGGTGTGGATCCTCGACGCCTGGTACGCCGATGGCCTGCGCCCCACCCAGTTCCGCCTGACGCCCCTGCGCGTGCTGCTGGAATACCCGGTTCTGCTGCTGCTGCCCGCCGCCTGGGGCCTGTGGCGGGTGCGGAAGGCGAAGCGGGTGGCCGACGCCGCCCCGCCCCCGCCTGTGCGCCGCGTCTTCACCGACGACTTCCACCTGCGCGCCCAGCGCTTCGCGAAGCCAGCCGGGGAGAAGAAGGAAGATCAGCCACGGATGGACACGGATGATCGCGCATGAACACGGATAAGAAGTGGCTTGGCTGTCGGCCTGCCCGCCGAGAGTGATTGAACCGCGAAAAACGCGAATCGTCTTGCGTGTGGTCAGCCGCTCATCCCGCGGCTGGGGGCCGAAGGACCAGGCGGCCAATCTCCATCGCGTTTCGCGCCCTTTCGCGTTTTTCGCGGTTGCCTGCTTTCCAGCCCCGGTTCTCCCGGGCCCCTACTTCGCGGGTTCCTTCGCGGGCTTGGGCGCCCAGAAGGCGGGGTCGCTGGCGATGACGCCGGGACCGGGGTAGCTCAGCTTGGGGCTGAAGGCGAAGAGCTGGTTCTCCACGCCATTGACCGTTTCCACGAAGGCCTTCTGCATGGCTTTGCGGCCATCTTCGCCCAGGGCGTCCATGAACGATTTATTGGCGGTATCCATGGCATCCATGTCCGCCAGGGACTTCATGGGGCGCAGCACCACGAAGGTGGGCGACCAGGTGCCGGCCTCCACCTCGTAGAACGCGAAGGAGGCAGGGAAGTGGCTCTTCTCATAGGCGGCGAGGGCCATCTTCACGCCATCCTCGAAGGCCGCGCCCATGCCCTGCTTGATGCGGAAGGTGCGCACCCGCATGTACCGCATCTTGCCGATCTCCACGGGCGGCCCGTAGCTCAGGTCCTTGCGGAGGGTGCCCAGGAAGCTGCGGGTCCCGGCGAGGTGCTCGCCGTCCTTCAGGGAGATGGCGTCGATCTCCTTCTTGAGGGCCGGGTTCTTGTCCGCCTCGTTCTGCTTGGCTTCCCAGTCCGCGTACGAGCCGTAGCCCATGATGAACCAGGCCTCCGAGGGCCCTGTCAGCGAGCTCATGCCCAGGTAGTGCTCCGTGGACTGACCCTTGGCGAGGATGCGGCCCCAGGCGGCTTCCGTGGCCGCGTGGGCCGCGCCGCGGCCCGGCTTGACCTCCTCGCGGTAGAACATCATGAGGGGCGGCGGCGGCTGGGGGCCGCTCTGGGCCCGCAGGACCGTGATGCTCGGCGCCAGCAGGGCCAGGGCCAAGAGGAAGACCAGTCGGAAGGCCGGGAACGGGGAGAAGAGGGAATGCTTCATGGAAGCCCACCTCCAGAGGGCGGTCCCGAGGGTAGTCCTCCTTCATTGTCCATACCTAGTATTTTTTATGTTGTAACACCATCACCAAGCCCTTTAAATACAATTTAAAACCATCGAATCTCTAATGCTGGTTCGCCTTCGATGGTGAAGGATCCACCCAGAAAACGCGGAGCCTGCCCATGGACACCGACTGTCCAGTTCATGCGCCTTCGGACTTCCCCACATCCGAAGCCTTGAAGCTCCGGTACAGCAGCAGGTCGTAGAGGATCTTCAGGCCGCCCGCGATGATGAAGGGCGCCCCGGCCAAGGCGGGAACGGCCAGCAGGGGCCCGGCCAGCGAGGGCGAGATGGCGGCGCCGGTGGTGCGGGCGATGCCGGTGACCCCCGCCGCGGCGGAGCGTTCGTCCGGCGCGACCACGGCCATGGTGTAGGCCTGGCGCGTGGGCACGTCCATCTGGGAGATGCTGAAGCGCAGCAGCAGCATGGCCACGGCCAGGGGCAGGGTCGGCATGAGCGGCACGAGGATCAGCAGCACGTTCGAGGGGATGTGGGTGAAGACCATGGTGCGGACGAGCCCGATCCTCCCTGCCAGCTTCACGGCGTAGAGGCTGGAGAGCCCCGCCAGGATGTTGGCCGCGAAGAAGATCGATCCCAGCGCTCCCGGCGCCACCCCGAACTTCACGTGGAACCAGTAGGCCATGATGCTCTGGATGACGAAGCCCCCGGCGAAGGCGTCCAGCGAGAACAGGGCCGACAGGCGCAGCACCACGCCCTTGGAGGCGTGCAGGCCGAAGCGGTTCGCGTGGGTGGCCGCGGGCGGGGCCTCCACGGCCGGGGACAGGCGGGTGAACAGGAGTGCGAGCAGCAGCCCCACGGCGGCATAGGCGAAGACCAGCACGCGGTAGCTGGCCACGGGGGTGTGGCCCGCGGCCTGGAGGGCCTGGGCGGACCAGCCCCCGGCCAGGGCGCCGAGGGCCGTGGCGAAGGAACCCGTGAGGGTGTACCAGGCGAAGACGCCCGTTCGGCGTTCCCCGGGCAGCACCTGGGAGAGGGCCGCCTGCTCGATGGCCAGGAAGGGCCCCACCTCGTTGCCCGAGGGGCTGATGACGCCGATGGTGGCTGCCAGCACCAGCACCGTGAAGTCGCCGCTGAGGGCGAAGGGGATGCCCGCAGCCACCATGAGGGCGGCGCCCACCATCAGCATCTTCTTCCGGCCCAGGCGGTCGGCGTGGACGGTGATCCAGAGCGAGATGAGCGTGTCGCCCACCAGGGTCAGCGTGAGCAGCAGCCCGATGCGCCCCTCGCTGAAGCCCAGCCCCGCCAGGTAGAGCACCAGCACCACGGACAGGAAGCCGTACGAGAACATCCGCGCCGCGCGGGTCAGGAAGAGGAGGCGGCCGTCGGCGTCCAGGCGGGCATTCGAGGACATGGGACCTCCCGGAGAGTCCCCACTGTACACTTGCCCGGCCGCCTGCCGGCAGAAGGTCGCCCATGGACATCAAGCTCTCCCCCGACACCGAGAAGCGCCTGCGCGGCCCCATCCAGCGCTTCGTGAACGAGGAATACGGCGTGAGCCTCGGAGACCTGGGGGCGGATACCTTCCTGCGCTTCTGCCTGGTGGAGCTCGGCCCGGCCATCTACAACCAGGCGGTGGCCGATGCCCAGACCTGCGTGCAGGAGCGCGTGAGCGAACTCTCGGACATCTGCTTCGCCGACGAGTCCGACTACTGGGACAAGGGCGCGAAGAAGAAGGTGGCGCGCAAGCCCCTGGCGGGCAGGCCCCTCGCGGGAAGGTAGGATCCGGCCATGCCCCACTGCATCCTCGAAGCCTCGGACAACCTGCTGGACGCGCCGGACTGGGCGGGCCTGCTGGAGCGTCTCCACGGAACCCTGACGGCCACAGGCCTCTTCCGGGAGGAGGACCTCAAGAGCCGGGTCATCCTGCACCGGACCTTCCGGGTGGGAGACGGCGCGCCGGATCGCGCCTTCGTCACCCTAGATCTGCAGATCATGGAAGGCCGCGAGGACACGGTGAAGTCTCAGCTCAGCGAAGCCCTGATGGCCGTGCTGGCAAGGGCCTTCCCCCGCACTTCGGCGGCCATGCGCCTGAACCTCACCGTGAAGATCAGCGAGCTGCACCGCGCCAGCTACCGCCGCCAGACCAGCGGCTCCTGAGCGTGCCCAACGAGGCTCCGACGGGGTATCGTTAGGCACCCCAGGAGGCCCCCCGTGGCCGAACCCATCACCCCCCGCCAGAAGATGCTGCTGCAGCTGGTGGCCCAGCACCCCGACGTAGCCCGGGACCACCTGCTGAAGGCCGGGGCGGCGGAGGCCGACCTGGTCTACCTGGAGCGCCAGGACCTCATCCGCGAACGGGCGGCCGGCCACTACCGCGTGAGCCACATGGGGCAGCAGGTCCTGAAGCGGATGTAGGCCCGGCGGCCTCCCGCGGAGATTCCCGGTCCCGGGCGGGCCCTCCCGATGGACGCCAGGTGGCCGGGGCGTGAGAATACCCCTCCACTCCCGGAGCCCCCATGACCCTGCCCAGCACGCCGCTCACCCGGGCCGAAGCCACCCGCTACGAGGAGACCAGCCGCCACGCCGACGTGATGACCTTCATCGCGGGCCTCCAGGCCAAGGGCGACAAGCGGCTGCACGTCACCAGCTTCGGCACGAGCCCCCAGGGCCGGGACCTGCCCCTGCTGGTGCTCTCCGCCCACGGTGCGACGACGCCCGAGCAGGCCCGCAGCCTGGGCCTCCCCGTGGTGCTGGTCATCAGCGGCATCCACGCTGGCGAGGTGGAGGGCAAGGAGGGCTGCCTGATGCTGGTGCGCGACCTGCTGGACGGCAAGCCGGGCCTGGACGCGGGCCAGATCCTGGAGAGCCTCACCCTGGTGGTGGTGCCGCTCTTCAACCCGGACGGCAACGACGCCATCGACCCCGGCAACCGCAGGCTGCACCTGCCCAAGCTCACGGGCCAGCTGGGCCCGGACAGCGGCGTGGGCACCCGCGTGAACGCCGCCAAGATCAACCTGAACCGCGACTACCTGAAGTACGAGGGCGCGGAGATGCGCCTGCTGCAGACCCGTGTCTGCCAGCCCTGGGCGGCGGACCTCACCATCGACAACCACGCGACGAACGGCTCCGTGCACCGCTTCTCCATGACCTACGACATCCCCCACACCGTGGAGAGCGGGCGGGGCGAGCCCATCGAGTACATGCGGAACCGCCTGCTGCCGCCCGTCGTCGCGGCCCTGAAGGCGAACCACGGCCTGGACGCGGGCTGGTACGGCAACTTCGTGGAGGACGAGCGGGCCCTGGACGCGGACCGCGACGCCGAGCCCGGCGCCCCCGTGGGCGAGGGCTGGATGACCTACCCGCACCACCCCCGCTTCGGCAGCAACTACCGCGGCCTCACCAGCCGCATGGACCTGCTGCTGGAGTGCTACTCGTACATCCCCTTCTCCGAGCGCGTCCGCACGGCCTACGCCTTCATGCTGGAGACCTTCAGGTACGTGGCCGCCCACCGGGACGAGGTGGTGCAGACCGTGGCGGAGAGCCGCACGCCGCGGAACCGCATCGCCGTGCGCTACGACCTGAAGACCTTCCCCCAGCCCGTGGAGATCCTCACGCGCACCCCCCGCACCCTGGAGGGCGCGCCCAGCCGCGTGACCATCCCCCACCTGGGCCGCTTCGTGGGCAGCCTGGTGGTGGACCGCCCCGCGGCCTACCTGGTGCCGCCGCCCGTGGCCGCCCACCTGCGCCTGCATGGCCTTGCGCTCCAGGAGTCCCTGGGCACCTTCGATGTGGAAGTCCCCGTGGTGGAGGCCCTGGAAACCGAAGGCGGCCGGGCCATCCTGGAGGCCGCCGCCGTGGGCGAGCTGTCCGTGTCCTGGCGGCGCGGCCCGCGGAAGGCCCCGGCCGGCTGGTCCCTGGTGCCCACGGACCAGCCCCTGGGAGCCATCGCCGCCTACCTCTGCGAGGCCGAGAGCGATGACGGCGCCGTGGAGAACGGCCTCCTGCCCGCGCCCACCCCCGGCGACGAGCTGGCCCTCTGGCGCGTGCCGGACCTGGGCTGAGCGCCTCCATCCTCCCTTCCCGGAGGACGGCGGATGAACCGCTCCGGTCTTGGCCGGCCGCAAAGCCCATAAATTTATTTGAACCAAACAAATGATTTAACAATTAACCGCAAAAAAAGTTTCAAAGCCTGTCGATTCCGCTGCCTCCCATTCGACGCATGAGTAGAATCCGGGGCCTGCCGCCATCCCGTGCGGAAGCCACCCCCGGTTCCCATCTGACACGCGTCTCAGGGAGGCCCCATGCCCACCAGCACCCCACCCGCCCCCACCCCGGCCCCCATCCCGGCCCCCACCCCGACCCGATGGCTCTGGACGGGCCGTATTCTCAGCGCCCTGCCTGTCCTGCTCCTGGCCTTCGACGGCGTCGCCAAAATGATGCGGCTCCCGCCGGTCCTCGAGGGCTGCGCCAAGCTCGGCTACTCGGAGAACGTCGCGGGTCCTCTCGGCATCACCCTGCTCGTCTGCGTCGTGCTCTACGCCATCCCCAGGACGTCCGTGCTTGGAGCCATCCTGCTCACGGGCTACCTGGGCGGCGCGGTCGCCACCCATGTGCGGGTCGGCGATCCCCTGTTCTCGCACATCCTCGTCCCGACCTATGTGGCCGCACTGGTGTGGGGAGGGCTGTACCTGCGCGATGCGCGGCTCGGGGCGCTCCTTCCGCTCCGGAAGTAGCTGCGCACCAAGACGTCCCACCCCCGGACCCAGGAGACCCACCATGCGATTTCTCTGCCTCTACAAGCCCAGCCGACCGGAGGGCACCCCACCCGGCGACCAGGAAATGGCCGGGATGGGCGCCTTGATCAAGGACATGCGGGCCTCCGGCGTCCTGCTCGCCACCGAAGGCTGCATGCCGAGCGCCCTGGGCGTGCGCGTCCGCCTCTCGAACGGAACGTTTTCCGTCACCGACGGCCCCTTCGCGGAGTCCAAGGAGCTGGTGGGGGGCTTCGCGCTGATCCAAGTGAAAACCAAAGAAGAGGCGATCGAGCACACCAAGCGATTCCTGCGGACGGCGGGCGACGGTGAGAGCGAGATCCGCCAAGTCTGGGAACCCTGATTCCCGTCCATGCCCCAGACGATCGACTTCCCCAACCTCAACCTTTCCAAGGAGGAATGAACATGCGCGTCATGGTCATGATCAAGGCGACTCAGCACACGGAGGCGGGCGTCCTCCCCGACGAGAAACTGCTGGCCGACATGGGCCGCTACAACGATGAGCTGGTGAAGGCCGGCGTGATGCTGGCGGGGGAAGGGCTCCACCCCAGCTCGAAGGGCGTGCGGGTGCGGTTCTCCGGCGCAACGCGGACCGTGATCGACGGGCCCTTCACGGAGACGAAGGAGCTGATCGCCGGCTTCTGGCTCTGGCAGGTCCGGTCGATGGCCGAGGCCGTGGAATGGATCAAGCGCTGCCCCAATCCCACCGGGGAGATGGCCGAGATCGAGCTCCGTCAGGTCTTCGAAGCCGAGGATTTCGGCCCTCAGTTCACCCCCGAGTTGCGGGAGCAGGAAGAACGCCTGCGCGCCCAGATCGCCCAGAAGGCCTAGGCGCACCAGCCCCATCCCAGCCACGCCACCAAGGAGGGCATCCCATGCCAAAAATGATTTTCGTGAACCTGCCCGTCACCGATCTCAAGACATCGATGGCGTTCTACACGTCCCTCGGCTTCACCAACAATCCCGTGTTCTCGGACGAGACGGCGGCCTGCATGGTCTGGAGCGAGGCCATCTACGTGATGCTCTTGACCCATGCCAAGTGGCGCACATTCACCACCCGGGCCATTCCCCAGCCAACCTCCAGCGAGGTGATGCTCGCCGTCTCATGCGAGAACCGCGAGGCGGTGGATGCGATGAACACCGCGGCAGCCGCGAATGGCGGGGTGTCTGACATCAACCCCATCCAGGATCTTGGTTTCATGTACAGCCGCGATTTCACCGATCCTGACGGGCACGTCTGGGAGGCGGTGTGGATGGATCCGGCCGCGGTCCCCCATGAGAATCAGCCCAAATGAGAAAACTCCGAATCATCGAACACATGTCGCTGGACGGCGTGATCCAGCATTCCGCCGATGACGACGATTTCCGCCACAGCGACTGGACCGTGCCTTATCGGACACCTGCTGGCCGGGATGCCATGCTGGCGGCGTATGGCAAGAGCTTCGATCTGTTGCTTGGCCGCCGCACCTACGACATCTGGTCGGGCTTCTGGCCCAAGGCGCCGAGCAGCCCGATGGCGGACGGCCTCAATGCGGCCACAAAATATGTGGCGACCCACCGTCCGGGAAGCCTTGAGTGGGGCCCGTTCGAGGGCCTTGGGCCGGACCTCGTCAAGGGCGTTCGCCGCATCAAGGCACAGGACGGCCCGGACCTGATCCTCTCGGGCAGCTCCACGCTGACCTCGACGCTGCTCGAGCATGGGCTTGCGGATGAACTCCTGCTGGCCGTCTATCCGGTCTTGCTGGGCACGGGGAAGCGCTTCTTCTCGGAGGGAACCCCGCCACGTTCATTCGAGCTGGTCAGCACGAATGCATTCCCGTCCGGCATCATCTTCACGACTTACAAGGTCGCCGGGCCCTTGAAGACCTCCCCGGACCCCGCCGATCGACAGGAGGCGTCCAAATGAGCAAGAACACGATTTGTCTCTGGTATGAGCGTGATGCAGAAGAAGCGGCCCGCTTCTACACAGAGACCTTCCCGCAGAGCCGTCTCGGAGCCATCCACAAGGCCCCTTCGGACTATCCAGATGGAAAAGCCGGCGACACCCTGGTCGTGGAGTTCGTCGTCACCGGAATCCCGTGCATCGGATTGAACGGCGGGCCCCAGTTCAAGCACAGTGAGGCCTTTTCGTTCCAGATCGCGACGGAAGACCAGGAGGAGACGGATCGGTACTGGAACGCGATCGTCGGAAACGGCGGCCAGGAAAGTCAATGTGGTTGGTGTAAGGACAAGTGGGGCATCAGCTGGCAGATCACGCCCCGCATCCTGACCGACGCGATGGCCATGGGCGGCCCAGTCGCGAAGCGTGTATTCGAAGCCATGATGCCCATGAAGAAAATCGACATCGCTTCCATTGAAGCGGCCATACGGGGTTGATATCCGCCTTCCGGCCAGCTTCGCCTCACGCCTTGCCCAATCAGGCTGAGGCCATTGCAGGAGGTTGCGGCCCGCGGGCGAAGCTGGTCTGATTCCCATGTGACGACATCCGACACCCATCGAGCCATCGACGCCGTCTGGCGGATGGAATCCGCCCGGCTCATCGGGGGGCTCCTGCGGATGGTGCGCGATCTGGACCTGGCGGAGGAGCTCGCCCAGGATGCCCTCGTCGCCGCCCTCGAGCAGTGGCCCGGGACGGGGGTCCCGGAGAATCCCGGGGCCTGGCTCATGGCCACGGCCAAGCGCCGGGCCATCGACCGGCTGCGGCGGATCAAGCTGATGGAGCAGAAGCACGAGGCCCTGGGCCGGGAGCTCGAGGCCCAGCAGGAGACGGCCATGGGGGCCTTCGACGCCGAGCTGGACGATCCCATCGGGGACGACCTGCTGCGGCTCATGTTCATCGCCTGCCATCCGCGGCTCCCGCCTGAGGCCAGGACCGCGCTCACCCTGCGGTTGCTGGGGGGCCTGACGACCGGGGAGATCGCCCGCGCCTTCCTCGTGCCGGAGCCCACCGTCGCGCAGCGCATCGTCCGGGCCAAGCGGATCCTGGCCGAGGTGCGGGTTCCCTTCGAAGGGCCCCGCGGGGCCGAGCTCCGCGACCGCCTGGACTCGGTGCTGGAGGTGATCTACCTCATCTTCAACGAGGGCTATTCGGCCACCGCCGGCGAGGACTGGATCCGGCCCGGGCTCTGCGAGGAGGCCCTGCGGCTCGGCCGCATCCTGGCCGGGCTGGTCCCGCGGGAACCGGAGGTCCACGGCCTGGTCGCCCTCCTGGAGATCCAGGCCTCCCGGCTGCGGGCGCGCGTGGGACCCGACGGCGAACCCATCCTCCTGCTCGACCAGGACCGCGGGCGGTGGGACCAGCTCCTCATCCGGCGCGGCCTGGAAGCCCTGGAGCGGGCCCTGGCGCTGGCCCAGGCGCTGGGTGGCCCCCCAGGGCCCTACACGCTGCAGGCGGCCATCGCCGGGTGCCACGCGCGCGCCCGCACGGCCGCCGACACCGACTGGGCGCGCATCGCCGCCCTCTATGGCGAGCTCGCCCACGTCACCCCCTCTCCCGTGGTGGAACTCAACCGCGCCGTGGCCCTCGGCATGGCCTTCGGCCCCGCGGTCGGGCTCGAGGCCGTGGAGGCGCTGGCTGCCGAGCCTTCGCTCAAGGGCTACCACCTGCTCCCGAGCGTGCGCGGAGATCTGCTCGCCAAGCTCGGCCGTAAGGAGGAGGCGAAGGCAGCCTTCGAGCAAGCCGCCGCGCTCACCCGCAACGCCCGGGAACGCGGCTTCCTGCTCGAGCGGGCGGCGGCCTGCGGCGACGCGTGACCACCCGGCCCGGATTCCGGACCCAACCTACCAGGAGCCTCCAATGCCCTACATGCTGCTGATCATGGAACCCCGAGGACAACGCGCCGCCCGCGGCGAGGAGGCGGGCCGCGCCGTCTACGAGCGGATGCTGCGTTTTGCCGAGGACCTCCAGGGCCGGGGCCTGCTCAAGCTCACCAGTTCGCTCCACTCCGACCACGAAGGGGTTCGCGTGGAGGTGCGGAACGGAAGGCCATCCCTGCTCGACGGCCCCTTTGCCGAGTCCAAGGAGATGGTCGGCGGCTTCTTCTACCTCACCTGCCAGACCCGGGAGGAGGCGGTAACCATCGCCCTGGCCTGCCCCGCCGCCGAGTGGGCCACCGTCGAAGTGCGCGAGACCGGGCCCTGCTACGAAGGCGCCTGACGGCCGCGATCCCCGGTCCTTCGCCGGCCCGGACCCGCGGTTCGCCGGTTCGCTCCCCGGTAGGGGGGAACTCTCCCTAGATTGGAGACACCCCGGGAGATCCCATGCCCCTGCAACCCCCTCCCCACCCTGGCTTCTTCGAGGTCCTGGCCACGCGCCGGGCCTACACGACCCTGCTCTACCTGCTGCTCACCCTGGTCACGGGCATCCTCGCCTTCACCTATGCGGTGACGGGACTGACCCTGAGCCTGGGCCTGGCCATCCTCATCATCGGCGTCCCGGTGGCGGTGGCCTTCCTGGCCGGCGCCCGCCTGCTCTCCGTGGCGGAGCTGCGCCTGTTGGGGGCGCTGGTGGGCGACGGAACCCCCGAGGCCCCGGCCCTGCTGCCGGGGGGCGAAGGGTGGCTGATCCGCACGAAGGCCCTGGTGGGCGATCCCCGCACCTGGACCAGCCTGCTCTACTTCGTGCTGCTGATGCCCCTGGGCACCGCCTACTTCACGCTGCTGGTCAGCCTCCTGACCACGAGCCTGGCCCTCCTGGCGGTGCCGGTGCTGCGCCTGCTGCATGTGGGCGGCAGCTTCACGGGCGATGTGGGCGGGGTGGTCTGGATCTCCGCCCACCCGGGCCTGGCGGTGGCCCTCTGCGGCCTGGCGGGCCTGGCCCTCCTGCCCCTCACCCTCCACCTGGCCCTGCTGCTGGGCCGCTTCCAGATCTGGCTGGCCCGCCACCTGCTGGTCCGCGCCTAAAGGAGTTCCATGTCCATCCGCACCGAAGAATTCAAGCTCGAGGGTGGCAAGATCCTCGACAAGATCAAGGAGCTCATCCACCAGGGCAACATCCGGCGGATCACCCTGAAGAACGAGGAGGGGAAGACCCTCATCGAGATCCCCCTCACGGTGGGCGTGGTGGGCGCGGCCCTGCTGCCGGTGTTCGCCGCCGTGGGCGCCCTGGCCGCGGTGGTCACCCGCATGGTGATCGTGATCGAGAAGACCGAGGCGGACTGAGGCCTCAGGCCGCCTCCAGCAGCAGAGACGTCCCGGCCGCTCGCGGGGGCTTCTAGAGCGCCTGTTCCGCGACGGCGAGAACCTGCTCGGCGATGGCGAGGGGGTGGCCGGACAGCTCGATTCCGATGGACAGGTGGCCCCTCGGAACCGGCACGACCAGCTCGTAGAAATGGCCGTACCGGATGATGACCCAGTCGGCCCCCCCGCAGTCGATGTTGCCGCGCTGCGTGACGAGCTTCAGAAGGGTCGGGTTCACGATCAGTTCCTCGTACTTGTCGGATTCCGAACTGCTCGCGCCTTCAATGCCCGGGCGCTGGGCCGAGCCGTGAACGCCATCCAGGTAGGTGGCGACGTACCGGATCTCGGGAGCCAGTGCGAAAAGGCGTTCGATGAGCGTTGGCATGGCGATTCTCCTTGGCCTTGGCCTTCAGCGGTGATAATCGATTCTAACCTCTTGAGCACAATTTACAGGTTAGAATCAAGCCATGGACAACACGCCTCCCCCGTTGGATCAGGGCCCCTTCGAGTTGGCCGGAGGGGACCTGTGCTTGGATTACGTCAACACCTGGGATGACCGTGGTCGTCCAGACACAGACAGACTGCAGGCCTATGCCCGACTCCTGGCCTTCGCCCGGCAGACGGACCTCCTGGCCCCCGACGCGGCGGAAGCCCTGGCCGCCCAGGCCCTGGCCAGCCCGACCGCCGCGGAGGCCGCCCTCCACACCGCCCGGGCCCTCCGGGAGGCCCTGTACAGCCTCTTCTCGGCCCGGGCCCACGGGCGGGCGGTGCCCCCCGCAGACCTGGACGCCCTGAACCGGGCCCTCCGGGAGGCCCTGCCCCACCTCTGCCTGGTCTGGGACGCAGCCTCTCCCGCCTGGCACTGGCGGGAGATGGAGCGGCACCTCACGGCCCCCCTCTGGCCCATCGCCCGGGCCGCGGCGGACCTGCTGACCGCGGAGGAGCCGGCCCCGGTCCGGGAGTGCGGAGGCTCGCAGTGCACCTGGCTGTTCCTGGACCTCAGTCGCGGCCGCTCCCGCCGCTGGTGCTCGATGACCAGCTGCGGCAACCGGGAGAAGGCCCGCCGCCACTACCACCGCGTCCGGAAGCAGAACCCGGCGTCCGCAGGCGGCCCCGCGCGAGGATCAGGCCCGGCCGCCGGGGCGCCCCTCGATTGATGACATGCGAATCTTCTTGATTTCCCGAAGGGGCGATGGAAGGATGGGCCGCCTTTCCCTTTCCCCTCAGGAGACCCTCATGAAAAAGACCCTCGCGCTCGCCCTGCTCCTCGGCGCCCCCCTCGCGGCCCAGACCTTCGAGGTGGGGCTCTTCATCGGGCAGCAGCAGTACCCCTCGCCCCACATGGACGTGGCGCCTGGCACCACGCTGCGGCTGGAGGCGGACAACAAGACCGTCGTCGGCGCCCGCTTCGGCTACTCGGTGGTGGACTTCGGCCCCGTCCTGCTCCAGCTCACCGCCGGCTACCAGCCGGAATCCAAGTCCACCCTCAAGGCCACCCTGGGCGGCACGCCCATGGCCGAGGGCGAGCTGAAGCAGAGCCACTGGTCGGCCGGGGCCATGTTCAACTTCAAGGCCGTCATCGCCGTGGGCGCGGGCCTGGAGTTCCGCTCCGAATCCCTGAAGGAGGCCGGCGGCGATAGCACCACCTACAACCGCGTGTGGGCCCGCGTGAACGCCGGGTACGCCTTCCCCAGCCCCCTGGTGAAGCCCTTCATCGGCGTCGAGGCCGCCTTCCCCCTCAGCTCCAAGAGCAACGACTTCGCCTCCACGGCGGACCTGCTGAAGAGCCTCGCCCCCAAGAGCCAGATCGGCATCTACGCCGGCATCCGGTTCTGACTGCGTCCGAGTCGCCTGGGCCCGGCGGCGCTCCCGCCGGGCCCTTCCGGCCATGCTGGGACCGGGGGGCACCCCGGCTATGCTGGGGCCGGGAGGCCCACCAGCCATGCGCATCCTCGCCCTCGACCACCTGGTCCTCCGCGTCACTGATCTGGAGGCCATGACCGCTTTCTACACACGGGTGATCGGCCTGGGGCTCGACCGGCAGGTGCCCGACCTGGGGCTCGTCCACCTCCGGGCGGGGCGCTCCATGCTCGACCTGGTCTCCGTGGGCGGGAAGCTGGGCGCCTCCGGCGGTGCGGCGCCGGGCGCGGAGGGCCGCAACCAGGACCACTTCTGCCTGCGCATCGATCCCTTCGACGAGGCCGCCCTTCGGGCCCGCTTCGCCGCCCATGGCATCGAGCTGAGCGAGGTTCATGACAACTACGGGGCCGAAGGCACCGGCCCGTCCGTCTACCTCCGGGACCCGGAGGGCAACGTGATCGAGCTGAAGGGGCCCTCGGCGGACTGAGCGCGGGCGGGGTTCAGGCGCCCTTGTAGAGCGACTCGATGAGGGTGGCGTACATCTCGTTCACCACCCGGCGCTTCACCTTGAGGCTGGGGGTGAGCTGGCCGCTCTCCAGGCTCAGCTCGTGGTCGAGGATGGCCACCTTCTTGACCCGCTCGAAGTTGGAGAGGTGCTGGTTGACCGTCTCCACCCGCTCCATCATCAGCTCATGCACCTCGGGGCGGGCCACCAGGTCGCGGTTGTTGGAGAAGCGGATCTTCTTCTGGTGGGCCCAGCGGTGCAGGCTGTCGAAGTTGGGGATGATGAGCGCGGAGATGTAGTTGCGCTTGTCGCCCAGCAGGACCGCCTGGGTGATGAACTTGTCCGTCTTGAGCAGCTCCTCGATGGGCTGGGGCGCCACCTTCTTGCCGCCGCTGGTGACGATGATCTCCTTCTTGCGGTCCGTGATCTTGAGAAGGCCCCGGGAGCTCAGCTCGCCGATGTCGCCGGTGCGGAAGTAGCCGTCCGCGTCGAAGGCCTCCGCCGTGCCCTCGGGATTCTTCCAGTAGCCCTTCATCACGTTCGGGCCCTTGACGAGGATCTCGCCGTCCTCCGCGATCTTCACGTAGGGCTTGCCGTCCCACGCGTCGTAGATGGGGCGCCCCACCTTGCCGGGCACCACCTCGCCGAAGCGGTTGAAGGAGACCACGGGGCTCGTCTCCGTGAGGCCATAGCCTTCGGTGATGGGAAGGCCCACGGCCCAGAAGAAGGCCATGACCTTGGGCGCCAGGGGCGCGCCCCCGCTGATGGCGAAGCGGATGTTCCCGCCAGTCCGGGCCAGGATCTTGTGGAAGACCAGGTGGCGGCTCCACCAGAGCTGGAACTGGATCCAGATGGGGATGTTCTGCTTCTCGTACAGGTAGGGCACGGACATGTCGCCCGCCCACATGGCCCAGTGGAAGATGAAGCGCTTCACCAGGCTGCTGGAAGCCACGTTCTCCCGCACCCGGGCGTAGATCTTCTCGTAGATGCGGGGCACGCTGATGATGATGGTGGGCTTGGTGGCCTGGAGGTCATCGGCCACGGTGGCGATGCTCTCCGCATAGTAGATGCTGGCGCCGATGCGGAAGGTGGAGTAGTGCCCCGCCATGCGCTCGAGGATGTGCGAGAGGGGCAGGAAGGAGAGGCAGCGGTCCCCCTTCTTGAGCTGCAGCAGCTGGAGCGTGCGCTCCACGTTGGACACCAGGTTCCCGTGGGTGAGCATGGCGCCCTTGGGATCCCCCGTGGTGCCGGACGTGTAGATGATGGTCAGCAGGTCGTCCGCCTTCCGCTCCTTGGCCCAGGCCCGCACCTCGGCGCGGCGGCTCTCCAGGCCCTCGCCCTCGGCCATGAGGGTGGAGAAGGGGATCACGCTGGAGTCCGCGGGGATGCCGTCCATCTGCACCACCCACTGCAGGGCGGAGCCGGGACCCTGCGCGGTCAGGGCCTTCCGCGCCTGGTCCGCCGTGGAGCAGAAGACGATGCGCGCCTCGGAGTGCTTGAGGATGAAGGCGCTCTGGGCCGCGTTCAGGGTGGGGTAGACCGGCACGGTGGGCAGGCCCGAGACCGCGCAGGCGTAGTCCACGACCGCCCACTCGGGCCGGTTCTCGCAGATCAGCGCCACGGGCTCGCCCGCCTTGAGGCCGCGGGCCCCCAGGGCCAGGGCCAGGCGCTCCACCCGGGCCTGCAGGTCCTGGTGGGAGATGGGCACGTAGCCGCCGCCCTTCCGGTAGGCCAGGGCATCCGGCGACTGGAAGGAACAGGCCTGGTAGAACAGGTCGGCGATGGTTTGGACCATGGTCTTGCTCCGAGGAATGTGATTCAGGGCGCGGGCCGCACCACCACCGATTCGGTGGGGCCGATGCCCCAGCTCTTGAGAAGGGGCTCAGGCACCGAGATCACGCCATCGGCCAGGCCGGGCACGAAGCGCGCCGCCTCGTGGGCCACGCCGCCCCGCCACTGGATCCGCACCTGGGTGATGAAGCCGTGGCTGTAGGGCTGGAGCCCCCGCCAGCGGGATTCGTGGATGACACCCAGCTCCACGTGGTCGCCCTTCTTGAACAGCCCCGTCTTCATCGTCTCCACGGCAAGTGGGACGGCGGGCTCGAAGACCTGGAGGCGCTCGGCCTCCAGCAGGGCGAAGGCCGCCTCCAGCACCGCCGTCTCGTTCAACTGCGTGGAGACCATCACCTGGTGGAAGTCCTGGTAGCCATCGAAGTGCGCGATGGCCTTGAGGGCCTCGGGGGTGAGCTTCAGGCCCGCGGTGAGGGCCGGTTCCGGCAGGAAGGTCCAGGGCACCGCGTCCAGGGAGGGGAAGTAGGCCCCCAGGCGGCGGCGGGTGTCCAGGGTGCGGGCCGACTCCATGAGCAGGTCCGGCACGCTCCGCCGGATGCTGCCCACGGGCTTGACCGGCACCGCCTGGAACTCGAACTCGCCCCGCTCCCAGGCCAGCAGCTCGAAGGCGGCGGATTCGCCGGTGGAGCGCGAAGTCTCGGCGTGGACCACCGCGCCGCCGCTCACGTACATCACGCCCTGGAAGCGGCCGTTCTGCATGAGCAGCTGGCCGGTCTTCCTGTTCAGATGGAGCAGCTGCACCACGTCGGTGATGCTGATGCTCTCGAGGAGGCCACGGAGGTTGCTCATGGGCGCTCCGGGGCCGGGAAGGCGTGGATTCCCGCGGCCCCGGCGGAAGGGGTGCAGCGGGGGAAGGGGCGGAGCGATGAGTAGGGCATGGCCGGGGACTTACCAATCAAGGAGGATCGACGGGTTGAGTGGTCCATCATTGGAAGGCCCTGCGTGGACCAGGTCAAGATGCGGAAAATCGGCCCATGGAAGAGTCAGCGCCCATGGCATGCGCCCAGGGAAAACCCGGCCTGGGCCGATGGCCTGTAACGACACGAGGCATTCACGCCGGCGTCGCGGACCTTCCCGGCACCGTACACTGGCATCACCCACCGGAGCTGTCATGCCGTACCCCCACCTGCTGGCCCCCCTCGATCTGGGCTTCACCACGCTGCGGAACCGCGTGCTCATGGGCTCCATGCACACCAACCTGGAGGAGGCCAAGGGCGGCTTCGCCAAGCTGGCGGCCTTCTACGCGGAGCGGGCCCGCGGCGGCGTGGGCCTCATCGTCACGGGCGGCATCGCGCCCAACCTGCGCGGCCGGCTCTCGCCGTTCGGCTCCCAGCTCTCCTGGCCCTGGCAGGTGGGGAAGCATCGCCAGGTGACTGCCGCCGTCCACGAGGCCGGCGGCAAGATCGCCCTCCAGATCCTCCACGGCGGGCGCTACAGCTACCACCCCCTCAGCGTGGCGCCCTCGGCCCTCAAGAGCCCCATCACCCCCTTCAAGCCCCGGGCCCTCTCCCCGCGGGGCATCCAGGCCACCATCCGCGACTACGCCCGCTGCGCGGTCCTGGCCCGGCGGGCCGGCTACGACGGCGTGGAGATCATGGGCAGCGAGGGCTACCTCATCAACGAGTTCATCGCCGCCCGCACCAACCGCCGCACGGACGCCTGGGGCGGCAGCTACGAGAACCGCATGCGCTTCCCCGTGGAGGTGGTGAAGGCCGTGCGCGCCGCCGTGGGCCCCGACTTCATCGTGATCTTCCGCCTCTCCATGCTCGACCTGGTGCCCGACGGCAGCACCTGGGACGAGGTGGTCCAGCTCGCCAAGGCCATCGAGGCCGCCGGCGCCACGATCCTCAACACGGGCATCGGCTGGCACGAGGCCCGCGTGCCCACCATCGGCCCCATGGTGCCCCGCGGGGCCTACGCCTGGGTGACGAAGAAGCTCAAGGGCGAGGTGGGCATCCCCCTCGTCACCACGAACCGCATCAACACACCGGAGGTGGCCGAGGAGGTGCTGGCGGAGGGCTGCGCGGACATGGTGAGCATGGCCCGTCCCCTGCTGGCGGACGCCGAGTTCGTGAAGAAGGCCGCCGAGGACCGCGCGCTGGACATCAACACCTGCATCGCCTGCAACCAGGCCTGCCTGGATCACGTCTTCGAGCAGAAGCGCGCCACCTGCCTGGTGAACCCCCGGGCCTGCTACGAGACCGAGCTGGTGTTCGAGCCCACCATCGCCCCCCGGCACATCGCCGTGGTGGGCGGCGGGGCGGCGGGCATGAGCTTCGCGTGCCACGCCGCCGAGCGCGGGCACGTGGTCACCCTCTTCGAGGCCCAGAAGGAACTGGGCGGCCAGGTCAACTACGCCAAGCGCGTGCCGGGGAAAGAGGAGTTCTACGAGATGCTCCGCTACTTCGGCCGCCGCCTGGCCACCGCGGGCGTCACCTTGCGCCTGGGCGAGCGGGCCACCGTGGATCTGCTGGCGGACTTCGAGGAGGTCGTCCTGGCCACCGGTGTCCTGCCCCGCACACCGGACTTCCCCGGCGTGGACCATCCCAAGGTCATCAGCTATCCGGACCTGCTCTCGGGCCGGAAGGTGGCCGGACAGACCGTCGCCATCATCGGCGCCGGCGGCATCGGCTTCGACGTGGCGGAGTTCCTGGTGCACGACGACCACGGACCGGACCGAGCCCGCTACCTCGCGGAATGGGGCGTGGATGGCGCCCACACCCACCGGGGCGGCCTGCTTCCCGCGCCCCAGCCGCCCCCGCCGGCCCGCACCGTGTACCTGCTTCAGCGCAAGACGGACCGCATGGGGGCCAGCCTGGGCAAGACCACGGGCTGGGCCCACCGGGCCGGCCTCAAGGCCATGAAGGTGAAGATGATGGGCGGCATCCACTACGAGCGCGTGGACGACGCGGGCCTCTGGATCCGCGACGGCAAGGACGCGGGGTCGAAGTGCCTTCCGGTGGACAGCGTGATCCTCTGCGCGGGCCAGGTCTCCGAGCGCAGCCTTGCCATGCCCCTCACGGAGCGGGGCGTGTCCGTCCACCTCATCGGCGGCGCCGACCTGGCCGCCGAGCTGGACGCCCAGCGCGCCATCCGGCAGGGGGCGGAACTAGCCGCGAGGATCTGAGCCCGGAGGTTCCGGCAGCGGCCGACCGAACACCCGACGGTAGCCTTCGCGTCCGAGGGGCGTCACCCAGAGGGCACGGCTGCGCGGGTCACGCTGGAACCAGCCCAGCGTGAGGAGTCCCCTGGCCAGATCCCGGCCCAACGGGCCCGCGATGTGAAGGCGCCGTTCACTCCAATCCATGCAGGTGCGGCCGGCCACCGGCTCCGATGTCTCGTCGAAGCCGGCCAACCCCAGGGCCACCAGTCCCCGCCGGCCCGCGGGAGTGGCGGTGTACCCCGCCGCCGAAGCCTCCAGCCAGCCGTGCGCCAGGAGCCCTTCCGTCCAGACCACGCCCACCCGTCCCGCCAGGTGGTCGTAGCAGAGGCGGCAGTGCCTCAGCGCCTCGGAGGCGCGGCGCTCGCCGGGCGTGCGGACCTCCGGATCGGGCGCCAGACGCGCGAAGGATTCCAGGAACGCGGCGACCTCCTGCCCCGCGAGGCGGTAGTACCGGTGCCGCCCCTGCGGCAGGACTTCGACCCATCCCAGAGCCAGCAGCTTCGAGAGATGGGCGCTGCCCGTGGACGGACGGATGGAGGCGGCGGCGGAGAGCTCGGTGGCCGTCCAGGCCCGGCCGTCCAGCAGCCGCGCCAGCATGGCGGCCCGAGCCGGTTCCACCAGCATGGCCGCCGCGGACGAAAAATCAGGATCCGAGCTCATTTCGTTCCAAACCGAAACATAGGGTCCTCAGGCTGGGTTTCCAGACAGGAGTCTACGATGATCCATCCTCGCATCCGCCTGGGCGCGGGTTCCCTGCTTTCTCTCGCTCTTGCGGCCCACGGGGCGGCCACGCAAGCCCCCTCGACGGTGCCAAGCGCGGCATCGGGACACCGGATTCCGTCCAGCCAGCCAGGGCTCTCCCTCTTCATCCATCATGCGATGCCCCGCGTGCCCCGGGCGGGGGCCCTCCCGGTGCTGATCCTGCACGGGGCCACCTTCCCTACGGAGCTGGCCGCGGGATGGCGGATGAACGGTACATCCTGGATGGATGAATGGACCGACCGCGGCTACGAGGTCTGGGCCTTGGACTTCCTGGGCTACGGCCGTTCGGACCGCTACCCGGAGTTGGCGAAGCCACCCCAGGCCGGACAGGTCCTCGGCAGCCTCGATGACTTGGTGGATCAGGTGGCCCGGGCCGTGGACCACATCCAGGCCAGGTCCCATGTCCGCCGTGTACTTCTCGTGGCTCACTCGGCCGGGACCTTCGTGGCCGGCCGGTACGCGGAACGGCACCCCGATCGCGTGGCGCGCCTGGCGCTCTTCGGCGCCCCGGCCCCGGACGATTCGAGCGCCTCGAATCCGGGTGGGCCTTCGAAGGCCAAGGCGCAATTCGGCTGGTTCCCCGTGAGCGTGGAGACCCAGATGAACGCCTTCGAATCGAAGGTGAAGACCTCAGGACGCATCGATGCCCGGATGCTCCAGACCTGGGGCGAGGCCTACCTCGCTTCGGACCCATTCAGCGATGCCCGGGGCGTGCATGTGCCTTCGGGCTTGAATGCCGCCTTCTCGGAGATGGACCGGTCGGGCCGGCTCCCCTACGCGCCGGAGCGCGTCCGCTGCCCCACGCTCGTCATCGTGGGCGAGTGGGACGGGGTGGCCCCGCCCAGCCAGGCGTTCCGCCTCTTCCACGACCTGGGGGCCCCCTTGAAACGCCTGGTGGTGCTCAGCCAGGGCGGCCACCGGCTGCACCTGGAGGCCAGCCGCCATCAGCTCTACCGGGAGATCGAGACCTTCTTCGCCGGGGGGGATGAATGAAGCCCGGGGCCCTGACCCCGCTCTCCACCTGAACCTGAGGCCCCATGACATGCGTGACCGCGGCCAGGCCCCCGAGGACAGCCGGAAGCGGCACCGTCAGAGGGGAGCTGACGGCCGGCGGGGGGCCGCCTATCCTGGCTTTCCATCACCGAGTCGCCATGACCCACCCTCCGACCCTATCTGCCAACCGCGCCGCCCGCCTCCTCCTCGGCGCCCAGGGGCTGCTGGACGAGCCCGCCCGGCGCGCCACGGCGGCCTCTGTGCAGGCCCTCATCGAGAAGCTGGGGTTCGTGCAGATGGACACCATCAACGTCGTGGCGCGGGCCCACGACCTCACGCTCTCCAGCCGCCTGGACGGCTACCGGCCGGAGCACCTGAAGAAGCTGCTGGAGGACAAGCGGAGCCTGTTCGAGGCCTTCACCCACGATGCCTCCGCCATCCCCACGGCCTGGTTCGGGCACTGGAAGCCGCGCTTTGCGCGGGACCGGGAGCGCATCCACGCCCACGCCTGGTGGCAGAGCCACTTCCGCGGAACGGATGGCGCCCGAGTGGTGGGGGATGTGAAGGCCCGCATCGAGCGCGAGGGTCCGCTGAAGTCCTCGGACTTCGAGCACCCGGAGAAACGCGGGCCCTGGTGGGGCTGGAAGCCGCAGAAGGCCGCCCTGGACTTCCTGTGGCGCAGCGGCGAGCTGATGATCCCGCGGCGCGAAGGCTTCCAGAAGCTGTACGACCTCACCGAGCGGGTGCTGCCGGACCACCACGCCCTGCCCTGCCCGGACCCCGATGCGCACGTGGAATGGGCCTGCGCCAGCGCCGCCGAGCGGCTCGTGATCTTCACGCCGAAGGAACTGGCGGAGTTCTGGGCCTCCATCGAGGCCGCCGAGGCCAAGACCTGGTGCGACCGCGCGGCGAAGGCCGGCCGCATCGTCGCTGTGACCGTGGACGGCGATGATGGCGAAGCCCGCCCCGCCTTCGCGCTGGCGGACTGGGAGAAGCGCCTGGCAAAGCTGCCCGATCCTCCGGAGCGCACGCGGCTGCTCTGCCCCTTCGATCCGGTGCTGCGGGACCGCACCCGGGCGCTGCGCCGCTTCGGCTTCGACTATCGCTTCGAGGCCTTCGTGCCCGAGCCCAAACGCCAGTATGGCTACTTCGTGCTGCCCATTCTCGAAGGCGAGCGCTTCGTGGGCCGCCTCGATCCCAAGCTCCACCGAGACCGCGGCCTGCTGGAGATCAAGGGCCTCTGGTGGGAGCCCGGCGTCAAGGCCACCAAAGCCCGGAAGCGAGGCCTGGACGAAGCC
The DNA here is from genome assembly GCF_022808775.1 of Geothrix terrae. Taxonomy (GTDB): domain Bacteria; phylum Acidobacteriota; class Holophagae; order Holophagales; family Holophagaceae; genus Geothrix; species Geothrix terrae. Next base: position 271,711 of record NZ_JAKZLA010000002.1, read on the forward strand.
CTGGAACGCCTGGCCGCCTTCGTGGGCGCCACGGAGATCGTCCTCCCATGACCGCCCACTCCGACTACTGGAACGCATTCTACGATGACGGGGCCCGGCCCGGCTGGGACATGGCGCGACCCACGCCCGTGCTGGCGGAGGCCCTGGCCTGCGCCGCGGCCGCGGGACTGGCGCCAGGCGCCTCCGTCGTCGTGCCCGGCTGCGGCTACGGCCACGATGCCGCCGGGCTGGAGGCCGAGGGCTTCGTGGTCACGGGTTTGGACTTCGCGCCCCTGGCCCTCCAGGGCGCCCGGGCGCGCTACGGCGACCGGGTCACCTGGTCGTCGGCGGACTGGTTCTCTCCGCAGCTCGGCCCCCTGGGGCCTGTCCCTGGCCCCTGGGACGCCATCTTCGACCACACCTGCTTCGTGGCCATGGACCCGGAGCGGCGCCGGGACTACGTGGAGGCCTGCGCGCGCCACCTGAGGCCCGGTGGTCTTTGGATGGTCGTGGTCTTCGACGACGTCCAGGGACGCCCCGGCCCGCCGCATGCCATTCCGCTGGAGACTTGCCGCGATCTCGCCCTCCCGCGCTTCGAAATCCTCCACCTCGCGCGAGCCTCCGCCAGTCATCCCCGCCGGGCGGGGCGCGAGCTGCTGATGGTGGCGAGGCGCAGGCAGGATTGACCGATGCCCCTCCGGGAATCCTTGGCCTAGAATGGTCCAAACCCCCGGAGTACCCCATGCGGATGAAGCCTCTGGCCTTCCTTCTCTCGCTTTCCACGCTGAGCCTGCTGGCCCAGGACGTGGTGCGTCTGGGCAACCTGAAGTTCGCCCACTACGGCGCCGTGTCCTACATGAAGGAGATCGCGCCGAAGTACAACCTGAAGATCGACGAGCGGATGTTCGCCAAGGGCATCGACATCAACCCCGCCATCGTGGCGGGCGAGATCGACGCCAGCGCCGCGGCGCTGGATGCCGCCATCGCGGGCCGGGCCCAGGGCGTGCCCATCTACGTGGTGGCCGGCTTCGCCAGGGGCGGGGCCCGCATCGTGGTGAACGCCTCCACGGGCATCAAGTCGCTGAGGGACCTCAAGGGCAAGAAGGTGGGCGTGGCCCGCGGCGGGGCGCAGGAAGTGCTGCTCCTGGCCGAGCTGGCGAAGGCCGGCCTGACCTGGTCCGACAAGCCCGGCAAGGACGTGCTGGTGCTCTACATGCCCTTCGCGGACCTGAACCAGGCCCTCATGGCCAAGAACATCGACGCCATGTGCCAGAGCGAGCCCTACAGCTCCCAGGCCATCAACCGGAAGTTCGGCGTGGAGCTGCTGAAGCCCTATGACACCCCCATCGGCGAGCCCATCCGCGCCCTGGTCATCACCGAGAAGCTCTACAAGGAGCGCCGTGACGTGGCCCGCCGCTTCCTGCTCTGCTTCGTGGAGGCCACCAAGAAGTTCATCGACGACCCCAAGCTGGCCGAGAAGTACGTCCGCGAGAACATGTTCAAGAACCAGATCAGCGCCGAGGACTACCAGGACGCCATCGGCAACTCCCCCTTCAGCTATGACATCACCACGGAGCATGTGCAGATCACCACGGACCTGATGGCCAAGTACGGCGTAGGCAAGATGGCCGCGCCGCCCAAGGCCTCCGATTGGGTGAAGCTCGACCTCCTGGCCGAGGCCAAGAAGCAGCTGAAGATCGACCAGCCGGCGGCGGCTCCCAAGAAGGCGGCCCCCGCCAAGAAGGTGAAGAAGGGATGAAGCGCTACAAGCACGCCGCCTCCGGCATCCTCGTTCCGCTGGCGGCCCTGGCCCTCTGGCAGCTGCTGTCCGCCAAGGGCTGGGTGAACGCCACCATCCTGCCGTCCCCCATGCAGGTGCTCACCAAGTGGTGGACCTACCTGCGGCCCCTGGAGGCCTTCGATCCGGCCCAGGGCTCGTACCTCAAGTGGTGCTTCTCCGGCGAGCTGCCGCAGGACGCCATGGGGAGCCTCTACCGCGTGCTCGTGGGCTTCGCCATCGGCACGGGTCTGGCCCTTCCCCTGGGCCTGGCCATGGGGTACAGCAAGGTGGTCTACGCCCTCTTCAACCCCCTCATCCAGGTGCTGCGGCCCATCCCGCCCATCGCCTACATCCCGCTGTCCATCCTGTGGTTCGGCCTGGGCAACCCGCCGGCCATCTTCCTCATCAGCATCGGGGCCTTCTTCCCGGTGCTGATGAACACGGTCACGGGCGTGCAGAATGTGGACAGCATCTACCTGCGCGTGGGCCGCAACCTGGGGGCCTCGCGGTTCACCCAGTTCACGCGCATCATCCTGCCGGCTGCCACGCCCTACATCTTCACGGGCGCGCGCATCGGCATGGGCACCGCCTTCATCGTGGTGATCGTCTCCGAGATGATCGCCGTGAACAACGGCCTGGGCTACCGCATCCTGGAGGCCCGCGAGTACCTCTGGTCCGACAAGATCATCGCCGGCATGTTCACCATCGGCCTGCTGGGCCTGGGCATCGACACGGTCATGAGCCGCCTCAGCTCGCGCATGCTGCGCTGGCACCGCGGCCTGGAGCAGGGATGAGCGCGATGGACAGCCACATTTCCGTCCAGGGCGTCCACAAGGTCTTCCAGAGCGGGGGCCAGGACGTGTACGCCCTCAAGGCCATCGACCTCGAGATCGCCCGGGGCGAGTTCGTCTGCCTGCTGGGTCCCTCGGGCTGCGGGAAATCCACGCTGCTCAACGCGGTCGCGGGCTTCAGCCTGCCCAGCTCCGGCCACATCGTGGTCGAGGGGGCGCGGATCGGGGCTCCCGGCCCCGATCGCGGCATGGTCTTCCAGGAGTACGCGCTGTTCCCCTGGATGACCGTGGAGCAGAACATCGCCTTCGGCCTCCAGATCAAGGGGCAGCCGAAGGCCGCCATCCAGTCCAAGGTGGACAGCCTGCTGGGGCTCCTGCATCTCCAGGATTTCCGGAAACGCTTCCCCAAGGACCTGAGCGGCGGCATGCGCCAGCGCGTGGCCATCGCCCGGGTGCTGGCCCTGGACTCGCCCATCATGCTCATGGACGAGCCCTTCGGCGCCCTCGACGCCCTCACCCGCCGCAACCTGCAGGACGAGCTGCTGCGCCTCTGGACCGAGCTGAAGAAGACCATCCTCTTCGTCACCCACAGCATCGAGGAGGCCCTCTACCTGGCGGACCGCACCGTGGTGATGACCTACCGGCCCGGCACCATCAAGCGCGATCTGCGCGTGGACTTGCCGCGCCCCCGCGACGTGGCCAGCCCCGGCTTCAACGCATTGAAGAAGGAGCTGAGCCTGCTCCTCATGGAGGAGCAGAACCGGCACGAGCAGGACGAGTTCCGCGGCGCGGCGGTGGACTAAGGTCCGCTACGCAGCACAGGGTTGGACGCCAGGCGGTCGTGCCAGAACAGCAGCTCGATGCCGACGGTCACCCGGTACTCCCGGCCCCAGTGGTATGCGCGGTTCCACTCGATCTCCGGCGCGACGATGTAGTAGATCCAGCGGTTTCGCAGCTCACGCTTGAGAAAGCACGTGAGGAGGTACCTGTTCGCCTGCCCCGGCGTGCCCAGGACGCTGAACCGGACGCTGGTGCCCCGGGCCATGTCCCCGCCGCTGATGCGCCGGCCGATGTCGGTCTCCCGCAGAAGCTCCGTGACATAACCCAGGCTGAGGTCCGCCTCCCACTCCCAGCCTTTGCCGCCCCCCGGGACCGCGCGGTCGGCATCGCGTGATTTCTCGCTCCACTTGAGGGAGGCGGCCGACCGGAAGTTCCAGAAGCCCTGCCACCGGTCCGCCATCATGGAGGTGATCTCGCCGGGACCATCCCGGCTCTCCCAGTACATCCGCTCGAAGGGGTAGACCTTCCATCGCCCCGCGGTCCAGGTGGGGCTCCAGTCCAGGTGCGTGTAGAGCTGGGGGCGGATGCTGGTCATGAGGCCCAGCGTGGCGTGGAGATCCTCCGTCCAGCTCCGCTCCACCCCGATCCGCGCCGCCCGCCGCGCCTCGATGGGGGGAGCCCCGGGCGTCAGGGTGGGATCCAGGGTGGTCACTTTCAGCTTCAGGCGGCGGTCGGCATTGGGCAGATAGACCTTGGCATCCAGGTCGAGGAGGCCTTTCAGGTGGAAGTGGTCCTCCGGATCCAGATCGGGGAGTGCGTACAGGCCCAGACGGAGCTCGAAGGGCGGCACCGGCAGCGGCTCGGTCCCTTTGCGCACGAACCAGCGGTCGATCCGCTCCACCTTCGGTTGCAGGAAGTGGTACGTCCTCGCCTGGAACTGATCCAGCTTCTGGCCGAACGAGGCCGGGACGGGAGGCCCCGGCTCCCCGTCCGCCCACGCACACCCAGGCTCCACCCCGCACAGGAGCGGCAGCACGCCGGATCGGAGGCATCTGCGGATTCGCGGGAAGGCTCGCATGGGGCCCACCTACGCAAGGCAGATCAGTGTCCCACCAATCGGCCCGGACGGGGCCCTGGAAAAGGAAAAAACAGGCACACCTTGGCCCACCTCCGGCGGGGGACGAGACGGGACCCGTTTCCTCTACTTCTTCGGGCAGGTGTTCACGCCCACCAGGGTGTAGAGCGGGCAGAACCCCGCGAAGGCGGTCACCAGGGGCACCAGCCCGAGGAGGCCGAACCAGCGGGCGTTGCCCTTCAGCAGGAACAGCAGGCTCAGCAGCACGAGCCCAACCAGGATGCGCACGACCTTGTCGGTGCCTCCGACGTTCATCTGCATGGGAACCTCCTTCAGGTTTGAGGGGGAAGGGTCGGTGGAACGGGGGGGGCCTCCGGCCCCCGGCCCCGGGTGGCGAGGGCCACGGCCAGGGTCCAGAGGGGCGCCAGGTTCAGCCAGGGGACGGCCTCGGTGACGAACGAGGGCAGGAAGGCCCAGTGGAAACCGAGCATCGCCCACATCACGACCATGGTGATCAGGTCCAGGCCCGCGCTCAGGAACCAGCCCACGGGGCCAGTGAGGTCCGCGGGCACCTGGATGGCGTCCACGGCCAAGGCGATGGCCCATGCCACACGGATGCGCGTCTTGCTGAGGGGCCGGATCATGGAGGAAGTCTACGCCCGGTCGCCTGGAATGCGAGGATGGAAGCCCCGCCACCGGATGCCCCATGACCCTCGCGCCACCCGCCCCCCCTGCCATCCGGGCCGTGATCTTCGACTTCGGCCAGGTGGTCTGCACCTTCGACAACCGCCGCATGTACCGCGCCCTCTCGGACCTCTGCGGCCTGCCGGAGCAGGATCTGGCCCGGCGCGTGGCCCAATCCGACCTTCCGCGAGCCTACGAGACCGGCAAGATCTCCTCCCCGGCCTTCCTGGAGGGACTGTCCGCCCTGTGCGGCTTCGCCTTCCCCGAGGCCGCCTTCGTCCGGGCTTTCACAGACATCTTTGTGCCGATCCCGTCCACCTTCGACCTGATCCGGCGCCTGAGGCCCCGCTACCGCCTGGGCCTGCTCTCCAACACCAGCCCCTGGCACGCGGAGCACGGCATCCGGACCACCGGGGTGTTCCCCCTCTTCGACGCCGTGACCTTCTCCTACGAGGTGGGCGCCATGAAGCCCGATCCCCGCATCTACCGGGACATGCTGGCCAAGCTCCGCCTCCCGCCCGAGGCCTGCGCCTTCATCGACGACCTCCCGGAGAACGTCGAAGGCGCCCGGGCCATCGGGATGCACGGAATCACCTACCCAGGGCCGACGGCCCTCCTGACCGCACTCCGGGCGCTTGGCGTCGAGCCCTGATCAGCGGCGGGCCTTTCCCGTGGCCCGCTCGATGCGGATGCGCACGACCGCCGTGCGGAAGAGATCCTTGCCGATTTCCCGCGCCACCACGTCCGCATGGCCGGGGGCGAAGCGCAGCCCCAGGGCCTGCAGGGCCGACCGCTTCTCCGCCTCGTCCGCGATCAGCTCCGCGTGGCCGAAGACGATGACGCTGGCATAGCGGGTGGCCAGCTCCGCCGGAAGGGGCTCCGCCAGGGTCACGGCGCAGTACGAGACCTTCGGGTTGACGGCCAGGTTGTCCAGCTTGTGCCCCTTGGTGGCGCAGTGGAGGATCAGGCTGCCCTCCACCACCGCGTGGTTCACCGGCACCGCGTAGGGCCAGCCGTCGGCGTCCACCGTGGCCAGCACGCCCCACTCCGCCTCGTCGAGCAGCTTCATGGCCTCGGCTTCGGTCAGGGCGCGGTCCCGGCGGCGGATGGGGTGGTTCGGGGCGCTCATGGGCGGTCCTTCTGCTTCATGGCCAGCCAGTTCAGCGCGTCGAGCGGTGTCATGCGGCTGAGGTCCAGGGCCTCCAGCTCGGCGCGGAGGGGATCGGCCTCGACTTCGAACAGCGGCAGGGCCGGCTGCAGCACCGTGGGCGCTTTGAGGGGGGTCTCGGGAGACTGGGCCAGCAGGCGCTGGGCCTTCTGGATGACGGCCTTCGGCAGGCCCGCCAGCCTCGCCACCTGGATGCCGTAGCTGCGGTCCGCGGGGCCCGGGGCCACGCGGTGGAGGAAGTGCAGCTGCTCCTCCCACTCCTGGACTTCCACATGGAGGTTCTGGATCCGGGCGTCGTCCGCCAGCTTCGTCATCTCGAAGTAGTGCGTGGCGAAGAGCGTCCGCGGCGCGCCAGATTTCAAATCGCGCAGGAAGACGGCGATGGCCTCGGCCAGGGCCAGGCCGTCGCGCGTGGAGGTGCCGCGGCCGATCTCGTCCAGGATCACGAGGCTCGCGGGGGTCGCCTGGTTGAGGATCCGCGCGGTCTCCGTCATCTCCACCATGAAGGTGGACTGGCCCTTGGCCAGCTGATCCGAGGCGCCGATGCGCGTGAAGATGCGGTCCACCAGGCCGAAGCGCATGAGCTCCGCGGGCACGAAGGAGCCCGTCTGGGCCAGCACCACGAGCAGCGCGGCCATCCGCAGGAAGGTGGACTTGCCGCCCATGTTGGGGCCCGTCACCACCGCCATGGGCTGGTCGGCGGTGAACTGGAGGTCGTTGGGAATGCACTCGCGGCCCAGGCGCGCCTCCAGCATGGGGTGGCGGGCGGAGGCCAGCACCAGCTCCCGCGCCTCGCCCAGCTCGGGACGCGTCCAGCCCGACAGCCGCGCCCGCTCCGCCAAGGCCGCCAGCACATCCAGCGCAGCGACAGCCCGGGCCAGACGGGTGAGGTCCGCGCGATGCTCCAGCACCAGGGCCAGCAGCCGCTGGAACTGCACGGCCTCCAGGCGGACCTGGTCGCTCTCGGCGCTCAGGAGCCGCTGCTCGAAGGCCACCAGCTTCTCCGTGGTGAAGCGCTCGGCGTTGGCCAGCGTCTGCTTGCGGAGGAAGTGCCCGGGCACCGCGCCCAGGTTGGCCTTGGTGATCTCGAAGTAGTAGCCGAACACCCGGTTGTACTTGATTTTCAGGCTGGCGATGCCCGAGGCGGCGCGCTCTTCCTCCTCGAGTTCGAGCATCACCTGCTTGGCGTCCCGGGCCAGACGGCGCACGGCGTCCAGCTCCGCATCCACGCCCTCGCGGATGACGCCACCCTTCTCCAGGTCCAGGGGCGGAGCTTCCGCGAGGCAGCGCTGGAGCTCCGACAGCAGGGGCGTGCAGAGCGGCGTCTCCGAAGGCCAGAGGCCCAGATCCGCCACTTCCGTGGCCCAGCCTTCATCCTGGATCTTCGCCGGCAGCTTCTGGAGCACGGCCAGGCCCTCGCGGAGCTGGGCCAGCTCCGGCGGCGCGGCCAGGCCCAGGGCCACGCGGCCCAGCAGGCGGTCCAGGTCCGGCACCTGGTCCAGCAGGCCCTGGATGGGCGTGCGACGTCGGTCCTCCGTGAGCCAGGCCACCTGGGACCAGCGGCGTTCCAGGTCGCCGCGGTCCCGCAGCGGCTGTTCCAGCCAGGCCTTCAGCAACCGAGAGCCCAGCCGCGTGCGGCACTGGTCCAGCAGGGCCAGCAGCGAGCCCGCGCGGCCGCCGTCCAGGCCATTGGCCAGCACCTCCAGATGCCGGGCACTGGTGGCGTCCAGCAGCGGGCCCGAGGCGCCCAGCTCGAGGGACACGCCCTGAAGGTGCGCGGGACGCCCCTTCTGCGTGGTCTCCACATGATCCAGCAGGGCCGCCAGAGCGCCCAGGGCGGCCGGGTAGGGGTCGAGCCCCACGCCCTCCAGGTGCTGCCAGCCGAAGAAGGCCAGCACCTGCTGCTTCGCGCGGGAGGGCTCGAAGCGCCAGGCGGGCAGGCGCGTGCGGGCGGCCTCCAGATCGGGGAGATCCGCGGCGCCTTCGGCCAGGATGAGCTCCTGGGGGCCCAGGCGCTCCAGAGTGGCCCGCAGGGCTTCCTCGCCCTCGCCGGGCAGTACGCGCAGGGCCCCGGAGGCCAGCTGCAGCAGGGCCAGGCCCCAGGCGCTGCCGGAACGATGCAGCGCGCAGAGCCAGCGGGCGTCGTCGTCCAGCCAGGTGCCGGGCGTGATGATGCGCTTGATGGCGCGGGGGAGGAGGCCCTTGACCTCTTCGGCCTTGGCCGTAGGCTCGGCGATGGCCGCGGAGAAGCCCGCCGCCAGCAGCTTCGGAAGGTACGAATCCAGCGCGAAGTGGGGCACCCCGCACATGGGGGTTTCCGATTCCGTGCCCTTGCCGCGCATGGTGAGCGCGATCTCCAGCACCGGCGCCGCCCGCACCGCGTCCTCGCCCAGGATCTCGTAGAAATCCCCCATCCGCGTGAGCAGCACGGCCTCCCCCGCCTCGCGCTTGAGACCCGCGATCTGCTGCATCATCGGCGTGGACATAGGCTTCCTGACCTGAAAGAAAAAAGGAATGAATTAAGCGGAGGGAAGCGGAGGGGCGGAGGAAAGCGGAGAAACCCTGGGGTTCAGGATGCGCTTGATGCCGCCGTCCTTCATGGGCCAACGCCAGAAGTTGAGGAGGAATCCAAGCCGTTTGGAGGCGCAACGCAGATAGGTCAACAGCTGTGCCTCGTGGAAATCCGTGAGGTGCTCCACGGTCTTCAATTCCAGCACGATCTCGCCCTCGACCAGCAGGTCCATCCGGTAGGCGACGGGAATCTCCAGGTTTTCGTAATGTATGCCGAGGGGAACTTGACGTTCGACCTTGAGCCCAGCCTTCTCGAGTTCGTAGGCCAGGCAAGCCTCATAGGCGCTTTCGAGCAGGCCGGGACCCAAGGCGCGCTGGACCTTGATGGCACAGCCCAGGATCGCCTCTGTCAAACGTTCCTGTTCCAGGCCCCCGCTCTCCTCCGCCACTCCGCTCTCCTCCGCTTCTTTCCCGATTCCTTTCACCAGGAAATCCTCATGCTCATGCCGTGACGTGAACCCCGATCTTCCCACAGCCGCTGGATTGCCGCGAAGATGGAGCCATGGAACGGGTGGACAGCATCGTCATCGGAGCGGGCGTCGTGGGCCTGGCCCTGGCCCGCGAGCTGGCCCTCCGGGGCCGCGAGGTGGTGCTGCTGGAAGCCGAAGACCGCGTCGGCACCGGCATCAGCTCCCGCAACAGCGAGGTCATCCACGCGGGCATCTACTATCCGACGGATTCCCTCAAGGCCCGCCTCTGCGTGGCCGGGAACCGGGCCCTCTACGCCTACTGCGCCGCCCGCGGCGTAGCGCACCGCCGCTGCGGCAAGCTCATCGTCGCCACGGAGCCCGGCCAGGTGGACGCCCTGAGGGCCCTCCAGGCCAAGGCCGAAGCCAACGGCGTGCGGGACCTCCGGTGGCTGGAGCCGGACGAAGCCCGCGCCCTGGAGCCCCGGCTCCGCTGCGCCGCGGCCCTGCTCTCCCCCAGCACGGGCATCGTGGACAGCCACGGCCTCATGCGGGCCCTGCGCATGGACGCGGAGGCCGCGGGCGCGGCCGTGGTGCTGAAAAGCCCCGTCCTCGGTGGCCTGGACACGCCGGAGGGCCTGCGGGTGGACGTGGGCGGCGCCGAGCCCATGAGCCTCGTGGCAGCGCGCGTGTTCAACTGCGCGGGCCTGGGCGCCCAGGCCGTGGCGCGGGGCTTCGCGGGCATCCGCCCCGGCAGCGTGCCGCCCCTGCACCTCTCGAAGGGCAGCTACTTCTCCCTGGCCGGCGCGGCCCCCTTCTCGCGGCTGGTCTACCCGGTGCCCGACGGGAGCCACCTGGGCGTGCACCTCACCCTGGACCTGGCAGGCCAGGCCCGGTTCGGGCCGGACATGGAGTGGGTGGACCGCGAGAGCTACGACGTGGACATCCGCCGGGCCGACGGCTTCTACGCCGAAGTCCGCAAGTACTGGCCCGGCCTCTCCGACGGCGCCCTCCAGCCCGCCTACGCCGGCATGCGGCCCAAGCTCCACGGCCCCGGGGAGCCCGCCCCCGACTTCGTCATCCAGCGCGAGGAGGTCCACGGGGTCCCCGGCCTGGTGAACCTGTTCGGCATCGAGTCCCCGGGCCTCACCGCCAGCCTGGCCCTGGCGAAGGAAGTGGCGGGCTAGGCCGCCGATTCACGCCGGACCACTGGACCTTCAAGGCCGAGGTTCTCTCGGTGGACTTCGGCAAGGTCTCCGTGGATGCAGGGACCCACACGGCCGGCATACCCTCGATCGCCGATCCCTCCGGCACCTCCATCCCCCCGGTCAGCCTAAAGGCGGAAGTCGCCCGTATCGGCTTCAGCTACACGTCCTGAATCCGGGCCCGGATCGGGCCGCCGGCGAATGAGCCGGCGTGAGCGGGCTCATTGCTTGGGGGGGCTTCCACGCGGGCGCCGGGTTTTCTGAGACACCCGCGGGCTCCAGGGTCGATAATCCTGAGGCCCGCCCATGACCGACCTCCTCCCGGATCCCCCCTCACCCTCTTCCGGCCCTGGCGGAAGGGGGGACGACTGGACCGCCGCCACTCCGGAACCACCGCAGGATGCGACCCGGCTCGAGCGGACCGACCGGCCCTCCTGGAACTCCGGCGACCGCACCCCCGGCCTGAGCCACGCGGAACTCCTGGCCCGCTTCCCGCTGCCCCGGGAGGGGCGCTACGAGGCCCTGGAGGTGGTCGCCGAGGGCGGGATGGGGGTGGTTTACCGGGCCTTCGACCGCCAGCTGCAGCGCACCGTGGCCATCAAGCTCCTCAAGCGGCTGGAACGGGAGGACACCGAGCGCTTCCTCCAGGAGGCGCGGGTCCAGGCCCAGCTGGAACACCCGAACATCTGCCACATCTTCGAGGTCGGCGAGGCGAACGGGCAACCCTACCTCGTCATGCAGTTCGTGGATGGCCCGACCCTCCGGGAAGCCAATGCGGGCCTCGACCTGCGGGCCAAGGTGGAGGTCATCCTCCAGACCGCCGAGGCCCTGCACGCCTGCCATCGCGCCGGCATCGTCCACCGCGATGTCAAGCCTGGCAACGTGATGCTGCAGAAGACCGACAAGGGCCTGCACGCCTACCTCATGGACTTCGGTGTGGCGCGGGATCTGGACGCCATCTCGCACACCCACACCCACGCCATCATGGGCACCCCCATGTACCTGAGCCCCGAGCAGGCGCTGGGCCGCGCCGACAAGGTGGACCGCCGCTCGGATGTCTACGCCCTCGGCACCCTCCTCTACGAGTGCGTCGCGGGAGTGCCCCCCTTCCGGGGCGCGACCCCGCTGGCCCTGCTGAGGAGCATCGCCGAAGACGAGCCCATGCCCCCGGCCCGCCTCGCCCCCGGGCTTCCGCGGGACCTCCAGACCATCATCCTCAAGGCCCTGGAGAAGGAACCTGAGCGCCGCTACGACTCGGCCCGGGCCTTCGGCGAGGACCTCCGCCGCTTCCTCGACGGCGATCCGATCCAGGCCCGGCGTCCCTCCCTCCTCTACCGCGCGGATCGGCTCTTCCGGCGGAACCGGCCGGCGGCGATCCTCCTGACCTGCTTCCTCCTGGCGGCGGTCTACGGCCTCTTCTCCGCCCTGAGGGCCCGTTCCCAGGCGCGCTTCGCCCAGCAGCTGGCCCAGGAGGTGGAGCGCCTCAACAGCCGCATCTTCCAGGTGCGCAGCCTGCCCCGACACCCCACGGGTCCGGAGCTTCTGGAGGTCCGCGCCGCCCTGGCGCGGCTCCAGGCCGAGACCGAGGTACAGGGGCGCTGGGCCCAGGGGCCCGCCCGCCTCGCCCTCGGTCGCGGCCACCTCGCCCTGGGGGACCTGGAGCAGGCCCGCATCCAGCTCGAGGCGGCCCGGAAGGCCGTGCCCCGGGATCCGGACGCCGCCCAGGCCCTCGGCACCACCCTGGCGCGCCTCTACGTGGCGGAGCTCGAAGGCCTCCATGGCCAGGCCCTGGAGGAGCGCCGCCGGGACCTGGAGTCCACCCTCCGCGGTCCGGCCCTGGCCCTCCTGCGTGAGGCGCAGGGCCGAAGCCTGGAGGGCTCCGCCTACGCCGAGGGCCTGCTCGCCCTCGTGGAGGGCCGCCATGACGAGGCCCTGCAGAAGGCGAAGGAGGCCCAGGCCCTTCAGCCCTGGTTCCCGGAGCCCTGGCTGCTGGAAGCCGAAGTCCGCCAGGAGGTGGCCTTCGACCTGCTCGCCAAAGGCCGGCGGGAGGATGCCCTGGCCCAGATCGGAGAGGAGGGCGCCGCCCTCGCGGCGGCCCAGGACCGCGCCCGCAGCGCCCCCGAGCCCCTGGTGGAGGAGGCCCAGCGCCGCTTCGTCCTGCTGGGCCTGAAGGTGGACCAGGGCCAGGCCACCCCGGTGGATCGCGACTGGGCGCTCGCCCCCGTCCGCGAGGCCCTGACGGTGGACCGTGACAACTGGCGGGCGCACAGCTACGGGACCGCCATCCACCGCCGCTGGGCCGCCTACCTCCTGAACCACGGCGAGGACCCCAGCTCCGAACTCGACGCCGCCGCGTCGGACGCCGAGATGGCCCTCACGCTCCGGCCCGCCGAGGCCGCCCTGTGGGTGAACTGGGCCACGGTCCTGCGCAACCGCGCCGAGCGCGAGATGGCCCAGGGACGGGATCCGGAGCCGTTCCTGTCCAAGGCGGAGGCCGGCCTTCAGAAGGCGCTCGGGCAGCCGCGCCTGCACGACTACCTCCTGGACGCGCTCGGCAACATCCACGCCCTGCGGGGCGAGCGCCAGCTCCAGACCGGAAAGGATCCGACGGCGGAGGTCCGGGCCGCTGCCAATCATCTGGAAGCCGCCTCCGCCCTGCGCCCCTGGGTCGGCCACGACTACAGCGAGGGCGCGGCCTACCAGACTCTGGCCCAGTACCAGGCCTGGGCCGGCGCCGATCCCCACGCCGCGCTCCAGGAGGCCCTGCGCTGTCACCGGAAGGGCCTGGCCCTCCAGCCCTCGTCGCGGCTCTCGCGCCTGGGCCTGGCCACCGCCCTCCTGGATCGGGCCGCCGCGGATCTGAACCAGGGCCGGGACGCCACCGCGGACCTGGCCGAGGCCCGACGGGAGATCGGAAGCGTCCTGGCCCGGGGCCCTGGCCAGGCGGACGCCCTGGCGGCCAGCGCCCGCGAGCGGCTGCTTTCGGCCCTCGCCGCCCGCGCCTCCGCGCCGGCCCGGGAGGCCCTGGACCTCCAGAGACGCGCCGTGATGGCCGCCCCTGGCAACCCCGGCCTCCAGCTCGCCTGGGGAGCCCTGGCCCTCGAGGCCGCCCGGGAGCTGCGGCTGCCCCTGGACCCCGGCGCGGCCGCCGCCCTCCGCAGCGCCGCCCGCACGCGTCCCTGGGACGGCTGGGCCCAGCTGCTGGACGCGGAGCGGGTGAAGCGGGAGGGGCGCCCGGACGAGGCCCGGACCCTGGCAGCCAAGGCCCTCCAGCTCAACCCGACGCTGAAGCGCGAGGCGGCGAGGCGGGGCCTGGCCTGAACCGGCGGCCTCCGCTCAGCGAGCCACCTCCGCAGCCAGCAGCTCCAGGTCGCTCCCAGGCGATCGGCGCGCTTCCCAGAACTGCCGATACTGGGCGAGCCAGCCGGAGGCCTTGCCGTGGGGCTTCGTCTCCAGCCGGCAGGCTCATATGGAAGGGTTCGGCCAGAGCCTTGACGGTGGCCTCGCCCGAGGACAGGCGGGAAGGATCCGCCAGGGCAGCGAAGGTAGAGCGGGGGGAAGGAGCGTACGTTTAATTTATAGAAGAAAATTTTAGTGTAATCCAATCATATTTGTCTCATCATGGAACCCGAGGTGGTTCATGTCCCTCCTTCCCTTCACCCAGAAAGCCAACGACGCCCTGGTGGCCGCCCGCGAGCGGGCCGTGGCGGACCAGCACCCGGAGCTGGTGCCCCAGCACCTCCTTCTGGCCCTGCTCGCCCCCGAGGCCGGCCTCCGCCCCCTGCTGGAGCGGGCTGGACTGGCGCCCGAATCCACCCAGGGCCTGGTGGATGCCGCCGATGACCTCGTCGCGAAGCTGCCCCGAGCCGTCGGGGGCGCCGAGCCCCAGGTGGGCGCGGCCTTCCGCCATTTCCTCGAAGTCGCCAGCGACACGGGCCGGGGCCTAGGCGACCGTTTCCTGGCCACGGACGCCCTGCTGCTGGCCCTCAGCAACGCCCACACGGACGCCAAGAAGGTGCTGGAGCGCTTCGGCCTGGACCGGAAGGCGCTGGAGGCCGCCATCCGCGAGACCCGCAAGGGCTCGAAGGTGGAGGACGAGAAGGCCGAAGAGAAGTTCGCCAGCCTGGAGAAGTACGCCAAGGACTACACGGCCCTGGCCGAGGCCGGGAAGCTCGATCCCGTCATCGGCCGCGACGAGGAGATCCGCCGCGTGCTGCAGGTGCTCTCGCGGCGCACCAAGAACAACCCCGTGCTCATCGGCGAGCCCGGCGTGGGCAAGACCGCCATCGTGGAGGGCCTGGCCCAGCGCATCCACAAGCGCGATGTGCCGGAGAGCCTGAAGGGCCTGAGGGTCATGGGCCTGGACATGGGGTCCCTGGTGGCCGGCACCCAGTACCGCGGGCAGTTCGAGGAGCGCCTCAAGGGCGTCATCGAGGAGGTGGAGAAGGCCGAGGGCCAGATCGTCCTCTTCATCGACGAGCTGCACCTGCTGGTGGGCGCGGGGGCGGTGTCGGGCGGTATGGACGCCGCCAACCTGCTGAAGCCGGCCCTGGCGCGGGGCGAGCTGCGCTGCATCGGCGCCACCACCCTGGACGAGTACCGCAAGCACATCGAGAAGGATGCCGCCCTGGAGCGCCGCTTCCAGCCGGTGCTGGTGGACGAGCCCTCGGTGGAGGACGCCATCTCCATCCTGCGCGGCCTGAAGGAGCGCTACGAGCTGCATCACGGCGTGCGCATCCAGGATGCCGCCCTGGTGGCCGCGGCCCACCTGAGCCAGCGCTACATCTCCGACCGCTTCCTGCCGGACAAGGCCGTGGACCTCATGGACGAGGCCGCCAGCGCCGTGCGCATGCAGATCGACAGCCGCCCCACGGAGATCGATGTCCGCGAGCGCCGCGAGATGCAGCTGCAGCTGGAGCGGCACTCCCTCACGAAGGAGAAGGATGCGGCCAGCCGCGCGCGCCTGGCCGATCTCGAGAAGGAACTGGCCGAGCTGAACGAGGAGCTGTCCAAGCTCCGGGCCCAGTGGGAGAACGAGAAGAAGGTCATCGAGGGCACGCGGGGCCTCCAGAAGAAGCTGGACGACCTGCGCATCGAGCTGGACCAGGCCAAGACGAAGGGCGAGTACGAGCGGGCCTCGCGGCTCGAGTACGGCGAGATCCCCGCCCTGGAGAAGCAGATCGCCGCCACCTCGCCCAAGGAGAGCGCCATGCTGCGCCTGGAGGTGGGCGAGCCGGATGTGGCGGCCATCGTCAGCCGCTGGACCGGCATCCCCGTGAGCCGCATCCTCGAAGGCGAGGTGGAGAAGCTCCTGAAGATGGAGGCCCGCCTCGGCGAGCGCGTGGTGGGCCAGGATCCGGCCCTGACGGCCATCTCCGACGCCCTGAGGCGCAACCGCGCCGGCCTGGGCGATCCCAAGCGACCCATCGGCAGCTTCCTCTTCCTGGGCCCCACGGGCGTGGGCAAGACGGAGGTGGCCCGGGCCCTGGCGGAGTTCCTCTTCGACGACGAGAACGCCCTGGTGCGCATCGACATGAGCGAGTTCACCCACGAGGCCGACGCCACGCGCCTCATCGGCGCCGCGCCGGGCTACGTGGGCTACGAGGAGGGCGGCCGGCTCACGGAGGCCATCCGCCGTCGCCCGTATGCCGTGATCCTGCTCGATGAGATGGAGAAGGCCCACCCCCGCACCTTCGACCTCTTCCTCCAGGTGCTGGAGGACGGGCGCCTCACGGACGGTCAGGGCCGCACGGTGAACTTCCGCAACACGGTGGTGCTCATGACCACCAACCTGGGCAGCCAGGCCATCTACGATGCCGGCGGCGACGCCACCAAGGCCGAAGCCGCGGTCATGGCGGCCCTGCACGGCCACTTCCGGCCCGAGTTCCTCAACCGCCTGGACGAAGTCGTCATCTTCCGGTCCCTCAGCCAGGACGACATGAAGGCCGTGGCCCGCATCCAGCTCAAGCGGGTGGAGGCCCTGCTGAAGGAGCAGCGGCTGGACCTGGAGGTGCCGGAGGAGGCCCTGGACTGGCTGGCGTCGGAGGGCTTCGACCCCCACTACGGCGCCCGCCCGCTCAAGCGGCTCATCCAGCAGTCCGTCGTCAATCCGCTCTCCCGCCTCATCCTCCAGGGCCAGCTCCAGCCCGGCGGCCGGGCCCTGCTCTCGGTCCGCGACGGCCAGCTCCTGGTCGAGGGCGAGGCCGTCCAGTAGGCGCCCTCGCCCGGCAGCCGCTCACCCGGCGCTCTGCTTGGGTTCACGGGCCGGGCCTGCTCCCCCGCGATCGGACGCGCCACGGGCGCGTCCTCCCACTCGGCCCGCGCTGCGCTTGGCCTCGCGGAGCGGGTCCCGCGGCTTCGACCCCCACTACGGCGCCCGGCCGCTCAAGCGCCTCATCCAGCAGTCCGTCGTCAATCCGCTCTCCCGCCTCATCCTCCAGGGCCAGCTTCAGCCCGGCGGCCGGGCCCTGCTCTCGGTTCGCGACGGCCAGCTCCTGGTCGAAGGCGAGGCCGTCCAGTAGGCGCCCTCGCCCGGCAGCCGCTCACCCGGCGCTGCGCTTGGGTTCACGGGAGATGCAGGCAGAAAACGCCGCATCCGTGCGAAACTTGGCCCAGGCTTGGCCCCACCCGATGAGGCCCAGGTACACGGAGCCCGCGTGCCTCTCTCCCCTCCCATCCCCATCTTGATCGTGGACGACGAGGCCGATCTCCGGAACCTCCTGGTGGAGGCGCTGGTGGACCATGGCTATGACGCCACCGGCGCCGAGGATGGCGCCCGGGCCCTGGAGCAGGTCCGTCAGAAGCATTTCCCGGTCATCTTCACCGACCTCAACATGCCGGGCGGGCTGTCGGGCCTGGAGCTGCTGCGGGCGATCCACGACGAGGACCCGCGCAGCCTCGGCATCCTGATGACGGGCTACGCGACCACGGAATCGGCCATCCAGGCCCTCAAGCGCGGGGCCTACGACTTCATCCAGAAGCCCTTCAAGCTGGTGGAGATCGAAGCCAGCCTGGGGCGGGCCCTGGAGCATTACCGGCTGCTGCGGGAGAACGAGGAGTACCAGCAGAACCTTGAGCGCATGGTGGAGGCCCGCACCCAGGAGATCCTGGGGCTGAAGAACGACATCGAGCGGCTCTTCGAAGGCTTCGTGAACGCCTCCGTGACCGCCATCGAGGCCCGTGATCCCAGCACCTCCGGCCATTCTAGCCGCGTGGCCGAGCTCACCGTGGGCCTGGCGGAGGCGGTGAACCGCACGTCCGGCGGCCCCTACGGCCAGCTCCACTTCACGCCGATCCAGATCCGCGAGATCCGCTACGCCAGCCTGCTCCACGACTTTGGGAAGGTCGGGGTCCGCGAGCAGGTGCTGGTGAAGGCCAAGAAGCTGCCCCACGAGCGTCTGGAGAGCC
Organism: Geothrix terrae; assembly: GCF_022808775.1. Lineage (GTDB taxonomy): Bacteria > Acidobacteriota > Holophagae > Holophagales > Holophagaceae > Geothrix > Geothrix terrae. The sequence continues at coordinate 289,558 of NZ_JAKZLA010000002.1, forward strand.
TCTATCAGCGCCTCCACCAGCGTTCCGTCGAATCATTGCGGGACCGGATCCTCGAGGCCTGGGGCCAGGGGCGGACCTTCGACGAGGTTCAGCTCGAGGAGCTGCTGCGCCACCAGGAGGAGGAGACCCGGCGCATCATGGACCTGGTGCGGCGGAGCAACGAGCCCACGGTGCTGCCCCAGGAGGTGGCCCAGGAGCTGGACCGGCTGGAGGACCTCACCTACCAGCACTGGAGCGGGGACCGGCGGGTCCTCTTCGAACCCGACGACCTGGACCTGCTGCGGATCCCCAAGGGAAGCCTCTCCACCGAGGAGCGGGAGGAGATCCAGAGCCATGTCACCCACACCTACCGCTTCCTCACCCAGATCCCATGGACCCACGAGCTGGCCGGTGTGCCCGACATCGCCTACGCCCACCACGAGCGCCTGAACGGGCACGGGTACCCCAGGCGGCTGACGGAACCGGACATCCCCGTGCAGAGCCGGCTCATGGCCGTCACCGACGTATACGACGCCCTCACCGCGGCCGACCGCCCCTACAAGGCCGCCGTGAGCCTGGAGCGCAGCCTGGAGATCCTGGACCAGGAGGCCAAGGTGAACCTGCTGGATGCCGAGGCCCTGCGCATCTTCATCGAGGCCCGGATCTACGAGCGCACCATGGTGCACGGGAGAACGAACGTCTCATGACCGGCGCGGGCCCTCAAGGTAAGGTGAGGGGATGACCAGCCCGCAGCAGCTTCTCTGGACCGGCTTCCGGGGCCTCGACACCGCGGAGGTGGACCTCCCGTTCGCCCCTGGGGGGATCATCCTCTTCGGGCGGAACCTGGACCCGGACCCCGGGTCGGGCCCCGCCCGCTGCCGGACCCTCATCGATGGCCTCCAGGCCCGCTACGGACGGGACCTGCCGCTGGCCGTGGCCCTGGACCAGGAGGGAGGCCCCGTGAGCCGCTTGCGTCCCTGGGTGGGGACCACCCCGCCCCTGCGCCGCATCTGGACCGGCGGCGGCGCCGCGGCCTGCGAGGCCTGGGGCCGCCTCTGGGGCGAGGGCCTCAGCCTGCTGGGCTTCAACGTGGACTTCGCGCCCGTGGTGGACCTCTGGGATGGCCACCCGGACGCGGGCATCGGCGACCGGGCCGCCAGCGCGGAGCCTTCCGAGGTCGCCGCCGCCGCCGGGGCCTTTCTCCACGGCCTGGAATCCACCGGAGTCCGGGGCTGCCTGAAGCACTTCCCAGGCCTGGGCGGCACGACCCTGGACAGCCACAAGGGTCTGCCCGGCCTGGAGGTGGCTGCCCAGGTGGATCGCAACGCCGCGGCCTTCCTCCCTCTCGCCCACGCGGACCGGCTGGTGATGGTGGCCCACCTCCGCACGCCCGCCTCGACCCCCCTGCCCGCCAGCCTGCACCGCGGTTCCGTGGCCTCCAACCCCTGGGGCATCCAGGGGCGGTTCCTGCCGGACGACCTGGAGATGGGCGGCTGCGCGGACTGGAGCTGGGACGACCGGGTGCGCCTGTCGCTGGAAGCCGGCCACCAGTGGCTGCTGGTCTGCCAGAGCCCCGAGGGCTGGACCGCCTGCGCCGAGGCCGCGGGCCGCCTTCCCGAGTCCCTGTGGGCCTCCCCCGTCCGAGCCGCCCGGGCCATGCGGCGCCACCTGCCCCCCGCCCCTCCCTTCGGGGCCGCGGCCTGGGACGGCTGGCTCAAGCGGCTCCGGAGCGCGGCCGATAGGGTCTGATGAGCGCCCGCGTCCTCATCGTCGACGACAACGCCATGATCCGGAACGAGATCAAGGCGGTCCTCATGCGCGACGGGGGATTCACGCACTTCCTGGAAGCCGCGGACGGCCTCACGGCCTTCAAGACCATCATGGAGACGCCGCCGGACCTGGTGCTCTGCGACCTGGTGATGCCGGGCTTCGACGGCCTGAAATTCCTCGGCCTCAAGGCCAGCCGCAAGGAACTGGAGCAGATCCCCGTGATCATGCTCACCGCCGAGGACGACTTGGACCGCAAGGCCGAGATCCTCGCCCGGGGCGCCTCCGACTACGTCACCAAGCCCTTCCACGAGAAGGAGCTCCTGGCCAGGGTCCGCATCCACACCAAGCTCAAGCGCCTCCAGGACGAGCTCCGCGAGATGAACGCCCGCCTCGAGGGTCTGTCCGTCACCGACGCCCTCACGGGCCTGGCGAACCGGCGCCTCCTGTACTCCCGGCTGGAGGAGGAGGTGCGGCGAGCCCGGCGCACCAAGGTGCCCCTCTCCGTCGTGATGATCGACATCGACCACTTCAAGAACGTGAACGACACCTACGGCCACGCCATGGGCGACCTGGTGCTGCGCAACATCGGGGCCCTGCTGAACGCGTCCATCCGGGCCACGGACCTGGCCGCGCGCTACGGGGGGGAGGAGCTCACCCTGGTGCTTCCCTACACCGACTGCGCCGCGGCCCTCCAGGTGGCCGAGGGCCTGCGGCTGAAGATCGCCGGCCAGCCTCACACCCTGGGCGGCACCACCCTCCAGAAGACCGTCAGCCTCGGCGTCTCCTCCCGCAGCGGCCAGGCCGAGATGCCTGGCGCGGAGGAGCTGCTGAAGCTGGCTGATGAAGCCCTCTACCGCGCCAAGCAGGGCGGGAGGAACCGGGTGGAACGGGCGGAGTAGCCCTCGGCTCTCAGCTATCAGCCACAAAAAAAACGCGGCCCAGAGGGCCGCATCCATTTCCATCGAGAGCCGATGGCTGAGAGCTGAGAGCCTATTTCGCGGCCTTCCGCAGCGCCTCGATCTTGTCTGTGTTCTCCCAGCTGAACTCCGGACGGCCGAAGTGGCCGTAGGCGGACGTCGCCCGGTAGATGGGCTTGCGGAGATCCAGGGCTTCGATCATGGCCTTGGGGGTGCAGCTGAAGACCTCACGCACGGCGCGCACGATGGCCTCGTCCGACACCTGGCCGGTGCCGAAGGTGTCCACGGCGATGGAGACGGGCTCGGCCACGCCGATGGCGTAGGCCAGCTGGATCTCGCAGCGGTCCGCCAGGCCGGCGGCCACGATGTTCTTGGCGATGTAGCGGCCCATGTAGGCGGCACTGCGGTCCACCTTGCTGGGATCCTTCCCCGAGAAGGCGCCGCCGCCGTGGTGGCCGCTGCCGCCGTAGGTATCCACGATGATCTTGCGGCCCGTGAGGCCCGTATCACCCATGGGCCCGCCCACCACGAATCGGCCGGTGGGGTTCACGTGGAAGATGGTCTGCGGGTCCAGCAGCTCCTGGGGCAGGGCCGCCTTGATGACATCCTGCACCACCGCGTCGCGGATGCTGTTCTGGGTGATGTGCTCGTCGTGCTGGGTGGAGATGACGACGGTGTGGATGCGCCGGACCTGGTCTCCGTCGTATTCCACCGTCACCTGGGACTTGCCGTCGGGGCGCAGCCAGGGCAGCTCGCCGTTCTTGCGGACCTCGGCCAGCTTCCGGGTCAGCGAATGGGCGAAGTGCACGGGCGCGGGCATCAGCTCCGGCGTCTCCCGGCAGGCGTAGCCGAACATCAGACCCTGGTCGCCGGCACCGCCGGTGTCCACGCCCATGGCGATGTCGGGGCTCTGCTGGTCGATGGTGACCATCACCGCGCAGGTCGCGTAGTCGAAGCCCTTGATGTGGTGGTCGTAGCCGATGTCCTTCACCACGTCGCGCACCAGCGCGGCGACGGGGATGTAGGTCTCGGTGGTGATCTCGCCCGCCACCAGCACGAGGCCCGTGGTGAGGAGGGTCTCGCAGGCCACGCGGCTGCGAGGATCGTCCTTGAGGGCCGCGTCCAGCACGGCGTCGGAGATCTGGTCCGCCATCTTGTCGGGATGGCCTTCGGTGACGCTTTCGGATGTGAAGAGATGACGCCCCTGGGCGGCCATGCCTGACTCCTGGGAACTCCTCCGGACGATCTCGGAGGAAACGGAAAGTATATCGTGGGACCTCAGGTTCATACATCTTTCGGATGACGCGGGAAACCTTGCCATGCCCTAACCTGTGGGATTAAGGTGGGATGTTTCCATCCCCGCAGCGATTGCCCCCAAGCCCCCTCAGTGGAGGAACCCATGATTCTCTTCCGTCGTCCGGCGCTGGCCCTCACGCTGATGGCCGCGTCCATCCTGATGGTGTCCACCGCATGCAAGCGTGAGGATCCGCAGATCCGGGAACTGACCCAGAAGGCCGCCGAGGCCGACAAGGCCAGCCAGCAGGCCAACCAGGCCAGCGCGGAGCAGCAGAAGAAGCTGGCCCAGGCCGGCGTGAACGACATCCGCCCCAACGCCGAGACCCTCCAGCTCACGGACGAGCAGAAGAAGGCCCTGGAAGAGCGCATCAAGAACGAGAAGAACAGCTCCTACCAGGCCCTCCTCCAGGAAGTGCTCGACAAGGACAAGGAGATCAAGGACCTCAACTCGAAGATCGCCAAGCTGAAGGCCGACCTGCCCAAGCCTGACGTCGCCCGCCCCAACGACAGCCACTACGGCATGGCCATGCGCTTCCTCAAGAAGAAGGGCGTGCCCGAGGCCGAGGCCAAGAAGCTGGTGAGCCGCGTGGCCATCATGGAGAAGCTGGCCCCCGGCTTCGAGGTCTACCACTTCTACGCCAACGGCACCTACGGCACCTGGGTCTCCCAGGGCAAGGCGAAGATCACCCCCAACGACCTGATGCGCCAGGAGCGCGAGAAGATCGAGGGCGAGCGCGACGAGGCCGTGGCCCAGAACGAGAAGCTGCAGGAAGAAGTCACGGACCTCGAGACCCAGAAGCAGAAGATCACCGAGGAGATCAACACCCTGCAGACCGAGCGCGCCAACCTCATCGAGGAGCGCACCAAGCTGCAGGCCGACAACACCGCCCAGCTGGCCAAGCTCAACTCGCTGCACTACGTCATCGGCAACCGCGACACCCTGAAGGCCGAGGGCGTCATCGAGATCCCCGTCTTCGCCAAGGACCGGGCCGGCAAGAACTGGCGCGACGAGGTCTTCACCCAGAGCCTCGACCTCCGCTCCGGCAAGACCATCACCATCAAGGCTTCCGAAGTGGGCCTGAAGAAGATCGGCAAGGTGAACGTGGTGCCCGGCTCCTACCTGAAGGATGAGCACTACAAGCTCACCATCAGCCCCGACAAGCAGACCGCCACCGTGGAACTCATCACGGTGAGCCGCTTTAAGAACGACAAGGTCGTCTTCGCCGTCACGGACTGACCTACCCGGAGTCAACATGGGGCCCCATCTGGGGCCCCATGGTTTTTATGTGGCAATTCCACGCCGGCCCGCCTATTGTCATCAAACCAATCCAGGACCGATTCCACTTCAACCCCACCCATGAGGTGACGCGATGCTTTCACGCTTGAATCAGGCGCTCCTCGGCGCTTCTCTGCTGACGCTTCTGGCCTGCAGCAGCGGCGGGGACTCCAAGGCCCCCACGATCGTCACGGGCACCAGCTACATGCCCAGCACGACCACCCCTGTGTTCGATCCAGCGAACGCGAACGTGCCGCTCCCGAACGTCCTGGCCACGGCCACGGCCGCGGACCCCCTGACGGGCCGGGCCCCGAACAAGCCCATGACGCCCCCCGAGGCCCTGGCCTACGTGAACCTCCATGAGATGGGCGGCACCAACGCCGTCTCCGGCCTGAACGCCCCGATCTACATCCAGTTCAATGCCGCCGTGGACGCCAGCACCATCACCCCTGCCAACATCAAGGTCTTTCAACTGACGCCCGACGCTGCTGGCACGGAGAACAACCCCCTCGGCTTCACGGACATCTCGGGCTTGTTCACCTATCAGTACACGGCCGGTGGCACGGACCTATTCCTGTTCCCGAACTTCCCGCTGCTGCCTGGGGCCCGCTACCTCTACGTGGTCACCAATCGCGTGAAGGACACCGCCGCCAAGCCGATCTCCGCCTCCCCCTACTTCGAGGCCCTCAAGTCCGTCACACCGCTCACCGGCTCCTTCGCGGCGCTGGAACCCATCCGGGCCAACGTCCTCAGCGGCTCCACCATCCTCTTCTCCGGTTACGCCAAGGTGATGGATGACCTCATCGCCGCCTCGGCCACCACCAACTTCGCCCAGCGGTCCGACATCGCCGTGATGGGCCGGTTCATCACCACCGGGGCAGGCGCCATCTCGGCCACCACCACCAGTCCCTCCGCCTCCGGCGCCGTGCTGCTGCCCGTGGAGTCCGCCCTCCGGAAGTTCGCCGCCGGCGCGACCCTGGGCGGCCTCTCCGGCAAGACCTGGTCGAACGCGGCCACCATCCCGGCCAACACCCTTCCTGGCGGTCCCTTCTACACGTTCGTGAAGGGCGGCGCGCCCAGCCCCGACAACTACTGGCAAGCCGTCCTGGGCAGCGGCGCCGCCACGGCCCCCGCCACGGTCGGCCTGGTCGCCCTCGGCACCTTCGCCAGCGGCGACCTGAACGTGGATCCCGTCCTGGCCTCGGCCAACGCCGCCACCATGAACCTGACGGGCACCACCGGCGCCTACAATCCCGCCGCCGGCGTCGCCCAGGCCTTCCGCGACAGCAGCCATGTGCTCACCGGCTTCTACCACACCGACCGCACCATCAACTTCGTCTACATCGCCCCGGATCCCGCGCTGGTCACCCGGCCTGCGAACGGCTATCCGCTGGTGATCTACCAACACGGCATCACCTCCCAGAAGGAGACCGTGATCGCCCTGGCCCAGACCCTCACGGCCAGTGGCTATGCCCTCATCGCCATCGACCTGCCCCTCCACGGCCAGAATGCCTTCCCGGGCCACACCACCGGCACCCAGTGGGGCAATGACTTCATGGCCGTGGGCGCCCCCCTCGCCACCCGCACCAACATGCAGCAGTCCGTCGTGAACCTCACGCGGCTCGAGCTGGTGACCAAGACCGGCGGCCTCAGCACGGCGCTGGCCGCGGCCGGGTTCGCCGCCGAGACCCCTGACATCACCACGAGCCCCAGCAACATCAAGTTCGTGGGCGTGAGCCTCGGCGCCATCACGGGCGCCTACTACCTGGCCTCCAACACCACCCTGAGCGCCAGCGGCGCCCCCTACTCGCAGGCCAGCCTCGACAATGACATGAAGGGCTTCCTGAACTGCCCCGGCGGCCGCCTGGCCTACCTCATCAGCAACAGCCCGGCCTTCGGTCCGGCCGTCAACGCCGGCCTCGCCGCCGCGGGCATCCCCAAGGGATCCCCCACCTACAACGCCTTCTTCCTCCTCACCCAGGCGATCGTGGATCCCGTCGACCCGGCCACCCTCACCACCCCCCTGGCCTCGGGCCTGCCCAGCCGCCTCTCGGGCCGCCTCACCATCCAGGAGGCGACCTCGTCCACCTTCGACGCCTACGGCAACACCACCAGCACCGACGGCGACCAGGTGATCAGCAACGTCTACACCCGCTACTTCGCGAGCGCCCTGGGCGGCCGGGCCGTCCTCGGCACCTCCGCCGCAGCGGCCGTCGGGCCGAACTTCGCCCAGGTCGGCTACCTGGCCAACGGGGCCTTCACCGTCGGCGGCACCTCCACGGCGCATGCAGCCGGCGTCGTGGGCACACCGTTCATGTTCACCCTGAACCCCGGCCCCTCCCCCAAGGTGGTGAGCGCCGACGCCTCCGTGCTCGGCACCACGCCCAAGGAGGGCTACTTCCAGTTCGACCAGACGGGGGTCGCCCACGCGTTCCTCCTGAACCCGGCGAATCCGGTGGCCATCACCCTCGGCCAGCGCCAATTCGCCTACTGGCTGGGCACGGGCCTGGTCGTGGATCCCACCCAGCAGGGCGCCACCCTGCCCATCGCGCCGGGCACGCCCCTGCCCGAATCTATGATCTTCCAGGCACCCAGCTCGGTGACCATCCTCGGCCACTGATCCCCGGCCGCATCCAACAAAGAGGCGGGGCTTCGGCCCCGCCTCTTTGCGTCTACCCTTCCAGCTCCGGGAAGGCCGCGAGCAGCTGCTTCCGGGCCTCCAACAGCTCTGGCACCGCGGGGTCCCGGCGACGGCGGAAGCCGCGGATGGCCTGGAGGTCATCTCCGGCGCGCTCGAGGACCGGGAGGCCCAGGAGCACCACCAGCAGGGCCGCAGGCGGGACCAGGGCCCCGTGCCAACCCCAGCGGCTACCGGCCAGGGCCCCCAGGACCAGGGCCCAGAGCGGATGCAGGAGGAGCCCCGCCAGCAGCTTCAGGGTGGCCGCCTGGTCGCCCTCGTCGGTGAACCGGCCCGCCACCCAGCCCACCAGGTGATAGGAGGGCCAGAACAGCAGCGCCGGTGGAAGCAGCAGGGCCGCCAGCCCCAGCCGCAGGGCCGCGCCCGGCAGCCAGCGGCGGACCTCCGCACCCGGATAGGGGTGCCCCACCTGATCCGGCCGGACGCCCTTGGCCCGGAGCCAGGCCTGGACCCCATGGACCCGAGCCTCCAGGGCGGCCAGGTCCGGCTCCGCCAGCGTGGCGAGGTGTGGCACCAGGGCCCGCACCCGGCGACGCAGGACCTCCAGGTCCACGCGGCTGCCGGGCGCCTCCGTCAGGAGCCAGGCCACCTCCTGGGCCAGGGCCAGCACCCGCACCGCCTCATCGTGGAGGGTGAGGGGCTTGAGGGCGGCCCGGATGCGGGCGGTCAACTCCGCCACGGCCTCCGGGTCCGCGCCCCTCGGCGCGAGATCCCGCCAGGCCACAGGCTCGCCCACCCGCAGGAGGACGCTGTGGCGGAAGGTGGCGCGGTCCCCGTAGACCAGGCCGGCGGGCACCAGGGCCACCGGCACCGGGCTGGACAGGGCCATGCGGGCGGCGCCGGTCTTGAGGGGGGCCAGGTCCGCTTCCGAGTGGCTCACGCCCTCCGGAAACATGGCCACGGAGCCGCCTTCGGCCAGCACCTCGTGGACCTTCCGGAAGCACTGCTGGATGGTCTCCGGCGTGGCGCCGCCATCCTTGGGCCGGGTCACGGGGATGGCCCGGAAGGCCGCCAGGAAGGGCCGCAGGGGCGCCAGCTTCCACAGCGTGGCCTTGGCCAGCCAGCCCGCCCGGCGCTCCAGGAGGGCTCCCGCCGCCAGGGGATCCAGCAGCCCGTTCGGATGGTTCAGGAGGATCAGGCAGGGGCCCGGCGGCAGGTCCGGGCCCTCCCGGCGGAGGGCCCGGAACCAGATCCGCCCCAGCAGCCTCGCGACCCGGCTGGCCGCCATGTCAGGCCTTCGCCGGCCGGTGCCGCGCCCACCACAGGGCCGCCCCGCTGAGGACGATGGCCGGCAGGACGAGGGTGAGGGCCTCGGCCAGGGCATCGCCGCCGGACCGCCCGGCGGCGTGCAGCGCATCCGCCCGGCGACCCACCAGCTCGGGGCTGATGGCGTCCCCCAGCAGGTGGATGAGGAGCACGTTCACCGCCACCCCGGTGGCCCGGATGCTGGCAGGCAGGCTGCTGACCGTGAGGGCGTTGACGGGGCTGGTGTTCACGAAGAGCAGGAACATGCCCACGAAGAACAGGGCGTAGGCCGTCCCCAGGTTGCCGGTGGCCAGGGCCCAGGCCACCACCGGCGCCGAGGCCACCAGGGTGAGGCCCGAGATCCCGGCCCCCGCATCGGGCCAGCGCTTCTGCCAGCGGTCCGTGAGCCAACCGCCCAGGAAGGTCCCCAGGATGCCCGTCACCACCGCCAGGGCCCCGAAGACGAGGCCCGCCCGGGCGGTGGACACGGCAAACCGGCGCTGGACCAGGGTCGGCCCCCAGGTGCTGAGGCCTCCCATGGCGAAGGTGTAGGCCACGTAGCTGGCGGTGCAGGCCAGCCAGATCCGGTTCAGGAAGACGCGCTTCAGGCGCCGCAGGTAGGGTTCCCCGGCCCCCAGGTCCACGGCTTCATCCATGGCCCCGCGTTTGGGGTCCATCTGGAAGGCCATCCAGAGGGCGAGGAGCAGGCCCGGCAGGCCCGCCACCAGGAAGGAGGCCCGCCAGCCCCAAGCGCCCGCCACCAGGCCGCCCAGGCCATAGCCCAGGGCGCTGCCCACGGGAATGGCCAGGTAGAACCAGGTGAAGGTCCGGGCCCGGTCCGATTCGTGGAAGCCGTCCGCCAGCATGGCCGGGCCCAGGCTGGCATAGGCGGCCTCGCCCACCCCCACGAGGGAGCGCGTCACCAGCAGGGCCGGGTAGCTGTGGACGAAGGCCGCGCCCACCGTGGCCAGGCTCCAGAGCGCGACGCCCCCGGCCACGAGGCGGGGACGGTGGAAGCGGTCGGCCAGGTAGCCGAAGAGGGGCGCGGCGCACATGTACACCGCGATGAAGACGAAGGTCAGCCGCCCGAGCTGGGCGTCGGACAGGTGCAGCTCCCGGCCGAGGGGCTCGAGGATCGCCGCCACGACGTACCGGTCCAGGTAGTTCACCAGGTTGATGCCGGTGAGCAGCAGGAGCAGCCGTCGGGCGGCGGTCATCTCGCGGCGGAGCGGGTCAGGCTACTTCTTGGGGGTCGCGGGCTTGGCGGCGGGCTTGGGCGCGGGCGCGGCAGGCTTGGCGGCGGGGGCGGCAGTCTCGCTGGCGTCCAGGCGCTTGGCCACCTCGGCCGTGAAGCTCTCCATCCAGGCCTTGTCGCCCCAGGAGAGGACCTGCACGGCCTGGTCCGAGAAGACCATCTGGAGCTTCTGCTCCTTGGCCAGCTGCTCGACGATGGGGCCGGCCAGCTTGGTGATGGCCTCGCCCACCTTCTTCTCCACGCGCTGGTACTCCTGCTGGCTGTCCTCCTGCATCTTCTTGGCCTCGAACTCCAGGTCCCGGTACTTCTTGGCCAGGGCCTCCTTCTTGTCGGGGTCGATGCTGGGCGAGTTCAGCTGCTGCTGCAGGGTCTGCAGCTCCTGGCCCTTGGCCTGGAGCTTCTCCTGGAGGTTCTTCCCGGTGATCTCCAGCTCAGAGAAGATGGCGCCGGCCTTCTTGGAGATGCGGACCAGCTGGTTGATGCTGAAGAAGGCGAAGCGGGGAGCCTCCTGGGCCGCGGCGGGCGCAGCGAGGGCGGCGGACAGGCACAGGGCGGCCACGGACGGGGCGAGCAGGCGCATGGGGGATCTCCAGGGCGAAAGAGCCATTGTAGCGTGGGACGGGGCCCCTCGCGGGAATCAGAAGGTGGTGCCGATGGAGAACTGGAAGTCGTTCCGGCCTTCCGTATCGAAGGGATACGGGTTCAGCTTCCGGGACCAGATCAGGCGCAGCGGGGCCGGGCTGATGGGCAGGAAGAACCGGAACTCCAGGCCCGCCGAGCGCAGCAGGGTCGGGTTCGTGTAGGAGTATTCGTTGCTGTTCAGGTCCTTGTAGGTCACCAGGTCCTTGCTGAAGACCTTCGTGCCGCTGCCCCAGGCATTGCCCGCATCGTAGAAGAAGACGAGCCGGAACTGGTCGGCGATCTTGAACTGGTACTCGAAGTTCGCGATGAACTGCTTGTTGCCGCCCACCACCACGGGCTGGCCGTAGTTGTCCAGGAGGACGCTGCCCACCTGGCCGTAGCGGTACCCGCGGATGCTGTTCTCGCCGCCGGGCCGGTAGAGGTCGTAGAGCGGAAGCTCGTCGCTGCCCATGTTCTGGAGGTAGCCGTAGCTGAGGTTGGCGGCGAAGATGTGGCGGTCGCCCACATTGGCGAACTTGGCGAAATCCCAGGTGGCGCGCAGGAAGGGCTTGTCGCCCCCGAACTGCCAGCCGCCGTATTCCAGGCCGAAGGACACCCGGGTGCCCTGGGTGGGCTTGAACTGGTGGTTCACCGTGCTGAAGGTCAGGCTCTGGCTGAAGGTGGACGTCAGCTGGTTGCCCATGTCCCGGAAGTAGTAATTCCGTCCGCCCTCGATGCGGATCAGCCGGAAGCTGTAGCCCATGGAGTAGGTGGTGAAGAAGGCCCAGGGCTGGTTGGGGAACCAGTTGCTCAGGCGCGCGCCCACGGACACGCCGAGGCTGCGGGTGAACTGTTTGTAGGCGTTGGCGATGCCCACGCGGGAGGCGTCGTAGTCCGCGGATCCGTTCGACACGGATGTCGAGAACGAGTACGGCAGGTCGAAGACGAAGGGCTCCGTGAAGCCGACGGAGATGTTCTTGGAGAACTTGCCCCCGTTGTAGCTCACGGACAGGGTCTCGCCGCCGCCGCCGAGGTTGCGGGTGGAGAAGCTCACGCCCAGGGAGAAGCCGAACAGGGACCCGTAGCCCCCCTGGAAGAGCAGCTCGTTGACGCCGGCCTCCTCGCCGCGGATCACCACGTCCACCTGGGGCTTGTCCGGCACCAGGTCCACCTTGGGCTCGGAGTTCTTCACGTCGAAGAAGCTCAGCTGGCTGATGCCCAGTAGCGAATCCTTGAAGAAGTCCGTGCGGAAGAGGTCGCCCTCCTTCAGCATCATGCTGCGGCGGAGCACCTTGTCCTTGGTCGTGAGGTTGCCTTCGAACTCGATGCGCCGGACCGAGTACTGCTCGCCCTCGTCCAGCTTCAGGACGGTATCCACCTTCTTGACACCGTTCTCTTCGCGGATGTCGAACTTCTTCTCCGCGCGGAAGAGGATGTAGGCCTGGTTGCTGTAGGCCTCCTTGAGCTTGTCCACGGTCTGGTTCACCGCGTCCAGGTCGAAGGGCACCGGCTTGGCGCCGGGCTTCGGAGCCTCCAGCGACGGCCTGATGTTGAAAAACTTCTTGAGGAAGGAGTGGTTGTCCCGCTTCACCTCCGCGTACTTCATCGGATAGTAGGTGTCGCGGAAGAGCTTGCCGCCCTCGGTCTTGAAGGTCCCTTCGAAGAACTGCTCGCCCTCGAGGATGGGGATGGTGAGGGTGGCGCGGAGGTCGTACTTGGGTGACTTCGCCTCCTTGAGGCGCTTCTCGTTCTTCTTCTTCTGCTTCTCGGTGGTCTTGTCCTCCACCTCGATGACCGGCTTGCCGACGAAGACGTCCTTGTAGCCAAGCCTCCAGTAGGCCTTCTTCAGGTTCTCCAGGTCCTCTTCCATGTTCTTGTCCACCAGCAGGTCATGCGTGGTGAGCCAGCTGAACATCCAGTGCCGGCGCGTCTTCTTCATGACGCTCCGCAGCTGGGCGCTGGAGAACACTTTGTTCCCGCGGAATTCCACACGGTAGATCTTGGCCTTGCCGCCTTCCTTGATGTCGAAGACCAGGCGGGCCACGCCCGGGCCCATGGGCTCGAGGGTGATGTCCACCACCGGGTTCCGGAACCCCTTCTCGCCGGCCTGCTCCACGATCTGGTTCTTGATCTTGCGGGCGGCCTCCGGGTCGTAGACCGTGTCCGGATTGATGGTGAGTTTCTTCTCTTTGATCTTGTCCTTGATGTTGGTGAGACCCACCTCGGTGCCGCCGCGGTAGTCGATCTCCTTGATCAGGGGGCGCTCCTTGATCCGGATGACCAGCTTCTTGCCGCCCGGGGCGTCCTCCACCTCGAGCTTGACGTCATCGAAGGACCCGCTGGCCCAGAGCTTCCCCATCACACCGCTGAAATCGATGTTCCGGAGGTCGTCGCCCACCTTCACGCCCGACTTGAAGATCACCGTCTCGGCCGTCTGCTTCTGGGCGCCGATCACCTCGATCTTGACGATGGGCTCGATGTCCTGGGCCGCCAGGGAGAACGAGAACCCCGCAGCCAGCAGCAGGGGAAGCACGCCGCTCCACCACCGGGGCTGAGTCCGGTTCCATTCCATGTTCCGCTGCGTCATTCAGGCGCTCCGACCAGATGGGTTTCCTGGCCAGCGGCCACGTCTCCGGAATCAGACAGGGTTGGGACGAGCTTCTCGCCCACCAGATCGAACTTCACGAGTCCCGAGGGCACCGTGTCCTGGCCCACCATCAGCTCGGCGAGGGGATCCTCCACCTGCTTCTGGATGGCCCGCCGCAGCGGCCTCGCCCCGTAGGCGCGATCCCGCAGGGTGGTCTTCACCAGCCAGTCGCAGGCGGCATCCGTGAGGGACACGGAGAGCTTGTGCTTCTGGAGGGTGACGTTGAGGTCCTCCACCAGAAGGCGGACGATCTTGCGCAGCTCGTCGTCTCCCAGGCGGTTGAACACCACGATCTCGTCGATGCGGTTGAGGAACTCGGGCGGGAAGGTCCGCTTGAGCACCTTCATGGCGTCGCCGGACTTGGCGTCGGGACGGGCGTCCTGCTCGACGAAGCCGAGGTTCTTCTCCGCCAGCAGCTCCCGGCTGCCCACATTGGACGTCATGATGATGATGGTGTTCTTGAAGTCCACCAGGTTCCCGAAGGCGTCCGAAGCCTGACCGTCGTCAAAGATCTGCAGCAGGATGTTGATCAGGTCGGGATGGGCCTTCTCGATCTCGTCGAAGAGCAGGACGCAGTACGGGTTCCGCCGGATGCGGTCCGTGAGCATGCCGCCCTCCTCGTAGCCCACGTACCCCGGAGGGGCCCCGAGCAGCTTGGAGACCTCGTGCTTCTCCATGTACTCGGACATGTCGAAGCGGATCATCTTCTTGGGATCGCCGAACAGGAAGGCCGCCAGGGTCTTGGCCAGCTCGGTCTTGCCCACGCCCGTGGGGCCCAGGAACAGGAAGGAGCCCATGGGCCGATTGGGGTTCTTGAGGCCCGTGCGGGCCCGGCGCACGGCGCGCGCCACGGCGCTCACCGCCTCGGGCTGGCCGATGACGCGCTCGTTGAGCTTGGGCTCCATGTTCACCAGGTTGGCCTTCTCGTCGCCCTTGAGCGCCTTCACGGGAATGCCGGTCCAGCTGGCCACCACGTCCTCGATGTCCTGCTCGGTCACCTCGGGGAAGCGCGCGTAGTCCTCGTCCGTCAGCTCGCCCCGGTCCTTCTGGAGCTCCTCGCGCAGCTGCAGCTCCTTCTGGCGGAGCAGCACAGCCTTCTCGAAATCGCGGCTGAGGACTGCCTCGTTCATCTCGTTGATGACCCGGTGCAGCTCCTCTTCGTGGGACTGGCCCTCGGAATCCTGGCCGCCGGGCCCCACGCGCAGCTTCACCCGGGCGCCGGCCTCGTCCAGCAGGTCGATGGCCTTGTCGGGCAGGAAGCGGTCCGTGATGTAGCGGTTCGACAGGTAGACCGAGGCCTCCATGGTCTTCTGGGCGTAGCGCACCCGGTGGAACAGCTCGTAGCGGCTGCGGATGCCCTCGATGATGCGCAGGCTCTCGGCCTCGTCCGGCGGGTTCACCGTCACGGGCTGGAAGCGCCGCACCAGGCTGCGGTCCTTGTCGATGTACTTGGCGTATTCCTTGTGCGTGGTGGCGCCGATGCACTGGATCTCGCCCCGGCTGAGCGCCGGCTTCAGGATGTTGGCCGCGTCCAGGCTGCCCTCGGCGGCGCCGGTGCCGATGAGGCTGTGGATCTCGTCGATGAAGAGCACCACGCTGGGATCCTTGCTGGCCTCGGCGATGATGGACTTCAGCCGCTCCTCGAACTGGCCGCGGTACTTGGTGCCGGCCACCACGAGGCTGAGATCCAGCGCGTAGATGCGCTTGTCCACCAGGCTGGGCGGCACCAGGCCCTCGTAGATCTTCTGGGCCAGGCCCTCCACGATGGCCGTCTTGCCCACGCCCGCCTCGCCCAGCAGGATGGGGTTGTTCTTCCGGCGCCGGCTGAGGATCTGGATGATGCGCTCGACCTCCTGCTCGCGGCCGATGAGGTTGTCGAAGATGCCGCGCTCGGCCATCTCCGAGAGGTTGCGCGCGAACTCGGAGAGGAGCGGGTGCTCCTTCTTCTTCTTCGCGATCTTCTCCTCCTTGGTGCTCTCCAGCAGGATCTCTTTGGCGGCGATGAGGTCCGCCCCCGCCTCGATCAGGAGCCGGCCGGCCAGGCAGCCCTCCTCCTTGAGCATGCCCAGCAGCAGGTGCTCGGCCCCCACGTGCTTGTGGTTGAGCTTGGCGCTCTCCGCCGTGGCGTGCTGGAGGATGCGCTTGACCTCCTCCTCCATGGGGATGTCGATGCTGGTGCTGCTCGGGGTGATCTTCTTGTCCCGGGGAGTCAGGGCCGCCACCAGGCGCTCCCGCAGGGCGCTCACGTGCACGCCCATGCGCTCGAGCAGCTGGGTGCTGGTCTTTTCCGATTCCCGGAGAAGCCCCAGCAGGAGGTGGCCGCTCTGGATGCTTTCCGCACCGAACTGGCTCGCCTCGTAGCGGGCGAAGAACATCACGCGTCGTGCTTTTTCGGTGAATTTTTCGAACACGGGACACCCTTTCGGGTTAGGTGCGGATCGCCCTTACGGGGGATTGGATGGCTCCGAAGCCAGGATGGTTCCGGGGCGGCCTACCAGGGTAGCGCCTTCCACCCCGGTTGTCCCGGCCCCGCTGGGACAGAACCGAGCCCTGACCTGGGACAGAACCCCGCCTCCACCCAGGACAGAACCCCGTTGCGACGGTAGACTGGAGGGCTGGGAGGGCGACATGAGCCTGGTTAGGACCAATCTGGCGATCCTGGGGCTCCAATGGGGGGATGAGGGCAAGGGCAAGGTCGTGGACCTCCTCAGCCCCAAGTTCCAGCAGGTCGTGCGTTTCCAGGGCGGCAACAATGCCGGCCACACGGTGGTGGTGGACGGCCAGAGCATCGCACTGCATCAGGTGCCCAGCGGCGCCCTCCACCCCGGCTGCTTCCTGGTGGTGGGCAACGGCGTCGTCCTCAACCTCGACGTCTTCCAGCAGGAGCTGGACCGCCTCAAGGCCCGGGGCTTCGACCTGGGCGGCCGGCTGATGCTGTCCGACCGGGCCCACCTCATCCTGCCCCACCACATCGCCCTGGACCTCTGGCGCGAGGGCGGCGCCAACAAGATCGGCACCACGGGCCGGGGCATCGGCCCCGCCTACGAGATGAAGGCAGGCCGCATGGGCGTGCGCCTGGGCGACCTGCTGCACCCGGAGACCCTGGCCGACCGCATCCGCCCCGGCTACGAGGAGGTCCGCCTGCGCCTGGGCGCCGAGGCGGCCAGCCTGCCCACCCTGGAGGCCATCGTCGAGGGCCTGCTCCGCACCGCCGAGCCCCTCCTGCCCTACATCGGCGACACCCAGAGCCACCTGGTGGCCGCCTGGGAGCGCGGGGACCGCATCCTCTTCGAGGGCGCCCAGGCCACCCTGCTCGACATCGACCACGGCACCTATCCCTTCGTCACCTCCAGCAACTGCAGCCTGGGCGGCCTCTTCACCGGCACGGGCCTGCCTCCCAAGGCGCTGGACAAGATCCTGGGCATCGCCAAGGCCTACACCACGCGTGTCGGCTCCGGCCCCTTCCCCGCCGAGATGCATGACGCCACCGGCGAGCGCCTGCGCCAGGTGGGCAAGGAGTTCGGCACCACCACGGGCCGGCCCCGCCGCTGCGGCTGGTTCGACGCCCCCATCACCGCCCACGCCTGCCGCACCAACGGCGTGGATGGCCTGGCCATCATGAAGCTGGATGTGCTGGACGGCCTGGACGAGGTGGGCCTCATCGTGGGCTACCGCACCGGCGAGGGCACCGTCACCACCAAGCTCCCCAGCTGCGCCGCCGACTGGAAGGACCTGAAGCCCGAGGTGAAGCTGTTCAAGGGCTGGGCCAGCACCCGCGGCATCACCCAGCACGGCCAGCTCCCGGACGCCGCCCACGCCTACCTCGAAGCCCTGGTCGAGAGCGTCGAGGTGCCCATCGCCTACCTCAGCACCGGCCCCGATCGCCAGGAAGGCTGCATCTACCCCGGGACCTTCCTGGAACCGCTCCTGGCTTGACCATAAGCACCATCGCAGGCACACTGGTCGTCCTGCCCATTCAGGCATCGCACGCTCGCGTGCACCGCGCGCTCGAGGGCTCGCGGGCCTGAAGCCACCGGCAAGGGCCCTTAGCTCAGCGGTAGAGCAGCGGCCTTTTAAGCCGTTGGCCGCGGGTTCAAATCCCGCAGGGCCCACCAAGTTCTACCCCATGGGGCTATCGTCTAGGGGTCAGGACACCGCCCTTTCACGGCGGTAACACGGGTTCGAATCCCGTTAGCCCTACCAGAAAACACCCTAGAGAAATCTAGGGTGTTCTTGTTTAAAAGCGATCAATCCTGACCTGAAAATAGGGCCATCCGAAAATCATCCGAAAAAGATGTTCCCGGACGACGCCGGGTACGGGTGGACGATCCGCCTTGATGACCACCCAGAGGGACGGACGCGAGACGCTTCCCTGATCGGCTCCCGAACGGATCCTGGACGAGGGATTCCATCCACCGATGAACATCCTCGTTCGCGCGGCTGACCTTCGTGACCCGCTCCGCATGCCCATGTGTCCCTGGGCATGCGGAGGCTCTCTCATTCAGGGAACGTCGATGGTGACCTCGAACTCGGCGCGACGCGCTGTCAGCTATCACTTCCAATCGAACGTACGCGTTCTCTCGACCATGGCTCGGCGGGAGGCGCTTATACCACATTTCGAAAATTGCTGTGGACGCGCGCGTCGCACATAATTTGTGTTTTGATTGAATTTATATCTTCCCAACCAAATTCGATGTCGGCAGGCTCTAGAGAGTCCCGATGGACTTACCTGGAGCACCCCATGCACCACCCGCAGTCTTCCCCCACCAAGGTCGCGCTCAGCGTGGCCGAGTTCTGCGCTCAGTTCAGCCTGGGCCGATCCAAGGCCTATGAGGAGATCAAGGCTGGCCGCCTTCGCATCGTGAAGGTGGGCCGTCGCACCCTCATCACCGTCACGGATGCCATGGCCTGGCTGACGGGCCATGCTTGCCCGCTCGTGGCGGGTGCCTAGGCTGCGGTCTCCGGGCGGGGCCGATCGCCCATCGCCCTGCCCGGAGCGCCTGCCTGAACCCAACGCCTGACGGATGGACGACACCATGCAGACCCACCACCCCACCGATTCAACTCACCCACCAGCACCTTCCTTCGAACCCGGCCGATCGAATGCCCTGCCCTCCCTAGGAGCGCAGGCACTGGATCCCACTCCGGTCCAGACATGCCACAACCCCGAAGAAACGGCGACCACCATTCAGAAACAACCCACCGACGTCGCAGGGAATCGGCCGAAGGTTCCTGGCTTCGAATGGCGTGCGAGCGGCCTCTACAAGGTCGGACAATCGGCCGGGGATGAGACCTCCGGTGCAGACCTAAGCAGCGATGCCCCTGTCTGGATCGCACCGCCGTTCACCATGCCAGGGCTGATTCGGGACACTCACTCGAACCGATGGCATTTCCTCCTCGCCTGGAAGGATCCCGATGGCATGTCGCACGAGGAGGCCATCCCCAACGAATGGCTGAACGGGGAGGGCACGGACTTGGCCCGCCGCCTTGGGCAGGGTGGGCTGGTCCTCTCTCCCGAACCTGGCAAACGGAAGGCCTTGCTCCGTTACCTCTTCCAAGCTCTCCGCAAGGTCAACACACGCGTCCGTCTGGTCGACACCCATGGTTGGCATCAGGGGGCCTTCGTGATGCCGAGCGGGCTCGTCCTCGGTGGATCCTCCGAGCGGATCCACGCCGTCTGTGATGGGGGCCCTGCCCTTCAAAACGAGTGCTCCGGCAGCTTGGAGGGCTGGCAGGAGGGAGTGGCTCGCTACGCCGTGGGCAATCCTCACTTGGCCTTCGGAATCTGCACGGCGTTTGCGGGTCCGCTCCTGGACCTGATCCGACCGGATGGTGGCGGCGGGTTCAACCTCCAGGGGTTCTCCAGCAAAGGCAAAAGCACGGTGCTGGAGGTCGCGGCGTCCGTCTGGGGTCGCCCAGATCCCCTGCCGACCTGGCGGGCCACCGGCAACGGTTTGGAGGGTATCGCGGCCTCCCGAAATGACGGATTTCTGGTGCTGGACGAACTCGGGCAGGTGGATCCCAAGGAGGCGGGCCAGGTGGCCTACATGCTCGCCAATGGATCTTCCAAAGCCCGTGGGAATCGCGATGGGGGCACCCGTCCCATGAAGAAATGGCGCCTCATCTTCCTCAGTTCCGGGGAGCAGGGCCTGGAAGACAAACTCGCCGAAGACGGCAAGCGGGCCAAGGCGGGCCAGGAGGTGCGCGTGCCTGACATCCCCTGCCCTGAGCACGGGATGTTTGAGTGCGCTCACGCATTCCCCACCATGGGAGCCTTGGCCGAGCACCTCAAGCGCGAAGCTCGCAGTCATTACGGACACGCCGCTCAAGCGTTCCTCCTTGAGCTGTGCCAGGCCTTCAGCGAGGACTTCCCAGTCAGGGATCAGCTCCGCCAACGGGAGGCCCATTGGCTCGAAGGTGTGCTTCAACCTGGCTTCGATGCCCAGGTTCGGCGGGTGGCGGGAAGGTTCGCCCTGGTGGCCGTCGCAGGAGACCTCGCAACCCGCATGGGAATCCTGCCTTGGCCGGAAGGCGAGGCGTTCTCCGCCGTCCGGATTTCCTTCCAGGCCTGGTTCGAGAAGCGTGGATTCTCAGGGGCCTCCGAGATCCATCGGGGCATCGAATCTCTCCTGGCCTTCCTTGATCGGCATGGCCTCTCACGGTTCGATCTCTGGGGCGAGGCGGATTCGAAGGTGATCAACCGCGCCGGTACCCGCAAACGGGCCGAAGGCATCGAAGGATTCGACTACTACCTCACGCCGGAGGGCTGGAAGGAGGCCTGCGGGGGAACGGATCCCAAAGCCGTCGCCAAGGCTTGTGCGGCGAAGGGACTGCTGGATCCAGGCCATGCCGGACGCAGTGCCCAGTCGGTTTCGATTCCAGGCCACGGGAAGGCCCGATGCTACGTCATTCGAGCCATCGCACGGGCCCAGCACGAGTCGATCGATGCCGCGTAACGGTCAGGCGGAGACTTGCATGTTCCAGGTGTTCCCCATCCGGGGAATGGCATCACTGCTGGGTTTGAATGGAACACCGGGATGTGTTCCTGAAGGTGTTCTGTGTGTGTTCCATCCCCTCAGTCCGCTCAGGCTGGAACCCTGTCCCATCAAGAGAACACCCCTCACCCCCTCTGGGGTGTTCTTCGAATCCTCATGCACCACCAGGTTTTCTCGGCTCCTGGAACACCCGGATCACCGGAACACGCGTCTTCAAACGGAATCGCCCCATCCAGGCATCAGAGGCATTGGTCGCCATCACGTCGCCGAATCACCTCGAAGATCCCGAAGGACCCGGAACCCTCCGTTAGCCTCGATGACCATGCCTCTTGCCCTTGGCCTAACGGCCACCCTGCCCCGCCCCAGGGTGTTTCGACCACAGGACCCCAACGAAGCCGTTGGCAAACGGTTTGGGGTTCACGGAGAGGGGTTTGAGGCCTACGGTTCACTGATCACGCAGTAGAGAGCCTCCCGGCTCTCCTTTGAGAACCGTCTCAGATCAGGACGACCTCCGCCGAAGGCGGCTCTCCTCTCCTACCCCACACCGACCTGCCCTCCCACCCATGCCTCCGCTGGGGGGATGCCGGTTGATGGCCGGTTGATGGCTGGGGAATGGCCGGGGGATGGATGGGGGAATGGGGGGCAAGCGCCTTCGCTTGTAAAAAAAGCAGACCAACTCGACTGCATTCCAGGACTCAAGGCGGCCTCTCTTTGGATGTTCACAATTCATGATTGTTCCCGTTTCGTGAACATCAATATTTTTTGAACAGACTCCTTGACTTCTCCAATCTTTTCATTCATGTTCAATGTAATTCAATGTTCACGTTTCGTGAACATTATCAAAGTGTGAACGCATGGAACTCCTTCTCCATGAAACCAACCTCCTGGAAGAGGCTCTGAAGAAGCTTCGAGAGAACACGGGACTGGACGTGTGGGAGGTTCCTCCCCCGTTCACGCCAAACCCGACAGCTCCTCTTCGGCGCCCGGATGCTCGAATCGTCGTGGCAAGAGGTCAGCAGGAAACCGTCTACTGGGTTGAGATCAAGAAGACGGTCGATCGCCATGCGACCCTGGTGGCGTTCGCACAATTGGAAGCCCAGATTGGGCGGGAGAAGTTGGTCACAGAAGGGGGAGGCCTGCTGATTACGAATCAGTTGACCGAAGAACTGGCCGACCACTGCCGGAGGATGCACCTGCAATTCCTGGATGCCGCCGGAAACGCCTACCTGGACCAGGACGGTTTGTTCGTGCTCATCCAAGGGAAGCGGCTTCACAGAGGCCTGCGCCTGCGGGAGAAACCCGCCCGCGCCTTCGACCGAACCGGCCTGAGGGTGGTCTTCGCCCTGCTGGTGAATCCGGAGCTGCTCAACGCACCCTATCGGGAGATCGCCAAAGCCGCTGGCGTCGCCCTTGGCACCGTGGGCCGCATCCTGACGGACCTCCGGATGCAGGGGCAGATCATCGAGCAGAAGGATGGCGAACGGCGCTGGGTGGATCGCGATCGCGCCATGAAGGCCTGGGCCCTGAACTACCCCCTGCGCCTCCGACCCAAGCTGAATCCCAGGCGGTACCGGGCGACCGACGACACCTGGTGGCATCAGGTCGATCCAGCCGCCTTCGGAGGGTACTGGGGAGGCGAAGTGGCAGCGGCCCGACGGAAGGGGAATCTCGCTCCGACCACCGCCACCCTCTACCTTCCCGAGAACCGGAACCCGTTCCTGACGGCCCATCGCCTGAGAGCCGATGACCAGGGCCCCATCGAGATTCTGGATGCCTTCTGGGATCTTCCAGAACGCCCCCGTCAGGTGCGAGGCCTAGCCCCCGACCTTCTGATCTACGCTGATCTTGCGGGCATGGGAGACCCCCGCACCCACGAGGAGGCAGAGCGAATCTATGACGACCTCCTGGCTGGAGCTTAAGCACCCCCTGGAGCCTCACGTCGTGGCGCTTCTGGGAGACCTGGATGATGTGCTCCAGGCGGAAGGAATCCCCTACCTCCTCAGCGGCGCCATGGCCCGGGAAATCCTGCTCCACTACGGCCACGGATGTGCCCGGGGACGGAAGACGACGGATCTTGATTTCGGGGTCACGGTGAAGGACTGGAAGGCCTACGAGGCCCTGAAAGCCGCCCTCGTGGCCTCTGGACGATTCAGGCTCGATGCAAAGGAATCCCAGCGCGTCATCCACAAGGACGCGACCACGGGCATGGAGACCCGCGTGGACCTGGTCCCCTTTGGCGCCATCGCCCAGGCGGACGGCACCATCGCATGGCCACCCGATGGGGCCCACGTGATGCACGTGCTGGGCTACGAAGAGGCCTTGGCTTCGGCCATTCGATTGAGGATCGACACAACCCATGCGATCCCCATGGCATCAGCCGCAGGCCAGGCCATCCTCAAGCTGGTGGCCTACCGAGACCGAGGCACGAGAACACACGGAAGAGACGCAGTGGACTTCTACGAGCTGCTCGGCCACCACGCCGACACACTCACGGATACCCAGCTCTATGACGAATTCCCAGAGGCAATGGAGCGATATGACTTCCAACCCGAGCCTGCGGGAGCTTGGATTCTTGGGAGACAGGTATCGAACCTGGCACCGGTCGCCCTCCGAGATTGGGTCCGTGGTCTTCTCTGCCCCCCTGAACGCGAGCGCCTGCTCACCTTCGCAGCACGTACACCCCTGGCCACGGCATCCATAGACACTGAAGTACTGCTAGCCGCTTTCGAAAAGGGGTTTCTATCCGGGCAACCACAACGGACCTAAAAAAGCCCGTAACCAAACCAACCCACCAATGGGCGTGGCCTAAAGCCGCCCCGGCCATCTACAATGGTTAAAAATAGGGAACCTCATGGCCGTCAAGAAATCCGACCTCTATTCCTCCCTCTGGGCTTCCTGCGACGAGCTGCGCGGGGGGATGGATGCCAGCCAGTACAAGGACTATGTCCTGTTCATGCTGTTCATCAAATACGTCTCCGACAAGTACGGGAACAGCGACGCCTTCGCCCCTCCCATCACCATCCCGAAAGGCGCGAACTTCAAGGACATGGTGGCCCTCAAGGGCAAGAGCGATATCGGCGACAAGATCAACACCCAGGTCATCCAGCCGCTCATCGACGCGAATAGCCGCCTGGCCCGCAGCGATTTCCCCGATTTCAACGACCCCAACAAGCTCGGGGAGGGCAAAGAGCGGGTGGAGAAGCTCTCCAACTTGATCGCCATCTTCGAGAACCCGGCGCTGGATTTCTCGAAGAACCGTGCCGAGCACGACGACATCCTGGGCGATGCTTACGAATATCTGATGCGCAACTTTGCTGTTCAAAGCGGCAAGAGCAAGGGGCAGTTCCTAACGCCGTCGGAAGTTAGTCGGATCATCGCCAAGGTCATCGGCATATCGCCGGAGAACACCAAGGCCTCCACCACGGCCTACGATCCCACCTGCGGATCGGGCTCCCTGCTACTCAAGGTGGCCGCCGAGGCGGGAAAGCACATCACGCTGGAAGGACAGGAAAAGGACGTGACCACCGCCGGTCTCGCCCGCATGAACATGATCCTGCACGACTTCCCAACGGCCAACATCCTGCCTGGCAACACCCTGGCTTCCCCCAAGTTCAAGGACGACGAGCAACTCCGTACCTTCGACTACGTGGTGGCCAATCCCCCCTTCTCCGACAAGACTTGGAGCAATGGCATCACGCCATCCGCCGATCCATACCAGCGCTTCGCATGGGGTGAGCCGCCCGCCAAGCAGGGGGATTACGCCTACCTTCTGCACATCCTCCGCAGCTTGAAGAGCACCGGCAAGGGCGCCTGCATCTTGCCCCATGGCGTGCTCTTCCGAGGCAACGCCGAGGCAGTTATCCGCGAGCAGCTCGTGCGCTCCGGCTACCTCAAGGGCATCATCGGCCTGCCCGCCAACCTCTTTTTCGGAACGGGCATTCCAGCCTGCATCCTGGTGCTGGATAAGGGAAACGCCGCCGCCCGCAAGGGCGTGTTCATGATCGACGCCAGCAAGGGATTCAAGAAGGATGGCCCCAAGAACCGGCTTCGCGAGCAGGACATCCACAAGATCGTGGACACCTTCACCAAGCAGGTCGAGATGCCCCGCTATGCGCGCATGGTGCCCTTCGACGAGATCGCCGATCCCAAGAACGACTTCAATCTCAATCTGCCGCGCTACATCGATAGCAGCGACCCCGAAGATCTTCAGGATATCGACGGCCACCTGCGGGGCGGCATTCCCGAGCGCGATCTGGATGCAGCTGAGAGCGCCCTCGCCCCTTACTGGAAGGTGCTCCCAAGCCTGCGGACAGCTCTGTTTGAATCCGCTGGGCGCCCCGGCTACGCCCGCCTCAGCGTACCCCAGGGCGAGGTGAAGGCCGTCATCCTGAGTCACCCCGAATTCACAGCCTTCAATACCCAGGCGCTGGGCCATTTTAACCAGTGGCGTAAGGCCAACACGCCGTACCTAACGGGCTTTGCAAAGGATGGTCATCCCAAGGCACTTATCGAGCAGCTTTCGGAGGACCTGCTCACCTCCTTCCAGAAGGACCCCCTTCTAGATGCCTACGACATCTACCAGCACCTGATGGATTACTGGGCCGAGACGATGCAGGACGACACCTATCTCATCGCCGCCGATGGCTGGGTGAAGGGAGCCCAACCCCGGGAGATCGGCCAGATCAAGAACAAGGACAATAAGCTGGTCTGGCCCGAGTCCCACGACTACCTGAAGGGGCGACGGCGCTTCAAGTCCGACCTCATTCCCGCCTCGATCCTGGTGGCGCGCTACTTCGCGGCCGAACGGGACGCCATTGAGGCCCTGGATAACGGGTTGGCGACCCTGGAG
Source organism: Geothrix terrae (assembly GCF_022808775.1). Classification (GTDB taxonomy): domain Bacteria; phylum Acidobacteriota; class Holophagae; order Holophagales; family Holophagaceae; genus Geothrix; species Geothrix terrae. Next base: position 315,106 of record NZ_JAKZLA010000002.1, read on the forward strand.
CAGCAGCTCGAGGAGCTGAAGGAGGAGCACAGCGGGGAAGAGGGCCTGCTGGCGGAGGTGATCGAAGGGGAAGGGGACAAACAGAAGATCACCGCCAAGGCCGTCAAGGATCGACTGAAGGAGATTGGTAAGGATCCGCTCTACCGCGAGGAGTGCGAGGTCCTGAAGGCCTTCGCCGCCCTTCTGGACAAACAGAAGGACACCAAGGACCAGCGTAAAGCCGCCCAGGTGGCGCTGGACCTGAAGGTCGACGCGAAATACCCCAAGCTCGCCGAGGCCGAGATCAAGGCCTTGGTCGTGGAGGACAAGTGGTTGGCTCACATCGCCAATGCGGTGCAGGGGGAGCTGGATCGCGTCTCCCAGACCCTCACGGATCGCCTCCGCGAGCTTGCCCATCGGTACGCCACACCTCTTCCGGAGCTACTTGATGAGGTAGAGAAGCTTTCCGCCCGCGTGGAGGATCACCTCAAGCGGATGGGGGCGGTATGGAAGTGAGGGCCGGCTACAAGCAGACGGAGGTTGGAGTCATTCCGGAGGAGTGGGATGTAAGAACCTTCGGGAGAAACTATGCCGAATCATCCCGCAACGGCATTTACAAGTCAGCGGAGTTTCAGGGGCGAGGCACTCGCATTGTGAACATGGGCGAGATGTTCGGCTTCGATTTCATATCGGATCAAGAAATGAACCGCGTAGCGCTGACTTCCAGAGAGATGTCGATGACTGGGCTATGCGATGGAGATTTGTTGTTCGGTCGCCGTTCGGTCGTTCCTGCGGGAGCTGGCAAATGTTCCCTCGTTGTCGAACCATCCGAACCACTGACATTCGAGTCTTCCATCATTCGTGTTCGTCTGAATCAGGCGGACGCGAACCCGCTTTTTTACTACTACTTTTTTTCGTCATCCACTGGCAGGGATGTGATGAGCATCATCGTCTCTGGAACAAACGTAAAAGGTATTCGCGGGAGCGAACTGCGGGAGTTAAAGATACCGCACCCCCCGCTCCCTGAACAACGCGCCATCGCGGTGGCGTTGAACGATGTGGATGCGCTGCTGGGTGGGCTGTATCAGGTCATCGCCAAGAAGCGCGACCTCAAGCAGGCCGCCATGCAGCAGCTCCTTACCGGCCAAACCCGCCTGCCGGGATTCACCGGGGATTGGGAGGTGAAGCGGTTGGGGGACCACGTGACGTTTCTCCGAAATGGTGTGAACTCCCGAGCTGAGCTTCGACCAGAGGGGCGGGTGAGGTACCTCCATTACGGCGACATTCACGCCAGTACCGGCTCGTTTATCTCGCCAAAGGCCCTCCCAAGCCTCCCAGATGCAAAGGCTGCACGGCTCGATCGGCTTCGTGACGGCGATGTAATCTTCGCGGACGCATCAGAAGACATCGCCGGAGTCTGTAAGTCGGTAGAGCTATGCAATACTCTCGATGCCGAAGTTGTCCCCGGGTTGCACACAATCGCGGCGAGATTCGACAAAGGCGTGCTCGCCGATGGATTCAAGGGATATCTCCAATTCTGCCCCTCATTCGCAGCACACCTCCGGCGCCTTGCAGCGGGGACCAAGGTTTTTGCAACAAACCGGGCACATATCGCAAGTGTCGAAATGAAGTTGCCTGGTGTCGCCGAGCAGGAAGCCATCACAAGTGTCCTCTCCGACATGGACACCGAACTGGTGGCGTTGGAACGGCGGCGGGAGAAGATCCGCGCCCTTAAGCAGGGCATGATGCAGGAACTCCTCACCGGCAAGACTCGGTTGGTCAGCCCGCCGGGAGGGGTGGTATGAACCCCACCGCACATACTCACGACCCAGGGGGCAAGGTTCGTCCTGAATGGCCGGCCGATTCCAAGGTCACTGCCGTGTTTTCGGAATGCGGGCAATATCGTTACCAATTGCGGGAAATATGGGACGAATCCAGACCACTGATTTTGTGGCTACTGATGAACCCCAGCGTGGCCTGCCCCGACTATAGTGACCCCACGCTTCGAAAGACCGGGAAATTTGCCCGCTCATGGGGTTATGGCGGACAGCTTGTCGGCAATGTCCACGCATACCGGGCCACAGATAAGGATCGTCTGCTGGACGTGGCCGATCCCGTCGGCCCGGAAAACGACCGGATGATTCTGAACATGGCGGCACAGGCCCAGATGGTCATCTTGGCCTTTGGACAACCCCCAAAATTGCTTCGCCAACGTGGTCAGAACGTCGTGGCCCTCCTCAGTGACCATCCGCGCCTTTGCTTCCTTCGCCTCGCCGCGGATGGCACTCCTGTCCATCCGCTGTATTTGCCAGGATCACTTACACCTCAACCGTATAGCGTGAAGTAATTGTCCAGGAACTGCATATCAGAAGAACACGATTGATTCGAGCTTGGGGTTCGCGATGAGTGATATCTCACAGGAAATCATTGGCTGGCTGCACCAGCAGCAGGACTGGCTCCAGGAAGCTGCGGAGCGACTCCATAATTCGGGTTCACTATCTGAGGCCGATATTGATCACCTGGTCTCCCGTCTCAAGTCCGAGGAGGGGCGAAAGGTCACCACATCGCGATCCTTTGAGGCGCTGGGTGGCTCTTCCCGAACGACAGCAGAGCTTCGCCTGCTTAGCCTGGGGGACATCAAGGGGATTGAAAACCTAGCCCCTAGAAGGCCGCTGGACTTTGGCAAGGGCAACCTCGCGGTGATCTATGGTCCCAATGGCTCCGGAAAATCCAGCTACACGCGGATTCTGAAAAAGGCCTGCGGAAAGCCCTTGGCTAAGGAACTGAAACCCCATGTGTTCCAGGCTCCTCCTACGGAACGGAAATGCACGATTCGCTATCGCTCCAGTGGGGCTGAGTTGAGCGTTGAGTGGTCGCCGACCGGTGCTGCGCTCGCCGATCTCCAGTCCGTGGATTTTTTCGATGCCGACGCGGCGGCTTTCTATCTGAACAAGGAGTCAGAAGCCTCCTACACCCCTCCTGCCGTGGCCCTGTTTGAGGGGTTGGCCGCGGCCTGCAACCGCGTCAAAGACAAGCTCCAGGCCGAGCAGGTACTGCTGGTCAGTTCACTTCCGACCCTTCCGCCTGAGCACCTTGGAGCCAAGGCGGGAACGGCTTACCAGGGACTGAAGGCGGACATCTCCGAGGCTACACTTCAGCGCCTGATCCACTGGGCGGAGGCCGACCAGGCCGATCTTGATCTGTTGGTCGAACGGCTGAAGGTTGCGGATCCAACCCTCGCCGCCAGGCAGAAACGAGCCACCAAAACCCAGGTGGATCAGTTGGTGGAGGAACTGGAAAGCGTCGGAGCGGTCCTTGGCCAGGATCAGATCCAGGCTCTACGAGCTGCGCGAATGGGCGCCCAGGCAAAACGCAAGGTGGCCACGGAAGCCGCCAAGGCTTGTGCCCAGTCTTCCAAGCTGCAAGGCATTGGCACCGAGACCTGGAACGCTCTCTGGAAAGCTGCGCGACAGTATTCCCAGATCCCCTACCCAGACCAAGATTTCCCAGTGACCGGTCCTGGATCCCGGTGCCTGTTATGCCACCAGGAGCTTTCCAGCGATGCCCAGCAGCGCCTGCGTGATTTTGAGGCCTTCGTCCAGGGCATGGTGGAAGCCGAAGCGACGACTGCGGAAAGCGATTACGATGCCTTGCTGGAGGATCTACCCGTCGCTTTGTCCGAAGATGAGATCCGCACTCGCTGCGAAGCGGCTGGTGTTACGCAGGATGCACAGCTAAAGATTCTCAATACCTTCTGGGCAAGCGTAGGGCAGGCAAGCGAGCGATTGAAGGCTGGGGAATCAGAAGAATCAGCCAAGCCAGTAGAGGTGCCCGGCGACTTCCTGGAGTTGCTAAATGCCAGATCCAAAGCACTGGAATCCGAGGCCCATCAGCACGATGAGGACGCCAAGACTTTCAACCGCGCCTCGGCATTGAGCCAGAAAACAGAGCTTGAGGCCCGGAAGTGGGTCTCCCAGCAGTCCGAGGCCATTCAAAAGGAAATCGAGCGTCTGAAAAAGGTCAAAGCAATCGAGGGCTGGGCTCGCTGTGCCAATTCTGGACCAATTTCGGTACAGGCCGGGAAAGTCGCAGAGAGGGTCATCACCACAGCCTACGTGACGCGTTTCAACGCCGAGCTGAAAGCACTGGGTGCAGAACATATTCGCGTGGAATTGGTGAAAACCCGAACCTCACACGGGAAGGCCCTGCATCAGCTCCGCCTTAAGGGGGCTACTGCTGCCCAAGCCGTGCCGGATTCGGTGCTGAGCGACGGTGAGCGTCGTATTGTTTCACTGGCGGCGTTTCTGGCGGATGTTGCTGAAAAGCCCCATGCCGCGCCCTTCGTGTTCGATGACCCGATCTCATCCCTCGATCACGACTACGAGTGGCAGGTAGCGCAACGATTGGCGGAACTTGCAAAGGATAGACAGGTGCTGGTCTTCACGCATCGGCTTTCGCTGTATGGCGCGATGGAAGACGCGGCGAAAAAGAATGGAGACGATTGGCGCAAGGACCACCTTGGGAAGCGCTACATCGAATCGTTTGGAGGGGCCTCGGGTCACCCTGCCAATGAGGCAGCGTGGAACGCTAAAACGAAGACGGCCAACAACATCCTCCTTAGCCGGCTAACGGAGGCCATGAAAGCGGCAGAGGTAGGAGGAGGCGATGCCTATCGACTCCATGCACAAGGCATTTGCTCGGACTTTCGTAAGCTTCTGGAGCGAACCGTTGAGGATGACCTCCTGAACGAGGTGGTTAAACGCCATCGTCGAAGCGTGACCACAGACAACCGCATTGGGAAACTGCCCCAAATCACTCGCGAGGATTGTGATTTCATTGATGGCCTGATGACGAAATACTCTTGTTACGAGCACAGCCAATCACAGGAAACACCCGTTTTTCTGCCGGAAGAGCCTGCGCTGCGTGCAGACCTTGAAGGGTTGAGAGACTGGAGAGAAAAGTTCCATCAACGAGGTGGTGGCCATGCCTAGTCAGCCCCGCTCTGAGCGTACGACCCAGGATCGCGTCATTACCTTGTTCACGGATCCCAAGCGCCCGGGCTCTTTGGGCTACCGCTACCTGGGGGACTGGCACAAACGGGAGAACAACCGGCCCATCGAAGCGGAGATCCTGCGGGAAAACCTGAAGGCCCGAGGGTATTCGGCGGTGCATATCTCCGCAGCCCTGCAAAAGCTGGAGTCCGCCGCTGATGCCTCCGGCATCACCCTCTACCAGGCCAACCTGCGCACGTACCAACTTCTGCGCTACGGCGTACCCGTGCAGGTCGCCGCGGGGCAGGCCTTCGAGACGGTGCACCTGATCGACTGGGAACATCCTGAGAAGAACGACTTCGCTCTGGCGGAGGAAGTGACCATCAAGGGAGGCTATGAGCGCCGCCCCGACCTAGTGCTCTATCTGAACGGCCTCGCGGTGGTGGTGATCGAGCTAAAGCGCAGTTCGGTGGATGTGGTGGATGGCATCCGCCAGCTCATCACCAATCAGGAGGAGATCTTCAACAAAGGCTTCTTCGGTACCGTGCAACTCGTGATGGCGGGCAGCGATTCCCAGGGCCTACGCTATGGCACCAGCGGAACCCTGGAGAAGTTCTTCGTGGAGTGGAAGAACACGGAGGCTTCCGGGGCTTCTCCTGCTACAGGTGAGCTGTTGGACCTTCCGTTGGCCCAGATGTGTGCCAAGGAGCGTCTGCTAGATCTCCTCCGCAATTTCATCATCTTCGACGCGGGTCAGAAGAAGGTGCCAAGGCAGCACCAGTTCTTCGGGGTAATAGCGGCGCAGGAACGCATCCAACGACGCGAGGGCGGCGTCATCTGGCACACCCAGGGCAGCGGCAAGAGCATCCTCATGGTGCTGCTGGCCAAGTGGCTACTGGAATTCGACCCGGAGGCCCGCATCCTGGTTGTCACCGACCGTGACGAACTCGACAAGCAGATCGAGGGGGTGATGAAGAATGCAGGGGTGATCGGCGAGGACTCACCTTCACCCCGCATCACCACCCGGGCGCAGTTCGTGCAGAAACTGGGTTCACCCACCCCGCGCCTTCTGTGCGCCTTGGTCCACAAGTTCGACCCTTCGGACCTCAGGGGCGAGCCGCCGACGGTCCACGGGCGATTCTATGTGTTCGTGGACGAGTGCCACCGCACCCAAGGCGGCGACATGAACAAGCAGATGAAGCGATGGCTGGAGAGCGCCCTTTTCATCGGCTTTACAGGCACGCCCCTGCTCCGCAAGGACAGGACGATGACCCGGGATGTGTTCGGCACTTACATTCACACCTACAAGTTCCACCAGGCGGTCGCGGACAAGGTGGTGCTGGATCTGAAGTACGAGGCCCGAGATGTGCCCCAGCGGTTGACCTCACCTAAGAAGATCGACGATTGGTTTGAGAAAAAAACGAAGGCACTGAATAACTTCCAGAAGGCCGTGTTGCGCAAACGTTGGGCAACGATGGAGGACTTGATGAGCTCCGCCGAGCGCAAGCAGCGCATCGTCTCGGACATCATCGAGGACTTCAGCCTGAAACCCCGGCTCAACAACGACCGGGGCACCGCCATCCTAGTAGCCGCTTCCATCTACGATGCCTGCCACTACTTCCGGATCTTTCAGAACACGGGATTCGGTCCCTACTGCGGCCTGATCACCTCATTCGAGCCGAATCCAAGCGCCATCTCCAAGGAACCGACCAACAGCGATGAGCGCTACAAGTTCGACACCTACACCAAGCATGTTCTGAAAAAGGGGCAGAGCACCAAGCAGTACGAAGACCAGACCAAAAAGCGATTCATCGAGGAGCCTGCCAATCTCAAGCTTCTGATCGTCGTGAGCAAGCTGCTGACGGGTTTCGACGCACCGAGCTGTACTTACATCTACCTGGATAACAGCCTGCATGATCACGATCTCTTCCAGGCCATCTGTCGCACCAACCGTCTGGATGGCGAAGATAAGGACTTCGGTTACATCGTGGACTACAAGGAGCTATTCGGGGATGTACAGCAGGCCATCGCGGTCTACAACTCGGACGAGCTGGACATTGATGAGGGCAATGGAGGCAGCAACAACATCGAGCTCAAGGACTGGCTGAAGGAAGGCAAGAAGCAGCTCGACGCCGCCCAGGAAGCCCTTCGCTATCTCTGCGAACCTGTGGCACAACCGCGAGAGGTCGAGCAGTACCTCCACTACTTCTGCGGCCTAGCCAGCGACCCGAACGCCTTGAGCGAAACTGAGCCGCTTCGTATTTCGTACTACAAGGCCGTGGCTTCCTTTGCCCGGACCTTTGCCGACCTCGCCCAGAACATGGAGGAGGCCGGGTATTCGGCCACTGAGGCCGGAGCCATCCAGAAGGAGCTGGAGGCCCACTGCGAATTCAGGAATGCCATCAAGAAGCATTCAGGTGAGGAGCTGGACATCAAGCCCTTTGAGGCGGACATGCGCCACCTCATCAATACTTACATCCAGGCGGATCCTTCCGACAATCTCGGCGATCTGGGAGCGCTATCCCTCACGGAACTCATCATCGAGACCGGCATTCACGATGCCATCGCACGCAAGCTGAACCAGAAGGGCAAGCTGACCAAGAATGCCATCGCCGAAGGAATCATCAACAACGTCCGAAAGACCATCATCCGCGAGCAACTCACAGATCCGAAGTTCTACAAGGAGATGTCGAAGCTGCTGGACGACCTGATCCAGCAAAGCCGGGACGATTCGGAGAAGTACGAGGAATTCCTCCGAAAGGCAGAAGAGCTGGCCCGATTGCTGGCCGATAAGCAGCCCTACAACAACCTTCCCGCCTCTCTGCACGGCGCGCACGAGGCCATCGTGGTCTACAACAACCTGGCGGACCTGCCCGGAGATACATTTCAGTGTCCCGGGGAAGACGAGGCCAAGGCGGCGCTTGCTATCGAGATCGATCTCGCCATGCGAGAGCATGCTCCCGCAGGATGGAAAGGAGACGAGACGCGGGAAGCTCAGGTCTTGAACGCGCTTTACCCGATCCTTGCTCGTGATCGGGAAGCGACGAAGGCACTGTTCGACATCATCAAGCACCAGCCGGGGTATTGATGACGGAATCCATCCAGATTGGGGAGATCACCATCACGGTGACCCGGAAGGACGTCAAGCACGTTCATCTGTCGGTTCACCCTCCGCATGGCCGTGTCACGCTGGTCACACCTGTGGCCACCCGCCTGGAGGTCGCGCGGGCCTACGCGATTTCCAAACTGGGCTGGATCCGAACCCAGCAGGAGAAGCTCCAGAACCAGGCGCGGGAGACTAAGCGCCGATTTGTAACCCGGGAATCACATTACCTTTGGGGGCGTCGCTATCTGCTGAATGTGCGAGAGGCGGAAGCCAAGCCCGCGGTGTCCCTTGATCATCGCCGTGTCACGCTGAGCATCCGGCCTGGCAGCAGCGAAGCAAAAAGGGCCGTGGTGATGCACGAATGGCACAAAGGCCTGCTGCATGAGGTGGTTCCCCCCATCATCCAGAAGTGGGAGAAGCGCCTTGGCGTGTCCGTGGCCGCCTATTTCCTTCAGCGCATGAAGACCAAGTGGGGGAGCTGCAATCCCAAGGCCCAGCACATCCGCCTGAATACCGAGCTGGTGAAAAAGCCGAAAGATCTGCTGGAATACGTCATTGTCCACGAAATGATTCACCTGATCGAACCCACCCACAGCGAGCGCTTTCTCGCCTTACTCACCGAACACTTCCCGACATGGCGCGAAGCTAGGGCCGAACTGAACGATCTGCCATTAGGATCAGAATCATGGAGGGAGTAGACACTGGACTTCTCTTCACGGGTCTACATTCGTGTGAGCAATCATTGACCTGGCGTTTTGATTATTCCTCCCATCGCGCGCGACAGTAAGGATTGACCATGACGACCGGCATGTTCGTCCTCCAAGAGGGCTCAGGCATCATCGAACTGCGTGAATCTCCCTACGCTTCTGAAGACCTGCTTCAAAGCTACCTGGCCGATCATCCGGCCTTGATGCCTGGGGACCAGATTAATCCCTCCGCCCCTCGGCGATGGCTTCTGGTTCAGCGGGAGCTGGGTATTCCGGGCGAGGAGGATGGCACCTCACGATGGTCGCTCGATCATCTGTTTCTCGACCAGGAGGCAGTGCCGACCTTGGTTGAAGTGAAGCGGAGCAGCGACACGCGTATTCGCCGGGAGGTCGTGGGGCAGATGCTCGATTACGCAGCCAACGCCGTGGCCTATCTCAAGGTTGGAGATCTTCAAGAAGCCTTTGCGACCGATTGCGCTCGACAGGGCAAGGATCCTGATGCTGTTCTTCGAGATGTGCTGGGTCTTGATTTGGAAGCCGATGCCTTCTGGCAGCGGGTGAAGACAAATCTTCAGGCTGGGAGGATCCGCCTGGTGTTCCTGGCGGACCGAATTCCTTTGGAGCTGCGCCGCATCGTGGAATTCCTCAACGAGCAGATGGATCCCGCAGAGGTGATCGCCGTGGAGATCCGTCAATTTGAGGGACCGGGGCTTCGCACCCTCGTACCTCGGGTTTACGGCGTCACGGCCGAATCGGAATCGCGCAAAGCTGCTTCTCCTCGGGGGGCCCGCTGGGACGAGGAAAGGTTCTTTGGAGCACTTCGCTCTGCCCGGCCTGAGGGTGTGCAAGTCGTGAGATCCCTCCTCACCTGGGCCGAATCCCACGCAGATCGGATCGATTAGGGTGCAGGTCTTTCCAGTGGCAGTTTCACCCCGGTGATCCTCACGCCGGACGCGTGGTACCCCCTGTTTTCGCTCTACACCAACGGCACGTTAGAGATCCCTTTCCAGTACCTCAAGACCCGGCCAGCCTTCATCTCCGAAGCCTCCCGCGAGGAGCTATGGGCCCGTTACCAATCCGTGCCTGGCATCTCCATTCAAAAGCCGAGCCTGGATAAGCGCCCCTGGTTCAACTGCACGAATCTGCCACCCGAATCCACCCAGATCCTTCAGGAAACCCTTGAATGGTGCTTGGGACAGATGCGGGGGCTGCCTGGGGCGATGAGTCTCGACCGATCCTGACTTTCTTCAGAGTCCAGGAAGGGCATCACCCGGACTTCTTGATCTCCAGATTCGCCACGTTGGAGGTGTCAAGAATCCCCCAGGTCGGCGCCAGCTTGTCGATGGCCTCGGCCAAGGCGCTGTGGCAGATGTGCCCGTAGTGTTTCTCGACCATGCGGGTATCGGTGTGACCGAGCTGGGCCGCGACATAGGCTAGCGGCACGCCTCGGTTCACCAGTCCCGAGGCATAGGTGTGCCGGAGTTCATGGAACGTCATGGCTTCCAACCCCGCCGCCTCGCAAGCTTCGGCCATGGGTCGTGAGGCTTCTGATTTCCGCCAGGGTCGGAGGATCTTCTCACTGTTCCGATTCCGGTTGCTGTAAGAGTCCCGCAGGAACAGCGCCTGGTCACCCCGCTTCCCTGCCGTGAGCGAACGGAAGAAGCTGAGCCCCTCCTCCGTGAGATAGACGTATCGGGGCTTCGAGTTCTTGGTCAGCTCGAAGAAGATCGTTTTGGACATCTCGTTGAAGTCGGAAACCCGGATGCGGGTGAGTTCTCCAAACCGAGCGCCCGTCAGAAGGGCCGCCTGAACCAGAAGGCGGAATTCCGGATCGCAGGCATTCACAAGACGCTGAGCCTCGTCGGGATTGAGGAACCGCTGCCGCGCGGAGACCGTCCCCCGGAAGGGCGCCACCTCCCGCCAGGCTTCGCCGCTGGCCTTCGTGAGCCTGCGGCGCTTGGCGAAGCTGAGCATGGCTTTGAGCACCCCCAGCACTCGGTTGGCGGAAGCACGACGGGCTCGCTTCACATCCGGAGTGATCGGATCTTCCCCGTGGGCATGTTCATCGGCGCCCTTCTTGGTCCGCCTCCGCGCAGGCGCCTCGGCGAGCTTCTGGTGCCACTTCTCCACGCGGTACTGAGTCAGATCGGATACCTCCATGTTCCCGAACGCGGGAAGGATGTGGGCCCTGACCGTGGCCCCCGTCTGGGGCAAGCTCTTCATGCCGCGACGCTCGGCATCCTCGGCGTAGGCTTCCCAGGCATCCTTGACGGTGAAAGGGCCACGCCGGATGGGTTCACCCCTGAAGTCCGCTCGGGCCTCTTCGAACCACTCACGCGCCTTCGCCTGCGCCTGTGCGTAGCTGAAGACATCCCGATCGTCCGCATCGGTGTAGTCGTCGGCGGTGCCAATCGACTTGCGGGCGATCTTCTTGGAGACGGGATCGTAGAGGCGGGCGCTCCAGGTTCCGGCCCCGCCCTGCTTGGGCCGGTAGTACCCCAAGGCCTCACCCGGGGCGAGCGAAACCCAATGAGGTTCCTTCTGACTCGAAAGCTTCAAACGGGCGGATCGGGTGTCCAGTTTTGCGCTGCGAACATTCCTGACCACAAGATCCTCCATCCGAAAATCATCCGAAAAAAGTGTTCCCGGACGACCTCAGACACGAGTAAACCCTGGCGATCTAAATTCTGTAAAGTAAATACTTTTTGCTCGTCCGCCTGCGTCCGCTGATGTCACACAGGGGCAACTTTCACGGCGGTAACACGGGTTCAAATCCCGTTAGCCCTACCAAACGCAACGGCCGACTACTGTCGGCCGTTTTTGTTACCAGATCGAGAATCGCGGGAAAGCCCCTGGCCACTAAGCTGAGAGCGGGATGGCCGGACGCTTACGGGAGAACCTTTTGGCTCGCCTTGCTTTGCACTCGCCCTCCTTCAGGGTCTGGGTAGACCCACTCTGAGGGGAATTCGGGCGAGATTCGATCGGGAATTCGGAGGCCGAATCAACCTTCCGGGAGGGCCTGCCCCAAGTTCCTCTCGGCGCAAGAAGCCGCCTCGGCCAATCGTTTCAGGCGCGGCTGGTCCGGCTAGCTAAAGGAGAAGTCCAGGATTGGGGTTACTCCCGAACGGATGGTCTTCGAGACGCAGCGCATCCGCAAGAAATGCCCAGAGCGCTCCAGTACCAGGCGTATTGGGAGGCATCGACCCATCCGGATTCTGAGGTCCAGCGGTTCCGCAACGTACATACTTCCCGATGATGGTGGCAGTGCCTCCAGGTTCATGATCAGAGGTCGTGACCGTGCGTGAAAATTCGCCAAATAGAGCCACTACTACATTCCGATTCGACAGAGTGAGCATCCGATCCAGAAAGATTTGAAGAGATGGTATGAGCTGGGACATGATTTTTCGGTCCGTGGCGCCATCGAGCTCCTTGTGTATGTCGAACTGGCGATCAGGTCTTCCCAAGTAAGCTGGCTGGGAAAAGACAATACTGGTACCTCCGCGCACGAGCATTTCCGTAGCTAGGAAGGTGGACGGTGTGTCCGCGATTTCCCGAATTCCCTGAGCCAAGCCGTATGCGGCTGCGGCTTCCTGATGGTCGAAGGCAGGAACTCTCATCAATTCCGTTTCAACAGAGCGGAAATCAGTCACACGGGTAAATGCGGCTCCGCCCTCCGCCGGGGAATCCCATGAGATCCCCACCGGGAATCCTAGCGAATTGACAATGGCGCAGCGGATCGGCGCCTTCGTCGTCATCGCGCCTGCGAGCAGCAATAGGTTGCTGTGATTGCCTGTCTGGAGCACCGCCGCCCTGGCGAGGTCGTGACGGTAGTGTCCGTGCTGGAAATTAATGGATGCCATATGAGATAGGGCTATTGATGGAAGATTCCCAAACGTGGCCGCATCCACCACCAATCCATTGCCAAGGGCTTTCACATTGTCTGGCCTCACGCCAAAGCTCCCCTTCTCAAGGAAGGACCCGGCACTGTTGAAGAGCCCGGAAGGCCCTCCGTTTAAGAAAAACACCACAAGAGCGGGCGCTTCATGCGGACCTTGAGGATCATCCTTTCGGAACTCACCCGCTGGCAGGATGGCTGCACTCGCCAAGGCGGCACCCACCTTCAGCATTGTTCGGCGTGTGTATAAGGATTGAGACATGCACCCTCCGAAGCGCGAGGAAAGCCTCGGCCTCGCCAAGTGTGGGTTGTCCGAATATAGCCGTTATGACATCATTCGTCGGAAATCGGACACACCATGGTTCGCACCGGAAACAGCGAGGACTACCAACAGGCACCGCGGCCAGTGGTAGCGATGGCGAAGGATTATCCGGACGGATTTGTAATCGCCCCCCATTCTCACCCTCGAGGGCAGCTCCTGTATGCAATCACGGGCCTGATGCACGTGATGACTGAAACCACGGGATGGATTGTTCCGCCGTTCCGCGCTGTATGGATCCCTCCGGGGATCCGGCATCAGGTCTCAATGAAAGGTCCCGTTCAGATGAGGACCCTCTACCTCACACCTGGCACTTCCGCCGAGATCCCGAAGGAATGCACTGTAATCGAAGTTTCGCTGCTACTCCGCGAGCTCATTCTCAATGCTGTCGATGAATCTCTCGATTACGATCCGCAAGGCCGTGGTGGCTTGATCATGAATTTAATACTCCTTGAAATTCCACGGGCTCACCAGGTCCCGTTACAAATTCCCATGCCTTCAGACCCTAGGCTCGTGAGGCTCTGTAACACGCTCCTCGATCGGCCGAATAGGAAGGAGAGCTTCGAAGTGTTGGCCAGGGGTACCGGCGCCAGTAGCCGCACTTTAATGAGGTTGTTTCATCAAGACCTTGGGATGGGCTTCGTCGCCTGGCGGCAGCAAGTGCTGCTCTCAGAGGCGGTCTCTCTTCTAGCCTCTGGGAAAACAGTCAAGGAAGTCGCCAACATACTCGGTTATCAGAGCCCTAGTGCATTTACGGCCATGTTCCGCCAGAATTTGGGGAAGGCCCCTGAAGGCTATATGTATCCGCTTGTATGAGGGCTCTACCACTCGACATCCACCAGGGTATCGACACCAACTGATTACCCTGATTACCAAGGCGCCTCGAATTTTCCTCGTGCTCCCTGATAGAAAAAAAGATCCCCTGTTCAGACTGTTTAGGAAATTCGATAATCCAAGAGCCAAAGCCCCAGCCACGACTCACTTCCTGCTTCAGATAGTGCCGCTCAGACCCCGGAAATTCAGGATACCCCTGTCAAATTCCCCAACGCAGGGATTTCCTGACTCCTGTCAGCCCGAAGGATTGGCCACACTGCCAATTTGGCCGCCGCGAGGCGGCCAAATCTCTATGGGCTAACGAGATTCGAAGTCACAGAATGCCGCGACGGCCAGAATCCATCTCGCTTCATCAGCCCGCTCACGGACAAGAAGCCTCCTGACCCCGATGCGGGCGGCCTGAACGGACAGTGGCTGTCCATCGGATCGAGCCATATCTGGAAGGCCCGGGCTCAGGCCGGAACGAGCCCGGGTCTACAGAGGGAACGCCGCCTCATCTCCATCCGCTTCCGCTACGCTGGACCCTTCCCGACCATGCTGAGCCTGACCTATGCCAACCGCACGGAGCGCCTCCTCGAGACGCTGACGGAGGCGTTGCGACAGGAACGGCAGGCCTTCGGGATGTGGGAGCCCATCCAGCTGGTGGTGCCCAATCCGAATGTGAAGCGCTACCTGCTGGATGGCCTGGGGAAGTCGCTGGGCATCCTGGCCAACTTCAAGGTGAACTACCTGGATGGCCTGTGGCGCGGGCCGCTGGGGCAGATGGACCCGCCGGTGCGGCTGTGGAACCGCCACGCCCTCCAGGGCGCCATCCTGTCCGTGCTGTCGCAGCCGGGCGCCCTGGAGGCCGCGGACCTGCAGCCCCTGAAGCGCTACCTGGAGGGCGACGGGGCCGACCTGAAGCTCATGCAGCTGGCCGAGAAGGCGGCGGGCCTCCTGGAGGACTACAGCCTCACCCGCCCGGAATGGGCCGGGGCCTGGGCAGCTGGCCGGTCCGTCTCCGGAGCGCCCATCGAGCTGGAAGCCTGGCAGCGGGGCCTGTGGACCCGCATCCTCGCCGGGGCGGAGGCGGGCCCCGAGCGCTGGACCACTCTCGCCGGCCTCCTGCGGGAGGGGCGCTTCGACCGGATCCCCCTGCCGCCCCGGATCCACGTCTTCGGGTTGAGCTATGCGGCTGAGGTCTACCACCGGGCCTTCGAGGCTGCCGCCAAGCGTGTGGACGTCCATCTGTACGCCCTGAACCCCTGCCAGGAGTTCTGGGACGACCTTCCCACCGAAGCCGAGCACCGCCGCCGGAGCCAGCAGCTAACAGCTTTGCCTGAATCGCTGGACGAAGCCGATCCCTATGCCCTCGAGTCCGAAGCCGATCCCCTGCTCCTGCGGCGCTGGGGGCGCCCGGGGCGGGAGAACGTCCGGCTGCTCAACGAGATCTCGGACTGCGACTTCCAGAGCGCCTTCCCGGAGCCGGACCGCTCCACCCTGCTGCGACGGGTGCAGGACGCCCTCCAGCATCGGGCGGCTTGCGAGCCCGGGGAGCCGGATGCCTCCGTGCGCATCCTGGCCTGCCCCAGCCCTGCGCGGGAGGCCGAGGTGGTGGCTTCCGAGATCTGGCGGCTGATGGAAGCGGCTTCTCCCGAACGGCCGCTGCGCTTCTCGGATATCGCGGTGGTGGTGCCTCCCAACGGGAGCCTGCGCACGGCGTACATCGATCACCTGCGCACGGCCTTCGACACCACGGGACGCATCCCCATGGTGGTGGTGGACGCCCCCTCGCCGGCGCTGGCGTCCCTGCTGGACGGGGCCGAGCTGCTCCTGGATCTCCCCCTGGGCCGGGGCAGCCGCCGGGACCTGCTGCGGGCGCTGACCCATCCGGCCGTGACGGCGCACTTCCCCGACCTGGACACGGACGCCTGGGCCCGGTGGACCGAATCCGCGGGCATCGTCCGGGGCCTGGGGCCCGAGGATCTGGCGGACGAGGCCCTGGTGGAGCCGGGCTTCTTCCACTGGGAGCAGGGGCTGGAACGCCTCGCCCTCTCCGCCTTCCTGCCCGCCGAGCTCACCTGGTCCGACAGCGGGTTCGAGCGCCCTTCCGCCCACGCCGGGGACGCGGCCTCCACGGCGGCCTTCGTGGATCAGGCTTCCGCCCTCATCCAGCGGGTGCGCGGCCTGCGGACCTTCCACGGCACGCCCGCGGCCTGGGGAGAGCGGCTCTCGGAGTTCCTGCTGGCCTATCTCGGCGGCGAGGATGCCGCGGATGCCGGGGGCCGCGCCAAGCTGGCCCAGGCCCTGCTCCGCCTGTCATCCCTCGTACCCCCGGGATTGGAGCCGCCCATCCTGAACTACCGGCAGGCCCGCGAGCTGGCCAACCGGGCCCTGGCCGGCATCCGGGGCGAAGCCGGCGGCCGCCCCCACCAGGGCGTGGTGGTCGGGAGCTATGCGCCCATGCGGGCCCTGCCCTTCCGCGCCGTCATCCTCATGGGGCTCGGGGAGGGCCAGTTCCCGTCACCCGAGGAGCGGCAGCCTCTCGATCTGCGCAACGTCAAGCGCAAGCCGGGCGATGTGGGGGCGGCCGAGCGCGACCGGTATCTCTTCCTGGAGATGCTGCTGGGGGCCCGCGAGAGCCTGCGCCTGACCTACCCCACCGAGGATCCCGTCAGCAAGGAGGAGCGGCTCCCTTCCAGCCTCGTCCAGGACCTCGTCCAATCCCTGGCGCCCCTCGCCCAGACGGACCTCCAGGAGTGCCACTCCCGCTACCGGTTCGACGAAGCCTACTTTCCCGCGGTGGGATCCACGGACCTCCGGTCCCTGGCCCCCGCCGCACACCGCGAGGCCCAGGCCCAGGCCGCCGGGAAGCTGCTGGCTGCCTCGGTCCCGGGGATGGAGGACCGGCCGTGGTCCTCGCTGCCCCTGCCCGAGCCCATCCGGAAGGACCTCGACGTCCTGGTGGATCCCTGCCCCACGCCCTCCGGCCGGAGCCTTCCGAGGGCCCTGACCCTGCGCCTGGCCCACCTGAGGGCCTGGCTGGAATGCCCGGTCCAGGGCACCGCCAAGGTCCGGCTGCAGCTTCGGGACGAGGAAGAGGACGTGGCGGAGCTGGAGGAGGAGGCCCTCGGCACCTCGGCCCTGCACCGGGCCCTCCTCCGCCGGGAAGCCCTCCTGAGGGTGGCCCGCCAGGGCCTGGATCCGGAAGCGGCCTACCACGGGGCCCGGCGGGCCCTCCAGCGCGCCGGACAGGCCGCGCCCGGGATCTTCGGGCAGGCTGAGGTCCAGGAGGATCTCGAGCTTCTCGGGCAGCAGGCGAAGGCCCTCCGGGGCGAGAGGGTCCGCCTCGTGCGGTTCGGCCCCTCCATGAGCCTGGAGGAGGATGCCGACGAGGTCCGACCGCCCCTGGAGCTTGCCGTTCCCGTGCATGGGGAGACCCTGAAGGTCCGGCTGGTGGGCTCCCTGCAACCCCAGGCGAAGGACGCCAGCCTCATCCTCCTGAAGAAGGCCGGATCCAATTCGAGGAACAACCTGACGGACGCCTTCAAGGGCAAGCTGCTCCGGGCCTACCTGGATCAGCACCTGCTGGCCGCGGCTTCAGACATGCAGATCGCCCACAGCGCCCTCGGCATCGCCGGACGATCCGCTAATGGAGAGAAGCCCGGGGCGTACCGGAGCCTCGTGACCTTCTCGCCTCTGGATCCGGCGGCGGCCAGGGCCCGGCTCACGGCCTGGATCACGGAGTTGCTGGAAACCCGGGAGCCCGGCCTGCTGCCCATCGAGGCCCTGCTGGAAGCGCCGGTGTGGAACGCGGCGGACCTCCAGGAATGGGTTCTGGAGAAGGCGGAAAACGACCGGAGCTTCGCCGCGTTCAAGACCGGCCCTCTTCGCCGCGCCGAGCGCTTCGACCTCGATCCCGATCCAGCGGGCACCGCCGAGCGGCGGCTGGGCGACTTCCTCCACCAGGCGGTGACCGGCACCACGGAGGAGGTCGAATGAGCCCGGTCCGCTACCCCAAGCCGGCCGCCTTCCCGGACCTGGAGCCGAAGCACTGGGTGCTGGAGGCCAGCGCCGGGACCGGGAAGACCTTCACCCTGGAGCACCTGGTCGTGGACCTGGTGCTGACCGCAGGCCTGCCCCTCGAGCAGATCGTCATCGTCACCTTCACCGAGGCCGCGGCCCTGGAGCTGCGCCGGCGCATCCGCCAGAAGCTCCAGGAGCTGCGGGACCTCCAGGAGGATCGCTTCGAGCCCGGCCGCGCCCACTGGGAGCTCAATGAGGCGGCCCGCGCGAAGCTGGACGCCGCCCTCCAGGCCTTCGACCGCACCGTGATCTCCACCATCCACGCCTTCTGCCAGAAGGTGCTCCAGGATGCGGCCTTCGAGACGGGCCGCCTCTTCCGCCAGACACGGATGGCCGAAGGCGAGCTCTTCGCGGAGGTCTTCAAGGACCACCTGCGCACCGCATTCTGTGCCACCGAGGCCGATCAGGCGTTTCTGATGGAAGCTCTGGAGCAGACCGGATCCCCGGAGGATCTGGAGAAGCTCCTCAGGGACGCCTGGGCCACGCGCGCGACCCTGTGGCCCGACGAGCCTCAGCTGGCCCAGGCCCGGGCGGCGGTCGGGGCCTTCCCCATGGCGGATCTGATCGAGGCGGAGGCCCTTCAGACCGCGTACGGCAAAGGTCCCGCCAAGACCGCGCTGGGGCGATTCGCCATCCTGGGCCAAATGCTGGCCTCCCTCCGGGCTCAGGAGACCTTGAGCGGTTGGGAAAAGCTCATCGGCCTTGATCTGTTCAAGGGTGCTTCGGTCGGGGTCTGGGCCAAGGCGGTGTGGGACGATCCGGTTCCCGCGGGTCCCGCCACGCGAATCCGGGACGGCCTCGCCGCGCTGAAGGCCGCCCTTCCCACGCTGGAGAGCGTGATCGTCCATCGGCTACTGCCGCCCCTCAGGGTGGTGATGGAGACCCGGAAAGCCTCCGAGGGGATCTTCGACTTCAACGACATGATCGACCAGGTGGCCGAGGGCGTGAAGAACCCCGATCTGGTGGCCCGCCTCCAGGCCCGCTACCGCGCGGCCCTCATCGACGAGTTCCAGGACACGGACGGCCGCCAATGGGAGATCTTCCGCCGGCTGTTCCACGGCCCGGACCATCGCCTCGTCTTGGTGGGCGATCCGAAACAGGCGATCTACGACTTCCGCGGCGGGGACCTGCCCACCTACTTCGAGGCGCGGAAGACACTCCTGGAATCCGGCGGAGCGCGGCTCGCGCTCCAGCAGAACTTCCGATCTTCCGAAGCGCTGATCGGAGCCGTGAACACGGTCCTGGCTCCGGAGGGCGGGTTCTTCTCGGCGCCGAACGAGTACCCGGAGCCCGTCACAGCGGGGCGGAAGCCCCGCCTCGCGGGGCCGGACGGCGACCTGCCGCCCCTGAGGCTGCTGGAAGTCCCGGCGGCGGGCCCCATGGGCCGGCTCCGGGCGCAGATCGCCGCGGGCATCGCCGCCGTGTTCCGCGAGCTCATCGACCGCGGGACCACCTTCCACGCCGGCACGTCGGAACCGCCCCGCCCCCTCCACGCGGGGGACCTGATGGTGCTGACCCACACGGGCGCTGAATCCCGGCTCATGGCCAAGGCCCTGCGGGAGGCCGGGCTGCCTTCGGCGTTCTTCAAGGCGGACGGGCTGTTCCAGACGCGGGAGGCCTTCGAGTGGAAGGATCTCCTCGGCGGAATCCTGCGTCCCGACGATCCGGACGCACGGGGCAAGGCGCTGCTCACCCGGTTCTTCGGCTTCGGGATCGCCGAGGCCGAAGTCTGCCTCGACCTGCCCGCGGGCCATCCCGTCCTGGCGCGGCTGGAACGCTGGCGGGAGCTGGCGCACCAGCGGCGCTACCCCCGCCTGTTCAACGCCATCCTCGAGGAAAGCGGCATCGTACCGCGCCTCCTGATCACCGAGCGGGGCGACCGGTCCCTCACCAACCTGCACCACCTCGTCGAGCAGCTGCTGACGGAAGCCACCGCGTCCCACCTCGACCCCGAGGACCTGCTCCTGCGGCTGGGGCGCTGGATCCGCGAGGAGGATCTCCCCACCCTCGACGCCGAGCCCGGCATCCAGCGGGCGGAGGGGCAGGCCCGGGCCGTGCGCCTCCTGACCATCCACAAGGCGAAGGGCCTGGAGGCGTCGGTGGTGGCCCTGTTCGGCGGCTACGGCGAAAACCCATTCACGAAGACCGGGACCGTCCACCGCTTCCACGACGCCGCGAACGCCCGGTGCGCCTTCCTCGGCCCACGGAATGCCATGCCGGATGCGATCAAGGGGCTGGCCAAGGCCGATGCCGACCGGGAGGACGAGCGGCTGCTGTATGTGGCCATCACCCGGCCCAAGGTGCACCTGGTGATGCCCGTGTTCACACTGGGGTCCGAGCCGCCCAGCGCGCAGGGATCCTTCGACGCCGACGGCCATCCCAAGGGCCGCCACGGCCGCCTCAACCGGCGCATCAGGGATCTGAAAGAAGCCGAGGCGGCCACCTGGGGCGCGTGGACCACGCCCCTTCCGGCCCCGGTCCACGCCCTCCCCGAGGGGCCTGCGCCCACCCTGCCGGCGCAGCTCCAGCTCCCTCCCGCGCCGCCCTCCCCCGATTTCCCCGGCCTCGCCCGGCGGGGGCGCCCCCTGCAGCTCCACTCCTTCACCTCCCTGGCCCGCGCCTTCGGGGAGGCCCAGCGCGCCGCCAGCCAGGAGGAGGAAGCGCGGGCCGACGAAGTGCCGGTGCCGCGGCTGCAGCGGCCCGCCAGCGGCCTCCCCGGCGGCACCGCCACGGGCACGGCCCTGCACGAGCTGCTCGAGCGCATCCCCACCGGGAAGACCCGCGTCCTGGCTCCCGACGCCTGGCGGGAGGCCTTCCTGCCGCTGGCCACGGAATGCCTGCGGGGCCAGGGCCTGAGCTCCGCGCTGGCCGGAGAGGCCCTCCGCCTGGCCTGGACAGCCCTGACGACGGAGATCCACCTGCCCGAAGGGCCTGGGGCGCGGCTGGATGACCTGGAGAAGCGCCTTCCCGAGGTGGCCTTCCAGATGCCCTTCCCGGACCACCCCGACGGCCTCGAAGGCTCGCTGGATCTCCTGTTCGAGCGGGAAGGCCGGATCTACGTCCTCGACTGGAAAACCAACAGCCTCGAGGGCGGCGACTACGGCCCGGAAGCACTGGACCGCACCATGGCCGCCCACTACGACCTGCAGGTGCGCATCTACACCCTCGCCGCCCTGGCCTTCGCGGGGATCGAGGATGAGGCCGCCTTCCAGGCTTGCTTCGGCGGGGCGGTGTACGTGTTCCTCCGCGGCCTGCCGGCGGGCGGGATCTGGACGCGCCGGCCCAGCTGGGAGGAGGTCCAGGCCTGGCGGCGGGACCTTGGGGCCATGCGCATCGAGGAGCTGGCCCAAAGCCGCATGGAGCGGGGGATGCATGGCTGAGCGCACGGCTCACACCGCCCGCCCCCTGGGCGATCCGAGAGCGTGGCGGGAAACCCTCGTCCGGATGGGCCATGGCCCGGAACTCCTGACCCTGGCCGAGACCTTCGCGGGCATCCCCACCGGGCTGGATCGGCAAGACCGGGAGGCCCTCGCCCTGGTGGCCCTGCTGGTGCTGCTCGCCACCCAGGATGGCCACACCCGCCTGCCGCTCACCGGAGTCGGTGCCGAGGAGATCCAGGCGCGGCTGGTCCTCTTCACCGGGACGGAGGTGCCGCTGGCCGACCTTCTGGATCGACCGACCCTATCGGTGGCCTTCGGGGCCCCCGGGGAACCCGTCCGCCCCTTCGTGCGAGCCGAGGCCTGGCTCGCCTCCGCTCGGCTGCATGCGGCCGAGTTGCGCCTGGCCGAAGCCATCCGGGCGCGGACGGCCGCGAGTCCTGCCGGTGGACCGAAACACCCAGACTTAGGGGATCTGCTCGATGCGCCGGTCCTGCTCTCCGGGGAACAGCGCCAGGCCGTGGGCCAGGCCATCCGGGCGCCGTTCACGCTGCTCACCGGTGGCCCGGGCACCGGGAAGACCTCCATCGTGGTGGCCATCCTCCGGGCGGCGATGCGCCTCGGCTTCGACCCGGCCGAGATCGCCCTGGCCGCGCCCACGGGCAAGGCAGCCCAGCGCATGGGCGAGAGCATCCGCGGCACCCTGGGCAGGATCACGTCTCCCAGCGAGGAGGACCGCCGGCTTCTGGACAACCTGCCTGAGCCCCAGACTCTGCATCGCCTCCTGGCCTTCCTGCCCTCCCGGCAGACCTTCCGGCATCACCGGAACAATCCCCTGCCCCAGCGCCTGGTGATCGTGGACGAGAGCTCCATGGTGGGGCTGGAGCTGATGGATGGCCTGGCGGGCGCCCTCGACCCCCAGGCCCGGCTGGTCCTCCTCGGGGACGCGGAGCAGCTTCCTTCCGTCGAGGCCGGCGCGGTCTTCCGCGATCTCGTGGAGTCCCTGCCCGAGGCCACCCTCCGGCTGACCCACAGCTACCGGATGGACGCCGCCAATCCGGACGGCCGCTCCGTGCTGCTGGCGGCCCAGGCCCTCCGCGCCGGCGGGGCCGCCGCCCTGGATGCGGAGGGCGCGCTCGCCACGCGGCCATCCATCGCCGACATCCGAGGCCGCGGCGCTGAGCATGCCGATGGGGACGATGCCTCCCTGAGGGCGTTCCTGCGGGACTACCTCGAAGGGGAGGTTCTCGGCCAGCCTGGTTTCCGGGAGGCCGCCGACCGGATCTACCACCACGACGGACGGGCCTGGGCCGCCGGTGATGAAGCGGCCCTGGAGGATCTCTTCCGGGCCCACGAACATGCCAAGATCCTGTGCCCCCTGCGCGAGACCCCCGGCCTGCGCAGCGTGGCGGGCCTGAACCAGAGGCTCCATCAGCTTGTGGGACGGGAGGCCGCCGGGGCCCTCGACCGCGACCTGGCCGTCTACGCGGGCGAACCCGTGATGGTCACCCTCAACGATTACCGGCGCGGCCTCTTCAACGGCGACCAGGGCATCGTCGTCAAGGCCCGCCAGGAGGACGGCATCCATCAGGCGGTGGCCTTCCGGACCTCATCGGGGTTCAGGCTCCTGCCCCATCGCCCCCTCCAACCCCAGCTCGAACTGGCCTGGGCGCTGACGGTCCACAAAGCCCAGGGGTCCGAGTTCGACCGCGTGATCCTGATCCTCCCCCCCGCGGACAGCCCGTTGCTGACCCGCGAGATCCTCTACACCGCCCTCACCCGCGCCCGCACGGGAGCCACCATCCTTGGGGCCAGGGAGGCCCTCGAAGCGGGACTGGGGCAGACCAGCCGCCGGTTCACGGGGCTTGGCCCTGAAATCAGAGTCGGCCCATCACGCTCAGTGCCGATCAGATGAATGACGCCCCTCAAACGCGATCGGACGAGGCCACTCCCGGCAGAGCCACCTCTGGCGCCACAAGCCCAAGGTCCGGACGCTGCCTCCGGGACCTCCTGTAGACAGGACGGGGCGCAGGGTGCAGGCTTCCCTTGCACCGGGATCACGGTGCGCAGGGAGCCATGTCATGTCTGGTAAGGAAGACGAAGGTACCGTTCTGCGGACCCTGGCCGAGTTGTACCCCACCCTCAAGGACCTCAGAACGGCCGCGCCTCCTGAGGCGGCGGGCTTCCTGGCCCACACCCGCACGAACTCGGAGAAATGGCCCACCGACTCCTTGATCGAGGGATACCTGGACGCCATTCCCTGAGGCACGCGCCACCCGCTCATTCGATTCAATCGGCCCAACCATGAACGCCACAGACCTGGACGCCTGCACCTCGCTCCTGGCGGAAGTCCGCGCCTGCACCCTGTGCCGGGACGAGCTGCCCCTGGGGCCGAATCCGGTCCTCCAGCTGCATCCGGCTGCCCGGATCCTCATCGTCGGCCAGGCGCCCGGGAGGAAGGTCCACCGGTCCGGCCTGCCCTTCGATGACGCGAGCGGCCAGCGCTTGCGCGCGTGGCTGGGAATCAGCCGCGAGGTGTTCTACGACGCCGAACGGATCGCCATCCTGCCCATGGGATTCTGCTATCCGGGCACGGGGAAGTCGGGCGACCTTCCGCCGCGGCCCGAGTGTGCGCCGGCCTGGCGCGCCCAGCTGCTCGGACACCTGCCCAACCTTCAGACCACCCTGGTCATTGGGCAGTACGCCCAGCGTCACGAGTACGGAGCGGGAGCCGCCTCCCTGACCGACCTGGTGCGCAACTGGAGGAAGGACTGGCCCCGCCTGGTTCCGCTCCCCCATCCCAGCCCCCGGAACAACCTGTGGCTGCGCCGCAACCCATGGTTCGAAGCCGAGGTGCTGCCCTCCCTGAGGACCCTGGTGGCGAAGCTGGTGTGAAGCCGCTCAAGCCTCAGGGCCAGCGGTAGACCATGGCGTTGATGCTCATGCCCGCGCCCACGGAGGCGAACACGACGATGTTGCCGCTTCTCAGGGTGTGGCCCTCCAGCTGGCCCCTCACGATCAGGTCGAGGAGGGTGGGCACGGTGGCCACGGAGCTGTTGCCCAGCCAGGAGACGGTCATGGGCATGATGCCGGCGGGCATCTCCGCCATGCCGTAGAGCCGGAAGAGCCGCTTGAGGATGGCCTCGTCCATCTTCCCGTTGGCCTGGTGGATCAGCACCTTGTCCACGTGCTCCAGGGAGAGACCCGCCCGCTCCAGGCTCAGGCGCACCAGGCCCGGGACGGTGGCGATGGCGTATTCGTAGAGCTTCCGGCCCTGCATCTTGATGTAGAGCTGGCGATCGCCGCCTTCGCGGTCGAAGGAGGGGCCCATCCGCAGCAGCCCGGCGTGTTCGAGGGCGTCGGACCGCGTGGCGTGCGAGAGGATGCCCACGGGCTCGCCGTGGGCCTGGGCCTCCAGCACCACGGCCCCGGCGCCGTCCGCATAGATCAGGCTGTCCCGGTCGACGGGATCAGAGACGCGGGAGAGGGTCTCGGCACCGATCACCAGGGCCCGCTTCGCGTCCCCCGAGCGCAGGAAGTAGTCCGCCTGGATCACGGCCTGGAGCCATCCGGGACAGCCGAAGGGAAGGTCGTAGGCCACGCAGAAGGGGTTGGCGATGCGCAGCTTCGCCTTGACCCGCGCAGCCAAGGTCGGAACCAGGTCGGACTGCCGGCTGCCCGCGGTCACGTCGCCGAAGTTGTGGGCCACGATGATGTAGTCCAGAGTCTCCGGGTCGATGGCGGCCGAGGCCAGGGCCTTCTCCGCGGCCTCGAGGGCCAGGTCCGAGGCGACCTGATCCTCCGAGACGTAGCGCCGCTCCGCGATCTCGGTGATCTCCCGGAACTTCCCCACCATCCGCGCCGTCTCGTCGGCCGGATAGGGCCGCCCTTCGCCTTCGAAGAAGGCATGATCCAGAAACGCTTCGTTCGGAACCTTCCGAGAGGGAATGCAGCTGCCCGTGCCGATGATGACGCTTCGTACCTGAGCCACCCGTTCTCCTTGCGGCAGACGAGCCGGAAATACCGAATACAACCAGTCTACTTCCTAGAACTTCCACATTCTCCCTGAAATTCCCGCTCCCGGGCCCCGGGGAGGAGGTCGGTCGGCGGGAACGCTCTTAAGTTGGGGCGGGCTTCCCCGTCTCCACATGCCCGCAGGGCATGCAGCGGTGGACGAATTCGCCGCGCCGGGTGCTGGGGAGGATGCGCATGGGCTGGCCGCACGTGGGGCAGGGGCCGCCGTGGAGCTGGGGGGCGGGGGCGTCCTGGAGCTCGGCGACGATGCCTGAGACGAAGCCACGGATGTCGGCCATGAAGGCCTTGCGGGGTTCCTCGCCGCGGCGCATGCGCTCGAGGCGGGCCTCCCAGCTGCCGGTGAGCTCGGCGCTGCGCAGGGCTTCCGTGGGCAGGCCTTGGATGAGCCGGATGCCTTTTTCGGTGGGAAGCAGGACATTGCGCTTGCGCTCGACGTAGGCCCGCTTGATGAGGGTCTCGATCATGTTGGCCCGGGTCGCGGGGGTACCCAGACCACAGTCGCGCATGGCGCCGCGCAGGGCCTCGTCGTCCAGCTCCCGGCCCGCGCCCTGCATGGCCGCCAGCAGGTCGCCTTCGCTCATGCGCTTGGGCGGGGTGGTCTTCCCCTCCTTGGGGTGCAGGGAGGCCACGTCCACGGCCTCACCCTTCTTCACCGCGGGCAGGCTGCCCTCGGCCTCCTCGTCGGCATCCTCCTCGGCTTCGGCGGGATCGGCGGCCTTCTCCGCCTTCTTCCTGCGGTGGGGCGGATCCACGGCGGACCAGCCCTCCTCCTTCACCACGGTGCCGTTGGTCTTGAAGGTCTCCCCCTCCACCTCGGTGATGATCGTGGTCTTGGCCTCCACGCGGTCCTGGAAGTAGGCCGCCAGGAAGCGCCGGGCGATGAGATCGTAGATCCGCAGCTCGTCGCCCTCCAGGCCCCTCGCGGGCTTCTCCGTGGGCACGAGGGCCGCGTGGTCCTCCACCTCCTTGTCGTTCACGAAGCGCTTGTCCAGCTTCACGGGCCAGCGTTTCCGGAGCTCGTCCAGGAAGGGCTGGAGCTCCGCGAGCTGGCCCTGGGCCAGGGCCTTGATCCAGTGAGGGGCCTTCTGGGCATCCGCCTCGGTGAGGTGCCGGCTGCTGGTGCGGGGGTACGAGATGAGCTGTTTCTCGTAGAGGGCCTGCGCCAGGGCCAGGGTGCCCTCGGCCGTGAGCCCGAAGCGCTTGTTGGCCTCCTTCTGCAGGGTGGTGAGGTCGTAGAGCAGCTCGGGCTTCTTCTTCTCCGTGCGGCCCGTGGCGCTGCGGATCTTCCCGGGTCTCCCCGCCAGCCGCGCCGCGAGGGCCCGGGCCTCTTCCTCGGTGGCGAAACGCTCCTGGGTCTGGCCCTCATGCTCCTTGAACCAGCGGCCCTCGTAGACACCATCCGGGTGGGCGAAGCGGGCCCGGAGCGTCCAGAAGGGCTGGGGCTTGAAGTTCCGGATGTCCAGCTCCCGGCGCACCAGCAGGGCCAGCGTCGGCGTCTGCACGCGGCCCACGCTCCACACGCCCTCCTCCGGTCCGGCCCGGCGCATGCGCAGGGTCTGGGCCCGGGTGGCGTTGATGCCCACCAGCCAGTCCGCCTCCTGGCGGCTGCGGGCGGCGTCCCGCAGGCCCGCATAGGCCTCGCCGGGCTTCATGGCGCCGTAGGCCTCGCGGACGGCCTCGGGCGTGAGGCTGGAGGTCCAGAAGCGCAGCACCGGCTTGGCGCAACCCGCCAGCCGGTAGACGAGGTCGAAGATCAGCTCGCCCTCGCGCCCCGCGTCCGTGGCGTTCACGACCTCTGTGATGTCCTCGCGGTTCAGCAGCCGGGCCACCACCTCGAACTGGTCCCGGGTCTGGGCGATGGGGGCGTAGCGGAAGGCCTCCGGAAAGATGGGCAGCCGGTCCCAGCGCCAGGGCTTCCAGGCCGGGTCGTACCCCTCGGGATTCAGGGCCTCCACCAGGTGCCCCACGCACCAGGTCACCACCAGGCCGTTCCCCTCGAGGAGGTTCCGGCCCCGTCCGGTCACGCCCAGGGCTTCCGCCAGGGCGCGGCCCATGCTCGGTTTCTCGGCGATGATCAGGCGCAGGGGAGGCTCCCGGGAGCGAGTCCCATTGTAGAGGGCTGGACAGGGCGTTCTACAGCTCCAGCGCCTTCGGCAGCCGCGGGCTGGAGATGAGGTCCACGAAGGCGGCCCAGCGGCGGGCGGGGTCGGCCACGGTGCCGCCCTGCCGCTCCACCCAGCTCCGCACGAGGTGCTCGCCGAGGTTGTAGTTGATGACGTAGCTGCGGTAGGTGTCGATGAAGCGCAGGCGCTGGGCGGCCTGGGCCGGGGTCCGCAGGGAGTAGCGGACCAGGAAGGCCTCGGCCTCGTCACGGCGGAGGTGGCCGTCCAGGTAGCCGCGGGCGGCCTCGTTGTCGGCGAAGGCCAGGAGCTTCAGCTCCGCCTGCACCCGGGACCAGGGCTCCGCCTCGGCGGGATCCAGGCCCGCCAGGGGGAAGAGCACGTCACGCTCGAAGGCCAGGCGCTCCTCGCCAGGGAAGGCCACCTCCACGCCGAAGTTGGCGGTGCCCTCGGCGATGAGGGACTGGGGCGAGAAGAGCGGATAGGCGGTGAACTCCACCCAGCCCCGGCCGGCCGGGGGTGCCTGGGCGAAGCGCTGCTCCAGGAGCGCGTTGTAGACGTGGTGGCCCGGGTAGCCCTCGTGGGCGGCCAGGTCCAGGGCACGGTCCATGGCGATGGGCAGGTCCAGGTTCACCTGGATCACCGAGGTCCCGCCGCCCTGGTACCAGTTGTAGGCGGACCAGGCCTTGCCCCGCACGTACTCCACGTGGAAGTGGTCCGAGGCCGGCAGTGTCGCGTGGCGCCGGGTGCGCTCGCGGGCCTCGGCGATGGCGGTCTGGAAGACCGCATCCACCCGGTCCCCCGGAATGAGCACCCGCGCCCGGGCCGCCTGGTAGCGGTCCTGCACGGAGCCGGGGCCCTCGAGCGCCTGGTCCAGCCGCGCCAGAGCCGCCTCGAAGGTGGCTTCCGGCGTGCGAGGCGGGCGGACCTGGTAGAGGGCCTCGGCCTCGTCGTCGAAACTGAAGCTCTGGCCGTCCAGGCGCGCCAGGTGGGCCGCCACGGCCCCCAGCTGGCCCAGGAGGTAGTCGCGCCGCGGCGCCTCGCCGGGCGGGACCTCAGCCGCGGCCACGCCGTCCAGGATGCGCCCCGCCTCCGCCCTCAGCGCCAGCAGGGGCCGCGGATCCCCGGCCTCCGCCTCGGCCTTCCAGGCCGGAGGCCCGTAGTAGGCATCCACGAAATCGGCGTCATGGCGGCCCACCGCCAGCACCAGCCTCACATAGTCCGTCGCCCACCCTGAAAGCGCCATGCCCGCCGAGGCCTCCCGGCCTTCGACTCTACATGGGCGGGGCTCATTTCCCGAGGAAGTGCTTCACATCCGCCACGGCGGGGCCCACGGCCAGGACCGCCTCCCTGAGCCGCTCGCGGGAGATGCTGAAGTAGATGGCCCAGTCCCGCAGGTCGTAGGGGTCCTCGATACGGATCAACTCCTGGCTTTCGGACGATGGGATCTGCAGGTTGTCGGGCACAGAGCCTCCTGTGGATCGATATCGCACCCGGGCGGGGGCCCGGATGCCTGTCCATACGTGGGATCCTAGGCCCCACCCGCCGCCGGGGCGAGATTTTCCCCTGAACGGTCGATTTCTAGGTCCGAACGGATTCGACCCCTGGCGATTCCGGCCCCGGCGCCAGCCCCCCCTCCCCGGGCCTGGCCAGCCGGGACTCGTAAAGGCGGGCCAGGAATTCCATGAGGATCCACTCCTGCTCCCGGGGATGGGTGCGGAACAGCCGGTTCAGGTGCATGTGCGCCAGGCTCCCGGCCAAGGCGGTCCGGTCCTCCCGCAGCTGCCCCTGGTCGCAGGCCTCACGGATGGCCGCCAGGCTCCGGAGGCCGAAAGCATCGGGCGCGGCGGAGGGCCGGGAGAGCTCCGCCTCCAGATCCTTCCTCAGCTGCCTGAACCTCGCGCCGATCGCCACGACCCCGGGCCCCGTACCCTCGAACTCCTTCCGGAGGGCATCCCGCGTGCCCCGGGATAAGTCCCGGCGCGCCAGGTCGTCCAGCCCCAGGGCGGCCCAGATCGCATCGACCTGACGGAGGCCCGCCTTCCAGCGGTCCTTCGGGCCCAGGCCGACCAGCAGGTGGCTCAGGATCCGCTCGCTGTCCTCGAAGAACCACGCCTCCGCGAGGTCGAACCCCCGGGGGCCGCCGTAGCGCTCCAGCTCGGGCTCGAAGGTGTCCACCTGCCATTTCCACAGGAGGCCCTGG
The DNA here is from genome assembly GCF_022808775.1 of Geothrix terrae. Classification (GTDB taxonomy): domain Bacteria; phylum Acidobacteriota; class Holophagae; order Holophagales; family Holophagaceae; genus Geothrix; species Geothrix terrae. The sequence continues at coordinate 344,737 of NZ_JAKZLA010000002.1, forward strand.
GCGCGGCAGCCCTCCAGATGCCGGTGGACCTCGGGCAGCAGGCCCGTGAGGAGGCGGAGGGGCAGGCCATGGAACCGGAGGCGGAGGTGGGGCTCCGGATCACGGTACCGGATGAAGTGCCAGCGGTCCCAGAATCCCTGCGCCCGGGTCCACCGGAGCAGCGGTTCCAGGGCCACGAGGAGGCGGTCCCCGCTGGCGGCGCCGCCATAGAGCTTCAGGTAGAGCCATTCCGAGCCCGGCGGGTAGGCGCGGATCTCGGCGTCCGCGGGAGCCGGCGGGAGCCGCACCGGCCGCGGCGGCGCGGCGGAAGCTGCTTCGAAGGGGATGACCAGCTCGTGGGCGAACGGCCCTTCGGGCGAAGTGACCGGCGTCTGCCCGGCATCCGGGAAACACTCCGTGAGGGTGAAAGCGGACCGGCCCGCCACGAGGTGGTGCAGGGTCTCCACCCAGAGCACGCGATCCAGGTCCACCCGCAGGCTGTTGTCGGCATCGGTGAGCGTGACGAACCGCGGCAGCCCCAGGCGCTCCCGCAGGATCTGGAAGGCCCCCCAGGCCCCTTCGCCGCTGGCGGCCAGGGCCGCCTTCAGCTCCTCGGCGCGGATCCGCCACCGCGCCCGGCTGAGGACATGGCGTCCCCGGACCACCCGGGGCAGGAACGGCTGCTCGGCCAGGGCCCCCCAGGACCAGCCGCCGGCCCGGCCGTCCTGGTCCTGCAGGTGGGCCAGGAACCGGTAGACCACGGGACCGCGGGCGAAGTTGTGGGCGGAGGACAAGCGGGGGATCACCTCCCGCTCCAGACGCACGGAGGCCAGCACCACCCGGTCCCCCCGCACGGTCACCTGGAGGTCGGACGGGGGGATCACGTGGTCCTGGGGGACGCCGGCCGTGGCCAGGAAGGGGATCTCGTACTCCCGCAGGGCGGGCCGGGCCAGGACGTTGCCCATGCGGCCCTCCGGCACGTGGACCACCTCGGCGAACACCGCCTCCGGGCGCAGGCCCTCCTCCTTCCGGAGGTGCCGCTGGAGGGAGGCCTGGAGCCCCGGGTCGCCGGAGGCGAAGCGCCCCAGCCACCGGGCCGCCGTGGGACCCGAGTACTGTTCCATCCAGAACTGGAAGTCGCCGCGGTCCAGGTCCGCGGGGTTGGAGGCCGCCAGGGTGGCCAGCGCCGCGAAGGCCGCGGGGAAGGGCTGGGGATCCGGCTGGACCAGCGCGTCCAGATCCGCATCCTCCAGGGTCCAGACCCGCGTCCCCGCCCACCTCGGGAACTGGGCCAGGAGGAACTGGTCCCGGCGCGACAGGGTCCGCGGGGGCGCCGGCGCCTGGAAGGGCAGACCCGCCAGCAGGGGATCGTCATAGGCGGGAGCGCCGTCGAACCCGATGCCGCTCTCCTCGTCGAGGACCTCCAGGAGGGGCATCCATCGCTGGCCGTACCGCTCACCGAAGGCCCGCCGGAACCCTTCCAGGGGCCGGTCGATCGGTGCCTGCGTCAGCCGCCGGAGGGTGTCGGCGCCCTCTTCCAGGGCCCGGCGGACCCCAGTGGACAGCGCCAGGCCCGGCGCCGGGCGGAAGAGGTCCACCTGGAGGATGTCTCGGGTCCCGGGGGGCAGGTCCAGGCCCTGGAGGGACGGCAGGTGGGCCGGGTAGCCCTCGGGGCAGGCGCCGAGGGGCGCCTTGCGGAGACGGTCCAGGTCCCGGCCCAGGGCCACCAGCGGTTCCGCCTGGGGCGCCGTCAGGGTGTGGGCCCGCAGCGCGGCGATCACGTGGCCGAGAGGATCGGGGCTGGTCAAGGGCGGGTGCAGGTCCCCGCGCAGCACCTGGGCTTCCACAACCTGCTCCAGGAACGTGCGGGCCTCCGCGAGCTCGACCTTCAGGCGCACCGCCAGCCGCACCGCCAGGTCTCCGAAGGACTGCCCCGCCCGCGCCTGCTGGAGCGCGAATTCGAGGTGGGGCGTGGCCTCCACCGCCTCCAGGTGGTACGACCGCCCCTTCCCTTCCGTATCGCGGGTCTCGAGGTACCGGCGCCACCCGCCCCAGGCATAAAGGCTGGAGTTGGGCCGGTAGGTCACGCGGGACCGCACCTCCGGATCACCCTCCAGGCGGTCCACCAGGGCCTCCAGGATGGCCCAGTCCAGGCGCACGGCCTTGCGGCATGAGCGCCAGGACTCCACGGCCAGGCGGCTTTCCGCCCCCCAGGCGCCCGTGGACACCCCCGCGAAGAGGCCAAAGGGCGTGGCACGGCTGCTCATCCGGCTGAGGTACTTCACCAGGGCCCGCTCCACCCCGCGGGTCGCCGGGTCATCCAGCGCGCCCTCCAGCCAGGCATCCAGGCGCGCGGCCAGGTCCGCCGAAGCCAGCGCCACGGCCTCCCGCACGGCGGGCTGGCGGATCTGCGCGCGCAGCGCGGCACGCAACGCCTCCCGATCCCGCTCCAGACGGGCTTCCGGGGTTTCCTCTGCCGAACCTTCCCACGCCAGACCTTCCTGCGACAGGCCTTCCTGCGGCGGCGGAACCGCCACGGCGAGCGCATCCAGGGGGAGGCCCGGGCTCCGGAGCACGAAGAAATCGGTGGTCTGACAGGAAGTCTGCGGCATGGACCAGGGTCTTTCCGAAGAGAGTCCATCTCAGGAGAACATGTCCCGCGGACGCAGGGCCCGGAAGGGCCGAACGGTAGCAGATGGAGGGCCCAACGGTTCGAGCCGTGGTTACATACCGTTCATGGAAATCGGTTGGAAGGGCTCCCGCAAGGGCTCACAAACGAGGTCGCGCCCCGAGGCGCCACCTGGGAGCTCCCATGACCACCCTTTCCTTCCGCAAAGAATCCATCCAGCAGTCGAGCAGCGTGAGCGAGACGCTGAACCGGCAGAAGGTCGCCGTCACCGATGGCCAGGGCCAGAGGGCCTCTCATGAACCCTGGGCACCCACCCTCACCACCACCATCTTCACGGTCCAGTGACGATCGACATGGAGTCTTCCCGGTGGAGGCAGACACGGCAAACCCCTGGGCCTCGCTCTTTCCGCTGGCCCGGAATTGGCGAGTCCTCCTGGTCTGCTACTCCCTCTGGGTGGCGGTCCTCATCTACAGCCTCGGCACCTCCCACCGGCTCTCGAATGCCTGGTTCTGGGCCAGCGCCCTGTCCGGGCCGTTCACGCACGTGGCCGCGTTCGCCTTCATCGCCCCCCTGCCCTGGACTCTCTCCCGCCGGCTTCCCTCCCCCTGGAAGTTCGTCCTGGGATTCGCCGCATCGGTGGTCATCTGTGAATCCGTTTCCGTCTCCCTCCCAGCCATCGACGCCTGGTTGCTCACACGGGCGGGTCACCAGTTCAACCTGTCCAGGCTCACGAGTGTCTACTCCTCGCTCGTGGGGCCAGCCATGATGATCGTCGGAGGTCTCGTCGCATCACGGGCCCGGTCGGAGGAACTCCGGGCGGCCTCCGAGGCCGAGGCGCAGATCGCCAAGAACCGCCTGCTCCAGGGGCAGGTCCATCCCCATGTGCTGTTCAACGCGCTCAACGGCCTGGCGGAACTGGTCCACAAGGATCCCAAGGCGGCCGAAACCGCCATCCGGCACCTGTCGGACCTGCTCCGCCGCATCCTGCGGGCCTCCGAGCACATGCGGCTGCCCCTCGGGGAAGAGCGGAAGATCATCTCCGATTTCCTGGCCCTGGAGGCCATCCGGCTGGGGCCCCGGCTCCGGGTCCTGTGGGACTGGGACGAGGGGCTCGATTCCATCGAGATCCCGCCACTCCTCCTCCAGCCCCTGGTGGAGAACGCCATCAAGCACGGGATCGCGCCGAGCATTCCGGGCGGCGACATCATCATCCGGGCCCGCTCCCGGGACGGCTCGGTCCGGCTGGAGATCTGGAACTCCGGCAGGCCGTTCCCGAACCAGGTGAACGGAAGCGGCATCGGCCTGAAGAACCTGCGCTCGCGCCTCGCCCTGCACTTCGGCTCCGGCGCCGAGCTCGTCATCGGGCCCTCGGGCCAGGGCACGCTCGCCTGCATCCAGTTCGAGGCGACCCAAGTAGAATGGCCCCATGAAGCCTCTGAAGGCCCTGGTAGTTGATGACGAACCTCTGGCCAGGGAGCGGCTCTCGCGGCTCCTCCAGGAGGCCGAATGCACCATCGTGGATGAGCTGGGAGATGGCGTCGCCCTGCTCCAGTGGCTGAAGCAGCCGGCCGAGGTGGACGTCATCTTCCTGGACATCCAGATGCCCGGCCTCAACGGGCTGGAGGTGCTGGCCGAAGTCCCGGACTGCCCGCCGGTGGTGTTCGTGACGGCCTTCTCCGATTACGCCGTGCGGGCCTTCGAGCTCGCCGCGGTGGACTACCTGCTGAAACCGGTGTTCGAGGACCGCCTCGCCAAGTGCCTCCAGCGCCTCCGCGACCGGCTGGTCCGGCGGCTCAGCCCTTCGGAGCTGAAGACGCTCATGCCGCCTCCCGTCCGCTTCCCCATCCGGGCCGGGGACGGGGAGATCTACATGGACCTGGACCTGGTGACGCACTTTGAGCTCGAGAGCGACCGCGTGTGGGCCTGCCGGGGCCAGAACCGCTACCTGACCCGATGGTCCACCCTGACGGAAGTGGAGCAGGCCTTCCCGGAGGCCGGCATGCTCCGGATCCAGCGGAACCTGCTGCTGCGGCCCCAGATGGTCAAGGGGATCCGCCCGTCCACGGTGGGCCGGATCAAGGTGCTGGTGGCGCCCCAGGTGGAGCTGACCGTCAGCCGGGCCATGACCTCGCGGACGAAGGAGTGCATCCGGGGCGAGGGGACCTGACGGGGACCCCGTGCCAGTCCATGCATGAAGGTTCGGCACCCATGAAAGCCGGTCTTCGCAACCCCTCTCTCAAGAGACGTCTCACCGCCCGCATCAGCCCGCCGCGGATACCACCGCCACCCCGCCCGTGATCCAATCGAACCCGGGATTCCGGGTGTCTCCGGCCCCGGACCTGGAGGTTCCCGCATGCGGCTCAAGACGATCGTCGGCACGGTGCTCTGCGCGATGGGGGTCGCCCTCTGGAGCGGGGAGGCCACGCCCCCCACGCTGCGCCTTCCGGCCTCCGTGCGCCCGCTCCGGGGGCGGCTGGAGCTGACCATCGTCCCGTCGCGGGAAGCCTTCACGGGAACCGCCACGTACGACCTGGCGGTCTCGGAGCCCACGGCGACCCTCTGGATCAACGCCACGGGCCTCAAGCTCCAGCGCGTGGAGCTCGCGGCGGGCGGCGCGAGCCAGACCGCCACGGTGACCCCGGGGAACGAGGACGTGGTGGGCCTGCGCTTCGCGGCGCCCGTGGCGCCCGGCCCGGCGCGCCTGACGCTGGCCTGGGAGGGCGCGCTGGATTCCACCCGCAGCCAGGGCCTCTACCGGGTGAAGGAGGGCGACGACTGGTACGCCTACACCTTCTTCGAGCCCATCGACGCGCGGCGGGCCTTCCCCTGCTTCGATGAGCCCGGGTTCAAGATCCCCTGGACTCTGGTGCTCCATGTGCCCCAGGACCAGGTGGGGCTGGCCAACGCCCCGGCCACGGAGGAAACCGCCGAGCCCGGCGGCATGAAGCGGATCGTGTTCGCGGAGTCCCGCCCCCTGCCCTCGTACCTGGTGGCCCTGGTGGTGGGCCCCTTCGAGGTGATTCCCGCGGGCACGGCCGGACACCACGGCACGCCGCTGCGGTTCGTGGTGCCGAAGGGCCGCGGCGCGGAGACCCGCTACGCGGCCGAAGCCACGCCGCGGCTGGTGGGCCTGCTGGAGGACTTCTTCGGCATGCCCTATCCCTTCGGAAAGCTCGATGTGGCGGTGGTCCCGCGCTACTGGGGCACCATGGAGCACCCCGGGCTGGTGGCCCTGGGCCAGCCGCTGACCCTCATCAAGCCCGGCGAGGAGACGCCGGCGCGGAAGGAGTTCTACAGCACCATCGCCGTGCATGAGCTGGGCCACTACTGGTTCGGTGATGTGGTGACCATGGCCTGGTGGGACGACACCTGGCTGAACGAGGGCATGACCACCTGGATCGACGCAAAGATGATGGAGGCCTTCGAGCCCTCCTGGCGGGTCCCTGCGAACCGGCTCCAGCTCATCGCCAACGCCATGGCGGCGGACGCCCTGCCCTCGGCCAAGCGGGTGCGCCAGCCCGTGGCCTCCAAGGACAACATCGAGAACTCCTTCGACAACAACCTCACCTACTTCAAGGGCAACGCCCTGATGACCATGGTGGAGCGGTGGCTGGGGCCCGAGCGCTTCCAGGGGATCGTCCGGGCCTACGTCCAGCGGCACCAGTGGGGCAACGCCACCTCGGAGGACTGGCTCCAGGCCGTGCAGGAAGGCGCCGGCGCCCCGGCCCGGTCCGTGTTCGAGACCTTCATCGGCCAGCCCGGCATCCCGGTCCTCACGGGCCGCTGCGTCCAGACACCCGGGGGCTGGAGCCTCGAGCTGACCCAGGCGCGGTTCCTGGCCGCCGGCGCGGAATCCGGGACCCCGGCGGTCTGGACCCTCCCCGTGGGCATCCGCACGGACCGGACCGCCGAGCCCTTCTATGGGGTGCTCACGGGAAAGTCGGGCACCTTCCCCCTTCCCGGGGGCCAGCGGCCCGACTGGCTCCTGCTCAACGCGGGCGGCTCGGGCTACTACCGGGTGGCCTACGGGACCGCCCAGCTGGAAGCCCTCCTGCGCGCCCCCGCCGCGGCGCTGACGGCCCCGGAGCGGTTCCGCCTCCTGGACGACGCGAAGGCCATGGGCGAGACGGGGACTCTGGACCTGGCCTCGACGATGCGGCTGGCCTCTGCTGCCGCCCAGGATCCGGACCGGCTCATCGTGGCCCAGTCCCTGGCCCTCGCGGACCGGATCCCGGTTGGGCTCCTGGCCCCCGGCGACCGCAAGCACCTGGCGGCCTACGTCCAGGCCACCTGGGGCTCGCGAGCCCGAGCGCTCGGCTGGACGCCGCGATCCGGCGAAGACGTGGAGGCCCGCCGCCTCCGGGCGCTCCTGGTTCCGCACGTGGCGTCCCACGGCCTGGATCCGCGGCTGTCCGCCGAAGCGAGAGCCCTGGCCGGGCGCTGGCTGAAGACCCGCAAGGGCGTGGACCCCGATCTGGTGGCGCCGGTTCTGGCCGTCGCTGCGCGAACCTCCGCCCAGGCCTCCGGCCGGCCCTTCTTCGACCGGCTGGTGGCGCAGGCCCGCGCGACCCCGGATCGCCAGGAGCGCGCCCGGCTCATGGCCGGACTCGGCGCCTTCCGCACCCCCGCCCTCGTCAACGCCGCGCTGGACCTGATGCTCCGGGACGGCTTCGACATCCGGGAGTCCGTGCTGATCCTGGACGGCGCCCTGGCCGACCCCGAGACCCGGCCCCTGGCCTGGGCCTGGCTCCAGCGGCACTTCGACCAGGTGGCGCCCCAGTTCCGCAGCGATGATTTCTGCGGCCTCATCGGACGCCTGGGTGGGGTTCTGTGGGACACCGTGGGCCGCGACGCCTTCGAGGCCTTCCTCCGGCCCCGGGTCCAGGCCTTCGACGGCGGTCCCCTGGCCCTGACCCGCGCCCTGGAGTCCATGGAGGTGCACCAGGCCCGGGGCCGCCGCGACCTGGAGGCCAGCACCCGGTTCCTCCGCGGAAAGGGACGGTCCTAGCCCCGGAATTCCCGGCCCGGATATCCGCCAGTCATTGTCCAATCCATGGATCGATCCTGGGACCAGGAGGTGATCCCATGGCCCGGCCCGACGCACTCCCCCTCACGCACCACGCCCGGCTCCAGATGGACGGCCGGCGCATTCCCCCGGCGGCGGTGGAGGCGGTGCTGGCCCACGGACGGGAGGCCTGGGTCCGGGGCGCCCGCATCCACGCGCTGGGAAAACGCGAGGTGGCGAAGGCGGCGCGGCGGGGCCTCGACCTCCGGTCCTACGCAGGCTTGCAGGTGGTCTGCTCGCCCGAGGGGGATGTGCTCACCGTGTACCGGAACCACGACTTCCGGAGCCTCCGCCGCTCGGCCTGACTCGGGAAGGAGTCTGCCCGCTGTATGCTGACCCCGGGCGCCCGGTTCCCCGCGGTGGGGCGGGGGCGGACATCGGAGCGGTGTGGAAGGGAACGGGGAGCGCGCGCGGGTCGTCGTCCTGGGAGGCGGCGTCTCCGGCCTGCTGGCGGCGTGGCATCTGCACCAGCGCGGCTGCGAAGTCGAGGTCTGGGAGGCCTCCGCCGCGCCGGGCGGGTGGGCGCAGACCCTGCCCTGGCCGGGCCCGGCGGGCGAGCCCGGCTGGCTCGAGCGCGGACCCCAGGGCCTGCTCGTGGGCCGGGGCAGCGCCCTGGACCGCCTGCTGCGCGACCTGGTCCTAGAGTTGCGCCCCTCGCAACCGAAGGGCCCCCGCTGGCTGGGCAAGGCCGGGCGGCGGCATCCCGGGCCGGCCTCGCTGGCGGGGCTGCTGCGCGCGCCGGGTCTCAGCCTCGGCGGGAAGCTGCGGGTGCTGGCGGAGCCCTTCATCCCGGCGGGAACCAGGCCTGAGGAAACCCTCCACGCGTTCTTCGCCCGGCGCCTGGGGGAGGGCTTCGCCCGGGAGCTGCTGCCGGCCCTGGTGGCCGGTGTGCTGGCAGCCCCGCCGGAGCGCACCGGCCTGGAGGCCGCGCCGCGCCTGAAGCGCCTGGAAGCGCACGGCGGCCTGTTCCTGGGCGGCCTGCGAGCGGGCCTCGAACACACTCGCGTACCCATGGGCGGGACCGGCACCTTGGCGCAAACCCTGGCGGAGCGGATCGGCGGCGTGCACCCGGACCGGGCCGCGCGGGCCCTGGAGCCCCTGCCCGGCGGCCGGTGGGGGGTCCACGGAGAGGGCCTCCGCGTGGAGGCCGCAGCGGTGGTCCTGGCCCTGCCGGCGCCCGCCGCCGCGTCGCTCCTGCGGCCGTTCGCACCCGGTGCGGCCGAGGAGCTGGCGGCCATCCCCCACCTGGATCTCCGCGTCTGGCACAGCCGCCATCCCCTGGTGCCGGGCTGGGAGCGGGGCCTCGGCCTGCTCGTGCATCCACCGGAAGGCCGAGGCCTGCTGGGGGCCGTGTCCTTCGCGGCGGACGATCCCCGGGGCGTGCCGGGTCTGCTCCAGCTGCGCACCTACGTGGGCGGCGCCTATCCCGTGGACCCCGCGCTGGCGGCCTGGCCGGGCGTCTTCCACGAGCTGCGCCGCTGGCTGCCGGAGCTGCGCGCGGCGGTGCAGGTGCGGGAGGAGGCCTGCCCCGGCGCCTTCCCCCTGCTGGAGCCGGGCCACGGCGCCCGGGTGGCGCGTGTGCTCAAGAGGCTCCCGCCGGGCCTCCACTGGCTCGGCGCCGCCCGCTTCGGGCCGGGGATCCAGAACCTGGCCGAGGGCGTGGAAGCCTGGGCCGGCACGGTGCCGCCGGCCGGACTCACTTGAACTCGGGCAGGGGCTCCAGGACCGGACCAGCCTCCTTCGCGGGGTCGGTGCAGCCGGCGAGGGTGATGGCGATGGTCAGGAGCTGGACGAGGATGACCAGCGCCACGCAGGCGGACCAGCCGCCGAACCGCCAGAGGTAGCCCGGCAGCTCGCCGCCGAAGGAGCCGCCGATGTAGTAGCAGGTGACGTAGATCCCCACCGCCAGGGCCTTGCCCTGGCGCGCCGCCACGCCGATGTAGCTGGTGGTGGCCGCCTGGGCCACGAACACGCCCGTGCAGCTCAGCGCCAGGCCCGCCACCACGGCCCAGAGGTTCGGAATCAGGGTGAGCAGCATGCCGGCGATGCCCGTGCCCATGGCCAGCACCATGGCCGTCCGGTGGCCGTAGTGGTCGATGATGCGGCCGGCGGAGGGGGTGATCACCGCGCCGACAAGGTAGGTGACGAACAGGAGCCCGATGGCCACGGGGCTCAGGTGGAAGGGCGCCCCCGCCAGGTGGAAGGTCACGTAGGAGAAGCACGCGATGAGCGAGAACAGGACGCCGAAGCCCACGGCGAAGGTCGCCTGGAGGCGGGGATTGCGGAGGTGCGCCAGCGCTCCGGCCCACGGGGATTCGCCCTGGCCCCGGCCCGTGAACCTCCGCTCCGCGGGAAGCCACGCCTGGAGGAGGAAGGCCGAGATCACGCCCAGGATGCCGATGGCGACGAAGGCCCAGGTCCAGTGCCAGCGGGACACGATGAGCCCCGTGGTCATGCGCCCCGTGAAGCCGCCGATGACCGTGCCGGTGACGTAGGTGGCCATGGCCCGGCCCACGCCGCCATCGGCCCACTCCTCCTGCACGTAGGCCACCGTCACCGCGAAGACGCCCGGCGTGAAGAGCCCCTGCAGGAAGCGCCAGAAGACCAGGGCCGGGAGGCTGGCCGCCGTGGCGTTCAGCAGGGTCACCAGCGCCAGCAGGCTGGCGGAGAAGACGATCACACGCTTCCGGCCCAGCCGGTCGGCCACGGACCCCACGAAGGGCGCCGCGATCGCCACGCCCAGCGTGGAGCTCGTGAGCGTCAGGCCCACGGCCGCCTTGCTGGTGTGGAAGAGCCGCTCCAGCATCGGCAGGAGGGGCTGGGTCGCATAGAGTCCCAGGAAGGCGCAGAATCCGGCGAAGGCCACCGCCAGGGAACGCCGGCTGTCCGCCACTCGCAGGCCCGGTTCGGGAAGAGGGGTCCGGGGAAGGTCGCCTTCACGCATGGCTCCATGGTCGGAGCCTCGAAATCCAATGAAAAATATCTATTCGAGTGTTATCTGATATCCAGGAGATATCAATGGAACTCCGGCTGCTCCGCTACTTCGCCGTCGTCGCCGAGGAACTGCACTTCAGCCGGGCCGCCGCCCGCCTCCACATGGCCCAGCCGCCCCTGAGCCAGCAGATCCGCCGCCTGGAGGAGGAGCTCGGCGTGCAGCTGCTGGCCCGCACCCAGCGCCGGGTGGAGCTCACGGAACCCGGGCGGCAGTTCCTGGCCTCGGCCCGGGAGATCCTGGTCCAGGTGGACCGGGCCGTCCTCCAGGTCCAGCGCGCGGCCCGGGGCGAGGTGGGCGAGATCGCCATCGGCCTGGTGAGCTCTGCCTCTTACGAGGACTCGCTGCCCCGGGTGCTCCGGGCCTACCGGGAGCGGCACCCCGCCGTGGCCATCACGCTGCACGAGCTGAGCAGCGGCGAGCAGCTGGCGGCACTGCGCGAGGGGCGGATCCAGGTGGGCTTCCTCCGCCCGCCCATCCACGAACCCGGCATCACCACCACCACGGTCCTCCGGGAACCGCTGGTGGCCGTGCTTCCCGCGGACCACCCCCTGGCGGATCGGCGGCGTATCCCGCTTTCCGCCTTGGCCCGCGAGCCCTTCATCATGATCCCCCGCAGCCACGGCCTGGGGATCCTGGACCTGGTGATGGGCGCCTGCCTGAAGGCCGGATTCTCGCCCCGCATCGCCCAGGAGGCCAAGGAGATCCAGACGGTGGTGGGCTTCGTGGCCGCGGGATTCGGCGTGTCCCTTCTGCCCGGCACCGTGCGCCGCCTGGCCCACGGCGGTGTGGCCTACGTGCCCCTCGCGCCGCCCCAGGTGCTCATCGAGATCGCCGCCGCCCACCGGACCGGCGACCCATCGCCGCTGCTGGCGGCCTTCCTGGCCGTCCTGCGGGAGACTGTCTCAGGCCGTCGGGCGGGTCCGAACCGGCCGGGCGGCGGGCGTTGAGACGATCCTCGTCCATCCCCAGGCCAGAGCTCCCGCCAGCAGCAGCCAGCCGATGGGCGACCGGGCCGCGATGCGAAGGTCCTGCCCCGAGGGCAGGGCCCCGAACACGAGATTGGCCAGGAGGAACACCACGGCGGCTTCCGACCAGCCCAAACCGGGGTGGCCGTTGATGCGCCACAGGAACAGGCCACAGGCCGCGGGCAGCAGGACCAACGGCGCGAGGCCGATGAAGAAGGCGTTGTACCAGCGCAGGTTCGAGAGGGCGACGGCCCCCAGCACCCAGCCGCGGCCCTCGCGCCGCGGAACCACCGTGAAGCGGAGGGGGCGGCCGTTGAGCAGGTGGCCCGCGAGCCAGTGGCACAGCTCGTGGCAGAAGGTCCCAGGCAGCACCAGCAGGAGAAGAGCCAGAAGGACCGCTTGGCCCGGCTCAGCAGCCAGAGCGCCGCAGCCGTTCCCGCCAGGTAGGCCAGTGCCACCCCGCCGGTGTCTGACCCCAGCCTCCAGGCCCCCATCTCCACGCACGCTCCAGCCGCCACACGCCTTCCCGCATTCTTTGGACCATCCCGAACCTTCCGACCTGGGCTCGATCGAAACTCAGATGCCCAGCCTCTGCACCTTCCGGTAGAGGGTGTTCCTCGCCATCCCCAGTTCCTGGGCGGCCTTCGTCATGTTCCCCTTCCAGGTCCGCAGGCAGGCCTGGATCTGCTCCCGCTCCTCCTCCAGCAGCTGCTCCCGGAGGCTGGCGGAGCCCGTGGCGCGGATCGGGCCCGAAGCCGCGGGGGCCACGACGGGAACCGCGGGTTCCGGAGGGCGAAGGATCTCGTCGGGGATGTCCTCCGGGAGGAGCGCCGAGCCCCGGACCGCGTGGACCATGCGTTCCACCACGTTCTGGAATTCCCGGATGTTGCCGGGCCAGGCATAGCCCTGGAGGGCGCCGCTCACCCTGGGATCGATGCGGAGGTTCGCGACCCCCTTGCGGGCGGCGAACTTGTGAAGGAAGGCCTCCAGCAGCTCCGGGATGTCCTCGGGATGCTCCCGCAGGGGCGGCAGCTTGATCATGGAGACGTTGAGCCGGTAGTAGAGGTCCTGGCGGAAGGTCCCCTTGCGGATCTCCTCCCGGAGGTCCTTGTGGGTGGCGCAGATGATCCGCACATCCACCACGAAGGGCCGGTCCCCGCCGAGGCGGGTGATGGTCTTGTCCTGGAGCACCCGGAGCAGCGCGATCTGCTGTTCCAGCGGCATGTCGCCGATCTCGTCCAGGAAGAGGGTGCCCCCGCTGGCCAGCTCGAACTTCCCCGGACGTCCGCCCCGGGCGGCTCCCGTGAAGGCCCCGTCCTGGTAGCCGAACAGCTCACTGGCGATGAGCTCCCGGGGGATGGCCCCGCAGTTGATGGCCACGAAGGGCCCCTTCCGGCGGTCCGACTGGTTGTGGATGGCGTGGGCGAACATCTCCTTGCCGGTCCCGCTCTCGCCGGTCAGCAGCACGTTGCTCTCGTTGGCCGCGGCCAGCTGGCCCAGCTGGACGGCCCGCTGCAGGGCCTCCCCCTGCCCCAGGATGTCCTCGAAGCGGAAGGTGGCCTGGGCCCCGCTGAAGCGGTTGATGAGCCCCTTGATCTTGTTGATGGGGTTCACGAACAGCACGGCCCCCTTGATCACGCCGCTTTCATCCAGGATGGGCTTGCCGCTGGCGATGCACTGGAGGGCGCCCCGGCCGGAGGTCAGCTCCAGCTCCCGGTCCAGGAACTCCCGGCCCCACGCCAGCAGCTCGCGGATGGGCCCCAGGTCCCGCACCAGATCCGTGATGCGCTTGCCGGCGGCTTGCTGGTTGGAGACGCCCAGCAGCCGCTCCGCCACGGGGTTGATCTGATCGAGGACGCCATCGACGTCCAGCACCAGCACCCCGTCGGTGACCGTGAGGATGATGCTGGAGAGCCGATTGTTGAGCAGCCTCAGCTCCCGGTTCTTCTGGCCCACCTCCAGCTCGTGCTGGATGGCCTCCACCGCGGCCATCACCAACCCGAGCGTGTGGATGTGCGTCTCGTCCACGGGCCCGGTCATGTCCAGCAGGCCGATGGTCTTCCCCCGGGGATCGAAGATGGGGGCCCCGGAGCAGGTCCACCGGTGGTGCTTCTGGCAATAGTGCTCGGCGCCCGAGACCTGGAAGGGACGGCCCAGCACCAGCGGCGTGCCGGCCCCGTTGGTGCCCACCTCGGCTTCGGCCCAGAGCGCGCCCTTGTTCAGGTTCAGGTCCTGGGAGGCCAGGATGCGGTCCGGGTTTCCCACTGCCTCCAGGAGGTAGCCCTGCTCGTCGAAGAGCAGCACCACGAAGCTGGACCCGGCCACCAGGCTGTACAGGTTCTCCATGAAGGGCTTGGCGACCCGGATCAGGTCCTGCTTCCGCTCGGCCAGCGCCGCAAACTCGGCGGACCCCAGCACCATCGTGGAGCGCCCGGCCAGCGGATCCACGCCCGCGGCCTTGCAGCGGCGCCAGGAAGCTTCCAGTTCGGGCCCCAGGGTTCCGGGCTCGAGGATCCCCTCCCGGATGAAGCGGTTCCAGACCGCCCAGCGCTCCGTGGTCTGCCCCTCCTTCTGCGCCATGGTTCCTCCGGAGCACGGTCTCGCTCCAGGCCGTGCCAATCTGTTCCATCATGGTAGCGATTCGATACATAAATGATCAATAAGTAACATTTCAACGCGAGAGCTGGCGGCAACCCCCACGGATCCAGCTCGGTCTTTTTTCCTGCCGTCGCCCAGGGCGGCGGGGCTTCGTGGATGATTGGGTCAGGAATGGCTCCCCCTGGTCCGGTTCCCGGCACACCTCCTGCCTTGGCCAGAGACCGACCCGAACCCTCGAGGAGCATCCATCATGGACAAGATCCTGCGCGTGAACATGACCGATCTGACCACCAAGGTCGAGGAGACTCCCGCCGAGTGGGCCGGCCTGGGCGGTCGGGCCCTCACGTCGACCATCGTGGCGAAGGAGGTTCCGCCCGCCTGCCACGCCCTCGGGCCCAACAACAAGCTGGTGTTCGCCCCCGGGCTGCTGTCGGGCACGGCGGCCTCCAACTCTGGCCGCCTCTCCGCTGGCGCCAAGAGCCCGCTGACGGGGGGCATCAAGGAGAGCAACGTCGGCGGCACGGCGGCTCAGATGTTCGCCCGCCTCGGCATCAAGGCCCTGATCGTCGAGGGCATGCCCCAGGGCGAGGGCTGGTACGCCCTCAAGGTCGGCAAGGACGGCGTCACCATCGAAGAGGAGCGCGGGCTCCTGGGCCTGGGGAACTTCGCCGTCATCGAGGCCCTCCAGTCCCTCCTCGGCAAGAAGACCGGCGTGATCGCCATCGGCCCCGCGGGCGAGATGCGGCTCACAGCTGCCAACATCTCCGTGAAGGATCCCTCGGGCAAGATCCGCAGCCATGGCCGCGGCGGCCTCGGCGCCGTCATGGGGTCCAAGCGGATCAAGTTCATCGCCATCGACGACGAAGGCACCCCCGGCATCCAGCTCGCGGATCCCGAAGGATTCAAGGCCGCCTCCCGAATCTTCACGAAGGCCCTGATGGACCATCCCGTGAGCGGCCAGGGGCTCCCCACCTACGGCACCAACGTCCTGGTCAACATCCTCCATGAGGCGGGCGGCCTGCCCACCCGGAACTTCACCCACGGCCAGTTCGACGGGCACGAGCAGATCTGCGGCGAGACCATGCACGACACCATCGTGGCCCGCGGGGGCAAGCCCCGCCACGGCTGCCACGCGGGCTGCGTCATCCAGTGCTCCCAGGTCTACCACGACCAGGAGGGCCAGTACCTCACCTCCGGCTTCGAGTACGAAACCATCTGGGGCCTGGGTGCCAACTGTCTCATCACTGAACTGGACGACATCGCCCGGGCCGACAACCTCATGGACGACCTCGGCCTCGACTCCATCGAGACCGCCGTGGCCTTCGGCGTGGCCATGGAGGCGGGCCTCCTGCCCTGGGGCGACGGGAAGGAAGTGGTCCGCATCCTGCGCGAGGAGATCGGCAAGGGCACGGCCCTGGGCCGCGTGATCGGCTCCGGCGCGGGCGCCGTGGGGCGCACCTACGGCGTCACCCGGGTGCCCGTGGTGAAGAACCAGGCCATCCCGGCCTACGATCCCCGGTCGGTCAAGGGCATCGGCATCACCTATTGCACCAGCCCCATGGGCGCGGACCACACGGCGGGCTACACCATCGCCACCAACATCCTCAACGTGGGCGGCCAGGTGGATCCGCTGAAGAAGGAGGGCCAGGTCGAGCTCTCCCGGAACCTCCAGATCGCCACCGCCGCCATCGATTCCACGGGCATGTGCATCTTCATCGCCTTCCCGGCCCTGGACATCCCCGAGTGCCTGCCGGCGCTGATCGGCATGATCAATGCCCGCTTCGGCGCCAACCTCACCGGGGACGACGTGACGGGCCTCGGCAAGTCGGTCCTGAAGCTCGAGCGCGCCTTCAACCTGGCGGCCGGCCTGACCAGCGCCGACGACCGCCTGCCGGAGTTCTTCCACTCGGACCCCATCACGCCCCACCAGGCCGTGTGGGACTTCACGAACGAGGAAATCGACGCCTTCTGGGATTTCTGAGATGGCACCGATCACGGTCACCATCAAGCTCTTCGCCCACTTTCGAACCGGCCGGTTCAAGGAGGCGGACCACCAGTTTCCGCCCGGCGTGGCCTGTCGCGACGTCATCCTCGGGCTCGGCTTCCGGCTGGGCGAGATGGGCATCGTCATGGTGAACGGCCATCACGCCACCCTGGACCACTCCCTGAACGAGCGCGACACCCTGGCCCTCTTCCCCCTGGTGGGTGGGGGATGAAGGCCCGGCCGGCTAGTGCACTTTGACCACGACCTTCCCTTTCGCGCGCCCGGTTTCGACATAACCCAGCGCTTGTCTGGTTTCCTCGAACGGGAAGACCCGGTCGATCACCGGCCGGATGTGACCGGCTTCGATCAATCGGGTGATCTCGCCCAGTTGTTGGCCGCTGGCAGTCATAAAGTGGAAGGAGTAGCTGGCGCCGCTGCGCCTGGCCGCTTTCCGGATGCCGTAACTGAGCAGCCGCATCACCAGGCTGAGAAAGCCGTTCATGCCACGCAGCTTGGCGAAATCGGGGTCCGGCGGACCGGCGATGCCAATCAGCTTTCCGCCTGGCTTGAGCACGCTCAGCGATCTTTTCAGCGTGTCCCCGCCCTGCGTGTCAAGCACCAGGTCGTAGCCTTTCAGCTTGGTCGAGAAATCGTCCTTCTTGTAATCGATGACGATGTCGGCGCCCAGGTCCTTCAGCATGTCGGCATTGGCCTCGCTGGCGGTGGTGGCGACCGTGGCGCCGAAATACTTGGCCAACTGAATCGCGATCGTGCCGACGCCGCCCGAACCAGCGTGGATCAACACCTTCTGGCCCTTCTTCAGCCCGCCTTTTTCCACCAGCGTTTGCCATGCGGTCAGTGTCACCAACGGGATGGACGCGGCCTCCTCCATCGACAGGTTGGCCGGCTTGAGGGCCAGCGAATCTTCTTTGATCGCGATGAATTCGGCAAAGGCGCCGATACGATCGTCGTCTGGCCGCGCGTAGACCTCATCGCCTGCCTTGAAGCGGCGCACACGTGGGCCGACACGCACCACCACGCCGGCCAGATCCGTGCCCAGGATCAGCGGCATTTTGTATGGCAACAGCAGCTTGAATTCGCCAGCCCGGATTTTATTGTCCACTGGATTGACGCCCGCAGCATGAATCTGCACGAGGACATCATCGTCGCGTAGCGTCGGCTCGGGCAGCTCGCCCAACCTGAGCACGTCAGATTTGCCGTAACGGTTGATGAAGAATGCCTTCATGTATGGCTCCTGTTCTCGGACATCACCGCGCCGAGGCCGTGGCGCGGCTGCGCACAGCTGGCTGGGAATCAAGTCTCAAGTCCTTGCGGACACCAGCTTCGACCAGCGCGGCGGGCGCGAATCGACGCAAGAAGCGCAACCGGCCGGCCAACGCTCCGGAGGTGTAGCGCACCTTCGGCGTCGCCGCCAGCGCCACCCGCACCACTGTTTCGGCCACCACGCCCGGGCCATCCGCACTTTCCAGTGCTTCCTTCACGCGCCGATCCAGTCCTGCGCGCAGGTCGCGGTACTCGTCGAGCGCCTCATCGGGCTGCATCTGGTTGGCGTCGAACGGTGACTTGATGTAGGCCGGTTCGACCAGCGACACACGAATGCCCTGGGTACGCAGCTCTTGGTCCAGTGATTCTGAATAACCCTCCAGTGCATGCTTGGTGGCCGAATACAGGGCCATGTACGGCATCGGCACAAAACCCAATACCGAGCTGATGTTGATGATGCGTCCGCTCCCCCGCTTTCGCATGTGCGGCACGACGGCGCGGATCATTCGGACGGTACCGAAGAAGTTGGTATCGAAGATCGCTTGCGCCTGCCGGATCGAGCTCTCCTCGGCCGCGGCGGGCGCGACGCCAAACCCGGCGTTGTTGACCAACAGATCGATACGCCCTTCAAGCCGCAGCACTTCGTTGACAGCGGCCGCCACAGATTCGTCGCTGGTCACATCCAGCGCCAGCATCTCAAATGTGCGCTTGCCGCTTTGCCCTTGCGCGCCGCGGCGGCTGGTCCCGTACACCTTGTAACCCACCCTGGCGAGCTGCTCAGCGGTGGCTTCGCCGATACCCGATGACGCTCCGGTCACGATCGCGATCTTGCTGTTCATGGGGGCCCTCCTCATGGACATTAAATATGATGATCGTCATATTTTCAATCAAAATAAATCCAAACCACGAACTGCTTGGCGGGTCTTTATTTACCGACCTCTGAAAAATGCTTGAGCGCCGCTTCGCGCAACGCCTTGGACAGCCTGGGGTCATCGACGGCGCGCGCCACCACCATCGTGCCGACCAACGAACTGACCATGAACATGGCCTGCTCGTGCGCGCCGGGCGTTCCCCAGTCGGGCAGCTGGCGGGCCACCACATCGATCATCTCCTTGATATGACGCGTGGCCGCCTGCCGCACCTCAGGCGCCTGGCGGTGCATCTCGGAGCCAAGGGCAGCCACGGGGCAGCCATTCTCAACACCTTCCAGGTGCTGCTGTGACAAATAGGCGCGCATCAGCGCCTGTAGGGACTGCCCCGGCGCAGCAGCGGCGGCGATGTTGGCCGACCAGTTGACTGCCTCAGAACCAGCGCGGTCGGCCGCTTCGGCCAGCAGCGTTTCGCGCGAGGCGAAATGCGCGTAGAAGCCGCCATGCGTGAGCCCGGCTTCCTTCATGATATCCGCTACCCCGGTGCCGGCATAACCGCTGCGTCGGATCGCGCGTGCGGCCACCTCGACGATGCGGTCGTGCGTCACTTCCTTGCGGCTCTGGGTGGCGCGCTTGGCGCCTGGCTTGGCGCTTGGACGGGCGGATTTGATTCGCATGATGGACATCATACATTAATTTCAACAGAGCATGCGCACCTGCATGCCAAATTGATTGTTTGACGGTCTGCCTTGAGGGACGCGACTCAACACTACCCGTGTGTATCGCTATGTGGCTCCCACTTTGAAAACAGACCCTAGTCTTCAACGAATCGCGCGAATTCGGCGACGGGGGCGCGCTCGGTCTCCAGACTGTTCTCCACGGCTGCCGGATCGGCGAAGCCGAGCGCCATGCCGCAGACCAGCATCTGGTCGGGCCGGAAGGCCAGCTCCTCGGCGATGGCGCGGTGGAACTGGGTGAAGGCGGCCTGAGGGCAGGTGTGCAGGCCCCGGGCCCGGGCCGCCACCATGATGGCCTCCAGGAACATGCCGTAGTCCAGCCAGCTGCCCACTTGCATGATCCGGTCGATGCTGAAGATCAGGCCCACCGGCGCGTCGAAGAAGCGGAAGTTGCGGCCATGCTGCGCGTGCATCCGGGCCTTGTCGGTCTTCTCGATGCCCAGGAGGCCGTAGAGGTCCCACCCCACCTTGCGACGGCGGTCGAGGTAGGGAGAGACCCACGCCTTGGGGTAGTACTCGTACTCCCGTTCGTGCCGGGCCAGCTCGTCAGGGTCGTCATAGATGGCAAGGATGCGGTCGCAGAGGCGGGCCTTGGCGGCGCCCGTCAGCACGTGCACCTGCCAGGGCTGGATGTTGGTGCCGGACGGGGCCCGGGACGCCACGCGCAGGATGTCCTCCACCACGGCCCGGGGCACGGGCGTGGGCAGGAAGGCGCGCATGGAGCGGCGGCTGGTGATGGCGGCATCGACCACGGCGGTCTGGGCCTCGGTGGGCGGGTCGAACGGGTTCACAGGGTCGCTCCTTTGAGGAAGCGTGCGGTGGCGCGGGTGGGGGGCTCGTGCAGCTTCCATCGCCGATCCCTCCAGTACATCATCCTCGATCCCATTCCTGGCCAGACATTCGTCTGTATATACAATCAATACCTGGTTCTATCCGTCCCATCCTCCAGGAGCGTCGATTGATCCCTCCCAAAGAGCTCGTCCTGTTCGCCGGTGCCGCGCTGCTCATGGTGCTCAGCCCCGGGCCCAACATGATCTACCTGATCTCGCGCTCGATCTGCCAGGGCCGCAAGGCGGGGGTCATCTCCCTCCTCGGCGTCATCGCGGGCTTCCTGGTCCACATGTTCTCCGCCGCCGTGGGGCTGACGACGCTCTTCCTGGCCGTCCCCCTGGCCTACGAGGTCCTCAAGTGGGCCGGCGCGGCCTACCTCCTGTGGCTGGCCTGGCAGGCGGTCCGGCCCGGAGCCCGCTCCCCCTTCGAGGCGAGATCCCTGCCGGCGGATCCACCCTCCCGGCTGTTCGCCATGGGATTCCTCACGAACCTGCTGAACCCCAAGATCGCCATGTTCTACCTCTCGGTGTTCCCCCAGTTCGTCTCCGCGGCGCATGGCTCCATCTTCACGCAGAGCATCACCCTGGGTCTGACGCAGATCGCCGTCAGCTTCTCGGTCAACCTCGCCATCGCCCTCTCCGCCGCCCGGATGGCGGCCTGGTTCGGCCGCAACCCGCTCTGGCTGGCGGCGCAGCGCTACTTCATGGGGTTCGTCCTCACCGGACTGGCCATTCGCCTGGCGGTGGAACGGCGACACGCCGCCTAGCCGCGCCTGTCCTGGCCAGCCCGGCCCCTGACTTGGCCGCTTAGCGCAGCCCGTGCTTCGCCTTGAAGACGGGCCACTCGCCCTTGAGGCGGATGAAGGCCGCCACATCCGGGCAGCGGAGGAAGGGGTTGGCCTCGAGCTCCCAGGCCAGGGTGGAGCTGGGGCGGGCGCCGTAGTCGTGGCCGGGCCAGAGGGTCGTGTGGGCGGGCCACTCCCGCAGCAGGCGCTGGAGGCTGTCCCACTCGGTGCGGGCGTCCCGGTCGTTCGGCGTGCCGCCGACCTTGCCCACGAAGAGGAGGTCCCCCGTGAGGCCCGCGGCCAGGTCCCCGGGCAGGCCCTCCGTCAGGAAGGCCAGGTGATCCGGGCAGTGGCCGGGCACATGCCACACGCCCAGCCGCCAGGCGCCGAAGGGGACGCGCTCGCCGTCCTTCAGCACGCGGTCCAGGGGGCCGGGATGGCCGGGTCCGCCCAGGACAGGGGCGCCGGTGAGGGCCTGGGCACCGCCGTTGCCGTTGCTGTGGTCGGCGTGGCCGTGGGTGTTGAGGATGGCCGTGATCCGCAGCCCCTGGGCCTTCGCCCGGGCCACCAGGGCGCCAGGGTCGTAGGACGGATCCACCAGGATGCCCTCCCCGGCCTCCCGGTCCCCCAGCAGGTAGCCGAAGTTGCGGTCCCCGCCCACCTTGACCTGTTCGAAGATGAACCGCATGGGCGCCTCCGGCCCCATTGTCCCCTACGCCCCTCCCGGGAGGAACGCCCGGGCCTCCACCGGCATCCAACCCTGCATCCGGAGGAGCTGTCCATGTGGAGTGGAAAGACTTGGCTGGCCCTGGCCGCGACGGCGGTGCTGGCGGCAGGCGCGGCCCTGGCCCTTCCCCGCCCCGGCGATGCCCATGCCCCGGCCGCGACCGATCATGAGGTGAAGGTGAACGCACCCGAGAAACCCAGCCAGGACGTGCTCAAGAAGAAGCTCACGCCCATGCAGTACCACGTCACCCAGGAGGCCGGCACGGAGCCGCCCTTCCAGAACGCCTTCTGGAACGACCACCGGGAGGGGATCTACGTGGACGTGGTGAGCGGCAAGCCGCTCTTCTCCTCCAAGGACAAGTTCGACTCGGAGTGCGGCTGGCCCAGCTTCACGAAACCCCTGGCCGCGGATGAGGTGGTGGAGAACCGCGACACCTCCCACGGCATGATCCGCACGGAGGTGCGGTCCAAGGGCGCCGACTCCCACCTGGGCCATGTCTTCGATGACGGCCCCCGCGACCAGGGCGGCCTGCGCTACTGCATCAACTCCGCCTCCCTGCGCTTCGTGCCTGTGGACGACCTGGAGAAGGAGGACCTGGGCCGCTTCCTCCCCCTGTTCGGCCGCACCGCGCCCAAGGCCGCGCCGGCCCCGAAGCCGGCGGAGGAGATCGCCACCCTGGCCGGGGGTTGCTTCTGGGGCATGGAGGATCTGCTGCGGAAGCAGCCCGGCGTCATCGCCATCGAGGTGGGCTACACCGGCGGAAACGTTCCCCACGCCACCTACGAGCACCACGAGGGCCACGCCGAGGCGGTGCAGATCCGCTTCGACCCCACGAAGACCAGCTTCGAGGCCCTGCTGCGCTTCTTCTTCCGCATGCACGACCCCACCACGCTCAATCGCCAGGGCAACGATGTGGGCTCCTCGTACCGCAGCGCGATCTTCTATCACAGCGAGGCCCAGCGGCAGACCGCCGAGCGGGTGAAGGCCGAGGTGGGCGCCAGCGGCAAGTGGAAGCGCCCCATCGTCACCGAGATCACGCCGGCCGGCCCCTGGTGGAAGGCCGAGGAATACCACCAGGACTACCTGGTCAAGCACCCGGGCGGCTACACCTGCCACTACGTGCGTGACTAGGCGCATGGCATCCTTATCCTACCGGACCTTCCCGGTCCGGACGGATCCTGGAGAACCCATGCCCGGCACGCGACACCCGGAGAACCGGCCCGACCTCCATGCGGTGGTCGAGGCCCTGGCGGAGGCTTCCTCCACCCTCACGGAGATGCCCCTGGGTTGTCGCGAGTTCCCCTCCCGCACCGCGCTGGCCGCGCTGGTGGAGGAGATGCGGGCCCTGCTCTTCCCCGGCTACTTCGGCGCCTCCGAGCTGAACGCGGAGACCCTGCGCTACCACCTGGGCGCCCGCATGGACCGGGTGCTCCACGGCCTGGCGGACCAGATCCAGCGCGGGCTGATGGCCTCGGACCCCGCCTGCGGCGACTGCGATGAGCGGGCCCTGGGCCTGGCCCGGGCCTTCCTGGCCCGGCTGCCCGAGGTGCGGCGCCTCCTGGCCACGGACATCCAGGCGGGCTTCGAGGGCGACCCCGCCGCCACCAGCCCCGACGAGGTGCTCTTCAGCTACCCGGGCCTGCTGGCCATCACCAATCAGCGCCTGGCCCACGAGCTGCTCAAGCTGGGAGTGCCCCTGCTGCCCCGCATGATCACCGAGCACGCCCACAGCCTCACCGGCATCGACATCCACCCCGGCGCGCAGATCGGCGAGCGGTTCTTCATCGACCACGGCACGGGCGTCGTCATCGGCGAGACCTGCGTCATCGGCCGCAACGTGCGCCTCTACCAGGGCGTGACTCTGGGCGCGAAGAGCTTCCCCCTGGACGCCGAAGGGCACCCCGTGAAGGGCATCCCCCGCCACCCCGTGGTGGAGGATGACGTCATCGTCTACTCCAACGCCACGGTGCTGGGCCGCATCACCATCGGCCGGGGCTCTGCCATCGGCGGAAACGTGTGGCTCACCCGCAGCGTGCCCGCCGGCAGCGTCATCACCCAGGCCAACGAAAAGGACGGGATGCCCTGATGAACGATGAGGTTCTCGGATGACGACGGTCCTGCGTTTCCTCTTCTCCGCCATCGGCCTGCTGGTGGCCAGCGCCTTCGTGCCCGGCCTGGGCCATGGGTCTTTCCTGGATCTGCTCATCGTGGCCGTCATCCTGGCCGCCCTGAATGCCACCGTGGGCAGCCTCCTGAAGGTCATCGCCTTCGTGCCCATGGCCTGCTCCCTCGGCTGCTTCAGCCTGGTCATCAACGGCCTGGTGTTCTGGCTGGCGGGCACGCTGTCCGTGCGGCTGGGCCTCCAGTTCACCGTCAGCGGCTTCTGGGCCGGCTTCTTCGGCGCCCTGGTGACCAGCGTCGTGGCCTCCATCCTCGGCGCCCTCTTCATCCCCAAGGACCGGCAGCGCCCCCGGGGGCCGGCTCCGCGCATCAAGATCGTGAACTGAACCTGCGCTCCTGCCGTTAGAGGCTTCCCGTCGCCCCCAGAAGCCCTCGCACCGCTGCTTCCGCGGCCCCGCGCAGGGCGTCGGAATCCGTGTAGGCGCTGGATTCTAGGGGCTGACCCACGGTGATGCGGTAGGAGCCGCTCTTCACGCGCCAGGCGCCCTTGGGCAGGATCTCGGGGCCGCCGTGGATGGCGAAGGGCACCACGGGCACGCCGGCCTCGAAGGCCAGGGCGAAGGCGCCCTTCTTGAAGGGCAGGAGATTCCCGTCGCGGCTGCGGGTGCCCTCGGGGAAGGCCACGATGGCCTGGCCCGCGCCGATGCGGGCCGCGGCCTCGGCCAGGCTCGCCATGGCGGCGGCGCGGTCGCGGCGGTCGATGAAGATGAAGTCCGCCAGCCAGATCACCCAGCCCAGGAAGGGGATCCCCGCCAGCTCCCGCTTGGCCACGAAGACGGGGCGGCAGGGCAGCGTGGAGATCATCAGGGGCGGATCGAAGAGGGAGGTGTGGTTCCCGATGAAGACGGCGGGCCGTCGGCCCGTGCGGAGATCCTCCGGCAGGGCCTCCCAGCCCTCCAGCTCGCGCCGGATGCCGAAGGCCTCCGCGGTCCCGCGGATGTACCACGGGGCCACGATCCAGAAGGCGCGCGGGCCGCCGAGGAAGGGCGCCAGGAGGAAGCAGAGGCAGACGGCCAGCGCCAGCATCATGGCGCCGAAGATCCAGACCAGCAGCGGGCGGACGAAGGGCCTTCCCACCGGCGCCTACTGGGGCGGCAGGAGGATGGCGTCCTTGATGCGCACCGCGTACTGGGGCACGCCGCTCTGGCCCTTGCGCCATTCCGTACGCACCTTCTCGATCTTGTCCACCACGTCCATGCCCGACACCACCCGGCCGAAGACGCAGTAGCCGTAGCCGTCCTCGCTCATGTCCCGGTGGTCGAGGGCCTTGTTGTCCACCGTGTTGATGAAGAACTGGGCCGTGGCGCTGTGAGGGGATCCGGTGCGGGCCATGGCGATGGTGCCGCGGGTGTTCTTCAGGCCGCCCCGGAAGGTCTCGGGCGCCTCGTTGAGGATGGCCGGACGGGTGGGCTTCTCGTCCATGCTCTCCAGCATGCCGCCGCCCTGGATCATGAAGCCCTCGATGACGCGGTGGAAGATGGTGCCCTTGTAGAACCCCTCCTTCACGTACTGGAGGAAGTTCTCCACGGTCTTCGGCGCCAGCCCGGGCTCCAGCTCCACCACGATGGGACCGTAGCTGGTCATGAGCTGCACGCGGGGCTTCGCCACCGGCACGGGCGTGGCCACCGGGGCGGGTGCGGGGGTCTGGGCCGGGGGCGCCGGGACGGGCGCCTGATGAGTCGGGGGCACCGGGACGGGCGCCTGGGCGGACAGGGTGGCGGCGAGGAAGAGGCAGGGCAGCAGGCGGGGCACGGGAACTCCTGGGGCGTTCCCTTCCATTCTGCCGCGAACGGCGGATAAGTCCCCGTTATCGTGGATGCATGCCCTTCCTGGACCTGCCGCCCTGGATCCTCAGCCTCTTCCTGGCCCCCTTCGGCCTGATGATCGGCTCCTTCTGCAACGTGCTGATCCACCGGCTGCCCCAGGAGGCCCCCGAGGACCGCAACGTGGTGACGAAAGCCAGCCACTGCCCCTCTTGCAAGGCGAAGATCAAGCCATGGCACAACGTGCCCCTCTTCGGCTGGCTGTGGCTCCGGGGGAAGTGCGCGGCCTGCGGCTGGCGCATCCCCGTCCGCTACCCGCTGGTGGAACTGCTGGGGGGCCTGATCCTGGGCGGGGCCCACTGGCTCTTCCCCTTCGGGGCGCTCATCTGGTTCAAGGCGGTGATCTGCGCCTATGCGCTGCTGGTGCTGTTCTTCACGGACCTCACGGAGATGATCCTGCCGGACGTCCTGCAGTTCCCCCTCATGGCCCTGGGCGTGCTCTTCGCCCTGCCGCAGGTGGCCTGGCCGGAGGCGCTCCTGAAGGCCTGGGGCCGCGGCGACACGCTCATCCAGGCCCTGGCCTTCCACAACGGCCTCCAGCCCGGCCCGGCCTACCGCGGCTTCGAGCCCGCCGTCACCTGGCAGGCCAGCCTCCTGGGCCTGGCCATCGGCTACGGCGCCCCGGCCCTGCTGAACCAGATCTACAAGGGGATCCGCAAGACCGATGGCCTGGGCATGGGCGACTTCAAGATGCTGGCCTGGCTGGGCGCCTTCTGGGGTTGGGGCCCCATGCTGGGGATCCTCTTCCTGGGCGCGGGTCTGGGCGCCGCCGTGGGCCTGCCCCTCATGCTCACCCGCCGCTCCGGCGGCCAGACCATGCTCCCCTTCGGCTGCTTCCTCGCCCTGGCCACTCCCATCGTCGTGTTCTTCGGGCGGGCACTGTGGCTGGGGTACCTGGGCGTGGTGGGCTAGGGTCGGTTTTCAAAGTGGGGTGTGGCCGCGCAAGGGCCGCCGCCCAAGTGATGCAAGGAAAGCGACGAAGGCGATAGCGGCACTACCGACGAGGTGCTTGACGCAGCATCGCGCCGACGCCGCCCCTTGCCGGTTCCGCCCTCTGCCCGGCGGAAGGCCGGGCAGGAGCAGGCCCCAGGCGGGGCCTGCGATAGGGAGAGGGGGGCGCCGCCCAGCCGCACCCCTGGCTGCGTTGAGGGCCTCGAACGATGTCCCGCATCGCCCTTCGGCCCCCGCCTTGCCATGCGCGCGGCTGGACGGCGTCGCGGCTCGCATCCACTTTGAAAACCGACCCTAGGGCGTCTCCGCGGGCTCGAGGACAATCGCCGCCAGTATCTCCTGCAGGTCCCGGATGCGACCGGCGCCCACCCGCCGGCCCCAGTCGGCCTCGACGCCGCGGACGAAGGCCCGGACCTCCTTCGTGAAGGCGCGCCCCCGCGCCGTGAGGCGCACGCGGGAGGCTCGGCGGTCGTCGGGATCCTCCACGCGCTCGGCGTAGCCGACTCGGCACAGGTGGTCGACGAGGGCTCCCATCGACTGCTTCGTGACGCGCGCCGCCTGGGCCAGCTCCGTCAGGCGGGCCCCTCCAGGCCGGGTCCACAGTGCCTGGATGGCGGCACAGTGGGCGGGCTGGATGTCCGCGTGCCCTGAGGCGGCCAGCCATCGGACCAGTTCCTGGCCCATGATCTGGTTGGCCAGCCGGAGCAGCGCCCCGAGAAGCGGGCGCTCAGGTGGGTCCGCACGGCGGGTGGAGGATCTGGGCCTTGACATGAAGTCAGGTTAGCTGACCATATCTAGTCAGGTCAACTGACCAATGGAGCCAGGAATGATCCATCACATCTCGATCCCCGCCCGCGACCCTGAACACGTGGCGAAGGTGCTCGCGGAGCTGCTGGGCGGCTACGCGGGCCCCTTCGTCGGCCCCATCCCCGGCGCCTGGGTCGCGTACGCGGAAGACGCCCACGGCACCGGGGTCGAGGTCTACCCCGAGCGGACCACCCTGGTGCCCGGCGAGGACGAGAGCATGGGCGCCGTCGCGCTGCGTGACGCACCCGCCGCCGTCGCCTTCCATGCTCTGATCTCGGTCAAGGCCGGACGGGTGGACATCGAGCGGATCGGCACCCGCGAGGGCTGGCGGACGCGGCACTTCTGGCGCGGGCCCAATCCGCAGGTCCGGCTCTTCGAGCTCTATGAGTTCTGGGTGGAGAACCGCGTCATGCTCGAACTCGTCACGGAGGACATGGTCGAGGCCTACCGGAAGATCGCCCAGGGCCCGGCCCAGCGCGACCTGCTCGCCCGCCTGGCCAGCGCCCGGTCCTGAGGGCCTCTCAGCGCCCGGCTCTGTGGGCGCCTCAGCGCCCCTGGCTCAGCTCCATCAGCACGCCGCCGGTCTCCGCGGGGTGGATGAAGGCCACGCGGCAGCCGTGGGCTCCGTTTCTCGGGGCCTGGTCGATCATGCGGATGCCCTTGGCCAGGAGCTGGGCCACCGCGGCGTCGATGTCATCCACCTCGAAGCAGACGTGGTGGATGCCGGGGCCGCGCTTGGCTAGGAACTTCCCGACGGGGCCCTCGGGATCGGTGCTCTCCAGGAACTCCAGGGTGCTCTCTCCCACGGGGAAGAAGGCCGTCGTCACTTTCTGCTCGGGCACCGCCTCCGTGTGGTCGGGAGCCATGTCGAAGAGCCGCGCCATGCGGTCCATGGCCTCGTCCAGGCCCGGCGTCGCGATGCCCAGGTGGTTGATGCGCAGCAGTTTCATGCCGGACTCCCCTGCCCCATTCTCCGGCATCCGCGCAGGGAAGGGTTAGGGCCTGTTTTCAAAGTGGGGCGTGGCGGCGCCCCACTTTGAAAACAGACCCTAGGCCGGGGGTAGCTTTCCGGCCCTCGGCGGGAAGACCTCCTTCGCGCAGTCGGGACAGATGCCATGGGTGAACTCGGCGTCGGTGTGCTCGTTCAGGTAGGCCTCGAGCTGGTTCCAGTAGCCCTTGTCATCCCGGATCTTCTTGCAGTGGCTGCAGATGGGGAGCATGCCACCCAGGGTTTTCACTTCGGCGAGGAGGGCCTCCAGGCGCGCATGGGCGGCCTGCTGGCGGACCCAAACCCGATGCAGCAGCCAGGAGGCCGCCAGGGTCAGGCAGGTGAAGAGGGCCACCTCCAGGACCTCCTGGGCCAGGTCCTGCCGCCACTCCGCCAGGACATCCTGATCGGCCAGACCCACCACCACGTAGAAGGGCTGCCCCTCGACCCGGCGGATGGCGAAGGTGCGCCGGACGCGATCGAAGGGTGTGAGGGCTCGGTAGGTGCCAGCGCCCCGGCCGGATCGCGCGAAGGCCTCGAACTCCGGAGAGACGATCCTCTGGCCGATGGCGGTGCCGGCGCTGACGGGCTCCGGGTGGCGGGCGATCAGCTCCAGATCCAGGTCCCGGAGGGCCACGGAGCCGCGCTGCCCCACATCCAGGGCCGAGAAGGCGCGGTTGAACTGGTCCAGCTCGATGACGGCGTGGGCCATGCCGGCGAAGCTGTGGTCCGGGCGCTCGATGCGCCGCGCCAGGACGATCACCCAGGTGCCCGTGAGCCGCCCCACCAGGGGCTTGGAGATCACCAACCCAGCGTGGGGATCATCCCTGAGGCGGAGGAAGTGGGCCCGGTCCGACAGGTCGACGGGGGTGGCCATCCCGGCGCCGAGGCCGCGCACGACCACGCCCCGGGCATTGGTCACCCGCAGGGCCTTCACCTCCGGCACCCGCGCCTGCTGGCGGCCGATGAAGGCATCCAGGGCCGCGCCGGCCCGGGCGGGATCCGCGAGCGCGCGCTCGGCCTCGTCCTGCACCGCCCGCAGGGCGAGGTCGGCCTTGCCGAAGGTCCCTCCCACGGAGTCGTCCAGCACCCGGGCCAGGTTCTGGGCCGTGGCCGCAGCCTGGTCCCGGTGGCTCCTCAGGCCCTTGTGGAGAGAGAGCCAGGCCATGAGGATGACGAAGAGGTTGAGAATCAGGACGCCCGCCCCCAGCAGGAGCAGGAAGCGCTTGGGCGCGAAGATCTGGGCAGAGGTGGGTCGGGAAGGTTCCATGGAATCCGCTGGGAGGACGTCCTGCAGAGATCCTAGCGGCATCCTTCCCCGTCACCTTCAGTGCTGGCAGGCCGGGGCCATGCCCAGGGTCACCATGCCGTCCGCCACCTGCACCTTGCCCTTGCTGCCCAGGAAGGAGATGACGCCATCGAAGTCGAACTGATCGCCATGGCAGTTGCAGTAGACCGCGGAGGTCCCGTGGGCGGCGACGGAGGCGGCCCGCAGATCTTCCAGGCGGCAGCTCCCGCCCCGCTCCACCAGCAGGGACAGCAGGTCGTGGCCGTAGAGGGGTTCGGACATGGCTGGCTCCAGTTCAGGAGTCGTGGCTCCTGAATCCAGTCTATCGGCACCGGCGGTGACGGGGATCACGCCCCCTGGAGCGCCAGCCCCACCTCCCGCAACAGGGGCTCGGGGCTGAGGTTGCGCGGCAGGTGCCGGAGCCCTTCCAGGACCGCCTGCTGGGGCGGTCCCAGGTCCCGGTCCCGGGCGGCCAGGGGCTCCAGGGCTTCGCGCCAGGGTTCCAGCGCTGGAGGCTGGCCGGCGCGGATCCGCGCCAGGTCCGCCAGCAGGCGCAGGAGCAGCTCCAGGGGCTGGCGCAGCTGCTCGCCCTGGGCCAGGGTGGACTCCCTGTCGGGCAGGAGCGCCCCGCCGACCTCGCTGAAGGGCTGCCCCCCGAGGAGGGCCAGCCAGGCTTCCACCTGGGCCTCGGCCCGGCGGAAGGCGGCCTCATCGAGGAAGCGCAGCCCACCCTCTCCCAGGGCCGTCCAGCGGGGCCGGTCCGCCTCGATCCATCCCTGCTGGAGGGCCACGGCCCAGGCTTCCTCGGGCCCGAGGGGCGCGAAGGGGATGCGTTCGCAGCGGCTGCGGATGGTCTGGAGCAGGGCCTCGGGGCGGTGGGTCACCAGGATGAAGTGGGTGTCCGCGGGGGGTTCCTCGAGGGTCTTCAGCAGGAGGTTGGCGCTGTTTTCGTGGAGGCGGTGGGCTTCCTCCACCACGATCCAGCGGTGGCAGCCCACGGGCGGTGCCAGGGAGGCCCACTCGATGACGCCCCGGCTGAAGCGCGGCTGGTTGTTCGAATCGAGGCCCTCGCGGATCTGGTCGATGCGGATGACGCCCGCCTTGCCTTCGGGCGAAATGCGCAGGAGGTTCGGAAGCTCGAAGGGCAGGTCCTCGCCCATCACCATGCGGCAGCCCTCGCACTGCCCGCAGGCGTTGCGGCGGAGGCAGATCTCGCGGCGGGCCAGCTCCAGGGCCACGCGGCGCTTGCCGATGCCTTCCGGCCCCGTGAAGAGGAGCGAGCCCCGGATCCGCCCGGCCCGGAGGCGATCCAGCAGGCGCTGGCGGATGGCGTGGTGGCCGACGATCTCGGGAGCGAACATGCGGTTCCTCAGTCGACCTTGAACCCGGCGCTGCGCAGGAGCGGCGCCACCCGGGCCCAGATGGCGGCCTCCACCTGGTCCACGGGATCCCGCGCGGGCACCACCGCCACGCGGGTGGGGTGGGTCTGCGCGATGACCAGGAAGCGGTTCCGCACCTTGCGGTGGAATTCCAGGGCCGCTTCGTCGAAGCGGGTTTCCGCGAACTCGGAACCCAGGGACAGGTTGCGTACCTCCACACGCTGGAGAGACACCTCGGGATCCATGTCCAGCAACACCGTGAGGTTCGGCCGCAGCCCCCGCAGCACCACCTCGCTGAGGCGGTCCAGGTTGGCCTCGGACACGCCGCTGGCGCCCTGGTAGGCCCGGCTGGAGTCCTCGAAGCGGTCCACCAGCACCACCTTGCCCTCGGCCAGGGCCGGCCGGACCACGGCCTCCAGGTGCTGGGCCCGGTCCGCGTAGAAGAGCAGCAGCTCGGCGTCCGCGCACCAGGCCTCGCCGCTGGCGTGGCGCTCCAGCAGCAGGCGCCGCAGCTCCCGCCCCAGGGCCGTGCCACCCGGTTCCTTGGACACCACCAGGGGGAGGCCAAGGTGCCGCAGCCGCTCGGAGAGCCTCAGCAGCTGGGTGGATTTCCCTGAACCCTCCACCCCTTCAATGGTGATGAACACGCCCCGCACCGGACCTCCGCCCGATGAGGATACCCGGGGGCCGGCCCTTCGCGGTTTGGCCGCCTTCCGCCGCAGTGCTATCCTGCTCGAAACTCGAGGAGTTCCAGGTGGCCGAAGCGATCCATTGCCCCAGCTGCTCCACCCGATACCGCCTGCGTCCCGAGCGGTTGAGGCCGGCCTACCGCCGGGCCCGCTGCTTCAGCTGCGGCGAGGTGTTCCCCCTGGGCCTCGCGGTGCCGGACCTGGCTCCGCCCCCGCCGGCCGAGTCGCCGGCGGCCACCGCCTCCTTCGACCTCGCCGACGTGGCCGCCGCCCTGGAGCCGGCTCCCGTCATTGCGTCCTCCCTGACGCTGGGGGACCTGGAAAGCACCGACGAGGACATCCTGGAGAAGACGCTCTCGGGCCTTTCCACCGAACCTGCTCCCGCCGCGGCCCTGGCGGTTCCCGACGCGCCTTCCGCGCCCGCCCCAGCTCCAGCCGCCGTCCAGGTGCCGGAAGTCGGGGAGGACACCCTCACGGGAACCTACAGCTCCGCCAAGGACGCCATCAGCAAGCTGTTCGCCGGCATGCCGGATCTCCCCACGGCCTCCAAGGCGCCGAAGGAACCCGGCGCCATGGACATGGAGGCCACCCTCTCGGCCCTGGAGGCCACACTGGGCAAGACCGCGGCACCCGTGGCGCCTTCCCATCCGGATGGGGACGAACCCACCTCCGCGGGCAGCCTCTCCGACGTGCTCCAGGCCACCTCCACCACCACCCTGCGCCTGTCCCAGGAGGATCTCCGGACCGCCCTGGCCGCGGCGAAACCCGAGCCCCCCGCCGAGGCCCGCACCGAGCCCCCCACCGAGGCCCTGCGACCTTCGGACCTGGCGGTCCCCCTGCCGGAGCCGCCCGCCCCCGCCGCGCCGGCGGCTGAGGAGGCCGGTGCCGAGCGCCTGCGGCTGAAGATCGGGGAGGAGATTTATCCGGGCCTCACCATGGCCCAGCTGACCGCCTGGATCGAAGAAGGACGCGTGCTGGAGCATCACCTGGTGGCCCGCCAGCACAGCGAGAACTGGCTGGAGGCCCACAAGGTGCCGGGCCTCCGCCTGGTCTTCGACCGCCTGCGCCGCGAGCGCGAGGGCGCCCCCAGCTTCGACGCCTCGTCCATCCCCGAGATCGCTCCCAAGAAGAGCCTCTTCGGTGGCCTCTTCGGGAAGAGCTGACCATGCAGACCCTCGCCCTCGCCGCCCTCCTCTGTCTGGCCCAGGCGCCGCCCGCACCGCCGACGGCGGCTCCCGCGCCAGCTCCCACCTCGGCCGCCGCGCCCGTCCCCGATGCCTCGCTCTCCTACTTTTCGGAGTCCTTCCCCTTCGCCTGGGACCGCGTGATCCCCCTGTCCGTGAACGTGGACGGCCTCAAGGTCAGCAGCATCTTCTTCAACCGGCGCGTGCTGCAGCCCGGTTTCTTCAACATCCTCAAGGGGGCCGAGTTCGGCACACGGGCTCAGGTGGAGGTGACCAACACCGCCAAGTACCCCCGCATCCCGGGCTTCGCCGTGGCCGTGCTCGACAAAGACGGCAAGCTGCTGGGCGTGGCCTCTGGCGGCACCAAGGTGGGCACCATCAAGCCCGGCGAGACCGAGACCTTCGACCTGAACTTCACCCAGGTGAAGGAGCGCCTCCCCAAGGGCGACCGCTTCCTGCTGGCCATCGAACTGAGGAATTAAGCCTCGCTCGACCCACCCTGGGAACAAGTCGAGCCCCGGCTTTGCTGAAGCTCCGCGCGGGGGTGCGGGAGGGTGCGCGCAGCGCGCCCCTAGATCCTCGCAGCGCGTGCGGTGCGAGGAGAACCCCCGCGGAGCATCAATTCGCTTCCTGCTCGTGGTAGTGGGCGAGCAGCTCGGCGGGCGTGACCGTGGCCGTGCCGACCTTGGCCACCACCAGCCCCGCGGCGGCGTTGGCCAGCATGGCCGCCTCCCGCCAGTCCGCGCCCGCGGCGATGGCGGCGCTGAAGGCCGCGATGACGGTGTCGCCCGCGCCGCTCACGTCGAAGACCTCCCGGGCCTCGGTGGGCACCATCCAGGGCGCCCGGTGGTCCCCGTCCGGCGCGAAGAGGGCCATGCCGCGCTCGCTGCGGGTCACCAGCAGGCCCTTCAGGCCCAGCTCGGCCACCAGGGACCGGCCCGCCTCCGTCACTTCCGCATCGGACTTCGCGGCGCGGTGCGTGAGCTCCGAGGTCTCCTTCGTGTTGGGGGTCATGAGCGTCGCGCCCCGGTAGAGGGCCTTGTGGGCGGGCTTGGGATCCACGATCCAGGGCAGTCCCTTGGCCGCGCAGAGCTCCCGCACCGTCTCCATGACCGGTTCGTTCACGGTGCCCTTGGCGTAGTCCGACACGATGAGGGCCGAGGCCTCGCCCAGGGCCCGCTCCAGGCGGTCCCTGAGGCCCATCAGCACGGCGGCTTCCGGCGGCCCGGACTCCTCTCGGTCGATGCGGAGCATCTGCTGCTGCTGGCCGATGACGCGGGTCTTGATGATGGTGGGGCGGGAAGGATCCAGCACCAGGCCTGAGATGGAGATGTCCAACCGGCCCAGCAAACCCAGCAGGCGGTCGCCGGCGATGTCCTTCTGCAAGGTGCCGATGAGCAGGGGCTCCGCGCCCAGGGCCTTGAGGTTGGCCGCCACGTTGGCCGCCCCGCCCAGCACCGCCTGTTCCCGCACCACGCGCACGATGGGCACGGGCGCCTCGGGCGAGATGCGGCTCACCTCCCCGAAGAGGTACTCATCCAGCATCACGTCGCCCAGCACGGCCACCTTGCGGCCATCCACACGCTGGAGCAGGGATTCGGCCTGGGCGCGGTCGAGTCTCACAGGTCCACCTTCTTGGCCTGGTCCACCAGCATCACGGGGATGCCGTCCTCGATGGGATAGAGCAGCCCGCAGTCCTGGCAGTGCAGCCCCTCGGCCTTCTCCACGAGGTCGCCGTGGCAGGCCGGGCAGCAGAGGATCTCGAGGAGGCGCGGGTCGAGCGGCATGGATCCAGCTTATCGGAATCCCGGAAGGTGGGAGGCCGCGGCTCGTCAGGGGGCGTCCGGGCCGGAAACCGGTCCCGGCGCCCCCCTACCACTCACCCTCCTCACATCCTTCACGGCCCGATGGCCGCGCCTCCCGACTCCCCCGTGCGCACCCGGAAGCACTCCTCCAGGTTGAGCACGAAGATCTTCCCGTCCCCCAGATGACTGGGCTCGGACTTCGCGGCGCTCATGATGGCCTCCACCGCGGGTTTGACGTACTCCTCGTTCACGGCGATCTCCAGCTTCACCTTGGGCAGCAGGCGGATGAGGCCGATCTTGCTGCCCCGGAACTGCTCGGCGTAGCCCTTCTGAGTGCCGCATCCCCGCACGTCGGACACGGTCATCAGGTAGATCTCCTTGGCCACCAGGGCGGCCTGCACCGCCTCGAACTTGTCGGGGCGGATGATGGCGACGATCATCTTCATGGTCGGATCCTCCTACAGGGACGTGGACAAGGCGGACCGCGAGCCGACGGCCGATTCCGAGTGGGCGGGGACCCGCAGGGGCGCTCCCGCCGGGGAGGCCAGGGCCGAGATCACGTATTCGGGATAGGCCGAGATGCCGTGCTCGTGGAGGTCCAGGCCGTCGTGCTCCGCGTCCTCGTGGAGCCGCAGGAGGCCCGCGGCGTCGATGGCATACATGACAGCGAAGGACACCGCCAGCGTGGAGACCGTGACGATGGCGCTGCCGAGGGCCTGGGCGGCCAGGACCTTGGTCCCTCCCCCGTAGAAGAGGCCCGTGAGCTTGGACGACAAGTCCGGCGCGACGGGGTCGCTGCCGATGGCGGAATACTGGCCGCTGGCGAAGAGGCCCAGCGAGAGCGTGCCCCAGATGCCGTTCATCATGTGCACGGGGACGGCGCCGATGGGATCGTCGATGCGCAGGTACTCCAGCAGGTCCACGCCCAGGATCACGATCACGCCGCCGATGGCCCCGATCATGACCGACCCGAAGGGACTCACCCAGTAGCAGGGCGCGGTGATGGCCACCAGGCCCGCCAGGAAGCCGTTGGTGATGGAGCCGGGATCCCACTTGCCCGTGCGGGCGTAGATGTAGAACACGGCAGTCAGGCCCGCGGCGCAGGCGGCGAGGGTGGTGTTGGCAGCCACCCGGCCGATGCCCTCGAAGTCCATGGCGGACAGGGTGCTGCCGGGGTTGAAGCCGTACCAGCCGAACCAGAGCAGCAGGCCGCCGCACACGGCGATGGTGAGGTCGTGGGGTGTCATGGGACCGCCGCCATCCCGCTTGAACTTGCGCCCGAGTCGGGGGCCGAGGACCACGGCACCGGCGAGGGCCACGGCGCCGCCGATGGTGTGCACCACCGTCGAACCGGCGAAGTCATGGAAGTTCATGCCCAGCGAGGGCAGGAACTTGCCGGCGCTGCCCATGGTGGCCAGGAAGCCGTCGGGCCCCCACGCCCAGTGGCCGATGATGGGATAGATGAAGCCGGACACGGCGAAGCTGTAGAGGATGTCGCCGATGAAATCCGTGCGGCCGATCATGGCGCCGGAGGTGATTGTCGAGCAGGTGTCGGCGAAGGCGAACTGGAAGAGCCAGTGGGCCAGGATCGCGACGCCCGTGGTGCCGTAGGTCGCCGGGGCGCCCTTGAGGAAGAACCAGTGGTACCCGATGAACCCGTTGCCCTCGCTGAACATGAACGCGTAGCCGAAGGCCCAGAAGAGGATGCCGCAGAGGCAGGTGTCGAAGACGCACTCCACCAGGACGTTCACCGTCTCCCGCGAGCGGCAGAAGCCCGCCTCCAGCATCACGAAACCCACCTGCATGGCGAAGACGAGGAAGGCCGCGATGAGTGTCCAGACCGTGTTGAGGGGGTTGATGATGTCCTTGGCGGCGACCGCCGGCGGCGCGGGCGCTGGTGCTGGTGCGGGCGCAGCAGCGGCGGGTGTGGTCGTGGCCACCACGGCGGCAGGGCTTGCGGCGGGCGGCACGTCCGCCCGGGCCGAGCTGCCATTCAGCAGCAGCGGGATGAGGATCATCATCCCGAACAGCGTGGCCACGCCCAGCAGCTTGCCCGAGGCCATCACGAAGCCGTAGCGGCGCCATTCCGGGTCCCTCAGGCGGGCGCCCAGCCGGACCAGTTTTTCGGAGAAGGAGAGCTTGTCGCGCTCGTGGGTGATCCTTGCCATCTCAGACTCCATGAAAAGGGATGAGGTGAAGAGCAGGCGTCGGAGGGGCGGCGCCTAGAAGGCCTTGGCGACGGTCAAGGTCAGGCGGCCCTTGCCGATGTTCCGGCCCATGGCGTTCTCGTAGACGGGCACGTTGCCGTCCGCGGCCCGCGCCCGCGTGTTCGCGTCCGTGGCGGCGAGGGCGAGCGTGTAGCCCCGGATCTCCTTCGCCAGGCCCACCTTGTAGTCCGAGTAGCTGAACAGGGCGTTGTCGCCGGTGAGCGTCGAGCCGTTGGAGAAGAAATCCGGATTCGCCTTGGCAGGATAGGTCGTCCGGCCACCGTGCAGGAGCACCGTCCAGCCGCTCTCTCCCAGCGGAATCGCAAGGCTGAGGTCCACGTAGCTCGTGCCCTTGCTGTTGAAGACCCCCATGGCAGTCTTGCTCAGCACCCGCGAGTACTTGAGGCTGGCCCAGGCGTAGCTCAGCCCGAGGTAGGCCTCGGTGGTGTCCGGGTTCCGGAAGGCCCCGAGGTTGTCGTAGGTGCCCGGGTAGAGGTAGCGGTAGAGGCCCACGTCCAGAACCCAGTCCTTCGCGAAGCCCCACTTGTAGCCCCCGAACAGGTCCAACTCCACGCCGGCGGAGTTCACCTTGTCCGGAGCGTAGAGGGGCGCCCCCACCGCGCCCGGCGAGCCCAGGGACACGGGGGCACTGGCGAAGCCCGCGTTCTGATCGGTGAACCAGGAGATGTTGCTCAGGCTGGTGCTGAGGTAGAACCCCGTGGGATGGACCAGGTCCAGCTCCGCTTGGACGGTGGGATTCCCGTCGGTCTGGGTGAGGCCGCGCCAGATGTACTGGGAGCCGAGGGTGGCCGAGCCGCTCAGGGCGAATCCCAGGAAGGAGGGGGGAGGCGGCGCGGCCGGGGTCTGGGCGGCGAGATCCGCTGCCAGGACCGCGAGCAGCGGAAGGAGCCTGGGTGGGGGCATGGGTGCTCCGGAAGGGGTGGGATCCGGGGGAGCCCTGGATCCGGATGGTGGGCGGAGGCCGGGCAGGGCCTCCCCGAGGGCCTGGGTGGCCCCGGGTGGAAGGAGATGGGAGGCGGGCGTCAGCAGGCCGGGGGCCTCCCGCCCCTCGAGGCGGGGAGGACCGGAATGGCGGGGCCCGGCGTATTAGGGATGGACGGGAAGCATGGGAGCGCGGAGAGGAGCCCGCCGGAGGCCGCCCGCCCCGCCGGCCTGGACATCGGCTGAGAAGAGCAGGGTGGACATGGCCGCAAAAGCCACCGCCACCGCGATACCCCGGAACAGGGTTCGGCGGTTCATGGGAGATGCTCCTTCCGTGGAGTGGGGGATCGGTGTGGCCTTCACCGAGGGAATCCGGTGGATCGGCTCAGGCCACGGCTCTCTTCCGATCCTCCCTGGAGTCCGGGAGCCGACCACCGGCTCCCCGTGCCCAGAAAAGAGAGCAGGGAACGTGCCTATTCATGGCGACAGGGTATAATTTCGTTTAAGATCTGCAATCAGTTATATTATGCGTTTGTGGATCGTCGGATTTTCTCGAAATCAGCTTGACAAAAATGTAATGAGGAATCGATTTAATTACATTTTTGTACAATTTCACCTCAGGATGACCGGAACCGCTCGGGCTCCAGCCCGTACTTCTGAACCTTGTAGTTCAAGATGCGCTCGGTGGTCTGGAGGAGGCGGGCGGCGCGGGAGCGGTTGCCCCGGGCAGATTTCAGGGCGTCCTGGAGCAGGTCCCGCTCGAAGGCCGCCACGGCCTCGCCCAGGGCCGTCCCCGGCACGGTGCCGGAGACCTCCGCCGTCTGGAGGGAGGGCGGCAGATGGTGGGCGTGGATCACGCCGCCTTCGCAGACGAGGATGGCCCGCTCGAGGGCGTTCTCCAGCTCGCGCACGTTGCCGGGCCAGTGGTAGGCCGTGAGCATGTCGATGGCCGAGGTGGAGATGCGGCGGACGTCCTTGCCCTGGGCCGCCGCGATCTTCTCCACGAAGTGGTCCGCCAGCAGCAGGATATCCGCCTGGCGCTCCCGCAGGGGCGGCAGGAAGATCTCGAAGACGCGGAGGCGGTAGTAGAGGTCCTCCCGGAAGGTCCCGGCCCGCACGGCGGCCTCCAGATCCCGGTTGGTAGCGGCCAGGAGCCGCACGTCCACCTTCACGGGCCGCACGCCGCCCAGGCGCTCGAACTCCCGCTCCTGGAGGACCCGCAGCAGCTTCACCTGGGTGGCCGGAGTCAGCTCGCCCACCTCGTCCAGGAACAGCGTGCCGCCGTGGGCCAGCTCGAAGCGGCCCTTCTTCACCTGGCGGGCGTCCGTGAAGGCGCCGGGCTCGTAGCCGAAGAGCTCGGACTCGATGAGGGGCTCGGGCAGAGCCCCGCAGTTCACCTTCACGAAGGGCTTGTCCGCCCGCGGCGAGTTGTAGTGGAGGGCGTGGGCCACCAGCTCCTTGCCCGTGCCGGACTCCCCGCGGATGA
Source organism: Geothrix terrae (assembly GCF_022808775.1). Taxonomy (GTDB): domain Bacteria; phylum Acidobacteriota; class Holophagae; order Holophagales; family Holophagaceae; genus Geothrix; species Geothrix terrae. Next base: position 383,915 of record NZ_JAKZLA010000002.1, read on the forward strand.
GCACGGTGGTGCTGCTGGGCGCCGCCTGGGCCACGGCCTCGTAGACCCGCTGCATGGCATGGCTGTGCCCGATGAGGTGGTGCAGCTCGTAGCGCTCCCGCAGCTCCAGGCGGAGCTGCTGGTTCTCCTCCACCAGCCGCTGCCGGTCCGCCGCCACCAGCCGCGCCACCTTCATGGCCAGGCCCACCATGGAGGCCGCGATCTGGAGGAGCTTGGTGTCCCGGTCGAAGTCCCGATTCCGGTCGTAGGGCACGGTGAGACAGAGGGTTCCCGCCGTCTTCCGGTCCAGGAACACCGGGATGCAGAAGAAGGACATGTCGGACTTCTTCCGCTTCTGGGCCTTCAGGACGCCTGTCCGGTCCAGGAAGAGGGGCTCCAGGCTGGCCTGGGGGACCACGATGGCCTTGCCGGTGGCCAGCACCCGCCCGTTGATGCCCTCGCCCACCCGGTAGCGGGCCCGCGCCACCTCCTGGCTGGAGAGGCCCCGGGCGGCCTCGACCCGGAGCGCGCCCCCCTCCTCGTCCGCCAGCAGGATGGCACCGTTCAGGGCGCCGAAGGCCTCGGCCAGGATCTCCAGGACTCGGGGCAGCGAGGCCCGGATGTCCGAGGCGGCCAGGGCCTGGCTCAGCTCCAGCAGGGGCGAGAGGTGAAGGGCGTCCTCCGAGGCGGCCATGGGGGCTCCGGTGAGTGATCTACAAAATTGTACAGACCTTGGTTCGATCTTACAATTTTGTAAATCTCCCAGAGAACCCCAGATTTCAGAAGCGTTTCTCGACCACGCGCCAGTCGATGAGGGGCTTCACGGCGTCCACGTACTTGGCCCGGCCCGTGGCGCCGTAGTCCTTCACGTAGGCGTGCTCCCACACGTCCACGACCAGGAGCGCCTGGGCGCCCACGGCAACGGCGTTCTCGTGGTCCTGGAACCAGGCGTTCATGAGCCGGTCCGAGGCCGGGTCCTTCAGGAGGGCGCCCCAGCCGATGCCCGTCATGGTGCAGGTGGCCTTGAAGGCGGCCCACCAGGCGTCGAAAGAACCCCAGGTGGCGGCGATGGCCTGATGGAGGGGATGCGTTGCACTGGGCTTGGCGGCGCTGGCGGACAGGGCCTCGAAATAGAGCTCATGGAGGCGCATGCCGCTGAACTCGAAGCCCAGGCGCCGATGCAGCTCCTGCACCGCGGGACCGGCCTTGCCCTCCCGTTCCGCGGCGAGCGTGTCCCTGAGGAGGGCATTCGTGCGGCTCACGTAGCCCTTGTAGAGCGTCAGGTGCTCCGCCAGCAGCTCCTTGCCGAGGCCGGGCAGCCCCGTGCCGAAGTCGAAGGGCCGGGCGGCGTAATCCGCCAGGGGATTCCCCGTGGGCTTCGCGTCCGTGGCGCCGGGGCCCAGGCCCTTGGCGTGGAGTCCGGCCCCCACGGCGCCGGCGGCGAGGGTTCCGAGAAGGGTGCGGCGGTCCATGGCGGCTCCTTGGAAAGAAGCCCAGCCTAGTCCATGTCCCGACAAATATGAATTCGATTATCAAAAAACAATCATTGATTGGATGTTCAGCGTCTGTCGGACCGCCATCCGGAATCTGTTGGCACCTTGACGTTCCGGCCTCCGGGGGTCCAGCATGGGACACCTTCGGACCCCGCCATGACGTCCCGCTTCCATCGCTATTATTGGTTCCCGCGCACGGATCGTGCGTGGCACGGCGAGGGTCCAGCCTGATACCTGGAACATCCCCATGACCACCCCGATCCGTTCTCCGGATCGGGGTTTTTCTTTATCCCGGAAGGCCCCCATGACCCACCAGGCGCTCGAGAACCTCAACATCGATTCGTTCGACCGGATGCCTTCGCCGGCGGAGATCCACGCGGCCCTGCCCGTGCCCGACACCGTGGCGGAGACTGTGGCCGGCGGCCGCCGGGACCTCCAGCGCATCCTCGCCCGGGAGGATCCCCGCCTCATGGTGGTGGTGGGTCCCTGCAGCATCCACGACCCCGTGGCGGGCCTCGACTACGCGCGGCGGCTCAAGGCCCTCTCGGACGAAGTCGCGGACACGCTGCTGCTGGTCATGCGGGTCTACTTCGAGAAGCCCCGCACGTCCACGGGCTGGAAGGGCTTCATCAACGATCCCCGCATGGACGATTCCTTCCACATCGAGGAGGGCATGCGGAAGGCCCGGGAGTTCCTGCTCCGCATCGGAGAGATCGGCCTGCCGGCGGCCACCGAGGCGCTGGACCCCAACACGCCCCAGTACATCGGCGACCTCATCAGCTGGACGGCCATCGGTGCCCGGACCTCCGAATCCCAGACCCACCGGGAGATGTCCAGCGGCCTGTCCACCCCCGTGGGCTTCAAGAACGCCACAGACGGCGACCTGGCCGCCGCCGTGAACGCCATCCTCTCCGCCTCCCGCCCCCACAGCTTCCTGGGTCTGAACGACCAGGGCTCGGCGGCCATCGTGCGCACCAAGGGGAATCCCCACGGGCATCTCGTCCTGCGCGGCGGGGGCGGCCGCCCCAACTACGACACCGTCAGCATCGCCCTGGCCGAAGGCGCCCTCCGCAAGGCCGGACTGCCCGGGAACATCGTGGTGGACTGCTCCCATGCCAACAGCCACAAGAACCCCCGCCTCCAGCCCCTGGTCCTCCAGGACTGCGCCCACCAGATCCGGCGGGGCAATGCGTCCATCGTCGGAGTCATGGTGGAGAGCTTCCTCGAGGAGGGCAGCCAGCCCATCCCCGCGGACCTGTCCACCCTCCGCTACGGCTGCTCGGTGACCGATGCGTGTCTGGGCTGGGACGACACCGCCGCCATGCTCCGGGAGACCCGGGATCTGCTGAAGGATGTGTTGTCCAAGCGCTGAGCCGTTCCGGGATCCCGCCCGCGCCTCAACCATCTGGCTTCACCCCTGAAGGAGCGTCCGCATGCCGTCATCCATGGATAGCGTGCGGGTCTCGTCCACGGGGGCTTCCTTCTGGATCGCCAGAGACAATCGTCATTCACCAACTGGTCGTGGATGCCGATGCGCCCCTTGTAGCCGCGCCTTTCACACTTCGGGCGGCCTTGGGTACGGAAGAGACGAAGCAGACGCCCGTCTAGGGCCTGTAGATCTCGGTGACCAGATCGCCACCAGGGCCGAAAGCAACCATGATGTCTCCGTTGGGGAAACGTATGGAACTGTGGCCTGCCCGTGGCAAGGCCAGGTTATCCGCCGGCGTCCAGACCTGCGTGGCGGGATCGTAGAGCTCCGCGCTGCTGAGGATCGAGTTGGAAGAATTCCTACCTCCCACCACCAGAACCTTGCCGTTCGCGAGGAGGTCAGCCGAATGGCCTCTGCGCGCCGATCCCATGGCGGAAGTCGGGAGCCAGCCGTTCGTCGTGGGATCGAATACTTCAGCACTGTCCAAGGTTCCGGAAGCCCCAGTCCCGCCTGTCACGAGTACCCGCCCATCCGACAGCAGCGTGGCCATGTGGCCCCGGCGGGCCGTTCCGAGGGCGCCCACCGCGGTCCAGGTCTCTCCAGCAGGATCGTAGAGTTCAGCGTTGGCGATTGGATCGGAGAAGCTCCCACCACCGACCACCAACACCTTCCCGGTGGAAAGCAGGGTGGAGGTGTGGCCGACACGGGCGATTCCGAGGCTGGTGGTGGGTCGCCAAGTTGAAGTGGCGGGATCGTAGAGTTCGGCGCTCTCCGATGCGATGCCTCCGACGAAACCTCCCACGACCAGGACCTTCCCATTGGGGAGCAGCGTGGCAGTCTGTTGGCCTCGCGTAGTATTTAAACTGCCGACCGGGGTCCAGGACCCATTGGCAGGGTCGTAGAACTCAGCGCTGGTGAAGCCTGGCTGCGAGAGGGCGTCACCGCCTACCGCCAGAACTTTCCCATCCGAGAGCAAAGTGGCTGTGTGACCTCTGCGGGTGGTGCCCATGTTCTTCGCGGGCGTCCAGTATCCAGTCGCAGGGGCGGCGATTTCCGCATCGTCAAGGATTCCTCGCGGGAAGTTCTCTCCTCCCGCGACCAGCGCCTGCCCGTTCGCGAGAAGGGTTGCTGTGTGGAACTCGCGGGGGGCCATCGGTTGCCCAGCCAGGGGCTTCCAAGTCCCGTTTCCCGAGTCGTAGATTTCGGAACTGGCGATGTCATAGAAGTACAGGGACCCGCGGCCGCCGGTCACCAGGACGGTCCCGTCCTGGAGCAGGGTGGCTGTATGGCCGAACCGCCCCGTCCCCAGGTTGCCGGCGGGTGTCCAGGTCGATGCCGCGGGGTCGAAGATGGCCGTGCTGAAGAGGAAATTGTCGTGATATTCGCCACCCGCCATCAGCACCCGCCCATCCGGGAGGAGGGTGGTCGTATGGTGGCGGCGTTCTTCCCCCATGGTGGCCGTGAGAGCCCAGGTCCCGGTCCCGGGATCGTAGATTTCAGCGCTGGAGGTTCCCGAGATGAGGATTGAACCTCCCGTCACGAGGACCTTCCCATCCGCGAGCAGGGTGGCCGCGCACTCGTTCCGCGCTTGGTTCAGGCTTCCGGCGGAAACCCAGGTGCCGTCCGCCGGGTCGTAGAGCTCCGTGACAGGGTTGTCCTCGGAACCTCCGGCCACCAGGACCTTCCCGTCCACCAACCGCGTGGCCGTGTGGAAGGTCCGCGCGATCCCCATGCTGCCGGTGGGTGTCCAGGTTCCAGTTGCAGGGTCGTAGACTTCCGCGGTGGCCGTATGACCGCCTGCCGCGAGTACCTTCCCGTCCGGGAGCAGCGTGGCCGTGCAGGCGCTCCGAGAGGTTCCCGGGTTGCCCGTGCGATGCCAGGTTCCTGAGGCGGGGTCGTAGAGCTCGGCCGTGCCATTGCCTGCCACCAGCACCTGGCCGGTGCGGAGGAGGGTGGAGGTGTGCCAGTCCCGCGGATTCGCCATGCTGCCGACGAGGTTCCAATGGCCCGTCTCGGGATCGTAGACCTCGGCGCTGTTCCCGCCGCCGCCTGTCACCAGCACGCGGCCACTGGGGAGGCGCGTGGCCTGGCAGGGGAACCTCTTGACCGAAGCACCTCCGTTCTTGACCAGCCAGGTTCCCGTCTGGATGGTGACCTTCCGAGTGGAGGCGATCGCATCCCCGGCCTGGTTCTGGACATCCACCTTGAGGTGGAAGGTGCCCACCGATGGGCCCGCCGAGAAGCTGATCACATGGGTACCCTGCCCGGCGGTGATGCTGGCCGTGCCGGTGCTGGAGACGATGGTCCAGAGGTAGGTCATCCCATGCTGGTGGGGCACGCTGGCCTTCATCCAGGCATCGCCGGGGTGGGTTTTCAAGGGCAGAGCCAATTCGGCGTTGGGGGCGGGCACGACGGAGGCGGAGGCGCTCCCGGAGCCGCTGCCGCCATAGGCAGTGACGACCACCGTGGCGGTCAGGGTGGTGCCGGCCACGCCGGCGGTGAAGGTGATGGCGGGGCTTCCCTGGCCTGAGGTGAGCGTCCCGCCGGTCAAGGTCCAGGCATAGACGGCCTTCGGCCCCCAGTCCGGGGTGCTCGCCACGAGCCCCGCCTTTCCCTCGGTGACGAAGGGAGCCAGGTACACCACCGGGTTCTCGGGCGGGGCCTCGGCCTTCACCGTCAGTCGCGCATATCGACTCTGGACCTCCGACTGGCCGGAGGTCAGGCGCACGAAGAATCTGGAACCACTGTCGCTCAGCTTCAGGGGAGGCGTCGTGTACTCGGGCGATGTCGCCCCAGGGATCAGGCGGGTGCGCTCCCCGGTTGGGTCACAGTACCACTGGTAGCGGAGTTCCCCGCTCCCGGCGGTGGCCACCACGGAGAAGGTCGCCGTCTGCCCCGGGCCCACCTTCTGGTCCGTGGGTTGGGTGAGGACGATGATCCCGACCGGAGCCTCATCGCTCCATAGGGCGCCACCCGCCATCCCCAGTGCCAGGAGTACGGGCACACAAAGGAGGCGAATGAGCGTCGCCGCGCATCGACTGATTCTTGACCAAACCATTGGATACCCCCTGTGAATGGAAGTGGTTGGCCGCCGCCATGAGGGCCACTGGCCCTCTCCCATGATCAGTGATCATTGTAAAAATAAGGCTACAGGCGATTACAATATCACCATATTACATGAATATGCCATTCGCCCCCTGGCGCAATGCTGATTTTTTCGTGTGCATCCTCGCGGCCGGACTCCCCATCCAGCCATGGATCGCCCTTAGGCAGTCCCCCTAGGGACCGGGAGCCGGCTGTCCGGGAACGTCGTGGTGGACTGTTCCCGTGCTAACAGCCACAGGAACCCCCGCCTCCTGATCGGACCTCAGCCCTGGGTTCTCAACCCTGAGCGAGGTCGCGGGCGGGCCCTTCGAGCACGAAGGCCCTGGCGCTCTCGTCGAGGGCTGTCGCCTGCGACGACAGGACCTCCGACGTGGCCGACATCTCCTCGGCGGCCGTCGCGTGCCGCTGCACCACCTGGGAGAGCTCCTCGAGGGCTCGGTTGATCTCCCGCACCGTATGATCCTGGGCCATGGCCGCCTCGGCAAAGGCCTGCAGCTTCCGGGCGCTCCGCGTCACCTCGGGCGCCACCCGCGCGAGCAGCGCCTCGGCGCGCACGGCGATGCCCACGCTCCGATCCGAGATGGCGCGGATCTCCTTGGCTCCCTCCCCGCTGCGCTCCGCGAGCTTCTGCACTTCGGCGGCCACCACCGCGAAGCCGCGTCCGTGGACACCGGCGCGCGCCGCCTCGATGGCGGCGTTGAGGGCCAAGAGGTTGGTCTGGTAGGCGAGGTCCTCCACCATGCCGATCCGCTCGGCGATGTCGCGCATGGCCGCCGAGGTCTCCGCGGCGGCGCTGGTCCCGACCCGCACTTCCTCGGCCACGCCGGCGGCCCGATCGCTGGCCTTCCTCGCATCCTCCGCGGCCCGGGCCGCGCCCGCAGCCAGTTCCTGCATGGAAGCCGTCAGCTCCTCCACCGAGGCCGCCTGCTCCGAAGAGCCATGGCTCACATCCTGCGAGGTGGCGTTCAGCTGGGTGCTCACCTGCTTGACGACCTCGACGGAGTGCTGGAGCGTGGCGATCAGGGAGGCCACCGCCTCCCGCATGGCGCGCAGGGCGCTGGCCATCGCGCCGGTCTCGTCCTGCGCGGCCTCGAAGGCCTTCAGTGAATCGTCCTCGCGGAAATCGTAGCCGGCCAGGCGGCCCAGGCTGGCGGTGATCGCCAGGATGGGCCGGGAGATCCGGTGCCCGAAGTTCGCCCACACCGCCACGGTCACGACCAGACACACGGCGACCACGGCGAGCAGCACCTGGGTGCGCTGCCGAATGTCAGCCAAGGCGGCCGCCCGTTCGGTGGCCACGATCGCGTCGATGTCGTCTACGTAGTTGCCGGTGCCGATCACCCAGCCGAACGACGGCACCAGGAGCGAGTAGGCCCGCTTGGGCAGCGGCACGGTGCCGCCCTTCTTCGGGAACCAGTAGTCGCTGTAGCCACCGCCGCTGGTGCCCGCCCGGATGATGTCCCGCATGTACGGGGTGCCCTTCTGATCCACCGCATCAATCCGGTTCTTGCCTTCAAGAATGGGCTGGGTGGCATGCACCATGTTCAGGCCATCCACCGTGTCCGCCCAGAAGTAGCCTTCCTGGTCGTACCGGAGTCCGCGCAGGAGATCGGCGCCGAGCCGCTTCGCCTCCTCGGCCTTGATCTCCCCCTTCTGCTGCCGCTCGGCGATCCCGGCGAGCATGGACGCGGCCGTCTCGACCTCGAGGCGGGCCCGCCGGTCGTAGTCGGCACGCAGGGTCCGCTCGAGCTGCTCGATGCGCTGTTCGGACGTGCGCCGCCCCTCAATGACAAGGAAGGTTCCGAGCGCCACGCCCGCGATCGAAGCTGTTGCGACCGTAAGGGAGATGATCTTCGCTGCGATGCGCATGCCTGGAGCCTCGTGAGCGGGAACCCCATCATCTGACCACAGGGGGTGGAGACCGTGGTTACGAAACTTCTCCAGGGGTCCCGGGACGCTTCAGGCGCCCCGGGACCCCCGGGAAGGCCGGGGTCAGGCCCCCAAGGCCTTGGCGGCCAGTTCCAGCACATCCGTGGTGGCCACGCCTTCGTGGTTGGTCTCGCCCGCCGCGTTGTTCAGCATGACGTTGCAGAAGGGGCAGCCCACGGCGATGGTGGTGGCCTTCGTCTCCAGGGCCTGCTCGAAGCGTTCGTGGTTCACGCGCTTGCCCAGGTGCTCCTCCAGCCAGAAACGCCCGCCGCCGGCGCCGCAGCACATGGTGGCTTCGCCGTGCTTCTCCATCTCCGTGAGCTTCACGCCGGGGATGGCGCCCAGGATGGCGCGGGGCGCCTCCACCTGGCCGTTGATGCGGCTGAGGTAGCAGGGGTCGTGGTAGGTGAGGTCCACGTCCACCTTCTGGTCGAGCTTGAGCTTCCCTTCGGCCATGAGCTTGGCCACCAGCTCGGTGCCGTGCACCACCTCGAAGTCGCCGCCGAAGGCCGGGTACTCGTTCTTCAGGGTGTTCAGGCAGTGGGGGCAGTTGGTGACGACCTTCTTCACGCCGTGGCCCTTGAGGGTCTCGATGTTGGCCTCGGTGGCGGACTGGTAGAGGTATTCATTGCCCAGGCGCCGGGCGGACTCGCAGGTGCAGCTCTCCTCGGTGCCCAGGATGGCGAAGGAGACATTGGCGGCCTTCAGCAGCTTCACGAGGGACTTGGACACCTTCTGGCCCGCGGCGTCATAGCTGCCGGCGCAGCCCACCCAGAAGAGGTACTCGGCCTCCGGATTCTCGGCGAAGGTGGGCACCTCCAGCCCATCCGCCCACTTGGCGCGATCCGCCTGGGGCAGGTTCCAGGGGTTGCCCTGACGCTCCATGCCCTTGAAGGCGGTCTGCGCCTCGGCGGGGAAGTCGCTCTCCTCCAGCGTGAGGTAGCGGCGCATGCCCACGAGCTTGTCCACGAAGCTGATCTGCAGGGGGCAGGCCCACTCGCAGTAGCCGCAGCTGGTGCAGGCCCAGATGGTGTCCTGGCTGATCCAGCCCTCGAGCTGTTCCTTGCTCCAGGGCGCCTCCTCGTCATCGCGCTTCCAGTACGAGCCTTCGGGCACGGGGCCGCCGATGAGCTTGCGGTCCTCGGGCACGGGCTTGTCCTGTCCCATCTGCTCCAGGGGCGTGGCCTTCAGGTAGTCCCGCAGGTCGGTGCCGAAGTTCTTGGGGCGCAGCGGCTTGCCCGTGAGCGTCGTGGGGCAGTTCTCCAGGCAGCGGCCGCACTCCACGCAGGTGTAGAAGTCCAGCATCTGCTTCCAGCTGAAGTCCTGGATCCGGTTGACGCCGAAGTGCTCGGCCTCCAGGTCCATGGGCTTGAGGTTCTTCTGGGGCTCCAGCTCGCGGAAGTAGATGTTGAAGAGGCTGGTGAAGACGTGGAAGTGCTTGGAGTAGGGCAGGAAGTTGGCGAAGAAGTAGAGGACGGCCAGGTGCAGCCACCACATGGCCTTGTAGAGCACCAGGAGCCCGGTCTGGCTCAGGCCGCCCAGCAGGTTGGCCACGGCCACGCCCGCCGGGGACCAGGCCGCCCAGGCGGGATGGTGCAGGGCCACGAAGGCGCCGTCGGCCAGCAGGTCCGTGACCATGAGGCCGCCGATGAGGCTCAGGGTGGCCCAGGCGTCCCAGGAGTTCTCCAGGCGCCAGGGCTTGGCGGCCAGGCGGCGGAAGGTGGCCAGGCCCAGGCCCAGGAGCACCAGCACCTCGAAGATGTCCTTGGTGGCCTGGTAGCCGAGGCCGAAACCGCCGAGGGCTTCGGTCATGTGCCATCCGAAGAGGCCCTCCAGCACCAGCCCGATGGTGCGCAGAGACAAGACGCAGAAGCCCCAGAAGATGAGGATGTGGTAGAAGCCCGCGTACTTGTCGCGGACCATCCGCTTCTGCATCAGCGCGAGGGTGAAGACGCCCTTCAGGCGCACCCAGGGCTGGTCGAAGCGGTTGTCCGGCAGGCCCGCCTTCAGGGTGGCGATGCGCAGGCGGATGGTCCACGCGAAGAACCCGCCCGCGGCCAGCGTCATGATCCAGAACAGCGCGATTTCCAGGGCCTTCATGGCGGTCCCTCCAGCAGTCAAGGTTCAGCTCGTCCCTCGGCAAGGAGCCGGAGGCCGATCATTGTCTCACCCGGTTATCAGGTATGCGGTCGAAGGCCCAGTGTAGCCGTGCCCATGACAAACTGAAGGCCCGACCTGGAGTCAGTTTCCGGAGCCCCCTTTGAGTCCCGCCGCCCCCCTGATCTTCGAAGCCGCCGTGACCCGTCCCCTGTCGGTGGTGTTCCGCACGGGCGAGACCTGGGAGGGCCACGACTACACCGTGGAGGTGGTGGCCGCCCGCCCGGGCCTGGACGCTTTCGACGTGGTGGTGGACTTCCGGGACCTGGAGGCGGCCCTCGACCGCAGCCTGGCGCCCCTCCAGGGGAAGCTCCTCTCGGAGTTGGGCCTGGACGGTCCGCTGGCCCTGGCCCGGCGGCTGCTGATCGAGTTGGCCCCCTTCGTCCCCGACCCCGCCCGTCTCAAGGAAATCGCGCTGACGGACGGACGGGGAAGGCGGCTGGCCCTCCGCCCGTGAAGCCCTGGATCCCCCTGGCCGCCCTGGCCCTGGCCCTGTCGCCCCTGACGGTGCTGCATCCGATCCGGGTGTCGGGGCACAGCATGGAGCCCGCGCTCCGCGATGGCGACCTGTGCTGGGCCGTGCGGGCCTGGGCCAGCCATGGGCCCAGGCGGGGGGAAGTCTGGGTCGTGGCGGGTCCCCACGGCTCCTCCGTGAAGCGGGTGCTGGGACTTCCCGGCGAGACCCTGACCTGGAACGGTCCGGATCTCTGGATCGACGGCCAGCGCCTGGAGGAACCCTGGGTCGTCCACCCCGAGCGGGGTGGCGCGGGACGCCAGGTCTGCGGGGCTGGCTACCTGGTCCTGGGCGACAACCGCCCCGACAGCCAGGATGGGCGAACCTGGGGTCCGCTCCCGGGCCGATCCCTCCAGGGGAGGCTCCTCGGTTCGGGCCTCGCGGGGAAGCCAGACTCCCGATAGGCTTCCGTGCATTCCCAGGAGCCCGCATGGATCATCTCGAGGCCCGGCCGGTGTCCCAAGCCGAGCGGCTGGGCCACCTGGACGCCCTCCGCGGCGCGGCCCTGTTCGGCGTCCTCATCATGAACGTGCCCTGGTTCTTCGCGCCCGAGGCGCGGGTCCAATCCCTCCGCGACTCCTGGCCCAGCCTGGCCGACGGGATGACGGCCTTCCTGAGCACCGTCTTCCTGGCCGGGAAGGCCATGACCCTCTTCTCGATGCTCTTCGCCGTGGGTCTGAGCATCCAGAAGGAGCGGATCGAAGCGCGGGGGGAGGCCTTCGGCCCCTTCATCCGGCGCCGGCTCGCGGTCCTGCTCGGGTTCGGCATCCTGCACGTCCTCCTGCTCTGGATGGGGGACATCCTCCACGCCTATGCGCTGTGCGGCTTCCTTCTCCTGCCCTTCCTGGGAAGGCGGACCCGCACCGTCTGGATCTGGACCGCCTGCCTCTGGGGGCTGGGATTGGGCGCCGGACTCGTCGTCTCCATCCTCCACCTGCGCCGGGGGACCCCACCGATGCCTTCCGCTGCCGAGCTGGCCGCGGCCCGGGCCTGGACCAGCCAGTGCCTGGCGGCCTACGGCCAGGGAACCTGGTGGCAGATCCTCGTCTTCCGCCTCCGGGACTGGCTCCATGACGCCAGTGGCCTGCTCCTGGGGGGGCTCGGATACTCCACCTTGAACTTCCTCGTCGGCCTCGGAATCTGGAAATCGGGCCTTCTGAGGGATCCTGCCGCCCACCTCCCCCTGCTCCGCCGGATCGCCAAGGGGGGCTTGGCCCTGGGCCTCCTCCTGGGCCTCGTGTGGGCCGGCCGGGACACACCCCAAGTCAGGGCCTGGGCCCTCACCCACTGGCCCGTCTCCCGCTGGCTGCTGCCGCTCCGCGCCCTCACCACCCTGCAACCCATGATCCTGGCCCTCGGGTACGGGGCCGGCCTGCTGCTGCTTTGGCAGGATGAAACCTGGCGCCGCTGGCTCCAGATCCTGACTTGGCCGGGGCGCATGGCTTTCACGAACTACCTGGCCCAGAGCCTCGTCATGACGGCCATCTTCTATCACTGGGGCCTGGGCCTCTACGACCGCATGGGTCTCGCTTCCGCCACCCTGCTCGGGGTCGTGGTCTTCGGGCTGCAGGTCCTGGCCAGCCGGTGGTGGCTCGCGCGATTCCAGTTCGGCCCCCTGGAGTGGGTCTGGCGCTCCTTGAGCTATGGACAGATCCAGCCCTTCCGCCTGCGCAGATCAGCCGCGGGATGAGCCAGCCAGGAGGCCTGGGGATGTGGAAGGACCTGGCGGTGATCCAAGGGGGCATGCGTCCTGACAAGAAGATTCGGGAACCGGCCCACCACCTCCACAGAGAGTGCACTAGGATGAGGGCATGCCGGGCCGCCCTGACATTCCCGTCTCCTTCCGGGGCCTGTACGACAGCCCCCTCGTCAGGGTCCGGGAATACCGCTGCCGTGCCTGCTGTGGCGGCCCCGGGCCAGAAGAGGCGTCCGACGCCAACACGCTCATTCTCATGCGGCATGGCGCCTTCTGCCGGCATTTCGGCCGGAGCCACGCCACCGCGGACGTCAACCAGGCGGTCTTCTTCTCGAAGGGATCCACGTACCGGGTGAGCCACCCGATGGACGGCGGGGACAGGGGTACGGTGTTCGCCGTCGCACCGCGGGTCCTCCATGACATCATCCGGGAGCTGGATCCCACCGTGGATGATCGGCCGGAACAGCCCTTCCCCTTCGTGGCCGGCCCCTGCGAATCGACGGTCTTCTGGAGACACCGGGAGCTGGTGCAGCGTCTGGAAGCGGGAATCGAGGCTCTGGAACCCTTCTGGGTGGATGTGACCGCCCTTCAGATCGTGGCCGACACCCTCGAGGCGGCCTTCGCCCAGCAGGGCCATCCCCGTCGCAGTCGCCGGGAAGGCACGGAAGCCGACCACGTGAACCTCGCCGAAGCGGCCAAGAGCCATCTTGCGGCTCGGCTGGGGGAGCGCCTCACCCTCGACGAGGTGGCCCAAGCCGTCCACGCCTCGCCCTTCCACTTCGCCCGCGTGTTCCAGCAGCGCACAGGGATTTCCATCCATCGCTACCTCACCCTGCTGCGGCTGAGGGCCTCGTTGGAGCGCCTGGCGGGCGGCGAGGAGGACCTGACCGCCCTGGCCCTGGACCTCGGCTTCTCCAGCCACAGTCACTTCGCGGACGCCTTCCGGAAGGAATTCGGCCGCTCGCCCTCGGAGGTGCGCAGGAACGCCAGCCTCCGGACGCTGCATCAAATGAGCAAGAATCTGGAAGTTTGAGAATCCCCCCCTTCCTACCTTTGTTCTCACAGGGTTCGAGCCCGGCGGCCATGGTGGTCCCACGTCGAACCCTCAAGAGGAGAAGGTGATGAGCATCGAAAAGTGCCCCGTGTGCGACTGGGACATGAAGGACGGCGGGATCAAGGTGCGCGTGGCAGGCAGGGAACTCACGGTCTGCTGCGACGAATGCGCCGCCAAGGTCAAGGCGAACCCCAGCGCCTACGCCGCCATGACCATTAGGCACCCCTGAACGCCAGGGCCCGAATCCAGGTGGATCGGGCCCTCTCTCTCCCATGGGGAAACGCATGACCTCAGCCCACGAACAGACCATCCGCCGCGTCTACGCGGCCTTCAACCGATGGGACATCCCGACCATCCTGGATAGCTTTGCGCCCGACATTGAGTGGGTGGCCGCAGACCACTCCCCCTTGGCCGGGCACAGCCCCTACCGGGGCCTGGAGGCAGTCCGGGATGGCGTCTTCACCCCCATCGGCGCCCACTTTGAAGTGACCATCCGCGTCGATGAACTCCTGGAGGCAGGCGATCGGATCGTCATGCTCGGGTACTACGAAGGCAGCCCCAAAGCCACCGGCAGGCGGTTCCGCGCCCAGGTGGCCCACGTCTGGACCCTGGCCCAGGGCAAGGTCCGCCGCTTCCAGCAGTACACGGACACCTTCCAGCTGGCGGAAGCGCTCCAGCCCTGAATCCTCAGCCGCAGGGACCCTCTTCCAGGACCGCGCCGAGCGCCTCGTACACCTGGTCGATCCAGATGATCTGCAGCCGCTCCCGGGCCAAGGGGGGGATGTCCTCCAGCTCCTTCCGGTTGCGGGAGGGCAGCATGACGCGGGTGATCCCGGAGCGCAGGGCCGCCAGCACCTTCTCCTTGATGCCGCCCACGGGCAGGACGAGCCCCCGCAGGGAGATCTCTCCGGTCATGGCCGTATCGCTCCGGACGGAGCGTCCGGTGAACAGGGAGACCAGCGCGACGAACATGGCGATGCCGGCGCTGGGCCCATCCTTCGGCGTCGCCCCGGCTGGCACGTGGATGTGGACGTCCAGCCGCTCGAAGTCCTCACCCGCCAGACCAAGCTCGCCCAGGTGCCCCTTCAGGAGGGACAGGGCGGCCTGGGCGCTCTCCTTCATCACGTCGCCCAGCTGGCCGGTCAGGAGGAGCTTGCCGCTGCCTGGCATCCGGGCCGCCTCGATGAACAGGATGTCGCCGCCCACGGGAGTCCAGGCAAGCCCCGTGGCCACGCCTGGCTTCCCTGAGCCCATGGCGCTCTCCGACTCGAATCGGGGCGGACCGAGGATCTCGCCCAGATCCTCCGGCTTCACCCGGACGGCCGCCACGGCCCCCTCGGCGACGCCCATGGCCACGTGGCGGAGCACGGATCCGATCTCCCGCTCCAGGTTGCGCACGCCGGCCTCCCGCGTGTAGTCCCGGACGATGGCGGTGAGGGCTCCCTCGCCGAAGGCGCATTGCTCCGCCGCGAGCCCGTGGACCGCCAGCTGCCGCCCCACCAGGTAGCGACGGGCGATCTCGAGCTTCTCCTCCTCGGTGTAGCCGGGGAGCTGGATCACCTCCATGCGGTCCCGGAGGGGGCCCGGAATGGTGTCCAGCACATTGGCCGTGCCGATGAACATCACGTGCGACAGGTCGAAGGGGAGGCCGAGGTAGTTGTCGCGGAACGTGGCGTTCTGCTCCGGATCCAGGGCCTCCAGGAGGGCCGAGGCCGGATCTCCATGGAACCCCCCGGCGCCCAGCTTGTCCATCTCGTCCAGCATGAACACCGGGTTGCGCGTGCCCGCGCCATGGATGCCCTGGATGATGGTGCCAGGCAGGGCGCCGATGTAGGTGCGCCGGTGGCCCCGGATCTCCGCCTCATCGTGGACGCCGCCTAGGCTCGCATGCACGAACTTCCGCCCGGTGGCATGCGCGATGCTCTGCCCGAGCGAGGTCTTTCCCACCCCAGGCGGACCGACGAAACAGAGGATGGGGCTTTTGCCGCCGGGGTTGAGCTTGCGGACCGCCAGGTACTCGAGCATGCGCTTCTTGATCTTCTCCAGGCCGTAGTGGTCCGCGTCCAGGATCTTCCGCGCCTCGGCGATATCAATGCCGGCCTCGCTTTCACGGGACCAGGGCAGCTCGGTCAGCCAGTCCAGATAGGTGCGGATCATGGAATATTCGGCGGCCGAATCCGGCATGCGCTGCAGGCGCTTCAGCTCCTTGCGGGCCTGCTTCTCGACGTCCTCCGGCATCTTCGCGTCGGCGATCGCCTTCGCGACCGCGTCCAGCTCCGCCGCCGTCTCGTCCGTGTCACCGAGCTCCTTCTGGATCTGTTTCAGCTGCTCGCGCAGGAGGAACTCCCGCTGCTGGGCGTTCATGGCCTCCCGCGTCTGCTCGGTGATCTTGCGGGACATGTGGATCACTTCCAGGGCATGGGCCATGCGCGCCAGCACTTTGTCCATCCGCTCCCGCACATCGAAGGTCTCGAGGATGTCCTGCTTGTCCTGGGCCTTGATGTCCATCAGCCCGGCCACCAGGTCGGCGGCGGGCCCGGGCGAGCTGAGCTGCTGGATGGCGTTGATCAGCTCCAGGGGAGGCATGGGAAGGGCTTCGGCGTATTCCTGAACCTGCTGGCGCAGCGTGACGACCCGGGCTTCCAGGGCGCTGGACAGGGTCTCGTCTTCGCGGACCCGGGCGATGCGGGCGACCAGGAAGGGCCAGCCTTCGAGGAATTCAAGCACCCGGAAGCGCTGTTCGCCGTGGCAGATGAGGTGGTGGGAGCCATCCGGCGTCGTGATGAATCGGAGGATGTGGGCCAGGGTTCCCACCCGGTAGAGGTCTTCCGGACCCGGCTCATCCTCGGCCGGATCCCGCTGCAGCAGGAGCCCCAGCGCGCGTTCCGCCTTGATGGCCTCCTGCGCCGCGATGACGGATGGCTGTCCCTGGCCGATGGTCACCACCGTCACCATGCCAGGGAAGAGGTCAAGTTTTCGCACGGTGATGATGGCCGTGGCGTCCTTTGGAAGGTCGGGGCCCGACCGGGGCTCCGGCTCTGCCTCTCCTGCGGGTTCGCGGTCGGTCCGCGATCCATGGTTCCTGTTCATGGGCCTTCAACCTTCCGGAACGTGAGGAGCAGGCAGCCGTCGCACCATTCATTCCGGACGATCTCGAGCCCCGGGGGCAGGCCCTCAATCCGGCGCTCGAAGTGGCCATGGGGAATTTCCATGCGGTGGATGGCACCGACGCGCTCCTTCCAGGGAACGGGAAGATCTCCGCTGATCACCAGGTCTGTCCCTTCCCAGAGCACCTTCAGGCGGTCGACGGACCTGCCGGGCAGCGCCACCACGATGCGCAGGGCCCCACCGGATTCGAAGATGTCCACCGGCGGTTCCCAGGCCGGGTGCGGCGAAGTGGACCGGCCCACGTGGAAGAACTGCTTCTGCAGGCGCTCGGCCTCGTTCAGCACCTCGAGGGCGCGGGTCCACATCCAGATTCGGGGATCGCCGGGTTTCATGGTGGGAGCACCGGGGTAAACCTTCAGGGCCGCCCTCCGCCCGACCCCACTTCAAGCATGGTGATCCATCCCCCCTCCGCAAGGTTGGGCTACGCTGGAAGGCTGGAGTTTCGATGGACCGACTGGTGATCCAAGGTGGACAGGCCCTGCGGGGGCGCATCCGGGTGTCGGGGGCGAAGAACGCCGCCTTGCCCTGCCTGGCGGCGGCCCTGCTGACGCCGGATGCCGTCGTACTGTCCAATCTGCCCGCGGTGGCGGACATCCGCACCATGGTGAAGGTGCTCCAGGCCCTGGGCACGGACGCCGTCCTGGAGCCCGAGGGCGAGGGCTTCGAGCTGACCGCCAAGCTGGCCTGCGCGGGCAGCGAGGATCCCAAGGCCCCCTACGAGCTGGTGAAGACCATGCGGGCCTCCATCCTGGTGCTGGGGCCCCTCCTCGCCCGCTTCGGCAAGGCCACCGTGAGCCTGCCCGGCGGCTGCGCCATCGGGGCCCGCCCCGTGAACCTGCACCTGGAGGCCCTGGAGCGCATGGGCGCCGTGATCGAGATCAGCCACGGCTACATCCACGCCTCGGTGAAGGGCCGCCTCAAGGCCATCGACCACGCCTTCGCGAAGGTGAGCGTGGGCGCCACGGAGAACATCCTCATGGCCGCCGCCCTGGCCGAGGGCACGACGGTCCTGCGCAACGCGGCCCAGGAGCCCGAGATCGGCGACCTGGCCCAGCTGCTGGTCAAGATGGGCGCGGCCATCGAGGGCATCGGCACGGGCACCCTCACCATCACCGGGGTCGGGCGCCTCCACGGCTGCGAGCACACCGTCATCCCCGACCGCATTGAGGCCGGCACCTACCTGTGCGCCGTGGCCGCCGCCTGCGGTGACGTCGTGCTGGACCGCTGCGAGCCCGAGCACCTGCGGGCCCTGCTGGACCTGCTAGAGCGCTCCGGCTGCGTCATCACGGAGCGCGAGGGCCAGGATGGCCGCCAGCTCCGCATCCAGCGCGAGTGCGGCCAGAAGCTGCGCTCCAAGGACGTCACCACCCTGCCCTACCCCGGCTTTCCCACGGACCTGCAGGCCCAGGTGATGGCCGTCATGACCCAGGCCTGCGGCATCAGCGTCATCAACGAGGGCATCTTCGAGAACCGCTTTCAGCACGCCATGGAGCTGGAGCGCCTGGGCGCCAACCTGCGCACGGACGGCCACACGGCCATCGTGGCCGGCCCCGCGGAGCTGACGGGCTGCACGGTCATGGCCACGGACCTCCGGGCCAGCGCCGCCCTGGTCATCGCCGGCCTCGTGGCCACGGGCGAGACCATCGTGGATCGCATCTACCACCTGGATCGCGGCTACGCCGGCCTGGAGAAGAAGCTCCAGGGCGTGGGCGCCCGCATCGAGCGCGTGGGCGGCGGCCGGGTCTAGGCCGATCCGGACGGACGCCTCAGATCCTCATGCGCCGCGCCGACCGCCTGTTCCAGATCGTCCAGCTGCTCCGTCGAGACCGCATCAGTACCGCGGCGAAGCTGGCCCGGGAGCTCGGCGTCAGCGAGCGGACCCTCTACCGCGACATCGCCGACCTCATGGCCTCTGGCGTGCCCATCGAGAGCGAGGCCGGGGTCGGCTACAGCCTGCCGCGCCACTTCGACCTGCCGCCCTTCATGTTCAATGCGGAGGAGGCCGAGGCTCTGCTCCTGGGGGCGCGCGTCGCAGCGGCCTGGGGTGATCCCTCGCTCCGGACGGCGGCGGAGAGCCTGCTCCGGAAGGTGGAGGCCGTCCTGCCTCCGGGCCGGCGGACGGCCCTTTCGGATCTCCCCTTCCTGGTCCCCGACTTCCACGTGCCGCCCGAGACCGCCCGCTTCCTCGGGGACCTCCGCCAGGGCCTCCGCGAGCAGCGCCGGGTCCGGATCACCTACGCCCGGGCGGACGGGACAGGCTCGGTGCGGGTGGTTCAGCCCCTGGGCGTGATCTTCTGGGGGTACCGCTGGCACCTGGCGGCCTGGTGCGAGCTTCGCGAAGCGCTGCGGACCTTCCGGGTGGACCGGATCCAGGCCAGCGAGCTGCTGGAGCCCTTCGTGGCGGTCGCCGGCCGGGGCCTGGAGGATTACCTGGGAAAAATGAAGACAGAAAAGAACAATCTCTGAACACTCCTGCCACCAGGCTGTCAGGAGCCGGCGTCATGATGGTCCTCCACCACCCAAGGAGCCCCCATGGCCCTCGCCCAAGCCCTCCTCCCCGAGTTCGAACACGAAACGGCCACCCTGCGCCGCGTGATCGAGCGCATCCCCACCGGCCGCCTGGACTACCGGCCCCACGCCAAGTCCTTCACCCTCGGCGACCTGGCCAACCACCTGGTGACCATTCCCGGCTGGACCGTGAGCACGATGACCGAGACCGAGCTGGACTTCGGCCTGCCCGAGACCCAGGCCCGCCAGCCCAAGCCCAGCACCACCACCGAGGGCCTCCTCCGCACCCTGGACGCCCAGGTGGAGGCCGCCCTGGGGGCCCTGTCCAAGACCTCCGACGAGGCCTTCCACGTGACCTGGACCCTCAAGAACAACGGCCAGATCCTGTTCGCCATGCCGCGCATCGCGGTCTACCGCGGCTTCGTCATGAACCACCTCATCCACCACCGGGCCCAGGTCGCGGTCTACCTCCGGATGCTGGATGTGCCGGTTCCGTCCATCTACGGCCCCAGCGCCGACGAGGGCTGAGCCGGGGGGATCGCACCCTCCGGCGGGCCGCCCTGGCCCCGCCGGAGGGCTTCCCGTCCATCCCTGTGACGACCTCCACCCGGGCCCTCGGCTACACTTGGGATCGAGATCGGGGGATCCATGTTCGGCGAGATGAAGGTGTTTTCCGGGAGCAGCCACCCGGAGTTGGCGAGGGGCATCGCCACACACATGGGCATGCCCCTGGGCAAGCTCAAGATCACCCGGTTCTCCAACGAGAACATCAAGGTGAAGATCGAGGAGAACGTCCGCGAATCGGACGTCTTCGTGATCCAGACCTCCTGCCCGCCCGTCAGCGACAACCTGCTGGAGCTGCTGATCCTCATCGACGCGCTGAAGTTCGCGTCCGCGGCCCGCATCACCGCCGTGCTGCCCTACTTCCCCTACGCCCGCAGCGACAAGAAGGACGAGGCGCGCATCTCCATCACCGCCCGGCTGGTGGCCGACCTGCTGGAAACCGCCGGCGCCGACCGCGTGCTCACCATGACCCTGCACGCGCCGCAGATCCTGGGCTTCTTCCGCAAGCCCGCGGACCAGCTGCTGGCCACGCCCACGCTCACGAACTACTTCAAGACCAAGGACCTCGCCAACACCACGGTGGTGGCCACGGACGCCGGGGCCGCCAAGTTCGCCGGCCACTTCGCCAAGCGGCTCTCCGTGCCCATGGCCATCATCGACAAGCGCCGCTTCGACGACTCCGAGAAGGCCCAGAGCGTGGCCCTCATCGGCGACGTGAAGGGCCGGGACGCCATCATCTACGATGACGAGATCGCCACCGGCGGCTCCATCAAGGAAGCGGCCCGCATCCTGCGCGAGTTCGGGGCCAGGACCGTCCGCGTGGGCGTCACCCATGGCGTGCTCTCGGGGAACGCGGTGGAGACCCTCAACTCCGCCAACCTGGATGAGCTGGTGATCACCGACAGCATCCCGGTTCCGCCGGATCGCGCCAAGGCCCTGCCCAACCTGCGCGTGCTCTCCACGGCCGCCCTCTTCGGGGACGCCATCCTCCGCATCCATGGAGGCCGCAGCATCAGCGAAATGATGGACTGATGGCCGTCCGCCTCGGGCCCATCGACGGACCTCCGGGTCTCGACCTGCTTGGACCCGAGGGACCGGAGATCTCGTCCCTCCTGACGCGTCCCTTCCTGGCCCTGCACCGGGCCTCGGGGCTCTACACCGCGCGGACATGCCTGCACCTGCTCTTCGATCTGGGCTGGGAGGCCCGGCTCCGGCAGGGCACGACCCTCGATGCGCTTTGCGAGGCCGGGCCTGCCCAGGCCCGCAAGCCCCTGGCCTGGATGCTGCCCTTTCTCGCCAGCGAGGGGATGCTCGCCCAGGAGCGTGACCGCTACGTCCTGTCCGGCGAACCCGATCTGGACCTGGCCGGCATCCGGGAGGCCGTGGAGGTCGAGGCGCCCGGGCACGCGGCCAATTTCGACCTCCTGGATGGGGTGCGTTCCCACATCCGGCCCTTCTTCACGGACGGGAAGGACGGTGATTCCCTGCTCTTCGGGCTGTCCCTCTTCCCCCTCTGGCTCGCCTACTTCCGCAACGAGAACCTCGTCTACTTCCCCAACAACCTGTTGACGCTCCTCGCCCTCCGGAAGGAGCTGCCGGAAGGCGCCCGGATCCTGGAGCTGGGCGGCGGCGTGGGTTCCTTCGCCCAGCTGGTGGCCGCCCGGGGCGCCGCCGAAGGCTGGCTTTCCCGGATGGCGGAGTACCGCTTCACCGACGTGGCGCCGACCTTCATCCACCGGGCCCGGCGGCGCCTTCCGGAGGCGGCTCCCGGGCTCCCCCTCTGCTTTCAGACCCTCGACCTGAACCAGCCCCTGGGAGGTCAGGGCATCGAGCCGGAGAGCTTCGATGCCATCGTGGGGATCAATGTCCTGCACGTGGCCCAGGATCTCGAAGCCACCCTGCTCGACCTGCGGAGCCGGCTGAGGCCCGGCGGGCGGCTGGTGATCGGCGAGTGCCTGAAGCCCACCCTCGACACGCCCCTCTACTTGGAATTCTTCTTCAGCTTCATCCGGAGCTTCACCGAGGTGAAGCTCGACCCGCGCTGGCGGCCCCGGCACGGCTTCCTCACGCCCGAAGCCTGGGACGACTGCCTGCGCCACGCGGGCTTCCGCGACGTCCGCCACATCCCTCCTCCTCGCCCGCTGATGGACCGCCATCCAGCCTTCAACGTCGGGGCCATGGCCGCCCTTGCCTGAAACGAGGAGCGGCGCCCGAGGGCGCCGCTTCCTGGTCGAGCTGGGCAGGGGATCAGAACCCCGTGAACACCACCACGGCGTAGGCGGCGTAGGTGCCGTCCGGCTTGGGCACCACGGCCACGCGGGCCTGGGTGGCGGTCACGAGCTTGGTGGCCCAGGCCGTTGCATCCACCGGCGTCACCGTGATCGCTCCGGTCTGCTTTGACACCTCCAGCACCAGCGGCTGCGCGCCCACGGTGGTGTTCAGGGTGACAGTGACGGACTGGGTGGCGGCGGTGGAATCCACGAAGGTGAAGCCCAGCTGGCCGCCGTTGTAGGAGGTGCTGATGGTGCCCTGCGGCAGGGCCACGGGCATGAAGATGGCATTGTTGGCGTCCCAGGCGCTGGTGCCGGTGTTCCAGACCAGGTCGCTCAGGCCCCGGGGCATCAGGTCGGGGGAGGCCGTCCCCGTGCCCATCATGCCCATGCCCATGCCGGAGCAGGCCGAAGAGAAGGCGCTGACACTGCTGGACGTCATGCCGGGAAAGCCCACGTACCACCAGGCGAAGGCGCTGTCGTAGGCATGGGTGCGGTCGCCGCTCGCGTGCTGGTAGGTGAAGCTGCTGGTGGAAGCGGCACTGATGCGGCCGCCGTCCACGGCGCGCTGGATGTTCACCGAGGCGGCGTGCATGGGCGTGGCCAGGGGATCCTTCACCTGCACCTGGACCTTGAAGCCCGTCCACATATTGGCGAGGGCCGCCGATCCGGTGCCGAAAAATTGGGCCATGTGGTAGGTGAAGGCGGTGTCGGGATCGATGGCGATGGTCCGGGGCGTGCCGTTGCCGGAGCTGACCACCATGAGGCCGTTGGTCTGGTCCACCCCGTAGACATGGCCCTCGGGCGTCCAGGGCTGCAGGGGGTTGGCGCTGTACCACACGCGCACCGCCCAGAGGCTGCCATCCGGCTGCATGCGCAGGGAGACCAACGCGTACTTCCCGGCGGCCAGGCCCGCGAGGCTGCCGACCGTCTTGGTATCGGCGTCGAAGAACCAGGCGCCCGTGCCCACGTTCACCGTGAGGTCGTTGCCGCCGTCCGTGTGGAGCACAAAGCTCGAGGTGCCCACGGAAGCGATGGTGCCCTTGCGATGGCGGAACATCAGCTGCGCCACGCCGGTCATGCCGTTGGCGTTGGGACGGTGCCTGACCTGGAGGTTCATCACCCAGGTCCCATCCGGCAGCTGCACCAGGAAGAGGGGGTGGCTCAGGTCGAAGTCGAGCTGCACGGCATTGCTGCCGTTGGCGGTCACCACCAGGTCGGAGCTGAGGTTCACGAGGACGCTGCTGCCCGCCACCTTCACCTGGCTGGAGGGCACTGCCGTGCCATCGGCCTTCACCAGGTTCACGCTGGTGGGATCGATGGTGATGCGCAGGGCATCGTAGGTGCCCGCGGGGATCTGGGCCGAGGCCAGCAGCTCACCCACGCTGTCCAGGTCCACGAGGTTGATCTTGGCGCTGGCGCCCTGGAAGGCCACCACCTCCTTGGTGTGGTCCGCCTTGTTCAGGAAGGCCACCTGGGTGACCACCACCTCGACGGAGGACCACTGGTCCGACGGGGCGTCGGTGAGGATGACGGCCGCCGTGCCCGTGGGCGTGGCGGAGCCGGCGGAACCGCTGGAGGAACCGCCGCCGCAGGCCAAGCCGAGGGCCAGGGCGGTGAGGCCCAGGGGAAGCGCCAGCAGGGAGTAAGTGCGGGGAACAGGGCGCATGGGAATCTCCAGGGGGCGGAGCCGGGCTCCGGATGAAGGGGGAAGCGGACACCCCTCTGACCCGCCCTTCCGGGAAAGGGTTGATCACAGGTTTCAGGTTGCATACCGGAGCGCCGGTCTTGCCAAACTGGTCCTGGGAGATTGAATGGCCTCCACCCTGCGGGACCTCCTCATCCAGCGCGCGGCCCGCCTCCAGGGCCGGCCCGCCCTGACGGCCCCCGGCTGGGGCACGTTGACCTACGCCCAGCTGCGCAACCGCGTCGAGGGGGTGGCCTTGGGTCTGCTGGCAGGCACGCCTCCCGCGACGGTGTTCAGCGCGACGGGCACCATCTGGGATTGGGCCGCCGAGCTGGCCGCGGCGGCCTCGGGTCTGGCGTGGGACCAGGAAGGGCAGCCGGTGCCCATGGAAGCCTTGGGTGGCCCCCGCTTCAACGCCGAGGCCGGGCGCGGCGCCTACCACGCCCGGGAGCAGGTCGTCACCGAGGGCACGCCCTTCACGATGGGTCTGACCCATGGCGAGCTGATGGTCCGCCTGCGGCGCCTGAACGCGGCCCTGGGCTGGGATCACGACACCCGCGCCGACCTGCCCCTGGCCCGCCTGGGCGAGCCTGCCCTCCGCGCGGCCCTCTGGAGCGCCCTCTTCGCCGGCGCCCACGCCGTGCTTGTCCCCGCCGCGGCACCCGCCGCCGGCCTCCTGGCCCGCTTCCGCCACCATGAGACCCCATGGGACCCAGCTCCCTTCAGGGACTTCTGGGCCCCCCTCGGGACCGCCACGGACCGATAGCCGCTCCCTGGAGCCCGCGGCCGCCCTCGTGCCTTGCTTCTGGACAGTCGCTGGCCAATCATGGTCCTCAGGAGGTCGCCATGGCCCGACCCGCGTCCCGCAAGGCCCCCGAATCGCCCCGCCCGGACGGGGCCAGCCTCGTGAAGCCCGAGCGTCTCCAGGCGGTGCTGGACGCCATCCGGGACGCCGGGGAGCGCGGCATCACCAAGGCCGCCCTGGCCCGGAAGCTGGGCGGCGTGGCCATGCGCACCGTGGACCGGGCCATCGTGCTGCTGGAGGAGCAGGGCGCCCGCTTCGGGAAGGCCCGCGAAGGCCGGCCCGCCGTCATCCACTTCACCCTGGAGAAGGCGCCGGACTGGGACAGCAAGATCACGCCCCACGCCCGTCTGGCCCTGGAGGTGGCGCTCATGGCCCTGGAGGGCACGGCCACGGAGATGTGGTACGACCAGCTCGAGGGCCTGCGCGCCCTGGCGGACAGCCACCTCAGCAGCCGCGACCGCAACCTCTTCGACGCCCTCCAGTCCCACGTCTGCGTGCGCGGCGGCGCCGACGACCAGCAGGCCCTCGACACCAAGATGCTCTCGCAGGTGCTGATGGCCCTGGGCCACCCGGAGGGGCCGCGCGAGCTGGAGCTCACCTACGCGGCCGCCTCCACGGGCCGCACCGGCACCCGCACGGTGGTGCCCTTCACCCTCACCCACGACGTCTTCTCCGGCGGCGCCTTCCTGCTGGCCTGGGACCCCGCCAAGCAGGAGCCCCGGCACTTCCGCCTGGCGCGCATCGTGGAGGCCAAGGCCCTCTCCCGGCGCGGCCTCATCCCCGACAAGCGCCCCCTGGAGCAGGCCCGGGACCTCCAGATCGGCGGCTGGTTCAGCCCCGGCGCGCCCTTCCAGGTTCAGGTGCGCGTGGGCGGCTCCAACTGGCCCCAGTCCCTGCAGGACGCGCCCCCCGCCCTGCCCCGGATCGAGGTGCGGAAGGAGAAGGGCGGCACGGTCCTGCTCAGCTTCATGGCCACGGACCTCCACGGTCCCACCCGCTACATCCTCCAGCTCGGCGCCGATGCGGAAGTGCTCGAGCCCAAGGCCCTGCGGGCGCACCTGGCGACCACCCTGAAAGCCATGGCGGCCCGGTACCGGTAGGTCTCAGCCCTGCTTCCGCGTGTTGCTCTCGATGGCGCAGAGCAGGCCCAGGAGTTCGGAGGCGAGGTAGCCACCCAGAAGGCCCAGGGCCGCGGAGGCCAGGCCGGTGAGCAGCATGGCCAGGCCCGCGGGGAACGGGTCCCCGCCGGCGCCGGGCAGCAGCAGGCGCAGCTCGCCCATGTCGGGCCGCGCCTCGCCGGCGCTGATCCAGATCATGAGGGCGCCGCCCACGCTGGCCACGGCCACCAGGCTGGCGTAGAGCTCTCCGCCCAGCCGCAGCAGCAGCCGCGTGAGGGGGATGATCACCTCTCCGGCGATCTGGGGCATGGCCGCCACGTCCTGGGCCCGCACCCAGCTGAGGTGGGCCACGAGGTAGGTGGCCAGGACCAGGGCGACCTGGAAGATCAGCTGTCCGAAGATGGCCTGGGTGCTCGTCCCACCGCCCCGCCACAGCTCGATGGACAGCCAGATCCCCGCCACGAGGGCCGCCACCGCCCACAGCCGGAGGAGCCAGGAGAAGACCTGCTTGAAGAAGCTGCCCTCGGAGATGAGGCGCAGCAAGGCAGGAACGATGGACAGCTTCGGCATCGGAGCCTCCGGCGGACGTGGGATCGACGGCTCCAGCCTCGGGAGGTCATCGGCCTTCGTCAAGCGATTCCCTTCTCCGGTCAGCCCTTCTCACGGGGGCGCGCCGACTGGGCGATGGCCTCGACCTGCGGCAGGTGCTTGGTGAAGTAGTGGATCCGGGGGGCCTCGTACACCATGAGGAAGAGCTCGCCGCGATGGATGGCGCCGTAGGCCACGCCCCGCGTTCGGACCTCGTCGCCCTTCCTCACGCGGCTGAACTCGAATCGGAAGCCGCTCTCGTCCGCGAACTTCGCCGGGGAGAGCTTCTCCAGCTTGAAGACGCTGCCGTCCCGGCTGGCGAAAGCCTCGTACATCTCCACCACGTCCTGGGCCTGCATATCCTTCCGGAAACGCGGGATGGGCTTGTCGGCGGGACGATCCTTGACGGGCACGAAGGCCTCCCCCTCGGCGAGCCCCGTATAGAAGTGGAGCTGGTCCAGGGGCATGCCCTCGGAGGTCCAGACATCATGCTTGGGCTGCTGGGTGCCCTCGAGGCGGCTCCAGGCGCCGTCGATGCGGACCGCCAGCCGCTCGCACACCACCAGCTCCCCGGGCGTGACGCCCACCCAGGTGGCGGGCTTCGTGCAGCCGGTCAGCAGCACCAACGAGGCGAGGAGCGCGACGAGGAGCGCGGGCTTCAGGTTCATCTCAACCCCCTTCCGTCAGATAGGAACGGATCATCTCGGCGTCCTCCGCATCGGGGCGGGCCGCCAGGTACCGACCGAAGGCCTCCCGCATCTCCGGCAGCCGGCCGGTCTTGCGGTAGAGGACGCCCAGGGCCCGGTGGACTTCGGGCGGCACGCCCGGCAGGCCCGCGGCCTTCTGGTAGGCGGCCAGCGCGCGTTCGCCGTCCCCGTCCGAGGCCCGCAGGCGGTAGGCCTCGCCCAGGAAGTAGGCGGCCTGGCCATCTTGGGGATCCGCCGCGGTGAGCCGGTCCAGCAACGCCAGGCTCTCACCGAACTTGCGCCGCCGGAGCTCGTCCTCCAGCCAGACCTGGCGCCAGGGTGCCGTGGCTTGCCGGAGGGCCGGGGCGCGGGGGTCGAGATCCGATCGGCCGAGGGCCCTGGCCGCGGCCTCCAGCTTGGTCTGGCGCTCCTTCTCCGTGGGGTGCGTGGCGAAGAGGAGGCTCCGAGTGGAGGCGTCGCCCGTCCAGTCCTTCTCCGCCTGCAATTCCGCCAGGAGATTCGTCCAGACCTTCGAGGCCTCCAGAGGCGGATAGCCCGCGGCAGCCATCAGCTCCAACCCGATCTGATCGGCCACCCGCTCGTGGTTCCGGCTGTAGGCGAACGCCCCGGCCAGAACGCCCAGACCTGCCAGCGTGCCGGCCACAGGCACCAGGCCCAGGACATGGGCGAAAGCGGTCCGCGACTTGGCGTCCCGGAGGCGCTCCACCGAATGGCGGGCCATGTAGTGCCCCACCTCGTGGCCGATCACCGCGGCCAACTGGGCCTCGTTCTCCGCCCGGAGGATCAGTCCCGTCCAGACCTGCATCATGCCGTTGGGGGCCATGTTCGCGTTGAAGTAGGGGGACCGGACTACGTAGGTGCGCACGTCCGGACAGTGGGCTTGCGCCAGGCGGCAGGTGATGGCGTGGACATAGGCGGAGATGGCCGCGTCCCGCACCAGGAAGGAGCTCTGGCGCAGGCGCTCCTCCTCCCGGTCCATGAGGGCCCAGAGGCCGCCCTCATCCGTCTTCGGCGAGGGCCGCGGGATGCGGGGCGGTGGCGTCCAGCCCTGCGCCGCCCTCAGCGCCGATCCCAGAAGGGCCATGGCGCCGCAGCAGCTGCAGGTTCCGACGAAGTCGCGACGGTCCACACCCTACTCCGGGAATTCCTTGAGCAGATGGCCGAGGGTGGCCTTCGCGGGCTCCAGTTCCCGCACATCCCCGGTGACCTTGGCCATCTCGTTGAACCACAGGATGCGGCCCGTCTTCAGGTCCACCAGGGAGGCGTAGCCCACCTGGGCGCCCCCGCCCACCCCCACGCCCAGCGCCGCGTAGAGGACCATGGTCGCCACCCGGCCGCCGGTGGCGTAGCTGTCCCGCAGGAAGATGAACAGCGCGTAGTCCGCGGAGGCCTGCTTCCGGATCTCGGCGACCTCCTCGCCCAGGGACCAGTCGAGCTTCCCGGCCTTGCTGGGCAGCTTCCAGGAGCCGAAGTGGTGGAGGTCGATGGCGCGGGCCACGGCGCCGTGCAGGTGGTTGAGCTCCGCCAGTAGCTCTCCGTCTCCGGGTGGCACGGGCACGAAGGTCCCGCCCTGCCCCGCCTTCCGCAGGCGGAGTGCCTCCTTCAGGTTCGCGATGGCCTTGGTGGTCCACTCCGCCCGGGGTTCCAACACGCCTCCGGCGGTCACGGCGAACAGCTCCACGTCGAGCGGCATCACGGCCACCGTGGCCCCGGCGGGCAGGCCCGTGAAGCCCTCGGCCAGATGGGACTGAGCGGCGAGCCCGCGGCCCAGGCTCAGGATCAGAGCCAGGAGGATCAGGCGGAAACGGACCATGGGATACCTCCGGAGGCGCGGAGCAGGTCATGTGTGGGATCGGTTCCTTCCATGCTACCCCCTGACGCAAGCGGGGCCGGCTGAGCCGGCCCCGCTTGGTGCAACGGTGGGAATGCCTACTTCCGGGCCGACTTGGAGGCGCCCAGATCGCGGAGGGCCACCTGGCCCTGCCGGCCGAAGTCGATGGCCTCCCCGAGGATGCGGGCGACCTCCTGGGGCGCGTGGAAGCCCATGGAGTTCTCGGCATTCACGAAGTCCACCCGCCACTGGGCCTTGCGCTGGAGCTCGAGGATGGGCTTGAGCTTCGCCTCGTCCAGGCCGGCCTTCTTGGCGGCCTCGATGTCGTTGATGAGGTTCACCACGGCGTCCTCGGCGCGGTCCATGAGGGCCTTGGTGCGATCCTGGATGGCCGTCACGCGGGCCTTCAGCTCCTCCTCGGGGAAGCGATGGCAGGTCTGGCAGGAGCGGGAGACGTTGAGCAGCGGGCTGCGCACCTGGTGGTCGCTGACCTTGAGGGCGCCTTCCCGGACATAGGGCATGTGGCAGTCCGCGCAGGAGACGCCGGAGCGGGCGTGGATGCCCTGGCTCCACATCTCGAACTCGGGGTGCTGCGCCTTGAGGACCTCGGCGCCGGTCTTGCCATGCTGCCAGTCGAAGAAGCGGTGACCGTCGGGGAACTTGTAGCTGTCATAGTAGGCCTCGATCTGCTCGACCTTCAGGCCATTGTTCCAGGGGAAGAAGAGCGTGACTTTGGGGCCGCAGTAGTACTCCACGTGGCACTGGCCGCAGACCATGGAGCGCATCTCCTGGCGGGAGGCGTCGCGGTTCGCGTCATAGGGCGTGGCGCGGTCGCCCTTGCGCCACTTCTCGATGGAAGGCAGGTGCGGCACGGGCTCGGGGCTGTTGGCCAGGGCCACGATGCCGCGGATGAAGCCGGGCTTGGTGACGCGCAGGGCCATGTTCTTGGGATCGTGGCAGTCGATGCAAGCCACGGGGTGCTTCACCAGCTTGGTGGCGTCGGCGTAGGGCATCTTGCACACGGCCTCGAAGCCGGCCATGAGCTGGGCCTGGGCGTTGGAGCTGGTGAAGTCCTCATCCAGCGTGCCGGGCGCGCCGGCCTTCAGGCCCTGCTCGCGGAAGGCCACCGTGTTCGAGGCGTGGCAGTGGAGGCAGGAACCGGGCTGCTTGCGCTCGGTAACGCGCTTGGTGTTGCGCTGGTCGTCCAGCATGTAGGCGTGGCCGCGGCGCTGGTTGAAGTCGATGGCGAAGGCGTAGCCGTCGAAGATGGTCACCAGCCGCGGATCCTCCTGGATGCGGCTCTTGGGCAGGGCCTCGCTGCCGGCGCCGCCGTACTTGGTGTTGTACTTCTCGGAGGTCTTCAGGTAGGTCTCGTACTCGCGGGGGAAGTTCTTTCCCCACAGGGCGGGATCGACGACTTTCTCGTCGAGGTCCACGAGCTTGAAGCTGGTCTGCTTCGCCTCGGCCTTGCGGGTGGTGATGCTGGCGTAGAGGGCCATCACGAGCACCGTCGCCACGGCGGCACCCGCGGCGATGAGGCCCATCCGGACCACGGGCCGGGAGAAGAACGGGGTGGGGTTGTCGGTCATTGGGGTTCCTCCCGCGTGGCGGGCCACGCGCCTTAAGGTGGGATCGAGGGTGAGATCGGGGGTGGGGTCAGGGGTAGGTGGTCAGATCGGTCGGAAGCTCAGCCCATGGGCCCATGGCCCACCTCCTGGTGGCAGCGCACGCAGCCGTAGAGGTCGGCCTTCTGGGTCGGGTCCGTGGGCACGCCCAGGGTGCCGTGGGCGGTGATCTCGCCCGTCAGCTCGCCGTGGCAGCGGATACAGTTGTCCTCCAGCACCTTGGCGTTGCCGGGCTTGATGCGGATGGGCTCCGCGAAATTCAGCAGCGTGAAGGCCTTCGAATGGTGGTACCCGTTGCTGGCCTTCACGAAGAACTTGTTCACGACGTTGTCGTGGGGCAGATGGCAGTCGTTGCACACGGCCACGGCGTGGTGCGAGCCGTGCCGCCAGCTGTCGTACTCCCCGCGCATCACGTGGCAGTTCACGCAGACCTGGGGATCGTTCGACAGGTACGAGGTGCCGTGGGCCGCCACGAACGTGTAGGCCCCGGACCCCACGAAGACGCCCGCGAAGACGCTGGCGAGGACGCTCAACAGGAAGAGGCGACGCTTTCCGCTCACGGGGTATCCATCCGATGTCCGAGGGTCCATCCTCCGACCGGAACAGGATGAGATAAAATTAAGACCTGTCAATCCGATATCAAAATATCTTTTTCGACGATATGGTTGTCTATGCAGAGCAAGAGCCGGCTCTGCCGGCTCTTGCTCGAAGGGTCGAGAGGTCTTAATCCAGCGTGATCGCCCCGTTCACCGTGCTCAGGTGGATGTCCTGATCCCCTCCGGGGAAGGTGGCCGTGACCCGTCGCTTGGAGACCTCCACCTGCTCGGCGCCCTTGGCATTGAAGGTGATGCCGCCGTTCAGCGTGGTGGCGGTGAGGTGCCCCTTCAGACCCGCGATCTGGAGGCGGATGGTGCCGTTGACGGTCTCGGCCTTGACTCCGCGGCCCAGGCCGTCCAGACCCGTGCCCTTGATGGTGCCGTTCACAGTCTGGATGGTGAGGCCACCCTGCACCCGCTCCAGGGTGACGGGGCCGTTCACCGTGGTCGCCTTGAGGGAATCCCCCAGATCCGTGGCACGCACTCCGCCGTTCACGGTGGTGAGACTGGCGGCGCCCCAGGTTCCAGTGAGGGCCACCTCACCGTTCACGGTCTCCAGGGAAGGGACCACTTTGCGCGGCACCTTGAGGGTCATCTGGCACTGCGGCCCCTGGTAGGAACCCCAGCCGTTGTGCTTGGGGTACTCGCCGCGGATTTCCAGACCGTTCTTCCCGGATTCGAAGACCACCTTCACCTGCTCGTCCCGGCTGCTGGGCTTGAATTCACCCGTGAACTGGACCTCATCGCGATCCCAGGCCTCCACATGGATGAATCCATTGACGTTCTTCACCTTGAGCATCGACCCGGCCGCCAGGGGCACCGTGCGGGTCTCGGTGGTCTTCTCCGCCTTGGCGGGCTGGATCACCTGGGTCTGGGCGGCGAGCGGAGCCCAGAGGAGGACAGCGGCCACGGCCGCGGCGAGGGGATGGGTGAGGGACATGGAAGCCTCCTGCGTTGTCAGAGAACGTTGGAGGTGATACGAAGGCCTTCGGAGGCGGTTTAGACTCCTTTCCAGCTCCGTATACTTGGGAGTGCGCGGAGTCCCCATGTCCCAGACCATCGACCGCCCCGAGCTCAGCCCCGCCGAGTGGAAGCTCATCCAGGACCTGCGCTCCCTTCCGGACGCGGCCCTCCGGGAGCGCATGCAGACCTCCATCGGCGAGCTGCTGTTCTTCTTCCAGACCCCCCGCTGCCAGGGCATCGGCATCGAAGGCTTCCCCTGCGGCGATCCGCGCTCCTCCTGCGAGGACTGCCACCAGATCTGGGACACGCTCGACAAGGTGGCCGAGCGGGTCCGCAAGGCCTGAGCGACCGGCGTCAGCGCGCCAGCCAGCGGTCGCCGAAGTTCACGAGAATCGCGCCCGCCAGGATGAACCCGGCCCCGAGAAGGCGGATCCAGGACAGGCCCCGCGCCTGGAGGCCGATGAGGCCGAAATGGTCGAAGGCCAGCGAGGAGCACACCTGCCCCGCCACGATGAGCGACACCATGGCCGCCAGGCCGATGCGGGGAGCCAGCAGGGTCGTCCCGAACACGAAGAAGGCCCCCAGGAAGCCGCCCAGCCACTGCCACCACGGCACGCGGGAGAGGCCTCCCAGCGCCGCGAAGGGCTGGCCCGTGAGGGCGGAAACCACCAGCAGCGCCGCGGTGCCCACCGCGAAGGACACCAGCGCCGCCAGCATGGAGCCGCTGTGGAGCGATGCCCGGAGCGCGTTGTTGACGGCCGACTGGAGGGGCACTGCCAGCCCGATGGCGAAGGCCATCATGAGGAAGAGCAGAACCATCCGTGCCTCCGCCTGGAAGGGCCCATGGTAGCCAGCTTGGAAGCCCCCGCCGTCCTTTGACGGGAGCTCTTCAGAGGGCGCACACGCGGTTGCGCCCCTCCACCTTGGCCCGGTAGAGGCCAGCATCCGCCCGGGCCAGCATCTGCCCCGCATCCAGGTCTCCCGGGGCCCGCTCGGCGATGCCGAGGCTGCAGGTGACCACCAGCCCGCCGCCGGGAAGGGGCACGGGCGCTTCCCCCATGGCCTTCCGGAAGCGCTCCGCGAGGGGCCGCGCGCCATTCAGGTCCGTCTCCGGGAGGATCACGAGGAACTCCTCGCCGCCGATGCGACCGGCCAGGTCCGCCTCGCGCAGCGTGGCCCGCAGGCGCTCCCCGAAGACCTGGAGCACGAAATCCCCCGCCCCGTGGCCGTGGGTATCGTTGATCCGCTTGAAGTGGTCCAGGTCGCACATCAGCACCGACAGCGGCCTGCCGTAGCGCACGCTGAGGCCGAAGCGGGTCTGGAACTCCGCCAGGGCACGGGTGCGGTTGGCCAGGCCCGTGAGCGGGTCCTTGGTGCTGAGGTCGAGCAGGGTCTCGTGGAAGGCGCGCTCGAGGGGGTCCATGGCCACCAGCTTCAGCACATGGCCGCCGATGGCCAGGCGGTCGCCCGGGTGCAGGGCCACGGCCCCCTGGATGCGCGAGCCATTCAGAAGGGTGCCATTGGTGGACCCGAGGTCCTCCAGCCACACCTGGCCACCGATCACGCCGATCCGGGCGTGGTGCCGGCTCACCTCGCCATCCAGCAGGGCCACCTGGACGTCCGGCGCCCGGCCGATGAGGGAAGCTCCCGGCCGCAAGGCGAAGATCCGTCCCAGCGCCGCGCCTGCGTAGGCCACCAGGGCCCACTCCGAAGGGGCCTCGGGGAGGTCGCCCCCGGGTTGGATCCCCGCCAGCGTGGGCATGTCCGCAGTGACGGGCGCCTGCACGGGCCGGGGCGGGGCAGGCCGTTTGCGCACCATGGGTCCTCCGGGAGATCCCTTCTTTTTTGGAAGACTACATCGCACCTGCCGGAACCACCTCTTGTCTTTTACCCAACACCTGGTACATTGAATCTTCCACTCGTTGGGGAGTGGTCTAATGGTAGGACAACAGATTCTGGTTCTGTCAGGTGAGGGTTCGAGTCCTTCCTCCCCAACCACTCAAAATTTGGTTCCTGGTCCCATCGTCTAGCGGTTAGGACGACGCCCTCTCACGGCGTAAACAGGGGTTCGATTCCCCTTGGGACTACCAAACGGCCCGGCACACGCCGGGCCTTCTTCTTGTCCCAAGGGAAATCGAAGTCAGCGCTGGCGGGGCGGTAGCCGCCTCCTCTGACAGCCCGGGGGGCTGCCAGAGGAGATCAGCGGCGGCCCCAGCCAGCGCTGCGGCCGGAACGTCACCCCGGAGGCGCAGCCGCAGGGGTGATGCGGAGGGATTCCCCTTGGGACTACCAAACGGCCCGGCACACGCCGGGCCTTCTTCTTGTTCCAAGGGGGATCGAAGTCACGGATGGCGAAGCCCAGCCGGGCCCCGGCGGGCTGAGCATCATGTCCAAGGTGTCTCTGCCTAGCCGCGCCAGCCGCCCGCAGTCGCCCCCACCCCCGGGGCTATTCTGGAGGCATGGCCGCCTCTGTTCCCGTTCCCCCGCCGGCGCCCAAGGCCGCGCGCCCCGTCTGCTCCTGGACGTGCCTGGGCCACTGCCCGACCTGCCAGGCCCGGGCCATGGAAGGGGTCAGCTCCGGATCAGGTGGGTCGCACGCATCGGGTCGTGCCTGAAGTAGTCTTGATCCGGCCAACCGTCGACGACGACCCGCCGGCAGGCCTGGGCGATGGTCTCCACGCTCTGGCGCTCGTTGTTGAACACGGCGTCGTACCAGCGGGAGGACGTGACGTCCGCGTGGAGGCATTCACTGATGAATTTCTCCCGCAGCTTCGATTGCTTCCGGACCAGCTTCTCGGCCTCCGTCAGGGAAATGTCCAGGCGGCGGGCGATGGTCGAGATGCGGAAATCCAAGCCGGCCTCCAGGCGGAAATGGAAGCAGTTCTTCAGGTCCTGGCAGGCGACGGCTCCGCCCCGGCCCACGATGATGGCGCTGCCGACCATGGCGATCTGGACGAGGTGCTTCACCACCTTGGCGTAGGCGTCATCGTGGGTGAGGTGGCCGAAGTGGGTCCGGAGGACATCCTGCGCATGGCTCTCATCCCCCAGATGGCCCAGGAGCTGGCGGGACAGGTTCTCATCCGAGGCCACCTGGTCCACCAGCGCCTTGTCGAACAGGTTCCAGGGCTGGCCGGAGGCCTCCTCCAGCAGCGCCTTGAGCCGCTGGGCCAGCGCATAGCCCTCGCACCCGTACTGCCTGGAGATGGTCACGGACGGATGGGCCTGGGGCCGATGGGCCTGCTCGAAGCGCTCCCGGAGGCGCATCCAGCCGGCTTCGCGCTGCTCGATGCTGGGGATGAGGGAATCGAAGCTTTTGGGCATGGAACCTCCGGCTTCTGAGCGGTCAGATCCGGGGCCTACGCCCGGAAGGTACGGCCTCCACGGGCGGTGGCAAGGTCCCCGCGCGCTGATATTTCGGGGGTCATCTGGTTCGGGACCCGCGTGCGAGGGCCGGCTCGCATCCCCCCGCCGCCTGTGGTTCGATGGATCATGCGCTTTCGTGGATCCTGGCTCCTTCCCCTGGCCGTGGCCGGGACGATCTTCTGGCTGAGCGCGCAGGGGCACTACCCGGGCGGGATCGAGCTGCCCTCCCCCCTGGACAAGGTGGCCCACGCCACCGTGTTCGGCATCCTGGCCCTGGCCTTGGATGTGGCCCTGCGCCAGACGGCGCCGGGGCTGCCCCCCTATCGCCGGCACCTGGTGATCCTCGCCGCCGTCGCCCTCTATGGCGTGTCCGACGAATTGCACCAGCGGTTCGTTCCCGGGCGGGCCTGCGAGCTCAGTGACTGGGTGGCCGACGCCCTGGGCGGCGTTCTGGCCCTGACCGCCAGTTCGATCCACCTGCTCACCACCCGTCGGCTGGCGGCCCTCTCCTGGCGCCGCGGCGCGCCGCGCAGGCCGGACGCCGTCCGGGACCTCATCCTCGTCGCCGACCCCCACTGGAACGCCACGCTCACCGGCCTGGAGGCGGCCACCGCGGCCCATCCGGAGGCCGACTGGCTCTTCCTCGGCGATGTCTTCGACGTGTGGGTGGGCTTCCCGGGCATGGAAACGGAAGCGCAGGGGGCCTTCCTGGGCTGGGTGGATGCGCGCCGCGCGGCGGGCCGCTGGGTAGGTCTGTGGCTGGGCAACCGCGAGTATTTCCTGGACCCCCACGCCGCGCGCTTCGACCTGATGGGCGAAGGCATTGGCGGGGCCCTGGACGGCGAGCCCCTCGCCTGGGAGCACGGCGACCTCATTAACACCGCGGACCGCCAGTACCGCCTGTGGAACCTGGTGTCCCGCTCCGGCGCCCTGTGGCTGCTGTTCCGCCTGATGCCCGCGAGCACGGCCCGGAAGGTGTCCGCCTGGATGGAGCGGAAGCTCCGCACCACCAACGCCGCCTACAAGCTCGCCTTCCCCCGCGAGGCCTTCCGCGCCGCCGCCCAGGCGCATCCCGGCACCACCTTCCTCACCGGCCACTTCCACACCCACGAGGTCGAAGCCAACGGCATCGCCCTGCCCTGGGCCCACGAGGGGCGGTTCATGGTGTGGCGGAAGGGGAAGGTCGAGGCGCTAGAGCCCTAGCAGGTCCGCCACCTCGCGCCGCAGCTCGGGGATGCCCGTGCCCTTGCCCGCGCTCACCCAGGCGATATCACCGGCATGCAGGCCCAGGTCCGCGGCCACGTCCTTGCGCTGTTTCAGGGCCCGGCTGGGCTTCACCTGGTCGGCCTTGGTGGCCACGATGCGGTGGGGCAGGCCCTCGGCGCGGAGCCAGTCGATCATCTGGTGGTCCAGCTTGGTGGGGCCCACCTCGGCGTCTACGAGCACGAAGACCATGCGCAGCGTGGCCCGGCCCGTGAGGTAACCCTCGACCATCTTCTGCCACGTGGCGCGCTCGGCGGCGGGCCCCGTGGCGAAGCCGTAGCCCGGCAGATCCACGATCCAGCGGTCCGGCCCCGTGAGGAACACGTTGATGAGCCGCGTGCGGCCCGGCGTCTTGGACACCCGCGCCAGCTGCTTCTGGTTGGCCAGGGCGTTCAGCAGCGAGGATTTCCCCACGTTGCTGCGCCCCACGAAGGCCACCTCCGCGTGGCAGACGCCCAGCTTCTTCGCGTCGGCCGCGGAGGTGACGAAACGGGCATCGGTGAGGGGCTGGGCCATGGGACCTCGGGTGGCTACGACGAAGGTCGAGGCAGATTCAAGATTAGCGCCCTTCCGAGCCGCACGGCGTCTGGAGTCCGGACTGCCCCTACACCGTCACCAGACTCGTGGGCGCGGGCTGGTCGAAGGCGATGCGGCCGTGGTCGAGGCCGATGACGCGCTTCCGCATACGCTGGATGAGGCTTCGGTCGTGGGTGGCCACGACGACGGTGGTGCCCTGGCCGTTGATGCGTTCGAAGAGGGCCATGATCTCCTGGGCGAGGTCGGGATCCAGGTTGCCCGTGGGCTCGTCCGCCAGCAGCACCAGGGGATCGTTCACCAGGGCCCGGGCGATGGCCACGCGCTGCTGCTCGCCGCCGGAGAGCTGCAGCGGGTAGCTGCTGAGCTTGTGCTGGAGGCCCACCATCTTGAGCGCCCGGAAGGTGCGCTGCTTCTGCTCGGCGGCACTGACGCCCAGCACCCGCAGGACGAAGGCCACGTTCTCGAAGATGGTGCGGGTCCGGATGAGCTTGAAGTCCTGGAACACCACGCCCAGCTTGCGGCGCAGCAGGGGGATCTCCTTCTCCGGCATGGCGGCGAGGCGGTGTCCCGCCAGCTGGATATCACCGCTGCTGGGCACCTGCTCACGGAAGAGCAGCTTCAGCAGCGTGGACTTCCCCGCGCCGCTGGGGCCCGTGAGGAACACGAACTCGCCCGACTCGATGGCGAAGCTCACATCCGACAAGGCGGTGTGGATGCGGTCGTACTGCTTGCCGACGTGGGTGAGGGTGATCACAGGGTGGTCCGGTTGGCCTTGGGTCGCACAGGGGGTCCCAACTTCGGGAGTGAGGGTCTTCGAATCAACAGCCACTCCATTTTCACCACGACCGGGCCCTGATGGCCGCCCGATTTGCTTGCGGCCCGGACAGCCCTGGGGTGAAATCACCTATGTCCAACCCCACGGCCATCTTCCTCATCTCCTGCCCGGACCAGAAGGGCATCGTGGCGCGCCTGGCCGGCTTCGTGTACCAGCACGGGGGCAACATCGTCGATTCGGATCACCACTCGGACCTGCAGGCGG
Organism: Geothrix terrae; assembly: GCF_022808775.1. GTDB lineage: Bacteria > Acidobacteriota > Holophagae > Holophagales > Holophagaceae > Geothrix > Geothrix terrae. The sequence continues at coordinate 421,903 of NZ_JAKZLA010000002.1, forward strand.
GGCGCTTCCTGGGCCGCATCGAGCTCGAGGTCGAGGGCCTGGACCTGGATCGGGCCGGGCTCCGGAAGGGGTTTGCGGCCATCGCCGACCCCATGGGCGGCCACTGGGAACTCCATTTTTCGGATGTGGTCCCCAGGATCGCCCTCTGGTGCAGCAAGCAGGAGCACTGCCTCCTGGACCTCCTCTGGCGCCACCAGGCCGGCGAGCTGGGGGCGGAGATCGCCCTGGTGCTCAGCAACCACGCCACGCTGAGGCGCCACGTCGAGCCCCTGGGCATCCCCTTCCACGTGGTCCCCATCACCCGTGAGACCCGGGAGGCCGCCGAGGCCCGGGAGCTGGCCCTGCTGCGCTCCGAAGGCGTGGACCTGGTGATCCTCGCCAAATACATGCAGGTCCTCAGCCCCGCCTTCCTGGAGGCCTTCCCGTCGGTCATCAACATCCACCACAGCTTCCTGCCCGCCTTCGCCGGGGCCCAGCCCTACCACCAGGCCCACGCGCGGGGCGTGAAGCTCATCGGCGCCACGGCCCACTACGTCACGCCGGACCTCGACTCGGGTCCGATCATCGACCAGGACGTGGTGCGCGTCAGCCACCGCGACACGGTCGAGGACCTGGTGCGCAAGGGCCGGGATATGGAGCGCCTGGCCCTCTCGCGGGCCGTGCGGCTCCACCTCCAGCACCGGGTCCTGACCTACGGGAACAAGACGGTGGTGTTCGAATAGCTCTCGGTCTAAAGCCGCTCCACCAGCATCGCCACGCCCTGGCCGCCGCCGACGCAGAGGGCGGCGAGGCCGAGCTTCTTGTCCTGGTCCTGGAGCAGATGCAGCAGGGTGACGAGGATGCGGGTGCCGCTGGCGCCGATGGGGTGACCGATGGCAATGGCACCGCCGCGCAGGTTCACCTTGGCGGGGTCGATCTCCGGCAGCTCCGCCAGTACGCCCAGGCTCTGGGCAGCGAAGGCCTCGTTCAGTTCGAAGAGGTCGATGTCCGCCAGCTTCACGCCGGTCTTCGCCAGCAGCTTCTGGATGGCGGGCACGGGGCCCAGGCCCATGGTGGCGGGATCCACGCCGGCCTGGGCGAAGCCGAGGATGCGGGCGATGGGCTTGTGGGCCTTGGCGGCGGTCTCGGAGGCCAGCACCAGGGCGCCGGCGCCGTCGTTGATGCCGCTGGCGTTGCCGGCGGTCACGGTGCCGTCCTTCTTGAAGGCGGGCTTGAGCTTCGCGAGCCCTTCGGCGGAGGCATCGGCCTTGATGTACTCGTCGCGGTTGAAGAGCGCGTCGCCCTTCTTGCCTGCCAGGGTGACGGTGAACACCTCGCGGTCGAAGGCGCCCGCGGCCTGGGCGGCGGCGGCCTTCTGCTGGCTCTGGAGGGAGAAAGCGTCCTGGGCTTCGCGGGTGATGCCGTGCTTGGCGGCCACGTTCTCGGCGGTGATGCCCATGTGGGTGTCACCATGGCCGCACCAGAGGCCGTCCTGGATCATGCTGTCGATGAGCTGGGCGTTGCCCATGCGCGCGCCCCAGCGGGCGGCGGGCAGCAGGTAGGGCGCGTTGGACATGCTCTCCGTGCCGCCAGCCACCACCAGGTCTGCGTCGCCCATGGCGATGGACTGGGCGCCCAGGGCGATGGCCTTGAGGCCCGAGCCGCACACCTGGTTCGGGGTGTGGGCGGGCGTCGAGAAGGGCAGGCCGGCCTTGAGGGCCGCGAGCCGGGCGACATTCTGGCCGCTGCCGGCCTGGAGCACGTTGCCCATGACCACGTCGCCCACGGCCTCCGGCGCCACGCCGGCCCGCTGGAGGGCCTCGGTGATGGCCAGGGCGCCCATCTGCACGGCATTCAGCGGCTTCAGGCCGCCTCCGAAGGAACCGACGGCGGTGCGGGTCGCAGACAGGATGAAGGTGGACATGGCAGGCTCCGGAGGATCCCCCCAGGGTATCGCGAAGCCGCGTCATTCAGGACCGGTCGGTATTCCGGTCACAGGGTCTTCAGGATGGCCTCGCGCTTCTCCTGATATTCAGCTTCGGAGATCAGGTTCTCGTCCCGCAGGCGCTTCAGGGCCTTGAGGCGCTGGTACTGGAGGTCGTAGAACTCCTGGCTAGGCTTCGGGGCCGCGGGCGGGGCCGCCGCGGGAGCAGGCGCTGCCGCTCCGGGGGCCAGCACCGGTGCGGATGCCGGGGCAGGTGCCAGTGCGGTAGCCGGTGGCGCCGCGGGCGCGAGCGGAAGGGCCAGCCAATCGGACCGGAGGTTCGTGGCGCCCTCGGCCTTGAGGGACACGGCGGTGCCGGCCGTCCGCGATCCGTAGGCGAAGGTGGGCAGCGTCCTGTCCGCGGAATAGCGGTCCATGAAATCGAGCCGCGCATCGTGGACGATCAGGTTGAGGGCCCCCGCCTTCACGAAGAGCCGCGCGGTCACGGCCAGGGCGGGATCCATGAAGTGTCCGCCCCGCCGCTGGGTGCTCAGCAGGACCAGGTCTTCCGAAGGCCGGGCGGCAGCGAAGGCCTCCTCCAGGGCCTTGGCGAGCGCGGCGGCTTCCTTGGGCTCGAAGAGGGGCGTGTCGGCCCCGTCCACCTGCGCCACCACGGTGGCAAGGGCCTTCTGCAGCACGGCCTGGGAGACCTGGGCCGGATGGCCGTTGGCGGCGGCGCCCGCCTCCGCCGGAATCCGGTTCACCCAGGTGAAGTTGGCCAGCTTCCACTGGGTCCGGCCCGGGTCGGCCGCCCGGGCGGACAGGCCCGGAAGCAAGGCCGCCATCAGCACCAGCATCAGCCCCGGCATCAGCCCCGGAATCAGCATCGGCGCCCGCATCGCTTCGCCCCTGTGTCGCATGCTCCCCCCATGGTGGTGATGCTGTCAGATCCGTTCCGGAAGCATAGCCCGAAGTCCGGCCCTACCGGGGCTCCCGGGTGGCCTGGAGCGACACCTTGGCGGCTTCCATGCGCGTGATGGCCGCGGGCCCCTTGCGCAGGGCCAGGGCCACGGTGAGCACGTCGATGATGGCGAGGTGGACGAGCCGGGCCACCATGGGCGCGTAGACCTCGGGGTTCTCCTGCACGTCCGCGGGCAGCAGGATGTCCGCGGATTCCGCCAGGGGCGTGCCCGAGCGCGTGAGGGCGATGACGGTGGCCCCGGACTTCCGCGCCAGGGCGACGACCTCCAGCAGGCTGCGGGTGCGCCCCGAGTTGGAGATGGCCAGCACCACCGCGTCGGCGGGCAGCAGGGCCGCGGCCACGCGCTGCATCTGGGAATCCGTGCAGGCCACGGTGGGCGTCCCCATGCGGAACAGCTTCATCTGGGCGTCCTGGGCGGTGACGCCGGAGTTGCCCAGGCCGTAGCACTCGATGCGGCTGGCCTGGTCGAGGGCCTCCACGGCCCGGGCGAGCCGCTCGGGCCGCAGGGCGTCGCGGCCCCGGGCCAGGCCCGCCAGCGCACTGTCGAAGACCTTCGAGATCAGCCGACCCATGCCGTCCCCGGGCGCCAGGCGGTCGTGGACGAAGGGAATGCCGGCGCCCAGATCGCCCGCGAGCTTCAGCTTGAAGCCGGGCAGGCCCGGGAACTTGAGGCGGCGGCAGAACCGGATGACCGTGGGCTGGCTCACCTCGGCCAGGGCCGCGATCCGCGAGATGGGGGCGGAGACCACCTCCACCGGGTGGTTGAGCACCAGGTCCGCCACGCGCCGCTCCGAGGGCGGCAGTTCCGGCAGGAGGGCCTGGATGCGGGTCAGGAGGCTCATGGCGCCCAGCATACCGAGACCGGCACCACGGTCTGCCGCAGGATGGCCCGCACCGGCAGCTCCTCCGTGGGGCCGTCCTCCAACGCCCGCTCCAGCACCCGGCGCTTGGCCGGGCCGGAGATCATCAGCACGAGATCGCGGGTGTCCAGCAGGGCGCGCAGGGAGAGGCTCAGGCGTGGGTGGGGCGCGTGGGGGGGGTGCACCGCCAGTGCCGCGGCCTCCGTGGTCAGGCCCTCGGCCAGCTCCGCGGCCCCCGGGAACAGGGAAGCGATGTGTCCGTCCTCGCCCATACCGAGGATCACCCGGCAGAAGGGCCGGGGCAGGTCCGCAAGCGCCGCGCAAACGGCGGGGGCCCCCTGCTCCGGCGTGGGGTCGCCCGTGAACAGAGGCAGCATGTGGGCCGCGGCGGCGTGCCCCTGCAGAAGGTGGGCGCGCACCAGGGACTCGTTGCTGTCGGGATGATTCGCCGGCACCCAGCGTTCGTCGGCCAGGGTGACCGTCACCCGAGCCCACGGGAGGACCTGCCGGGCCATAGCCTGGAAGAGGGGCACGGGGCTGCGGCCGCCGGAGACCACCAGGACCACCCGCTCCTGGCGTGCCAGGTCCTCCTTCAGGCGCCGGGCCACATCCTGGGCCAGGGCCGCGATGAGCGTGGCCTGGTCCGGGAACTCCCGCAGGGCGCACACCTAATCCTCCTCGGACCAGGCCAGACCATCGCGGGAGAGGAGGGCGCTGGAAGCCGCGGGGCCCCAGCTCCCGGCGGTGTAGGACTTGGGCCGGTCTTCGCTGGCGGCCCAGCTGTCGAGGATGGGCTCCACCCAGCACCAGGCGGCCTCCTGCTCATCCCGGCGCACGAAGAGCGTGAGCCGTCCGCGGATGGCGTCCAGCAGCAGGCGCTCGTAGGCCTCCAGCCGCCGCGCGCGGAAGGACTCCGCGAAGTCGAGGTTGAGGTTCACCGGGTGGAGGGCCATGGCGTCACCGGGCTGCTTGGCCACCAGATAGAGGCGCATGCTCTCGTCCGGCTGCATGCGGATGACGAGGCGGTTGGCCCGGGTGCCGTGGGCGGCCTCGCCGAAGATGAAGTGGGGCACCTGGCGGAAGTTGATGACGATCTCCGCCAGCTTCTCGGGCATGCGCTTGCCGGTGCGGAGGAAGAAGGGCACGCCGGCCCAGCGCCAGGTGTCGATCTCCGCCTTCACGGCCACGAAGGTCTCGGTGCGGCTGTCCGGGGCCACGCCCGGCTCTTCCACGTAGCCCGCCACGGGCCTTCCCGCCACGGCGCCGGCCTTGTACTGGCCGCGCACGGTCTTGGCGGCCACATCCTGGGACGTGAAGGCGCGGAGGGAGCGCAGCACCTTGAGCTTCTCGTCGCGCACTGCGTCGGGATCGCTGGCCGTGGGCGGCTCCATGGCCACGATGCAGAGGAGCTGGAGCAGGTGGTTCTGCAGCATGTCCCGCAGGGCCCCGGTGCCCTCGTAGAAGTCGCCCCGGCCCTCCACGCCCAGCTGCTCGGCCACGGTGATCTGCACGTCCTGCACCCACTCCCGGCGCCAGAGCGGCTCGAAGAGCACGTTGGCGAAGCGCAGGGCCAGCAGGTTCTGCACCGGCTCCTTGCCCAGGTAGTGGTCGATGCGGAAGATCTGGCGCTCGGTGAAGTGCCGGCCCACGGCGTCGTTGATCTCGCGGGAGGACTCCAGGTCGTGGCCCAGGGGCTTCTCCACCACCACGCGCGAGTGCGGCGTGATGAGGCCCGCCCCGCCCAGGTGGGCGGAGATGGCCGCGAAGAAGTCCGGCGAGGTGGAATAGTAGAAGACGCGGATGCGGTCGGGGTGCTGGCCCAGCGCCGCGCCCAGCGGCCCGTAGCTGTCCGCGGCCTGGGCGTCCATGGAGAAGTAGCTGAGGCGCTCTGCGAAGGAGGCCCAGGTGGCGGCGTCGTAGTCCGCGCCCAGGAAGGGCTTGCAGCTGGTCTCCGCCAGCTCGAGGAAGGCCTCGCGGGTGAGGGACCGGCGCGCGGCGGCGAGGATGCGGGACCCGGGGCCCACCGTGCCGGCCTTCACCTGCTGGTAGAGCGCGGGCAGCAGCTTGCGCATGGCCAGATCGCCGGTCCCGCCGAACAGCACCATGTCGAAATCGGGCAGGGTTCTCATGGGATCTCCGGATGTAGAAATACTACGACTTTTTTTCATGCAACCGGTTACAAAAAGTAATAATGTTACACACACCCGGCCCTCCGGGACCCCGGGAAGGAACCCCCCATGGCCCTGAACGCCCACGTCTCCGCCCTCACGGACCGCATCCGCCAGCGCAGCCGCGCCGGCCGGGAGGCCTACCTGGCCCAGCTGCGGGAGGCCGGCACGGCCCGCCCCCACCGCTGCGACGTGTCCTGCGCCAACCTGGCCCACACCTTCGCCGCCGCCGGGCCGGACAAGGCCGCGCTGAAGGAGGGCCGCGAGCCGAACCTGGGCATCGTCACCGCCTACAACGACATGCTCTCGGCCCACCAGCCCCTGGGCGCCTTCCCCGCCTGGATCAAGGCGGCCGCCCGCGAGGCTGGCGCCACGGCCCAGGTGGCCGGCGGCGTGCCCGCCATGTGCGACGGCATCACCCAAGGCCAGCCGGGCATGGAGCTGTCCCTCTTCTCCCGGGACGTCATCGCCATGGCCACGGCGGTGGCGCTCTCCCACAACGTCTTCGACGCGGCGCTCTGCCTGGGGGTCTGCGACAAGATCGTGCCGGGCCTGCTCATCGGGGCCCTCCAGTTCGGGCACCTGCCCGTGGTCTTCGTTCCGGGCGGGCCCATGCCCAGCGGCCTGCCCAACGAGGAGAAGGCCAAGGTCCGCCAGCGCTACAACGCTGGCCAGGCCACCCGCGAGGAGCTGCTGGCCGCCGAGGGCGCCGCCTACTCGGCCCCCGGCACCTGCACCTTCTACGGCACGGCCAACAGCAACCAGATGCTGATGGAGCTCATGGGCCTGCACCTGCCGGGCTCGGCCTTCGTGCCCGCGGGCACGCCCCTGCGGGAGGCGCTCACACGCCGCGCCGCCACGCGCGCGGCCGCGCTGGTGGAAGGCAGTCCCGAGTACACGCCCCTGGGCCTGGTGATCGACGAGCGGGCCATCGTGAACGGCATGGTGGGCCTGCTGGCCACGGGCGGCTCCACCAACCACACCCTGCACCTGGTGGCCATCGCCCGGGCCGCGGGCATCGTCATCGACTGGAGCGACTTCGACGGGCTCTCCGCTCACGTGCCTCTGCTGGTGCGGGCCTACCCCAACGGCCAGGCGGACGTGAACGCCTTCCACCGCGCCGGGGGCATGGGCTTCCTCATCCGCGAGCTGCTGGACGCGGGCCTGCTGCACGGCGACGTGCTGACGGTGGCGGGGCCCGGCCTGCGGCCCTACACGCAGGCCCCGGAGCTGGGTGCCGAAGGCCTGGTCTGGCGCGATGCGCCGGCGGCCAGCGGCGACGAGACGGTGCTGCGGCCCGTGTCGCGGCCCTTCGCCCCCAACGGCGGCCTGCGCCTGCTCACGGGCCGCCTGGGCCGCTCCGTCATCAAGGTCTCGGCCGTGAAGCCCGAGCACCGCCGCGTGGTGGCCCCGGCCCGGGTCTTCGACAGCCAGGAGGCCCTCCAGGCGGCCTACAAGGAGGGCACCCTCACCGGGGACCTCGTGGCCGTGGTGCGCTTCCAGGGCCCCCGGGCCAACGGCATGCCCGAGCTGCACCAGCTGACGCCCACCCTGGCCAACCTCCAGGACCAGGGCTTCCACGTGGCCCTGGTCACCGACGGCCGCATGTCCGGCGCCTCGGGCAAGGTGCCCGCGGCCATCCATGTCTCCCCGGAGGCCCTGACCGGCGGCCCCCTGGCGAAGGTGCGCGACGGCGACCTCATCGAGCTGGATGCCGAGCGGGGCCTGCTGGAGGTGAAGGTGGATCCCGCCGATTGGGCCGCGCGCCCCCTGGCCGTCCCGCCCGCCCGGCACGACCACGGCACAGGCCGGGAGCTGTTCGGGCTCTTCCGGGCGCACGCCACCGAGGCCGAGGCCGGAGCCACCTCCTTCGGCGACGCCTTCGACCGGAGCCGGCCATGACGACCTCCCTCGAGACCCTCCTCCGCGCCGCACCGGTCATGCCGGTCATCGCCCTGGACCGCCTCGACCACGCCCTGCCCCTGGCCGAGGCCCTGCTGGCCGGCGGCATCCCCACCCTGGAGATCACCCTGCGCACCCCCGTGGCCCTGGAGGCCATCCGCCAGATCCGCCGGGCCTTCCCCCAGGCCCATGTAGGCGCCGGCACCGTGACCACCCCCGAGGCCCTGCGGCAGGTGGCCGAGGCGGGCGCCGCCTTCGCCGTGAGCCCGGGCCTCACCCGCCCCCTGCTGGAGGCCGTCGCCGGCTCGGGCCTGCCCCTGCTGCCGGGCGTGATGACGCCCACGGAAGTGATGGCGGCCATGGACGCGGGCTTCCGCTTCCTCAAGCTCTTCCCCGCGGAGCCGGCCGGGGGCATCCCCATGCTCAAGGCCCTGGCCGGCCCCTTCCGGGACCTCGCCTTCTGTCCCACCGGCGGCATCAGCCCCGCCACCGCCGCGGCCTACCTCGCGCAGCCCAATGTGATCTGCGTGGGCGGCTCCTGGCTCGCGCCGAAGTCCCTGATGGACGCCGGCGACTGGGCCGCCATCACCCGGCTGGCCCGCGACGCCGCGGCGCTCCGCTGACCCCTTCACTCAGGAGCTTTTCATGACCCTCAAGATCGGCATCAACGGGTTCGGCCGCATCGGCCGCATGGTGTTCCGCGCCGCCGCGCAGGACTTCCCGGACCTGGAGGTGGTCGCCATCAACGACCTGCTGGAACCCGAGTACCTGGCCTACCTGCTGCGCTACGACTCGGTGCACGGCCGCTTCCAGGGCGAGATCTCCCTCGAGGACGGCCACCTCGTGGTGGACGGCCGTAAGATCCGCCTCACCGCCGAGAAGGATCCCGCCGCCCTCCGCTGGAACGAGGCGGGCGTGGACGTGGTGGTGGAGTCCACCGGCCTCTTCCTCACGGAGGAGCTGGCCTCGAAGCACCTGGCCGCCGGGGCGAAGAAGGTGGTGCTCTCCGCGCCCAGCAAGGACGCCACGCCCATGTTCGTCTACGGGGTGAACCACGAGACCTACGCGGGCCAGGCCATCATCTCCAACGCATCGTGCACCACCAACTGCCTGGCGCCCCTGGCCAAGGTGCTGAACGACACCTTCGGCATCAAGCGCGGCCTCATGACCACCGTGCATGCCGCAACGGCCTCCCAGCGCACCGTGGACGGCCTCAGCCACCGCGACTGGCGCGGGGGCCGGGGCATCCTCGAGAACATCATCCCCAGCAGCACCGGCGCGGCGAAGGCCGTGGGCAAGGTGATCCCCGAGCTGAACAAGAAGCTCACGGGCGTCTCCTTCCGCGTGCCGACCTCCGACGTCTCCGTGGTGGACCTCACCGCGGAGCTGAAGACGGAGACCACGTACGAGGCCATCTGCGCCGCCATGAAGGCCGCCTCCGAGGGGCCCATGAAGGGGATCCTGGGCTACACCGACCAGAAGGTGGTCTCCACGGACTTCCGCGGCGAGAGCTGCACCTCGGTCTTCGACGCCGACGCCGGCATGGCCCTGGACGGCACCTTCGTCAAGCTCGTGGCCTGGTACGACAACGAGTGGGGCTACTCCAGCAAGCTCCTGGAGATGGTGCGGGTCATCGCGAAGTAGGCGCTGGGCTCGAATCGCCGCATCACCGCTATCCTGATCCGGTTCTACCGGCGGAGTTCTCATGTCCAAGCCCCTCGTGCTGTCCGCGAGCCTCCTGTTCCTCGTCCTGGGATTGCCGGCCCGGGCGCAGCTGACCCCGGTGTCCCAGGCCCATATCCAGGCCCAGGCCCCGGCCGACCTGCCCACGGGTGAGCGCTGGTTGCGGCACTTCCGCGAGGATCTGCTCCCCTTCTGGAACCTGCCGGACGCTTGGGGCACGCCCCGGGGCGACTTCCCCACCTTCCGCGGCAACGACGGCAAGGCCGTGGACTGGGCCAAGCCCCCCGCCGAGCTGGCCGACGCGCCGGGCTGGATCCAGGCCGAGTTCGGCCGCGACTATGTCCGCATGAAGTCCCGCCAAACCTACGTCTACGGCGTGGCCTACCACCTGACGGGCGATCCAAAGATGCTGGAGCTGGCCCGGGACGGCGTGGCCTTCATCCGCGCGAAGGCCCTGGACCCCGCCACCGGCAGCGCCGTCTCCTGGTTCGAGAAGGGCGCGCCGAAGCCCGAGGTGCTGGCCCGCACCAGCCAGGACCTGGCCTATGCGGAGCTGGGGATGGCGATGTACTACTACCTCACCCGCGACGAGGCCGTGCTGGCGGACATCCGGCGGCTCAAGGACCACATCTTCTCCCAGTACTGGAATCCGGACTGGCAGGCCCTGCGCTGGGTGGTGAAGGCAGACGCGGACAAGGACCAGCTGCGCCAGGAGCTGGTGGCCCAGCTGGACCAGGTGAACGCCTACCTGCTGCTGGTCACGCCCCTGCTGCCTCCCAGGGAGCGCCGGGCCTGGACCACCGACCTGAAGCGCCTTGCGGCGGTCATGGTGAAGGACTACCACGACGCCGACCGGCACCTGTTCTGGGGCACCATCGACGACCCCGCCCAGAAGCGGCTGGGCTCCCGCCACACAGACTTCGGCCACACGGCCAAGGCCTACTGGATGCTGGAGCGCATCGGCCGGCTCACGCACGACCAGACCCTGGTGGACCTCGCCACCACTGGCGCCAAGGCGGTGCTGAAGCAGGCCTACCTGCCGGACTCCGGGACCTGGGGCTCGCGCCTGCGCCGCGACGGAAGCGTGGACCCGGGCAAGGAATGGTGGATCTACGCCGAGCTGGACCAGCTGGCGGAGACCCTGGCCCTGCGCGATCCCGCCCAGGCCGCGCCCCTGCCTCGCACCGCGGACTTCTGGTTCCGCCGCATGGTGGACCCCGTGAACCACGAGGTCTGGGGCGGGGCCGGCGGTCCGGACTTCGAGCCCTGGCAGGGCCCCAAGATCCACCAGTGGAAGAGCGGGTACCACTCGTCCGAGCACGCCCTGGTGGGCTATCTCACGGCCCAGGCCCTCCACCACCAGCCCGCGGTCCTCTACTTCGCCCCCAGGGATCCGAAGGCGGTCCTGCGGCCCTACTTCTTCGACGGACGCCTGGCGAAGCGCACCAGCCACCCCCTGCCCGGCTTTCCCGGGCGCCGGAAGGTGGAGGCCGCCTTCATCGAATTGAAGTAGCCCCTTGGATTATTTCCTGAAGATGGCCGAGGTCAGCGGGTCCAACGTCACGGTGGAACCGCTGACGACCACGCCGGTGGGGGCGGTGATCGCGGTGGTTCCGGCCGCGCCGCCGTCGGCGACCAGGGTGGCCGTGGTGAGGTCGATGTCCGCCGAGAAGGTCTTCGTGGTGGTGTCGGCGTTGTGGAAGACGTACCAGGTGCCCGTGCCGTCCGTGGACACGGCCTTGTAGCCGAAGGCCAGGGCGCTGCTGCCGGCGCCCGCGGCCGGCAGGCTGGTCAGGCTGGCGGCCCGCGCGGCATCGGGCAGGCGGAAGGCGCTGCTGCTCTTGCGGAGGGCGATGAGTCCCTGGACGTAGCGGTAGAGCTGGTAGCCGTTCTGGGTGGTGTCGTAGTTGGTGAAGCCGCCCGCCAGGGGATTGCCGCTGGTGTACACCCGGGCCCAGGCCACCAGGTTGATGGCGTCGGAGGCGTTGTAGGAGTTGTCGACGAAGTACCGGCCGCCGTTCGACTTGGTGTTGGCGTACAGACCGGTGGTCTCCTTCGTGCGGAACATCTCGTCCCCGGCGTGGAGGAAGGCCAGCCCCTGGGAGGTCAGCAGCGCGGCATAGCCCACCCGGGCCCGCTTGAGGAGGACGGCATCGCCCGCCGTGGTCTTGGGTGCGGCGGTGGCCATGGCCAGCACGTCGTAGAGGCAGAGGTTGTCGTGGCAGGTCAGATAGCTGGCCACATTGTTCGTGGAGCCCGGCGCGAAGGCGGGGCTGGTGTTGGTGGGGACGCCGGCGATGTTGGAGAACAGGGTGGCCACGGACTGGGAGACGCCCGTGAGGAAGGCGGGCTGGCCGTCGTTGGGGTAGCCGTTCTTGAACACCTGGCGGTAGCTGTCGGAGAACATGGCGACGTTCTGACCGAGGAACTGGGCCGAGTGGCCCTGGTCCGCGCCGATGGTGGCGTCGCCGTTGTAGTCCGTGGCCGGTCCGCTGTAGAAGCCATTCCAGCCTTCTCCGATGAAGAGGGTCTTCGGGTTGTACGACGTGGCCGCGGCGTAGGCGGCCTTCACGGTCTGGGTGTCCAGCACGCCCATGAGGTCGAAGCGGAAGCCGTCTACCTTGTACTCGCGCACCCAGTAGGCGATGGAGTCCACGATGAGCTTCCGCACCATCTTGGCCTCGGAGCGCACATCCTGGCTGCCCGCGCCGTTCCGGCTGGTGCTGCGGTAGTAGTAGCCCTGGAGGCCCGAGTCCGCCAGCACGGCGTTGTTGGCCGTGTGGTTGTAGACCACATCCAGGATCACGCCCATGCCCCGCTTGTGGATCTCGTTGACCAGCGTCTTCAGCTCGTTGACGCGGGCCGCGGGATCGCCCGGGGCCGCCGAGTACATGCCGGTGGGCGTGAAGTAGTTCTGGGGATCGTAGCCCCAGTTGTAGTTGGCGCCGGAGGTCTGGCTGATGGTCAGCTCCCGGGTGCCGATCTTGGTCTGGTCGTAGGTGTAGTTCTCCAGGGGGCAGAGCAGCTGCACGTGGGTGACGCCCAGCTTCTGGATGTGGGGCAGCAGGTCCACCAGGCCCTTGAACGTGCCCCAGGGGTGCCCTGCGGCGAAGCCGCTGAGGTCGGGATCCACCGTGAGGTCGCGCACGCCGGCCTCGTAGATGATGGCGTCCCTGTTCGAGGCGTAGGCGTAGGGGGCCGCCGTCGCGCCGTCCGGGCCCTTCATGGCCGATCCGTCGAAGTAGTAGGAGGACCCGGCGTAGGGTGTCCAGCCGCCATCGGGGCCGACGGCCGAGGGATCCACGATGGCGCCCTTGCCGATGCTGTCGCCCGGGATCGAGGCGCTGGGCGTGCGGACCCACTGGGCCATGGACTTGGCGTAGGGGTCCAGCACGTACTCGCCGCCGACCTTGAAGACATAGAAGCTCTGGGCGGGGAGCGCGATGGCTCCGGTGCTCCAGACGCCGCCGGAGCCCCGGGTCATGGCCACGGTGGCCGCAGGGGCGTTCAGGGCGTCGTTCCAGTGGGCGTAGAGGCAGAGCCCGACGGTGCTGGCGTTGGCGTTCCAGTAGTTGAAGGTGACCGTGCCGGGGCCGAACACCGGCCCCAGGGCGGTACTGGGGACCTTGAAGTACGAAACGTCCGCCGGCGGCGTGGCGTTCGGATCCGCGTCCAGGGCCGCGGCGGTGTACCCGGAGCCGCCGGTACCGCCGCCTCCGCCACCCCCACCACAGGCGAGCAGGAGGAGCAGGCTGGCGGCCAGGGGGAACAGGGCGGCTCGGGACATGGGACCTCCTGCGGAGGGACTAGCGGGAGGCCCGCTTGTACATCCGGCTGTAGTACTCGTCGAGCATGCGCTCGACGCCGAAGGCATCACGGGTGCTCCGGATCGAGGCGGCCATCATGTCCACCCAGGCGTCGTGGCGATCGTAGTAGGTGAGCAGAACTTCGTCGGACAGCACCTTCTTGAAGGCCTTGAAGTCGTGCTTGTCCAGCACCGCCTCATCCTCGCTCTCGAACCCGTCGCCGAACTGCCAGCCGTTCACGCCGTGTTCGCACGCCTCGGGCCACCAGCCATCCAGGATCGACAGGTTCAGGACGCCGTTCATGGCGGCCTTCATGCCGGAGGTGCCAGAGGCCTCCTTGGGCCGCCGCGGGTTGTTCAGCCACACGTCGGAGCCGCGGGTGAGCATGCGGCCGATCTCCATGTCGTAGTTCTCGAGGAACACCACGCTCTCGGGGTACCGCTTCGTCATCTCCAGGATGTTCTCGACGATCTTCTTGCCGTTGTCATCCAGGGGGTGGGCCTTGCCGGAGAAGACGATCTGGAGCCGGCCGCTCTTGAGCAGGGGCTCGATGAACTTGCGGTCGGTGAAGATGAAGTTGGAGCGCTTGTAGGGCGCGGCGCGGCGCGAAAACCCGATGAGCAGCTTGTCTGCGTCGAGCTTCACGCCCGTGCGGGTCTCCACGAAGGCGATGAGCTTCTTCTTGTTGTCCAGGTGCGCCTTCCAGAGCGCATCCTTGGCCTTCTTCGTGCCGTCGAAGGCCGCGGCCAGGTCGAGCATCCGGGTGTCCACCCAGGTGGGGCGGTGGATGGCGTTGGTGATGCCAATGATCTCGCTCCGACCCTCAATGTGCTTCCACATCTTGTTGGAGGTGGCGCGGTGCAGATCGGCCACGGCGTTGGAGATGCGGGACAAGCGCAGAGCCCCCACCGTCATGTTGAAGGGGCTGCCGCCGAGCTGCTTGAGCTGGGCCTTCGTCATGCCGAGGTTGGCGCCCAGGTAGAGGAAGCGGTCGAGGGGATGGGATTCGTTGCCCTGCAGGATGGGGGTGTGGGTGGTGAAGACGACTTCCTCGCGGGTCTTGGCCCAGGCGGCCTCGAAGGTGGCGCCCTTGGCCATGCGCTGGTGCATCAGCTCGAAGCCCGCGAACAGGGCGTGGCCCTCGTTGAAGTGGTAGACGTCCGGCTTGATGCGCAGGGCCTGGAGGGCGCGGACGCCGCCGATGCCCAGCACCATCTCCTGGGCCACGCGCTCCTCGCCGAACCAGCCGTAGAGCTGGCCCGTGATCCAGCGGGCCTCGCCATCGTTCTCCTCGAGGTCCGTGTCCAGGAGGTAGAGGGAATCCACGCCGTAGCTGTTCACGCGCCAGACCTTGATCTTCACCGGCCGGGCCTTGATCTCCACCTCGACGGTGACGCCGGTGTCCTCCAGGAACTCGTGGCTGGCGTTCTTGTAGGCGTCGAAGACCCTGCCCGTCGCCGGGTCCACCATCTGCTCGCCGTAGCCCTGCTTCCAGCGGATGCCGATGCCCACCATGGGGTAGCCATGGTCCTTCACGCCCTTCAGGTAGTCGCCGGCGAGGATGCCCAGGCCGCCGGAATAGATCTTGAACGAGCTATCGAGGGCGTATTCCATGCAGAAATACGCGACCCGGGGCAGCTTCTTGGTGGTCATGCAGGCTCCTTCGTTCCCGATTCATGCGGTGTTCAGCGCGCCATTGGTGCCGAATGGCGCGGGTGGCAATGTCAGTGGGTTTGGACGCGCTCGAGCAGGGCGGTCCCCTCCGCCTGGAGGGCCACCTTCCCGCCGGCTACCGTGGCGGTGCGGCCGGTGTAGGCGTCGCGCAGGGTCTCGCCGTCGGCGAAAACGCCGGCCACGGGCAGGCTCACCTGGCCTTGGGCGCCCAGGGCCACCACCACGCGGTCGCCGCTGGCGGCCTCGATGCGGCTGAAGGTGTAGGGGGCGTCGCCCAGCTGCTTGTGCTCGCCTGTGGCCAGGGCCCGGTGGCGGGCGCGGAAGGTGCCGAGCTTGCGCCAGTGGGCGAGAACCTTCGCATCCACCTTGCCCCAGTTCATGTCAGAGCGGGTGGCCTGCTGCTTGTCCGTGCGGGGCATGGGTCCCTCGGGCCGGGCGGTCTCGTCGCCGTAGAAGATCTGCACGCCGCCGGGGGCCAGCAGGAGGGCCGTGCCGCCCTCGATGAGCCTGCCGCGGTCGAACAGCTCCGTGTCGTGGGACGAGAGGTAGTTCAGCATGTGGACGGGCTTGCCGGCCTGGGCCTGGGCGTAGCTCCGGAAGAGCTTCTCGGGCTTGGCGAAGGCGCCGTCCTGCTGCTGGAAGTCGAAGTTGATCATGGCGTCGAAGCCGAAGCCCGTCATCTTGTGCTTCTCGGGCCCCGCGCCCCAGAACTCGCCCACCATCCAGAAGGGGGCATCGTCGACCTTGCGGGTGGGGTTCTTGGCCTTGAACTCCGCCAGGGCCTTCACGGCTTCGGTCTTGAGGGCGGCCCAGGCCTCCGGTTCCACGTGCTTCACCGTGTCGCAGCGGAAGCCGTCGACGCCGTACTCGCGCACCCAGTCCGTGAGCCACTGGATGAGGTAGCCGCGCACGGTGGTGTTGGGGAGGTCCACGGCCTTCGTGTCGGCCTTCTCCTTCAGGAACTTCGGCAGCTTCACGGCCTCGGGGCTCTCGGTGCGGAAGTCGGGCAGGAAGGCGAGCTGCATGGTGAGGTCGTTGCGGCCGCCATCGATGTAGCCGGGCAGCCCGGCGCGCACCCAGGGGCGGCCCCACCAGTCGCCGAACTTGAAGGAGTTGTAGTCGATGTAGTTGTGGTAGTTCCGCAGCAGATTGGCATCTTTCTCCCAGCCCTCCCACAGGACGTCCACCTTCAGGTCCTTGGCGGTCTGGATGTCGAGGTAGCCGGGGTGGTTCATCACCACATCGAAGAGCACCCGGATGCCTTGGGCGTGGGCCGTGTCCACCAAGTCGCGGAGGTCCGCAGCCGTGCCCAGGTTCTGGTCGATCACCGTGTAGTCCAGGGCCCAGTAGCCGTGGTAGGCGTAGTGCTTGAACTCCCGTTGGCCGCCCTGGACCCAGCCGTGGATCTGCTCGTAGGGCGCGGTGATCCACAGGGCGTTCACGCCCAGGTCCTTGAACCAGCCCTCTTTGAGCTTCTGGGTGAGGCCCCTGAAGTCGCCCCCGTGCCAGGTGCCCACGTCGTCCTTGGGGTTCATCTCCCGCTGACGGCCGTAGGCGTGGTCGTTTGTGGGGTCGCCGTTGACGAAGCGGTCCGTCATCACGAAGTAGACGATGGGGTTCTCGGCGAAGGTGCCGGGAACGGCCACCGGAGTCTGCATCGGGGCCTGCATCGTGGCCTGGGCCCGCGAGGGCAGCCAGGCCGAGGCGAGGCCCGCGGCCAGAAGCAGGGCGCGGACGGCGGCGGAGGGACGGAGGATCTTGGTCATGGGCGTCTCGTCAGGGTTCAAAGGGAGCCAGGGCCGGGCGTGGCCCGACCCTGGCGCCGGGGCTGTCATCCCCCTACTTCTTGCAGACGTGGTCCTTCAGGGCCTCTTCCTTGGAGAAGTAGATGGTGCGGTCGCCGTTGACCACCCAGATCTCCTTGTGGGCACGGCCGTCAAAGGCCATATCCTTGGCGCCCTGCTCCTTGATGTCGCCCTTGTGGATGATGTAGTTCACCTGGGACTTGGAGCCGGTGTTGAACTCCTCGAGGTCCACCTGCCAGAAGACGCCGAAGTCGGTCTTCCCGGTGGGCATCATGGGGTTGGGCCACTCGATATCGGGCAGGGGCATGTTGGGGCTCTTCCAGAGGTGCACGCCCCAGCGCTCGTACTTGCCGTCGCAGCGGTGGTAGTTGATCTGGATCTTGCCCTCGGGCGGCGCGGCGAGGGCGGGGGTGATGATCAGGGCGATCACGGCGATCGCCTTGAGGAAGGTCGTGCGGAGGCTCATGCGTGACTCCTTGGGGGAAGGGAGGGCTCAGCCCTCGGGTTGGAAAGCGGATCAGCCCTTGTTGGCCCCGGCGGTGAGGCCGGAGATCATCCAGCGCTGGACGAGGATGAAGACGACGGCGATGGGCAGGCCGGAGAGGATGGCCGCGGCCGCGAAATCGCCCCAGAGGTACTTCTGCTGGTAGAGGAACTGCTTCATGCCGGCGGCCATGGTGAGCTGGTCCTGGCTGCGGAGCAGGATGGAGGCCACGGGGTACTCGTTCACCGCGCCGATGAAGGCCAGCAGGAAGATGACCATGATGATGGGCAGGGCCATGGGCAGGAGGACCCGCCAGAAGGCCTGCCACGGCGTGGCGCCATCCACCGTGGCGGCCTCTTCGATCTCGGACGGGATGGTCTCGTAGAAGCCCTTGATGGTCCAGATGTGCAGGGCGATGCCGCCGGAATAGGCGAGGACCAGCGCCCAGGGGCTGTCGATGCCGAAGGCGGGGAAGGTGTGCCCGAGGCGGGAGAAGATCGAGTGGATGGCGATGAGAGCCAGGATCGTGGGGAACATCTGCATCAGCATCAGGCCCACGAGCGAGGCCTTCTTCCCGGCGAACTTCATGCGGGCGAAGGCGTAGGCGGCGGTCGTGGAGAGCAGCACCGCCGTGGTGGCCGAGAGGGTGGCCACCTTCACCGAGTTCCACAGCCAGCGCAGCACGGGCAGGTCGGGCAGGATCACCCGGCCGTCCGCGTTGGTCACCGGGAGGCCCAGGGCGAAGCGCCAGTGCTCGAGGCTGATGGTCGTGGGGATGAGACTCCCAGAGGCGAAGTTTCCTGGACGGAGCGAGATGGAAACCACCATCAGCAGCGGGAAGATGACGAGGGCGCAGAGGCAGATCAGGAACACGTGGGCGGCGACGACGCGCCAGCGCTGGGATTTGTCGATGACGATGGCCATGGCGTCTCCTCTCAGCGCTTGGTGTCTTCGGCGATCCGGGTGGACCGGATCTGGATCAGGGAGATCACGGCGACCATCAGGAACACCACGGTGGAGATGGCGGCGCCCAGGCCGAACTTTTGGCCCGAGTCCTGGAAGGCCATGCGGTAGGTGTAGGACACGAGAATGTCCGTGGTGCCCGCCGGCGTGGAGGTGTTGAGGAAGTCCGGCAACCCGCCCGTCAGGAGGTTGATGAGCACGAAGTTGTTGAAGTTGAAGGCGAAGGAGGAGATGAGCAGCGGCGTCAGGGGCTTGAGGATCAGCGGCATCGTGATCCTGAAGAAGTTGGTGATCGGCCCCGCGCCCGCCACCGCCGAGGCCTCGTAGAGGTCCTGGGGGATCGCCTTGATGAGGCCCATGCAGACCACCATCATGTAGGGGAAGCCCAGCCAGGTGTTGACGATGAGGATCATCGTCTTGGCCAGGAAGGGATCCGAGAACCAGGTGGGCTTGATGCCGAAGAGGCCGTTCAGCACCAGGTTGATCTCACCGAAGTTGTTGTTGAAGAGGCCCTTGAACACCAGGATGGAGATGAAGCCGGGCACCGCGTAGGGCAGGAAGAGCAGCAGCCGGTACATGCCCCGGAACCGCAGGTTCTCCCAGCTGAGCAGCACCGCCAGCACCATGCCGAGGGTGGTGCAGAAGACCACCGTCAAGGTGGAGAAGACGATCGTCCAGATGAAGATCCGCCACAGCGGCTCGCGCAGGGAGGTGTCCGTGAAGATCTGGACGTAGTTCTTCCAGCCGATGTCCACCTGGAAGCCCGGTGTCACCTGGTCGCCGTCGGCGGTCTCGTAGAAGCCGGTCTTGTGGTTGGGCCGGATGACGCTGTGGTCCTGGTTGTTCGTGAGACTGCCGTCGGGGTTGCGGGTGTACTGGGGCCGGCTGGGCGCGAACTCGCGCAGGCCGGTCATGCGCACCTGGCCGCCATCGGGCATGACCACCGTGATGCCCTTGAGGAAGGGCTGGCGGTCGATCAGGTCCTTGAGGGGCATCTCGTCACCCGGGAGCGGCCCGGTGGCGGGCTGGGCCTTCAGGGTGAGGTGCGTCCCCTCGGCGCCCAGGGCGAGGGGTTCCGTCACGAAGGCTGCGCCGCTGTCGGCGTCTTCCAGGCGGATCCGCCAGCGGCTGCCGTCCGCATGAAGCTCGGAGTTGTAGGTGGCGCCATCGGCCCGGTAGGTTTCCTCCAGCAGGTACTGGGTGGCCCGCTTGAAGGTCAGGAGGTTCGTGGAGCTGTAGTTGGTGAACCCGATGCGGATGGTGTAGAGCATCGGGAAGACGACGAAGATCAGCGCCGCGCCGATGCCCGGGAAGAGGTAGCGGTACGCGTAGGTCTTCTTCGAGGTGTAGATCCACACGAAACAGACCAGGGTCACGAGCATGACGCCCGCCAGCAGGGTCTCACCGGTGGCGTAGACCACGGTGACGACGTACAGTCCGGCCAGTCCCAGGAGGACCATCAGGATGGGCGGCAGGAGGCGTTTGAGGACCGGTGGCATGGGCATGGGTGGATCCGGATGGTGAGGAGGGCTCCGGGGGCGGAGCGGGCCCGGAGGTCCGCCCCGCGCCGGGAGGAACAGCTACTTGAGGATCCGCTTGGCGGCGGCGTCCAGGGCTTCCTTCGGGGTCTGGCGGCCTTCGGTCATGTTGTTCAGGGCGGAGACCATGGCGGCCCAGAAGCGGCCCATGCGGGGGTTGTTCGGCATGACGACGCCATCGGTGGCGCTGGCCATGGAGACCTGGATGAAGGGATCGTTCTTCATCTTGGCGTAGGCGGCCTTGTTGGCCGGGGCGCCGATGGCCACGTCGGCGTTGATGGTCTCGAGACCTTTCAGCGTCAGCATGTTGTTCTCGATGAACTCGCGGGCGATGTCCACGTTCCCGGCCGAGGAGGCGGCCTTGGTGATCATGGCGCCCATGTAGCCCACGAAGGGCTTGGCGGGCTTGCCCGCCACGCTGGGGAGCTTGGCCACGCCGAAGTTGATCTTGGCCTTCTTGAGGTTGTCCCAGGCCCAGGGGCCGCTGATCATCATGGCGAGCTTGCCCTGGGCCATCTGGGCTTCCATGTCGGCATAGGTGGCGCCCTTGGGCATCACGCCCTCCTTCACCATCTTCGTGAGCAGCTCGGCGCCGATGACGGCCCCGGCGTTGTTCACGCCCGTGTCCTTCTGGTCATAGGTGCCGTCGGCGTTCATCTTGAAGGCGTAGCCGCCGTTGGCCGCCAGCATGGGCATGGTGAAGTAGGTGTTCGTGTAGTCCCACAGGATGGCCTTCTTGCCCTGGGCCGCGAACTTCTTGTCGAGGGCGAAGATCTCCTCGAAGGTCTTGGGCGGGGTCTTGATCAGGTTCTTGTTGTAGATGAGGGAGACCGCCTCGATGGCCACGGGGTAGGCCCACACCTTGCCCTTGATGGTGAAGGCCTGCCAGGCCTTCTCGTCGATCTGGTCCTTGATCTTCTTGCCGGGGGTCACGGCGTTGATGACGCCGCTGTCGGCCCACTCGCCCACGCGGTCATGGGCCCAGATCCAGATGTCGGGCCCCTTGCCCTCTTCGGCGGCCGCCTGGAACTTGCCGGGGGCGTCCTCGGGGTGCTCGACGACGACCTTCACGCCGGTCTTCTTGGTGAACTCGTCGCCCACCTTCTGGAGGCCGTTGTAGCCCTTGTCACCGTTGATCCAGACGAGGAGCTTGCCCTTCTCGGCGGCCTGGGCCACGGTCAGGGCGCCGGCGACGAGCAGGGTGGCGGTGGTGGCCGCCAGTTTGCGGAGGGTGGATGGATGACTCACGACAGTCTCCTTGGGTTGGGCCGGAGGGTCCGGTAGATGGGAACGCTAGATGAGGCGGGTGCAGGCCCGGCCGTCCGGGCCGAACAGGTGGCAGTGCTTGGCCGGAAAACGAAGGTGGGTCTCGTCGCCGGTCCGGAGGGGGGTCTCGGGCAGGGCCTTCACGGTGAGCTGGCCCTGGCCGCCGGGGGCATGGACGTATAGGAAGACGGTGTCGCCCAGGTGCTCGGAGACAATGACGGACGTGCGGGCCGTGCCTTCGCCGGAGGCGGTCTCGGCCAGGAGGCGCTCCGGGCGGATGGCCAGGGTGAGCGCCGCGCCCTCGGCCTGGCCCCGGGCGTCGACCTGGGCGGTCACCTGCGTGCCGTCCTCCAGCCGCACCGTGGCCAGCGCCTCCGTGGCGGCAACCAGCGTGCAGGGGAGGAAGTTCATCTTGGGCGAGCCGATGAAGCCGGCCACGAAGCGGTTGGAGGGACGGCGGTAGAGCTCCAGGGGCGTGCCCACCTGCTCGATGCGGCCCTCGTTGATGACCACGATGCGGTCGGCCAGGGTCATGGCCTCCACCTGGTCGTGGGTGACGTAGACCATGGTGGTGGCCAAGTCCTTGTGCAGGCGGGCCAGCTCGACCCGCATCTGCACGCGCAGCCCGGCATCCAGGTTGGACAGGGGTTCGTCGAAGAGAAAGACGCCGGGCTTCCGCACGATCGCCCTGCCGATCGCCACCCGCTGGCGCTGTCCCCCCGACAGCGCCTTCGGTCGGCGATCGAGCAGGGGTTCGATCTGGAGGATCTGGGCGGCCCGCTGGACGGCCTCCGTGATCTCCTGCTTCGGACGCCCGGCGAGCTTGAGGCCGAAGGCCATGTTCTCGGCCACGGTCATGTGGGGATAGAGGGCGTAGCTCTGGAACACCATGGCGATGCCGCGCTTGGAGGGCGGCACTTCGTTCACCTGGTGGCCTCCGATGTAGAGTTCGCCGCTGGTGATCTCCTCCAGGCCCGCGATGCAGCGCAGGAGTGTGGACTTCCCGCAGCCCGAGGGCCCCACGAACACGACGAACTCCCCGTCGGTGATGCCGAGGTCGATCCCGTGGAGGATCTCGATGTCACCGAAGGACTTGCGGAGGGCTTTGAATTGGAGGTCGGCCATGGGGATTCCGGATGAGACGAAGGTGGAGCCAGATGGATAGGGCCGCAGAGGCCCGCAGGCAAGGTCAGGGCAAGTCGCCGTGGAGGGTGCCCTGGAAGCCTGTGCCCGCCACGTAGAGCACGCGGACACCGTAGGGGGGCAGGTTGGCTGCGGCATAGGCGTCGCCGCTTAGGGCGCCGACGCCCTTCAGGTCGCCCAGGATGGCCTGCACGGGACCGGAGGCGGGCACGCCGAGGGCCGTCAGTCCGGAGACCGTGACGGTCTGGGCCGTGCCCGTGAGATTCGCCACCACGAGCACCCGCTCGGTGCCCGCGTCCCGCAGGTAGGCCAGGGCCTTGCCGGTGCCCACGTCGGTGGCGAGGGTGGCGTAGCCGCCGCGCAGGGCCGGGTAGGTCTTCCGGGCCTGGATGAGGTACCTGCACCAGCTCAGGATGGAATCAGGCTGGGCCGTCTGCGCCGTCACCGCCGCCCAGTCCATGGGTTGGCGGAGGTTGATGTCGGCTCCGGACTGGCCGGTCATGCCGACTTCATTTCCGTAGTAGAGGATGGGTGTGCCGGGGGAGAGGAGGTTCAGGGCCTCGGCCAGGATGATCTTGGCCTTGCTGCCGCCGTACTGGGTTCCGGGCCGCGAGATCAGGTTGTCGTGGTTCGAGTCGAAGGTGGCCGAGCGGTAGCCCGCCGGGTAGGTGCGCTGCTCGTACTCCCAGAGGGAGGTCAGCTGCGTGGCATCCCCCCGGCTGATGGTGTTGTAGATGGCCCAGGGCGCGCTGAAGTCCAGGCACATGTGGAACTCGTTCGTGCCGTTGCCGTAATAGGGCGTCACGCCCGAGGCATCGTTGGTCCAGGCCTCGGCGATCATCGCCTTGCTGCTGTGCTTCGCCGGGTCGCCGCCCGGATGGGGATGGAGGTCGCCGCTGTCATACTCGTCCAGCAGCGCGCGGAAGGCCTGGAGCCGCGCGTGGGTGTCCGGCTGGTCCGCCTGCTGGCCGGGGCCGGTCTCGCAGAGGTAGCGCACCGCGTCCACCCGCATGCCGTCGAAGCCGCGATCCAGCCAGAAGGTCTGGACCTTCCGCATCTCGGCCTGGACGGCCGGATTGTAGAAGTTCAGGTCCGCCAGAGTGTCCGTGGCGAAGGAGGTGTAGAAGTACCCGGAGGCGCCGGATTTCCAGACATCCTGGGGCGTGCCGCCGCCCCAGGGGAGGCCCCAGCCCGCAGGCTGGCCGGCGCTCCAGAGGTACCAGCTGTCCCGCGTGGCGGCGTTCGTGAACCAGGGATGCTTCGTGGAGGTGTGGTTCGGCACGAAGTCGAAGAGGATCCGCATGCCCCGGCCGTGGACGGCGTCGAGGAGGTTCTTGAGGTCCGCGCGGGTGCCGAAGCGGTCGTTCACGGCGTAGTAGTCCGTCGTGTCGTACCCGTGCATGTTGTCGCCCTTGTAGGCGCACTCGAAGATCGGTGACAGCCAGATCGTGTTCACGCCCAGGGACTGGAGGTAGTCCAGCTTGCCCTGGAGGCCGGGAAGGTCGCCGATGCCGTCCTGGTAGGCGCCATCGGCGAAGGCCTTCACCCAGACGTGATAGACCACCGCGTCCCGGTACCAGCCGGGCGCGTTCTCCAGCTGCTGGCCGGGGGCGATGGTGGTCGTGTCCACCGGATAGCGGCTGGCGTCGCTCGATTTGGGGCCGACGCAGGCCATCCCACCCACCAGGAGGTAGGCGAGCAGGGCCGTGGCCGTCATCAGGCGGGGGATCTTCACATCCGTTCCTTTGCGTCAGGAGTGAGGAAACGGCCCGCCCCGGAGGACGGGCCGCTTCGTCAGCCGGCCATTACCACCAGGCCTCGACCTGGGCGCCGAACGTCATGCCCTGGAGGGCGGTGCCGAACTGGCCTTCGCCGATCAGGTTCCAGTTGTTGGCGTTCTTGTTCCAGTCCGCGCGGGTGGCGAACAGGCGGATCACCGGGCGGCTCCACCAGGAGGCCTGGGGGCTCCACTGCAGCGCGATGGTGTTCTTGAGGAGCTTGCGGGCTTCGCTCTCGTTGTCGAACTTGAGCTTGTCCAAGCCGACTTCATAGGCCACGGAGAAGTGCTTGGTGAAGAAGTAGGTGGGACGCACGCCGACGGAGGTCCAGGCGTTCGTGGTGCTTTCCATGGTGCCCTTGCCGTTCTGCTTCCGGTACTGCACCACGCCCTGCATTTCGAGGTTGGCCACCGGCTTGATGTAGAAGATGTCCATGACGTGCCACCAGTTGTTCTCGGTCTTCACGTCGGGGTTGTACCAGTTCCAGTAGGTGGAGCCGTTGCCCCACGTCGCGTAGACGCGGTTGTCGCCGCCGAGGACGCCCGACTGGTTGACGATCAGGTTGTACTGGATGCCGTTGTTCTTGTTGCCGTCGTTCTCGTAGCCGGTCTTCGTGCGGGCATCGTTGAACTGCACGCCGAAGGTCAGCGATCCGCCTTCCCAAAGCTTGATGTCGGACACACGCAGGTCGTGGGAGCCCACGATCGTGTGGCCGCCGCCGCCCACCCACTGGCTGTAGGGATTCACGGTGCCCATGATGGCGCCATTGTTCCAATCGCTGCCCATGTTGCCGGTGTCGTGCTGGATGTAGGCGTAGTGGAGCTTGAGGGCGCCGAAGTCGATGTTCTCGATGCCCACGCCGTCGCCGCTGTTGTTCCAGTACCACTGGTCCCGCAGGTGGAGGTCCTGGCGCATGTAGAAGCGCCGGCCGGCCCACAGGGAGGCGTCCTTGAAGGGGCCGCTGTTGCCGAAGATGCCCGTGGCCTCGCCCCAGGTCTCACGGAGGTAGACCATCTGGTTGGGGTTGGCGACCTTGCTGTTGTCCACGTTGCCGCCCGCGTCGGTCGACGCGTCGCGCACCTGGTAGTACTGGCGGAATGTCGGGCGGAAGTGCAGCTTGAAGGTGGTGTTGCCCTTCTCGTAGG
Organism: Geothrix terrae; assembly: GCF_022808775.1. GTDB lineage: Bacteria > Acidobacteriota > Holophagae > Holophagales > Holophagaceae > Geothrix > Geothrix terrae. Next base: position 447,003 of record NZ_JAKZLA010000002.1, read on the forward strand.
CCTTCACGTCCACGGCCAGCTCGAGGTAGTTGTCGGTCTCGTTGCCGAGACGGTAGCCGGGGCCGTTGGTGGGGGCGCCACCGGTGTTGGCCATGAAGAACGACACCTGCTCACCGCCGTTCGACGACCGGCCGACGCCCATGCGGGTGTAGCCGTGGATTTCGACCACGTCCTGCGCGAGGAGCGGTCCGCAGGCCAGCGCCAAGGGCAGCGCGGCCTTGATGAGGGAGAGAGACTTCATGGTCTTGCCTCCAGTGGGAGAAGCCGCGGGGGCGGCGGGTTGGGTGGGAAGCTTGCGGAGGGAGGGCCGGCGCATGGGGTCAGGCCATGCGGCCGAAGAACCCTCCCCAAGGGGGAAGGTGGAGGGTCCGGCCTTCGAGGCGGCAGGCCGGGAGGCCATGCCCATCGAGGGGCTGGACGGAACGGGGAACCTTGTGGCTGATGGGGCCGGGGCTCAGGTTGAAGGCCGCCAGGATGCACTCGTCCCCGGCTTCGCGGCGGAAGGCCAGGAGGGGCTCGGAGGTGCGCTGGAACCGGATGGTCCCGCGCCGGAGGGACTCGAAGCCTTTCCGCCAGGCGAGGAAGCGCTGATAGAAGCCCAGCACCGAATCGGGGTCGGAAGCCTGGGCCGCCACGGAACGGCGCAGGTGATCCGGGAACATGGGCAGCCAGGGTTCCACGGTTGAGAACCCGCCCCGCGGCGCCTCGCTGGTCCAGGGCATGGGCGTGCGGCAGCCATCCCGGCCCTTGAAGTCGGGCCAGAAGGTAATGCCGTACGGGTCGATGAGGCGGTCGAAGGGCACTTCGGCCTCCGGGAGGCCCAGCTCCTCGCCCTGGTAGATGCAGAAGCTCCCCCGTAGCGCGCCCAGCACCGCCAGCAGCAACTTCGGGAAGGCGGGATCATCCACGCCCTTGCCCCAGCGGGTGACCACCCGGACGCTGTCGTGGTTGGAGAGCGACCAGCAGCCCCACCCGCCGCCGCGACGGACGCGGCGCTCGAACTCCTCCACCACGGATCGGATGCGCCCGGCGCTGAACTCGTCCGTGAAGAGGCTGAAGCCATAGGCCATGTGCAGCTTGTCGCCATCTGCGGTGTACTCGGCCATGGTGGTGAGGGCCCCTTCATCCCCGATCTCGCCCACGCTCATGGCCCCGTACTGGTCCAGCAGCGTCCGGAGGCGCTTCAGGAACCCCAGGTTCTCCGGCTGGGTCTTGTCGTAGCGGTGGATCTGCCGCCCGTAGGGGTTGCCCTCCTGGACGGAGGTGAGCTCCACCGATCCGGGCCGGGCCGCCGGGTTGTTCCGCAGCCGCTGGTCGTGGAAGTGGAAGTTGCAGGCGTCGAAGCGGAAGCCGTCCACGCCGCGTTCCATCCAGAAGCGCACTTCCTCGAGCAGCTGAGCCTGCACGGGCTCATGGTGGAAGTTCAGGTCCGGCTGAGACTCCAGGAAGTTGTGGAGGTAGTACTGCCGCCGACGGGGCTCCCAGGTCCAGGCGGAACCGCCGAAGACCGACTGCCAGTTGTTGGGCGGCGTGCCGTCCGCCTTGGCCTCGGCCCAGACGTACCAATCCGCCTTGGGATTGGCGCGGCTGGCGCGGCTCTCCTTGAACCATGCGTGCTGGTCGGAGGAATGGGACAGCACCTGGTCGATGAGCACCTTCAGGCCCAGGTGGTGCGCCTCGGCCACCAGCCGGTCGAAGTCCGCCAGCGTGCCGAAGGTGGGATCCACGTCCCGGTAGTTCGACACGTCGTAGCCGAAGTCCTTCATGGGGGACGTGAAGAAGGGCGAGATCCAGATGGCGTCCACACCCAGGCCGGCCACATGGGCCAGGTGGGCGGTGATGCCCGGAAGGTCGCCGATGCCATCCCCGTTCGTGTCCTGGAAGCTCCGGGGGTAGATCTGGTAGACCGCCGCCCCGCGCCACCATTCGGTGCCTGGGATCGGGGGGGCGACGGTATCCCGGACGGGCATGGTCTGAGTTCCTTTCTGGATTGAGGACAAGGCGGGTGGCTGGCTGAACTCGATGTAACCGGTTACAAATCGATATCCGTGGTGTGCTTTTCCTGGGTAACTGGGGGAAACATGGATGGGGACAGGGGTGGGGCGTCGAGGTGTGTGTAAACGGTTACAAGGAAGTCGCAGGTATGGTCGACTGGTGTCATGGGCGTGTCAAGAAAGGAATTCAGGGGAGGGGGAACTTTTTGACGACTCGCATGCAACGCAGCATCCAGGCTGGTTTCGATCACCATCGCGCACCTGGGGGCCATCCCGATCCGTCCGGGCCATCTCATGGGATCCAGTGGACGCCCCGCCTGGGAGGGGACAATCTGATCCTGGCCGGCCGCCATGGCGTAAAGGGGCGGTCCTGTCTCCACTCTTGGGACCTGCTGAGGTGATATTCAGTGGATGCAACCGTTGACAACCTCATCCTGGTGGCGGACGTGGGCGGCACCAACCTCAGCCTGGCCCTGCTGGCGCCCGGTGGATCCGGCTACCGCCTCCACCGGAAGGAACGCTTCAGCACCCAGGACGAGCCATCCATCCTCGGCCCCATCCGGCGGTTCCTCGCCTCCGAGCCGGCCGTCCGCCCAGTCCGGGCGTGCCTGTCCGGGGCAGGCCCGGTCCTCGATCGCCGCATCCACCTCACCAATGCCCCCTGGGACATGGACGGCGTCGAGCTGGAACAGGCGCTGGGCATCCCGGTCCGCCTGATCAACGACTTCACCGCCCTGTCCTGCGGCGTGCTCGAGCTGGACCTCTCGGACGCCGGCCAGGTCCTCCCCCTTCCCCACGGCGACGGCAGCCTCCCCAAGGCGGACCCCCGAGGCCTCGCCTTGGTGGTGGGCGCCGGCACGGGCCTCGGCGTGGGCTTCATCCTGCGGACGCCCCAGGGCGCGCGGGCCTATCCCAGCGAAGGGGGGCACATCGGCCTGCCTGTGTTCGACGAGGACTCCCTGGCCCTCTGGAAGCACCTGGCCGACGGCTTGCCTGGCCCACCGGGCGCCGAGCTGGCCGTCTCCGGACAAGGCCTGGCGCGCATCCTCCGCTTCCTCCTCGACTCCGGGCGCGCGACGGAGACGGCTGGAACCGCCGGCCTGCTGGACCTTCCCCCTGCAGACCGGCCCGCGGCCATCTCCGCCCGCGCCGGCTCGGATCCGGCCTGCGCCCGCGCCATGGCGATGTTCGTGGACCTCTATGCCCGGGTCTGCGCCGAGCTCTGCGCCGCGTTCCTGCCCACGGGGGGGCTCTTCCTGGCCGGGGGCATCGCCGCCAAGAACCTGGACCGGTTCTTGGAGGGTGGCCGCTTCATGGCCCGGTTCGAGCGGAACTACCGCCCGCACATCGACGCCCTCGCCCGGGAAACACCGGTCTTCATCACCCGGAACTACGACCTGAGCCTCTACGGCGCGGCCCGCGCCTTGGACTGCCTGGATTGACGCCTGGATGACCGAACGCTATTCATGGGTGGTCCCTTCCCTTCTCATGCGCTCCTTCCCCGGCGGCCCTCCATGAAGATCACCATCGGTGAGATCGCCCGCCAGGCCGGTGTTTCCACGGGCACGGTGAGCCGCGTCATCAACGGCAAGCCCACCGTGGCCGCCGAAACGCGGGAAACAGTCCTCGCCGTGATGAAGAAGCTCGGCTACGAGCCGGATCCCGTGGCCCGGGAGCTGTCGCGGCGCAGCAAGCACACCCTCGGCATCTGGGTGGGCGCCGGCGAGAACCGGCTGTCGCCCTACTTCAACGTCATCTGGCGCGCCCTGCTGCGGGAGATGCAGATGCACGCCACCCAGTTCATCGAGCTCCCGGTGGACATCACCCCCGTGCGGCGGCGGCTGGACGCGGTGCTGATGTTCCATTGCACCGATATCGACCAGCGGCTGGCGACCCTCTGGCGGCGCGGGGTTCCGGGCGCGCTCATCGGCCACCACCCGGGCGTGTCCTGCGTGGCGCCCGACGACATCGGCGGCGGCCGCCTCGCCGCCATGCGCCTCCTCGCCCTGGGTCACCGCGATCTGCTGCACCTCACGGTGGCCGATGAGCACCAGTGGGCCGTGGATCGCGCGGCCGGCTTCACCGCCGCCCTGGCCGAGCACGGCGGCCAGTCCCTGGCCCCCGTCATCCTGCGGGGAGGGGGCTCGGTGCTTGGCGGCTACCGGCTCATGCGGGATGCCTGGCAGCAGGGCCACCGCCCGACCGGCATCTTTTGCGCGACGGACGAGATGGCCGTGGGGGCCCTCGGTGCCCTGGCCGACCTGTCCGTGGCCGTCCCCGAGCAAGTCTCCGTGCTGGGCTTTGACGGCCTGGTGGACCTCTATCCGGGGCTCGCCTCCGTGGCCCAGGACATCCCCGCCATCGCCCACGAGGCCGTCGCGCTGGCCCTCGGGGCCATCGAGCGCGACGCCATCCGGCACGTGGTGGTCCCGGTGAAGATCGTCGAGGGGTCCACGCTGGGGCCCGCCCCGAGGAAAAGCTGAGGTCTGACCGCCCCGGCCGGGACCGGGACAAGCCCTGGTGACTAAACGCCCCCGAGGCATTACCGTGAACTTCACATCCAGGCCCGCCCTGGTTCTTTCCTCCACGGAAGCCGCCATGACCGTCTCCAGCCGTTGGATCCCCCTGTTCCTGGTCGGGAGCGCCCTGCTGGCCCAGGCTCCCCCTCCGCCGCCACCGCCCCCCCCGCCGGCGCCCCCGGCTCCGATGATCGGGGTGGACGTGCCCTCCGGCTCGCGCACGGAGCAGCGCACGGAGAAGCTCGCCTACGGGTCGAAGCTCTGGGTGAAGAACCGCAACGGCGGCATCCGGGTGACCGGCTGGGACAAGGAGGAGGTCGCCCTCACGGCCCAGATCCGCGATAGCGAGAAGCGCCGGGTGGAGCTGGTGCTCCAGCGGAAGGGACCGGACCTGGACATCGAGGCGATGTTCCAGCAGCCCTCCTGGAGCTTCGGCGTCTACATCAGCCCCCGCTGCGAGATGACGCTCCAGGTGCCCCGTCGGGTCCTGGGCTATTTCCGCACCACCAACGGCACCGTGGCCGTGGAGCACCTCGAGGGCTACGCCCGCTGCGAGGCCACCAACGGTGCCATCCTGGTCGCGGACGTGCGGGGCGAGGTCCAGGCGGACACCACCAACGGCCCCATCGAGGCCCGGAACCTGGCGGCCCGGATCAAGGGCGGCACCACCAACGGGCGCATCGTCCTCGAGGACGTGGCCGGCGGCATCCGCCTGGAAACCACCAACGGCAGCGTCCGGGCCCGGAACCTGGACGGCTGGGGCGAAGGCATCTACCTGGAATCCACCAACGGCAGCATCGAGGTGGAGCTGGGCAAAGCCACGGGCGAGCTGATGGCCGAGAACAGCAACGGCTCCATGGACGTCAAGGTCCCGGGCGCGCAGATCGTCGAGGTCACCAAGCACAGCGCCCACGTGAAGGTGCCCGGCCGGGCGCAGCAGATCCGGCTCGAAACCACCAACGGCAGCATCCGGGTGAAGTAGTACCCTGGGGGCCATGCGACGCCTGGTCCTGCCCCTTCTTGCCGTCCTCGGCCTGAGCGCCCAGGCGCCCCTCCTCGACCCCCACACGGAGGACGTGCAGGAGCGGCGCCTGGCGAACGGCGTCCGGCTCCTGGTGGTGGAGCGGCGGGCCGTGACCGCCTTCCATGCGGCCCTGGTCTTCCGGGGCGGCCGGGCGGAGGAACCCCCGCCGTTGGCGGGCGCCACGGATCTGCTGGCCCGGGCCCTCTACGGCGCCACCTGGCCCGAGGACCTGGACCCGGCCAAGGGGGGCGGTTCGCTCGACGCCCTGCTCAAGGAGGAGGAGGGCCTGCTGGAGGCCCTGCGGCTGGAGCGGCTCCATCAGCGGAAGGCCCCCGAAGCCGCGACCCAGGCGCAGGCCCTGGGAGCCAGCCTCTGGACCCTGCACCAGGCCGTTCGGGCCCGCTACTCCACCTCGCCCCTCGCGGATCTCTACGCAGCCCGCGGCGGACACCAGACGGCCACCGCCGGGGCCGATGCCCTGCTGGTCCAGGCTGAACTCCCCGCCGCGGACTTCGAGTTCTGGTGCCGCACCGAGGCCCAGCGGCTGACGGTCCTCCAACTCAGCCGGTTCTCCGAGGCCCGCGCCGCCCTGGCGGCGGAGCTGCGGTCCCGGGGCCCCCAGGGCCTGCCGATGATCCAGGGCGCCGCCCTGCCCGGCCACCCGTACGGCCGCGACCTGGCGGACCACCTTCCCGCCCTGGAGGCCATGCGCCGCTCGGACCTCCAGGCCTGGGCCCGTCGCGCCTGCCGGCCGGATCAGCTCACGGTGGTGCTGGTGGGCGGCCTCAGCATGGACACGGTCCTGCCCCTCGTGGAGCGGACCTTCGGAACCCTGCCCGCCGGCGCGGCCAGCGCCTCCACGGAGGATCCCCTCCTGCCGGAAATCCCCGCGGACCTCGGCGACCGGCGCATCCAGGCCAGCCTGGGCGGGACCCCCGCCCTGCTGGTGGGCTGGCGCATCCCGGCGCGCCCGCATCGGGACCACCTGGCCCTGCGCATGGCCGCTCGCCTCCTGGAGGGGCCCTCGGGCCGCCTGGCCCAGCGGCTGGTGCGCCAGAAGGCCGTGGCCCAGTCCGCCGAGGTCTGGATGGATGTTCCGGGGGGCCGCCTGCCCGGCCTGCTGGTGGTCCGCGCCGTGCCATCGGAAGGCCACAGCCTCGCGGAGCTCGAAGGCGCCCTGCACACGGAGATCCTGCGGCTCCAGCAGGAACCCATCCCCACGGACGAGTGGCAGCGTGCCTTGACCCAGATCGACGTGGAGCAGCTCCGGATCCAGGACGAGCCGGGAGCCCTCGCCCGGACCCTGGCGCGCGCCTGGGTGGAGGCCGGGGACTGGCGGCAGGCGGAGCAGGAGGTCCAGCGCCTGCGGAACCTGGGGCCGGAGACGGTCCAGCTGGCCACCCGGACTTGGCTGAACCCGAGCCACCGGACCACCCTCTGGCTGCAGTCGGGCACGGACGAGAGCCAGGATCCCCTGGAGGCAGAGACGGCGCGGGTGCTGAAGGCCCTCGCGGCCACCCGCATCGAAGACCTGGCTCAGCGGGAACACCTGGTCTCGGAGGGGCTCCGCCAGCTCCGCATGCTCAGCCTCGACGAGCGCCGCCGGACCCTCAAGCTCCTGGAAGCCCAGCTCACACCGGAGAAGCGATGAGACCCCTGGCGGCCCTGGCCGCGATCACCCTCACCCTCCCGGGGCAGGCCCAGACCTCGATCCGGCCTCAGACCTTCAGCCTGCCCAACGGGATGCGCGTGGTCCTTCTGGAGGACCACGAGCGCCCCCTGGTCCGGGCCCGCCTGAACGTACTCCTGAGCCGCGACCTGGAGACAGTCCACCCGGGCCTGGCCGCCCTGGCCCTGCGCGTCCTGGGGCATTCGGACGCAGGCGCCTTCGGCGTCGACGAGTTCGAGCAGCTCCTGGCCGGGGCTGGCATCGAGCTGGTTCCCGCCCTCCGGGCGGACGGGCTCTCTTGGAACCTTCTGGCCCGGAGCCGCGATCAGGACCTGGCCCTGGGCCTGCTGGCCGATCGCGCCTTCCGCTCGGTGGCCACTTCCCTCACCCTCGAGACCGACCGCCTCGCCAGCTGGCGAGAGACGGAGCGCCTGGAGGCCTCTCCCCGGGCCAAGCTGCGCCTGCTGCTGGAACCGGACTGGACCCTCCAGGCCCCCACGCTTGACCACCTGAGCGCCATCAACCACCCGGACCTGCTGGCCTTCTACGCCCGCGCGCTGAGGCCCGATCGGGCGGTGCTGATCCTCCAGGGCGACCTCGGCCTGGAGCAGGCCAAGCGCCTCGTGCTCCTCAGCTTCGGCACCTGGACGGTCCAGGCGCCGCCGCCGGTCCCCGCCACCGCCCAGGCCACCGCCAAGACGACCGCCGACGCCCAGACCCCCACCCAAACCCCCACCCAGGCCGCCACCGCATCGGCCTCCGCTCCCGCGGCCCCGCAAGCTCCCCGGATCCTGGTCCGGAGCCCTCGGCCCGCCCTCCTGGCCATGGCGGTGGCGGCCCAACCGGAGGACCTGGATCCGGAATCGGCGGCGCTTCTCGCCCTGCTCCTCCCCGGAGACCCGGCCCTGGCTCCTGCGCAGCTCCGATTGGAGAGCCGGAATCTGGTGGGCGAGCTGGAGGCGGACCCCTCCGGATCCGCGGCCAGCGCCGAGACTTCCATGCTGGAGCGCCTCCAGGCCATCCGTCAGCGCGGTTTCACTGAGGCGGACCTCCACCGCGCCCAGGCCGCCTGGTCCGAAAGCCGCGCCCTCATCACCCTCCACCCGGAAGCCCAGGTGGCGGAGGCCCTAGCCGAGGCGCGGGGAGGGTCGGTCTCCCCCGCGCGCGTGCAGGCGCTCTCGGTCGAGACCCTGAACCAGGGGCTCCGCCGGTGGCTGGACCCGGCCCGCATCCGGACCGGAGTCCTCGCGGGCCCGGTCGGACCCTGATCAGACCTGCACGCCGAACCGGGCCGCCAAGTCCAGATATCGGGCCCGGATGCCTTCGATGATCTCGGCCGGCAAGTGGGGTGCAGGCGGCTGCTTGTCCCAGCCCGGAAGCGTCTCCAGGTAATCCCGCAGGAACTGCTTGTCCAGGCTGGGCGGGTTCTTCCCCGGCGCCCAGGTGTCCGCCAGCCAGTAGCGGCTGCTGTCCGGCGTGAGGGCCTCGTCGATGAGGATCAGCTCGCCGCCCTCGCTCAGCCCAAACTCGAATTTCGTATCCGCCAGCAGGATGCCCTTCTGGGCCGCCAGCTCCGCGCCGCGCCGGTAGAGGGCCAGGCTCAGGTCCCGCAGCCGTGCTGCCAGCTCCGCGCCCACGATCTCCGCCATGCGCTCGAAGCTGATGTTCTCGTCGTGCCCTTCCTCCTCCTTGGTGGCGGGCGTGAAGATGGGCTCGGGCAGGCGATCCGCCAGGCGCAGGCCCGCCGGCAGCGGCACGCCGCAGACGGACTGGCCGCTCTGGTATTCCTTCCAGCCGCTGCCCGCCAGGTAGCCGCGCACCACGCACTCCACGGGCATGGGCCGCGTCTTCTCCACCACCACGGCACGGCCGGCCAGGGCCTCGCGGTAGGGTTCCAGGGCCGCCGGCCAGGCGGGATTGCCGCGGAAGTGGTTGGGCACCAGGTCCCCGGTGGCCTCGAACCAGTAGGCCGCCACCGCCGTGAGGATGCGCCCCTTGTCCGGGATGCCCTCGGGCATCACGCAGTCAAAGGCGCTGATGCGGTCCGTGGCCACGATGAGCAGCTGATTGCCCAGGTCATACACGTCCCGGACCTTGCCCCGGCGGAAGACGGGAAAGGGGAGATCGGTGCTCAACACGACGGCCATGAAGCCTCCAGAGTCGAAACGCCCATCTTAGCGGTCCGCCGTCACCGGTCCGTCACTGACAGCTGGCAACGCCTAGACCAGGTCGGGCAGGCGCCTGGGCGTGGGGGCCGACCAGTTGAGGCCTCCGGGCAGCAGGGCGTAGCGGTTCATCACGCCCACCCACCGGGCCAGCTCCGATTCGCGCACCGTGCTCTCGGGCCCCGTGAGGGGCAGGCCCAGGAACTGGAGGAAGTCCTGGACCTCGGCGCCGGACACGCCGAGAAGGGGCGGCAGGGCATCCAGGGGATGGGCCCGGTCCCCGGCCGGGGGCTCCAGCAGCCGGTAGTCGAAGGTCTCCCGCAGCACCGAAGCCGTGGCGGCGGGATCCAGCTCCTGGGCCGCGTCCAGGTGCGGGAAGGGATTGCCCCCCAGCATTCCAAGGGCCTGGGCCATGCCGAGGTGGCCCAGCAGGTGGACCGGCTGGGCTTTCAAGACGGCCTCGAAGGCCGCCCGGGCCTCCCGCGCGCGCCCCAGGCGCAGGTGGGCCTCACCCAGACGGAGCTGGGCCTCCAGGCGCCCGGGCTCGGCCTTGACCCACCGCTCGGCCACGGCCGCCATCTCCTCCGCCATGCCCTGGTCGCGGAAGAAGGTGGTCAGGTAGGAGAGGCTGGCGACATCCTTGGGCGCGAGGAGCAGCAGGCGATCCAGGACCTCGGCGGCCCGGAGGGCCTGGCCCTCCTGGTCCAGACGATTCGCCCAGTCCCGCAGGATCTCCACCTGGCGGGCCACGGGATGGTTCGGCGTGGAACGCGCCGCCTCGGCCGGATGGAGCAGCTGGGTCCTCACCCATAGGTAGCGCAGGGGATTGCGTCCCTCGGCCCCGGGCAGCTCCTCCTCGATGGCGTGGATGATGGTCTTGAGGCCGTGTTCCCAGAGGGGGGGCACCGGCATCTGCACGTGCGTCCGCAGCTGGCGGCTCAGGGGGTCCAGCGCGTTGCCGGCCCTGCCCAGGTGCAGGTGCAGGCGGATCAGGTCCATGCCGGGCTCCGGTCCGGACTGGAAGGCTACCCGCAGGGCGAGTTCGCCCGTATCGGGGTCGAAGCCGTCCAGGATCAGGAAGCGAAGGTGGGCCCGCATGACCTGAGGTTAACAAGATGCCGGGACCGGCGGAGGTTGACCACAGCCACCGAAGGCCCGATGATGCCATATCTGCCGGATTGGGGGACCCTATGCGCAGGCAACTGCTTTCACTCGCGGCGCTGGCCGCCATGACCGCCCTCCCGGCCTCCGCCGGCGAGGTCGGCGTGCTGCTGGACAAGCAGGTGGGCAAGGCCCAGGCCGCTTCCTTCGGCACGGGCCAGAAGTACGATGCCGTGAGCCCCACGGGCTTCGCCATTCGCGGCGGCTTCGACATCGTGGACCTGAAGGTGGCCGCCCTCCAGCTGAACGCCACCTGGCACAACAAGACCACCGGCGATCTGACCTACGGCGGCACCAAGTACGGCGAGTTGGAGAACCAGTACTGGGCCGTGGGCGCCATGGTGAACTGGAAGCTCCTGGTGAACGTGGGCGCCGGCGTGGAATACCGGTCCGAGAGCCTCACCTTCCGCCCCACCGCGGGCGCCAGCACAGACAGCACCCTGGGCCGCCCCTGGGCCCGCGTGAACGTGGGCTTCAGCATCCCGACCCCCATCGTCAGCCCCTTCTTCACGCTGGAAGTGGCCGCGCCCCTCACCAAGAAGGACACCACGGCCACCTACAAGGACCTGAGCGAGGCCCTGGCTCCGCAGGTGCAGATCGGCATCTACGGCGGCATCCGCTTCTAGCACCGGCCTCCGCGACGAAAAAGGGGCGCCTCCGGCGTCCCTTTTTCGTATGATGAGTCCACTTACACCGAGGGGCGATGGAACTCAGGGTCCTGGGCTGCAGCGGCGGAGAGGTCGAGGGTGAGCGCCTCACGGGCCTGCTCGTCAACGGCTGCGTGGCCATCGATGCCGGCTCGCTGACCGCGGCCCTCACGGTGGCCGAGCAGGTGGCCATCCAGCATGTGTTCCTCAGCCACTCGCACCTGGACCACATCTGCACCCTGCCCTTCTTCACCAAGAACATCTTCGGGCACACCCACGAGGCCGTGGAGATCCACGCCCTGCCGGAGACCCTCGACGTGCTGCGGCGCCACCTCTTCAATGACGAGCTGTGGCCCGACTTCAGCGTGATCCCCAGCCCCAACGATCCCACCATCCGCTACACGGAGATCGAGCCGGAACGCACCTACCGCGTCTGCGGCCTGGCCATCACGCCCATCCGCGTGAACCACCTGGTCCCCTGCGTCGGCTACAAAGTCGACGACGGGAAGGATGCCTTCATCTTCACCAGCGACACCGCGAGGACGGATCGCATCTGGGCGGAAGCCAACGCCACGACCAACCTGCGCATGGTCATCACGGAAGCCAGCTTCCCCAACGAGCAGACAGGACTTGCCGAAGCCTCCAAGCACCTGACCCCCGCCATGCTCGGAACCGAGCTCCGGAAACTCACCCGCGACGTGCCCGTGAGGATCTACCACCTCACCCCCGGCGACAAGGCCACCATGCTGCCTCAGCTCCAGGCCCTGGGCGACCACCGGGTCAGCCTGCTGGCCCAGGACGAGCGGCTGGTCTGGTAGAGGGACGGTCAGGCTTCCGGAAAGGCCGCCCGGATCGCGGCCAGCGCTTCCCCGTAAGCGTCGGGGAACGCCTCCAGGAGGTTCCGCGCGGCCTCCCACTCACCAGCGCGGAGGTGCTCCTCCATCCGGTGGCCCAGCTCGGCGAAGCGCTGGAACCCCATGGTCCCCAAAGCTCCCTTCAGCTGGTGGGCCTCCGGGATCGCGGCGTCGCCGTCCTCGCGCTCCAGGGCTTTCCGCAGGGCGCCTATCCGGGCGGGGACATCCGCCTCCAGCAGCCCGATCAGCTCCGTCACCAGGCCCGGTTCCGCCCCCATCTCCAGGAGGTCCCGGAGGGGACGGGGATCGAGGATGGGCAGAAGGTCCGGCAAGGCGGCTCCGACAGGAAGACTTCACCCGCCCTCATCGGCCCCGGATGGCGGGTCCATGAGGACGGGTGGAAGACGCCGGTGGGCGAAGACGCGATCAGAATCCGTGGCCGGCCGGGTGACCCGCGGCCTGGAGGCGGATGAGGCTGGCGTCGAGGGCGGCCTGGGCGGAGGCCAGGTCATGCTCGGTCTGGGCCTCCTTGAGGAGCTTCAGGGCGTGCTGACGATCCGCCTCGACGCGCTCCAGATCGATCATGTCCACGGTCTCGCTCTCACGGGCCAGGATGGTGACGCGATCGGGGCCCACTTCCGCGAAGCCCCCGAACACCGTCAACCAGTGCTTCTGGCCGTCCTGCACGTAGTAGAGCAGGCCGTCACCCACCGCGGTCATCAGGGGCGTGTGGCCCGGCAGGATGCCGTAGTAGCCGCGGGAAGCCGTGGGGAACTGCACCTCGGCCACCTCGGCCGAGAAGACAGGCCGCTCCGGGGTCACCACTTCCAGTTTGATGGTTTGGGACATGGCAGGCTCTTTTCAAGGCTCGGAATCCGCTTGCGCAGATTCCGAGTTGGAGAAAGACAAGGCTACACAGCGGCCAGTTTTTCGGCCTTCTCGACGGCTTCCTCAATGGTGCCGACGAGGTAGAAGGCCTGCTCGGGCAGGTGATCCCACTTGCCGTCGCAGATCTCGCTGAAGCCCTTGATGCTGTCCTCCAGCTTCACGTACTTGCCCTGCATGCCCGTGAACTGCTCGGCCACGTGGAAGGGCTGGCTGAGGAAGCGCTGGATCTTGCGGGCGCGGGCCACGACGAGCTTGTCGTCGTCGGAGAGCTCGTCCATGCCCAGGATGGCGATGATGTCCTGCAGCTCCTTGTACTTCTGCAGAATGGCCTTCACGCGCATGGCGGTGTTGTAGTGCAGGTCCCCGAGGACGCGGGGATCCAGCAGGCGGCTGGTGGAAGCCAGGGGATCCACGGCGGGGTAGATGCCCAGGGCCGCGATCTCACGGGAGAGGTTGGTGGTGGCGTCCAGGTGGGCGAAGGTCGTGGCGGGCGCGGGGTCCGTGTAGTCGTCCGCGGGCACGTAGACAGCCTGCACGGAGGTGATGGAGCCCTTCTTGGTGGAGGTGATGCGCTCCTGCAGCTCGCCCATCTCCGTGGCCAGCGTGGGCTGGTAGCCCACGGCGGAGGGCATGCGGCCCAGCAGCGCGGACACTTCGGCGCCGGCCTGGGTGAAGCGGAAGATGTTGTCCACGAAGAGCAGCACGTCCTTGCCCTCCACGTCGCGGAAGTACTCGGCGACGGTGAGGCCGGTCAGCGCCACGCGGGCACGGGCTCCGGGGGGTTCAGTCATCTGGCCATAGATGAGCGCGACCTTGGACTTGCTGAGGTCGTCCTTGTTGATGACGCCGGAATCCATCATCTCGTGCCAGAGGTCGTTGCCCTCGCGGGTGCGCTCGCCCACGCCCGCGAACACGGAGTAGCCGCCGTGGCCCTTGGCGATGTTGTTGATGAGCTCCATGATGAGCACGGTCTTGCCCACGCCGGCGCCGCCGAAGAGACCCGTCTTGCCGCCCTTCGCGTAGGGTTCCAGCAGGTCGATGACCTTGATGCCCGTCTCGAACATCTCGGAGGTGGTGTTCAGCTCCTCGTACTTGGGGGCCTCGCGGTGGATGGGCAGGGTCATCTTGTGGCCGATGGGACCGCGCTCGTCCACGGGGTCGCCCACCACGTTGATGATGCGGCCCAGGGTCTCGGGGCCCACGGGCACGTTGATGGCCTTGCCGGTGTCGGTCACGATCTGGCCGCGGATCATGCCTTCCGTGGGCTGCATGGAGACGCAGCGCACGCGGTTCTCGCCGAGGTGCTGCTGCACCTCCAGCGTCACCATGACGCCGGCGATCTCGGTGTGCAGCGCGTTCATGATCTCGGGCAGATGGGCGTCGAACTCGACGTCCACGGCGGGACCGACGATGGCGATCACGCGGCCTTGAAGTTGGTTGGACATGGGAACCTCGACGAAGGAATGGGCAGATGGACTAGGCGTTGGCGCCCGACACGATCTCGATGATCTGGTTGGTGATGCTGGCCTGGCGGATCTTGTTCATGGTCAGCGTCAGCTTGGCGATCATCTCACCGGCGTTGTTGCTGGCCTTGTCCATGGCCGCCATGCGGGCGCCATGCTCGGAGGCGCTGCTCTCCAGGAGATTGCGCAGCAGCTCCGTCTCCACGAAGCGGGGCAGCAGGGTCTCCAGCACCGCATTGGGATCCGGCTCGAGCAGGTGGGGCACCTCGGCGGCCTCGCGGCTCTCGGCGCGCCGGTCCAGCTCCATGGGGAAGACCTTGAAGACCGTGGGCGTCTGGGCCACGGGGCTGTTGAAGTAGTTGTAGATGACGTAGAGCGCGTCGATCTCCCCCGCGTGGTACTGGGCGGCGGCGCCTTCGGAGATCTCCGTCACCACACGCTGGAAGCCAGCGAGGGGGGTGTTCAGGTATTCCCCGGTGGCGGACAGCTTGCGCTTGCGCGCCCACTCGGCCGCGCGCTTGCCGACCACGTCCAGGTGCACGATCTCGGCCTGGGTTTCCGCCGCGAAGGCGCTGGCGGCCTTGAGCACGTTGGCGTTGAAGCCGCCGCAGAGCCCCTTGTCCGAGGCCACGAGGACCACGCGGATGCGCTTCTCCTCGCGGGGGGTCAGGAAGGCCTGGGCGGCGGGGCCCGGCTGGATCTCGGAATCACCCTTGATGCGGCCCACGACACGGTGGACGACGTCCATCATCTTCCCGGCGTAGGGGCGCAGGGCCACGAGGCGTTCCTGGGACTTCCGCAGCTTCACCGCGGAAATCATCTTCATGGCCTTGGTGACCTGCTGGGTGTTCTTCACCGACCGGATGCGGCGGCGAATGTCCTGGAGACCGGCCATCGGACTAGGCTCCCGCGGCCTGGTTCAGGGAGGCCACGAAGGTCTCCTTGAAGGTCGCCACCTGGGTCTTGAGCTGGGTCTTGGCGTCGTCGCTCAGCGCCTTGGTGTCGCGGATGCCGCGGAGCAGCTCAGGAGCGTTCACGTCGAGGTAGGCCATGAACTCGCTCTCGAAGCGCCGCACCTGGGGCACCGGCAGGTCGTCCACGTAGCCGTTGGTGGCGGCCCAGATGCTGACGACCTGCTTCTCCACGGGCATGGGCTGGTACTGGCCCTGCTTCAGGATCTCCACGAGCCGCTGGCCGCGGTTGAGCTGGGCCAGGGTGGCCTTGTCCAGGTCGGAGCCGAACTGGGCGAAGGCCGCCAGCTCGCGGTACTGGGCGAGGTCGAGCTTGATGGTGCCGGCCACGGACTTCATGGCCTTCACCTGGGCGGACCCGCCCACGCGGCTCACGGAGATGCCCACGTTCACGGCGGGACGGACGCCGGCGTTGAAGAGGTCGCTCTCGAGGAAGATCTGGCCATCCGTGATGGAGATGACGTTGGTCGGAATGTAGGCGGACACGTCACCGGCCTGGGTCTCGATGACCGGCAGGGCGGTCAGGGAGCCCGCGCCGCGCTCGTCGCTGAGCTTGCAGGCGCGCTCCAGCAGGCGGGAGTGGAGGTAGAACACGTCGCCGGGGTAGGCCTCGCGTCCGGGAGGACGGCGCACCAGCAGGGAGATCTCACGGTAGGCGGCGGCCTGCTTGGAGAGATCGTCGTAGATGCAGAGGACATGGCCGCCGGGGTTGTCCTTGCCCGCCGGCTTGCCGTCCTTGCCGTGCCACATGAAGTACTCGCCCAGGGCCGCGCCGGTCATGGGGGCCAGGAAGAGCAGCGGGGCGGCCTCGGAAGCGGAGGCGGCCACCACGATGGTGTGCTTCATGGCGTCGTACTCTTCCAGGGTCTTCACCACCTGGGCGATGGTGGAGCGCTTCTGGCCGATGGCGACGTAGATGCAGATGACGCCCGTGTCCTTCTGGTTGATGATCGTGTCCACGGCCACGGCGGTCTTGCCGGTCTGGCGGTCGCCGATGATCAGCTCGCGCTGGCCGCGGCCGATGGGGATCAGGCTGTCGATGGCCTTGAGGCCCGTCTGCATGGGTTCGTGGACGCTCTTGCGGTCCACGATGCCGGGGGCGATCCTCTCGATGGGGTTGGTCTGGACGGCCTGGATGGGGCCCTTGCCATCGATGGGGTTGCCCAGGGCGTCGATCACGCGGCCCACGAAGGCGGGGCCCACGGGCACGGACATGATCTTGCCGGTGCGCTTGACGGTGTCGCCTTCCTTGATGGCGGCGGCATCGCCCAGCAGGATGATGCCGACGTTGTCCTCCTCCAGGTTGAAGGCGAGGCCCATCACGCCGTGGGGCAGCTCCAGCAGCTCGCCGGCCATGGCCTTCTCGAGGCCGTAGGCGCGGGCGATGCCGTCGCCCACGCTGATGACGGTGCCGACTTCGGCCACGTCCACCTGGGCGTCGAAGCCCTCGATCTGGCTGCGGATGATGCGGGAGATCTCTTCCGCGCGGATGTCCATGAAGTCCTCCAAAACCTGCGAGTGGATGCGAAGGGGTTGATGCCGGGGTGACTTAGGCCGAGAGAAGCTGGGTCTTGAGCTGGCGGAGCTGGCCCTGGAGCGAGGCGTCCAGGACCGTGGAGCCCACCTGGACCTTCAGGCCGCCGAGGAGGGCGGAGTCCTGCTGCCAGGAGAGGCGGATGGTCTTGCCGGTGCGGGCGGCCAGGGAGGCGACGAGGGCCTTGGACTGGGCCTCACTCAGGGGCTGGGCGCTGGACACCCGAGCCTCGACGATGCCGGCCCGCTCGTCCACCTGCTCCGCGAAGGTGCGGTGGATGTCCGCGAGCAGGTTCAGGCGTCCGGCCTCGGCCACCACCCTGAAGAAGTGGCGGAGGGTCTGGCTCACCTTCGCGCTGGCGAGGATGGCCTCGAAGACCTCGGCCTTCTTGATGGGCAGCACCAGGGGCGAGGCCACCAGGCGGGTGAGGTCGGCATTGGCGGCCACGGTGGCGGCCACGGTGTCCAGCTCCTGCTGCAGCTGGGGCACGTTGCCCTGCTTGTCGCCGATCTGGAGGAGGGCCTTGGCGTAGCGCCGGGCGGTCAGGCAGTTGCTCACTGGACACCCCCGGGCTGCTGGCCGATCTGCTGGATGGCGCGGTCGATGGTCTTGGCGGCGTCAGGCCCCGCCAGCTTGGCCTCCAGGCGCTTGGCGGCGCCTTCGACGGCCAGCTCGGCCACGAGGGCGCGCAGCTCCTGCTCCGCCTGCCGCTTCTGGAACCCGATCTCCGCTTGGGCCTGGGCCAGGATCTGGGCGGCCTCGGCTTTCGCCGCCTCCAGCACGCGCTGCTTCTCGGACTCGGCATCGGTCTCGGCCTTGGCCAGGATGCCGGCCAGCTCGCCTTCGAGCCCGGCCATCTTGGCTTCCATTTCCTTCATCTGCGCCTCGCCCTCGGCCTTGTCCCGCTCCGCCTGGGCTAGCATCGTTTCCAGCTCCTCCTTGCGGGACTTGAACATGGCGGACAGGGCACCCTTCAGCAGGAAGAAGAGGGCCCCTGCGTAGATGGCGAAGTTCAACAGCTGAACGAGAAAGGCACCCAGGTTGCCGTAGGCCTTGCCGAAGAGCTTCATGGCCGGGCCGTGGTGGGCGCCACCATGGGTCTCGTGGCCGGCGGCCTCATGTCCGGCCGCTTCCGTCGCATGGCCTTCCGCGGGCTGGGCCTCGTGCCCCGTGGACTGGGCTTCGTGGGACTGGGCTTCGTGCGCCGCAGGTTGGGCGCCGTGGCCGGCCGCAGGCGCCTCGTGTGCCTCGGCGGCGGGGGCCGCATGGGTGTCATGGGCCTGGGCCGACAGCCCAAGGGGGCTGAGCGTCAGGGCAGCGGCGAGGGAGAGTCGGGTCAGCGTCTTCATGCTCAGGCCTGCTTCAGGAGGGTCTGGGCCATGGTCTCGGACAGGGCGTCCACCTGGGCCAGCAGGTTCTGCTTGGCCTCGGCCTGCTGGGCCTTGAGGGCAGCCACCGCCGATTGGCGCTCGGCCAGGGCCTTGGTCCGGGCCTCGTCAAGCAGCTGCTGCTTGTCCTTGCCGGCGGCATCCGCCAGGGCCTTGCGCCGCTCGAAGGCCTGGGCGCGGAGATCCTTCAGGCGACCCTGGTAATCCTTCTGGCGGGCTTCCAGCTGCGCCGCGGCCTCGGCCTTGGCGTCCCCGCCGGCGCTCAGGTCCCGCTCCCGGTCGTCCATGACCTGGGTGATGGGCTTGAAGAACACCACCTTGAGGTAGATGTAGAGCACCACGAGCAGGACGATCACGAACAGGATGGCCGGCAGGTCCGGGCGCATGGGATCCGGCATCTGAGCCAGGATGCGCGCGACGGGGCCGTCCCCTTCCGGTGATCGGAGCGTCAGATTCGCCAGTTCCAGCAGCGCCACAGGCCACCCTCCAGAAACGTCCCAAGGCCACGGCCGAAGGGATCGGCCAGGGTCACACCGACACCAGCGAAAGGTCCCCGGGAACCCCTGGCACGGAAGTCTGAAAACCTTACCAGATCTGGAGGAAACCCTCAACGCAGACCTTTGGCCTTGACCCTTCCTGCCTCCTGTGTGAGCATCATGGTTCGGCGATTCGGGCGATTAGCTCAGTCGGTAGAGCAGCTGCCTTACACGCAGCATGTCGGCGGTTCGAGCCCGTCATCGCCCACCAGATTCATCTGGTGAAAAAGCAAGGGGTTGTAGCTCAGTCGGTTAGAGTGCCGGCCTGTCACGCCGGAGGTCGCGGGTTCGAGCCCCGTCAGCCCCGCCAAAAAGCGCCCAACAGGGCGCTTTTTCGCGTTTGGGGCTGACGGGGCTCGGACCCGCGAGTGGGCTGGTCATCCCGTCGTGGAGGCCCTCCAGTGGAGGGCCGGAACAGGGATGGCCAGACCGGCAGACGCAAGCCCGAAGGGCGCCGCGGCTGCGTTCGAGCTCCGTGACCGAATGGGTCGACACGAGAGAGGGGAGAACGGCGGGGCCGACGGGACTCGAACCCGCCCCGGCCGCGCATGCGCGGCCGGGATCCAGCGTCGGGTGGGCTGGTCATGCCCGTCGTGGAGGCCCTCCAGTGGAGGGCCGGAACAGGGAAGGCCAGACCGGCAAACGCAAGCCCGAAGGGCGCCGCGGTTGCGTTCGAGCTCCGTGACCGAATGGGTCGACACGAGAGAGGGGAGAACGGCGGGGCCGACGGGACTCGAACCCGCCCCGGCCGCGCATGCGCGGCCAGGATCCAGCGTCGAGTGGGCTGGTCATGCCCGTCGTGGAGGCCCTCCAGTGGAGGGCCGGAACAGGGATGGCCAGACCGGCAAACGCAAGCCCGAAGGGCGACGGGGAGCGTGTTGCGGACTCGGGCTCCGCCCTCGCCCTCCGGGCGGCCATGACCTGCGATCATGCCGTCCTATTTTCCTTCCGCTCCGCTTCAGTCGAATGATCGAGCCCGTAATGGCGTGGGTTCGCCGCGAAGGGAGGAGAGCGGCGATTTGGCGTGACCTGGGGAGGCCCCCTACCTCATCTCACTCTTGAACGCCGCGATCTCCCTCCTCAGGATCGTGGCCCGGTTCTTGGCTTCAGTCGACTTCAGCTGGGGCGTCAGATCCGCCAGTTCCTGGTCGAGGCGATCCAAGGTCGCCAGCGGGGCCTCGATCTGGCTGGAGGCATCCACCCCCAGGGCCTGGGTCCGACCGGCCGCCTGCCACTGCTGGCGGGCCCGCTGGAACTCCTCTCCCAGGGCGATCACCTGCTGCTCCTCCTGGGAGAGCGCCACCCACGGAAGACGGCCTGTCGTGAAGTAGTAGGCTCCGGTGAACAGCCCCGCCACGACCAGGAATACCGTCAGAATCCTCTTCATCAACGCACCTCGTCGGGTTTATCCACCCCAGCTTACGGCGAATTGATGGGACCGCTGCCATTCCGTCCCTGTCTTTTCCCGGCCGAACCGATAGACTGAAGGGCTTGGAACAGATATGAAACTGCCCCTCGTCGCCCTCTGCGGACGCCCCAATGTGGGCAAGTCCACTCTCTTCAATCGGCTCACCCGCAGCCGGGCGGCGTTGGTCCACGACCTGCCGGGCATGACCCGGGACCGCAGCTACGGCCGTGTCACCTGCCTCGACGACGACGGGGTGGGCGAGGAGGTCTTCGAGCTGGTGGACACCGGCGGCCTGGATTTCGAAGGCGACGATGTCATCACCCAGGGCATCACGCGCATGGCCGAAGCGGCCCTGGGCGAGGCTCACGTAGCCATCCTCCTGGTGGACGGTCACGACGGCCTCACTGCCGGGGATGAGGAGATCGCCGCACGCCTCCGCCGCCAGGGCAAGCCCATCCTGCTGGTCATCAACAAGCTGGATGGCATGAAGGGCGGGGCTCCCGATGCCGGCTTCTACGGCCTTGGCTTCGACGAAGTGCTGGCCATCTCGGCCGCCCACGGCTCCGGCGTTCCCGAGCTGATCGACGCCATCCGCGCCCGGCTGCCCTTCCACCGCACCCCCGAGGAAGCGGCCATCCACAACCTCTCGGACGAGCTGCGCTTCGCCCTCATCGGCCGCCCTAACGTCGGCAAGTCCTCCCTCACGAACCGCCTGCTGGGCTATGAGCGCAGCCTCGTGAGCGAGGTGGCCGGCACCACGCGGGACACGGTGGACACGGTCTTCCACGTGAAGGGGAAGGTCTACCGGATGATCGACACGGCCGGGATCCGCAAGAAGGGCAAGACCCACGAGGGCGCCGAGAAGCTCAGCATCCTCAAGGCCAAGCAGGCCATGGCCCGGGCCGATGTCAGCCTCCTGCTGCTGGACGCCGTGGAGGGCGCCACCCACCAGGACGCCGTCATCGCCGGCTACGCGCAGGAGGCCGGCGCCGCCGTCATCCTTGTGGTGAACAAGTGGGACTTGGTGGAGAAGGACACGCACACCATCTACGGTGCCGAGGAGGACCTCCGCCGCAGCCTGGGCTTCCTGCACCACGCGCCCATGATCTTCCTCTCGGCGCTCACCGGACAGCGGGTGTCCAAGCTGTTCGGCATGATCGACGAGCTGGCCGAGGCCCACGCCCGGCGCATCCCCACGGGCGAGCTGAACCGCTTCCTGCGCGAATCCGTGGCGGCCATGAGCCCCCACGCCGTGGACGGCAAGCTGCCCAAGCTCTACTTCATGACCCAGGTGGGCGTGCGGCCTCCCAGCTTCGTGGTGAAGGCCAACACGGACCGCGGCCTCCACTTCAGCTACGTGCGCTACCTGGAGAACCGGCTGCGGGAGCAGTTCGGCCTGGCGGGGGTGCCCCTGCGCCTCAGCGTCCAGAAGAAGCAGAAGGGCGAGGGGGAGGAGGCCGAGGTGGCCCCCGTGCGCCGCATCCTCGATCCCGGCGAGGGCCTCAAGCCCTCCCGCAGCAACGAGTCCCTCCAGGCCCAGCGGGCGGACAAGGTGAAGGCCCGGCCCAAGCCCAAGAAAAAAGAAGGCCCCCGGCCGGCGGCCAAGCAGGCCCCCCGCAAAGGCGTCGGCCCGAAGCGCGTCCGCCAGAAATCCACCAAGCGGCCGTAAGCTCCGGATCCGATCCCGAGGTTCCGGAAGGGTGCGATCCCCTCGGGGCCTTGGCTCAAAATGATCAAACACGATCAATGGATTGATTATCAACCATTGATATAAATTATTTTATAGCGTCTATTTTTTAATAGAAATGATTCTCAAGAAAATTAACAAGCCTTAACTTGAGGGGTTGACGAGCGGTAGGGACTCTGGTTCCGACTTTCCGATCTTTCCCCCCACCGAGCCTCCGTCCTCGCTTCGGCGAAGCGGGCAGGCCTCTCTCCCCCCCCCCAAGTCAAGGAGCCCTCATGGCGATCTCCACGGGCCGTATGGCCCTGTCCTTCCTCACCGCGGCCCTCGCCGCCGGTTCCCTCAGCGCTCGGCTCCCGCAGGATTCCCCGCGCGCCGATGCGGCCGCCCAGCACCTGCTGGCCAGCCGCGCGCAGCTGGGATTGAATGCGGACCACGCGTTCCTGCTCCGCGGCGCCCATGCCGACCAGCTCGGCCAGTCCCATGCGCACTTCCAGCAGACCTACAAGGGCGTGAAGGTGTGGGGCGGCGACGTCATCACCCACACCGCCAAGAACGGCTCGGAGCTGCCCCTCACGAACGCCCTGCTCAAGGGCATCCAGCTGAACGTGACTCCCTCCCTCGACGCCGCGGAGGCCCTGGCCGTCGTCCAGAGTGACCTGGCCCCCAAGGGCGCCTATGCCTACGCCCCGACCACCGAGCTGGTGGTCTACCCCGAGATGGCCGAGGTCGTCCGCCCCGGTCGCGCCGCCGCGGACCTGAACGCCGAGGACGTGTCCCGCGAAGTGCTCCGCTACACCCTGGCCTACCACGTCCACACCGAGCTGGAGAACGACCAGGACGGCATCAAGCACACCGACTACCTGGTGGACGCCCGCAACGGCGCCATCCTGAAGTCCTGGAACACCCTCCACACCACCGCCGCCACCGGCACCGGCAACAGCCAGTACAACGGCACGGTCTCCCTGCCCACGAACTACACCGGCAGCACCTACGAGCTGCGGGACATGACCCGCGGCAGCGGCGGCTCCTTCGGCAACAACGTGGTCACCAACATGGCCCACGCCTCCACCAGCAGCACGGCCACGGGCACGCTCTACACCGACGCCGACAACACCTGGGGTGACGGCGCCAACTATGTCGAAGGCGGCTCCACCACCGCCGCCAACGGCGAGACGGCGGCCGTGGACGCCATGTTCGGCATGATCAAGAGCTGGGATTTCTACAAGAACGTCTTCGGCCGCAACGGCATCGACGGCGCCGGCACGGCCACCTACAGCCGAGTCCACATCGGCAACGGCTACGACAACGCCTTCTGGTCCGACAGCTGCTTCTGCATGACCTACGGCGACGGCACCAGCTTCACCACGCTCACCGCCCTGGACGTGGCCGGCCACGAGATGAGCCACGGCGTCTGCGCCCGCACCGCCAACCTCACCTACTCCGGCGAGTCGGGCGGCCTGAACGAGTCGAACTCGGACATCTTCGGCACCATGATCGAGTTCTACGCCCGCGGCGGATCGGGTTCCACCATCGGCAGCACCGGCGGCAACTGGACCATCGGCGAGCAGCTGGCCACCAACCCCCTGCGCTGGATGTACAAGCCCAGCCTCGACGGCTCCAGCCCCGACGCCTGGTCCTCCACCATCGGCAGCCTGGACGTGCACTACTCCAGCGGCCCCATGAACCGCTGCTTCTACTTCCTCAGCCAGGGCGCCACCACCAGCGGCAACACCAGCACCACCTACCTGCCCAACGGCATGACCGGCATCGGCAATGACAAGGCCGCGGCCATCTGGTTCCGCGCCCTGACGGTCTACATGACCTCCAGCACGAACTACGCCGGGGCCCGCAGCGCCGCCATCAGCGCCGCCAAGGACCTCTACGGCGCCGGCGGTGCCGAGGAGCAGGCCGTGTGGAACGCCTTCCACGGCATCAACGTGGGCGCCGCCTGGACCAGCAGCACGGACACCACCGCCCCCACCGTCAGCGTCACCGAGAGCGGGACCTCCGGAACCATCACCTTCACCGCGACCGCCAGCGACAATGTGGGCGTCACCAAGGTGGAGTTCTACGTCGATGGCGCCTTGAAGGGCACCGACACGGCCACCCCCTGGACCCTGTCCTTCGACAGCACCACGCTGACCAACGGTTCCCACAACCTGGTCGCCAAGGCCTATGACGCGGCCGGCAACGTGGGCACCAGCACCACCGTCAGCTTCTCCGTCTCCAACAGCACCTCCGGCACGGAGCTGGTCCTGAACGGCGGCTTCGAGAGCGGCGCCACCAGCTGGACCCAGACCACCGGCGTCATCGGGACCTACACCGGCGAGCCCGCCCACACCGGTTCCTACGATGCCTGGATGTGCGGCTACGGCTCTGCCCACACGGACTACATCTACCAGCAGATCGCCATCCCCAGCACCGCCACCGGGACCCTGACCTTCTGGCTCCACGTCGACACGGCGGAGACCACCACCACCACCGCCTACGACACCATGAAGGTGCAGGTCCTCAACACCTCCGGCACCGTGCTGGCCACCCTGGCCACCTACTCGAACCTGGACAAGGGCACGGGCTACACCCAGAAGTCGCTGAGCCTCAGCGCCTACAAGGGCCAGACCATCCGCCTGCGCTTCTACTCCGTGGAGGACAGCAGCCTCCAGACCTCCTTCGTCGTCGACGATGTGAGCGTCAAGTAGTCGGAACGAACCACGGAAAGGGCCGCCTCCGGGCGGCCCTTTTTCATCCTTCGAGCAGCACCTTCGCGTGCTCCAGGGCTTCGGGGCGGTCGGGGTGACCCGAGAGGAGCCGGGCCAGCTCGCGGTTTCGAGTCTCGCCCGCCACCCAGCCCAGGGCACTGCGGGTGCGGCCGCCCTCGGTCTCCTTGTGCAGGCGCCCGTGCCGGTCGGCCCGAGCCGCCACCTGGGCCAGATGCGTCACCGCCAGCACCTGGTGGGCCTTCCCGAGTTCCGCCACGGCCTTGCCCACGGCCAGGGCCGTCTCGCCACCGAGGCCCGCGTCCACCTCGTCGAGCACCAGGGTGAGGCCGTCTTTCACGCCTGCTCCGAGAGCCAGGCCCGCACCCACCAGGGCCAGCATGAGGCGACTCAACTCGCCACCGGAGGCGATCTTGGCCAGGGGGCGGAAGCCCTCGCCGGGGTTCGGCTCGATCCAGATGGCCAGGGCCGAGAAGCCCTGCGCCGCCACGCGCACGGGCCGGCCGCTCTGCTGGACCGGACTGCCGGGTTCCTCCGCGAGGGCCAGCCGCAGCTGGAGCCGCGCGCCCTTCATGCCCAGGCGACCCAGCCGCTTCTGGACCTCGGCTTCCAGTTTCGGGATGGCTTCAGACCGGCGGCCGTGCAGCGCTTCGGCCACCTGCCGGTAGGCCTCCGCGGCCTTCACCAGGGCCTTCTCCAGCTCCTTCACGGAGACATCGCCGGCCAGCAGGGCCCGCTGCTCGTCCTTGAGGGCCTGCTGGCGCGTGGCCAGATCTTCGGGCTCGCAGCGGTGGCGGCGGGCCAGGCGTTCGTAGAGGGCGAGCCGGGCCTCCATGGCCTCGATGCGGTCGGCGCCGGCCTGGGACCAGCGCAGGGCCTGGTCCTGGGCCAGGGCCAGGAGGTCCTCCAACTCCAGCACCGCAGAGCGCAGGCGATCCTGCTCGGCCACGGCGTCCGGCCAGTGGGTCACGGCGCGCACCAGCGCCTTGTGGGCCAGCTCCACCTTGGGAATGCCCGCGTCCAGGGCCTCGGCGGCCTCCCGGAAGGCCTGTTCCAGGTGGACGGCATGCCGCAGGGGCTCGCGGTCAGCCTTGAGCTGGGTCCACTCGCCGGGCTTCGGCGCCAACTTCTCCAGGTCGGCCAGGGCCTCCGCGAGCTGCTCCAGCCGCTGCTCCCGCTCCGCCTCGCTGCGGCGCCGGGCCTTCAGCGCCGCCTCGGCCTCCCGCACGGCGACGGCCTGCGCCTCCAGACCCGGTTCGATCCCGAGCACCTCGTCGATGAGCGTCAGGTGCCGCTCCTCGCCCAGCAGCGACTGATGGTCGTGCTGGCTGGTGAGGCGCATCCAGAGCCGGCCGGCCTCCCGCAGATCCGCCAGAGCGCAGCTGGCGCCGTTGATCCAGGCCCGGCTCCGGCCCGGTCCGACTTCGCGGCGCAGCACCACCGGCTGTTCCTCCGGCAGCCCCCGCTCGGCCAGGAAGGCCCGCCAGGCCTCGAAGCGGCCCTCCACCACGGCCTCCACCGTGGCCCGCTCCGCGCTATGGCGCACCAGCTCCCCATCGCCGCGGGCGCCCACCAGCAGCGAGAGCGCGTCCACCAGCAGGGACTTGCCCGCCCCTGTCTCGCCTGTCAGCACCGTGAAGCCCGGCCCCCAGTCCAGGGACAGGTCTTCCACCAGGGCCAGGTTCTGGATTCTGAGGGATGAGAGCATGGAATCAGTCTATCGGAGGGCGGGGCCCGGCCACGGAGCCCGAGGGGAGGATTTGGACGCTCCGGGCCGCTTCGTCGATCCGGATCTCGCGCCAGGGGAGATCTCCGGACGCCAGTCCGTAGCCTGCCAGCAGCTCCTCCAGGCTCAGGCGCTGGCCCTCGAAGGGTGGGAAGAGGCTCCACTGGGCGGCGTAGGCCAGGCCGTGGGGCATGCCGTCCGAGCCGAAGATCAGGTCACGGCCCGGCCGGAACCCCACCCGGTCGATGAGCGTCCGGAAGGGATTGTTCCGCGCCAGCGTGTCCGGGCCCAGACGGTCGGCGTAGTCCACGCTGTCGCTGGTGAAGTTGGGCTGCATGGAGAGCACCAGCCCCAGGTCCCGGGCCCGGCGGGCCTGGGCCTCGGTGATGAACTGGACGTGCTCCAGACGGACCTGGGGAAAGCGGAGGCCCTGCCGGTCCAGGTCCTCCAACGCCCCCAGCGCCTGGCCAATGGCCCGGTCCCCGATGGCGTGGACGGCCAGGGCCTTGCCGTGAGGATGGAGGGCGGCCAGGGCCTGCCGCAAGCCCTCGTCGGTGTGAAGCAGGAGGCCCGGGGCCCCGTCCAGGAAGGGCTCAGCCAGGGCCGCCGTGCGGCCGCC
This sequence comes from Geothrix terrae, assembly GCF_022808775.1. Classification (GTDB taxonomy): domain Bacteria; phylum Acidobacteriota; class Holophagae; order Holophagales; family Holophagaceae; genus Geothrix; species Geothrix terrae. The sequence continues at coordinate 473,973 of NZ_JAKZLA010000002.1, forward strand.
CAGGGCCCCGTCGGTGAAGACCTTCAAGCCTGCACATTCGGCTTGGGCCTCAGAAGGCAGGGCCTCGAAGAGGGCCGGGACCGTCCACCAGGGCATGCGATCCGCCCAGCGGGATGCCCGAATCACCCGCCAGGCCGCCTCGCCCGTGAGGAGCAGGTCCTCCACAGCCCCGGTGCCCGTGGCTTCGAGCCCCTGGATCCAGGCTTCCAGCTTGGCGGCCGTGAGGCCCGCCGTGCGGCCGTAGAGGACCAGGAGCCGATCCAGGTTCCGCTCGCACCAGGCGGGGTCGCCGTGGCGGGCCACCAGCTCCGGGTCCGTGTCCTGGAGCATCTCGGCGGCTCCAGGGCTGAGGCGCAGGCCGTGGAGGCTGAAGTTCACCAGGAGCAGGGGCGGCAGGCCCGAGATGTCGGCTTCCGAAAGGGGCAGGCGCCCGCTATGCCAGCCCCGGACCAGGGAGAGCCAGCCCTCCGGCAGGGCCCGCATCAGGCGCAGCGCGGTGGCCGGGCTGGCGCAGGCCGAGAGATCCAGGCAGCCTTGCAGGGCCGCATAAAGGCTCACGTGGGAGTGGTGGTCGACGATGGGCGCGAAGCGGTGCGGCATGGGACCTGTGGAGAGAGGTGGCTCCCCTGAGCCTGCCAGTGCCGGGGACCTCCTGCGTGCATTTTTCGCCGCGCCATGGGCCATCCAGGCCTCAGGCGGAGCGGGCCCTCAGGCCTCCTGGAGGACCGAACGCAGCCCCGGCGGCGGCTGAGGCGGCGAAAGGGGGGCCAGTCGACCTTCAGCTATTGAAGAATTTTCGCCAATCCCGCGACGCCTTGAAGGATCTGCGAGGGGGCCAACGCGGCGAAGCCGAGGACGAATCCATGGGCAGGCCTTTCTCTCAGATACATGCGCGAGAGCGTGGGCAGATCCAGCCCGAGCTTCTCGCCCTTTTTGGAAAGCGCGGTGTCGTCGGACCCTTGAGGGAGGAAGGCTGTCAGGTGGAACCCGCCCTCTCCTTCCATCACCCGGAGTTTCCCGGAAGTGCGGGCGGCGAGCGCTTCCAGAAGGATGGCCCTCCGCCCTTGGTAAAGGTTCTTCATTTTCCTTAAGTGGGTGGAGATGTGGCCGTCATGGAGGAAGTCCGCGAGCACGGCTTGGCTCAGGGACGGGGAATGACCGTCCTGCAAGGACCGAGCGCGGGTCATGGCCTCGGCGATGCGCTGCGGCGCGACGACGTAGGCGAGTCGAAGGCTCGGGAACAGCGCCTTGGTGAGGGTTCCGACATACACCACGGGGGCATCAGCCTCGAGACCCTGAATGGCTGGATGGGGCCTTCCGGTGTAGCGGAATTCACTGTCGTAGTCGTCCTCGATGATCCAGCTTCCGGTCCGCCGCGCCCACGTGAGGAGCGCCAGGCGCCGTTCCAGGCTGAGCGCCGGGCCCGTGGGGTACTGGTGGGAAGGCGTGACGTACGCCAGCTTTGCCCTGGGCGCCAGCGCGGTCCCCTGTTCCACATCCAGGCCCTGCTCATCCACGGGGACGGGTACCAGATCCGCCCCTGCGTTCTGCAGCGCGACGCGGGCTCCGAGATATCCCGGATCTTCGATCCAGGCCTTGTCCCCTGGGTCCAGGAGCATCCTGCTGGCGAGGTCCAGAGCCTGCTGGGAGCTCGTGAGGATGAGCACTTGTTCGGGCGAGCACCTCACGCCGCGCGAGCTGATGAGGTATTCCGAGAGGGCCTCGCGCAGGGGGCCGTACCCGGCAGGGTCTCCGTAACCCAGAAGCGCCTGGCCGCTCGTTCTGGAACGGCGCAGCAGCAGGCGATGCCAGAGATCATAAGGAAAGGCCTCTGGAGCCGGGTGTCCGCCCGCGAACGGTCTGCAGTCGAGAGGCTCGACGCACCCGCGAGTCTCGGCCAGGTAGGTGCCACGTTCAGAGAGGCCCAGCCGAGGTCCGGGCGCGCCGGTGCGAGGTGTGGCGCCGGAGGTGGGACGGAAGGTCGCCGGCAGGTGCTCGCTGACGTAGGTTCCGTCACCCACCCTGCGGGTAAGGAAACCCTCTCCCTCCAGCTTGGCCAAGGCCTCTTCTGCGGTGGTCCGGGAGACACCCAGGTCCGCGGCCAGGGTCCGGCTGGAAGGCAGCCGTGTCCCGGGTTTGAGGCCCCCCGTCAGGATGGCTTCTCGGATCCGTTTGTATAGCCTCAGGTAGAGAGGCTCTGAACCCGGAGACGTGAGCGCGAGGGAAGGGAACAGAACACCGCCTTGCGTTTTGCTCATGCGCAGCCTCCCGGAAGGATCAACATCCAGCCGGCAAATGGTCTTGTCAATCTTTCAATAATGGATATTTCGATCAAACCAAAATGCTCCACACTCCAGCTGTCGAAGCCACTAGGCCCTTCAACAAAGGAGATCCCCATGAATCCTTCCAACCCTCCCGCCAGCGAGGTCATCCCGTCCCGGGTGTTGGAGTACCTTTCCGAAGCGTCCCCGGATTCGATGGCGGCCGGATTCCTGGCCAAACTGACCCACGCCACGGATCCTTCCGATGTGGCCGTGGATCTGGAGAACGGCGTGAACGGGTTCATCGTCGTGGACGCCCGCACACCCGAGGCCTACTCCGGCGGCCATATTCCGGGGGCCATCAACTTCCCCCACCGCACCATGAATGCGGCATCCACGGCGCACCTTTCGAAGGAGCTGGTGTACGTCACCTACTGTGACGGCATCGGGTGCAACGCCTCCACCAAAGCTGCCTACAAGCTCGCCTCTATGGGGTTCAAGGTGAAGGAGATGCTGGGCGGGTTGGATTGGTGGATTCGAGATGGATATGCCGTGGAAGTCGGAGCCAAGCCGGCTCGCGTTTTGGGGGCCGGCATCCGATGCGGTTGCTGAGTCGCCTCTCGAAAGGATAAATGCATGGATATCGCGATGGCGACCTGCCGGGATTGGCCGGCCGGTCATCCCGAAGACCAGCTTCTGGTGTCGGCCTTGGCCCGCATCGGCCTTGAGGGGCAAGCTGTGGTCTGGGATGAAGTGGCACCCAGTAACCCGCGCCATGGCTGGCTTCTGCGCAGCGTGTGGGATTACCACCTACGCCTGGAGGAATTCCTGAGGTGGGTCGACGTGCGATCAGCTGAAGGAGCCTTGTGGAATTCACGAGAGCTCATCCGGTGGAATGCCCACAAGAGGTACCTCAAGGACCTTCAGCTCCGGGGACTGCCCGTCATCCCGACGCTCTGGGTCCGGGGTGGTGATATCCAGGACATCGATCTCTTGGGCCGTGGCTGGAAGGATGTGGTGATCAAGCCGGCTGTTGGAGCCAGCGCACACCATGCCGTCAGGTTGCCCGCGCACGCCAAGGACGAGATCCGAGCCCACACCCAGGCCATCACGCGCTTCACGGAAGCGATGATTCAGCCGTATTTCCCCGAAGTGGAGAGCTACGGCGAGCGTTCCTTCTTCTTCATCGAGGGGGTTTTCACCCACGCGGTACGCCGCCCCCCAGCGTTGCAGGAAGGCGTGGATCAGGAGGTTCGGCTCGCCAGGGTCGAACCCACGGACGAGGAGCTGGCGATCGGCCGCAAGGTCATCGAGGCACTTCCTGAATTGCCGCTTTACGCTCGGATGGATCTTGTTCCCGATGGGAACGGACGGCAGCACCTCATGGAGGTGGAACTCATCGAACCCCGCCTCTTTCTCCGGGAGAGCCCGGAAGCCGCGACCGCCCTGGCAGACGCCCTCGGTGGCCGCATCGCTGAAAGCCTGCGAGCGTCCACCCTCAAGGCCGCCGCCCGGGTCAAGGGGACCCGAATCCGCCCTTGTGAACAGGAGGACCTATGACGATGCACAGCCCCCTCTCCAACAACAATCAGGGCGTGAGCCTTTCCCGGGACATCTGGGGGCGGTTCGCAGATCAAGCGGAACGTTTTCAAACCACCATGCGGGACCGCAAGGTCCTTCCGGTCGCGGATCCGAATCAGCTCCGGGCGCGCATCGCTCAGACATATGATTTCCAATCGCCCATCGACGCCGGCTCCCTGCTGGACGATGTGGGCGATCTATTGGCCAATGGCCTGGTCCACGTCACACATCCCCGGTACTTCGGTCTGTTCAACCCCAGCGTCCGGCCCATCAGCGTCTTGGGGGACGCGCTGACCGCGCTGTATAACCCCCAACTGGCGGTATGGTCCCACGCTCCCGCGGCCTGTGAACTCGACCGCCGCGCCCTGGCCACGATGAAGGAACTGATCGGCTGGGAGGAGGGCGAAGGGCTCAGCAGCTTCACCACAGGGGGAGCCGAATCCAATCTCTGTGCGGTCCTTTCCGCCCTGTCGAGGGCGTTCCCGGAATGGGACGAGAAGGGATTGGCGGAACTCAGGCTTCGCCCGGTCATGTACCTATCCGCTGATGGGCACCACTCATTCGTCAAGGCCGCGCGGATGGCGGGCCTGGGAACACATTCGGTCCGCGAGGTTCCGGTCGATTCAACAAGGAGGATCGACCTTGAGCAGCTTGAAAGGCTCATGGCCAAGGATCGGGCAGAGGGGTACCACCCCTTCCTGCTGGTTGGAACCGCCGGAGCCACTGGCACAGGCGTGATCGATCCGCTGGTCGAGCTCCGCGAGATCGCGGACCGCCATCAGCTCTGGCTTCATGCCGATGCGGCATGGGGCGGTTCTGCCCTCATGAGCACCACCCTGAGGGTCCATCTCAAAGGCATCGAACGAGCCGACTCCGTGAGCTGGGATGCCCACAAATGGCTCTCTGTCCCCATGGGGGCAGGCATGTTCTTTTCCAGGCATGCAGAGGCCACCCATCGGGCTTTTTCGATCAACGCCACGTACATGCCTGTCGCGCAGGATGCCATCCCCCAGGATCCCTTCGCGACCACCCCTCAGTGGTCCCGCCGCGGCATCGGCCTGAAAGTGTTCATGGCCCTGGCCGAGCTCGGGCTTCCCGGGTACGCGCGCATCATCGACCATCAGGCCTGCATGGGAGATCTCCTTCGGGTGCGTCTTCTCGAGGATGGCTGGGACATCGTCAACCAGACACCTCTGCCCGTCGTCTGCTTCAACCGGCCTGGGGTGGATTCCGCGGCCACGATCGGACGGCTGCTCAACCGGCTATACGAGGATGGCCAGGTATGGATCTCCGGGCTGGCGTTGGGGTCGGATGCCCATGTCCTCCGTGCTTGCATCACCAGCTACCACACGACCGAGGAGGATGTGGCCTTTCTCGTTTCAGCCCTCAATACCGCTGCATCCCGCCTCTAGGATGGTCAGAAACCCCTGCTCTTACAGGAGAAGGGGGCCAGGGGATCATGCGCGCAGCCGCCCCAGTCATACTGACTTCCGGAGGATCCCCATGCAGTACCGGAAGCCCTGCGGCAGTGTTCTGGAGGCCATCGGCAATACGCCGCTGGTGCGGCTGCGCCGCGTCGTGTCGGATCTTCCGGCGGAGGTCTTCGCCAAGCTCGAGTTCCTCAACCCCATGGGCAGCAGCAAGGACCGCATCGCCAAGCACATGATCGAGGCGGCGGAGCGGGACGGCCGCCTGAAGCCCGGCGACACCATCATCGAGAACTCCTCCGGCAACACGGCCATGGGCCTGGCCCTCATGGCCATCCAGAAGGGCTACAAGCTTGTCGTCGTGGTGCGCGACACCATCTCCCAGGAGAAGCTGAATCAGCTGCTGGCCCTGGGCGCTCAGATCCACAAGGTGGACACGAGCCTGCCCCCCGAGCACCCGGACAGCTACAACAACATCACGCCGCGCCTGGCGAAGGAACTGCCTAACTGCTTCTTCCCCGACCAGCACGGCAACCGGGAGAACAACGCCGCCCACTACGCCGGCACAGGCCCCGAGATCTGGGAGCAGATGGAGGGCCGCATCGACGTCCTGGTGGCCGGCGCCGGCACCGGCGGCACCATCGGCGGCGTGGGCCGCTATCTGAAAGAGAAGGATCCGAAGATCAAGATCGTGGCCGTGGATCCCGTAGGCTCCGTCTTCACGCCCCACTTCCGCGGCGAGAAGGAGCTGAAGGCGGGTCCCTACAAGATCGAGGGCCTGGGCGACGAGTTCCTCATCCCCACCATGGAGTTCGAGCTCATCGACGAGATGTTCCAGGTGACGGACCGCGACGCCTTCCACCACGCGCGGCGGCTGGTGAAGGAGGAGGGCGTCCTGGGCGGCGGCTCCAGCGGCGCGGCGCTGTGGGCGGTGCGGCAGGTGGCTTTGGGCCTGCCCCCCATGGGCCGCCCCGCGCGCATCGTCACCGTGTTCCCCGATGGCGCCGGCCGCTACCTCAGCAGCATCTTCAACGATGCGTGGCTGGCAGAGCGGGGCCTCCTGGAGGCGGAATGACGGCCTTCTCCGGCACCTACGTCGACGCCATCCGCCAGGCGCTGTTCGACGCCATGGAGGCCGATCCCCGGGTCTGCTGCCTGGGCGAGGACATCGGCACCTACGGCGGCGCCTTCCGGGCCACGGAGGGTCTGCTGGACCGCTTCGGCCCGAACCGGGTGATCGACACGCCCATCTCCGAGCAGGCCATCGCCGGCGCGGCCATCGGCGCGGCGCTCATGGGCCAGCGGCCCGTGGCGGAATTCCAGTTCATGGACTTCGCCCTCCTGGCGTCCGACCTCATGGTGAACTTCGCCGCCAAGGCCCACTGGCGCTGGGGGGCCACCGTGTCCGCCGTGTTCCGGGGGCCCTCCGGCGCCGGCAACGGCGGCGGGCCCTTCCACAGCCAGAACCCCGAGGGCCATTTCCTCGGCAGCCCCGGCCTCAAGGTCGTCGCCCCCGGCACGGTGCGCGACGCCTACGCCCTCCTGCGCGCGGCCATCGACGACCCCGATCCTGTCTTGTTCTTCGAGCACAAGCACCTCTACCGCCGCCTCAAGGACCAGTGGGACGAGGCCCCCGCGGCCCGGCTCGGCGAGGCGGCTCTGCGCAAGGACGGCTCGAAGGCCTGCGTGATCACCTACGGGGCCGCCCAGCACGTGGCCCTGGAAGCCGCGGCGGGCCTGGACGTGGCCGTGCTGGACCTGCGCACCCTCTGGCCCCTGGACGACCAGGCCATCACCGAGCTCGCGAAGCGGACCCATCGCGTCCTGGTGCTCACCGAAGCCAGCCTCACCTACGGGCCCGGCGCCGAGCTGGCCGCCCGCATCGGCGAGACCTGCTTCGGCTGGCTGGATGCCCCGGTGCTGCGGGTGGGAGCCGCGGACACGCCGATCCCCGCCAGCCCCCCCCTGGAGGCCGCCCACCTGCCCGGGACGAAGGCGGTGCGATCCGCCCTGGACCGTCTCCTGGCCTGGTAGATCCCACGGAGGGCCCGCCGTCTGGCCAAAGGCCCTGCCTGTGATTTTCTGCTCGCGAACGGTAAATTCCCGCTCTAATGAAGCGGATGATTCGGCCTTTACCAGCCCTGAAGATGATTGGCCTCGCCCTTTCCCTGGGCCTCCCGGGGGGTCAGGTCCTCCTGTCGGCGCCCCCTCCCCGCCTTCGGGCCAACCCTCCGCGTCCGGCCCCCCGCCCCTCCCAGCTCCAGATCCCGGCGCGCGCCCACGACCGCCGGTTGGAGGTGGCGGATGGCGCGGGCGGCTGGCGGCCCTTCTATGTCAAAGGCGTGAACCTGGGCGCCGCCATTCCCGGCCGGCACCCCAGCGAGTTCCCGGACCGGGCCACCTACGACGGGTGGATCCGGGAGATGGCGGAGGCGGGCTTCAACACGATCCGCGTCTACACCATCCATCCGCCTGCGTTCTACGAGGCTCTGCGCGCCTACAACCTCGGCGCCCGGAAGCCCATGCGGCTCATCCACGGCGTCTGGACCGAGCTGCCCCCCGGCCACGACTTCCTGGATCCCGCCTGGCTCGCGGCCTGGCACCGGGAGATGCGGGACGTGACGGAGGTGCTTCACGGCCGCGCCCGCATCCCCGACCGCCCGGGCCACGCCAGCGGCACCTATGGCGCGGACGTCAGCCCCTGGACCCTGGCGGTCATCCTGGGCCGCGAATGGGAATCCTCCAGCGTGGTGGCCTTCAACCGCCAGCACCCCGGAGTCTCGACCTGGACCGGCCGCTTCGTCGCGGTGCGGGAGGCCCACGCCATGGAGCGGTTCCTCGCCCAGAGCATGGACCACTTCCTCGCCGGGGAATGGGACCGGTTCCAGGCCCAGCGGCCCATCGCCTTCACCAACTGGCCCACCCTGGACCCCCTCTCCCACATCACGGAATCCACGGAACAGGAGGAACGCGCCCTCCGACAGAAGCTCGGCATGGCGGTCGAGGCCCCGAACCCGGATCCCGAGGATGAGGACGCCGCCAGTCTGGACATGGAGAAGTTCGAGGGCACGGCAGACCTCAGGGCCGGCCTCTTCGCCAGCTACCACGCCTATCCCTACTACCCCGACTTCATGAACCTGGATCCCGGCTACGCCCAGGCCCGGGATCACCTGGGCCCCAGCCATTACGCGGGGTACCTCGCCGACCTGGTGAGGCATCACGCCCACCATCCGGTGCTCATCGCGGAATTCGGCGTACCCTCCTCCCGCGTCGTCGCCCACTGGCAGCCCCAGGGCATGACCCACGGCGGCCAGGGCGAGCGCGAGCAGGGCGAGCAGGATGCCCGGCTCCAGCGGGACATCTACGACGCGGGCTGCGCCGGGGGTGTGCTCTTCGCCTGGATCGACGAGTGGTTCAAGAAGAACTGGCTCACCCTGCCCTTCGAGCGCCCCTTCGAGCGGAAGCCGCTCTGGTACAACGCCATGGACGCCGAGGAGAACTACGGGCTCATCGCCTACCGGCCCGGCGCCAAGGGACCGTCCATCCTGATCGACGGCAAGGCGGACGACTGGGCCCGGATTCCGGCGTACCTCGAAGGCCGCGGCCTCTCCCTGAAGGTCGCGGCGGACGAGGGCTGGCTCCACCTCGGCCTGTTCCTCCCGCGCCCCGTGGAATTCTCGAAGGAAGCGATCCTCCTGGGCCTCGACACCGTGGATCCCCGCCGGGGCGACCACCGGCTTCCCTGGGTGGCGGGCCCGCGCAGCGAAGCCGGCCTGGAGTTCGTGGTCCTCTTCCAGGGGCCGGATCACACGGGGGTGTTCGTGGATGCCCCCTACGCCATCCCCGGCTACCGGCCCCTGCCCCATCACCGCTACCAGAGCGTGGCCAACGAGGCGGGCCGCTTCCTCCTGCCCACGGCCAAGAGCAACCATCCCCGGATCGGCCGGGACGGAACGCGGTTTCCGGGCCACACCACGGAGATCGGCTGGCTCCGCGAGGGGACCCAGGACCGCGCCGATCCCGCCTTCGACTCCCGCGCCGAATGGCAGGCGGGCCGGAGCCCCGACGGCCGGGGGTTCATCGAGGCGCGCATCCCCTGGACGCTGCTCCAGGTCACGGACCCGAGCCAGCGGATGGTCCTGGATGATCCCGGGAGGAAACCCGGCGGCCCTCTGGAATCTTCCAAGTCGACCGGCTTCAGATTCGTGTTGGCGATCGTGGATGCCGACAAACCGCTCGGGGAAGGTCCGAGCACCCTCCGCCTCACCCTCCCCGCCGCCGTCCACGGCGCCATCCCCGTGCCGCCGCTCTACGCATGGCCGGCCTGGAACCGGCCGACCTTCCATCGCTTCCGCAAGCTCTCCTTCGCCATCTACCAGAAAGCCCTGGCCGCCACTCCCGACGAACCGAGGTTGCCCCGATGATCCATCCCGCACCGCCCGCCATGCAGGAGCCCGCCCCGGCTCCGGATGCCGCCGCGCTCCTGAAGCAGGCCCGGGAGCTGCGCTCGCAGAAGCGGTTCCCCGAGGCCGTGGCGGTCTACACCCGGATGCTGGAGCTCTGGAAAGACCAGCCCGACGCCCTCCTGGAGCGGGCCCGGACCCTCAGCTGGATGAAGCGGTTTGACGAGGCCATCCGCGACCTGAAGCGGCGCCGGGAGGTCCATCCCGAGCTGGCGGCGGAATCCGAACCGGTGCTGGCCCGGGTCACCGCCTGGTCCGGACGGTTCGGCGAGGCCGAGGAGATCCTCCGGCCCTACGTGGCCAAGGGCGACCGCCAGGCCACCCTGGACACGGCCACCTACCTGAGCTGGGACGGCCGCATGGACCAGAGCCTGGCCCTGACGGACGCCTGGCTGCAGGCCCATCCCGCCGACACGGACTTCCACCTGCTCCGGGGCCGGGTGCTCGGCTGGCGCGGGCGGCACGGGCAGGCCCGCCGGGCCTACCAGGAGGCCCTCACTCGGACGCCGGGGAACCGCCAGGCGATCCTGGGGCTGGCTCAGCTGGACCTCTGGGCGGGCGATCCCGAGGCGGCCGAGCGGCGCCTGGGCGGCCTCGGACCCGAGGATGCCCGGAGCCCCGAGGCGGAGCTCATCCAGGCGCAGATCGACCAGCGGATGGGCCGCCTCCGCCGGGCGCGGGCCCGCACCGGGGCCCTGCTGGACCAGCCGGACACGCGCGAGGACGCCCAGGCCCGGCTCCGCGGCCTGGCCGATGCCCAGGGCCCCTGGATCGAGCTCTCCCAGACCCGCACGGATTCCAACGAGGGCCTGCGCGCCCAGTCCCAGCGGGTGGACGCGGCGATACCGTTCTTCGACGGGAGCCTCCGGGTCGGCGGCAGCTTCGACCTGCTCGATCAGAGCGGCCAGGCGGAGCGCAAGCCTCATGAGTGGTTGCTGGGCCTCGCCCATCCGCTGGGGTCGCGCCTCACCGCCTCGGCCCAGGTGGGCCGGGTGGATGACGTGGGCGGGGACGCCGCGGGCTTCCACAGCCTGGCCCTGGGCTGGCGCGCGGCGCCGGACCTGAACCTGGTCCTGTCCCACACCTTCGCGCCGAACCTGGCCACCCCCCGGGCCGTGGACCTCCGCACCTACACCCGGACCTGGGGGCTGGGAGGGACCTGGGTCTTCAACCAGACCCTCGATCATGCGGCCCTGTCGCTGGAGCGGGCCTTCCTCTCCCCCGGCGCGGCCCGGACGGGCGTCCGGGCGGAGGCGGGGCATCGCTTCCCCTTCGAGTGGGGCGAGTGGCGCGCGGGGCTCGCCACCCGGTTCATCGACCAGGATCAGAGCCTCCGCATCGGGTTCTTCAACCCCGAGCGCTACCGCTACTACGGAGCCACCGCCGGCGTCTCGGTGCGGCGCGAGGAGCGCTGGGAGGTCGGCCTCGACGCGTGGGGCGGAAGCCAGGTGGTGAACCAGACCGCCAGCCAGTTCACCTGGGGCTACACCCTGGCGGGAACCTGGACGCCTGGGGGCTCCGCCGCCACCCTCTTCGCCTCCTGGAGCCAGAGCGTGGCCGGCCTCCCCATCGCGGATCCCACGGATCCCACCAGCTACCGCGACCACACCCTCCGGTTCGGCATCCGGATCCGAGGGAATCGATGGATTTGGTAGAAAGGGGTAGACTTTTTCCGATGACCCGACGCTGGCCGGCCCAAACGACGATCCTGGTGGTCGAAGATGACCCTGCGACCGCGAAGATCATCCAGGTCCGCCTGGAGATGGAGGGGCTGACGGTGCTGGTGGCCGCCAACGGCATGGAGGCCCTCGAGATCCTCCACCGCGAGCAGGTGGACATGATCACCACCGACCTCATGATGCCCGCCATGAACGGGTTCCGGCTGGTGCAGGAGGTGCGGGATCTCGCGCCGCCCAAGGGCCGCATCCCCATCCTGCTCCTCTCCAGCAACCACAGCGAGCAGGACATGGTGCGCTGCCTGGCGGCCGGCGCGGACGACTACATGGCGAAGCCGATCTCGGTGCAGGTGATGGTGGAGCGGCTCTGGCGGCTCTACGAACGATCCCACCGCGTGGGGTGAGCCATCCTGTCCATGCCCTTTCCCCACGGCCTCCTGCTGCCCATCCTCCGCTGGGCGACGCTCGGCCTGCTGGCCCTGACCGGCGGGCTGGTGCTGGTGGGCACCATCCTGCAGTACCGCAAGGACCGCCAGAACCGGCATCGCATCGCCTGCTACCAGGCCTGGGAGACCCAGCTCACGGACTACCTGTTCAAGAAGGGCTACGAGCACGGATCCTTCGGGCCGGTCTCCTGGGCCGACCGGTGGCTGTTCAGGGACTTCCTCGCCCGCTACCAGTCCACCATCGCCGGGCAGGAGTTCGAGCTGCTCCGGGACCTCTACCTGGGCATGGGCCTCCACGCCTCCCTGCCCCAGCGGCTGAAGGACCGCGATCCCAACGTCCGGGCCCAGGCGGCCAAGGAGATCTCCGTCTTCCGCCTGGACGAACCGGCGGAGCACGCGCCGCCCCCGGTGACGGAGCGCCCCTGGCGCTGGAAGCCCGGAGTCCGCATGGAGGGCTACCTGGACCAGGTCCTGCCGCTGCTCGATGATCCGGTCCCCTTCGTGGCGCACACGGCGGCCCAGGCCCTGACCCACAGCCGGAGCCTGCGGTTCGCCGCGCCGGTGCTGACCTGGGTCATGCGGGAAGAGCTCTACCAGCGGGAGCGGCTCCTCCGGGTGCTCGAAGGGTTCGGGCCGGACCTGCTGCCCTGGATGAAGGAGAACCTGGAGTCGCCGAACCAGAACCCCGAACCCTGGATCCTCTATGCCCTGCTGGTGGGCTCCCACCGCCACCGCGAGTCCCTGCCGCGCCTGCTCTGGCTCCTGGACGTCCCGAGCGTGGACCTCCGGGCCTCCGTCCTCAAGGCCCTCATCATCCTGGCGGACCCGGAGGTCTACCCGCGGGTGCTGAGCTTCGCCGCCAGCCCGGCCTGGGAGATCCGCGCCCAGGTGGCCCGGGCCCTGGGCGTGCTGGGCGGCCCCTCGGCCGTTCCCGACCTGCTCCCGCTGATGACCGATCCCGTCTTCGAGGTCCGCCGCAACGCCGCCCAGAGCCTCGTGGACCTGGGCCACTCCGGCGTGTCCGCCCTGTCCTGGCTGGCGGACGATCCCGCCTCCGACCGCTTCGCCCGCGACATCGCCCGGGAACGGCTCGAGTGGGCCGATGAACGGGGGCACCTGTGACCTTCCGCGCCGTCATCCTGGCCTTCGCCGAGTGGGGCATCCTCCTCTACTACCTGGCCATGCAGCTGACGAACCTGTCGCTGATCCTGCGGGCCTTCTTCTCCATCCGCAGCTACCTGGACGCCGTCAGGATCGACCGCCTCGACACGGCCTTCGAGACCAGCCACTACAAGCCCATCACGCTGATCTGCCCGGTCTACAACGAGGAGGCCGGCGCGGTGCCCAGCGTCAACAGCCTCATCAGCCTGCGCTACCCCGAGTTCCAGGTGGTGGTGGTCAGCGACGGCAGCACGGACGCCACCCTCGAGCGCCTGGTCAAGGCCTTCAAGCTCCAGCCGAGCCAGCGCGTCGTGCGCCACCTGCTGCCCACCCAGGAGGTACGCGGCATCTACGAGAGCGCCTACGTGCCCAACCTGGTGGTGGTGGACAAGGCCAACGGCGGGAAGGCGGACGCCCTGAACTGCGGCATCAACCTGGCTCGCTACCCGCTGGTCTGCTGCATGGACGGGGACAGCCTCCTGGAGAACGACGCCCTCCTCCGCATCGCCCGGCCCTTCATGGACCGCCCCGACATGGTGGCCTCCGGCGGCGTGGTGCGGCCCGTGAACGGCTGCAAGATCACCCCCATGGGCATCCGCGGCATCTTCCTGCCGGGATCCTGGCTGGCGCGCTTCCAGATCGTGGAGTACCTGCGGGCCTTCCTCTTCGCCCGCGTGGGCCTGGCCTCCCTGGACAGCATGTTCATCGTCAGCGGCGCCTTCGGTGTCTTCCGCAAGGACCTGGTGGTGGCCGCGGGGGGCTTCGAGACCGCCACCATCGGCGAGGACTTCGAGCTCGTCGTGCGCCTCCACCGCTGCCTGCGCGAGTGGAAGCGGCCCCATCACATCACCCTGGTGCCGGATCCGGTGTGCTGGACCGAGGTGCCCGAGGACTTCCGGGGCCTAGGCCGGCAGCGGAACCGCTGGCAACGCGGTCTGCTCGAGACCCTCTGGCGGCACCGGGCGATGTGCTTCAACCCGAAGTACGGGCGCATCGGCTTCTTCTCCATGCCCTACTTCATCTTTTTCGAGGCCCTGGCCCCCATCGTCGAGGTGGGCGGCTACCTCGTCTTCGCCTGGTCCGTCTGGACCCACTCCCTCAACACGCCCTTCGCGATCCTGTTCATCTACGTGGCCCTGCTCCTCGGAGTGCTGAACTCCGTGGTGGCCGTGGTGCTCCAGGAGATCAGCGGCCACCGCTACCAGGGCCTCAAGGCCTGGGCCCTGCTCCTGTTCGCGGCCGTGGCCGAGAACTTCGGCTATCGGCAGCTGACGCTGTGGTGGCGACTCCGGGGCACCTTCGACTGGATCCGCGGCAAGGACAGCTGGGGCCACCTGAAGCGCAAGGGCCTCACGGCCCATCCGGCCGCGGAAGGGGTCGCCCCACCGCCCCAGGCTTGACGGACGGGCGTGGTCAGACCATGCTGGTTCCTCGATCTTTGGCAGTCCCCATGGGTGCCCCTGGCACTCCATAGCGCTATCCAGAAAGGTGGAGGGAAAGGCCCTGTGAAACCTTGGCAACCTGCGAACGCAAGGTGCCAATTCCTGCCCCCGGCGTATCCCGGGGGGAAGATACCGAACGACCCGGACTGACCCGAGACCCCTGGATGCCGATGAGGACCGCCCTGATCACCACCAGGCGCATCCATGACCGAATCCACCTTCCGGCAGGCCCTCGACGAGGGCGAGTGTTTCCTCTTCGACGGAAGCACGGCCTCGGCCCTGCATGACCGCGGCATCACGCTGCAGCGGAGCTTCGAGGAGTGCAACCTCAAGACGCCGGACCTGCTGCTGGCCATCCACGGCGAGTTCCTCGCCGCGGGCGCGCAGGTGCTCACCACCAACACCTGGGGCGCCAACCGGCTGAAGCTCGCCGCCCGGGGCCTGGAGAGCCAGCTCGACGCCATCAACCGGGAGGGCGTGGCCCTGGCGAAGCAGGCCATCGCCCAGCAGCAGGCCCGCGCCTGGGTGGCGGGCTGCATCGGGCCCCTGGGTGTGCGCATCGAACCCTGGGGACCCACCTCCTTCGATGAGGCCCGGGCCCTCTTCCGCGAGCAGGCGGAGGCGCTCATCGGGGCCGGCTCCGACCTGATCGTGCTGGAGGGCTTCGAGGATCTCAACGAGATCCACCAGGCCATCCTCGCCGTCCAGGAGGTCCGCGATCTGCCCCTGGCCGCCCTGATGACCACCAACGACGAGGGCCAGGCCCTCTTCGGCGCGGAACCGGAGTGGTTCATCAAGCAGCTCGACACCTGGGGCGCGGATCTGGTGGGCCTCATCGGCGGGAACGGCCCCGCGCCCCACCTGCGGCTGCTGGAGCACCTGAAGGGCGTCACCACCCGCCCCATCGTCCTGCTGCCCAACCCCGGCCTGCCGCACCTGGTGGATGGCCGCCTGATCTACGGGGCCAGTCCCGAGTACCTGGGCGCCTTCGCGGCCCGGGCCCTGGCCGGCGGCGCCCGCGCCGTGGGCGGCTGCAGCGGCACGACGGTTGCCCATATCCGCGCCATGCGGGGGGCCTTCCGCCAGGAGCGGGCCTTCGTCCAGGCCGGGGGGCGCTACGAGCTCAAGCCGCACGAGCAGCCGCAGCCCGAGGTGCCCTTCGCCTTCCGCAGCCGCTTCAGCCTCAAGCTCGCCCAGGGCGAGTTCACCCACACCGTGGAGCTGGTGCCGCCCAAGGGCATGGAGTACGACAAACTCCTGGCGAAGACCCGCCAGTGCCGGGCCCTGGGCGTGGACGCCATCAACGTGCCGGACGGCCCCCGGGCCATGGCCCGCATGTCCGCGCTGGCCACGGCCCTCATCATCGAGCAGCAGGTGGGCGTGGAGACCATCCTCCACTACGCCTGCCGCGACCGGAACCTGCTGGGTATGCAGAGCGACCTGCTGGGCGCGGCGGGCCTGGGCCTGCGCAACATCCTGGCCGTCACCGGCGATCCCCCGAAGCTGGGCCCCTACCCCCAGGCCACGGCGGTCTTCGACGTGGACGCCATCGGCCTCGTGAACATGCTCAAGCGCCTGAACACCGGTCTAGACCTCGGCGGCGCCAGCATCGGCAAGCCCACCTCCTTCAGCGTGGGCGTGGGCGCCAATCCCGTGGCCCCGGACCTGGAGCGGGAGAAGACCCGGTTCCGCTACAAGGTCGAGGCCGGGGCCCAGTGGGCCATCACCCAGCCCGTCTTCGATCCGGACAGCCTCTTCCGCTTCCTGGACTTCGCGGAGGTCGTGGCCCCCGGCCTGCCCGTCATCGCCGGCATCTGGCCCTTCAAGAGCCTGCGCAACGCCGAGTTCATGGCCAACGAGGTGCCCGGCGTCCTCGTGCCGTCCGCCCTGCTCACCCGCATGGCCAGGTGGACCACTGCCGAGGACCAGGTCAAGGAGGGCCTCGCCATCGCCCAGGAAACCATCGCGGCCATCCGCCCCCGCATCCGTGGCCTCCAGCTCAGCGCCCCCTTCGGCCAGGTCGAGCTCGTGGCGCCCCTGCTGCCGAAACGGGAGGTCGCATGAACGTGAAGGTCCACTTCCTTCTTGAGGACCTCCTGGTCGAAGCGCCCGCCGGCACGTCCTTGCAGCGCATCGCCGATGCCGCGGGGGCCGACATCACCTTCGGCTGCCGCACGGGCTCCTGCGGCACCTGCCGCGTCCGCGTGGCCGAAGGTCTGAGCCACTGCAGCGAGATGGGCCCGGAGGAGCGGGACTTCCTCAAGGGTCTGGACGCGCCGGCCGACCAGCGACTCGCCTGCCAGGTGACCGTCCACGGAGACGTGGCCATCGACTACCTGGGACTGTGACATGACCACCCTCGACACGCTCCTCCGCGACAAGGTGCTGCTGCTGGACGGCGGCATGGGGACGCAGATCTTCGCCCGCACGCCCACGGTGGAGGACTATGGCGGTGCGACCCTGGAAGGCTGCGTGGACCTGCTGACGGAGCGACGGCCCCAGTGGATCCGCGAGATCCACGAGAGCTATTTCAACGCGGGGGCCGATGCGGTGGAGACCAACACCTTCGGCGCGAACCCGCTGGTGCTCGGCGAGTTCGGCCTGGCGGACAAGGCCTATGCGCTGAACGTGCAGGCGGCCTCTCTCGCGAAGGAGGTGGCCCGCAGCTTCGACCGGTCCCGCTTCGTCATCGGCTCCGTGGGCCCCGGCACCAAGCTCATCACCCTGGGCCACGTGAGGTACGCCGACCTGCTGGCCTCGTACCGCGTGCAGATGGACGGCCTGCTGGACGGCGGTGCCGACGCCATCCTCATCGAGACCTGCCAGGACCTGGGCCAGATCAAGGTGGCCGTGCGCGCCGCCCGGGAAGCCATGGCCGCGAAACAGCGGAAGGTCCCGCTCTGGGTCCAGGCCACCGTGGAGACCACGGGCACGCTGCTGGTGGGGTCTGACATCGCCGCCGTGCTCACCAGCGTGGAGCCCCTGGGCATCGACGTGCTGGGCCTCAACTGCGCGACGGGTCCCGATGAGATGCACCAGCACCTGCAGACCCTCTGCGAGGCCAGCCCCTTCCCCATCAGCTGCCTGCCCAACGCGGGCCTGCCGGAAAATGTGGCCGGCCAGGTGGTCTACCCGCTGGATCCGGCCGCCTTCGCCCCCAAGGTGCTGCACGCCGCCTCGGAGTTCGGCCTCGCCATCCTGGGCGGCTGCTGCGGCACCACGCCGGACCACATCCGCGCCCTGGCGCCCGGCGTGGCGAAGCTGAACCCGCCGAAGCGCGCGCCGAAGCTCGAGCGCAGCGCCGCCAGCCTCTACCAGAGCGTGGCCCTCAAGCAGGAACCCGCGCCCCTCATCGTGGGCGAGCGCACCAACGCGAACGGGTCGAAGAAGTTCCGCGACCTGCTGGCCGCCGAGGACTGGGACGGGATGATCGCCCTGGCCAAGGAGCAGCAGAAGGAGGGCGCCCACCTGCTGGACCTCTGCGTGGCCTACGTGGGCCGCGACGAGGTGCGCGACGCGGATGAGCTGCTGGGCCGCCTGGTCTCCCAGATCACCCTGCCCCTGGTCATCGACAGCACCGAGGTTCCGGTCCTCGAGAAGGCCCTCCAGCGCAGCCCCGGCAAGTGCGTGGTGAACTCCATCAACTTCGAGGATGGCGAGGGCAAGGCCCGGAAGATCCTGGACCTGTGCAGGACCTACGGCGCGGCCGTGGTGGCGCTCACCATCGACGAGCGGGGCATGGCCAAGACCCGCGACGAGAAGCTCGAGGTGGCCAGGCGACTGCATGCCCTGGTGGTGGGCGAGTACGGGATGGATCCCGGCGACCTGATCATCGATCCGCTGACTTTCACCCTGGGCAGCGGCGACGAGACCTTCCGGGGCTCCGCCGTGGAGACCCTGGAGGCCCTGCGGCTCATCAAGGCCGAGCTACCGGGCGTGATGACCATGCTCGGCGTGAGCAACGTGAGCTTCGGCCTGAATCCCGCGGCGCGCCACGTGCTCAACGCCCTCATGCTCTACCACGGCGTGAAGCACGGCCTGGACATGGCCATCTTCAACGCCTCGAAGGTGCTCCCCGTCGCGAAGATCGATCCCGAGGACCGCCGCATGGTCGAGGACCTGATCTTCGACCGGCGGCGCGAGGGTTACGACCCGCTCAAGGCCGTCCTGGCCCGCTTCTGCGACCGGAAGGCCACCCTTGCCGACGACCACCGGGCCGACCTGCCCGTGCTGGAGCGCCTGCACCGCGGCATCCTCGATGGCGAGAAGCAGGCCATCCTGGCGGACGTGGACGAGGCCCTGAAGGGCCACGATCCGCTGAAGCTCATCAACGAGGTGCTGCTGGGCGCCATGAAGGTGGTGGGCGAGCGCTTCGGCTCCGGCGAGATGCAGCTGCCCTTCGTGCTGGAGAGTGCCGAGGCCATGAAGGCCGCCATCAAGCGCATCGAACCGCACCTGCCCCGGGAGTCCACCTACCAGAAGGGCCGCATCCTCCTGGCCACCGTGAAGGGCGACGTCCACGACATCGGTAAGAACCTGGTGGACATCATCCTCAGCAACAACGGCTTCGAGGTGAAGAACCTGGGGATCAAGCAGCCCATCGAGTCCATCCTCAAGGAGTTGGAGGCCTGGCCGGCGGACGCCATCGGCCTCTCGGGCCTGCTGGTGAAATCCACCGTGATCATGAAGGAGAACCTGCACTTCCTGGAGGAGCAGGCGCAGCGCGTGCCCGTCATCCTGGGCGGCGCGGCCCTCACCCGCGACTACGTGGAAGGCGACTGCCGCCGGTCCTATTCCGGCGCAGTGCTCTACGCGGAGGACGCCTTCGAGGGCCTGCGGCACATGCAGGCGTTGGTTTCGGGTGATGCCAGCGTGCCGGCCCCTGCGCCAGCCGCGTCCGCGGCGGGCGATATCAAAATCCTGAAGCGAGGGGGCGCTGCGGTGCCGCTCACAGAAGCGAGCCAGAGCAGCTGGGTGCGCCATGACGCGCCCTCGCCGGAGCCGCCCTTCTGGGGCGTGCGGGAGATCGAGGACGCACCCGTGGACCTCTTCGAGCACCTGGACGAGTTCGCCCTGGTGCGGAACCGCTGGGGCTTCAGCCAGGGCAGCCAGGGTGACGAGGCCTTCGCGGCCGTGCTGCGGGACAAGGCCGAACCCCAGCTGGCGCGCTGGAAGGAGCGCCTTGCGGCCGACCCGGTCTTCCAGCCGAAGGCCCGCTACGGCTACTTCCCCGTGCGGGCCGAGGGCGACGCGCTGCGCGTGCTCGATCCCGCGGATGGGTCCCGCACCCTCGCCGTGCTCGGGTTCCCGCGCCAGAGCGCGGGCCGCCGCCTCTGCATCGCGGACTTCTTCCGGGCCGACGCCACCGACGTGCTGGCCCTCCAGCTCGTCACGCTGGGCCAGGCCGCCGCGGACCATGCGGCGAAGCTCTACCGGGAGGACGGCTATGCGGACTACTTCGCCTTCCACGGCCTCGCCACGGAGCTGACGGAGGCCTACGCCGAGCGCGTCCACGCCCGCATCCGCCGGGAGCTGGGCATCCACCACAAGGACCTTCCCGGCCGCGCCCTCTTCGCCCAGGGCTACCAGGGCTCCCGCTATTCCTACGGGTACCCGGCCTGCCCCGACCTGGAAGGCAACGGCCCCATCCTCGACCTGCTGCGTGGCGCCGAGATCGGCGTCCACCTCAGCGACAGCCACCAGATGGACCCCGAGTACAGCACCAGCGCCCTCGTGGCCTGGCATCCCCAGGCGCGGTACTTCTCGGTCTGACCCCCACCCACCGATGGACCGGGGGCCAGTCCCTACTGGGCCCGCGCCTTGTCCATGACCTTCTGCCGAAGCTCCTGGAACTCCGCCTCGGAGATGAGTCCATCCTTTTTCAGCTTCTCCAATTTCTCCAGTTCGGTGCGCAGGTCGAATACGGGCGCGGCAGGCGAAGCCGCTCGCTCATCGGCGGCCACCTCACGCACGTTCGGGCTGACCTTCACCCGCGTCTCCTGCGCCCTCGGGGAGGGCCGCCCGGCCTTCAGGTCTTCCAGGGTGCCGAAGGCGTCCACCCGGCCATTCACGAGGCGGACGTACTGGGTTCGGCTGTTGATCTTGATGGCCCCGTACCGATCGTAGGCTTCGTACTCGAGCACTTCGGTGTCGTTGGTGACCGTCGTTCTGGAGGGCCCTCCCGCGCGCTCGAGCACCTCCTTCCTGGTCATCCCCACCCTGAGCTTCGTCACATCCAGATCCGGCTTGGTACAGCCCATGGAGACAACCGCGGGGAGGGCGATGATCAAAGCGGCGAGGCGGTGTTGCATGGTGAGGATCTCCCATCCGGGGCAGGCGGCCCGCGCGGGGGGCGGGGCCCGGTAAGAAGAGCAGTGTGGCAGAGGTGACCCTTCCGGGCAGCGGCCGGGAGGAAGCGGGTGCCCGGGGAGGATGGCTCGGTCCACAGTCGTGGCTGGGCACGTCGGCCCATGCTCTAATGGTCGAGTGACCATGCACAGGAGGCGCCCATGAGGCTGGCTCTGATGGGCGGATGTCTGCTGCTGGTGGGTCGGATGCTCCCGGGGCAAGCCGTGGTGGCCCTGGCGGACCGCCAGGAAGTCCTCCTGGAAGGCCAGGTGCTGCGGCGGACCGCGGCGGAACCCAAGTTCACGGCGGTCCCGGACCTGCCGGACTTCTGGCCCGGCCTGAAGCCCCTTGGGCGCATGGAAGTGGCCTGGGACGGATCGAAGGCCTATCAGGTGGACTTCACGGAAGACCGCCACCCGGTGGCCTGTTCCGGAAGAGCCCTCTTCACCGCTGGGGGAGAGCGCCAATGGTTCTGGACAGAACCGAAGATCCTGCCCGTCAAAGAAGGGGAAAGCTGGAAGCTCCTGGGGGCCTGGGAAGACAGCCTCCTGTTCCTCCGGGTGAGCCGGGACACCAAGGCAAAGCCTCAATCAGCCTCGTCTTCCAAGGGCGGGGCCCTGTCCCAGTGCCTGGTCCGGGTGGACCTCCTGACCGGTGAGACCGCGCAGCTCATGGAGGTGCAGGTCGGAAGCGATGCGCGCATGACCGCCGCGTTTTCCCGCGATGCCTTCTACCTGTTCACGGCCACAGGGAAGGCCGTCCGTGTGCGGGTGGGCACGGAACCCTGGTCCGTGGACTCGCTCCACGCCAATGTCTGGGGCGAGGCCGGCATCACCTTGTGCAAAGACACAGGGGAATTCCAGAATCCATCCCTGTTCGGCAAAGCCTTTCTCGATGGAGACGGATCCATCCTGGTCCCGGCCCAGGTGTTCCTGCCCCTGGACCGTGCGGACATCGACCTCGCCTGGTCCAAGCTTCCCCAGCTCCGGAAGGCGGAACTCATCCAATCCGGCTTCTGGCCGGTACCGGCCGACAAGGAAGTCGGCTGGAAGGATGATGTGCGCTTCCTGAGGTTTGATCCTTCCACCACCCGATTCACCCAGGTGGACCGTTCCCGTTTCGATCACCTGGTGGTGGAAGAGGAGAAGCCTTTCACGACCCGCCGGTTCGAGGTGATGGAGCCCACCCGGGCCTTCACCTCCGAAGGAGGCAGGATCCTGCCGCTGGAGAAGGCCTTGAGAACGGCCGTCCCCACACCAGCGCCCAACACCAGGCCCGCCACGACGATCGATCCCGCCTCCCGGCCCGGTCCAGCCGCCGCAAAGCGGGAGGAGCCGGTTCCTCTGTGAAGACAACGAAAGGGGTTGCCATCCAGGTTGCCTGGCGTTACTGTTCTTCACCGGCCCTTCGGGGCCGTTCTCTTACGAGATCCTTGTCAGTTCCATAGCGAGTTATCCAGAAAGGTGGAGGGACGGGCCCTGTGAAACCTTGGCAACCTGCGAAAGCAAGGTGCCAATTCCTGCCGCGATTGAGCGATCAAGCGCGGAGAGATGTCGAGCTGTGTCGAGCTGACGCAATCATCGAAGGGGGCCCGAGAAATCGGGCCCCCTTTTGCTTTTCCTGGACTTGCTTGGACAGACGGGGCCTCGGCCTTTTCAACTTTGCTTTTTCAGGAGACGCCATGAGCGCCACCCCCACGCCCCGCTTCGAGACCCTCGCCCTCCACGGGGGCCACAGCCCGGATTCGGACACCAAGAGCCGGGCCGTGCCCATCTACCAGACCACGAGCTACGTGTTCGACAGCACGGAGCACGGCGCGGCCCTCTTCAACCTGGAGGTGCCGGGAAACATCTACACCCGGATCATGAACCCCACCACGGCCGTGCTGGAGCAACGCGTGGCCCAGCTGGAGGGCGGCATCGGCGCCCTGGCCACGGCCTCGGGCCAGGCGGCCATCACGCTCACGCTCACCACCCTGCTCCGCGGCGGCGACCACGTGGTGGCCGGGAACAACCTCTATGGCGGCACCTACAACCTGCTGAGCCACACCCTGCCGCGGGCGGGCATCACCACCACCTTCGTGGATTCCACCAAGCCCGAGGCCTTCCGCGCCGCCCTCCGGCCCGAGACCCGCGCCATCTACATCGAGGCCGTGGGCAACCCCAAGCTGGACGTGCCCGACTTCGAGGCCATCGCCGCCATCGCCCACACAGCGGGCATCCCCCTCATCGTGGACAACACCCTGCCCAGCCCCTACCTGCTGAACCCCTTCAAGCTGGGCGCGGACATCGTGGTCCACAGCGCCACCAAGTACCTGGGCGGGCACGGCACTTCGGTGGCGGGCCTCATCGTGGACGGCGGCACCTTCGACTGGAAGAGCGGCAAGTTCCCGGAGTTCACCGAGCCCTTCGCCGCCTACCATGGCGCCATCCTGGCCGACCTGGCGGGCCCCGCGGCCTTCATCACCAAGGCCCGCATCGAGGGCCTGCGCGACACCGGCGCGGCGCTCAGCCCCTTCAACGCCTTCCTCATCCTCCAGGGCATCGAGACGCTGCACCTCCGCGTGGAGCGCCACGGCGCGAACGCCCTGGCCCTGGCCCAGTGGCTGGGGACGCATCCCAAGGTGGCCTGGGTGAACTACCCCGGCCTGCCCACCAGCCCGAACCACGCCGCGGCGGCCCGCTACTTCCGCAAGGGCGCGGGCTTCGGCGGCATTCTCACCTTCGGCCTCAAGCCCTCAGCATCGGGGGGCGGGCTGAAGGCCGGCGGGGCCGTCATCGACGCGGTCCAGCTCTTCTCGCGCCTGGCCAACCTGGGCGACGCCAAGAGCCTCATCATCCACCCCGCCACCACCACCCACGCCCAGCTGGCCGCCGAGGAGCGCGCGGCGACGGGCGTCACCGACGACCTGGTCCGCCTCTCCGTGGGCCTCGAGCACATCGACGACCTCATCGAGGACCTGGACCAGGCCCTGGCGAAAGCCTAGGGGGAGTCCCGCCCATGCCCGTCAAGGTTCCCGACACCCTGCCCGCCCGCGGCGTCCTGGAGGCGGAGAATGTGTTCCTGATGGAAGAGCACCGCGCCCTCCAGCAGGACATCCGCCCCCTCCGCATCGCCATCCTCAACCTGATGCCCACGAAGATCGCCACGGAGACCCAGCTCCTGCGCCTGCTGGGCAACTCCCCCCTGCAGGTGGAGGTGACGCTGCTCCACATGGCCTCCCACGAAGCGAAGAACACCCCGGCGGAGCACCTGCTGGAGCACTACGTGTCCTTCGCGGACGTCCGCGGGCAGGCCTTCGACGGCCTCATCGTCACCGGCGCCCCGGTGGAGACGCTGCCCTTCGAGGCGGTGGACTACTGGCCGGAGCTGGCGGAGCTGCTGGACTGGGCCCGGACGAACGTCTTCTCCAGCTTCTTCATCTGCTGGGGCGCCCAGGCCGCCCTCCACCACTACTACGGGATCCCCAAGCACCCCCTGGCCGAGAAGCAGTTCGGAGTGTTCCCCCACCGGGTGAACGCGCGCCGCGAGCACCTGGTGCAGGGCTTCGATGATGTGTTCTTCGCGCCCCACTCGCGCCACACGGAGACCCGCCGGGCGGATGTCCTGGCGGAGCCGCGGCTCATGCTCCTGGCCGAGTCCGACGAGGCTGGCGTGTACCTGGTGCAGTCCACGGACCGGCGGCAGGTCTTCGTCACGGGGCACTCGGAGTACGATCCTGGCACCCTCCAGGGCGAGTACGCCCGGGACCTGGGCAAGGGCCTGCCCATCGGCATCCCCCGGAACTACTTCCCGGACGACGATCCCACCCGGGAGCCCCTGGTGCGCTGGCGGAGCCACGCCAACCTCCTCTTCTCGAACTGGCTGAACTACGCCGTCTATCAGGAGGTCCCCTTCCAGGCGGACGTCCTGCCGGCGGAAGGGGGGCGGGCATGAGCCTGAAGGTCCTCAAGTTCGGCGGCAGCTCCGTGGGCAGCGCCGACGCGCTCCGCCGGGCTGCCGCCATCGTGCGCGACGAGCTCCCCTCGGGCGGCCTGGTGGTGGTCTCGGCCCTGAGGGGCACGACGGACCGCCTCCTGGAGGCCTGCGCCGCGGCGGGCCGGGGCGACCTGCCCTGTGCGCGGGAACATCTGGTCGCCCTGCGGGACCGGCACCGCCAGGTGGCCTCCGAGCTGGGTCTCTGGACCGAGGTCCGGCCGGCCTGGACACCCCTCTTCGAGCGGCTGGACCAGCTGCTCACGGGCATGGCCATGCTGAGCGAGGCGACAGCCCGGGGGCGGGACTCGGCCCTGGCCCTGGGTGAGACGCTGTCGGCCCACCTGGCGGCCCTCTGCTTCGGCGGGACCTTCAAGGAAGTGCGGGACGTGATGCGGACCGATGCCCGCTTCGGAAAGGCCCGGCCCCAGCTCGCGGCCCTGCGCGCTGCGGCCGCGTCCTGGCGCGAGGGACTGGCAAGCGGCGCCCTCTGGATCACCCAGGGCTTCCTCGGCGCCACCGCCGAGGGGCACACCACCACCCTGGGCCGCGGCGGTTCGGACACCAGCGCCACCCTGCTGGGCGAGGCCCTGGGCGCGGCGGAGGTGCAGATCTGGACGGATGTGGACGGAGTGCTCACGGCGGATCCCAGCCTGGTGGCCGAGGCCCAGCCCATCCCCCAGATGAGCCTGGGCGAGGCGGAGGCCCTCAGCGCCTTCGGGGCCAAGGTGCTGCACGCGGACTCCCTGGCCCCCGGGGGCCGGGCGGGCTTCCGGCTCGTGGTGGCCAACACGCTGCGACCCGCGGCGTCGCGAACGGAGATCCTGCCCGTGCCGCCGGCGCGGACGCCGGGCGCCGTCACCTCCGTGGCATACAAAGAAGGCCTCAGCCTCTTGCGTTTCCCGGCCTCGGAGGGCCTGGAACCGCCCCTGGAGGCCGCCCGGCGCCTGGAGGAGGCCGGGGCCCTGCGCTTCGGCCTGGTGTCCAGCCCGGCAGGCACCCTGCTGGCGGTGCGGCCGGACACGCCCGCGGCGACCAGGGTACTGGCCGACCTGGCCGCCGAGGGCCCGGACCTGGAAGGCGGGTGGGCCGTGGTGGCCCTGGTGGGTGAGGGTCTGCGGACCGACCCGCTGGCCGCCCTGCGCCACCTGGCGGCCCTGGGGCAGGAGCCCGTGGGTGGTCTTCTCACCGGCGGCAGCACCGTCTCCATCGCCTTCCTGGTCCCCGAGGCCCGGCTGGGCGACTTGATCCCCCGCCTCCACGACCGCTGCGTCCTGGACACCTTCCAGACCCAGTCAGGCCCAGCCATGACCTGATTTTTACAATCCCGAATCAGCCTTGGCGCAGCAGCCAGGCGGTCAGGCGCGTGTGGAAGTCCTCGGGGTGTTCCAGGTCCGTGGGTCGCAGGCGGGCGGGATGGGCCGGATCCGCCAGCAGGAGGGGTGCCGCGTCCACCAGGTTGGGTAGACGATGACCGTCCGGCAGGGACCACAGGGCCCCCCGCGTCTCGTCCTTCCGCACTTCCGGCGCGTGGCGCCGGTCGCCCTGTGTCTCGCAGGTCATCACTTTCCTCTGTGAATTCTAAAGATAGGGCTCTCCACCCCCCGCGCCACCACTCCCTGACCGCGCCATGGCTTGCCAGGCCCAGGCCGGTTCGGAGGTCCAGCACACTGGACCATGACCGAGTCCAGACAGCGGCTCAATTCAACATGGATTTTCCCGTGACGCCCTCTGACCCCACCCCCCCCTCGGACGTACATTTCCCGTACGCGGACGCATCCCCCGCGGGAACAGGCGGCAGGTCATGAGATCACTCAACGAATCCACCACCAACATCCTGGAATGGCGGCGGTCGGGAGCCAATCCCAGGAGCTTCGAACTGCACGTGGAGCAGGAGGTCTTCGCCACCATGGCCTTCATGGACGAAGGATGCATCCTGGCCCGCGTCGAGACAGCCGAGGGGACCTGGACCCTCAAGCACCTGGGCGTGATGAACCCGGTGGTGACCTTGCGGGAGGAGGGCGGAAAGGTGAACCTCGCCACCTTCCACCCCCACGCCTTCCGGCACGGGCGCCTGGAATTCGAGGATGGCGCGGCCTTCGACTGGATCTGGCACCACGGCGTCGGCCCGGGCGGGACCTTTGCGGATCTCAGCGGCATGCCCCTGGTGCGCCTCCATGCCCGTACGGGCCGGGACGCGACTTCGCTCCCCGGCTACGAGCAGGGCGACGTGGAACTGGACACGACGCACCCGGCCCGCTTCCGGCACGCGATCCTCGCGGCCATCGGGTGGTATCTGATCGTCTTCGACCACCTGAAGGCACGCGACGCCATGGCAGCCGAGACCGCGCTCCGGATGTAGCTTCAGGTTTCAGGCGCTCTCAGCCCAGGAACTTCTTCAGCAGATCCATGCCGATGCCGCCCTCGGGCAGGCTGCCCTGGGGACTGAGCTTGTCCACCACCTGGGGCAGGATGCTGGCCAGGCCCGAGGCGGCTTCACCGTGGGAGAGGCCCAACTGGCCCGCCAGCTGCTGGAGCTGGTCCGAACCCAGCGCCGCCTGAACGTGCTCGGCGCTGATGGGCTGGTTCTCGCCGGTGCCGATCCAGGAGGCCACCTGGTCGCCCAGCCCCTTCTCCTGGAACTGGCCCAGCAGGCCCTGGAGGCCGCCAGGATGGTTCTGGATGAGGCCCATCACCGCGCCCATGAGCGGGTTGCCACCTTCCGCCTGGCCGCCCTGTCCCAGCAGGCCGCCCACCATGTCCAGCAAACCCATGACATCCTCCTCGGGAAGTGGAGCCCCAGCTTCCTCCCCGGCCCCGCATTCCGCAAGCCCCGCTTCGAAATATCCGAACACGAGGTTTCCCAAGTCTTACGATTGACCACTTCAGGCCCGGAGCCTAAGGTGACTGCATCATTGCCCAACCCATCGAGGAGGTCAGCATGCTCCACCTCATCTGGACCTGCATCATCGGTCTCATCGCCGGCGCCGTGGCGAAGCTCGTCATGCCTGGCAAGGACCCTGGCGGATGGATCATCACCATGGTCCTCGGCATCGCGGGCTCCTTCCTCGGCACCTGGATCGGGCGGGCCGTGGGCCACTATCAGGAAGGCCAGGGGGCTGGCTTCCTCATGTCCGTGGTGGGCGCCGTGATTCTCCTGGGCATCTACCACCTGTACAAGCGGTTCACAGCCTGATGGGCTCAGCACAGACCCTGGCGGCCATCCTCGGCCTGTCCACCGTCTCCGGCATCAACCTCTACCTCACGGTGCTCCTGGTGGGCGCGGGGCAGCGCTATGGCTGGATCCACGGCCTGCCCGCGGATCTGGCCATCCTGGGCCACCCGGTGGTGATCGGGGTCGCGGCCCTCCTGTTCCTCCTGGAGTTCCTGGCCGACAAGGTGCCCTTCATCACGCCCATCTGGGACGGGCTCCACACCTTCATCCGGCCCGTGGGCGGCGCCTTGTTGGCCCTGGGGGCCGCGGGCGAGCTGCATCCCGTGGCCAAGGTGCTGGCCCTGCTCGCGGGCGGCACCATCGCCCTGGGCACCCACGGCAGCAAGATGGGGGTGCGGCTCCTGGCCCACACGGCGCCGGAGCCCGCCAGCCACAGCGTCCTCAGCGTGGCCGAGGACCTGGGCGTGGCGGCCCTGCTGGCCCTGGCCTACAGCCATCCGGCCATCGCCCTGCCCGTGCTCGGCGCGGTGCTGGTGGCCACGGCCCTCCTCCTGCCCCTGCTGCTGCGGGCCCTGGCGTTCGTGCTCACGGGCTTCCGCGGCGCCCTGCGCTCCCTGGTGGGACGCGGAACCCGCGACGAGATCCCCCTCTGGGCGGAGCTGAAGGCCCTGGAGCTGGCGCCCGCGCGCCCCACGGAGGTCCTGCCCTGCTTCGCCCGCCGCGTAAAGGGTCTGCCACGCTTCCACGGCGCCTTCCTCGCGCAGGCGGGCGGCCGCTGGCACCTGGTCTACCGGCGCTGGTTCCGGACCCGCAGCCTCGCCTTCGACGCGGCCCCCGGCCCCGCCCGCACCATCCCCGGCCTCCTGTGGGATACGGCCGTGTTCCTCCGGGACGGGAAGACCCAGGTCCTGCTGGTGGGGCGGGACTGGCGCCATGCGCTGCCGGACCCGGAGGCCTGACGCTCCCGGGTCCGAGGTTCCGCCAGGCAGGAGAGCCTACTTCGTCCGCACCGGATAGGGCGGCCGCTGGAGTTTGCGGGGCGGGGTCTTCTTCAGCTCAGCCTTCACCAGCTCGAGGGCCTTCTCCAACTGGGGATCGCGGCCGGCGATGACGTCCTTGGGCAGCTGCTCGACCTCGATGTCCGGGGCCACGCCCTCGTTCTCCACCACCCAGCCCTGCTCGGTCCAGATGGCCAGGTTGGGGGCGGTGATGGTGCCGCCGTCCATGAGGGAGGGGAAGCCGAGGATGCCCACGAGGCCTCCCCAGGTGGGCCGGCCCACCAGAGGGCCCAGGCCGAACTTGCGGAACATCCAGGGGAGCAGGTCGCCGCCGGAGCCGGCGGTTTCGTCCACGAGCATGACCTTGGGCCCCTGGATCGAGGCGTTGGGCGTCTTCAGATCCTGGCCGTAGCGCGTGGCCCACATGGCGATGAAGGGCCGGCGCAGCAGGTCGATGTAGTAGTCGGCCACCTGGCCGCCGCCGTTGTAGCGCTCGTCGACGATGATGGCGTCCCGCTGGGCCTGGGGATAGAAGTAGCGCTTGAAGTAGGTGAAGCCCAGGGTGGTGGTGTTGGGCACGTAGACATAGGCCACGCGGCCGTCCGTGGCTTCGGTCACCTTGCGGAGGTTCGCCTCCACCCAGTCGCGGTTGCGCAGGCCCGCCTCGCTCTCCACGGGCACGACGGTCACGGTGCGGGCGCCCTTGCCCGAGGGATCAGGCCCCAGCGTGAGCTCCACCAGCTTCCCGGCGGTGCTTTCGAAGCGGGCGTAGAGGTTCTCCGGAGCCTTCAGGTCGCGGCCATTCACGGCCAGCAGGTACTCGCCGGGCCTGGCGTTCACGCCGGGCTCGGTGAGGGGGCTGCGAAGCTCGGGGTTCCAGTTGAGCCCGCCGAAGATCTTGGCGATCCGGTAACGGCCGTTCGCCACTTCCACGTCCGCCCCGAGGAGGCCGCCGGGCAAGGCCTTGCCGGTGTCGGGCAGGTCGCCGCCGCCGCCGCGGTGGTGGCCCACGGCCAGCTCCGAGCACATCCACTGGATGACGCGGTTGAGGTCCGCCCGGGTGGCGAGGTCGGGCAGGAAGGCCGAGTACTTCGCCTTCATGGCCTTCCAGTCGGCCCCATGCATGTTCGGCGTGTAGAAGAAGTCCCGGTTGATGCGCCAGACCTCGTCGAGGATCTGCGCCCACTCCTGTCGCGGGTCCACCTTCACCTGCAGGCCCTCCAGGGCCACCCGCCCCTTGCCGGGCTCCGGCTTGCCGGCCGTGGGGATGACCGTCACCGCGTCCCGCAGGCGGTAGAGGAGCTTCCGGCCGTCCGCCGAAAGGTCGTAGCCGTCGGCCTTCTCCACCACCACGGTCTCCTCGCGCTTCTTCAGGTCGAAGCGGCAGAGGGCCATGGGCTCCTCGCGGTTGAAGCGGTTCGCGCCGCCGGCATGGCGCAGGTAGTAGAGGGTGCCGGCCTCGCCCGCAGCCAGGTCGGTGAAGAAGGCAGCCTTTGCCGCGGCGATGGGCACGATGCGCTCGGCCAGGCCGTCGAAGTCGATGCGGACCTTCGGCTCGGGCTTCCCGCCGCTCTTCTCCTCGCCCTTGGGCCCCTTCTCCTCAGCCTTGGCCGGTGCGGGCTCCTCGTCGCTCTCCTTGGCCAGGGGCGAAGGCGTGTCCTTGGCCAGCACCATCAGGTAGAGGTTCCCGCGCATGGTGGCGTCGTTGTTGGACTGGGCGAACCAGTCCCGCACGGGGCCCGCGTCCGTGCTGGCGGTGAAATAGAGGTACTTCCCGCTGCGGTCGAAGACGGGATCGCTGGCATCGGCCAGGCCGTCTGTCAGCGGCGTGGACCGGTCCTCCTCTACGGAATACAGGTGGATGCGCAGCATCCCCGACTCCGTGTTGCGGGTGTAGGCCAGGTACCGGGAATCCGGAGACCAGCTGTGGTTCAGGATGGGACCCGGGGTGTACAGCACCTCGCTGGATACGGCCTTCACCGCGCCGGTGCCGAGGTCGAGGATGCGCAGGGCCAGGGCGTTGTCCGTGTAGGCGATCTTCTTCCCGTCCGGCGACCACTTCAGGCTGTCGTAGAAGCCAGCCCCCTTCAGGGCGTAGGTGCGCGGCTCGCCCTTGCCGTCCTGGGGCTCGACCTTCAGCACGTACTCGCCGCCGGCGTCGGACAGGTAGGCGATGGACCGGCCGTCCGGGGACCAGGCCGGATGGCGCTCGTGGGCCCCCGGGGTGTTCGTCAGGTTGCGGGGATCGCCCTTCTCCGCGGGGACACTCAGGATCTCGCCGCGGTATTCCAGGGCCACCCGGCTGCCGGAGGGGGACAGGGCCAGGTCTCCCACCCAGCGGGTTCCGGAGGCCCAGCGACCCCGGGCCTCCGGGAGGTCCGCGGCCGCGGAGACCTTCAGCCGGGTGCTCTGACCCGTGGCCGGGTCGAAGCGGTGCAGCCATCCTGCCTGCTCGTAGACGATGCGTCCCGCTCCGTGGCTGGCGGCCTGGATGGGGAAGTCCGCGTGGTGCGTCAGCTGCGTCACCGCCTTCGTGGTCAGGTCGTAGCTGAAGAGGTTGAACTCGCCAGCCCGGTCGGAGACGAAGTAGACCTTCCCGCCGATCCACATGGGGTCGATGTCGTTGCAGCGGCCCTGAGGCTGGTCTTGGAGCTGGGGAATCTGCACCACCTCGTGGTCCTTCGTCCGGTAGATCCAGAGCCGCGAGGCCGTGCCGCCGCGGTAGTGCTTCCACTGCCGGAAGGCGTCCGACAGGGGGTTGTAGACGAGGTAGGTGCCGTCGGGTGAATAGGTGGCCCGGGCGGCGTTGGGGATGGGCAGCCGCGTGGGCATGCCCCCTTCGAGCGGCACGGTGAAGAGCTGGGTGTGGCGGGTGGTGTGGCTGGCGCGTCCGGAGGTGAACAGCACGGCCCTGCCGTCCGGTGTCCAGTCCTGGACCACATCCGCGCCGGGATGCCAGGTGAGGCGCCGGGGCTCGCCGCCCGCGGCGGGGATCACCCACACGTCGGTGTTGCCTTCCAGGGTGGCCGTGTAGGCGATCCAGGCGCCGTCGGGGCTGAAGCGCGGCGTGCCCAGGCAGCCGCCCCGGGTGGTGAGCCGCGTGGCCGTGCCGCCGTCCGGCGCGCAGGTCCAGAGATCGCCCGCGTAGAGGAAGGCCACCTGCCGGCCGCTCGTGGCTGGGCTGGCCAGGAGCCGCGTGTCCTGGAGGTCCACGGCCACGAGGGGCTGGACCAGGGAGGCAACCATCACCAGGGCCAGGGGGCTGAGGGAGGCGGATCGCAGGGGCATGGGAATCCTCCATAGCAAGACGAGGTATCAAGGGCAAGCCCCTCCACCATGCCCCCGGCCCGGAACCCGGTCAAGCCGCCACCGCCGGCGGCCGGGGTGAGTATCATGTCCCCTCGCCCCGGGCGGGGCCGCCGTCCCGCCCCCAGGATCCGAGGATCTTTCATGCGCCGATACCTGTCTCCCCTCGCCCTCTGCCTGGCCGTCCCAGCCCTGGTGGCGGCCCCGCCCAAGGCCGCGCCCCATGGCCTCGACCTGACGGGCATGGACCGCACGGTGGCCCCCGGCGACGACTTCTTCGCCTATGCCAACGGCGCCTGGGTGAAGCGGACGGAGATCCCCGCGGACCGCGGTTCCTACGGGGTCGGACGCGAGGTGGCGGACCTCACGGACCGGCGCACGGCCGCTCTGATCCAGGCCGCCTCGAAGGCGCCGACGGGATCCGAGCTGAGGAAGATCGGCGACTTCTACACAAGCTTCATGGCCGAAAAGGCCATCGACAAGAAAGGCCTCAGCCCCCTCCAGCCCACCTTTCAGGCCATCGGCGCCATCCAGGGCCGCCAGGACCTGGCCCGGTACCTGGGCACGACCCTGCGGGCCGACGTGGACGTGCTGAACGCCACCCAGTACCACACGGCCAACTTCCTCGGCCTGTGGGTGGCCCAGGACCTGGACGAGCCCACCCGCTACGCGCCCTTCCTCCTCCAGGGCGGCCTGGGCCTGCCCGAGCGCAGCTACTACCTGGATCCCTCGGAGGGCATGGCGGCCGTCCGCACCCAGTACATCACCCACGTGGCGGCCATGCTGAAGCTGGCGGGCCTGTCGGACGCCCTCAGCCACGCCACGGCGGTGGTGGACCTGGAGACCCGCATGGCCAGGGCCCACCTGGGTCGCGAGGAATCCGGCGACGTCCAGAAGGGCAACAACCACTGGACCCGGGCTGAATTCTCCGCCAAGGCTCCGGGCCTGGACTGGGACGCCTTCTTCGCCGCCGCGGGCCTGTCGAAGCAGGCGGTGTTCGTGGTCTGGCAGCCCGGCGCTGTCACCGGCCTCTCGGCCCTGACCACGGAAGTGCCCCTCGACGTCTGGAAGGACTACCTCACCTTCCACGCCATCCAGCACTGGGCACCGGTGCTGCCCAAGGCCGTGGCCGACCAGTCCTTCGCCTTCTACGGCAAGGTCCTGAGCGGCGCCTCCAGGCCCCTGGACCGCTGGAAGACGGGGGTGGCCCTGACCAACGAGGCCCTGGGCGAGGCCGTGGGCAAGGCGTACGTGGCGAAGTACTTCCCGCCTTCCGAGAAGGCCCGGGCCGAGCGGATGGTCTCGAACATCAAGGCGGCCTTCCGCATCCGCATCGAGCACCTGGACTGGATGTCCCCCGCCACCAAGGCCAAGGCCCTCGCGAAGCTGGACGCGCTCAAAGTGGGCGTGGGCTACCCGGATCGCTGGCGCGACTACCGCGGCCTGAAGGTCACGGCCGGAGACGCCTTCGGCAACCTCCAGCGGGCCGAACGCTTCGAGTACGAGCGCAACCTGGCCAAGCTCGGCCAGCCCATCGACCGCACGGAGTGGGTGATGAACCCCCAGCTCGTGAACGCCGTGAACCTGCCGGTGATGAACGCCCTCAACTTCCCGGCGGCCATCCTGCAGCCGCCCTTCTTCGACCCGAAGCGGCCCATGGTCATGGACTACGGCGCCATCGGCGCCGTGATCGGCCACGAGATCAGCCACAGCTTCGACGACTCCGGCTCGCTCTTCGACGCCAGCGGGAAGCTGGAGAACTGGTGGACGCCCGAGGATCTGAAGCACTTCCAGGCCTCGGCCGACCAGCTGGTGAGGCAGTTCGACGCCTACGAGCCCTTCCCGGGCCTCCACATCAAGGGCAAGCAGACCCTGGGCGAGAACATCGCGGACGTGGCGGGCCTCGCCGCGGCCTATGACGCCTACCGCCTGTCCCTGGGCGGGAAGGAGGCGCCGATGGTGCAGGGCCTCACCGGCGACCAGCAGTTCTTCCTCAGCTATGCCCAGAGCTGGCGCGAGAAGACCCGCGAGCCCCTGCTGCGCCAGCAGATCCTCACGGACGGCCACGCCCCGGCCTCCTTCCGGCCCTACACGGTGCGGAACCTGGACGCCTGGTACCCGGCCTTCCAGGTGAAGGCGGACCAGAAGCTCTACCTGGCCCCGGCGGACCGCGTGAAGATCTGGTAGGCCCCCAGGAGGTTCCCATGGCCCTTCTCGATTCCAGCCGCAGCATCCTCGTGGTCATCGATCTCCAGGGCAAGCTGGTGGGCATGGTCCACCGGCCGGCCCTGGTGCTGGAGGCCACACGCCGGCTCATGCGGCTGGCGGACCTCTTCGCCGTGCCCGTGGTTCTCACCGAGCAGTATCCCAAGGGCATCGGCCCCACCGAGGAGAGCATCCGCGCCACCTACGATGCCCTGGCCACGCCGAAGTTCTTCCTGGAGAAGACCGCCTTCGGCTGCTGCGGCGATGCCGGCTTCGAGGCCCTGCTCAAGCAGGCCCGGCCCCACCTGGCCCGGGAGAAGCGCCAGATCGTCGTGGCGGGCATCGAGGCCCATGTCTGCGTGATGCAGACCGTGCTCGAGCTGCTGGGCTCGGGCCACGAGGTGCATCTCTGCTGGGACGCCGTCAGCGGCCGGGGCGAAGAGTACCGCCGCCACGCCCTGGAGCGCATGGCCGCCGCCGGCGCCACGCTCACCAACCACGAGTCCGTGGCCTTCGAGTGGGCCAGGGACAAGAACCACCCCCAGTTCAAGGCGCTGTCCGCCCTCATGAAGGAGGGCCAGCCCGGCTGAACGCCCCTCAGCGAAGCGCCCGCGGCGGGCTGAAGATCCCCGGAGCCGCAGTCTGGAACATCACGCTCGGCCCTTCGTTCAGGATCAGGTCGGTGCGGCCGTCTCCATCCAAATCGCCCAAGGCGAGGAAGTTGGCGTTCTGGGTTCCATCCATGACGGTTGCCACCGTGAAGGCGCCCCGGTGGGCAGCGGTTTGCAGGAGGATGGTCACTTTCGAAGGCGTCGACAGCGACTGGTACACCAGCGAGATCACCGCCACATCCGGCAGGCCGTCGCCATTGAGATCCCCGATGGCCACCTGACGCGCCCCGTCGGCCACGGGGAGGGCCGTGGCGGCGAAAGCCCCGGGCTGGGTCTGCAGGAAGACCGTCACGTTGGCGCCGCCCTTCCCGCCATCCGGAGCATTTCCGGCGTTGGCCGCCACCAGGTCCACCCGGCCGTCGCCGTCGAGATCCGCAGTTGCGAGGCCATCCACCTTCAGCCCTGCGCTAAGGAACACGGGAGCCGCGAAGCCGCCGCCAGCCTGCTGGTGCAGGATCGCCACACAGTCATAGCCGGCCAATACCAGATCCGGACGGCCATCCCCGTTGACGTCGGCCACGGCCAAGTCGCGGAAGCCGTGCCCGGAGCCCACCGGCATCGGCATTGGCGGAAGCAGGGCTCCAGGCGAACCCGGAGCCTGCGCCAGCAACAGAAGGCGGCTATTGACGAAGACCCCGTCCGCCACCGCCACATCCGCGAGACCGTCTCCAGTCAGCTCCACCACGGCCGCGGGACCAGCAGCCCCGCCGGTCCACACCCAGGCGGCGGGTAGGAAGCGCCCTGGCGTGCCGGGGTCCTGGCGCAGGATCAGCAGCCCGCCGCTGTCCCCGATGACATTCGCCTGAGGGGGGACCGAGGCCTGAATGGATACGAGGAGGTCCGGCCGCCCATCCCCATTCACGTCGCCCACGCACAGGTTCCAGGGATCGAATTCGAGAGAGTAGGTCGACGGCGCCGCGAAGCCCCCCGCCGCATCCCGGAGGAAGACCTGCACGCTGTTCCGGTGCGTCCCGCCGTCGATGAGGGTGGCGGGGACGGCCACATCCGCCCGACCATCCCCGTTCAGATCCGTCACCACCACCTGGCCCCAGACCCAGAAAGGCGGGATCACCACCTCCCCGCTCCCGCCGCCCCCACAGGCGGCTCCAAGCAGCAGGGCCGCCGCGCCCGCGAGCAGGCTGGTTCCCATCCCGAGGTCCCCCGCGAGCCGCCTCACGATCCACCTCCCCCGGAGCTTTCCGATCTGGGCCCGCAGATGGCTTCTGGCGGAAGGGCGTCCTCCACGCGGCGGGACCATCGCAGAATGTACGCCTTCAGGAAGCACCATGCCCCGCATTCAAGGTCATCCCGTCCCCGCCCTGTTCCCCGACTCCGGTCCCGTCTCCGTCATGCTCTTCGGCGAAGCCCCCGGCCCCCGGGGCGCGGACCAGTCCGGCCTGCCCTTCTGGGGGGACGGCGCCGGCATCACCGTGTACCGCGCCTTGGCAGCCACCCACCGGGTCGAGGTGCCGGCGGCCGCCTGGGAGGACTGGGACGGAAGCCGCTTCAAGGCCCTGGCCCTGGCCCCACGCCTCATCGGCACGGCCCTCAGCAACGCCTATCCCGCCTGCCCCACGAAGGACGGTGAGCACTTCCACGCGCCCTCCAACCGGGATCTGTCATCCCCCGCCAACCTCGCCCGCCTCGTCTCGGAGCTGGCCCGGGCCTCGCAGGGCGACGCTTCCGCCCTGCGCGTCATCGCCTTCGGGAAGCGGGCGGAGTGGGTGCTCTCGCGGCTGGAGGGCGCGCCCCCCTTCGAGCTGCACGCCCTGCCCCACCCCAGCGCCCAGGGCCTACTCCAGGCTGCGCCCGGCAAGGGGAAGGGCCTGCGGCTGGAGGACCTCCGCGCCGAGTGGGAGGCCCGGCTCCGAAGCCTGCTGGATCAGGACCGGCCGGGGCCGCGCCCCCGGACCTTCGCGTAGCCGTCCAGGAAGCCCTGCAGGAAACCCATTCGCTGGCGGATGTCGTGCTCCCAGAAGCCGAGCCGCTCCCAGCCGAGGGGGGTCAGGTCGTAGATCTTCCGGGCGGGGCCGCGGGTGCCCGTGTCCCAGTGGGCCGTCACCTCCCCGGCGGTCTCCAGGGCCTGAAGCGTCCGGTAGATGGCGCCAGGATCCCCCTTGAAGTCCGCGAACCGCGCGTGGAGCGCCGCCCGGATGGCGTGCCCATGCAGGGGCCCCTCGGTGAGGGCCAGCAGGATGAAAGCGGGGAGGTGGCGGCCGTGGCGGTGGGTGGCGAGCATGGGATCAAGGGAGTGTAACCTCCCCACCCCCTCAGCGGGCTCCTCAGCGCGCCGGCCGGCGTTCCAGCCGCTCCATGAGGAACCCACAGCCGAGGACACCGGGGACGGTGAGGGCGAGGCGGATCAGGGCGAAGCGCGGACCCAGGAAGGCGCTCTCCAGCATCAGCATGGGCACCTTGATGGTGGCCCAGGCCCCCAGGAAGATGACCAGATTGGCGGTCCGGGCCCCCTTTTCCCGGAGCGACAGGCCAAGGGGAAAAGCCGCATAGATGGGCCCCGCCGCCGCCGTGCCCAGCAGCATGGCGAAGGCCACCCCCCGGAGGCCGGAGCCGGGACCCAGGCTCCGTTCCACCACCGCCCGGGGCACCCAGGCATCGAACAGGGCCAGGAGGACCAGCACCGCGGGCAGGATGGCCAGGATCTGACCGAAACCCTGCAGGCCACCCCGGGCCGAGGCGGCCGCAAGGCCCGGGAACCGCCAGGCCAGGCCAAGATGGACCGCGGCGATGGCGGCCAGGATCCAGAGGACGGGACGCCAGGTCCGGCTCACAGCAGCACCCCCATGGCGGCCCCGATGGCCAGGGCCAGGACCAGGCTCAGGGCCTGCCTCCGGAAGGTGAAGGCCCGGCCGAAGGCCTTGGCCTCCAGGGGCGCCGTGAGGAGACCCACCATGGTGAGGGTGGTGATGAAGCTGGCGAGGGCGGGAAGGCTGGCCCCCATGCGGTGGAGCGTCCCCGCCAGGGGATAGGCCACCGGCGAGGGGATGGTGAGCAGGGTGCCCAGGCCCGAGAGGAAGAGGAAGCCCGCGGCCCCGTGCTCCTGGAACAGGTGCGCCACGGCCTGGGGCGAGATCAGGGCCGTGGCCAACCCGATGCCCGCCGTCAGCCCCAGGAGGGAGGGCAGCAGGCCGAGCCAGGATCGCCACGCCGCCTCCAGGATCTTGCGGGTGCGGGCCCGGTCCTTCCGGGCAGACAGGAGGAGGCCGGACAAGGCCAGCGAAAGCAGGATCAGGGAAGACATGAGAACAACTCCAGATTGAACATCTAGATGTTTATTACATCTAGATGCATCACCATGATTCCTTCCCTGGCTCCTGTCAACCTCGTCCTCTGCCTGGCTTCTATCTGAGGGGGGGAACCTCGGGCCAGACCTAAACATTTCTTAACAAGCGCTTCTCTGCATGCCGCGTAGTCTGAGGGTCTCCCGCAGGGAATCTTTCACAACCTGGAGGTCACATGCCCTTCTCCCGTCGATTGATGCTGCCCCTCTGTGGGGCCCTGGCCATGGCGCTGGTGGCGGGGGACGCCCCCAGGTCCGTCACGACCTCGAAAGCCGCCGCGACCAAGGCCGCCAAACCCGCATCCGTGGCCGCGCCCGTGCAGGTGACGACGGTGGAGGGCATCACCGAGTACCGCCTGGCCAACGGCCTGCGGGTGCTGCTCTATCCCGACGCCAGCAAGCCCACCATCACCACCAACATCACCTACCTGGTGGGCAGCCGGCAGGAGCACTACGGCGAGACGGGCATGGCCCACCTGCTGGAGCACATGCTCTTCAAGGGCACGAAGGCGCGGCCGGACACCTGGAAGATCCTCAACGAGCTGGGCGGCGACGCCAACGGCACCACCAACTTCGACCGCACCAACTACTACGTCTCCTTCCCGGCCTCCGAGGAGAACCTGAAGAAGGCGCTGGATCTGGAGGCGGACCGGATGCTGAACTGCACCTTCACGGCGGAGACGCTGTGGGGCAAGGACGGCAAGAGCGGCGAGATGACCGTCGTCCGCAACGAGTTCGAGTCCGGCGAGAACAGCCCCTTCCGCACCACCATCCTGCGGGTCATGTCCGCGGCCTACGACTGGCACAACTACGGCAAGCCGGTGATCGGCGCCCGCAGCGATATCGAGCACGTGAACGTGGACCACCTCCGGGCCTTCTACACGAAGTACTACCAGCCGGACAACGCGGTCCTGATGGTGGCGGGACAGTTCGACGGACCGAAGACCCTGGCCTACATCAACGCCACCTTCGGGCGGCTGCCGAAGCCGACCCGCACCCTGGAGCCCACCTACACGGTGGAGCCCGTCCAGGACGGCGAGCGGCTGGTCACCATCCGCCGCGTGGGCGGCACCCCGCTCCTGGTGGCCGGGTACCACGTCGCACCCTCCGCCCAGGCGGACCGCAGCGCCACGGACCTGGCGGCGACCATCCTCACTGACGCGCCCAGTGGCCGCCTCTACAAGGCCCTGGTGGAAACCAAGCTCGCCGCCCAGGTCTTCCCCCTCTCCTTCTCCACGTTTGAACCCGGCCTCCAGATGTTCGGCGTGATGCTGCCGAAGGACGGGGATGTGGAGAAGGTGAAGGCCATCCTCCTGCGCGAGGTGGAGGACCTGAAGGACAAGCCCCTGACCCAGGCCGAGCTGGACCGCGCCAAGGCCCAGGTCCAGAAGGGCGTCGACCAGACCCTCTCCAACACCAAGAACATGGCCATCAGCCTCAGCGAGGCCATGGCCACCGGCGACTGGCGGGAGTGGTTCCTGGACCGCGACCGCACGCTATCCGCCACCCTCGAGCAGGTCCAGAAGGTCGCCGTGACCTACTTCAAGCCCAGCAACCGCACCCTCGGGGAGTACCTCCCCACGGAGAAGCCGGACCGCACCGAGGTGCCCGGGGTGCCCGACGTCGCGGCGGACGTGAAGGACTACACCGGCAAGCAGACCATCGCCCAGGGCGAGGCCTTCGACGCCACCCCGGCCCATGTGGACCAGCGCACGCTCCGCTTCACCGCCCCCAACGGCCTGAAGGGCGCCCTGCTGTCCAAGAAGACCAAGGGCAGCATGGCCTCGGTGCAACTCACCCTGCGCTTCGGGCAGGAGTCCTCGCTGCAGGACAAGCAGGCCGTGCCGGACCTCACGGGCGCCATGCTCACGCGCGGCACCCTCAAACACTCGCGCCAGGAGATCGCCGACGCCTTCGACCGGCTGAAGGCGGAGGTGATGATCACCGGCGGCGCCACATCGGCCAACGCCCGGATCAAGGTGCCCCGGGAGAACCTGGCCGCCACACTGAAGCTCGTGGCCGAAGTGCTGCGCGAACCCGCCTTCCCGGCCTCCGAGCTGGACACCCTCGTGAAGCAGCAGGTGACGGGCATCGAGTCCCAGCGTCAGGAACCCCAGGCCAAGGCCATGGAGTTCCTGGGCCAGACCCTGGATGCCTACCCCGCCGGGCATCCCTCGGCCTACCGGGCCCTGGAAATCCGGATCCAGGACCTGAAGGCCGCCAAGGTGGAGGACCTCAAGGCCTTCCACGCCGCCTTCTACGGCGCGGACCACGCCACCTTCGCCGCCTCCGGCGACTTCGACACCAAGGAGCTCCAGGCCCTCGTGACCGACCTCTTCGGCACATGGACCTCCGCCTCGCCCTACGCCCGCATCCCCGCGCGGATGAAGGACGTCCCCGGCCAGTCCAAGGTCCTGGAGACACCGGACAAGCAGATGGCCATCTTCCTGGCCGTGGAGCGCTGGGCCATGAAGGACACGGATCCCGACTACCCCGCCTTCCTCATGGCCAACCAGATCCTGGGCGGTGGAGCCCTGAAGAACCGCCTCGGTGATCGCCTGCGCCAGAAGGAGGGCTTCAGCTACGGAGCCGGGTCCTACGCCAACGTCAGCAGCCAGGATCCCGTGACCTCCTGGCAGGCCTACGCCATCTATGCGCCCCAGAACGCGGCGAAGCTGGAGGCCGCCTTCCAGGAGGAACTGCAGAAGGCCCTGAAGGACGGCTTCACCCAGGAGGAGCTGGATTTCGCCCGCAAGACCTGGCTCCAGGGCGAGCAGACCCAGCGCCAGGACGACCGGGCCATCGCCGGCTGGCTGAACAACTGCCTCTACCTGGGACGCCCCGTGCTCTTCGAGGCGGAGCTGGAAGCCAAGGTCCAGGCCCTCAAGCTCGACGAGGTCAATGCCGCTCTCCGCAAGCACCTGGACCCCGCAAAGCTCGTGATCGTGAAGGCGGGGGATTTCGCCAAGAAGTAGTCTTTCTCGTACCAGCAAAATGGGGGAGCGGCGAGCCGCTCCCCCATTTTGCTAGGTGG
The DNA here is from genome assembly GCF_022808775.1 of Geothrix terrae. Lineage (GTDB taxonomy): Bacteria > Acidobacteriota > Holophagae > Holophagales > Holophagaceae > Geothrix > Geothrix terrae. Next base: position 515,440 of record NZ_JAKZLA010000002.1, read on the forward strand.
GAAAAGCCTTTCGTGGTCTGCTGATAGTCCGCTCGGCGTTGATCAGGGACGCGGGGCGATGACGGAGGGCGTCGCCATGGCACGCATCGAACGGGAGTGGCAGGCGGAGCAGGAGGGCGCAGCCCTGGCTTCGGAACTGCACAAGGTGATGGTCATCAGCCACCGGCAGGCCAAGGGCTTCATCGACGGCCGCTGTGTGACGGTGAACGGCGAGATCGCCGAGAAGCACGGCCACCGGCTCAAGGCGGGCGACGCCGTGAAGGTGGTGTTCGATCCCGAGCTCACCTACGAAGTACTGCCACCGCCGAAGAAGCTGAGCTCCGGCCCTTACGAGACCCTGTGGGAGGACAACCACCTGCTCTTCGTCTTCAAGCCCGCGGGCCTGCTGACGGTGCCGGCTGAACAAGGTGGAGAGCCCAGCCTGGCGGAGGCCATCACCGAGTCCTACCGCCGCCGTGGCTTCAAGCGCTTCAACCTCTTCATCGTCCACCGGCTCGACCGCTTCACCAGCGGGGTGCTGGTCTTCGCCAAGACCCCCGAAGCCCTGCACGGCCTCAAGAAGCACTTCGAGCTGCACCGCCTCCAGCGCGTCTACTTCGCCGTCCTCGTGGGCGAGCTGCCTGAGAACAGCGGCACCCTGGCGGGCCACCTCATCGAGCACGCCAAGTCCCTGAAGATGTCCGTGGCCAAGGTCCGCAAGGGCCCCGGTGGCGGCAAGCGCATGCCCGCCGGCGCCAAGGAGGCCGTCACCCACTACCGCGTGATCGAGCGGCTTCCCGGCCACACCGTCGTGGAAGTGCGCCTGGAGACGGGCCGCCGCAACCAGATCCGCGTGCAGTTCGCGGATCGCGGCTTCCCCCTGCTGGGCGACCAGGTCTACGGCACTGAGAGCCCCCTGCTGGACCGCCAGGCCCTGCATGCCGAGCTGCTGGGCTTCAAGCATCCCGTCACCGAGGAGCAGGTCACGGTGACGGCCCCCATGCCCGCAGACATGGAGGCGGCCCTCAAGGCCCTCCGGAATTCCGCCCGCCTGCAGCGCGCCGCCACGGGCGCCAAGGGCGAGGAGGGCATCTTCCAGCCCACCGAGAGCCGCGACCACAAGCTCAAGCGCGTGGCCCGCGCCAAGCGGTTCGATGAACGGGAAGCGCCCGCCCGCCCCCGCCCCATCAATGGCGATGAGCGGCCCCGCCGGGCCTTCGACACCACCGAGCGTCCGGCCCGTCCGCGGCGCGACGACAGCGACGAGCGACCCCGCCGCCCCTTTACCCCCGGCGACCGTCCGACCCGGCCCCGCCGCGAGGAAGGGGATGAACGCCCCCGCCGCAGCTTCGGCTCCACCGAGCGGCCCGCCCGCCCGCGGCGCGACGACAGCGATGAGCGGCCCCGCCGCCCCTTCACCCCCGGCGACCGCCCGGCCCGGCCCCGCCGTGACGAGGGCGACGAACGTCCCCGCCGTGCCTTCGGCTCCACCGAACGCCCCGCCCGTCCGCGCCGTGACGAAGGTGACGAGCGGCCCCGCCGTCCCTTCACCCCCGGCGACCGCCCGGCCCGGCCCCGCCGTGACGGGGGGGACGAACGTCCCCGCCGCGCCTTCGGCTCCACCGAGCGCCCCGCCCGCCCGCGCCGTGACGAAGGTGACGAGCGGCCCCGCCGGCCCTTCACCCCTGGCGACCGCCCGGCCCGGCCCCGCCGCGAGGAGGGTGACGAGCGCCCGCGGCGCAGCTACGACGCCACCAGCCGCCCCGCAGGCCCGCGCCGCGAAGGCCCCGGCGGACGTCCCGCAGGCAAGCCCGGCCCGCGCACCGGGAAACCCAAGCCCCGGAAATCCTGAGGAACCCCTCCCGGCCAGGCTCATCCTTTTCCCATGCGCCTCTGGTGGTTCAGCCTCCTCCTCACCCCCTTCCTGGCGGCCCAGGAGGCGGGAGCCCTGGATCTGCGCACCGATCTGGGCGCCGATCCCATGGCGCAGCTCCGCCTGGTGCAGCCCGGGTGTTGGGACAGCCTGGTCCTGCACGCTGCCCCCCGGCCCTTGCGCGCCTCCCGTCGGGGCCCCGCCGGCGCCACGGTGGAAGTGTGGGATCTGGCCTACCGCGACACACCGCGGCGCGAAGCCTTCAGCCTCACCCTCAAGGCCTTGCGGGATCGCCTGGTCCGGGCCTTCGCGGTCCCGCCGCCCAGCCATGGGGAGATCGAACTCAGCGAGCTGGTCTCGTCGGATCCCTCGAATCCCCAGCAGCTGGACCTCACCAAGGTGCAGTCCATGCAGGAACGGTTCAACCCGCCACCACGCACCACACCGGTGCGGTGAGACGAGGGCGGTCCCCAGGCTAGATGTGATCCTGGTACATCCGGTCCAGCGCCTCGGCCAGGTCCAGGTCCCGCTGGGTGACCCCGCGGCTGACGTGGGTGGTGAGAACCGCCACGACCCAACGGTAGCCAAGAGTCAGGTCCGGGTGGTGATTCACCTTCTCGGCATGTTCCGCGGCGGCCATGACGAAGCCCAGGCCTCGCGGATAGCCGGAGAAAACATAGCGGCGCCGGAGGGTCAGGCCATGGGCATCCCCCTGCGCGACCCAGTCGGGATGCGCCTTCAGGAAGGCCTCCATGGCGTCAGGGCTGACCAGATCCTTGGACATGCTTCCCCCCATGGGGCATCCTAATCCGTTGCCCTGGAATCGCGCCATGCCCTTCAACCAGCCTCCCCTGCTCGGCCGCATCGCCTTCGTCACCGGCTCCTCCCGGGGCATCGGGCGGGCCATCGCCGTGGAGCTGGCCCGCTGGGGCGCGGATGTGGTGGTGCATGCCCAGAAGAACCAGGACTTGGCAGAGGCTGTGGCGGCGGAGGTCCGCGGCATGGGCCGCCGAGCCATGGCCGTGCTGGCGGATGTCCGCGTGAAGGCCGAGCTTGAGGCCGCCGCGGAGCGCGTGAAGGCCGAGCTGGGACCCGTGGACATCCTCGTGAACAACGCCGGCACCCGCAAGGACGGCCCCTTCATCCTCATGGGCGACGAGAAGTGGGAGGAGGTCATGAATGTGAACCTCCGGGGTACCGTGTACGCCACGAAGGCCTTCGTGCGGGGCATGATGGCCCGCAAGTGGGGGCGCGTCGTCAACATCGTCAGCCCCACGGGCATCATCGGCATGGCGGGGCAGACCAACTACGGCGCCAGCAAGGGGGCCGTCATGGCCCTCACCAAGAGCCTGGCCCGGGAGGTGGCCCCCTTCGGGGTCCTGGTGAACGCCGTGAACCCCGGGTTCATCCACACCGAGCTGACGGCGGACGTCTCCGAGGAGGCCAAGCGCGACCTCCTGGCCCCCACCATCCTCAAGCGCGAAGGCGAGCCCGAGGAAGTCGCCAGCGTCGTGGCCTTCCTCTGCTCCGACTGGGCCAGCTACATGAGCGGCCAGATCATCAATGTGGACGGGGGACTCTGCCCTTAAAGCGGCAAGCTCGCGCGGAGGTCACCGAGAATGCGGAGGATCGCGGAGAAAGGCGCCCTGACCTGAAAGCCCTTCCTCCGCATTTCTCTCCTGTCTCTGCGTCCTCCGCGAGTGTCTTTAGACGGACTGATTCGCCGCCTGAAGGGCGTTGGTCAGCAGCCCCGCGATGGTGAGAGGCCCGACGCCGCCGGGGACAGGGGTCACAGCGGAGGCCACCTGCATGGCCTCGCCGAAGCGCACGTCGCCGCAGAGGACAGCGCCCTTGGCCATCAGGGTTTCCAGCTTCTTGGGCTCGGCGGCGAAGATGCGCTCGCCCAGGACGAGGTCATCCACGCGGTTGATGCCCACGTCCACCACCACGGCGCCGGGCTTGATCCAGGAACCCTCCACCAGGCCGGGCTTGCCCACGGCGGCCACCAGCAGGTCCGCCTCGCGGCAGACGGCCGGCAGATCCCTTGTGCGGCTGTGGGCGATGGTCACGGTGGCGTGCTGCTCCAGCAGCATGAGCGCCATGGGCTTGCCCACGATCTCACTGCGGCCCAGCACCACGGCGCGCAGGCCCTTCAGCGCCAGCCCGTGGTGGGCCAGCAGGGACATGCAAGCCGAGGGCGTGCAGGGGCGCAGGCCCGGCAGGCCCTCCAGCAGGAGCCCCTGGTTCACCGGGTGGAAGCCGTCCACGTCCTTGGCGGGGCTGATGCGGTGCAGGGCCCGCTTGGAATCCAGGCCCTTGGGCAGGGGCAGCTGCACCAGGATGCCGTCCACCCCGGGATCGGCGTTCAGGCGGTCGATGAGATCGTCCAGCACGGCCTGGGGCGTGTCCGCCGGCAGCCGGTGCTCCAGGGAGGTGATGCCCACCTTGGCGCAGGCCGCGGACTTGTTGCGGACGTAGACGTGGCTGGCGGGATCATCCCCCACCAGCACCACGGCCAGGGCGGGGGCGCGCTTCCCCTCAGCCAGCCGGGCCTCCACGCCCTGGCGCACCACCTCCAGCATCCGGTCTGCGTGCGCCTTGCCATCCAGCACCTGTGCCATGGGCCACCCTCTCCTGAGCAATAAGGGACCCGCCAGCCCCCTTTCCAGCCTACCAGTCCGAGGTCAGGCCCACCGAGGGCGGAGCACCGCCACCCCCGGATGCGTTCCCGGCCTTGAGAACCCTTGCACATCGCGCTAGACTCATAGGTCAATTCGGCCATGGCCTCCCGGACTCGGGTGCCAAGACTGGGTGGGTTCGGCCCACCTTTTTTGTTGTTCACCCGGAGATTCCGTGGATCTGAAGAAAGCGCAACCCCTCCTCGAGCGCCAGCTGGCCCTGCTGGGCTACGAGCTGGTGCACCTGGAGCTGGCCCGCGAAGGCCGGGACGAAGTGCTGCGCCTCTACATCGACCACCTCGACGGCGCCACCAGCGGCCGCAGGGTCACCCTGGACGACTGCACCGCCGCCCATGAGGGCCTCCTGCTCTGGATGGACGTGGAGTTCCCCGACCTGCGGGAGAAGCTCGGGGTCGAGGTCAGCAGCCCTGGCATGGAGCGCCCCCTGGTCAAGGCCGACCACTTCCGCCGCTTCGCAGGCCGGCTCTGCCGCGTGCAGACCGCCGTGCCCATCAACGGCCAGAAGCGGTTCAAGGGCTGGATCGGCCCCATGGAAGGCGCCAGCGTCACCCTGGAAGAGGACGGCGTCCTCAAGAGCATTCCCCTTGAGTCCATCCAGAAGGCGCGCCTGGCGCCCTTCGATGAGGACAAGACCCCGCGGCCCAAGCACCTGGCCGCCCGTTTGACTGAAGTACCGGATGCCGATGGCGTAGAGACAAGCGCCGTCGAGGACGAGGAGGCCTGAGATGGCGAACGTGGCAACGACCTTTTTCGACAGCGTGAAGATGATCGCCGCCGAGAAGGGCATCAACGAGGAAGATGTCTTCGCGGCGGTGGAGGAGGCTCTCGCCAAGGCCGCGGACAAGTACTTCAATGCCCAGGATTTCTATGGCAACTTCCAGGCCCAGATGGACCGGGAGACCGGCGAGTTCCACGTCTACGCCCTGAAGCAGGTGGTGGCTGAGGTCGAGGAGGAGGATCTGGAGATCAGCCTGGCGGAAGCCCAGACGCTGAATCCGGACGCCGCCGAGGGCGACACCCTCTGGCTGCCCCAGGACACCAGCCAGCTCGGCCGCATCGCCGCCCAGGCCGCCAAGCAGGTGCTGGTGCAGAAGGTCCGCGAGGCCGAGCGCGAGCGCATCTTCACCGAGTTCGCCGATCGCATCGGCGAGGTGGTGGTGGCCGAGGTCAAGCGCTTCGAGAAGAGCGCCATCATCCTCGAGATCGACCGTGTCGAGGCCATGCTGCGCCGAAGCGAGGCGCTGCGCGGCGACCGCTTCGACAAGGGCCAGCGCATCAAGGTCGTCATCGTCAGCGTCGACCGCAGCGCCAAGGATCCCCAGGTGCAGGTGAGCCGCACCGATCCGCGGCTGCTCATCAAGCTCTTCGAGAATGAAGTCCCCGAGATCCACGACGGCACGGTGGTCATCCGCAACTGCGTCCGAGAGGCCGGCGACCGCGCCAAGGTGGCCGTCCACAGCCTCGACCCGGATGTCGATCCCGTGGGCGCCTGCGTGGGCCTCAAGGGCAGCCGCGTGCAGGCCATCATCCGCGAGCTGAAAAACGAGAAGATCGACATCGTGCGCTTCTCGGATGACGCGGCCCAGTTCATCGCCAACGCCCTGAACCCCGCCAAGTCCATCCGGGTGAACCTGGTGGACCCCGAAGCCCACCGGGTCGAGGTGGTCGTGGACGACGAGCAGCTCAGCGTCGCCATTGGCAAGCGGGGCCAGAACGTCCGCCTGGCCGCCAAGCTCACGGGCTGGAACATCGACGTCCGCAGCGAGGCCGACAAGCGCCGCGAGGCCGAAGTCGCCATGGGCCTGGCCCTCCCGGAGATGGATGCCGAGGCGGCCCCCGCCGCCGAAGCCGCCGCCCCCGCCTCCACCCTGCTGGACGAGATCCAGGTCGAGGGGCTGGACACCGCCCTCGCCGACCGCCTGGCCGCCGCGGGCTATTCCGATGCCAAATCCCTTTACACTGTCACTGCCGAGCAGCTCATGCAGGTGGAAGGCATGGATCAGGATCTGGCCTTCCGTCTCATCGATGCCGTGCAGGCGTACTTCGGGGAGTAGGCTGTAGTCCTGCAGCCCTTCCCGTTTCCCACCCCCAGGCCGAGGTAATCCCCTTACATGCTGCGTATCAACCAACTCGCCAAAGAGCTCGGAGTCGCCAACCAGGAGGTCATCGAGGCCTGCGAGAAGCGTCTGGGCCTCCAAGGGAAGAGCCACAGCTCCAACCTCACCGATGACCAGGCGGACCAGCTGCGCCGGGCCTTCCAGGGCAAGCACAAGGGGGAGAGCGACGCGCCCCCCCTCGCGCTGCACAAGCCCTCCGCCGCCGTGAAGGTGGTGAAGGGGCCCGCTCCGGCCTCCCCCCGTCCCGAGCCCAAGGTCGAGACCCCGGTCGAGGTCCCCAAGGCCGCGCCCGCCGTGCTGGTGAAGAAGGCCGAGCCCAAGCCTGAAGCCCGGCCCGAGCCCCAGCCCGAACCGAGCCCCGAGCCGCAGGCGTCGGCCCCCGCGGCCATGCCCGCATCCCAGGCGAAGCCGGCCGAACCCACCCCGACTCCGGCGCCCGCTGCGGCCGCGTCCGCAGCCCCGGCCGCCACGGCCCCGGCCGCATCGCCGGCCGCGGTTGAGGCGCCGGCGCCAACCCCGGCGGCGGAAGCCCCCAAGGAGACCTTCTCCCGCCTGAAGGTGTCCACGGGAGCCGCGCCCGCCCCCCGCGAGGAGAAGCCCGCCCGCTACATCCAGCTCCCGCCGACCCGGCCCGCGGGCGCCCCGGCGGCCCAGCGCCCGGCTCAGCCCTCCACGGCCCAGGGCTCCGGTCCCCGCCCCGAAGCGGGCGCCCGGCCCATCGTCCAGCGACCCGGCCAGGCCCCCGCCCCCCGGGACGTCCAGCGCTCCGGCATGCCCCAGAAGGAGAAGGCCGTTCTCCAGATGGCCACCAACACGGGTCGCGGCGAGGTGCGCCACGACGCTCCCGCCCCGGCGGCCCCCAGCCGGCGTCCCTACATTCCGCCCGCCATCACCGAGCTGCGACCGGACCAGGGCTTCAGCCGCATCAAGACCTCGGACACCCCGGCCCCCACGCCGCGGCCCCAGGAACCCGCCCGCTACATCCAGCTGCCCCAGCCCCGCCCTGCCGGCGGCGCCCGCCCCAGCGGCCCCGGCGGTCGTCCGGGCGGTCCTGGCAGCCGTCCCGGCGGCCCCGGCCGTCCCGGCATGGGTTCCCGGCCCGGCGGCCCCGGCCGTCCCGGCATGGGCCCCCGTCCCGGCGGCCCCGGCCGCGGTCCCTCCATCCCGGCCTCCGGTCCCATCGATCCCAACAGCCAGAAGGGCCCCGGCCGCGGCGCCCACGTGGGCGGCAAGAAGAAGAAGGGCGGCTACGTCCGGAGCAAGGAGGAGGAACTCGACCTCAAGCTCCGCCAGCCGCGCTCCCGCGCCCAGCAGGTGGCCAGCGAGTACATCGAGGAGGAGATCGGCATCGTCATGCTCTCCGAGGGCGTGACGGTCAAGGAACTCGCCGAGAAGTGCAACCGGCCCGCCAAGGATGTGGTCGCCAAGCTGCTCCACCGGGGCATCTTCGCCACCATCAACCAGCCCCTCGACACCGAGATGGCCAAGGACATCGCCCGCGAGTTCGGCTACCTGGCCGACATCGTCTCCTTCGAGGAGGACGTGCAGATCGCCGCGGACGAATCCGGCGAGGTGGCGGGCGAGAAGCTGTCCCGTCCCCCGGTCGTCACCATCATGGGCCACGTCGACCACGGCAAGACCTCGCTGCTGGACGCCATCCGCAAGACCAAGGTGGCGGCCGGCGAGGCTGGCGGCATCACGCAGCACGTGGGCGCCTACCACGTGGCCGTGAAGGATCCGAACACCGGCGAGAAGCGCAAGGTGGTCTTCCTCGACACGCCGGGCCACGAGGCCTTCACCAAGATGCGCGCCCGCGGCGCCAAGGTCACGGACATCGCCGTCCTGGTGGTGGCCGCCGATGACGGCGTCATGCCCCAGACCGTGGAGTCCATCAACCACGCCAAGGCCGCGGACGTCCCCCTGGTGGTCGCCATCAACAAGATCGACAAGCCCGGCGCCAACCCGGACAAGGTCCAGCAGGGCCTGCTCCAGTACGGCGTCCAGACCGAGGCCTACGGCGGCGACGTGCCGGCCGTCCTCGTCAGCGCCAAGACCCAGCAGGGCCTCGACGAGCTGCTCGAGACGCTGCTCCTCGTGGCCGACCTGAAGGAGCTGAAGGCCGTCTACGATTGCCCCGCCGCCGGGTCCATCATCGAAGGCCGCCTGGACCGGGGCCGCGGCCCCGTGGCCACGGTGCTCGTGCAGCGCGGCACCCTGCGGGCCGGCGACATCTTCGTGGCCGGCGCCACCATGGGCCGCGTCCGCGCCATGTTCGACTACCTGGGCCAGCGTGTCACCGAGGCCGAGCCGTCCACCGCCGTGCAGATCCTCGGCTTCGAGGAAGTGCCCAGCGCCGGCGACAACTTCCAGGTGGTGGAGGACGAGGGCAAGGCCCGCACCATCGTCTCCTTCCGCCAGGAGAAGGCCAAGCAGGCGGCCCAGCAGAAGCAGCGCGCCACGCTGGAAACCCTGTTCAGCACCCTCAAGGATGGCCAGGTCAAGGAGCTGCCCCTCATCATCAAGGCGGACACCCAGGGTTCCGTGGAATCCCTCGTGGGCCAGCTGGAGCGCCTCAGCACCGAGAAGGTCCGGGTGCGCATCATCCACAGCGCCGCCGGCACCGTCACCGAGAACGACGTGCTCCTCGCCGAAGCCTCCAAGGCCACCATCATCGGCTTCCAGACCCGGGCCGAGAAGAAGACCGAGGAGCTCGCCCACGAGGAGGGCGTGGACCTGCGCTTCCACGACATCATCTACAAGGTCACGGAAGAGGTCGAGCAGGCCATGGTCGGCATGCTGGACGCCACCGAGAAGGAGACCGTCCACGGCCAGGCCGAGGTGCGCCAGCTCTTCAAGATCGGCAAGACCGTCATCGCCGGCTCCTTCGTCACCGAGGGCAAGGTCCAGAAGTCGAACAAAGTCCGCGTGAAGCGCGGCGAGGAGGTCCTCTTCGAGGGCGGCATCAAGAACCTCAAGCGCTTCAAGGAGGACGTGACCGAGGTGAAGAACGGCCTCGACTGCGGCATCTCCCTCGATGGCTTCGACGAGCTGAAGGAAGGGGACATCCTCGAGTTCTTCAGCAAGGAGAAGGTGATCGCGACGTCGCTCAGCTGATCCGCGCTCCGCGCAGATCTCAGAGGGCCCGCGATGCGGGCCCTCTTTCGTTTGGGCCTGGTGCGCGATCACGGGGTGCCCTTCATGCGAACCAGGGAGTGCCTACTTTTCTGCCACGCCTGCATGGGCAACCCTGGGGATCGCCGGACCCCGGCGCCAGGAGGCTGTCATGAAGGTGCTCATCGTGTTCGCCCACCCGGAGCCCCGAAGTTTCAACGGTGCGCTGTTCGACACGGCCATCGCCACCCTGCGCGGCGCCGGCCACCACGTGGCGACCAGCGACCTCTACCGCATGGCCTTTGATCCAGTGTCCGACCGCCGCAATTTCATCGCAGCCAAAGACCCGGACTACCTGAAGCTACAGATCGAGGAGACGCATGCCACAGAAACCCGTGGTTTCGTCCCCTCACTGGAGGCGGAGATCGCCAAGGTGGAAGCTGCCGACCTGATGATCTGGCAGTTCCCGCTGTGGTGGTTCAGCGTGCCGGCCGTCCTCAAGGGCTGGGCGGATCGCGTCTTCGCCATGGGGCGGGCCTATGGCCGTGGCCACGTCTACGAGACCGGCATGTTCCGTGGCAAGCGGGCCATGCTGTCGCTGACCACCGGTGGATCACCGGAGGCTTACACGGCCGATGGACTCCACGGCGACATGGCGGCGGTCCTTCGCCCGATACACCGCGGCATCCTCGAGTTCACGGGCTTCTCGGTGCTTGCGCCGCAGATCCACTACCAGCCCGTGCGAGTTGATGCCGCCGAGCGCGCGGCCTGGCTCGAGGCCTGGGCCGGACGGTTGCGCGGCATCGAGACCGAGACGCCAATGGCTGTAGGCCGCTATTGACACCGAGGTCTCCCGCCCTTTGGATTGGCCGAGGCATATTCGACTCACTGGTGCTCAAACTATTGATTACAATGAAGTAATCATTTATGGTGTGATCCGCGTCACCTCCATCCGGCACCAGACTGGTGGAGCCGCCGCCACGAGGTACGCATGTCCGCTCCCACCTTCGCCCTGACCGCCCCCTCCAACCGGAAACCCGGCGGCAATCCCATGGGGCTGCAGCGCATCGACCACTTCCAGCTGACCGGCTCCGTCGAGCGCCTGGAGCCCCTCTACCGCCGCCTGGGGTTCGCCCGTGTGGCCAGCGGGTCCCATGCCTGGGGCCGAATGGTCCACCTGCGCCAGCAGCGCATGGACATTCTCATCTTCGAGGCCGTGGCCTCCCATCCGGCCGGCGGTTACGCCCAGGCCCACGGAGAAGGTGTCTGCGCGCTCAACTTCCTGGTGGACGACCTCGACGTGGCCATGGCCCAGGCCCGCGCCCAGGGGGCCCGCATCATGCTGGAGCCCGAGACGCACGCGCTGGGCGACGGCACGATCCGCTTCGCCGCGATCCAGGGCGTGGGCGACGTCTGGAACTTCCTCGTGCAGCGCACGCCGGGGAACGAGGACGAGCGGAAGGGCGAGCTGTCTTCCTTCTGGCCGGGCCTCTCGCCCGACCCGGCCCCGGCCTTCTGCGATCCCGGCCTGGTGCGTGTGGATCACCTCACCAACAACGTGGGCCCCGCCGAGATGGACGCCCTGGTGGACTTCTACGAGCGCGTCTACGGCTTCGTCGTCACCCGCGAGTTCCACATCCGCGGCGCCCTGGGCACGGGTCTCGACTCCAAGGTGGTGCAGAGCGCCAACAACCAGGTGATCATCCCCATCAACCAGCCCACGGACGAGAAGAGCCAGGTGCAGGAGTACGTCACCCGGCACAAGGGCCAGGGCGTGCAGCACATCGCCCTCTCCACCAACGACATCTTCCACACCCTGCGCACCCTGCGGGACCAGGGGTTCAAGTTCCTGCGGGTTCCCGACACCTACTACGAGCTACTGCCCGGGCGCATCGCGACGAGCGGCTACACCGTGCGGGAGGACCTGGCCACCGTGCAGGATCTGGGTGTCCAGATCGACGGCGACGAGACCGGCTACCTCCTGCAGATCTTCACCGAGGACCAGATCGGGCCGCTGTTCTTCGAGATCATCCAGCGGCGGGGGAACATGGGCTTCGGCGAGGGCAATTTCCAGGCGCTGTACGACTCCATCGAATTGGACCAGAAGAAGAGAGGCGTTCTCTAGCGCCGCCCCTGTTCCCTCGAAAACGGGCCGCCTTGCGGCCCATTTTCATGCGCTCCCTATCGAAGGCTCCCTCGGAGCCTCCGATAGCCGGTCGCCCCATGGGCTTCGGCGAGGGCAATCTCTTCGCCCTTCGGGCTCAGACCTCTCCCCGGGAGGTTGGCGGCAGCCACCTCATCCATCCTCCTGGCCAGATGAGTTCATCACCCATCGTCGTTCTCCAGGCGCTGTACGACTCCATCGAATTGGACCAGAAGAAGAGAGGCGTTCTCTAGCGCCGCCCCTGTTCCCCCTAGCCGGGGCCCCTGCCCCGGCCGACCGCTGCGCGATGGCATCTCAGTGGTGCGGGGCCCCACTCGGACCGCCGCCCTGCGGCGTCCACTCGTGACCCGCATCCGCTTCGAGGGCTTCGGCGAGGGCAACCTCTTCGCCCTTCGGGCTCAGACCTCTCCCGGAATGGTCCAGGCAATACAACGCCCCGTCATCCTGGCAGGAGTGGTTCACCACCCACCGTCGCTCTCCAGGCACTGCGCGACTCCATCGAGCTGGATCAGAAGAAGCGGGGCATTCTCTAACGCCGCTCCCCACCCAGCCGCTTGATGAGCTGGATCTGGCCGCCGTGGTGCAGGTCGTGGGCGGCCACACCAAGGATAAGGTCGCGGATCCGGTACTGGACCTTGGCGGAGGGGCGGTCCAAATCGACGGGGTCCAGGGCGGCCACGGCGGCGCGCAGGTCCCGGTGCATGCGGTCCAGGAGGGCCAGGTCCGCCTTCCATGCGGCGGAGTCAGGTCCTTCGCGGGGGAACCAGTTCGACCCCTTGAGGGGAAAGGCGCCCCGGGGCAGGTCAACCAGCTGGCGTAGCACGGCGTATTTCCAGTAGGCCAGGTGGACGACCAGTTCGTGAATGGAGGGCCGACCGGGTGCTGGGCGGTGGGCGGCCGCCCCCGCGTCCAGCCCGCGCAACGCGCCCTTCAGGTTCGACCCGTGCCAGGACTTGCGGTCGTAGGCCTGGTCGAGGCTCAGGAGGATCAGCTCGATCTCGCGGGACATGGCCCCTCCGGGGGAAGGTACCCCCAGCATGCCAGCCCCGGGGCGCGTCAGCGCAGCGTCTTGTGGGGCAGGCCCTCCACCCATCCGGCGGGGGAGACCTGCACGTAGTTGAGCTTCCGCTGGAGCTCGCGGATAGTGTTCGCGCCGGCATAGGTCAGGCCTGAGCGCAGGCCGCCCACGATGTCGGCGAGGATCTCCTCCTCGTCCTCGCGGTAGGGGACCTCGGTGGCCACGCCCTCCGCGGTCTTCCATCCGGTGAGGCCGCCCAGGTGGTCGTCGGCCACCTCCTGGCTGGCCATGCCCCGGTACACCTTGCGGGTGGGCGACCCGGCGGCGTCCCGGAGCGGCTCGCCCGGGGTGGGGCGCGTGCCGGCCAGCATGCCACCGATCATGACGAAGTCCGCGCCGAAGGCCAGGGCCTTCACGATGTCCCCCGGGGTGCGGATGCCCCCGTCGGCCACGATGGAGCGGTCCGCCCTGGAACACTCCTTGATGGCCGTGAGCTGGGGCACGCCGAAGCCGGTCTTGATGCGCGTGGTGCAGACGCTGCCCGGGCCGATGCCCACCTTCACGATGTCGGCCTTCACGCTGGCCAGGTAGTCCGCCCCGGCGTAGGTGGCCACGTTCCCCGCCATGATGCATTCATTGGGGAGGATCTCGCGCATGCGCTTGACCATCCGGCCGACATACCGGGCATGGCCATGGGCCACGTCCACGCAGAAGTACTGGGCCCCGGCGTCCCGGAGGGCCTCCACCCGCTCCATCTCGGCCTCGGCGGTCCCCACGGAGACGAAGGTCGGGAACCGGCACCGCCGGAACATGGCCACGTTCTCCGCCACGGACATGAACCGGTGGAGGACCCCGATGCCCCCCCGCTCGCCGATGAAGTCGGCCATGGCCTCCTCGGTGACCGTGTCCATGTTCGCCGTCAGGACGGGGAGCTCGAGCCGGAGCTTCCCGGTCTTGTCGGTCATGCCGATGTCCACGATCCGCCGCGACTCATGGTGGTTGTAGGCCGGGATCAGGAGGACGTCGTCGAAGGTGATGGCGGTTTCGGGCATGGGATCCTCGTCCGGACGCGCCCAGCATACGTCGATCCCGCCGGCCGGGCCCGGGCAATCCCGCAACCACCCCCTCGCCGGCCCCGGGCTGCGCTAAGGTAATGCCATGCGCCTCGTCCCCTCCCGCCAGCGCGGGTTCACCCTGATGGAACTGCTGGTCGTCATGACCATCCTGGCCCTCCTGGCCACGATCGGCCTGGTGGGCTACCGGTACAAGACAACCGTGGCCCGCGAGGCCGTCCTCAAGGAGAACCTCTTCCAGATCAACCACGCCCTGGAGCAGTACCGGGCGGATCGCGGCAAGTATCCCTCAAGCCTCGCGCCCCTCCGGGAGCTGGGCTACCTGCGGGACATCCCCTGGGATCCCATGACCCAGTCCCGGGACACCTGGCAGCTCGAAACAGAGCCTCCGGATCCTGATAATCCTGATGCCGACCTGGGCGTGTGGCGCGTTCGCAGCGGCTCCGCCGACAAGAGCCCCACCAACCAGATCCCCTACAACGAGTGGTAGGGCGGTCCCCAGTCCTCAGCATTCAGCATCCAGCCCGGGAACCCATGAGCCCCAGCACCCTGCACCGCCTCGACCGCATCACCACCGCCCTCCTGCTGCTCTGGGCGGGCGCCGCGCTGGGCTTCGGCGTGTTCTCCGCGCCGGTCTTCTTCCATGAGCTGCCCAGCCGCGACGTGGCGGGCCATATCGCCGGCCTCATCCTCGGCCGTCTGGACTGGGCCGCCTGGACGGTCTTCGGCCTGGCGGGCCTGAGCTGGGGCGCCCGGTGGATCGCCGAAGTGAAGGAGGACCTCATCGGCCCCATCCGGCTCTGGAGCGCCGCCTGGCTGGTGGCCATGCTCATGTGCCTGGCCAGCACCTTCGTGGTGACCCCCAAGGTCCGGGCCATCCGGGCCCGCATCGACGCGCCCATCGAGACGCTGGCGCCGGATCATGCGGACCGCGTGGCCTACAACAAGGCCCACGGCCTCAGCCGCAACCTCTTCTTCCTGCGGATCCTCCTGGCCCTGGGCCTGGCGGCCACCGTGGGGATGCTGCCCCGGAGGGATCAGGCCCCGGAGGCCTGAACCCGGTCCCCGTCCTTCAGGCCGAGGGGCGGATTCAGCACCACCGTGTCCCCGGGCTGCAGGCCGCCCAGCACGCGGATGCGCTGGTCCTCCTCCTCCCCGAGCTGGAGGGCCTGGAAGCGCACCCGGCCATCGGCCTGCACCACGGCCGCCAGGGGTTTGCCCTCCCGCAGGACCACGGCCTCGGCGGGCACCGCGAAGCGGCCGGCGGCGGGCACCTTCAGCGCCACCTGGACGAAGCCCCCCGCCAGGAACGCCCGGTCCCGGTTGTCGAGATCGGCCTCCACCAGCAGGGTGCGGGTCCGGGGATCTAGCGCCCCGGCCACGCGGCTGAGCTTCGCCTTCCGGACGATGTCGAGGCGCTCCGCAGGGCGGATCTCCACCTCGGTGCCCACCTTCACCCGGGCCGCCGCCGACGCATCCAGATACACCGTGACGCGGAGGCGGTCCACCTCCGCCAGGGTCACCAGAGGCTGGGCCGTGCTGGTGGCCCCGCCGTTCTGCACCAGGGCGCCGGGATCGGCGAAGCGCTGGGTGACCACGCCGCTGAAGGGCGCGCGGACCACCTGGTAGCCCTTCAGGGCCGCCTGGGAGGCCAGCTTGGCCTCGGCGACCCGGGCATCGGCTTCCGCCTGCTCCACGTCCCGGGGGCTCAGGAGCCCATCCCCGCCCAGGGTCCGGCTGCGGGCCGCGTTCCGGCGCTTGTTGTCCGCATCGGCCTGGAGGGCCTGGGTGTCCCGGTCCGTCTCCGGCGATTCCACCACGGCCACCACCTGGCCCTTGGCCACGGCGCTGCCCTTGTCCACGGGGATGCTGCGGAGGAAGCCGCTCACCTTGGCGTAGAGCGTGGTGCTGACGTAGGGCAGCGCCTCGCCTTCGAGGGCCAGGCCGCGCTCGCCGCCCTGGGTGTCCAGCCGGGCCACGTGGACCCGGGGGCCCGCCTCGGCCTCGGCCCGGAGGTGCTGGGCCTCCCGCTTCAGGCTGGACTGGCGCGCCCAGAGGAGGCTGCCCACGCCCAGCGCGGCCACGGCCACGGTGAGGACGCCGCCCAGCTTGAAGGTGGGGGATTCCGGCCGCTCGCTCATGCTTCACTCCCTTGCTGTTCTTCCTGGAACCGGCTCTCCAGCAGGTGGGCCGTGGGCGGCTTCCTCCGCAGGAGGCTGTAGATGACGGGCACGATGAAGAGGGTGACGAAGGTGGCCATCAGCAGGCCCCCGATCACCGCCCGGCCCAGGGGCGCGTTCTGGCTTCCGGCCTCGCCCAGGGCCAGGGCCATCGGCACCATGCCGATGATCATGGCCAGGGCCGTCATGAGCACGGGCCGCAGGCGCACCTTGCCGGCCTCCAGGGCCGCGTCCAGGGCGCTCATCCCCGGGTTGCCCGCCCGCACCTCGTTGGCGAAGCTCACGATGAGGATGGCGTTGGAGGTGGCGATGCCCACGGCCATGATGGCGCCCATGAGCGACTCCACATTGAAGGTGGTGCCCGTCAGGGCCAGCATCCACAGGATGCCCACCAGGGCGCCCGGCACGGCCGTGATGATGATGAAGGGATCCAGCCAGCTCTGGAACAGGACGACCATGAGCAGGTAGACCAGGGCGATGGCGATCAGCAGCCCCCCGCCCAGGCTCCGGAAGGACTCCGTCATCACCTCGTTCTGGCCCCGGATCCGGATCTTCATGGGCGGCGGCAAGGGCCCCAGGGCCTTGATCTGCCCTTCGATCTCCTTCACCACGCTGCCCAGGTCCCGGCCGTCCACGTTGGCCATGACGTCGAGCACGCGCTGGACCGTCGAATGGTTGATCTCGCTGGGAGTGCTCACCCGCTGGATCGAAGACAGGTTGGAGAGGGGCTGGAAGGCGGCCTGGGTGGCGGGCCCCGCGGCCCTGAAGGGCTCCGCCTGGAGCAGGCCGGCGGAGCCCGGGAGCCCGAAGGGCGTCGCGAGCAGCTTGTCGGGAGAGTCCAGGTTCACCAGGGGCGACTTCACGACCACGGTGTAGTTCACGCCGTTGGCCGGGTTCAGGAAGTAGGAGGGCGCCAGCTGGCCGTTGCCCGAGAGGGAGACCAGCAGGCCGTTGGCGACATCCCGCTGGGTGACGCCCGCCCGCGCCGCCCGGAGGCGATCCACCTCGATGCGGTAGGCCGGAGCCTCCGTCACCTGCTTCACGCGCACGTCCACGGCCCCGGGAATGGCCTGGATGGCGGCCTTCAGGCGCTGGGCGACCGCTCCGCTGGCCCCCAGGTCGGGCCCCTCGATCTGGACATCGATGGGCGCGGCCACGCCGAAGTTCAGCACCTGGCTCACGATGTCGGCGGGCTGGAAGTAGAAGCCGACCCCGGGCAGGCGCCGCGGCAGCTCCTCCCGCAGCCGCCGCATGTGCTCGCGGGTGTGGTGCCCTTCGGGGGCCAGGGAGATGAAGATGTCCGCGTCCTGGCTCGTGACGTTGTCGCTGGGCATGTAGGCCATGTTGAAGGCGTTGGCCACTCCGAGGTTGCTGTTGATGGACCGCAACTCCCCGGCCGGGACGAGGCTCCGGATCTCGGCTTCCACCTGGGCCACGACCCGCTCGGTCTCCTCCAGGCGCAGACCCACGGGGGCCCGCACATGCAGCTTCATCAGGCCCACGTCCACGGTGGGGAAGAAGTCGCGGCCGATGACGAAGAGCAGGCCCGAGCTCACCGCCACGAAGGCCAGGGCCACCATGAGGACGAAGACCCGGTGGTGCAGCACCTGATCCAGGGCCCGCCCGTAGGCCGCCTGGAACCGCTCCAGGGCCCCTTCGCGCCAGGCGTTGAAGCGGCCCACGAGGCTCTCGGGCTCCGGGTGGTCGTGGCCCATGAGCATCCGGGCCATGGTGGGCACCAGGGTGCGGGACAGCAGGTACGAGGCCAGCATGGAGAAGACCACGGCCATGGCCAGCGGCGTGAACAGGTACTTGGCGGGCCCCACCAGCAGCACCACGGGGAAGAAGACGATGCAGATGGCCAGGGTGGCCACGATGGCCGGCACGGCGATCTGCCGCGCGCCGTCCAGGATGGCGACGGTGAGGGGCTTGCCCATGGCCTGGTTGCGGTGGATGTTCTCCACCTCCACCGTGGCGTCGTCCACCAGCATGCCGATGGCGAGGCTGAGGCCCCCGAGGGTCATGATGTTCAGGGTCTGGCCCGACAGCTTCAGGCCCACGAGCCCCACGAGGACGGCCAGGGGGATGCTGGTGCAGACGATGAGCATGCTGCGCCAGGAGCCCAGGAACAGCAGGATCATCACGGACACGAGCAGGGAGGAGGCCAGGGCTTCCTTGGCCACGTCCTGGATGGCGGCCCGCACGAAGTGGCTCTGGTCGAAGTCGAACTTCAGCTCCAGGCCCTTGGGCGCCGCGGCCTGGATGGCCGGCAGGGCCTCCTTGGCCGCGTCCACCACCGCGAGGGTGGAGGCGTCCGCCTTCTTGAGGATGGCCAGGTAGGTGGCCCGCTGGCCATTGACGCGCACGATGTTGGTCTGGTCCGCGAAGCCGTCGTAGACCCGGGCCACATCGCCCAGCAGCACCGGCGCGCCGTTCACCACCTTCACGGGGAGGTCCCGGAACGCCTCGATGGTCGAGGGGCTGGAGTTCGTCATCACCGGCACCTCGCGGCTGCCCATGCGGGCCATGCCCGCGGGGGTGATGACGTTCTCGGCGGACAGGGCGTTCACCACATCCGCGGGGCTGAGGCTCCGGGCCGCCAGCTTGGCCGTGTCGATGTCCACGGAGACCTGGCGTCCCTTCCCGCCATAGGGGAGCGGCGTGGACAGGCCCGGAATGGTGAAGAGCCGGATGCGGATGAAGTTGGTGGCGTAATCCACGATCTTCTGCTCGGGCAGCGTGTCGCTGCGCGCCGCGAGCTGGACCACGGGCACATTGCTGGCGTTGAACTGGATAACGGCCGGCGCCGTCATGCCCGGCGGCATGAAGCGCAGGATGGGGCCGCTGACCGCCGAGATCTGCGCGATGGCCGCGCCGATGTCCGTGCCGGGCTGGAAGTAGACCCGCAGCAGGCCCACCCCCTGGATGCTCTGGGACTCGATGCGCTCGATGCCGTTGACGGTGGTGGACATGGCCCGCTCGCTGATGGAGATCACCCGGCGTTCCATCTCTTCGGGGGCGAGTCCTCCGTACTGCCAGACCACCGCCACCACGGGGATGTCGATGCTGGGGAAGATGTCCACAGGCATGCGGGTGACGGACAGGCCGCCCATGAGCAGCACCAGGAGGCACATGACGGCGGTGGTGTAGGGGCGGCGCAGGGCCAGGCGGACGATCCACATGGCGCGCTCCTACTTCCCTTCCGCGGAGCCGGTCTGGCCCTGATCCTGGCCCTGCTCCATCCGGTCCAGCTCGTCCATCCGGTCCAGGTTGCCCATGACCGAGGCCAGAATGTCCCGGAGGCGGTCCCGATCCTTGGGGTCCAGCCCCTGTTCCATCCCTTCCCGCATGGACTGGCGGAAGCCCTGCAGCTCCTGGACCAGCGCCTCCGCCTCCGGCAGGAGGTGGAAGAGCACCCGGCGCCGGTGGGCGGGGTCGCCCTCGGCCCGCACGAGACCCCGGTCCTGGAGGGTCCGGAGGATCCGGGTGGCCGTGGGCTTGTCCATCCAGGTGCACCGGGCCAGGTCGCCGTGGCAACGGCCATCCCGCTCGGCCACGGCCATCAGCAGCTGGAACTGCTGGGGCGTCAGCCCATAGGGAGCCAGGCGGCGCCCGGCCACCTGCCGCATGCGGCTCTTCACCGCGGTGATCATGTGGGACAGGCTGGCGGTCTTCCAGAAGGTAGTTAGTTGCATAAGCAATAAGGCTACGTGACAGGAATCTCCGGGTCTAGTCCTGTCTTCCCTCCCGGCCTTCCCTGGGGAGTCAGAGTGTGATTTAGAATCCGCACGGGCCGCGCTGGGAGCGCCGGGCGAGCATGGCTAGGACAGGGCCCGCAGGCATGGTGGTTCCATGTCGAGGGCGCTGGACGACGCCAGGCGACGCCCGCCGCCCCAGCCCGGAGGAACGGTGGCTAGCGGGAATTCCAAAACACACGCTCAGACCGCCGGAGCGGGGTCCGGCAGCTCCCAGTCCTCCAGCTCCCGGGGCTTGGGCGGCCCGGGGATCAGCTCCCGCAGCCAGGCGCGGATCTCGGGGATGCCCGTGCCGTGCAGCGCGCAGGCCTGGACGGCCCCCGGGTGCCGCTTCTTGAGGTCCAGCTTCTGCGGCCGGTGCAGGCGGTCCACCTGGTTCAGCACCAGCAGGCGGGGCTGGGCGTCGCCATCCTCGGGGGCGCAGCCGATCTCCCGCAGGGTCGCCCCCACCACCTTGAGGTGGTCCTCCAGGTCCGGGTGGGCCGCGTCGGCCACCACCAGCAGGGCGTCCGCCGTGCGGACCTCCCCCAGGGTGCTGCGGAAGGCGGCCACCAGCTGGTGGGGCAGCTTGCGGATGAAGCCCACGGTGTCGGCCACCAGGCAGTGCTTGGGCTCGAGGCTACCCTCGCCGGTCTCGGGGTCGACGTCCTGGCCCAGCCAGGCCTTGCGGGTGGTGGTGTCGAGGGTCGCGAAGAGCAGGTCCCGGGGCTCGCCTTCGCCGGTGAGGGCCTTCAGGAGGGTGGTCTTGCCCGCGTTGGTGTAGCCCACCAGGGCCACCCTGGGCAGGCCCTGGGGCCGGCCCTGGCGCTGGGTCTCGCGCACCCGCTCCAGGTGGGTGAGCTCCCGCTTGAGCTGGCTGATGCGGGTGCGGATCATGCGGCGGTCCACCTCGATCTGGGTCTCGCCGGGACCCCCGCGGACGCCCACGCCGCCCACCTGCCGCTCCAGGTGGGTCCAGGCCCCCTTGAGGCGGGGCAGCTCGTATTCCAGCCGGGCCAGCTCCACCTGGGCCTTGGCCTCCCGGGTCTGGGCCCGCTGCTCGAAGATGCTGAGGATGAGCCCCGTGCGGTCGAGGCAGGTGAGGTTCGTGACCTTCTGGATGGCATTCACCTGGCTGCCGCTCAGCTCGTCGTCGCAGATGAGGTGGCGGACCCCCTGCCGGGCCGCCTCGTCAGCCAGCGCCTGCAGCTGGCCGGAGCCGTAGAAGGTCCTCGTGGCGATCTGGGCCCGCCTCAGGGCGCGCCGGGCCTCCACCTCGAACCCGCAGCTCCGGGCGAGCTCGGCCAGCTCCAGGAGGTGATCCTGGATGCGGTCCTCCCGGTCCTCGGGGCCCTGGCGGGCGATGAGCAGACAGCGGGGCGGGGTTTCGGCCATGAGCCAAAGCTGCCGTGTCGGGGGGCAAGAATCAAGTCCCGGCTACCCTGGATCCATGGCCCTGTTCGAACGCACCATCGCCGACCGCTACCTGAAGACCCACCGGAAGGGGGCCTTCGTGCGGATCATGGTGCGGTTCGCCCGGGGCGGCACGGCCCTGGGCGTCTTCGCCATGGTGGTGACCCTGGCCGTGATGAACGGCTTCCACGAGGAGATCCAGGCCACCCTCTTCAGCGCCACGGCCCACTTCACCGTCTTCAACCTGGGCGGGGACATTCCGGACACTGAAGGCGCCTTGAGAACCATCCGTGCGGTGCCCGGTGTGCAGGCCGCCTCGCCCATCCGGCTGGAAAAGGGGCTCCTGCGGCGCCCGGACAGCGACATGCCCCCTGAGACCGTGGTGGTGAAGGCCGTGGATCCCGCCACGGCCCACGGCACCTCCAGCATCTTCGACTCCATGAAACCCCTACCCGTGGAGCAGCTGAAGGAGGGCGAGATCATCCTGGGCAAGGAGCTGGCCCAGCGCCTCAGCCTCAAGGTGGGCGACACCGTGGCCCTGGCGGTCTTCCGGCTGGAGCTGGGCCTGGGCGGCCAGCAGCCCAAGGTGGCGGCCTTCCGCGTGGCCGGGACCTTCTACAGCCACAGCTCCGAGTACGACAAGGCCTGGGCCTTCATCCACCTGGCGGACGCCATGCGGATCGCCCGATCCGAGGGCCGGGCCGAGATGATCGAGGTGCGCGCCACCAGCATCGACGCCATCGCGGACGTAAAGCCCCGCGTTCTCCAGGCCCTTGGCCCCGCCTTCCAGGCCACGGACCTGCGGGAATCCAACCGGGCCCTCTTCGCCGCATTGACGGTGGAGAAGTGGGCCTTCGCCTCCATCCTCAGCCTCATCGTGCTGGTGGCGGCCTTCAACATCGTGGCCTCCCTGGTGCTGCTGGTGACGGAAAAGCGGCGGGATCTGGGCGTGCTGCTGGCCCTGGGCGCCACGCCGAAGCAGATCCAGCGGCTCTTCGAGCTGCAGGGCCTGCGCATCGGCGTGGCGGGAACGGCCTGGGGGCTGGGCATCAGCGTGCCCCTCTGCCTCATCCTCGATCACTGGAAGCTCCTGAAGCTGCCGGCGGCTGTCTACGACTTCATCACCTACATGCCCTTCCGCCTCAGGCTGCTGGACGTGCTGCTGGTGGGCCTCTTCCCCTTGCTGGTCTCCTGGCTGGCCGCGCGCTACCCCGCCAAGAAGGCCGCGGCCCTGGACCCCGTCGACGCGCTGAGGGCCGAATGATCGGACAACCCCTTTCCATCCGGGATCTGCACAAGACCTACCCCGGCAATGCCCATCCGGTCTTCGACGGCTTCTCCCTGGACGTGGAGGCCGGCAGCCTCTGCGCCATCGTGGGCGTCTCCGGCGTGGGCAAGACCACGCTCCTGAACTGCGTCGCCGGCCTCGACCACTGGGAGGGCGGCGGCATCGCCGTGGGCGGGGATCCCGTGCCCGCGGGCGCCGAGGCCCGCGCCCTCTACCGCCGGCGCCGGGTGGGCCTGGCCTTCCAGCAGCCCCACCTGCTGCCGGAGTTCACCGTGCGGGAGAACCTCCGCATGCCCCTGCTCATCGACGGCGACGGCTCCGCCGAGGCCGAGGCCTGGATCGGACAGCTCCTGTCCACCGTGGGCCTGGGCGACCTCGGCGAGCGCCTGCCCGGCCAGCTCTCCGGAGGCCAGGCCGCCCGCGCCGGCCTGGCCCGCGCCCTGGTGCGCAAGCCCGCCCTCTGGCTGCTGGACGAGCCCACCGGCAACCTGGATCCCGCCACGGCCGAGGAGGTCTTCGGCTTCCTGATGGACCTCCATGCCGAGCTGCGGCCCACCACCCTGCTCGTCACCCACAACCCAGGCCTGGCGGAGCGCTGCATGCGGACGGTGCGCCTGGGCTGAGCCGGAGGGCGGGTTCAGCCCATCTGCCCCAGCTTCAGCTTGAGGTCCATGAGCGTGAAGGGCTTCAGGATCAGGCCCACGTGCGCGCCCTGCTCGAGGATCCGGTCGCCCCGCTCGTCCCGGTAGCCCGTGGCCAGCAGGACCGGCAGGTCGGGCCGCAGGAGCCGGAGGCGCCTCAGGGTCTCCTCGCCGTCCATGCCCGGCATGCTGAGGTCCAGGATCACGAGGTCCGGGGTGTAGCCCGCCTCGAGCCGCTCCAGGGCCTGGGGCCCGCCGGCCGCGGCCAGGACCTCGTGCCCCAGGGCCTCGAGCATGACCGGCACCGTGCCCCGGACCAGCTCGTCGTCATCCACCAGCAGGATGCGGAGCCGCCGGACCCCGGCCTCCTCCGCGAGGGCGATCCCGGCGTCGAAGGGAAGGTCGGCCCGGTACGCCGGAAACGAGAGGGTGATCTCCGTGCCCTGGCCCGGCGCGCTGCGGAGGTCCACGCGCCCGCCGTGGGCCTTCATCACGCCGTAGACCAGGGCCAGGCCGAGGCCGGTGCCCTTGCCCGCCGGCTTCGTGGTGAAGAAGGGTTCCAGGGCCCGTCCCAGGACCTCCGGCGGCATGCCATGCCCCGAGTCCTCCACCGCGAGCTCCACCATGCCGGCCGCGCCGGAGCGGGTGGCGAGGCGCAGGCGGCCCCCCTCGGGCATGGCGTCCAGGGCATTGACGCAGAGGTTCATGAGGGCGTTGGAGATGGCGCTGGGATCGCCCATCACCAGGGGAAGACCCTCCGCCAGCGCCAGCTCCACCTCCACCTTCTGCAGGGTCGTCCTCTGGAGGAGAGCGGCTTCCTTCCGGACCAGCTCGTTGAGCTCCAGGGGCTGGGGCTCGGGGAGGTCCTTGCGGGCGAAGTCGGTGAGCCCCTTCACCAGGTCCCGGCCCCGGCCCGCGGCGTGCAGCAGGGTGTCCATGGACTTCACCAGGTCCGCGTCGTCCTGGCGCTTCTCCTTGAGCATGGACGCCACCGCCATGATGGCGGCCAGCACGTTGTTCATGTCGTGGGAGACCCCGCCCGCCAGGGCGCCGAGGGACTCCAGCTTCTGCCCGTGGGCGACCTCGGCCTCGAGCCGCCGCCGCTCCTCCTCGGCCTCGCGGACCGGCGTCAGGTCGACGGTCGCGGTCCCCACCCCCGTGATCCGGCCCTCGGCGTCCCGCATGGGCTCGCAGTAGAAATCCAGGAACAGGCGGCGTCCCGGGCGGTCCAGCCACATCTGCTGGTGGATCTCCGCGCCCTCCTCCAGCACCTTCCGTTTCAGCTCATCCAGCCGGGCCGCCTGGTCGGGGGAGAACAGGTCGGCATCGCGCCGGCCCACCACGTCCTCGGGCCTGGCGGTCCGGTGGTTGTAGGCCCAGACATAGCGCAGGTCCCGGTCCTGGACGGCCACCGACACCGGCGCGTTCCGCAGCGCCAGGCGGAAGCGCTGCTCGCTCTCGCGCAGGGCCTGGATCGCCTCCACGCGCCCGGTGATGTCCTCGGAGAAGATCACGATGCCGCCCACAGTGCCGTCGCCGGCGTGCCAGGGCCGGAGTTCCCAGCGCCGCCAGTACACGGTCCCGTCCTGCCGGACGAACCGGTCCTCCTCCGACTGCATGACCTCCCCCGCCAATCCTCGCCGGTGGGCCTCCCGCCAGGCCTCGGGGATCTCCGGGAAGATGTCGTAGTGGGAGCGCCCCAGGATGGCCTGATCGCCCAGGTGGAAGTCGCTGAGCCAGCGCCGGCTCACGGCCAGGTACCGCATCTCGCGGTCGAACATCGCCAGGGCCGCCGGCGCGTGGTCGATGAGCATCTGCAGGCGCCCCTGGCTCTCGCGGAGGGCCAGTTCCGTGCGCTTGCGGTCGGTGATGTCCTGGAAGGTGCCCTGGACCCGGACCACCCGCCCCCCCACGACCACCGGCTGGCCCTGGGTCCATACCCACTTGCGCACCCCCTTGGCGCTCACCAGCTCCAGCTCCAGGTCGTAGGGACGGCCCTTCTCGATGGCCTCCTGGATGGCCCGCTCGATCAGAGGCCGGGACTCGGCCGTGTAGAAGCTCAGTCCCAGCTCCGAGGAGGCGGGGGTCGAGGGATCGAGGTCGTGGATGCGGGCCACCTCCTCCGTCCACCAGCCTTCGCCCGAGTCCACGTCGAAGCTCCAGCCCCCCACCTTGGCCATCCGGCCGATCCGGGGCAGGAAGCTGGTGATGGCGTCCTCGAACCGCCGGCCCCGCCGCTCCTCGGAACGGGCATCATCAGGGGGGTCGTCGCCCGGCCCCTGAGCCTCCCTCAGGCTCACGGCTGGAGCCCGTCCAGCTTTCCCGAACCGGAGGCCCGCCCCGCGATGGACCCGCGGGCTGCGTCTGCCTTGCGGAAGGTGGGATGGAGAGCTCTGAGGGAACCTGCCATGCCTGGACCCCTGGAGTCGGAAACGACGGCCTTCGGAGTGGCCCGGAGGCCATCTCCACGCGACCCATCATGCATCGGTTTGGCCGAGGCTCAACCCAAGAAAACTTTTCGAATTTCCTGGAGCAAATCAGGCAAAAAAAGATCCGAACCAAACATCAGCTCTCTCAGGCCAGCCCGGCGTCCTCCCGGCTGAGGCGGGAGAGGGCCGCCAGATCCTGCTCGCCGTAGCCCTTGGCCACGGCGGACAGGAGGCGGTCCCGCAGGAGGCTGGCGATGGGCATGGGCGCCTGGTAGGCCTCGGCGGCGCGCAGGGCCAGGCTCACGTCCTTCAGCCCCAGGCGCAGGGCGAAGCCCGCGGGCTCGAAGTCGCCCCGCACCACGGCTCCGCCGTAGGCGTCGGCCAGGGGGGACTTCAGCAGGGCCGTGTTGAGGATCTTCAGGGTGGTCTCCGGCGCCACCCCCGCCTTCTCGCCGTAGGCGAAGGCCTCGCTGAGGGCCTCTACGGCGGTGACGAGCAGGCTGTTGCCCGCCAGCTTCATGGCGTGGGCCGTGGAGGCCCGTCCCCCCAGCGGGAAGACCCCCTGGCCCAGGGCCTGGAACAGGGGCTGGCATTTGGCCACCTGGTCGTCCGGGCCGGCGGCCAGGATCCAGAGCTGGCCCGAGGCCGCCGCGGGCGGGCGGCCGAACACCGGCGCCGCCACGAAGCCCTGCCCGGCCTCGGCATGGGCCTCCCCCAGACGGGCGGAGGTGGCGATGCCGATGGTGCTCATGGAGACATGGACGGCCTCCGGGGCCAGCGTCTCCAGCAGGCCGCCAGGACCGAAGGTGATGGCCTCTTCCGCGGCGTCGTCCGAGAGCATGGTGATGGCGACCTCCGCCCCCGCCACGGCCTCCCGCACGGAGCCCGCCACCCGGGCCCCCAGGGGCCCGAAGGGCTGGGCCCGGGCCATGTCCCGGTTGAACACCGTCAGCTCGAAGGCGCCCACCAGCCGGCGCGCCATGGGGTCGCCCATCCGTCCCAGGCCCAGGAATGCGATGCGCATGGCTCCCTCCCGTGGGGAATCAGTCCAAGGAGTTGGCGGGGATCCCCCTGGCCCGCCGGTCCTCCAGCAGCTCGTCCAGGATGACCGCCGCCGCCGCGGCGTCCAGCAGGAGCTTGCGCTTCTCGGGCTTCACGCCCCGCTCCCGCAGGAGGCGCTCGGCCTCGGCGCTGCTGAGGTGCTCGTTCACGAAGCGCAGGGGCAGGCCCGTGCGGGCGGCGAGGGCCTCGCCGAAGGCCCTCGCCGCGGGTGCCGTGGCGCTCTCGGCGCCATCCTTGTGCCGGGGCAGGCCGATGCAGAGGGCCTGCACGCCTTCCGCCTTGCAGAGCTTCGCCAGCCGCTCCAGGGTGCGCTCGTCCTCCTGGGGCCACACCTCGAAGGGCGAGGCCAGGATCTCCAGCTCGTCCGAGAAGGCGAGGCCGAGCTTCTTCGTGCCGTGGTCGATGGCGAGCCAGCGCATGCTGCCATCCTACCGGGAGGATGAACCAGGCCAAATTCTGCGGCCAGCACAGCCTCGGTGATGCGGATGGAACCTGGAGCTGGAACTCCTTTTGAATCCCGACTCCGGTTTCGGCAAATTTGGATGGGGCACGATTAGCATCTTGTAGAGATAGACGCCCCATGAGTCATCAAATTTGATTTCGATATAATTCCTCGATCAATCCCAGGCAAATTGCTCAAGCAAGAAGCATGGAGATGACATGAAATCATTTTTGATCCTGGCAGTTTCTTTTTTGGTGCTCGGAAGCGCACTGGGCGCTGGAATCATTTCCGACCCAGATTTGGAGCAGCAGGTTCAAGGATTGAACGGCCCCACGGCTGGGATCGCGCGAAGCATTTCCAATTGGAACTTGACCCTAGGGAAAGGCGCGCTGCGGCTGACGGAGGGCCAGATCCTTCCGCTCCTGAACAAGGAGCGCGAAGTGGGATTCTACTTCAAGGGTACTGGTGTATTCACCCTTCCGATCGACCAGGAGGATGAGATCCCAGTGGTCAAGTTCAACATCGAGCGCAACACCAAGGCCAAGTTGCGGTGGGTGGGGCAATCCCTATACCTGGATCTATCAGTCCGGGAAATCAACCTCCTTTACGAGGGCCTCCAGCTCCCGCCGCTCGGTTCTCCGGAGCCGCAATCCAGTGCGTCGCTTGAGAAAAATCTCAAGGCGTTCCGAGGCCAATACCTCGTGCCAGGCTGGCGGAACCGGAGCCACATCATCTTGACCTCCCACCACAATCTCCCCGCCCAGGCCGCGTGGTACATGGACCTCCTGGGAGACCAGGGACTTTGGGAATTCGTGAGGGACCCCTGGGTGACGCACTCGGAGCAATTGTGGTTTGGAAGAACGCGATCCACGCGCGAAGGCAGAAGGGAGACCGATTCACTGGTCATGGCTCCCATCTCAAGACGAGTTCTAGGCTCCCAGCCTCGGCGTCCAGCAACCCCTCCCTTCATGCTTCGCCATCTGGATCTGAATCTGGTGGCTCGAGCCAATGGAACCTGCACGTACGTGGCGACGGAAACCTTCATTCCGCACGCGGCTGGCATGAGGATGATGAACCTGGATCTGACCGATACGATATTTGACCTAAGCACTGGTCTCGTTGTCGCCCACCACCTAAAGGTGCGGAGTGTGACTCAAGAAGGTCAACAGCTGCGGTTCGACCACCAGGAGAACGAACTGTTGGTAGAGCTCTCCAAGGCCTCCGAGCTCGGGAGCCCCATTCAGCTTCGCTTCGAGGTGGAGGGCGACTTCCTGATCCACCCCGATGGCGATAATCGCTGGGAGCTCGGAGGCGGTCCCTGGATTCCTTCCCCTGAAATTGAGGGAAGGCGTTTCACCGCAACTTCGAAGATCCTCAGCGAGAAGCCCTTCTTCCCCTTCGCAAGTGGCCAAGTCATCAGCCGTCGGGAAGAAGGCGGGTTTCATGTGCTAGAGACCCGTGTGGACCAACCGACCTGGTCTTTCTTCATCGTGGCCGGCAATTACCTCCTCGAAGAAGAGAGTCGGAATGGCGTGACGGTGAGGGTTGCAAGCTACGCCCACAAGTCCAATTCAGATCGGAAGCTCGCTGCGCTCGCACAGGACATCATCCACTTCTACGAGCCCTTCCTTGGCCCCTTCCCTGTGAAGGAATTGAACATCGTGCAGCGTAATTCCTGGGGCACCGGCGAGGCTCCCAGTGGTTTTCTCTTCATCACCAACGAAGCATTCAGCCCTCTGATGGGAGTCTACAACCGGTGGTTTTCCAATGGAATCAACCAGCGTTTTGCCCATGAGATCGCCCACCAGTACTGGGGCAATCAGGTATTGATCGCCAGCGAAGAGGAGAACTGGATTTCCGAAGCCTTCGCCCAGTACTGTTCGGCCCTTGTCATCCGAAGCGGAAAGGGGGAGACGGATTTTAAGCGGCTCATGACCGAATGGGCGAGTGAAGCCCGTGATCAATCGAAGTGGTCGACGATACCGACCCTCGGTCGAGTCGAGGACCTCGATGATGACCTGAATACCTCCCGGATCCGGTGGGCTCTTCTCTACGGGAAAGGCGCGATCTTGTTGCATAAGATCCATACAGAAATCGGAGACCAAGCCTTCGCGACTCTGATGAGGTCATTCCAGAAATCACTCAAAGGACGACCTGGGACTACGCAGGATTTAATCAATCTCCTCAAGTTGATTACGAAAAAGGACTACACCTCCTTTTTCGATACCTACCTGTGGGGCACGGCTATGCCAAACTGATCACTCTTGTGAGCAGAAACTCATTGGCAGAGCTTGCTCCCCCCCTTCCATGCGGGTAGATCCCGGAAACTCGATATGCGGTTCCCATTCTCCCAGCGTAGGTAATCCCACGTGCCCTCTACCTTGACCTTCGTCACCGCTTTGGGGCGGATGCGGTTGGGGTGGACCGGAACGGGCGTCTGCGAACTACGCTTCTCAGAGGGAATCGGAGAACATGAAACCAAGAACGCCCCGGGGTGGGTGTTGGAAGCGGTTCTCCGGCTCACGTCATATCTCGCTGGCCAGGCACAGGATCTCCAGAGAATCCCGCTGGACCTGTCAGATCTGGCGCCCTTTCAGCACCGCGTGGCCCAAGTGCTGCGCTCCACCCGGCCCGGCCAGACGATCACCTACGGCGAGGTGGCCCTGCTGGCGGGCCGGCCTGGCGCCGCGCGCGCCGTGGGCCAGGCTGTGAAGGCCAACCCCGTGCTGATCCTCGTGCCCTGCCACCGGGTGGTGGCGGCGGACGGGCCCGGCGGCTGGAGCGCCTTCGGATCGCCCGAGGTCAAGGCGCGGCTGCTGGCGCTGGAGGCGCCCCGAGGGCGATGAGGTCGGCGGCCTCGAGGATCGCGCTCGGCGTCCCGTCCCGCGCCACGCGGAGCATGGCCCGGCCCAGTTCCTCTGTGGTGAGGATGGCCTTCGGGAACAGCCGTCGCAGCAGCGGGAAGCAGGGCCCCAGCACGGTGTAGATGGCCTGGTACCAGCCCGTCCGGGACCGGATGCCGTGCAGCGGCTGGATGAGGCCGGGGCGGAAGAGGTAGACGGCCCTGAAGGGCAGGCGCCGCAGATCGTTCTCGGTCCGCCCCTTCACCCGCGCCCACATGGTGCGGCCCTGCTCGGTGCTGTCCGTCCCGGCGCCGGAGACGTAGACGAACGTCATGGCTGGGTTGAGCCGGGCCAGCACCTCCGCCGCCGCCAGGGTGAGGTCGTGGGTCAGGCGGCTGTATTCGGATTCGCCCAGGCCCGCCGCCGACACCCCCAGGCAGAAGAAGCAGGCGTCCAGTCCGGTCAGCTCCGACGCCACCGCCCGGTAGTCGAAGAAATCCCCGTGGACGACCTCCCGGAGCTTGGGGTGTGCCTGGCCCGAAGGCTTACGCACGAGGGCCACCACCTGGCTGACGCCGGGATCCCGCAGGCACTCGCGCAGGACGCCCTGCCCCACCATGCCCGTGGCGCCGAAGATCAGGACCTTCATGGAAGACCTCCCTGGAGGACGGCGGGCCGCCCATCCAGCGTGGCACGGACGGGCACCTCCGCCGCGGTCTTCCAGGGCAGCGCGGGCCACCAGCGCTGGCTCGGCAGGAGGCCGCCGGGCTCGAATCCCTCGCCGGGCCGGGGCAGAGCCACTGGGATGCCCGCGGGGTCCGCCGCCGCCCGCACCCGCTCAACGGGTTCCGTCCAGCCGTGGGCCGCCAGGTTGAAGAGACCCCAGTGGAGGGGAATGAGCACGCGGCCCCGCACCATCCGGTGGGCCGCCACGGCCTGCTCGGGGCCCAGGTGCCAGTCCGGCCAGGCCGGGTTGTAGGCGCCCGCCTCGATCATGGCCAGGTCGAAGGGGCCCAGGCGCTCGCCGATGTCCGCCAGGCCCGGGAACATGCCCGTGTCGCCGGAGAAGTAGACCCGGTGGCGGGGGCCGAGAAACGCGAAGCCGCCCCAGAGCGTCCGGTCCTTGTCCCGCAGGCCCCGGCCGGAGGCGTGGCGGGCCGGCACCAGCACCACCTCCAGGTCGCCCACCCGCGCCGACTCCCACCAGTCCAGCTCCGTGATGCGGGCCTCGGGCACGCCCCAGCGCACCAGCCGCGCGCCCACGCCCAGGGGGGTCAGGAAGCGCGTGTCCCAGTCCTTGATGCGGCGGATCGTGTCCCGGTCCAGGTGGTCGTAGTGATCGTGGGAGAGGACCACCACCTGGGGCACGGGCAACTCCTCCAGGGGGATGGGGGGCGCGTAGAAGCGCCGGGGCCCGGCCCAGCCCAGGGGCGAGGCCCGGGGGCCCCACACGGGATCCGTGAGGACGCGGGTGCCGTCCACCTCCAGGTACACCGTGGAGTGGCCCAGCCAGGTGGCCCGCAGGCCCGTGGGGGCGTCTGCGGCCAGCTCGGCCCGCGTGGGGTGGACCACGGAGATCTCGGCCCGGGGGCTCGCGTTCGGGTCCCGCCGCACCATGGCGGCGAGGGCGCCCCAGGGATCGTTCCAGATGGGTTGGGGGTTGCGGAAGCGCCCATCGCGCCACTGGGGGGATTGGGGGGATCGGTCCATGCGGGGACTCCTGAGGAAGCCGGGGGAGGAGCCGGCGGCCCGGAAGCCCCCCGCCACGGCGGCGGCGAGGAGCAGGGCCCCGGCTTTGCGGAGACGTTCAGATGGGATACACCACCCCCGTGCGCTGCTCGGAGCGCCGCCACATCCAGCGCTGAAGGCCCTCGTCCCGGGAGCGGGCCGTGGACCGCACCCGCACCGGGGGCCCCTTCAGTTCCTGGAAGCCCGAGGGGCCAAAGTACTCACCGCCCTGGGCCGCGGGGTCCGTGGCGGCCCTTACCAGCGGCTGGGCCCCGCCGAAGGCGTCCTGGCTGAAGCACGCCTCGAATCCCTTCAGGAGCCCCGAGCGTCTGAGCCACGGGGCCCACCAGCTCTGCTCCGCGTGGCGCTGCAGCTCCGTCCGCGCCCAGCCGGGGTGGGCGGCCAGGGAACGCGTGCCCGAGTTCGCCGCCTCCAGGCGTCGGTCCAGCTCGAAGGCGAAGAGGAGGTTGGCCAGCTTCGACTGGCCGTAGGCGGCCCAGGCCCGGTAGCCGCCGTCGAAGTCCATGTCGTCGGCGTAGATGCGCCCTGAGCGGTGGGCGATGCTGCTCATGGTCACCACCCGGGAGCTTGGCGTGGCCATCAGGCGCTCCAGCAGGAGGCCCGTGAGCACGAAGGGGCCGAAGTGGTTGGTGCCGAGCTGCGTCTCGAAGCCATCCTCGGTCTTCCCGTAGGGCGGGATCATCACCCCGGCGTTGTTGAGGAGCAGGTCCAGGCGGTCGAAGCGGGCCTGGAGCTCCGCGGCGGCCCTCCGCACGGAGGCGAGGGAAGCCAGGTCCAGGGCCTGTACCTCCACCCGGGCCCCGGGATGGAGGGCCTGGATGCGCCGGGCCGCTTCCTCCGCCTTGGGCTGGTTCCGGCAGGCCAGGACCACCGTGGCCCGGCGCGCCGCCAGGATGCGGGCCGCCTCGAAGCCGGTGCCGGAGGTGGCCCCCGTGACCACCGCCACCCGCCCGGTCTGATCGGGGACCTGGGCCCAAGTCCAATCTTCTCGAGTCATGTCGTGCTCCACGATTGATTTGACATAATGACTAATAATGTCAGAAGGCCAATATTGACAATCGGACAAATTTTGTCAATACTCTTTTCATGGGAAACGAGAAGAAGGCCCGGGTCCTGGAGGCCGCTGAATCCGTGTTCCTCCGCTTCGGCTACCGGCGGACCACCATGGGCGATCTCGCCGCCGCCGCGGGCATGTCCCGGCCGGCCCTCTACCTGGTCTTCTGCAACAAGGAGGAGGTCTTCGAGGCCGTCCTCCGGGCCTTCACGACCCGCACGCTGGAGGAGATCCGGCAGGGCCTGAACGCCCGGCCCACGCCCCTGGAGAAGCTCCGCTTCGCCTTCGACCTCTGGGCCGTGCGTCCCTTCGGGTTCTTCGAGGCCTCGCCGGAGCTGCGGGAGCCCCTCCACGGCGGCCTCGCCTTCGCCAAGGCGGCCATTGACCAGGCCATCGCCACCTTCGAGGCCGAGCTGGCGGGCATCCTCGCGCCCCTGAGCGCCACGGCGCCCGCGAAAGCGCTGCCCCCCGAGCAGATCGCCCGCGTCCTCACCCGCGCCGTCCACGGCTTCAAGGAGTCCGCCAAGGACGCCGACGAGCTCCGCACCATGATCGACGGCCTGCTGGAGATGGTGCTGACCTCCCTCCAGCCGCCCATCGAGGGGCCTGAGGCCTGAGGCCTTCGTCCATACTGGACCCGTGACGCGCCCCCTGCCCGACGAGCTGCTGAAGGTCCCACACCGCCGGGACGTGCCCTTCGCGCGCCTCACCACGCTGGGCGTGGGCGGGCTCTGCCGCTGGCTCTTCGAGCCCACGACGGAGGCCGAGGCCCAGGCCTTCGTGCGGGCCTGCGCCCGCGAGGGCCTGCCCTGGCGGGTGCTGGGCGGCGGCTCGAACCTGGTGGTGCTGGGCGATATCGACACGCCGGTGCTGCGGCTCGCCCTGCCGAAGACCGCGCAGCGCGACGGCACGCGGATCACCGCGCCGGCCAGCCACGGCCACATCGCCCTGGCGGAGGCCGCCGCCGCCGCCGGCCTGTCGGGCCTGGAGTTCGCCAGCGGCATTCCTGGCTCCCTGGGCGGGGCCATCCGCATGAACGCCGGGGCCTACGGCCGCGAGTGGGTGGATGTGCTCGTGCGATACCGCTTCCTCACGCCCGAGGGCGAGCTGGTGGAGAAGGCGCCGGATCCCGGCGAGTTCCGCTACCGCTGGAGCTTCCTTACCGGAGGCCGGGTGGTGCTCTCCGCCACGGCCCAGCTCGTGGAGGGCGACCCGGCCGCCATCCGGGCCCAGGTGGCCGAGTACCGGGCCAAGCGCGGCACCAGCCAGCCGCTGTCGAAGCGCAATGCCGGCTGCATCTTCAAGAACCCGCCGGGCCAGAGCGCCGGCCGCCTCATCGACCAAGCGGGCCTCAAGGGCCTGCGCGTGGGCGACGCCGAGGTGAGCCCCGAGCACGCCAACTTCCTGGTGAACCACGGCCACGCCACCGCCACCGAATTCGCCGAGCTGATGGAACAGGTGCGAACGAGGGTGCGGGAAAGGCATGGCGTGGAGCTGGAACCCGAAGTGGAGATCTGGCGGGAGCACCCTTGATCTCCAACGGCCAGCGCCTCGAGATCTGATGGCCAGTTAAGCGGGGTTAGGCCGCCCTCACTGACGGACATAGCGCAGGTGTGTGGCGGCTGGACCATCAAGAACCTTGTCTATGCGAAACTGCGGCCCGGGCTCGCTTAGGTTCTCGAAGAGACGCCGCCCGCCGCCGAAAAACACGGGTGCCAAGGCGATTTCCAGCTCATCAACGACACCTAGGTTCAGATACTGCTGGATCACATCCGGTCCACCCGCGACACGAATATCACGACTGCCTGCGGATTCCCGAGCCAGTTCTAGGGCGCGCTCTGGCCCTTCATTGACGAAGAAAAAGGTCGTGCCACCGGGGCGCATCCAGGGCTCGCGTTTCTCATTGGTAAGAACGTATACCGGTGTGTGAAACGGAGCCTCTTCTGGCCAGGCGCGCTCGCCTTGGTCGAACATCCGCTTGCCCATGATGTTGGCACCGATGCGCTCGGTGGTCCTGCGAACCAGGTCATTGACCGGTCCGGTTTCTCCTCCTGATTCGAGCTTGAGGAGGTTCTCGCGAAAGTACTGTTGATTGATGAGCCAAGCCATCAGCGCACCCCACTTGGCACCCCAGTTCTTATACGCGGGATTCTCCATGGTCATTCCTTCCGGCGCCATGTAGCCATCGAGGCTAAGCGCGATGTTCACAAATACCTTGCTCATGATTTTCCTCTCGTATGTTTGGATGCCATGCAAGCTCGGGATTACGGCAAGGAAAAACTCGTTGAACTCATGATCCGCGTGCAGAAGAAAGTGCACGCAAACCAAGGCAGGGAGTTGGAATCCGAAGTGGAGATTTGGCGGGCCTGATGCGCCCTGCTCAGGAAGCAGGTTTCCCCTTGGCCTTGGCACGCCGTGCCTCGCTTTCGCGAATCATCTGGTCCAGGTCCGCTGCCGGCCGGATCTCCCAAGGCCCCATCTTCAGGCCCGGGTGGTTCGAGATCAGGTGGATGGCGTGGTTGAGATCCCTGGCCTCCAGGATCAGGAGGCCGCCCAGCAGTTCCTTGGTCTCGGCATAGGGGCCGTCCGTCACGGACACCTTGCCCTGCTCGAGACGCACCATGACGGCGGTATCCGGGCCCTGCAGCCCCTCCCCGCCGACCCAGTGGCCGTCCTTCTTGAGGCCCTCATCGTAGGTGAAGCACGCGTCGAACCTGGCGTTCTGCTCGCTCTGGGAGAGGGTCGACCATTGCTGGACGTCGAGGTACCCGAAGCAGATGTATTTCATGGGTGGCTCCTATGGGAGGTCGTTCTGACCGCCTTCATTCCCTGGTCGTTCGGGGAGGACCCTTTTCGACAGGGGCGCAGAAATAGTTTCGGTTGTCGACGAGCCCCAGCCAGACAAGCTCTCCACGAAGGACACGAAGGCACCCTGCGGGTGCACGAAGGGCGCGAATGGAGCTCGACCCATCGCGACATCCCTGCTCGGGCGGTGGGCCTGACTTCGTGGTCTCTGCTTTCCGCTTCGTGTCCTTCGTGGAGATCTTTTGGGACAGCGGCTCGCCGACAACGAGGGTCACGATTGGAGCTCGGCCACCCGCCGCTCGAGGAACCGCCGCTCGGGCCCCTGCTGGACCAGGCTCAGGGCCTGGCGGTAGGAGGCGAGCGCCTCTTCCGTCCTCCCCAGGCGGCGGCAGAGGTCCGCGCGAACCGCGTGCGCCAGGTGGTACTCCGCCATGTCGCGGCGCGCCAGGAGGGCGTCGGTGAGGTCCAGCCCGGCCTGGGGGCCGTCCCGCATGGCCACCGCCACCGCCCGGTTGAGGTCCACCACGGGGGAAGGCGCCACCCGGGCCAGGAGGGTGTACAGCCCGACGATCCGGGTCCAGTCCGTGGCCGGGGCCTCGGCAGCCTCCGCGTGGATCGCGGCGATGGCGGCCTGGAGCGTGTAGGAGCCCACCCGGCGGGAGGCCAAGGCCTGGTCCACCAGCGTCTTTCCTTCGGCCATCAAGCCCCGGTCCCACCGGGAACGGTCCTGGTCCTCCAGCAGCACCAGGTCCCCCTCCGGCGAGACCCGCGCGGCCCGCCGGGACTCCTGCAGCAGCATGAGGGCGAGGAGGCCCATCACCTCTGGATCGGGCAGCAGCTCGAGGAGCAGCCGTCCCAGGCGGATCGCCTCGCCCGAGAGGTCCGGACGCGTCAGCGCCTCTCCCGAGGAGGCGGAGTAGCCTTCGTTGAACACCAGGTAGACGACCTTCAGCACCGCGTCCAGCCGGCCCGGCAGGTCGGTGCGGCTGGGGATCTCATAGGGAATGCCCGCCTCGCGGATCTTCGCCTTGGCGCGGACGATCCGTTGCGCCAGCGTGGACGGGGCGGTGAGGAAGGCCCGCGCGATGGCCTCCGTCGTCAGGCCGCACACTTCCCGGAGGGTCAGCGCGGTGCAGGCTTCCGGGGGCAGGACCGGGTGACAGCAGGTGAAGATGAGCCGCAGGCGGTCATCTTCGACGCCCTCCTCCTCACCCCATTCCGACGGGTCCTCGCCGGGCAGCTCCGCCAGCGTCTCCAGCGAGGTGCTGAAGCGTGCGGACCGCCGCAGGCGGTCGATGGCCTTGAAGCGTCCGGTGGACACCAGCCAGGCGCGGGGATGGTCCGGCACCCCGTCCCTGGGCCAGGCTTCCAGGGCGGCTGCGAAGGCATCGTGCATGCCGTCTTCGGCCAGGTCGAAATCCCCGAGCAGCCGGATCAAGGAGGCCAGGATGCGGCGCGATTCCTCTCGAAAGAGCGAATCGAGGAAATCCGGAATGCCCCCGGGGGCGATCGAGGCCATGCAGCACCCTCCCAGGTCCTAGAGGATATAGGAGGCTTCCAGGTCCTCCAGGCCACTGCCTCCAGGCGGTAGACTGACCCCCATGTCCATGCTCCCCCGCACCCGCCCCAAGCGCCCCTGGTTCCCCTGGGTGCGGGCCGGGCTCACGGTGGCGGTGCTGGGCGGGGGGGCCTGGGCGCTGATGGAGCTGGGCACGCGGTATCTCGGGCTCCAGAAGCTCACCATCGAGCAGGTGAACGTGAGCGGCTGCCGGGGCGAGCGCCAGGCGGAGATCCAGGCCCTGGCGGAGAAGCTGGCCCTGGGCAAGCCCCTCTTCTGGCTGGACGCGGAGGACCTGCGTACCCGGATCGAGGCCAAGCGCTGGGTGCGGAACCTCCAGATCCGGAAGGACCCCCCCGACCGCCTCAGCCTCGTGGTCGAAGAGCGGCGGCCCGTGCTCTGGCTGGTGCGGAGCAACGGCGTGTTCCTCGTGTCCGATGACGGCATCCTCCTGGATCGGGTCAATCAGGCGAACCTAAGTCCCATTCCGGTCGTGGTGGATCCCGCCAGTCAGACGGATCAGGGTCTGGCCCGGCTCGTGAGCGCCGCACGGGTTTTGAGGGAAAAGCAGGCGGGGTTTTACGACCGGGTGACCGAGCTCCGCTGGAGCCCCAAGGGGCCTGTGGCCTACATCGAGGGCCTTCCGGCCCCGATCTACCTGTCCCGCCAGGATGTGACGAAAAACGTGCCCAATTTCCAGGGCCTGTTCGTCGACCGCCTGTCCCAGCGGCCGGATCTGGCCCGGCTCCGGTACATCGACCTGCGCTGGGACGAGGAGGTCGCCGTGGGGGAACCCGAGGATGCCCCGGCCGGCGTCAAGACGCCACGCTGACCTGCCGGGGAAGAAAGCGGCGTTTTTTCCGTGCGCAAAGGCTCGAACCTGGCACGGAAGTGGTGTAAACCTAGAGCAAGGAAAAGGATCTTCATGCCTCAGCGTGCCGTTCTCCTAGGCCTCGACCTCGGTGCAAGCAAAGTGGTGGCGGTGGTGGCCGTCCAGGAAGAAGACGGGACGCTGAATGTGACGGGCACGGGACAGGCCTCCCCGCAGGGCGGCTTCACGCAGGGCCAGATCACGGACATGGACCTCTGCACCCGCGCGGTCGTGCGCGCCGTGGAAGAGGCCATGAACACGGCCGGGCAGACCAAGGTGGATGGCATCCGCGTGGCCGTGGACGGCATCCAGTTCAAGGGCGAGAACCTCCGCGATTCCATCACCATCAGCAGCAGCGACAAGATCATCACCGCCTCGGACCGCGACCGCGTGCTGGAGCAGGCCACCAACGGCTGCAAGCTGGCCAAGGAGGAGCTGGTCCTCCACCGCATCCCCCAGATGTTCCACATCAAGGGCCAGCGGGACATCCGCAATCCCGTGGGCATGTTCGGTGAGTCGCTGGAAGCCGAGGTCCGCATCATCGTGGCTCCCAGCCCCGTCATCATGAACATCCAGCTGGCGCTGAAGAACGCCGGCCTGCACGGCGCGGAGCTAATGTACTCGCCCCTGGCCAGCGCCGAGGCCGTGCTGAGCCGCGAGGACCGCGAGAACGGCGCCGTGGTGGTGGACATCGGCGAGCACCTCACGCACCTGGGCATCTTCCTGCACGGCACCCTGTTCCATTCCGCGGTGATCCCCATCGGCGGCATGCACTTCACCCGCGACCTGGAGATCACCAAGCACCTGGGCGGCATCGCCGCCTCCGAGCGCATCAAGATCCGCTTCGGCACCGTGCTGCACAACCACGTGCCCCCCGAGGAATCCATCGAGCTCGAGGAGGAGGGCCGCCTGGTCTCCCGCCGCGAGATCGCGGAGGTGCTCCAGGCCCGGGCCGCGGAGCTGCTCAACCTGGTGCTGGCCGAAATGGGTCGCACGGGCCTCATGCACGAGATCCACGGCGGCGTCCACCTGGTGGGCGGCGGCGCCCTCCTCACCCACCTGGCCATCCTCGCCCAGACCATCCTCGGGCGGCCCCGCGTGGTGCTGGGCCGCATCATCGGCGTCTCCGGCTTGCCCCAGGCCACCGGCAACCCCTACTTCGTGAATGCCCTGGGCGCGGTGAAATCCCTCGCCCGGGACATGAGCGAGACCCGCGGCAAGCAGGACCGGGGAGACGGTTTCCTCGGCCGTTTCAAGAAACTCTTCTAGTGCCTGTCCTCCGTGATGCCCCACTCGGGAGTTCCGATGTCTGAGACCCCCTTCCTCCCCTGCCCCCACAGCCTTCCCGGCGCCAACATCAAAGTGCTGGGCGTGGGCGGCGCGGGCTGCAACGCCATCAACCGCATGATCGAGAGCGGTGTGACCGGCGTGCAGTTCATCGCCATGAACACGGACCAGCAGAGCCTCTCCCAGAGCAAGGCCCACCTGAAGCTGCCCCTGGGCCCCCAGAGCAGCCGGGGCCTGGGCGCGGGCGGAAGCGCCGAGCGCGGCGCCGTGGCCGCCGAGGAGAGCCGCGAGGAAGTGCTAGCGGCCCTCCAGGGCGCCGACATGGTCTTCATCACCGGCGGCATGGGCGGCGGCACGGGCACGGGCGCGGCGCCGGTGCTGGCCAGTTTCGCCCGGGAGCTGGGCGCCCTCACCGTGGCCGTGGTGCTCACGCCCTTCGCCTGGGAGGGCCGCAAGAAGGGCGACCTAGCCCTCTCCGGCCTCGCCAACCTGCGGGAGACCGCCGACACCGTCATCGTGGTGAGCAATGAGCGCCTGAAGGCCGTCTGCGACGCCCGCGTGACCATGAAGGAGGCCTTCCGCGTGGCGGACGGCGTGCTCATCCAGGGCGTGCGCGGCATCGCGGACCTCATCCTCAAGCCCGGCATCATCAACGGCGACTTCGCGGACGTGGAGGCCGTGCTGCGGGACGGCGGCGAGGCCCTCATCGGCACCGGCGCGGGCCGCGGCGAGGAGGCCGTCATGGACGCCCTCAAGAAGGCCCTGGCCTGCCCCCTGCTGGAGCGCGCCCAGACCGGCGCCGCCGCCAACGTCATGGTGTCCATCACCGCCGACTGGGAGGTCATGGAGGCCTCCGCCATCGAGACGGCGATGAACTACCTGCAGGAGCACTACAACGGCCGCCCGGACATCAAGGCCTGCACCGTGGAGGGCGAGGGCATGGAGGACCGCGTGCTGGTCACCGTCCTGGCCAGCGGCTTCGATGGCGAGGACAAGCTGCTGCAGGACCGCCGCCACAGCCTGAACCTGGCCGGGGCCGCGGAGGCCGCCGCGCCGACGCAGGTCGCCGCCGGGATTCAACCCGTGGACGGTCAGGCCATCCTGCCCGTGAACGGCCAGGCCATCCTCCCCGTGAACGGCCCCAGCGGCCGGGTCTACGGCGAGGTGCCCGCCAGCGAGCAGGGCCCGACCCCCACCCGCCTCCTGCCCCAGGCCCCCACGCCCAGCGGCGAGCTGCCCGGCGGCAACGACGACCTCCACGTGCCGGCCATCATCCGGCTGGGCCAAGGGCGACTGCCCATCGAATGACGGCGCGGCTGCCCATCGAATAACCCCACGGACCGCCGAGGCGGTCGGCGAGCGATTTCCCTTCGGCGTTCACGCCGGAGCGGGGCTAAGGTGATGGGGACCGGTCCGTGCTCCATGCGTGGACCCAGCGGATCCTCGGTGATCCCATGACTGCCGAAGCTCGCATCCATCGACCGTCCGGCCTCGACCTGGAGGGCTTTGCCGGCCTCTCCGAAACCGAGGTGCGGCTTCGCCTGGAGCGCCACGGACCCAATGAGCTGCCCTCCCGGGACCGGCGCGGCTTCCTGGCCATCGCGTGGGAGGTGGTGCGGGAGCCCATGTTCATCATGCTCGTCGCCGCGGGGGCGCTGTACCTGCTGATGGGTGAGCACGGGGACGCGGCGATGCTGCTCGGCTTCGTCTTCGTGGTCATGGGCATCACCATCGTCCAGGAGCGGCGGACGGAACACGCCCTGGAGGCCCTGCGGGATCTCTCCAGCCCCCGGGCCCTGGTGATCCGGGACGGCCGGCAGCGCCGCATCCCGGGCCGCGAGGTGGTGCCCGGCGACATCCTCGTCCTGGTCGAGGGCGACCGGGTGCCCGCGGACGCCCTCCTGCGCGCCGGCCTCCACCTGTCCGTGGACGAATCCCTCCTCACCGGCGAGTCCGTGCCCGTCCGCAAGGCGGCCTCCGCCGAGGCCCGCGCCATGGAGCCCCCGGGCGGGGACGACCTGCCTTCGGTCTTCTCGGGCACGCTGGTGACCGCGGGCCAGGGCGTGGCCGAGGTCCTGGGCACCGGCCTCCGGACGGAGCTCGGCCGGATCGGCAGGGCCCTGCAGCAGGTGGAGCCGGAATCCACCTTCCTCCAGCGGGAGACGGGCCGGCTGGTGCGCACCTTCGCCCTGCTCAGCCTGGGCGCCTGCGTGACGGTGGTGGTCCTCTACGGCCTGACCCGGGGCGGCGGCCTGGAGGTGTGGAAGGAGGGCCTGCTCGCCGGCATCGCCCTCGCCATGGCCACGCTCCCCGAGGAATTCCCCGTGGTGCTCACGGTCTTCCTGGCCCTGGGCGCCTGGCGCATCTCCCGCCATCGGGTCCTCACCCGGCGCATGCCCGCCATCGAAACCCTCGGCGCGGCCACTGTCCTGTGCGTGGACAAGACCGGGACCCTGACCCTCAACCAGATGACCCTCCGGCGGCTGGACGTGTCGGGTCATTCCGAGGACCTGGCGAGGACCGGACCGGACCTTCCCGAGCCGGTCCACGAGCTGATGGAATACGCCATCCTGGCCAGCCGGAAGGATCCCTTCGATCCCATGGAGCGGGCCCTCCACGC
Organism: Geothrix terrae; assembly: GCF_022808775.1. Classification (GTDB taxonomy): domain Bacteria; phylum Acidobacteriota; class Holophagae; order Holophagales; family Holophagaceae; genus Geothrix; species Geothrix terrae. The sequence goes on from NZ_JAKZLA010000002.1 coordinate 557,450, forward strand.
CGCCGGGAAGACCTGGCTGATGGAGACCGAGCACCTGCACCCGGACTGGTCCCTGGCCCGGGAATACCCGCTGATGCCGGACCTGCTGGCTGTCACCCACGCGTGGGACTGTGGCGATGGTCAGGTCGTCGTCGCCACCAAGGGGGCCCCCGAAGCCGTGGTGGACCTCTGCCACCTGCCCCCGGACCGCCGCGCCCAGGTGGACGCCCGCGTGGCGGAGCTGGCTGCCCAGGGCCTGCGCGTCCTGGGCGTCGCCCGGGGCCGCTACGGCGCCGCCGACCTTCCGGAGGGTCACCACGACCTGGACCTCGGCTTCGTGGGCCTGCTGGGGCTGGAGGATCCGGTGCGCCCCACGGTCCCCGCCGCGGTGGCGGAATGCCATGCGGCGGGCATCCGCGTGGTGATGATCACCGGCGATTACCCTCTGACCGCTGAAAGCATCGCCCGGCAGGCGGGGATCGCCCACCCCGAGCAGGTCCTCACCGGGCCCGAGCTGAACCAGATGAGCGATGCAGACCTCGCGGCGCGGATCCGGGCGGTCAATGTCTTCGCCCGAGTGGTGCCCGAGCAGAAGCTGCGCCTCGTCGCCGCCCTCAAGGCCAACCGCGAGGTGGTGGCCATGACGGGCGACGGCGTGAACGATGCCCCGGCCCTCAAGGCCGCCCACATCGGCGTGGCCATGGGGGGCCGGGGAACGGACGTGGCCCGGGAGGCCGCCGACCTGGTGCTGCTGGACGACGACTTCTCCTCCATCGTGGCCGCCGTCCGGATGGGCCGGCGCATCTTCGACAACATCCGCAAGGCCGTGGCCTTCATCCTCGCCGTGCACATCCCCATCGCCGGGCTGTCCCTGCTGCCGGTCTTCCTCGGCTGGCCCCTGCTCCTGCTTCCGGTCCACATCGTCTTCCTGGAGCTGGTGATCGATCCTTCCTGCACGCTGATCTTCGAGGCGGAGGCAGCCGAACCCGACGTCATGCGCCGGCCGCCCAGGGATCCCGAGGAGCGCCTGTTCAGCCTGAAAGCCACCGGGCTGGCCCTGCTCCAGGGAATCACCGCCCTGGCCGCCTGCGTGGCGGTCTACCTCCTGGCCCGGCCCACCCATGGCCATGACGCGGCGCGCGCCCTCACCTTCGCCGGCCTGGTGGCGTCCTTCCTCGCCATCATCCTGGCCAACCGGTCCTGGTCGCGGAGCATCCTCGGCAGCCTGCGGAGCCCCAACCCCGCCCTCTGGTGGGTGCTGGGGGGCACCACCGCCTGCCTGGCTCTGGTGCTCGCCTGGCCCGTGGCCCAGCGCCTCTTCCACTTCGCCCCCCTGCATGGCCTGGATGTCCCGCTGGCCCTGGGGGTGGGCTTCGCCAGCATCCTCTGGTTCGAGGCCTTCAAGCTCCTGAGGCACCGAGCCGCCCCGGCCGGAGGCTGAGCCATGTTCATCGGCCTCCTCCTCCTGGTCTCGGCCCTGGTACTGGCCCACGTGGCCTGGCGCACCGCCTCGGTGCCCTGGTTCACACGCTGGTCGCGGCGGCACCTCGGGGCCGCCTTCGCGGGGGCCTGGGTCCTGATGCTCGCCGGGGGGATCCTGGGACATGAAGCCGCCTTCCCCGGCGCGGGCTGGGTGGCCCTCGCGGGCATGACCGTGCTGGGCCTCCTCTTCCTCGCCTTCGCCGGCCTCCTGGCCGTGGACCTGGCCACGGGGTTCGGCCTGTGGTTCCGCGCCGCGGCGCCCCGCCTGCGCGGGTGGGCCCTCCTGGCCAGCCTCGGGTTGGCCGGCCTCGCGACCGTCCAGGGCCTGCGCCCGCCCGAGATCGTGGCCTACGAGGTGGGCCTGCGCGGCCTGCCGCCGGAGCGGGATGGCCTGGTGGTGGCGGCCCTGTCGGACCTCCATGTGGGCGCCATCCTGGGGCCGGACTGGCTGGCGGCCCGGGTGGCGCAGGTCCAGGCCCTGAGGCCGGATCTGGTGGTGCTCCTCGGGGACGTCTTCGAGGGACACGGCCGGCCCGACCCCCGCGCGATCCAGGCCCTGGGCGGCCTGCATGCCCCGCTGGGCGTCTGGGGGGTGGATGGGAACCACGAGCACTACGGCGTTGCCGGGGCCCCCCTGGAAGCGGCGGGGGTGCGGGTCCTGCGGAACGCCCTCGCCAGCCCCGTGCCCGGGCTGGTCCTGGCCGGCCGGGCGGACGCGGGCCGGAGCCTCCGCCAGGCCGCCTGGACCGTGCCCCGGGAGCGCCCGGCCGGCGCCCTGGTGCTCTTGTCCCACCGGCCCACCCAACTGGAGCTGGCGGCCCGCTCGGGCGTGGGGCTCATGCTCTCGGGCCACACGCACGCCGGCCAGATCTGGCCCTTCGGAACCCTCGTGGGGAGGGTCTATCCAACCCTGTCCGGACGGGCCCAGGTGGGGGACATGACCCTGATCGTCAGCCGTGGCACCGGCACCTGGGGCCCGCGCATGCGGCTGTGGCGGCGGGGCGAGATCAGCCTGATCCGACTGCGGTCGGTGGAGAGCCGGTCAGGCGCCTGACCAACTCCCCGGCCGGCCCTCCGCGCGGAGCGCCTCCGCCAGCTCCGCCAGAAACAGGGCGCGGGGCACGACCTGGAAGCCATAGCCCCTCAGGCCTTCGTGGGGCAGCTGGCCGTCGATCATGGCGAAGCCCCAGGCCTTCAATCGCGCGTCCAGGGCCTGGAGGGCGGCGCGGCTGGCTTCGGGCTCCAGGCTGAACATGCTCTCGCCGAAGAAGGCGCCGCCCAGGGACACACCATAGAGGCCGCCCTTCAGCTCGCCGTCCCGCCAGGCCTCCACGCTGTGGGCGTGGCCCGCACGGTGCAATGCGACGTAGGCTTCGCGCATCTCCGGCGTGATCCAGGTGCCGTCCTGGCCCGGGCGCGGCACGGCGGAGCAGTGCCCGATGACTCGCTCGAAGGCCGCGTCGAAGCGGATCTCGAAGGGGCGGTGGCGCAGGCTCCGGCGGGTGCGGGCCGACAGGTGCAGGTGGCCGGGGCGCAGCAGGGCTCGCTCGGTTGGTGACCACCAGAGCAGCGGATCGCCCTCGCCGTACCAGGGGAAGATGCCGCTGCGGTAGGCCAGCAGGAGGCGCGGCACGCTGAGGTCTCCGCCGATGGCCAGCAGCCCATCCTCCGCCAGCTCCGGGTCCGGGAAGACCAGCGCCTTCGTCAGCCGAAAGACAGGCACGGCCGGCCGTCCTTGAGGTCCACGGTGGCTGTGCCGCCCTTGGCCAGGGGCCCGAAGAGGATGGCCTCCGCCAGGGGCCGGCGCAGCTCGCGCTCGATGAGCCGCGCCATGGGCCGGGCGCCGAAGGCCGGGTCGTAGCCCTTCTCCGCCAGCCAGGCCCGCGCCGGGGGCGTGCAGACGAGGCTGACCCCCTTCTCCCTGAGCTGCTCTTCCAGCTCCCGCAGGTGCTTGTCCGCCACCCGCTCCATCTCCCGCCGGCCCAGGGGCGCGAACTGGAGGATGGCGTCCAGGCGGTTGCGGAACTCGGGGCTGAAGGCCTTCTCGATGGTGCCAGTGGCCGAGCGCCGGCCGCCGGCCTCGGCGAAGCCCACCTGCCGGGCCGACAGCTCGCGGGCGCCCACGTTGGTGGTCATCACCAGCACCGTGTGGCGGAAGTCCGCGCTGCGGCCGTGGCTGTCCGTGAGCGCGGCGTGGTCCATCACCTGGAGCAGGATGCCGAAGAGGTCCGGGTGGGCCTTCTCCAGCTCGTCCAGGAGCAGCACAGCGTGGGGCTGCTTCCGCACGGCATCCGTCAGCAGGCCGCCCTCCTCGTAGCCCACATAGCCCGGCGGCGCGCCGATGAGCCGCGCCACCGTGTGCTTCTCCTGGGAATCCGCCAACCCAGGGTTTTGGGGCCTCTTCGAGTTATTTCCGTGGGTTTGTGACTTCCCGAGCCAGGTGTTGAGGGAGAAGTCCGTGAATTTTCTCCCTCGTCGTTCGATGAAGCCAAATCCCGCCTGGCGCCTGACGGGAGGCCCTGGCATCAGGGATAGACGCCGGGGGGTCCAGGGGCGAGAGCCAGGGTCCAGGTGGCAGGGGCCTGAGCCTTTGGCCGCCTTAGCTAACATGGCGACCCTCATCCAGTGGCAAGCCATTAACCTTGGAAAGCACCATCAATCCTTCCCGCATGTCTTGTAGGCCCTCTTCCCAGTAGTACTTGGTGGTCGTGGCAGGATCAGCATGGCGAAGGATACGCTGAACCACAGCAAGGGGAACCCCTCTTCGAAGCAGCGAAGTCGAGAGACTAGCCCGCAGACGATGGTGAGTCATTGGCACCTCTAGCCCCATGGACTTCGAAGCGGCTTTGACCACGAGATCGGTGTACCTGGTGTTGTGACGCCCCCATCGTCCCGGGCACATCAGCTCCCCTTTCTTCCGGGGCTGCTTTGCGAACCATTCGGCCATCTCGGGAAGGACCGGCAGGTAGAGGATCTTCCCGTTCTTCTGGCGTTCGTCGATGCGATAGGTCATCTCATCTTCGTCGTAGTCGTCCCAGTGAAGGCGCTGGGCCTCGGACACTCGAAGGCCAAGATAGAATAGGCTGCGGATCATGATCTGGGCGTGAAGGCTTCCGATCCGGTCCACATGAGTGAAGAAGACTTCTACCTGCTCTTCGCTCAGCACCTGCTTGGGGTCTCGGGGAACATCTATAGTGGGATACTCCAGCGGTGTGTTGTGAAGCCCACGCTTCCGGGCGAGTTCAAGGACACTTCTCAGCCTTGCGAATACCAGCCTCTGGCTCCCAGGCTTCATCTTCGCTACAAGCCTTGGGAAGAGTTCGTCCAAGTGCATCTGCATATCCTTGAGTGGTGCATCTTGAAAGTGCGACCAGTGGTGCTGGTGATTGCTACGGAAGAGGCGAACCGTCCTCGCGGCTAGACGCGGAGCTTGAACCTTGAGATACAGGTCGAAGGCCTCCTGGAAGGTGGCCTTTGATGTCGTCCGGACATCGATGGACTCCAAGGCCAGGGCTGAACGCAGCTTCAGCAGGTACGCCTTGGCAGACCTGAGGTCCCGGCAGCCTGTCGAACCAGTCTTCAACTTCCCGTGATACATGAACCGGAAGTGGTAGATGCCTCGGCGCAGACGAAGTCCATCCTTGAGACCGGAATCCTTCTTCGCCTGGATGGGCATCATTCACCCCAGGGCCATGGGGCCGCAAAAGGCGGGTCGAGGCCACCCCCCTTTTCCCACAGGGGGGTGGCCCCGGCACCAGTAGCGAGCAGTCGAGTGGTCTGCGCGTGGGCAGGTCCACCCGGCTTTCCCTACCCTTCATCAGCCATGACCATCATTTCCGGCGGAGAGAGAGAAACCGGCCGCGATCGTCACGAGGCTGAACACCGAGAAGGTTCGCGATGAAGTCCCGTTCGGCTTCGAGCTGCTTGGCCATCCAACGGTAACCTCGGATTTCACTCTCGAGGGATCGGAGTGCGGTGATGGGGTTGAGTTTCTTAGGGTGTTTCATGTCTTTCCTCCTTGGTCCGGACAGCCCGGAACCTGCTGGGTTATTAAGCTGGTCTGAGTGGAATTGCAGTTCTGTCTGAGTGCAGGCGGACCTCGTACGCATACAGATGCGGCACTCCAGCAGGACGGGTGCCCTGACCTGTCGAAGATCGAAGCCATGGGTCTAGGCCGCGCCTTTGAGGCCGCGTGACCTTGCCATCAACCGATCAGCCGCTTCCGGCCCCTTGGCCATCGCCTCTTCGAGATAGTCCAACTGCCGGATGATCTTGGCTGGCCGGTCCATCTTTCGCTTACGGCCTGGATAGCTGAAGCGATCTCGGATCTCACGCTCGTACTCTGCCCTTCCGACCTTGGTCGCGAGGTCATTCCACAAGGCGACTGAAGACTGGATGGCGATCACAGAGTGAGCACTGAGCGCCGGGTAGGCTCCGGGGGCTCGGTACGCGCCGAAGTTCCCCAGGACGGAGCAGAACTCGCATTGGCAATAGTCATTCAGCGCATCGCCATCTGCGACCTCTGGGTCTTTGCGGCCAATCTTCAAGGTCCGCAGGGCACCATGGCTGTTGTACAAGTACGAGGCGAACCGCCCTCCCTGCCAGCTGCTGGAATCCGAAGTCAGGTTCGGGAAGTAGCGCCCAAGCCAAGCTGCCACTGGAATTTGAAGTGGGCCGCTGATCCCGAAGAGATGCACCCGCTGTTCGCGTACGCCAAAGTCTCGGTAGAGGACGGCGGCCCCTCTCAGCATGCAGTGGGGGTCGATATTCGAGTCCTCGGAGATCGCCCAGCCTTGAAAGGCGGCAGGAGCATTGACGTACTCGATCCAAGAACGCCACTGATCGCCTGTAACGCCGTGGGCTACATTGATCAGCTCCAAGCCCTCTCGCCTCTTGGCCAGAAAGATGCCGTTGTGCCCTTTCTGGATCTTCGCCAGGATGCGGAAGACCTCTGAGGTAGTGTCCACATCCCTACGAGGTGGGTAATCAAGGGCCATCCCAGCGTCAGCGCAGGCGTTGTAGACCTCGATGACTTTGTGAGGATCCACATAATCGGAAGCGCCTGACTTGATCTGCCACCCGCCAGAGTCGCAAAGCATCTTCACCCCAGCATCGGCGGCAAATCTCCCCTCCCCGGCGTTCAGGTGATGCGCACTCGCCATCCACCATTCGCAATGCTTCCCGAGGATGGTGTCGCGGTGGAAGTAAGGGCCGATGCGCCTAAGGGTGTATCCCTCCTTCAGGCGGGCGGCCTGAACGATTGGATCGTGGATGAGTGATCCAGCGTCCAGCCGGTATTCGATCCTTCGGCCCCTCCCTTCCCGAATCCACAAGTGCCATTGCAGGAACGCAGGTGTCGCCCCAGAGGGGATCCAGGTGTAGCCCATCTTCAAGCCCTTTCAGCGGGCGGGGTGATCCCGCGCTGGGCTTGCTAACCTTTGGGCACCTGAATTCAGAGTCTATGAACATCTAAAATAAATATTTATTTATATTTATGCCAAATATGGCTAGGCTGTTCGTGCCACCTATCATGGCGGGTAGCCTCGCGCCTCCTGTCCCTATCACTGACGGAGTTCGATGAAGCCATGCTCTTGAGCCTCAAGCAGTTCGAGCGCCGGTTTCCCAACGACTTGGCCTGTCAGGCCTACCTAGAGAGGCTGCGATGGCCCCAAGGGGTAGGTTGTCCAAGGCCACAGTGCTACCCAACGGAGCCTCCATGGCGCCCATCTCGTGGTCGGCGACTGATATGCCGGAAGTGCCGCGCCCAGTTCTCGCCCACCTCGGGAACCCTTCTTGATGGCCTCCACACCCCCTTGAAGGTCGTGTTCCTATCGGCCTGGTGGCTCACGGTCGGCATCCACCTATCGACTATCGAGCTACAACAGCGTCTTGGCCTTCCTCACTACCGGGTCGCTCAATCTCTTCGCTTACGCTGGCGCCTTGCGATGCTCGAAGACCTTGGGATAGACCTTAGCGAATTCGAACTCGCCGGGAGGATCGGAACCCCGGGTGGGATCGAGCAGAGGTTCCGCGATATCCACCAAGAGGTTCTCCCAGGCGTTCAGACCTATTCGACTGGCAGCAAGGAAGCCTTCGATCTCCTTCTTAGGTGTTCCCTTCGGCTCAAGCCAATCAAGGAGATAGACCTACGGAGATTCTTCCGAGGCGAGGTAGCCATCCATCGCGAGGGAGAGCCAAACAGTTTATGAGAGATTCGCCAGCGCACTACGCATGTCCTGAATATCTGTCTCGATGTACCAGGCCACGCAGGTTTCAACGCTCGCATGGCGAAGCAGCTTCCGGATCAACTCCAGCGGCACTCCCTTCTTGACCAGAACCGTGGCCAGTGTTGCTCGAAGGCGGTGATGGCAAAAGGTACTGGGGAGTCCCATCTCTGCGACCGCTCGCTTGAAAGGACGAGTGGTGTACTTCGAACCATGTGGCTCGTCCCGTTTGTCCCGGGGACACATGTAGACACCCAAACGTGGAAGGCGAGCAAACCAATCAGCCATCTCCTCCATTACTGGAAGCACTGAGACCTCTCCGCTTTTCTGCTGATCGATGGTGTAGGTCTGGTGCTTATCGTCATAGCAGGACCACCGAAGTCGATAGGCTTCCTGCTCCCGAAGACCAAGGTAGTACATCGTTCTCACCATCACGCTCTGGTGCAGGTTTGCGAACTGGTCCAGATGAGAGAAGAACACTTTCACTTGTTCCTCTGTCAGCACCAGTTTCGGTGTGTGGGGGACCTTGATCTTTGGGAGATCGAATTCGATGCGGTGAAGCCCCCGCTCACCCGAGAATTTCAGGATGGCGCTGATCCGGTTGAAGTGCGCGGCCATCGTGGACTGCGCGTATTTGGTCCGGCATTTGTTGTAATGGGCATCGAGGACAGGTTGAAGATCTTCTAGATGCAGATCGCGCCACTGATGCCATGTTTGCCGCCAGTGGCTTTCCATCATCTGGACGGACTTCCAGGACACACGAGGTCCCATGACCTTTAGCCAGAAGTAGTAGGCGTCCCCAAATGTCGGCGCGGGTTTGGCTTGAGATCCTTGATCCCGTCGTTCCGACATCAACCTGATACGAATTTCACCAAGGCGCTGCGTTGCACCCATGAAATCACTAAGCCCGGTACTGCCTTGGTGGATCCTCCCCTCGCGCATAAATCGATATCGATAGATCCCATCCCGATCAAGGCGCAACCCGCCCACCAGCGGAGTTGTGTTTGATGATGTCTCTCCCGCCATCCCAGCACCCCAGGCTTCAAGGGCTCTGCCCCGCCCCCTTTTCCCATCAGGAGCCTGAGGCTGGCACCGTGTATTCGCACCCTGCGGAATCCAAAAATCAGGGAATCAACCCAGGTTGATCGCGGCTACTCGGTGGCTTTGGCGAGAGCGCTCAGGATGTCTCGATAGATGCTTTCCTGAAGCACCTCGCGGTCCTCAGCTGGGCCATCTCCTTCGAGGTCCTCCATGAATCCTCGGACGCAGGTGCTGGCTGCGCCTTCGAGTGCCGACCTGATGCCTGCTTCGGCCATCACATCAGGAAAAGCGACCCGATATCCGTGAACAGCGCGGTCCAGGGCTTTCGTCGAGGCGGTCCTGGCGCCACGCAATCCCCTAGCCTTCCCTGGGTCATCTCCCGCCATCGCATGGAAGGCACAGATGCCAGCCTGAGCTTCCACAAGGATCTGCCATGCCCTGGCTTCTCCGAGCAGTTTCTCTTCGTCCTGATCCCCGAAGATGTCCCGCATGGCCTTGAGGCGGTCAGAAAGCCCAAGGCGCTGGGCTCGCTCCTCAGACGGGGCACCGGCCTGGACCGCATGGTTGAGTTGCCGTTCATCTCCTAATGCTCGGTAGAGCCGGATGAGGAATCGAGAGGCCACGACTGACCGTGCAGTCCAATCGTCAACGATATGGGCAAGAGCATTCGAGGTCATAGGTTGCTAGCTGTTTGGGGGACTTGGGCTTTTCGTGGTGCGTTCAGGATGGCCGGAAGGAGGCCTGGAAAGCGCATTTCCAGGTCCTCTCGACGAAGTGAGACGAACCGTTTGGTCCCCTGTATCCGGGTCATTATTGCGCCGGCCTCTCGAAGCGCCTTGAGGTGGTGAGTAAGGGTGCTATTGGAGATTGGGAGCCCGAAGGAACCGCAACTTCGCTCTCCCAGGTGATCTAACTGTTTCACGATGGCTAGTCGAGTGGGATCGCCGAGGGCTGCGAGGAGTGTACTTAGGGCAATTCGGTCCTGGTTTGGGTGATTGGGATATTTCATCGTATTGATACCATCATATTTATGAGTAATAATTTATTATAATATGCAAATTTATATATTAGTTTTGAATTTTTAAAAATCTATTAGCATGGATATTCCTGTCCCCACTTGCGCTCGAACCATTCCCAAATTGACTTCATTTGCCCACACCTATCCCCCAGATCACTCCCCGGCAGGGCCATAAACCAATCCTTTAAACCTTTGTAATCTTTACCCTTGCGATAGAAATAGGGGATCACCTCCAGGAGGGTGTGATGCCAGGTGCCATCCTCGACAAAGTCCGGCAACTCGAGGTCATTCTTCCCGAAGGTGGCCACAAGGCCTGCACATACAAGTTCTAGCTCACCCTTGACTCGGTATAGCTTGCTCCTCTGGCCGATGAAGTAGGTCGCATCGACCACCTCAAGGAGGCCGATGTTCTTCAAAGCGGAGAGGGCCAGGCTCACGTTCTTCTGCGGAAACTTGGCTCCCAGGCTCGCCTCCGCGCTCGCGATCACGGCCATTTGAGCGATCCCAATGCTTTCCATGGCCCGCTTGGGGCTGCTACAAACCCAGCGGACCAGGAACCACATGACCTCCTTGATGGCGGGACTGCGGATTGTCGAGCGCCGGAAGGCTTCCTGGATAGCCTCAATGGCTGGTTTGGGGAGTTCGTACACCGTCCAGGCCTTCTTCGCCTCATTGGCCGCCACTTCCGGTTGAGAGGGAGAGACCGGCTCCAGGTCCTCGAAAACCCGCCCCCTTGCGAAGAGGGAGTACATGGGCTCGTCCATGAAGCAGTACTGGCAAGCGGCAGGCTCAGAATCGAACTCCCACCCGGTCCCCTCTAAGAGGCCGTGCAGTGTGGCGTGAGCGACCTTGACATTCATCTGTAAGCCAACAGGCATCCTCACCTTGAAGAAGACCTTCGCGTAACCACTAAGCGACGGAACAACGAAGCCAACACCTTTGAATCGATCCCGAAGGTGCTCCCGAAATTCCTCCCAGGATTGAAATGAGGCGGGGAGATGTTTGTCATCGAAGTCCGCGATGACGATTGGGTCTCGAGTACTCCAGAAGTCGAATCGAGGACGATATTTCTTGACTGTTTTCTTTGTCAGTTGTTTTATAAAACTATCGTTATATAAACTGCGATACCTGCCCTTGGTTTGCTCTGGGATCATGTATAAGATAGGCGATCCATCTACAATAATGGCATGTTCTGTGGTTGCATTCATTTCTCATATCTCCGTCAATGGGATATGAGAATTTTCATTTCATATTATTAGATCATTGAAATTTACCCCGTAGATTCGATTCCAAGTTCCGGTTTCCTATCCATTTTGAAATGGGATAATAGTCCTTGCCACTCACTACAGCCACATAGTGGAACAATATGGAGAACTATGATCCCGTTGTAGGGGGCAAATACTATTATCCCAAAAGACTATTATCCCAAATACAGGTGCCAATTTATCAACTTCAGGTCGATCTATGGCCTCTATACCTTGCTTCGACCATTTCACCAAGGGACTACGGATAACCGGTAGATACATGATGATCACAGGCCTATAACACCTTCTCCAGCATGACCTCTGCGTTAATCGATCTAATTATCATTTGTAGTCCTCATGACCTTGGCTACTCGTCGAGGCCCATCGAGGGCCTTACCCTTCCATCCCCCAGGTCAAGCGCCCTTCCGCGCTGTCTTGAGCGGGTTGTGCGCAGACAAACGGGATTCCCAGACCAAGAGGCTTCCGGACGTCCTGAATGAGTCGATCGGGCGACTGAACCCCAGGACCAAAGTAAACTACCGGACGACCCAAATTGATGGGGCCGAGGAACCCTTGGGCTGACGATCGGACGACATACCGGCGAATCACGAGGATCTACCGGTTTCCCCCTTGTCTTATGATAGTAGGACGCTATATTCCAAAATCGCCTTGAGGGGGGTTACTTAATGAGCAATTTAGCACTAACAGTATTAATTGTAGATGACGAGGAGCTTGGCCGAGCCATTGTAAAAGAATGCATCAGTCGTAGAAATGAAAGCATCTCGATAATCGAATGTGATAATGGATTTGAGGCTATTAAATTAATATCTCAAAATAAATTTGACGCTGTATTTTTAGACGTACAAATGCCCAGGTTATCCGGATTAGAAGTCGCAGATGCAGTTGCTGGCGAGGTTCCAATTATTTTCGTTACAGCATTTGATACATATGCTGTGAGAGCCTTCGAATTAAGCGCTGTAGATTATGTGCTCAAACCGTTTACTTTTGATCGATTGAATGCGGCGCTCGATCGAGCCATATCAATCAAATTGAACCCAAAGACCGCAACTATTAATTATTCCGAGTTGCGAAAAAATGCAGAAAACAAAGAATATTTAACAAAAATAATCATAAGGGACCGCGATCATATTTATAAAATTCCAGTTGAGGATATTATTTACATCCAAGCTCAGGATTCATACATTTTAATTAAAACAAAAATCAAAGAATTTCTCAAGCTTCAACGAATTTCCGAAATCGAAAAATTACTTAATCCAGCCCAATTTATTCGAATTCACAGGTCCTATATTATACCAGTAGGCCGTTTAGTAAGCATGAAGAAAAATGAATCAGAGAGTTGGAAAGCAGTTTTAAACAGCGGAGATATTATTCCAATAAGCAAGACTCGCTATAAAGCTCTTTTGGGATATTTGGAGTGATATACCCCAAGCACATTTTATCGGATAGGAGCTTTAGTCCTAGAGGTGCCACCGGCTTTTACGCTGGGTAAGAGTTCGCCACCAGGTAGATTCTCTGTTGGATTCCCCTGGGCCAAGGGGATAATGGACCCTGGATTGCTTGAGTGGCGCATCCGGGAGGACCCTTCATCCAAACCCAATCCCATCCGGCAGAGAACCACATTCTGTAACAAATCACCTATTGCCAACTTTTATCAATTAACCAGTGAACTCAACCCTATTGCTGGGAAATGCATGAAAAAAACGCCCTCGCTTCCCGACATCAAGCCCCAAAGCAAAGTGGCGAAGTTAAACAGAGAGCTTTATCTAGACAATAATCACACATTCCCCATCGGAGAAGTTTCTCTAGCTGTAGGTATGGCCCCAACTTTTATCCGTAAGGTAGTTGGAAATAAAAACAAACTTAATATAACAGACGTTTTAGAACTACTTGAGCAAGATACATATGGTGAGACCTTTGTCCCACGAAGCATGGTTATTGACTACTTGCTTAGCCGACCTAAAAAACATGATCTGGAGGCTATTCCAACTGCCGGCTTAAACCACATCCTTCTTCATGGACATGCACTAGATAGATTGGCGCAAATCCCCAAAAAGAGTATTAACTGTGTGGTTACCTCAACACCCTACTGGGGATTACGAATATATAAGGAACCCTTTTTCGCGAAATGGGCCGACGGCGACTACGCTCCATATGGACACGAACAAACTCCAGAAGGATTCCTCCGGCACACAACAGAAGTCCTAGCAGGTCTATTTGATGTCCTGGCCGATGACGGCTCAATCTGGTGGAACGTGATGGATTCCTTTAATACGCGAACTCAGATTCGCGGGAATGCTGTTGAGGCGCTTAGAGCAATGCAGGGAAAGGACAAGAAGGCCTGGGGAGATCATGAGTGCCGACGCTATAGCGCAGGGCATACGTATCTCAAAGATGGTGAGCAGTGCTTGATTCCAGCTCGTATAGCCGAACGCGCTGCACGCATTGGTTTTTATGTTAAGGCCGTCATCACCTGGGCAAAGACAAGCACACTTCCCGAACCACAAGAATCGCGTGTAAGCAAAAATCTGGAGTATGTTTTGCACCTAGCAAAAATTCGAACGCCGTTTTTTAACAAAGATGTTTATCGAACCCTTCCGGCAATGCTTGGCGGAAGAAACAACGGCTGGGAAACCGATAAGCTTTCTGATGTCTGGACGCTACCAACCTCTAGCGGGCGGGATGGTCACGGTGCCCAATTCCCAATCGCTCTCCCAGCCAGATGCATCGCGTTATCGACAGAGCCTAACGGGGTCGTGCTTGACCCATTCGTCGGGGCCGGGAACTCAGGCGTGGCTGCACGAGCTCTTGGTAGGAAGTTTATTGGCATAGATGTCTGCAAAGAATACCTAATTACCGCAGAAAAAAATATTTCAAATGCAGTCCCCACCGATATGAACCTAATCGCTAAGCAAACCTTTCAACAACCGTCCCTAGATATTCCTCAGTAACGGAAAGATTGCTCATCGGAAGAAATACGGTTGTAACGAGAATACCCTGTGGAGTTATGTACTCCCGAGAAACGACAGATCCTCCCGTGTAAAGGGGAGCCAGAATAAGTCCACGCTTTAAGTTGTTTGAGGTCAAATAAGCATGCATTTGATAGTGATCATCGATCGTTGGTTCTTTGTATTTTGCATCTGCGATTAATAATGGCACGCCATTTCTGTAAACAACAATATCGGGATCCAACTCGAAACTTCCATTTGTATAAAGTGTTGTTTTCCCGAGCCCACCTTTAACAACAATATATCCATCTCTGATATATCTATCACTAATAATATTACGAAGATACTTCTCAAAGACAGTGGCAGTTTGCATTAAAATTGCGTCCCCTTGAAGCGTCGCAACATCTCCATAACCCAATCCATTATTTCCAAGAACAACCTTAGATAGCATCAGCGCTTTTCTATAATAATCGCGCGGTCCACCGTACAGCTCTGAAGCAAATCCCCGCTCAATATACTCCAAATCTGAGCGTATAGATTGACTCCTGTTGAATCGTTTCAGCCATTTTTCATATACCCCGCTCAGGGAACCTAGGTCCGCCTGTTTAAGCAATGGTAAAGCACGTATTACTGCTTCTGTGATTATTCGATTTTCGGGAATATCGGAGGTTTTTTCACTAACCGTGTACACAATAGGGTCACGACTATGGCAAGAAATATTCAAGGCCGTTTCAACGACATCCAATTGGCCAATAGCAAAGGTTCCACTCTTTTTAACCCTAACCCTTCCCTGCTTTGGGCTTCGCTTTAATATTTCTGAAATTGATAATATTAATTGTCTAGCAACAATTGAGTCTATATTTTCTTCATTTTCAACAGAATATGAAACAAAACTTTCATACTCGCGCTCCAAGTCGGGCTGAATTCCTTCCGATTTAAAAAGCAACCTCAAAAAATTAACTTTACTGATCTTTGGAATAATATGAAGAGTGTCTCCGTTCCGTAGGGGGAGTGCCCCAACAAGCCCCTGGACCTCGACTCCCATTCCTCTGTGTCCAATATGCAGAGAGATCCCCTTGGGCAGCGGCTCGGGCATATCGAGCGGTCCAAGCCCAGAAAACCAAGTAATTTCTCCCTCTTTTGCCACCTTAATCATACAGATGTCGCAAACATCTCATCGATCAGGTTATCAATCTTTTCTACTTCCTGGTGTTTAAGATCTCCCAAGAAATTGACAAGAACCGGGCGAATTCTCGCCTTATAATAGTGGATGATTTCCATGTTTTCTGGATTTTTCGATAGTGCCGCAAAATAACCATGCCCCAAAGGATAGATGGTCAAAATTTCTGCAAAGACCTGTGAAAGCTTGCTACGAATCGCCTCTGGCATTCCCTTCTCAGTGAGCATGCCTACGAGGTCCTCTGGCCGAGGCGGGAATTCCACGGCAGCAATCCGGCCTAAAAGAGCATCATCAATGTCCTCTGTGGACTTATCAATTGTATTCATTGTCAACAAAAACAATGTTTCCTTGGGTATCGAAAATTTCTTCCCGCTTCTAAGCACGATCCCATTGGCTTCACCACGGTAATTATCCTCGATTAAAGAAAATACCTCTCCTAAGGCTTGAGAGATTGCTGTGCGATTAATTTCTTCTAAAACAATTGTCGATTTTCCGGATTCGATAGCTATTTTTAGTGGACCATCAGTCCAAGCCCAATTCCCATCTGCATCAGGCTTAAATCCTTCGACAAGATGATCATATCCCCAGCCATCATGAATTTGTATGGTACAACGAGACTCATCAGCTCTCGGAATAATTGAATCAATTAATCGAGTTTTACCTGTTCTCGGGGGACCATAAAGCAGTATGGATTTTGCATCTAGGCTTATGAGAGCGCGCACATCCTGCTCAGGTGCAGATCGCATCCAAGCTGGCATATTTAATCCTGAAACCATGCTATTCACCCTCCTATTGTAGTGACTGAAGTCTTCACTAAAGACTTTTACAGTTGGCTTTTCTGAACCATCTATAAAAGGAGCACAAATCTTGTACAACTGATCATCAGTTCGTGGGGCAGATTGTGTGTCAATTACGATATCATCATCAACAAAAACAACTTCTTTCTCTACCGGAGAAATGCCCAGCTCTCTAATCATGTCTTCCACAAGGAAGATGGCCGGATCCTGGCCGACTGGAATTGGTGTCTGCCGCCCAAACCACACCGCAAAAGAAATGATTGGAATCGACACCCGTGATTCGTTGTTTAAGGCGAAACCCGACTCTCCAATGCCAAGCCCCAAGGGGTAGTGACGACCAGGGGCAACAAGAAGTCCCTCCTCCTCAGCACTTGAGATATCAAGAAACCCTGTCGGATCACAAGTCACCACGGAACCACTAGATGCCCACCGTTGAATCGTTGACTGAATGATTGACCTTGACGCATCATGTTTCATAGTTAAATAGCGCGGGGTGTGTGCGAATGGAATGAAAAATCGCCCGTCAGCAGCCCCACAAGAAAATAGCCGCTTCAACGATTCAGTTGAATTTGATGTATCGACCCTAATCGAGGGTGCGGAAAAGGCCATGCCCATATGCTTCAGGGTGAACCAAATCTTCAGCAGGTGCCCCGCAGTCCCATGCAGTCTTCCGAGAGCCGACTCGAGAGTAGTGTCAGACACATACATTTCAACCTCGCCATCAAGTCTCGAATCGCCACCAGCTTTCTACACTTTCGACAAGAAACGAACTGATTCTACACGAATTAGACTCGAACCTCTCATTCCGTGGTGCCGTGCTATGGCAATCTCCTGACCTTTTCTACACCAAGAATGATGACATGGTTGGATTCGAAAGATTTTGTTTAGGCGCCGGAAGGTCTTCTCCTACACCGCGGCTGAGGGCAACTGATAGCCGGTACCTGCATTTAGCTCCAGTAATGAAGCACTTGGCAAGACCGATCCCTGAAGGTTCCAGTGTGAGCTTCGTGTCTGCTGCGGCTCTGGGGCTCCCAGACGATGAGTAACCCCTCCCACCTGTAGGGGTCTCTGGCGGTAACGATCCGCCGTGACTCTGCGGCGGCCCCCTGGGGATATTGGTCCCATGGAGGGCCCATGCCCCAGCATCCGGGCCTATGGCTCACCCAGATCCGATTGAATTCGTCTCAAACCCTACTATCGGAATCGGATCTGCTTTGCCTACCAGGGCTAACAAGCTCGTCAAGGAATCCGAGGCGCCTTGAGGAACAGGTGGTTCACCTCCACCTCTTCGCAGGGGCCTACTCCTTCTGGGCCGCAGCGGCAGACTATCAGTCGGGTGACTTCATCGGGTTCTCCAGAGACCACGCCTCGGATCCCGGAGGGCGATGGGGTGTCGTGCCCTACATGCGCTTGTTAGATATACGGGTGTCCATCAAGATCGATGGCGCGATGGCCCTAATACCCCTGGAGCGTGACCGGCACTTCCAATCCATGTCGCTTTGGAAGGCGCTGGAGTTGTAGCGACAGACCAACCACCCTTGGTTCTGACCTCAACCAATCGCGTCATTCCCGGCCTTCACCCGTTCATACCCAGTCAATCCGCCCAGCTGATGATGTCGGCAATAGGCCTGGAAGCCCTGGGACACTTCCTTGTCCCGCATGAGCACCTTGAATGCTCGAAGGAGGAGATCGCTTCGTGGGCTATCCAGAACCAGGTAGGAGTAGCTCAATTCCACATATGGCGTGAAGTTTCCTTGCTTGGCCTGCTCCATAGCTCGTTCCTCCCACGGGCGGAGCGGTTGCTCAGCGTGAGGCCTTCTACCTGGGCGAGACCACATTAAGGACCCCTTGTACAGCGGTGGCGCGAAATGATGGGCACCCGTGGGCTACAAGTCGGCCTCGGATCTGGGAATTCAATCCGAGGCCAACCAATTTCGGGCAGTCGATGACCAGGACATCTCCGAGGTAATGGGTTTCCAGGCCGTCTGGGAGTTGTCGTAGGGACCCGCACCGCTCGACGCGGATGTGGCCAAACACCGAGGTGAGCCCCCTTCCGAGGTCCAGGAGCCTGGGACAGTCAGAGATCCGAGAATCTCCGCGAAGGACAAGGTACGGAGGAATGCGGCGAATCTCGGAGTCATCTTGGATGAGCAGCCTTCCTGCTGGGCCGATCCAACGGGTGAACTGAGCCCACTGATCAACTCTTTGAAGAAACCTCAGGGCCAGTCTTCGATCCTGGAACTGGAGCGCTATGGATAGAGGGTGGATGTCGAATCTCGTGAGGAGGTTCTGGATGCTGTCCCGTGAAAGGTTTCGGGGTAGTAAATGAGCGAGAAGAGCCACTCGGTAGGGGACATGGGGTTCCTCCCGGAGGATGACCGCGAGGGCTTCCAGGGGTGTCGAGCCCTTCCGGAGAAGATGGCGGTACAGACGGTCCTCGTTCATACCTGTGAATCGGCCCTCAGGTGGTGGATTGCTGCCATCCAAAACGGGCTCAGGGGCGCTCTGGGGCGCCCCTGAGGGGTTTGGGTCGGGCTGGGGGGCTCGGACAGGTCTATTGGGAACCAAGGTGGCGCCCCTATCGAGCTACACCTTCACCTTTTCGGGTTTGACATTCTCTTCCAGTCGGAAGCGGAGGGTGCCATCCTCCCGGCGACCCAGCTCCTGTTCGTACTTGATGAGGGTGCGGGTGAGGGCGTCCCGCTGCTCGGTGAGCTGGGTGATGAGCAGGTCCACCATCTCCTCGGCGGGGGCCTTCGGGTTAAAGAGGCTCACCACGCGGGCCTTCGCACGATCATGGAGACCCGTTCGAGCAGCCTTGGCCTTCTTCCACCTCGGGATCAGTTTGAGCGCCGCACTCTCCTCGGCGGCCTTCTTGATGACATCCACCAGGGTCCAGCCGTTCTCCCAGGCCAGCTTCACGAAGCCCGGCTGGAGTTCGTCCTTCAGGATGTCCTCCGCGTTCGGGTACTTCAGCACCCGGTTGGCCGCCTTCGTGGCCACGATCCGGGCGAGCCGATTATCCTTTGTGTCCTCGCTCCCCTCGAAGAGGTAGTAGGAGATCTCGACCTTCTTCCCGGGCTTGGTCACCAACAGCAGGGGCGTCCGCTTCTCCGGGGCCGTGTTGGGGGCTTTGGGTGCCAGGTCCTTCTTGGGGCTGATGGGCTGGGTGATGGCCATGATTCGATCCTCCAGGTTGCTTGGGCGATCTGCCCAAGGAGATGGGGAAGCCCTGCTCTCCCCTACCTGGATATTCACGTCGCCTCACAGTCCTGGCACGCCGTGACCTGCGGAATCCCGCGTCAAACCTATCTTTCAGCAAGCTACCTGCGTGTGAACCAGATGGTTGGCCCACTGAACCCCGAAAGGAATTTAGTCCGCATATATCGGGCGTTGGGCCAGTATCCATATGCTTGATGGCCTCGCGTCCAAGCCGGATTGGATCTGGCCTTCCCAACCGCACTAAAATCAAGGCTGTCCGTAGTCTCCGTAGACTACGGACAGGCCGGGCTTTCAATTTGAACGCGGTTTGTTTTTCGGCCACCGCTGGCGGATCTTCCCCGATTCATCGCGTTCATTCGCCCTCTCCCAGGCCTCGGCCTGCTCAATGGCCTTCTCCAAGTTCCGCATGAGGTGTTGAAGGCGCTCGGCCAACTCCCTCGGTGTTTTACCGGGTTCCAGGTTGATCAGGACCTGGGCGAGCTCCTCAACTTCGCGTTGATCAATGCTCTTCCTCCTCGGCTTTGAGGAGGACGCCGGGTCCTCCGAACTTAGCCTCTGAGCCTCCTTGACGACTGCGACCATGGCCCATGGCTTTGCTGACTCAATGAATGCCCGAGGAATTTTGGAGATCTCCGACTGAGCCAAGAACCATTCGGCATTCGGCTGATCTAAGACTGTCATCGCAAGACGGAGAGCCCGCTGTGATAACTGGGCTTTCGGGTTGGTGTTGCCCTCGAATTGGAAGAAGCGCTTCTTTGATGCGAGAGCCCTCCCATCCTTGTCATTGACCACGAGGAGAAGGGGCGGGCGACCTGAAGCCCTCCCCTTGGAATCAGAATCAGAGGCTCCCTTCGCTGCCGACTTGGTCTCAACTTGCGCCAGTTTTTCCTCTGGCACTTTCCTCTTCCCAACAAGGGGTAGGGTTGGTTCCCAATCCGTGATGGCAAGGTGAACCGGAGTGCACTCCCATGGAATTCGCTTCTTCCCCGTGCTCTCACGGATGATCAATTCCAAGTGGTCCTTGTCGGGTCGCTCCTGTCCCAATTGCCATGCGGAGTGCTGAAGCTCTCCGGCGAGGCTCATTACCTTCCGCGCTTCCTTCTGGTCGAAATACCGAAGGGAGGGTTCAGCCCCCTCATCTCTCCTCCCTTCCTCCTCCAGCATCAAGTGGGCAAGGTTGAATGAATGGACTTGATCGAGATGGGTTTCAAGATCTTCCATAGATCCTTTCCACCTTGAACGAAGGGGACTTTCCCCTCCTTCCTCCTTCTTCCCCTTCGGTGCTTTCTTGCAATGAGACAGGGCAAATGCACGGGTCCCAGGGGCATCACCGGACACCTCAGAGATGAGCCTTGATAGAGGCTTGAGCACAATGCTGTTTTCCGGGCGTGTTCGGGAGCTTGGTTTAGGAGGATCCTCCAAAAGATTGATCAGGTGGCGATCGACTCCGGAGCCTTCCAAAACGCCTTGAGCCAACTCATCCGAGAGTTGGCCGAATGTCCTGAAGGTTGTCGAAATGGAATCCATAAAGAGGTTTTCGACTAGGGTGCCCACGGACATCTCCAACTTGTTGCATAGACGATACATTAATCTGATCAATTTTATGCATTAATTTTGCAATGAGCTACGCCACTTAGCAAATAACGACGCAATCTTTTATGACGCGCCAAGAGATTTAGGATCTTGTGGCGAATCCAGGGAATCCTTCGCATTTGCCAAGCCAGTCAGGACGCGGGTTGGAGCCCCGACCTGGTACCAGATTTGGACCAAAAACGGGGCTCCTCCGCCAGCTCCGGATCCGGAAAGACCAGGGCCTTCGTCAGCCGAAAGACAGGCACAGCCGGCCGTCCTGGAGGTCCACGGTGGCCTTTCCGCCCTGGGCCAGGGGTCCGAACAGGAGGGCCTCGGCGAGGGGGCGGCGCAGCTCGCGCTCGATGAGCCGCGCCATGGGCCGAGCCCCGAAGGCCGGATCGTAGCCCTTCTCCGCCAGCCAAGCCCGGGCCTTCGCGGTGCAGGCGAGGGTCACGCCCTTCTCGGTGAGCTGGGTCTCCAATTCGCGCAGGTGCTTGTCGGCCACGCGCTCCATCTCGGCGCGGCCCAGAGGCGCGAACTGAAGGAGGGCGTCGAGGCGGTTGCGGAACTCGGGGCTGAAGGCCTTCTCCAGGGCGCCGGTGGCCGTCTTCCGGGCCCCGGCCTCCGCGAAGCCCACCTGACGGACCGACAGCTCCCGGGCGCCGACGTTGGTGGTCATCACCAGCACCGTGTGGCGGAAGTCCGCGCTGCGCCCGTGGCTGTCCGTGAGCGACGCATGGTCCATGACCTGGAGCAGGATGCCGAAGAGGTCCGGGTGGGCCTTCTCCAGCTCGTCCAGCAGCAGCACCGCATGGGGCTGCTTCCGCACAGCGTCCGTGAGCAGGCCGCCCTCCTCGTAGCCGACATACCCGGGCGGTGCGCCGATGAGCCGGGCCACGGCGTGCTTCTCCTGGTACTCGCTCATGTCGAAGCGCAGGAACGCGATGCCCAGGGCCTTGGCCAGTTGCTTGGCCAGCTCCGTCTTGCCCACGCCCGTGGGCCCCGCGAAGAGGAAGCAGCCCATGGGCTTCAGGGGATCCCGCAGGCCAGAGCGGGCCAGCTTGATGGCGCCGGCAACGGTCTCACAAGCGGCGTCCTGGCCGAAGATCTGCGCCCGGAGCTGCGCTTCGAGGGTCTGCAAGGCCTCACGGTCGTCCGCACTCACCGAGTTGACGGGCACCCGCGCCATGCGGGCCACCACGGCCTCGACTTCGGCCGGGCCCACCTGCTTCGCTCGCGCCTTCTTCGGCAGCAGCTTCTGGGCGGCGCCGGCCTCGTCCACCACGTCCAGGGCGCTGTCCGGGAGCTTGCGGTCTGTGAGGTGCTTGGACGCCAGGCGCACGGCGGCTTCCAGGGCCTCGTTCGAGTAGGTCACGCCGTGGTGCGATTCGTAGGCCGACTTCAGGCCCTGGAGAACGCCCA
The DNA here is from genome assembly GCF_022808775.1 of Geothrix terrae. Classification (GTDB taxonomy): domain Bacteria; phylum Acidobacteriota; class Holophagae; order Holophagales; family Holophagaceae; genus Geothrix; species Geothrix terrae. Next base: position 579,597 of record NZ_JAKZLA010000002.1, read on the forward strand.
GGGCATCTTCTGCGGAGGGCTCATTCACCTCCACCACCTGGAAGCGCCGGGAGAGGGCGCGGTCGCGATCCAGGGAACCCTTCAGATCCTGGAAGGTCGTGGCGCCGATGCAGCGCAGCTCGCCCGAAGCGAGGGCGGGCTTCAGCAGGTTGGCGGCATCCATGGCGCCGCCGCTGGTGGCCCCCGCACCCACCAGGGTGTGCAGCTCGTCCACGAAGAGGATGGCGCCGGGTTCGTCGGCCAGGGCCTTCAGCACGGCCTTGAGGCGCTCTTCGAAGTCGCCCCGGTAGCGGCTGCCGGCCAGCAGGGCGCCCAGGTCCAGGGCGAAGATGCGGGCCGCCTTGAGGGGTTCCGGCACCTTCTTCTCGTGGATGCGGCGGGCCAGGCCCTCCACGATGGCGGTCTTGCCCACACCGGGCTCGCCCACCAGCAGGGGGTTGTTCTTGCGGCGCCGGCAGAGGACCTGCGCCATGCGCGTGATCTCGGCGTCGCGGCCCACCAGGGGATCCAGCCGCCCCGCCGCGGCCCGGGCCACCAGGTCCGTGGCGTAGGCCTCCAGAGGGTTCTCGGCCACGGTGCCCTCATCTTCCTCCACTTCCTCCGCCCGCTTCTTCGCCGGTGCCTTGGCCTTGGAAGCCGCGGGCCCGTGGCTCAGCACCTTCAGCAGGGCCAGCCGCTTCACGCCGTGCTTCTCCAGCAGGTGGCGGGCGTGGCTGGCCTCCTCCTCCAGGAAGGCCGGCAGCAGCTCGCCGCCGCGGACCTCCTTCCGGCCCGAGCTGAAGGCGTGGACCAGGGCCCGCTCCACCACCCGCACGAAGCCCAGGGTGCTGTGGGGCTGGACCTCCTCGCCCTCGGGCACCGGCTCGAACAGGCGCTCCAGGGCGGCCTCCAGGTCGCGGCGAAGGGCGTCCAGCTTCACGCCACAGCCCTTCAGCGCCCGGGCCGCGTGGGGATCATCCAGCAGGGCCAGCAGCAGGTGCTCCAGGGCCACATCCTCGTGGCGCCGCGCCTTGGCCAGCTCGAAGGCCCGCTGGAAGCCCTGGTTCAGGTCCGCACTGATCTGAGGAGATTCAGGCATCCTCGGCCTCCACGGTGAGCAGCAGGGGGAAGCCCTCGCGCTCGGCCAGCTGGCGGCCGCGCTCGGCGCGGGTCTCGGCCACGTCCCTGGTGTAGACGCCCGCCACGCCCACGCCGGCCTTGTGCACGGCCAGCATGATCACCGTGGCTTCGGCTTCCGGCTTGCGGAAGACCGTCTTCAGCAGCCACACCACGAACTCCTGGGTCGTGTAGTCGTCGTTGTGGAGGAGCACCTTCCACAGGCCGGGCTCCTTCACCTTCGCCCGCTGGCGGGTGAGAACCTGGCCCGCCTCCTTCGACTGCCTGGCCATGGATGACGCCTCCGCGTCCAGTCTAGGCGAAACGCACGAACCCGCCCCGGGCCAGCTCGCGGATGAACAGGGCCGCCCGGAAGCCGGCATCGGGCTCGCCGGGGTGGGCCTGGGCCATGGCCTCCATCACCTGCGCCACGGTGCGTGTGCCATCGCAGGCCTGCCACAAGGCGGTGCCACGCGCATCCAGCTTCACGCGGAAGACGGGCTTCCGCATCAGCTTCAGCAGCCAAGCCCAGCGCTGGGAGAGGACCTTCGGACGGAGCAGGATGAGGGTGCCGCCCTCGCCGGGTTCGGCGGCCAGGGCCTGGACCGGCACGAGGGCCAGGAAGGATTCATCGGGGAAGGGGTTCATGCTCGGCCACTTTCAGACAGAACAGATGAACCACGAAGACGGAAAGACCACGAAGAAAAGCTCATCCTTCGTGGTCTTCCTGTCTTCGTGGTGAACGTCAGTACCCTAGAAATTGGCACTCGGCGGCGCGGGCTCGTCGGCTTCGCCGGCATTGGCCAGGGGCACCCTCACCAGGTAGACGGCGATGCCGGCCAGGATCAGCAGGCTGATCCAGAACATGCCGGGGTCGGCGAAGATCTTGTACTTCACCTCGAAGAAGGCGAAGGACGCGAAGAGCAGGCCCACCAGGGCCTCGCCGGCGATGAGGCCGGCGGCCAGGAGCACGCCGTTGTTCTCCACCCGTACCTTCTGGGCCTCGTTGAGGCCCCGCTTGGTGCCGATCATCTCCACGGCGCCCTTGATGAGGCCGCCGAGGAAGATGGCGAAGGTGGTCTCCAACGGCAGGTACATGCCCACCGACACCAGCATGGGGCTCTTCACCTGCATGAGGATGAAGGCGAGGCCCATCATCATGCCGACGATGATCAGCGGCCACGCCATCTTGCCTTCCACGATGCCCTTGCTGAGCAGGGCCATGAGACCGGCCTGGGGCGCCGCCAACTGCTTGGAGCCGAAGCCGGCATCCAGGGAGAGCACGGCCTTCTTCTGGTCCGCGGGCAGCTGCTTCACCTGCTCCAGGGTGTAGGTCTGGCCGTCGGGCGCCGTGATCATCTGCACGTGCTGGGCAGTCAGCTCGGCGATGCGCTTGGTGCCCTGGGCGGAGATGTCGCCCTCGTGCAGCACCATGAGGGGGATGAACAGCACCACGGAGGCCAGGGCCACGCCGATGAGGTCGCCCATCTCCATGCGCCAGGGGGTGCCGCCCAGGATGTGCCCGGCCTTGAGGTCCTGGAGCATCTCGCCGGCCACCGCCGCGCTCACGCAGACCACCGCGGCCACGCCCAGCACCGCGGCGACGCCCTCCTTGCCCTTCACGCCGAGGAGCACCATGACGAGGGCCGTGATCACCAGGGCCGTCAGGGTCAGGCCGGAGATCGGGTTGTTGCTCGAGCCCATGATGCCGACCAGGTAGCCGCTGATGGCCGCGAAGAAGAAGCCCAGGATCACCACCACCAGGGCCGCCACGAAGGAGACCAGCGGGCTCACCTGGAAGATGCGCCAGGTGATGAAGAACGTCACCAGGGCCGCGAACCCGAGGCCGAACAGGACGTTGGTGAAGGGCAGGTCCTTGTTGACGCGGTCCACCACGTGCTCGCCAGCGGCGGCCTTCTTCATGTCGGAGACCGAGCGGGTGAGGCCCGTGGCCAGGCTCTTGCGCATCTTGAAGAGGGTGTAGCCGGCACCCACGAGCATGCCGCCGATGGCGATGGGGCGGACGATGAACTTCCACACCGAGTAGGACAGGGCGATCCAGTCGCCCTGGGAAGCCCCCTCGGGCAGGACGCCCGGCGCCAGGAAGTAGGTGATGATGGGCACCAGCAGGCCCCAGGCGATGATGCCGCCAGAGAAGTTCAGGGCGCCGAGCTTGGGCCCGATGATGTAGCCCACGCCCATGTAGGCGGGGCTGATGCCAGGGGAGCTGAGCAGCATGCCACCCGCCACCTTGGCCTTCCAGGTGCCGACGAGGTTGATGGTGGTGGTCTTGAAGGCCACGAACCGCTCCCAGGAGCTGGCGAAGACCGAAATCTGCACCAGGGCCTGGATGGCGGCGCCGATGCCCATGGCGCCGAACAGGAACTTGGTGCCGCTGCCCCCGCGGGCGCCGGCCTTGTGGATCTCAGCGGCGGCCACGCTCTCGGGGTAGGGCAGCTCGGCGTCCTCCACCATCACGCGGCGGAGCAGGGCCACGAACATGATGCCCAGCACGCCGCCGCCGAACATGATCAGGGAGCTGGTGACGTAGTGCCCCGCGGTGAAGAACTTGGGCCAGATGCCGCTGATGGCGAAGGCGGGGACGGTGAAGATGGCGCCGGCGGCCACGGACTCGCCGATGCTTCCGACCGTTCGTGCCATGTTCTCTTCCAGGATGGTGCCCTTCATCAGTTTGATGAGGGCCATGCCGATGACCGCCGCGGGATAGGTGGCGGCGATGGTCATGCCGGCCTTCAGGCCGAGGTAGGCGTTGGCGGAACCCAGCACCACGGCCATGACGAGGCCGATGAGCACCGCCCGCAGGGAGAACTCCCGCAGGTTCTGGTCGGAGGGGACAAAAGGTTGCATCGGTGCTCCTGGAAAGGCGCAGAGGGATGGAAAGAAAGGTCGGATGGAGCCGATAGTCTAATACATCGCTGTTTGATCCATCCCAGATCCCACGGTGGACCTGGGCTTCCGGGCACTCCGGGGGCCCGCCTCCCGGCAGACGACTCCGGGGAAACACGCCTCCCACCCCGTCCGGAGGGGGCCTGACAGACCACCGGCCCAGATCCTGGCCCGGATCACCGCTCCGCCAGGGGTTCGTCCGGCCGCCGCTCCACGGAGAGGAGGATCACCGCCCCGAGGATCAGGGCCGCGCCCACCCACTGCCAGGGCAGCAGGATCTCGTGGAGGAAGAGGGCCCCGAACAGGCAGGCGGCCAGCGGCTCCAGGGTGCTGACGACCGACGCCCGGGCGGCGCCCACCCGGGCCATGCCCGCCAGCAGCAGGGGAATGGGCAGCAGGGTTCCGACCACGGCCAGCCCCAGCAGGGGCTTCCAGGCGCCGAGGGCCAGCGCCGGCTCCCACCGGTGCGACCCCAGGGCCAGGACCAGGTACATGAGCCCCGCGCTGGACATGATCCAGGCGCTGGCGACCAGCGAGGGCACCCCTTTCTGGAGGCGCGCCCCCAGCAGGATGTAGGCGGTGTACCCGAAGGCCGTGGCCAGGCCCATGACGAGGCCCAGGACATCCGTGCCCCGGCCGGGGGCGCCCACCGCCAGGGCCGTTCCCACCAGCGATGCGGCGAGAGCGGCCAGGTCGCGGCCCGCCAGGCGGTGCCGCCCGGCCAGGACCTCCCACAGGGCCACCATGGCGGGGTAGAGGTAGAGGAGCAGGGCCGTAAGGGCCACGGGGATCCGGCGGGAGCTGGCGAAATAGAGGCCGCTCTCCACCACGTAGAGGGCGCCCATGCCCACGAAGCCGGCGATCTGGGCCGGCGTGAGGGTGAAGCGGACGCCCCGCAGGAACAGCCACAGCCAGAGGGCGCCCCCGGCCACGAGGAAGCGCACCGCCAGGAAGGTGGGGAGCCCCAGGCCCAGGGCGGCCGCCTGGCGGTTGAAGATGGGCAGGAGGCCGAAGCAGATCCCCGAGATGGCCACCAGCAGGAAGCCCAGCCCCCGGCCTGTGCCTGACCCCCTAGTGGCCGGATTCATCGCGTCGTCGTCCATCCCAGCAGGGTATCGCGGCCTCCGGCAGGGCATCGCGGCGCGTGGCGCGGCCTTCTTCGGAGGAGGCGGCCCGGCTCCCTGGCATGATGCTCATGTCGGCGCTGCCATCCCCAGGGTGGGGGCGTCCCCGTGATGTCCCCGGACCCGGTCCCCATGCCCACCCTCACCAGCAAAGCCAATCCGCGCTTCAAGGAGCTCCTGGCCCGCCTCCGCCCGGGCGGCGCCCACCGCGGGGCGACGCTCCTGCTGGGCGCGAAGCTCATCGAGGCCTGGGCCGAGGCGCGGCGGACCGCCGCCGGAGCCCGGCTGCGCCCGGCGCTCTGGCTGAGGCTGGAGCAGGCCGTCCCGCACCCGCTGGAGGCGGCCCTCGACCTGGACACGCAGGTGCTCGGCGAAGCCCTCATGCGGGAGCTGGCCGACGCGGGCAGTCCGCCGGAGCACGCCCTGCTGATGGACCTGGGCCCCGAGCCCGCCGGGCCCCTGGCCGAGCGCGTCATCGGCGCCTGGGGCATCCAGGATCCGGGCAACCTCGGCGCGCTCCTCCGCAGCGCCGCCGCCTTCGGCTTCCAGGAGGCCCTGCTGGGGCCGGGTTGCGCGGATCCCTTCCACCCCAGGGCCCTGCGCGGCAGCATGGGCGCCGCCTTCCTGATGCCCCTGCGCCGGGCGCCGCGCCTGGAGCCGGACGGGGGCCGCTGGTACGCCCTGGACGGCGGCCCCGGCGCCGTGCCCCTGGCCGAGGCCGATCTTTCGGCCCCCCTGCGCCTCTGGGTGGGCAGCGAAGGCCACGGCTGGCAGGGGATGGACCTGCCCCCGGCCGTGCGGCGCCTGGCCATCCCCATCCAGGGCGTGGAAAGCCTCAACGCCGCCGTGGCCGCAGGCATCGCGTGCTACGAGGCGGCGAGGAGGCTGGGCCGGGGATCAGGACGATGACCCGCGGCTGGCTCCTCCGTCCCCTCGAAACCGCCGTGCTGGCGTGCGTCTTCATGCTCGCCTTCCGCTTCCCGGGCGCCCTGGGGGGCTGGCTGGAGCCGGCCCTGGCGCTGCTCTTCCCCGTGCTGTTGCTGGAAGGCCTGTTCAAAGGACGCCACGCCGTGTGGACCTGGGTGGCGATCCTGGGCGGCCTCCTTCTCCTCTACCAGTGGGTGCCCCAGACCCTGGCCTCCAAGGGCGGACTGCCCTTCGGCCTGGCCCTGCTGGGGACGGTCCTGCTAAGCCTCTGGGAAGCCACGGGGCTCTGGCTGGTGGCCCTGGGATCGCGCTGGGCCTTCCGCCGCATCGGGCCCCTGGCCGCCACCTGCGCGGCCGCCTTCCTCCTGATCGGGTGGGAGACCTGGGGCTTCCATGTCTACCCCTGGACCTGGGGCGCCGCCTTCGGTTCCCTGCCCTGGCCGGCGCGTTCGGCCGCCTTCCTGGGCGCCTCCGGCCTGTCGGCCCTGGCCTGGGGCGCCGGGGCCTGGACCGCCGCCCACCTGGCCCGGGGCGCCTCCCCCCGGCGGACCCTGGCGGGGCCGGGCTTCGCCGTGGGCCTGATGCTCCTGCTGGGAGGCGCCTGGCACCTCCTGCCGCGGGAGGGGGGATGGACCCTCGATGTGGCCATGATCCAGCCCAACTTCCCGGCGGGCGTGCGCTGGCCGGGGATGGAAGCGGAGATGTGGCGGCGCAGCGACGCGCTGCTGAAGGCCCGGGGCTGGCCGAGGCCCGGGCGGGCCACCCTGCTGCTCTGGCCCGAGAGTTCGGTGCTGGGCCGGGACGACCGCCGTCCGGACCTGCGGCTTTCCGCCGAGGCCGTGTCCCGGGGCGTGGCCTGGCTCTTCGGCACCGAGGGAGGTCCCTACAACCTGGTGCGGGGCGAGGCCGCCGGCCGGCCGGCCTTCGTCTTCGCGAAGACCGAGCCCATGCCCTTCGGGGAGCGCACGCCCGGCCCCGAGGCCTTCCGCCACTGGCTGGACGGGAAGATGGGCTTCGTATCCCAGGAGGCCGGGGAGCTCAAGGAGGGCTGCGCCTTCGCCGTGCCCACCCCCGCCGGCGACCTGCACGTGCATCCGCTCATCTGCAGCGAGGCCCTCCTGGCCCAGCGCACCCGCCGGGGCTTCGACCTGGGCCACGCGGACCTGCTGAGCAACCACACCAACGACGGCTGGTTCGATCGCAGCATCGCCACGGACCTGCACGCAGCCCAGATCCGCCTCCGCGCCACGGAGCTGGGCGTCCCCCTGCTGCGGGCCACGCTCACGGGGAAGTCCGGCGTCTTCCGCGAGGACGGCCGCTTCGAGCTCTGGGGCGAGCCGCTCACAGAGGGCGCGTATGCCGTGGACCTGAGCTGGCGGCCCATCCGGACGCCGGCCCGCTCCGCCTGGCTGCTGCCGGGGCTGATGGCGGGGCTGGCGCTCGTGACGGTGCTGCTAGGCTGGAAGGCCCTAGCCCGGAAGGCCTGATGGACCGCGATCTCCTCGTACCCGAGCCGCTTTCGACCCCGCACGGCACCGTGGCCTTCTTCGACGAGACCTGGAGCGTGGACCCCCGCGAGCTCCAGATCTTCTTCCAGGCGGAAGAGGTCTACTGGACCGCGGACCGCACCATCGGCCAGTGGCGGCGGCTGCTGGCCTGCTCGCGCCTGCTGACGGCCCGGCTCGTGCCCGAGGGCCACCGGGGCGGCCGCCTGGTGGGCGCCACCCGGCTCTGGTCCGACCACGCCTACGAGGCCAAGCTCTACGATGTGGTGACGGCCCGGGACCTGATGGGCCAGGGCATCGCCACGGAGTTGGTGAAGTGGGCCCTGCGGCACCCCTGGGCGGGCGAGGTGCAGCGCTTCGTCCTGGAGACCCGCGACGCGGCCAACTTCTACCCCCGCTTCGGCTTCCGCCTGGGCCAGGACGTCGACAGCTTCCACATGCGGGTGGGCCTCGCCGAGCTCGAGCAGCGGGGCCTGCGGTGAACGAGACCCTCCCCGGCCTCCCCGAGGCCGCCCTGAAGCCCCTGATCCTGGCCAGCAGCAGCCCCCGCCGCCGCCACTGGCTGGAGGCCATGCGCATCCCCTTCGAGATCCAGGCGCCCGAGGTGGACGAGACGCCCCTCCTGGACGAGGAGCCCGGCGACCTGGTGCTGCGCCTGGCGGAGCTGAAGGCCGAGGTGGTGGCCGGCCGCAACCCCGACCGCTGGGTCATGGCCGCGGACACCACCGTGGCCGTGGACCATCACACGCTCAACAAGCCCCTGGACGTGGAGGACGCCGTGCGGATGCTGGGCCTGATCCAGGGCCGCGCCCACCAGGTGCACACCGGCTTCTGCCTCCAGCGGAACGATCAGGTCCACAGCTTCGTGGACACGGCCCAGGTGGTCTTCCGCCCCCTCACCGAGGCCCAGATCCGCTGGTACATCGGCACCCACGAACCCATGGACAAAGCGGGTTCGTACGCCATCCAGGGCATCGGGGCCCTGTTCATCGAAGGGGTCGAGGGCAGCTTCTCCACCGTGATGGGCCTGCCCGTGGAGCGCATGGGCGCCCTGTTCCTCCAGCTGGGACTCCTGAAACCCTGGATGGGCTTCCCCAGGTAGGGTGGTCAGACCTCACGAAAAATCCCAAACCCCTGACAAAGAAGAGGTTCCGGGAGGTTATGCGCCGCCTCGGGTGCGGAGGCGGAGCTGGCCTCGTCTCGACGGCCTGCGGCCTGGAGGAAATCGCCACCCCCGCAGGCCTCTAAATAGAACACCGGATAATCCCCTTAGTCGCTGGATCTGTCTCAGAAAAAAGGGATAAACAATCCTGTGGCACTGATCTATGATGGTGACTTGCGACACAAATTTGCCGAATGTCGCCCCAGTGTGACCAAGTCCTCTGGACATGAGTGTCGTCTTACTTCAGACGCCGCTCGGCCGACATTCTCTGGACGGAGACGCCGAGGCCCGGAAGGAGTCCCTTCCGGCTCGCCCGGCACCTGCCAGAATCTCTGGCCATCACCTCCGATCCGTCCCGCGTCCAACCGTCCCTTCAGTCCCCGCTGGCTCCGGCCACTGCGTGGATCCGAACTTTCCAGGGGTTGTGCATGCACCAATTCGACCGAGCGTTCCGCTTCGTCCTGCCGGCCGGGGCCGTGGCGGTCCTCCTCACGGTGCTCGCCGTGGGTTGGTTCACCCAGCCGGATCGGTTCGCCAAGGGCTACGCCCCCGAGCAGCCCATCCCCTTCTCCCATGAGCTGCACGCCGGCACCCTCCGCATGCAGTGCCAGTACTGCCACTCCGGCGTGGACAAGTCCCGGACGGCGGGCATCCCCAGCGTGGACCTCTGCATGGGCTGCCACAAAGTGACCAAGACCGACCGGCCCGCCATTCAGAAGCTGACGCAGATCGCCAACTCCGGCCAGCCCATCCTCTGGCAGCGGGTCCATTCCCTGCCGGATCACGTCTTCTTCGACCACCGGCCCCACGTGAACGCCGGCATCACCTGCCAGAGCTGCCACGGCGAGGTGCAGACCATGAAGGTGGTCACCCGCGAGATGGGCATGCGCATGGGCAACTGCCTGGCCTGCCACCGGGATCCCCACGCCGCGCTGCCCGCCGGCTCCAAGATCACCCGGGGCGCCGAGAACTGCGCCGCCTGCCACCGCTAGGAGCCCCGACGATGGCCGACGAGACCCGCAAGCCGCTGCTCGACCGCGCCGCCGCCCTGCTGGCGGGCCCGCTCCTCCTGGGCCGGGAGGCCCTGGGCCTCGTCTTCCGCCCGGACCGCGAGACCCCTCCGGAGACGCCGCCGGAACCGGTTCCGCTCCGCATCCCCATCACGCCCCCCGAACACGCCATCAAGCGCCGCGGATGACCCCATGAAGACACGACTCCCTGAACACGGCCCCCTCGAGACCCCGCGCTTCTGGCGCACCCTCGAGGAGCGCATCGAGACGCCCGAGGCCCAGCAGGCCGCCCACGACGAGTTCCTGCCCGGCGCCATCCCGCCATCCCTCGACCTGGGCCCGAACTACGATGACGTTCATGGCCTGCCGCCCCAGAGCGGCGTCTCCCGCCGCGACTTCCTGGGCCTGGTGAGCGCCGCCGCCGCGCTGGCCGCCACCGTGGCCTGCGACCGCAAGGGCCAGGGCACCGTGGTGCCCTACACCAAGCGCCCGGTGGAGGTGGTGCCCGGCGTGGCCAACTACTACGCCAGCGCCACCCACGAGGGCCGCCGCGTCTATCCCGTGCTGGTGAAGACCCGCGAGGGCCGCCCCATCCACCTCACCGGCAACGATGAGCACCCCGGCGTGAAGGGCAAGACCAGCCCCCGCGTCATGGCCGATGTGCTGCGCCTCTACGACCCCGACCGCCTCCGGGCCCCGAAGGCCAACGGCCATGTGGCGGGCTGGGCGGAGGTGGAAGCCCAGCTCCACGGGGCGCTCCGGGGTGCCAAGGCCGCTGGCAAGCCCGTCCTCCTGGTTTCCGGCGCCGTGGTTTCGCCCAGCCGCAAGGCCCTACTGGCGGACCTCAAGGCCGTCCTGCCCACCCTGGAGCACCTGGCCCATGAGCCCGCCGCGGGCGATGCCGCCGAAGTGGCGGCCCAGGCCAGCTTCGGCCAGGCCGTGGACCTTCAGCCCCGGCTGGACAAGGCCAAGGTCATCCTGTCGCTCGGCGCGGACTTCCTGAACGGTGAGGATCCCGAGGCCCAGGCCGCCTGGGGCGCCCAGCGGCGGCTCAAGAGCGCCCAGGATTCCATCAACCGCCTCTGGGTGCTGGAAGGCCCCCTCACGCTGACGGGCACCAACGCGGACATGCGCGTGCCCGTGGCGGCCACGCGCCTGGCCACCGTGGCCTTCGCCCTGGCGAAGGAGCTGGCCGCCAAGGGCGCGAAGCTCCCCGCCGGCGCTGATCTATCCGGGATTTCCGCGGGCGCGCCCGCGGAAATCCCGGCAGCCACCTGGTCCAAGCTGGTGAAGGACCTCCGCGCTGCGGGCCGGAGCGCCGTGGTGCTCTGCGGCGCCCAGATGCCCGCCGAGGCCCACCAGGCGGCCCACCTGCTGAACGCCATGCTGGACTCCGAAGCCGTGGCCGTCCGCGCCGCCGAGCCCCTGGCCACGGCGAAGGATCTCGACACCGCCGCCCAGGGCATGGCCTCGGGCCGCTACGCCGCGGTCCTCTTCTGGGATGTGAACCCCGCCTACACCTTCCCGAAGGCCGCCCAGTGGAAGGAAGCCGTGGCCAAGGTGCCCTTCCGGGCCTGGATCGGCCAGGTGGAGGACGAGACCGCCGCCCAGTGCCAGCTGCTGCTGCCGGAGAACCACTGGCTGGAGAGCTGGGGCGACTACGCCACGCCCGGCGCCGCCGTGCTCCAGCAGCCCGCCATCGGGGCCCTCTACGACACCCGCCAGGGCGAGGACATCCTCCTGGGCGTCCTGAAGGCCCTGGGCGCCTCCATGCCCGAGAGCTACCACGCCTACCTGCAGGCCCGCTGGAAGAAGGAGCTGCCCTTCGGCACGTCCTTCGAGCAGGCCCTGCACGACGGCCTGGTGAAGGGCGAGGCCAAGGCCTCGGCACCCGCCTTCAAAGGCGCCTCCGTGGCCGCGGCCGCCAAGAAGGCCGCCGCGAAGATCGACGGGATGGAGCTGGTGCTCTTCCCCGGCTTCGCCACCCACGACGGCCGCCACGCCAACAACAGCTGGCTGCAGGAGACGCCGGATCCCATCACCAAGATGACCTGGGACAACCCCGTGGCCGTGTCGGTGCAGGACGCTAAGACCCTGGGCCTCGAGGAAGGCGACTGGGTCACCCTCGCCGTCGATGGCGTCACCCTCAAGCTGCCCGCGGTGATCCAGCCCGGCCAGGCCCAGGGCGTGCTGGCCCTGGCGCTGGGCTACGGCCGCACCACCGGCGGCGTGGCCAAGGGCATGGGCGTCAACGCCTTCCCCCTGGTGGGCCTGGATCCCTCCAGCGCCCATGTCCGCGGCGGCGCGAAGCTGGCCAAGGCCGGCGGGAAGAAGGAACTCTCCCGCACCCAGAGCCACCACCGCATGGAGGGCCGCGACCTGGTGCGCTCCCTCACGATGGACGAGTTCACCCACGACCCCCAGGGTCACCACCACGGGCCCGAGCTGGTGACCCTCTACGAGGATCAGAAGTTCCCGGACCACAAGTGGGGCATGGTCATCGACCTGGCCGCCTGCACCGGCTGCTCCGCCTGCATGGTGGCCTGCCAGTCCGAGAACAACGTGGCCACCGTGGGGCCCGAGCAGGTGGCCCGAGGCCGTGAGATGCACTGGATCCGCATCGACCGCTACTACGAGGGCGAGCTGGAGAACCCGAAGGTGGTCCACCAGCCGATGCTGTGCCAGCACTGCGACAACGCGCCCTGCGAGAACGTGTGCCCGGTGAACGCCACCAACCACAGCTCGGAAGGCCTGAACCAGATGGCCTACAACCGCTGCGTGGGCACCCGCTACTGCGCCAACAACTGCCCCTACAAGGTGCGGCGCTTCAACTTCCTGGAGTACACCGCCTACAAGACCGAGCCCGAGACCCTTGTGAACAACCCCGAGGTCACGGTCCGCCCCCGCGGCGTCATGGAGAAGTGCTCCTTCTGCGTGCAGCGCATCAACGACGTGAAGATCCGCGCCAAGGGCGAGGGCCGCAGCATCCTCGACGGCGAGATCACCACCGCCTGCATGGCCGGCTGCCCCTCGGACGCCATCGTCTTCGGCGACCTGAAGGATCCCAAGAGCAAGGTCGCCCAGCTGGTGGCCGCCAGCCGCGCCTACCGCGTGCTGGAGGAGCTGGGCGTCAAGCCCGCCATCACCTACCTGGCCGATCTGAAGAACCCCGCCGTCGAGGGAGGTCACCATGAAGCCTGATGCCGCCATCCTGCCCGGCGACATCCCGGAAGCCCTGATCGAGCCCGCCCTCACGGTGGGCGTGGTCACCCCCGGCAGCCTGGACGACCAGGTCCTGGCCTTCCCCGAGACGAAGCCCCCGAAGCAGTGGTACATCGGCCTGGCCGTCACCCTCACGGCCCTCTTCATCGGCGTCGGCTGCATCGGCTACGTCTTCGTCACGGGCATCGGCGCCTGGGGCAACACCAGCCCCGTGTTCTGGGCCTTCGACATCATCAACTTCGTGTTCTGGGTGGGCATCGGCCACGCCGGCACGCTGATCTCGGCCATCCTCTTCCTGTTCCGCAAGCGCTGGCGCAACGCCATCGCCCGCTTCGCCGAGGCCATGACCATCTTCGCGGTCATCTGCGCCGTGATCTTCCCGCTGATCCACATCGGCCGCCCCTGGCTGGCCTACTGGCTGTTCCCCTACCCGAACCAGCGGGCCCTCTGGACCAACTTCCGCTCGCCACTGCTGTGGGACGTCTTCGCGGTGAACACCTACTTCTCCGTGTCCGCGATGTTCTGGTACCTGGGCCTGATCCCCGACATCGCCTCCATGCGCGACCGGGCGACCGGCAAGGTCCGGAAGGTCATCTACACCGTGCTGGCCATGGGCTGGCGCGGTGCCGCCTCCCACTGGCAGCACTACGAGAAGGCCTACCTGCTGTTGGCGGGCCTGGCCACCGGCCTGGTGCTCTCTGTGCACTCGGTGGTGAGCTTCGACTTCGCCACCTCGGTGGTGCCCGGCTGGCACATGACCATCTTCCCGCCCTACTTCGTGGCGGGCGCCATCTTCGCCGGTTTCGCCATGGTGGTGATGGTGCTGGTGGTCGTGCGCGAGACCATGCAGCTCAAGAACCTCATCACCATGCGCCACCTGGACGTGATGAACAAGGTCATCCTCGCCATGAGCTGCCTCATGGGCTACAGCTACATGATGGAGGGCTTCACGGCCTGGTATTCCATGAACGAGTACCTCCACCGCTCCTTCATGAACATCATCACGGGCACCTACGGCTGGGCCGGCTGGGTCACCATCAGCTGCAACATCCTCATCCCGCAGATCCTCTGGTTCAAGAAGGCCCGCGCCAGCTACTTCTGGATGGTCCTGGTGGCCGTGGGCGTGACCATCGGCATGTGGTTCGAGCGCTTCGTCATCATCGTGGTCTCGCTGCACCAGGACTACCTGCCCTCCGCGTGGCGCATCTACAAACCGACCATGATCGACTTCGGCGTCCTCCTGGGCACCTTCGGGGTCTTCTTCACGCTCGTCCTGCTCTTCGCCCGGGTGCTCCCGGTCATCGCCACCACCGAGGTGAAGGCGATCCTGCCCGGCGCCCAGCCCTCTCACCAGGGAGACGACCACCATGCCTGAGACGTCCTACGCCGTCCTCGGCGTCTTCGAGACGCCCGACGCCCTGATGAAGGCCATCCCCCAGGTGCGTGCCAGCAAGCTGGGCACCGTGGAGGCCTACACGCCCTACGCCCTCCACGGCATCGAGGAGGCCCTGGGCCTCCGCCGCTCCCCCCTGGGCGGCATGGTGCTGGTGATGGGCATCTTGGGCGCCATCACGGCCTTCGGCTTCCAGTACTGGATCAGCGCCATCGACTACCCGATCATCACCGGCGGCAAGTCGGCTGGTTCCTGGGAAGCCTTCATCCCCATCATGTTCGAAGTGACGGTGCTCTTCGCCACCTTCACCGCGGGCCTGGGGATGCTGTTCCTCCTGAACAAGCTGCCCTTCTTCGGCCACCCGGTGCTCTCGTCCAAGGCCATCAAGGGCATCACGCGGGACCGCTACGTGCTGGCCCTGGAGGCCGAGAGCGAGGCCTTCGACAGCGCCGCCGCCGCCCGGGCCCTCCAGGCGGCCGGCGCCATCGAGGTCGAAGCCCTGCCCGCGCCGGATCGCAGCCCCTTCCTCACCAGCGACTGGGTCCTGCGCACCCTGGGCGGCATCTTCACCGCCTGTGTCGTGGCCGGGCTGGCGATGTACTTCGCCACCAAGTGGTTCCCCGTGCTGGCGCCCATGAAATACATCCAGGAGCAGCCCCGCCTGAACGCCCAGAAGGCCTCCAGCTTCTTCAAGGACGGCCACGGGATGCAGCAGCCGGTGCCGGGCACCGTGGCCCGGGGCTACCTGCCCACGGCCACGGGCACCCAGGAGGAGGCGGCTTCGCTGGTGAACCCGCTGCCACGCACCCCGGAGGTCTTCGCCCTCGGGAAGAAGGTCTACAAGAACCGCTGCGAGGTGTGCCATGGCGCCGTGGCCAATGGCGTCGGCAGCCTGACGGCGGCCTACGGGGCCAAGCCCGCCAACCTGCAGGCCCAGCAGTTCCTGGACTACCCGGACGGCAAGATCTACTGGGCCATCGTGAACGGCAAGAACGCCATGCCCTCCCACGCCCCCTACCTCTCCGAGCGGGAGCGCTGGGCCGTGGTGGATTACGTGCGCGCCCTCCAGCGCGCCCAGAACGCCAAGGACGAGGACCTGAAGGTGGCCCGATGAGCCCGAACAAGAACACCTCCAACCTCCCCGTCTCCTGGCTCTGGGGCGCCGTGGCCGTGGGCGCCCTGGGGGTCCTCGGCAGCTACCTCGCCGCCGGCCCCGAGCGCTTCTGGGCCAACTGGGTCTTCTGGTTCGTGCTCCTCTTCACCCTGGGTCTGGGCTCGCTGTTCATCGTGGCCCTGGAGCACCTGGTCAACGCCAAGTGGAGCGTGCCCATCCGGCGCATCCCCGAGCGCCTGGCCACCCTGCTGATCCCCGCGGTCCCCGTGGGCCTCATCGCCCTGGCCGCCATCCCGGTGCTCTATCCCGGCGCCCGGCCCGAGGCGGCCCACCACCCGCTGCTGGCCGGCAAGGCCTTCTGGCTGAGCCTGCCCTTCTTCTCCGTGCGCACCGTCGTGGCCCTGGCGCTCTGCCTCCTGGGCCTCTGGGTGCTCGTGGGCGGCTCGCTCAAGCAGGACGCCACCCGGGATCCGGCTTTCAACTTCAAGGCCCGCAAGTTCGCGCCGGCCTTCATGGCCATCTTCGCGCTGGTGGTGACGCTGGTGGCCTTCGACTGGATCTCCGGCCTCACGCCCGAGTGGTACAGCGACATCTTCGGCGTCTACGTCTTCGCCGGCGCCTTCCTCAGCGGCCTGGCGGCCACGGCCCTGGCGGTCCTGCACCTCCAGGACCAGGGCCGGCTGGAGGGCGTGCGGGGCGACCACCTCTACAACCTGGGCGGCTTCCTCTTCGCCTTCACGGTGTTCTGGTCCTACATCGGCTTCGCCCAGTACATGCTCATGTGGTACGCGAACCTGCCGGACGAGGTCATCTGGTACAAGGTGCGCCTCCAGGGTTCCTGGCACCTCATCACGCTCGTCCTGGCGGGCCTCCACTTCGTGCTGCCCTTCTTCGCCCTGGTGACCCGGGACTCGAAGAAGGACCCCCGGCGCCTGCGCCGCGTGGCCTACCTGATGCTCGGGGCGCACGTGCTCGACATCTACTGGCTCATCTTCCCCGTCCTCGGCGCCAGCCCCCGCTTCTCCTGGCCCGAGCTCAGCTTCGCCCTCTTCTTCCTGGGCGGGATCCTCCTCTGGGTCCGCGGCGCCATGCAGAAGGGCGAGGACATGCCCGTCGGCGATCCCTTCCTCCGCGAGGGCCTGGAGTTCCGCCTATGAAGATCCACGACTACCTCTCCCCCGAAGAGCTGAAGCGCCTGCTGTCCGCGCTGCTGGTGGTGATCGGCTTCATCTCCATCGCCGCCTTCTTCGGCTTCACCGTGCTGCCCGGCCTGCGCTACCAGGCCAACACGGAGGCCACCGCGGCCCCCGTCCAGGCCGTGCAGGGCGAGACCGGCTGGCTGGATCCCACGGACTACCCGGCCCAGGCCCGGCAGGTCATCCCGCCCATCGACCCCAAGACCGTCATGACCCCGAACCCCGAGCTCATGGCCCGCGGCAAGGCGATCTTCGCGCAGACCTGCGCCACCTGCCATGGCCCCGAGGGCAAGGGCGACGGGCCGGCGGGGAAGGGACTCAACCCCATGCCCCGCAACTTCACGCAGAACGCGGGCTGGAAGAACGGCACCCGCATCGAGGACATCTACAAGACCCTGAACGAGGGCATCAAGGGCAGCTCCATGGTGGCCTACACGGATCTCTCCAAGCGGGACCGCATGGCTCTCGTCCACGTGGTGCGGTCGCTGGGCGCCTTCGACCACGGTGCCAGCGATCCGAAGGCCACCGCCGCGATGGAGAAGCTCTTCGCCAGCGCCGGTGAAGTCATCCCCAACCGCATCCCCGTCTCCCGTGCCGTGGACATCCTCTGCCGGGAGTACGCCGAGGCCCATCCTCAAGGCCGGCCATGACCTTCCGCCCGCTCCCCGCCGCCTTCTCCGCCCTGACTCTCGCCGCGGCGCTCCTGTGTCTCCCGGCCGGGGCCCAGACGACCAAGCCCGCCCCGGCGCCCGCCTCGACGTCCACCCCGGCGCCCGCGGCTGTGGAGGGCCCGGCCGCCCCCGCCTTCACCCCCCAGGAAGTGGGCATCGACGAAAAGCTGGGCGCCACCCTGCCCCTGGACCTGGTCCTGACCGGGGAGGACGGCCAGCCCGTCACGCTGCGCCAGCTCATTGACAAGCCCACCATCCTGACTCTCAACTACTTCCGCTGCGCCGGCATCTGCACGCCCCAGCTCAACGGGGTGGTCGAGGTGCTGAACCGCACGGAGGCGGTCCCCGGCAAGGACTTCCAGGTCCTCACGGTCAGCTTCGACGAGCGGGACACGCCCGAGATGGCCTCGCAGAAGCGCACCAACTACCTCGGCGAGATCACCCGGCCCTTCCCCCCCGCCGCCTGGCGCTTCCTGACGGGCCCCGCCACCGCCAGCCGCGCCCTGGCCGACGCCGTGGGCTTCCGGTACAAGCGGGTGGGCGACGACTTCGTCCATGCCGCGGCCATCATCTTCATCAGCCCCCAGGGCAAGGTCACCCGCTACATGTACGGCGTCACCTACCTGCCCGCCGACCTCCAGCTGGCGGCCCAGGAGGCCGGGCGGGGCGAGGCCCAGCCCACCATCAACAAGTTCCTGAAGTTCTGCTTCAGCTATGACCCTGCAGGGCGCAGGTACGTCCTGAACACCACGGCCATCAGCGCCGCCGTCACCATCCTGGCGGCCCTGATCTTCGTGGTCGTCCTCGTCCGCCGGGGCCGCAAGACCAAGTCCGAGGAGGCCGAATGACCACCCACGCCACCGCCCAGCCCAGCTACCTGGTGGACACGGGCTCCCGCAAGGGCCTCATGGCCTGGCTCACCACCACGGATCACAAGCGCATCGCGCTGCTCTACCTCTTCTCGATGATCGCCTTCTTCCTGGTCGCCATGGGCGTCGGCTTCGTCATGCGCCTGGTGCAGCTGACCACCTTCCAGCACCTGATCACGGCCCGGACCTACAACGCGCTGTTCACGCTCCACGGCGTGATCATGATCTTCCTGTTCGTGATCCCCGGCCTGCCGGCCGTCTTCGGGAACTTCTTCCTGCCCATCCTCATCGGCGCCAAGGACGTGGCCTTCCCGCGCCTGAACCTGGCGTCCTGGTACTTCTTCATGGCCGGCGCCATCCTTGCGGTGCTGTCCCTGTTCACCGGCGGCGGGGCCCCGGACACGGGCTGGTCCTTCTACGCCCCGTTCAGCCTGAAGACCGGCACCAACGTGAGCCTGGCGGTGTTTGGCGCCTTCGTGCTGGGCTTCTCCTCCATGCTGACGGGCATCAACTTCATCACCACCATCCACCGCCTGCGGGCACCGGGCATGAAGTGGTTCCGCATGCCCCTCATGTGCTGGGCCCTGTACTCCACCTCCTGGATCCAGCTCCTGGCCACCCCCATCGTGGCCATCACCCTGGTGCTGGTGATCCTCGAGCGATTCTTCGGCATCGGCATCTTCGATCCCGCCAAGGGCGGCGATCCCCTGCTCTACCAGCACCTGTTCTGGATCTACTCGCACCCGGCCGTCTACATCATGATCCTGCCGGCCATGGGCGCCATCACCGAAATCATCCCCACCTTCGCCAAGCGCACCATCTTCGGCTACAAGGCCATCGCGTTCTCCAGCATGGCCATCGCCGGCGTGGGCAGCCTGGTGTGGGCCCACCACATGTTCACCTCCGGCATGAGCAACCTGGCCACCATGCTCTTTTCGCTGCTGACGATGATCGTGGCGGTACCCAGCGCCATCAAGGTCTTCAACTGGGTGAGCACGCTCTACAAAGGCTCCATCGACTTCCAGCCCCCGCTGCTGTTCGCGCTCACCTTCATCTTCCTCTTCGCCATCGGCGGCCTCACGGGCGTCATGCAGGGCGCGCTGGCCATCAATGTCCACATCCACGACACCTACTTCATCGTGGGCCACTTCCACTACGTGATGTTCGGCGGCACCGGCATGGGGTTCTTCGCGGCCCTGCTCTACTGGTTCCCCAAGATGTTCGGGAAGATGTACTCCAAGACGGCCATCTACATTTCCTGGTTCCCCATCTTCATCGGCTTCAACATGCTCTACTTCGGCATGCTGATCCTCGGCATGATGGGCATGCCCCGCCGCTACTACGTCCACCTGCCCCAGTTCCACACCATGCACGTGGTGGCCACGGTGGGCAGCTGGTTCCTCGTGCTGGGCCTGCTGACCTACTTCGGGACCCTGCTCTACGCCCTCTTCAAGGGCCCGAAGGCTGAGGACAATCCCTGGGGTGGCGTGACGCTGGAATGGACCCTTCCCAGCCCGCCCATCCAGGAGAACTTCGAGACGATCCCCACCATCACCCACGGCCCCTACCAGTTCGAGCAGGAGTCCAAATGAGCGAGCACGTCCACCGCGACGACTTCGGCGCCCGGCTCGGCATGTGGCTGTTCCTGGTGACGGAGATCGTCCTCTTCGGCGGCCTCTTCATCGGCTATTCGTACATGCGGTACAAGTACCCCATGGAGTTCCACCACGGCGGCGCCGAGCTGAACGCCACCCTGGGCGTCATCAACACCGTGGTGCTGCTCACCAGCAGCCTCACGGTGGTGCTCGCCATCGTGGCCATCCAGCGGGCGGAGAAGAAGCGGGCCATGGCCTTCCTGGGCACCACCCTGGCCCTGGGCCTGACCTTCCTGGTCATCAAGTCCTTCGAATGGGCCGCGAAGTTCCACCATGGCCTCTATCCCAACGCCCCGCACCTGGCCACGCTGCCGCCGGGAGAGCAGGTCTTCTTCGGCCTCTACTTCACCATGACCGGCCTCCACGGCCTCCACGTCATCGTCGGCCTCTCGCTCCTCTCCGTCATGCTCTGGTGGGTGGCCACGGATCGCATCCGCGCGGACCGCTACATCCACCTGGAGAACAGCGGCCTCTACTGGCACCTGGTGGACGTGATCTGGATCTTCCTCCTCCCGCTGTTCTACCTGGCCGCGTAAGGACATGACCATGAGCGAACACGCCGAACATTCCGCCGATCTCAACACCGTCGAGCAACCCGAACATCCGGCCGAGCACCCGGGCTACGGCACCTTCATCAAGGTCTGGGTGGCCCTGTTGATCCTCACCGCCGGCCTGGTGGGCATGAGCCATGTCAGCCAGACCTACGCCGTCTGGGGGCTGCTGACCATGACCCCCCTCAAAGCGGGCCTGGTGTTCTACTTTTTCATGCACCTGAAATACGAAGGCCCCCTGCTGAAGATCGTGATCCTGGTGACCCTGGGCACGCTGCTGATCTTCTTCGCCCTGCTCTTCTCCGACGTCGCTTTCCACTGAGGCACCCATGGACTGGATGAACCAAGCCGCCCTCTCGGCCCAGAAGTCCGATGCGGTCTTCTTCTACGTATTCGGGCTCTCCGTGGCGTTCCTCATCTTCATCACGGCGCTGATGATCTATTTCGTGGTGCGCTACAGCAAGAAGCGCCACCCGAAGGCCGAGCAGATCGAAGGCCACCTGGGCCTCGAGATCCTGTGGACCACCATCCCCCTGGCGCTGTTCCTCTCGATCTTCTACTACGGGTGGACCAACTACGAGTACATGCGCCAGGCCCCCCGTGACGCCATGGCCGTGAACGTGACGGCGCGCCAGTGGGCCTGGTCCTTCGAATACCCCAACGGCAAGAAGAGCAAGGTGCTGTTCGCCCCCATCAACAAGCCCATGAAGATGGAGGTCCACAGCGCCGACGTGGTGCACGGCTTCTTCATCCCCTCGTTCCGCCTCAAGATCGACGCCGTCCCCGCCCGCACCAACACCACCTGGTTCCAGGCCACCAAGCTCGGCTCGTACGACATCGAGTGCACGGTCATCTGCGGCGTGGACCACAGCCTCATGCTGAGCAAGGTCATCGTGGTGCCCGAGGATGAGTTCAAGGCCTGGTACTTCGGCGGCGACGATGCCCCCGAGCCCGGCAAGGCCATCCGCGCCGCGGAGGCCCATCCCGACCTGAAGGACCTGCCCCCCGGCCTCGCCGTCCTCACCTCCAAGGGCTGCCTCGCCTGCCACTCGGTGGACGGCAAGCCGAAAGTCGGCCCCACCCTCAAGGCCCTCTACGGCCGGCAGGAGGAGGTCCTCGTGGCCGGCACCATGCGCGTCGTCACCGTGGACGAGACCTACCTGCGCCGGGCCATCACCAACCCCATGGAGCAGGTGGTGCGTGGCTATCCGCCCGCCATGCCCCAGACGCCCATGACGGAGCAGGAGCTCAGCGAGGTCGTCCGCTACCTCAAGAGCCTATGACAGTCCGGGGGACCGGGCTTGCGCCCTACACCCCCGGACCCCCGCCCCCGCCCAGCCAAGCTGGGCGAGGGCTGAACCAGGAGCGATGATTTGAGCGTGGCCGCGATTCCCGTCCCCAAGCACAGTCCCGTCTCGACCTTCCTCGAGCTGACCAAGCTGCGCATCTCCGGGGCCTCCACGTTCACGGCGGCGGCGGGGTACGTGGCCTTTCTCCGCGGCGCGGACGCCGGCCTGGTCACCACGCTGATCGGCATCCTGCTCCTGGCCATGGGCTCCAGCGCCCTCAACGAGGTGCAGGAGCGCCGCTACGACGCGCTGATGCCCCGCACGGCGGGCCGGCCCATCCCCCACGGCGACATCTCCGCGGGCCGCGCCACCCTGGTGGCGGTGATCCTCGCCGTGTCGGGCTTCCTGGTCCTGCTGGCGGCCCACAACCTCACCTCGGCCCTGCTCGGGGCCCTGGCCCTGGGCTGGTACAACGGCTTCTACACGCCCCTGAAGCGCGTGAGCGCCTTCGCCGTGGTGCCGGGTTCGCTCATCGGGGCCCTGCCTCCGGCCATCGGCTGGACCGCCGCCGGCGGCAGCGTGGCGGATCCCTCCATCCTGGCTCTGGCCTTCGTCTTCTTCATCTGGCAGGTGCCCCACTTCTGGCTGCTGGTGGGCCTCCACGCCGAGGGCTACGAGAAGGCCGGCTTCCCCACGCTGGTGTCCGTCTTCGGCCGGCCCCGGCTGTCGCGGCTGACCTTCACCTGGACCTGCGGCACCGCCGCGGCCTGCGGCCTGCTGCCCCTGTTCCGGGTGCTGGTGTCCTGGCCCGCGGAAGTCATGCTCGGCCTGGGCGCCGCCTGGCTCATCGCCGGTTCCCTGCCGCTGCTGAAAGAGGGCCAGGACGCCCCCCTCTACCGCCGCGTCTTCATGAACATCAACCTCTTCGCCCTGGTGCTCACCGCCGCCGTCATTCTGGATCCCTTCTTCAGCCGGTAGTCCACGGGCCCCGCTGGGGTACACTCTCGGCCATGCCCGCCCGCCCAGCCGAATCCGCGCGAAAGCCGCATCCGTGGATGTGACGCGCTTCCTCGGGACGCACCGCTACGCCTGGCTCATGGACCTGGGCCAGGGCGAGGGCTGCACCTTCCAGCTTCTGCGGCGGGACCTGGATGGCGCGCGCTTCCTGGCGCAGATCTGGTCGCCGCTGCCCGCGGAGCGCGACCTGGATCAGCTGCGCGACACCTTCCTGGCCCGCTTCCTCGACGCCGATCCCCTGGATCCCGTCATCGGCCACTTCGGCTTCGATGACGGTCAGGCCTGGCACCTCCAGGCCCTCCTGGGAGCGCCCCTCTCCCGCCTGTGGCCGGGCTGGGGCCCGGCCCAGCGCGCCGCCCTGACGCAGCACCTCGCGCGGGAGCTCGCGCGCGACCTCCACCCGCGGTTCCTGCACCCCGAGGTCATCTCCTTCCGGGCCGGGCTCACCCAGGTCCCGCGCGTCCTCGGCGGGGCTCCCTGGGGCCTGCCGGAGCTCGCCGGTCTCCTGCCCGAGGCTGTCCCCACCCCGGCCCTGTCCGACGACCTTCCCTGGACCCACACCCGGGACCTGTCGGAACTCATCGCCCGGCCCCTCCGGGGGCGGAGCCAGGAACTGCCGTATCTCAAGTCCCTCATGCTCGGCCTCAACGCCCCCATCCCCATGGAGCGCATCGTCCTCCTCCAGGGCGAGGAGGGCGTGGGCAAGGCCCACCTGGCCGCCTGGGCCTGCGCCGTGGCCGAGGGCGAGGGCATCTGGGTCCACCCCCTCGAAGCCTCGGCGGACGAATCCGCCGGGCGGTTCCTGGGCCGGCTGCTGGAGACCCTGCTGGCCGGCAACGAGGCGGATCTCTATGCCCAGCGTCCCGAGACCGCCCGGGCCCTGTCCCTGCGGATGCCGGCCTTCGCCTTCCTCACTGGCGGGCGCCACCGGAACCGCCAGGATCCTGGCCCCGAGCCCGAGGAAGTGAAGGCCGCCCTCGAGGCCCTGGATTTCGCCCGCCTCATCCATCCCCGCCTCGTCCACCTGTCGAACCTGGAGCGGGCCGCGCCGGAGGTGCTGTCGCTGGTGCGGGAGCTGGTCCACCGCTCGGACCTGCCCTGGCTGCTCTCCCTCACCACGGGCGCCCAGGGCGCCGGGCTGAAGCCCCTCATCGCGGACCTGCGGCAGGAGGCCTCCGCCGCCCTGGTGGGCGTCAACCGCATGGAGGACGAAGACCTTCGCGCCATCCTGGACGACCTGCTGGGCCGCCACGCCCTGCCCCCAGCCTACGTGACGGACCTGCTGGCCCAGAGCCTGGGCAACCCGGGCCTGCTGCGGAACGTCCTGGAGCTGGCCCAGCAGGAGGGCGCCCTGACCTGGGACCAGGACCGCTGGATCCTGGCGCCCGACCGCCCCGCGGCCCTCAGGGCCCAGGCCGACCTCGTGCAGCAGGTCTTCCTGGGCCGCCTCCAGCGACTCACCCCCGCCGCCGCCACCCTGGTGCGCCTGCTGGCCCTGGCCGACCGGCCCGTGCCCGCCGGCTCCCTCGGCCGCCTGCTGGGCCTGACGGGCGACGCGCTGGAGGACGCCCAGCAGGGCGCCCTGGGCTCCCGCCTGGTCCAGCTCCAGGGCGGCCAGGCCCTCATGCCCGATCCCCGCTGGCGGGAGCTGGTGCTCGCCCACACACCCCAGGCCGAACTCAAGCGGCTGGCCCGCGCCCTCCTGGCGGTCATCCAGGAGCAGGGCGGCCCCGTGGCCCACTCCGTCACGCTCCAGGCCCTCGCCTCCGACGAGGCCACGGCCTTGGCCGCCGTGCTGGAGGCCCTCGATCACCACCCACCCGGAGCCCCCCAGGAGGCGCAGCGGATGGTGGAGCAGGCCCTCCAGCTCCAGCCCCGGCCCTGGGACGAGGCGCGCCTGCACGAGCACCTGGCGGATGCCTGGGCCGCCGGCTCCCAGGGGCCTCCCGCGGATGGGGAGGCCCCGGCGCGGCCCGTGACGGACCTTGCCCTGGAGGCCCTCGACCGCGCCCTGGACGCCCTGGGGCGATCCGCCTTCCACGAGGGCGTCCGCCTGGCCGAGGCCCGGGTGCTGCGGAAGCGGGCCATGCTCCTGCTCCACCTCCGCCGCCCCGGCGAGGCCCAGGAGCCGGTCATGGGCGCCGCCGCCCGCCTGAAGGACCACCCCCTGCATCCCGAGCAGCCCCGCCTGCGCCTGGCCCTGGGCCAGCTCCACCTGCTGCAGGGCCACCTGACCAAGGGCATCCGCGCCCTCGAGGAAGGCCTCCACCCCCATGGCCAGAGTGGCGGCGGCCGGGCTCAGCCCCGGGATCAGGCGGCCCTGCTCACCGCGCTGGGCCTGGCGCTGGCCGCCCAGGGGCAGTTCCAGCGCGCGGCCGGCCACCTCGAATCCGCCCAGCGCCTGCTGGAGCACGGGCAGGACTTCCGCGGCCTGGTGCCGGCCCAGATCGGCCTGGCCCAGGTGCGACTCGCTCAGGGCCTGGCCGGCCCCTGCATCACCCTGCTCCAGGAGGCCCTCCAGACCGCCCGGCTGCAAGGCGACCTCGGCCTCCAGAGCCAGAGCCACCTGGCCCTGGGTGCCGTGCGGAGCCTTCAGCAGGTCCTGGGGCCGGCCCTGACACACCTGGACCGGGCCCTGGCCCAGGCCCAGCGGCTGGGCGACGCGCCCCAGGTGGCCATGATCCAGGTCTGGCGCGCGCGCACCTTCGCCGCCATGGGCGATCCCGTGGCGGCGGACCACGCCCTGTTCCAGGCCCAGGGCCGCTCGTCGGGGACCCAGCGCCTCCTGCTGGCCCCCGAGGAGCAGGGCGACCACACCCTGCTCCAGGGCGACGTGGCCCGGTTCCGCGGCGCCTGGCGCGATGCGGCCCGGCTCTTCAAGGCCGCCGCGGACCAGTTCGAGGCCTCCGGCATGCTCTGGCGCCACCGGCTGGCCCAGCTCCGGCTGGCCCAGGTGCTGGCCCGGGAATCCCAGCGCACCCGCCAGGAGGCCCCGGAGCAGGGCTGGACCATCCTCGAGAACCTCAAGGCCCCTGTGGAGGGCTCGGGCTCCCGCTGGCTGGAGCTGGAGTGGCACCGGGCTCACGCCCTGCTGCTCTCCACCGTGCCTCCCACCGAGGCCGTGGCGGAGGAGGGGCTGGAGGCCTGGAGCGAGGTGCTGGCCGCGGCCCGGGACCTCCAGTTCCCCGCCCAGGTGGTGGAGGCCTGCGCCGAGGGCGCCCAGCTCCTGCTCCAGCGCGGCGAGAAGCTGGGCGCCAAGGCCCGCCTCCAGGACGCCTTCCCCAGCTTCCAGGAGCTCTGGTCCCACCTGCCCGAAAGCCAGGGCACCGCCTTCCTCGGCCGCGAGGATCTGCACCGCTTCCGCCAGACCGTCGAAGCCGCCGGCCTCCGCTGGATCCTCCCCGACCGCGCCGACCCCCTCCAGGACTGGACCCCCACCCAGATGAACCTGCCGGTGGTGCCCGAAGGCGAATGACGAATCCGGCCATCGGTGGTCTCATGGAGGTCCACGGCTTCGACCTTCCAGCGGAGACCCCATGAGCCACCTGCCCGCGGACGCGCGCACCCGCGTCACCCTCCCCCAGCTGCACGCCTGGCACCACGCGGGACGGAAGCTCGTGATGGTCACGGCCTACGACGCCGCGACCGCCCGCATCGCCGATGCGGCGGGCGTGGATCTGATCCTCGTGGGCGACAGCGTGGGGAACGTGTGCCTGGGCTTCGAGAACACGCTGCCGGTCAGCATGGCCATGATGAACCACCACCTGGAGGCCGTGGCGCGCACCCAGCCCGCCGCCATGCTGGTGGCCGACATGCCCTACCTGAGCTTCCACCTCAGCGTGGAAGACACCCTGCGGAACGCCGGGGGATTCCTCCAGCGGGGGGCCCAGGCCGTGAAGCTGGAGGGCGGGGCCAAGCGCCTGCCCATGATCCACGCCCTCATCGACGCAGAGATCCCCGTCATGGGGCACCTGGGCCTCACGCCCCAGAGCGTGAACCCCATGGGCGGGTTCAAGGTGCAGGGCAAGCACAAGGGCGACGCCATCCGCCTGCTGGAGGACGCCCAGAAGCTGCAGGACGCGGGCTGCTTCAGCCTGGTGCTGGAGGGCATCCCCGCAGATTTGGCGGCCAGGGTGACGGAAACCCTGGAGATTCCCACCATCGGCATCGGGGCCGGCCCCCGGTGCTCGGGCCAGGTGCTGGTCTTCCATGATGTGCTGGGCCTGCTGCCGGGCACTTCGCCGAAATTCGTGCGCCGCTATGCCGAAGGATTCCAAGACCTGCGGGACGCCCTGGCCCTTTGGGCCGAGGATGTCCGCTCCGGAGGGTTCCCCGACGACCGGGAATCCTATACGCTTCCAGAAGCCGTTCGTCCGGTTCTGACCCAGTGGCACCCCTGATCGCGCCCTTGGTAAACTGACAGGCGCCTTCTGAAGGATCCCGCTTTTGTCCATGCGAGTCGTCCGTTCCATCGCTGATCTCCGTGCCCTCCTGAGACCCCTGCGGGATGAGGGCAAGCGCATCGGCTTCGTCCCCACCATGGGGTTCCTGCACGAGGGACACGGAGCCCTCATCCGCCAGAGCGCCGCCCGCTGCGATGCCACGGTGGTGTCCATCTTCGTGAATCCGACGCAGTTCGGTCCTGGTGAAGACCTGGCCAGCTATCCCCGGGACCTGGAGCGGGACCAGAACCTCTGCCTGGAAACCGGGGCCACGGTGCTGTTCATGCCGGAGGTTTCGGAGATCTACCCCACGGGCTTCCAGACCCATGTGGAACCCGGCCACCTGGCGGAAACGCTCTGCGGCCGCTACCGGCCCGGGCACTTCCGGGGCGTGGCCACGGTGGTGGCGAAGCTCTTCAGCATCGTCCAGCCGGACCTGGCCTTCTTCGGCCAGAAGGACTTCCAGCAGACGGCGGTGATCCGCCGCATGGCCCGGGACCTGAACCTGCCCGTGGACGTGGTGGTGGTGCCCACGGTGCGCGAAGCGGACGGCTTGGCCCTGAGCAGCCGCAACACCTACCTCGACGAGGACGGCCGGAAGCGCGCGCTGACCCTCAGCCAGGGCCTGCTGGCGGCGAAGGCCGCCTTCGACGAGGAGGGGGAGCGGGAGCCGGCGAAGCTGCTGGAGACCGCCAGGACCCTCATGACCGGGGCGGACTCCATCCAGTACCTGGAGCTGGTGGACGCCCAGACCCTGGAACCCCTGCAGGCCCCCGTGGACCGTTCCGCCGCCCTCTGCGTGGCCGCCTACGTGGGCAGCACCCGCCTCATCGACAACGTCCTCCTGACCCCCCCGGCGATCGGAGCGGGAACCGGCGGCAGCCAGGGCGCCTGAAAGGGCTGCTTGGCGAGAGGCTTTTTTGCCCCCGATTGCGCTGCAATCAGTGGCTGAAACCTCTCTTCGCAGAAGGAGCCACCATCTTTCGGACTATCCGCGCCTCCTCCCACGGATGGGGGCGTTCTCCCGGGTCGGGGGTTAGAATGACGGCGTCCTCCAGGCAACCGTCCGGGGACTCATTCCGGGAGGTTCCATGCTCGTCCCGATCCTGATTTCCGCGGCTCTCATCGCCATGCCCCAGGGGCGCGGCCATGGGAAGCACGGCAACGATGGCCCTCCGGGGCATGCCCGCGGGGGGGATGGTGTGCCTCCGGGCCTGGCCAAGAAGGGCGGCATGCCTCCGGGCCTGGCCAAGAAGTTCGGTTCCCGGCTCCCCGAGCGGCCCTACATCGCCGTGGATCCCCGCTACACCGACCGGGCCTGGTTCCTGATCGATGGCCGCTGGGAGCTACGCAAGGGCTTCTCCGTGGGCGTCCAGGCCGAGGTGCGCGATGTCCTCCGCATGCCCGCCGCGCCTCCCCCGGTGCCCCTGCCCAGGGTGGGTGTGGACCTCCACGTCGCCCTGTTCAACTAGCGAGGAGGCATCATGTTTCGCCCCTTGATGAGCGCCGCCCTCCTGGCGGTCTTTACCCTGACCGCGCAGCCCGCCACGGCCCGGCCCGACGATCACCGGGGTTGGCGCGGCGAGCGGGAAGAACGGCGTGACGATCGCCGTGATGACCGCAGGGACGACCGCCGGGATGATCGCGAAGACCGGAAGTACTGGAAGGAGCGCGACAAAGCCGAGCGCAAGTACTGGAAGGAGCGGGACAAGGAAGCGCGCCAATACGAGCGCCACCGCTACGACGACGATGACCGCGACCACGACCGCGGCCGGCCGCGCCGCTACCGGGCCCCCGGGTGGATGGACAGCTACTGGCGCCCCGGCGACGACCGGCGCTACGTGGCCCTGGTGCCCGGCGATCCCTCCCGCTGCTACGTCTTCATCGAAGGCCGCTGGGTGCTCCGACAGATCCGCGACCCCCGGGCCCGCCTGGACCTGGAAGGGGCTTTCCGCCTGCCCGTGGCCCCGCCCCCGGTGGCCCCGCCCCGGCTGGGCGTAGACCTCCATGTGGTGCTCTTCAACTGACCAGCCCGACCATTGAACAAGAGAATTAGGTAAAAATCGAGGATGGACCCAGGGTACACCTGGGTCCATCCTTATGCGTTGGCCGGGACTCCCTTGAGAGCCTGGACCGGAGGATGCATGCTGCGTCACTTCCTGCTCGGTAAGATCCATCGCGCCACCGTGACGAGGGCCGATCTGGACTACGTGGGGTCGATCACGCTCGATCCGCTGCTCATCGAGGCCGCCGGCTTCATGGAGAACGAGAAGATCGACATCTACGACGTGACCAACGGGTCGCGTCTGTCCACCTATGTGATTCCGGGGATCCCGGGGTCCGGCGAGGTGGGCATCAACGGGGCCGCCGCCCACTTGGTGCAGAAGGGCGACCTGGTGATCATCGCCGCCTACGGCTGGATGACCGCCGAGGAAGCCGAGACCGTGGCGCCCAAGGTGGTCTTCGTGGACGAGCGCAACCGCATCACCGAGCGCCGCCGCCAGGAGCGCACCCCCCTCTGCACCAGCGCCTTCCCGGACTGAAAAGCTGCAGCAGGAGGGAAGGCAGGATTAACGGAATTAGAGCCGAATTCTAAACCCTGTTGGTCCACCTTTTAATCCTGACGATCCGGCCTGTGCCTTCGTTTTTCAAACAATTCACATCGCCCGCGGAACCTCCCCCGGTTGGCGCGGCATCCTAGGGTCATGGTAGAAATGACCTACCCTTCGGCCTGGCACGGCCCTGGGGCCCGCAGTCGGGGCATGGCGACCTCCTGCACGGTTCTGAAAGGTTGGTTCCATGGAAGTCCGCAAGTCCCTGGTGGTCAATTCGACCCCCCTGGAGACGCGCATCGCCCTGCTTGAGAACGGCCAGCTCTGCGAGCTGTTCCTCGAGCGGACGATGAACAAGAGCCAGGTGGGGGATGTGTACAAGGGCCGGGTGGCCAAGCTGCTCCCAGGCATGCAGAGTGCCTTCGTGGGCATCGGCGGGGCCAAGGACGGCTTCCTCTACCTGGATGACCCCATGGCCCAGCGCCTGGGCGCCGACCTGTCCGCCGAGGAGGACGGGGAGGAGGCCGCCGAGGATCTGCCGCCTCCGCCGCCGCCCCTGCCCCCCCTCAAGGAGGGCGAGGAGACCCTGGTCCAGGTGGTGAAGGATCCCATCGGCTCCAAGGGGCCCCGGCTCTCCCGCCACCTGAGCTTCCCCGGCCGGTTCCTGGTCTTCATGCCGGGCATCGACCACATCGGCATCTCCCGCAAGATCACGGATCCCGAGGAGCGTGAGCGGCTCCGCGAGCTGATCCGCAGCCATGCCCAGCCCGGCGAGGGCTTCATCGTCCGCACGGCCGCCATCGGCGAGAAGGACGAGGACCTGGTGGGCGACGTGGCCTTCCTGCGCCAGATGTGGGCGGAGATCCAGGCCAAGGCCGAGACCGTGCCCGCCCCGGGCCTGGTCTGGCACGACCTGCGCCTGCTGCAGAAGGTGCTGCGCGACATCTTCCGCGAAGAAGTGGCCAGCTTCTGGGTGGACGATCCCGAGGCCCACCGCGAGGTGCTGGCCTTCGTGGAGAAGCTGCATCCCGAGTGGGCCAACCGGGTGAAGCACTTCACCTCGGACCTGCCCATCTTCGAGGCCTTCGGCATCGAGTCGGAGATCGAGGCCGCGCGCCAGCCCAAGGTCTTCCTCAAGCACGGCGGCTCCATCGTGCTGAACCAGACCGAAGCCCTGGTCAGCGTGGACGTGAACACGGGCAAGTTCGTGGGGAAGAAGGATCTGGAAGAGACGGTCTACCTCACCAACCTGGAGGCCATCCCCGAGATCGTGCGCCAGCTGCGCCTGCGCAACCTGGGCGGCATCGTGGTCATCGACTTCATCGACATGGTGGACCCGACCCACCGGGAGGAGGTGCTGGCGCGCCTCCAGGAGGAGCTGAAGCGCGACCGCAACCACGCCCGGGCCGGCGGCATCTCCGAGTTCGGCCTGGTGGAGCTCACCCGCAAGCGCACAGGCCCGTCTCTCGAGCGGCAGCTGACCCAGCCCTGCCCCGCCTGCAACGGCACCGGCCGCCACCAGAGCCCCGAGACCTCACTCCTAAAGGCCTACCGCGAGCTGGTGCGCCTGGGCGAGCGCCTGCGCGGCGCCGACGTGCGCCTGACCCTCCATCCGGATCTGTCCGGCGCCCTGCACCAGGAGGCCCGCGAAGGCCTCCTGCAGCTGGCCCGCCTCCTCGGCGCCCGGGTGCAGTGGATCGAGCGCCCGGACACCCCGCGGCACTCCGTGGTGATGGACGTGCAGCTGCCCGGCCAGGACAGCGCCACCGCCTGACCGTTTCCGGCAAGTGGTTCGGCCGCCCCAAAAGCGAAAAGCCTTTGGCCACCGATTTCAGTGATTGCGGTGATTGGGCCTCGGATGATCCCCGCGCGGGCCGGCCGCAGGCCGCATCCGGCGAAGCCGGAAGTCATGAGGGGTACCCATGCGGCCTCGGGTGAGGGATCATCTTTTATCAACGAAATTACTGAAATCGGTGGCGAAAACAGCTTTTCGTGAGTATCGGAACTACCCCAGGCACGTCGGGCAGCGCATCCCCAGCTGGAGGTTCTCGATGAGCTCGGGCACGCGGTCCAGGCTGCGCACTTCGTAGAGGGGCGCGTCGGGATCGTGGTGGGGCCGGGGCTTGGCCTCGCGGTTCACCCAGATGGCCGTCCAGCCCGCCGCCAGGGCGCCCTCCACATCGTCGGTCCAGCTGTCGCCCACCATGGCGAGGTTGCCCGGGAAGAGCCCCAGCCGCCGCTGCACGGCTTCGTAGGCCGCGGCCTCGGGCTTGAGCGCGCCCAGGTCCGCGCTCCGGTGCTGCAGGCGGATGCGCTCGGAGATGCCCAGGCGATCCAGCAGCTCCAGGCCGAAGCTCTGGGTGTTCGAGAGCAGCGCCACCCGAGCCAGGTCACGCACCGAGGCCACCACTTCCGGTGCCCCGGGGAAGCACTCCGCCTGGTCCCCCGCCTCGCGGAAGGCCTGGGCCATGGCCTCCATCTGCCCGGGCTCCAGCCCCGCGGGCTCCCGCCAGGCCTCCAGGAAGGCCTCCACAGACGCATAGGGCCGGATCATGCCATCCCGCATGAGGGCGGCGTGCAGGTGCTCCTGCTCGGGCCGCAGCAGGCCCTTCAGCCGCTGGAACGGGCTGCCCGCCGGGCTGAAGACCAGCGTGTTCCAGAGGTCGAAGACGACGGCGCGGATCATGCGGGCCCGTGGATCATCGGGCGAATCATCGGGCGAATCATCGGATGAGTCATCGGGTGGATCATCGTCCCGTGGTCTTCCGGGTGGTGAAGGGCACGCCGAACTCGATGCCCATCACCTCGAAGCGGGCCTCGCCGGCCAGGCTCCAGGTGGCGGACTCGTGGCGGACGGCAGCCGCCGTGATCGGCCCCCAGGCGCTCTTGAGGTCCGCGTAGGTCATCACCACCTCGGCATGCAGGGTGCTCCGGCCCTTCGGGGCCAGGTCCATGCCCTCCGGGAAGCCGATGGCGCCCAGGGCATGGTCCCCGCCCTGGACCGCCAGCCGCAGGTTCCCGCCCACGCGCCGGGTGCGGAGGCGCATGTCCGATGCGTTGTCCACGCCCACATCCAGGCGCAGGCGCAGCCGCGACTGCTCCAGGGGAAAGGCCAGCTCCACCTGGGGTTCCACGCGATCCAGCGAGAAGCGGAGCTGGCGCGCCGCCTCCTGGTAGCGCAGGGCCGGGTTGATGGCGTCGCAGCCGGCGAGGAGCACGAGGGCCGAGAGGGCGAGGGCGCGCTTCATGTCAGGCTCCGCGGTAGATCACGCAGTTGTCGGTGGTCTCGTACACCTCGACCTGGCAGAGCTGCGGCAGGGCGGGTTTGAGCTGCTCCCAGATCCATACGGAGATATTCTCGGCCGTGGACAGGGGGATCAGGTCGTTGAGGAAGCGGTGGTCCAGCTTCGCGATGACCTTCTCGGTCACCACCTTCGAGAGGTCGTCGAAGTCGATGATCATGCCCGTCTCTGAGTTCACCGGGCCTTCGAGCGACACGAACAGCTTGTAGCTGTGGCCGTGCAGGTTCCGGCACTTGCCGGGGTGGTTGTAAATGAAATGGGCCGCTTCGAACCAGTACTCTTTGCGCAGGATCATGGCACTCACGAAGAAAAGGCCCCGCGGTCGCGGGGCCCTTCATTCTAGCAGCGGCTGGCTACTTGACCGCGTTCAGGATCAGGGCCAGCGGCGTCAGCGCCTGGAGGTTCTCCTGCCAGCTGGTGTCGCGGCGGAAGCGCTGGGGTACCAGGACCGTGTCGCCAGGCTCGACCGCCCGGCCCTCCACCCAGGAATCCAGGATCCGGCCATCGGCCTTGAGCAGGCGGATGTTCGAGGTGTCCGCATTCCGGGTGGTCCCGCCGGCCAGCTTGAGCAGGTCGGACACCTTGGCCCCTTGCACGACCTTGTAGGTGGCGAAGGGGCTCGCGGTCTCGCCCACGACGTACGCCGCCTCCGTGGCTCGGGGAACGATGATCTCGTCCCCGTCCTCCAGCTCCACATCCGCTTGGGCATCCCCCTTCAGCGCCCCTCTGAAATCCACCACCATGCGGTTGAGGTTTCCGGCCAGGAGGCCGTGGAGGAGGGGGTTCTTCAGCAGCTGCCCCGTGAGGGGTTGGCGCTTGGTCTCGTTGAGGCGCTCGAGGATCTCGTTGATGCCCTTGGCCGTGGGATCCTTCGCCATCAGCCCGGATTCCTCCGCCGCGCGCTGAAGGGAGGCATCCTCGGTGTTCAGGCGGCGGAGGAACACGGCCGCGCGCGGCATGGCCTCCGAAGTCAGGCCCCCGGCCCGTCGGATCACCTCGGACAGCTTGGCGTGCTCTGAATCCAGGGTGTATGAACCGGGGCGGACCACCTGCCCGGTGATCCGGACCGCGCGATGCACCCTGTAGTCGGGCTTCTCGAAGAGGCTCAAGCGGTCATCGGGCCGGATCCGCGGATTGACCGCATCGTCCAGGAGCGCCACGGGGCTGGCCCCCTCCGTGGACAGCAGCCTGGCCAAGTCGAGGCGGATCACTTCGCTGGACTCCCCCTCCCGGCTATGCGCCAGCTCGGCGACCAGGCGATCCGCGGATTTGGACGGGATCCCGGCCCGGAAGATCAGATCCGAGGCGCGCATGCCCTCGTGGAATCGGTAGGTCCCGGGCCGGGCCACGGGGCCCGAGACGGTCACCAGGCGCGGGAGGCGCAGATCCTCCAGCCGGAACAGCTCAACCCTGTCGCGGTCCTCGAGCAGCAGGTTGTGGGCAGGGTCCCCCGCCACAGCCTTGTCGACGTCGAAGGTCTGGAAACGGGTCGTCCCGTCCAGGGCGGTGTGGACGATCTCTCCCCGGGCCCGGTAGGTGTCCGGCAGCACCTGGGATTCCCGGCGGAGCAAGTCCCCCACCTTCAGGCCCTCGGTCCTGGCATAGGTTCCGGGCACCCGCACCCATCCGGCCAGTTCCACCACAGGACCTGTCCGTTCCCGGCGCATGGGGGCCGAGAGCACATCCCCCCGGCCCAGGCCCACTCGATCCGCGTTCCCTGCAGGCACCTCCTGGCCTCGAACGATCCCCGAGGCATCGCGGTGCCGAAGGGTGAGCGTTCCCTCCCCGGCCTCGGCGGCGAATCCGCCCGCAAAACGTAGCGCGTCGGCGGCGGTTTCTCCCGGCTTCATCTCGAACTGCATCGCCGGGGATCGCCCCGACTGCTCCCATCGCCGCAGCCAATCCGGGCGGCTCCACTCATCTTCGACCGACGCGTAGGGAAGGTTGGTCTCGGGGTTGATCCGGATCCGGTGGTCCGTGGGTGGCGCTTCCTTGAACCGCACCCACTGGCGCTTCAGGAAGGACAGCCGATCCTCCAGGTCCGCCCGCTCTGTGAGGCTGAGGGAGGGGGCTGGCTGAGTGGCCTGGGCCTGGGGCTGGGCGGGCGCCTCTGCTCCCGAGGCCACCTCCCCGTTGGCGGCCTCCGGACGCGGAGCCAGCTGGGCTTCGATGGCCTTGATTTCCCGCTGGATCCGATCGCGCCTGTCCTTCAGCGGATCGAGATCCGCGTCTTCCGCTCCGGGCTGATCCTTTTTCCCTGCGCCTTCCCCGCTGGCCACCACCCGCTGGAAAGCCCCCTCCAGCAGCACCTGGTTCTGGGCCAGGGGCACGAAGATGGTGTCGCCGCTCTGCAGGGCCACGTTGGGGTTGCCCAGGCCCTCGGCCCGGAGGGGATAAAGATCCAGGCCGAACACCTTCCTCCCGCCGCGCATGACGCGGATGTCCCGGTAGCTGCCCACGGCCGTGGGACCCCCGGCCAGGCTCAGCACGTTCACCAGGGAGCTGAGGCTCGACACCAGGTAACTGCCGGGCTTGTAGACCTCACCCAGCACGAAGACGCGCACCTCGCGGAGCTGCGTCACCTGCAGGTTGACCGTGGACCGCGAGAAGTTGCGGCCGACCACGCCCTGCACCACCTGCTTGGCGCGGCCCAGCGTGAGACCGCCCACCTTGGCCGTACCCACCTTGGGGATCACGATCTCACCGCGGCCATCCACCTGCACGGGCAGGTCGAAGGTGGCGCTGCCGAACACATTGAGATTCAGCTGGTCGCCGGTGCCCAGCACATAGTCCTCGGCAATGCCGCCCTCGGTGGCGGCCGTGCCCCGCTGGCGCTGGTCGAACAGGTCGGAGGCGAAGCGGCGGGGGCCCTTCTCCCGGGCCTTCATGGCCTTGATGTCCCGATCCAGCTTCTCCTCCGCCGTCAGGTCCTGGACCTGGGTGGCGGGGGGCGGGACGGTGACACCCTTGGATGGAACCGCGTCCGGCTGCACCCCCGGAACCTGCACGCCCGCCGAAGCCGCCGCCTGCTTGAGCGCCTGGAGATCCAAGCCGGGAGGGAGCTGGGCGAAAACAGCCGTGCCGGCCCAGACCAGGCCCAGAATCATCCTCGTACGCATAAAAATCCCCGTAAACAGGTCCAGTGGAAGCGCATCCTCACGCTAGCACGCCGTCAGCTCGCCTGCTGGTGGGTGCCGGAAGGTTCATTCAGGAACGCATGCCTGGGTTCCTTCCGCGGCACGAAGGCGGAACTCGGATTGAGGATGGCCTTATCAATGAACACCCGGGTGGCGAGGAGGACCAGCGCCCCGAATCCCAGGAGGGAGATGGTCCTGGCGTGCGGCCAGGGAAGGTCGCGGGTCATGGGCAGGGCCGCCAGGCCGAGCAGCACGGGCGTCACCAGCCAGGCCCGCCCGCCGAAGCGCTCCAGCAGCCAGTGATGGAGGTGGCTCCGGTCCGCCTGCCCGAGGGGACGCCCACAGTACTTGCGGATCGCCACCACCGTCGTCACGTCCAGGATGGGGTAGGCCATCAGCCAGAGGCCCAGTCCGCGGTGGACCGGCAGGGCCCGGTCCATCACCAGGATGGCGAAGAGGCAGCCCAGGGCCAGGGATCCCGCGTCGCCCATGAAGTGCCGGGCCTTGGGATAGTTCAGCAGCAGCAGGGCGATGAGGGCACCCCAGAGAGGGGCCGATCCCGCGCCGAGCAGGGCCCCGGGACCCAGGCTGAGCGCCCCCAGCAGCAGGCAGGAAAAACCCAGGGAGAGGCCGTTGAGCCCATCGATCAGGTTGAAGGCCTGGGGGATCCCCCAGTACCAGAGCATCAGCAGCGGGAAGAACACGAACCCGTGGTCCGGGATGTCGAATCCGAACAGGGTCACGTCCCGCCCGCTTCGCAGGAGCTCCAGGGTGTGCGCCGTGGCCAGGGGGATGGCCACCAGAAGTCCCGCCAGGGCCTTCCAGCGGGCCCGGAGGTTGAACCGGTCGTCCATCACCCCCAGCACTCCCATGCCCGCCACCACGGACCACTCCAGGAAGGAAAGCCCCAGATGAAGCCCGCCCGTGGCCCTGGCGACCAGAAGCGCCAGAAGCAGCGCCAGCCCCCCGATCCTCGGAACAGGGTTGCCATGGGCCTTGCGGCGCGAAGGCAGATCCATCCAGCCCCGGGGACCGAGCGTCCGCGCCAGGACAAGCACCAGCACACCGGTTCCCAGCGCGGTCAGGAGTGCGATGCCAAGAGGAGAAACCATTGGGGGGCCCTGCCATGGGAGGGACGAATTGGCGCAGAGTCAAATCGACGCGTTTGCACGGGATCAAATCTATTGGATCAGAAGAACACGAGATCAGTTGATCTTCTATTTTGGCCCCCTTCCGCCTCCATGGCTATCCCGGAATTGATTGTATTATCCAACCGAATCCGGCCTTCGGCCCCCACGATGCGGGGCAGATGCTATGCTGATCCTGCCGATTTCCACCTGCTCCCCTTCGGCGGCGACCTCTGCAGGAAGCCCACCTCCCCAGGCCAACCAAGGCCCCCGGCGGACGGGTTTCATGGAGCGATCGCAGGAGCCCCGGCCGGTGCCCGGGCTCAGGGGGGCCCCCAAAGGGCCGCACGGCCCGGAGACCGCATGAACGCACTCAAGTTCAATCCCACGACCGTCTCGGTCGACCTGGGCGGCACGCCCATCAGCCTCGAGACCGGCCGCATCGCCAAGCAGGCCCACGGCGCCGTCGTCGTCCGCCAGGGCGACACCATGGTCCTCGTGGCCGTGTGCTACGGCACCCCCCGGGAAGGCATCGACTTCTTCCCCCTCACCGTGGACTACCGCGAGCCCGTGCTGGCCGCCGGCAAGATCCCCGGCGGCTGGTTCAAGCGCGAGGGCCGCCCCACCACCAAGGAGACCCTCACCAGCCGCCTGATCGACCGTCCCCTGCGGCCCCTGTTCGAAGAGGGCTACAACGGCGACACCATGATCACCGCCCAGGTGCTCAGCTACGACGGCCAGCACGCCCCCGAGACCCTCGCCATGGTGGGTGCCTCCGCGGCCCTCATCATCAGCGAGATCCCCTTCGTGAACCCCGTGGGCGGCGTCCGCGTGGGCCGCGTCAACGGCCAGCTGGTGGTGAACCCCACCGTCGAGCAGCGCGCCGAGAGCGACATCGACCTGCTGGTGGCCGGCACCGCCGACGCCCTGGTGATGGTGGAGTGCGGCGCCAAGGAAGTGCTGGAAGCGGACATGGTGAAGGCCCTGGCCTTCGGCCACGACCAGATCAAGACCCTCGTGAAGCTGCAGAAGGATCTGCAGGCCAAGGTGGGCAAGCCCAAGGTCGCCGCCGTCAAGGCCGAGCGCAACGAGGCCATCTACCAGGAAGTCGCCGCCGCCTTCGCCGAGAAGCTCTTCGCCGCGCTGACCATGAAGGTGAAGATCGAGAGCTACAAGGCCATCGACGCCCTGAAGAAGGAAGCCGTCGCCCAGTTCACGGCGGACAAGCCTGAGCTCAAGAAGGACGTGGTCGCCTGCTTTGACGAGCTGAAGGAGACCCTCTTCCGCAACGCCATCCTCAAGCAGGGCGTGCGCCTGGACGGCCGCAAGTTCGACCAGATCCGCCCCCTCAACATCGAGGTCGGCGTGCTTCCCTCCGCCCACGGCAGCTGCCTCTTCACCCGCGGCGAGACCCAGGCCCTGGTGACCGCCACGCTGGGCACCATCAACAACATCCAGATCATCGACGGGCTGGAGGAGGAGTACAAGAAGAAGTTCTACCTCCACTACAACTTCCCCGGCTACAGCGTGGGCGAGTGCAAGCCCAACCGCGGGCCCGGCCGCCGCGAGATCGGCCACGGCATGCTGGCCGAGCGCTCCATCTTCGCCGTGCTGCCCCCCGCCGAAGAGAACCCCTACACCGTGCGCGTGGTGAGTGACATCACCGAGAGCAACGGCTCGTCCTCCATGGCCACCATCTGCGGCGGCACCCTCGCCCTGATGGACGCCGGCATCAAGCTCAAGTCCCCCGTGGCGGGCGTGGCCATGGGCCTCGTGAGCGATGGCGACAAGTTCGTGGTGCTGTCCGACATCGCCGGCCAGGAAGACCACTACGGCGACATGGACTTCAAGGTCGCCGGCACCGAGAAGGGCATCACCGCCCTCCAGATGGACATCAAGATCGGCGGCATCACCACCGAGATCCTCACCAAGGCTCTGGACCAGGCCAAGGCCGGCCGCCTGCACCTGCTGGACGCCATGGGCAAGGTGCTCGCCGCCCCCCGCAGCGACTACGCCAGCAATGCCCCGCAGATGCACAGCATCCAGCTCCCCAAGGAGAAGATCCGCGACGTCATCGGTAAGGGCGGCGCCACCATCCGCAACATCATCGAGGTGAGCGGCTGCGAGGTGAACATCGACGACGACGGCCTCTGCCAGGTCGCCGGTCCCACCCAGGAGAAGCTGCAGGTCGCCCTCAAGATGATCGGCGACCTCATCCAGACCGCCGAAGTCGGCAAGACCTACCTCGGCAGGGTGGCCAAGGTCGTCGAGTTCGGCGCCTTCGTCACCATCCTCCCCGGCCTGGACGGCCTCCTGCATGTCAGCGAGATCGCCCACCACCGCGTGAAGGATCCCGCCGACGAGCTGAGCGAAGGCCAGGAAGTCATGGTCAAGTGCATCGGCATCGACGAGAAGAGCGGCAAGATCAAGCTCAGCCGCAAGGCCCTGATTCCCAAGCCGGAAGGCATGGAAGAAGAGCCCGCCAGCGAAGGTGGCGACGAGCCCCGCCGCGAGCGCAGGCCGAGACCCCGGCGCTAGTCGGGGCGATGGTGATGAATCCGCACGTTCTTTGCGCCTTCGGCACCCGCCCGGAAGTGATCAAGATGGCACCCGTCGTGAAAGCCCTGCGCGAGCAGGGCTTTCGGGTGTCCGTCCTGGCCACGGCCCAGCACCGGGGCCTGCTGGATCAGATGATGGCGACCTTCGGTCTTCATGCGGACTGGGACCTGGACGCCATGCAGCCCAACCAGACCCTGGCCTCGCTGACGGGAAGGCTCGTGCCCGCCCTCGACGCGATCCTCCGGGAGGCCCAGCCAGACCTGGTCCTGGCCCAGGGGGACACCACCACGGTCTTCTGCACGGCCCTGGCGTCCTTCTACGCCGGCATTCCCTTCGGCCACGTGGAGGCGGGTCTCCGGAGCGGCGATCTCGCCGCGCCCTTCCCCGAGGAGGGCATGCGCCGCCTCTCCGCCGTCCTCACCCGCTGGCATTTCGCCCCCACCGAGACCTCCAGGTCGGCCCTGCTGCGCGAGGGGGTGCCGGACGCCCAGGTGCATGTCGTCGGCAACACCGTCATCGATGCCCTGCTCGAGGTCGCCTCCCGCGCCGACCTTCCGGATCCCCTTCCCCGGCCTTTGGGCCCCGGGGAGCGGCTTGTCCTGGTCACACTGCACCGGCGCGAGAACTTCGGCGAGCCCCTCCGGAGGATCCTGGAAGGCCTCAAGGCGTTCGCGGGCGCCCATCCCGAGGCGCGGTTCCTCTATCCCGTCCATCCGAACCCGAACGTGACCGGACCGGCCCGGGAGATCCTCGGAGGCGTTCCCAACGTCCATTTGGTGGATCCCCTCGACTACCCCGCCCTCGTCTCGGCCCTCAAGCAGGCCTTCCTGGTCCTCACCGACAGTGGCGGCCTCCAGGAGGAGGCCCCGGCCCTGGGCAAACCCGTCCTCGTGTTCCGGGAGGTCACCGAACGTCCCGAGGCCATCGAGGCTGGGGGTGTGCTGCTCGTCGGAAGCGATACGGAGCGGTTCCGGCAGTTGGCGGAGCGCATCTGGAAGGATGATGTCTTCTACTCGTCCATGGGAACGCCCCGATTCCCCTACGGCGACGGGAAGGCGGCCAACCGGATCGCAAGTACGCTCGCGCAGGCGTTCGATGGGACAGCCTGTCCTCCGGTGTCGGCGTTCCAAGCCTGATCCCCTGTGGAGATCCCATGCAGATCCAGCTTGAAGCTCCACGATCCGCGACGCTGGATGATCTCCAGGAGATCTCTGAACTTCTGAATGTGGTGTTCAGGAAAGAGAAGGACTGGGATCGCGAAC
Organism: Geothrix terrae; assembly: GCF_022808775.1. Classification (GTDB taxonomy): domain Bacteria; phylum Acidobacteriota; class Holophagae; order Holophagales; family Holophagaceae; genus Geothrix; species Geothrix terrae. The sequence continues at coordinate 620,685 of NZ_JAKZLA010000002.1, forward strand.
TGCCGTGGCAGTACATCGAGAACCCTTGTGGCCCTGCGCGTTATGTGAATGCCAGGAACGAGGATGGAAGGCTGATCGGCCATTACGCCGTGATTCCCGTTCCAAGACTCAAGGACGAAAAATTCAGCCACTACAGGACCTTCTTATCCTTGAATACCGCAGTACATCCAGATGCCCAGGGGAAGGGGATCTTCAAAATCACGGCCGCGAGCCTCTACCAAGACCTGGGGTCCCAGGGACCCGCCATGGTGTTGGGTGTCGCTAATGCCAACAGCATCAAGGGATTCATCGGCTCCCTCGGATTCTACGACTTGGGTCGCATGGATCTGCGGTTCTACCTCCCCTGGCAGTCCCCCAAGGTGCTTCCCGACCGTCTCCTGGAAACGGACCCGGCCTTCCTCGCGTGGCGCTCACGCCGCCCTGGAACCCGTATCGTCCGGGACATCAGGACCGGCAGCCTCAGCCGCCTGATCCATCACAAGGGAATTCCGCTGGAAGGAATCCTGACCCATGCCTGTGAGGCCGGCCACCTTGCTCCACTGAAAGTGCCGGCGCGAAGCCTGATACAGGCGCCCCTGCGCCTTTACGCATCCTCCTGCCCTCAAGAACAGGGCGGAATCCCAGTACCCGAGCGCCTTCGGCCGAGCCCCCTCCACTACATCTGCCGGCCACTCCCCGATGAAAACGCGGCTGGGCTGATCAACCACCTGAACAGTCGTCGATTTGAATTCCTCGACTTCGACGTGCTCTAGACCGATGGGTACGAACTCGCCATCCCACCTGCGAATCCTCACAGTCGATCTGGAAGATTGGTTCCACCTGATCGACTACGGGGGCAGCGCCGACGTCGAGGGTTGGCATCGATACCCATCGCGCATTCAGGAAAATACGGCGTTCCTCCTGGACTGCTTCAGGGAGGCTGGGGTCAAGGCCACGTTCTTCTCCCTCGGGTGGGTTGCCCGGAACCACCCAGGTTTGATCCAGGACATCCTGCGCGAAGGTCACGAGATCGGCAGCCATTCGGATGTCCACGAGATGGTTCGCAAGCAGAGCCCAAGCGGCTTCCGATCCGACCTCAGAGCCTCGATCCGGACCATCGAGGACGCTTCCGGGCAACCAGTCCGTTTCTTCAGGGCACCTGGATTCTCCATCACACCGGAATGTCTCTGGGCCTTTGACATCCTCCTCGAAGAGGGGATCACCTGCGACTGCTCGGTCTTTCCGGGTTCCCACGCCCATGGTGGGTTCGCCCAGATGGTTCCGGGTGGTCCCGTGCGCCTTCGGGTCTCTGCGGGCGTGCTTCACGAGCTTCCTGTGACCACGCGGGGAATCGGGGGGACGCAGATGGCCTTCGGCGGCGGAGGATACTTCCGGCTCCTGCCGGGAGCATTGATCCGGTATTGGACCCAGCGCAGCCCCTACCTGATGACCTACTTCCACCCTCGCGATTTTGATCCATCCCAGCCCGTCCTCCCCGGACTGCCTGCCACCCGGCGGTTCAAGTCCTACGTCGGTCTCGCCAGATCCAGGTCCAAGCTGAAGAGCCTGCTGGCGATGGGAGGATTTTGCACGGTGTCCGCGGCCCATGACCGCATCGATTGGGAGCGCGTGCCCATGATTGAAACCCTTGCCGGCACAGAGTCCCGATGATCATGCAGCCAACTGATTCCCCCTCACTGCCTCGCCCTCTGCGCGTCGGGATCCTGGGTACCCAGGGGATTCCGGCCAAATATGGCGGATTCGAGACCTTCGCCGAGGAGCTTGCCACTCGCTGGGCCGAAGACGAGAACTTCGAGATCACCGTGGTCTGCCCCGGCCCACGGCGCCCCGGACAGCCTGAATCGCTGGGGCGGGTCCGGCTCGAGTACGTTCCAGAACCCCAGGCTGGCCCCTTCACCAACGTGGCCTTCGATCTCCGCTGCCTGTGGGCCCACCGCCGCAGCTTCGACATCCTCTACATGCTGGGTTTCGGTGCGGCCTTCGCCTGCGGACTCCCGCGGATCTGGGGCACGAAGGTCTGGATCAATATGGATGGTCTGGAGTGGAAGCGCAGCAAATGGGGGCGGTTGACCCGCACCTACGTCCGGCTCATGGAGCGGGTCTCGACCTGGTCGGCCACCCGTCTCATCGCGGACGCAGAAGCCATCAGGAGCTACTTCCTCGATACCTACGGCCAAGGATTGGCCTGCACCTTCATTCCATACGGGGCCAACCCCCTGGACCCAGCCAGTTACCCTGCCGAGCTGCTCCCGCAAGGGGTGGAGGCCGGAAAGTACCACCTCGTGGTCGCCCGCCTGGAGCCGGAGAATCAAGTCAAGGAGATCATCGAGGGATACCTCCGCGCTTCAGCCCCCCACCCCCTCGTCGTGGTCGGCGGCATCCAGAACCCCAATGCCTATGTCCAACGACTGCTCACCCTCGCCTCGGATCGGGTGCGCTTCCTGGGGGGGGTCTACGACAAACCCCGCCTCGCGGCCCTCCGCTGCCATGCCCGTTCCTATTTCCACGGCCACACGGTCGGGGGCACCAACCCCTCCCTCCTGGAGGCCATCTCGGCGGGCCAGCCCATCATCGCCCACGACAACCCCTTCAATCGGGAGGTGGCGGGAGGTCTGGCGACGTTCTTCAGCGGGCCGGAGGATATCCAGTCCATCCTCGACTCGGAGCAGTACCTCCCCGCGCGTGCTGAAACTCACCGGGCCGAATGTCTGGCTTGGCTCGAAGCAAGATACACCTGGGAAGGCGTGACGGACTCGTACCGAGCCCTGGCCGCCCAGGATATGCGGCGCACCTGAAACGCCCCCCGGACAGCTGCCCCCAACGGACCGATCTCTCTTGACCCTGGCGGATGTGCCGTGCCGTAGGAGAGGGGGGGTCTGCCGCTCAAGCTCGAGCCAGGGTATAACCCTCCAAGGTCGCCTTCGCCGCAGATTCCCAGGTGCAGCGCTCACGCAACGAACCCACAGCGTTGAGATCAGGGGTGCGCTCGTAAGCCCGGATGAGCCCTTGGCGAATGGATTCGACCGAGGCAGGGTCACAGTACTCGGCCATGTCTCCGAAATATTCGTAGGTGTCTCCCTTCCGGGTGATCAGCACCTGGCACCCGCTGGCGGCCGCCTCCAGGGACGACAGGCCCGGGGTCTCCATCCACGACACCAGGGCATGGACCCGGGCGATCCGGTACAGGCAGGGCAACCGCTGGGGGTCCACCGGGCCGGCGATCACGCAATTGCCCGTCCTGGCCGCGGTCTGCTGGAGCCGCTGATAGTACTCGCCGCTGTTGGCTCCCGGCTTCCCCACCAGCACCAGCTTCCAGGGCAGCCCCTCCATGGCTTCGGCGAGCTCCACCTGGCACTTCCTGGGTTCGATGCGAGCCGCGCACAGAACGATCTGATTCCCATAGGCCGCCTCGACTTCTGCGCAGGCCGGACAGTGGTGGTCCTGGGTGAACAGCTCGGGGTCCACCGCGTTCGGCACGACCACGACTTTCTTGGCAGCCGCCTCCGGGAAATGAGCCTTGACCCGTTCGGCCTCCCCCTGGGAGTTCGGAAGCAGCACCGAACTGGCCGCGATGATGTCTTCTTGGGCCTGGTGGACCCCCCGCAGGAGAAATCGGGAAAGACCGGGGTGGTACTCCCCGTTCACCACCCAGCGGCCCAGGATCTTGATCAACTCGAAGCGGTCGGGAGACACATGCCTGGCCATCCAGCCGACCATTCCGCGACGCACGGCGCGGTCCAGCTCCGTATACGGCCCGAAGATGGTGGAGATGACGACGGGCTTGCCCGCCTCCTTGGCGCGCCTTGCGGCGATCCATGTCTCCTGGGGCCGCATCAGGTTGAAGAGGTGGACGACATCGAAATCCCTGGGGTTCGCCTCGCCTTTGATGTCGAGGTCCACCTGCACACCCAGTTTCTCCAAAGCTTCCGCCGTCTTCTGGATCTGGACCGTGTCCCCGCCGAAGGCGGTGAACAGGGACCGGCGCGACTGGAACAACACCTTCAGCATGAGGCTCTCCGACCTGATCCACCCATCCGGGTCTCCGCCGTGGCGCGAGCCTGCTCGAGCAGGTCCTCCAGCGCATCGACCTTGCCCACCCAGCTGTTGGCCCCCGCAAGGCGCCGGCGCCCCTCGGCAAGTCCCGGCGATTCGCCGAGAGCCCGGGCCGCCCCGGCCACCAGCTCCTCATGGGATCCATAGAGGTACAGGTGGTCGGCGAAGCGCTCCGTCTCCCGGGTCCTGGCGCTCAGCACGGGCTTGCCCAGGCAGAGGTACTCATACAGCTTCAGCGGATTGATGGTGTCACCCAGGGGGCCCATCCGGAACGGGTTGAGGCACACGTCGAAAGCCCGCATGTAGGCGGGGACCTGCTCGTAGGGACGCGGGCCGAGCACATGGACATTGGGGCAGCGGCGGGGCAAGTCCACCGGGAACGAACCGTCCGTCGGCCCCACCAGCACCACCGAAGCGGACGGGTAGGCCCTGGCCAGCGCTTCGAGGGCCTCGAAGTCGATCCAGTAGTAGAGGGCCCCGACGAACCCGAAGATGGGCCCGGGCAGCCCTTCCAGCTCGGCCGGGCGGGCGAGCCCGGCCTTGGGGTCCAGGAACCGGCGGGTGTCCACGCCATTGGGAAGGAGGTGGACCTGGCTGCCCCAGGCCGCCAGCTTGTCCTTCAGGACCTGGGCGGTCGCCAGCACCAGATCCGCCTGCCCGACCAGCCGCTTTTCGGAGGCCTCCATCAAGCGGAGCACCCGCCCGTTCCGCGAATAGATCCTGCAGTCGTCGATGCAGTCGTAGACGAGGAGGGAGTGGGGCACGCTCTCTGGCGTGACGATGTTCCCCCACCAGTAGGGCAGGTTCAGGTAGAGCACGGCGTCGTCCGAGATGGAGAATTCCCGCCGAACGTTCTGATACCACGCGGAGAAGATCCCGCGATCGAGAGCCCGAAGCGGACTGCCCCGGAAAGCCCACAGGCTCAGCTTAGGGCGCAGCACCGTCAATCCGGCCTGGCCTGGATCCGGAGGTCGCAGGCTGCGCCCCTTCATTCCCCAGGCCAGGGCCTTGGGAATGGACAGCATGGGCTCGACATAGAACACCCGGTGTCCCCTGGCCGCACACTCCAGCGCAATGGACTGCTCCCGCTGGCTGAATGGGGTCCACTCCTCACCCACGAAGAACAGGAAATCCCTTTTTGGATGGGCCATCTATCCTGCCTCCGCGATTGGGTGGGCCGACATCCTGCGCTGCGTATAGGCGAATCCCAACGCGATGAAGATCAAGGAGGGGTAGCTCCAGAGCCCGGAGAACATGCCATCCAACAGCAACGAGACCGTAAAGACGATGCTGCCGACCCAGAACCTCCGGCCCTCCCCTACAGAGGACTGGAGCCGCGACGCGAACGTCCGGAGATAGCGCCAGAAGCAGTAGAGGAACCCGGCAAGACCGATGATCCCGCTCTCGCTGAGCAGGTAGAGGAAGACGTTATGGGCTCCACCATCGAACTGGAGCCAATTCCAGCCATAGCCTGGGTAGACAAGGGGCGATAGGCCAATGCCCACACCCGTGACGACGTGATCCTGGAAGATGAGCCAGGCAATGAACATGCGCTGCAACCGGACCAGCGTCGAGCCGGCATCTTGTACATCTGTCAGAGAGTCAGCTTTGAATGTGGCCTGCATCCTCTCGAAGAGGCCCAGTCCGAATTCCGTTTGGCTGAGGACCACCACGGCGAGGATTCCGATCGCCGCCACGGTGACACCTGCCTTGATGACACGCTTGAAAGACCGCTCAGGCTTTTCCATGGCCTTGAAGGCCACCACCTGGATCAGGACGATGGCGATACCCGATCGTTGCTGCGTGAGCAGGACCCCGAAAGCCAGCAGCGCTACCGCGCCGCGCCACAGGAGCCGGGCCCGGCGGCTGGACTCCCCTTCCGACTTGACCAGGAAGAACGGGATAAGCAGGAAGTAGAACTCCGAGGTCACATAGGTCGTGGCGAAGAAACTGGGCACACGCAGGATCTGGAAACTTCGCAATTCCTCCAGGGTGGCCCGGCTTCGCCATTCCTCCCCGAATCCCAGAGACTGGGTTGCGAACTGGTAGAGGCCGAAAAGGAACACCAGCGCCGCGAGGGCCACCAGAGTCCTCTCGAAGACTTCCCGCCCCTTCGGATCCTCGAAAACGTCCAGGGCGAAAGTAAAGACGGCTCCCACGAGGAGGAACGTCTTCACGAAGAACCCGAGGCTCTTGTAGGGGTTCTGAGAGAACGGAACCGTCAGGAGCAGGATGGCCAGGAACACGAGGAAAGGCCTGGCCTCGGCGGGAACCCTGACGGGCCGGCCCCTCAAGGCATGGCGCGCCCCCAGGGCGAGGCAGAGCAGAAGCATATAGACCGAACGGGGCGACTCGAGGAGCGGCAGTCCGCTCACCTGGATATCCGCAAAATTGGTGAGCACTGCCACCGGCAGGAGCAGGGCAACGCCCCAGGCCGCGCCGTCCCTGTGGAGCAGGACCAGCGCGAGCAGCGCCACTGCGGCCAGCGCCCCCGCAAGGAAACCTGCGTCCAGACCGCCGGCCAGGAAAAGGAAAGTTCCAAGCAGGGCCACGCCGAGGATTATCCCAACTCGTTTGATCAAGCGGCCCCTGGTGGTCAGAAGTTCCTGTCTTAGGCCGCGCCCCGTGACGCGGCGCCATCAGGTGGTTCTGGACCGGACGGCGAACGGGGAGCGGTTGCAAAGACGAGGATAGCATCCAGTTTGTGGTTATTTTTTCCGGAACACCGTCTGGATCGCTTCGAGGTATGCCTTCCCCGCCAGCCGGGTGGGCTCGATGTAGCTCCCCTCCCCAAATTCGTTCCAGGCGCAGATGACCAGCGTCCTGCGAGTCTTCTGCGGATACTGGTCGAGGTAGGCCTTCGCGGCCTTGAGATGCTGGGTGAAGGTGGCAGGGGTGCTCACGCAGTTGTCGTGCGGCGTGTCGCTGCCCCAGGGGCGCTTGTTCCAGCCGGCGATGACCGGCACCCAGTAGGGGAGTGTCCCCTGCTTGACCATCCAATCCCAGTTCTCGCGATAGCCCTCGGCCAAGGCCTGGAAGGTGGTCGGGAGCGGCTTGTTGTTCTGCATCTCTCCGCTGTAGCCCTTGCCGTAGTTGTAGGTCGTCACGGCGTCGTACCCATCGCCCACGATCAGGCCATTCACATAGTCCTTCTGGGCCGCGGCGCAGCCCACGAAGTGGATGCCAGGGTAGCCGGCCGCACGCGCCTTGGCTCGGGCCTTCGCCAGCAGGGCGTTGGAGGTGGTGCCGATCTTCCGGGCCAGGTTGTAGAGCTCCTGCGGGGAGAAGACCACGACCACGGGCTTGCCATCCTCCCGGAGGTAGGTGGGTTGGGAGAAGAGCGTCTTGATCCAGTAGTCCACCATCGCGTCGAAGTTGGCCACGCTGCTGGGCACGCGATCCGTATGATTGCACCAGATGACGCCGAACTTCACCTGGGTCCGGTTCTTGGCCTGCAGGTAGGCGTCCACGGCGTGGTTGAGGTAGGTCTGGCCGCTGGGCGACCAGTACCAGTCGTAGAGCACGAAATCGATCCCGTACTGATGCATCCAGCCGAGCTGGGTTTCAGCGGTGGCCACATCGCCTTCGGGATAGAAACCCAGCAGCGGTTCCCGCTCCTTGTACGGCTTGATCTTGGCCCAGGGGTCCTCCTTGGCCGTGGCCTTCCACCCCGGGTAGTAGTAGACCCCGATGCGGTAGTCCGAAGGCACCTGCGCCATGGCCAGGCAGCAGGCTCCAAGCACGAAGGCCAGCAGTCGTCGCATCATGTCTCCCTCCTTACTCGGTCTCGTGGGCCGGGCGCGTGCGGCGCCGATGCCGCAGGCCTGCCAGGTATCCTAGCGCCTGGGGACCCCAAAGGGCCGGGAACAACACCAAGGAGGGCACCATGTCCCGGAGGGCCCAGCCCGCCCTTCCCAACTGCATGAACCGGGCCCCGAGGACCACCACCAGGAGGGGTCCCCCGATCCACGGCCACACCACCATCCCCGCCAGCATCGTGACGGCCAGGATCACCTTCACCCCGTTCCGGACCGCCACCTGGAGGTTCTGGCCGGCCTCGCCATCGCCGAACCCGTAGAGGTACTGCTGGCGCAGGAGGCTCTTCCAAGTGCCCCGTGGGCGCCACCGCGCGACGGCGCCCCGGGCGAACGAAAACCGGTGTCCGGCCGCCAGGATCGCCAGATCGAAGGCCGTATCCTCACCGGCCAGGCGCAGGGCTTCAGGGTAGCCACCCACCTGGGCCCACACCTCCCGCCGGAAGGCCAGGGAGCGCGAGGATGGGAGGAAGGCGGCGGGATCCAGCCGGTCCAGGCGCGGGAAGGTGGCCATGGCCACGCGCCGCTCGAAGGGGGTGCGCACATCCGGTTCGTACCATCCGGCCACGGCTGCGGCGCCCTCGGCTTCGCCCTCGCCTTCGAAGGGGCGGACCAGCTCCTGGAGCCAGGCGGCATCCAGGCGGCAGCCGGCGTCGGTCACGGCGATCAGGTCGAAGGCGGCCTGGCGGATCGCCAGGTTCCGGCCCTTGGCGATGTTGCAGCCCGGTTCCGACAGCACGCGCACCGGGAAAGGGGCGCGGGCCGCGAAGTCGCGGAGCAGGTTGAGAGTGTCGTCGGTGCTGCCGCCATCCACCACCACCCACTCGTCCGGCGCCTGCCGCTGGCCTTCGAGCGAAGCCAGGAACTCGGGCAGCCCTTTCGCTTCGTTGAGCATGGTGCTCACCAGAGACACCTTCATCCGCGCCCCCAGAGGTCCTCGTACAGATCCGCCACCCGGTCCCAAGTCTGGGTGAGGGCCCAGGCCCGGGCGTCCTCACCCATGATCTGCAGGCGGCCAGGATCCGCCAGCAGGCCGGCCATCCGCGTGGCCAGGCTCTCGGCATCCCCGGCCACCACCATTCGGGATTCCGCTTCGGGGAACAGGCGGAGGTAGTCCTCCTTCAGGGGGTTGTCATACGTGGCGCAGACCACCTTCCCCTGGGCCATGGCCTCGAGAATGGCCAGGTATCCCGACGTGAACACCAGCTTGGCGTGGGCCAGTTCCCGTGCGGGCTCCCGGACCCAGCCCAGGAACTTTGCCTGGAGGCCCAGGCCCGCGGCCCGGGCCTCCAGCTCCGCCCGGAGCGGTCCATCTCCGCAGAGGGTGAGGGGAAATCCGAGGCCCTGCCGCTGGAGCAGCGCCGAAGCCTCGAGACACTGGCGGACGCCCGTGTCCTCCGCCAGGCGCCCCAGGAAGACCAGGCTGCTGGTTCCTTCGGATCCCTCGGCCGCCGCCCGCGATGGGGCCTCCACGCCGCCGTAGGTGAGATGACGGCAGCGGGTGCCGTACCACACCGGAATGAAGGCCCCGACGCAGATGTTCCCCCGGGTCCATCGTTCCACCCATCGACGGATCCGCACCACCCGTGGGTCCGGCGGGCAGGCTCCTTCCCAACCGTGGAACGTCACGAAAGCGGGTTTCCCGGGGAAGAGCCACCGGACAGGCAGAAACCAGTAGAGGAAGGGCGGATAGTCATGGAAGTGCAGCAGGCCCGCCTCGCGGAAGGCCGCGCGGGCGCCGGCCCACCCGCGCCACCAGGCCGGGCGCAGGAAGCTGGCGCGCCCATGCTCAAACCGTGGAACGCGCCGGATCTCCAGCCGGCCTTCCGGGAGTTCCAGCACGTCCCCGGCCGGCAGGCCGGGCTCGTGGGCCTCGGTCACGACGACTACTTCGTGGCCCCGCCGCATCAGACGCCGGGAGACCTCCAGCACGTGGCGCTCCACCCCACCTGCATGGGGATGAAACCGCCAGCAGGCCATCACCACCTTCATCGCGGCCCCGCCAGCTCGACCGCACAACGGGCGGTCGCCAGCGCGGCCTCGCGCAGCGGCGCCAGGCGGGCCGCCATCCCCTGCCGGAGGTCGCCGCGCTCCCGCAGGACCGTCTCCACGGACTGCACGAGCCGGGCCGCGTCCAGGGAGGACTCGCGCCAGTTGCTTCCGTCGCCCAGCTCCTCGGCCAGGTGGCGCAGGCCGATGCGATCCAGGAAGGCCGCCACCTTGGGGTGGTAGATGATCCCCACCGGGGGGACCCCCTGGAGGGCGCCGAGGATGCCGGCGTGCAGGCGCATGGCCACCAGCGCATCCAGGCGGCCCAGCTCACGGATGGCCCCGTCCACGTCCTCCGGAAGGGGCTGGTAGGCCACCACTCCGGGCAGGAGGGCGTCGAGGTCCTGGAAGACCTTGCGGTCCACCTCCTCCTGCATGGGGAGGAAGCGCAAGTGGTGGCCCCGGTCCGCCAGGTCGCGGCAGGCCTCCGCCACCGCGCGCAGGTAGGCCTGGTAGCGCTCGCCCTGCCCGGGCCAGAGGTGCTCCAGGTGGAACACGGGCGCGAGAGAAAGCCCGATGACTGCGCGCTGCCCCACGGCCTGCTCTTCCGTTCCCTTCCAGAGCCCGAACACCGGATCCGCCGTGACCCGTACGCGGTCGCCCGGCACCCCGGCCCGTTCCAGCCAGGCCTTCGAGCCCTCGTCGCGGACCGTGATCGTGTCGACGGCCAGCCGGATCAGCGTGCGCGTGATCCAACGGCCCCAGCGCCGGTTGAAGGGTCCCGCGCCGATGCCGTAGAGCTGCACCTTCTTCCCCAGCAGGCGGGCCAGCAGGGCCTGCCTCAGCCAGCACCAGGGCGCCTCGGGCTGCCAGTCGGACAGGAAACCTCCCCCGCCCAGGAGGAGGACATCGCACCTCCAGATGGCCCGGAAGGTCCCCCCGACGCGGCCGCGCAGGAGGCTGCCCGCCCACTCGCGCCACCCGAAGGGCAATTGGTGGGCGGCCCCCAGGCTCAGGTAGCGCCGGGTATGCTCGGGCCGATAGGACAGAGCCTCGACCTCGCACCCCGGCGCTGCTTCCTGCAGGGCAAGCCGGATCGCATGGAGGATCACCTCGTCGCCCAGGTTCCCGAAGCCGTACCAGCCGGAGACCAGGAACCTAGGCACACGCGAGCGCAATTCCTTATCCATGTACCCACTCACGTCGATATTTCTTAAGCAAAATCAACATATATGGAATCGCAAAAAATCTAATTATAAGAGCTGAAATAGCAGCGCCTATACCACCAAATTTGGGTATCAAAGCCAAGTCGAGAATAACTATCATCACAAGTTGAATCAAATTCAACCATGACAACACTTGTGGCTTATCCATCGTAAAAAACAATACGCTAACGGGGGCCATGATTAAGCTGATCATGAAGCTAAATAGCAGAATATTAAATATGCTTATAGCAGCTATGTATTGCTGACCTAATAAAATCTTAATTATCATATTGGATAGGCCCGATAATACCAAGAATCCCACGATGGCTACGCCAGTGACCGATTTTACTTTTTGCATGTGGCGGTCCATCTCTTCTGCTGTCCGATAACCGGATACCTTCGGCGTGATCGCAGTCGTCAGAGCCCCTGTAACAACTGGGAATATGGAGGCTAGCTGCCAAGCGCTCGTATAGAGGCCCACCTCTCGCGCACTCGAGAGTCGCTGCAACAGAAAGGTATCGATATTGTTGAAAACAAGAACACAGACCGTAGAAAACGTGATCCATTTGCTGAACCCAATGAGCACGTGTGCCAGTTCACTGTCCCAGGGGCCCGTGAAGATGTCCCGCCGCTCCTCCTTGCGGAGGGAGGCCAAGGCGCCCACGGCGCCGAGGAAGGGTACCAATGCGAAAATGCCGATGGCGGAGAGGGGCTGGAGCCACCCCCCCCAACCGGCCCCGATCACCAGGCCCACCTTGAGCACATTGTTGGACACATTGGATCGGACATAGGGGCCGAACCGTTCCCCGGCCTGGAAGACGGCCTGGAAGAACCCGAACAGCGTGGCCCCCAGAGAGCCCACGAACGCAATGCGGAGCAGGGGCGCCAGCTCGGGTGCGTGGAGAAAGCGGCCCGCCATCACGCCGGACAGGGCCCAGCCCCCCGCCAACACGGCCACCCCCACGCCGAGCTTGAGCAGGAAGGTGAGGCGCAGCAGGCGCGAGGCCTTGGCGGGGGCATCGCGATGGTAGAGGGCCATGTAGCGGACGAAACCCGTGGTGATGCCGATGTCCGAAAGCTGGCTGGCCAGCATCATCATGGCCACGGCCACGCCGAATCGCCCGTAGCTCTCAGGGCCCAGGCGGCGCATGAGCCATAGGTTGGCCACGAACCCGATGGCCTGCCCCGCCAGGTTCCCCCCGGTCACCAGGAGGGTGTTCCTGGCAGTGCGGCCGGCGATCAGGGCACGGCCGCGGTCCAAGGATCCGAGGATGAGCGAGCGCAAGCGCGTGGGCACCGCCTCAGGCGGCATCCAGGTTCCCCTTCCCCAGAGCTGTCTCGACAATCCAGCGCCGGTTGTCCCACCCGAAGGATCCGGCGGCACCGAGCAGGAAGATCAGGATCACGATCACCGAGCGCCTGGGCTTGCTTTTCTCCTCGGGAAGGTTGGCCGCGTCGATCACGGTGATCTGGGGCGTGTCGTTCTTCTGGTCCAGCAGGGCCTGCTCCATGCTGAGGGACAGGGTGGTCACCAGCTGCCGGCGGAGCTGCAGGTCTTGCTCCAGGCGCGTGCCCTTGAGGCGGACCCCGGGGTCCGTGCTCTGGGCGTACCCGCGGTTGTTGAGGGCGAAGGTGCGCAGCTGGTCCTCGGCATCCTGGTAGTTCATCCGTGCCTCCTTCAGCCGGTCGGCGGTGAACTCGGCCTTGAGGCGCCCCGTGGTCTGGGTGCGCTCCCGCAGGAACTCCTGGAGAAGCTCTGTGGCGCGCCGGGCCACGCCCTGCGAGAGCTCCGGCGAGCGGGTCTCGACGGTGATGGTCACCCGCTTGGTGCGGGGATCCCGCTGGTTCTGGAGGATGGCGTCCATCTTCATGACGGCCCGATCCATGTTCTTCGCCTGGAGCTGCTCGAACAGGGTCTTCGTGTTGCGTTCCGGGCGGCCGAAACGCCAGGCGCGCACATGGAAGGTGTAGGTCGTCTTCAGGACTTCCTCGTTCAACCAGCGGCTGTCGAGGATCTCCATGAACAGGTTCGAGGGGTCTTCCGTACCGCCGCCGCCTACGCCCAGGGCCGCGGCCGCGGCGGACAGGCCCGACAGGCTGCCCAGGTCCTTGCCCTCGGCGGCGACGATCCGCACCTCGGAGACGAAGGAGTCCTTCATGAAAAGGGTGCCCACGGCTCCGAAGAGGGCGATGACCAAGCCCCTCCCCGCATGTTTCAAGATCATCTTCGGACTGAAGTCCATCCTGCTCTCTCCGGAAAATGCCTTCAGCCTGGATCCCAATGCGCTCCCGGCCAAGCGCACCAGGCCTCAAGACTGGCGACCCATGGGTCAATCATGCCGGGAATTGCGTCGTCGAGCGAGGTACTTCCCAGGCCTGGGACCCGCACCCAAGTGAAGCCTTGAGAACTGCAAGCGTATCCGGAATCATTGGGACTGGCTCAGCCGCCGAAGAGAACCTTTCCGGCCGATGCGCGCCGAGGCGCGGGTCGATTGGTGTGGCCTCGCCAAGCCCCCTCCCCCCGTTCCCTGGATGCCATGACCCCCTCTGCACGCCATCCCCTCCTCATGCGTTGGGCCACGGGCCTTCTGGTCGCGCTTACCCTGGCCTGTCACCAGCCCACCCAGGCGCCTCCTCCTCCTGAAAACCTGTATGCCTCCGTGCCTGCTTCGGCCCCGGACCTGGTGGTCTACGGAGGCACACCCGCCGGCATTTCTGCGGCCGTGACCGCACGCCGCATGGGGGCCTCGGTCCTTCTGATCGAGCCCCACCGCTGGGTGGGCGGAATGATGACCAACGGCCTGGGGAACACCGATGCTTCGGGGGTGTCCGTCATTGGAGGAGTGGCCCGCGAGTTCCTGCAGCGCATGCTCGCGTACTACCAATCCCCCGATGCCTGGCCCCTCCAGGCCCCGACTACCTTCCGGAGCGGGGCCTGGGGCGTGGATGGCACGATGCGCTACTTCGAGCCTCACGCCGCCCGGGCGATCTTCGAGAAGATGCTGCTCGAGGCCGGTGTCGAGGTCGCCCTCCAGGAGCGGCTGGATGACACTGCTCCCGCCCCGGTGCTCATGGAATCTGGTGTCATCAAGTCCATCCGGCTCGTCTCGGGGCGCGTGGTGACTGGACGCGTCTTCCTCGACTGCTCCTACGAAGGCGACCTCATGGCGGCGGCGGGCATCCACCATGTCACAGGCCGGGAGGGCAACGCCACCTATGGCGAGACCCTCAATGGTCTCCAACTGAACCCCTCAGCCCTGCATCAATTCCCGACGGGAATCGACCCCTACGTGATTCAAGGGGATGCCTCGAGCGGGCTGCTGCCCGGCCTCCGCCTGCTGGCCGATGCGACCAATGGCCAAGCCGATCCGGGCACGCAGGCCTACACCTACCGGCTCTGTCTCACCACCCTGGCCTCCAATCGTCGCCCCATCACCAAACCAGCGGATTACGACGAACGGAACTATGAACTGCTCTTCCGCCTCTACGCCGCCGCCCCGACCACGCCCCTGGCGTTCGGGCGGGACCCCATCCCCAACCTGAAGGTCGACTCGAACTCCGGTGTCGCGTTCTCCACGGACCATGTGGGCGCGAACCACGCCTACCCCGAGGCCACCTGGGCGGATCGGCAGCTCATCCTCGCCGCCCACCGGAGCTACCAAGAGGGGCTCTTGTGGACCCTGGCCAACCATCCGAGGATCCCCCTCTCGATCCGCACCCAGGCCGCCACCTGGGGGCTTGCGGCTGATGAATTCCCCGAGACCGGCGGATGGCCGGACCAGCTGTATGTCCGCGAAGCCCGCCGGATGGTGGGGGAGGCGGTCATGACGGAGGCCCACGCATTCGGCCGCGTCCAGGTCTCTGACCCCATCGCCTGCATGGCCTATCCCATCGATTCGCACCATGTCCAGAGGGTCGTGACCCCCCAAGGCTGGGTCCAGAACGAGGGAGGGGTCCTGGCCCAGATCCCCGGGGGATTCTCCGTGGGATACGCAGCCCTCACCCCAAGCCGGAAGGAGTGCCGCAACCTCCTGGTCCCGGTCTGCCTCTCGGCCACCCACGTGGCCTTCGGCGCCATCCGGATGGAACCCCACTTCATGATGCTGGGGCAGAGCGCCGCGGCCGCGGCCGTTCTCGCCGCGCGTTCCGGAAGCTCGGTCCAGATCGTTTCCTACCCCGTCCTCAAGGGGGTCCTCCTCTCGCAGGGGCAGGTGCTCTGACGGAAGCGAGGAGAGCCTGGAGCCGTTCAGGCTCTGGGCTTCGCCGATCCCAACCGCGATTCGATGGTGGCCCTGAGCCCATCATGGAAAGCCGTCTCCGGCCGCCATCCCAGCTCCGCCTGGATCTTCGTCGCATCGATGGCGTAGCGGCGATCATGACCGGCGCGGTCCTGGACAAAGGTCTTCAGCTTCCGGCTGGTGCCCTCCGCGCGCCCCAGATGCGCATCCACCAGGTCGCAGAGCAGATCGATGAGGGACAGGTTCGTCTGCTCGTTATCGCCGCCCACGCAGTAGGTCTCGCCGGCCGTGCCCTTGAGCATGACGGTCTCCAGGGCGGCGCAGTGGTCCTCCACGTAGAGCCAGTCTCGGATGTTCATCCCGTCGCCGTAGATGGGGATGGGCTCCCCCTTGGCCATGCGGGTGATGGCCA
>NZ_JAKZLA010000003.1 GCF_022808775.1 Geothrix terrae
GCCACCTAACCCTCCGCTCAACTCGGACCCCGCCTGCATTGCCTTTCGCTCTCTCTCATCGTTCCGCTTTCTCGTCTCCGCTCATCGTCTCGGTGCAAGCGGGTCCGGTTAGCTTCATTCGTTAGGCGCTGCATATGCTTCGATACAGACCCTGGTTGATGGCTGTCGGAATTGCACTCGTGGTTTCCGGACCACTTTGTGTGGCGAGCTATGTTGCTGGACGAAGGTTCGCCATTAGCGCGGTTTTTCAAGAACTCAATACTCTTGCATCCAGAAATCAAGCTGACGATGAAGAGATGCTTGCCCACTTAAAAAAGGAAGTACCTACGGTTGATGGTTATGCAAATCAGATATATATTCAAAACCTGATTTCTTCTATGGAAAATCGGCCTTCTGGCTTTATTTGTCTTGATGACACAACCAAGAATCTCTTCACCCCAGCTCAACGGATGATACTGGAAAAGTCGCTCAAATCTTACTTTGCACAGGTCTATTGGGGAAAGGGTAATATTCCCATCAAGCACTTCGACGCCAATGGTGAACCTATCAATGGGTTTGTATTGGGGTATTCAATCAAGGTTTACCCTGGAATTGTGAAAATCAGCACCTCTTCTTGGTCGGGTATTTTGAGCGGCGGGGGCCATACAGATATCTACATCTGGAAGGGGCTCGGCTTTCGCTTTTACAAGCAATCACAAATGTGGATTTCTTAACCAAGGTATCGATGCGCCTAACCCTCCGCTCAACTCGGACCCCGCCTGCATTGCCTTTCGCTCTCTCTCAACCTCTTGCTTCCTCGGCTTCGTTCGTCGCCTCGGTGCAGGCGTGGCCGGTTAGCCACATTCGTTAGGCGTTACCCATGAAATCGCTCCTCGTGATGGCCCTTCTACTCATGGCTTGTACGCCACCGACTCCTTCATCAGAGCCATATCGGCCACTGAACGTTGATTCCCGTGATTACTGGGAACCAACATTGAAATCCGCTCCGATTGGATTCAAGTTCCCATCAAACTCGGCCACCTCGGAGAAGGTGGTCATCGATGTCGATACCCAGATTGATAAACAGGGCCTCCCAATCGGGGCAAAAGCCACGGCCCAATCCTCAGCCTTTGCATCAGCCGCTGAAGAATATGTTATGGCCTGTATATTTCAACCAGCCAAATTGGATGGCAAGTGGACGGATTGTACTTTTAGAATCAAAGTTATCTTCAACACTCATAATCATGAAATCTACTTACGTACTAACAACAACAAGCAGTTTCGACCGCCTGATTCCAAATAATGCGGCCCGTAACGCCTAACCTCTCGCTCAACTCGGACCCCGCCTGCATTGCCTTTTGCTCTCTCTCAACTTCTTGCTTCCTCGGCTCCGCTCAGCGCCTCGGTGCAGGCGGGGCCGGTTAGCTTCATTCGTTAGGCATCTTATGAAGGGATCGCCAAGATGCTGGAATCCATTTCGAAATTCATCGAAGAGCTTCTGGCAAATTCCAATTTCGCCAATGGCGTTGCCTTTTCTGCCTTTGGCATTTCTACGATTGGCTTAATTTGGACACGAAGGGCGGCACAAACCAGCCATCAAGCCCTTGTACATGCTCAAGCAGAGGCCGCAAAGTCAGAAAGACTCGAAACAGAAAAAAAGCGTTTCGAACTATTGTGTGCAATCAGCAATGAGAAAGCACAACTGATGACTACCGGCCTAGAACTTGGCGTCCTGAAGGCAAATCACGACGCCGACAGTCAGGCCGTCAAAGCCATGCTGAAGAATTTTTCTCAGATCTTTGATTACTTGCCACAGATTGAATCATCTATCTCTCAGCTCGATCAGTTGTATTCGGAAATTGTTACGCTCGCTCCATCAGACGGACCGGTCGGTCTTCTCAAGCTCGCCGCCGAAAAGCACAGGTTGAGCAAAGAGACCGAGTTCTTCATAAAATGCTGCACCGACTCACTTCCAACCTTCAATGAAAAGCGTCAACAGGCGATTTACGCACAACACTTCACCCCTCTGCCAGACGAGAATGCCTAACCCTGCGCTCAACTCGGACCCCGCCTGCATTGTCTTCCGCTCTCTTTCATCTCCCTGCTTCCTCGGCTCCGCTCATCGTCTCGGTGCAGGCGCGGCCGGTTAGCCCCATTCGTTAGGCTTCAACCACCTAGGAGGTCCCTTGTTTAAGCCGTTTCTCCTGATAGTCATTTCGGCCCTCTCACTAGCCGCTCAAACCAATACAGGGTCCTCATTAAAAATTGGAGAAGAAATTTGCATCACGGCTAACAACGACAGCGCTGCGGCACACTCATCTCTGGGTACAAGAGCTTTAAATGATGCGCCCCCCCTTGCGCGAGTTCCTAAAGATCAACGCATTGATATTTCAGCTTTTGGGGTCACAGATGAAAATGGTGTTAAGCAGACCATTTCAGATCACAAAGGCAAAGTTATAGTTCTATGCTTTTGGACGCCGTCTTGCCAAGGTTCGCTCCGCGCACTCAAGTCCATGAAAAGTTTTCAGGTTGAAGAAAAACGAGGTGATTTTCTTGTTTGGCCAATTCACAATGAAGGATGGCCATGGGTACTATCTTTCATCCGAAGAAAGAAACCTGAATACGAAGGTATAAAAATTTATAAAGCAGGTTTCGCCGAGCATGGAATGCATGTGTTAGGGGACCCAATTATTGCTCTACCCATGATCTACATTATTGATAGAAAAGGTCGCATTGCAGCTTCATATTCTGGTTACCGATCGAACTTCCTGCCTAGTCTCTTGAACGACTACTACACAGAAACGAACTAGCCTAACCCTCCGCTCAACTCGGACCCCGCCTGCATTGCCTTCCGCTCTCTCTCAACTTCTCGCTTCCTCGGCTCCGCTCATCGCCTCGGCGCAGGCGGGTCCGGTTGGCTTCATTCGTTAGGCGCCAGTACATGTTGATTCGCAGCTTCGAGGTTGGCGATGAACCGGTTCTGAGATCAGTGTTTTTTTCCTCGGTACACGATCTGACTGGAGGGCAGTACACGCTGGAGCAACAATCTGCCTGGGCTCCCTTCGAATACGACCAGGCTGCATGGGCTCACCGGATCAGAGATATTCAGCCCTTTCTGGTCCTAATGGATGGCGCCGTGGTTGGGTACGCCGACCTACAACCCTCCGGCTACATCGACCATTTCTACGTAGCTGGGGCCTATGCCAATCGCGGGATTGGACGGGTTCTGATGAGTCATATTCATTCAGTGGCGAAAACCAACCAAGTCAACGAACTTTGGTCGAAGGTCAGCCTCACCGCAGAGCCCTTCTTTTCGAAATACGGGTTCCATGTCGAGGCGCGCAACGAATTCCTTCTCCGGGGTGTGAAAATGTTCAACGCAACCATGCGTAAATCGATGCTCGCCTAACCCTCCGCTCAAGTCGGGCCCCGCCCCTTCGTTGCCTTCCGCTCTCTCTCAACTTCTCGCTTCCTCGGCTCCGCTCAGCGCCTCGATGCAGGCCGGGGCAGTTACCTTCATTCGTTAGGCGTCCGAGAGACCAATCGGGATTCACCCAATGTCTGATTTGATAGCAAGTTTCACCAACCTACCCACCCACGGCATCTCGGCCGTCATCCTCCTGTTGCTCTATGCGGTGCAATCGGAGGTCCGCTTCGGCAGGCGCGCCCGTAGCGTCCGAACGGAGGCCTCCGATCACTACAGCACGCTTATCGTGTCGCTCTCAGCGACAGTTCCCGTTTTCGGCCTCTCCCTGGCAATCAAGTCGACATCGTCGCTTCCCGCATGGTTCAAAGCCGCCGTTATACCTGGGCTACCGTCGATCGCCTGGGCCGGCGTTGCTTTCGGCTTCCTCGGCTTGGCCACCCGCCTATGGGCGGTTCTGACCCTTCGTGAGCGATATACGAAAACGCTTCTCGTCCATGCCAGTCATGCGGTCGAGCGCGGTGGGCCTTACCGCTGGGTTCGGCATCCGGGCTACTTGGGCTCGCTTTTGATCCTCAACGGAGTTGCACTGGCTTCGGGCAATTGGGTGGTGTTTGTCTCTTCACTCATTGCTACCCTTCTCGCCTACACCTACCGGATCCGTGTCGAGGACAAAATGCTCGTTGGCGCTCTCGGCCAGCCTTACGCGGATTACCGTCAGCAGGTTCGGGCGCTGTTCCCAATTCCGCGACTATGAACGCCCACGACCTGACGCCTAACCTCTCGCTCAACTCGGACCACGCCTGCATTGTCTTCCGTTCTCTCTCAACATCCTGCCATCTCGGCTCCGCGTGCCGCCTCGGCGCAGGCGGGTCCGGCTAGCTTCATTCGTCAGGCCCTGACCGAATCTATTCGCACCCGTAAGGGAATTTTCCACCATGGACATCCCACGAATATTCGCCATCACTGAAAGTGCTCACCGCATCCACAACCCGATCACACCCGAAAAGCTCGCCACGCTCGGCAAGACGCTGCGTCTGGAATCGGGGGCCCGAGTGCTTGACCTCGGCAGCGGCTCGGGGGAGATGCTGTGCACCTGGGCACGCGATCACGGTGTTATCGGCACCGGCATCGACATGAGCCAGTTGTTCACCGAACAAGCGAAACTCCGTGCTGAAGAACTCGGCGTCGCCGATCAAGTCAGGTTCATCCATGGCGATGCTGCGGGCTACGTCTCTGACGAGAAGGTCGATGTTGCAGCCTGTGTCGGTGCCACCTGGATCGCCGGGGGAGTTGCCGGCACTATCGAGCTTCTGGCGCGGAGCCTGCGCAGCGGAGGGGTCATCCTCATCGGTGAGCCCTACTGGCGGCAGTTGCCGCCGACGGAAGATGTTGCCAAGGGGTGTCTTGCCAACTCGCTCTCCGACTTCCTCGTGCTTCCCAAACTTCTCGCATCTTTCGGCCAGCTTGGCTACGACCTCGTTGAATTGGTTCTGGCTGACCAGGATGACTGGGACAGGTACGAGGCCGCCAAGTGGTTCACCATGCGCCGATGGCTTGAAGCCAATCCCGACGACGAGTTCGCGAAAGATGTTCGAGCCAAACTGACCTCGGAACCCGAGCGCTACGCCGCTTACACGCGTGAATACCTGGGCTGGGGTGTATTCGCGCTGATGCCGCGGTGGACCTAACCTCTCGCTCAACCCGGATGTTGCCTCTGTGAGCCACTTCCCTCTCACACAAGCGTACCGGAACTCTCGTCTCCTCTTACCGCACCGCCTCGGCATCGCCGGTTAACCCTGTTCATTAGGCATACCAGCCTCAGGTCATGTCGATTTCGCGCCTCCTCGTTCGACTACGTAGGCGAGGCGGAGAGCTAGCCGGGGGAGATCACCCGGAGGCGTCCGCCCGCCAACCGGAGGGTCTTATGAGGAACTTCATTCGAATCAGGAACAAGCGCATTGCCGCATTCCTTTTGCCTCTGGCCACAGCGGCCTTCCTCCTCACCTTGGGCACCGTCACGCAAGCGGCAGCGCAACACTCGGAGCAACCAGGGAAGAATCAGAACATGCAAACCGTCCGGACGGGTTTCGCTCCCGTCAACGGCCTGCAGATCTATTTCGAGATACACGGCGTCGCGAGCCCCACGCAACCACCGCTCGTGCTTCTGCATGGCGGCGGCGACACCATCCAGACATCGTTCGGCCAGATCCTACCAGCGCTGGCGAGCGGGCGACAGGTCATCGCCTTCGAGCAGCAGGGCTATGGACACACTGCGGACATCGCCGACCGGCCGTTCAGCTTCGAGCAATCCGCGGACGACGCCGCGGCCCTGCTCGAGTACCTGCACATCGAGAGAGCGGACCTATTCGGATACAGCAACGGCGGCACCATCGCGCTGCAGATGGCGATCAGGCATCCGAAAGCCATACGCAAGCTGGTGGTAGCGTCGGCTCTCGTCAAACACGATGGCGCCTATCCATGGCTCTGGGATGCGATGGCCAACGCCAAGGTGGAGAACATGCCGCAAGTGCTGCAAAAGGAGTATCTCAAGGTCGCACCTCAGCCCGAGAACCTGCGGATGATGCACGACAAGGCCGTCCAGCGCATGCGCCACTTTAAGGATATCCCGGCCGATGCCCTCCGAAGCATCACTGCACCGACGCTCGTGGTGATCGGCGATGCCGACGTCATCCGCCCCGAACATGCCGTGGAGACGTTTCGGCTCCTTCCGCACGCACAGCTGGCGGTGCTCCCCGGCACCGATCACATGCAGGTGACGACGCGCACCAGGTGGCTGGCGTCCATGATCGGCGGGTTTCTCGATGCACGGGCAATCAAGTGACCGCCGCCGCCCCGCCAGTTGGGATCGCGCCGATGACGCTCGTGCCTTCGCCACGCGACTCGCTGGACACATCAACCCACGTCCATAAGCACCTTCATTGTTGTGGCGTTGCCATCAGCTCGGCCCAGAAGCCTGCCTAGCCCTCAGCTCAACTCGGACACCGCCTGCATTGTCTTCCGCTCTCTCAGCGTCCCGCTCCCGCGGCTCCGCTCGTCGACTCGGTGCAGGCGGGTCCGGTTAGCTTCCTTCGTTGGGCCATCCTTAAGGACTCAGTACAAGGTTTCGCTCACCGAAATCCTGCAGCAGTAGAATGTTTGCCATGAGCCCTTCCAAGCCTTCTCTCAACGACCTTCTGGCGGTATTGGAACGAACGCCAGCGGGTCTCGCGAAGCTGCTTGAAGGACTGCCTGAAACCTGGGTGACAGCGACCGAAGGTGACAACACCTGGTCTCCCTATGATGTCATCGGCCATCTCATTTATGGCGAACAGGCCAACTGGATCCCCAGAGCACGACACATCTTGGCCGGGGAGACCCGAGCTTTTGATCCATTTGACCGGACCGCACAGTTCACCCAGAGCCAGGGTAAACCGCTATCAGAATTGCTCTCGACCTTCGCATCGCTTCGACGAGATAACCTAGCCATTCTTCGTGGGATGAATCTTACAAATGCCGACCTTGACCGCGTCGGTTTACATCCAGAATTCGGTCAGGTGACTCTCGCACACCTATTGGCAACCTGGACCGTCCATGATCTTGACCACCTTGGGCAGATTGCTCGCACCATGGCAAAGACCTGCGCCAGCGCCGTCGGACCTTGGTCAAATGTTTTATCGATTTTGAAGGATCGTCAGCATTAGCCGACTCAACAACGAGCAGGGTCGATCTTGGCCTAGCCCTCCGCTCAAGTCGGACCCCGTCTACCCTGTCTTCCGCTCTCTCCCACCATCCCGCTTCCTCGGCTCCGCTCGTCGCCTCGGTGCAGACGTGCCCGGGAGCGCCAATGATATAGGCCACCCGTGCTCCCCGAATATTTCGCAATCATCGGCGCCATCATCGGCTCACTCGGCGGCTTCTATTACCTATATGAGACCATCGCCGGCAAGGCCCAGCCCAACCGCATCACGTGGCTGCTTTGGGGAATCTTCCCGATGGTCATCTTCGTGGCGCAAAGGGCGCAGGGCGTCGAGGGCGTATCGTGGGCGTCATTTGCCGCCGGCTTTACGCCGCTGCTTATCGTCGCTGTGTCTTTCTTCAACAAGAAAGCCTATTGGAAAAGCGAACCGCGCGACTACTACCTGATGGCGGCGGCGTTCCTCGGCATCATCCTCTGGGCCATGACCGACAAGCCCAACCTGGCTTTGCTGTTCTCGCTGCTGGCCGACATGCTGGCGGGCATACCGACACTCATCAAGTCGTATCATCATCCTCATTCCGAGAGTTGGATTGCCTATGCTGTCAGCGCCCTCGGCTTCGGAATAAGCCTATTGTCGGTTCAAACCTACAACTTCGAAAATATCACTTTTGTGGCCTACGTGTTCATCCTCAACGCCTCCCTCGCGGTGCTGGCCTCGCGGGGCCGAAAGCGCAAGCAGTCAACCAGCTGCTTTCGTTAAACTCGGCATCGGCCTGACCCTCCCCTCAACTCAGGCCCACTCCGCCTTGCCCTCCGCTCTCTCTCAATATTCCACCTCCCGGGCCCCGCTCAGCCCTTTGGCGCCAGCGGGACCGGAGATCTTCCATCGCTAGGCGCTTCCTCGGAAGTCCAATGGCCCGCTACCCGATGTCCACGCAAATCCTCGGCCTCCTTGGGTGGCTATGTGTCTGCTTTGCAGCCGCGGCGCTGGGTGCTCTGGCCTCTGCTCAGGCTGGAGCGCTCTATCAGTCGCTCGTTCGCCCGCATTGGGCACCACCTGGGTGGCTCTTTGGGCCCGTATGGACGGTTCTCTATGCCCTCATGGGCATTTCCGCCTGGCTTGTCTGGAGGAAGAGCGGCTTCCAAAAGGCTGGCTCCGCCCTCTCCCTGTTTCTTTTTCAGCTGGCCGTAAACGCCTTGTGGACCTGGTTGTTCTTTGTCTGGCACCTGGGCTGTCTTGCATTTGTTGAAATCCTGTTTCTGTGGTTGTTGATCATCGCCACTGTATTTATGTTCTGGCGCCATCATCGTGTCGCCGGTGCCCTGCTGCTCCCTTACCTGGCTTGGGTATCGTTCGCCTCTGTTCTCACCTGGGCCGCATGGAAAGGCAACCCCCGCATCTTCACCTGACCCCCCGCTCAACTCTGGCCTCGCCTGCATTGCCTTCTGCGCGCTCTCACCTCCCGGCCTCCTCAGATTTCGCTCCGCATCTTGGTGCGGGCGGATCCGGCCAGGTCCATTCGTCAGGCGTCTCCGGACACCTCGAACGCCCGACCGTGCAACGCGCGCAACAGCTCGACGGGGTCGACCGCCTCGGCCAGCGCCAACGCGCCGCTGTGTAGGTACGAGGGTGAGCGCAGACGCAGGGCGGCCTGGATCACAATGGGCGCCGTCACCGCATAGATGTCCCGCCCACGCACGCTGGCCGTCTTGGTCGCGCTGCCCTGCGCGAGCCGCACCTGCAGCTCGAAACGCTGCGCCGAACGTCCGCACTCGTCGACAGCAGTGGGCGGTGGCGTCGAGGCATCACGGATGTCCGCAAGCGCGGCGCGGTTGATGAGCGAGCGGATCGTGCCGGCCTTCAGATGATGGGCCATGGTGATGATCTCGCTGAACGGCAGCTCGACCATGGGCTGATGACCCAGCGGCGGAGAGAAGCTCCAGTCCGGCACCTCGGGTGATGGCACCAGAGGCTCAAGCCGCCCGCCCTTCACCACCACACGGGGCACCTGGTTGCGCTCGCCGGTCCTGCGCGTGCCGGCGGTGGGCCACCAGTGGTCGAGTGCGATCGCCACCGTGATCTCGTCGATGTCGCCCTCAGAGGCCAATGCGCCGGCCAGCAGGTCGGCCAAGCCGCCATAGAATCCGGCCGCCGGAATCGCGACCCGGCCTGCTTCGCGCGCCGGGGCGTCGAAGTCGGCAAAGGTGGCTTGAGCGCTGGGCTGCTCCGCCGTCACGTC
Source organism: Geothrix terrae (assembly GCF_022808775.1). Classification (GTDB taxonomy): domain Bacteria; phylum Acidobacteriota; class Holophagae; order Holophagales; family Holophagaceae; genus Geothrix; species Geothrix terrae. The sequence continues at coordinate 9,344 of NZ_JAKZLA010000003.1, forward strand.
GATATAGTGGCAGCCGGCGCGTAGCGCCGCCTGTGCCACGGGCGCTGCGGTATCGAGAAACGGGCCGGCGCAGTTGATGACCACCGCACAGCCCGCGAAGGCCTGCTCGAGGCTGGCGGGATCGTCGAGCATCGCCACGCGCCGGGCAACGCCCGAGGGAAACGCGGCATCGAGTTGCGCGAGGCTGCGCCCGATGGCCACCACCGGAAGCCCCAGCCGCCGGGCCTCTTGGACGACAAATTGACCGGTGTGGCCGCTGGCGCCATACACGGCGATGTCCTTGGCTGTGGGATGCATGAGTGCCCTCCAAAAATATAATACAGACCTGTCTGTTCTTCACACGTTACAGACAGGTCTGTACTCTGTCAAGCATGCGCTCCAAATCCTCTCATCGTTCTCCGGGAAGCCCTGCACCGACCGGCCGCACCCTCGCGTCGAGGCGCTCCGGGAGAGCTGCGCCCGAACCGGTGGCCGACCTCCGCGAACACATCCTCGAAACGGCTTCCACCCTCTTCTACCAGCGCGGCGTGCGTGCCGTCGGCGTCGATCTGGTCGTGCAGGAAGCCGCGGTTGCGAAGACCAGCCTGTACCGCTACTTCCCCACCAAGGACGACCTCATCGTCGCCTTCCTGGAGCGCGAGGATCGCGAGTTCTGGGCGCTATGGGACGGCGTGGCCCAACAACACCCTCACGACCCTGCCGGTGAGCTGGAAGCCCACATGCGCTGGATTGGCGCGCGCCTGGCTCGCTCGAACTACCGCGGCTGCCCCCAGATCAATGTGGCCGCCGAATTTGCCGACCAGGACCACCCTGCCCGCGAGGTCTCCCGGCGACACATGCAGGCGCTGAGAGGCCGTCTGCAGGACATCGCCAAGCGGCTGGACGGGCCTCGACCCAACCAGCTGGCCGCACAGCTCGCGGTGCTGGTCAATGGCGCCTTCGTCAGCTGGGCGCTGCTCAACCCAGAGGAAGCCACCGAGGTGCTGCTCGGATGCCTCAAGGCGCTGCTGGCGGGCGCGCGCGCTGGCAGGTGAGTGTGGCGGCCTGGCCTCCCATCACCTCCGGCTGGTCCGGCACCTCCCTTGGCGAGACCCGGCGCCGGCCCACATCTGGCTCACCCCGGCCCCGCTCGCTTGGCCCTTGGCGCTCTCCCTTCATTTGTCCTCCTCGGCTTCGTCCAGCGTCGCGGGGCAGGCGGAACCGGCTAGCATCCTTCGCAAGACCGCATCCAAGGTTCACATGCACCCGAACTTCTCGCTGCTGATCGCCTCCCTGGTCCTCGCCGTCCTCGCCCTTCCCCTGGCCATGAGATGGGTTCGCCCGAATCCGCGGTACGGAGTTCGAATCCGCAGAAGTCTCCAGAACGAGCGGCTCTGGTTCAAGACCAACACGTTTGGCGGTTGGCTGCTGGTGGCGGTGGCCCTGTTCGGGGCCGGCCTCTCCATGGTCGGTTCGACAGTCCTCGGGTTCTCTGCCAGCTTCAATTGGCTCCTTTTTGTGGCAGCACTTCTTGTCGCTCTGGTCATGTCAACGACCTACGCCCATCTTGCGGTCTAGTTTGCGGCTTATTGAAGCAAGGGCTACCTGGCGCGACTGTCTGGCAAGCCTTGAATTCACCCCTCCCAACGACGGTTGCCTCATCAAGGAGCACCCACCATGTCAGCAGAAGTCACAGCCGTCACGCGCGTGGTCGAATCTTTCGCCGAATGCTGGAACCGGCACGACATGAACGCCTTTGGAGAGTTGTTCTCGGCGGACGCCGAGTTCGTGAATGTGGTCGGCCTGTGGTGGAAGGGGCGCGGGGAGATCAAGGCAGCCCACGAATTCACGCACCAAACCCTCTTCAGGAACAGCCGGTTGACCATCGCGGAAGTCTTCACGCGGTTCCCAGCGCCGCACATCGCGATCGCGCGATGCCGCTGGAAGCTCGAGGGCCACGTCACGCCCGGCGGAGCGCCACTGCCAGAGCGCAACGGCATCCTGCTGAACGTGCTGCGTCAGGAAGACGGCGGATGGTTCATCATCGATTCGCAGAACACCGACATCATTGAAGGAGTCGCGTCCAGACCGCAGTAGCGGCAAACGCCATGTCGCCGAATCGGCCGATGATGCTCGGCCTTCCGCTCAAGTCCAACCTCTGCCTGCCAGGTCCTTCGCCCTTTCTCAACCTCCCGCGTCCTCCGGCCTTGATCGGCGCGCCGGCGGCGCCAAACCTTCATTCGATAGGCAGCCCATGAGCCACCGAATCCGATCGGCCAATCTGTCCGATGCCTCTGAAATCGCCCGGCTCTCTGACGCGCTTGGATACCCCGCGGGACGCGAGGAGATCGTCCGGCGCTTGGCCCTGCTGCTGCCCAATCCTTCCCATCTGGTCCTTGTGGCAGAACCCCTGGAGGGCCATGGCCTCCTCGGCTGGCTTGCCGCAGAGCGGCGCATCACTCTGGAATCTGGAATCAAGTTTGAGATCGTGGGTCTGGTCGTGGACGGAACGGTCCGGCGGTCAGGCATTGGCAAAGCGCTGGTCCGAGCCGCAGAGGCGTGGGTCCTAGACCAATCGGGGGCCAGCCTCGGTGTCAGATCGAATGTCTTGCGTCCCGAGTCTCATGGGTTTTACGAGTCGCTCGGATACCTCCGCAAGAAGAGCCAACACGTCTACCACAAGAGCCTGTCGGCCTGACCCTCGCTCAACTGCGACCCGGCCTGCTTAGCCTTCCGCATCCCTGCCCGCCTGGGCAGAATGAAGCAGCGATCCGCTATCCGTGGCTGCTCCTTCCACCCCGGGCTCCCACCTGCCTTCTCTTCTGCCCTTCATGGAGTCGTGATGAGCCTAGGAACCAGATGCGCATTCGGAATGCTGCTGTTCCTGCCCTTGATGGGTCAGGTGGCCACCCGGCAGGGGGCGGTGGCCGCTCGGCAGGGGACGATGGTCGATGTTCAGCAAAGCGAGTTCTCGTCCCCGATGGTCCTCGAGCTTCCGATGGACAGGCTCCACGTCGCGGAACCCGCGGGCATGTACTCGTTCACGGACCAGGGGACATTCGTCTGTGATGACGTCTCCCTTCCCCTGATCGTGGTGAAGAAGACCGTGAATGAGAAAGCCAAACGGGTGGAGCTGAAGATCCAGTCCACGGCCTACGTGCGCCCTTCCTTCGACCGGAAGGTGGTCCTTCGCTATTCGATCATCCGCTCCGGGCAGGCGCTGGCAACCTTCACGGAGCAGGAGATCTCGGCAAAGGAGAAGAAATACAGGTCCGACAGTTCCACTCTGGTGATGTCCAAGGACGAGTTCGACAGTCTCTTCGAGGGTGGAAACCACGGGGTGCTCAAGATCGTCATGATGGTCACGCCGGACCGATGACACGGCCCTGAACAGGCTCCGGGGGGCGTGATTCCCTTCGACATACCCTTCGGTCCGGTGGGGTCCGGGCCTCCCCCTATCGCCGTCTTTCCTCGGCCTCGGCATCCTCATCCTCTTCATCCTCCTCGATGGCAGCCAAGGACACGGGGTTGCCCCGCAGGTCCAGGGGCGAACCCTCATCCGGGATGAAGATCTCGTGGTCCGGGTCCCAGCGCCCGCGCAGCTCATCGCCATCCGTGAAGAACCTGGCCTCCCCGGCCTCGGGAAACACGGCGACCCATCGGGCCTGGGTGCCGTACCGCTCGTAGGCGACGAGGACCCACCAAGCCTCGCCCCGGCCCTCCGTGGTCTCGAGGGTTTCCATGAGCGTGTACGGCGGCGGGAAGGCCTGGCCGCGCATCTCATCCAGATCCCTGATCACCTTGGTGCGCAGCATGACCACCCTCCTCGGCCTGTCGCGTGACGGAGAAGAAGGACGATCATACTCCGGGCGGAAAGGGCCGGATTCCCGGCTTTCCAACCCGGGCGCGAGCCGCGATCAGAGGCCGGCAAGGAAGAGATCGCGGCATTCATGACCTGGGAAGGTGGCGGGACCACCTCCGGGGCCCGATCCTGGACCAGGCGCCGGAGCCATGCGGAGGTGCCCATGAAACCTGCTTCGTTCCTCGCCACGGCCTTTCTCGGAATCGTCGCCTTGGCCCACCTGGTGCGGGTGATTCTCGGGCTGGAGGTCCAGATCGGCCGGGCCCTCATCCCCTCCTGGATGAGCCTGGCGGCGTTCCTGTTCTGTGGCGCCCTGGCGACGATGCTCTACCGGGAAAGCCGCGCGGATTGATCGCAGATGGATCACGGATCGGCCCTGGATGACATCCATCACAAAGCCAGGCCATGGGAGTTCCCATGATCATCAGGCCGGAAACCGAAGCGGACATTTCCGCCATCGACCGGATCAACCTGGAAGCCTTCCAGAACCACCCCTACGGCCACCACACAGAACACCTCATCGTCAGGGCCCTGCGGGCTTCTGGCGCTCTCACCCTATACCCTCGTGGCCGAATGGGAAGGCCAGGTGGTGGGCCATATCGCCTTCTCCCCGGCCTTCATCCATGGCGAGGGCCTCGGCTGGTATACGCTCAGCCCCGTGGCCGTCCTGCCTTCCCGCCAGAAGCAGGGCATCGGCGCTCCGCTCATCAGGACCGGCCTGGATGGCCTTCGCGCCCTCGGCGCAGGCAGCTGCCTGCTCGTCGGCGATCCTGCCTACCAGGTTCGGTTTGGCTTCAGGCAGGTCCCTCGGCTTCGCATCCACGAAGTGCCGCCGGAGTATGTCATGTGCCTTCCCTTCTCCGGGGACATCCCGAGCGGGCTCGTCACGCATCACCCGGCCTTCTTCACAACGGCCTGATCCTCCGCCCGCCTGCCTCCGACCGAGGCAAAGTCCATTTTTTTACCAAGCGATCGGCTCTGGCACCCGGGGGAAACCGGGCTATCTTCATGTCCGTGGCATTCATAAAGATGCAGTCTCTATCTCACATCGCGGACCCATCCTGCCCCCGCCGGGTCCCTCAGGGAGCTTTCCCATGGCCGAGCTGAGTCCAGACCAAGTGGCCGGGAACTGGGGCGCCATCGCCTCGGACTATGAGCGGGCCTTCGAGGGCCTGAGCGGCCAGTTCGCGGCGCACGCGCTGCGGCTACTGGGCCTGCGGCGGGGCGAACGCGTGCTCGACGTGGCCGCGGGCACGGGGGTCTTCGGCCTGATGGCCGCGCGGGCCGGCGCGAAGGTCCTCGCGACGGACTTTGCGCCGGGCATGGTGGCCCGGCTCCGCGAGCGCATCGCCGAGGAACAGCTCTCGGGCATCTCCGCCGAGGTGATGGACGGGCAGGCCCTGGACGTTCCGGACGGAGCTTTCGACGCCGGCGCCTCAGTGCTGGGCCTGATCTTCTTCCCGGACATGGACCGGGGCCTGGCCGAGCTTCGGCGCGCCCTGCGCGGAGGCGGACGCGCCGCGATCGTCTGCTGGCGCGACCCCGCCAACCTGCAGCTGATGACGCTGGTGCGGCAGGCGGTCCACAAGGTCGTTCCCGAGTTCCAGGCCCACGCCGCTCCCCCTGCGTGGGCGCGGCTCGCCGGCGCCGGGGCGCTCAAGACCCGCATGGAGGCCGCGGGGTTCCGTGAGGTGGAGATCGTGACCTCCACGGCCGTGCAGGAGATCGACGAACCAGAGGCCTACTGGTCGGGCTTCACACGGTCGGCGCCGCCCCTGGCCCACCTGTTCAGCCAGCTCGGGCCCGAAGCCACCGAAGCCGTGGGCCGCGAGTACATCGAGGCCCTCCGCGCCCAGTCCCGCCGCGGGATGCCCGTCATGAGGGCGGAGGCCTGCATCGGCCTCGGCCGGGCCTGACATGGACGCGGACCGCACCAGCCCCGGGGTCCGGCTGCCGCCGCCCCTCGTGTTCCTCGCGGGGCTGGGCCTCGGCTTCCTGCTCCAGCGCCGCTTTCCGCTGCCCATCGCCGCGCCGGGGAACCTCCTTCCGCGGCTGCTGGGCGCCGCACTCGTCCTCAGCTCAGGGGCCCTGGCGCTCTGGGGCTTCCTCACCTTCCGCAGGGCCCGCACCACGGTGCGGCCCGACCGCTCCGCCTCGGCGCTCCTCACCGAGGGACCTTTCCGCTTCACCCGGAATCCCCTGTACCTCAGCCTGTCACTGCTCCACACCGGCGTGGCCCTGCTGGCGGACGCCCTCTGGCCCGCGCTCATGCTGCTGCCCGTCCTGCTCGTCATCCGCTTCCACGTCATCGCCCGGGAGGAGCGCCACCTGGCGGCCCGCTTCGGGACGGAGTACGAGGCCTACCTCCGGACCGTCCGACGCTGGTTCTGACAGGCGCTCAAACTATGCTGGGGACATGATCGATTCGTTCCTCGCGCGCATCCCCACGCTGGCCGACGCCGAGCTTCGCCGCTACCTGGACCATCCCCAAGCCTACAAGGCCGAGGCAGTGGAGGCCGCCCTGGCGGAGCTGCGACGGCGGGGAGTGGCGGTTCCCGAAGCAGACCTGGCTCGGGTGCGGGAGGCGCTCCGGTCGCGGGAGGCGAGGCAGGCCGCGCAGGCCGGCCGCCTGCTGGGGACCGATCCGCTCGTCCGGCAGCACCGCATCCGCCGCGTCACGGCGGGCATCCTGACCGCGGGCCTCGGCGGTGCGGCCCTGATCTACCTCCGGGCCGCGCCCCAGGGGGCCAACCCCCTGGGCTACGAACCCGAGGACACCAAGAAATACCTGCGGGAGCTGGAGGTTTACGGAGGGAAGGTGAACGTCCTGATCACGGAGTTCCGGCGCTGGTTCGAGGGGCTCTGGCAGGGCCGGTCCCTGGCCGTCACCGTGGCGGTCCTCACGCTCATGCTCGCCCTGGGCTTCTGGTTCGTGGCCACTCGCCTCGCCCCGGACGGGGAGGGCCGCTGACATGGCCCCCAAGCCATCGGCCCTAGCCGCCCGTCCCGCCAAGCCGGGCCTGCACCCCCGCAACCGCCACGGTGGCGGCTACGACTTCCCGCGCCTGGCCGCCGCCAGCCCGGAGCTGGGCCCCTTCGTGCGGCGCGCCCCCCACGGCGGGCCCACCATCGACTTCGCGGATCCCGCGGCCGTGAAGGCCCTGAACCGGGCCCTGCTGCTGGAGGCCTACGGCATCCGCGGCTGGGACCTGCCGCCCGGCGCCCTCTGCCCGCCCATCCCCGGCCGGGCGGACTACCTGCACCACCTGGCGGACCTGCTGGCGGAGGGTGGGCCCGTCCCGCGGGGCGCCGCCGTGCGGGCGCTGGACATCGGCACCGGCGCCAGCCTCATCTACCCACTGCTGGGCCACCGGGAGTACGGCTGGTCCTTCGTGGGCTCGGACATGGATGGCGCGGCCCTGGCCTCCGCGGCCCGCATCCTGGCGGCCAATCCCGGCCTGGAGGTGGCCATCGCCCTGCGGCGGCAGCCCGATCCCAAGGCCATCTTCCGGAATGTCGTGGGGCCGGACGAGCGCTTCGACCTGACCCTCTGCAACCCACCCTTCCACGCCTCGGCGCGGGAGGCCCGGGAGGCGGCCCAGGCGAAGTGGCGGAAGCTGGGGCGGGGATCCGCCGGGATGGCCCGGAACTTCGGCGGCCAGGGCTCGGAGCTGTGGTGCGAGGGCGGCGAGGCGGGCTTCGTCCGGCGCATGATCGACGAGAGCGCCACCCTCAGAACCCGCGTGCGCTGGTTCACCACGCTCGTCTCCAGCTCCGCGAACCTGCCCGGCCTGCAGCGGGCCCTGCGCCAAGCCGGGGCCGTCGAGATCCGCACGGTGCCCATGGCCCAGGGCCAGAAGCAGAGCCGCTTCCTGGCCTGGACCTTCCTCGAGGTGGGCGCGAGGCGGACCTGGCCAGCGCAAGCCGCCGGGTTGTGATCCGATATTTCGGATGAATCGGTATGATTTTGCGGTCCGGGAGCTTCCCATGTTCGCCCTCCGCCGCCTGCCCGCCCTGTTCGCCCTGCTGATGCTGGGGGCCCACTTCCTCCGCTTCGCGCAGACGCCCCTGGTGCTGCTCTGCCTGGCCCTCCTGGTGCCCCTCTTCATCCCGCGGCCCTGGACACAGGCCCTGGTGCGCTGGTCCCTGGCCCTGGGAGCCCTGGTGTGGCTGTGGACCCTGGTGGAGGATGTCCGCCAGCGCCTGGCCTTCGGCGAGCCCTGGCTGCGCCTGGCCCTCATCCTGGGCGCCGTGGCGGCATTCACGGGATGGGCCGCCTGGCTGATCCGCGCCGATCAGAAGGTCGGATCATCGGAATGAGGGCAACAGCGATTGCGCTGGTCCAATGATCGGAACCCCTGTTCCTCCTAAAACACCGACCACCCCGTCCGCGTGGTGAAGCGGTCCAGGGCCTCGACGCCGGCGATGCTGTTGCCATGGGGGTCGAGGGCGGGGCTCCAGACGCAGAGGACGCCGCGCTCGGGCAGCACGGCCAGGATGCCGCCGCCCACGCCGCTCTTGCCGGGCAGGCCCACGCGGTACGCGAAGTCCCCGGCGGCGTCGTAGGTGCCGCAGGTGAGCATGATCGAGTTGATGCGCTTGGATTCGCTGCGGGTGAGCAGGCGCGAGCCGTCCGCCCGCAGGCCGTGGTTGGCGAGGAAGAGCCCCGCCCTGGCCAGGTCCGCGCAGCTCATGGCGAGGCTGCACTGGCGGAAGTAGTGGTCCAGCACCCGGTCCACGGGGTTCTCCAGGTTGCCGCAGCTGGCCATGAAGTGGGCCAGCGCCGCGTTGCGATGGCCGTGGGAAGCCTCCGAGGCCGCCACCTCGGGATCCACGTCCACGGCCGGGTTGCCGCTCTCGGCCCGCAGGAAGTCCCGCAGCGTGCCCAGGGAATCGCCGGTGAGCGTGAGCAGGCGGTCGATGAGGACCAGGGCCCCGGCGTTGATGAAGGGGTTCCGCGGGATGCCCTTCTCGTATTCGAGCTGCACCAGCGAGTTGAAGGGGTTGCCCGAGGGCTCGCGGCCCACGCGCTTCCACAGCGCCTCGCCGTCCCGGGCCAGCACCAGGGCCAGGGAGAAGGCCTTGGACACGCTCTGGATGGAGAAGGGTGTGCGCCAGTCGCCGGTGCCGAAGAGCTGGCCGTCCGTGGTGGCCAGGGCCAGCCCGAAGCGCGCGGCGGGCACGGAGGCCAGGGCCGGGATGTAGTCCGCCACCTTTCCCTGTGCCGCCAGGGGCGCGGCTTCCGCTGCCAGATCATCGAGGAGGGCTTGGAGGTCCATGCCCCCAGAATCCCACAGGAGCCGTGGGTATAGGATGGTCGCCATGACGCCCCTCGCCGCCGACCTCCTCCTGCTGTTCCAGCGTGACCTGCGCTGCCTCATCCACGAAGTGGAGCTGTTCCCGGATGACCAGACGCTCTGGCGCACGGTGCCGGGCATCGCCAACAGCGCCGGGAACGTGGCCCTGCACGCGGCGGGCAACCTCCGGCACTTCATCGGCGCCGTGCTGGGCGGCACCAGCTACGTGCGCCAGCGGGAGCGGGAGTTCGCCCAGCGGGAAGGCGCGCGGGCCGAGGTCGCCGCGGAGCTGGAGGCCGCCATCGCCGCCGTGGAGGCGGGCCTGGCGGCTCAGACGGACGCCTCCCTCCAGACGCCCTTCCCCACCCCCATCGGCGGGCACCGCATGTCCACCCGGCGCTTCCTCCTGCACCTGGAGGCCCACCTCGCCTTCCACCTCGGTCAGGTCGGGTACCTGCGCCGCGTGCTCACGGGGGATGCCGCCAGCGCCGGCGGCATGGCCATCCAGGACCTGGCCGAGGGTTGAGCCACCGGCGGGGCCGGCGGAGAATCGAACATCATGCCTGAAGGAGGGCTCATGTCCTTGAATGGATCTGTCGCGCTCGTCACCGGCGCCAGCCGTGGCATCGGGGCCGCCGTGGCCAGGGCCCTGGCCGCCGAGGGCGCCGCGGTGGCCGTGAACTACTTCGGCTCGGAGGCCGCCGCGAAGGCCGTGGTGGGCGAGATCCAGGCCGCGGGCGGCCGGGCCATGGCCGTGAAGGCGGATGCCCGCGACCGGGCCCAGGTGGAGGCCATGGCCGCCGCTGTGAAGGCGGAGCTGGGCCCCATCGGGATCCTGGTGCTGAACGCCGCCATCGGCTTCCCCATGAAGGGGATCCTCGAATACCCCTGGGAGGCCTTCGAGGCCAAGGTGCTGGGCGAGATGGGGGCGGCCTTCCACGGCTGCCAGGCCGTGGTGCCCCAGATGCTGGAGCGCCAAAAGCTGGATGGCCGGGGCGGCGCCATCATCGCCATCACCAGCGGCCTCGCCCGCAACCCCGGCTGGGGGTTCGCCGCCCACAGCGCCGCCAAGGCCGGCCTGGAGGGGCTCGTGCGGGCGCTGGCCTTCGAGCTCGGCCCCATGGGCATCCGCGTGAACGCCGTGGCTCCGGGCCTCACGCTGACGGACGCCACGGCGGACCTGCCGGAGAAGAACAAGCTGGCAGCGGCGGAGCATACGCCGCTCCGCCGCAACGGCCAGCCTGAGGACATTGCCGAGGCCGTGGTCGGCGTCCTCCGCGCCGGCTTCGTCAACGGCGCCACGATCCCCGTGAACGGCGGCGGGCACACCTTCTAGGAGCTTTCATGGCGGCGGTTCGCACAGGTCTCCTCCTCGGCATCCTGGTGGTGCTCTGGATCTTCGTCATGGGCTTCACGGGCTGGTACCGACATCCCAGCCTCTTCTTCCTCCTCTGGCTGGCCATCCCCCTGCAGATCGGCCTCCTGATCCTGGCCCTCCGAGGCACCGCCTCGAGCCAGGGCTACCTGCGCCAGGTGCAGGACGGCGTGGGGGCCACCCTCATCGCCTCCGCCGTCATCTTCGTGGGCAGCCTGCTCTTCACCCTGGTGGTGTTCCCCAGCTACTTCGCCGAGATGGAGGCCCTGGGCCGCCTGAAGATGGTCCAGCAGGGCTTCACCCCCGATCAGATCGAGGCGGTGATGAAGGCCAAGGGCCCCATGCAGACCTCCCTGGGCCGGGCCTTCTCCTGGGCCCTGGGCACCTGGATCACGGGCCTGGTCACGTCCCTGGCCGCCGCGGTGAAGTACCACCGGCGCCGGCCGCTCGCGGCCATGCCGCCTGCGGGTGCCGACCGTCCGCACGAGGGTCCGACGGGCGCGTAGGGCCTGTCCGCGCTCCCTCCTCAGCGCTCCTGCCTAAGGGCTGTGACGAGGGAGAGCGGGTGGGCCACGCCGGCGATGACGTCGTCCACGCAGCGCAGGACGAGGCCCGAGCGCAGGGGCGCGGCGGCCAGCTCGTCGCGGGTGAGCCAGCGGCACCCCAGGATGTCCGGATCCTCCGGAGCCGCTTCCGCGCCCTCGGGAACGCTGCCCCGGAAGCAGAGGCGGCAATAGTCCTTCCCGTTCCGCGCCAGGAGCTGGTAGATGCCCACGAGCGCCTCGGGCGTGAAGGCCAGGCCTGTCTCCTCGCGCACCTCGCGACGCACGGCGGCGAGGATGTCCTCGCCGGGCTCCACGTGCCCCGCGGGCTGGTTGAAGACGCGCTCAGGCGAGGCGCCGTCGGTCTCCTCCACGACGAGGTAGCGACCTTCCCGCTCGATGATGGCGGCGACCGTGAGCTCCCACATCACGCGCCCAGGAACAGGTAGAAGCCGTTGATGAAGTAGATGATCCCCACCACGCCCACCAGCAGGCCCAGGTAGTAGACGGGCTTCTGCTTGAGCAGGGCGGCGATGGAGGAGAGCAGGATGCCGATCTGGAGGAAGATCACCGCCAGGCCGAAGGCCGCACCGTGCCTCTGGGCATCGGTCTTGGCATCCTCGAAGCGGCGGGCCTCCTTCTGGATGTCGGCCTTCTCCCCGTCGTACTTGGCCACCTTCTTCTCCACGTCCGCGAGGCTCTTCTCCAGGGTGGGCAGGGCCGTCTTCGGCGCCAGCTCCAGCTCCCGGCGCAGGCGCATGGCCTCCACCTCGTAGAGGTTCCCCTTGATGCCCTTGGCCTGGTAGTAGGCCCACTGGTCCGAGGCCTGGCTCTGGCTCAGCACCGCCCGTGTGGAGTGGCCGCCGCCCTTGAAGGTCGCCAAGGTGGCGCAGACCGCGAGGATCACGGTCGTCAGGGCCAGCAGGTTCAGCCAGGGTTCTTTCTTGTCGTCGCTCATGGGTCTCCGCCGCAATTGGCACCAACCATTCTACGGAAAAAGGCCCCGTTGCTTGAACCGGCGGGACTTGGGCCTATCGTGAAGGATTGGAGTCCTCCGGGATGTGCGCCGAATGTCGCAGTCCTCCTCCGATCCGACCAGGATCCGCCACCCTTCCCCGGGGGCGGGCTCGGCGCGTCCGTCCCCACGTTCCCAAGCAAAGCCTAGGAGGCTCCCATGCTGCACCGCACCGCGCTTTGCATCGGGATCAACCAGTACCAGAACTTCCCCGCGGCCAACCTGAACGGGTGCGTGAACGACGCCCACGACATGGCTTCGCTGCTGAAGGATCTGCTGGGCTTCGAGGATTCCGATATCACCCAGTTGACGGACCAAGCCGCCACCAAGGCCAACATCATGCGCGAGCTGCGACGCATGGTGGAAGGCGCCTTGGCCGGCCGCTACAACCACCTGGTCTTCACGTTCTCGGGCCACGGCACCCAGGTTCCGGACCTGAATCTCGATGAGTTCGACCGGGCCGATGAGGCCTTCTGCCCCCATGACCTGGCCCAGAGCGGCCCCCAATGGGACCGCGACCACCTCATCGTGGACGACGAGCTTCACGATCTGTTCGTGCAGCTTCCCCAGAGCGTGATCCTGGAAATCCTCCTCGATACCTGCCACAGCGGCGCGGGCCTGCGGGCGGCGGACCTGCTCATGGACCGCAAGCCCCGCTACCTGCCGCCGCCCTCGATCGAGGCCTTCCGCGACATCGAGTATCGCCGGGCCCGCCCCGGGCACCTCAAGCTGCTGGAGAAGGGCCTGTCGCACCACATCCTCTGGACTGCCTGCAAGGAGAGCCAGACGGCTGCGGACGCCTTCATGCAGGGCGACTGGCACGGCGCCTTCAGCTGGCACTTCTGCCGCGAGGCGAGGGCCAGTGGCAACCACCTCACCCGGGCCAAGGTGCTGGCGAAGATCCGCTCCGACCTCAGCGCCGCCCACTTCACGCAGACGCCCCAGCTGGACTGCGAAGCCGTCACCCGCCATGCCGTGATGAAGGCGGTGGAGGTTCCCCCCAACCTGGCCCCGCTCCCCACGGAGATGCCCACCTGACGGATGGGTGTGGTTCTACCATTCGTACAGGAAGCACGGCGCCTTGCGGCGCCGTGCTTCCTGAAACGCAGAGCGTTTCAGCCTAGTAGCGGTAGTGGTCGGCCTTGTACGGCCCTTCCACCGGCACGCCGATGTACTTGGCCTGGTCGGGGCGCAGGGCCGTGAGCTTCGCGTTCAGGGTCTGCAGCTGCAGCCGCGCCACCTGCTCGTCCAAGTGCTTGGGCAGGGTGTAGACGCCGACCTTGTACTCGCCCTTCTTCGTCCACAGCTCGATCTGTGCCAGGGTCTGGTTGGCGAAGGAGGAGCTCATCACGTAGCTGGGGTGGCCCGTGCCGCAGCCCAGATTCACCAGGCGCCCCTTGGCCAGCAGGATGATGCGCTTCTGGTCGGGGAAGATCACGTGGTCCACCTGGGGCTTGATCTCCTCCCAGGTGTACTTCTCGAGGCTGGCGACATCGATCTCGCTGTCGAAGTGGCCGATGTTGCACACGATGGCGTTGTGCTTCATGCGCTTCATGTGGTCGTGGGTGATCACGTGGAAGTTGCCGGTGCAGGTGACGAAGATGTCGGCCTGCTCGCAGGCCTCTTCCATGGTCACCACGCGGTAGCCCTCCATGGCCGCCTGCAGAGCGCAGATGGGGTCGATCTCGGTCACCCACACCTGGGCGCTCAGGGCGCGCAGAGCCTGGGCGCTGCCCTTGCCCACGTCGCCATAACCGCAGACCACGGCGATCTTGCCGGCGACCATCACGTCCGTGGCACGCTTGATGGCGTCCACCAGGGACTCGCGGCAGCCGTAGAGGTTGTCGAACTTGCTCTTGGTGACGCTGTCGTTGACGTTGATGGCGGGGAACTTCAGCTCGCCCTTCTTGGCCATGTCGTAGAGGCGGTGGACGCCCGTGGTGGTCTCCTCCGTCACGCCCTGGACCTTGGCCAGCTGGGTGGAGTACCAGGTCGGCTGCTCGGCCAGCCGCTTCTTGATGGACGCGAAGAGCACGGTGGCCTCCTCGCTGTCGGGGTGATCGAGGACGTGGATATCCTGCTCGGCGCGGGCGCCCAGGTGCAGCAGCAGGGTGGCGTCGCCGCCATCATCGAGGATCATGTTCGCGCCCCCGCCCATCTCAGCGGGGAAGTCGAAGATGCGGTGCGTGTACTCCCAGTAGTCCGGCAGCGTCTCGCCCTTGACGGCGAAGACCGGTGTGCCGCCCGCGGCGATGGCGGCGGCGGCGTGGTCCTGGGTGCTGAAGATGTTGCAGCTGGCCCAGCGCACCTCGGCACCGAGCGCCTTCAGCGTCTCGATGAGCACGGCGGTCTGGATGGTCATGTGCAGCGAGCCCGCGATGCGCGCGCCCTTCAGCGGCTGCTGCGCGGCGTACTGGCGCCGGATGGCCATGAGGGCGGGCATCTCGCCCTCGGCGATGGCGATCTCCCTGCGGCCCCAGGCGGCAAGGGTGAGATCGGCGACGATGAAGTCGGTGGTGGCGACGGTCATGGGACCTCCACGAAGGGCCGGATCGACAGGAGGGTGCATCCACCCCATCGCCCGGTTCAGGGTTGAGGTGAGCGCCGTTCCTGGAAGGATGGGTCCGAGCCTGAGATCCCGCACAGCCGATCTGCCGGGTCCTGCAGCGCTCCTCGGACCTCTCCAGGATAGCGGTGACGACATGGGGGTGGTGGATTGGTTTGGTCTTGATTCATATTGTGTTGCTTTACAAAATTTTTTTGAAATTTTGATACAAGAAATAAAAGATGAAATAATTTAAATTACTTATTTTTAATGATTTTTTGTCATTTTTATATAACAAAATTATTTATCAAAAAAAATTTTCCACTTGCAAATACACGACTTGTGAACTGGCACAACCCTCGATGAGACATGGCTGCCTGAAAGGAGGCAACCATGTCCAACCCCTTCACTTCTCTGGCCCTGGCACTCGCCCTGGCCCTTCCCCTCTCCGCGGCAGCCGGCCGCGCTCCCCGGGCGCCCCAGCGGCCGGTGAACCTCAACACGGCCTCGGTCACCGAGCTCATGCAGCTGCCCCGCGTCGGCCAGAAGACCGCCGAGCGCATCGTGGCCTTCCGCAAGCAGCACGGCGGCTTCCAGCGGCCGGAGGAGCTCATGAACGTCAAGGGCATCGGCGAGAAGTCCTACGCCAAGCTCAAGCCCCACCTGGCCCTGACGACCGCGCCGCGCCCCGCGGCCGCGGCGAAGTAGGGGGTGGCCATGCTCCGGAGCTGCCGCCTCTCCCAGCGGGGGACCTCCCTGCTGGACCTCACCGTCTCCATGGCCGTGGCCGCCGTCATGACCATGATCTGCCTGGCCCAGTGGGACCCCGGCAGTGCCGAGCTCTCGGTGGCCCACCAGGAGATCCGCGGCAGCCTGGAGCAGGCCTTCAGCCTGGCCCGGGCCCGGGGCACGAACGTCACTGTGGCCCTGGGCCAGGCCTCCGGCGCCGGAGAGCACCTTCCGGTGCAGCTCAGCCGCCGGATCAAGTGGGGCAAGCCCGCCCAGATCCCCCTGCCGCCGGGCATGGACGCGCCCACGGTGGCGGCCCGCACGGGCGAGGCCCACCCCATCCTCACGGTCACCCCCCGTCACACGGCCCTGGCCAGCACTTGGTTCCTGAACGATGGCCAGGAAGCGCTCTGCATGCGGCTCTCCGGCCAGGGCCGGCTCCAGGTGCTCCGGTGGCGGCGGGATCGCCAGAAGTGGGTGAGGGTCTGATGCGCATCCTCGACCTCTCCCCCGACCAGCGCCCCCGGGAGCGCCTCCTCGCCGGTCACGGCGAGACCCTCTCGGACGCGGACCTCCTGGCCCTGATCTGGGGCACGGGCCTCCGGGGCCACAGCGCCGTGGAGCTGGCCCAGGCCGTGCTGGGCCGCACCGGCGGCCTGGCGGGCCTCCTGTCCCTGGGCCTCGACGACTGGCTGGGCCAGCCCGGTCTCGGCCCCGCCAAGGCAGGCCAGCTCTGGGCTGCCCTGGAGCTCTCCCGGCGCGCCCAGCGCGGCTCGGACCGGCCCCGCATCACCAGCCCCCGCGCCGCCGGCAGCTACCTGCTGCCCCGCTGCCAGGGCTGGACCGAGGAGCGCTTCGGCCTCCTGGCTCTCAACGCCAAGGGCGACCTGCTGGCCGAGCGCATCCTCAGCCAGGGCACGGCCACCGCCACGCTCATCAGCCCCCGCGAGTTCTTCCGCGAGGCCCTGCGCTACGGCGCCAGCACCGCCCTGGCCTTCCACAACCACCCCAGTGGCGACCCCGCTCCCAGCCGCGAGGACATCCAGCTCACCCGCCGCCTCCAGGCCGCGGGCGAGTCCCTGGGCGTGCCCCTGGCGGACCACCTCATCCTCGGGAGCGAGCGCTATCACAGCTTCCGCGCGGCCGAAGGCTGGGATCAGCGAGGGTAGGCGCGTGTCCAAGTCATCGATAGGGGCTGCATTGACGGCAAAGGGCCATCAGGCAAGGAAGCGGGCGCAGGGCGGTACGGGTTCACCGTTCAAGCCCGGTGACGCAGCCTGGGGGCCCTTTGCCATCAACCCTTCGGGCAGGAGTGGCAGCCGTCGGGATACGGTGTCAAGCTCCTCGTCCTTGGAACCACCAAGGCCTTCGTCGCTTTCCTTGCCTCCCTCGGCTGGCACCCCTGTGCAGCCCCCACCCATGATTTGGACACGCTCCGAGGGCTCAGGGCTTGAAGGGCTCCTTCAGCGGCTCGCCGCAGGCGAGGTCGGTCAGGGTCTCGATGAGCACGTGGACGCCGCGGTGCAGATCCTCGATCGGCACCTGCTCGTCCACGTCGTGCCCCGGGTAGGGCTGGCCGGGGAACCACATGCCGAAGGCGATGGCGTGGGGCATGCGCTTGGCATAGGTGCCGCCTCCGGAGATGGCCGGCCGATCGACCCTTCCGGTGGCGCGGGCATAGTCGGCCATGAGGCGCTTCACCAGCCGGGACTGGGGATCGAAGGCCAGCGGCGTGTCCCCGAAGAAGCCCCCGAAGCTGAAGGTCGCGTGCCGGGCAGTGGCAAACTCGGAGACCACCTGCCGAAGGTGCGCCTCCAGCGCGGGTCCGTAACGCTTCGGCGTCGCGCGGATATTGAGGGTGAGCTTCAGGCCCCCGTCAGTCTCCGGCTTGAGGGTGGCCACGTTCACCGCACATCGGCCCCAGAGCGGGTCGGTTTCAGTGAGTCCCAGCCCGGTCCCGTACAGGTCCGTGCCCGCCTTCCGGGCGAAGGCCAGGAGGTCGTCCGCCCCGCCCGGGGGCAGCTCGCCGTCCAGCAGCCGCGCCAGGGCCACGAGCGCATTGCGACCCCCCTCCAGGTTGACGCCGCCATGGGCGGCCTTGCCCTGGACGGTGACGGTCAGGGAGGCCCCGGCCCCTTCCGGCGCGAGGCTGAAGGCCGCCCGGCATCCGGGATCCAGCGGCCGAGCCTCCAGCCGCTTCCGGAGGTCGGTCAGGGGATCCGTCCCGGTCGCGGAGGCCAGGCGGATCACCGCCCGGTCGGGGACGATGCTCGTGGCCAGGCCCGCCTCCAGGGCCGCCACGGTCCAGGGGCGGTCCGCCGTGGGAGCGGTGGGTCGCTGGGTTGCGAGGGTGAGCGCGTTCCAGGCCTTCTCGCCCACGACCACGGGGAAGGCGGAATCGAGCACGAGGCTGAGGTCCGGCGGCCGGTTCGCCTTCAGGTAGTCCGTGATGTCGGTGTTGGTGCTCTCCTCGTCGCTTCCCACCAGGAGCCGGATGGTGCTGGTCCGGGCGGGGCCCGACTCCTTCAGGGCCTTCATGGCCAGGAGAGCCTGGATCATCGGGCCCTTGTCGTCCGCGGCCCCGCGGCCGAGGACCCGCCCATCCTTCACGGTCCCCGAGAAGGGCGGGATGCTCCAGTGGTCGTCCACGGGCTGCACGTCGCCATGGACGAGGAGGCCGAGCACCGGCGCCCCAGCTCGCGGGCCCGTGGCCGGCAGGTCCACCTCCATCACCTTGCCCGCGTCCCGCACCTCGAAACCCAGGTCCATGGCGAGCGCCTGGAGCCAGGCCTTCTGGTCCGTCCAGGCCTTCGTGTTCCCGGCGACCGTGGGGAAGCGGATCACCTCGGACAGCAGGGGCACCAGCCGGGGCGCGAGGCGGCGGTCGTAGTGGTCGTGGATCGGCCCCGCCGGCTGGGCCGCCCACAGGAGAGAAGGGATCATCAAGGAAAGCAGCATCCGCACCACGACCTCCGCACAGCTGATCCCCGACTATACGTGTGCAGACAGAAATTCCAGCCCGGATTGACGGAACGACAGATTTCGCCTTGAGGCGACAAGGGGCGGAGGCCCGAAGCAGACTGCCCACGATTCAGTGACTTCGAATCCCTCTCTCCCCGCAAAAGCAAAGCCGCCTTTCGGCGGCTTCAGTGGCGGAGAGAGGGGGATTCCCTCCGGCCGCACGATTCGTTCGGCTTTCTGTCCCGGGTCCGACAGCCCTGCGGGCTGTCTCCCCGGGCCAAGACGAAAGCCGGCGATTCTGTGATTTCGAATCCCTCTCTCCCCGCAAAAGCAAAGCCGCCTCGCGGCGGCTTTGGTGGCGGAGAGAGGGGGATTCGAACCCCCGGTACTGGTTTACCCAATACACTCGCTTAGCAGGCGAGCCCGATCGGCCACTCCGGCATCTCTCCAAGGCCTTCCAGATTACCGTTGGGGGCGGTTCCGCACAAGGCTTCTTGCCCAGGGCCGCGCCCAGCCTTCAAGATGGAAGCACGGAGGGATGGCCGAGCGGTTTAAGGCAACGGTCTTGAAAACCGTCGTGGGTGTGAGCTCACCGCGAGTTCGAATCTCGCTCCCTCCGCCACATCAGCGCCCCGCGACGCGGGGCGCCTTGATGAATGCGCGGGGGAGCGTGATTCGAAGTCACTGAATCCCTGGCGCTCGCCTTGGCTCAGGGGGACAGCCGAGTGGGCTGTCGGACCCGGGACAGAAAGCCGGGCGATTCGTGCGGCCTCGGCGTCGTACGTAGCGCGACGCCGAGGAAATCCCGCCCAGCGGCGACCTCACCTTGGCTCAACGGGTTTCAATCGCTTGACGGATCAGAGCTTCATCAAGAAAAAAGGGATTCATCCCCGGGCCGGCGCCGTACCATGGGGGCGTCCAATCCGCCTTCGCGCTCTCGAAGGAGATGGCAGGCGATCTGGACGGATCTTGGTCAAGGCGTCTTCCCGGTTTTCAAGGCCCGACCGCCCCCGGTGGTCTGGGGGTGAAAGGAGGAGGCGATGCTGGACACGCTTCGGTACCGGAGTCTCAACGGGGCCCGCGCCATCCGGCGCTGGGCCGTTCCCTATGTCGGGTCGCGGCTGCGGCCGGACGAGTTCCGGCCCCTGCTCTGCTACCTCTTCACCGACTGGAAGTGCAACATCGATTGCCACTACTGCTTCCAGTACGACAACCACCGGCCGGGCATGTCCCTCGAGACGGCACGCGCCTCCATCGACTGGCTGAAGACGGTGGGCTGCCGGGTCCTCGCCATCATGGGCGGCGAGCCCCTGGTGCGGAAGGACTTCATCCTGGACGTGATCCGCTACGGCAGCGAGAACGGGTTCTTCGTCTACCTGCCCACCAACGGCTACCTCATGGACCGGGCCTTCATCGATGCCGCCGGCGAAGCCGGCGTCACCGCCATCAACCTGGCCGTGGACTGCGTGGCACCGCGGAAGGGCCTGCCGAAGGCGCTCCTGGCCATCGAGCCGCAGTTCCGCTACCTCGTGGCCCAGCAGAAGAAGCACGGCTACATCCTCTTCTTCAACATCAACATCTGCGGCCCGAACCTGCGGGACGTGCGGATGCTCACGGAGATCGCGCGCCAGAACGGCATCGGCACCGACTACCACCTGCTGGAGGATCCGCAGGCCACGGTGGACACGGAGCACTACGCCCACCCCGACAACGACCTGCGCATCCGGCCCGAGCAGTACGAGGAGGTGGACGCGCTGCTGGACTGGCTCATCGAGAAGCAGGACCAGGGCTGGTGCATGGTCAACGCGCCCGAGCACCTCCGGGCCATGAAGGACCGCCTGCGGGGCCGGATCAAGCCCTGGGATTGCCGCGCCGGGCACAACGGCGCGCTGATCAAGCCGGACGGCTCCATCGCGCCCTGCTTCGACCTCATCACGCACCCCTATGACTGGGGGCGCATCTGGAAGCCCGACTTCAACCCCGAGGCGCTGCGGGCCGCGAAGGAGGCCTGCCTGCCCCACTGCTCCTCCACCTGCTTCTACAACCTGGGCACTTACTACAACCTGCGGTCCCTGCCCACCTGGCTCGCCAAGCACGCGAGGATGGGCTGACCCCCAGGGAGGGCAGCGACAGATTTCAAGGCGCGTCAGGCCTTCTTGTGGGCGTGGACCTTCGCGAACATGGCGTCGGTCATGGGCGACACCTTCTTCTTCCCGTGGCAGGTGGCGCACTGGGCCTTGTCCGGCATGATCAGGCCGGCCTTCTTGGCGGCGGCGGGATCCTTCATGACCCGGATGCCCTTGTACTCGCTGCCCGGGCCGTGGCAGCCTTCGCAGTCCAGCACGGGCTTCAGCTTGGCGTGCGGCGAAGCGCTCCAGGACTCGAACTGGACCTTGTGGCACAGCTTGCAGGACGCAGTGCCGATGCGGGTCGGGGCCGCACTGGCAACCGCGCACGCGATGAGCGCCACCACCACAGGACGGATCAGCACCATGGCTTCCTCCTTGGAAGAGGTCTTCACGCTACGCGCCTGTGCCGGATATTTCATCCAACCCACAGGTCCAGATTGAAAACCCGCGCTCAGGGCGTGCGGAAGCGGTGGTGCCGCAGGGGCGGAATGCCGTCGTGCAGGCACAGGCCGCGGGCCGACATCGGCGGGGAGAACCAACGCTCGGTGGCGGGCCGGGTCCGGGGATCCTGGGTCTGGTTCATGGACCAGCGGGAGGCGCGCTCCTCCCCGTCGAGGCGGAAGCGGGCCCGCACCGACCACAGGTACTCTGTGGCCGGAGCCAGGGCGGCTTCAAGGCCGTGCTCCACGTAGGTCTTCTGCATCGGTGGCGCCTCCCCCTCGGAAGGAGACGCGGCGCCGGCCGGATCCAGGCGGGCTTCCAGCCGCATTCCGGTCCGCTCGTAGACCAGCGCGCCCGGACCGCCCCCCACGGAGGCCCAGATCCGGAGGTCGTACCGGACGTCGGTGATGCGCCCGAACAGGCCGCCGACATCGTGATCAAGATCCTCCCGGCGGGGGAAGGCCTCCCACTGCAGGACAGGCCGGAGGCTTTCGACCTGGGGCGAGGCCCCCCCGAAGGGGAGGAGCGTGAGGGCCACGGGCCTGGGCCGGCGGGGCAGCAGTCCGCACGTCGCCGGGCCCAGTTCCTTCGAGATGAAGAAATCCTGGATCAGGAAGGCGGAATCGGCCACGGCCTCGGCCGCCGAATCCAGCGTGGCGTCCACGGCCTCCTGCAGCCGCTTCCCCTCTTCCGCGCCCCATTCCTGGAGGGGGCGCCGGGGGCCGCCGACAGAGAACCGCCGCGTCAGCAGGGCGGTCCCCTTCGGATCCAGCACACGGTAGAGGACCGTCAGCTGGAAGTCGGCCACGGGATGGGAGCCGACGCCGCCGTACAGCCCCCAGGAGAGGGCCGAGACCTCCACCCGCAGGTCCGGCACCGCGCCCGGGACCGCCAGAACCTTCCCCGTTCCGGGCAACCGCTGGACCACCCCCTTCGCCAGTTCGGCCGACAGATCCGCCTGGTTGCGCGCCAGGACCGCCTTCGCCGCCTCGGCATCCTTGGTGGGAATGCCGTGGGCGTAGCCCACAGCGGCCCCGCCCGCACCGCCGATCACGGTGCCTGCGGGCACGAGGATGGGGGCGAGGATGACGAAGAAGGGGCCGGTCTGCAGGGAAGCCAGGAATCCGGCCGTGGCCCCGGTGGCGGCCCCTGTGGCGGCCCCCTTCCCCGCCGCGCGCCCCTTGCCGATCTCGCTCCCGAGCTGGGCCTGGGTGCCGGGCTCGGGGGCCACCGGCACCACCGCCACGGCGACCGCCCCCCTCCGGACGGGCTCCGGCACGGCGGGCGTGTAGGCCAGAGGATGCGGGGTGGCGCAGCCCCAGGCCAGAACGGCCAGGAGACCCGCGGAGAGGCGAACTCCCCGGGCGGGTCTCCCGTGACGGACGGTGGGCATGGCCCCCTCCGGAATGCCGGCTGGATTATCCGACGATCTTCTTCATCCAGCCATGGGGGTCCGGCGCGAGGCCGTGCTGGAGGTTGAGGAGGGACTCGCGCAGCTTGGCGGCCACCGGGCCCGTCTCGCCGTTGTTCACGAGCCACTCGCCCCTGCGGGACTTCACGCGGCCCACGGGCGTGATGACGGCGGCAGTGCCGCAGGCGAAGGTCTCGGTCATGCGGCCTTCGGCGACCGCGGCCTTCCACTCCGCCACGCTGATCTTCCGCTCCTCCGACCGGTAGCCCAGCTCACGGGCCAGCTGCAGCAGGCTGTCGCGGGTGATGCCGGGCAGCAGGGTGCCCGTGAGCTCCGGCGTCACCACCACGGTCTCGCCCTTCTCCTGGTAGACGAAGAAGATGTTCATGCCGCCCATCTCCTCGATGTACTCGCGGTGGATGGCGTCGAGCCACACCACCTGGTCGCAGCCCTCGCCCTTGGCCTGGCTCTGGGCCACGAGGCTGGCGGCGTAGTTGCCCGCGCACTTGGCGAAGCCGGTGCCGCCGGGCGCGGCGCGGACGTAGTCATCGGAGATCCACACGGTCACGGGCTTCACGCCGCCGGAGAAGTAGGCGCCGCTGGGGCTGGCCATGAGGATGAAGAGGTACTCGCTGCTGGCGTGGACGCCCAGGGCGGGCTCGGTGCCGATCATGAGCGGACGCATGTAGAGGCTCTCGCCCACGGCGCCCGGCACCCAGGCCTGGTCCTGGGTGATGAGGGCCCTGGCGGCCTCGAGGAAGCGCTCCTCGGGCAGCTCGGGCATGGCCAGGCGCGCGGCGGAGGTGGCGAACCGGCGGGCGTTGGCCTCAGGGCGGAAGGAGGCGATGCTGCCGTCCTTCTGCTTGTAGGCCTTGAAGCCCTCGAAGATGGCCTGCCCGTAGTGCAGCACGGAGGAGGCCGGCGACATCTCGATGGGGCCGTAGGCCTTCAGCACGCCCTTGCCCCAGCCCTGCCCATCCTTGTAGGGGATCACCACCATGTGGTCGGTGAACACCTGGCCGAACCGGGGATTGGTCATGAGCTTGGCGCGCTGCTCAGGGCTGGCGGCGTGGTCCGAGGGGTGGATCTCGAGGGTGGGGGTGGACATCACGGGATTCACAGGCGCTCCTTGGAGATGAAGTCAGGCCCGGCGGACCAGGTGCCCGAGGCGCGCGATGGCGTCCCGGGTGGTGGCTGGGTCGTGCGTGGAGAAGTTCAGGCGGAGGCAGTTGGTGCCGCGGCCGTCGGCGAAGAAGAGCGGGCCCGGCGCGAAGCCGATGCCGTGCTGCAGGGCGTCCCGGTGCAGGTCCAGGGCGGAGTAGCCCTCGGGGAGGACCACCCACAGATGCATGCCGCCCTTGGGCTCGGAGACCTGGGTGCCCGGGGGGAAGTGCTCCGCCAGGGCCTCCACCATGGCGTCGCGGCGCTCCTTGAGGGCGCGGCGCAGGCGGGCCAGGTGGCGGCGGAAGCCCCCGGTGTCCAGGAAGCGGGCCACCACCGCCTGCAGGAGCGGCGGCTGGCCGATGGTCTGCACCTCCTGGATGAGGGCCATGCGCCGGAGCAGATCGTCCTTCGCGATGAGGTAGCCCAGCCGCAGGCCCGCCGCCAGGGACTTGGAGAAGCTCCCCAGGTGGATGACGTTGTCGGCGCCTTCCAGACGGCGGTAGGGCGGCAGGGAGTGGCCCGAGAAGCGCAGATCGCCGTAGGCGGAGTCCGTCACCACGATCACCCCGTGGGCCCGGGCCACGGCCAGCACGCGCTCCCGGCGCACCTTGGACTGGGTCATGCCCGTGGGGTTGTGGAAGCTGGGCACCGTGAAGAGCAGCTTGGCCTCGCTGCGCTGGAGGGCCGAGGCCAGGCGGTCGGGATCCAGGCCCTGGCGGTCCACGGGCACCGGCACGGCCTCCCGGCCCAGGGCGCGGATGAGGGCCAGGATGCCCACGTAGCAGGGGCTCTCCACCAGCACGCGGTCGCCGGGAACCGTGAAGGATTCCAGCGCCAGGGCCAGGCCGGACTGCGCCCCCGGGAGCGACCGGATGCCCCAGCCCTCGTCGATGGGCTCGCCTTCGGAGGCCAGCCAGCGGGAGACCGCTTCGAGGTAGGGGGGATGGCCCGCCGGCGCGGCGTAGACCCAGACCTCGGGGCCCATCTCCTTGAGGACCTGGGCCGTGATCCGGCGCAGGTGCTCGCCCGGCAGCAGATCCGAGGGGATGAAGCCGGCGGAGAAGCTCACCAGGTGGCGATCCTGGACCCGCTCCAGGGTCTCGCCCAGCCAGGAGCCCAGCTCGCCATCGTGGACCAGCATGGGCGAGCCCTCGAAGGGGAACTCGCTGGTGGCCCGCAGGCCCGGGGCCTCCGGCAGGCGGGGCGCCACGAAGCTGCCCCGGCCCTGCACGGTCTGGATCCAGCCCGTGCGCTTCAGGCCCGCCAGCGCCTTCAGGACGGTCAGGCGATGGACGCCCCAGCGCTGCGCCAGCTCCGGCACCGCGGGCAGGCGCGAGCCCGGCCGCCACTCGCCTTCCTGAATGAGCCCCCTCAGCCGCCGTTGGAGCTGGAGATACAGGGGGCTGGAAGCGCCCGGGTCGAGGGAGGGATCGAGAACCATCCCCATCAGGATCGGTCAATTCGTGGGTGAAAACGATGAATTTCGCAGCCCAGAACAGACCATGTGCCGGGGTGACGGGGGGCCAGGCCATCTCTCAGACCACCCTAGACCAGTCACCGGGGCTCAACCCAGGGCTCAACCCCGGGCTCAACCATGGCCTTTTCGGGACGTCCATAATGGTGATCCGGAGGTTCCATGCGCCGCCTTGCCTTGCCCGCCGCCCTGCTCTCGCTCCTCGCCCTGGGCGCCTGCACGGGCTACAGCGTGAACTACGACTACGATGTGACCGCCTCGTTCGCCCGCTACAAGACCTTCGACTACTACACCTCCAAGAAGGGCACCGGCGGCACCACCAGCCTCATGGACAAGCGGGTCCGCGCCGCCGTCGAGAAGGAGCTCCAGGCCAAGGGCTTCGTCATGGAGACCAAGGCGGATCCCGACTTCCTCGTGACCTACTACCCCATCGTCCATGAGCGCCGGTACCGCACCACCACCCACATGGGCTGGGGATGGGGATGGGGCTACCGGCCCTTCTACGGGGGCGTGGGCACCAGCATGAGCCAGGTCCACACCTACCAGGAAGGCACCATCGTCATCGAGATCGTGGACTTCAAGACCAACCAGATGATCTGGCAGGGCGCCGCCGCCGGCGCGCTCACGGGCCTGAACAACCCCGAGGACGCGGACGAAGTGGTGCCGAAGGCCGTCCGCGACATCCTGGCCAAGTTCCCGCCCCGGTAGCCGGTCCCCGATCAGACCGAGATCCGCTTCGTGTGGCGGAAGAGGTCGTCCGGGTCGTAGGCCCGCTTGATGGCCGCCAGCTGGTCCAGGGTGGACCGACCGTAGGCGGCCTCGATGCGGTCCGCTCCCTCCTCCTCCGTGAGGAAGTTGACGTAGGCGCCTCCCGTCGAACAGGGCCTGGAGGCCTCGAAGCAGTCCCGGGCCCAGCGGATGTTCCCCGCGTCGTCCTCGGGCCGCTCCCAGGCGCTGGCGATGTTCAGCACGTAGGCCGCGTCCCGGTTCCCCGCGGGCGAATGGTCCGCTGGCAGCTCGTTCAGGGCCCCCGCCAGGTGGAACAGGAAGAAGGCCGAGTGGGGCGACACCATGCGCCCCAGGTGGGCCACCCCGATCTCGATGAGCTCCGGGCTGATGCCGGGCAGGTAGTGGGACTTCCAGTAGTAGCGCCGGCCCTTGGGCTGCGTGGCGTCCAGCAGGCTCTGCATCTGGGTGTAGGGGCGGCGGGTCACCGTATCGGCGATGGGGCTTCCGGTCCGGCGCAGGGGGGCCAGCAGGGCCTCGCCCTCTTCGATGCTCCCCGTGTGGCAGACGAAGATGAGTGCCACCGGCTTTCCGTGCTGTTCCTTCGGCAGCCAGGGCGCCGGGGGCGCGGTCCGCAGGGCGGCCACGCAGGTCAGCTCCCGTGGCGCCGCCGCGCTGACGGCGCGATAGGCCTCGAGGACCTGGCGCGCGTCCTCGCCGCGCCAGGCGAGGGCCCCACCCAGGATCTCGGGCCCCACGGGGAACAGCCGGTACTCGAAGGAGGTGACGATCCCGAAGTTGCCGCCGCCGCCCCGGAGGGCCCAGAAGAGGTCCGCGTGGGAACCGGCGGAGACCTGCCGGATCTCCCCGTCCGCCGTCACCACCTCCATGGAGACCACGTTGTCGCAGGTCCAGCCATGGCGGCGCGTGAGGTAGCCGAAACCGCCACCCACGGTGAGCCCCGCGATGCCCGTGGCCGACACGAACCCGAGGACCGTGGCCAGGCCGTGCGCCTGGGTCTCCCGGTCCAGGTCACCCAGGGTGCAGCCGGCCTGGGCCCGGGCCAGGCGCGCCCCGGGATCCACCCACACGCCCCGCATCGTCGAAAGGTCGATCATCAACCCGCCTTCGCAGACCGCCAGTCCGGCGATGTTGTGGCCGCCGCCACGCACGGACACCAGGAGCCCGTGGCGGCGGGCCAAGCGGACCGCCTGGGCGACATCCGCCGTGCCCGCGCACCGGGCGATGAGGCCCGGCCGGCGGTCGATCATCCCGTTCCAGATCCGCCGGGTGTCCTCGTAGCCCTCGTCCCCGGGGACCAGCAGGGCCCCGCTGAACGCCCCACGAAACGCCTGGAACCCCTCGGGCGGGAGGTCCACCTTCCCGCCAGCCATACCGGTGAGCTGAATCGCCATGACGTCCCTCCTCGACGGGATTGGCCCGGATTTTTCCATATGATGCCGGCCGGATCCCAGGCGTTGCTTCCACCGATCAGCCTGATGAATGGGGCCAGACGGGCCCCCTCATGGGACAAAACCGTCCCCAGGACGCTCGGAATCCTTCCGGAGGCGTAAACTGGAAGTCCTCTAGGAGGAGTTCTCATGGCCAAGGTCACCCTCAAAGGCAATCCATTCAACACCGCCGGCGATCTGCCGAAGGTGGGTTCGGCGGCTCCGGCCTTCACCCTGGTGCGCACGGACCTCTCCGAGGTCTCCAACAAGGATCTGGCCGGCCAGCGCGTGGTGCTGAACGTCTTCCCCAGCCTGGACACGCCCACCTGCGCGGCCAGCGTGCGCAAGTTCAACGCCCGCGCCAACGAGAAGCCCAACACGACCATCCTCTGCGTGAGCGCGGACCTGCCCTTCGCGCAGAAGCGCTTCTGCGGCGCCGAGGGCCTGGACAACGTGGTGCCCGCCTCCGTCTTCCGCGCCCCCGACTTCGGCAAGGCCTACGGCGTGACCCTGACGGACGGGCCCATGAAGGGTCTGCTCGCCCGCGCGGTGGTGGTGGTGGACGGCTCCGGCAAGGTGATCCACACCGAGCTGGTGCCCGAGATCGCGCAGGAGCCCGACTACAACGCCGCGCTGGCGGTGCTGTAGGCTCAGGCTTCAGTCTTCAGTTGTTGGCGAGCGGCCCTTCGGGGCCGCTCTTCTATTCCACCTGGAAGGCGGCGGCGGTGGCCTTGAGGGACTGGGCCACGCCGGCCAGGTCTCGGGTGGTGATGGCCAGTTCCGGCGCGGTGTTCGCCAGCTGGGCGGCGGCGAGCTGGACTTCGCCCGCGGAGGCCTGGCTGGCCTGCATCCGCCGGCTCACCTCGCCGCTGACCTTGGACTGCTCCTCCGCCGCCTGATGGATCTCGGCCGCCACCGCCTCGACGGCCCCCAGGGTCTCCTTCACGCGCATCAGCACCTGCAGGATGGCCGCCGCCTGGCCTTCGCCTTCGCTGATCATCGGGTGGAGCGAGGCGTCCGAGCGCGCCTTCAGCCCGTGCAGGAGGTCCACCAAGGTCTGGGCGCGCCCGCAGGCGCCCTTCACTTCCAGGCCGGCGGCCTGCCCATCGTCCACCATGGCGTCCAGACTCGCCCGCACCTGGAGGACCGAGGTCTGGAGCTGGGCGACGGCATAGGCCACGTCCTCGGAAGCCTGGCGCTGGACCCGGCTACTGTTCGCGAGCTGCTGGGTGGCGGCGGAGACCTGCTCCGCGCTGGCGGAAAGCCCCGTGGCGCCGGTGGACACGCGGAAGGCATGGGCCTGGAGCGTCCGCGCCAGCTCCCGGAGGTGGGCGCTCATGGCGTTGAAGGCCTCGGTCATCCGGCCCGTCTCGTCGTGGCTGCGCACCGGCAGCTGGACGCGCAGATCGCCGTTCGTCATGCGGGCCATGCCGTCCGCCAGGGCGTGGATGGGCTCGGTGAGCAGCACCGTGGCGCGCCAGGTCCAGAGCAGCACCACCAGGCCGAAGAGGCTGAACCCCGCCGCCAGCAGCCAGCTCTTGGTGCGGGCGCCCCGCTCCAGCCCCTGGGCATCGGCCAGGATGTCCCTGCTCATCCGGTCCTGGACCCCCTTGAGGGCCTGCAGTTCCTCCGAAGCCGCCTTGGCCCAGGTCTCCGGATCCTCGATCACCCGCCCGGCCTGGACCAGGTCGCGCATGCGCTGGAGCTCGGGGGCGAAGGGCCCCGCCAGGGCCTTCCGGTAGTCCTCGCGGGCCGCTTCCGGAGCCGCGGAGAGGAAGGCCTCACCCTGGGCCTTCTGGGCGTCCAGCAGCGCCAGGAAGCGCTCCTGGGTGGCCACGTCCATGGTGCCGTGGGAGAAGACGTTGGAGAGGAGAGCGCCTTCGAGGCCCGCGGATTCCTTGGCCCGGATCAGGGTTCCGAAGGCCTGGAAGCGGCTCTCCAGCGGCGTTCCGGCAGCCGGCAGCATGAGCTGGTTCTGGACCCGGAGCAGCGCGTCCACCTCGCGGGTGTAGCCGTCGATCATCTCCAGGCTGGCGCCGCGCAGATCCGTGCGGCGCCGGAGATCCCTGATGCGGGCCCCATCCCGGATCTGGGCCGGGAACAGGGCTTTGAGCTCCGGCTCGGTCCCGGAGAGGATGCCGTCGAGGGCCGCCCGCTCCCGATCCACCGCATCCCGGCCGCGCGACATGGGAGCCTGGAGGACGCCTTCACTGCCGAGGAAGAGGGCCGTCCCCGAGGATTCCGCCTGGAGGGCATGGACCAGGTTGCCCACCTCCACCGAGAGGCTCGAAGCCGCCCGCAGCCGCTGCATCCGCTCCAGCAGCCGGGTCTGGTTGGCCACCACCAGCCCCGACAGCAGGGCGCCGCCCACCACCGGAAGGAGCACCAGGCCGAGCAGCTTGATGCGGATGCGGACGTGGAGGAGGTCGAAGATCATGGGTCACCCGGGGCCGGTCGCGGCAGATCCCACCAGTGTGGAAGCTTTGCTTCGATTCAGGGGACCATCGGGTAGTTATTTGATCAAGATCACCGCCAGGGCCGGTTTCTTCAAGCCTTCAGCCGATGCGGTCCATCCGGCGGAGCCCGGGCACCTTCCAGGCGGTGGTCGCCACCACCAGCAGGGTCATGCAGCCGCCGAAGATCACGGAAGGCACCAGACCCAGCAGCCGCGCCGCCAGGCCGCTCTCGAAGGCGCCGATCTCGTTGCTGGAGCCGATGAACACCTGGTTCACCGAGGACACCCGGCCCAGCATGTGCTCGGGCGTGAGGGTCTGGAGCAGGGTGGCCCGCAGCACCACGCTGACGTTGTCTACGGCCCCGCTGGCGGCCAGCAGCAGCAGACTGAGCGCGAAGCTCCGGCTCAGGGCGAAGGCGATCATGGCCGCACCGAAACCCGCCACGCAGAGCAGCAATGTGCGCCCGGCCCGCCGCAGGGGCGGCAGGTGGGCCAGGGTGATCCCCATGAGCACCGAGCCCGCGGCCGGCGCCGCACGCAGGGCGCCGAGCCCCTGGGGGCCCACCTTCAGGACCTCCTTGGCGAACACGGGCAGCACCGCCACGGCCCCCCCGAAGAGCACCGCGAAGAGATCGAGGCTGATGGCCCCCAGCAGCAGCCGCTGGGAGAACACGAAGCGCAGGCCCTCGCCCAGGCTCGCCAGCACCGAGCCCACCCGCGGCGCCACCGGCCTGGGTGCGTAGCGGATGAAGAGCAGGCCCAGCGTGCCGCAGGCCAGGAGCAGCATCACCAGGAAGTGGGCCAGAGCCGGGCCCCGCCAGGCGTAGACGAGCCCGCCCAGCGCGGGACCCACCACCATGCCCGTGTGGAAGACGGACACCCGCCAGGTGGAGCCGTTCGCGTAGAGCGCCTTGGGGAGCAGATCCGTGCCCAGGGCCACATTGGCAGGGCGGTAGAAGGCCCGCACCAGGCCCGTGAGGAAGATGACGGCGTAGATGGGCCAGACGGCACGGGCCAGCGGGCCGGTGGAGCAGCGCCAGGTGAAGGTCCACAGCAGGCCCGAACAAAGCGCGAGGCCCAGGGTGGCGGCCATGCAGAGGCGCAGGCGGTTCGCCCGGTCCGCCGCGTGGCCGCCGAACAAGGCCGTGGCCAGGAAGGGCAGCGCCTCGGAGAGGCCCACCAGGCCCAGGGCCAGGGGGTCGCCGGTGCGGTCATAGACCTGCCAGCCCACCACCACGCCCTGCATCTGCAGGCCGAGCGTGACGAGCCCCATGGTCGCGATGAACCAGCGGTAGTTCCCGTCCCTCAGGGCGGCATAGGGGTCGTGCGTCGCCGCTGCGTCAGACACGCCGGATCACTCGTACCTCAGGGCGTCGATCACATCCAGCTTGGCGGCCTTCACCGCCGGCAGGAACCCCGCCGCCACGCCCACCAGGCCTGAGAAGCCCAGGCCCAGGGCCACGGCCCAGGATTCGGTCACGGCGGGCACGGCGAACTTCTGGAGGACGAACACGGCGCTGTAGGCGAAGGCGATGCCGATGAGACCTCCCAGCACGGACAGCACGATGGCCTCGATGAGGAACTGCCAGAGGATGCTGTGCTGCGTCGCCCCCAGGGCCCGGCGGATGCCGATCTCCCGGGTGCGCTCCGTGACGCTCACCAGCATGATGTTGGAGATGCCGATGCCGCCCACCACCAGGGAGATGCTGGCGGCCACGGCGAGCAGCGCCGTGAGGATGCCCGCCTGCTGGGTCTGCATTTGCACGATGTCGTCCTGCTTGCGGATCTGGAAGGGGTTGTCGTCCTTGGGGGCGACCTTCATGCGCTGGCGCAGCAGCGCGGTGACCTCCGCCTCGGCCAGCTCGGCCTTGCCCTCCTGGGCGCTCACCATGATGCGCTGGATCTTGTCGCGGCCCATGATCTTGCGCATGACCGTGGTGTAGGGCGCCACGATGAGGTCGTCCTGGTCGCCGAACATGCCCGCGCCCTTCTTCTCCAGCACGCCCACCACCTGGAAGGGCAGCGCCCCCACGCGGATGGTGAGGCCCACGGGATCCTCCCCGTTGGGGAAGAGGTTGTCCTTCACGGTCTGGCCGATGACGCAGACCTTGGCCATGCCGCGAACCTCGGTGTCGGTGAAGAAGCGGCCGCTCTCCACCTCCCAGCCCCGGATCTGCAGGAACTCGGGGCCGGTGCCCTGCACCTGGGTCACGTAGTTGCTGTTCTGGTAGATGATGGGCCGGGTGGTCTGGACCTGGGCCGTGGCGGCCACCACGCTGCTCTGGGCGAGCTCCTGCTGGATCAGCGGGGGATCGCTCTCCAGGAGGATGTCGGCGCTGCCCATGGCCATGGGGCCGAAGCGGTTGCCGCCGGCCCCGGGGAAGATGGTGAGCATGTTGGAGCCCATGTTCTGGATGAGGGCGATGGAGGCCCGCTTGGAGCCCTCGCCGATGCCGATCATGGCGATGACGGCCCCCACGCCCACGATGATGCCGAGCATGGTGAGGAAGGCCCGCATCTTGTTCCGCGTGATGGCGAAAAGGGCGAGTTTGAGGAATTCCAGGAATCGCATGGACCCCTCCGGCTACCGCCGTCCGCCGTTCATTCCGCCGGAGGCGCCGTTGGTCGGCTTGGTGTTCTCCACACCGGTGAGGATCATCATCCCCTCCTGCAGGCCTTCCCCCGTGATCTCCGTGAACTGGCCATCCGAGATGCCGGCCTTCACGACCAGCGCCTTGGGCTTCCCGGCCTCCAGCACCCAGACCCGGTCCTCGCGCCTGGCCACCACGCCGCCCTTGCTGCCCGACGTGCTCTGGGCGCCGGAGCGCGGCGGCCCCATCATCATGGGCCCGCCCAGCCGCGGCCCCTCGGTCTTCTTCTCCTCCTTGAGGAAGGCGGCGGGATTGAAGCGGAGGGCCGCGTTCGGCACCCGCAGCACATCCCGCTTCTGGTTGGTGATGATGGTGACATTGGCCGTCATGCCGGACCGGAGGGCCAGGTCGCCCGTGAACTTGGGGCCGCCCAGCAGGCTGGCGCCGCCGGGAGTCCGGGCGAGGGCCATGCGGTCCGCCGGGACCGCGCTGGGCTTCATCGTCGGGCGGGCCGTCTGGGTGGCGCTCGCGGCTTGGCGATCCTTGAACCGCTTGAGGAACTGCTCCTTGGTGACGCCCTGCGCCTCCATGCGCTCCTTCATGCGTTCCCAGGCCTTTTCGGGATCCCGCGCGCCGCCCGCCGGTGCGCCAGAGGTGGCGGGTTCACCACCGGGCCCGGAGAGAGGCTCGTTGGGCACCACCATCTCCACCACGTAGTTCACCACGTTGCTGGTGGTGATGGGCTCCTGCCGCACCAGGCTCACCGTGGCCGCGAACTGCTTGTCCGGCAGGCTGTCCACGGTGAACATGGCCCGCTGGCCCACCTGCACCTCGTCGATGTCCGACTCGCCGATGGACACCTGGACCTTCATCTTCGACAGATCCTGGGCGATCTGGAACAGGTTCGGCGTGCTGAAGCTGGCCGCCACGGTCTGGCCCACGTCGGCCAGCCGGGAGATCACCACGCCGTCCACCGGGGCCGTGATGTCACAGTAGCCACGGTTGGCCTTGGCCCGGGCCAGGGAAGCCTGGGCGGACTCCAGGTTACCGCGGGCGTTCTTGAGGGCCGTCTCCTTGGTGTCGAGATCCTGGTCCGCCAGGAGCTTGTCCATGGCCAGGCGCTTGCTGCGGTCATAGTCGGCCTTGGCGAAATCGTAGGCGGCCTGGGCGCGGAGCAGGCTGGCCTGGGCATCCTGGAGCTGGGTGTCCCAGACGGTCGGGTCGATCTGGGCGATGAGCTGCCCCTTCTTCACGATGCTGTTGTAATCCACGTAGAGGGCCGAGATCACGCCGGACACCTGGGTGCCCACGGCCACCTGCACCACGGGGCTCACCGCGCCGGTGGCATTGATGCGCTGGGTGATGTTGCCGCGGTCCACCTTGGCTGAGCGCCACTTGATCTCTTCCTTGGGACGGGTGAGCAGGTAGGTCGCCCCCCCCGCCACCACCACGACGCCGATGCCGAGGCCGATCCAGGTGTTCCGTTTCATGACGCCGCGCTCCGCTTCTCAAGGGTCCGAACAGGGGCCCAGCCCTGTACCTTCGCATAACGATGTATGGACCACCAGGGAAGGTTCCCGGTTGAAGCCGGAAAACTGGAAATCTAGCGGAGCAGCCCCAGGCCTTCCGTGATGGCCCGCTTCGCGAACCCGTCCGCCAGGGCGTACTGGATGAAGCCGCCCGCCAGGACGATGGCCGCGGACACCAGCACGGCGGCGCCCGCCAGGGGGGCGCGGACCGCCGGGCGATCCGAGGCCAGACGCTCGGCCTCGGCGCTGGGGGCCTGGAGGAAGAGGGCCACCAGGAACCGCAGGTAGTAATAGGCGGACACCAGGCTCGCGATGACGCCGAGGATGGCCAGGCCCACATGGCCCGTGCCCACCAGCTCGCGGAAGATCATGTACTTGCCGTAGAAGCCGCCCAGGGGCGGAATGCCCGCCAGGCTCAGCATGAAGACGGCGGCCGAGAAGCCCATGGCCGGACGCTTCCAGCCCAGGCCCCGCAGGTCCTCGAAGGTGGTCTGCTCGCCCACCAGGCCGAAGGCGGTCAGGAGGCCGAAGGCGCCCATGTTCATGGCCAGGTAGATGACCAGGTAGAACAGCACGCCCGTGTAGGCGGCCGGGGTTCCGGCCACGAAGCCCAGCATGAGGTAGCCCGCGTGGCTGATGCTGGAATAGGCCAGCATCCGCTTCACGTTGGACTGCACCAGGGCCGTGAGGTTGCCGAGCACCAGCGTGGCGACGGCCAGCACCGCGAGCACCGCCTGCATCTTCGCCCCCACGGGGCCCAGGGAGCCGAAACTTCCGGGGAAGACGCGCAGAAGGGCGATGAAGGCCACGCCCTTGGTGGCCACGGACATGAAGCCGGCGATGGGATGGGGCGAGGCCTCGTAGGCGTCCGGCGTCCACTGGTGGAAGGGGACGGCGGAGACCTTGAAGAGGAAGCCCAGCAGCATCAGGGCGGCGCCCACCAGCACCAGGGGATCGAAGGTGAGTCCCTGGACCGTGAGGATGGAGGCCGCGGCGGCCAGGTCGAAGGTCCCGCTCAGGCCGTAGGTGAGCACCCCGCCCATGAGGAAGCAGCTGGAGGCCACGGCTCCGGTCAGGAAGTACTTCATGCCGCCTTCGGCGCTCTCGGAACGGGCCCGCACGGTGCCCACCAGGGCATAGAGGGGGATGCTGAACAGCTCCAGCCCCAGGAAGAGCACCACGAAGTGGGTGGTGGAGGCGAAGAGCACCATGCCCACCACGGCGAAGAGCAGCAGGGCGAGGGTCTCTCCCTTCACCCAGCCTTCCTGGTGGAAGTGGTCCCAGCTCTGCAGGATGGTGAGGGCCGCGGCCACGGCCACGAAGATGCCCGTGAACTGGGCCAGGCGATCCATGTGGAGCTGGAAGAAGGCCGGCTGGCTGCCGGTCCTCCAGAGATCGGTCAGGTACCAGAAGCTGGCGCCCACGGCGAGGAGGGCCGTGCCGTACATGGCGCCCCGGATCCACTTGGTGGTGGCCTGGTCCTTGTCGATGGACATCAGGATGACCAGGCAGGCGCCGAAGGCCGGGATGAGCAGCGGCAGCAGGGCCGCCCACTGGCTGGGGGTGAGGCTCATTGGTGCACCTCGTGGGCGGTGGGAGCTTCGGGGGCGTGGGCGCCGGCGGCGCCGACAGCCTCATGGGCCTCGGAAGCCTCATGCACGGCGGGGGTCAGGATGAAGGTCCGGGGCGCCGGGGCCTTCACCTCCTGGAGGAGGGCGGTCACGGGCGTCTCGCTGGCGGCCACGAAGGTCTTCGGGTGGACACCCATCCAGACGATGAGCACGACGACGGGCAGCATCACGGCGATCTCCCGGGCGTTGAGGTCGCTGTGCAGGTGGTGGGTGCCGCTATCCTCGTCCTTGTTCTCAGGGCCCCAGAAGACCCGCATGAACATCCAGAGCATGTAGACCGCGCCGAGCACCACGCCGGACGTGGCGAGGCACGCGTAGAGGCGGCCCCACTGGAAGCCGGAGAGGAAGGTGCCGTTGAGGATCCAGAACTCGCCCACGAACCCGTTGGTGAGGGGCAGGCCGATGGAGCTGAGCGTCACGATCATGAAGAAGGTGGTGAAGATGGGCATCTTCACGGCGACGCCGCCGAAGTCGGCGATCATGCGGGTGTGGGCCCGGTCGTAGAGCATGCCCACCAGGAGGAAGAGCGCGCCCGTGCTGATGCCGTGGTTCAGCATCTGGAGCATGGCGCCCTGGGTGCCGATGACGGTCATGGAGGCCAGCCCCAGCATCACGAAGCCCATGTGGCTCACGGAGGAGTAGGCCACCAGCTTCTTGATGTCGCGCTGGACCATGGCCACCAGGGCCCCGTAGACGATGGCGATGACGCTCAGCAGGGCGATGGGCTTGGCGTAGTGCATCGCCGCCTGGGGGAACATGGGGATGGCGAAGCGGATGAAGCCGTATCCGCCCAGCTTCAGCAGCACGCCGGCGAGGATGACGGAGCCCGCCGTGGGCGCCTGCACGTGGGCGTCCGGAAGCCAGGTGTGCAGCGGGAAGAGCGGCACCTTGATGGCGAAGGCCACGGCGAAGGCGATGAACAGCCAGCCCTGGACGCCGAAGGGCAGCGCGGAGGCCGCCTGGGCCATCACGGCGGGATTGAAGCCGCCGGCCTTGTTGGCCAGGTAGAGCAGCGCCACCAGCCACAGGAGCGATCCGCTCAGCGTGTAGAGGAAGAACTTGTTGGCGGCGTAGCGGCGCTCATCGCCGCCCCAGACCCCGATCATGAAGTACATCGGGATCAGCATGGCTTCCCAGAACAGGTAGAACACGAACAGGTCCTGGGCCACCAGGGCGCCCAGCATGCCGGTCTCCAGGAGGAGGAACAGGGCCGCGAAGGTGCCGAGGCGGTCCTTGAGGCTGTTCCAGGTGCCCAGCATGGTGAGGGGCACGAGGAAGGTCGTGAGGAGGACCAGCCACAGGTTCAGGCCGTCCACCGCCAGCGCGTAGTCCACGGGCAGGCCCACCAGCGTGAACCAGGGGGTGCGCTCGGCCATGACCGTGCCGCCCGCGGCAGGCGCGTGGCCCAGCAGCCAGGCGAGGCTCAGGACGAAGATGGCCAGGGCGCCCAGGAAGCCCAGCAGGCGCGCCAGCTTGCCCAGCGCGTGCGGCAGGGCCATGAGGAGGAAGCCCAGGACGGTCGGCGCGAAGACCAGGAAGGTGAGGGGATGGAGGTTCAGCCAGGTCATCGCCCCACCTACTTCAGGAAGACATAGAGGAGGATCGCGGCCCCCAGCGCCATGCTGAGCGCGTAGTTCCGCACCCGGCCCGTCTGGAAGAGCGCCGTGAAATCCCCGGAGACCCGGGCCAGCGCACCCGGCAGGTTCACGCCCACGCCGTCGATGATGATGACGTCGAAGAGCTTCCACATGAGGTTGCCGAACCAGCGGATGGGCCGGAGCAGGTAGAGCTCCACACCCTCATCCACGTAGTACTTGTTCACCAGCACCCGGTGGACCGTGGGGAACTTCTCTGCGAAGGCCAGCTCCCAGGCCGGGCCGTTCTTGTACTTCGACCAGCCCAGGAAGCCGAAGACCAGGCCCAGGGTCGTGGAGATCGCGGCCAGCAGCACCGCCGGGCCCTCGTGATGGCCGTGGGCGGCGTGGGTCTGCCCGTAGGTCAGGGCCGGCTTCAGCCACTCGCCGATGGCGAAGTGGCCGCCGAAGGCCTCGGGCACGCCCCAGAAGCCCCAGAACAGCGAGCCCACCGCCAGCACCATGAGCGGCACCGTCATGGAGAGCGGGCTCTCGTGGGCGTGCTCGTAGGCGTGGTGGTCGCGGGGTTCGCCCCAGAAGGCCAGGGCCATGAGGCGCCACATGTAGAAGCTGGTGCAGCAGGCCGCGACGACGCCCACCGCCCACAGGGCCGGGGACTTCAGGTAGGCCAGGTAGAGGATCTCGTCCTTGCTGAAGAAGCCGGAGGTGCCGGGGAAGCCCATGATGGCGACGGTGCCGGCCACCATGGTGATGAAGGTGATCTTCGTCTTGTTCTTCAGGCCGCCCATCTTGAAGAGGTCCTGCTCGTGGTGCATCGCGGTGATCGCGCTGCCGGCGCCGAGGAAGAGGAGGGCCTTGAACCAGGCGTGGGTGAAGACATGGAAGAAGCCCGCCGCGAAGCCCGCCGCGCCCAGGCCCAGGAACATGTAGCCCAGCTGCGAGACGGTGGAATAGGCCAGCACCTTCTTGATGTCGCGCTGGAAGAGGCCGATGGTGGCGGCGAAGAGGGCCGTGGCCGCGCCCACCCATGCCACCACGTCCAGGCTGATGGGCGTCAGCGTGTAGAGAGGAGCCAGGCGGCAGATCATGTAGATGCCGCTGGTCACCATGGTGGCCGCGTGGATGAGGGCGCTGACGGGTGTCGGGCCCGCCATGGCGTCCGGCAGCCAGAGGTAGAGGGGGATCTGGGCGCTCTTGCCCGTGGCCCCCACGAAGAGCATCAGCGTGGCGAAGGTGAGGATGCCGAAGCTCGCCTCGGGGGCCAGATGGCCCGCCTGGGTGAGGATGTCGGAAATGGTCAGGGTGCCGAAGGCGGCGAAGAGGACCAGCATGCCGATGGACACGCCCAGATCGCCCACGCGGTTGAAGAGGAAGGCCTTGAGGCCCGCCTGGGGCGCGAAGTCCGTCTCGAAGTAGTAGCCGATGAGCAGATAGGAGCAGAGGCCCACACCTTCCCAGCCCACGAACATCAGGGGCAGGCTCGAGCCCAGGATCAGGGTCAGCATGAAGAACACGAAGAGGTTCAGGTAGCTGAAGAACCGGGCGTAGCCCTCCTCCGCATGCATGTAGCCCACGGAGTAGAGGTGGATGAGGAAACCCACGCCGGCGACGATCAGCATCATGGTGCCGCTGAGCGGATCGATCACCAGGCCGAAGGGGACGGCCATGGATCCGGTCAGCATCCACTCACCGTAGTTCAGCACCAGCCGATGGTCCGGCAGGGCCTTCATGGCGAAGAAGGCGGAGAAGGCCAGCAGCAACGAGGCGAGCACCACGCCCACGCCCACTGCGGTGACGGAGCCCTTGCCCGCGCGCTTGCCCAGCATGCCGTTGAAGGCCGCGCCCAGCAGGGGGAGGATCGGAATGAGCCAATAATACTTGTTCATCGCATCCTCACTGCTTCAGGCTGGCGGCGCGGTCCGAGTCTGTGGTGTCCCGGTGGCGGTAGAGGCCGATGATCAGCGCCAGGCCGACGGCCGCCTCGCAGGCGGCGACGGCGATGATGAAGAGGTAGAAGACCATGGCCTGGGCGTCCCCTCCGCGGAAGCGGGCGAAGGCCAGCAGGACCACGTTGGCGGCGTTGAGCATCAGCTCCACGCCCATGAACTGGAGGAGGAGCGTCCGGCGCAGCAGCACCGTCGCCAGCCCCAGGAAGAAGAGCAGAAGGGCCACCACCAGGTACCCCTGGAGGCCGCCGTGGAGGATCGCATCCATGCCGGTCATCACTGGCTCCTCACAGGTTCCGTTTGGTCAGCGCCACGGCGCCGATCATCGCGGCCAACAGCACGAGGCCGGCCACCTCGAAGCCCAGCAGGTGGTCGGCAAAGAGGTTGGTGCCCACCGTCTGCAGGGTCATGGCCTGGGGCATCGCCGCCCCCTTCACCGCCAGGGCCTTCACCCCGGGGGAGGCGAACACCAGCTTCACTGCGCCGAAGGCCAGCACCGCGAGCAGGGCCACGGACAGCCAGCGCTGGACGGGGTGGGAGACGGCGGCCGCCTCTTCCTGGTGGCTGCTCAGCATCATGATCACGAAGAGCACCAGCACCATGATCGCGCCAGTGTAGACGATGATCTGGAGCGCGGCGGCGACCGGGTTGGCCAGCAGCACGAAGAGCCCGGCCACGCCGAAGAAGGCGGCCACCATGCAGAGGCCCGCCACGACGACGTTCTTCTGCAGTAGCATCCCCAGGGCGCCCAGGAGGGTGATGAGGGCAAAGGTGATGAACATGGCCGCTCCCTTACATCGCGATCGTGCGGCGCGGCACGGAGGGGGTGGGATCCTCGGAGATGAGCTCCTTGCCGTCGGCCTTGGCGTAGGTGTTCATCAGATCCCACTTGCCGTACTGCATGGCGAGCCGGTCGTAGGCGGCCACTTCGTAGTCCTTGCGGAGCCAGATGGCGTCCTTGGGGCAGGCCTCTTCGCACATGCCGCAGTAGATGCACCGCAGCATGTCGATGCTGAACTTGGCCGGGCGCTTCTCCTCGAAGCCCTGGGTGATGTTGAGGTCGCTGAACTCCTCGGCCTCGATGCTGATGCAGCGGGCGGGGCAGGCCTCCTGGCACATGAAGCAGGCCACGCACTTGATGGCCCCGTCCTCGAAGCGCTTCAGCTCGTGGAGGCCGCGGTAGCCCTCGGGCATCTCCTTCTTCATGTCCGGGTACTGGATCGTGTAACGCTTGGCGGTGGGCGTGAAGAGCTGCCTGAAGAAGTGCCTGAGCGTGATGCCCATGCCCTTCATCACCGGCCAGACATAGGTGCGGTCCAGCCAGCTCAGCTCGACCTTCTTGACGACGACACCCATCGCCTACTCCTCAGTGGCCCTGGCTCATGCGCCAGGCGTGGAAGACCAGGTTGACCATGGACATCGGCAGCATCGCCTTCCATCCGAGATGCATGAGCTGGTCATAACGGAACCGCGGCAGCGTCCACCGGATCCACACGAAGACCCAGGCGAAGAAGAGCATCTTCACCAGGAAGCTGGCCACCGAGAGCATCACCGGAGGGTTCTGCATGAAGGGCACCTGCCAGCCGCCGAAATACAGCGTGGCGATGAGCGCCGACGCCGTCATCAGATGGCAGTACTCGGAGAGGGCCAGCAGGCTGAACTTCATGCTGCCGTATTCGGTGTTGAAGCCCGCCACGATCTCGCTCTCGCCCTCGGCGAAGTCGAAGGGGAGGCGGTTCGTCTCGGCGAACATGCACGTGAAGAACACGATGAAGCCGAGGGGCTGGCGGACGATGTTCCAGGCCCAGGGAAGATGCCCCTGCGCCTTGATCACCTCGGAGGGATCGTAGCCGCCCGCCGTCATGAAGATGGTGACCACGGCCAGACTCATGCCGATCTCGTAGCTCACCATGGTGGCCGACGAGCGCATGCCGCCGAGGATCGCCCACTTGTTGTTGCTGGACCAGGCGGCCACCAGCACGCCGTAGACCGCCATGCCCCCGATGGCCAGGGGGTAGAGCAGGCCCATGCCGTTGCCGGGATCCAGCAGCGCCATGTGGTATTCATGGCCGCCGCTCACGAAGCTGCGCCCGAAGGGGATGACGGCGAAGCCCATGAGGGCCGGCACCAGGGCCAGGAAGGGCGCCAGCCAGAACAGGCCCTTGTTGGCGTCGTGGGGGACCAGGTCCTCCTTGAAGAAGAACTTGATGCCGTCCGCCAGGGGCTGGGCCAGGCCGATGATCTTGATCTTGCCGAAGAGGGCCGCGCGGTTGGGCCCGATGCGGTCCTGGATCATGGCGGCGCCGCGGCGCTCCACCCAGGTCCAGAGGGCCGCCAGCGAGAAGACGCCACCGAAGACGATGACGAGTTTCGCCACCATCCAAGCGATGGCAGGCGTGGTGTGCAGCAGGCTTGCGAGCTTGTCCATGGGCGGCTTCCCGGCAGGGCCACCCGCGGGGAGGCCCAACCCATCGAGCCTATCAGAGCCGTGAGGTTCCCGACACGGAGGGAAAGAACTCCGGGGGAGCCGATGCGACCTGGGTCACAGCCTCGGGCCAAAGCTCGCGCTTTGCCCCCCCCTGGAAAAAGCCAAGGCATCTCGCGCGGCATGGCCGCGCTCAAGAGAAATCGTGGGCGAAGCCCGCGATTTCTCAGCCCTTTGCTTCGATCTTGCTCCAGCTGTCCTTCAGCCCCACGGTCCGGTTGAACACGGGCTTTCCGGGGGTGCTGTCCGGGTCCACGGCGAAGTAGCCGGTCCGCTCGAACTGGAAGCGCTCGCCGGGACGGGCTTCCGCCAGGCTGGGCTCCAGCCGGGCAGAGGCCAGGACCTCGAGGCTTCCAGGGTTCAGGAGGGTTTTCCAGTCCTGGCCCTCGGCCACATCCATGGGATCTTCCTGAGTGAAGAGTGCCTCGTAGAGCCGCACCTCCGCCTCCACGGCATGGGCGGCGCTCACCCAGTGGAGGGTGCCCTTCACCTTGCGGCCGTCCGGGGCGTTGCCGCCCTTGCTGGCGGGATCCCACTCGCAGCGCAGCTCCACCACGTTCCCGGCGGCATCCTTGACCACCTCGCGGCAGGTCATGAGGCAGGCCCCGCGCAGGCGCACCTCGGCGCCCGGCGCCAGGCGGAACCACTTCTTGGGGGCCTCCTCACGGAAGTCGTCCTGGTCGATGAAGAGCTCCCGCGTGAAGGGCAGCTTCCGGGTGCCCATGGCGGGATCGTCCGGGTGGCTGGGCACCTCCACCTCGAAGGCATCGGCCTCGGCCATGTTGGTGAGGACCACCTTGAGGGGGCGCAGCACAGCCATGCGGCGGGGGGCCCGCTTCTCCAGGTCCTCGCGGATGCAGAACTCGAGTAGGCCCACGTCGGCCACCATGTCGCGCTTGGCCACGCCCACCTTCTCCGCGAAGGCACGCACGGCCTCGGGGGTGTAGCCCCGGCGGCGCAGGCCGCAGATGGTGGGCATGCGGGGATCGTCCCAGCCGCGCACGATGCCATCCTGCACCAGCTGGAGCAGGCGCCGCTTGCTCATCACCGTGTAGGTGAGGTTCAGGCGGGCGAACTCGATCTGGCGCGGCAGGGGGCGCTGGAAGAACCTGCCCTCCACGTCCTGCTCGAGGAACCACTCGTAGAGGGGCCGGTGGTCCTCGAATTCCAATGTGCAGATGGAGTGGGTGATGGTCTCGATGGCGTCCGACACGCCGTGGGCGTAGTCGTACATGGGGTAGATGCACCAGGCGTCGCCCGTGCGGTGGTGGTGGGCTCTCCGGATGCGGTACATGAGCGGATCCCGCAGGTTCATGTTCCCGCTCGCCATGTCGATCTTGGCGCGCAGGACCTTCGAGCCGTCGGGGAACTCGCCCGCCTTCATGCGGCGGAAGAGGTCCAGGTTCTCCCCAGGGGTGCGGTCCCGGTACGGGCTGGGGCGGCCGGGGGTGTGGAAGTTGCCCCGGTACTCGCGGATCTCCATCTCCGTGAGATCACAGACATAGGCCCTGCCCTGCTCGATCAGGTATTCCGCGTAGTCGTAGAGGAAGGGGAAGTAGTCCGACGCGTAGTGCTCGCCCTTCCACTCGAAGCCGAGCCAGCGCACATCGTCCCGGATGGAATCCACGTACTCCACGTCCTCCTTCACCGGGTTGGTGTCGTCGAAGCGCAGGTTCGTCGCGCCGCCGTAGGCCTTGGCCAGGCCGAAGTTCAGGCAGATGCTCTTGGCGTGGCCGATGTGCAGGTAGCCGTTGGGCTCCGGCGGGAACCGCGTGAGCACCCGCCCGCCGTGCTTCCCCGAGGCGCGGTCCGCCTCCACGATCTCCTCGATGAAGTGGAGGCTCTTGGGTTCTGGGGACGACAGGTCAGCGGACATCGGGGCTCACAGGATGCAAACCTCAAAGATACCCGCTGGCCGGCCCTCCCCGGTAATGGTCATCCCAGTCCCGCCGCCACCTGGGTGGCGCGCTCGATGCCGCGGGCCACGACGGAGCGGATGCGGCCATCCTCCAGGGCCAGGAGGCCGGCGATGGTGCAGCCGGCGGGGGTGGTGACGTCGTCCTTGAGGGCGGCGGGGTGGCGGCCCGTCTCCAGCACCATGGCGGCGGCCCCCAGGGTCATCTGGGCCGCCAGCTCCACGGCCACGGCCCGCGGCAGGCCGCACTGGACGCCGCCTTCGGCCAGGGCCTCCAGGATGACGAACATGAAGGCCGGGCCGCTGGCGCTGAGGCCCGTGACGGCGTCCATGTGGCGCTCGTCCAGGTCCATGACCCGGCCCAGGGGCTCGAAGAGGGCCCGGGCCTGGGCCAGCTGGGCCTCGGTGACCCCCTGCCCCGCCGCCAGCACCGTCATGCCCCGGCGGATGGAGCAGGGCGTGTTGGGCATGGCCCGCACCAGGGGCGTGCCTGCGGGCGTGTGGGCCGCCAGGAAGTCCAGGGTCGTGCCCGCCGCGATGGAGACCACCAGGGGGTGGTGGTCCAGAGCCCCCGACGCGGACAGACCCGCCAGCAGGCCCTTCAGCTCCTTCGGCTTCACGCAGAGCAGCACCAGCTCCGCATGGCGGAC
This sequence comes from Geothrix terrae, assembly GCF_022808775.1. Classification (GTDB taxonomy): domain Bacteria; phylum Acidobacteriota; class Holophagae; order Holophagales; family Holophagaceae; genus Geothrix; species Geothrix terrae. Next base: position 53,242 of record NZ_JAKZLA010000003.1, read on the forward strand.
AGCCTCGTCCGCATCGCTCGAGAGCGCGATGCCCAGGGCCTCGGCCCGGGCCCGGGCCGCGCCCGGGTGCCGCGTGGCCGCGTGGATGCGGCTGGCGGGATAGCCGGACGCCTCCACCAGGCCGGCGCTGATGGCCTGGCCCATGGTGCCGAAACCGAGGATGGCGAGACGGGGATGGCGGCTCATGCGCGCTCCTTGGAACGAAAAACCCCCGCCGAGGGGGCGGGGGTGGATGGCGGGACCTGGATCCAGGTCAGCCGATCATGCGACTCCCCCCCGCACGCAAGGTGCTAGGGCGCGGGTGGATGGCCGGAATGAGGATCATGCGGATCACTATAACCCTTCCGGACCTCCCGGCGGGCGGAAACCGCTACTGGTCCCGGCCCTGATCCAGGGTCCACCAGGGGCAGGCGCCCAGGTCTGAGACCACGAAGCCCTGCCGCATCTCGGAGATGAGCTGGAACTGTGTGCCGACCGGCGTGTGGAAGCCCGTGGTGATCTCGCCGGGCCCCGAGCGGACGCCGAAGAAGAAGTCCGCCTGCTCCAGACCCAGGCGCAGGATCGTCTCCTGGATGGCCTCCCGCTGGTCCATGCCCTCGGGAATGCCCTGGATCACCTGCACCGCGTCGCCCGCGATGATGGTGGGGGCGTAGGCCTCGGCGCCCTGGTCCTCCAGCACGGCCAGGGTGATGTGGGTGAACTCCTGGAGGTCCATCAGAGCCACTTCGCCAGCCGCGCGGCCACTTCCTCCCGGCCCACCAGCATGAGGGTGTCGAAGATGCCCGGGCTGACCGGCTTCCCGCAGAGGGCCACGCGGAGGGCCTGGGCCAGGTCCTTGGTCTTCAGGCCGTGGCGCTCCAGGATGGCGTTGAAGCCGGCCTCCAGGCCCTCGTGGCTGTAGTCCGTGAGCGCCGCGACCTCCCGCAGCGCGGGCTTGACGGCCGCGGTCATGAACTTCTCCACGGCCTTCTCGTCGAAGGCGGCGGGCCGCTCGAAGGCGAAGCGCAGGGCCTCGGCCATGTCCGTGAGCGACTTGCCCTTCTGGGTGGCCTGGATGGCCTGGGCGCGCCATGCCTCGGGTTTCTGCTCCCAGCTCTCAGGCACGAAGGGTCTGAGATGCGGCTCCAGCTCCTGCCAAGTGGCCCTCTGGATGAGCTTCTGGTTCAGCCACTGCAGCTTGTCCATGTCGAAGCGGGCTGCGCTCTTCTGGCAATCCGCCAGGTCGAAGAGCTGGATCATCTGCTCGTCCGTGAGCAGCTCCTCCTCGGCGCTCTCCACGGCCCTGCCGTCGATCTTGGGCGTCCAGGACAGCCGGGCCAGGGCGAGACGCACCGCGGAGGGCAGCAGGCCCATGGCCTGGTACTCCGTGATGCTGGTGGCGCCGTGGCGCTTGCTGAGCTTGGCGCCATCCGCCCCCAGGATCATGGGCACGTGGGCGAAGGCCGGCAGGTCGTAGCCGAAGGCGGCAAACAGCGGGATCTGCTTGGGCGTGTTGTTCAGGTGGTCGTCGCCGCGGATGACGTGGGTGACCTCCATGTGGGTGTCGTCCACCACCACGCAGAAGTTGTAGGTGGGAACGCCGATCTCGCCGGGCCCGTCGCCCGTGCGGGCGATGATCCAGTCGTCCAGGCTCTCGGCGGGGAAGCGGGTCTCGCCCTTGATGAGGTCGGGCACGACGATGTCGCCATCCACGGGCATGCGGAAGCGGATGGCCGCGGACTCGCTGGCGTCGTGGTTCGCGTCGGCGCAGCCCTTCCCCGCGTCCAGCCCGCGGTTGTACTGGAAGACCTTGCCGGCGGCCTCCACGGCCTTGCGGCGCTCGTCCAGGGCCTCCTTCGAACAGCGGCAGCGGTAGGCCAGGCCCTTGTCCAGGAGCTCCTGGATCTTGGCCTTGTACATGTCCATGCGCTGCATCTGGCGGTAGGGGCCGTGGGGTCCCTTCCACTGGCCGGGATCGCCCACGATCGGCCCCTCGTCCCAGTCCAGGCCGCACCAGGCCATGCCTTCCTCGATGATGCGGATGTTGTCGTCGGTGCTGCGGGAGAGGTCCGTGTCCTCGATGCGCAGGATGAAGCGGCCTCCGTGCCGGCGGGCGTAGAGCCAGCAGAACAGCGCCGTGCGGACCCCCCCGATGTGGAGCATGCCGGTGGGGGACGGAGCGAAGCGGGTGACGACCTGGCGGGACATGGAAGGGCTCCGGGCTATCAGCTATCGGCGGTCAGCTATCAGACAAAACAGCGGGCGCCATCGGCGCCCGACTGAAAGCTGAGAGCTGATAGCCGACAGCTTATTTAATATACAACTTCAGCTTGATCTCCACCGGGGAATCGCCGCTGAAGAGGCTGCGGTCCAACACGATGGGCACCTCCACGACGCTGCGGTGGGGCATGTGCGTGGGAGCGGGGGCATGGGCCGGCGAGAAGGCGGAGTCCACGGGGAATTCGTCGATCTCTTCCAGCAGCTCGCCCGCGGACAGCTCCTCCACCTCCAGGGGCTTGGAATCCATGGCGGGGGTCGGGGGAGGTGGTGGTGGTGGCGGCGCTCCTCCCGTCAGGACAGTCTGGGGCTCCTCGACCACGCCGCCGCCGTACTTCTCGGCGAGGCTCTTCAGCACCAGCCGGGCCACGCCCGAGAGCGTCTCCTTGACCCCCTCGCCCCGCATGGCGCAGGCCTCGAAGGTGGGCACGCTGAAGAGGTTGATCTCCTTGTCCAGGGTGCCGATGGGCAGCGCGTTCGGCGTGTCCCGCTTGTTCCACTGGATGACGTGGGGGATCTTCGACAGGTCGGTGCCCTGCTCCTTGAGGTTGGCGATGAGGTTCTGGAAGCTCTCCTTGTTGCTTTCCAGGGCCGGGGCCTGGGAATCCGCCACGAACACCACCGCATCGGCGCCGCGGAGCACCAGCTTGCGGGTAGCGTCGTAGAAGACCTGGCCGGGCACGGTGTAGAGCTGGACGCGGGTCTTCATGCCCCGGATGGTCCCGAGGTCGATGGGCAGGAAGTCGAAGAAGAGGGTGCGGTCCGTCTGGGTGGCCAGCGACAGCATCTTGCCGCGCCCCTCGCCGGGCAGCGTGTCGTAGATGTGCTGGAGGTTGGTCGTCTTCCCGCAGAGGCCAGGCCCGTAGTAGACGATCTTCGCCGTCAACTCCTTCGTGGCCGCGTTGAAAAGCACCATGCTGCACCCTCGCGATTCATTCGCGTGATCTTCTGGGAAGATTGGCCGCTCCACCCAAACCCGTCAAGAAAGAACCGATATGGGGCTTCCACCCCCAATGAGCCGCCACGATGGCGGAGGGATGCGCTAAACTTCCCGCCATCCCACCTTCCCCGAGGGTTTCCATGGCCAAGCTGCTGGTGCACGAAAGCGCGGGTACCCGCGAATTCGAGATCGTGGACGAGGAAGTCCACATGGGACGCGAGCTGGACAACACCCTGCGGCTCCCGGACCCCAGCATCAGCCGCCATCACTGCGTCCTGCGCAAGATGGGCGGAGGCTATGAGATCCAGGACCTCCAGAGCAGCAACGGCGTGCTCGTGAACGGCAACCGGGTGCAGTCCTCGCCCCTGCGGAACGGGGATCGCATCACCCTGGGCCAGGTGCAGCTCACCTTCCAGGATCCCCAGTCCGAGGTCGGCGCCACGGTGGCGGTGGCCCGCGAAAGCGCGGCCAAGCCCCCCCTCGGCACCGTGCGGATGTCCGCGGATGAGCTGGCCGCCATCCATGCCGGGAAGGCCCCGGCCGAGGATCCCGCGGTGCCCATCCAGCCCTCCACCGGCCCCATGCCCACCCCGGGGAAGCTCGTCCCTCCGGTGCCACCTGTGGCTCCGCCTCCGGCGCCCCGGCCCGCGGCTCCCTCCCGGCCTCCCGAACAGTCCTTCCTCGGCTCCCTCCTGCCCTCCATCCCCGACGACGCCGTGACCGTGGGCGAACGCGGCGACCTGGTGAACCGGCTCCTGGCCGTCCTCATCGACGCCGTGCCGGCGGTGCTCATCTCCATGGCCTTCATGGTCCTGTCCCACCTGCCCGTGATCGGGTGCGTCCTGATGCCCGTCAGCGTCCTCGCCCAGATCGCCTACTACTGGCTCTTCATCCCCTGGTGCGTCTCGAAATATGGCGCCAGCATCGGCAAGAAGATGATGAAGCTGCGGGTGGTGCCGGAGGGCAACCCGCAGGGCCGCATCGAGTTCGGCCCCGCCATCCTCCGCCAGATCGGCAACATCCTCGCGCTCAACCTGATCGTCCTGGCCGTGAAGGGCGACGAGCGGATCAGCCTCAGCGACATGCTGGCCAAGACCGAAGTGCTGAAAGTGGACCGCTGACGGTGATCCTCACCGGCAAGCAGATCCTCGAGGCCCGGAACCAGGGGAAGATCCGCATCGATCCCTGGTCCGACCGGCAGTTGAACCCCAACAGCTACAACCTGCGCCTGGGGGATGACCTGGCCGTCTACACCGAGCGCGAGCTCGACATGGCCAAGCCCAACGGCATCGAGTTCCTGAAGATCCCCGCGGAGGGCCTGCTGCTCCAGCCCGGCACGCTCTACCTGGGGCGCACGCTGGAATACACGGAGACCCACGGCATGGTGCCCATGCTGGAGGGCCGCAGCAGCGTGGGGCGCCTGGGCCTCTTCGTCCACGTCACCGCCGGCTTCGGCGACATCGGCTTCTGCGGCTTCTGGACCCTGGAGATCAGCTGCATCCAGCCCGTGCGCATCTACGCCGGCGTGGGCATCTGCCAGATCTTCTACCACACCGTCAGCGGCGAGTATGAGAGCTACGAATCCGGGAAGTACCAGCGCAACTCCGGCATCCAGCCGTCGATGCTGTGGAAGGACTTCGTGAAGGAATGATCAGGACTGGGTCTGGAGCACCCAGATCCAGTTGGCCAGCAGCAGGGTGACCCCCACGGCCAAGAGGACGCCCCGTTCCCGCAGGGATGCCGCCACGCGCAGCGTCCGCCCCGTGGCCAGCCGCGTCAGCAGCCACAAGGCCGCCAGGCCCAAGCCGAGGGCCACCAGTGGATTCAGGCGCAAGGCGCCGGCCCAGTCCCCGTGCGTGAAGGCCAGCACCACCCGGGTGCTGCCGCAGGTGGGACAGGGATGTCCGGATAGCCGGTGGAACAGGCAGGTCTCGACGGAAGGGGCACCCCGCCGCTCCAGCAGCACGCCTCCCAGCACCAACAGGAGCCAGCATCCCACCAGCGCCGCGGCCCACCCTGGGGGCCGCGGCAGCCGGGGGGATCGTTCCCAGTGGAAGTGCACCGGGGAGTCTCGGATCAGTGGTGGCTCATCGCTCCGAGGGCGGCCATGCCGCCGAAGAACACCGCCCAGATGAGGCCGAGGATACCCAGCACGCAGCCGATGATCCCGAGGATCTTGGCGGCCTTGGTGAGGCCTTCGCCGCTGGGATCCATCTTGCCTTCGGCCATGGCCTTGAGATCGCTGCTGCCCATGACCCACGCGAGGATGGCGAAGATGATGCAGCAGAGGAGGCCGAGGATGCCGAACACCAGCAGCATGGTGCCCCGGTGGGCCTTCACCGGCGCGGCGGACGTGTAGTCGTTCATGGGGGCTCCTGGGAGCAGATGGGACCGGGGTTGACCCGGAAAGGGTTGGGGATGGGCCCAGTCTAAGGGGATTCCAGGGGACTTGGCCAGGGCCGGTCCATCAAATCACTTCAGGCTTTTCCCGCTCCCACCGTCGGCCGGTCCTCTTCCCACAGCACCTCAAAGGGGCGCACCTCATGCTCGATGCCCTTGAGCAGGGATCCCTCCAGCTGCCGCAGGCGGGCCGGGCCCACCAGCTCGGCCGTCCGGGGCCCGATGACGATCTGGCCGGGTCGGGCCACACCGCTCTCCAGGCGGGAGGCCAGGTTCACGGTGCTGCCCATGACCGTGTAGTCCATGCGCTTCTCGCAGCCGATGTCGCCCGCGAAGGCCTCGCCGCTGTTGATGCCGATCCGCATCTTCAGCTCGGGGTAGCCCTCGGGCCGAGCTTCGTTCAGGGCCCGCAGGGTCTCTTGCATGGCCGCGGCAGCCTCCACCGCGTGGCGGGCATGGCCGGGATCGGGGTTGGGCGCGCCGAAGAAGGCCATGATGGCATCGCCGATGTACTTGTCGAGGGTGCCCCCCCGGCTGAAGATCTGGTCCGTCATGGCCTCGAAGGTGCGGTTCAGGATGCCCGCCAGCACCAGAGGTTCCATGCCTTCGCTCATGCGCGTGAAGCCCGAGATGTCGGCGAAGAGCACGCTGATCTGGCAGCGCTGGGCCTGGAGGGCTGGAGCCTCCTTGCTCTGGCTGGACTTGAGGATCTGGTCCACCACGGCCGGGCTGTGGTACCGCTCCAGGCGCTGGCGGAACTTGGCCTCCCGCTCGCGCTGGATGCCCACGGCGGCGAAGTTGGCCATGGCGCTCAGCAGGTGCTCGTCCTCCCGCTTGAAGCCGCCCTTGCTGAGGCTGGTCTCCAGGTAGATCACCCCCAGCGACTGGTTCTCCACGATGAGGGGCGCGCAGAGGGCCGAGGTGATGCCATGGATCTTGATGCTCTCCCCGGCGCTGAAGCGGGGGTCCATGCGGGCATCGGTGGTGAGGATGGCCACCCGGTCCTTCATGGCCGTGCGGGCGATGGTGCGGCTGATGGGGTTGGCGTTCTGACCCGCCTGCTCCTCCCAGACCAGCTCAGGCACCAGCTCGCCATTGGCATCCGCCAGGAGGATGAAGCCCCGCTGGCAGGGGATCTGGGCCGTCACCAGGCCCATCACGGATTCCAGCAGCTCCGCCAGGCCCGCCGCCCGCAGCAGGGTGCCGGCCATGCTGGCGAGGCGCTGGAACAGGGTCACGGCATCGCCCGCAGGGTGCTGCCCGCCGGCCTGGGCCAGCATGGCCTCCAGGCTGGCATGAGGCACCAGGATTGAGCCGGAGGCATCGAAAGCGCGGTCCTCGAGGGAGATCTTCGGGCCGGCGGTCCGGCCCACCAGGTTCAGTCCCTGCGTCGGGGAACCGGGCACCGGCTCGGGCATCCAGCGCACCACGGCCTCGCCCAGGAGCACCGTGTCCCCGGGATGCAGGGGCGCGGGCTCGGCCAGGACCGCTCCGTTGAGCGTGGTGCCGTTCAGGGACTTCATGTCCATGACGTGAGGCTGGCCATCCTTCAGGAAGATCCGGGCGTGGACCCGGCTTACCGCGTTGGCCTGGATGCGGATGGTGGCCTGGTCGCCCCGGCCCAGGGTCACACCCTCTTCCGTGAGCGTCACGGGATGCAGGGCGCCGTCAACCTGGAGGGTGAGCTTCATGCGAAAACCGGGGGGAAGGGTGAGTCTAGCATGCAGGTGCTGACTTCATCGGCCGGTGGCGATAATCTATGAGGTTCCACCTGATGGTGGATGGAGGTCCGTTGACCAAAGTCGGTTTCATGTCCCTGGGCTGCCCCAAGAACCTCGTCGATTCCGAGGTCATGCTGGGCCACCTGCGCCTCAAGGGCTACCAGATCACCCCGGTGCTGGAGGAGGCCCAGGTGCTGGTGGTGAACACCTGCGGCTTCATCGACGCCGCCAAGCAGGAGAGCGTGGAGGCCATCCTCCAGGCCGCGTCCATGAAGAAAGAGGGCGCCTGCGAGAAGCTCATCGTGGCCGGCTGCCTGGTGGAGCGCTACCGGGACGAGCTCATGACCGAGATGCCGGAGATCGACGCCTGCCTGGGCACCCGGGACATCGAGCAGATCGCCGAAGTCATCGGCGCCGGCGCCGCCTACGAGCTGGACCCCAACCCGGACTACCTCTACACCGAGCAAAGCCCCCGGATGCTCACCACCCCCAAGGCCAGCGCCTACCTCAAGATCAGCGAGGGCTGCGACCACGCCTGCGCCTTCTGCGTCATCCCCCAGCTCCGGGGCGCCCAGCGCAGCCGCAGCATCGAGAGCGTGGTGGCCGAGGCACGGAACCTGGTGGCCCAGGGCGTGCTGGAGATCAGCCTCGTGGGACAGGACACCACGGACTACGGTCGCGATTTCGGCGATCCCGATGCCCTCGAGAAGCTGGTGCGCGCCCTGGGGAAGGTGGAGGGCCTGCGCTGGTTCCGCATCCACTACGCCTATCCCAACCGGCTCACGGACGGCCTGCTGCAGGCCATGGCCGAGACGCCGAACTGCGCGAAATACCTGGACATGCCCCTGCAGCACGCCGACGCCGCCATCCTCAAGGCCATGGCCCGGGGCGGCGGCCGGGCCCAGTTCCTGAAACTGATCGAAAAAGTCCGCCGCATCGTGCCGGGCATCGCCATCCGCTCGAACTTCATCGTGGGCTTCCCCGGCGAGGATGAGGCGGCCTTCGAGGAACTGAAGGCCTTCGTGAAGGAGGCCCGCTTCGACCATGTGGGCGTCTTCACCTACAGCCCCGAGGAGGGCACCACCGCCCACGACCTGGGCGATCCCATCCCGAGGCGCACCAAGGAGGCCCGCAAGCGGCGCCTCCTGGAGCTGCAGCAGAAGGTCGCCCGGGAGAAGAACCAGGAGAAGGTGGGCCAGGTGATCGATGTGCTCGTGGAAGGCGCCCACGAGGAGACCGACCTGATCGTCAAGGGCCGCCACCAGGGCCAGGCTCCGGACATCGACGGCAACGTGCTGCTGGTGGATGGCATGCCGCAGGTGAACACCATCCAGAGGGTGCGCATCGTGAAAGCCCACGCCTACGACCTCATCGGCGAAGTGGAGGAGGGCGGCCTCGAGGCGAGCACGGTGGCCTACGAGGCATCCTTCCGGGCGAAACGGGCCTAAACGGACCCCGGAGGGTCTCGTAGGACTTTGAGAACCGTTCTCCGGGGATCTTTCATGCGCCATCCGGCCTTGGCCTTCGCCTGCCTGCCCATCCTGGCCTCCCAGGCCCCCCATCCGCCCCACCTGGCCATCCCCCGGCTGGCCCAGGCGCCTTCCATGGCCCGGGACGCGGACCTCTCCACCTGGAAGGATGCCCAGGTCCTCACCGAGTTCGGCATGATCATGCCGGACGACCAGGGCGAGAACCGCTGGCCCACCATTGTCCACGTGGGCTGGGGCCCCGATGCGCTCTACGTCGCCGTGGAAGCCAAGGACCCCGAGCCATCGAAGATCCACGCCGCCCGCCACATGCGCGACACCAACAACGGCGACTTCGACTTCGTGGGCGTGGACCTGGACCCCTCCGGCAAAGGCCAGAGCATCGTCCGCTTTTTCGTGACGCCCCTGGGCGGCCAGATCGACGAGATCATGACAGACAGCACCGGCGAGAACGCCTCCTACGACTGCCTCTGGGATTCCACCGGCGTGCTGACGCCGGACGGCTACGTCGTGAAGATGCGCATTCCCTACAGCAGCTTGCGCCGGCGACCCGGCGACTGGGCCTTCCGCATCCTGCGCATCATCCCCCGGGAACGGCGCTACGGCATCTCCTGGCCGCGCATGAGCAAGGACGTGCAGTGCGACATCTGCCAGATGGCCCGGGTCTCCGGCGCCCCGGTGGACAAGCCCGGCTCACCCTTCCTGGTGATCCCCTTCGCCACCTACACCCGCGCCCAGTCGCTGGAGACCAACCCGTCGGCCCCCGTGGAATCCAAGGCCCGCCTGGGCATGGATGTCCGCTACGCCACCACCGCCCTCACCTTCGAAGGCACCTACCGGCCCGACTTCGCCACGGCGGACGCGGATGTGGACCCGCTTCAGATCAACAGCCGGTTCAAGGTGTTCTATCCCGAGCGCCGGCCCTTCTTCCTGGAGGGCATGGATCTTCTTTCCCCTCCGGCGGCCCAGCGGCAGTTCTTCAGCCGCTCCATCCAGAGCCCCCTCTACGGCCTGAAGGCCTCGGGCCAGGGCTCGCTGGCCAGCTGGACCATGCTCCACGCCAAGGACGAGGATGGCGGCCTCATGCTGAGCGCCAACGGCGCCCAGGGCGTCGAGGGTCTGCCCACCCAGGACACGGCGGCCGCGCTGCGCTTCCAGTTGGACGGGCGCGGCTCGGGCCTCTCCTTCCTCGGCACGGACAAGCGCCTGCAGGGCGGGCCGGATGCCGCCGGCGGGCTGATCGGCGGCCAGAGCGGCGGCCTCTATCTGGATCAGTACCTGGGCTCCGAATTCCACTTCATCGGCAGCGCCATGACCGCCACCTCGCACCTCCCCCAGGCCGATGGCAGCCTCCTCTCCCAGCGCGGCACCTCCACCTCCGCCGAGCTGGACTGGAACACCCGCCACTGGTTCGCCACCGCCGTCAGCCAGACCACCAGCCCCGGCCTGGTGCTGGTCTCGGGGTTCACCGATCTCCGAGGCTACCGCCAGCAGAACGGGACCTTCGGCTGGCAGAGCAACTGGAATGGGGGGAAGCTCTCCCAGGCGAACCTCTACCTGCGCGCACGCCGCCTCGTGTGGTGGGATGGAAATCCCTTCGACCGCGCCGTGGGCCTGAGCACCTATGTGGAGACCGCCGACCGCTGGGCCTGGAGCCTGGACTGGGACATCGCGGGGCGCACCTGGGCGGACGACGAGGTGACCTCCAACGCCACCCGCAATATCAACATGGCCCTGAGCTGGAAGAAGCTCAGCTGGGCCCAGATGCTGGTGCGGGTCATCCACGGGCGCACCATCGACCTGGCCTCGGGGGCCCCGGCACGCATCCACACCCTCAGCTTCAGTTCCCATGGCGCCATCGGGGATGTGTGCTACGACCTCTCCGCACAGAAGACCGAGCTGAACCGCGAGTCCGACGACCTGCTGCTCGTGCGGGCGCGGAAGCTGGCCGCCACGGCCACCTACCAGATGCCGCGGTTCTTCTACCTGAAGACCCAGGCGTTCGTGGTGCGGTACGGCGGCTCCGAGATCGACGGCGTGGACAAATTCCTCAAGGCCTTCCTGGGCTGGCAGCCCAATGCCTTCACCAATGCCTACCTGGGCTGGTCCGGCCAGCGGCGGCGCGACCCCCTCGCCATCCTGCCCACCGAGCGCATGGTGGAGCGGGGCGTGTTCGCCAAGCTGGCCTACGCCATGCAGTTTTGAGAGGTCTCTCGAAGGCAAGAATTTGGGAACGCGAAGGAAAGCGGAGAAACGGAGGAGAGCGGAGGAAATGAAGATATTTCCGCTTTCCTCGGCCCCTACCCTTTCCTCAGCTTTCTGAATTCCTCTTCCACCCATGAGCCGGCACCATGGGCCAGGTACACTGGGCGGATGCTGGAATTCAGGGAGGTCACCCGCGCCTACGAACTCGGCGGCGAGCGCGCCGGCGTGTTCGGCGTGTCGCTGGCGGTTCCGAAGGGCTGCCTGGCGGTGCTGGCGGGCCCCAGCGGCAGCGGCAAGACCACCCTTCTCCAGCTGGCGGGCCTCCTGGACCAGCCCGACGGGGGCGCCGTCCTCCTGGATGGACAGGAGGTGTCCAGCCTCTCTGAGCGCGAACGCTGCGGCCTCCGCCTATCCCGGCTGGGCTTCGTGTTCCAGGCCTTCAACCTGGTGCCCGTGCTCACGGCCCTGGAGAACGCCATGCTGCCCCTGCAGCTTCAGGGCCTGCCCGAGGACGAGGCCCGCCGCCGGGCCGAGGCGGCCCTCAAGCGTGTCGGGCTCTCGGACCGCCTGCACCATCGCCCCGGCCAGCTCAGCGGCGGCCAGCAGCAACGCGCTGCCATCGCGCGCGCCCTGGCTCCCGATCCCCTCCTGGTGCTGGCGGACGAGCCCACCGCCAGCCTCGACCACGCCCACGGCGGTCCCCTCATGGACCTCATGGCCGAGCTGGCCGCCGAGCGGGGCGCCACATTCCTGGTGGCCAGCCATGATCCCGCTGTCATCGCCCGCGCCGATCATGTCTTCCGCCTCGCCGACGGGCGGCTCATCGAGGAGGAGCACCGGTGATCCTCGCCCGCCTGGCCCTCCGGAACCTGCTGCGCCAGCGGCGGCGCACGGCGCTGACGCTCATGGTGGTGGTGGCGGGCTTCCTGGCCCTGAGCCTGGCCGGAGGCTTCATGGCGCAGACCTTCCAGGGCCTTGCCGATGGCGCCATCCGCGGGGGCCTGGGCCACCTGCAGGTGATGGCCCCCGGCGCACTGGAGGGTGACGAGGCCCAGAGCCTGGAGAAGGCCCTGCCCGAAGGCGAGGCCTTGGCAGCGCAGCTCCGGCAGGACCCCGCCGTGGCGGAGGTGCTACCCCGCATCCAGTTCATGGGCCTGCTCAGCAGCGGCCCGAAGAGCGTGGCCTTCCTGGGCACCGCCGTGGATCCGGCCCTGGAGCCGAAGCACATGGCCTGTCTGGACGCCCTGAAGGATGGAGCCAAGGCCCGCGGCGGCGGGGGCTCGCGCTGGCTGTCCACGGATCCGGCCGCCCGCGAGGTGATTCTCGGCACGGGCCTGGCCCGGAGCCTGGGGGCCTCCGTGGGCAGCCTGCTCACCCTCATGTCCACCACCAGGGACGGCGCGCTCAACGCCCTGGATGTGGAAGTCGTCGGCCTCCAGGACCAAGGCCTGAAGGAGCTGAACGACCGGGTCCTCACCGTGGGCCTCGCCACGGCCACCCAGCTGCTGGACGCGGGCCCGGCCCGCTCGCGGCTCTCGGTCGTGTTGAAGCGTCCCGGCGACACGGCCGCCGAGCAGGCGCGGCTCCAGGCCCTGCTACCCGGAACCACGGTGAAGCCCTGGTTCGAGCTGGCCTCCTTCTATCGGCAGGTGAAGCTCCTCTACTACGCCATCTTCGGCTTCATGGGCCTGGTGCTCTTCCTGGTGGTGCTGCTGGCCACGGCCAACACGCTGCTCATGTCCGTCATGGAGCGCGTCCGCGAGTTCGGCGTGCTGCGGGCCATGGGCCTCCGGCCCGGCCAGCTGCTGGCCCTGCTCCAGTGGGAGGGCGCCTTCCTGGGCCTCTTCGGCAGCGCCCTGGGCCTGGCCGCCACCCTACTGCTGCGGGCGGGCCTCAATGCCCTGCACCTCCAGATGCCCGCTCCACCGGGCACCAGCCACGGCTACGAGCTGGACATCCACCTCGTGCCCGGCGTCTACGCCCTGGTGGCCCTGGGCCTTCAGGCCACGCTCCAGGTGAGCGCCCTGTTCCCCGGCCTGAAGGCCGCGAAGCTCCGCATCGTGGAGGCATTGAGACATGTCTGAGCCCCTCGGGTGACTTCGCAGGCTGCGGGGCAGCCTGCGAAGTCGGGACCCGAGGAGGCTCAGAGTCACGACGGTATGGGTCGGAACAGGCTGCGGCAGCCTGCGAAGTCGGGACCCGGGGAGGCTCAGAGTCACGACGGTATGGGTCGGAACAGGCTGCGACAGCCTGCGAAGTCGGGACCCGAGGAGGCTCAGAGTCACGACGGTATGGGTCGGAGCAGGCTGCGACAGCCGGCGAAATCGGGACCCGAGGAGGCTCAGAGTCACGACGGTGTGGGTCGGAGCAGGCTGCGACAGCCGGCGAAGTCGGGACCCGGGGAGGCTCAGAGTCACGACGGTGTGGGTCGGAGCAGGCTGCGACAGCCTGCGAAGTCGGGACCCGAGGAGGCCCAGAGTCACGATGGCGGGGACGCGACAGGCTGGGAAACCGGTATTCGAGCCGATCCATCGCGCGTCGACCTGAGTGGAAGCGCTATTACCTTAGACTGTTGACATGTCGCCTCGAATCGCATTCCTGACTCTTCTCCTCGGCCTCCCCCTTAGGGCCGACGGTGTCGAGGTGGCCCTCGGCGTTTCCGTGGGTCCCACGGCACGGGGGGCGGCCCCGGGGAGTTCGGGCGACAACACGACCGCGTTCCAGGCACGGGTGGGCTGGGACCATGCGGCCTCCCAGATCGAGATGGATCAGTGGCAGGCGCTGGCCCAGGCCGGATCCAGCCATGACCTCCAGTACGCGATGGCAGGCGCCGGATGGCAGAGAAGCTGGTGGACGGAGGAACATGGCCTCCAGGGGGCCCTGGGGGCCGAACTCCGCCTGGAGCGATACGAGGGCCACAGCAGCCTCGCGACCGGCCCCTCCCCGCTGGAAGGCGACCGCGCCTGGATGGTCCGACCTTGGCTGCGGGCCCAAGCGGGGTTCCGCGGCATTCTCATCCCCTTCCTTCCTGGCCGAACGGGTGACCTCCTCGCCCTTCTCACCCGGGGCGGCACCTACGCGCACCCCTTCACCCGTCTGGAATTGGCCGTGCCCCTCTGGCGTCAGGGGGGTGAGGGCCCCAATGGCCTGCTTCGCCGAATGGCTCCGCGATGGGAGGCCTCCGTCCAGTTCGGCATGCGGTTCGGCCGTCCTTCCCGCCTTTGAAGGTTGCGACCCCTGAAGGGGATGACACATGGACGCCACCCAACCCCGATCAACCCGGAGGGCCCCTCGCCCCGCCTGGTGGCTGGCCACGGGCTTCGGCAGCGGCTACCTGAAACCCGCCCCGGGCACCTGGGGCAGCCTGGCGGGACTGGTGGCCTGGCTCCTGCTGGTGTGGATCGTCCGCGGTTGGTCCCTCCCGTCCTGGGTCCTCCTGGCGGCGCCGCCGGCCCTCGCCCTGATGGCCGTGTGGGCGGCGGATGAGGTGGTGAAGGAAACCGGCCAGGAGGATCCCTCCTTCGTCGTGATCGACGAATGGGCCGGCCTCTGGGTCGCCCTCACCCCCCTGCTGTTCACGGTGACGGCCCAGCCCCAGGCCTGGAGCCTGTGGGCGGCGCGGCTGGTGGCCCCCTTCCTGCTCTTCCGCCTCTTCGACATCTGGAAACCCGGGGTCGTGGACCGCGCCCAGCAGCTCCCGGGGGGCTGGGGCGTGGTGATGGACGACGTGCTGGCCGGCCTGCTGGCCGCGCTCATCGTCTGGCCCCTGGACCGCTGGCTGGGCGCCCAGTCGCTCCTGCATCCGGGGCTGTGGCGGTAGCAACAAAACCACTCTCGCAGAGATCGCTGAGGGAGCAGAGAACGCGGAGCATGAACGCCTCTCTCCGCGTGCCTCCGCCATCCTCCGCGCGCTCCGCACGAGTTTTTCAGTCCAGCTTCAACCTGCGGTTTCTTCCAACAGCCGCTTCCACACGGCGGGCTCGCTCAGCCGCCCCGTTTCGTCGAAGTGGCGGCTCTCGATGAGGTAGCGGTAGCCCTGCTCGGTGAGGAAGAGCTGGCGGTTGCGGGCGAACTCCTGCTCGGTGGTGTCGCGGCTGATGAGCGAATAGAAATAGCTCACGTTGCGCTCGCCCTTGGGGCGCAGAATGCGGCCCAGGCGCTGGGCCTCCTCCTGCCGCGAGCCGAAGGTGCCGCTCACCTGGATGGCCACGCTGGCATCCGGCAGGTCGATGGCGAAGTTGGCCACCTTGCTGACGATGAGGATGCGGAGGTCCCCCTCGCGGAACTGCCGGAAGAGTGTCTCGCGCTCCTTCTCCGGCGTCTGGCCGGTCAGCACCGGCGCCCCCAGCCGCTCGCCGATGATGCGGAGCTGCTCGAGATACTGCCCGATGATGAGGATGTTGTCGGTCGGATGCCCCGCCAACAGCTCGTCCATCACGACCATCTTCAGGCTGTTCTCGGAGGCGATGCGGAAGCGCTGGCGCTGGTCCGCCACGGCGTATTCCATCCGCTCGTCCGTGGGCAGGGGGACGCGGATCTCCAGGCAGTGCGCCGTGGCGATGAAGCCGTCCTTCTCCAGCATCTTCCAGGGCACGTCCACCCGCTTGGGGCCGATGAGGCTGAAGACGTCCTCCTCCTTGCCGTCCTCGCGCACCAGGGTCGCCGTGAGACCCAGGCGCCGCTTGGCCTGGAGCTCGGCCACGGCCCGGAACACCGGGGCGGGCAGCATGTGCACCTCGTCATAGATCACCAGGCCCCAGTTGGCGGCCTCGAAAAGCTTGAAGTGCTCGAAGGGGCCGGTCTTGCTCTTGCGGTAGGTGAGGATCTGGTAGGTGGCGATGGTGACGGGCTTGATCTCCTTGGTGTCGCCCGTGTAGAGGCCCACCTGGTCTTCCGTGAGGGTGGTCTTGTCCAGCAGCTCCTGCTTCCACTGCTTCACGGCGGTGCCGTTGGTGGTGAGCACCAGGGTGTGGGTCTGCAGGCTGCCCATGCAGCCGATGCCGATGACGGTCTTGCCGGCTCCGCAGGGAAGCACCAGCACACCGGCGCCACCATCCGGCCCGCCTCCGGCGTGGAAGACATCCACGGCCGCTTGCTGGTAGTGGCGCAGGCCGAAGGGCTTGCCGTTCTGCTTGGTGATGGGCGACAACTCGAAGGGCAGCGGATCGCCGGGCTTGTAGCCGGCCATGTCCTGCACGGGATGGCCCAGGCGGATGAGCTGGAGTTTGGCCTCGCCCCGCATGCCCGTCTGGAGGAAGATGCCCTTCTCGTCCGGGTAGGGCTCCGCCAGCATTCCCTGCAGCGACTTCTGGTTCTCCAGCTCCCAGAAGAGGCCCCGGTCGTCCATCTCCAGGGCCAGGCGGTCCCCCTTGGCCACCAGGCGCAGCTTGCCGTAGCGCGTGCCGTGATCCTCGATCTCCTGTAGCAGGTTCTGGGGTACCGGGTACTTGGACCAGGTGTTCAGCGTCTCGATCATGTCCTGGCAGGCCACGCCGGAGGCCGAGGCGTTCCACAGGCTCAGCGGGGTGATGCGGTAGGTGTGGATATGTTCGGGGCTCTTCACCAGCTCCGCGAACCGAGCCAGCTCGTCGCGCACCTGCTCGAAGGCGGGATGGGCCACCTCGAGCAGCAGGGTGCGATCGCTCTGGACGATCAGGGGATTGTCGGGACGGAGGGCGATCACGGTGGCGGCAGACCCAAACCTCCAGCCTAGGGGCCCCGGGCGGCAGGGTCAACGTGAGGCAGCGGAGGAGGCCCCGGCGGAACCATCTAAAAGCCAACTGGCGCGGTCCTTTGAGTGTCGTATAGTTTGGGATCCCCCAAGGCCCCCGATCTCGTTTCCATCCCGGCCCCCGGGGATTCTTCCTGGAGACGCCATGAACCACCGGGCGACCAAGTTCCTCGCTCTCCTCCTGTTATCGGCTTCCCTGTCGGGACTCGCCGCCCAGGAGGGGAACCCCGGCCAGCGGCGCCTGGACCTGCCCTATCGCCGGAGCCCCCACGCCCTCGGCGGGCACGACCGGGCGGATCTGCGCAGGGAGTGGAACCTTTTCTGGTTCGGCGGAAAGGCCAGCCCGGCCTATCTGGACTACAAGAACCAGCTCGCCGAGCAGCAGACCCGCCTCTGGGCGCCGCGGCGCCTCCAGAGCGCGGGCCCGCTCGTCCAGCCCCTTGCAGGCACACTTCCCGCAGCCCTGGCGAGCGGGCCGGCCGGCATCGGAGGCGCCTGGACGAACCTGGGTCCCTTCTCACAGCTCACCAGCACCACGCCCGACATCGACAGCGGGCGCCCCGTGGCCATCGTGGCCCACCCCACGGCCCCCACCCTCTACCTGGCCACCAGCGGCGGGGGCGTGTTCCGCTGCGACAACGCGGACCCGACCTCCACGACGGACTGGACCTGGACCTCGGTCACGGATGCCCTCCCCACCAGCAGCAGCGGAGGCAACGTCTCCGTGGGCGCCCTGGCCATGAGCCCCGTGGATCCGAACACCCTCTACATGGGGGCCGGGGACTTCTTCGATGCCGAAGGCCGCGGCTTCTTCAAGACCACGGACGGCGGCGCCACCTGGACCGCCGCCCCCCTGAGCAGCCTCGGCACCGCCACCCGCTCCTACGCCATCCTGCCCCTGGACGCCAACCGGATCCTCTGGGCCACCAACGCCGGCCTGCGGATCTCCACCGACGGGGGATCCACCTTCACCGCGGCCGGGGGCGGTCCTGCCACAGGCCAGGCCTGGTCCCTCCAGAAGGTGACGGGCACCGATCTCCTCTGCTCCGTGGAGGTCACCCCCTCTGGTGCCACCAACGGCACCGGCAGCATCTACTACTCCACCAATGCCGGCGCCTCCTGGACCCTGGCCACCCTGCCCAGCCTCACCTTCACGCCGGGCCGCATCACCATCCGGGCCGCGGGCGACGGCGCTACCGCCTACGCCATCCTGGAGGACACCACCACCAACAGCAGCAGCACGACCGTGGCCCGGGGCGTCCTCAAGAGCGTCGACAAGGGCGTGACCTGGACCTGGCAGGCCGCCCCTACGATCAGCGGCGGCCTCTTCCAGGGCACGGGCCCCCAGATGGGCAGTGACGGCGGCCAGGGCTGGTACAACCACGGGCTGGCGGTGGATCCCAACAACCCGCTGCGGGTCTTCGTGGGGGCCAACCTCGCCCTCTACCGCTCGACGGACGGTGGCCTGAGCTGGGTCCAGCTCACCCACTGGTATGGCAGCGGCCACGTCTACGCGCACGCGGACTTCCACGCCACCGCCTGGTCGCCCAATGGGGCCACCCTCTACGTGGGCAACGACGGAGGCCTGGCCGTGGTGCGGGATCCCTTCCGCGCGATCATCCCCACCATCTCCTTCGACACCTCCTTCCTCGACAACCGGCGCAACAAGGGTCTGGCCTCGCACTTGACCTACAACGTGGGCTCCACCACCGCCGCCAGCCCTTCGGATTCGAAGTGGCGGATCTCCCTGGGCATGCAGGACAACGGCACCCGGCTGCGCCAGCCGGCGGTGTCCGGCGGCACCCTCACCGGCACGGAGGGGATCTTCGAAGACGAGATCGGCGGCGACGGGTTCGCCACCCTCTTCCATCCGGTGGACGGCAACCAGGTTCTCGGCAGCATCTACTACACCGACATCTACAAGAGCACCAACGGCGGCTATCCCAACACCAACGGGAGCACGTCGTTCTCCGAATCCATCTCGGGCATCGTGGAGGCCAACAACAAGGACCTGGCCCCCTTCGCACCCTACCTCGTCCCCGGCGACACGGCCCACGCCTCGACCGTCTACACCTCCACCAACGGGAAGGTCTACCAGAGCACCACCTTCGGATCCAGCTGGGTGGCTCTCGGCACCGGCGGCCTTCCGGCGCCGCTGGACATGTCCTCCACCACCACGACCAACGAGCTGTTCATCCGCAACCTGGCTGCCTCCGCCAGCGATCCGAACACCCTGGGCATCGCGGCCAACCAGTCGCGGGTCTACCTGACGTCCAGCGGCGGTAGTTCCTGGACCAAGGGCGGAACCCTCCCGGGAAGCGCGTCCTACCTCAGCTGCATCGAGTTCGACCGCACCACCCCCACGACGGTGTACGTGGGATCGGTGGCCCCCAGCAGCACCGCCAACCACCTCTGGAAGAGCACCAACGGCGGAGGCAGCTGGACAGCCATCGACGGCAGCCCAGCGGCCAGCAACGGCTTCCCCTTCGGCATCCCGGTCCACGTGGTGAAGGCCGATCCCCTGGTCGCCAACAAGGTCTACGTGGGCACGGATTTCGGCGTCTACGTGACCAGCGATGGGGGCGCCACCTGGAGCCGGTTCGGCAGCAACCTGCCCCTGGTCGCCACCCGCGACCTCTACATCGCGCCGGACGGCAGCTTCCTCCGCGCCGCCACCTTCGGCCGCGGAGTGTGGGAGTTGCAGACCGCCCAGGTCACCGTGTCGCTGGACCGGACCACGGCCACGGTGAGCCCCTCCGCCAGCACGACCTTCACCGCCACCGTGACCAACTACGCCACCGACAACAAGGCGAACTGGACCGTGTCCAGCGGAGGCGGCAGCGTCAGCCCCGCCCAGACCACCAGCGGCAGCGCCGCCACCTACACGGCCCCGGCCACGCCCGGAGTCTATACCGTCACCGCCGCGAGCAACGAAGTCCCCTCGGCCTCTGCCTCCGCCACCGTATCGGTCTACAACCCCCTGTCCGTGACCGTATCCGTTTCCCCCGCCACGGCGTCCCTCCTGATGGGCGGCACGGCCACCTTCACTGCCACGGTGACGAACGCCCCGAGCCAGGGGGTCAGTTGGTCCGCCAGCGGAGGCACCATCACGGCCAGCGGAGTCTACACGGCTCCTGCCGCGGCCGGGACCTACACCATCACCGCCACCAGCATCTGGCCCGGCACCACCCCCGGGACCGCCTCCGTCACGGTGAAGTCCCTGGATCTGAACGGCGACGGCGTGGTGGATCTGCGGGACCTGCTCTTCTTCGCCAAGTTCTACGGCACCACCAACCCCACCTGCGACCTGAACGGCGATGGGACGGTGGATGACAAGGACCTCGCGATCCTCCTCGGCGGCCTGTGATGGAGAAGCCCATGACCCCGATGACCAAGCTCCTCTCCGGCTCCGCCGCCTTGGCGCTGATGGCCCTGCTCGCCTGCGGCGGCGGGGGCGGCGGATCCTCCGCCCCGGCCACGGCCACCAGCCTGGGCTACACGGACCCGACTTCCGGAACCTACCTGCTCAAGAAGAACGCGGCCCTCTCCACCGCCACGCACCTCGTGCTCGACCTGGTGGGACCCGCGTCCACCACAGGCACCGGTATCACGGCCACCTTCACCGCCGATGCCACCCGGGTGGCCTGGGCCAATGTCGCCGCCGGCGACCCTGCTAACACCTTCGTGCAGAACGGAACGGCCTTCAGCCTCGGAACCGGGCTCCCGATCCTCAAGGGCAAAGTCTCCGGTGGGACCCTCCAGGTCACCGCGGCGCAGAAGGGCACGGCCAGCCCCGTCTCCCTGAACGCCCCCCTGCTGCGGGTGGCCCTGGACCTCCGGGCCTCCCAGTCGCCGGGGGCCGTCTCCCTCGGCGCCGACGGGTCCAAGTGCCAGATGATCGACGGGACCGGAGCCATCGTGGCCCCCATCGCCGTGACCGTGGGGGCCCTCGCCGCCCAGTAAACGGACCTGAGGCCCCGCGATCCGGCCCGCGTGTATCATCAGGTGCCTCCTGCATCAACTCATGCAGTAATCGAATCGCCCCACGGTTCTCCCGGACCCAGCCATTCCGGATCCGCGACGCCCTGGTTCCGGAGCCGCCATGGACCTGCTCGTCCGATGTACCTGCTTCCTGGCCCTGGCCATCTTCCTGGCCTGCGGAGGCGGGGGAGGCTCCTCCACCCCGCCACCCGCGGGACCGTCCATCAGCGGCGTCACTCCCAGCCATGGCAGCCCCGGAACCACGGTGGCCCTCTCCGGAGCCAACCTCCTCGGCGCCACCGCGGTTTCCTTCAACGGCCACCCCGCCTTCTCCTACAACGTGGTGAGCGCCGCCGAGATCGATGCGGTGGTGCCCGGCAATGCGACGACCGGCGCCATCACGATCACCACAGCCAATGGCTCGGCCACTTCGCCGGCCTTCACGGTCGACGCGTTCCAGGCCCCCACCATCGTGTCGTTCACGCCCTCCAGCATCCAGACGGGCACCGTGGTGACGCTGACGGGCACGCACCTCGTAGGCGCCTCCCGGGTCCAGTTCAACGGCGTGGATGCCGCCGCCTTCACGGTCACCAGCGACAGCGGGATGCGGGCCACCGCGCCCGCCGGCCTGACCGCGGGCTTACTGACGGTGACCACGCCCGGCGGCACCGCCACCTCCGCCACCTCGTACACCGTGAGCAGCAAGGTCCAGGTGCTCATGAACACGGGCTTCGAGCAGGCCTCCCCCGTCGTGTGGAAAGGAGACACCGGCACCATCCAGGGCGCGTCGAGCAGTCAGCCCGAGGTGGTGCCGCACAGTGGCACCCAATTCTCCTGGCTGGGCGGATACGGATCCGTGCAATCGGATCGGATCACCCAGGATCTCTATGTCCCGGCGACCGCCCTGAGCGCCACCGCCACGTTCTACATGAAGATCGTCACGGCGGAGCCGAGCGCCGGCGGGGCCAAGGACTACGTCTTCGTGGAGGCGCTGGATGCCTCCGGCAGCTTCCTGGGAACCTTGCTCAGCAAGACCAACCTGGACGCGTCCGACTACAAGGCCTATGCCGTGGACCTGCTCCCCTACAAGGGCCGGATCCTCCGCCTGTCCTTCAAGAGCCAGGAGGATTCCCAGCGGGCCACCAGCTTCCTCCTGGACGATGTCGTGGCCAATATCCAGGCGCCGGGCGCGGATCTCGCTCCCATCATCTCCAGCTTCACGCCCGCCTCCGGCGTCCCCGGGGAAGCGACCGTCCAGATCGCGGGCATGAACTTCTTTGGGGTGACGGGCGTGTCCATCGGGGGCGCCAGCGTGGTTCCGACGCTCACGGACGGGACGAGCCTGGCCGCCGCGGTGCCGACCAACGCCGCCGTCGGGAGCGCGCCCATCCTCATCACCAACGCCCAGGGCACGGGCGCCTCCGCCCAACCCTTCTCGGTGGTCTATGGCACCCCGGCCGTCACCGGCATGAACCCCACCCAGGGCCCGGTCGGAACGCCGGTGGTCATCACGGGCAGCTACCTGGGCTATCCGGGCACCACGCTGACCTTGAGCGGCCAGACCATCCAGCCCACCAGCCTCAGCCCCGCCCAGATCACGTTCACGGTGCCTCCCGGCGCCACGAGCGGCAACCTCGTCATCACCACCCCGGGCGGAACGGTGACGCAGCCATTCACGGTCAACACTGCCAGCACCACCCTCGACCTCCACGTGGAGGCCGTGCAACTCACCCAGAGCACCCAGGACCTGAACGGATCCGTCCCCATCGTGGCCGGGAAGGATGCCCTCATCCGGGTCTTCGTGCTGGCCAACCAGGCCAACACCGCGGCCCCCTCCGTGAAGATCTCGATCATGGACAACAACGCGGTGGCCGTCCCGGGCTATCCGAAAGTCGTCACGCCCGTCCGGTCCAGTGTCCCCACCGCGCTGGATGAATCCAGCCTCACCTCCAGCTGGAACCTGGCCGTTCCGGGGACGGATCTCACGACCACGGGACCCAACGGTGTCTACCTGATCAGCGCCGAGGTGGACGCGGCCGGCGCCATCCCGGAGGCCGACAAATCCAACAACACCCAGGTGCGCAGCTTCAGCGGGATCGCCGTCCCCATCTTCCGCACCACCATCTTCCCGGTCGCGCTTTCCACCGGCACCGGGAACATCACCGAGGCCAACAAGGGCACATGGGTCGCCCGGCTCGCCAAGATGTATCCCGTGGCCGGCGTGGACGTCGCCGTGGGCGCCACCTTCACCTCCTCGGTGACCCTCAAGGAGGACGGCACCGGCTGGGACACGCTGCTCAGCGACCTCACGGCCAAGCACCTGGCCGATGCCGCTATCGACCCCACCGTAAGCGGCCGCTACTACTTCGGCGCCCTGGACATCTCCTACAGCTCCGGCGTCGCCGGTGTCGGGTGGGCACCCTACGCCAGCAGCCCCTTCCAGTACCGCACCGCCATCGGGTGGGACAAGACCGGCTACCAGGACGGGGGCAACTTCCCCGAAGTGTTCGCCCACGAGACCGGCCACAACATGGGCCGGCACCACAGCCCCTGCGGCAATGCGGCCGATGTCGATCCGGACTACCCCTACGCGGGCGGGAACATCGGCGCATGGGGCTACGACACCACGGCGGGCCTGCTGAAGGCTCCGGCAACCTACAAAGACATCATGGGCTACTGCTCGCCCAACTGGGTCAGCGACTACGTCTACAAGAAGATCCTCGACTTCAGGAGCGGCCCCGGCGGCCTCATCAGGGGCACCGACGAGGACGCGCCGCTTCCTCAGACCCAGTCCACGCCCCGGGAGTGCCTGATCGTCCGGGGGATCGTCCACGCGGACGGGCAGGTCGACCTCCTTCCAGCCTTCCGCACCCGGTCGCTCCCCACCATCGCTCCCCGCTCGGGGGACTACTCGCTGGAAGGCGTGGATCCGAAGAACCAGACGGTCTTCACCACGCCCGTCGAGCTCATGGATCTCGGCTGCTGGCCCAAGGGCCGGGAACGCCACTTCGTCATGGCGCTGCCGCTCGAGGCGGCCACCCTGGACGCCATCACTGGGCTGCGAGTGGTGAAGGAGGGCAAGATCCTCACCAGCCTCCGCGCCACGTCCGCGGAAGCGCCGGCACCCGAATTCCGGCGCTTGCAGGACGGAAAGGTGCAGGTCACCTGGGATGTGTCGGTCCATCCGGCCATCCTGGTCCGGGAGGCGGATTCCGGCGAAGTCGTCGCCATCCTCTCGGGAGGCCGTCAGACGTTCGCGACCCGGTCGAAGCGGTTCGATCTGGTCCTCAGCGATGGCGTGGCGGGGCGGACGCTCCATCTCAAGGCCCCTGAATAGGGCGTCTGCGCTCACGCAGAAAAACCATCCAGCGTGGCGGACATTTTTTCCGCGTGAGCGTTCAGGGGTTCCGTGGGACACTGGAGGATCATCTGTATTCAGGTGTCCATGGCGCTTACCCACTACCAGCTCCTCTCGAACTGCTCGGATGAGCAGCTCAGGACCATCTGTGAGCGACGCCGGCTGCCCATCCCCCTCCGGTGGGAGGATGAGGCCGAGGGGCGCGTGCGGCTGCTCAAGACCATGGTGTTCCACCTGGAGGACCACAAGCGCCTGGCGGACACCCTCGCGGACCTGGACAGCGGATCCCTGGTGGCCCTCAAGCACCTGGCAGGCGAGGGCGTCATGCCAGCCCCGCCGGTGGTCGAGTCTCTCCACGCCCTCGGATTGATCCTTCCCGATGGCGAGGACTGGGCCGTGGCCGAGCGTGTGGCCGACGCCCTCGACGACTTCGACGACGGCGCCCTGAACTTCCAGGCCCCGGAGGGCGTGAAGCTGCGGCCCGCCGAACCCTTCCGGTTCTCCCTGGCCCTCACCAGCGTGCTGCTCCGCTGCGTGGCGGGCCTCCGGGTGCTGAAGGGCGGGCTCCCCGCCAAGAAGGAGCTGGGCCAGCTCATGCAGCGCAACGCCATGCTGCACGAAGAGCAGGACGCCACCCTGCTGTTCACCCTGCTGCATCGCCTGGGCCTGCTGTGGAGCCGCGAGGGCCGCGTGGAGACCCTGCTCCCCGCAGTGACCAGCCACCCGCCCCGCTGGGTAGCCGAGCGCGCCTTCGCCAGCCTCCTGGAACATGACCTCAAGGCCTGGGGCATGCCCCCGGCGGAGGACCGCCACTTCCTCATGCAGCACCTGCTGGAGCGGCGGGGCCAGGCCCTGGCCGTCCAGCCCTTCCTCGCCTTCCTGAAGACCCTCCATCCCCTCGACGAGGAGCGCACCCGCGCCGTGTTCCTGCCCTTCCTGGGCCGCATGGGCATCATCCAGGGTGACGAGGGCTTCGCGCACCTGAAGCTCACGGAGCACGGCGAGGCCCTGGCCCATGAGTACCTGCTGCGGGACCTGAAGGGCACCGCCGCCCACTGGCAGCCGCTGGAGATCGATCAGCCGATGATCCTCCAGCCCACCCTGGAGCTTCTGACGCCCCTGCTCCAGAATCCCCACCGCCTGCTCCAGCTGGCCCAGCTGGCCGACGTGGAGGCCCTGGATGCCATGGGCACCTTCCGCGTGGCCCACGCCACCCTGGTGCGCGCCCTGGATGCCGGCGTGCCGCTGGAGGAGCTGGGCCGCCGCCTGGGCGCCTCCACCCAGACCCTGCCCCAGCCCCTGCTCCAGCTGCTGGAGGATCTCTCCCGCCGCGTGGGCGAGGTGGAGGTGCACCAGGGCGTGCGCCTCGTGCGGGCCCGCACGACCCACCTGGCGGACGAGCTGAAGCTGCGCCCCGAGCTGGCCCCGCTCAAGCTGGCCTCGCTGTCCGACACGGTGCTCGAGGTGCGCGGCGACGGCAACGCCCATGCCCTGCTCAAGCAGGCAGGCTTCATGCCCAAGCCCGGCCGCTTCCTGGCCCTGAGCGTGGATGCGGACGAGAAGTTCTACCTCTGGGCCCTGGCGGCCCTGGCCTTCGTGGACGAGAAGGGCATGAACCACCACCTGGAGCCCGTGCAACAGATGGTGCGCTCGGCCCTCCAGAAGCTCCACGACGAGGATCCGGCCCTCTACCAGGAGGTCCAGCGGCGCATCCCCATGCTGCATCTGGGCGGCGAGGATCAGCTGGCCGAGGAGGTGCAGCGAATCCTCGAATACGCCGCGGGCCACACCCTCATGGTGGAGCTCACCTACCTGCCCCCGGCCGCCCACCGCACGCAGCTGCGGAGGGTCTCGCCCCGCACCATCCAGGAGGACCACCTGCTGGCCTTCTGCCACCTCCACCAGGAGGAGATGGCCTTCCGGCTCACCCGCATCCAGGGCGTGAAGCTGCTCAACGAGCGGGGCTGGACTCCGGCCAATCACAGCCAGGCAGGTTGATCTTCTCCGGGGGCTCTCTCCCCGCCACGCATGGGTGGCTGGGGTCTAGAGGCCCGCTTCGCGCACGCCCCCGGCCCCCAAGAGAAGAGCCGGCTTGGCCGGCTCTTCTCTTCCCCCATCCCCATCGACTCCGTACTGCGGCTACTGCTGGGGCTTGCCCTTCACCCGCTGGTAGTCGTCACCCTGGAACCTCAGGGGCTTCTCCACGGGAATGACCAGGTAGGGTTCGGCCTTCCGGCCACCCTGCTTCGATGCCAACTGAAGCTGCTGCTGGACTTCTTCCTTCGCCTGACGTTCCTTGGCCACCTCGGCGGCGTGGACGGCAGCCATGCGGGTCATTTCCTGCTCCTGGCGCTGGGCCTGGAGCGCGAGCCCGTCGGCCCGGTGCTTCTGCTGGAAGCCCCAGGCGCCCAGGCCGGTCAGGACGGCCAGCAGGGGCAGGGCCGCGGCGGCCAGCAAGCCCCAGGTGGGCCGCTTGCGCTCGGTGCGGCGGCGGCGCTGGGCCTCCCGGCGCAGGTCGCTGGCCAGGGCGGTCAGCTCGGCCGTGGGGGCCGCGGGAGCGCTGGCGATGACGGGCCCAAGGCCCAGAAGGTCGCGGAGTTCCGCCCGCAACTGGACATCCTCGGCGGGTTCGAAACGCCGGGCGGGATCAGACCAGGACATGCACGCCTCCAGAGGGGTTGAGCTGATCTTTGAGCTGGGCCTTGGCCCGGTGGATGCGGGTCTTCACGGTGGCCTCGGGAATGCCGAGGATGTCCGCGATCTCCCGGATGGACAGGCCCTCCACCACGAAGAGCCACAGGGCCTCGCGGAAGGTGGGTGACAGCAGGCGCATCCGCTCCCGGACTTCCTGGTTCAGCACCAGGTCGTCCGCGCCGCCGGCCAGGCCGGGCTCGGATACAGCCTCCAGGCTGAGGTTCTGGTTCTTCATGGGGCGGCGCTCGGTGAGGGACAGGGTGCGGACGGTGCCATACAGGAAGGCGGTGGGGTGTTCCACGCGCTCCTCCCGCTGCATGAGAATGACGAAGGCCTCCTGGGCGATGTCCTCGGGAAAGACCGCTCCATAGCGGCGGGCATAGCTCACCAGCCGGGGATAGAGCTCCGCGAAGGCGCCATGGAAGGCCTCCTCGCTGCCGAACGGGGTTTCCTGGGGGGACTGCTCCATGCAAGGGCTCCGACGCTCTAGGATGCCCCAACCGGAGGCGAAGTTCCGGGCTAGGCTGGAAGGGTGACGGACCACCCGCTTCAAGCCTGGCGCGACACCCTGGAGGACCTGGGGGTGATGGGCCTTATCCGCGAACCGGCCGCCACCCCGGAACCGGCCCTTCCGGCCCCCGGGCCGCGCCCGGCCTCCCGCCCGACTCCACGGCCGGCCCCCCTGCCGCCCACGCGGCCGGCCGCGGCCTCTCCCCGGTCCGGGGCCCCGTCGGCGGCCCCATCGGCACCTTATGTCCGCCCCACGGATCCCATCGGCTGCCCGCCTCCGGAGGCGGTGGCCGCAGCGGCCTCCCTGGCGGACCTGGAGCGGGCCATCCAGGGCTGTCTGGCCTGCCCTCTGGGCCCGGGGCGCCTGAAGTTCGTGTTCGGTGAAGGGGACCCCAGGGCCCGGCTCCTGTTCGTGGGCGAGGGACCCGGCCGGGACGAGGATCTGCAGGGCCGCCCCTTCGTGGGCAAGGCCGGCGAGCTGCTGGACAAGATGATCGGCGCCATCGGGCTGAGACGCGAAGAGACCTACATCGCGAACGTGGTGAAGTGCCGCCCCCCCGACAACCGCACGCCCGCCCCCGACGAGGCCCGGGCCTGCCTGGGCTACCTGCACCGCCAGATCGAACTGATCCAGCCCGCCGTCATCGTCACCCTCGGCGCCACGCCCCTGCGGGAGCTGGTGGGCGTCGCCGAAGGCATCACGAAGGTGCGGGGCCAGTGGAAGCGCGTGCGGGTCGGGGGCCGCGAGATCCCCGTCATGCCCACCTTCCACCCCGCCTACGTGCTGCGCCAGTACACCCAGGATGTCCGCCGCGCCGTGTGGGAGGACCTCAAAGCGGCGAAGGAGTGGGTGGATAAGGCCGCAGACGCGTAATCATCCACTTCTCCGGCCCGGCCAGAGGAGAGGCCTGAGCCCGAAGGGCGAAGAAAGCGGCGAAGGCGTGGATCGATCAAGCCGACAGCCGACAGCTGAGAGCCTGTCCCCACCTGTGTCATGCTAGGCCCAGCTTTCGAGGTCGGCCCATGCGTCTTGTGAACGTGTTCTTCTTCGTGCTCCTGGCCTTCGTGCTCTTCGTGCTGGGCAACCTGTACCTCACGAACCACGACCTGCTGGTGCGCGAAGTCGTCATCTTCGGCGAGGACATCAAGATCCAGAGCGTGATCCTCCTGGCCTTCCTGCTCGGCTTCCTGCTGAACGTGCTCTACACCGGCATCATGGAGCTGGTGCGCCTGATCCGAGGCCTGAGCGAATCCGCCGACACCCGCCTGGTGAAGCGGATCTCGGAGCGCGTGCAGGATGCCCGCGACCTCGTGGCCCACGGCCTGCCGCGCGAGGCGAAGACGATCCTGGAGGGCATCCTGGAGCAGCGCAAGGAGCACGTGCCGGCCCGCATGCTGATGGGCGAGGTGCTCCTGAAGACGGGCCACCCCGAAGAGGCGGTGAAGCTCTTCCGGGACCTCTGCGAGGAGGACCACGATCAGGTGGAGGCCCGCTACCAGCTGGCCGAGGCCCTGATGGCCGTGCGGAATCCCGAGGCGGCCCTGGGCGTCCTCAAGAAGCTGGCCTCCGATGAACCCAAGAAGGCCCTGCGCGCGCTGCGGCGCATGCGGGCCATCCACATGGATGCCCAGCGCTGGGACGAGGCGGTGGAGACCCACAAGAAGCTGCAGGCGAACTTCCCCGCCGAACTCACCCAGGGCGAGAAGGCCCAGGGCGCGGCCCTGGCCTACCAAGCCGGCCTGGCCAAGGTCGAGGCGGACCAGTTCAAGGACGCCGCCCAGATCTTCCAGCAGGTCATCAAGGACGAGCCGGACTTCGTGCCCGCCTACCTCAGCCTCGGCCGCTGCATGATCCTCCAGGACCAGGAGGCCCAGGGTCTGGAGATCTGGCTGGAGGGCTTCCGCAAGACCGGCGAAGGCACCTTCCTGCAGGAGATCGAGGACTACTTCATCCAGCTGGGCCGCCCCGAGGACGGCCTCGCCCTCATGCGGAAGGTGGCCGCCACCTCCAAGCACGCCACCACGGCCAAGTTCTTCCTGGGCAAGATGCTCTACCGCCTGGAGATCCTCGACGAGGCCCTGGACCTGTTCCAGGAGGTGCGCAGCCAGGTGGTCTATAGCCCCATCCTGTTCTTCTTCATGGCCAAGATCCACAGCCGCCGGGCCCGCCTGGACGCCGCCCTCAACGAGTACCGCCAGCTGCTGCGCAACCTGGGCGTCCTCAAGTTCCGCTTCGAGTGCGCCGTCTGCGGCCACAAGACCCAGGACTACGTGGACCGCTGCGACAGCTGCGGCAGCTGGAACAGCAGCCACTTCCTCTTCAAGGAAAGCGATCTGCCCGAGAACCCCGTCCGGGGAGAATCGGGGAGCTGGATGGCGATGCTCTGACGGGTCAAAAATGGCGCTGCAATGCAGCGTCATCTTTGGGCACCCGTCGAGCAGAGCATCACAACCAGGTCGGCCACCCATCCCAGGCTTTGCGCTGCACCGTTCCAGCACAGCGAGATCAAAAAGGGCGCCATGGGCGCCCTTTTTGATCTCATGAAACGCAATGAAAAGACTTATACCCCCTACGCAATCGCCTGTCGAATATCGAACAGGAGGCGCTTGAGCTCCAGCTCGGAGAGGTTGAGGGGCACCTGCTGCTTCACCTCCTCTTTGCGGAAGAAGGCGATGCGCTTCACCACCACCTTGTTCTTGCCGAGGCTGATCTCGTTGAACTGGATCTGGGTGTCGTCCTTGTAGGGCGGCAGGCTGCGGAGCTGGATGTACATCCCCCGGCGGTCGTGGTCCACGATCTCCAGGCGCTCCTTCAGGTAGTCCACCTTCTCGGAGAGCATCTCGGCCTTCGTCTTCAGCTTGGCGAAGCTGAGGCGCTTGGGCGCGTGGCACTCCAGGACCATTTCGCCCAGCTGCACGCCATCATCGTCCCGGCGGAGGAATCCCTCCAGGGTGCTGTCCAGCTCCGCGTCGGCCTGGCGGAAGGGCACGAAACCCTGGAACTCGCCGGGCAGCACGGATTCGTCGTAGCGTTTGGCCTTGCGGGACAGCTTCATGGCGCACCTCGGAAGGGTGGGATCTTCCGATAGGGCCAGAGGCGTGCCAGAGCATCACGCTCAGGGCAGGTTTAGCACATCATCTGAATCGGCAGGACTTCCTTTCACCTTCTGCCGAGCCAGACCTGCCCACATGAAGACAAATCCGCTCAGATGCGTCCAGATATGGCCAGTCTATTCGCCGTATTGATCACTTTTCGACAGGGTCCACCTTGGGCCACCGCCGTCGGTAGATCATGCGGTCCAGGGCTCGGTGGTAGGGGCTCCAGGACCCGCTGTCCGACTCGTCCTGCGCGGCCCGGAACATCACCTCCAGCTTGCCGTCCAGGTCGTCCAGGTAGTGGACCAGCAGGGCCTCCGGGGTCTTGGGCAGCACGGGTGAGCCGAATTCCAGCCGGCCGTGGTGGGAGAGGACAATGTGCAGGATCTGCAGGCGGAGGTCCTCGGGAAATCCGGGGATCTTGCCCACCGCCCGGTTGATCCAGTCGGTTTCCAAGGCGATGTGGCCCAGAAGGTTGCCCGCGTCCGTATAGCCGAAGCTGCGCTGGTAGCTCAATTCCGCCGTCTTCCCCACGTCGTGGAGCAGGACGCCCGCCTGCACCAGGTCCCGGTTCAAGGCCCGGTAGTGGCCGCAGGCCCGGTCGGCCATGGCCGCCACGGACAGGGTGTGCTCCAGCAGGCCGCCCAGGAACACATGGTGCATGGACTTGGCGGCCGGGGCCTGGGCGAAGGCCGCCCGCAGGTCCGTGTCCACCACGAACAGCGCCTCCAGCAGGCGGCGGATCCAGGGGTCCTCCACGGAGGCGATGAGGGCATCGAGCTCGGCCAGCATGTCCGGCACGGGGCGGGCGCTGACGGGGAAGAAGCGGGAGAAGTCGCCCACCTCCACGTCCGCGGCGAAGCGCACCTTGTCCAGCTTCATCTGGAGGCGCCCGTTGTAGCTGGTCACGGCGCCCTTCACCCATAGGAAGGCGTCGGGTTGCACCGCATCCATGTCGCCTTCGATGGCCCGCACGTCCCAGAGGAAGGCCTTGAGGTCACCGGAGGCATCCGAAAGCTTGAGTTCCAGGTACTCGCTGCCCTTGGCGCTCACCTTGTAGGCGGCTTCCTGGGCCAGGAGGAAACCCTGGAAGGCTGCGCCTTCTTTCAGGCTCCGGAGGAGCGGCTGGTCGGACATGGGAACTCCCTTCGCCGCATCAGGGTGGGGCCAGCGCAGCGACAACGGCTGTCAATGGCTGCGCGGCGGCTTGGATGGGGGCGCAAAGGGATCCTCGTCGCCGTAGCCCAGGTCCAGGGGCAGCCGCTTGTCCTCCAGCACCTCGAAGAGCGACCACTGGTCGGCCTTCTTCACATTGCCCTCGGGCAGCGAGAGCACCCGGACCTTCAGCACGCGGTTGTACAGGGGGAACTCCAGCTCGTCCTGGACCTTGACCTCGTGGCTGGCCTTCCGGGGCACCTGGTTCACGCGCACCATCCCCTCGTCGCAGAGCTGGTTGGCCAGCTCGCGCCGCTTGATGAGCAGGCTCTTCTTGAGGAAGGCGTCGAGGCGCACGGCATCAGCCTTTCAGGATCTGTTCTTTGGGCACCAGGTAGCGGATGTTCGCGCGCATCCGCAGGTTGGCGAGGTACTGCTCGATGGCGTTCTGGGCCTTGGGCTCCTGGAGCTTCTCCAGGATCTTGGCCTTCACCTCCGCGAAGTCCTTGACCGGGGCGTCCTCCAGGGCGATGAGCTGGATGAGGTAGATGTCCTTGTCCGTCTCGATGGGGGCCGAAACCTGCTCGGGCTTGAGCTTCACCGCGGCGTCCTCGATGCTGGCGCGGAGGAAGCCCTTGTTCATCCAGCCCAGGTCACCGCCGGTGGCCTTGCTGGGGCTCACGGAGTTCTGACGGGCCAGTTCCTCGAAGGATTTCCCGGCCTTGAGCGCCGCCTGGATCTCCGTCAGCTTCGCGCGGGTCGCCGCCTGCTCCTCGGGCGTGGCGCCCTTGGCCAGCACCAGCTCCCGGATGCGGAAGCGGCTGGGGAGCCGGTACTCATCCTTGTGGTCCTCGTAGTAGGCCCGCAGTTCGTTGTCCTCCACGGCCACCTTGGAGAACACCTCCCGCTGCAGGACGTACTGCTGGGTGGCCTGCTGCTTCTGGCGCTTCATGAACTCCGGGAGGCCGATGCCGAGGCTGGTCTTCAGGGCCCGCTCCAGGTCGGCGTCCGTGGCGAAGTTGTTCTCCTTCTTGATGCCGTCGATGCTGGCGCGGACGTAGTCGTCCGTGATGGGCGAGCCCAGCTCGTCGCCCTTGTCCTCCAGCAGGTAGGCGTCGATCATCCCCTGCAGGGTCTTCTCCCGGGCGGTCTGCAGCTTCTCATCCAGCTCCTTGCCGGAGAACTGGCGGTAGAGGGCCGCGTTCTGCTGCTCCACGGCCTGCGTCAGGTCGCGGCGGGTGATGATGTGGCTGTTGACGATGACGAGGATCTCCTCGCGCACCTCGGCGGTCAGCCCCGCAGGCGCCAGGAGCGCCAGGGCGAGGACAGGGTTCAGCGCCTTCAACGGGCACCTCCCTTGGGGGCTTCAGCGGCCTGGGGGGCGGTCTTGGGATCCTCGGCCTTCGGCGCCGCCGGGGCCTTGGGCGCGGGGGCTTCCGAAGGCGAAGGCTTGGCCAGCTCGAAGGGGATCTCCTTGCGGAGGCTGTCCATCAGCTCGTTCCAGATGACGGCCTGGCGCTCGCGCTGGGCACCCTGCTCGGCCACCTGCTTGGCCTCCTCGAAGGGCACTTCCCGGGCCGCCTTGCGGCTTTCCACCTTCACCAGGTGGTAGCCGAACTGGGTCTTCACAGGCGCCCCCACCTTGCCGATGGGCTGGGTGCGGGCGGCCGCGCCGAACTCGGGCACCCAGGTGGAGGGGTCGGCATCCTCGTAGAGGCCGCCGTTCTCCTTGCTGCCGGGGTCGTCGCTGTACTTCTTCGCCAGGGCCTCGAACTTGGCGCCCTTCTTCAGCTCGGCCTGGATCTTCGCGATCTTGGCCTTGGCCGCGGCCTCGCTCAGGCCCTTCTCCTCACCCTCGCGCTTCACGGACACCAGGATGTGGCGCACGCTGGCCAGCTCGGGCTGCTTGAAGCGGTCCTTGTGCTTCTCGTAGAACGCCTTCACATCATCGTCGGAAACCGCGAGCTTCTTCTGGAGGACCTCGCTCTCCTTGGCCAGGTACTCGCGGGCGAGCAGATCGTCCTTGGTGCGCTCCACGGCCTGCCGGAAGGCGGGGGTCTGGTCCAGCCCCATGCGCTTGGCCTTCACGGCCAGGAGCTTGCTCTCGGCCATGCGCTTGACGAACTCCTCCTTGCCGCCCTGGATCATGAGGATCTGCATCTGCTCCTGCTGGTTCAGCAGGCGGAAGGCGGCCTGGAAATCGGCCTCGGTGATGGGCTCGCCGCCCACCTTGGCCAGCACCACCTCTTCAGGCTTGGGCGCGGGGGCCTGGGGCTTCGGGGCCGCGGCCTGAGCCGACGCTGCCGCGGCCTGGGCTTGAGTCTGGGCCGGAGCCGGCGCGGGAGCCTTGGCGGGCTCCTGTGCGACGACACCGAGGGCGATCATGGAGATCAGGGAAGCACGGAGCATGGGATTCCTTGGGTGCCGGGAAGGCGCTAGCGGCGGCGTCCGCCGAGAAGGTTCATCAGGGAGATCAGGATGTTGTAGAGGCTCACGAACAGCGCCAGGGCGAACCCGGCGGGATCACCGAAATCGCTGGTGCGGAGCATGGCGGAGGTGTCCCAGAGAAGCTTGGCCGAGCAGGCGATGACCGCCACGCCGGAGATGATCAGGCTGAAGGTCTCCAGGTGGAAGATGGCCGCCGCCAGGCTTCCGAAGAACATCACGGCGATGCCGACGATGACGAAGTTCCGCAGGAAGCTGAAGTCCTTCTTGGACACGAAGGCCGTGACCGTCAGGGTGAGGAACACCACGCCCGTGAGGCCGAAGGCGGTGAAGACGGGCATGAACCCCGCTCCCTGGGCCACCGCCAGGGCCACGATGCCCGCGATGACGCCCGAGATGAAGGTGAACAGCACATAGGCCACCCGGTTGAGGGGCTTCCGCCGGCTCACCCGGGAGGCGAACATCAGCGATCCGAACTGGATGCCGAAGAGCACCCAGAACCAGAAGCGGCCCGCCACGGAGATCAGGGCGGTCCCCACCAGGGGGGCGCTGAAGGCGCCCAGCGCCGCCACGGCAAACCCGCCCATGAGCCACAGGTAGACGCTTCGGACAAAATCGACGCGGGACTGCGCTCCGGTGGAAGCTCCCTGCCACGACTGCTGATAATCCATGCCACGCTCCAAGGGGGATCCGCGTGGATCCCCCTCAGATCCTAACATTCCCCCCACCCTTACCCTGCCTCCAAGGACCCCGAGGTTCCGTGATCCCCTCTCCCTGGCTGCAACGCCTCCGGCATCAGGCGGATCGCCGCCGTGCCCTGGGCCGGGACCGGGCCATCCACCCGGCCACGGGCGTGGACTTCTGCTCCAACGACTACCTGGCTCTGCGGCGGGACCCGCGGCTGGCGGAGGCCGCGGCGGCGGCGGCCCGCGAGCACGGAGCCGGCGCGGGAGGGGCGCGGCTCCTCCGGGGCACCACGCCCCTCCACGACGAGCTGGAGGCGGCCCTCGCCGCCTGGAAGGGCGCGGAGGCCTGCCTCCTCTTCAACACCGGCTTCCAGGCCAACGCCACCCTCATCCCCGCCCTGGCGGGCTCCGGCGACGCCGTTTTTTCCGACGCCCTCAACCACGCCTCGCTGGTGGACGGCTGCCGCATGGCCCGCGCCGGAGGCGCCCACCTGGGCATCTACCGGCACCTCGACCTGGCGGACCTCGCGCGGCAGCTCGAGCTCTGGCGCGCCTCGGCCCCGGCACAGGCCCTGGCCCTGGTGGCCACGGACGCCGTATTCAGCATGGATGGCGACGCGGCGGACCTGCCCGCCCTGCTGGTGCTCTGCGACCGCCACGGCGCCCTGCTCCTGGTGGACGAGGCCCACGCCACGGGCCTCCTCGGCGCGGATGGCGCCGGCCTGGCCCAGCACCAGGGTGTCCACGGCCGCGTGCCGCTGGTCATGGGCACCCTCGGCAAGGCCCTGGGCGCCTTCGGCGCCTTCATCTGCTGCGACGGCCCCATGCGCGAGCACCTGGTGAACACCGCCCGGGGCTTCATCTTCTCCACGGCCCTGCCCCCGCCCGTCGTCGGCGCGGCCCTGGCGGGCGTGCGCCTCGCCCGGGCGGAGCCCTGGCGGCGCGAACGGGCCAGGGCCCACGCGGCGTTCCTCCGGCGGGCCCTGGGGCAGGCCCAGACCCCTTCGGCCATCGTGCCGGTGCCCCTGGGGCCGGATGCCGAGGCGGTGCGCCTGGCCGGCCGCCTCCAGGCCCGGGGCCTCGATGTGCGGGCCGTGCGTCCCCCCACGGTGCCGGAGGGTTCGGCGCGCCTGCGGATCACCACCGGCGCCCACCTGGAGGACGCGCAGATCCTGGCCCTCCTGGAGGCCCTGGCCCTGGAAGCCCCGGGGGCCTGATCCGGCGGACGTCGGGGAACGCGGATCAGCCTCCCAAGGCCTTCTGCATGGCCTGCATCAGGCCCGCGCGCCGGAAGGGCTTCTGGACGAAGGCAACGAGGCCCTTGCCCAGGAACTCGTGGACGGCCTCCTGCTCGTTGTAGCCGCTCATCAGCACCACCCGGCAGGTGGGATCGAGAGCCCTCAGCTTGCGGAAGGCCTCGACCCCATCCATGTGCGGCATGGTGAGATCCAGGAGCACGGCCTTGATCCGGCTGCCCTCGGCCTTGAACCGTTCCAGGCCCTCCTGGCCATCCCTGGCCTCGATGACGTCGAATCCCATGGAACGCAGGAGGGCGCCCGCCACACCCCGCACGCTCTCCTCGTCATCCACCACCAGGATGGTCCCGCACCCGCTCCAGCTCACGGAGGCATCCTCCCCGGACGGGCCCGGTTCCGCCTCCAGCCCCGCCGGGAAGATCAGCTTGAACGTGGTCCCCTTTCCGACCTCGCTGTAGACGCGGATGCCGCCCTTGTGGCCGCGGACGATGCCCTGCATGGCGGACAGCCCCAGACCCCGGCCCGTGAACTTGGTGGTGAAGAAGGGCTCGAAGATGCGGGCCTGCACGTCCGGGCTCATCCCCTGTCCCGTGTCCGACACTTCCAGGGTGATGAAGGTGCCGGGCGCGATGGCCTGCCCGGGGAAGTCCCGGACCAGGTCCTCCTCCGAATAGGCCTGCGTGCCCGTGCGGATCGAGACGATGCCCTCCCCGTCGCCGATGGCCTCGGAGGCGTTCGTGACGAGGTTCATGACCACCTGCTGGATCTGGGAGGCCTCGGCCATGAGGGCCGGCAGGCCCGGCTGGAGCTGGAACCGCAGCGCCACCTTCTTGGAGATGGAGACCCCCAGCAGGTGGGACATCTCCTCCACGGCCTGGTTCAGGTCCAGGGGCTCGACCAGGAAGCGGCCCCGGCCGGAGTAGGCCAGCATCTGCCGAGTGAGGCCGGTGGCGCGATGGACGGACTTCTCCAGGTTCTCCAGGTAGGGCCGCGCGGGCGACAGGGGCGGCGTGCACATCTGGGCGAGGCTGATGTTCCCCAGGATGGCCGTGAGCAGGTTGTTGAAGTCGTGGGCGATGCCGCCCGCCAGCACGCCGAGGCTCTCCAGCTTCTGGCTCTGGAGCTGCGCCTGCTCGGCCCGGCGGCGCTCCGTGATGTCCGTGATGATGCCCAGCACGCTCACCACGCGCTTGTCCTCGTCCATCACGGGGTTGCCGGTGACGATGGTCCAGACCTCCTCGCCATCCTTCTTCCGGAAGCGGAAGTCGTGTTGGGCGCTGATCCCGTTCCTCCGCTGCGCCATGTTGCGGTCTGAGGTTTCGCGGTCCTCTTCGAACATGAAGTCGGACAGGGGGCGGCCGATCATCTCCTCCGGGGCATAGCCCAGGATCTGGGCCATGCGCCGGTTGACGAAGGTGGTCCTCCCCTCCGGATCCAGCACCCACATGCCCTCCCCCATCACCTCCACCAGGTGGCGGAACCGCGCTTCGCTCTCCCTCAGCGCCGCCGCATCCCGCCGGTGGCTCTCCGTCTCCTGCGCCAGTTCGCGCGTCCGGACCTCCACCTGGGTTCGGATCTCCGCCTGGCCGGCCAGCAGGGCGCGCACATAGCCCGAGAGCACCAGGCTGAAGGCGAGCCCCCCGGCCAGGACGCCCCAGGCCCGCCAGCCGGCCGCCAGGCCGTAGTAGCCCGGGGCCGGCGTCACGACCACCTGCCAACGCCGGCCAGCCAGATCGAAGCCCAGGACATGCTGGAGCCTGGAGGGTCCTGGCGGGCCGGCCGGAGGCAACGGCGAAGGCTCCAGGTGCAGGAGGGCCTCCGAAGGCGGCGCGCTGGCATCCAGGAGCCGCAGGTCCACGCCGCGAGGCTCCAGGATGGCGATGGATTTCTGGACCAGGTTTCCGGCGCGGAAGACTCCCTGCACCACGCCCACGGGCCGACCCTGCCGGTCCCGCACCGCGGCCATGACGAGGATCCCCGCCTGGGCAGCCGTCTCCTGGAGCAAGCGGATCCGGCCGCTGGCGGAGACGTCCCCGGTGCGCAACGCGCGGGCCAGCGTCTCCTGGCGGGTGATCAGGTGCTCTGCCGAATAACCCAGGGTCACCTCGTTGCCCCGGTAGGGCGCCACGAACTGGATCGCGAAGAAGCGGTGGTCCGGACGCAAGGGGACATTCCGATCGCCCTCGCCCTTTCCGAAGAAGTGGAACTGCGGCTGGAAGCGCTTGCCCTCGGCCTCCAAGGCGCCCCGGTTCTCCGGACCCACCTCCGGCAGCCACTGGAAGGCCTGGATGTAGGGATGGAGGGCGAGGGTGGGCGCCGTGAAGGCCTCGAAGTCCGCCCGGCTCACGTCATCGCTGGCTTCGAAGTAGCTCCGCAGCACGCCGACATCCTCGAAGCTGTGCCGGAGCCCCTCGGCCACGCTCTCCGCGCGGTCGCGGGCCGCTTCGTGGAACTGCGCCTCCACTTGGCGGTAGTTGGCGTCCCGGGCCACGAAGAATCCCACCAGGCTGAGCACCACCCCGACGGCCAGCACGAGCGCGGCGGGGTACCGGCCCGGGGTGGCTGGACTGGGCATGGGGTCGGCCACGGACACCTCGTTCAGGTAGCTTGGGATCGGAATTATCCTGGCATGGCGCGCCCCATTCCGGGAGGCTCATGTCTTTCCCATCAGCCCCGGGCTGTGGGCGCAACCTGTGGGAGAATTCTAGGGGACCGGAGGGTCTTCAGGAGGTGGCTTTTGAATCGGAACATCGTGTTCGCCCTGATCGGAGGCCTTGCCGTGGGATTCCTCGCGGGCTACGTCGTCGGCGGCAGCGGCGACAGGAATGCCGCCACCCCCACCGCCGCCACCCCCACTGGGGGCGTGGTGATGCCGGCGCCCTCCCTGGGCGGCGGCATGGCCGCGGGAGCCCCGGCCCCCGGGCAGATCCCGCCGGGCATGGGCCTTCCCAACGCGGAGATGCAGGCCCGCATCATCAAGCTGGAGGCCGTCGTGAAGGCCGAGCCCAAGAACCACGACGCCTGGGTGGGCCTCGGCAACGACTACTTCGACAGCCATCAGCCCCAGAAGGCCGTGGACGCCTACGCCAAGGCCCTGGCCCTGAAGCCCGACGATCCCGACATCCTCACGGACCAGGGCGTGATGTACCGCCAGCTCAACCAGTTCGACAAGGCCATCGCCAACTTCCAGAAGGCGGGCAAGATCAATCCCTCCCACGTGCCCAGCGTCTTCAACCTCGGCATCGTGTACGCCGGCGACCTCAACAAGCCCGATGAAGCGGCCAAGGCCTTCAACAAGGTGCTGGTCCTCGCTCCGAACAGCGAGCAGGCCACCCAGGCCCGCCAGTTGCTCGCCCAGCTCAACAAGGGCGCCGCGCCCCGCTGATCCGCCCTGCTGAATCCATGCTGAACCTCGATGCCCTCCCCAGCCCGCTCTGGGTCCTCGGAACCGGAACGGGCGTGGGGAAGACCTTCGTAGCTTCACGCATCGCGCGGGCCTGGGCGGAGCGGGGTCCGGTCAGCTATCGCAAGCCCTTCCAGACGGGTGTGGATCGCGCGGATCACCCCGAAGCCGATGCCAGCGCGGTGGCCGGACCGGGCATCACCGCTGAAAGCCATGTCCTGCTGCGGGCGCCGCTCTCGCCCCTGGCCGCGTCCCTGCGGGAAGGTCGCACCCTCGATCTGGAAGCCACGGCCCGTTGGTGCCTGCGCCCCGCCCCTCATCCCGGCGAAGGCCGCATCCTGCTGGAAGGCGTGGGCGGCCTCATGGTGCCCCTGGGGCCGAACACCCACTTCCTGGCCTGGGCCACCGGCCTGCGGATCCCCTGCGTGCTGGTGGCCCTGGGCGGCCTCGGCACCTTGAACCACACCCTGCTCAGTGCCGAGGCCCTCATGCTTCGCGGCTGGCGGATCGAGGCCGTGCTCCTCAACCCAGGCGCCGATGGCGCGACTCAGGACGCGGCAAACGAGAATGCGACTGTTCTGCAGGGATTTCTTCCCATGCCTGTCCATGCCCTGAAATAACTTCCAGGGCACCTCAAACCGATCCATACGCTATCTTCAGGCGGCCCGCGCCAACTGAGGTCTTCGTCTTCGGGTACGTCGCGCCTCGGTTGAAACAGCCTTCCGGCACCCCCTTCAGCCTTTCCCTCTCCCCTCGGAAAGGACCCCATGCCAGCCCCCACTCTTCTGCGACGCCGGCTGTGGCTCCCGCTTCTGTTCGGAGTCGCCGGGCTGCTGGTCAACCTGCTGCGCTACGAGATCTTCTTCAACGTGGACTTCATCTTCGGATCGGTCCTCGTGATGCTCGTGATCCTCCACGTCGGCGAGGGGCCCGGCGTGGTGGCGGCCCTCATCGCGGGCAGCGCCACCTGGATCCTCTGGAACCACCCATGGGCCATGGTGATCCTCGTGGGCGAAGCCCTCTTCGTGGGTTGGCTCGTGCGGCGCCGCTCCTGGGATCTCCTCCTGGCGGACCTCGTCTTCTGGGGCGCCCTGGGGATCCCCCTGATCTGGGTGTTCTATCACCTCGTGCTGCGGACCCCGGTCCAGACGACGGCGCTGGTCTTCTTGAAGCAGGCCACCAACGGCATCATCAACGCGCTGCTGGCCTGCATCCTCCACCTGGCCTGGCGGGCGCGCTCCCGTGGAACCGAGGCGGCCCGTCCGGCCTTCCGATCCGTGGTCTTCGTCACGATGGTGTCGCTGGTGACCTTCCCGGCCCTCCTCTACCTGACGGCCTTCGTCCACCAGGAGGTCCGTCGGGGCGAGCAGGACATGATCCGCCAGAGCGCCGGACTGGATCTGGTGGCCCGCCAGGTGCTCCAGACCTGGATCGAGGACCGCCACCAGAGCATCGCCACCTTGGCGAGCCTGGCCTCCCAACCCAACCAGCGGCGGGAGGATCTGCAGCGCACGGTGGAGGCCATCCGGACGGCCATGCCGGCCTTCAAGCGGGCGGGCGTGCTGGATGTCCATGCGAACGTCATCGTCTTCAGCCCCCTGGTCGATGCCCTGGGGCATCCCACCCTCGGACGGAACTTCGCCGATCGGCCCTACATCCCGATCCTGCGGGAGTCCCTCAAACCCTGGGTGGCCGACGTGGTCATGGGCCGCATCGGTAGACCGGAGCCGGTCATCTCCCTCGTGGTCCCCGTGGTCCGGGATGGACGGTACGACGGCTACTGCATCGGCATCGTGGATGCCAGCCTGATCCAGGAGGTCCTCGCCATCGTCGCCAGTTCCGCCGACGCCCAGCTGACCCTCCTCGACCGCTCCGGACACGTGGTCGCCAGCACCCGGAAGGACCTGGCCATGATGTCGGCCTTCGCGCCCCCACCCGGCGAGCGCCGTCCGCGCGGCGAGGGGGTCTGGCACGTCATCCCCCCGGCCAGGCCGGGGCGCAGCGCCCTGCAGCGGTGGAGCGAATCCTTCATCGTCCAGGAAGGCCTCCTGAGCCCGCAGCTCCCCTGGAAACTGGTGGTGGAATCCCCCCAGGCCCCGCTGATCTCGAGCCTGAGCCGGATCACCATCCAAGGCCTCGGCACGCTCCTGCTCCTCATTCTCCTGACCATCGCCCTGGCCCACCTGTTCAGCCGGAGGTTCACCCGGGCCATCGCCCGCCTGGAGGAGGCCACTCGCGCCTTCCCCGGACGCCTCAGCGGAACTCCAGGCGCCGACCTGGCCCTCGCCCCCAGCCGCATCGAAGAGATCCAGCACCTCAACGACCGCTTCCAGCAGATGACCGACGCGCTCCGGGTCTCCTTCCGCGAATTGAACGATCTGAAGGACACGCTGGAGCAGCGGGTCACCCTCCGCACCCAGGAGCTCCAGACCGCCCTGGACACCATCAAGACGCTCCACGGGATCATCCCCATCTGCGCCTCGTGCAAGAAGATCCGCGACGACAAGGGCTCCTGGAACCAGCTGGAGACCTATATCTCCGAGCACACCGAGGCCGACTTCAGCCACGGCATCTGCCCCGAGTGTGCCCGGAAGCTCTACCCCGAAGTCCCCCGCGCCGATCCCAAGACCTGAACAAGGCTGGCCTAGACTGGAGCCATGCCGACGCCCCTGCCCCCCGACTGGACCGATCGCCTCGCCCTGGACCGCGCCCATGTGTGGCATCCCTTCACGCAGATGCAGGTGCATGAGGCCGACCCGCCGGTGCCCGTGATCGGCGGCGAGGGCTGCGACCTGCTGCTGGCCAACGGGGAACGGGTGCTGGATGGTGTCTCCAGCTGGTGGACCTGCCTGCACGGCCACGGCCACCCGAAGCTGGTGAGCGCCCTGGAGCGCCAGGCGGCGAAACTCGACCACGTGATGTTCGCGGGCTTCACCCACGAGCCCGCCCTGGAGCTGGTGGTCCGGCTGCGACCCAAGCTCCCGCCGAACCTCACCCGCGCCTTCTTCTCGGATGACGGCAGCACCGCCGTGGAGGTGGCCCTCAAGATGGCCTTCCAGGCCCAGCTGCAGCGGGGGCAGAAGGGCCGTGACCGCTTCGGCGCCCTGCGCGGCGGCTACCACGGCGACACGCTCGGCGCCGTGGGGGTGGGCGAGCTGGACAACTTCATGACCGGCCTCTTCCGCCCCCTGCTGCTGGCCTGCGAGCGCCTGGAGGTACCTGAGGATCCGCGGCTCGAGGTGGTGCCCGATCCGACCTCCGACATGGCCGGCTGGCCCGAACGCCTGGGGGCGGCCCGCCAGTCCATGGCCGCCTTCTTCGCCACCCACGGGGAGCGCCTCGCCGCCTTCATCGCCGAGCCCCTCATCCAGTGCGCGGGCGGCATGCGCATGTGGCCGCCGGAGCTGCTGCGGGAGCTGCGCGCCCAGTGCGACGCCCACGGCGTCTACCTCATCCTCGACGAGGTGGCCACGGGCTTTGGCCGCACCGGCACCTTCCTCGCGTGCGAACAGGTGGACGTGGCGCCAGACCTGCTCTGCCTCTCCAAGGGCCTCACGGGCGGCACCCTGCCCCTGTCCATGACCTGGGCCACGGAGGAGCTCTACGGGCACTTCTGGGGCACGCCCGCCTCGGGCCGGGCTTTCCTCCACGGCCACAGCTACACCGGCAACCCCGCCGCCTGCGCCGTGGCCTGCGCCAGCCTCGCCCTCTTCGACGACGAGCCCGTGCTGGCGAACGCCGCCGCCCTGCACGAAGCGATGAAAAATGCCTTCACGGCCCTGGCCGCCCATCCCGCCGTGCGCCAGGCCCGTGTGCTGGGCGCCATCGGCGCCTGCCGCCTGGTGGATCCCGCCACCGGCCAGGCCCACGACACGGAGGACCGCTTCGGCTGGCGCCTCCACCGCCGGGCCCTGGACCACGGTCTGCTGGTGCGCCCCATGGGCGACTGCCTCTACCTGCTGCCGCCCCTCAGCACACCCCCCGCGCGGATCCACGAGGCCGCGGAGACGCTGCTGGACCTGCTCTGAGGCCTCAGGGTACCGGCACCGCCTCGTAGCCCGCACCCTTCGGCGTGATCCGCACGATCTGAGGCAGGTGCGCGCCTGCCAGCACCGCCTTCTGGCGGGTGGCTTCGCGGAAGAGCTCCTGCCGGACCTTCACGGCGCGGTCCCCATCCAGGTCGAAGGCGACGCCCACTTCCGGATGCTGGAACTGCACCGCGCCGAAGTGGATGAGGTCGCCGATGCACCAGAGCTCACGGCCCTCCGAGCTGAAGGCGTAGACCGTGTGGCCACCCGTATGGCCGTGGGCCGGGATGGCGCGGAGGCCCGGGGCGAGCTCCTCGCCGTCCTCGAAGGGGCGGAAGGCGCCGGCTTTCCCGTAGACCTCAAAGAGCGCCTTCAGCTTCGGCGCCCGGTCCCGCAGGCGTTCGGGCAGGCGCGAGGGGTCCTCGGTCCAGAAGGCGTGCTCGCGACGGGCCACCCGCAGGACCGCCTTGGGGAAGGCCCGCGTGCCATCGGCCTTCAGCAGGCCGCCGATGTGGTCGAAGTGGTCGTGGGTGATGAGGATGAGGTCGATGTCCGAGGCCGCCACACCCGCGGCAGCGAGCTGCTCTGCCAGGTGGCCCGAGTCCTCCTCGGGATCCTTGCCGATGCCCGTGTCCACCAGGACGGTGTGCCCCGGCATCCGCACGAGGAAGGCGTTCACCGGCGTGTCGGCCGCATCCTGGCCGCCCAGCATCCGCCGCGCCTCCGCCGCATCGAGGCCCTTGAGGAGCGAGGCGGCGAGGGAGATCCGCCCGTCCTGCAGCTTCCACACCTGCAGCTGGCCCAGGCGCAGGGGCTCGAGGCGGGCAGCGGTCGTCGGGGCGGAGGGCATCATGGCGGTTCCCGGCAGCAGGAGGGTCGTGGCGAGG
The DNA here is from genome assembly GCF_022808775.1 of Geothrix terrae. GTDB lineage: Bacteria > Acidobacteriota > Holophagae > Holophagales > Holophagaceae > Geothrix > Geothrix terrae. The sequence continues at coordinate 97,481 of NZ_JAKZLA010000003.1, forward strand.
AGGAGGGCGCGCATGGCCCGAGTGTACCCCGTTCCACCCGCCGCGAATGACGATGCAGGAGTCGTGTTTTTCCGGCATTACACTGGGTCTTTGCGGAGAATCCGATGAAGCTGGTGACGTTCCTGAAGGCCGACGCGGAGAGGATCGGCGCCGTCATGGCGGACGGCCGCATCCTCGACTTCGCCGCCGCCGAGCCTCGCCTGGCCGTGGACATGCTCACCGTCATCCGCCGCCAGGACGAACTCATGCCCCTGGCCCGGGCCCTGGCGGACGCCCCGCGGGCTGGGGCCCTGATCGAGGCTGCGTCCGTGCGCCTGCTGGCCCCCGTGCCCCGGCCCGTGTCCATGCGCGACGGCTACGCCTTCCGCCAGCACGTGGCCACGGCCCGCCGCAACCGCGGGCTGGACATGATCCCCGAGTTCGACCTCTTCCCCGTCACCTACTTCACCAATCACCTGGCCGTGACGGGCCCCGGCGAGGTGCGGGTGCAGGACCACCACCTCACGCGCCTGGACTTCGAGCTGGAGGTGGCCGTCGTCACGGGCCGGCCCCTGAAGAACGCCACGCTGGAGGAGGCGGACGACGCCATCTTCGGTTACATGGTGATGAACGACTGGAGCGCCCGCATGCTCCAGATGGAGGAGATGAAGCTCTCCCTGGGCCCCTGCAAGGGCAAGGACTTCGCCACCAGCCTGGGCCCCTGGCTGGTGACCAAGGACGAGCTGAGCCTGGAGCGGACCGCCACGGGCGAGCTGCTCCACGCCCGCATGACCTGCGACGTGAACGGGCACCGCCTGTCCGACGGCAACGCCGACAGCATGAACTGGACCTTCGCCCAGATCCTCCAGCGCACCAGCTACGGCATCCAGATACAGCCCGGCGAGGTCATCGGCAGCGGCACCGTGGGGACGGGCTGCCTGCTGGAGCTGAACGGCTCCAAGATCACCGACAACCTCTGGCTCAAGGCCGGCGACGAGGTGGTGCTGGAGATCGAGGGCCTGGGCCGGCTGGTGAACACCGTCACCCACGTGCCCGAGCGGCTGGTGGACATGTCGGCGCACCTAGTGGGTGGAACCCTTCCGGATCTCTATGCCGGCACGCCCTCCGGCGAGGCCGGGGACTGACTAGACTGGGGCATCCCCCCTCCGGAGTGACCATGCGCCGCGCCCTCGCCCTCCTCCTCGGCCTGCTGGCCGCCGCGAGCCCCGTCCTCGCGCAGAAGCCCACCCTGAAGGCCTACTTCGCGGACACGGCAAAGGTGCGGGAAGGCGGCGTGAAGCTCATCCCCATCCAGACGCCCAAGGGCACGTTCAAGGTCTGGACCAAGCGCTTCGGGAGCAATCCGCGCATCAAGCTGCTGCTGCTCCATGGCGGGCCCGGCTCCACCCACGAGTACTTCGAGTCGCTGGAGGGCTACCTCCCCGCCGAGGGCATCGAGTTCATCTACTACGACCAACTGGGCTCGGCCTACTCGGACCAGCCCAAGGACCGCGACCTCTGGACCACCGAGCGCTTCGTGGAGGAGGTCGAGCAGGTGCGGAAGGCGCTGGGCCTCGATCGCTCCAACTTCTACCTGCTGGGCCACTCCTGGGGCGGCATCCTGGCCGCGGAGTACGCGCTGAAGTACGGCGCCAACCTCAAGGGGCTGATCATCTCGAACATGATGATGAGCATTCCCGACTACAACCGCTACGCGACCGAGGTGCTGGCCAAGCAGATGGATCCCGCCGTGGTGAAGGAAGTGAAGGAGCTCGAGGCCAAGGGCCAGTACGAGAACCCGCGCTACATGGAGCTGCTGATCCCGAACTTCTACAACCAGCACCTCTGCCGCCTGCCCGAGTGGCCCGACGCCTTCAAGCGGGCCGGCGCCCACTCAAACAACGACATCTACGTGCTCATGCAGGGCCCCAGCGAGTTCGGCGCCTCGGGCCGCCTGGAGAAGTGGGACCGCAAGGCCGACCTGCCGAAGCTGGCCATGCCCACGCTGGTCATCGGCGGCACCTACGACACCATGGATCCCGCCCACATGAAGTGGGTCTCCACCCAGGTGCAGCACGGCAGCTTCCTGCTCTGCCCCCACGGCAGCCACATGTCCATGTGGGACGACCAGCGCACCTACTGCGAGGGCCTCATCCGGTTCCTCAAGGAGACGGACGCGGGCCGGACGACCGTCGCCTTCGGGAAGCCCTGAGCCGGCGTATGGCCCTGCGCACCATCCTCCCCGGCGACCTCTCGCCCATCGAAACCAACGCCCTCCTCTGCGGCGGCGTGGCCCCGCGCCCCATCGCCCTGGCCAGCACCATCTCGAAGGACGGCATCCGGAACCTGTCGCCCTTCAGCTTCTTCAACGCCTTCGGCTCGAATCCGCCCACGGTGGCCTTCGCGCCCAACCGCCGGGGCCGCGACGGCACCGTGAAGCACACCTACCTGAACGCCGTGGCCACGGGCGAGTTCGTCATCGCCGCCGTGAGCCACGCCATGCTGCACCCCATGAACGTGGCCAGCGCCGAGTGGCCGGACGGCGTGGACGAGTTCCCCAAGAGCGGCCTCACGCCCCTTCCCGCACGGCTCGTGCAGCCGGCCCTGGTGGCGGAGAGCCCCTTCCAGATGGAGTGCCGCCTCCAGCAGGTGGTGGAACTCGGCACTGGCCCCGGTTCCGGCCTTATGCTCCTCGGCGAGGTGCTGGCCTTCCATGTGCGGGAGGACTGCTTCGTGGACGGCCTCCTCCATGCGGACGCCCTCGACCTCATCGGCCGCAACGGCGGCGCCTTCTACACCCGGGCCAGCGGAGCCGCCGTCTTCCAGGTGCCCAAGCCCGCCGGGAAGCCCCTGGGCTACGACGCCCTGCCCGGGGCCCTGAAGCAAAGCCGCATCCTCACCGCCAACGACCTGGGCCAGCTCGCCAACAGCCCCGGCCTGCCGGACCTGGCCGCCATGACGCGGCGACTCGGCGACCCCGCGGATGCCGAGGGCCTGGAGCGGGCCCTGCAGGCGGCCCTGGCGCGGAACGACCTGGGCGAGGCCTGGCGCCTGGCGGGCCTGCGGCTGCATCCCTAACTGGCACTCACGATCCCGGAGACTGCATGAGCCCTCGCACGCGAATCACGGTTCTCCTCGCCCTCCTCGCGCTCCGGTTGGGAGCCCAGGTCTCCACACCATCGGCCGAGCTTCGGCAGTACCTCAAGGTCGAGGCGCCCGTGGTGGCCCTGATGCATGCGCGGGTGGTGGACGGCACCGGCTCGCCTGCCCGTGAGGACCAGACGCTGATCCTGCGGAACGGCCGCATCGAGGCCCTGGGGGCCAGCGCCAACCTGGCGGCGCCGAAGGAGGCCTTGGTTCTGGACCTCGCGGGCCACACGGTGCTTCCGGGCCTGGTGGGCATGCACAACCACCTGTTCTACACCCACTCCATCCACAGCGACGACAAGGGCGGCGCCCCGGCCCCGGGGCGGCTCTTCGCCGAGATCGCCTACTCGGCCCCGCGCCTCTACCTGGCCTGCGGCGTCACCACCATCCGCACCACGGGCAGCCTGGAGCCCTACACGGACCTCAATGTGAAGCGCCAGATCGATGCGGGCCTCCTGCCCGGGCCGAAGATGGACGTGACGGGGCCCTACCTTGAGGGCCTCGAGCCCATGACGCCGCAGATGTACGCCCTGCGGGGCCCCGAGGATGCCCGCCGCTTCGTGGACTTCTGGGCCGACGCGGGCGTGACCTCCTTCAAGGCCTACATGAACATCCGGCGGGCCGATCTGGGCGCCGCCATCCAGGCGGCCCACGCCCGGGGCCTCAAGGTGACCGGGCACCTGGGCTCCGTCACCTGGCCCGAGGCCATGGCCCTGGGCATCGACAACTTCGAGCACGGCCCCGTATTCACCGACACCGAGTTCACGCCCGGCAAGAAGCCCGATGCGGGCCCCGCGGTGGCTGCCTCCTGGGGTTCCTGGCTGAAGGTGGACATCGCAAGCCCCGAGGTGCGGGGACTCATCCGGGAGCTGGTGGCGAGGAAAGTGGCGGTCACCTCCACCCTGCCGGTCTTCGAGCTGGGGGTGCCCGGGCGCCCGCCCCTGCAGGCGCGGATGCTCGCGGCCATGTCCGCGGAATCCAAGGCCAGCTATCTCGCCGCCCGGGCCAGGATCCCCGCGGTCCCGAACAGCCGCGCCGAGCAGCTGCTCCGGAAGGAGATGGCCTTCGAGCGGGCCTTCGCCCAGGCAGGGGGTCAGCTGCTGGCCGGGCCTGATCCCACGGGCATGGGCGGCGTATTGCCGGGCTTCGGCGACCACCGGGAGCTGGAGCTGCTCGTGGAGGCCGGGTTCACGCCCCTGGAGGCCATCCGCATCTACACCGCCAACGGCGCCGCCTTCCTGGGCCGCCTGGACCGCATCGGCACCCTGGAGCCCGGCAAGCAGGCGGACCTGGTGGTGGTGAAGGGCGACCCCACGCGGAGGATCGAGGACATCGAGAACGTGGTCACCGTCTTCAAGGATGGCCTCGGCTACGACCCCGTGAAGCTCCTCGACTCCGTGCGGGGGCACGTGGGCATCCGGTAAGAGCGCCTAGTCCTTCGTTCCCGCGGTGGAGGGCGCCGCATCCCCCCGGTGATGGATCACGCGCTGGGGGTAGGGGATGTCGATGCCGGCCTCCCGGAAGGCCATGAGGATGCGGCGGCGCAGCTCCCGGGCCACCTCCCACTGCTTGGCCGGGGCGGTCTTGGTGAGGGTCCGCAGGGTCACGGCGCTCTCTCCCAGGTCCTCCACACCCAGCACCTGGGTGGGCTCCAGCACCCGGTCCGGCCAGGCTTCGGCCAGCTCCTGGCCGATGCGCGTCAGCAGCGCGATGGCCGCATCGATGTCCGTGTCGTAGCCGACGCCCACCTCGACCTTGGCCCGGGCGAACTCCTTGGAGAGCACCACCACCCGCACCACGGAGCCGTTGGGGATGAAGTGGGCCTTGCCTTCCGAGTCGCGGATCTGGGTCACCCGCAGCGTCATGCGCTCCACGGTGCCCGTGTGCTTCTCGTCCACGCTGATGATGTCGCCCACCCCGAACTGGTTCTCCATGAGCAGGAAGAACCCGCTGATGACGTCCTTCACCAGGCTCTGGGCCCCGAAGCCCAGGGCCACGCCCGCGATGCCGGCGCCGGCCACCAGGGGCCCGATGTTCACGCCGAATTCCTGGAGCGTCATGAGCAGGAAGAAGACCACCGCCAGGACGCGGGCCGTGTTGTTGAGCACGGAACCCAGGGTGTCCGCCCGCCGCTCGGCGTCCGAGGTCACTTCCGCGTTTCCGTCGTCCACGGCCCGGCGCACGGCGCGGGACACCAGCTTCACGCTCCACAGGATGGCCAGGCAGGCGAGGGCCACCATGAGGAGATGCTCCAGCCGGGACCAGCCCGTGCGGTCCATCCACGCCAGGAAATGGTCGAAGCGGCGGGTCTCGGTCTTGAGAAGAGGCTGGAGGGACAGGTCGATCACGTCCTCAGTCTACTGGAAGCGGAACAGGCGCGGGAGCCCGGCGTCGCCTGCTTTCAGGGCGCCTTCATGCATGCGGGCCGCACCAGGTCCTCTCCCGCCGCGCCTGGTGCGGGGTCCCGCGGGAAGTGAATCACCATGGCCAACGCGGGCTCGAAGCTACTTCCAGGATGCCCAGTAGTTCACGTTCTCCACCAGCCCCGCAGCCGGCGTGGCCTTCAGGGGCCGGAAGGCGTCCACCATGACCGCTACTTCGTCGGTCCGGTCCTTGGTGCGGCTGAGGGGAATGGCCTTGGGGTGCGGCCCATGGTGGATGCCCTGGGGATGCCAGGTCACCATGCCCGCGCCGATGCCGTCGCGGCTGAAGAAGTGGCCCGCCGAGTAGAACAGCACCTCGTCGTAGTCGATGTTGGAGTGGAAGAAGGGCACGCGCATGGCGCCTTCCTCCTCCTCGAAGGGCCGGGGCAGGAAGGAGCAGATGACGAAATTATTGGCGATGAAGGTGGAGTGCGCGCTGGGCGGCAGGTGATAGCGGGCGCTAACGACGGGCCGGATGTCCTTCACGTTGATGCGCCAGACCGTCAGGTCGCCCTTCCAGCCCACCACGTCCAGCGGGTTGAAGGGATAGAACACCTTCGTGATCTGGTTCTCGCGCTTGATGTGGACGGCCCATTCCCGCGGTGCCGCGTCGTAGGCCTCCAGCTCCGGCGTGTCCACCATGGCGGGATCGAAGATGGCGTTGGGGCCCAGCTGGTTGCGGTCGGGGATGGTGACTTCGCTGAAACCCTCGATGAGGAGGTAGCGCTGCTCTCCTTCAGCGGGCAGGAAGCGGTACGTGGTGCCCCTCGGAATCACCAGATAGTCGCCGGTGGCGTAGTGGATCACGCCGAAGGTCGTCTCCAGCTTCCCGCCGCCCGCGTGGATGTAGTAGACGTCGTCTCCGTCGGCGTTGCGGTAGAAGAAATCCATGGCCGAAGGCGCCACCCAGTGCAGGGCCACATCCGCGTTGTGCAGGATGCAGATGGGCGCGAAGGACGGTTCCACTGAACCGAACATGGAGGCCCGGATCGCCTCGTCGGCCGCATTCCCCCGGGGGTCCCGCGCTGGCGCGCCCACCCCCGCCCCCCCGCCGGTGGCGCGGTCAAAGCCCACGCCACCGACCGGCTTCAGCCCGTTCAGGTCGTAGCTGTGGGGTCGCAAGGGGCCTTCGATGCGCGTCCAGTCCGTCACTGGGTGCAGGCGGTAGAGGTGCGTGGTGCGCCCGAAGAACCCGTTGCGCGCGTGCTCCTCCTCGAAGGTGCCCGCGGGTAGGTCCACATGCGCCTGGCGCGTGTGAAGGCCCTTGCGCAGGGGGAAGAGCGGTGTTTCCTTCTTGGACATGGAAGACCTCGGGACGAGGAGCCATTATCTCTCAAAATGAATTTAATAAGCGGAGGAGAGCGGAGAGGCTGAGGAGAAGGGAGAAAAGATCGGCCGATCTTTCTCCGCTTCCTCCCTGTCTCCGCTCTCCTCCGCTTACATCAGTTCTTTGTTATTTCAGCCCTGCTTCTGCAGCCAGCGGTTGTAGAACCACAGACTCAGCGCGCTGCCCAGACCGAAGAGGGTGAGGATGATCCAGCCGGTGGCGGCGGCCTTGGGGTCCAGCTTCAGCAGGCCGTCCGGCTGCTTCACGGCGCCCGCGCACATGACCTGGTTGAAGAGCCAGGCGCCGGCGGGACCACCCACCAGGCTGCCGATGGCCATGGGCAGGTTGGAATAGCCGAGGTAGAGGCCCTCCTGGCCCTTGGGGGCCAGCGAGCCGATGTACTCGTAGAGGCGGCTGGAGGCGAACAGCTCGCCGAAGGCGATGAGGGCCACGGTCATCACGATGAAGAGGCTGCCCACGGGGAGCAGCACCTTCGCGGTCACGCCGCCCGTCATGAAGAGGGGCGCCACGTTGATCAGCATGGAGAGGCCGATGATCACCGTGCCCACGATGATGGACTTGATGGGCGGCAGCTTGCCGAAGAGCTTGGTGATGAGGAGCTGGAACAGCACGATGGTGATGGGGTTCGCCATGGTGTAGAGGTCCATGGCCGGGCTCAGCTCCACGGTCTTCTTCACGTAGAGCGGCAGCACGTTGTAGACCTGGTTGTAGATGAAGTAGAAGCCGCTGCTCACCAGCAGGAACAGCGCGAAGCGGCCGCTGCCCAGCACCTTGAACATGCCGAGGAGGATCTCGGAGATCGTGCGCTTGGGCTTGGCGGGGTCCACGGTGGATTCTGGATCACGGTAGAGCAGCGCCACCACCAGGAAGGCCAGCACCGAGGCCGCCATGGACACCAGGAAGATGGTGTCGAGCTTGCCGAGCTTGGTGCGCACGAAGAAGGCGGTGAGGCGCCCGAACACGCTGCCGATGTTGATGACCATGTAGAAGATGGCGAAGGCCAGGGTGGCCTTGCCCAGGTGCGTGCGCTGCACGGTGCCGGCGATGCACGGCTTCACGAAGGAGCCGCCGATGCCGACCAGCACGATGGCTGCCGCCACGGGCACCATCACGCCCATTCCGGCCGTGACCTCCTTCCCGGCCTGCAGGGCCAGGGTCTGCCCGCCGAACCAGACGGGATAGCCCATGAGGAAGTAGCCCCCCACCAGCAGCACGCAGGCCAGGAGCAGGCTGCGGCGGAAGCCGATCTGATCCGCGATGGTGCCGCTCAGGATGGGCAGGAAGTAGACCAGGAACCAGAGCACTCCGTTCAGCGTGCTGGGCCAGTAGTCGCCGAGCCCCAGCCGCCCCAGGTAGATGACGATGAAGCTCGCCATGGAGTAGTAGGCCGCCCGCTCGAACAGCTCCGTGAGGTTGGCGTTCCAGTAGCTGGCAGGGAAGGAGTACTTCTCGCGGAAGGAGGGCTCGGCGGTCATGGATACCTCAGGGTCGGATTAGTCTCGCATGGCGAGGTGTCCCCGTTTCCTGGATTCTGGTATCTCTGGCGGATGTCTCCCCGCCCATCCCGCTGGTTCCGGTCCCGCCTTGCCCTGGCCCTGGTCCTGGCCTCGGCCTGCCTGGCCGCGGCCCCTCCGCCTCTCCCCCCTGACGCCCGGGCCCTCGTCGACCGTGCCTTCGCGGATCTGGATCCCGCCCATCCCGTGGTGGACGTCCATGTCCATGCTCTCGGCCTCGGGCAGGACGGCGATGGGACCTTCGTAAACCCCGCGAAGCTGAGCTTCCGGCATCCCGCGAAGCGACTGGAGACGAACCTCTACCTGAAGGCCACCGGCGTGAAGGGGCTCGATCACTTCGACCGCGACTACCTGGATGTCCTCGCCGCCCGGGCCCGGGCTTTCCCCAGGCCCGTGCGGATCCACCTCCTGGCCATGGACCGCGCCTACCACGCCGACGGCACGCCCGATCCCGCGCGCACGGAGTTCCATGTGCCCAACGCCTACGTCCTGGAGGCCGCTGCGACATACCCGGACGTCTTCATCCCCGTGGCCTCCATCCACCCGGCCCGCCTGGATGCCCTCCAGGAGCTGGAGGCCTGCGCGGCGAAGGGGGTCCGGATGCTCAAGTGGCTGCCCAACGCCCAGGCCATCGACCCCGCCGATCCCCGCTACGACGCCTTCTACCGCCGCATGAAGGAGCTGGGCGTGGTGCTGCTCACCCACGCCGGCGAGGAGAAGGCGGTGGCCGTAAAGGGCGCCCAGGCCCTGGGCAATCCCCTGCGCCTGCGCCGGCCCCTGGACCTGGGCGTCACGGTGATCGTGGCCCACTGCGCCAGTCTGGGCCGCAACGAGGACCTGGACCACCCCGGGAAGACGGCCGCCAACTTCGACCTGTTCCTGCGCCTGATGGACGAGCCGAAGTACCAGGGCCGCCTCTTCGGCGACCTCTCCGCCATCACCCAAGTCAACCGGCTGCCCCGCCCGCTCCGGACCCTGCTGGCCCGCGACCTGGACGGCCGCCTGCTCAACGGCAGCGACTACCCCCTGCCCGGCGTGGACCTCGTCGTTTGGACCCGCGGCCTCGTGCAGCTCAAGCTGATCACGGCGGCCGAGCGGAAGGCCCTCAACGAGATCTGGAAGGCCAACCCGCTCCTGTTCGACTTCGTGCTGAAGCGCACCCTGCGGGACCCCCGCACCGGCCGGCAGTTCGCCGCCAGCATCTTCCAGCGGGATCCGGCCGCCCTCAGCGGATGACCGCACCCCTCTCCGCCAACAGGTCCCGCAGCACGGAGCGGTGGCAGTGCGCCTCGTCCTCGCAGTAGCAGCCCATGGCCAGGTCCGTCCTCTGCGACAGGGCCGCCAGCAGATCCAGGAGCCGGGCCTTCTCGGGGTGGCTCATCTCCGCCCGGTATTTCCTCTTGAAGGCCGCCCAGTCCTTGTCGCTCTCGGCGGCCTGGGCCTGCTTCACCAGCTCCTCGCTGGGGGCGGCCTCTGGCAGCCACACGTCGTAGAAGTCGCGCGAGGCGAACTCGGCCTTGGGCACGCCCCGCGGCGGCCGACGCACCGTGCCGATCCGCAGCCCCTCCCCCGGCACCCTCGGCGTCCCCAGTCGCACCACGCGGATGGCCATGGCGTCCTCCCCGCGCAGTTGTAGCACCAATGAGGTCAGTGGTCTTCCGCCAGCTCGGTGAGGTGGAGCGTCACCGAGCCGCCCGGCTCCACGCGATCCATGCCGGCAGGGATCACGGCCAGGGCGTTGGCGTGGAGCATGGAGGAGAGGATGGCGGAGCCCTGGGGCCCCGTGAGGCGCGCCAGGAGCTGGTCCCCTTCGCGGCGGGCCACCACGCGCAGGAAGGTGGTGCGGCGGTCGCCGGGCTTGCCGCTCCAGCCGTCCTCCAGCACCGCCTCGGCCACGGGGCGGTGCAGCGCGGAGAAGCCCATGAGGCGCCGCAGGGCGGGCCGCACGTACTCCTCCACCATCAGCATGGCGGCCACGGGGTTGCCCGGGATCCCGAAGATGGGCTTCTCGCCCAACATCCAGAAACCCAGGGGTCCGCCGGGCTTCTGGGCCACCTTCCAGAAGACGCGGCGCGCTCCCAGCTCCTCCAGGATGGGCTTCACGAAGTCGTAGTCGCCCACGGAGATGCCGCCGGTGGTGAGGATGGCGTCGGCCTGCATGGCCTCGCGCAGTACAGCCGTCAGCGTGGCCCGGTCGTCCCGCACCCGGGCGAAGGGCATGGGAACCGCTCCGCAGGCCGCCACCTGGGCGCAGACTGCGTGGATGTTCGCGTCGCGGATCTGGCCGGGACCGGGCCGCTCGGAGGCATCCACCAGCTCGTCCCCCGTGGTGAGCACGGCCACCCTGACCCGCGGATGGACCGGCACGGCGGGCATCCCCACGGCGGCCAGCACACCCAGGTCGCCCGGCCGCAGGGCGCGCCCGGCCGGCACCAGGGCGAGCCCGGCCTGGATGTCCTCGCCCGCGTGGCGCACGTGGACGCCCAGGCGAAGGGGCGCGCGGACGCCCACCCAGTCCCCGCCGTCCTCGCCGCGCGTGGTGTCCTCCACGGGCACCACGGTGTCGGCGCCCTCGGGCAGGGGCGCGCCGGTCATGATGCGCCAGGCCGTGCCGGGCGCGACGGCCCGGCCCGGCGTGGCCCCAGCCGCGAGGTCCCCCAGCACGTGCAGCCGGACCGGATGCTCGGCGGAAGCCGCCGCGAGATCCACAGCCCGCACGGCGTAGCCGTCCATGGCGGAATTGGTGAAGGGCGGCACCTGCTCGGTGGACACCAGGGCCTCGGCGGCGGCCAGACCCTGGGCTTCCGCGAGGGGCAGGCGGCGTGGGGGCAGGGGCGCCACGCGGTCCAGGATCAGGGCGAGGGCTTCGGCAGGGGTCGGCATCAGTCGGGGTACCTCAGGACCTTCCACTGGACGAAGGAGAAGTGCCGCCAGCTTCCGGTCATGTGCGATCCCACCGAGGCCACCAGGGTGGCGGCCAGGTACCAGGGCAGGCGGTGCGCGGGCTGGAGGGCGCCCAGGCCCAGCAGGACCAGCTTCACCAGCACGGCCACGCCGCTGCCCTGGACGAGGATGCCCGCGTCCCGGGCCAGGTCGATGGCGAAGAGGAGGGCGCCGCTGGCCACGGCGACGAGGATGGGTGTTCGCAGGGCCTCGAAGCCGGCGCCGAAGGGCAGCGCCCCCACCACCAGGGCCATGGCGGCGATGTGGAGGCTCCGAAGGATGAGCTGGACCGGCCGCGCCCAGGGGAAGAAGCGGGGTCGCTCCGGGAAGAGCCGCGCCCGGAGGGTGCGAGGGGCCGGCTTGTCCGCGCGCCTGTCATCCATCCCTCCCTTCTAGCAGATTCCCCTTCCCGCCCGTGCTGAAATGGGTTCGCCCCGAGGTCCCCATGGCCAAGCCCGCCTCCCCCGCCGCGTCCATCCGCATCCGCATCGCCTACGGCACCGACATCGCCATCGGCCAGGGCAAGGCGGACCTGCTGGAGGCCATCGGCCAGACGGGCTCCATCTCCGCGGCGGCCCGGCACCTGGAGATGAGCTACCGCAAGGCCTGGCTGCTGGTGGACGAGATGAACCAGTGCTTCCATGCACCCGTGGTGGCCGCGGCCAAGGGCGGCCACCGGGGTGGCGGGGCGGTCCTCACCCCCACCGGCGCGGAGGCCCTGGCCCGCTTCCGCGTCATCCAGGCCAAGGCTGCCGAGGCCATCGCCGGCGATGTGCGGGCCTTCCGGAAGCGGCTGCTGGACTGAGGTCACAATCCCGCCGGCCGGCCCGGTCCGGCTTTACCTTTCGTTGTATTCTTTCGGACATATTGGATGGAGGCCCCATGCGGATCCCGAGATTCACCGGCTGGACCTGGCTGCTCGCCGCATCCCTGGCCTGTGTGGGCCTGGGCGCGGGGCAGCCGGCCACGAAGGCGGTCATCCTCGCCACCACCACCAGCACTCAGGACTCCGGCCTGCTGGACGAGCTCATTCCTCGCTTCGAGAAGCAGACCGGCTACGTGGTGAAGACCATCGCCGTGGGATCGGGCCAGGCCCTCGCCATGGGGAAGAAGGGCGAGGCGGACGTGCTCCTCGTGCATTCTCCGGATGCCGAAAAAGCACTCATGACCGAAGGCTCTGGCGTGAACCGCCGCCTCGTCATGCACAACGACTTCATCCTCCTGGGCCCCGCCGGGGACCCCGCGCATGTGCGCGGGAAGGCCGCCGCCGCGGCGCTCCAGGCCGTTGCGGCGGGCCACGCCCCCTTCATCTCCCGGGGTGACAACTCCGGCACCCATGCCCAGGAGAAGAAGCTCTGGGCCGTGGCCGGCCTCAAGCCCGAGGGCCAGGCCTGGTACCAGCAGACCGGCCTCGGCATGGGCCAGACCCTGGCCGTGGCCTCCGAGAAGCGGGCTTACACACTGTCAGATCGCGGCACCTACCTGGCCCTGCGTAAAAAGCTCGGGCTGGAGATCCTCAGCGAAGGCGATGCCGCTCTCTTGAATGTCTACCATGTCATCGAGGTCAATCCGGCGCGGCATCCCAAGGTGAACACCCCCGGAGCCCGCGCCTTTGCTGACTTCCTGGTGTCGAAAGATGTGCAGACCACCATCAAAGAATTCGGAATTGGAACCTTTGGATCACCGTTATTCTTTCCTGATGCCGGCAAGCCGGAATAGGCGGGCCGGACGGAGGGAACCCCATGTCCAACGCCATCTTCAGCCTGCCTGAATCACACAATGAGCCCATCCTCCCCTACGCGCCCGGCTCCAAGGAGCGCGCCCTCCTGAAGGCCGAGCTGGAGCGCCAGTACGCCCTGGAACTGGACATCCCGCTGATCATCGGCGGGCAGGAAGTCCGCACGGGCAAGACCCAGAAGGCCGTCTGCCCCCACGATCACCAGCACGTGCTGGCCCGCTACCACGAGGCTGGCGAGGCAGAAGTGCGCCTGGCCATCGACGCGGCCATGAAGGCCAAGAAGGACTGGGAGGCCACGCCCTGGGAGGATCGCGCGGCCATCTTCCACAAGGTGGCCAGCCTCATCTCCACGAAGTACCGCTACATCCTGAACGCCGCCACCATGCTGGGCCAGTCCAAGAGCGCCTACCAGGCGGAGATCGACAGCACCTGCGAGACGGCGGACTTCTTCCGCTACAACGCGAAGTTCATGGAGGAGATCTACAAGCAGCAGCCCATCTCCGATCCCCACGTGTGGAACCGCGTCCACTACCGCGCCCTCGAGGGCTTCGTCTTCGCCGTGACGCCCTTCAACTTCACGGCCATCGCCGCCAACCTGCCCACGGCCCCGGCCCTCATGGGCAACACCGTGGTGTGGAAGCCCGCCTCCACCTCCGTGGTGTCGAACCACTACCTGATGCAGCTCTACAAGGAGGCTGGCCTGCCGGACGGCGTCATCAACTTCATCCCCGGCCGCGGCTCCATGATCGGCAAGATCGCCCTGGAGGACCCCAACTTCGCGGGCCTCCACTTCACGGGCTCCACCGGCGTCTTCAACGGCATGTGGAAGACCATCAGCGCCAACCTGGAGCGCTACCGGAGCTATCCGCGCCTGGTGGGCGAGACCGGCGGCAAGGACTATGTCTTCATGCACGCCTCCGGGGACGTGGACGAGACCGCCGCGGCCATCGTGCGCGCGGGCTTCGAGTACCAGGGCCAGAAGTGCTCGGCCTGCTCCCGCGTCTACGCCCCCGCCTCCCGCTGGGCAGAGCTGAAGGCGCGCCTGCTGGGCCTGATGGGCGAAATCCGCATGGGCGACGTGCGCGACTTCCGCAACTTCTTCAATGCGGTGATCGACGAGGCCTCCTTCGACAACGCCATGAAGTACATCGAGCTGGCGAAGGCCTCGAAGGACGCCGAGATCCTCGTGGGCGGCAAGGGCGACAAGTCCAAGGGCTGGTTCGTGGAGCCCACCATCATCGTCACCACGGATCCCAGGTTCGTCACCATGCAGGAGGAGATCTTCGCGCCGGTGGTCACCCTCTACGTCTACGACGACGCCAGGCTGGACGAGACCCTGAAGGTGCTGGACGAGACTTCGCCCTACGCGCTGACCGGCGCCATCTTCGCCCGCGACCGCTACGTGATCAACCACCTCACGGACGCCCTGGCCAACACCGCCGGGAACTTCTACATCAACGACAAGCCCACCGGCGCCGTGGTGGGCCACCAGCCCTTCGGCGGGGCCCGCGCCTCGGGCACCAACGACAAGGCGGGCAGCTTCCTCAACTTGATCCGCTGGACCTCTCCCCGCACCATCAAGGAGAGCTTCACGCCACCGCGGGACCTCAAGTTCCCGTTCCTCGAGCAAGAATAGGAGCCCATGGACCTGATCTGGGAGGGCCTTCGGAAGGCGCTGGAGCTGCTGCTCACGCTGGATCCCGAGGTCCTCCGGATCACCCTGCTCTCCCTCGAGGTGTCGGGCCTGGCCACCCTCATCAGCCTGGTGATCGGCCTGGGCATCGCCGTGCCCGTGGCCCTGAACGAATTCCCCGGCAAGCGGCTCGTCATCGCCCTCCTCAACACGGGCATGGGCCTGCCGCCGGTGGTGGTGGGCCTCTTTGTCACCGTGCTGCTGTGGCGCAACGGCCCCTTCGGCTTCCTGGAGATCCTCTACACCCCCGCGGCCATGATTCTGGCCCAGGCGGTCATCGCCTCGCCCATCATCGCCGGCATCAGCCTCTCGGCCCTCCAGCACCTGCCGCCGGGCCTGCGGCTGCAGATCCTGGCCCTGGGCGCCTCGCGGCCCCAGATGGTGTGGCTGCTGCTGAAGGAGGCCCGCCTGCCCCTGCTGGCGGCCGTGATGGCGGGCTTCGGCGGCGTCATCTCGGAAGTGGGCGCCTCCATCATGGTGGGCGGCAACATCAAGGGCCAGACGCGGGTGCTCACCACGGCCACGGTCATGGAGACCAGCAAGGGCAACTTCGAGGTGGCCTTCGCCCTCAGCATCCTCCTGCTCGTGCTGGCCTTCACGGTGAACGCCGTGCTGACGCACCTGCAGCAGCGGAACCGGCCCCGATGAGCCGCGCGACCGTGCTGGAGGCGCGGAACCTCCAGGTCCACCGGGGCCAGGTGCAGGTCCTCGACGTGCCCGCGCTGGACCTGCGGGCGGGCGAAGTGCTGGCCCTCATGGGCCCCAACGGCGCCGGGAAAAGCACGCTGATGCTGGCTCTGGCGGGCCTGCTGCCCCTGTCCCGGGGGAGCCTCCGCTTCAAGGGCGCGGAACTCGGCTCCCGACCGGAGCGCGAGGCCTACCGGCGCCGCATGACCATGGTCTTCCAGGATCCGCTCCTCTTCGACACCACCGTGGCCCAGAACATCGCCGCGGGCCTCAAGCTGCGCGGCATCCCCGCCGCCGTGCGCGAGCCCGCCGTGCGCGCCTGGGCCCAGCGCCTGGGCATCGGGCACCTGCTGGGTCGCCCGGCCCGGCAGCTCTCCGGCGGCGAGGCCCAGCGCACGGCCCTGGCCCGGGCCTTCGCCCTGGGGCCGGAGATCCTCTTCCTCGACGAACCCTTCGCCTCCCTGGACGCGCCCGCCCGGGAGGGCCTCCTCGACGACCTGGGCCGCATCCTGGCGGAAACCGGCAGCACCGCCGTCCTCTCCACCCACGACCAGGCCGAGGCCGCGCGCCTCGGGCACCGCCTGGCCGTGATGAGGGATGGGCGCGTCCTCCAGACCGGGGGCCTGCGGGAGGTCATGAACCACCCCGAGGATCCCTTCGTGGCCGCCTTCGTGGGCATGGAGACCCTGCTCAAGGGCCAGGTGGCCGCCAGCGGCGAGGGCCTGCTCACCCTGCGCCTCGGGAAGGGCGGAGACGGCCACGAGGTCCTGGCCGTGGGCGAGGCACGGCCCGGCCAGACGATCCTGGTGGGCATCCGCCCGGAGCACGTGGCCCTGTCTTTACAGACCGACAAATCCAGCAGCGCCCGGAACGCCTTCCCGGGCACTGTCACGAAGGTCGTCCCCCGGGGCCCCTTCTTCAAGGTGGAGCTGGATTGCGGCTTCTTCCTGGCGGCCTATGTGACCGCGCAATCCCTGGCAGAACTGGGGCTTGCCCCAGGCGGCGCCATCGTGGCCTCCTTCAAGGCCACCGCCGCCCACCTCATCCGGCGGGAGGGCCTCGACTCCGAAGTGTGACCGCGTCCATTGCCGGGGGTCCGAGCCCGGACTAGCCTCGCATCTGGGGTGGTCCCGACCACTTCAGATTGGCGTGTCGTCAAAGGTCCGTTCCCGGAGGCCTCCGAGCCATGAAACAGCTGGTGATCGATTTCCAGAAGTGCGATGCAGGGCGCAACTGCAACCACGAGTGCGAGATGGAGTGCGCCGTCAAGGTCTTCAAGGTGGATGACCCCGCCCAGGCCGCCCTCCAGATCAAGGCCTACGAGGACGGCGGCGGCAAGGCCGTCCTCTGCGACCAGTGCGGTGACTGCATCGTGGTCTGCCCCTCCGAGGCCCTCAAGCGCAACAAGCTGGGCGTGGTGATGATCGACAAGCAGCTCTGCGTGGGCTGCTACATGTGCATCGGCTTCTGCGAGAAGGATGCCTTCATGCGGAACCCGGACTGGATCGTCCCCCACAAGTGCACGTCCTGCGGCGTCTGCGTGAAGGTCTGCCCCCACGGGGCCCTCTCCATTCAAGACGTCCCCGAGCCGGCCGTCCGGATCATCTGAGAAAGGGAATCCCATGAGCCAGCTCGTCTTCGATCCCAGCAAAGTCATGGACATCGACTACACGAAGCGCACGGAGTACCTCGACCAGCTCGAGGCCCTCCGCGCCGGGATGCGCACCGTCAAGGAGGTGCCCTTCCAGCCCAGCCTGCCGGACAAGGGCTACACCAACCGCACGCTCTACGTGAACGTGGGAAGCCTCGAAGTCACGGAGAAGCCTGTCACCCAGCAGATGAAGGACGTCTTCATCGGCGGCCGCGGCTTCGGCCTCTACCACCTGTGGAACGCCGTGAAGCCCACCACCCGCTGGAACGATCCCGAGAACGAGATCGTCATCAGCCCCGGGCCCGTGGCCGGCATGACCCAGTACGCGGGCACGGGCAAGTCGCTGGTGGTGAGCCTCTCGCCCCAGACGGACATCCCCATCGACTCCAACGTGGGAGGCTTCTACGGCCCCCTGCTGAAGTTCTCGGGCTTCGACGCGCTGGAGCTCCAGGGCAAGGCCGAGAAGGACATCATCCTGTTCATCGACGGCGTGAAGGGCCTCATCCGCGTCGAGGAGGTGGCGGGCGGACCCGAGGACAGCCACGTATTGGCCGAGCTGCTCACGCACCTCTATGCCGAGGGTGAGAAGGACCTGCCGAATGTCTCGGTGGTCTCCACCGGCGCCGCCGCCGCCCACAGCCTCATCGGCATGCTCAACTTCTCCTTCTACGACCGCCGCCGCAAGTGCGTGCGCTTCAAGCAGGCGGGCCGGGGCGGCATCGGCACCGTGTTCCGGGACAAGCGCATCCGCGCGCTCGTCGTCCGCGGGCCCAAGGTCGCGGGCGACCTGAACCACCCGGTGGATCCCGAGACCATCGCCAAGACCGGCATCAAGTACCACAAGGAGATCCGGGAGAACGACGGCGGCCAGTGCATGATGCGCCGCAACGGCACGGCCCACATCGTCGAGATCATGGACGCCTACGATCTGCTGCCCGTCCACAACTTCCAGTACGGCTCGCACCCGGAGGTCCACAAGATCGACTCCAGCTACTGGCAGCAGCGCTGCACCCAGCACACCGTGGACGGCTGCTGGTACGGCTGCTCCATGGCCTGCGCCAAGGGCGCCGACGGCCTGGTGCTGAAGACCGGCCCCTACAAGGGGGACATGGTCACCGTGGACGGCCCCGAGTACGAGAACGCGGCGGGCCTGGGCTCCAACTGCGGCGTCTTCGACCCCGACTACCTGCTGGAACTGAACTTCTACTGCGACACCTACGGGATCTGCACCATCACCTACGGCACCCTCACGGCCTTCGTCATGGAGTGCTACCAGCGCGGCATCCTAAACAAGGAGCGCACCGGCGGCCTGGAGATGACCTGGGGCAACGCCGAGGCCGACCTCGAGATGATGCACCGGATGGCCCGCGGCGAGGGTTTCGGCAAGATCGCCGGCCTGGGTGTGAAGAAGATGAAGGAGTACTTCATCCAGCAGGGCTGGGGCGATCCGCAGCTCATCAACGACATCGGCATGGAGAACAAGGGCCTGGAGTACTCCCAGTACATGTCGAAGGAATCGCTGGCCCAGCAGGGCGGCTACGCGCTCACCAACAAGGGCCCCCAGCACGACGAGGCCTGGCTGATCTTCATGGACATGGTGAACAAGCAGATCCCCACCTTCGAGGACAAGGCGGAAGCGCTCTACTACTTCCCCCTCTTCCGCACCTGGTTCGGCCTCAACGGCTTCTGCAAGCTGCCCTGGAATGACGTGGTTCCCGCCAACAACTCCGAGCAGCCCGAGGCCCACAAGGTGCCCGAGCACGTGCAGAACTATGTGGACCTCTTCAGCGCCACCACGGGCGTGAAGATCGACAAGGAAGACCTGATCATGCAGTCCGCGCGGGTCTACAACTTCCAGCGCGTGTTCAACATCCGCATGGGCAAGGGCCTGAGGCTCCACGACGCGGCGCCCTACCGCTCCCTGGGCCCCGTGACGAAGGAGGAGTACGAGTCCCGCGCCGAGCGCTACGACCAGCAGATCATCACGGAGATGGGCCTCGACCCCGCGGGCAAGAGCACCGAGGAGAAGATGGCCATGCACCGGAAGTGGCGCACGGATCGCTTCTCCAAGCTCATGGACAGCGTCTACACCCGCCGCGGCTGGACGCTGGATGGCGTGCCCACCCTGGCGCGCCTCCAGGAACTGGGCCTCGACGCCTTCCCGGAAGTGGTGGACGTGGTCAAGCAGCACCTCTGAGAAAACCGGCCGCATTCGCGGCCGGTTTTCTTGGTAAAAAGCATAGGCAGGAAACCGATGATCCTGGTGAATGAGGAGCCGCTCAACTGGCATGCGGGCATGACAGTCCGGGACATCCTCCGCGTCCGGAACTACCGCTTTCCCATGCTGGTCATCCACGTGAACGACGTCCTGGTGGCGAAGGCCGACTACGACACCACCACGGTCCCCGACGGGGCCGTGGTGAAGGTCATCCACCTCATCAGCGGGGGCTGATTCAGAGGGCGTTCAGCCGCGGGAGGAAGATGGTGAACCGGGAGCCCTTGCCCGGTTCGCTGGCCACCTCCATGCGGCCTTCGCCTTCCTCCACCAGCGCCTTGAGGGAGGGCAAGCCCAGCCCGGTGCCCTTGCCGGGGGCCTTGGTGGTGAAGAAGGGATCGAAGATGCGGTCGAGGATCTCCGGGGGCATGCCGATCCCGGAATCGACCACATCGATCCGCGCCATGGCCGTCTCGGGTCCGTCGGCCCCCGCCCGGATGGCGAGCTTTCCGCCCTCGACCATGGCATCCCGCGCATTGGCCACCAGGTTCACCAGCATCTGCTCCAGCCGGAGCCTGGAGCTCTGCACGATCAGGGTCTCGGAAGGGGCCACTTCGATGCACAGCTCCACCGTCCGGGGAATGAGGAGGCGCAGCGTCGCCTCCATGTCCCGCAGCTCCTGGCCCAGGTCCACGGGCGCCAGGTCCTCGGACTCGCGGCTCACGAACCGCATGAGCCGGCTGGTCAGGGTGGCGGCGCGACTGGCGGCGGAGGTCATTCTCTGGAGATCCTCCGGGCCCGCGGGCCGGCCTTCCTCAAGGTTCATGAGGGCCAGCTCCGCGGAGCTTTTCAGGACGCTCAGGAGGTTGTTCAGATCGTGGGCCAGCCCGGCGCCCATGAGGGCCAGCGTATTCATGCGCTCCGTCCTCAGCAGGGCCTCCTGGGCATGCTCGAGAGCCTCCGTCCGATGCTGGACCCGCTCCTCCAAGGTCCGCCGGGCGGCCCGGAGGTCCAGGATGGCCAGGAACTGGCGCAGGAGCAGGAGGGCGACCATGAGCAGGAAGGCGCCGATGGCGCCGCGCATCAACTCCAGCGGCCCCCGGGGCAGGAGGGCCGCCAGGACGAGGATCGCGGCGAGAACTGGCAGGTAGGGGAACAGCCGCACCAGCCGCTTCCCGTCGGTCGCCCGCGAGGCCCGCGACACCTTGGGCTGCGGGGACCAGGCCGCCAGGCCCTGGAAGAACGGGATCCCCCCGGCCAGGACGATCCAGGCGTGGGGCGAGGTGACGGAAGGCAGGCCGGCCAGGGCCCAGCAGGACAGGGCCGAGAGCCAAGCCAGGGCCGAGGCGGACAGCCATCCGAGGGGACCCCGGATGTGGCCGGGATGATAGGAGGTCATGAAGACCAGGCCGCCCCCGAGGAGGGCCGCGTTGAGGTAGGCCGCCAGGACCCGGAGTCCCATACCCTGGCTCGAGGCGCGCAGGGAGCCCTGCACGCCCATCGCGAGGAGCAGGAAGAGGAGGGAAGTGGCGAAGATGAGGCTGTCCAGGGCCCGCCTGCGGAACAGGCTGCCCGGCCCCGGTTCCTTCGGAAAGCTCAGGACGCCCGCCAAGGCCAGGATGCCCGTGGCCAGGCTCAGGAGGCTGACCAGGAAGGAGATCTCCGGCACCGCCTGTCCGTGGCTGCTGAAGGTGAGGAGCAGGCTGGGCACCTCGAAGAAGGCGGACACGGCCAGCAGCAGCCAGGCCATCCGCTCGCCCGACGGAGCCCGCCAGGCCCGGTGGCTCAGGCTCAGGAAAGCCAGGATCTCCAGGAGCAGATAGCCCAGGGGCCACGCATGGACGCGCTGCGCCGCCGGAAGGGCCAGGTGCGCCAGCGTCACGCCGAGCCAGGCCACCACCAGCGCGCCCCGGGCCGTCCGGGCCAAAGCGCCGCCTCCCCCGGCGGAGACCGGAGCCGCCGCTGGGTCAGACGGATGGAGACGGGGGGTTGGCCCGGGCACTGGTCAGCCTCACGGTTAATTCTGCCTAGAGTCTACCCGAGTGCCTCTGGAATGGCCCGGCTGAAACCCGGCCAGCGGATTCAGAGCTCCAGGGTGATGCCCTGGGCCAACTCCACCTGGCCGCTGAAGTTGATGGCGCTGGTCTGGCGGCGCATGTAGGCCTTCCATGCGTCGGAGCCGCTCTCCCGGCCCCCGCCGGTCTCCTTCTCCCCGCCGAAGGCCCCGCCGATCTCCGCGCCGCTGGTGCCCGTGTTCACATTGGCCAGGCCGCAATCGCTGCCGGCCGCGGACAGGAACAGCTCGCTCTCGCGCTGGTCGTTGGTGATGATGGCGCTGGAAAGGCCCTGGGACACGCCGTTCTGGAGGGCGATGGCCTCCTCGATGGTCCGGTAGGCCATGAGGTAGAGCACCGGCGCGAAGGTCTCCTCCTTCACGATGGGCAGGTTGCCGGGCACCTCGACGAGGCAGGGCGTGATGTAGCAGCCGCCGGCGTTCGGCAGTTTCTCGCCACCGAAGAGGACCTTCCCGCCCTGGACCTTCACCGTCTCGATGGCCGCGAGCATGGTCTCCACGGCGGCCCTGTCCACCAGGGGGCCCATGAGGTTCCCGTCCATGCGGGGATCGCCGATGGGCGTCTTGCGGTAGAGGTCCAGCAGGCGGTCGCGGAAGGCCGGGTAGATGGACTCGTGGACAATGACGCGGCGGGTGGAGGTGCAGCGTTGACCGGAGGTGCCGATGGCGCCGAAGTAGATGGAGCGCAGCGCGATCTCGAGGTCCCCCTTCTCGCTGACGATCACGGCGCCGTTGCCGCCCAGCTCGAGGATGTGGCGACCGAAGCGCTCCTGCACCAACCTGCCCACGTGCCTGCCGCCGGGCACGGAGCCCGTGTACGACACCAGGGCCACGCGCGGATCGGTGTTGATGAGGTCGCCGATCTCGCTGCCCTTGCCGATGGCCAGGCTGCAGATGGCGGGGTCGTAGCCGAAGTCGCGCAGCACCTTCTCGGCGATCCGGGTGCAGGCGATGGCGGTCAGGGGCGTCTTGGAGGAGGGCTTCCACAGCACGGTGTCGCCGCAGACCAGGGCCAGGGCCGTGTTCCAGCTCCACACCGCCACCGGGAAGTTGAAGGCGGTGATGACGCCCACCACGCCCAGGGGATGCCACTGCTCCTGCAGGCGGTGCTGGCGGCGCTCGCTGGGCATGGTGAGGCCATAGAGCTGGCGGGAGAGGCCCACGGCGAAATCGCAGATGTCGATCATCTCCTGGACCTCGCCCAGGCCCTCGCGCAGGGCCTTGCCCATCTCGAGGCTCACGAGCGTGCCCAGGGCCTCCTTGTGCTTCCGCAGCTCGTCGCCCAGGGCCCGCACCACCTCGCCCCGCTTGGGCGCGGGCACCAGCTTCCAGGAGGCGAAGGCCGCATGACAGCGGGCCAGGACGGCCTCGAATTCCGCAGGCGTCACGTTGGCCACATCGGCCAGCTTCGCGCCGTCGATGGGGGACACCACGGCCTGGATCTTCCCGCTTCCGGTCCACTCGCCCGAGAACCCGCCCCGATTCGAATCCGACATGCCCAGCGCCTTCAGCACGTCCTGCATGGCCGCACCTCCCTACGGCATTTGTATCTTTTTTTGTGTCAATGATGAAATTCATTCGATTCACGCCTGACATGAATATGATTCATGATCATGGATGCCCTCCTGGATCTCCCCCAGCTCCGGACCTTCTTCACCCTGGCCCAGACCGGCAGCTTCACCGCCTGCGCCCGCCGGCTGAACCGCACCCAGTCCGCCGTCAGCCACGCCATGGCCAAGCTGGAGGAGCTGGCCGGCGTCCGCCTCCTGGAACGCCGGGGGCGCAGCCTGGGCCTGACCGAGGAGGGCCGCCGGCTCTACCAGGCCTGCGAGCAGGTCTTTGCGACCCTGGACGCGGCCTCGGAGGACCTGCGCCGCCATCAGAGCCTGTCGAAGGGCCGGCTGCGCGTGGGCGCCACCGTGGAGTTCGGCAGCAGCATCCTCATGCGCCACATGCAGCCCTTCCTGGCCGCGAACCCGGATCTGGAGATCGACTTCACCCTCAGCCACGATCTGCTGGCGCCCCTCCTGCGCGACGACCTTGACCTGATCATCGACTGCCAGGAATACCTGCTGCCCACCCTGAAGAAGACCCCCCTCTTCCGGGAAACCTACGTGGTGGCCTGCGCGCCTGCGTTCCGCAAGGCCCACCGCATCCGGGTCCCCGGTGACCTGGGCCGGTGCCCGGTGCTGTCCCTCGACAAGGCCGGAACCTGGTGGAACCGCTTCCTCATGGCCATCCCCGGCCGGGACCAGCCTCAGCTGGAGCGGTTCATCGCCGTCGACCACATCCGCGCCATGATCCACGCCGCGGCGGAAGGCATGGGCGCGCTGCTGGTGCCGCGCTACAGCGTGCTGGAGGAGCTGGAGCGGGGTGACCTCGTGGCCCTCTTCCCCACCATCCGCCCCGCCGAGGACCGGTTCTCCATCTACCAGAAGAAGGTGAAGGCCGGCCAGGAGAAGCAGAAGCTGCTCACACGGTACCTGCAGTCGTTGAGTCCGGCGGAATTCGGCTCCTGAAGGCCGCCTCCAGTGCCGCTTCCAGGCAGGCCAGCGACGGCGGCGCCAGCAGCCCGTGGTCATCCTCGAGGACGTGGAGGACCGTGCCCCGGTTCCTGGCCGCATAGGCTTCGCTCTCAGCCAGGGGGACGGATTCGTCCGCCCGGCCATGGAGGATCACCGTGGGCACGGGAATGCGCCATGCATCGTCGCCCTGCCAGCGCGGGAGGTCCCGGAGCAAGTCCGGGCCCAGCCGCAGGGGCCGTCCCTCCCCGTGGTGGAAGACCTCCATCTCCCCGCGCTCCCGGTAGGCGGCCCAGGCGGGATGGGTCATGCGGCGTGCGGCAAAGTGGATGGCCGGGGCCAACAGGATCAGCGAGCGCAGAGGGCTGCCCCGGTGGGCCACCGCCGTGGCGACGAAGCCGCCCATGGAACTCCCCACCAGCACCGGCGGTTCGGGAAGGCTCCGCACCAGGGCCTCCACCGCCTCCACCTGGGCCGTGACCGTGAGGGCCTCGAAGGTCGGCAGGTTCAGGTCCGGCGCATGGAAGGCGATTCCATGGGCCTCCGCCCACTGCCGCGTGAAGCGCCCCTTGTTCCCGCCGGGGGCGGAGGAGAAGCCGTGGAGGTAGATGAGGGCCATGATCGATCATGCGCCTGGATGGCGCCAAACCGCGATGCGGTTTGGCGCAGGTCTGCCAGCTTGGCTGGCAGCAGAAGAAGATCCTCTTAAACGAAGAAGGCCTCCTCGTCGGGTCCCGACTCCTGCCGAGCACGGCCCCGGCTCAACGACGAAGGCCGCCTCGCGGCGGCCTTCTGCGTCTGTGGCATAACCTCCTCGCCGGGTCCCGACTCCTGCCGAGCACGGCCCCGGCTCAACGACGAAGGCCGCCTCGCGGCGGCCTTCTGCGTCTGTGGCATAACCTCCTCGCCGGGTCCCGACTCCGAACGCGCCACTGGCGCGTTCGGAGTCACCCGGCGGTCGGTTACATCTGATCCTTGAGACCCTTGGCGGTCTTGAACACGACCTTGCGGCCGGCGGGGATCTGGATGCTTTCACCGGTCTTGGGGTTGCGGCCCATCTTCTCCTTGGTGGCGCGCACTTCGAAGGTGCCGAGACCGAAGAGGTTGACGCGCTGGCCGGAGAGCAGGGTCTCCACGATGTGGTCGCGGACGCCGTCCAGGATGGCCTTGGCGCGGGCCTTGGACAGGTCCTGGGCCTCCGCCAGAGTGGCGGCGAGTTCGGCGATGCCGAGGGTTTCAGGCTTGGCAGTGGTCTTCGCCATGGATGGACTCCTTGGGATGGGGTGTGGCGGGATCCGACGACGCGGAATCCCGGCAGGACCAGCGCCTCCGCGAGGAGCCGGCCGGGTGGGGGGATGGGTTCTGGGCGGGCCTACTCGGCCGCGGTGGCGGTGACTTCGAGGCTGACCTTGGCGTGCACGCCGCTGTAGAGGCGGACATCCACGGTGTAGGTGCCCGCGTCCTTGATGTGGGGCACGGTGATGTCGCGGCGGTCCAGGGTGAAGCCCTTGCCCTTGAAGAGCTCGGCGACATCGGCGTTGGTGACGGAACCGAAGAGGTGGCCGTTCTCGCCGGCCTTCTTGGCCACGGCGAGGCTCACGGCCTCGAGCTTCTCGGCCAGGCTCTTGGCGTCGGCCAGTTCCTTGGCGCGGAGCTTCTCGGCGCGGATCTTCTCGAGCTCGATCTGGCGCTTGTTGCCGGCGGTGACGGGCAGGGCCATCTTGCGCGGCAGCAGGAAATTGCGGGCATAGCCGTCCTTGACGTTCACGACGTCGCCGCGGGCGCCGAGGCTGGGCACGTTCTCGATGAGGAGGATTTCCATGGGAACTCCAGGAATAGAATGGGTGGATGGTCCGGCCAGCGCTTCTTGCCCGCGTTGTCCCCGCTTGGGTGAGACGGCGTCATGCGCCGTCAGGGCCGGATTCCCAGGAACCCGCCCTGTCCCCCGGTGGGTTCAGGCCGATCAGAAAGTCCAGTTTATCCACGGATCGTCCGATACCCAACCAGGGATTTCCGGATCGAGGGGGCTCCGTTCATGAACAGCCATGATCACCGCCGCGAGACCCGTGTCGTCACCGGCCCTGAATTCACCATCTCGTTCCGCCTGAATGGCTACGATTTCCGGGAAGTCCGCATCATGAACCTGAGCGCGGGCGGCTGTTTTGCCCTCGTCCTGGGGCGGACCGCCCGCTTCTTCCTGCCGGGAACGACCCTCGACGACCTGGTGCTCGGCCATCCCGACCTTCCCAAGCACCCCATCACGGCGACCGTCGCCTACATGCTGGGGTACTCCGCCAGCGGCCAGACGGAGGAACAGGTGGGGATGGGCCTGCAGTTCCAGGACGTGCCCCAGGCCACCCGGGAGGCGCTGGCCGTCTGGGTGGAGACGGTCACCGCCGCCGGGGGGGCGGGGGCCTGAACCTCCAGGACGCTACTTCTTCCCGAAGAAGGCCAGGATCGCGATCGCCGTCTCTTCGAGCATGGCCGCCGTCATCTCGGGGTAGACCGGGAGGCTGAGCACTTCCTTGGCGGCGAGCTCGGACTCGGGCAGCTGGCCGGTCTTGTACCCGAGGTCCTTGAAGCAGGGCTGCTCGTGGAGGCAGATGGGATAGTAGATCGCGCTGCCGATGCCGCGCTCCTTGAGGTGGGCCTGCAGCGCGTCACGCTTCCCGCCCTTCACCCGGATGGTGAACTGGTTGTAGATGTGGCGGCCATCGGGGACCACTTCGCGGGGCAGCACGGCCTCGTCGGCGGCCAGGCCCTTCATGCGCTCCAGGTACCATGCGGCGTGCTTCCGGCGTCCCTCGTGCCAGCCGTCCAGCATGGGCAGCTTGGCGCGGAGCACCAGGGCCTGGAACTCGTCCATGCGCCCGTTCATGCCCACCTCGTGGTGCATGTAGACCGGCTCCATGCCGTGGACGCGGATGCGCCGCACCCGCGCGCCCAGGGTCGCGTCGTCGCGGATGGCGGTCATGCCCGCGTCGCCGAAGGCGCCGAGGTTCTTGGTGGGGTAGAAGCTGTAGGCGGTCATGTCGCCGAACTGGCCGGCGGACTTGCCCCAGCCCTTGGCGCCCAGGCTCTGGCAGGCATCCTCCAGCACCGGGATGCCGTGCTTCTTCGCCACGGCCATGATGGCGGGCATCTCCGCCAGCTGGCCGAAGAGGTGCACGGGCATGATGGCCTTGGTGCGGGGCGTGATGGCGGCTTCCACCAGGGCGCCGGTGGCGTTGAAGGTCGCCGGGTCGAGGTCGATGAAGACGGGCTTGGCGCCCAGGCGCGAGACCACCCCCGCCGACGCGAAGAAGGTGAAGCTGGGGACGATCACCTCGTCGCCGTGGCCGATGCCCAGGGCCATGAGGGCCGCCAGCAGGGCGTCCGTGCCGCTGGACATGGCGACGGCATGGGCGGCGCCGGCGTAGGCGGAGATCTCGGCCTCCAGGCCCTTCACGTTCTCGCCCAGGATGAACGAGGAGCGGTCGATGAGGCCCGAGAGCCCCTCCAGCACCTTCGCCTTCACGGCGGCATTCTGCGGGGCGAGCTCAAGCATCGGGACGGCCATGGGAGCCTCCAATCAGGGTTTTCAAGTATGCCAGCGGGTCAAGCGAGATTCCGTCACATCGGGACGGCGGACATCAAAGCAATAGCGGATTCACCACGAAGACGGGAAGACCACGAAGAAAAGCCTCTATCTGGTTTTCGTGGTCTTCCCGTCTTCGTGGTCCAAAGTCATTCCTTTTCTTCGGTCTCGCTGGGCTTCGTCGGCCGCATGAGCGGGAACAGGATGACGTCGCGGATGCTGGCGCTGTTGGTGAGGAGCATGACCAGGCGGTCGATGCCGATGCCCTCGCCGCCGCAGGGGGGGAAGCCGTGCTCCAGGCTGGTGACGAAGTCCATGTCCAGCAGCATGGCTTCGTCGTTGCCGGCATCCCGCTCGGCCATCTGGGCCTGGAAGCGGCCCATCTGGTCGACGGGGTCGTTCAGCTCCGAGTAGGCGTTGGCCAGCTCCATGCCGCCGGTGAACAGCTCGAAGCGGTCCACGAAGCGGTCGTCGCCCTCCAGGGTCTTCGTGAGGGGCGACAGCTCGATGGGGTAGTCCGTGATGAAGGTGGGCTGGATGAGCTGCTTCTCCGCGTGGTGCTCGAAGAGGTCGCCCAGCAAGGTGCCCACGGTCTTGGCGCCGGCGTCCTCGATGTGGACCGCCTTGGCCAGGGCGCGGACGCTGTCGCCATCCTCCAGCAGGTGCCGGTCGATGTGGCCGTACTCGGCGATGGCGTCCTTGAGGGTCAGGCGCCGGAAGGGCTTGGCATAGGAGATGGGCTGCTCACCCCAGGGAAGCGTCTCGGAACCCATGACGTCCCGCGCCAGGCCGGAGATCAGATCCTCCGTGAGGGCCATCATGTCGCGCAGATCCTGGCCCGCGGCGTAGAACTCCATCATGGTGAACTCGGGGTTGTGGCGGACGCTGAGGCCTTCATTGCGGAAGTTGCGGTTGATCTCGAAGACCTTCTCGAAGCCGCCCACGATGAGCCGCTTGAGGTAGAGCTCCGGCGCGATGCGGAGGTAGAGCGACATGTCCAGGGCGTTGTGGTGCGTAATGAAGGGCCGGGCCGTGGCGCCGCCGGGGATGGGCTGCATCATGGGCGTCTCGACCTCCAGGTAGCCCTGGCCCTCCATGAAGCGCCGGATGCCGCTCACGATGCGCGAGCGCGTCTGGAAGGTCTTCAGCACGTCGCCGTTGGAGATGAGGTCGAGGTACCGCTGGCGGTAGCGCTGCTCCTTGTCCTGGAGGCCGTGCCACTTCTCGGGGAGGGGCAGCAGGGCCTTGCTGAGGAACTGGACCTCCTTCACCCGCACGCTCAGCTCGCCGGTCTTGGTGCGCATGAGGGGGCCTGTGACGCTGACGAAGTCACCCATGTCGAGGAGCTTGAGCACGTCCCAGCCGGGCTCGGCCACGTCATCCTTGCGGAAGAAGGCCTGGAGCTTCTCGCCGTTCTCCGTGAGGTGCGCGAAGACGCTCTTGCCCATCTCCCGGATGGTGAGCACCCGGCCCATGACCGACGCGGTCATCCCCAGCCCCTCGAGCTTCTCGTTGGGCCAGGCCTCGGCGTCCGCGTAGATCTCCGCGAGCTGGGCGATGCCGTGGGTGCGCTTGGCTTTCCGCGGCCAGACGTCCAGTCCCAGAGCCTTGAGCTTGTCGAGCTTCTCAAGGCGGATGTCGCGGTACTGGTTGGGCTGCATGGGAGCTCCGGCACGAATCATCTAGTTTACAGGCAGGTCAGCTCCCGTCGAAGCGGTAGGCCACGTAGGCAGAGATGTCCGGAGCCGTGAAGGTGCCGGCCTCTTCGCTGAATCCGAAGCGCCAGCGGGGCAGCCGCGTGTGGCGGAGGGTCCAGTGCTGCTGCCACCCCGCCCGGTCCAGCCGCGCCAGGCCCGTGCGGTAGGGACTGCCGGCGTAGCCCACGCTGACCTCGAGGCCGAGGCCGTCGATGAGACCCCGGCCCTGCCCCAGCCAGGCCACCGTGGCCCAGGCCCGGTTGAAGGAGGTGTGGTCCATGACCTCCCGCAGCGGGCTGTGCTGGGGAAGCCCCAGCATCACGCGCTCCGCCTGGCCGAAGAGCTTGATGCGGCCCAGGCGCTTCCAGGCCGCCGCCCCCACGAGACCATCGGTGCCGCCGCTGCCGGAGAAGTCGGACTGCCTGCCCGTGGGCAGCTGGAGCGACGCGCCGATGCGCCCACCCGCGTCCGCGGTGCCAAAGGGCCGCACCCACGCCACGTCCAGATCCATCAGGGCCACGCCCGGCCGGCTCAGGTCGCCGATCACGCGGCCATCGCGCTCCAGGTGGTAGACCAGGCGGTTCTTCGGCGCGTCCTCCCGCCCGCCCTGGGGCAGGTTGAGGAGGGTGTGCCAGTTCGCAATGGCCTGATCCGCGATGCCGCCGGAGCGCGAGGCGACCCGGGTCCGGACATTGATCCGCGAGGATCCCGCCTTTACGGCCCAGTCCCAGGTCAGCTGCCATTCCTCGCCATCCAGACGCGCCCAGGTCCGCCCATCGGCGCTATGCTCCAGGTCTGGCCGCAGCATCTGGCTGGTCGCCTCCAGCGCCAGCTCGGCCACCCCCTCCGGCAGGGGCTCGGGGAAACCCTCGAACCAGGCCACCCGATTGGGCCGAGGCGTCTCCTGGGCCGTGAGGATCCCCGCCACCATTGCGAACACCAATACTTTCAGATTGACGCAGGTCACGGCATCTCCTCTGAACTCCATACATACTCTGGTTATGGGTCACGGTCACCTCGATTAATTCCCACTAGGTCATCAAAAGATCGAAAGGCCATGGCATCGATAGATGATGCCCGTATGATGATCGGACCCCTGCTCCTTCCAAAGCCACCCCATCCACCCTCCCTCATTTCATGGAGCCAGCCATGTCACGCCTGAAAACCCGCCTGCTGGAAAAGATCCAGGAGCACCGCCCCCGCACGCAGAAGCTCACCAAAGAGTTCGCGGACGTCGTCATCGACCAGGTGAACATCGGCCAGGTCATCGGGGGCGCGCGCGACATCCATGCGCTGGTGACGGACATCTCCTACCTGGATCCCCAGGAAGGCATCCGCTTCCGCGGGAAGAACATCCCCGAGACCTTCGCCGCGCTCCCCAAGGCCAAGGGCGGCGAGTACCCGACGGTGGAATCTTTCTGGTACTTCCTGCTGACGGGCGAGATCCCCACCCAGGCCGAGGTGGACGAGGTGCTGGCAGACTTCCAGAGCCGCTCCAAGGTGCCCGCCTACGTCTTCGACATGCTGAAGGCCATGCCCAAGGACAGCCACCCCATGGTGATGCTGTCCGCGGCCATCCTCTCCATGCAGAAGGAGAGCCAGTTCGCCGCGAAGTACCACGAGACCAAGAAGACCGACTACTGGGAGAACATGTATGAGGACGCCACCACCCTGGTGGCCCGCCTCCCCGAGATCGCCGCCTTCATCTACCGCTACAAGTACAAGAACGGCGACATCATCGCCCCCAAGGCCGGCCTGGACATGGGCGCCAACTTCGCGCACATGATGGGCATCGCCAAGCCCTATGACGACGTGGCCCGGATGTACTTCATCCTCCACAGCGACCACGAGAGCGGCAACGTCAGCGCCCACACCACCCACCTGGTGGCCTCCGCCCTGTCCGACGCCTACTACAGCCTCTCCGCCGGCATCAACGGCCTGGCGGGCCCGCTGCACGGCCTGGCCAACCAGGAAGTGCTGGACTGGATCATGCAGTTCCAGAAGCAGATGGGCGGCGCGGAGCCCACCGAGGAGAACGTCAAGAAGGCCCTGTGGGACACCCTCAACTCCGGCCACGTCATCCCCGGCTACGGCCACGCCGTGCTGCGCAAGACCGATCCGCGCTACACCGCGCAGATGGAGTTCTGCCTCAAGCACCTGCCCACCGACCCGCTCTTCAAGCTGGTCAACATGATCTACAAGGTGGCCCCCGGCGTGCTCACCGAGCAGGGCAAGACCAAGAACCCCTGGCCCAACGTCGACGCGCAGAGCGGCGT
Organism: Geothrix terrae; assembly: GCF_022808775.1. GTDB lineage: Bacteria > Acidobacteriota > Holophagae > Holophagales > Holophagaceae > Geothrix > Geothrix terrae. Next base: position 128,965 of record NZ_JAKZLA010000003.1, read on the forward strand.
GATCCAGTGGTACTACGGCCTGAAGGAGTACGACTTCTACACCGTGCTCTTCGGCGTGGGCCGCGCCCTGGGCGTGCTGGCCAACATCACCTGGGACCGCGCCCTGGGCTACCCCATCGAGCGCCCCAAGTCCGTCACCACGGCCATGCTCGAGGACTGGGCGGCCAAGGGTGGACGGAAGTAGCTGTCAGCCATCAGAAGCAGAAAAAGGGCGGGCCAGCTGGCCCGCCCTTTTCTTCTGCGCGGAGATAATCAGCCGCGATTCGTGGCGCTCGCCTTCACGAAGGCAGTGAACAGCGGGTGGGGATTCAGGGGGCGGCTCTTGAACTCGGGGTGGAACTGGCAGGCCAGGAAATAGGGGTGATCCTTCACTTCCACGATCTCCACGAAGACGCCGTCCGGGCTCATGCCCGTGAAGCGGAGGCCCTTGTCCTCCAGGGCCTTCCGGTACTCGTGGTTGAACTCGTAGCGGTGCCGGTGCCGCTCGCTGATCTCCGTGCTGCCGTAGGCCTTCGCGGCCTGGCTGTCCGGCGCAAGGCGGCAGGGATACGCGCCGAGGCGCATGGTCCCGCCCAGCTCCTCCACGTCCACCAGCTCGCGCAGCTTGAAGATCACGCGGTGCTTGGGCGCGTCGTCGAACTCGGTGGAATCGGCGCCCTCGAGTCCCGCCACGTTCCGCGCGAACTCCACGGACGCCATCTGCATGCCCAGGCAGATGCCGAAGAAGGGGATCTTGTGCTCGCGGGCGTACTGGATGGACTTGATCATGCCCCGGGTGCCGCGCACGCCGAATCCGCCGGGCACGAGGATGCCGTGGCAGTCCTGGAGGAAGGCCGCCGGATCCTGATTTTCCAGTTCCTCGGCCTCGATCCACTTGAGGTCCACGTGGGTCTCCAGCCCATAGCCGGCGTGGTGGAGGGCCTCGATGAGGCTCTTGTAGCTCTCCTTGAACTCCACGTACTTGCCCACGATGCCGATGCGCACGCTGCCCTTGGGGTTGCGGATGCGCTGGAGGAGGTTCTGCCAGGCACTCAGGTCCGGCTCCTTCTCGCCGAGGCCCAGCAGCGCGGCGACCTTGGCGTCCAGGCCCTCCAGGTGCAGGTTCAGGGGCACCTCGTAGATGGAGTGGGCGTCCCGGCAGCTGAACACGGCATCCGGCGTCACGGAGCAGAACAGGGCGATCTTGTCCTTCAGGTCGCGGGGGATGTCCTGCTCCGCGCGGCAGAGCAGGACGTCCGGCTGGATGCCCAGCGCCCGCAGCTCCTTCACGCTGTGCTGGGTCGGCTTCGACTTCAGCTCACCCGCGGCCTTGATGTAGGGCACATAGGTGAGGTGCATGTTGAGGGCGTTGGCCTTCATCTGGGTATCCAGGCCCACCTCCAGCTTGAACTGCCGGATGGCCTCCAGGAAGGGCTGGCTCTCGATGTCGCCCACCGTGCCGCCGATCTCGATGATCACCACGTCCATGTCCTTGGCGACCTTCTTCATCACGCCCTTGATCTCGTCGGTGATGTGGGGGATCACCTGCACGGTCTTGCCCAGGTAGTCGCCGCGCCGCTCCTTCTGGATCACGGTGTTGTAGATCCGGCCCGTCGTGATGGTGTGGTTCTGCGTGGTGGGCACCGAGGTGAAGCGCTCGTAGTGGCCCAGGTCCAGGTCCGTCTCCGCGCCGTCGTCCGTGACGAACACCTCGCCGTGCTGGAAGGGCGACATGGTTCCCGGATCCACGTTGAGGTAGGGATCCATCTTCATGAGCGTGACCTTCAGCCCCCGGGCCTCCAGCAGCGCGCCCAAGCTGGCCGCCGCGATCCCCTTGCCCAGCGAACTCAGCACACCACCGGTCACGAACACATACTTAGTCATGGGAGCTCCTGGAATCGGCAATGGGGGGGATCACATCTCCTCCGGGGCCTGGATGCCCATGAGGTAGAGGCCCTGGCGGAGGGCGCGGGCGGTGGCGACGCAGAGGGTGAGGCGCGCGTCGCGGACGTCTGGCGCGTTCTCCGGGGCGAGGATGGGGCAGTTGGTGTAGTAGCCGCTGAAGGACCGGGCCAGGGCCACCAGCTGGCGCGCGAGGGGCGTGGCCATGCAGCCGTCCGCCACGGCGGCGATGGCGCCGGGCAGGCCCGCCAGCTCGAAGAGCAGGGCCTGGGCCTCGGGCGCGGCCAGGCCGGCGAGCTCCGCGGGCACGGCCGATCCCGGGAAGACCAGGGAGGGGCCGTCCGCCTCGGCCTGGGCCTTCGCCGCCCAGTCGCCGCCGGCCTTCCGCAGTACGCTCATGATGCGGGCGTGGGCGTACTGCACGTAGGGGCCCGTGTCGCCGTCGAGGGCGATGACGCGGTCCCAGGTGAAGGTGATGGGCTTCACGCGGTCGTTCATGGCGTCAAAGAACACGACGGCACCCATGCCCAGCATCTCGGCCACGGCCTCCTTGTCCTTCAGGTCGGGGTTCTTCTCCGCGATGATGGCCGCCACGCGCTCGTGCGCCTCGTCCAGCACGTCCTCCAGGAAGATGACATTGCCCTTGCGGGTGCTCATCTTGCCTTCGGGCAGCTTGATCATGCCAAAGGGCGTGTGCAGCATGCGGCCCTTGAACCAGGGATCCAGCTTGTCGAGGACGGCGAAGATCTGCTGGAAGTGCAGCACCTGGTCCGTGCCCACTACGTAGAGGCAGCGGTCGAAGGCGTAGGCCTGCTTGCGGTACAGGGCCGCCGCCAGGTCGCGGGTGGCGTAGATGCTCGTGCCATCCGCCTTCTGCACCAGGCAGGGCGTGCTGATGCCCACATCCTCCAGGTCCACGATGCGGGCGCCGTTGTTGCCCTCCACCAGCAGACCTGCCTCCTCGAGCCGCTTCATGGTGGGAACCAGCTGGTCCTCGTAGAAGGCCTCGCCCTGCTCCAGCGTGTCGAAGCTCACGCCCAGGCGGTCGTAGATGCGCTGGAACTCGCGCAGGGAGATCTCCCGGAACCAGCTCCAGAGGCGGCGCGCTTCAAGGTCGCCCTCCTCCAGGCGCCGGAACCAGCCGCGGGCCTCGTCGCGCATGGCCGGGTCGTTCTCCTCCTCGGCGTGGAAGCGCACGTAGAGCTGGAAGAGGCGGAACAACGGCGTGCGGCGCTTCTCCGGCGCGGGCTCGGCCCAGTCGAAATCCTGCTCCAGATCCGCGTTCCCGTCCTGGGCCCAGCGGGTGTAGGCGGCCAGCAGCGTGCCGAACTGTGTGCCCCAGTCGCCCAGGTGGTTGAGGCGGATCACCTCGTAGCCGAGGAACTGGTGGGCCTGGGCCAGGGTGTGGCCGATCATGGTGGAGCGCAGGTGGCCGATGGTGAAGAGCTTGGCGATGTTGGGCGAGCTGTACTCGACGATCACCTTCTTGCCGTTGGCCGGCCGCGAACCGTAGGGCCGGCCCGCGGGCGCCTCCAGGATGGCCCCCAGCACGGCCTTGGCGCGGGTCTCCGGAGCCAGCTTGAGGTTCAGGTAGGGGCCGGCGGCGATCAGCGTGGCGCCTTCGATGGCGATGGAAGCCGCCAGCTCCTGCGACAGCTGCACGGGGTTCTTCCCCACCTGCTTGGCGGCGCGGAAACAGGGGAAGGCCAGGTCCCCCAGCTCGCCGGACTTCGGCCGCTCCAGCGCGATCTCCACGCCGGGAAGGGCCGCCGCCAGCCGCTGTTCGAAGGTGTGTCGCAAAGCATCCATCAGGGTCAGTCCTCAGTCCTTAATCGGCCAGCTCGGCCAGGGCCTTCTCGTAGTCCTCGGTCTTGGGGGCCACGCCGTGCCAGCCGGCCTGGTTCTCCATGAAGCTCACGCCCTTCCCCTTCACGGTCCGGGCGCAGATCATGGCGGGCTGGCCCTTCACCGTCCGGGCCCAGGCCAGGGCCTCCAGGATCTGGGTGAAGTCGTGGCCGTCGATCTCCTTCACGGCCCACCCGAAGGCACGCCACTTGTCGGGCACGGGGTTGATGTTCATGACCTTCTTCACGTCGCCGTCGATCTGCAGGCCATTGAGGTCGTGGAAGACGCAGAGGTTGTCCAGCTTGTGGTGGGGCGCGGCCATGGCCGCTTCCCAGATGACGCCCTCCTGGCTTTCGCCGTCGCCGATCACGCAGTAGACGCGCTGGGCGGCCTTCTGCACCTTCAGGCCCAGGGCGATGCCCACGGCCTGGGGCAGCCCCTGGCCCAGGCTGCCGGTGGTGACCTCCACGCCGGGCGTGTAGTGGTTCTCCGCGTGGCCCTGGAGCTTCGTGGGGTACTGGCGGAAGGTCTCCAGCCAGGCCTTCGGGAAGAAGCCCTGGTCCGCGAGGAGGGCGTACTGGGCGGGGCAGGCGTGGCCCTTGGAGAGTACGAAGCGGTCGCGGGCCGGGTTCGCGGGATCCTCGGGGAACACGGTCATCTCGTGGAAATAGAGCGCCACGCCGATGTCGATCCAGCTCAGGCTGCCGCCGGGATGGCCGCTCTGGGCCTTGTAGACCTGCAGCAGCACGTCCCGGCGCAAGGCTTTCGCCTTCGCCGCCAGATCCACGACGGACTCCAATTTCTTCTGAGGCATGACCCCATCCTTCCCGGGAGGCCATTCGCCTCCGACTAGGATGCCCTAGGGAGGGGTGCTCCGGAAGGGGGCGAATGGGCCTTCAGCCCCGCCTTTTGCCCTTGACCATCAGGCATTTTGCGATAGGATGGTCTTTCGCGCTTCCCGGGGTTTCCAGGGGAGCTGGAGATCCCGCCCATGGCCAACCACAAGTCCGCTGCCAAGAAGGCCCGTCGCGATGCCGAGGCTCGCCTCCGCAACCGCAGCAACCGCTCGACCCTGAAGACGGCCGTCAAGAGCTTCCTGGCCCTCATCGCCGGCGGCAACAAGGCCGAGGCCGCCAAGCAGCTCCCCCTGACCCAGGGCCTGGTGGACAAGGCCTGCCGGAAGGGCGTCATGCACAAGAACGCCGCCGACCGCACCAAGTCCCGCCTGGCCGACAAAGTGAACAAGCTGGCCTAACGGCTGCTCTGATATATCGACAAGGACCCGGCTTGGCCGGGTCCTTTTGCATGAAGGTGTAACCAAGCACCCCCCTGCTCCGTGAGGTGGGCAGGAGGTTCACATGCAACGGAAGACCGACGTCGTCGTCATCGGAGGGGGATTGGCTGGACTCATGGCCGCCCTCACGACCGCCCGGGCGGGCAGGAGCACCCTTGTGCTGGAGCGAGGCGAGGCCTTCGGGGGCCGCGCCCAGACCCAGGATTGGAATGGCTTCCACCTCAACCTGGGGGGTCACGCCCTCTACAAGGCGGGTCCGGGCTACGCCCTGCTTCGAGACCTGAACCTCCTGCCCGAGGGGGCGGAACCGAAGCCCAAGGGCCTCACCCTGCGGGAAGGCCGATTGAACCTCCTGCCCGTGGGTCCCCTCTCCATGCTTTCGACGGGTCTGCTGAGCTGGAAAGAGAAGAGGGCCTTCCTCTCCCTCATGGGCCGCCTGTCGAAGGCGGATCTGCGAGAGGCCGCCGATCTCACCTGCCGTCAGTGGTTGGAACGGCACGTCTCTGATCCTCGGCTGCGACAGGTCATGGACGCCACCCTGCGCACGAACGCCTACGCGGGGGACCTGAACCGCTTGCGGGCCTCTACGGCCCTGCGCCGCATGCAGCAGAGCCAGAAGGGCGTCTTTTATGTCCACGGCGGATGGGCCCGCCTCGTGGAGCGCCTCGCCCGGGCCGCCGAAGCCGCAGGGGCGGCCCTGAAAGGCGGCCAAGCCGTGGCGGGCGTGGAGGCCCACGGCGAGGCCCGCCTGGTTCGCACGAAATCAGGGGATACCTACGAAGCCAGCGAGGTCATCCTCGCCCTTCCTCCCGCCGAGACCCTCGACCTGCTGCCCTCGCCTGCGGCCTCGCGGCTGCGTGCCGTCCTCGGCGAGGCGCGGGCCGTCACGGTCTCCTGCCTGGATCTCTGCCTCTCGCGGTTGCCGAACCACGCCGTGAACCTGGGCCTCGGCATCGACGCCCCTCTTTTCATGGTGGCCCAATCCGAAGCGGCCCACATCGCGCCTGAAGGCGCCGCCCTCGTCCACCTGGTTCGCTACCATGAGGGCCGTCCCGGGGAGGAACCTGCCGCGATGCGCTCGCAATTGGAAGCCTTCATGGATCGGCTGCAGCCGGGGTGGCGGAAGGTACTGCTCCACGCCCGCTTCCTCCCCAGCGCCCCCGTCGCCTCCGTGCTGGACGAACCAGGCCGGCGGCGGCCCGTCTCGGAGGATCTCGGCCTTCCAGGTGTCCACCTCGCCGGGGACTGGGTGGGCGAAGTAGGCTGGCTGGCGGACGCGAGCCTGGCCAGTGGCCATCGTGCGGGCCTGGCCGCGGCGGCCATGGCGGCCTGCGCCTGATGGAGGCCGCCATGCTCACGGAGGCCTTCGAGGCGCACCGGCGCCTCCTGTGGAGCCTCTCCTACCGCATGACGGGCTGCGTCGCCGACGCGGAAGATGTCGTCCAGGAGACCTACCTCCGCGCCCTGGAGCGGCCGCCCAAGGATACGGCCGCACCGCTGAAGCCCTGGCTCGTGGCGGTAGCGGTGAACCTCGCCAAGGATCTGCTGCGCCGCCGGCGCTCCCAAACCTACCCCGGCATCTGGCTTCCGGGCCCTGCGCCGCTGGAAGTGGAAGCACCTGCGGTGGCGCCGCCTCAGGAATGTTTCGACCTGCTGGAGAGCGGTTCCTACGCCTTCCTCGTCGCCCTGGAAAAGCTCACACCCCAGCAACGCGCGGTCTTCCTGCTGCGCGAGGTTTTCGACCACTCGGTGCAAGAGGCGGCGGCGGCCCTGGGGCTGAGCGAGGCCAACGTGAAGGTGGTCCTCCACCGCGCGAAGAAGGCCCTGCAGCGCCCCGCCTATCCTTCGAAGGCGCAGCGGGAGCTCACCCAGCGCGCCCTGATGGCCTTCCAGCAGGCCCTCGCCCAGCAGGACCTGGCGGCGTTGGAGGCCCTCTTCGCGCCCGAGGTGAAAGCCTGCGGAGACGGCGGTGGTGTCTACGCCGCGGGCAAGGCGCCGATCGTCGGCGCGGCTGCGGTGGCCCGCTTCTTCGCGGGCCTCCCGAAGCTGGGCGCGGACCTCCGGTTGGAGCTGCAGGAACTCAATGGCCTGCCCGCCCAGGTGGGCACCTGGACTCCGGCCAACGCCCAGGTGGCGCCGCGGTGGACCCTGCATTTGGATGTGGACGGAGAGGGCCGTATCCTTTGGCTGAGGGCCGTCGCGGCGCCCCGTAAGCTCACGGCCCTCGGCTAAGGTGCTTTCATGCCCATCGTCCTCCTCGTCCAGGCCCCCGCGCCCGAGACCCAAAAGATCGAGGCGCTCATCAAGGCCATTGAGGCCCTGCAGGGCCAGGCCCTGTTCCTGCGCAACGGCTCAGAACACGACGCCAAGGCCGCGGGAGACCACCTGCGCCTGAAGTGGAAGAATGCCGGCAAGCGCGTCCAATCCGCGGCGGACTTCATCCGCTATTGCGGCACGGGCAGCTCCCTGAGCGGCCAGCCCTACAGGATCCGCTACAAGGACGGCCGCGAGGTGACGAGCGCGGACTTCCTCTGGACCGAGCTGAAGAGGCTGGACCCCTCGATCAAGTAGCCCAAGGGTCGGGCACACGGACCTCACCCTTCGGGACGCGGGCCCAGCCGAAGTGGGGGATCAGGTCGGCGGCGGCGCAGGATTCGGGCCGGTCCAGGCAGCCCAGGCTCCAGCCCAGCCAGCCCAGGATCTCCGGCACGGCCACCCCCCGCCCCGCCAGAGCCTCGACGCCCAGCGCTCCAGCCCGCTTGCCCAGGCGACCCCCGTCCGGCGCGGCCACCAGGCCCAGATGCGCGTAGGCGGGGCGCGGCAGGTCCAGGGCCTCCTGCAGGCGGATCTGGGTGGCGGTGACGGGCCGCAGGTCCGCGCCCCGCACCACCTCCGTCACGCCCTGGGCCCCGTCGTCCACCACCACCGCCAGGTGGTAGGCGAAGCAGCCGTCCCGGCGGAACAGGAGCGGATCACCCGTGAGGGCGGCGGGATCGTCCGCCTGGGGCCCGAGCACGCGGTCCTCCCAGGTCACCGGACCTTCCGGCAGCCGAAGTCGCAACGCCCGGTCAAAGCCCTCCCAGGCCCGGTCCCGGCAGCGGCCGGGATAGGGCCGCAGGCCGTCCTCCGCATGAGGGGCGGAAGCCAGCAGCTGCAGGTCCCTGCGGGTGCAGGCGCAGGGGTACAGGCGCCCGGCCGCGTGCAGCGCCGCCAGGGCCGCGCGGTAGGCCGCGCCGCGTTCGGACTGCCAGATCACGGGCGCGTCCGACACCAGCCCCAGGGCCGCCAGGTCCCGCAGCTGCGCCTCGCCCAGGTCCCGGCGGCAGCGGGGACCGTCCACGTCCTCCAGGCGGATGAGCCAGGGGCCCCCCGTCGCGCGCGCCGACAGCCACGAGGCCAGCGCCGTGCGCAGGTTTCCCAGGTGCAGGATGCCCGTGGGCGAAGGCGCGAAGCGGCCGAGGGTCATGGGTGATGGGAAGCGATCGGCTATCAGCTACCGGCTGTCAGCTCTCAGGTGAAAGCTGACAGCTGAGAGCTACCATCCCAGCAGATACGCGAAGATCAGCGGGGCCACGATGGTGGCGTCGCTTTCGATGATGAACTTGGGGGTGTCGATGCCCAGCTTGCCCCAGGTGATCTTCTCGTTGGGCACGGCGCCGGAATACGAGCCGTAGCTGGTGGTCGAGTCGCTGATCTGGCAGAAGTAGCCCCAGAGCGGAACCTCGGTGAGCTCCAGGTCCTGGTGCAGCATGGGCACCACGCAGATGGGGAAGTCGCCGGAGATGCCGCCGGCGATCTGGAACATGCCCAGGGGCGAGGTCTTGGTGACCTCCTGGTAGTGCTTGGCCAGCCAGGTCATGTACTCGATGCCGGTGCGGACCGTGTGGACGTTCTTCACGTCGCCGCGGATGACGGCCGCCGCGAACATGTTGCCCAGGGTGCTGTCCTCCCAGCCGGGAACCACGATGGGCACGTTCTTCTCGAGGGCGGCCAGCATCCAGGAGTGCCTGGGGTCGATCTGGTAGTACTGCTCGTACTTCCCCGATCGGAGCACCTTCTGGAAGAACTCGTGGGGGAAGTAGCGTTCGCCCTTGGCGTCGGCCTCCATCCACACCTCGAGCATGGCCTTCTCCATGCGGCGCATGGCCTCCATCTCGGGGATGCAGGTGTCCGTCACGCGGTTCATGTGGCGGTCCAGGAGGGCCTTCTCGTCCTGGGGCGTCAGGTCGCGATAGTGGGGCACGCGCTCGTAGAAGTCGTGGGCCACCAGGTTGAAGATGTCCTCCTCCAGGTTGGCGCCGGTGCAGACGATGAGGTGCACCTTGTCCTGGCGGATCATCTCGGCGAAGGAGAGGCCCAGCTCGGCGGTGCTCATGGCCCCGCCCAGGGTCACCATCATCTTGCCACCCTTCTCCAGGTAGACCCGGTAGCCCTCGGCGGCATCCACCAGGGCCGCGGCATTGAAGTGCCGGAAGTGGTGCTTCACATAGCTGCCGACGGGTCCGAGCTTGGGCGTGGACATAAATCCTCCGAATCCTTCCATTGTGCCAGCGGCCCCATCCGGGTCCGAGGGCAGATTGCGACCCTACACCCCCTCCCAAAAGCTCGTCCCAAAAGGAAGCGCCCGGAGGTACGGGCGCTTCGTGAGGGTAGATTTGGCGGGGTTTCGAGTGGTGGGGCGTTTCAGCGGGAGCCCCGCGAACGGGACTGGGATCGATTGGTGGGACGGTTGGTGGCGGGAAGCCCTTGCGGGCACCTCGCCGACCATTCTATCACCGCCCGGCCCCCGGGACCTCAAAGGCTCCCGGCACCACGCCGCCCCGGGTCCAGTTCGCGAAGGTCAGCTCCGCTTTGCCACCGCCAGCCTCCTCGATCTCCAGGCGCGACAGCACGGGCTGGCCATGGGTCTGGACCGGCGGGCCAAAGCGCGCCGTGCGGGCCAGGCGCCCGGAGGCCAGCCGGAATTCCGCCTTCAGGGGCAGCGAGCCCTCCTTGGCCACCCACAGGACCACCTGACGGGCGCTGAGGGCGGGCCGCCTGGCCGCCAGGTCCAGCCGCCAGCAGGCTCGGTCCTCCAGGGAGGTTTCCGTCACCTCCCGCACCGCATAGTCATCCCGGAACCGCGTGCGGGCCACGTCTCCGCCCGCGGCGGGGCCCATGAGGCGCTGCTGGGGCGAGACCTTCACCGGCCGCTTCGTGCCGGGGAGCAGCAGCCACATCTCGTCGCCCAGGAGCAGCACGGCGCGGCCCTTCTCCTTCTCGGAGAGCCCGTCCAGCCGGGCGTCGCCGTTCTCGCGGGCCGACACCTTCCACCGCTGGACCACCCCCGGCGCCTTCATGGCGAGCTCCACCGTGAAGGCGGGCCAGGGGTGGCGCAGGCGGTCCACCCGGCCGAGGATCTCCCCGCCCTCCGGAGCGGGGCTCTGCGCCAGGACAGGCAGGGCGGCGGCGAAGAGCAGGGCTGTCCGCATCAGCGGCGCCCGTAGTCGTCCTGGAGCCGCTCGATGTCCGCCTCGTCGAAGGTGCCCAGGCTCACCTCCAGCACGCGCACCGGATGGAGGGCGCCGGCATCGCAGCGCAGGCGGTGGGTGCTGCCCTGGGGCAGCCAGACCTCCTCGCCCACGGTGGGACGCAGCTCCGCGCCATCGCGGTCCACCACCACGCCCGGATCCAGGGCCACCCACAGCTCGCCGCGGTGCGCGTGGCGCTGGAGGCTGAGCTTCTGGCCCGGGTTGCAGGTGAGGATCTTCACCGTGCAGGGCGTGTTGAGGGCGTACTGGTCAAACGAGCCCCAGGGCTTGTCTACGTGGAGGGTGTCGGGTCGCTGCATGGTCTCTGCTCGCTGGAAAGGTCCGTTCATCATCACCGCTCGGCTCGCCTCGCGGGGGGCTCCGGGACTACCCCCGGATCGCACGCCACGCCTGTGGCGCGCTCCCGCTCATCCTCCGGATTCGCGGACGGGGCCCCGTCCCCAGGGCTTGTCTATGTGGAGGGTGTCGGGTCGCTGCATGGGTCGGTCCTCGGTCCTCAGGTTTCAGTCTCGGGTCTAGAGCAGATCCTCGCGCCCCTCGGCCTTGAGGCGCTCGACGATCTGCTTGACGGTCTGGGCGCGGTCGCGGTGGCAGATGAGGAGGGCATCGTCGTCGTCCACCACGATGAGGTCGTCCACGCCACTGGCGGCGATGAGGCGCTTGCCCCCGAAGAAGGCGCTGTTGCGGGTGTCCAGGAGCAGGGTCTCGCCCTGGCTCACGTTGCCTTCGGGATCGGTCTCCTGGAACTCGATGGCCGCGGGCCAGGAGCCCACGTCGGACCAGCGGAAGCGGGTGGGCACCACCGCCACCGTCTCGGCCTTCTCCATGAGCGCCACGTCGATGGCCACCTTGGGCAGCTGGCGATAGGCGGCACCGAGGGCCGCCGGATCGGCGCCCGCCTCCACCCAGGCGTCCAAAGGCTTCAGCACTTCCGGCGCATGCTTCGCCAGCCCCTCGCGGAAATCGGCCAGGGTCCACACGAACATGCCGGCGTTCCAGTAGTGGCGGCCGGATTCGAGGTATTGGACCGCCACCTCCACCGGCGGCTTCTCGCGGAAGGCCACCACCTTCTGCACGGGGCCGTGGCCCTCGGATTCGATGTAGCCGTAGCCCGTCTCCGGATAGGTGGGCTTGATGCCGAAGGTGACCAGCTCATGCTCCCAGGCGGCGTGCTTCACCGCCGTGTCCAGGTCCTCCAGGAACAGGTCCCGATCGCCGATCCAGTGGTCCGCCGACAGCACGGCCATGACGCCATGGGGCACCTTCCGCTCGATCTGCACCAGGGCCAGGGCCAGGCAGGGGGCGGTATTGCGGCCCTCGGGCTCCACGATCACGTTCTCCGGTGGCAGCTCGGGCAGCATGCGGCGCGTCTCGGCGGCCAGGTCCTCCGTGGTCACCACGAAGATGCGCTCGGGGGCCACATGGCCGTCCAGGCGGCGCACGGTCTGATGCAGCAGGGTCTCCGTGCCGACGATGGCCAGGAACTGCTTGGGGCGGGCGTTGCGGCTGCGGGGCCAGAACCGGGTCCCCCGCCCCCCGGCCATCACGACGGCGACCAGGGAATCCTTGTGGCTATCCGACATCACCTGCCTCCTGCAATCCTGCCACCTTCCAGGGGAACATGGGCCCCGCGCCCCTCACAAGCCATCTAGCGTGAAAGGATGTCCACCAGATCGCTCAGGTCCTCCGGAGGCGCAGGCGGAGAATCAAGGATGCGGGCCAGGGGCTGGACCGCGAGGGCCCCGGCCACCTCGCCGAGGTAGAAGCCCCCCTTCCCTGCATCGAGGAGCCGCACAGCCTCGGCGCCCCAGCGGCAGCCCCAGATGCGGTCCAGGGCCGAAGGGCTCCCGCCCCGCTGGATGTGGCCGAGCACCACCACACGCAGATCCAGGCCGTAGTCCCGGCGGAGCCGGTCGCCCACGGCCACGGCGCTGCCCAGGCCGTCGCCTTCGGCCACCACCACGATGGAGCTGCGCTTGCCCCGCAACCAGTTGGCGTTGAGACGCGCCACCAGGGCCTGGTAGGAGCCGTCCGGCGACTCGGGATACAGCACGGCCTCGGCGCCGCAGGCCAGGGCCGTGTGGACGGCCAGCATGCCGGAGCTGCGTCCCATGACCTCCACCAGGAAGAGCCGGCCGTGGCTGGAGGCCGTGTCCCGGATGCGGTCGATGGCCTCCACGGCGGTGTTCAGGGCGGTGTCGAAGCCCAGGGTGCGGTCCGTGCCGGGCAGGTCGTTGTCGATGGTGCCCGGGATGCCCGCGCAGGGGACACCTTGTTCCCGGTGGAGGGCCTCGGCGGCCCGGAAGCTGCCATCGCCGCCGATGACCACCAGGGCCTGGATGCCCGCTTCCCGCAGGTTCTCGGCGGCCTCGGCACGCCGGGCCGCCCCGTGGAACTCCGGGCAGCGGGCCGTGTGCAGCACCGTCCCGCCGCGCTGGAGGATGTTGGCGCAGGCGCGGCTGGGCATGGGAGCCCAGTCCTTTTCCAGCACCCCCTGGAAGCCGCGCCGGATGCCCCAGGCCTCATGCCCCAGGGCGTCCGCCTGGCGGACCGCCGCGCGGATGGCGGCATTCATGCCCGGAGCGTCCCCCCCGGAGGTGAGGACGCCGATCCTCATTTCGCCTTCCGGTGGGCGGGCAGCTTGGAGCGGGACACGGAGCCCCTGCCCTTGGCCGAAGCCGCCTTGCTCCGCTTGCGGACCTTGCCCTTGACCCGCCGGCCTTTCCGCGTGTCCTTCACGTGGGCTTCCGGCGGCGGCAGGGGTGGCGGCTCGACGATGCCCCTGGGCACCGGTGGGAGATCCCCCTCGGAGATCCCCTGGGCCGAGGCCCGCTGGGCCCGGATCTTCATCACGGGATCGTCCTGGGGCCGCGGGGCGGCCACCAGCCCCAGGGCCAGGCTGCTGATGAACAAGACGCGTCGCGGCATGATCCCTCCTGTAATCAATTATCGCGCATCCGGACGGATGCGGCGCTCCACCTCTCCTGTGCGCCGCGTTTTGGATTCGTCCCCCCGGCCCCCCTCGCGATAAACTTGCTGATTCAGGGATCAATCCCGGCCCGATCTCAACAAGTCCGGAGTTTTCATGACCATGCAATCCGGTTCCGCCCCCGTGGACGGCACGGCCCTGGCGGCCTGCCTCCAGCCCTTCCCCGCCTCCACCAAGATCCACGTGGCCGGCAGCCTCCCGGGCGTCCGGGTGCCCTTCCGGCAGGTCCAGCTCCAGCCCACCCGGGATTTCCAGGACCGCCTCACCGAGAATCCGCCCGTGGTGCTCTACGACACCTCGGGCCCCTACACGGATCCCGCCGTCACCATCGACGTGGCCAAGGGCCTGACCCCCCTGCGCCAGGACTGGATCCTGGGCCGCGGCGACGTGGAGGCGCTGCCCGGCGCCACCAGCCTCTACCGCAAGCTCCGCGAACGGGACCAGGAACTCGACGCCATCCGCTTCCACGCGGACCGCAAGCCCCTGCGCGCCAAGGCCGGCCGCAACGTCACCCAGCTGCACTACGCCCGGCAGGGCACTGTCACCCCTGAGATGGAGTTCATCGCCATCCGCGAGAACCTCGGCCGCGAGGCCGCGGGCATCAAGAGCCGCATCACGCCCGAGTTCGTGCGCGACGAGGTGGCCAAGGGAAGGGCCATCATCCCCGCCAACATCAACCACCCGGAGACCGAGCCCATGATCATCGGCCGGAACTTCCTGGTGAAGATCAACGCCAACATCGGCAACTCGGCCGTGGCCTCCAGCATTGAAGAAGAAGTCGAGAAGATGGCCTGGTCCATCCGCTGGGGCGCCGACACGGTGATGGACCTCAGCACCGGCAAGAACATCCACGAGACCCGCGAGTGGATCCTGCGCAACAGCCCCGTGCCCATCGGCACCGTGCCCATCTACCAGGCCCTCGAGAAGGTGAACGGCAAGGCCGAGGACCTCACCTGGGAGATCTACCGCGACACCCTCATCGAGCAGGCCGAGCAGGGCGTGGACTACTTCACCATCCACGCCGGCGTCCTGCTGCGCTACGTGCCGCTGACCGCCAAGCGCGTCACCGGCATCGTCAGCCGTGGCGGCAGCATCATGGCCAAGTGGTGCCTGGCCCACCACCGGGAGAACTTCCTCTACACGCACTTCGAGGACATCTGCGAAATCATGAAGGCCTACGACGTGGCCTTCTCCCTGGGCGACGGCTTGCGTCCCGGTAGCACGGCGGATGCCAACGACGAGGCCCAGTTCGGCGAGCTGGAGACGCTGGGCGAGCTCACCAAGATCGCCTGGAAGCACGATGTGCAGGTGATGATCGAGGGCCCCGGCCACGTGCCCATGCACCTCATCCAGGAGAACATGACCAAGCAGCTCGAAGTGTGCGATGAGGCGCCTTTCTACACGCTGGGCCCCCTCACCACGGACATCGCGCCGGGCTACGACCACATCACATCGGCCATCGGCGCCGCCATGATCGGCTGGTACGGCTGCGCCATGCTCTGCTACGTGACGCCCAAGGAACATCTGGGCCTGCCCAACAAGAAGGACGTGAAGGACGGCGTCATCACCTACAAGATCGCCGCCCACGCCGCGGACCTGGCCAAGGGCCACCCCGGCGCCCGCCTCTGGGACGACGCCATGAGCAAGGCCCGCTTCGAGTTCCGCTGGGAGGACCAGTTCAACCTGGCCCTGGACCCCGACACCGCCCGCGAGTTCCACGACGAGACCCTGCCCGCCGAGGGCGCCAAGACCGCCCACTTCTGCTCCATGTGCGGGCCGCACTTCTGCTCCATGAAGATCTCGGACGACGTGAGGCAGTACGCCGAAGCGCACGGGTACAACGAGGAAGAGGCCTTGAAGAAGGGCATGGAGGAGATGGCGGAGACGTTCGTCCAGAAGGGCGCCGAGGTCTATCAGAAGGCTTGATCCGCTCCCTGTGGGGCCCCAGTCGGGACATCGCCCCGCGCTGTCCGCTCCTGACCCACATGGTCGAGAGGTCTATCAGAAGGCCTGATTCCCGCCACCAGGCGTCACGAAAAAGCTCCGCCGCTGGCGGGCTTTTTCGTAGGCGGACGCGTATGATCGGAGCGGTTCCATCACCCCAAGGAGGCAGACATGGCCGCGAAGAAAATCCTCATGCTCGTGGGCGATTTCGGGGAGGACTACGAAATCATGGTGCCCTTCCAGGCCCTGCTGGCCGTGGGCCACACGGTCCACGCCGTATGCCCCGACAAGAAGGCCGGCGAGTCCGTGGCCACAGCCATCCACGACTTCGAGGGCCACCAGACCTACTCCGAGAAGCCCGGCCACCGCTTCGCCCTCAACGCCACCTTCGCCGACATCAAGCCAGACCAGTACGACGCCCTGGTGATCCCCGGCGGCCGTGCCCCCGAGTACCTGCGCCTCAACCCCAAGGTGCTGGAGATCGTCCGCCACTTCTTCACCGCCAAGAAGCCCGTGGCGGCCATCTGCCACGGCGCCCAGATCCTCTCCGCCGCGGGCGTGCTGGAGGGGCGCACCTGCTCGGCCTATCCCGCCTGCCGCGCGGAGGTGGAAGTGGCCAAGGGCAAGTACGCCGACATCGCCATCGACGGCGCCATCACGGACGGGAACCTGGTCACCGCCCCCGCCTGGCCCGCCCATCCCGCCTGGATCGCCCAGTTCCTGCAGGTGCTCGGGACCCGCATCACGCTTTGACCCGCAGTCGGGCGCCAATTACCTGTTGGCAGACCTTTCTCCCGCCCTCATACTGATGGGCCACAGGATCTTTGTCAGTTTCATCACGCGATATCCAGAAAGGTGGAGGGACGGGCCCTGTGAAACCTTGGCAACCTGCGAGAGCAAGGTGCCAATTCCTGCCGCGGTCGATTGATCGGCCGCGGAGAGATGCTGACGTGTCAGAAGCTGACATGCGAAGGGGGCCCGAGCGATCGGGCCCCCTTCATTTTTTGGATCGCAGTGGAACGACGGAGGTCCTCCCTTCCTGGAGGCTCTTGTGAGCGAGCAGTACCTCGACACCAACGTGCCGGGCAACCCGGCCTACCACTTCAGCATCCGGCCTCCGTCCCGAGAGGGCGAGGCCGGCTGGATCCACCGGGCCGGGCTGGTACCGGACGCGGGCCTGGCCACCCAGTGCGTGCATGCGGGCGTGCAGCCCGATCCGGCCTACGGCGCCGTCATGCCCCCGCTGTACCTCTCGTCCACCTTCGCCTTCAAGGACATCTGCACCAACGCCGGCTACGACTACACCCGCAGCGGCAACCCCACCCGCGCCGCCCTGGAGGAGGCCCTCGCCCTGCTGGAGGGCGGCCACGGCGCCACCTGCACCAGCACGGGCATGAGCGCCATCCTGGTGGCCCTGAACCTGCTGCCCCACGGCAGCCACCTGATCTGCACCGTGGACTGCTACGGCGGCACCTTCCGCCTGCTGGAGCACGCCAGGCGGTTCTACGGGCTGGAGGTCACCTACCTCGACCTCGCAGACCTCGACACGGTGGCGGAGGCCATCCGGCCCAACACGCGCCTGATCTGGATCGAATCGCCCTCGAACCCCCTCCTGCGCCTCACGGATATCGCCGCCGTGGCGGAGCTGGGGCACCGCCAGCCGGACTGCCTGGTGGCCGTGGACAACACCTTCCTCTCGCCCTACCTCCAGCGCCCCTTCGAGCTGGGCGCCGACCTCGTCATCCACTCCACGACCAAGTACCTCAATGGCCACAGCGACGTGGTGGGCGGCGCCGTGGTGGCGGGGCCCGGCCGCCTGGCCCTCACCCAGCAGATCCAGAGCGTGAACAACCTGCTGGGCACCTCACAGGTGCCCCACGACTGCTTCCTGGTGCTGCGCGGCCTGAAGACCCTGCCCCTTCGCATGCGCCAGCACGAGGCCACGGCCCAGGTGCTGGCGGAGTTCCTGGCGGCCCATCCCGCCGTGGGGAAGGTCCACTACCCCGGCCTGCCGGGCCACCCACAGCACGGGCTCGCGAAGCGGCAGCAGCGCGGCTTCGGCGCCATGCTCAGCTTCGAGCTGAAGGAGGGCGGCGCGGAACGCCTGAACCACGTGCTCCGGAAGCTGCGCTGGTTCACGCTGGCGGAGAGCCTGGGCGGCGTGGAGTCGCTGGTCGCACACCCCGCGTCCATGACCCACGCCTCCATGACACCCGAGGCCCGGCAGCGGGCCGGCATCGGCGACGACCTCGTCCGGCTCTCCGTGGGCCTGGAGGACGTGCAGGACCTGCGCGCGGACCTGGCCCGGGCCCTGGCCTTCGACTGACCTCTACTGGACCCCCAGCAGCTCCACGTCGAAGATCAGATCGGCGTTGGGTGGGATGTCCCCGCCCGCGCCGCGGGCGCCGTAGCCCAGCACCGCCGGGATGTACAAGGTGCGCTTGCCGCCCACCTTCATGGTCATGAGCCCCTCGTCCCAGCCCTTGATGACGCGGCCCACGCCGATGGGGATGGCCAGGGGCTCCCCGCGATCCACGGAGCTGTCGAACTTCTTCCCCTTCTTCCCGTGGTCCGAGAGCCAGCCCGTGTAGTGGACCACGCAGCGCTGGCCTCGCTGAGGCGCGGCTCCCGCGCCCACCTTCGTGTCCACGTACTTCAACCCGCTGGCCGTGGTGACCAGGGCGGGCGCCTTCGCCTTGGGGCGCCCAGCCGCCTGAGCGGGTGTCGCCGCCGTGAGCGTCAGCGCCAGCAGGGCGAGAGGCCAGACTGGCATCGCATGGGGCATGGGGATCTCCTCCAGAACGGGTGTGATGACAGGTCCTGCCGCTTCAAGTCTGCCGGCGCCGGCTTACTTCTCAAGCCCTCTCTCGACACCTCTGAGTGGCTGTGACGGGACGGATCGTGACTGCCATCACCCACCCTGGAACATGCAGAGCCAGCGATAAGGCCCGTTCTTTTATTGGTAGATCAACACCTCACACTCGCGCATCGATGTGTAACTAGCCGAAATATAGTTATAACCACCTGCAATCAGAAAACTTCCATCCTTCAGTGGGGTGACTGTGTGATTGGACCTTGGGTATTTCAAGGTGGCTTGGAGGAGGTGGCTTTGCATCTTCGCGACATCCACCACCTCGATATCAGAGAGAAATTGGGTATTCACATAGCCTGTGAAGGTTTCCCCTGCAACCAGCCCCACGGTTCCATCTGGGAAAAGAATGGCTTGATGTCCCATCCTCGCCTCCATCAAAGGGATGAGAACCATGGTTGAAGGAACGTTCGTGTAGTCGATGATCACTCCCTCTGCCAACACGCCCCCTGCAGAATGGATTCCAATCGGGAGCGAATAGGAGTACCCGCCAGCGACAAACACTTTGCCCGTCGGAAGATTTACTCCTGCGCCATGGGTGAAGGAGTAGGGCATCGTCCCCCCCCTAGAGGGGTTGGGAGGGCTCCCATCGGTCACATATTCATAGGCGGAATTCAGCTGGTGCCAGCCTCCCTCGCCATTCTCCCCGCCCATCAGCATGAAGTGCGATGGATCCAGAGCCACGAGGGTGGCGTTCTGCTCTACGTCCATGAGGGCGAAGTCAAACTGGGCGAGGTGAGTGGCCGGATCGAACACTTCGGTAGAAAAATCCGAAGCTGTTATCCCGACATTGTCGTCATAGCCACCGACAATCTGCACTTTCCCGTCTTGCCGAAGAAACAGTTTGCATCCGGGTCTCGGGACCACTGTGGAACCCACGACGGAGAAGGTTTTCGTATCGGGGTTCCATTCTTCTATTTCGCTGACGGGGAACCCGTTCCCCGAACTCAGCCCCGCTCCCCCGACCACAAGGACATGTCCACTCGGCAGGAGAACCGCGTCATGCAGGAACCGGGGAATGTTTAGATTGCCTGCGGGCGAGAACGTCTTTGCGGCGGGATCATAGAGCTCTGCAAGCGCCACAGTTCCCGAAAGGAGGGTGTGGCCGAGGGTCTCTCCCCCGACGATCAGCACCTTCCCATCGGAGAGCAGGGTCGCCGTATGCAAACGTCGGTCCTGGCTGAGGGACCCGGTTTCCTGAAGGGCCCATTGATGACTCGGCGGAGGGGGCGGGGGTGGGGGTGGGCTCGAAGCCGAAGGGGTCCCGGATCCACCAGTACAATCGAGGAACAAAAGCGACAAGAATAGAGACATCCCCAGCGCTTGGCGCTTCATTGTAAGTTCCCCCTTGAATCCTTGGGTTCATTGTCAGATCGAGGAAGGGGCATCTGCCACTGGTTTTTGGCACACGCAAAAGCCCCAGAATCGTTGGATCCCAGGGCTTCGTTTGGGCTTCGAAGTGAATCCGGCCGACCAACTTCCCGGTGAGACGCATCTACAGATCCCCTGGTAACAGGCCATAAACAGGGAATGGCGCGAATATCGAATCGCCCTGATGGATCAGGTGGGCGTCCAAAGACCAGCCAGCCGTCATTATGGCACTCGTTCTCGGACGGATTCCCTGGGGAAGGATCAGGGAACAGCTCGAGACGAAACAGGGAACACCGCTAGCTGGAGACGAAAAGCCTCAGTAATAGCCCATAGCCCCTTGCGTGGAAGAGGCGCACCCGATCCGGGCCCGGAGTGGCTTGGAGAGATCCACCCCATGGGATTGTTCCGGTGATCAGTCCTCCCCGGAACGGACGAGGGTTTGGAAGATGGCAGGGGTTGGGATCCGCCGTTCAGGCCGCATCCTGGAAGATCAGGCCCAGCACATGGCGCCGCCCGGCCCGCACCTCGCTCACGCCGTGCCGCACACGCACCTGGTGGAAGCCGCGTTCCCCGCGGCCAGGCCGGACGTGGCTCGGGAAGATCAGGGCCTCGCCCTGGGCCGGGAGGAAGGCCAGGCCTCGGGACTGGGCCCGGGGGTGCTGCTCCACCAGCAGGAATTCGCCGCCCTCGTAGTCCAGCCCGGGATCATCGAGGAAGACCGCCATCTGCAGCGGAAAGGCGAGGTCTCCGTAGAGGTCCTGGTGCAGACAGTTGTGGTCCCCGGGGCCGTAGCGCAAGAGCAGGGGCGTGGGACGCGTCTGCCCCGCGGCGGCGCAGGCCTCCAGGAAGGCCGCATGGGTGGGCGGAAACCGCACCGACTGACGCAGGGCCTCCATCCAGGCATTCGCCAGGGGGACCAGCCCGGCGTAGACCTCCGAACGCAGGGCCTGCACCAGAGACGGCAGAGGTGCGGCGAAGTACTTGTATTCCCCCTTTCCGAAGCGGTGACGGGCCATGTCGATGCGGCTGCGGAAGACCCCCGTGTCGTAGGTGGCGGCAAGCTTCTGACAGGCTGCAGGCGCCAGCAGGCCGGGGATTCGGGCCACGCCGCGAGACCAGAGCTCCTCCTGGACCCGATCCCAGGGAAGGGCGTGGACATCGGGGCTCATGGGGTGCATCTCGGAAGCTCCTGGGTCGTCCTGCGTCGAAGGTGGGGCGCCGGAGATCCGCGACCCACCCGTCTGTTGCGCCGAGTGCGGTTGAGACGGATCGCCCGGGCCTTCATGGAGCCTCCGCCACAGGGGGATGGACCAGTCCATGGACGTCGCCTGGCACCGGCCAAGTCACCCTCATCCAAGGAAGGACCCGCCCGAGACGTCGAGGTACTGGCCCGTGATCCAGCGGCTTTCGGGACCAGCGAGGAAAGCCGCCGCATCGGCCACCTCCTCGACCGTTCCCACTCGGCCGAGGGCGGACAGGGATTCCACGTAACGCCGGTTCCCGGAGTCGCTCAGCATTCGGGCGTTCATGTCCGTGTCGATGACGCCTGGGGCGAGCGCGTTCACCGTGATCCCGCGTGGGCCGAGTTCCTTCGCCAGCAGCAGACTCAGCGTGTCGATGGCGCCCTTGGTCATGGCCTAGGCGGCCTCCGGAGGGTAGGCCATGCGCGTCACCAGTGAGGACAGGTTGATGATCCTGCCGCCGTCGCGGAGCCTGGGGACCAGGGCCTGCAGCAGGAAGAAGGGAGCCTTCACGTTCACCGCGAACACTTCGTCGAAGGCGGCCTCCGTCGTCGCGCCCAGGGTTCCCTGGGAGGCGATCCCCGCGTTGTTGATGAGGATGTCCAGCCCGATGGAACCCAGCCGCCCGAGGAGTCCTTCCTCCAGCTCTCGGACGAGGCGCTCGATCCCAGCCATCGTGCCCAGATCGGCCTGGATGGCCCAGGCCGCTCCCGAGGCTCCCTCGATCTCTTCCACCAGAGCCTGGGCGGCAGCCTCCTCGCGCCGGTAGTGGATCACCGTGAAGGCACCTTCCCGGGCCAGGCGCAGGGCGATGGCCCTCCCGATCCCCCGACTCGCGCCCGTCACCAGCGCGACCTTTCCCCCCAGGCGCCTGCCCGGGATCCCGTATTCCAGTCCTGCGTTCATAATCGCTCCTTGCTGAGGGCGCCCAAGAGGGCCCGCCCCCACCGTCCCGGAAAGAACGTCGCCCTGCATTCCGATCCTTGCGGTCGTGTGCGGCTTGAGATCGGTGCGTTCTCGGACTGGAGGCATCAGCCGAAGCGCAGATCGGCTAGGTTCAACCGTCAGCGCTTCGAGGAACCGTCCGATGGAGGCGCACCGGTCGGCTACTGGATCGAGGAATCACGGACGCCCGGACGCTGCGGGGATTCCAGCCTCCACCTCGGCGCTGCCCCGTTAATCAAACGCTCCACCGAGTTGGTGGGGCGTCTTGCCTGGCTCCGGAGGAGGGATTTGAACCCGTTGCCGGCATCCACTCGCGCTTCATCCGTTCCGGCAGCGCCCTGCGCTGCCGGAACAGCGCGCTCACGGGCCGGCCACCCTCCGCCTGACGCGCCCTGCCCCGCAGGGCGCTCCCGCTCCTCGCTACGCTCGCTCGCAGAATCGGAGCATCCGGGGGTTGCTCCCCAAGGGGTCCAGGTGAACCCAAAGGCGTGGGGATTTGAACCCGTTGCCGGCATCCACTCGCGCTTCATCCGTTCCGGCAGCGCCCCGCGCTGCCGGAACGGCGCGCTCGCGGGCCGGCTGCCACTCGGGGGTTCAAATCCCTCGAATTCTCATCCAAAACAAGAAGAGGTCCCGGTGGGACCTCTTCTTGTTTTGGCTCCGGAGGAGGGATTTGAACCCCCGACCTAGTGATTAACAGTCACCCGCTCTGACCCCTGAGCTACTCCGGAAAGCGTGAACGTCCATTCTACCGGAGGTGGGCCTGGATTCAAGCGGGGAGGGTTGGGACCTGTGATCCGGGTCGCGCGGCCGCACCCTGCCCTGGAAACAGATCCTAGTTCTTCTGGAGCTCCATCAGGATCTGCCTGGCGGCGGCCTTGAGGGTCTCGATGACGCCGGTGCCCTGGCTGGCCACGGCTTCGATCATGGGCTCGCTCCGGAACCGGAGCAGGCGCTCCATCTCGGCCACGGGCACGGCGGAGGGCATGTCCCGCTTGTTCAGCTGGAGGACGTAGGGGATGTTGCGGACGTCGAAGCCGTTTTCCTTGAGGTTGGTCGCCAGGTTCGCGATGGACTCGATGTTGGCTTCCATACGCGCCTTCTGGCTGTCGGCCACGAAGATGATGCCGTCGCAGCCGCGCAGGATGAGCTTGCGGCTGGCGTCATAGAACACCTGGCCAGGCACGGTGTAAAGATGGAACCGCACCTTGAAACCCTTGACCGTGCCCATGTCCAGGGGCAGGAAGTCGAAGAAGAGGGTGCGATCCGTCTCGGTGGCGAGACTGACCAGCTTGCCCTTCTTGTCGGGATTCGCCTGCTCGTAGATCCACTGGATGTTCGTCGTCTTGCCGCAGAGCCCGGGGCCGTAGTAGACGATCTTGCAGTTGATCTCGCGGGACGCGTAGTTGATGAAGGTCATGTCGCGGCCCCGGAGCTCAGTCGCCGAAGAGGCGGTCGATGTCTTCGTCGGTGATCTCCGAGAAGGGGCTCTCGAAGCGGTTGCCGCTGTCGGATTCCTTCTGCGCGCGCTGCTCCACCTGGTCGAAGATCTCCTGGAGCTCCTTGCTGGCCTTCTTCACCCGCAGGCGCACCAGCGCCAGGCTGGAATTCTGATCGAAGATGACCACCAGGATCCCGCGCTTGCCCACGATCGAGATGTGCAGGTTGTCCCGCTCGCCCTCGTGGAAGAGGAGGCTGAATTCCTTTTCGCCGATGAGCTTCGCCAGGCCGTCCGTGGCCGCCACATTGCCGGCGGTGAGGGAGGCGAGGCTGGTGGCGTCGATGCTCTTCACGTCGCCCGCGGCGGCGATCTGCTGGCCGTTCTTGTCCACCAGGAACACCACCTTGGCGGAGGCATCCTTCTGGAGGCGGCCGATGATCTCGTGGAGGAGCTTGTACTCCTCCTCGAACATGATGAGATCAAGCTTTGCCACAAGAACCTCCGCCGGGACTGCTATCTGTGAGGATAGCACTTTTCAGTAAGCCTCTGAGCCGGCCCCCCCCTGAATCACCGCCACGGAGGCGGAAAGCCCCAGGCGGGTGGCGCCGGCCAGGACCATGGCCAACGCCTTCTCGTAGGTGCGGATGCCACCGGAGGCTTTCACGCCCATGCCCGTGCCCACGGTCCGGCGCATGAGCGCGACATCGGCCTCGGTGGCGCCGCCCGTCGAGAAGCCCGTGGAGGTCTTGACGAAATCGAGGCCCGCCTCCAGCGCGAGCGCCGAGGCCCGCTCCTTCTCGCCATCCGCGAGCAGGCAGGTCTCCAGGATGACCTTGAGCACCGTGGGCGCGGGAACGGCAGCTCTCAGCCCTTCCAGGTCCCGGCGGACCGTGTCCCAGTCGCCGCCCTTCGCGGCGCCGATGGCCAGCACCATGTCCACCTCCTGCGCCCCCTCCTTCACGGCCACTTCTGCCTCGTGGGCCTTGGCGAGCAGGGAGGAAGCTCCCAGGGGGAAGCCGACCACGGTGCAGGTCCGGACGGCGCTGCCCTTCAGAAGGGACGAGGCCAGCGGCACCCACAGCGGGTTGACGCAGACCGAGGCGAAGCCGTGCTCCAGGGCCTCGGCACAGAGGGCCTCCACCTGGGCACCCGTGGCCTCGGCCTTCAGCAGGGTGTGGTCGATGAGGGGGGCGAGGTCCCAGGGCCCGGCAGGGAGGGCCGTCTGCGCCGAGGTCCGATGGTGCAGCCCCGCATGGTCGTGGAGCAGGCAGGCGCCCTCCACGCACCCCAGGAGCTGGGGCCTCCGGCCCTCGGGAAGCGGCTGAAGCCGGGCACGGATCTCTGCGGTGAGGTCGAGCAGCGGGTCGATCATGGTTCCCATCATGGCCCCGGGGGCGCCCCGCCGGAAAGCCGTACGCGAAAAAGCGGGCCGAAGCCCGCCTTTTCGTGAACTGGTGAAGCCTGTTACTTCTTGGCCTCTTCCTTCTTCTCGGCCTTCTTGGCAGCCTTCTTGGCCTTCTTCTCGGCCTTGGGGGCGGCTTCAGCCTTCTTCTCTTCGGCGGTCATGGCCTTCTTGGCCTCGGCCTTCTTCTCAGCCTTCTTCTCGGCCTTCTTCTCAGCCTTGGGCTCGGCCTTCTTCTCGGCCTTCTTCTCCTCGGAGGTCAGGGCCTTCTTCTCGGCGGCAGGAGCGGCGGGCTCGGCCTTCTTGGCAGCCTTCTTCGCCTTCTTGGCCTTCTTCTCGGCCTTGGGAGCGGCCTCGGCCTTCTTCTCTTCGGCGGTCATGGCCTTCTTGGCCTCGGCCTTCTTCTCAGCCTTCTTCTCGGCCTTCTTCTCTTCCTTCTTGGGCTCGGCCTTCTTCTCGGCCTTCTTCTCCTCGGAGGTCAGGGCCTTCTTCTCGGCGGCAGGGGCGGCGGGCTCGGCCTTCTTCTCGGCCTTCTTGTGGTGCTTCTTGGCCTTCTTCTCGGCCTTGGGGGCGGCTTCAGCCTTCTTCTCGGCCTTGGGAGCGGCCTCGGCCTTCTTCTCCTCGGCGACGGTCAGGGCCTTCTTGGCCTCTTCCTTCTTGGGCTCGGCCTTCTTCTCAGCCTTCTTCTCGGCCTTCTTGGTCTCGACCTTCTTCGCTTCAGGCTTCTTCGCCTCTTCCGCGAACACGGGGCTGATCAGAGCGGCGGCGACGAGCAGCGCAGCAAGCTTCTTCATGGGGGTTCTCCCTGGGTTGATCCGGCACGGCCGGAAGTGCCTCCAGGGTTGCATCATCCGGGCCAAATGTTAACATGATTGTAATCAATATTTATATAACGTGCGATCCTGGAAAGCCCGTTGCATTCTGCCACTCGTGGCAGCCTGCTACTCGCCTTCGTGGAATCCGTAGCGCTTGAGCTTCCGGTAGAGGGTGGTCCTGTCCACCCCCAGGATGTCGGCGATGCGCTGCTTCTCTTTGTGGCGGCCCAGCAGGATCTGGATGTAGCGGCGCTCCAGCTCGTCCAGGGAAGGCCAATCCCCGATCAGGGAGGGGGCCTCCTCGGAAGGTTCGGGCTTGAGCAGGGCCCGCTTGAGCACGTCGGCCTGGATCTTGGCCGGCAGGTCGTCCACCGTGATCTCCCGGCCGCGGCTCAGCTGGGTGAGGTTCTCCACGGCATTGCCCAGTTCCCGCACATTGCCCGGCCAGGAATAGGCCTCCAGCACCCGCCGGGCCTCCGGATGCAGGCGGTAGGTCTGCTGGTCCTTCTGCCCGAACTCCGCCAGGAAGTGGTCCAGGAGCGCGCCCACGTCGTCCCCGCGCTCGCGGAGGGGCGGCACGGCCAGCTCCACCACGCTGAGGCGGTAGTAGAGGTCCTCGCGGAAGGTGCCCGCCTTCACCATCTGCTGGAGATCCCGGTTGGTGGCGGCGATGACCCGCGTGTCCACCTTGATGGTCTTGTTGCCCCCCACCCGGCGGATCTCCTGCTCCTGCAGCACCCGCAGCAGCCGCACCTGGAAGCTGGGGCTCGTCTCCCCGATCTCGTCCAGGAAGATGGTGCCGCCGGAGGCCTCCTCGAACAGGCCCGGCTTCTCGCCCACGGCGCCCGTGAAGGAGCCCTTCACGTGGCCGAAGAGCTCGGATTCCAGCAGGGTCTCCGTGAGGGCGCCGCAGTTCACGGCCACGAAGGCGCGGTCCCGCCGGTCGCTGGAGAGGTGGATGCTGCGGGCCACCAGCTCCTTGCCCGTGCCGCTCTCACCCGTGATGAGCACCGTGGCCCGGCTGTTCTGCAGGCTCGCGATGGTCTTGTAGACCACCATCATCTTCGGGCTGGAGCCGATCATGAGGCTGCGCTTGGCCTTGGGCGAGGTGTCCTGGGTTTCGCCCTGGCCCGCCGACTGCCGCCGCGCGAGGGCCCGGGTCACCAGGGCCTTCAGCTCCTCGTTGTTCCAGGGCTTGCTGAGGAAGTCGAAGGCGCCCTCCCGCACGGCCTCGATGGCGGTCTCCAGGGTGCCGAAGCCCGACAGCAGGATGGTGTCCACCCCCAGGGGCTTGGCCTCCCGCAGGAGGTCCAGGCCGTCCTTCTTGGCCTCGAGGTTGATGTCCGACAGCAGCAGGTCGAAGCCTCCCTTCCGCAGCAGCTCGATGGCCTTGTCGGGATGCGTCGCCTTGGCGACATCGAGGCCCATGGTCCCCAGCAGCTCCTCCAGGAACTCGCAGGTCTCCTTGCTGTCGTCCACCACGAGGACACGGGCCATGGCCACCCCCACCCTTGAAGGTATCCCACCTGGCCCCCGGCGAGTCCCCAGGGTATGCTCACGATACCCTTCCAACGGAGAATTCCCATGCGACCCCTTCTGGCTCTTGCCTTCGGAATGGCCGTTTCCATGGCCAGCCTCACCGCGGGCGACCTCACCATCACCTCCCAGGTCACGGGCAAGGGTGCCCTGGCCAAGGATGGCTCCCAAGTCCAGTACATCAGCGCCACGAAGATGCGGATCAACCATGCCGGATCGAAGGTCGACAGCCTGGTGGATTACGGCCACGAGGTGCTCTACAGCATCGATCACGGAAAGAAAGTCATCACCAAGATGACGTTCAAGGACATGCAGGAAGCCATGCAGGCCCTGGAGGACCAGATGGCCGGCATGCCCGAGATGGTGACGAAGATGATGTTCGGCGACGTGTCCGACGTGAAGGTCGAGCAGCTAGGCCCGGACACCGTCCTGGGCCGGCCTTGCAAGAAAGTGCGCGTCATCCTCGGCAAGATGGTGGAGGAACTGAGCATCGATCCCTCCCTCCAATTCCCCGTCAAGGACTACGCCAAGTCCATGGCCATGCTGAACCGCGTTCCGGGGCCCATGGGCGCCCTCTTCAAGCGGGTCTACCAGGAGACGGCCAAGCTCAAGGGCGTGCCCTTGAAGACCCACATCACCGGGCTCATGGGCACGGACGTGACCACCGTGGCCACGGAAGTCTCCACCGCCGCCATCCCTGAAAGCACCTGGGCCCTGCCCGCGGGCTACGCCATGAAGGACGGCGGCAAGGAGATGAAGGACGCCGCGAAGGGGAAGCGGTAGACTGGGCGGGGCCCCCAGCGATCAGCTAGCGGGCCCCTTCCTTGCGGAATCCCCATGAGCGCCCAACCCTCCTTCGACGATGGCCTCGACCGGCTGGAGGCCCTGGTGCAGCAGCTGGAGTCCGGCAGCCTCAGCCTGGAAGAGGCCCTGGCCCGCTTCGAGGAGGGCGTCCAGCTGAGCCAGGCGCTGCAGAAGCAGCTGGCGGAGGCCCAACGCAGGGTAGAAGTCCTCAAGGCGGGCCTGGGCGGTGAATACCGGGCCGAACCCCTGGACGAAGGCAGGGAAGGTCGATGAGCGAGCCCGCCTCGCAGGTGCAGGCCGACCTGGACCGTCTGCTCCCCCTGCTGGACGTCCGTCTCACGGCCCCCTTCCAGGAGGGCGAAGCGGTCCGCCTGAGTGAAGCCATGCGCTACAGCCTGGAGGCCGGCGGCAAGCGCGTGCGGCCTGTCCTGTGCCTGCTGGCCGCCGAGGCCGTGGGGGGGACGGCGGCACAGGCACTCCCCGGCGCCCTGGCCCTGGAATACGTCCACACCTATTCGCTCATCCACGACGACCTGCCAGCCATGGACGACGACGACCTGCGGCGGGGCCGGCCCACCAACCACAAGGTTTTCGGCGAAGGCCACGCCATCCTGGCCGGCGACGCCCTGCTCACCGAGGCCTTCGGCGTGCTGGCCTCCGCGGACCTGGATCCCGGCCGGCGGGCCGAGGCCCTGGCGCTGCTGGCCGAAGGCGCCGGCTGGCGCGGCATGGCCGGAGGCCAGGCGCTGGACCTCGAAGGTGAAAAGCTGGACAGCTACGACCTGGACCACCTGCGCCTCATCCACCGCCTCAAGACCGGAGCCCTCCTGCGCGCCTCGCTGGAGATCGGCGCGGTGCTGGGCGGCGCGGCTCCGGCGGACCGCTCCGCCCTGCGGGCCTACGGCGAAGCCATCGGGCTCGCCTTCCAGATCCAGGACGACATCCTGGACGCCACCGCCACCGACGCGGACCTGGGCAAGCGCGCCGGAAAAGATGCGGGCAAGGGTAAGATCACCTACCCTTCCCTCCTGGGCCTGGACGGTGCCCGCAAAGCCCTGAGTGAAGCGACCGAGAACGCCTTATGTCATCTAGCAGCCCTTCCCAATCGCACGTCCTTGGCAGCCTGGGCCCGGTATCTGGCCCAGCGGGCGAATTAGGCGTCCAGGTGGACCAGCCCTCCGGCCCGTACCCCCTGCTCGACTCCCTGGTCGCCCCCCAGCAGGTCCGCCACTTCACCCCGGAGCAGCTGGAGCAGCTGGCGGCGGAGGTGCGGGCCTTCATCATCGCCTCCGTATCTGAGACCGGCGGCCACTTCAGCTCCAACCTCGGCACGGTGGAGCTGACGGTGGCCCTCTTCCACCACTTCGACTTCCTCCAGGACCGCATCGTGTGGGATGTGGGCCACCAGGCCTATCCCCACAAGATCCTCACGGGCCGCAAGGACCGCTTCCCCACCCTGCGCCAGCACCACGGCCTGTCGGGCTTCCTCAAGCGGGACGAGAGCCCCTACGACCACTTCGGCGCCGGCCACGCCAGCACGAGCATCTCCGCCGCCCTCGGCATGGCCAAGGCGCGGGATCTCCAGAAGCAGGATCACGCCTGCATCGCCGTCATCGGCGATGGTTCCATGACCGCCGGCATGGCCTTCGAGGGCCTCAACCAGGCGGGCTACCTGGAGACGAAGAACTTCCTGGTGATCCTCAACGACAACGACATGAGCATCAACCCGAATGTCGGCTCGCTGCAGGGCTACCTGAACCAGATCATGTCGGGCCAGTACTACCAGCGCTGGCGGGACCGCATCGAGCACGCCATCAAGGCCATCCCGCTGGAAGGCCTCAGCAAGGGCGTGGCCAAGGCCGCCAAGTGGAGCGAGGAGAGCATCAAGCGCCTGATGGTGCCGGGCCTGCTCTTCGAGGACCTGGGATTCCGCTACATCGGGCCCGTGAACGGCCATGACCTGAATGCCACGTCCAAGGCCCTCGCCGAAGCCAAGGAGAAGATGAAGGACGGCCCCGTGCTGCTCCACGTGCAGACCAAGAAGGGCTACGGCTACGAGCCCGCCGTGCAGGATCCCCTGAAGTGGCACGGCGTGACGGCCTTCGACGCCGAATCCGGCGAGATCATCAAGGTCCAGGGGGACCCGGCGAAGCCGGCCCCGCCCAGCTACACCAGCATCTTCGGCAAGGCCCTGGTGGACCTGGCCCGGCGGGACGAGAAGATCGTGGGCATCACCGCCGCCATGCTCGACGGCACCGGGCTGAACCTGCTGCAGAAGGCCTTCCCGGACCGCTGCTTCGACGTGGGCATCGCCGAGCAGCACGCCGTCACCTTCGCCGCGGGACTCGCGGCCCAGGGGATGCGGCCCGTGTGCGCCATCTACAGCACCTTCCTGCAGCGGGGCTTCGACCAGGTGGCCCACGATGTCTGCATCCAGGACCTGCCCGTGACCTTCGCCCTCGACCGGGCCGGCATCGTGGGCGCCGATGGCCCCACCCACCACGGCCTCTACGACCTGGCCTACCTGCGCTGCCTGCCCAACCTCATCCTCATGGCCCCCAAGGACGAGAACGAGCTGCGGCGCATGCTGCTGACGGCCCTCTACTGCGGCCATCCCGCCGCGCTGCGCTACCCCCGGGGCAACGGCCTGGGCGTGGCCCTGGAGGAACCCATCACGGCCCTGCCCGTGGGCAAGGGCGAGTTGCTGCGCGAAGGAACCGACCTGCTGCTCTGCGCCCTGGGCGCCATGGTGGAGCCGGCCCGGAAGATCGCGGAGGCCCTGGCCGGAGAGGGAATCTCTTGCGCCGTCATCAACGCGCGGTTCGTGAAGCCCCTTGACGGCGCCCTCATCCATGCCTGGGCGGGCCGCTGCAAGGCCGTGGTGACCCTCGAAGAAGGCTGCGCCCCGGGCGGCTTCAGCGGAGCCGTGGCCGAGTCGCTGGCCGATGCGGGCCTGATCCGGCCCCTCCTCCGCTGCGCCGTTGCCGACCATCTCATCCACCATGGCGATCCCAGGCGCCTGCTGGAAGAAGAAGGCCTCAGCCCCGAGGCGCTCGAAGGCAGGATCCGGACTTTCTTCCGTGACATCTAAGTAAAACCTTGCGAAAGATCGCTGGAATTCCTATGGTTGGTCCCAACCCGCCGTGGCAGCGCGTTCTTTCCCGAGGCTCTCGTGAGGTCATTCCCTATCTACGCGTCCATCCTGGGCGCCCTCCTCTGTCTAACCTCCGTGACGGCTTCCGCCCAGGCCTGGGATGCGGCCGGCAAGGCGACCAGTTGGGCCAAGCAGGACCGGGATGATTCCTTCACCTTCTACGACGCCTCCACGCGCAACCTCTACACCTGGGTCCGGGACGGCGGTCTCCTGGGGACCCTGCCCCTCGGGAAGCTCGATGAGGAGCCGGAACGCTGGGTCATCGACCCCCGCAACACCGCCTGGATCGCCCACGGCACCTCCCTGACCCACATCGACCGGACCGGCCGGGTGCTGGGCAGCGTGAAGCTCCACGCCGAGGTGAGCGATGTCTGCTGGGACGCGGTGGGCATCATCCTCTCCTTCCGCACGCCCGAACCCTATGTCGAGAAGCGCGACTTCCGCAACGCGGAGGTGATCTGGTCCTTCGGCGCGAAGCCCTCGAAGAAGGAGGGTCCGGCCCCCCAGAACCGGCGTCCCCTCGCGCTTGACGACAGCGGCAACATCCTGATGGCCGATGGCAGCTCCCTGAACCTCAGCATCCTGGACGCCAACACCGGCCGGAAGATCGGCGAAACCGCCCTGAAGTTCCACGGCGCCCCCACTCCGGCCCTCGAGGGCGACACCACCAGCCGCGGCCCCCTGGCGGTCTGGGTGGGCAAGGGCGTGATCTTCGCCGCCGTGAAGGCCTCCCAGGTGCCGGCGGCCCAGCGGGGCACCCTCCAGGGCTTGGCCCTGGCCCGGCTGGACCTCCCGCACGCCAGCCTCGACTTCCTGCCCACCGGCCTGGACGAGAGCCACATCCTGGTGGGTGTCCTGGATTCCGATGCGGTGTTCGTCAATCCCAAGGGCGGCCTGATGCTGGTGGGCGTCAAGTAGCTCCAGCCACCCGAGCCGGGGATCACCGGGCCTGGTTCAGGACCCTTTCCCGATCCAGGTAGGGGATGGTCCGCCAGGTGTTGGGGACGGCCGGATTCAGCGTGGGATGGGCCAGGACATAGGCCAGCAGCAGGTTCCGCTGGGAGGCTTCGGTCACCAGGTCCGGAGCGCCCTTGAAGCCGATGGCCTCCATGTAGCCTCCGCCGCCCCACAGGCGATAGGTGGAGAGGGCGAGGGTGAAGGTCTGGGCGGGCTTCACGGGCTGGCCCTGGAAGCTGAGGCCGACCACCCGGCTGCCGACGGGCCGGCCCAGGTCCAGCGCGTAGGCCACGCCATCCACCAGATCGAAGTCGTGGATGGGCACGTCGCGGTTGTAGAGTTCTGGCTCCCAGCTGTAGGTGTAGTGCCGGGCCGCATGCTCCAGGTAGGCCTTGAGCTGGGCCCCGGTGATGCGGATGCGCGCCACCTGGTTCTCGTAGGGCGACAGGGCGTAGAACTGCCGCACGCTGGTGGGGCCCTTGGGGATGAAGAGCTTGGCGCCGGGGCTGGCCGCGGCGGAAAGCTGGGCCCCCGTGGCCTGCCGCTGCACCTGGTGGATCAACTGCATCAGCGGGGTGTCCTCCATGCGGGACCAGCGGCTGTCCAGGTCCACCGTCAGGCTGGTGGCGGCGGTGTCGAGGTAGCGATCCGTGGCTGCGCGCAGGTCCGCAGTCAGGCTCAGCACCTCCGGGTCCACCGGCGTGTCGGACTCCGGCCGGATGAGCCTGCCTTGGCTCGCGATGACCTGCCAGCGGCCCCGCTCCTTCCGCAGGCTCAGGTCCACCACGGCGAGGGCCCGGCCATGGGCCTGGGCCTGCAGGATGGGAATTCCCTTGTGCTCGGTCTGGATGGCCTGGTGGGTATGGCCCGTGAGGATGGCATCGAGGCCGGGCACCTGATCCGCCAGGCGGAGCGCCTCATTCTCGTCGCCCTCCCTGCCGTCGGCCTGCCCCAGGCCCGAATGGACCAGGGCCACCACCACGTCGGCCTTCTCCTTGTCGCGGAGGCGGGGCACCAGCTCGCGGGCGGTGGCCACGATATCCCGGAACGCCAGGCCGGCCCCGTTCTGCGGTCCGGCCAGGACGGCGGTCCGGGGGGTGGTGAAGCCCACGAGGGCCACCCGGATGCCGCCGACGGTCACCAGGACGTGGGCCGGAAAGGCCTGGCCGCCCTTGGCCGTGAGGGTGTTGGCCGACAGGAAGGGGAACCGGGCCTGCTTCTCCACCTCGCGCAGCAGATCCTGGCCGAAGTCGTACTCGTGGTTGCCCACGGCCATGGCGGCATAGCCCAGCGTGTTCATGATGGCCACGCTGGGTTCCGGCAGGTCGCGGCGGAGGGTGTTCCGCACATAGTTGAGCGGTTCGCCCTGGATCGTGTCCCCGCAGTCCACCAGGATCGTGTCCGGGTTCAGGGCCTTCTGCCGGCGGATCAGCGTGGCGACCTTCGCCCAGCCCAGGTTCGCGGGCTGGAGGCTGAAGGTGTCCTCGGCCATCACGTGCCCATGCATATCCGTGGTGCCAAGAATCTGAATCCGGGCCTCTTGGGCCTGGAGGCCCAGCGCGATCAACAGGATCCAGAACCAATGGCGCATGCAGCCTCCGGGACCGGCCGCCAACCCGTGGTTGGATGGGACCGTCTTCAAGGGTAAACTTTCCCTTCACCCAAGGATGCCCCCTCTTTCCGGAGCCCCCATGCAAGAAGTCCAGATCAAGGCCCCCAAGCACGAATTCACACTGCTTTGCGATGATATCCGCCAGGAAATGGGCGGCAAGACCTCGCTGATGGGCCTGTACGACCACCACATCGTGGTGCCCCAGGTGCCCTTCACCCTGCCCAAGGTGTGCTTCTACACCCGCTTCTCGCGCATGGACGGCCAGTTCAAGTTCGGCTTCTCCATCGTGAGCCCCACCGGTGACCGCAAGGACGTGATCCGCGACAGCGACGTGCAGATCCCCGACGGCGCCAAGGAAGGCACCTTCAACGTCATCGCGGCTCCCTTCGAAGTGACCGCCGAAGGCGTCTACGAGGTGATCATCGCCCTCACCAAGGGCGCCGACCGCTTCGAATACGTCTACAAGTTCGCCATCTCCGACGCCAGCCGCCTCCAGGCCGAGTACGAGAAGGCCATGGCCGAGGCCGGACAGGGCGGTAACTGAGCTTCAGCCCACAGGCTGTCGGCTTCCAGCGCGGCGCCCTCGGGCGCCGCGCTTTTTTCAGCCGGCCCTGACGGCCGGCCCATTCCAGGGAGGGCAGGCACGTGCAGTTCCGGCATCTGGAGACTTTCGCGATGGTGGCGGCCACGCTGAATGTCACGCGCGCCGCCGAACGGCTGCACCTGGCCCAGTCGAGCGTGACCGAACAGATCCAGGCCCTGGAGCAGGACCTCGGGACCGCCCTGTTCGACCGCTCCGGCCGGAAGTTGGCCCTGACCCCCGCCGGGGTCCGGCTGCTGGCCTACGCCCAGGAGCTCCTGGACCTGGCCGCGGAGGCCCGGAACGCCGTGGCCAAGTCGACGAGGGCCATGGGGGGCACCTTGAGATTGGGCACCCTCGAGACCCTGGCCTCGGGCCGGGTGCCGGCGCTGCTGGCGGCCTACAGCCGGGCGCACCCCGGCGTGAAGCTCGTGCTGGGGACCGGCAACAGCCGCGAGCTGCGGGAGCGCGTGAAGGGCCGGGCCGTGGATGCCGCCTTCGTGCTCGGCCCCCCAGGCGAGGATTCCGACCTCCAGGAAGAACCGGTCGGCGAGGAGCGGCTGGTGCTGGCCGTCCCCCCGGGACACCGGTTGGAAGGCCTCGGCCCGGTCCGGCCCGCCGACCTGGCCGCCGAGGCCTTCCTCGCGACGGAACCCGGTTGCGTCTACCGCCAGCTGCTCGACCGTGCTTTCGAGGCGGCCGCCCTCCCCCCACCCAGGATCGTGGGGGAGTTCAGCAGCCTGGGAACCGTCCGGTCCCTCGTGGAGGCTGGCTCGGGCTGCGCCCTGGTTCCGTTCGCCGCGGTGGCCGAGGCCATCCTGCGCGGGAGCCTCGTGGCCCTCCCCTGGGACGGCCCCCTCCGTTCCGCCCAGGTCACCCTGCTGTGGCGGAGACACCGGGAGCCGCCGCCCGCGCTCGGGTCGTTCCTGGCCATGGCCCGCCAGGGGCCCTGGTTCGTCAAATGAGGCGATGGCCGCCGTCCGCGTGAAGCACCGTTCCCGTGATGAATCCATTCCGCATGACGGCCTCGATGGCTTCGGCGATGTCGGCGGGTCTTCCGATCCTCCCGACGGGTAGACGTCGCGCCATGCCCTCCAGGATCTCGGCCTTGCCGGCCCCCGCGACGGCCTCCCAGATCGGCGTGTCCACCCACCCTGGAGAGACCGCATTCACGCGAATGGGCGCCAGTTCGACGGCCAGAGCCCGCACCAGCGACTCCAGCGCGCCGTTGGCCGCCGCGACCAGGGAACCCTTGGACAGCGGGCGATGGGCGGCGATGCCGGAGGTGAACGTGATCGTTCCTCCGGGAGCCAGCCTCGGCGCGCCATGCTTGGCAAGCAGCCAGGGGCCGATCACCTTCGAGTCCATCACCCGCCGCGCGGCCGCCACCTCCAGGTCCGGGAGCGGGGCGTAGGCGCCGCTCATGTCGGCCGCTGTGGTCACGAGGTGATCCAGCGGCCCGATTTCCTCGAACAGCCGGACCACATCCGCCTCGTCCGTGGCGTCCGCCACGAGGGCCCTGGGCCGACCCAGAGCAGCCAGTTCGGTGCAGGCCTTCGCCAGCCGCTCCGGCGATCGGCCCACGATCGTCACAGTGTCACCCTGGGCCAGCAGACTCCCCGCCAGGGCGAGCCCCATGCCCGAACTCCCCCCGACGACGAGGATGTGGCGGGCCAGGCGTGCGTTCATCATGTCCATGTTCCTCCTTCCCGCTGGAGTCACCCGGCGGATGGGGGAGTATCCCGGGGGGAGGGCCCCGGCTGGAAACGGGAAGATTCGATGAAAGCCATCGGAGATCCCGATGACTTCCCGGGCTCCTCGGATGGGCCGCATCCACCGAGCGCCATTGCCCCTAGACTGGAAGGCGGAGGCCAAAAGGGCGCCATGTCCGACCGCTACGCCAAGCAACGCATCTTTCTAGGCCGCGAGGCGGATGAGGCTCTGCGGTCCAAGCGCGTGGCGGTCCTGGGCCTGGGGGCCCTGGGCTCGGTCATCGCCCCCTGGCTGGCCCGGGCGGGCGTGGGCCACCTCACCCTCATCGACCGCGACCTGGTGGAGGCCAGCAACCTCCAGCGCCAGCTCCTCTACGGCGAGTCGGACCTGGGCCGTCCGAAGGCGGAAGTGGCCGCGGAGCGGCTGAATGAAGCCAATTCGAGCATCGAGTTGGCGCCCGTGGTGGCGGACCTCACCAGCGGCAACGCCCGGGAGCTGCTGTCGGGCTTCGACCTCATCTGCGACGGCACCGACAACTTCGAGGCCCGCTTCCTCATCAACGATGTGGCCATCCTCACGGGCACGCCCTGGATCTACGCCGGCGCCATCGGCGGCGAAGGCGTCGTCTGGCCCCTGAACCCGCCGCACACGCCTTGCCTGCGCTGCCTCCTCGAGGAGCCCCCGGCGGGTGGCGACGTGGACACCTGCGACAGCGCCGGCGTGCTGGGCCCCGCCGTGGGGGTCATCGCCAGTTGGGCGGCCCTGGAGGCCATCAAGGTCCTTACGGGGAAGACGCCTCATGCCGACCTGGCCCGCTTCGACTTCTGGCACGACGAGCGCCAGTTCCTGAAGCCTCCCAAGACCCGCTGCCGCTTCTGCACGGAGAAGGTCACCGAATTCCTGGACGACCGCTGGACCCTCAAGGCCAGTGCCCTCTGCGGCCTGGAGGGGGTGCAGATCCGTGTCAATCCGCCCGGGAAACTGGACCTGGCGGCGCTGAAGGCCCGCCTGGAGACCCGCACCCGCAGCCCCTGGAAGCAGGCCGGCCTCATGCTCAAGGGCCAGGACGGCCCCGACGAGATCACCCTCTTCGCCGACGGCCGCGCCCTCGTCCACGGCCCCATGACCCCCGAGCGCGCCCGCAGCTGGTACACCGAGGTCGTGGGGTGCTGAGGCTGAAGAGAAATGGGGATAAGCGGAGGACTACGAAGGGGGCGAA
Source organism: Geothrix terrae (assembly GCF_022808775.1). GTDB lineage: Bacteria > Acidobacteriota > Holophagae > Holophagales > Holophagaceae > Geothrix > Geothrix terrae. The sequence continues at coordinate 166,108 of NZ_JAKZLA010000003.1, forward strand.
GGAAAGCGGAGAATCATCGCCCTCCACAGCCTCCGTTTCCCTCGGCTCCTCTGCTTTCCTCCGCTTTCAACATTCCTTGTCTCTGATGCACAGGTGATATCCCCATGCTGAAGATCCTCCTCTTGGTATCGCCTGCGGCGATACGCAAGACCTCGCCACCCAGCCATGATTCCTCTCTCAATCAGGTGAATGCTTGATCGTCCATTCCCCCCTCAAGATCGTTCTCGCCTCCCGGAACGCCGGAAAGCTGCGCGAATTCACGGAGCTGTTGCCTGAGGTCACCTTCGTGCCCTGGCCGGCGGACGCGCCGGAGCTGCCGGAGACCGGTGCGTTCTTCCAGGACAATGCCCTGCAGAAGGCGGAGGGCGCGCGGGCTTGGTGGCGCGAGCACGGTGCGGAGCCCGTGGATGGCGTGCTGGCGGATGATTCGGGCCTCTGCGTGGACGCGCTGTGGGGCGGCCCGGGCGTATTGTCCGCCCGATTCGCACCTGACCTGCCCACCTACCGCGACAAGAACCGCCGCCTGCTGGCCATGGTCCCGGATGGGGCGGACCGCTCGGCCCGGTTCGTGTGCGTGCTGGCCTACGCGCCCCTGCGCGGCGAATCCCTCACGGCCAGCGGGGCGGTGGAGGGCTCTCTGGCCTTCGATCACCGCGGCGACGGCGGCTTCGGCTACGACCCCATCTTCATCCCCGACGGCTTCGACCGGACCTTTGGCGAGCTGCCCCCGGAGACCAAGCACACCCTCAGCCACCGCGCCCGGGCGTGTGTCGCGCTACGAGCGCGGCTCGGTTTGGACTGACAACCATCTAGGTCGGGGCCAGGTGGCGGAAGAACCACTGCTTGACGCCCTCGACAGCCAGCAGGTAGGCCACCAGGATGCCGGCCAGCACCAGGAAGAAGAAGGCCGGAGGCGCCACGAACCCGAGGTGGACGCCTGCAGGTGTGAAGGGCAGGCCGATGGCCACCGCCACCACGGCGAGCGAGCAGGCGACGATCCATGCGTTCGGGCGGCTTTTGAACGGATTCATGCGGGTGCGGATGATGAAGATGACGAGGACCTGCGAGGCCATGGATTCGATGAACCAGCCGGTGTGGAACAACTCCGCGCCGGCATGGAAGGTCTTCAGCAGGATGAAGAAGACCAGGAAATCGAAGAGTGAGCTCACGGGGCCGATCACCAGCATGAAATTGCGGATGAAGGTCATGTCCCACTGGCGGGGCTTGGCCAGGTACTCCTCGTCGACGTTGTCCAGGGGGATGGGAATCTCGGAGACATCGTAGAGGAGGTTGTTGAGCAGGATCTGCACCGGCAGCATGGGGAGGAACGGCAGGAACAATGCGGCTCCGGCCATGCTGAACATGTTCCCGAAGTTGGAGCTGGTGCCCATCATGATGTACTTCATGATGTTCCCGAAGGTGCGGCGGCCTTCCAGGACACCGGCCTGGAGCACGCCCAGATCCTGTTCCAGGAGGATCATGGCCGCGGACGCCTTGGCCACGTCCACGGCGCTCTCCACGGAGATGCCGATATCCGCGGAGTGGAGGGCGGGGGCATCGTTGATGCCGTCGCCGAGGTAGCCCACCACGTGGCCCCGCTGCTTGAGGGCGAGGATGACGCGGTTCTTCTGCGCGGGCGCCACCCGGCAGAAGAGGTTCGCCTGCTCCACCTTGGCCTGCAGGGCATGATCATCCAGCTCCTGGATCTCCGTGCCGGTGAGCACGCCGGTCACGGGCATGCCGAGCTCGGCGCAGATGTGCTGCGTCACCAGCTCGTTGTCGCCGGTGACGATCTTGACGGTGACGCCACCGGCGGCAAGCTCAGCCAACGCGTGCTTGGCGCTCTCCTTCGGGGGATCCAGGAAGGCCGCGAAGCCCGCGAAGATCAGGGCCGATTCGTCACCCACCACGGCATGTGGATGGTCCATCCCCACGGACCGCGAGGCGATCCCCAGGACCCGGAAACCGTCCTTGCTGAGGCCTTCGAACACCGCCGTGATGCCAGCCCGGGCGGCGGGATCCAGGGTGCGGGCACCCCCCTCCACCTCGTAGGTTTCAGACAGCCGCAGGACGTCTTCGGGCGCCCCCTTCACCACGAGCAGCCTACCGGTGGCATTCTCCAGGAGCACGGACACCCGCCGGCGCTCGAAATCGAAGGGCACTTCGTCGATCTTGTGCCAACCTTTGGCGTCGATCTCCCGGTGCTCCAGGATGGCGTCGTCCAGCGGGCTCTTCAGCCCCGTCTCGAAGAAGCTGTTGAAGTAGGTCAGCCCCAGCACCCGCTGGCTCTCCTTGCCGCTCGCATCCACATGGCGTTCCAAATGGATCCTGGCCTCGGTGAGAGTGCCGGTCTTGTCCGTGCAGAGCACGTCCATGCTGCCGAGGTTCTGGATGGAATCCAGGCGCTTGACGATCACCTTCTTGGCGGACATGCGCAGGGCGCCGCGGGCGAGGGTCACCGAGACCACCATGGGCAGGAGCTCAGGCGTCAGCCCCACCGCCAGGGCCACCGCGAACAGGAACGACTCCAGCCACGGGCGGTGGAAGAGGGCGTTGGCCAGCAGCACGAACAGGACGAGGAGGATCGTCATGCGCATGATGAGAAGGCCGAATTTCTGCGTGCCCAGCTGGAACGAGTTGGCCGGGGCCTTGGCGGCCAGGGTGTCGGCGATCTCCCCGAGGGACGTGCCCTGACCGGTGCGGCACACCAGCACCTTGGCCGAGCCGCTGATCACGGACGTGCCCATGAGCACGGTGTTCCCGGCCCGGAGCACCTCCGCCTGATCCGGCAGCTCCGCCGGCGCCTTCTCCACGGGATACGGCTCGCCCGTCAGGAGGGACTCATTGATGAACAGGTCCCTGGCCTCCAGCACGCGGCCATCGCCCGGGATCAGGTCCCCGGCGGCGAGGAGGACCACATCTCCCGGAACGATCTCGGCCAGAGGAATGTCGAGGGTCTGGCCGTCCCGCAGGACCCGGCCCCGGACCGCCACCGAATTCCGCAGCCGCTCCGCCGCCTGGCCGGCCCGGTGCTCCTGGACGAAATCCAGGGTCACGCTCATCAGCACGATGGCGCTGATGATGATGAAGCTGACCCGGTCGCCGGTGGCGCCCGAGATGGCGCTGGCCACGAGCAGGATGATCACCAGGGGGTTGAGGAACTTCGCCAGGAACTGGAGGACCACGGCCCTTTTCCGCTCGCCACTGGTCACATTGGGGCCGAACTTCGCCAGGCGCGCCGTGGCCTCGGCGCGGCTCAACCCATCGGGCGTCGCGCCCAACTGCTCCAGCAGGCCGGTGATGGGGAGGCGCCAGAAAGCGATCTCTGGTGGGGCTGCGGGTGTCGGCATGGCGGACCCCCCTTCTGCGGCCTTGGATCGCCTGGTATTCCCTGGACCGCGAATCGAGTGTATTCACCTGGCGGAGCCATGGCCACGAATCCCCCAGGCGGGGCGCCATCGGCCTACACCCGGTGGGAGTGCCCGGCCACCGAGCGGCGGGGGTGCATTCTTCCCGCGCTCCGATAGGGTGGAAGACATGACCTGGAAGCGTGATCCCCGAACCTGGCTGGCCATCGCCGGCGTGCTGCTGCTGTGGTCCTCGGCCTTCGCGGGCATCCGGGCCGGCCTGCGGATCACGTCGGCGGGGCTGCCGGCCGCGGATGGGTACGGCCCCGGCGAGCTGGCTCTGCTGCGCTTCGGCACCGCATCCATCGTCCTGGCCGGCTACGCGCTGGCCACGCGCATGCGGCGGCCGGAGCGGCGCGATCTGCCCATGATCGCCCTGGCGGGCTTCCTGGGCATCAGCGTCTACCATGTGGCCCTCAACTTCGGCGAGCTGACCGTCCAGGCCGGCGCCGCCTCCCTGCTCATCGCGGCGGGCCCCGTGTTCACCGCCCTGCTCTCGGCCCTCTTCCTGGGCGAGCGCCTCACCCGCCTCGGCTGGGGCGGCATCCTGGTGGCCTTCACCGGCGTGGCCCTCATCGCGCTCAGCAGCGGCAGGGGCCTGCGCTTCACGCCCGGCGCCCTGCTCATCCTGCTGTCCGCCGCGGTGGCCGCGGTCTATTCCATCCTGTCGAAGCGGAGCTTCCGGCGCCATTCCGCGCTCGCCTTCACCTGCTACTCCATCTGGGCGGGCACCCTACCCATGCTCGTGTTCCTGCCGGGCCTCATCCACCGCATGCCCCAGGCCGCGCCTTCGGCGACGGCCGCCGTGGTCTACCTGGGCGTCTTCCCGGGCGCCATCGCCTACGTGCTGTGGAACCTCGCCCTCTCCCGCATGCCCGCCTCCCTGCTCTCCAGCTTCCTCTACCTCTCGCCGGTGCTGGCCAGCCTCATCGCCTGGGTGTGGCTCGGCGAGGTGCCCTCCCTGCTCACCATCCTGGGCGGCGCCATCGCCATCCTGGGCGTCATCCTCGTGCAGACGAAGGGGTACCGCCCCGCCGCGGGGTGATCCGGCCCGGTCAGGCGAGGTTCAGGGCGCGGTCTGCGGGAGCCCCGCCAGGGTCCTCAGCGCCGCCCGCGCCTCCGCCTCGGCCCGCGCGGGCGGCCAGGCGGCCATCTCCTGCAGGGAGCGGGTCCGCGAAAGGTGGCGGACCACCTGGAGTCCCAGCCAATACCCCATCCGGTCCGGCAGGTCGCCGTGGACCCCGGCCGGCGAGGCATTGAACCACCGGCGGAAGGCCTCCGGATGTCCCGGGTCGGCCGCCAGCCGGTCGGCATCCGCGAGAAAGCGTCGGCTGAGCTCGGGCAGGCGGTCCAGGGGCAGGGCTCCCAGGTTTTCCTGGAGCAGCCATTGGCCTTCCGTGCGGCCGGGGGCCAGGGTCGCGCTGACGAAGGTGGCCATCCCCTCGGCGAAGAGGGGCAGCAGCAGCGTGGCCCCGGGCATCACCCCGTCGTTGAGCACCCCGGCGCGGCGGGCATGGTAGAGGTGGAACAGCTCGTGGGGCAGGAGGATGCCAAGGTCGGCGTCTTCGAGGGCCAGCGAATCCACCGCCAGCAGCAGCACCGGGGCGCCGTCCGGTCCCACGGCGCTCTTGGCGTCGAAGCCGGGAGCCAGCACCAGGTGGACTGTCGGGCGAGCGGACGCGTCGGGGAAGAGGGCCTTGAACCGGGCCAGCGTGCCGGGGATCGCCTGCTCGACCGCCCGCTCCTCCACCGGAATCCGGGCCGCGAGGCGCCGGTAGGCGTCGAACCGTTGCCGGAGCAGCCGGGCCTTCCGGGGCCCTCCATCGGGGTGGTCCCGCATCTCCCAGACGGCCGCCTCGTAGAGGGTTCGGCGCGGCGCCTCGACGATCCGGTCCCAGAGGGCCGCCTGGACGTCGAAGGGCTGGCCCTCGGCCCTGGCCCAGAACGCCTGGAAGGCCGCCGCCGGGGAAGCTGGCGATTCGCCCGCCAGCGCCGGACCCGCGAAGGCCGAAGCGAGAAGGTCCGCCGTCCCCACCCGATGGATCATCAGCGCTCCAGGAAGAGCCGCGGATCCACGCGGGCGTTGTTGAGGCTGAGGGACCAGTGCAGGTGCGGACCCGTGGCCCGGCCGGTCATGCCGACCTCGCCCAGGAGGTCGCCGGGCTTCACCACCTGGCCCTGGGTCACCGTGATCTTCGACAGGTGGGCGAAGAGGCTCACCACGCCCTCGCCATGGGCAAGGAACACGGCGTTGCCGCTGAAGAAGAAGTCGCCCGTGAGCACCACCATGCCCGCGGCGGGGGCGCGCACGGCCTGGCCCGCCGGAGCCTGGATGTCGAGCCCCGCGTGGGGCGCCCGGGGCTGGCCGTTGAAGATCCGCCGCAGGCCGAAGGAGCTGGTGAGGCCGCCGGGCGTGGGCTGCTGGAATCGCAGGGTCGGGACGAGCCCTTCGGGCCAGGCCTTCCAGGCGGGTCCCATCAGCGCCTGCTCCCGGGCGATGCGCGCCTCGTCCTCCGCGTTCGGCGTCACCTGGCGCTCGTCCTTCAGGCGGATGCGCTGCTCCGGGTAGCGCTTGGGACGAATGGTGAAGGGGATGGACCGCCCCTCCACCTCGATCTCCTGCCGGCCCGGCTTCGCGCTGAGCGGGATGCCCACCACCGCCACCCAGCCCCGGCCGCTCCACCGCACCAGCACGGGCTCCCCGCGGAAGGTCGCCTTCGGCGCGGTCTTCCCGCCCGCGAGAGCCACCACTGCCACGCCACCGGGGACGGGGGAGGGTTTGAAGGGAAGCGGCGCGCGTTCCATGCCGAGCAGCAGAGGCCCCGCCGAAACCAGCAGGATCGCGGCGCCTGGCGCACTAAAGCATCGGGGCATGGGCCCTCCGGGGCTCCCGCCTGGGAGATCCCCAGGATAGCTGGCCATGGCACTCAGCCGGCGAGGTCCGCCCCCAGCCCCGCCTCCCGCATCTTCACCGCCTCCTGGTAGGCGGCCAGGACGGCCGTGCGGACGCGGAGGTACGAGGTGTCGGTGACCTTGGTGTTGAAGGTCAGGGTGGCCACAAGGTAGTCGCGGCCATCCGGCAGGGTCTGGGGAGCGCTCACCTGCACCTGGGGGGGCATGATGGCCGAGGAGCTGGCCTCCCGGAGGTTGACGGCCAGGCTCTCGCACCAGGCCTGGAGCCGCGGCGTAAGCGCCAGGCCCTCGTCGGGGGAGGTCACCATCACCCGGCCGTAGAGCGTGAAGAACAGCCGCAGCTGCGGCGGGTCGAAGGCATGGTTCAGGTAGCCCGACATGCTCGCGATCTGCTGGAAGTCCTTCAGCAGGGCCTGGAGCTTGGGGCTGGCCTGGGCCGGGCTCACCCGCGGGTCCCGTATCCGTACCGCCCCACCAGCAGGTCCAGCCGCTTGCGGGCGTCCTCGGTGACCGCTTCGGGGGCGGTGAAGAGGGCCGCCTTCAGGGCGTCGCCGCAGGCGCAGGCCCGCGGGGCCGGGGACAGCGCGGGCAACACTGCGCGGAGCAGGCGCTGGGCCTTGTCCACGTTGGCGTGCATGACCTCCAGCACGGAGGCCGCGTCCACGCCCTCCTCCTCCTCGCGCCAGGCGTCGTAGTCCGTCACCAGGGCGATGCATGCGTAGCAGAGCTCGGCCTCGCGGGCCAGCCGGGCCTCGGTCACCTGGGTCATGCCGATGAGGTCCGCGCCCCAGCTCTGGTGCAGACGGCTCTCGGCGCGGGTGGAGAAGGCCGGCCCCTCCATGCAGACGTAGGTGGCGCCTCCCTTGATGGGAATGGACAGGGCCTGTCCAGCCTTGAGCAGGGCCTCGGTGGTGTGGGCGCAGACGGGTTCCGCGAAGCTCACGTGGGCCACCAGCCCCTCGCCGAAGAAGGTGTCCTTCCGGTGGCGGGTCTTGTCGATGAACTGGCTCACGAGGCGCAGCTCGCCAGGCTTGTGGCGGGCCTGGAGGCTGCCCACGGCGGACACGGAGATGAGGCGCTCGACGCCCAGGGACTTCAGGGCCCAGAGGTTCGCGCGGTAGTTCACCTCGCTCGGCGTGAACCGGTGGCCTTCGCCGTGGCGGGCCAGGAAGGCCACGGGGGTGCCGTCCAGGGCGCCGAGGTGCACGGGGCCCGAGGGGGCGCCGAAGGGGGTCTGCACCAGCTCCGTCCGGTCGAGGGAGAGCCCCTCCATCCGGTAGAGTCCACTGCCGCCGATGATGCCGATGGGTGCTCGCATGAGGCCATTGTACTTGCGGAATCCACCAGCGCCGTGGTTCTCTGAAGTTTGACAATTTCGTGCTGGATGCACGGGAAGCAGGTGAGACTCCTGCGCTGCCCCGCAACGGTATGCACCACGCCCACGCGTCACCGGGTGTGAGACCTCAAGTCCGAGTCACTGGGATCGTCCCGGGAAGGCTCGGAGGGAGCTGAAAGGCCCCTGTCGCGTGCGAGCCCGGAGACCGGTCCTGCACCTCACCCCCCGTCGCGGGAACGGGCCGGGCCATTCCCTTGCGGGACGCCCAGCCGCCGCGACCTCATGCGTGGAGGCATGATGGGTTCTGCCCGCATTCTCTTCTCCCTGGCGGCCGTGTCCGCCCTCTCCGTGGCCGGCGAAGCCGACCGCAAGCCCGCCGAGGCCACGGTCACCGTCAACGCCGAGGCCCAGCCCGTGGAGGTCACCCGGACTCCGGGCCCCGTGCGCATCGTGGAAGCCGACGAGCTGGCCCGCCTGGGCAGCCGCACCTTGGCGGATCTGCTCGAGGCCCTCCAGCCCGGCGCCGTCATGGCCACCGGCGGCACCGGCAAGCAGGCCTCCGCCTTCCTCAACGGGACCCTGAGCCGCAACCTGGTGGTCCTGCTGGACGGTCTGCGCCTGAACGACCCCACGGCCCTCTCGCCCGACCTGGGCGCCCTCAGCCTCGTGGGCATCGAGCGCGTGGAGCTGATCCTCGGACCCGCCTCCGTGCTCTACGGCAGCGACGCCATCGGCGGTGTCATCGCCCTCACCAGTACCGGCCGCGGCGCGGAAGGTTGCCATGGCCAGACCGGCCTGAAGGTGGGCACGGACGGGCTGCTGGGTGGCACAGCCCAAGTGCAGGTCACAGGAAACCGCGGCTGGATCGCCGCCGGCGCCGAGGCCCAGAAGCAGGAGAGCGGCTTCCCCGACGACGCCTTCCGACAGGCGGGTGGCTTCCTGCGCATGGGCACGAAGCTGGGCGGGGCCGACCTGACCGCCTTCTACCGCAACAGCGGCCAGACCGCGACCATCCCCTTCACCACCTCCGGCTGGCCCGCGACCCGCAGCTACGAACCCCAGCGCGAGATGCACACCCGCCAGGAGAGCTGGGGCGCCAGCCTGCGCTGGGCCCTGGCACCCACGCTGGCGCTGGAGAACACGCTCCAGGCCCTGGAGGGCCGCACGGGCGATCCCAGTGGGCCCCATCGCGAGCAGACGGACCGCGACTTTCGCCGCGTGGAGGACCAGCTCACGCTCCACTGGACGCCGGCCCTTGGCTTCCGCCTCTCCGGCCGCCTGGAGGGCCGCCAGGACACCAGCCATGCCCGGAACTACTACGACCCCGACACCTTCGCCGCCGTGCAGTACCGGGGGGAGGGCACGGACGTGGCCGGAGCGCTGGAGCTGCGCTGGACGCTGGCCGAAGGTCTGGACTGGACCGCGGGCCTGCGCCGCGACGGCGGCCACCGGGACCTCACCCGCTCGGACACCGGCCTGCGCAGCCGCGCGGGCAGCGCCGAGGCGGGCACCTGGCGCACAGGCCTCAACTGGGTGGTGGCACCGGCGCTGCGCCTCTACGCCAGCGCGGGCCAGGGCTTCCGCATGCCCAATACCACCGAGTTCGCCCTGAACGCCCAGGCGGAAAACCAGGATGGCGTGGCCTACCCCATCCTGCCTGAGCGCAGCCGCACCGTGCAGATCGGCGCCACAGGCCAGTTCGCGGGGCACTGGGAGTACCGGCTGGAGGCCCAGCGAACCCGAGTCTCGGAGCTGCTGGCCTACGTCTACGACACCAGCTTCGCCTGGCCGCCCCTCTTCACGTCCCACTACGCGAACCAGGGCTCCATCCGGGCCCAGAGCCTGGAAGGCGCCCTGGGCTGGCGCGGCGGCGAGGCCGTGGCCTATGGCTGGGACGTGATCCTCCGCAGCCAGGAGACCCGCGACTTGGACCACAACACGGAGGCGGACCGCTTCGGCGCCCAGAACACCGCCATCCTGCGGCACCCCTTCTTCACCGCCGCCGTGGCGGGCTTCGCCCAGTCGGGGGCCTGGCGCGCCGACGTGCGCCTCGCCCGGGTGGGGCCCCGCTACGACCTGAACGACACCACCTACGAGGTGACCTCCACGCGCAAGCCCTACCGGGACCTCAGCCTGGGCCTCTCTCACGAGCCCACCAAGCACCTGACCGTGTCGCTGCGCGGCGAGCACTTGCTGCAGCGGAAACAGAGTGTCGAGGATTGGCTCAGCGGCCGCTACGATCAGGACGGTGATGCCAGCCTGGTCTACGGATTTCCCGCCCCCGGGCCCCGCTGGACCCTCGCCGCGACCTGGAGGTGGTGATGCGACGTTGGCTTGCCTTCCTGCTGCTGGCCATCCTTTCGGCAGCGGCAGGCCTGCCCTTGTCCGCAGGGCGGCCGCAGCGGGTGGTAAGCCAGACCGTGGGCACGGACGAGCTGCTGCTGGCCCTGGCGGATCCCGGCCAGATCGCCGCCCTGAGCCACATCGGCCGGGACGCGCGGTTCAGCGCCGCGGCCGGCGAGGCCCAGCGGTTCCCGGCCCTCAAGGACAGCGACGCGGAGAGCGTGCTGCGGTTCCGCCCCGACCTGGTGCTGGCCGCCAGCTTCACCCGTCCTGAGACCCTGGCCCTGCTCCGGCGGGCCGGGGTCCGGCTCGTGGTGCTGGACCGCTTCGACACGCTGGAGGATGTCTACGCCAGCCTCAGGATCCTGGGCCACGAGTTGGGCCAGGAGGCCCGCGCCGAAACCCTCATCGCCCAGTGCCGAACCCGGGTGCAGGCCCTCGCGGATCGCCTCAAGGGCGTCCATCCCGTCCGCGTGCTCACGGCCGGGGCCTACCCCTTCACCGCCGGTTCCGGCACGACCTTCCAGGACCTCTGCGACCACGCGGGCGCCGTGAACGTGGCGGCCGAGGCCGGGCTCAAGGGCCACGCGCCCACGCCCTCGGAAAAGCTGCTCACCTGGAACGCCGAGGTGCTGGTGATCTCCGGAGACCGCGCCGATGGCTCGGATACCCGCGCCCGCCTGGCGGAGATCCCCCACTACCGCGTCCTGCCAGCCTTCAAGGCCAGCCGCTTCGTGGTCATCCCCGGCGCCCTCATGTCCAGCGTCTCCCACCATCGCATCGATGCCTACGAGCTGTTGGCCCGGGCGCTGCATCCCGAGCGCTTCCGGTGAGAGCCCGTCTGGCCATTCCCATCCTCGCGGCGCTGCTGGCCCTGGCCTTCCTGGCCTCCCTGGCCTTCGGCGAACTGAGGCTGAGCTTCGGCCAGGTGGTCTCGGCGCTGGTGGGCGGGGGCGATGACATCGCCCGCACCGTGGTGCGAGACTTCCGCCTGCCCCGCGCCCTGGTGGGCATGGCGGCAGGCGCGGCCCTGGGCGCCAGCGGCGTGGTCATGCAGGCCTTCTTCCGCAACCCCCTCGCCAGCCCCGGCCTGCTCGGGGTGAGCAGCGGGGGCGCCCTGGGCGCTGTGGCCGTGCTGGCCATGGGCCCTATGCTGGGCTTCGCCTCCGCCACGCTGTGGGCCCTGCCCGTGGCCTCGGTGCTGGGCGCCTTCGGCGCGACGGGAGCGGTGCTGATGCTCGCCCAGCGCGGCGCGGGCACCGAGCGGCTGCTGCTCTCCGGGGTGGCCCTGAACGCGCTGCTGGGCGCGGGCACCAGCTTCCTGCTCACCACCACGGCGGGCCACTTCGAGGTGAACGCCCAGATCCTCTTCTGGCTCATGGGGGGGCTGGAGAGCCGCAGCTGGGAGCACGTGTGGATGGGCGTCCCGGCCATCCTCCTGGGCTGCTTCCTGCTGCTGCCCCTGGGCCGGGCCATGGATCTGCTGAGCCTGGGTGAGCAGAGCGCCCAGAGCCTTGGGGTGGACGTGCGCCGCCTCCGCCGCCAGCTCATCGTCCTCTCCACAGTGCTCACGGCCCTGGCCACCGCCGTGGGCGGCATCATCGGCTTCGTGGGCCTGGTGGTGCCGCACATCCTTCGCCTGGCCTTCGGCCCCGCCCACCGGCGCCTGCTGCCCCATTCCATGCTGGGCGGCGCGGCCTTCCTCCTGGCCTGCGACCTCGTCACCCGCACCTTCCCCATCGGCCTGCGGCTGGGTGTCGTCACCGCCCTCGTGGGCGGGCCCTTCTTCCTCTGGCTTCTGCGGAGGCCGCGATGAGGGCAGTCCTCGGTCTCCAGCCTCCGGTCCCCAGGGTGTGCCTCGGGGGCCGGCCATGACCCTTCCGGCCCTTCATGCCGCCGGGCTGTCCGTATCGGGCCGGCTGGAGGCGGTGTCGCTGGATCTCGGCCCCGGCGAGCTGGTGGCGATGGTGGGACCCAACGGGGCGGGCAAGTCCACGCTGATCCAAGCCATGGCGGGGTTGTTGCCGGCCCATGGGGCCATCCAGTGGAATGGACAATCGCTGTCGCACATCCCGGCCGCGGAGCGGGGCCGGCGCCTGGCCTGGGTGGGGCAGGAGGCCCACTTCGAGTTCGCCTTCCCCGTGCGCGAGGTGGTCGCCCAGGGCCGCTACGCCTGGGGCGACGATCCCACAGGCGTGGCTGAAGCCCTGGCGGAGCTGGACCTCACCTTCCTGGCGGACCGGCCCGCCACCCGGCTCTCCGGCGGCGAACGCCACCGCGTGGCTCTCGCCCGGGCCCTCGCCACCCAGGCGCCCATCCAGCTCTGGGACGAGCCTGTGGCCCAGCTGGACGTGCGGCACGCGCTGGAGGTGATGCGGCTGGCCCGGCGGCTGGCGGATGGCGGCGGCACCGTGGTGGTGAGCCTCCACGACCTGCGCGCCGCCTACCGCTTCGACCGCGTGCTGGTCCTGGACCGGGGCCGCCTCGTGGGCAACGGCGGACCCCATGAAGTCCTCACCGCCGACCTCATCCGCCAGGTCTTCCGCGTGGAGGCCACGTTCGTGGAATCCCTCGTGCCGGAGCTGCCGCCGGTTTGAGCCGGACTCCAACCTGAGAAAGCCCGAGCCGTGGATTCACCGAAGCGCGCGCGGAAAGCGGACTTTTCATGCCTTCGGCGCCTTCCGGGAGAGCACCCATCCCAGCCCCACGGGCCCGGCCACGGTGGTGAGCAGGAGGGCACCGATGATGCCGGCCTGGATGTCGGGGCTCAGCAGGGGGGCGCCGTGCCACTGGAGCTGGGCGCCGGTGGCCACGAAGATGAGGCCCACCTCGCCGCGGGGCACCATGCCCCAGCCCACCACGGCCGCGCGGGCGCCCCGGCCTCCGCTGTAGCCCGCCACGTACTTCCCCGCCACGCCCAGCAGGGCCAACACGGCCGCGAAGCCCAAAGTCCTGGGCCGGAAGAGGGCGGTGGGATCCACCTTGGCCCCCATGAGCACGAAGAAGAGAGGGGAGAGCACCGTGACGAGGGGGTGGACCAGTTCCTCAAGGGAATGCTTCTCCCGGTGCTCCAGGTCCACGATGTGGGCGGGCTCCAGGATGAGGCCCGCGGCGTAGGCGCCCACGATGGAGGCCAGGCCCGCCAGGCTGCCCAGCCAGGCCAGCAGGAAGGCGAAGCCGAGGCCCAGGGGCAGCAGCACCTGCTCGCCCCGGAACCGGCTGGCCAGGCGGAAGAGGCGCGGCGTCGCGAGGCGGCCCAGCGTGAGTGCCGCCGTGAGGAAGCCCAGGGCGAGGAGGAGGGTCCTGGTCAGCTCCGAGCCCAGTGATCCGCCCGACCCGTCCGGCGCGCCCGTGGCGGAAGCCCCCACGAGGCCCGACACGGCCACCAGCACCAGCAGGCCCAGCACGTCATCCACCACGGCGGCGCCCACGATGATGCGGCCCTCCGCCGAATCCGCCGCGCCCTTCTCCCGCAGCACCTGAGCGGAGATGCCGATGCTGGTGGCGCAGAGGCAGGCGCCGATGAAGAGGTCCAGCACGAAAGGCGCGCCCTCGGGCAGCAGGAGCCAGGCCCCCGCCAGGCCCACGGCCATGGGCGCCACCACGCCCACGGAGGCCACCCGCAGCGAGGCCATGCCCACCTTCATCATCTGCGCCACCGTGGATTCCAGCCCCACGGCGAACATGAGCACCACCACCCCGAGGCCCCCCAGCAGCTCGGCGGCGGGAGAGGCAGCCACCTCCGGCACCAGGGGCCAGGCCCGGTGCAGGGCCGTGAGCGCCAGGCCCACGGCCAGCTCGCCGGTGACCGCGGGCAGCTTCAGGCGCACGGCCAGCTCGCCACCCACCTTGGCGGAGAGCCACAGCAGCGCCAGCAGCATGAGCGTGCCGGCCAGGGGATCGTGGACCAGGAAGGCCAGGGTCATCCAATGCCTCGGGGAAACGTCTGGCCCGAGGATACTCCACGGTTCATGGCCGTCCGCGCACAGCCAGAGCCGCAACAGGCCGCCACCTCCGAGTGGGGCCCTTCAGCTCTCCGCCGTTCCGGTTCCCTCGGTCTGCTTCAGCCAGGGCAGATGGTGCACGTGGATCCGCCCGTCAAACGTCACGTGGAGCCCGTCCCGCGCGGCGTCCTGGTGGTTCAGCACCGAGCCCCGCGCGCGGGTCTGGTCCAGGATGGCCAGGTCGATGTCGCCCACCAGCACCATCTCGGAGTTCGGGGCGGCCTCCGTGGCGATGCCATCCATGGGGAAGGGGAAGTCGGAGGGCGTGTAGACACCGCTCTGGGCGTACTGGGCCGTGAGGTCCGTGATGAGGGGCAGGCTCCCCACCATGCCCGCGGTCACCACGTAGATCTGGTTCTCCACGGCCCGGGCCCGGGCGCAGGTGGTGACGCGGCTGTAGCCCCGCCGGTCGTCCGTGAGGTAGGGCACCACCAGCAGCTGGACCTCCTGCTCCGCCTGGATCCGGGCCACCTCGGGGAACTGCACGTCGTAGCAGATGGACACGCCCATCCGGCCGAAGTCCGTGTCGATGATGTGGATCTCCTGGCCCGGCTCGAAGTGCCAGACGTTCCGCTCCGTGGGCGTGAGGTGGAGCTTGGGCTGGTGGACGGGCCCGTGGCCCGGCACGAAGGTGGAGGCCACGTTCTGCAGCTTCCCGTCCACGAAGCGCGGATGGGTGCCCGCCACGATGATGCGGTCGTACTTCCGCGACAGGTGGAGGAACAAGCCCTCGTAGTCGACGGTGAAACGCTCCGCCAGCTCCCGCATGGCCTCCGGGGGCGGGAAGCCGGGCCGCAGGCAGCTCAGGAGCTGGACCGCCAGCAGCTCGGGGAACACGATGACGTCGGCGTCGTAGTCGTCGCCCACATCCACGTAGTTCTCCACCTGGGTGGCGAAGGCGGCGAAGTCGGCCACCGGGCGCAGGGCGTACTGGATGCCGCAGACCCGCACCGGACGGGACAGAAACGGGGTGGGGGCCTTGAAGCGCATGCCGTCGCCTCCTCAGAGTTCCATGACGATGAGGGCCGCGTGGCCCAGGGTCTCCGGATCCGGAGCATAGTCCCGCAGCACGCCGCGGACCTGGAACCCCACGCGGAGCTGCTTCGAGAGGGTGGGATCGAAGATCCGGCCGGCCACCACGGCCTCCACGTAGGCCTCGGGGCTCATCTCGTGGGCCACGAGGTGGTAGCCGGGGATGCGGGCCCCGGCCACGAAGGCGCGACAGCCCAGGTGCCGGCCCAGCTCGATGCGGCCCTGGTAGAGGAGCCGCCCGATGCCCTGGTCCTGCCAGGCGGGATCCACGGCGATGTTCACGCCATAGAGGGCGTCCCCCTCCAGGTCGTGGGTGTACAGGCTGCCCCGCCCCGTGATCACGGACCAGGTGTGGGGGGCCAGCGCCGCGGCCAGGGACACCCGCTGGGCCGTGGAGGTCCCCACGAGGCGCTCGCCCACCGCCACCACCATCTGGCCCTCGGGGAACCGCTCGATGTGGCGCAGGAGGTTCTCGGCGGACCACACGGCCTCGGGGCCATGGGGCGGCGGGTAGACGCGGGCCATCAGGTCCCGGATCCCCGGCACGTCCTCCGGGCGCCGGAGGCGGCGCAGCACGGGGGTGGATGGGCCGAGGTCGTCCATGACGCTCCCGGAGAGGCTCCCCAGGTTAACCCACCCCGCCAGCCTGTCCGTTCGGGCTAGCCTGGGGCATGCTTTGGACCGACCTCGCCGCGTGGACTGCCGCCGCCCTGCTCCTGGCGGGACTGATCCTCCTGCGCCGGCACTGGGCCCGCCTGCCTGCGCTGGAGCCGGACCCCGCCCTGCCCGCCGACCCGCCGCCCGTGTGCCTCTGCATCCCCGTCCGGAACGAGGTCCTCGAGCTGCCCGCCGCCATCGACTCCTGGCTGGCCCAGGACTACCCGGCCCTGCGCATCGTCGTGGTGGACGACGGCTCCACGGACGGCAGCACGGAAGTCCTCCAGGCCCGCGCGCAGGCCCGGCCGGACCGCCTCCGGATCGTCCGCAACGACCTCCTGCCCCCCGGCTGGCTGGGGAAGAACCACGCCCTGGATCTGGCCGCCCGCCAACCCGAAGCCCAGGGCGCCGAGTGGCTGCTCTTCGCGGATGGCGATGTCCAGGCCGCCCCGACCCTGCTGCGCCGGGCGGTGGCCTTCGCCCTGGCCCAGCCCACGGACATCCTCGCGCTGATCCCCGGCGTGGATGCGGTCAGCCCGGCGGAGCGGGTGGTGCTGCCCCTGGCGGCCTCGGCCTTCCAGGTGCTGGTGCCACCTCACCAGGTGCCGAACCCCCGCCACCCGGCCTTCTGCGGCGTGGGCGGCTTCACCCTGGTGCGGCGGGAGGCCTACGCGGCCGCCGGTGGCCACGCCGCCGCCCCCCTGGAGGCCATCGATGACATGATGCTGGCCTGGCGGATGAAACGGGCCGGCTTCGTGAACCGCGTGGCCCGGGGCGGCCCGGACCTGCACCTGCGGATGTACCACGGCCTGGGAGAGCTGGTGCGGGCCATGCGGAAGAACGCCGCCGCCGTGCCCGCCTGGGGCCTCCTGCCCCTGCTGCTCCCGCTCCTGGCATGGGTCGGGCTCGCCCCCCTCTGGCTGCCCTTCGCGGGCCACCCGGGCCTGGCCCTCCTCCTGTGGCTGCTGGTCCCGGCCCTGGCGGGGGACGTCCAGCAGCGCATGACCGGCCGGCCCATGGACCTGCTCTGGGCCCTCTGGCCCCTGGACACGCTGGTCTTCGCGGCGGGCACGGCCTGGGCCTTCGCGGACCGCCTGCGGGGGGTGAACCACTGGCGTGGGCGGGACGTCAAGCTGCGCTAGGCTGGTGGACCCGCCCCTCGCGGACGGCCCAAAAGATTTTCTTGTTTTTTTCGCTTTTTGAATCCATCCTGGAAAGCACCCCTTCCGGAGGACCCCATGGCCGCAGCCGAACAAGATGACCGCCTGAAAGCCCTGTCCCGCACCGTGGCCGACATCGAGCGGGCCTTCGGCAAGGGTTCCATCATGAAGCTGGGCGACCGCATGAGCCCCTCCGAGGGCATCGAGGTCATCAGCACCGGCTCCATCGCCCTGGATGCCGCCCTGGGCGTCGGCGGCGTGCCCAAGGGCCGCGTCGTGGAGGTCTACGGCCCGGAGGCCAGCGGCAAGACCACCCTGGCCCTGCACATGGTGGCCCAGGCCCAGAAGAAGGGCGGCCTCGCCGCCTACATCGACGCCGAGCACGCCCTGGATCCCGAATACGCCAAGAAGCTGGGCGTGGATGTGGACAACCTCTTCATCAGCCAGCCGGACAGCGGCGAGCAGGCCCTGGAGATCTGCGACCAGCTCGTGCGCAGCGGCGCCCTGGACATCATCGTGGTGGACTCCGTGGCCGCCCTGGTGCCCAAGGCCGAGATCGACGGCGAGATGGGCGACAGCCACGTGGGCCTCCAGGCCCGCCTCATGAGCCAGGCCCTCCGCAAGATGACCGGCACCATCAGCAAGACCCACAGCTGCGTCGTCTTCATCAACCAGATCCGCATGAAGATCGGCGTGATGTTCGGCAATCCCGAGACCACCACCGGCGGCAACGCGCTGAAGTTCTACGCCTCCGTGCGCCTCGACGTCCGCAGCATCCAGAGCATCAAGGGCAACACGGGCGATCCCCTGGTGGCCGCCAAGGACGAGGACTCCTCCGTGGTGGGCAAGAAGACCAAGGTGAAGGTCGTCAAGAACAAGGTCGCCCCACCCCTCAAGGTCGCCACCTTCGACATCATGTATGGCGAGGGCATCAGCCGCACCAGCGAGCTGGTGGAGCTGGGTACCCAGCTGGAGATCATCCAGAAGAGCGGCTCCTGGTACAGCTACAAGGACAGCCGCCTGGGCCAGGGCGCCGAGAACGTGAAGAAGCTCTTCACGGACAACCCCGAGCTGGCGGACGAGGTGGAAGGCCTCATCCGCGAGCGCCTCGGCATGAAGAGCGCCGCCGTGGAAGTGTAAGCACCATCGATCTGCGCGCCCTTGGAAGGGGTCGGCAGACGGCGGCGGTCCCCAAAGGCCGCCGCCGTTTTTTGATGTGGCCCAGTCAAAGACGAAAGACCGGAACGCGAAGGGCGCGAAGGGGAAAGGCAAGGACGTGAAGGCGGCTCCATGGCCCCGACGCAGGACATCTTGGCACCCCTCGCGTTCCCGATCTTTCCGATGACCGGGCGCCGTGCTAGTCCTTGTCCTGCACGCCCAATCCGGCTCCCTGCAGATGTTTCGGCAGGGGCGCCGCGCCCTGGGCGCTGAAGGGGGCTCCGGCGGGGGCCGCGGCCTTCGGCGCGGAGGGCCGGGGCCCTGGCTGCGCCCCGGGCTGGGCCTGGAGGGACTTCATCTGCTCCGCCGTGGCGAAGGGCTCCAGGCGGGCGATCTGCTCGGTGGTGGGGAAGCTCTCGTAGCGGACGCGCCGAGGCCCCCAGATGTCCACGGCGGTGCCGCGGACCTCGTGCATGCGAGGCAGGGACTGGCGCCAGTAGATCCCCAGCGGCTCGCCATCCGGATCGGCAAAGCCGATGAGATCGGCCTCGGGGAGCAGGGTCGGGACCCCGCCGGTCCAGGTGGCCATGGTGAGCGGCTTGCCCTGGGCGGTCTTCAGCAGGAGGACCGGAGCCGGGCGTCCCAGACTGGGATCCAGGTCCTTCTCCTGGTTCCGGAGCGCCTCCAGGAAGTCCATGTTCTTCAGCTCCCGCTGGGGGGCCGACATGGGGTGGGGCTCCTGGAGCCGGGCGGTCATGAGCTTGTCGCCGATGCGCTCCAGCACCGCGAGCTGGAGGACCGGGGCACCGGCCTGGCCCCCGGCCTGAAGGACCCGGCCCACTTCCTCCATGAGCTTGGGCAGCAGGATCTGGGGCGCCGCCAGCAGGGTATCCGCCGTGGGGATGGCCAGGAAGGGATGCTGGTCCTTGAAGAGGCCGTGCCAGACCTCGGGGAGCAGCAGGCGGGCGGCGTCGGCCCCGTCGTGCCAGGGTGCCTTGTAGATGCCCGAGGGCAGCCGCACGAAGGCGCCCTCGCTGCGGTGGCGCAGGTGGTCCAGGGCCATATCCAGCACGTCCTCGGCGGGCTGGTCCCAGATCCGCAGCCAGGCGGTGGGCATCACCACCCCACCCACGCGGATCCGGGCCGTCAGGCCGTCGATGAAGGCGTGGCTCCAGCGACCCTCGCGCTCGGCCCGCCAGGTGGGCACCAGCTCCGGCAGGAGATGGTCCTGGGCGTCGATCCAGGGCTCCGGGAGGGGCAGGCCCAGCCGGTGGGTCTCCGCCACCGCATCTGCCCAGGCTTCACGCTCTTCCGCCCGCCGGTGGGCCTCGAAGGTCGGGATGAGCGCCTCCAGCCCCGGCAGGGACGCGGGCAGGCCCCGGGTCTCCAGCAGGGTGGCCAGCGACGGCAGGGGCGCCTCGTCGGCGCGGGAACGGAAGCGATCGAAAAAGCCCATTTTCAGCGGTCCAATCAAACAGTCCATTCTGACGCATTAAATGAAATTATGCTTGGGGAATGGAGCCCCGCGACACCCTGGGCCGCCCCCTCAAGGCGCTGCGCATCTCGGTCACCGACCGCTGCAACTTCCGGTGCACCTACTGCATGCCCAAGGATGTCTTCGGGCCGGACTACCCCTTCCTGGCCCGGGAGGCCCTGCTCAGCTTCGAGGAGATCACCCGGCTGGCGCGGATCTTCATCGGCCTCGGCGTCACCAAGATCCGCCTCACGGGTGGAGAGCCCCTCATGCGCCGGGAGCTGCCGGTCCTGGTGCGCATGCTCTCGGCGCTGCCCGGGCTGGAGGATCTCGCCCTCACCACCAATGGCGTCCTCCTTCCCGATCTGGCCCGTCCCCTGAAGGAAGCCGGCCTGAACCGGATCACCGTCAGCCTCGACACCCTGCGCCCCGACCGCTTCCGGGCTATCAGCGACACGGACCTGCCCCTCGACCGCGTGCTGGCGGGGGTGGCCGCCGCCCGGACCGCCGGCTTCGGCCCCGTCAAGCTGAACTGCGTGCTCAAGCGCGGTGTGAACGACGACGAGATCCTCGACCTGGCCGCCTTCGCCCGCGAGGAAGGCCACACCCTGCGCTTCATCGAGTTCATGGACGTGGGCACCACCAACGGCTGGCGGATGGAGGAAGTGGTGCCCGCCTCCCGGGTCCGGGCCCTTCTCCATGCCCACTGGCCTCTGGAGCCCGTGGAGGCCGAGGGTGGCGCCGTGGCCCGCACCTGGCGCTATGGCGACGGGAAAGGCGAGGTGGGGCTCATCGCCTCCGTCACCGCCCCCTTCTGCCGCGGCTGCGACCGCGCCCGCCTCTCGGCGGAAGGCCGTCTTTATACCTGCCTCTTCGCGGGGGACGGCCTCGACCTGAAGGGGTTCCTCCGGAGCGGGCACGACGATCCGGGCCTGACGGCCCTGCTGGGCTTCCACTGGAAGCGGCGGAGCGATCACTATTCAGAGATCCGTCACGCCGCCACGCCCGGCCTCCCCAAGGTGGAAATGTCCCGCATGGGGGGATGACGCCCGGCCTTCGAACCGATTCCCGAGGTTCCCCATGCGCATCCGTCCCCCCTTCGCGATCCTCCTCCTGGCCGCGGGCCTGCTGGCGGCGCCGCCTGCGGCCGTCGTCCACGGCGGCGCCGGCAGCCCCCGAGCTCGCATGGACGGCACGGATCCGGCCGCGGCGAAGGCCCTGGCGGCCCTGAAGGCCGGCGGCAGCGCCCTGGACGGTGCCCTGGCCGGCGTGGTGGCGCTGGAGGACGATCCCCGCTTCAACGCCGGCACCGGCGCCAACATCCGCCTCGATGGCAAGACCATCCAGATGGACGCCGCGTGCATGGACGGCGCCACCGGCGGCTACGGCGCCGTGGCCGCCATCGAGCGCGTGAAGAACCCCGTGCTGGTGGCCCGCAAGGTCATGGACACGCCCCACCTCCTCATCGTGGGCGAGGGCGCCACCCGCTTCGCCCGGGCCATGGGCTTCCCCGACTACGACCCCACCTGCGCCGAGAACAAGGCCCGCTTCCAGCGCGTGCAGGCCATCCTCAAGGGCTCCGACCCCCGCCAGATCGAGGCCTGGAAGCGCTACGACTGGAAGAAGGCCTGGAACTTCCCCACGCCCCTCAAGGAGGCGCTGGGCTCGCCCGACACCGTGGGCTGCGTCACCCGCGACGCGAAGGGGAACTTCGCCGCCGCCATCAGCACCGGCGGCACCACCATCACCTTCTACGGCCGCGTGGGCGACGTGCCCATGTTCGGCGCCGGCATCTACGCCGGACCCAAGGGCGCCGTGGCCTGCACCGGCAACGGCGAGGACATCATCAAGCATCTGGTGGCCAAGACCACGTACGACCTGCTGGCCCAGGGCCTCCCCGCCCAGGAGGCCGTGGACCGCGCCCTCAAGGCCTTCCCGCCCACCATCGACCTCGGCCTCGTCGCCGTCGGCCCCGCCACCACCGGCGGCGGCTGCAACTACAGCGCTGAGAAGAAGGCCTTCGTCACCGACTACCGGAACCAGATGGCGTGGAGCGTCCGGGAATAGCCTCAGGCCCTCCGCATCATCTGCGCGATGAGAAACGCCATCTCCAGGCTCTGGCTGCGGTTGAGGCGGGGGTCGCAGCCGCTCTTGTAGGCGCGCTCCAGGTCGGCCTCGTCGAGGCCCTCCACGCCGCCGGTGCATTCGGTGACGGGCTCGCCGGTGAGCTCGAAGTGGACGGCGCGGAGCCGCGAGCCGTGGGCGCGGTGCACGTCGGCCACCTCCTGCAGCTCCTGGAGGATGTCGCCGAAGGCCCGGGTCTTGAGCCCCCCCTTGGTCGTCCGCCCGTTGCCGTGCATGGGGTCGCAGCTCCACAGCACGGGATGGCCTTCGGCCCTCGCAGCCTCGATGAGCGCCGGGAGGACGCGCCCGGCCTTGCCGGCGCCGAAGCGGGTGATGAGGGTGAGGCGGCCCGGCTGGCGCTCCGGATCCAGCTTGGACAGCACCTGTCGCAGCTGCTCCGGCGTCATGGAGGCGCCGACCTTCAGGCCGATGGGGTTGGCCAGGCCGCGGATGTACTCCAGGTGGGCGCCGTCCAGCTGGCGGGTGCGCTCGCCGATCCAGAGGAAGTGCGCGCCCAGGTTGTAGTGGGCCTGCTTCTCCGGGACCCAGCGGGTCAGGGCCGTCTCGAAGGGCAGGTGCAGGGCCTCGTGGCTGGTGAACAGCTCGCCGGTGCGCAGGTGCTCGGGGAGGCCGCCCAGGCACTTCACGAAGTCCAGGGAGGCCCGCACCTGCTCCAGCGTCTCCAGGTAGTGGCCCGCGTCCTCGCGGCTCCAGGGCAGGTCCCAGTGCTCGGGGTTGTGCAGGTCCGCGAAGCCGCCATCCACCAGGGCCCGCAGGTGGTTGAGGGTGGCGGCGGCGCGGTGGTAGGCCTCCAGCAGGCGCCGGGGGTCGGGCTCGCGCTGGTCCGGATCGAGCCCGTTGATGAGGTCCCCGCGGTAGACAGGCACCCGGCGGCCGTCCACCAGCTCCGTGTCCCCGCTGCGGGGCTTGGCGTACTGGCCCGCGATGCGGCCCAGATGCACCACGCCCGTGCGGCCGCCGTGGGTGATGAGCACGGACATCTGGAGCAGCACGCGCAGCTTGTCCTGGATGAGGGGCCCGCGGCAGTCCGCGAAGGCCTCGGCGCAGTCGCCGCCCTGGAGGAGGAAGCGCTTCCCTGCGGCGGCCTCGGCGATCAGGCTCCGGAGGTGGTCCACCTCCTCGGCCACCACCAGGGGCGGCAGCTCCCGCAGTTCCGCCAGGGCGGCATCCACGGCGGCGGCATCGCGGTAGCGCGGCTGCTGGGCCGCGGGCAGGCCGCGCCAGGAATCCGGGGCCCAGGTCATTCCCGTCATCGCGCCACCTCCGTGGCCCGCGGGTAGCTGCCCAGCACCTTCAGGGAGGCGCAGGCGCCCCGCAGTTCGGCGAGGGCCTCGGCCATGGAGGGCTCCTCCGCGTGGCCCTCCACATCCAGGAAGAAGGCGTACTCCCACAGCTTGCGCCGGGTGGGCCGACTCTGGATGCGGCTGAGGTTGAGGCCCCGCCGGGCCAGGGGTTCCAGCAGGCGCAGCAGGGCGCCGGGACCGTCCTGGGCCATGGCCAACAGGGTGGTGCGGTCCCGGCCCGTGGGCTCGGCGGACTTGGGCCCCAGCACGAGGAAGCGCGTGGCGTTGGCGGCCAGGTCCTGGATCTTCGTCTCGGCTACGCGGAGGCCGAAGAGGTCCGCCGCCAGCTCCGAGGCCACGGCAGCGCCCTCGGCGTCCTCCCGGGCCAGGCGGGCGGCCTCCGAGGTCGAGGGCGCCTCGATGCGGTCCGCCCTGGGCAGGTGCGCCTCCAGCCAGCGGCGGCACTGGCCCAGGGCCTGGGGGTGGGAGTAGACCCGCCGCACGCCGCCCATGTCCAGGCCGGGGCGCAGCAGCAGGGCCTGGTCCACGGGCAGGAGGATCTCCGCGCAGATGGCCAGGGGGCTGTCGAGGAAGGCATCGAGCGTGGAATCCACCGCACCCTCGGTGGCGTTCTCCACGGGCACCACGCCGTAGTCGGCCCGCTGGCGCTCCACGGCCTGGAACACCGCCTGGATGGTGCCCTGGGGCAGGGCCTGGCCGGAGCCGCCGAACTGGTGGCGCGCCGCCAGGTGGGTGAAGGTGCCCTCGGGCCCCAGGAAGGCCACCCGCAGCGGCTTCTCCAGGCTGAGGCAGGCGCTCATGATCTCCTGGAAGACCGTGCGCACGGCCGGGGCCGGGAAGGGCCCGGCGCTGGCGGCCTCCAGGCGGGCGAGCACCTCCCGCTCCCGGGCGGGGGCATGGAAGGGGGCCTCCGGCGCGGCGGCGGTCTTGAGGCGGCCCACTTCAGCCGCCAGGGCCGCCCGGCGGTTCAGCAGGGCCAGCACCTGGTCGTCCACGGCATCGATGGCCTGCCGGAGGCCGGGGAGGGACGGGATCTCGGTCATGGGGTCCTCCTGAAATGCGAAAACCCCCGAGCCTTGCGGTCTCGGGGGCGATGGTTCGAAGCGGTTCCGGTTCTAGACGCCGCCTACCCTCGCACCCGAGGTGCGAAAGCTAAAGAAGAAGGCGCGGGAGGCGGTCATCACGGTCTAGACACCTTGCCGGAAAAGGCCTTGGCCTGCAAGGGAATTCAGGGGAAACGCGAAGGGCGCGAATGAAGGCGCGAAGACCGCGGACAGAAGTTCGGCCCAAGGAGGACACCTTTTCAGCCTTCGCGCTTTTCTTAGCGCCCTTCGCGTTCCGCCTTTGCTATTCCTGGCCTCAGGCCCCGAGGCAGGCCAGGACCTCGGCCAGGCAGGCGGTCCACACCTCGTCGGGGGTCTCGTCCAGGAAGAACTCCACGGCATGGCCGGCGGGCCGGGCCTCGGGGTGCTGCGACCAGGCTTCGAAGAGGGCGTCCAGGGGGGCGGCGTCCAGGGCGTTGCGGCGGAGCTTGTGGGATTTCCGCGTGCGGTCGGGATCGGGCCCGCGCAGGCAGACGCCCTCCCGGCGGGTCGCCACGAAGGTGAAGACCTGCACCCACTTGCCGTCCATGAGCTGGTTGAAGTGGAAGAAGGCCCCGTGGTGGCTGCGGGAATAGTCGAACACCCGGTGCTTCCCCCGCCACTTGGCCGCCCAGAGGGTGAGGATGGCGGCCAGCCGGGCCCGCTCCGAGGCATGCTTCAGGCAGCTCTGGGCGTAGGGCAGGAATTCGTCGAGCAGGTCCACAGGGAGGCCTCCGGGGCCTCCACCCTACCGCAGGCCCGGTCTCACCCGGGACGCCATTCCACGCAACCTGCCGCGGCTGAGGACGCCCCCTCTTGGACGAGGGCGATGTGGCGGAATCGATTCAGAGTCTCGATCCGGCCACATCACCTCCCGCCGCTCCCCCGCCGGGCCCAGAAGGAGGTCCCGATGGCCCCTGCGGTCCCACTGCCTGGAGGTGTTCTCCGGAAGCCCTTCCGAAGGGGCCAGTTGGTGACCCGGGTGCGGTGGCCCCCTGGTGGCAGGGGCCGGATATTAACAACCAAATAATCCATACAGAATGATTGATACCCTAGCTAAGTCCTTATGATTCCAGGCCCCTGTGGCATGAGTCACAAGTGTCCCCGATTAGGTTTTTAGACACAGAAATCCCCGGGCGGTCATCGCATGCTGAACGGATCTGGAGGCATCCATGTCCGACCCGGCCCGCCCGCTCATCACCGCCGAGAACCTGCCCGCGCCGCACTGGCATGCCACCCACCAGGAAGCCCAGAAGCAGCTGACCGACATGGCCAAGGCCATCGGGGCCGGAGACTGGAAGCGCGTGGATCAGGGTGCACGCTGGGTCTACGAGGAGCTCAAGCCTCACAACGAGGCCGAGGAGCGGGAGCTGCTGCCCCTGCTGGAGGAGCTCGGGGCCGAGGCCCTGGTGCAGCGCATCCAGGACGAGCACCGCCAGATGTGGGACCTCACCCTCCAGTTGCTCTCCGAGATCGACGAAGGCCAGGTCCGGGCGCCCCAGGCCCTCACGCTCCAGGGGCAGCGGCTCGTGGACCTGGTCCGCGACCACATCGAGATGGAGGAGCGGCTCATGCTGCCCCTCCTGAAGGGCAGGTCCATGTACTGGTCCGACGAGGAGACCCAGGACGGCTACCTCATCCTCGAGAAGAAGCTCATCGCCCCCGAGACCTGGTCCTTCATCGTGCAGGCGCCCCAGGTGGCCCGCGGCCGCAAGCCCGGCCAGTTCTTCATGGTGGCCCCCTTCCCCGAGAGCGAGCGCATCCCCCTCACCCTGGCGGGTGGCGACGCGAAGAAGGGCTACATCCACTTCATCATGCAGGAGGTGGGCGCCACCACGAAGGCCATGGGCAGGCTCAGCGCCGGCGACCGCCTCTTCGCCGTGGCTGGCCCCATGGGCACGCCGACGGAGCTGATGGAGGAGGGCACCATCGTGCTGATGGCGGGCGGCTACGGCTCCGCCGCCATCCTGCCCGCCGCCGAAGAACTCCACGCCCAGGGCCGCCGGGTCATCACCATCCTGGGCGGCCGCAGCAAGGAGCGCGTGCTGCTGGCCGACGAGCTGGGCGCCGCCTCCGCCGAGCTCATCGTCACCACGGACGACGGCACCCTGGGCCGCCAGGGCCTGGTGACCGACGCCCTCAAGGACATCATCGCCCGCGAGAAGGTCGCCCAGGTGGTGGCCGTGGGCCCCCTGCCCATGATGCGGGCCGTCTCGGACCTGACCAAGCCCCACGGCATCTTCACCCTGGTGAGCCTCAATGCGCTCATGGTGGACGGCACGGGCATGTGCGGCGGCTGCCGCGTCAGCGTGGGCGGCCAGACCAAGTTCGCCTGCTTCGACGGCCCCGACTTCGACGGCCACCAGGTGGACTTCAACATGCTCCGCATGCGCCAGGACTGGTACAAGGCGGAGGAGCACGACGCCTGCGATCCCTCCGAGTGCAAGATCGGCCGCGTGGCCGCCACGGGCCCCGTGGACTACTCCAAGTACCTGAACGAGCCCGTCACCGAGCTGGACTGGCAGAACCTGGATCTGAACACCATCAAGCCCAGCCAGAAGATGAAGATCCCCCGCCAGGAGATGGCCTGCCAGCCGCCTGAGCTGCGCGTGTGCAACTTCGACGAGGTGAGCCTGGGGCTGTCACCCGAGCAGGCCCGGCTCGAGGCCGCCCGCTGCATCCAGTGCAAGCACCCCGCCTGCATCGAGGGCTGCCCGGTCAACATCAACATCCCCGCCTTCCTCATGGAGATCGTCCACGAGGATCCACAGGGCGCCGCCCGCATCATCAAGGAGAGCTCCTCGCTGGGTTCCGTCTGCGGCCGCGTCTGCCCGCAGGAGAAGCAGTGCGAGATCAAGTGCGTGGTGGGCATCAAGGGCCTGCCCGTCTCCATCGGCCGCCTGGAGCGCTATGCCTCCGACTCCATGCTGGGCTCGGACGAGCTGCCCCCGGTCGAGGCCCCCACGGGCAAGAAGGTGGCCGTCATCGGCGCGGGCCCCGCGGGCCTCACGGTGGCCGGCGAGCTCATCAAGAAGGGCCACCAGGTCACGGTCTACGACGCCCTCCACAAGCCGGGCGGCGTGATGCTCTACGGCATCCCCGAATTCCGCCTGCCCAACAAGATCGTGGACCAGGAAGTGGGGACCCTCCGCCGCCTGGGCGTGAAGTTCATCATGAACACCCTCGTGGGCCGCAGCATGACCCTCGATGACCTGCGCAAGGACCACGACGCCATCTTCATGGGCACCGGCGCCGGCCTGCCCAAGATGATGGGCATCCCGGGCGAGGAGTACAAGGGCGTCTACACCGCCAACGAGTTCCTCACCCGCATCAACCTCATGCGCGCCGACCTCTTCCCGGAGTACGGCACGCCGGTGACCGTCGGCAAGAACGTCATCATCGTCGGCGCCGGCAACACGGCCATGGATGCCTCCCGCGCCGCCCGCCGCATGGGCGCGGAGAAGGTCACGGTGGTCTACCGCCGCACGGTGAAGGAATCCACCGCCCGCAAGGAGGAGCTGGAGCACGCCATGGAGGAGGGGGTGGAATTCAAGTACCTCACCACACCGGTGCAGCTCCACGGCAACGACAAGGGCTGGATGACCCACGCCGAGTGCGCGGTCATGGAGCTGGGCGAGCCCGGCCCTGACGGCCGCCGCAGCCCCAAGATGACCGACGAGCGCATCATGATCCCCTGCGACACCCTGGTGGTGGCCCTGGGCTTCGATGTGAACCCCCTCATCGCCCAGACCGACAAGGGCCTCAAGACCCTCAAGGGCGGCGTTGTTGTCGTCGACAACGAAACCGGCGAGACCTCCCTCCCCGGCGTCTTCGCCGGCGGGGACGTCATCACCGGCGGCGCCACCGTGATCCTGGCCATGGGTCAGGGCCGCCGGGCCGCCGCCGCCATCCACCGCCGCCTCGTGGGAGCACCCCAGCCTGCGGTCTGACCACCGGACCAACTGTGATGAAATTGACCCAGCCATCAGATATGATGAGCCTGCCGTGTCGTCTGTACCGGCCCCCTTCTCCACTGCATTACCTGTCGTGAGATCTGTTCTCGAATACGCCCCGCGTACCACCCCGGAAGGAGCGAAACCATGAGCCAGCGAGTCATGAAGACCCTGGATGGGAACGAGGCCACCGCCTCGGTCGCCCATCGCCTCAGCGAAGTCATCGCCATCTATCCCATCACGCCCTCCTCGAACATGGGCGAGTGGGCGGACGAGTGGAGCTCCCAGGGGAAGACCAACGTCTGGAAGACCATTCCCTCGGTCATCGAGATGCAGTCCGAAGGCGGCGCCGCCGGCGCCGTCCACGGCGCCCTCCAGGCCGGCAGCCTCACGACGACCTTCACGGCGTCCCAGGGCCTGCTCCTGATGATCCCGAACATGTACAAGATCGCCGGCGAGCTGACGCCCTTCTGCATGCACGTCACCGCCCGCACCCTGGCCGCCCATGCCCTCAGCATCTTCGGCGACCACTCGGACGTGATGGCCTGCCGCCAGACCGGTTTCGCCATGCTGAGCTCCGAGAGCGTCCAGCAGGCCCACGACTTCGCGGCCATCTGCCACGCCGCCACGCTGCGCAGCCGGGTGCCCATCCTCCACTTCTTCGACGGCTTCCGCACCAGCCACGAGGTCGCCAAGATCGAGATCCTCAATGACGAGGACCTGCGCCACATGGTGCCCGACGAGCTGGTGGCCGAGTTCCGCAAGATGGCCCTGACGCCCGATCACCCGATGATCCGCGGCACCGCCCAGAACCCCGACACCTTCTTCCAGGCCCGCGAGGCCTGCACGCCCTACTACGCGGCCTTCCCGGCCATCGTGCAGCAGGAGATGGACCGCTTCGCCGCCCTCACCGGCCGCCAGTACCGCCTCTACGACTACTTCGGCCATCCCGAGGCTGAGCGCGTGATCGTGACCATGGGCTCGAGCTGCGACGTCACCCACGAGTACGTCGAGTGGGCCATGAAGCAGGGCGAGAAGGTCGGCGTGCTCAAGGTCCGCCTCTTCAGGCCCTTCGCCATCCCCGAGTTCGTCCGCGCCCTGCCCGCCTCCGTGAAGAAGATCGCCGTCCTGGACCGCTGCAAGGAGCCCGGCGCCCCCGCCGATCCCCTGCACCTGGACGTGATCGCCGCCCTCCGCGAGGGCCGGGAGCTGGGCCACACCAAGCTGGATCCCATGGTGATCGGCGGCCGCTACGGCCTCTCCTCCAAGGAGTTCACCCCGGCCATGGTCAAGGGCATCTACGAGAACCTGGCCAAGGATGCGCCGAAGAACCACTTCACCGTCGGCATCATGGACGACATCAGCCACAGCTCACTCACCTACGACGCCAGCTTCGACGTGGAACCCGCCGACGTGACCCGCGCCCTCTTCTACGGCCTGGGCGCTGACGGCACGGTGGGCGCCAACAAGAACTCCATCAAGATCATCGCCGAGGAGACCCCGAACTTCGGCCAGGGCTACTTCGTCTACGACTCCAAGAAGTCCGGCGCCATCACCATCAGCCACCTGCGCTTCGGGCCCCGCCCCATCAAGAGCGCCTACCTGGTGACCAAGGCCAACTTCATCGCCTGCCACCAGACCAGCTTCCTCGACAAGTACGAGATGCTCGAGACCGCCGTCGAGGGCGCCACCTTCCTCCTGAACACGCCCCACAGCGCCGAGACGGTCTGGGACACCCTGCCCGTGGAAGTGCAGTCGGCCATCGTCGAGAAGAACCTCAAGCTCTACGTGATCGACGCCTATGAAGTGGCCAAGAACACCGGCATGGGCGTGCGCATCAACACCATCATGCAGACCTGCTTCTTCGCCATCTCCGGCGTGCTGCCCCGCGAGGAGGCCATCGAGCAGATCAAGAAGGCCATCAAGAAGACCTACGGCAAGAAGGGCGACGCCATCGTCCAGAAGAACTTCGTGGCCGTGGACGAGACCCTGGCCCACCTGCACCAGGTGACGGTGCCCGGCAAGGTGACCGCCACCCGCAAGCGGCCGCCCATGGTGGCCGACGAGGCCCCGGACTTCGTCAAGCGCGTTACCGCCGTGATGATGGAGGGCAAGGGCGACCTGCTGCCCGTCAGCGCCTTCCCCGTGGACGGCACCTGGCCCGTGGGCACCACCAAGTGGGAGAAGCGCAACATCGCGCTGGAGATCCCCGAGTGGGACGCCTCCATCTGCATCCAGTGCAACAAGTGCGCGATGGCCTGCCCCCACGCCGCCATCCGCGCCAAGGTCTACGATCCCTCCGAGCTGGAGGGCGCGCCGGCCACCTTCAAGGGTGTGGATTACAAGGGTCCCGAGTACAAGGGCCAGAAGTACACCATCCAGGTGGCCCCTGAGGACTGCACGGGCTGTACCCTCTGCGTGGAGGTCTGCCCCGCGAAGGACAAGAGCAACCCCAAGCACAAGGCCATCGACATGGTGCCCCAGGCCCCGCTGCGCGAACCCGAGGCGGCGAACTTCAAGTTCTTCCTCGACCTGCCCGAGGCTGACCGCACCACGGTCAAGCTGGACGTGAAGGGCACCCAGTTCCTGGAGCCGCTCTTCGAGTTCTCCGGCGCCTGCTCCGGCTGCGGCGAGACGCCCTACATCAAGCTGCTCACCCAGCTCTTCGGCGACCGCACGCTCATCGCCAACGCCACGGGCTGCTCCAGCATCTACGGCGGCAACCTGCCCACCACGCCTTACACCGTGAACAAGGACGGCCGCGGCCCCGCCTGGGCCAACAGCCTCTTCGAGGACAACGCGGAATTCGGCCTGGGCCTGCGCCTCTCCGTAGACAAGCACCAGGAGTTCGCCCTGGAGCTGATGCACCGCCTGGCGGCGAAGCTCGGCGACGAGCTCATCACGGGCATCGCCACCGCCGACCAGACCACCGAGGCCGGCATCAAGGCCCAGCGCGGGCGGGTGGAAGCCCTCAAGCAGAAGCTGGCGGGCCTCAAGGAGCCCGAGGCCAAGATGCTCTACGACCTGGCCGACTACCTGGTCAACAAGAGCGTCTGGATCGTGGGCGGCGACGGCTGGGCCTATGACATCGGCTACGGCGGCCTCGACCACGTCCTCGCCTCCGGCCGCAACGTGAACGTCCTGGTGCTCGACACCGAGGTCTACTCCAACACGGGCGGCCAGGCCTCCAAGTCCACGCCCATGGGCGCCGGCGCCAAGTTCGCCATGGCCGGCAAGGCCATGCCCAAGAAGGACCTGGGCATGATCGCCATGACCTACGGCGGCATCTACGTGGCCAAGGTGGCCTTCGGCTCCCGCGACATGCAGACCGTGAAGGCCTTCCAGGAGGCCGAGTCCTACAACGGCCCCAGCCTCATCCTCGCCTACAGCCACTGCATCGCCCACGGCTACGACCTGGCCCACGGCGCCGACCAGCAGAAGCTGGCGGTGGACTCCGGCCACTGGCCGCTGTTCCGCTTCGACCCCCGTCGCATGGACAAGGGCGAGACCCCGCTCCAGATGGACTCGGGCGCGCCCAAGATCGAGCTCGGCCAGTACGTGCGCAACGAGACCCGCTACCGCATGATTGAGCAGCAGAACCCCGAACACTTCAAGAAGCTGCTCGCCCAGTCGCAGCACGACACCAGCAACCGCTTCTCGGTCTATGAACAGCTCGCGAAGCTCTCCATCAAGGGCAAGGAAAGCTGAAGGGGGAATCCATGAACCTCTCCACCACCTACCTCGGCCTCAAGCTGGCCCATCCGTTGATGGCGGGCGCCTCGCCCATGGTCGACGACATGGGCATGGTCAAGCGCCTCGAAGATGCCGGTGCCTCCGCCATCGTGATGCACTCGCTCTTCGAGGAGCAGATCACCCGCGAGGAAGAGGGCACCATCATGGACATGCAGCTCAGCTCGCATTCCAGCGCTGAGGCCCTGTCCTACTTCCCGCAGCCCGACGACTTCCGCCTGGGGCCTGAGAAGTACCTTGAGCAGATCCACCGCATCAAGGCGGCAGTCTCGGTCCCGGTCATCGCATCCTTGAACGGCACCACCCCCGCGGGCTGGCTGCACTACAGCCGGCTCATGGAACAGGCCGGCGCGGACGCCCTGGAGCTGAACGTCTACTACCTGGCCACGGATCCCAGGGAATCCGCCGCCGAGGTGGAGAAGCGCACCCTCGACGTGATCCGGGTCGTGAAGTCCCAGGTGAAGATCCCCGTCGCCGTGAAGCTCTCGCCCTTCTTCTCCTCCCTGGCCCACTTCGCCGGCGAGCTGGAGGCCGCGGGCGCCGACGGACTGGTGCTCTTCAACCGCTTCTTCCAGCCCGACATCAATGTGGAGGAGCTGACCGCCGAGCCGAACCTCCAGCTGTCCAGTCCCGAGGAGCTGCTGTTGCGGCTTCGCTGGCTGGCCGTGCTGCGCAGCCACGTGAAGGGCAGCCTCGCGGTCACCGGCGGCGTCCACGATGGCATCGGCGCCCTCAAGGCCGTCATGGCGGGCGCGGATGCCGTCCAGATGGTCTCCGCCCTCCTCATCCATGGCCCCGAGCGGCTGGCCCAGTCCCGCGCCGCCCTGGAGGAGTGGCTGGACGAACACGAATACGAGTCCCTGGCCCAGGCCCGCGGCAGCATGAGCCTCCAGAAGTGCCCCAGCACCCAGGCCTTCACCCGCGCGAACTACATGCGAATTCTCAATGGCTGGAAGGCTTAATGCCTTCTTTTACCCACAAGGCCCCCGGAGAACCGGGGGCCTTGTCCATTGTGAAAGAAATCACACTCTTTGGATGTGATTGACCTGAAGATCGTCTATCATTCTTGATCGAATCATCTTCCATTTCCGTGTAGGTGACCATGCTCCCACTGTCCCAGTCCTCCGGTTACGCAGTCCTGGCCATGAGCTGCCTCGAGGATCCCGGTGGCAAGCCCACGCTGGTGGTGGACGTGGCGGCCCGCACGGGCTTCCCCCGGCCCTACCTCTCCAAGATGATCCACAAGCTCGCCAAGGTGGGCCTGGTGCTGGCCAAGCGCGGAAACAAGGGCGGCGTGGTGCTGGCCCTGCCCGCCAAGGAGATCACCCTGGACCTTATCGCCGAGGCCGTGGATGGCTCCGAGTGGCGGAACCAGTGCCTGCTGGGCTTCAAAGAGTGCAGCGACGAGCGGGCCTGCCCCGCCCACACCTTCTGGAAGTCCGAGCGCGACCACATCCATCGCTGCCTGAAGGACATCTCCCTGGAGGAGATCCGCGCCTTCGAGCAGCAGAGCCGCACCTGGCGTCTGGCGGATGCGCTCCCGGAGAAGAAGCTCAAGCCCAAGCCCAAGAAGGCCGCCAAGCCGGCCGGGGCGAAGGCGCCTGCCCGCAAGCCCGCGGCCGCGAAGGCCACCGCGAAGAAGGCCTGATCACTCGATCCTGATCGTCCGCCCCTGATCTTCAGGCGTGAGCGTGATCCCGCTCCGCCTCGACCGTGGTCAGGAAGCCATGGTCGGCGCGGAAGCGCTCCACGCCCGGATCCTGATGACGGGCCATGTCCGCCAGGGTGACGGAGCGCAGCCGCACCAGGATCTCCTGCAAGGTCTGCTTCCAGTAATCGTGGAGCACGCAGGGCGTCTCCTCCGTGCATCCGGCCAGCCCCATCAGGCAGCGCTTGCGCCAGGCCACGCCGTCGATGGCCTCGGAGAGGTCCTCCAGCGTGATCTCGGCCGAGGGCTTGGCCAGGACGACGCCGCCGTGATGGCCGCGGCGGGCGGTCACCAGCCCCTTCTTGGCGAGCTTGTGGACAAGCTTCGAGAGGTAGGATCTCGGGATGCCGGTGTAGTCCGCCACGGATTCCACCAGGACCGGTTGCCCACCGGGCTCCTGGAGGCATCGCATGGCGCGCAGCGCGTAACCGGTGGTCTGTGACAAGGGGAGCACACGCACCTCCATAGAGAGGGTTGTCTTGAGGCCTCATCAATGAGGATCCGTCGGTAATCTAACGAGTCAACCACCCTTGTGATCTTCGTCACCATCTGGATGGAGATTGTAAAAAAACACAGACCCATCTCACCCCCCTTCGTAAGAATTCGACCCGGATCCTTGGCGGATTCCGGGTCGAAGGAGGTGGTGGAAGGGACGGGGAGTCCCGCCCCTTCCAGGCTGTGGTGGCTGGCTAGTGCACCTTGGCGGGGTCGAAGGTGGCGCCGGCCCCGTGGCAGGTGCCGCAGGACTCCCCGGCCAGGTTGAGGCCGCTGCGGAGCACCAGGACCTGCCCGCCCTGCTGGTTCATATGGGCCTTGGCGATGGCGCTGTCGTGGCAGCTGACGCAGGCGGCCGTGAAGGGCGTGGTCACCAGGTCATTGGCGTTGTTGGTGGCCAGCGCGGCCTTGGCGTCCGCCGGGGTCCGGTTGGTGCCGTTGAGGAACACGCCGTTGTCCGCTTCCTGGCGGGAGGCCAGGGCGTTGGCGGGCACGCCGCTGTAGCCGGTGGGGGTATGGCAGCTCTGGCAGTTGTTCAGGATGCCAGGGAAGCCGATGTTCGCCCCGTCGATGAGGTTGATCGCGGACGGCGTCCGATCGCGGGCGATCTTGATGGAGTCGTTGCGATCCTTCCCGGCGTGCAGGCCGTGGATCATGTCCTTGAAGTTGTTGGTGACCTGCGGAAGCGCCAGGGCGGCGTTCGGCAGGGTCTTGTCGAACTGCCAGGCGGTGAGGATGGCCTGGTCCGCGGCCGTGAAGGCATAAGCCTGGATGGCAGTGTCCGAGATGCCGCGGCCGCTGGTGGTCAGGCCGGGCACGTGGCACTGGACGCAGACCTGGACTTCGTAGACGCGGTTGCCGCCGTGGCCTTCGAACCACTCGTGGCACTTGGCGCACTTGGCGGAATCGATGACGGTGCGACGGGCGGTGTCGCCGGTCACGGTCTTGATGACCGAGATGGCGTGGCGGGCGACGTTACCCGTGGAGATGATCTGGGTGAAGTAGCCCTGCAGGGACACGGACCGCATCTTCGCCCCGACGGGGAAGATCTTCGTGCCCACCAGGTTGGCGGTGTAGTAGCCGCTGGCATCGGGGCCGGAGAGGGTCCCGCGGGTGGCGGCGTAGTTGGGATCCAGCAGGTTGGCGATGGAGACGCTGATGGGCTGGAAGTTGGAGGAGCCGCTGCCGAGGTTGTTGTAGTCGGCGGGGGCGGCCACGCCGTCCTGGGGCTGGGCGTAGGCCAGCAGGAAGCTGGGGGAGCCCGTGAAGCCGTCCAGGGGGTTGGCCATGCCGGCCGCGGGGGCCAGGAAGGTCGCGTCGGCGCCGTCCACCTTGACCTTGAAGACCACGGTCGCGGTCGTGTCGGTGGCCGCGGCGGACTTGATCTCGTAGGTGACGTTCTTGAGCCCGGCGGGGATCGACGGATTGTTGGGCGTCACGTTGTTGGCCATGTGATAGGTCGTGATCGCGTCCGACGTGTGGCAGATGGTGCAGGCCTGGTCGTCGGTCACGGGGACGTTGGTCCCGGGCATGTGGTTCACGCCGGTGGCGAAGTCCACCTGATCGTGACAGGAGCCGCAGGCCAGCCGGGTCGGCTTGGTGTTCCAGTTGGTGGACTGCGGAACATTCGAGTGGCACTTCAGGCACATCTTCTGGCCGCCATCGAGGATGGAGTAGCCGATGTTGTTGTAGAGCACGTTCGCGTAGTTGTAGCCGGTCTTGGTCAGCTCCTTGCCCATGTGGATCTGGTGCACCATCGTGGGGAAGTCGCCAGCGGCGGCGCCGTTGACCTTGTAGGTGCTGCCGGTGTACCCGGTGGCCGTGGTGGTGGCTTCGGCGCGGCCGAACTTGCGCTGGTCCGTGTGGCAGACCACGCAGTAGCGGGCTTCGACGCGGCCGCCGCCATGGAAGGCCAGCTTGCCGTGGCACTCGTTGCAGCGGTTGATGGAGACGACATCGCGGATGTCCGTGCCGGCCGCCACAGCGGCGCCGGTGGAAGGCACGAAGTCATAGATCACGTTGATGGGGTTCTCCAACGCGACACCCGGGGTGAGCGTCACGCCGTCGGCCGTGTTGCTGCCGGTGCCGCGCGCGTTGCCGGAGAACTGCAGGGCGATGCGGTGGACGAGGGTGGGCGCGTAGGTCACATCACCAAGGTCGGCCTTGGCGCTGGGAGCCGTATAGGTCGCCGCGTCCAGGGCCGCCTGGACCTTGGTGATGTCACGGTAGAAGGTGTACTGATAGGTGCCGTCGCCGTTGTCCACCAGGGTGCCGGTGTTGTCGGTGGTGGGCCGTGTGGGAGCGGCCGCGGCGGTCGTGGTCGGAGTGCTGGTCACGATGTAGCTGACCCACTTGCTGGGGGCCTTGGTGGTGGCATCCTCGGGCACCAGCTTCGCGATGGCGAAGGCCAGGTTGGGATAGCTGGCCGCCACGGCGGTGGAGCTCTTCGAAGTGGCCGCGCCGAGGCCCACGATGGGCGTGCCGGCGGCGTCCGTGAGCTTGAAGCTCACCACCGGGGCGGCGCCCATGGTGACACCGGTGATCTGGCCCACCGGCTTGAGGGCGGCCCACTGCTCCGGCGCCAGCTTGGCGATGTCGACAAGCGGAACGGCATTGGTGCCGTTCGTGCCGTTCGTGCCGTTCGTGCCGTTCGTGCCGTTGAGGCCGTTCGCGCCGGCAGGACCTGTCTTGCCGTCGCAGGCGATGAGCGCCAGAAGCGCCGCGGCCGTGACGAGAGCTCCGCAGAGCTGTTTCAGAGGTCTCTGTTGCATGCTTCATGCTCCTTTCAGGGAGTCGAGCTGCGTTGTGGGGTAGGGGTTGGAGAGGGATTCCGTCGTATCAGCGCAGTCGTCGCCTCCTGCGAGCACGAACACTGGAGAACGCCTCCCGGGAAGGGCGTGCCCCGCACGGGCGATGGCCTGTGACACGGACACCACACACCTCCCGGTAGGAATGTTCCGTCAGGGATTCGTCAATGATGATCTAACGGTAATTTAATGAGTCAACCACCCTTGTGACTCGAGTCACCGCCTGATTCCTGTTTGGAAAATTAAATGGAGCTCACCGAAACCATAGATCTCTTCCCATGTAGCAATAAGCTGCATAGTGGACCTCCACGGCAGCAGATTTTCCAACCTTCCGCTGAGACTCAAACGCGCCCTTTCCCGGCCGGCCATCGGAAAACCGGGACCCGGAGCCTGAAGGCGCCGGGTCCCGGAAGGGGTGGGACGGCGGACCAGGACCGAGGCCCTGGTCCCTCGCGTCACTTGAACGTCATGTGGACAGCCTTGATGTCGGCCGTACGGCCGGGGCCGTGACAGACCATGCACTGCTCCACCTTGAGGAGCGCCGTGGCGCGGGGTTCATAGAAGGCCCCGCCGTTGCCCCGGAAGTGGGCGATCTCCGCCGTTGAGTCGTGGCAGCTGGAGCAGGCCGCGGTGATCGGCGAGCTCACCAGGGTGGTCGGGGCCGCGTCCGTATAAGGCGTGGCGCTACCGGTCGCGAAGTTGGTCGCGAAGCCCGAGCCATAGGCGGTGCCGGCCGTCACGAACGGCGAGTAGTAGGTGCCCGGAAGGACATCCGTGCCATCGCCCTTCACGTAGTTGATCGTCGCAGGCATGGTGCCGGTGGCGACGGTCGTCCACAGCAGGTTGGGCAGGGCCGCCTGGCTGGCGCTGTTCCTGAAATCGTAGGAGCCGGGCACGTGGCAGGCCTCGCAGTTGTTCAGGATGGCCGGGTAGGTGACCTCCCAGTAGTAGTCGCCCGCGGAGACTTCCCACGAGTACTTGTTGGCCCGCTTGTCGGCGGCGTGGATGGCATGGACCGCATCCTTGATGTTCACGCCCCACCCGCTGTTCACGCGGTTCACGTTGTGGCAGAAGGTGCAGGTCGGCGCGTCGTTGCGCTGGCCCGCGTGGTACACCTTCTCGGTGAAGATGCCCAGCGTGGCGTGGCAGTCGTTGCACTTCTGGTTGCTGACGATGGCGCGACGGGCCGCACTTCCGCTCACCTGCTTGATGACGTTGGGCGCCGGGACGCTCACACCGCCCTGGCCGGTGCCCAGGACCTGGACCCACTTGCTGGTGGTCGTGTTGAAGGTCACCTGCAGGGGCATGTAGGCGTAGCCCGCCACGTTGGTCTGGGTCAGGGGCTGGGTGGAGCTCAGGCCGTAGGTGTAGCCGATGCCGCCGGTGAGGTTGATGGCCGTGGCGGGGATGGCCACACCCGTCATGGTCAAGGTGTAGTAGCCATCGGTGTCAGGTCCGGCAAGAGTCCCGGCCTGGGTGGCCGCGAGGGCGTTCCCGTACTGGTCCTTGCCGTCCCCCCGCCAGATGTTCTTGACATAGGTGCTGACCGTGGCGTTCCAGTCGGCCGGAGTCGCGATGCCGTCCTGGGGCACGGAGAAGGCCAGGTAGACGCTCGGCCCACCCGCGTAGTTGTCCCAGAATTCCGGCGTGGTGGTGGTGTCCACGAAGGTCTTGAAGTCCTTCCGGAGGCCGTCCTCCAGGAACCGGAAGACGAAGACCGGCTGCCTGCTGGCATTCAGGCTGACGGACTTGAAATCCCAGGTCACGATGTGGGCGCCGCTGGGCAGGATGCCCGTGTAGCCGGCCACGTAGGACGCGTTGGTGTTGTTGTTGCCCCCGGAGACGAGCCAGCCGTTGTTGGCATTGGGCACCACCACCGGCGTATGGATCACCTGCATCTGAGAGGCGCCGTGGCAGCTGACGCACTTCTGGTCGTTCGTCTGTGCGCCCCCTGCATGGTTGACACCGCTGACCCAGATGATGGAATCATGGCACCCGCCGCAAGCCAGGCGGCTGGGTACAGCGGTCCAGTTGTCGCCCTGGGGCGTGGTGGTGGTCTGCGTGTGGCACTTCGTGCAGTTCCGCAGGTCCTGCGGGTAGGTGACCTCGTTGTAGGGCAGGAACTGGTTGTAGCCCTGGTAGTAGAGGAGGTCGCCCGTGTGGATGTGATGGACCATGTTGGGGAAGTTGGCCAGGGCCATGCCCTGCAGCTTCTGGGTGCTGCCGTAGACGCCATTGGCCAGCAGGACGTTGCCGGAGGACGGCAGGGAATCGCCGCTGGCGTACTTCAGCTGATCCGTGTGGCACACCACGCAAAGGTGGGTGTCGGTGATGGCCGGGAAGAAGTTGGCGTGCATGGACAGCTTGGTGTGGCAGGCATTGCAGGAGGCCGTATCCACGATCACCCGCTCCGTATCGGTGGCCGCGACCGGCTTCCCGGTGGAGGGGATGAAGTCGTAGTAGAGGTTCGCCGAGCTGAGCACCTGAGTGGTGGTACCTGGCTGGGCCCCGCCCGCGGTCACCATCATGCGGTGGGTCAGGGTCGGATCGTAGGTCAGGTCGTCGAGATCGGACTTGAGGTGGCTGGCGTCATAGACGGCCCCGTCCACGTAGTCCTTGGCCTTCGTGAGGTCCAGGGCGAAGGTATAGGTATAGGTGCCGTCCAGGTTGTCCTTCAGGGTCCCGTTGTTCTCAGGCTCAGTGAAACCAGGTACGGCCGCCTGGCCCTCGGCCGGGGTGGTCACCACGTTGTAGCAGACCCAGCGGCTGGGACTGCCGTTGGTCCCCGGCACCAGCTTGGAGATGGCGAAGGCGAAGTTGGTGTAGTTCCCGCTCGCCGCCTTGGCGGCGAGGCCACTCACGGGAGTGCCCACACCGTCCGTGATGGTGAAGTTCACCACGGGCGCACTGCCCATGGTGACGCTGTTGACCGTGCCTTTGAGGGTCAGCTGGGCCCACTGGTCGCTGGTCAGCTGGGCGGCATTCACGGTGATGACGGCGTTGGTGCCGTTCGTACCGTTGGTACCGTTCGCGCCGTTGGTGCCGTTGGTGCCGTTGGCACCGGCCGGACCCGTCTTGCCGTCACAGGCGATCAGCGCCAGGAGCAGGGTGGTGGCCGCGATGGCGCCACAGAGGTGTTTCAGGGGCCGGTGTTGCATGGTTCATCCTCCTTGAGGGAATCGGATGTGTGAATGGATGAGCTGCCGGGAGGGTTCAGCCGGGCATGTACTGACCGCCATCCTCCGGATAGGGGAGGGTCGCGGTCAGTGCATGGCCGGTGGTCTGTGGCATGGGGAGCACACACCTCCTGAGCAGCAACTCCATCAGGATTTCGTCAATGAGGATCCACCGGTAATTTATGAAGTCAACCGACCTTGTGACCTCTGTCACACGATCCGTGACAATGGACCGACTTCGGAAAGTCCCCGCATGAAAAAGCCCCCGGGACGATCCCGGGGGCCTGGCTGGGGGTGGTGCCTGAGCCTAACGCGTCTGGGGTTTCACCCCGGGCTGCCGGGCCACGATGCGCTTCCGGAGGGTCTGGAAGAGGTCGTTCGGCAGGACGTTCTTCGTCACCAGGAAGGCCTTGGAGAGGTAGGGACGGCCCGCGATGATCTTGTCGGCATAGGCGTCCGTGATGCCCGGAAGGGCCTTCAGCTGGTCCTTGGTGGCGCTGTTGATGTCGATGGCCTTCGCCTCCGCTTCGGCCTTGGCCTTGGTCCGGGCCTTGACCTTGGCCGCATTGGTCTTGGCTTTGGCTTCCCTGGCGGCCTTGGCGCTCTTGGATTCAGCCTTTCGCGGCGGCTCGGTCTCCTGGGCCCGCAGGGGGGTGGCGGGAGCCAGCAGGACCAGAGTGGCTAGGGTGGCCAGGGCCATCTTCAGGAGGGGAGTCTTCATGGGAACCTCATGGGCCGGGGCCGGGATCCGGCCTGCGCGGCAGTATAGTCCATCGGCCGGATCGGCCGGATTGATCAGAACGAGGACCCGGAGCTGGAAGGCATCCGGGTCCTCGTTCTTCGCAGGTGCTGGTCGCCGGGGCGCGGAACCGCGCCCCGGCAGGGACATTACTTGAAGTTCATGTGGACGGCCTTGATGTCAGCCGTGCGGCCGGAGCCGTGGCAGACCATGCACTGCTCGACCTTGAGGAGCGCGGTGGCGCGAGCCTCATAGAACGCACCGCCGTTGCCCTTGAAGTGGGCGATGGCAGCCGGCGTGTCGTGGCAGTTGGAGCAGGCCGAGGTGATCGGGCTGTTCACCAGCGTGGTGGGTGCCGCGTTGGTGATCGCCTGGGTGCTGGCGGCGTAGGAGAAGCCGCTGCCGAAGACATAACCGGAGCCGTAGGCGGCCGCGAAGGGCGACCAGTAGACGCCGGGAACGGTCTCGTTGCCCGTCACGATGGCGTTGACGGGGGTCGGAGTCGTGCCGGTGGCGACGGTGGTCCACAGCAGGTTGGGAATGGCGGCCGCGTTGGTGCTGTTGCTGAAGTCGTACGAGCCGGGCACGTGGCAGGCTTCGCAGTTGTTCAGGATGGCCGGGTAGGTGACGTTCCAGTACGTGTCGCCCGCGGAGACTTCCCACGAGAACTTGTTCACCCGCT
Organism: Geothrix terrae; assembly: GCF_022808775.1. GTDB lineage: Bacteria > Acidobacteriota > Holophagae > Holophagales > Holophagaceae > Geothrix > Geothrix terrae. The sequence goes on from NZ_JAKZLA010000003.1 coordinate 207,433, forward strand.
TGTCGGCGGCGTGGATGGAGTGGATCGCATCCTTGATGTTCACGCCCCAGCCGCTGTTCACGCGGTTGACGTTGTGGCAGAAGGTGCAAGTGGGGGCGTCGTTGCGCTCACCGGCGTGGTAGGTCTTGTCGGTGAACACGCCCAGGACGGCGTGGCAGTCGTTGCACTTCTGGTTGCTGACGATGGCGCGGCGGGCGCTCTGGGCGGTGAAGCCGGCAGGCAGAGTGCCGCTGACGAGCTTGGCCACGTTGGGCGCGGGCACACTCAGACCGCCGGTGCCGGTGGTGCCTCCGGAGTACGGGAAGGCGGGCAGGTCGATCTGGGTGAGCGGCGGGTTGCCGTAGCTGTAGTTGTAGCCGATGCCGGCGGTGATCTGGGTGGCGGTCGCAGGAACCGACGCCGCGAAGGTCAGGGTGTAGTAGCCGTTCGAGTCGGGGCCGACCATGGTCGCGGCCGTGGCGGTCTTGTTCCAGACGTTCCGGATGGTGGCGCTGAGCGTCGCGTTCCAGTCGGCCGGAGTGTTGATGCCGTCCTGGGCCACGCCAAAGGCCACATAGGCGTTCGGGCTGCCGATGTAGCCAGTCATCAGCTCGGCGGTGGCGTCGGCCGCAGCAGGCGCGGGGTTGAAGGCCACCGCGGTGCCGTCCTTCATGAAGCGGAAGGTGAGGACCGGCTGTCCGGTGGCGGTCAGGGTGACGCTCTTCAGATCGTAGGTGATCTTGTGGGCACCATCAGGCAGGATGTTCTTGTAGTCGGCGATGTAGGAACCGTTGGTGTGGCTGCCGGCGACATAGCCCGGGTTGGGCACGACCATCGGGGTGTGGATGACCTGCATCACGTCGGCGCCGTGGCAGCTCGTGCACTTCAGGTCGCTGGTCTGAGGGCCACCGGCGTGGTTGGTGCCGGCCACCCAGTCGATGCCGTCGTGGCAGGCGCCACAGGCCATGCGGCTGGGATTGGTCTTCCAGGCGTCACCCTGGGGGGTGGCAGCGATGGAAGCGGTGTGGCACTTGCTGCAGTTCCGGAGGTCCTGCGGGTAGGTGGTCTCGTTGAAGGGGATCCCGGCGTAGAGGTAGCCGGTCTTCTGGAGGAACTCACCCGCGTGGAGGCGGTGGATGAAGGCGGGGAAGTCCGCCACGCCCAGGCCGTTGATCTTGTAGGTGTTGCCGGTGTAGCCCGTGGCCGTCGTGGTGGCCTCGGGGTTGCCGTACTTGCGCTGGTCGGTGTGGCAGACCACGCAGTAGCGGGGATCGACACGGTTGCCGCCGTGGACTTCGAGGCGGGTGTGGCAAGAGTTGCAGGAGGACATGTCCACGATGTTGCGCTGCACGTCCGTGGCCGCGGGAGCGGCGCCGGTGGCGGGCACGAAATCGTAGGTGATGTTCGCCGGATTCAGGATGGGCACGCCGGTGATGCCGGTGTTGGAGCCATCGGGCGTGTTGGTGCTGGTGCCGCGGGCGTTGCCGCCGATCTGGATGCTGACGCGATGGACCAGATTCGGCTGGTAGGTCACGTCGCCGAGATCATCACGGACCTGGTTCTTCGTGGCGTCGTAGGTGTAGTTGTTCAGGAACGCCTGGGCCGCGGTGATGTCGCGGTAGAAGGTGTACTTGTAGGAACCGTCGCCGTTGTCGACCAGGGTGCCCGTGTTGTCGGTGCTGGGCTTGGAAGGAGCCGCGGCGGTCGTCGTGGTGGGCATCGTGGTGACGATGTAGTTCACCCACTTGCTGGGGCTGCCGTCGGTGCCGGGCACAAGCTTCGCGATGCTGAAGGCGAAGTTGGCATAGCTGGGGACCAGGGCCGTGGAGGTCTTGGTGGTGAAACCGAGACCACTGACGGGGGTGCCCTTGCTGTCGGTGACCGTGAAGTTCACGACGGGCGTGGTGCCCATGGTCACGCTGGTGACGGTGCCGTTGAGGGACAGCTGACCCCACTGATCGGGGGTGAGCTGGGCGGCGTTCACGGTAATGACGGCGTTGGTGCCATTGGTACCGTTGGTGCCATTGGTGCCGTTGGTGCCGTTGGTGCCGTTCGCACCGGCGGGGCCCGTCTTGCCGTTACAGCCGATCAGCACCAGGGCGACGGCTGCGGTGGCGATGAGGCCGCAGAGCTGTTTCAAAGGTCGGTGTTGCATGCTGCATTCTCCTTATGGGGAGTCAAACTGCGGTTGGGTGGACGGTGGATGAAGGTGTCTGTCGGCTTGGCTGGATAGGCACCTCCTTACTGAAAGCTCGTGCCGTGGCACAGGGTGTTGTTGAAGCAGCCGGGCGCGGTGCCGGCAGGGGCCGGGGTCACGGGCTTCAGCGAGGAGTTGGCGCCATTGGCATGGCACTGGGCACACGCCGGGGCATTCCGATCGTCGGTGTTCACGTGGCTGGGCGACGTGAACGTGGGGCCGCGCCAGGGGGCGTCGGGATGCGGCGCCTTGGTGTGGCAGGACTTGCAGGAGATGGCGAGGCCGTCGGTGTAGTTGGGGCCGTGGCACTTGGTGCAGTAGGCGAAGCCGGAGCCGTTGACCACGGTCCCGCCGATCACCTGGGTCACGGCCGGAACGGCCTGGGCTCCGAGGCGGCCGTGCTGACTGGCGTCAGCCCAGCCGGCGGGGTGGTTCACGCCGCTGGTGTGGCAGCTGAAGCAGCTCACCTTGGAGATGCCGCCAGCCTGGGCCGGATCCGAGGTGGAGCCGTGGCAGCTCCGGCACTGGTCAGGCGCCTTGACGTACTCGGACCAGTGGATCTGCAGCCAGTTGGCGGGGTGCTGCCCCGTGGTGGCGTTGAACGGAGCGGCCTTCCCGGCGGTCCCGGCGCATCCCCAGGCGAGGAGCGCGAGGGCCATCGCGAAGCAGCTTCCGACCATCAGTTTCATTCGGCTCATGGTGTTCCCCTTGGACGCGATGCGGATCTCTACCGGTGGCAGGCTGCGCACTTGTCGTTGTTGGCTCGGCCGTGGCAGGCGTAGCAGCTGGACGGATCCATCTTCCCTTCGATGCGGTGCTGGGTCATGAAGTCGCCCCGGTGCGGCGATTCCCGGTCGGGCCGGTCGCTGAAGCGGGTGGCGGGCTTCATGGGGACCTTGCCGCCGTGGCAGTCCGCGCAGAAGGACTGGGCATGGCAGGCGGCGCAGGTGTTGGAATCCTGGTTCGCCTGGAAGCGGTGGTCCTTCACGAAGGTGGGCGTGTGGTCGAAGGCGGCGAAGGGCTTTTGCGCGCCCTTGGCCAGGTCGTTGCTGTGGCATTCGGAGCAGATGGGACGGCCCGCGCCCAGTTCCTGGGGGTGGGTCGCCGCGAAGCTCGCCTCAGGCGAGATGAGGCTGCACGCCATCAGGACGCCGAGCCCCAGGGCGATGCCGATGATCTGGAATACGGTCTTCCGGGCCATTAGCGGCCTCCCTTCTTGGCAAAGCCGAACCGGTACTCGGCCCGCAGCAGACCGCGGGTCTCGTGCTTGGCGACGGCGGTGCTTCCGTAGCTGACGTCGCCGGACACCTTCACGTTCGAGGTGGCCTGGTACCCGAGCGAGCCCACCACTTCATAGAGGTTCCGGATTCCGACGAGGTAGGGGTTGTCGTTCTCGTAGCGCTGGAGAATGCCGTCCAGGCTGGCGGAGAGCTTGCCCCGGTTGACCATGCCCCAGATGCGGGCCTCCTTGTGGCTGAGGCTCCGGTAGGGGGTGGCGGGATCCACGAACTTGGTGTTGGCGGCGTTCACCCAGTGGGCGCCGATGCCGCCGAGGAAGGTCCGCTCGCTGGTGGACCACCGGATCTCACCGCCGGCGCGGTTCACGTCGCCGAAGGTCTCGCGGTGCATGTGGCGGTAGTCGGCCACCAGCTGGACGCCCGTGGGGGCGTTCCAGGTGATGCTGCCCCCGAAGCCGCGGAACATGTCGTTGTCGTCCTGGCGGAAGAGGGAGGGGAGGTTGGTCCCGGCGAAGTAGGCGAAGAAGTTCCGCTCCGCGTAGTTCCCGGTCACGGTGACCTGCCCGCCGAGCTTCACGGTGGCGGTGTAGTCGTGCTCGGCGATGCGGGACCGTTCGCGGGTGCCCGGAAGCTGATCCGGATGGCTGGCCACGTCGAAGATGGTCCGGCCGCGGAGGTCGAAGACGGAGGCCGGGGTGATCCGGACATCCACGCCCAGCTGCTTCCGCGTGTAATCGATGGGGGACGGGATGTCGAGATCCTTGGCCGCCTTCGTCCCATCCTGCAGGTAGGACACGCCGATCTCGCCGACCTTCGGCATGCGCCAGGCGAACCGGGTCCCGAAGATGAAATCGCCCTGGAATTCGTAGTCCGACTGGTTCCGGGGATCCACCGTCTTGTAGTAGACAGGCTTCCCTCCGAAGGCCGACACAGAGAAGCCGCCCCGCAGATCAGTCCGGACGCTGACGCCGTCCACCTGCTCGAAGCCGGTGGCCTGGTTGGCGGTGAAGCGCCCGGCCTTGACCTCGGCGTTGGCCTGGTCGAAGCGGTACTGGAGGTAGCCGTAGTTCAGATAGCCGCCGGACTTCGAACCATCGAAGTTGCTCGCGTCGCTGAGATCCGTCCGGCCCCAGCCGAAGAGGTGCAGGGAGAGGTTGTCGGTGCCCAGCTTGGTGGCATCGATGCCCAGGTACTGGGTGGCCGGGGTGAAGGTGGCCTTGTCAAAGCCCGGCGTCTCCTGCTTCCACATCTGGGCCATGGTGGTGCCGTAGAGGCTCACCTCCTGGCCCCAGGCCGTGGCAGACATCAGTGTGGCAAGCAGGACCACTTGGGTTCGTGGCTTCATGATTCGCCTCATGCGGTGGCGTGAATGGACCGGGGTGGAATGGCAGAAGAAACAGGAGCGGAATCTTGGGAAAAGCCTGCCAGCGCGAGCTGGGACGCAGGTGAAAGCTGATCCTGGCGTCAGAAACAAAACTATAGTCCCCACTCTGGCTACCTCAAGGGTGAAAATGCTCGATTCATTTATGAATGTATGGTTAATTATGACATTTATTGGCAATTTTCGCATCTCAATAAGCAATCTAAAATTAATTATTTACGTCATAAATGATCTCCAAAAAGGAGACTTTGAAAGGATTTCGGTTTCAACAGATTTACCCTCAGCAGACAAAGTTGTGACCTTTGCCACTGGAGGAAGGTTCCCGCCTTCGAGGCCTGATTTCTGGCATGGGAACCCCTGGTTCGCGGAAAACGAGGGCCGGGCATTTGTTCCCGGGAACCCGGTCTGCGGTTCTGGTCGGACCACGCTCCCTGTGACCCTGGGCACTGGCGCGATTCTGCATACTTCCGGCTTGGAAAAGGTTGGAGGTTTTCATGATCCAGAGCACCCTCGCGCTGGGGGTGGAGGCGGTGGGATGCGCCGCCTTCGATGCCGGCATCAAGGGCGCGTTCGGTTACCCGGGCACGCCATCCACAGAGGGGTTCGAAGCCGTCGAGCTGCTCATCCATGGCGCCCGGGACGGCCGGGTGGCCCAGTGGGCGGCCAATGAGAAGGTGGCCTACGACCTGGCCCTGGGCCTGAGCTACACCGGGCACCGCGCCCTGGTGACCATGAAGCACGTGGGTCTGAACGTGGCCATGGACGCTTTCGCCAACTCGGCTCTGACGGGCGTCCGGGGCGGCCTGGTCCTCCTGGTGGCGGACGACCCGGGCATGCACAGCAGCCAGAACGAGCAGGACAGCCGCCGCCTCGCGGAGTTCGCCTGGCTGCCCTGCCTGGAACCTTCCACGGTCCAGGAATGTTATGACTTCACCTTCCGGGCCTTCGAGCTGTCCGAGGCCCTCCAGGTGCCCGTGATGCTCCGCATCGTCACGCGTCTGGCCCACTGCCGGGCCGCCCTGACCCGCCGGGCCACGCAAACTCCCACCAGCCTCGGCCTGGCGCCCGAAGCCACCATCCAGGACTGGGTGCTCATCCCCTCCAATGCCCGCCGCCGCTATGTGGACCTGCTCGACAAGCAGCCCCGCCTCATGGCCGAGACCACCCCCCTCAACCGTCTGGTCCCCGGCACCGTCCGCCGTGGCGTGGCCCTGGCCGGCATGGGGCGGGCCTACTTCGGCCAGCTGCTGCACGAGAACCCCGGGCTCTCCGCCCTGCCCCGCCTGGAGATCGCCGCCTATCCCGTGGACCCCGCCTTGGAGCAGGCCTTCCTCGGCCAGGTGGATGAGGTGCTGGTCTTCGAGGAGGACTACCCGGTGCTGGAGGACCGCCTGGGCCTCCGCGGCACGGCCGCCGTCCGCGGCCGTCTGGACGGGACCCTGCCCCGGACCGGGGAGCTGTCCCCCCGTCTCTTGAAGAAGGCCCTGGGCCTGGAGCCCCCCACGGGGAAGGCGGCCATCAGCCTGGAGCTGCCCGTGCGCGCCCCCCGCTTCTGCGACGGGTGCGGCCACGTGGACGCCTACGGGGCCGTGCAGCAGGCCCTGGCCAACGTGGGCGCCGGGGATGCCCGCGTGTTCGGGGACATCGGCTGCTACACCCTGGCCGCCCAAGAGCCCATGGCCGCCATCCACGCGGTGGTGGAGATGGGCGCCAGCATCAGCATGGCCGTGGGCGCCGCCCTGGCGGGGCAGACTCCCGCGGTGGCGGTCATCGGCGATTCCACCTTCGGCCACAGCGGCCTGCCCGCCCTGCTCACCGCGGCGGACGCCGGCGTGAACGTCACGGTGGTCATCCTCGACAACCGCGTGGTGGGCATGACGGGCCAGCAGCCCAGTCAGGCCCTCGACCAGGTGGAGCGCATGGTGCGCGGCATGGGCATCGCGGAGGACCAGCTCCAGGTGCTGCTGCCCGTCCCGAAGCAGCATGAGGCCAACGTGGCCGCCATGGAGGCGGCCCTGCGACACCCCGGCCCTTCGGTGGTGGTGTTCCGTCGCGAGTGCATCCAGTCCATCCGCCGGGGCGTGCTGAAGGAGCACGACCGGGAGGAGAAGGCCCGGCAGGAGATGGCCTGCTGCGGCACGGAGGTCCGTCCATGAGCGAGTCCCGCATCCACGGCATCGTCCTGTCCGGCGTCGGCGGCCAGGGCGTGCTCTCCCTCGCGCAGATCCTGCTGGAGGCCCTGCGCCGCAGCGGCCTCCACGCCCTGCAGTCCGAGATCCACGGCATGAGCCAGCGGGGCGGCAGCGTCCACGCCCAGGTCTGCTACTCGAAGGTACCCCTCACCTCGCCCATCCTCGATGAGGGCGGCGCCGACCTGCTCATCGCCCTCGAGCCCCTGGAGGCCCTGCGCTACGTGTCGATGCTGCGCATGGACGGGCACCTGGCCGTCTCCGAGGAGCCTCAGATGGACATGGCGGGCTACCCGCCCCTGGACGATGTCTATGCGGCCCTCAAGGCCGTGCGCGGCGCCCACCTCGTGGACACCGAGGACCTGGCCCGGCGCCTCAACCACCGCCAGGCCGCCGGCATGGCCCTGCTGGGCATGGCCTCCCGGTTCCTGCCCATCGAGGACGGCGTCTGGCGCGAGGTCATCGCCCAGCGCTTCGAAGCCAAGGGCGCGCGCGTCACCGAGAAGAACCTCGAGGCCTTCGAGGCCGGCCGCGGCCTGATCCACGACCCAGTGGGAGCCTGACATGCACACGACCACGGGATTCCTCCACGAGGGGCGGGCCTATGGCCTGCTCGCCGCCGCGGGCCTGCGGGTCCCCCGCCACGGCTTCCTGGAGGCCGGGCCCCTGCCCTTCGCCCCCGGCGAGCCCATCGTCCTCAAGGGCATCGCGGACCAGCTCTGGCACAAGTCCGACCAGGGCGCCGTCCACTTCGGGCCCTTCGAGCTGGAGGACCTGAAGGCCGAAGCGGCCGCCATGAAACAGCGCGTCTCCGGCCATCCCTGGATCGGCGGGCTGGTGTGCGAGAAGGTCGCCTTCAAGCGTCTGGCCGGCCTGCCCACGGAGGCCCTGGTCTCCCTGAAGCGGGATCCCGAGGCGGGCTGGCTGGTGGTTTGCGGCATCGGCGGCCTCCAGGCCGACGCCTGGGCCGCCCTGGCCCCGCCCATGATCTGGCCCCTGGGCCTCTGCACGCCGGAGCAGGCTCTGGCGGACCTGCGCGAGCACTGGCTGGGCCGCACCTGGCTGGGCCGCCAGCGGGGCGCCGAGGCCCTCACGGACGAAGCGAAGCTCCTGGCCTTCCTCCAGGGGCTGTGGAAAGCGGCCGAGGGCCTGGCCCGCGAAGGCGTCACCCTGCTGGAGCTCAACCCCGTGGTGCTGGACAGTGAAGGCCTGCCCACGGCCCTGGACGGCGTGGGCACCCTCGAGGCGGGCCCGGCCGAACCGCCCGCCACGCCGGATCCGGCCTGGTACCGGGCCCTGGTGGCGCCCCGGGACCTGGTCATCGCCGGCGTGTCCAGCCGGGAGGGCACCGTGGGCCGGATCATCCTGGAGAACGTCCAGCGCTCGAGCCTCCCGGCCGGAGCCATCCGCCTCATCAAGCCCGGCGCCACTGAATTCCTGGGCCTGCCCTGCCTCGGCTCGGTCGCCGACCTGGCTGCGGCCCCCACGGACCAGCTCATCCTCTCCCTGCCCGCGCCCCTGACCCTGGAGGTGGTGGAGCAGCTCTGCCGGCAGGGAGGCGGCGCCACCGTCGTCTACGTGGTGGCCGGCGGCCTGGGCGACGGCGCCGACTGCGAGGGCCTCGGCAAGCGGCTGGTGGCCTGTCTCGACGAGCACCGCCGCGCCGGGAAGTGGACCCCCGCCCTGGTGGGGCCCAACGGCCTCGGGCTCTACAGTCCGGACCTGGACCTGAACACCCTGTTCATCCCCGACGAGAAGCTGCCCCTGCGGCCCCACTCCGGCCACGCGGCCCTGGTGAGCCAGAGCGGCGCCTTCCTCATCACCCGCCTGAGCCGCCGCCCCGAGCTGGGCCTCCGCGCCGCCGTGGCCATCGGCAACCAGATGGACCTGCGCTGCTCCGACTTCCTGGCGGGCTTCGGCTCGGACCCGGCGGTGAAGGTGGTGGGCGCCTACCTGGAGGGCTTCGCCCCCGGTGACCTCCAGGCCACGGCCGAAGCCGCCAAGCAGCTTCGCGCCGCGGGCCGCCGCGTCCTGCTCTACAAGGGCGGGCGCAGCCAGGAGGGCATGGCCGCCGCCAGCAGCCACACCGGAGCCCTGGCGGGCGACCACGCCCTGCAGGCCAGCGTGCTGCGCCAGGCGGGCGCCATGCTGGCCGAGCGCATCGAGGCCTTCGACGCCGCCCTCTCCTGGCTGGCCGCCTACGCCGAGGGGACGCCCCGCCGCGTGGCCATCGTGACCAATGCGGGCTTCGAGTCCGTGGCCTCCGCCGACCTGCTGACTGGCCCCTTTCGGGGGGCGAAGCTCACCGAGGCCGAGACAGCGGCCCTCACGGCCGCCATCGAGGCCCACGGCCTCACGGGCCTCGTGAGCGCCCGCCTGCCCCTGGACCTCACGCCCATGGCCGACGAGGCCGCCTACCTGGCCGGCGCGCGCCTGCTCCTGGCCTCCGAGGCCGATGCCGTGGTGGTGGGCCTGGTGCCCCTCACCCGCCGCCTGGGCACCGCCGATCCGGCGGACTTCGGCCCCTTCGCGAAGGCCCTGGCCGACCTGGCCCGCGAAAGCGGCAAGTGGGTGGGCGTGGCGGTGGAGGGCGGCGCCATCTACGACGCCTACCGCCAGGGCCTGCGCGAGGCCGGCCTGCCCGTCTTCCTCACCATGGAGGAGGCCCTGGAGGGACTGCGGCTGATCGCGTCAGAGCTGTGACCTTCGGCATGGCCAGAAGGGGCATCTGGGGTCAGACTCTATTTCGGACCTGAAAGGGCCGAAATGTCCCGAATCCTCCCCCCCTTGCGCACCCTCCTACCCGCCGAGCACGGGAGCTGGTTCATGCTCGGGTTCCCACTGGTGCTGGGACTTCTGGTCCGGCCCAGCCTGGCCGGGCTCTGCCTGGGCTTGGCAGCCCTGGCCTTCTTCCTGGCCCGGCCGCCCCTCCGGCGGGTGCTCAACGGCCAGCGGGATATCCTTCAAATCCGCGCCCTTCTGATGTTTGGAGGCTTCGCAGCGGCCTTCGGAGGGCTCGCGCTCTGGCTTTCGGGCCCACGAATCCTGATCCCCCTCGCCCTCGCGGCCCCCTTGGTCTTCCTCGCCCTCCGAGCCGACCTCCAGCGGGCCGTCCGTTCCCTGGCCGTGGAGCTGGCGGCCCAGGGCGCCTTCGCGGGTCTGGCTGCCGCCATCCTCACGGCCGGCGGGAGTTCCCTCCCCGAGGCCGGCCGGGCCTGGCTGCTGGTCACGCTGGTGGGCGGCGCCAACCTGGCCCACGTGCGGCGGCTTCTGGGCCATGCCCACCACCTGGCCCAGGGGGAGTTGGACCGGCGCCGGGTCCCCGTCCATGTCCTCCACCTGCTGCTGATCGGGGTCTCCGCCCTCCTGCTGGCCCCCCGTGGCGTCGCCGGGCTGGTCTGGACCGGCTGGGCGGGCCTGCTCTACCTGCGCGCCTTGGTCCCCTATCGGCCCACCCCGGCCCGCACCCTGGGGTGGCGGGAGGGCGGCTTGAGCGTGCTGGGCCTGCTGCTCCTCTGGCGGGCCCTGCTCTGATCTCGGTCACAACTAGGGCCGGACTCCCGAATCCCCTGCCACACCCATCAAATCGGAAGTAATATTCCGGAATGATTTTCTCGACCGCCACGGGCTACGCCCTCCGGGCCCTCGCCGCACTCCCCGAAGACGGGAGCTTCTGCCTGGCCAAGGACCTGTCGGCGCGCCTCGAGCTCCCCGGCCCCTACCTGGCGAAGATCCTCCAGGGCCTGGTGCAGGCGGAGATCCTCGAATCCGTGCGGGGTCCCAAGGGCGGCTTCCGCCTGCTGCGGCCTTCCCATCGCATCACCGTGGGCGAGGTGGTCGTGGCCCTGGAGGGCCCGAACTCCATGGACGGCTGCATCATGGGCTTCCCCACCTGCGGCGGCGACCACCCCTGCCCTCTGCACGAGGCCTGGGGGGCCGTGAAGGCCCAGGTGGCCGCCTCCATGACCGAGGCCACCATCCGCGACCTGCAGCTCATGGACCTCCGCCACCAGAAGGAAGCGAAGGACCGCCCTCCCTGCGAAAGACCCTGAGCCCCGCCCCGGATCTCAAGCCTTGAACCGCTATTGTTTTGCCCTAAATTAGGACTCTCCGGTCCTTTTCCATGCGATCCGCCTGACGCCTCGGAGTCCCCGCCATGAGTGTCTTCGCCGAACTCGACCTTGAGCCCCGTCCCCTGCTGGGAGCCGCCCTCGCCACCCTGGCCCTCGGCGTGGCCGTGGCCCTGGGCAGCCGGGGCGGGCGCTGGCTGGATCCGGCCCTCCTGGGCTACCTGCTGGCCACCCTCTTCGCCTGCTTCGGCGTGGCCTACCGCTACGTCTCCTGGATCGAGCGGCCCGCCACGCGGATGTACTTCCGGCACACGCTCCGGACCCTGCTCTCGCCCCGGGTCTTCAAGGCCCTGCCGAAGATGGTCCTGCTGGCCCTGGACCAGATCCTCCTCCAGCGCTTCATCGAGAAGCGCTCCATCAAGCGCTGGGGCGCCCACGCCCTCCTGGCCTGGGGCTGCCTGCTGGGCTTCGCCGTGACCATCCCCCTGGTCTTCGGCTGGGTGCGCTTCACCAGCGAGGGCCTGGACGCCACCCGCTACCAGGCCTGGGTGCTGGGCTTCCCCGCGGGCTCCTTCCCCCTCGACAGCTTCATCGCCTTCTGCAGCTTCCACATCCTGGATCTGGCGGCGGTCATGGTCATCGCCGGCTGCGTGCTGAGCCTCATCCGCCGCAAGCAGGACGAAGGGGACACCGCCACCCAGCGCTTCGACCTGGATCTGCTGCCCCTGGTGCTCCTCATCGCCGTGAGCATGACGGGCCTGATGCTCACCGCCTCGGAGAAGTGGCTCCAGGGCCGCAACTTCGCCACCCTGGCCTTCCTCCACGAGCTGACGGTCATCCTCCTGCTGCTGGGCCTGCCCTTCGGCAAGCTCTTCCACGTGGTGCAGCGGCCCGCCCAGCTGGGTGTGACGATCTACAAGGCCGAAGGCGAGGCCGAGGGTCGCCTGGCCTGCAAGGGCTGCGGCACGCCCTTCATCCGGGCCAACCAGCGCCGCGATCTCGGCGAGCTGTGGAAGGTGCTCGAGCTGGATGGCGCCCGACACAGCGTCCAAGGCGAAGGTGGGGTCCACCACCTGGACCTGTGCCCCAGGTGCAAGCGGCGCCTGGTGGCCAAGGCCCAGGGCGAGCGCCTGCACGGAGCCTTCGATCCCTTCGCCACCATCCCGGTCCACGCCGAACCCATTCCTGACGCCACCTCGCTGAAGGCTTGATCATGAGCACGCTTCCCCTTTCCCAGGACCAGCTCCGCGCCCAGTTCGGCCCCCACCTCAACCTGGCCCCGCCGGGGGGCTGGCTGTCCGATCCCACCCCCGACAAGGTGGTGGAGACCCACTGCTGCTTTTGCGGCCAGCAGTGCGGCATCAAGCTCAAGGTGAAGGACAACAAGGTCATCGGCTTCGATCCCTGGGAGGAGTTCCCCTTCAACCAGGGGAAGCTCTGCCCCAAGGGCGTGAAGCGCTACCTCCAGGGCAACCACCCGGACCGCCTCACGAAGGCCCTGAAGCGCACGGAGCACGGCTTCGAGCCCATGGGCTGGAACGAGGCCATGGACCGCACCGTGGCCGAGATCCAGCGCATCCAGCAGCAGCACGGCAAGGACGCCTTCGCCGTGCTGTCCGGCGTGTCCCTCACCAACGAGAAGAGCTACCTGGCCGGCAAGTTCGCGCGCCTGGGCCTGCAGACGAAGAACCTCGACTACAACGGCCGCCTCTGCATGGTGAGCGCCGGCGCGGGCAACAAGAAGGCCTTCGGCGTGGACCGCGCCGCCAACTCCTGGGCGGACATCGAGCTGGCCGAGGTGATCTGGGTGGCGGGCTCCAACGTGGCCGAGTGCTCGCCCATCACCACCGACTACATCTGGCGGGCCCGCGACCGCGGCGCCCTGCTCATCGTGGTGGACCCGCGCATCACACCCCTGGCCCGCACCGCCGATCTGGTGCTGCCCCTGAAACCCGGCACGGACACGGCCCTCACCAACGGCATCCTGCACCTGCTGAACAAGTGGAAGCTCATCGACTGGGACTTCGTGAACGCCCACACCAGCGGCTTCGAGCAGGCCGTCGAGGCCGTGAAGGACTGCACGCCGGAGTGGACCAGCCAGATCACCGGCCTGCCCGTGGACGCCATCGAGAAGGCCGCCCGAATCTGGGGCGAGGCCAGGACCAGCTTCCTGCTCCACGCCCGGGGCATCGAGCACCAGAGCAAGGGCGTGGAGAACGTGCTGGGCTGCATCAACATGGTGCTGGCCACGGGCCGCATCGGGCGCCCTGGCTGTGGCTACGGCACCATCACCGGCCAGGGCAACGGCCAGGGCGGCCGCGAGCACGGCCACAAGTGCGACCAGCTGCCGGGCAACCGCGACATCAGCAACCCCGAGCACCGGAAGTACATCTGCTCCGTCTGGGGCTGCACGGACGAGGAACTCCCCGGCGTGGGCCAGAGCGCCCAGGAGATCATGAACGCCATCCACGCCGGTGAGATCAAGGGCCTGCTGCTGCTCTGCTTCAACCCGCTGGTCTCGCTGCCGGACTCGCAGTTCACCCGCGAGGCCCTCAGCAAGCTGGAGTTCTTCGTCTGCCTGGATTTCTTCCTCAGCGAGAGCGCCCAGCATGCCGACATCGTGCTGCCCTCGGCCCTTCAGGAGGAGGACGAGGGCACCACCACCAGCGCCGAGGGCCGCGTCATCAAGATCAACAAGGCCGTGGACTGCCCCGGCGATGCCCGTCCCGACTGGCAGATCATGGTGGAGCTGGCCAGGCGCCTGGGCCGCGGGAAGTACTTCGACCACTTCACCAGCCCCGAGGCCATCTTCAACGAGCTGCGGGTGGCCTCCAAGGGCGGTACCGCGGACTATGCGGGCATCACCTACGAGAAGATCGTCAAGAACATGGGCGTGTTCTGGCCCTGCCCCACCGAAGACCACCCCGGCACGCCCCGCCTCTTCGAAGGCGGCCAGTTCTTCCACCCCGACGGCAAGGCGAAGTTCATCCCCACGCCCTGGCGCCCGCCCATGGAGGTGGTGGATGACGAGTATCCCATCTGGCTCACCTCGGGCCGCGTGGTCTTCCACTACCTGAGCGGCACCCAGACGCGCCGCATCGGCTTCCTGGTAGAGCAGTGCCCGCACCCCTACCTGGAGATCCACCCGCGCCTGGCGGAGAAGTACGGGCTGGCGGAAGGCGACGCCGTGGAGATCACCTCGCGGCGGGGCTCCATGGTGCTGCCGGCCAAAGTGGTGAAGACCATCCGCCCCGACACCGTGTTCATCCCCTACCACTGGGCCGGCGCCCTCTCCGCCAACCGCCTCACGGCACGGCACCTGGATCCCGTGTCGAAGATCCCCGAGTTCAAGGTGAGCGCCGTGCGGCTCAAGAAGACCACCAAGGACCAGTTCTCCCCCGAGCTGGCGGAGCTGCAGCGGATGGCCTACGAGGCCCGCAGCACCCAGTCCCAGATGCCTGAGCAGGTGTTCTGATGGTGCCCCAGGACTACGGCTTCTTCATCGATCCGCAGCGCTGCATCGGCTGCCGCTCCTGCGTGGGCGCCTGCGCCGAGTGCGGCACCCACCGCGGCCGCTCCATGATCCACCTGGACGAGATGGACCGCTTCGACAGCCCCCAGACCGTGCCCACGGTCTGCATGCACTGCGAGGATCCCATCTGCGCCCAGGTGTGCCCCTCGGACGCCATCAAGCGCAGCGAGGACGGCGTGGTGCACGCGGCGCAGAAGCCCCGCTGCATCGGCTGCCAGAACTGCGAGCTGAGCTGCCCCTTCGGCGTGCCCATCGTCTTCTCAGGCCTGGAGCAGATGCTCAAGTGCGACCTCTGCTACGACCGCACCTCTGTGGGCCACAAGCCCATGTGCGCCACCGTCTGCCCCAGCCAGGCCCTGCTCTTCGTCCGCAAGGACGAGGTGGCCAACATGCGCCACAACAAGCCCCTGCGCGACTTCCTCATCGGCAGCGTGCGGGTGAAGACGAAGAACGCCATCATGGTGCCCGATCCGGACACGCCACTGCACCTGGACGCGGCTTTGCTCATTGACGGAGGCCTCTGATGACCTGGTGGCGCCGCGCCTTCCCCCTCGAACTGGCCGAAGAGGGCCACTTCTCCCGCCGCGAGTTTGCCCGCTTCCTGGCCGTGGTGAGCGCCGGGTTCACCGCCGGCATCGGCTACCTGTGGTGGCGGAAGAAGCCCCTGGAGGGTGCCTCCGATCCCGAGACCAAGCAGGCGGAACTGCCCGTGGCCCTGGGCCTAGCCGTGGATCTGCTGCCCGGCCAGAGCCGCCTCTTCAAGTTCCGCGATGCCCACGACGCCTGCATCCTGCTGCGCACCCCCAAGGGCGAGCTGCGGGCCTACCGGCAGACCTGCACCCACCTGGGCTGCGCCGTCCGCTACGCTGGCGAGCGCCTGGAGTGCCCCTGCCATCGCGGCTTCTTCGAGCCGGACCGCGGCTTCCCCGTGCAGGGCCCCCCCAGCCGGCCCCTCGCCGCCATCGCCCTGGAAGTCCGCCCTGACGGCACCCTCTGGGCCGTGGGCGAGCTGCCCAAGCCCACCCTGGAGACTCTGGACCACCGCGCCGCATGCCCCCGCGAGACCTCGGAGGTGACCGCATGAACACGCCCCGCGTCCGCATCTCCCCTGCCGCCCTGGGCGTCATCCTCGTGCTGCTGGTGATCCAGCTCTACCTCTTCGAGACCGTGCTGGGCGCCGTCCTCGACGGCCAGCGCAGCGTCCTCCCCGGTGCCTTCTTCGTCTCCCTGGCCCTCAGCGCCATCAGCCTCTTCCTGGCCTTCCGCAGCACCGTGGAGTACGGGCCCAAGGAGTAGATACCGGCCAAGGCTCAACAGGCGGGAAGGCAGACAAAAAAACTCCCGCGGAGGGGCGCAGGGAAACCGGAGGATGCCAAGAAGAACCCCTTGAATGGGGCGCTTTCTCCGCATCCTCTGTTCCCTCTGCGACCCTCCGCGTGAGTGGTGTCTTCAATCCGGTTCCATCGGATGAACGATGCGGCCTTACCCACCCTGGGGCAGCTCCTGGGCCGGGTTGGCGTCCTCCATGAAGACGGGCCAGCAGGCCAGGTGGCCGAGGCCCAGCTGGAGGAGGATGCCGCCCAGCTCGGCGGGGCCGAAGGCCGGGGGCAGGCCGTGGAGCACCGGCGGCATGATCTGGAGGTAGAGGTCGAGCCAGCGGCCCGTCAGGAGAATGGCGCAGGTGGCCAGCAACACCGTCTCGCTGGTCTTGGCCTTCCGCCCGAGCAGCAGCACGAAGGGCAGGCCGAAGTTCAGGATCAGGTTCAGGTAGAAGAGGGGTATCCAGCGGCCCTGCAGCAGCAGCCGCATGGGGCCCGTCTCCTCGGGCAGGTTGGCGTACCAGATGAGCAGGAACTGGCTGAGGAAGATGTAGGCCCAGAAGCAGCTGAAGGCGAAGAGCAGCTTGCCCAGGTCGTGGTTCTGGGCCTTCGACACCGCCGGGAGCAGCCCCACGCGCCTCAGCACGATGGCGCTGAAGGTGACGATGGCGATGCCCTGGAGGAACATCCCAGAGAAGCCGTAGATGGCCAGGATGGTGCTGGACCACACGGGCTCCAGCGACATCAGCCAGTCGAAGTTGGCCAGGGAGAAGGTGAGCCCGAAGACGAGGATGAAGGGGGCTGCACCCTTCCCCTGGCGGGTGAGCCGGCGCCCCGTCCAGATCCAGGCCGCGAAGAAGAGCGCCACCCGGCCGAAGAAGAAGGGCGGGTTCAACCATCCCAGGCGGCCGTGCAGCGCCTCGTGGGAGGCCGCGTCCGGCCGGGCCCAGGGGTAGAGGGTGGTGGCCCCGAAGGCGAGCAGGAGCATGAGGACCCCCGCCACGGGCAGGAGGGCCGGCATGGCCCGGTGGGCCTTGAGGATGGGATCGCTCCAGCGGGCCCCGGTGATGGACTGGATGGCCAGCAGGAAGAGCCCTCCCAGGCCCACGCAGGCCAGGTTGAAGGCCGTGAGCAGCAGGTTGCCCCAGCCCCGCTCCGCCTGGAGCGCGAGGCCCAGGCCCAGCAGCCCGGCGCCGAGCAGCACGAAGGCCCAGGCGCCGCCCCGCAGGCGCTCGCCGATGTCGGCCAGAGTGGGGATGCCGGACTTGGTGAGGTCCCGGGCGGGAACGGTGAAGGTCTCGCTCATGGCTGGGCTCCCGTGGCTTGGGCGGGCACAGCGGCCGGCTTCGCGGCCTTCTGCAGCTCCCGGATGTAGAGCACCACCTGCCAGCGGTCCTCGCGGCTGAGGAGGTCGCCGTAGCCCTTCATCTTCATGGGGCCGCCGAAGGTGGCAACGTGGAAGATGCGTCCGTCCGGCATGTCCCGCACCACGGGAGAGACGAGCACCGTGGGCGCGAAAGCCCCCCGCGCGACGATCACGCTGCCGTTGTTGTCGCCTTCCCGGCCGTGGCAGGTGGCACAGACCCGCTCGAAGACGAGCTTGCCGCGGTTGAAGCGGGCCTGGGTGGGCTGGTAGGGGTTCTGCAGTTCGCGGCCGGCGCGCTCCGCCTCGGCCTTGCCCGGCCCGAAGGCCAGGGGCGGCTCGCCGCGGCGCGACAGGGTGTCCGGGGGCGGCGCCTGCAGCACCTTCCTGCCGGGCAGCACGCCGCTGGCGTCGAAGGCCTGGGCCGAGAAGGGCGCGCCCATCCCGCCGTCCCAGGCCAGGTTCCGGCGCTGGAAGTCCCGGTTGAGCAGGGGCACCAGGAGCAGGAGGAGGAGGGCCGGGAGGCAGGCCACCAGCAGGGCGCCGACGCCTGCGGGGCGATCCCAGAAGGAGCCGCTGTGCTGGAAGCGATCCTCCACCAGCAGGCCGGATTCAACGGCGCCCAGGCCCGCCAGCTCGCGGGCCACGACGGGGAACTGGATATCGGCGGCCAGCTCCGCCGCGAGGATGAAGCGGTTGTCGTTGGCGCCGGGATGGAGGTCGGGGATGCGGAGGCGGGGGCGCATGCGCGCGACGAGGAAGAAGCTGGCCACCACGCCCAGACCCGCCAACAGCACCGTCAGCTCGAAGGCCACGGGGATGAAGGCGGGGATGGCCAGGAGGGGCTTGCCGCCCATGATCAGGGGATAGTCGACGGCGGAGGTCCAGATCTGGAGGCCCGCGGCGAGGGCGAGGCCCAGGGCGGCGAAGGCCAGGCAGGCGCGGGGCAGCCGCGAGGGGCGCAGGCCCATGGCCTCGTCCATGCCATGCACCGGGAAGGGCGTGTAGGTGTCCAGCACGCGATGTCCGGCGGATCGCAGATGGTTCACCGCGCGGAGGAGCTGCTCCGGGTCCGCGAAGGAGGCCCGGAAGCGGCTGCGATGGAGATGCTCAGTGCTCGACATTCTTCAGCACTCCTTTCACTTCGCTCGCCGCGATCATGGGCAGCACCCGGGTGAACACCAGGAACAGCGTGAAGAAGAGGCCGAAGCTGCCGATGAGGATGGCCACCTCGATGAAGGTGGGCCGGTACGTGGCCCAGCTGGAGGGCAGGTAGTCGCGGTGGAGGCTCGTCACGATGATGACGAAACGCTCGAACCACATGCCGATGTTCACGAAGATGGTGAGGATGAAGATCATCCAGGGGGTGGTTCGCACCTTCTTGAACCAGAAGAACTGGGGCGAGAGCACGTTGCAGCCCACCATGGTCCAGTAGGCCCACTGGTAGGGGCCCAGGGCGCGGTTGAGGAAGACGTAGCGCTCGTAGGGGTTCCCGCTGTACCAGGCCGTGAAGAACTCCGTGGCGTAGGCCATGCCCACGATCATCCCCGTGGCCAGCACCACCTTGGTCATGGCCTCCAGGTGGCGGGTGGTGATGTACTCCTCCAGGCCCATCACCGAGCGGGCGATGATCATGAGGGTGAGCACCATGGCGAAGCCGCTGAACACGGCGCCCGCCACAAAGTAGGGCGGGAAGATCGTCGCGTGCCAGCCGGGAATCACGGAGGTGGCGAAGTCCATGGACACGATGGTGTGCACGGAGACCACCAGGGGCGTGCTGAGGCCCGCCAGCAGCATGTAGACCGTCTCGTAGCGGCTCCAGGTGCGGTTCGAGCCGTTCCAGCCCAGTGAGAAGATGTTGAGGATCGTGCGCTTCAGCTTCGTCTTCGCGCGGTCCCGCTGGGTGGCCAGGTCTGGGATGAGGCCGATGTACCAGAAGGTGAGCGAGATGATGAAGTAGGTGGAGATGGCGACGACGTCCCAGAGCAGCGGGCTCTTGAAGTTCACCCAGAGGGAGCCGCGGGTGTTGGGGTAGGGCGTGGCCCAGAAGGCCAGCCAGGGCCGGCCCATGTGGATGATGGGAAAGGTGCCCGCGCACATGACGGCGAAGAGGGTCATGGCCTCGGCGGCCCGGTTGATGGAGGTGCGCCAGCGCTGGCGGAAGAGGAAGAGAATGGCCGAGATCAGTGTCCCCGCGTGGCCGATGCCCACCCAGAACACGAAGTTCGTGATGTCGAAGGCCCAGCCCACCGTGCGGTTGAGGCCCCAGGTGCCGATGCCCCGGGTGAGGGTCTGGAAGACCGCCCAGGCGCCCAGGGAGAGCATCGAGAGGGTGACGGCCAGGACCAGCCACCAGCGCAGGGGCGGGCGACGCTCCGTGGGCGCGAAGACCTCCTCCGTGACCTGACGGTAGGTCTTGTTCCCGTCGATGAGGGGCAGGTTGTGGCCATAACGCTCGGCCTCGGCGGCCGGGATCCCGTTGGCGGTCAGCACGTCGGCATCATGCGCCATGGTGGCCTCCCTGGTTCGTCTCTGGCGTGATGTTTCGTATCTTGGTCAGGTAGCTCACGGCGGGGCCGATGCCCAGCTCGCCCAGCACCAGGAAGCGCTTGGGATCGCGGAGAACCTGGCTGATGCGGCTGTCCGGATCCTGCATGTCGCCAAAGACGATGGCCTGGGCGGGGCAGCTCTGCATGCAGGCAGGCAGCGCTTCGCCGTCCTTCAGCTCGCGGCCCTCGTTCTTCGCCGTGATCTTGGCTTCCATGAGGCGCTGCACGCAGAAGGAGCACTTCTCCATGACGCCCCGGCTGCGCACGGTGACATCCGGGTTGAAGCCCAGGCGCTCCAGCTCGCTGGCGTGGGGATACTCCCACCAGTTGAAGCGGCGCACCTTGTAGGGGCAGTTGTTGGCGCAGTAGCGGGTGCCCACGCAGCGGTTGTAGACCTGCTGGTTGAGGCCCTCCTCGCTGTGCACCGTGGCCAGCACGGGGCACACGTTCTCGCAGGGGGCCTGGTCGCACTGCTGGCACAGCATGGGCTGGTGCACGACGCCGGGCTCGGCCTCGGAGCCGGTGTAGTAGCGGTCGATGCGCAGCCAGTGCATCTCGCGCTTGCGCCGCACCTCGTCCCGTCCCACCACGGGGATGTTGTTCTCCACCTGGCAGCCCACCACGCAGCCGGAGCAGCCCGTGCAGGCGCTGAGGTCGATGACCATGGCCCAGCGGTGCGCGCCATGGGGATGCTCGCCGTAGACGGAAGGCCCCGGCTGCTCGTGGGGGCGGGCCGACGCGGGGTCGCGCAGGTAGGGCGCCAGGGCCATCTCCCGCACCAGCTCGCGGCCCTCCAGGCTGTGGTGGTCCTGAGTGCAGGCCAGGTCCACGCGACCCTGGCCCCGCCGCACCTGGAGGGGTACGGCCTCGGCGGCCAGGAAGCCTGACGCGAAGGTTCGCCAGGGATAGGCGTTCTTTCCCACACCCAGGCCCGACTTGCCGCCCGCCGTGCGGCCATAGCCCAGGGCCACGGCCATGGTGCGGTCGTCCTGGCCCGGCTGCACGACGACGGGCAGCTCCAGCTCCAGGGCATGGCCCTCGGGCCGCAGGCGCAGCAGGTCGCCCTGCTCCAGGCCAAGCTTTGCCGCCGCAGCGGGCGATACCTGGGCGTAGTTGTCCCAGGTGGCCTTGGTGATGGGATCCGGCAGCTCCTGCAGGAAGGGGAGGTGGGCGTGGCGCCCGTCCCCCAGGCCCACCTTGGCGTAGAGCAGCAGCTCGTAGCCCTCCTTGCGCGCGGCCCGCGGCGCGCCTTCCACGCGGCCCTCGCGGTACCGGGGCGCGGGCCCGGATTCCACCTGCGCGGCGCCCTTCTGCAGCGCCTCGTTCCAGAACGTCTCGAAGTCCCCCACCGCCTTCTGACGGGAGAACACGGCCGCCTTCCAGTGCTCGCGCAGGGCCTGGAGCGCCGGCACCGGCCGTCCGGCCCAGGCACCGAAGCTCTCCACGGCATCACGCGTGGCGAAGAGGGGCTGGAGGAGCGGCTGGGCCAGGGAGACGGCGCCCGCCACGGGCTCCGCGTCCCGCCAGGCCTCCAGCCAGTGGTGGTCCGGGGCCAGGTGGGTGCAGGCGGCGGCGCTCTCGTCCTCGGTCAGGGCCAGGGACACCCGCAGAGGCACCTTGGCGAAGGCGCTGGTGAAGGCCGCGGGCTGCTCGTAGACGGGGTTGCAGCCCAGCAGCACCAGGGCGGCGACCTTGCCTCCGGCCATCTCGCGGACCAGGGCCTCCAGGGTGCGGTCATCCCCCCGCTTCTGGAGGCTGGGGCGGGCCAGATCCACGGTGGTGCCTTCGTGGCCGAGGGCATGGTTGATCCGGGCGACGAGCTCCTGGGCCCGCGGATCATTTAGGCCGCAGAGCAGGAGGCCGTGGCCCCGGTGCGCCTCCAGCTCGTGGGCGATGCCCCGCGCCTTCGCCGCCAGGGCCGTCGGGAGGGCTCCTCCCTCCACGGCAAGGCCCAGGTGCCGGGCCAGGGCCTCCAGGAAAGGCACGGCCTCGGACGGCGCGAGGCGCACCCGCTCGTCGGCGTTGCTGCCTGTGAGCGAGAGGCCGCTCTCCACCTGAATGTGCTTCGACATGGGCCGGGGCTTGTCGGGCCCGCGGCGCTCGGCATAGGCGCGGGTGAAGCCCACGGGATCGATCCAAGTGCCGAGGAAGTCCGCCTCCAGGCCCACGAGGAGGTCCGCCTCCTCCAGGCGGTAGTGCGGGATCATCCGCTGACCGTGGGTGCGCTCGTAGGCGGCGGCCAGGGCCGCAGCGCTGAGGGTGTCCGCCTCCACCAGGCGGCCGTCCTTGAAGGTTCCGAGGAAGCCCTGCGCGGCGGCGCGCAGGGTGGGACTGAGGATCGTGCCCGCCAGCACCCGGACGGCACCACCGGAGGCCCTCAGATCGGCGAAGCGCCGCTGGAGATCCGCGTCCAGCACGGTCCAGTCCACGGCCTTCCCGGCCAGCTTCGGGCCGCGCAGGCGGTCCTCATCGTAGAGGCCCCGGGTCTGGGCCTGGCCGATGGCGCAGAGGCCGCCGCGGCTCACGGGATGATCGGGATTCCCCTCCAGCTTCACGGGGCGGCCGTCGCGGCTGCGGGCCAGCACGCCGCAGCCCGCGGCGCAGCCGCCGCAGGTGGTGGCGTACCACTGGGCCACGCCGGGAGTCAGCCCCTCCCGGGCGTTGAGGTAGGGCATGGCCTTCTCGACCACCTTGCTCTTGCAGCCCAGGGCCAGGCCCGCCGCGAAGCCCAGGCCGGAGAAGCGGAAGAAGTCGCGCCGGCTGATCTGCCGGACGCTCTCGCCCACGGGCAGCTCCTCCTCGAACTCCGCTTTCCGCGACCGGACCATCCCGCGCCGTTCCCCGAGGCTCTTCCAGGTCTTCATGGGATCTCCTCAGTGATGGCAGGCCGAGCAGTCCGTCGGCGCCTGGGCGGGCTTTCCGGCAAGCTGCTGCTTCTGGTTCTCAAGGCGGTGGCAGGCGAGGCACTCGCCCATGGTCAGGGCCATGGCCTGCTCCACGCGCTCCATGCCCTGCACCTCGCCGTGGCAGGACTGGCAGGCCACACCGGCGCGGACATGGCGGCTGTGGGGGAAGGTGACGTGGGCGGGCAGGCGGTGGATGCGGATCCACGCGAAGCCCCGGCCGCTGGCGTAGGCGTCCCGCAGCTTCTGGATCTCCGGGCTGGGGTCCGACTTGCCCATGGGCGTGCCGGCCCGGTCCAGCACGGTCTCGTGGCACTTCATGCAGGTGCTGAGGGGCGGGATGCCCGCGTGGCGGCTGTTCTCCGCCGAGGTGTGGCAGAAGAGGCAGTCCATCTTCAGCTCACCGGCGTGGAGGGCATGCGAATAGGGGATGGGCTGGGCGGGCTTGTAGCCGCTCTGGTCCCCGAGCAGGCGCGTGTCCAGGCTCAGGGCGAAGATCATGAGCGAGGCGCCGAAGGCCACCGCGCCCGTGATGGCGACGGTCCGCATCCTCACCGGAGCCCCTTCCGGTTCCAGATCACCACCTGAGGCCTGCGCCAGTAGTAGAAGATGGGCACCACCAGGAAGTGGACGAGCCGCGTGAAGGGCAGCAGGAGGATGACCAGGAAGCCGCTCAGGAAGTGGAGCTTCACCATCCAGGGCAGGGGCGCGATGAGCTCGGGCCGGGGCGCGAGCTTGAGGAGGCTCCAGAGGTAGGGCGCTGCGTTGGTGGAGAACCAGGCGCTGCCCCAGCGGTAGCGGATGGCCACGTCGATGCCGCTGGCCACCTGGTAGAGCAGCACGGCCAGCAGCACGACATCCAGGGGGCTGGTCACCACCTTCACCCGCCGGTCCGTGAAGCGGCGGACGATGAGGGCCACCACGCCCACCAGGGCCAGCAGCGCCATGGAGAGCCCGGTGATCTCCAGCAGGTAGAGCCGAAGGGGGCGGGCGTTCCAAGCCAGGATGGCCTCGGGCAGGAAGAAGGCGAAGAGGTGCCCTGACAGCACCCAGAGGATGCCCCAGTGCCAGAGGCTGGAACCCCAGAAGAGGGACTCGGTCTCCAGGAACTGGCTGGAGAGGCTGGAATAGCTGAAGGGCCGCCAGGTGAAGCGCAGGATGCTCACCACGATGGCCAGCACCAGGGCCACGTAGGGGAAGCCCACGAAGAGGAAGTTAGTCAGCACAGGACGCCTCCGCCGGTTTGCGATTGACCGTGAAGATGAGGAAGAGGGCCTGGAGCACGTGGTGGTAGGGGCTCTCCCTGAGGGCCGGAATCACCTTCTCCAGGGCCGGCAGGAGGCAGTCGTCCACCAGGTCCATGGCGTCCTGGCGCTCCAGCCGCATGCCCAGATCCAGCAGGTTCGGCAGGTGGTCCGGCAGGTTCCCCCCCTCCTCGAGGCCGTGGGCCTGCAGGTGGTAGCGAATCATGGCCATGAACTGGCCCCGCTGGTAGGTCTCGCCGAAGAGGTGCCAGCCGATGTCCAGCGTGCACTCCGGGGTGAGGTCGAAAGCCCGGGTGTAGAGCTCCTGGAGCTCGCGCAGATCCAGGCCCCGCGCCACCAGGGCGAAGGCCTCCAGGTGCTCCTGGCAGGGGTGGCCCGTGGCCATGGCCGCGTCCGCCAGGGAGCCCGCGAGGGTTTGGGTGCGTTCGTCGGGATAGCGCAGCAGCGCGGCGATGCCGGGAATGATGTGAGTCGGAATGCGCATGATCAGAACCCCCTCTGGGGCGCCTCGCGGAAGCCGAAGCCTGCGGCACCCTTCCGTTCCAGCGGATTGGTGAGCACCTCCACCGCCTGCTCGCGGTGGGAGGCCGGGATGACGAACCGGTCCTCGAAGCTGCACAGGCTGGTGAGGCGGTAGATGGCCTCGGCCTGCTCGGGATCGCAATCCGCCTCACGGAGGCCCGCCAGGGCCACCTTCAGGTCCACGTCGCCCACCTCGGTGGCGCGCTTCCAGGTGCGGATGGCCAGCATCTTCTTCATGGCGTAGCGCACGGGGGCCTCCTGCCCCGCCCCGAAGAGGCTGGCCAGGTACGACATGGGCAGGCGGGCCTGGTCCAGGGGCGCGAAGATCTCCTCGGTCGAGGTGGGGTTGAGGGCCACGCCGTTTTCCATGGAGTAGGTGACGGGGCCCAGGGCCGGCACGTAGAAGAGGCTGGGGAAGGTGCGGTACTCGGGGTGGGGCGCCAGGGCCAGGCCCCAGTCCTTCACGAAGCGGTAGACGGGGCTCTTCCGCGCGGCCTGGAGCACCTGCTCGGTGACGCCGTTCCTCCGGGCGGACTCGATCACCGCCGGGTCATTGGGATCCGCCAGCAGGTCCCGGTGGGCCGTCACCAGCTCGGCGTCCGGGCGCAGGCCCGCGGCCTCGATCTTGTCGGCGTCGTAGAGCAGCACGCCCATGTAGCGGATGCGACCCACGCAGGAGTGGAAGCAGGCGGGCGCCTGGCCCGTCTCCACGCGGGGGTAGCAGAGCAGGCACTTCTCGGACTTGCCCGTGCTCCAGTTGTAGAAGACCTTCTTGTAGGGGCAGGCGGACACGCAGTAGCGCCAGCCGCGGCAGACGTTCTGGTTGATGAGGACGATGCCGTCCTCGCCCCGCTTGTAGATGGCGCCGCTGGGACAGGCCGCGACACAGGCCGGGTTCGCACAGTGGTTGCAGATGCGCGGCAGGTAGAACATCACCAGCGTCTCGATGGAGAGCAGCTGGAGCCGCTGCTCCTCGCTGAGGGCCGCGAGGTTCACATCGTTGCGGGCGTAGAGGGGCGAGCCGCCCAGGTCGTCGTCCCAGTTGGGCCCGGCCTCGATGTCGATGTACTGGCCCGTGACCTTGCTGACGGGGATGGCCGTGGGCTGGTCGTCCTGTTCGGGACCGTTGAAGAGGTCCTCGTAGCGGTAGGTCCAGGGCTCGTAGTACTCGTCCATGGTGGGCAGGGACGGCTGGTGGAAGATCTTCTGGAGGAACTTGCCCTTGGAGGTGAGGCGCAGCTGGAGCTTGCCGTCCTTCACCACCCAGCCGCCCTTGTACTCCTCCTGGTTCTCCCACTGGGTGGGGTAGCCGGTGCCGGGCTTGGTCTCCACGTTGTTCCACCACATGTAGTCGGCGCCCTTGCGGTCCGTCCACACGTTCTTGCAGGCGATGGAGCAGGTGTGGCACCCGATGCACTTGTCCAGGTGGAACACCATCGCCACTTGGGAGCGGATATCCATGACGGTCCTCCTACCAGACCAGCTGGCCGAGCTTGCGGACGTAGACCACCGTTTCGCGGTTCACGCCGGTGGGTCCCCAGTAGTTGAAGTGGTAGGTGAACTGCCCGTAGCCGCCCACCATGAGGTTCGGCTTGAGGCGCGCGCGGGTGAGGCTGTTGTTCATGCCGGCCCGCTTCATGCCCCGCAGGGGGGACTTGGGCACGCTGTAGGTGCGCTCCGTGGCGTGGTACTGGATGCAGGCGCCGCGCGGGATGCGGGCGCTGACGCAGCAGCGCACCACCACCACGCCGTTGTCGTTGTGGATCTCCACCCAGTCGTTGTCCTTGAGGCCGATGGAGGCCGCATCCTCCTCGCTGAGCCAGAGGGGATCCTGGCCCCGCGACAGGGTGGTCATGCGCTCGGTGTCGCCGTAGGTGGAGTGGATGTGCCACTTCCCATGGGGCGTGAGGAAGTTCAGGGCCAGGGTGTTCCCCTCGCGCTTGGAACAGCGCAGGTCGCCGAGCACCTGGGCCGGCGGCGTGGGCTTGTAGGTGGGCAGGTGCTCGCCGAAGGCCAGGTAGCCCTCGTGGTCCAGGTAGCAGTGCTGGCGGCCCGTGAGCGTGCGCCAGGGCACCATGCGCTCCACGTTGTAGGTGAAGGCGGAGTAGGGGCGCTTGTCATCCACCAGGCCGGACCAGCAGGGGCTGTTGATGACGCGGCGGGGCTGGGACAGCAGGTCCTTGAAGGTGCGCCGAACGCCCCGGTAGGGCTCGGCCAGGTCCTTCAGGGGCAGGCCGGTGCGGCCCTCCATGAACTGGTAGGCGCGGTAGGCCAGCTCGCCATTGGTCTCCGGTGCCAGATGCAGCAGCGCATTGGCCGCGTGGAGGTCCTCCTCCAGGCTAGGCCGCTTCTGGCCGCCGACCTCCACGGTGGGGTGGGTCTCCAGCATGCGGTCGTAGATGTCTTCGATGGGGTACTTCACGCCGTGGGCGCCCAGGCCCTGCTCGCGCACCAGGGGGCCCAGCGAGATGAACTTCTCGTGGACCGTCTTGTAGTCCCGCGTGACCACCTTCAGGCCGGGCATGGTCTTGCCGGGGATGGCCTCGCACTCGCCGGCCATCCAGTCGCGGATGTGGGGTTGGGCGATCTCCGCGGGGCTGTCGTGGGTGAGGGGCGAGGAGACGAGGTCCTCGATGGGATCCGGAAGGTGCTTGGCGGCCAGCTCGCTCACCCGCTTGGCCATGTCCTTGAAGATGTCCCAGTCGCTCTTGGATTCCCAGCAGGGCGGCACGGCCGCGGACAGCGGGTTGATGAAGCTGTGCATGTCCGTGGAGTTGAGGTCGGTCTTCTCGTACCAGGTGGCCGTGGGCAGCACGAGGTCGCTGTAGAGGGCCGAGGTGTCCATGCGGAAGTTGATGTCGATGACCAGGTCCATCTTCCCGGTCACGGTGGGCCGCCAGGTCACGTCCTTGAGGGTGCCTTCCGCCACTTCCTCGGCGATGGCATTGCTGTGGGTGCCGAGGTAGTGCTTGAGGAAGAACTCGTGGCCCTTGGCGCTGGTGCCAATGGCATTGCCGCGCCAGATGAACCACACGCGGGGCCAGTTCTCCTGGGCATCGGGGTCCTCCACGGAGAATCGGAGATCCTTCTTCTTGAGGCGCTCCACGGTGCTGGCGATGATGGCGGCCTCGTCCCGGGCGCCGGCCTTGCGCGCGTCGGCCACCACGGCCATGGGATTCTCGTTGTACTGCGGGTAGAAGGGCAGCCAGCCGCTGCGCACGGCGCGGGTCTGCATGTTCATGCAGTGGCCTTCCACCAATGAACTGCCGTCGGGCACGGTGTTGTAGGCCTTGAACTCCCGCTCGTAGCGCCACTGGTCCGAGTTGACGTAGTGCCAGCTGGGTCCGTTCTGCAGGCGGTTCACGGGCACCCAGTCCCGGGCCATGGCGATGGCGGACCAGGAGGCCACGGGCGCCAGCTTCTCCTGGCCCACGTAGTGGGCGAGACCGCCGCCGTTGGTGCCGATGCAGCCGCAGAAGACCAGGGCATGCTGGGCGGCGCGGTAGATGAGGTTGTTGTGGTACCAGTGGTTGATGCCCGCGCCGATGATGACCGTGCACTTGCCCCGGGTGAGCTCCGCGGTGCGGGCCCACTCGCGGGCGAAGCGCAGCACGTTCTCCCGCGACAGGCCCGTGATGCGCTCCTGCCAAGCGGGCGTATAGACGGCGGCCTCGTCGTTGTAATCCTTGGGATAGGCCCCGCCCAGGCCGCGCTCCACGCCGAACTGGGCCATGAGCAGATCGTAGACCGTGGTGACGGTGGCCTCGGTGCCGTCCGCCAGCTTCACGCGCCGCACGGGCACGCCGCGCAGGCAGATGCTCCCGCCCGCGAAGTCATCGAATTCGACCAATGCCACTGCGGTGGGACCGCCCGGTCGCTGCGCTCCCTCTGCGTCCCCCCGCGCCCCCGCGCCTTGGTCGGCGGAGCCGCCCGCAGCACCAAGAAACGTCAACGCCGGCGTGATGGGGCTGTCGTCCTGGCCGTCCTGCAGCAGCAAGTTCCACTGGCCCTGCTTGGTGCCCCAGCGGTGGCCCACGGAGCCCTTGGGCATCTTCGGCGCGCCGCTGCCCTCGTCCCACATGAGGAACTTCCACTCGCCGTGCTCTTCCTCCGCGTACTTCGAGAGGCGTCCCGCGCGCAGCAGCTGGCCGGGTCGGAACCCACCCTCGGCTTCCACCAGCTCGACCAGGAACGGCCCGTCCGTGTAGGTCTTCTGGTAGTCCAGGAAGAAGGGCACCTGCTTCTGATGGTGGAACTCCGTGAGGATCACATGGTTCACCGCCATCCAGAAGGCGCCGTCCTGGCCCTGGTGGACGGGCATCCACTCGTCCGCGTACTTGGCCACCTGGTTGAAGTCGGGGCTGAAAACCACCATCTTCGTGCCGTTGTGGCGGCTCTCGGCGGCGAAGTGGCAGTCGGGCGTGCGGGTCATGTTCAGGTTCGAGCCCATGACCGCCAGGAACTTGGCGTTGTACCAGTCCGCGCTCTCCTGCACGTCCGTCTGCTCGCCCCACATCTCGGGGCTGCTGGGCGGCAGGTCGCAGTACCAGTCGTAGAAGCTGAGGTTGGTGCCGCCCATGAGCTGGATGAACCGCGAGCCCGCGGCGTAGCTCAACATGGACATGGCGGGGATGGGGCTGAAGCCCGCGATGCGGTCGGGCCCGTGGGTCTTGATGGTGTGGATGTTGGCGGCGGCGATGAGCTCGCCCACCTGGTCCCAGGAGGCCCGGCGGAAGCCGCCCTTGCCCCGGGCGCGCTGGTAGCGCGAGCGCTTGTCGGGGTCGTTCTGGATGCTGGCCCAGGCTGCCACGGGATCCTGGTGCCTGCCCTTGGCCTCCTCCCAGAGGTCCATGAGGGCGCCCCTCATGTAGGGGAACTTCACCCGCAGGGGACTGTAGAGGTACCAGCTGAAGCTGATGCCGCGCTGACAGCCGCGCGGTTCGTAGGGCGGCACCTTCTCGTCGAGCAGGGGATAGTCGACGACCTGCATCTCCCAGGTGACGATGCCCTCCTTCACGTAGATGTTCCAGCCGCAGCTCCCCGTGCAGTTCACGCCGTGGGTGCTGCGCACGACCTTGTCGTGGGCCCAGCGGTTCCGGTAGAACTCCTCCCAGGAGCGGGTCTCGGGATCGACGATGTCGGTGATCCAGTGGCTCTGCTTGCGCTCGGTCATGTTTCGTCCTTCTGGCATCGGGGGCGCAGAAGCCAGGCTGTGCCTGGGTTCTGCGCGGGGGGTTCCGGGGGGGACATCGCGAGCGGAGCGAGCAGGCGGTCCCCCCCGGATCATGTCAACAGCGGGGTTTCAGGTTTTTGCGAAGGCCCCGGAAGCGCCGGCGGCCCAACCGGCCGGCCAGCAGCATGCCGGAGACGAGGCCCACGACGCCCAGGACAGGGAAGGCCATGTCCGTGGGGGCCGGGGGCTGGGCGGCCAGGCTCTTGATGAAGCTGCCCACCTGGAAGGCCTCCTCCGCCGTGAGGGGCGTCTTCTGGAACACGCCCTGCATGGTGGGGAAGGCGGGGTTCTCGATGGCCGACACCAAGCCGACGCCCAGCTTCCCGGAGGCCCCCGTGAGGTCGGGGCCCAGGCGCCCGCCCCCGAAGCCGCCCAGGCCCTGGGCGCTGTGGCAGGACATGCAGGCGGGCGCCCCGGAGGCGAATCGGGTGAAGCCCATGAAGAGCTGCTGGCCCCGGCGGATGTCCGCAGGGGTGGCGGCCCGGGCGATGGCCGCGGTGCCGAGGGTCTTCCCCGCCGCGGTGTAGTCGTCGATGAGCTTGACGAGGGCCTGGGCCTCGGCGGCGGTGACACCCAGGTCCGGCATGCGGGTGCCGTTGAACTCCCGGAGGAGCGCGGCGGCCGTGGGGTCGCCCCCATCCAGCTGAGCGGAGGGCATCTGGATGAACTTGGTGGACCACTCATGGGGCCGGCGCTGGCCCAGTCCCTTGAGGTCGGGGCCCACCTTCCGGCCCGCGCCGATGGTGTGGCAGCTCATGCAGCTCTTGCGGAACTGGGCCTCGGCGTCCTGAGCGGCCAGGGCTGGAGCCAACATCGGGGCCAGGGCCGCGAGGACGGCCCAGGCGAGCACCTGTCGTGGCGTGATCCTGGGGAACACAACACCTCCTCGGGGGAGCGGCCGGCAAGGGCACGGCACTTTTAGGAATGATTGTTCTGAAATTCGGCCAAGTATGACTCCGCCTTCCCGGCCCGCGCAAGGGGGGTCACATCAGAAATAGGTGAATTTTTTGTTTTTATTAATTTATTTATTATCAATATTTAATAATACATATCCACATCTGTCGCTATCTTGAGACTCCATCTTCCCCAAGAACGCGGACCAGGGGCATCCTCGGTCGGGGCGATCTCAAAATCGCAAAATTCAGGCATGGCGCCTTTTCACAGGCGTTTTATATTCAGACTACTAATTCCTTTTAACTCTCCCCCGGAAGGTCCATGAACCATCCCCAGCCCGGCTGTCCCCACCCGCGCAGCCTCTTCCACGCCCCCACGCGCTACGCGCTGCAGGCCCTCGTGCGGATGCCCGGGGATGGGACCTACCGGCTGGCCCGGAATCTGGCCACGGAGCTGGGCCTGCCCGGCCCCTTCCTGGCCAAGATCCTCCAGGCCCTCTGCCACGCGGGCCTCCTCGAATCCCTCCGGGGTCCCACGGGGGGCTTCCGCCTGACCCGCGCCCCAGAGCACATCACCCTGCGGGAGGTGGTGCTGGCCATGGAGGGGCCGGAGCCCTTCGAGGACTGCCTGCTGGGCCACGCGGCGGTGGGCGAGGACTGCCACTGCCCCATCCGCCCCGCCTGGGACGTCCTCCAGACGCTTCTCACCCGGGTTCTGGCCCAGACCTCCCTCCGCGATCTCCAGGCGGCCCGGTCCGCGCCGGTCCAGCCGGAGGATCCGGATCTCTCGGTGGCCGCCCCCGTATAGATATTCAAGAGCACGTGATCCCCATCACGATCTCCGGTCCGTCTCTCGATCTATTTTAGGATATTTAAATCTGTTTTATATCCCTCCCCCCGGAGCCCCCCATGTCGGATCGTTCCCGAGCCGCCACCGCCCTGGCCATGAGCACCCTGGCCTTCACCCTCTGCTTCGCCGTGTGGACGCTGAACGGCGTCCTCGTCACCTTCCTGGTGGAGAACGGGCTCTTCCGCTGGGACACGGCCCAGATCGGCTGGCTCATCGGCATCCCCGTGCTCACGGGCTCGGTCATGCGCCTGCCCGTGGGCCTGCTCACGGACCGCTTCGGGGGGCGGAAGGTCTACACCATCCTGCTCCTGCTGGCCGCGCTGCCCACCTGGCTGCTGGGCAGCGTCCAGAGCTACCGGGGATTCCTGCTCGCCTCGCTCGGCTTCGGCCTGTCGGGCGCGGCCTTCGCCGTGGGCATCGCCTACTCCAGCGTGTGGTTCAGCAAGGCGCGCCAGGGCACGGCGCTCGGCATCTTTGGCGCGGGCAACGCGGGCTCGGCCCTCACCAGCATGGGCGCGCCCTTCCTCCTGAAGAAGCTCACGGCGGGCGGCGCGAACCTGGAGGCGTGGCGCATGCTGCCGAAGCTCTATGCGGTCATCCTGCTGGTCATGGCCGTGGCCTTCTTCCTGCTCACCCACGAAAAGAAGGCGGAGGGCGCGCAGGGCAAGACCTTCGTCCAGATGCTGGCCCCCCTCCGCCACGTGCGGGTGTGGCGCTTCGGCCTCTACTACTTCCTAGTCTTCGGCTGCTTCGTGGCCCTGGCCCAGTGGCTGATCCCCTACTATGTGGGCGTCTACGGCATGAGCCTCGCCATGGCCGGCCTCCTGGCCTCCCTCTTCAGCCTGCCTTCGGGCCTCATCCGCGCCGCGGGGGGCTGGATGTCGGACCGCTTCGGCGCCCGGGCCGTGATGTACTGGACCTTCGGCCTCAGCATCTTCGCCTGCGCGGCGCTCATGGTGCCGCGCATGTCCATCGAGAGCCCGGGGCCTTCGGTGCTGGCCCAGGTGGGCGGTGTCGTGACCGAGGTGGCCCCCGGCCGCATCGTGGTGGGGGACACGGCCTATGCCTTCCGGACGAAGGGGGCGGAACCGGAGGCGCAGAACGAGCGCCTCCTGGTCCTCCCCCAGAGCCGCTTCTGGCAGACGCCCGCGGTGAAGCTGGGCGACCGTGTGAAGAAGAAGCAGCTGCTGGCCTCGGGCACCACCCATGTGTTCTTCCAGGCCAACGTGTGGATCTTCACCTTCCTGGTCTTCGTGGTGGGCATCGTGTGGGGCCTCGGCAAAGCCGCCGTCTACCGCTACATCCCCGACTACTTCCCGGACGAGGTGGGCGTGGTGGGCGGCATCGTGGGCGTCATCGGCGGTCTGGGCGGCTTCGTGGGCCCCATCCTCTTCGGCTACCTGCTCAAGGCCACGGGCCTGTGGACCACCATGTGGCTGTTCCTCGCGGCCCTGTCCGTCATCTGCCTGGTCTGGCTGCACACGGTGGTGCGGCGCCTGACCCGCGAGCAGAATGAGACCCTCTTCACCCGCTTCGAACGCCCCGCGTCCGCTCACGCCCCGGCCCCTGCCCCCGCTTTTGCCGGCGCCGACGCCGCCGAACCCGCCTGATTCGTTCACTGGAGAGACCCCATGGCCAAGCTCACCGAATGGAAACCTGAGGACGCCCAGACCTGGCGCGCCGGCGGGAGCCGGGTCGCCTGGCGGAACCTGACCTGCTCCGTGCCCAGCCTGCTCTGCGCGTTCAGCGTCTGGATGTTCTGGAGCATCCTCACCGCCAAGATGAAGGACGCGGGCTTCCCCTTCACCGATGCCCAGCTCTTCACCATCGTGGGCATCGCAGGGCTGGCGGGGGCGACCCTCCGCATCCCCAGCAGCTTCCTCGTGGCCCTGGCGGGCGGGCGCAACGTGGTGGGCATCACCACAGCCCTCCTCATCGCGCCGGCCCTGGGCGCCGGCGTCGCCCTGCAGGACCGGAGCACGCCCTTCGCCACCTTCGCGGCCCTGGCCGTGCTGTCGGGCGTGGGCGGCGGCAACTTCTCGTCCTCCATGTCCAACATCACCGGGTTCTTCCCCAAGCGCCTCGCGGGCCTGGCCCTGGGCCTCAATGCGGGCATCGGCAACCTGGGGGTGTCCGTGATGCAGTTCCTCGTGCCCGTGGTGATGGCCGGCGCGCTCTTCGGCGGCCTCGCGGGCGCGCCGCACCTCACCGCCGCCGGGAAGGCCCTCTACATCCAGAACGGCGCCCTGGTCTGGGTGCCCCTGCTGGTGATCTTCACCGCGGCCTCGTGGTTCGGCATGAACAACCTGCCGGCCCACGACAGCGAACCCACCGGCGCCGCCGTCGGCCGCATCCTGGCCCTCCAGGGCGTGGGCCTCGCCGTCAGCGGCGTCGGGGCCTGGATCCTCGTGAAGAACCCCGCCCTCCCCCTGGGCCTCCAGCTGGGCCTCGTGCTGCTGGTGGTGGCGCTGTGCCTCGGGGCCATGAAGCTCTTCCCCGGCAAGGTGAAGGCCAGCCTCGACCGCCAGTTCGCCATCTTCCGCATGAAGCACAACTGGGTCATGACCGTGCTCTACATCATGACCTTCGGCAGCTTCA
The DNA here is from genome assembly GCF_022808775.1 of Geothrix terrae. Taxonomy (GTDB): domain Bacteria; phylum Acidobacteriota; class Holophagae; order Holophagales; family Holophagaceae; genus Geothrix; species Geothrix terrae. The sequence continues at coordinate 241,514 of NZ_JAKZLA010000003.1, forward strand.
TCGGGTACAGCGCCTCCTTCCCCCTGCTCATCAAGATCGTGTTCAAGAAGGACCCCTCGGCCTACGCCTTCCTGGGCCCCCTGCTCGGCAGCCTCATCCGTCCCGTGGGCGGCTGGCTCTCGGACAAGCTGCGGGGCAGCGTGGTCACCCAGTGGTCCACCGCGATCCAGATCGCCGGCGCCCTCCTGGTGGCCCACTACGTGAAGGCCGCGGTGGCCGCGCCCGATCCCTCCGTCCACTTCGCGGCCTTCATGGCGAGCTTCATGCTGCTGTTCCTCGGCAGCGGCATCGGCAACGGCAGCACCTTCCAGATGGTCCCTTTCATCTTCGAACCCCAGTTCGCCGGGCCCGTTCTGGGCTGGACCGGCGCCGCCGCGGCCTACGGCAGCTTCATCATCCCCACGGTCTTCAAGAGCCAGATCAAGCCCGGGGCCGTCACCGTGGAGAACGCCCTCTACGGCTTCGCCGCCTTCTACGTGCTGTGCCTCGCCCTCAACTGGTGGTACTACGTGCGGAAGGATGCCGAGGTGCGCTGCTGAGGCCTGCGGCCGCGCCTAGAGGGTCCCGTGGTCCCGGGGTTTCCCGTCGGGGCCCATCTCCTGTGAATCCAGCGCGTCCTTCAAGTAGACGAGGTTCCCCGACAGCCAGAACACCACGCCGATGGCGATGAGGAGCAGGGCCGCCCAGCCCGAGACGCCCGTGTGGCTCAGCAGGGTGGCCAGGTCCCCGTCCGCCTCCGCGGCGAAGAGGGCCCGGCAGTAGAGGAAGACGCCCACCAGGCTGATGGCCCAGCCGGAGAGGATCCAGCGGCGGCCGCGCTCGCGGACGCGGGCCACGGCCCGCTGGGATTCCCGGGCGAGGGCCAGGGCATCCGAGGGCTTCAGGGCATGGGTGTGTCGGCTGGGCATGGGGGCCTCCTAGGAATGGGAAGGTGCGGGGTGGAGCCCGGCCCCGGACGGCCGGTAGGCGCGCCGCCTCAGGAGACGGAGCAGCCCCCGCAGCAGGCTCAGGACGAGCCCGAGGAAGGTGAGCAACCAGGTGGTGAGGGCCAGGGCCACGAAGGCCCTGGGCACGGCGACGAGGGCCGGGAGTCGGAAGGCCTCCGCCAGCCGCCAGGTGGCCACGGTGTACATCGCCATGGGGAACACGGCCCCCCAGTAGAGGGGATCGTAGAGGAGGGGGATCCGGCGCAGGAAGTACCGCCAGACGCCCAGCACCGCCAGCATGGGGATCCACCAGGTCGCCGTGGCCCAGAACAGCAGCGTGAACCCCTTCAGGAAGGGCAGGAGGCCCGCCAGCAGGGCGGAGCCCTCCGCCCGGCGGACGAGCAGCGCCCCGGCCAGGGTGGAGATGGCCATGGCGCCCATGTTGATCCAGTAGGGCGGGAGCAGGTCCGTGGGCTGGAACCGGAAGAAGGTGTAGCGGTAGAAGATCAGGGAGATCATCCAGATGTAGAGCATGCCCCCCATGAGCCAGAAGCTCGCGAGGAGGAGGTCCAGCAGCTCCGGGTCCAGGCCCAGGCGCGGGCCCGCCAGCGTGCCCAGCACCGCCACGGACTGCGTGGCCACCACAGCCGAGAGCCAGCCGCCGTTGATGCCCTCCGCCAGGCCGGGCTTCCCCTCCTTGACGGTGAGCGCCGCGAAGACGCCGTAGATGCATCCGCCCCAGAGGACCAGCGCCAGCCACCAGAGGGGCGGCACCGCGGCCTCGAAGCGGTGGGTCGCCAGCAGCTGGACGCCCACCACGCTGGTGGCCGCCACCGTGGTGAAGAAGCCCGGCCCCCGGCCGTGGTCGGCCCAGTCCGCCGCAAAAGCCCGCGGCTGGAGGGCCAGCCGCAGGAGCGTGAGGAGCCAGAGAAGGCCGTAGGCCGGCAGGTTGATCCAGAGGAGGAGCTTCGGGAGGATGGGGATGCCCAGCAGGTGGCAGGCGGTCCCGAGGATGCCCGTGGCCATCACCAGCGAGAAGTAGGCGGGGTTCAGCCGCGCGAGCCCTTCCCGGGCCTCTCCGGCGCAGACCCGGAGCAGGCTCGCTCGCGTCGCCTGGCTGGGATGGGCCGTCGCCATGGGATTCCTCCGCTCCCCAGCATCCGGCTCCGAGCAGGGGCGCGGTAGCGGGCCGGGCGGAAGGGCCGTGTCGGTGTCTGTCCTACAACCGCCACGTGCCTGCCTTGCCCGGCGAGGGCGCGCCTACGCCATCAGGCCGTGCCGCAGGGCGTACTGCATGAGTTCGGCGTTGGTGGAGAGCCGCATCTTCTCTAGGATGCGCGCCCGGTAGGTGCTCACGGTCTTGACGCTCAGGCCCAGCTCCTCCGCGATCTCGCTGGCCGTCTTCGCTGCCGCGATGAGCCGCAGCACCTCGAACTCGCGGGGACTGAGCCGCTCGTGGGGCGCGCCCTCCCGGTCCATTGAGACATGGGCCGCCAGGGCCTCCGCCAGGGAGGTGCCGATGTACCGCCGGCCGCCGAGCACCGTGCGGACCGCCTGGATCAGTTCCTCCGGGGCCCGCTCCTTGGTGAGGTAGGCCGAGGCACCTGCCTTCAGGGCGCGGATGGCGAACTGCTGCTCCCCGAACATGGAGAGCACCACGATCGGGAGGGAGGGCTGCAGGGCCTTGAGGTCCGGGAGGATGTCCAGGCCGCTCCGCCCGGGCATGGAGATGTCCAGGATCAGCAGATCCCAGGCCCCGTCCGGCAGGGCGGCCAGCGCCTCCTCCGCGGTGCCCGCCTCGCCCACGTGCACGCCGGGGAGGGCCTCCTCCAGGATGCGCCGCAGGCCCGACCGCAGCAGGGCATGATCATCCGCCAGCAGGATGCGCCACATGGCCTCCGTCCTCCCCTGGCAGGATGCCACGGGGGAGGATCGCGCACAGTTCGACGCCCCCCTGCGGCGCCCGCCCCAGCTGCAGGCGCCCCCCGAGAAGGCCGATCCGCTCCTCCATGCCGAGGATGCCCAGGTGGCCGCCTGGACCGGCCTCCCCGAACCCCCGGCCGTCGTCTCGGATGCAGAGCTCGGCCTGGGCCTCGTCCACCGTGAGTGTGATCTCCACGGCCTCCGCCCCGGCGTGGCGGGCCACATTGGTGAGGGCCTCCTGGGTGATGCGGAAGAAGGCCGTGGCCTGCTCTGGGCTCAGGGCGCCCTCCAGCCCCTCCGCCCGCACCCGGCAGGCGACGCCGCTGCGCCGCTGGAACTCCCCGGCGAGCCACTCCAGGGCCGGCAGCAGGCCCAGGCGGTCCAGGACGCTGGGCCGCAATTCGCCCGCGATCCGGCGGACGGAATCGATGGCGGCGTCGATCTGGGCGCCCGCCTCGTCACACCATCGCGACAGGTCCCGGGCCTGAGGTCCGGCCTCCGGCGCCTGGGCCTTGAGCCTCAAGGCCCCCACGGCGAGCTTCAGGGCGGTGAGATCCTGGCCCAGCTGGTCGTGGAGCTCCCGGGAGATCCGGGCCCCCTCTTCCTCCCGCGCGGCCTGCAGGCGGCGCGAGAGGGCCCGGAGCTGCGCCTGGGCGTCCTGGGCCTCGTCATGCTTGCGCGCCAGGGTCTCGGCCATGGCGTTGAAGGCGGCGGCCAGGTCCTGGATCTCCCCGCGCGTGGTGGGCTGCGGGGCCCGGGCCTGGAGGTCCCCGGCCCCGAAGCGGCGGGTGGCGCCTGCCAGGAGGCGGAGGTCCCGCAGCACGGAGATTTCCGCCGCCACCAGGGAGCCCAGCACCGTGAGGAGCAGGAGCAGCGCCAGCACCACCAGGGTGCGCTGGAAGGCGAGGTTGGCCTCCCGGAGCACGGCGGCCTCCGGCAGGCCCACCGCCACGAAGAGGTCGGGCACCTCGGGCAGGGAGGCGGCGACGAACAGGCGCTTCCGCCCATCGGGCATGACCGCTTCCGTCATGCCCTGCCCGCGCCCGGCCATGCGCTCCCAGGCGGGCAGCCGCTGGCCCACCGCCGGCCCTCCGGCCGCCTCGCCGCCCCGGGCCAGCACCCCGCCGGCGCGGTCGGTGATGAAGAGGGCCGTCCCGGCGGGGAGCTGGGCCTGGGGCCCCAGGTTCTCGAGCCAGGCCAGATCCAGGGCGGCGTAGAGCACCTCCGAGGGGTTTCCCACCAGGGACGTGGCCAGGATGAGGATGGGGCGGTGGACGATCTCGCCGATGCGGTAGCGGCCTACGGCCACACTGGGGGCCACGCCGGGCCGGGCCCTGGCGCCCAGGAAGGCCGGTTCGTCCTTCATGTCCACCCGGCCCTCCGGAGGGACCACGCTGTAGACCAGCCGCCCCTCGGAGTCCAGCAGGCCGAGGTTGGCGAGGGCGGGATTGGCCTTCAGCAGGCCGGGGAGGAGCGGCCGGATGTCCTCGTGGACCTCGCCGCGGCCGAGCTGGAGCAGCAGCCGCTGGGCGCCGAGCACCTGATGGGCGTGCTCCCGGGTGGCGATCCCCGCCATCATGCGGGCCTCGGCTTCGGCGTGTCGCAGGGCCCCGCTCCGCTCCCGGCTGGCGAGCAGCAGCACGAGCAGGAAGGTGGGCAGGGTCGCCGCCAGGGCCAGCAGGGGCAGGTGGAGCCGAAGCGTCCGAAGAGAGGCCGGGAACCAGGTCATGAAACGGGGGGATCCTTTCGCCTATCGTAGGCCGGGCTCCGGAACCTATGACAGGATTTCAGGATGGCCGACCTCCTGCTGCCCCTCGATGAAGCCCTCGCCCGTCTCGTGGCGGCCCTGCCCTCGCCCTCCTTCCCCGAAGTCCGAGCGGACCGGGACGATCCCGCCGCGGACCTGGCGGCCATGGATGGCGTCGCGCTGCGCTCGGAGGAAGGCCGCGGCCCGCGCCGCCTCCTGGGCACCCTCTACGCCGGCGATGACCCCGGGGCCTTCACCGTCATGCCCGGCACCGCCGTGCGCATCATGACCGGCGCCGCCCTGCCCGCGGGGGCCGATGCCATCGTGCCGGTCGAGGAGCTGCGCGAAGCGGAGGGCCTCATCCACCCCCTGTCGGATCCCGAGCCCGGCGGCCACGTGCGCCGGAAGGGGGGCCAGGCCCACGCCGGGGACCTCCTGCTGCCCGCGGACCAGCCCCTCAACGTGGCCCGCCGGGCCCTGCGGGCCTGGGTGGGCCAGCCCGTCCCGCTCCCGGCCCGCATCCGCGTGGCCGTGGCGTCCACCGGCGACGAGCTGGTGGCCGATCCCCGGCCCCACCAGATCCGGGATTCCAACGGCCCCATGCTGGCCGCTCTGGCTCACGCCCTGGGGGCCGACGTCGAGCGGCGCCCCGCCCTGCCCGACGATCCCGGGGCCCTGGCCGCGGCCCTGCGGAGCCCCGGCGACGCCCGCATCCTGCTGACTTCCGGCGGCGTGAGCATGGGCGAGCACGATCACCTGCCCTCCGTGCTGAAGGACCTGGGCGCGACGATCCTCTTCCACAAGATCCGCCTCAAGCCCGGCAAGCCCATGCTGGCGGCCCAGCTCGGCGACCTGCTGGTGCTCGGCCTGCCGGGCAATCCCGTGTCCGCCTACCTCAACGCCCTGCTGTTCCTGCCCGTGGCACTGGCGAGGCTGGAGGGCCGCGCCCTGCCCGATCCCTGGCGCCGCGCCCGGCTGGCCGCCGCGGTGCGCCACAAGGGGGACCGCCCCCTGCTGCACCCCTGCCGCCTCGCGGAGGGCCAGCTCCACCCCCTGCCCGGCAAGGGCTCCGCCGACCTCGTCACCCTCGCCCGGGCCGACGCCTTCGCGTGGATCGAGGCCCCCGGCGAGGAGCCGGGAGCCAAGGTCCGCTACCTGACGGTTCTATAGTCCCGCTGCCAGATGAGAGCTGAGAACCGGCAGCTGATAGCTGCCCCTCAGCCCTTCGCGTACCGCTGCAGCTTCCCCAGGTCCAGGATCCGCACCACGGGGAAGGTGCTCTGGATGAGGCCCAGGTCGGTCAGCAGACGCAGGGCTCGGCTGAAGGCCTCGCGGCTCGCGCCGATGCACTGGGCCAGGTCCTCCTGGGTCTCCTGGAACTCCACGAGGGAGCGCATGGGATGGGACTCGTGGGCCTCCAGCAGCAGCTGGGCCACGCGCTCGGGCACGCTGTGCAGGCTGAGGGTCTCCACCAGGGTCACCAGGTGGCGCACCTTGGCGGCGAAGTGGTGGATGAGCATCTCCGCCACTTCGGGATGGCGGTGGACGATCTGGCGCAGCGGTGCGGAGGGGATCAGCCAGCACTCGGTCTCGCCGTGGGACTCGGCGCTGGAGGCGATGGAGGCGCCGTCGAACACGGCCACCTCACCCACGCAGTCCCCGACCTTGAGGAACTGGAGCACCTGGACCCGGCCGCGCCCGTCCGTGCGGAAGACCTTGAGGCCGCCCTTCACCACCACATAGACGCCCGGAACCTGGTCGCCCTGGGTGTAGACCCGGGCGCCGTCGGGGAACCGCCGCATCTCCGCGATGCTGGCCAGTTCCTCGGCAGCATTCATGGGCAGCCCCGCCAGGAACTCGATCCTTCTCAGGTTGAGGACTGCTTGAGGCATGGGGCTCCACCAAGGCGCTAGGTCAGTTATCGCACATTTCCATCGGATTGTGATCCTGGTCACGTAGACGGGAACCGAACGACCAGTACTTTACCGCGAGGTTGGAATTTCGTCTGGCCAAATTCACATAGAACAAGGCCCCGGCGGCATCTGCCTACCGGGGCCTTGGGTGTGCCGAACAAACCCAGTCGATGAGAATGCGTCTACTTCACCCGCTCCATGAAGGTGCGGTCCACCGTGTTCACGCGGATCTTTTGGCCGGCTTCCATGTAGGGCGGCACGCCCACGGTGATGCCGTTGTTCAGCTTGGCGGGCTTGTAGGAGCCGGTGGCATTGGCGTTCTTCATGACGGGATCGGTCTCGACGATCTCCAGCACCACGCTGGCCGGCAGGGTGGCGCCCATGGGCTGGCCTTCGTAGAACTCGATCTCCACCTGCATGTTGGGCTCGAGGAAGACCAGGTCGTCGCCCAGGAGCTCCTTGCTCACGTCCATCTGCTCGTAGGTCTCGTTGTTCATGAAGACGAGGTGGTCGCCGTCCTCGTAGAGGTACTCGAGCATGTGCTGCTCGAGGCTGGCCTTGTCCACCTTGTCGGCGCTGCCGAAGCGGTTCTCGCGGTTGATGCCGTCCTTCAGGCGCTTCATCTTCACCACCACGCGGGCCGGCAGGTTGCCGGGCGTCTGGTGCTCGACGCTGATGACGCGGCAGAGCTCGTTCTCGAAGTTGACGATCATCCCGGCGCGGACCTGGGTGGCGTTGATGAAGGGCATGGGGGACTCCGTGAGGGAGGAAAGACGGGTTCGGACTTCCGCTCAAAAACCCCTCGCCGGGACCCCGGCGAGGGGTTTTTGGTGGGCGTACCAGGATTCGAACCTGGGACTTCTACCGTGTGAAGGTAGCACTCTACCGCTGAGTTATACGCCCGCGGTCGACCAGGATAACCCAGGATCCGTCCGTTTCCAAGCCCGACGTCGGATCCCAGGCCACGTCTGCGTGGCCGGGGAGATCAGCGGACAGCCACCTTCCGCAGCGCGCGGGCGAGCCGGGAGGCCTCGTCCCTCCGCATGGAGCACAGGCCCACGCGCAGTCCTTCCGGCAGCGGAACCGTGAACACGCCCTCGGCCTTCAGGGCCCCACAAGCCGCCTCCGGATCCGCCGCGGGGGCCGTGACGAAGAACCCTCCGCTCCAGCGGAAGGCCGCCATGCCTTCGGCCTCCAGAGCCTCATCCAAAGCCAGGGCCCGGGCGGCCAACACCTCGGACCAGTGGCGGTGCTCCGCCGCCAGCCGCGCCTGGGCCTTGCCGTCCCGCGCGAGGCGCAGGAGCAGGGCCTGAGGGGCGCGGGCGCAGTTGGACCAGGTGCCCCGGCAGGCCTGGGTGAGGGCCGCCTGAAGGGCGGGATCGTCACACCAGGGGAAGGCCAGGGCCCCGCCGCGGCCCCCATAGAGCGTCATGGCTTTGGAGAGGGACATGGCGGCCCCCACCAGCACCCGGCCTCCGGCCCCCAGGGCCGCATAGTCCCTCAGGGCCGCGGTCACGGCCTCGGGCTCGCAGGTGTAGTCCAGATAAGCCAGATCCAGGATCAGGGTGACGGGCCCCAGGACCGACGCGTCCCGCAGCAGGCCCGCGAGCGTCGCGCGATCCGCCGCGGAGAGGCTGCGACCCGAGGGGTTGTGGCAGGGATCGTTGAGCCAGACCATGACCCGGCCCTGCGCCTTCATCTGGGCCCTCAGCGCCCGGTCCCAGGCCGCCGCGTCCAGCGCCTGTCCCGCCGCCGGCCAGGGGGCCGTCTCCACCCGCATGCCGTTCTCGCCCGCCATGGTGGCGTAGGGGCCCCAGTAGGGCGCCGTGGTGAGGAGCGCCTGGCCTGGCTCGAGGAAGTTCCGCAGGGAGAGGGAAAGGGCCCCGCTGCCGCCGGGTGTGGCACAGGCCGCGCCCGCGCCATCCAGGGCGGGCCAGTGGCGCTGCACCAGGGCCTTCAGGAAGGCCGGATCCCCGGCGATGGGCGCGTAGGGGGCCACGTCCATGGCGCCCAGCTCCCGCCAGAGGTCCATCACCGTCTCGTGCACCACCAGCTGCCCGGCCTCGTCCAGCAGGACGCCCACGGTGGCGTTGAGGATGGATTCGCCCGCCGCCTTCCGGGCCTGGGCCTCGGTGTTCAAGGCGAAGATGGGATCGTCCGCGGGGAAGTCGCGCCGGGTGGGGATGAGCTGCTCGGTCATGCTCTAGCCTACCGTCCCAGCCCCCCGGACGGCGCGGGAGGATGCGCCAGGGCATGGCGCAGGAAGGCCGCAGGCTGGCCCGCGAGCCCCCCGCCGACTTGGGCCCATGAAAAAGTCCGGGGGATGCTCAGGTCCGGGAGGGGGATCAGCTCCAGGGTCCCCCGCTGCAGCTCCCGCTGGATGCTCCAGCGCGACAGGAAGCCGATGCCGAGCCCCAGCAGGACGCAGGACTTGATGGCCTCGGTATCCCCCACCACCAGGTCCGTGGCCCGGGGGCCCTGGATCCGCCGGGTCCTCCGCAGGACGCGTTCCACCACCACCCGCGTGCCCGAGCCCGGCTCGCGCCAGACGAGCGGGACCCCGGCCAGGTCCGCCGCCGTGCGCACGGCCTTCAGCGGATCCGGCGCCCGGGCCGCCCGGACGGCCACCAGCTCGTCCTTCAGGTAGGGCTGCAGGGACAGCCCCGGGGCCCGCGTGAGCCCCTCCACCAGGGCCAGGGGAACGCGCCCTTCCCGCACCCAGGCCAGCACCTCGTCCGTGTTGCCCACCTCCAGGACCAGCGGCGCGGGCCGGTGGCTGGCGGCGAAGGCCTGGAGCACCGGGGGCAGGATGTAGGCGGCGGCGGTGGTGCTCGCGCCCAGACGCAACTCCCCGGTGGGCTGCTCCTCCGCCTGAAGCCGCTCCACCGCCTCTTCCAGCAGGCGATGGACCCGCCGGGCGCAATCCAGCAGGAGGCGGCCCGTCCCGGTGAGCTGCACTCCGGAGGCGTGGCGGGTGAAGAGGGGGCGGCCCAGATCCGACTCCAGCTGCCGGATCTGGGCCGTCACGGCCGGCTGTGACAGGTTCAGGAGGTTGGCGGCCGCGGAGATCCGGCCCGCCTGGGCCACGACCCGGAACGTCTCCAGGCGGCGGGGATCGAGGTCATCACGCATCGGAATCCATCCATTTTTCTGATGAGTCATTCATTATGACTATTATTTTTTCGGATCGAATCAACCTATCTTCGATGTCCATGAAGCGCCTCGCCTCCCTCCTCCTTCCCCTCGGCGCCCTCCTGGCCCTGGCTCCCTTCACCCCCGCCGCGGCGGCCCTGGTGGGTGGCGCCGCGCTGGCCCTCACCCTGGGCAATCCGGCCGCCAGCCTCACCCGCCGATGGACCCACCGGCTGCTGCCCCTGGCCGTCATCGGGCTGGGCGCGGACATGAACCTGCGGGCGGTGGCCAAGGCGGGCCTGCACGGGCTCGGCTACACGGCCCTGAGCCTCGTGCTCGTGCTCGCCCTGGGCCTCTGGCTGGCGCGGACGCTGAAGGTGGATCGCGAAGCCGGCCTGCTGATCTCCGTGGGCACCGCCATCTGCGGCGGCAGCGCCATCGCCGCGGTCGCCCCGGTGATCCGCGCCAAGGACCACGGCATCTCCGTGGCCCTGGCCACGGTCTTCCTGCTCAACGCTGCGGCCCTGGTGATCTTCCCCCCCCTGGGCCACGCCGCCGGGCTGGGCCAGGACGCCTTCGGCCTCTGGTCGGCCCTGGCCATCCACGACACCAGCTCCGTGGTGGGCGCCGGGCTCGCCTACGGCCCCAGGGCCCTGGAGGTGGCCACCACCGTGAAGCTGGCCCGGGCCCTGTGGATCGTGCCGCTCACCTTCGGCATCGGCTGGGTCATGTCCCGGCGCGAACCGGCCTCCGCCGACGCCGCGCCGGTGAAGAAGCCCTGGTTCATCGCCGGCTTCCTGGCCATGGCGGCCCTCGTCACCTTCGTGCCCGCCCTCCAGGTGCCGGGCCACCTGGTGGCCGCGGCCGCCCGGCGCGTCCTGGTGCTCACCCTCTTCCTCATCGGCGCCGGCCTCAGCCGCGAGGCCTTGCGCGGCGTGGGCCTGCGCCCCTTCCTCCAGGGACTGGCCCTCTGGCTGATCGTGGGATCCCTGGGCCTGGGCGCGGTGAAACTGGGCCTGCTGACGGTCGGCTAGACTCAGCCTCTGGAGGCCGCATGATCCGCCCCTTCCAAGGCATGGTTCCCAAGCTCGGCTCGCGCGTGTTCCTGGCGGACAGCGCGCTGGTGCTGGGCGATGTGGCCATCGGCGACGACGCCAGCATCTGGTTCAACTGCGCCATCCGCGGCGACGTGAACTGGATCCGCATCGGCGCCCGCACCAACATCCAGGATGCCTGCTGCCTGCACGTCACCAATGGGAAGTGGCCCCTGCTCATCGAGGATGAGGTGAGCATCGCCCACAACGTGATGCTGCACGGCTGCACCATCCGGAAGGGCGCCCTCATCGGCATGAGCACGACGATCATGGACGGCGCCGAGATCGGCGAAGGCTGCCTCGTGGCCGCGGGCAGCCTCGTGCGCGAGGGCCTCCAGGCGCCCCCCCACAGCCTGGTGGCCGGCTGGCCCGCCAGGGTGAAGGGTCCCCTCAGCGAGAAGCAGCGCGAGCTCGTGGCCAGCGTCTGGACCCGCTACGTGCGGTACAAGGAGGCCTACTTCGCCGACGGCTGGCCCGTGGCGGAGGCTCCGTCGATCTCCGTCCCCCGGCCGGGATTCGCCGAGGGCCACCCCTTTCCTTGACCCTCAGTTCTGGGCCGCCGGCGGGTTCACCACCTCCCAGCCATCCTCGGTGCGCCCTTGCACCTGCTCCTGGGCGTGGGTGACGACCTCGGCCGTCAGCACGCGCTGCTCGTTCCGTCGCGGGATCTCAGCCCGGAACTTCACGGACCAGGTGGTGACGCCCCCTTCCTCGCTGCGATCCGGATGGATCATCACCGCGCCGCCGGGGCCGGTCTCGCCGCCCAGAAAGGCTGGGCTCTTGGGATCGAAGGGATTCTTCAGGGCCGCCAGCTCCGGGTCCCGGAGGAGGTCCCGGATGAGGGTGTCCTGGGGCACGGGCTGGCCGGGGTTCCGGGCCTGCCAGGCCAGGACGGCGGCTTCGGCCTTGGCCCTCGCCTGGTCGAGGTGGTGCTGGACGGCCGCTTCCCGGGCCAGCTCCCGCTGGAGCATCACGGAGGGGATGGCGATGGCGGTCGCGATGCCCATGACGGGGAGCATCAGCGCGGCCAGCACGAGGCCGATGATACCGGTGACCAGGCCCGTGGAGGGGACGGGCGCGTAGCTCCGGGGGTCCGCCTTCGCCAGGCGCTTCGCCTTGGCCTGCTGCACCAGGGCCACGATGCCCAGGACGAGCGCCACGGGGAGGCCCACGCAGGTGAGGGCGAAGACGATGGAGAGGATGCCGCAGACCTTGGCGGCCTGGGCGCCGGGGGCCGGAACGGGGGTGGACGTCGGGGAGGCGTCGGACATGGGCATCTCCAATGGGGATGCATCCAGCTTCCCAGAAGACGGGGCTTCCCAGAAGGCGGAGCGTTCCGGAAGATCGTCCCTCCCGCCGATTGACAGGCTGGGCTAGACTCTCGGGATCATGTCCCCCCTGCTGATCCTCCGCGTCCACGCCGATCTGCGCCTCGGGCTGGGGCACGTGGCCCGCGCCCTCGCCCTGCAGGAGGCTTGGCGCGCCCTCGGCGGCACGGCCTGCATCGCCGCCTCGGGGGATGATCGCGCCCGCCGGGTGGGCGGCGGCCGGCACCCCTTCCTGGATCAGGCCCTGCCCTGCGAGGCGATCTACCTGGGCGAGGCGATCCACGCGCCCCTGCCGGCGGAGCTGAAGGCCCGCGCCGCCGTGGCGCTCGTGGACCAGTGGGATACCAGCACCGAGTTCCTCCAGGCCCTGCGCCCCCTGAGGGTGGCCGTCATGGAGGACGACACGGACGCCCATGAGGTGGCGGACCTGCTCTTCCAGCCCTTCCTGGAGGGCGTCCGCTGGCCGGACCACCCCGTGAAGGTGGTGGACGGGCGCAAGGTCCGGCCCTACGAGACCACGTCCGGCGCCTGCCGCGTGGTGCGCGGCGCCAACTTCATCGTGGTGGACAAGGCCGCGCTGGAGCTGCGTCCCAAGCGGGTGCCCCTCCAGCCTCTGGCCGTCCACAAGCTGCTGGTCACCTTCGGCGGCAGCGACGGCCCCAACCTGGCGCAGAAGGCCTTCGACACCCTGGCCAGGCTGGCCTCCGAGGACCGCTGGCATGGCGCCTGCACGCTGCTGGCCCCCAACGGCATCCAGGGCGACCCCTTCCCGGGCTGCACCGTGGCCAGGAGCCTGCCGGCCCTCACCCGGCGCATCCAGGACCACGACGCCATCTGGTGCTCCGCCGGCGTGACACTGGCCGAGGCCCTCTGCATGGGCGTCCCCGCCACGGTCTGGGGCCAGAACGACCGGCAGCACGGCATCCTGGCGGATCTGGCCATGGCGAACGGCTGCTTCGACCTGGGCGTGGGCCCCGAGGCCGACCTCGGCATCGTGCGGGAAGCCCTGACGCAATGGCTGGGTCCCGAGGGCCAGGACAACCGCCAGGAGCAGGTGCGCGACGGCATGGCCCTGGTGGACGGCCTGGGCGCCTCGCGCATCGCGCAGGAGCTGTGGCGGTTGGCCGCGCCCCAGGGCTGAAATCCCGGCTTGACCCCACCGGCCTCCAACGATAAGCTTTCCCTTCTGTGGACTCGCCGCCCGTAGGGTGGTGTCTTCGCAGCCCGATGTGATCCCGGAGCAGGCCATGAGCACGTACTTCCCGAAAGCCGATGATCTGAAGCGCCAGTGGTTCCTGGTGGATGCCACCGGCATTCCCGTGGGCCGCCTGAGCACCGCCGTGGCGGATGTCCTCTCCGGCAAGAACAAGCCGACCTGGACCCCCTTCCTCGACACCGGCGACCATGTCGTCGTCATCAACGCCGAGAAGGCCGTCCTGACCGGCAAGAAGGGCGTGCAGAAGTTCTATCGCCGCACCACCACCCAGCCTGGCTCCATGAAGGAAGTCAAGGCCGAGGTGATGAAGGCCACCTACCCCGAGCGCATCATCGAGAGCGCGGTCAAGGGCATGCTGCCCAAGGGCCCCCTCGGCCGGGCGATGTACCGCAAGCTGAAGGTCTATGCCGGCCCCGAGCACGAGCAGGCCGCCCAGCAGCCCCAGATCCTGACCATCCAGAAGTAGAGGCGAGGACCCCATGGCCATTTCCCAGAACTACGGAACCGGTCGCCGCAAGAGCGCGGCCGCCCGCGCCTTCCTCCGCCCCGGCACCGGCAAGATCACCGTCAACGGCCGCAGCCTCGAGAGCTACTTCCCGAACGCCGTGCTCCGCATGATGGTCCACCAGCCCCTGGTGCTGGCCGACCTCGACGGCAAGTTCGACATGGTCATCAGCGTCGTCGGCGGCGGCCCCGCCGGCCAGGCCTCGGCCATCCGCATGGGCATCTCCCGCGCCCTACTGGGCTACAACGAGCAGCTGAAGTCCCTCCTGCGAGGCGCTGGTCTCCTGACCCGCGATCCCCGCATGAAGGAGCGCAAGAAGCCCGGTCGCAAGGCCGCCCGTCGCCGCTTCCAGTTCAGCAAGCGCTAGTCGTTTCTCTGGAAGGGGGATCTTCGGGTCCCCCTTCCGTTTTTCCGGTCCACGGGATGCCGTGGGCGATTCGGGCGAAGGGATCCAACCCCGAGCCTTTCATCCCACCCGCGGCGCCTTCACCCATTCCGCCGCTTGACCAGGGAGGCCAGCATGGCTGCCATCCAGATGAAGGAACTCCTCGAGGCCGGTGCCCACTTCGGGCACCAGACCAAGCGCTGGAACCCCAAGATGAAGAAGTACATCTTCGGGGCCCGCAACAGCATCTACATCATCGACCTCCAGAAGACCCTGCGCCTCTGGAACTCCGCCGCGAACTTCCTGACCAAGGCCGCCAGCGAGGGGAAGAACTTCCTCTTCGTGGCCACCAAGCCCCAGGCCCAGGAGCTCATCGCCGAGCAGGCCGCCCGCTGCGGCGCCTTCTACGTCAACAACCGCTGGCTGGGCGGCATGCTGACCAACTTCGCCACCATCAAGAAGAGCCTCGAGAAGTTCCGCGAGATCGAAGCCACCCTGGCGGATCCCGCCCGCACGGCCATGCTCTCCAAGAAGGAGCTGCTGAACCTCGACCGGCAGCGCCTCAAGCTGGAGGCCTCCTTCCACGGCATCCGCGACATGCGCTCGCTGCCCGACGTGCTCTTCGTCATCGATCCCCATCGCGAGGACATCGCCGTCACCGAAGCCAAGAAGCTGGGCATCAAGGTGGTGGGCATCGTGGACACCAACTGCGACCCCGACATGGTCGATTACGTGATCCCCGCCAATGACGACGCCATCCGCTCCATCCTGCTCTTCTCCGAGCGCGTGGCCGACTCCATCCTCGAGGGCCGCCAGTCCTTCCGCGACAAGGGCGACAGCGACGAGATGAAGAAGATGATGGCCGAAAAGATGGAAGTCGAGGGCTAGTCCCTCTCCGCCCCATTCGTCAGCCATCAGAGGGTCCGCCCGCTGATGGCTGATGGTCTGAAGACCCCACCCGATTTCAGGAGATCCCATGGCATTCACCGCCAATGATGTGAAGACGCTGCGCGAGAAGACCGGCCTCGGCATGATGGACTGCAAGAAGGCCCTGGAAGAGAACAACGGCGACATGGAGCAGGCCATCGAGTGGCTGCGCAAGAAGGGCTTGGCCGCCTCCGCCAAGAAAGCCGACCGCATCGCCGCCGAAGGCATCGTGGAGGCCTACATCCATCCCGGCGGCCGCGTGGGCGTGCTGGTCGAAGTGAACTCCGAGACCGACTTCGTGGCCCGCAACGAGGCCTTCCAGCGCCTGGTGAAGGAGATCGCGATGCACATCGCGGCCGCCGATCCCGCGCCCCGCTTCGTCACCAAGGAGGAGGTCACCCAGGACTTCCTCGACACCGAGAAGCGCATCGCCACCGAGCAGGCCCTGGCCACCGGCAAGCCCCAGAACATCGTCGAGAAGATCGTCGAGGGCAAGATGAACAGCATCTTCAAGGAGGTCTGCCTCCTGGAGCAGCCCTTCATCATGAACCCCGACCTCACCGTGCAGCAGTACCTGTCCCAGAAGACCGCCGAGATCGGCGAGAAGCTCAGCGTCCGCCGCTTCACGAAGTACATCATGGGCGAGGGCCTCGAGAAGCGCAGCGAGAACTTCGCCGCCGAAGTCGCCGCCGCCAAGTAGGTTCCTTTTCCTGCTACAAAAGGGGCGGCCGTTCCGGCCGCCCCTTTTGTAGCTGCGCCCCCACCCGGATCGGAGTCCCCATGAAGTTCAAGCGCATCCTCCTCAAACTCTCCGGCGAAGCCCTCATGGGCGAGCAGAAGTACGGCATCGATCCCGCGGTGGTCAACATGATCGCCGACCAGGTGAAGGCCATCCGGGAGCTGGGCGTGGAGGTGGGCCTCGTCATCGGGGGCGGCAACATCTTCCGCGGCGTGGCGGGCGCCACCAAGGGCATGGACCGCACCACCGCCGACCACATGGGCATGCTGGCCACCATGATCAACGCCCTGGCCCTCCAGGACGCCCTGGAGCACAAGGGCGTGAACACCCGCACCCTGTCCGGCCTGGAGATGCCCAAGGTGGCCGAGAGCTACATCCGCCGCCGGGCCACCCGCCACCTGGAGAAGGGCCGCGTGGTGATTTTCGGCGCCGGGACCGGCAACCCCTACTTCAGCACGGACACCGCCGCCGCCCTCCGCGGCAACGAGATCGCCGCCGAGGTGGTGATGAAGGCCACCAACGTGGACGGCATCTACACCGCCGACCCCAAGCAGGATCCCACCGCCACCCGCTTCGACCGCATCTGCTTCCAGGACGTCCTGGAGAAGGGCCTGCGGGTCATGGACGCCTCCGCCATCGCCCTGTGCATGGAAAACAGGCTGCCCATCCTCGTCTTCGACATGAACAAGCCCGGCAACCTCGTGGCCGCCGTGCAGGGCGAGCCCGTGGGCACGCTGGTCTCCTGATCCCCCAGGCCCATGACCCGGTTTCCGGATCTCCCCGATGCCACGGTCCTCGCGGATCCGGAGGCTCTGGAACCCTATCGCCGGGATGAGTCCCACGTGCGGGGGAGCCTGCCCCTGGCCGTGGTGCTGCCCAAGGGCCCCGCGGCCCTGAAGGAGCTGGTGCGTCTGGCCAAGGCCGAGGGCTTCGGGCTGGTGCCCCGGGGCGCGGGCACGGGCAAGGCGGGCGGTTGCGTGCCCGCGGGCGGCCGGGCCGTCGTGGTGGATTTCTCAGCCTGGCGCGGCGAGCTGCGGCTGTCGCCCCAGGATCTCTGCCTCAGCGCCCCCGTCAGCGCCCCCCTGCGGGAGGTGAAGGCGACGGCCGCAGCCGCAGGCCTCTTCTACCCGCCGGACCCCAACTCCTGGGAGAGCTGCGCCCTGGGCGGCACCCTCGCCACCAACGCCGGCGGCCCCAACGCCTGCAAGTACGGCATGACCCGCCACTGGGTGCTGTCCGTGGACGCGCTGCTGGAGGACGGCGAGGTGCACACCTTCGGCATCCACAGCGTGAAGGCCAATGCGGGCCCGGCCCTGGGCCAGCTGCTCATCGGCAGCGAGGGCATCTTCGGGTTCATCCTGGGCGCCACCCTGCGTCTCACCCCCCTGCCCCGGGAGTACGCCACCCTGCTGCTGCCCGTGAAGCGCTGGGAGGACCTGCTCGATCTGCCGGGCCGCCTCGTGGGCGCGGGCTACCTGCCCAGCGCCTTCGAGTTCTTCGATCCCGCCGTGCTGGCGGAGCTGCGGGCTCACGGCCCCGAGGAAGCGCGCCGCCTGCCGGGTGAGGCCCTGGCCATCCTGGAGTTCGACGACCGGGGCTGCACGTCCTCCGCCTTCCTCGAAGGCCTCATGGACCTGCTGGGCCCGGTGGCGGAGAACCTGGAGATCGCCTCGGACGCGCGCCAGCGGGCGGGCATCTGGGCCGTGCGCCGCATGACCAGCGCCTTCCTGAAGGAGCGCCACCCTGGAAAGGTGAGCGAGGACATCGTCGTGCCCCGCAGCCGCCTGCGCGAGTTCTTCGCGGGGCTGGAGCGCCTGGCCATTCCCAGCGTGACCTACGGCCACCTGGGCGACGGCAACCTGCACGTGAACCTGCTGGGCGCCGGCGACGCCGATCCGGCCCAGCTGGAGCGCCAGCTCCTGGACCTCTTCCGCCTCGCCCTCAGCCTGGGTGGGACCCTCAGCGGGGAGCACGGCATCGGCCTCGCCAAGCGGGACGCCTTCCTGGCCCTGTCCGATCCCGGGCAGATCCGGGCCCTCCGCGCCCTCAAGCGGGCCCTGGATCCCAGCGGCCTCTTCAATCCGGGCAAGGTCATCTGATCGAGAGGCCCCGGGAGTAGACTCGCTCCATGACCGCCTGGGACCCCGACCTGCTGGCCGCGCCGCCCCTGCTGGACGGAGAGGACCGGCTGCCGCCGGAGCACAAGCTCTTCGCCCTGCGCACCCTGCCTCTGGGCGAGATCAGGGCCATCGGCTTCGACATGGACCACACCCTGGCCCGCTACCGGGCGCCGGAGATCGACGAGCTGGCCTTCAAGAAGGCGGTGCGCCTGCTGGCGCGGGACCGCGGCTACTCGCCGTGGCTCCTGGAGATGGGCTACGACCCGGCCTTCGCCGTACGCGGCCTGCTGCTGGACGGGCTGCGGGGCAACGTGCTCAAGCTCAACCGTGAGCGCCAGGTGGTCCGCGCCTGCCACGGCACCCGGATCCTGCCCCGGCCGGAGCTGGATGCCGTCTACGGCCGGCGCCGGCTATCCACCTCCGCCAAGGGCTTCCGCAACCTCGACACCTTGTTCGAGATCCCCGAGGGCTACCTCTACGCCCGGATGGTGGACGGCTTCGACCAGGGCACCCTCAAGGCCGAGAACTACCTCCAGATCTTCCATGACGTGCGCTGGGCCATCGACACCGCCCACCGGAACGGGGAGATGAAGGGGGAGATCCTGGAACACCGCGACTTCTTCATCCCGAGGGATCCCCAACTCGCCTTGGCCCTGGATCGGCTCAAGCGCGAGGGGAAGAAGCTCTTCCTCCTGACCAACAGCGAGTGGAGCTTCACCGCGGGCGTCCTGGGCCATCTGCTGGACGGCCAGGACGAAGCCCGGCCCCGCTGGACCGACTACTTCGACCTGATCGTGGTGAGCAGCCGGAAGCCGGATTTCTTCCTGGGCACGCCGCTCCCCGCGGCCATCGAAGGGCAGCCCCGCTGCTTCACCGGTGGCCATGCCGCCTGGCTGGAGGCCCAGCTGGGGGCCGAGGGCGAGCAGATCCTCTACGTGGGCGACCACATCTACGGCGACGTGCTCCGGTCCAAGAAGAACGCCTCCTGGCGGACCCTGCTGCTGGTGCCGGAGCTGGAGCACGAGATCAAGCTGCTGGAGGCGAAGAACCACGACATGCGGGACATGCTCCGCCTGGAGACCATCCGCCGCCGCACGCTCCGCCGGGCCTCCGTGCTCATGGACCAGTGGAAGCGCAACCGGGTGCGGCGGCACGTGCTGGGCCCCCGCCTCAGCGCCGAGGCCACCGTCGCCCTGGACCATGAAGCCGCCCACCTGGCCAGCAGCGCAGAGGCGCTCCAGCGGCGGGCCGAGATCCACAGCCTCGAGCTGGACACCCTCACGAAGTCCGTGGAAGCGGCCTTCAATCCCACCTGGGGGCCCATGTTCCGGGACCGGGACGAGCCGACCCGCTTCGCGGACCAGCTCCAGCAGTTCGCCTGCGCCTACACCGGCCGCGTGGCCAACCTCTACATGTACGACCCCCACATGACGGTGTACGCCCCGGTGCCCACCCTGCCCCACGAGCGGCTGGGCTGACCCGGAGGACCGCTCACCGCGTGGCGCGGCTCCGGGCCCTGGCCTGGGCGATCACGTGCTTGATGGCGCCCACGGTCTGGTCCTGATCGGCCTCGCTGAGGCCCGGCCACAGGGGCAGGCTCATGAGGCGCTCGCCGCTCCACTCGGTGTGCGGCAGGCCGTCCTGGGGCAGGTGCTGGGGGTGCGCGGCGTAGAAATCCCGGTACCAGGGGTGGATGTGGGCCGGACGGTAGTGGATGCCCGTGCCGATGTTCTCCTCCTTGAGGGCCGCCACGAAGGCATCGCGGTCCAGGCCGATCTTCTCGGGGTGGATGCGGAGCACGAAGAGGTGGAAGCAGTGGCCGTGATCGGCGTCGCCGGGCCAGGGGAGCATCACCTCCTCGATGTCCTTCATCAGCTCCAGGTAGCGGTGGAACAGCACGCCGCGCCGCTCGTTGAAGCCATCCAGCTTGTCGATCTGGTGCAGGCCCATGGCCGCCTGGAGGTCCATGAAGTTGGCTTTGCGGGCGGGCTCGTACACCTCCGTGTGGGGGCTGCCCTCCTTGGCGAAGCGCTTCCATGCGTCCCGGTCGATGCCGTGGAAACGCAGGCGCTTGATGCGGCTCTCGTACTCGTCGTTGAAGAAGGCGATGGCGCCGCCCTCGCCCGTGGTCATGTTCTTGTTGGGGTGGAAGCTGTAGACGCTCATGATCGATCGCGGATCGCCGCCGATCTTGGTGCCCCTGTAGTGGGCGCCCATGGCCTGGGCGGCATCCTCGATGACCCAGAGGCCGTGCTTCTCGGCGATAGCCCAGATGGCGTCCATGGGGCACGGCAGGCCCGTGAGGTGCACAGGGATGATGCCCTTCGTGCGGGGCGTGATGGCGGCCTCGAGTTTCGCGGGATCGAGGTTCAGCGTCACCGGGTCGATGTCCACCAGCACCGGCACGCCACCCTGCAGCACCACGGTGCTGAGCGTGCTCACCCAGGTCAGCGAAGTAGTGATCACCTCGTCGCCCGGCTGCAGGTTCAGCACCTGCATGGTGATCTCCTGCGCCGTGGTGGCGCTGTTCATGGCCAGGCAGTGGGGCACGCCGTTGTAGGCCTTCAGCTTCTCCTCGAAGGCCGCCGACTTGGGCCCCGTGGTGATCCATCCGCTGTGGATCGTGTCGATCATCTCCGCGATCTCCTCGTCGCCGACCATGGGGCGGGTGAAGGGGAGGAAGTGCAGGCGGCGGACGTAGGACATGGATGCTCCGTACACGAGCGATCATTTTCACACATCGCGGAGGGAAGCTCCGCGATCGACCACAGACCGCCAGTCCACCAGGTCCTAGGCGATCGGAATCGTGATCGTCAGGGTGCTGCCCTTGCCGAGGCCCTCGCTGTGGAGGTGGATGGTGCCGCTCATCATGCCCATGAGGTGCTTGCAGATGACGAGGCCGAGCCCCGTGCCGCCGTACTCGCGGGCGTGGCCGCCCTCGGCCTGGGCGAACTTCTGGAAGAGGCGCGCCTGGCCTTCGGGACTCACGCCGATGCCCGTGTCCACCACCATGAGGGCGATGACACCCGGGCGCCGCTCCACCTGGATGGCGACGCTGCCTTCCTTCGTGAACTTCAGGGCGTTCGAGAGCAGGTTGAGGAGCACCTGCTTCAGGCGGCTCGGATCCACCATCACCTCGGGCAGGCTGGTGGCGTCGGGCCAGGCCAGCTCCACCCCGGGCTTGCGGGGGTAGGCCTCCGCGATGGGCTTCACCTCATCCAGCAGCCGGTCGAGGCCGAAGGGCTCGGGATGGACCTCCAGGCGCCCCGATTCGATCTTGGCGAGGTCGAGGATGTCGTTCAGCAGGGCCAGGAGGTGCTGCCCGGAGCTGTAGCTGTCCTGGAGCATGGACCGCATCTCCTCGGCGTCATCGTAGAGGCCGTCCATGACCAGGCGCGTGAAGCCCAGGATGCCCGTGAGCGGTGTGCGGAGCTCGTGGCTGGTGAGGGCCAGGAACTCGCTCTTGAGCTGGTCGGCCTCACGCAGGGCGTCGTTCACGCGCTCCAGCTCCAGGGTCTGGCTCTGCAGCGCGTCCCGCTGCTCGGACAGGTCCCGGAACAGCCAGGCGTTGTAGAGGGAGATGGCCGTCTGCCGCTGGAGGATGGAGATGGAATCCAGTTCCTCATCCTCCACGCGACGGTCCGCCGGCACCGCCAGGATCACGAAGCCCATGAGGAGGAGCTGGTGCTCGAAGGGGACGAAGTAGAGGAGGGCGCCATCGGGCCCCCGGAGCGGCGCCAGGGTGGCCCCGCCACAGGGCTTGTCCAGCCACTGGCTCTGGAACAGCACGAGGGGCATCTCGGGAAAGGGGTTCGGGGCGGGGAGCCGCATCTCCGACCATTCGGTGCGGGTGAGCCCGGCGGCCTCCTTGGGCAGGTAGCTGGAGCCCCCGTCCTCCAGCGTCCACACCACGGCGCGGGGGCAGCGGAATTCCTGCACCAGCACATCGAGGACCACGCTGACCACCTGCCCTCCCTTGGAGGTGGCGGCCAGGATCTCGGACACGTGCTGGAGGACCTGCATCTGGTGCGACCGGCGGTTCAGCTTGGCGCGCAGCTCCCGCACCTCGTGCATGGCGACGGTGAACTGCCGCTGGGCCTGCATCAGCTCCGCCAGCAGCTCCGCGCCCTGAGGCCGCGGGGCCTGGCTCGCGGGGGCATGCTTGGGTCCGGAACCCGCGGCCGAGCCGAGGGGCGTGGACTTGGCCCCCGAATCCGTCCTGGTGGGGGGCGGGGTCGGCTTGGGGCCGGAAGGCGGGGATGAGGAGGGCATCGGACTCCAGGATGGCCTCATGGGGCGACACTGCCAAGATGGAGGCATGGCCCCTCGTGCCCAGACCTTCCCTCTGCAACGGATCATCTTCCTGTCCGTGTCCGTGGTCCTGTGCCTCCAGGTGGGCTGGTGGATCCGCCTGCAGATCCGGGATTCCGGCCGGCTGCTGGAGGTGCGCACCCAGGGCCTGCAGGCCGCGCGGGCCCAGGCCTGGCAGATGGACACCCAGAAGATGCTCGACGTGCTCCACGCCCAGCGCGATCCCGCCTCCCCGGGCGGCGCGGTGGTGGGGCAGCTCCCGGTCATGCCCAGCCTGGCCGAGCGCCGGCAGGCCATCCAGGCGGCCTACCCCCAGGTGGAGCTGGTCCCGCGCCCCATGGCCCAGGACGATCCCCTTCTCTTGGACGGGACCGCCTACCTCACGGTGCGCCCCGGCCCCATCCGGGAGCTGAAGGACCAGCGCTGGCACGCCGTCTTCCGGGCGAGCACCGAGGGCGCCTTCATGGTGTTCGCGGTGCTGTTCGGCTTCGTCCTCCTCTACCGGAAGCTCGCGGAGGAACTGGATCTCAAGCTGCGCCAGCGGAACTTCACCTCCGCCGTCACCCACGAGCTGAAGACGCCCATCGCCTCCCTGCGGGTGTGGACGGAGACCCTCTTCACCCGCGAGCTGGGCTCGGACCAGCGCCAGCGGATCCGCGGGCTCATGGAAAAGGACCTCGAGCGGCTGAACGAGCTGGTGGGCAACCTGCTGGACGTGGCGCGGGCCGAATCGGGAAGCCTGGTCCTCCACATGGGCCCTCTGGAGCTGGGGCCCTGGTTGCGGTCGGTCTGCGAGGGGATGGATCATCGACTGGGCCCCGGCGCCCTCGGCCTGACGCTGGAATGCACCCCCGAGACCCTGTGGGTGGAGGCGGACCCCAAGGCGCTGGGCACCGTGGTGGAAAACCTGCTGTCCAACGCCTACAAGTACTCGGCCGAGCCCCGGAAGACCACCGTCACCCTCGACGGCGACGGCGAGGACGCCCTCATCGTGGTGAGCGACCAGGGCCACGGCATCGCCGCCAAGGACCTTCCCCGGGTCTTCCACCGGTTCTTCCGGGTGGGTGATGAGATGACCCGGCAGGTGGCGGGCACGGGGCTCGGCCTCTTCCTGGTGAAGGAGATCGTGACCCGCCACGGGGGCGAGGTCCGCGTCGCCAGCCGCGGGCCCGGCTTCGGCTCGGCTTTCACCATCCGCCTGCCCCGCAGGACCCTCCCGGAGGCCCCATGAACCCAGCCCCCGCCCCCCCCGAGGCGGTCCTGGTCCAAGCTGCCGCCGGAGGGGATCCCGAGGCCTTCGAGACCCTCGTCCGCCCGCACCTGGGCATGCTTTTCCGGGTCATCGACCGCATCCTGGGCAACGAGGCCGAGAGCCAGGACGCCCTGCAGGACGCCCTCCTCACCATCCTCCGGGAGCTGCCGGGCTTCCAGGGCGCCAGCAAGTTCAGCACCTGGGCCTACCGCATCTGCGTGAACCAGGCCCTCATGGCCCGGCGGAAGCGGATCCGGCGCCGGGAGGATGCCATTGAGGATCTGATGCCACGTTTCGCCGACGACGGGCATCACAAGGACGTGGACCTGCTCCTCGAATGGAGCGAGGACGCGGAGGCATTGATGAAGGTCGAGCGGGATGAGCTGAAGGCCAGGGTCCGGATGGGCCTGGACCGGCTGTCCGACGACCAGCGCGCCGTCTTCGTCCTGCGGGACCTGGAGGGCTGGGACACCGACGAGATCAGCCGGCACCTGGGCATCACGCGCGAGCTGGTGCGCCAGCGGGTCCACCGGGCCCGCTTGGCCCTGCGGGCCCTGCTGCCGGAATTCGCCCCCCGTCTGGCGGAGGACCGATGACGCTGCTCATGCCCACCTGCGCGGAAGTCGTCGGCCTGCTCACGGACTACGAAGAGGGGGCCCTGGGGCCCTTCGATTGGCTGGGCGTCAAACTGCACTTGAGTCTCTGCCCACCCTGCCGGGCCTTCCTGGACAGCTTCGAGCGCACCCCGGGCCTGCTCCGGCGCCTCTGGCCCGAGCCCCCCGTCCCCTCCGCCGAGCGCGCCCTGGATGGCGCCCTGGCCGCCCTGCGGCAGGGCCGGGTGCCCCGCGGCCCCGTGCATCACCCGGAGGAAGTGGCCTGGCAGGCGCTGGAGCCCGGCGGCGACCCCCTCACGGCGCTGCTGCTGAAGGTGCACCTGGGGCATTGCGACAGCTGCCGAAGCCAGCACCCCGCCAGCGAAGCCATCCCCGCCGCGGGCCCTTTCGGCCGGGATGTTCTCGGCCTCCTCCGGCCCCACCTCCCCGCCGAGGATCGCTGGCGCTGGACCCGGCGGGGCCTCGGCGGCGCCCAGGTGGCCCGGCTTCTGCAGGATCCCGCCACCGGCGCCACGCTGAACCTGGCGCGCATGCCCGGCGGCATGAGCATGCCCCGCCACAGCCATGGGGGAGCCGAGCTGTCCCTGGTCCTGTCCGGCGCCATGCAGGACGGCCCCGCCCACCTCCGCCCCGGGGACTGGCTGGCCTGCGGGCCAGGCCAGCAGCACGGCCCAAGCACGGAGCCGGGCCTTGAATGCTGGGCCCTCCTCCGCATCGAAGGCGGCATCCGCTTCACCGGCTGGCGGCGTGTCCTGGGGACCGTGGGCTGAGGGATGCGGGGTCATGGTCCAATGGGCTCATGACCGGACCTGCTGATCGGACGAAGGGCGCAGCCCTGGTGGCCCTGGCGGCGCTGTTGTGGAGCTCCAGCGGGCTCTTCATCAAGGTGCTGCCCCTGGGCGCCCTCCAGATCGCGTTCGCCCGGAGCCTGGTGGCGGCCCTCACCATCGCCCTGGTGGTGAAGCTCCGGGGCGGGCGGCCCTTTCCCCGGCCGGACGCCCTGGCCCTCGCCTGCGCCCTCTCGTACGCCGGGGTGCTGGTCTGCTTCGTGGCCGCCACCAAGCTCACCACCGCGGCGAACGCGATCTTCCTCCAGTTCTCGGCCCCCATCTACCTCGTCTTCCTCGAGCCGTTCCTCGCCGGCCGCCGGGTGGCGGGCCGTGACCTCACGGCGGTGATGATCTGCGTCGGAGCCATGGCGCTCTTCTTCGTGGGGCGCCTGGGCGCGGGCACCCTCTCCGGCAACCTCATCGGCATGGCCGCGGGCCTCTGCCTGGCCCTCTTCTCCCTCACCCTCAAGCTGCAGCGGGAGCGCCGGCCGGAGGCGGATCCCATCAGCTCCATCATCCTCGGGAACCTGCTGGTGGCGGCCCTCTGCGCCCCGGCAGCCCTGCGGGATTTCCATCCCTCTCCAGTCCACGCGGGCATCCTGCTCTACCTGGGCGTGTTCCAGATCGGCGTGGCCTACCTCTTCTTCAACGCGGGCATGAAGCACCTCAGCGCCACCGCCGCCGTGGTGACCGGCACCCTGGAGGCCGTCCTCAACCCCATCTGGGTGTTCCTGGGCATCGGGGAACGCCCTTCCGGCTGGGCCCTGCTGGGGGGCGCGATGATCCTCGGCACCATCGCCTGGTACAGCCTTCCGCCAAGGCGCCGGCCGGCCCGGGCCTGATCCGGGACCCCTCTCCGGATGGAGGAAGCCGGGGGGTGGCACAAAGATGACTTAAGGGTTATCTTCTGGCCCAGGTCTCCCCGGCGGAGGTTCTTTCCATGCGCGGTCCATCTGAAGCCTTCCCCCTGGACGAGGCATCCCTCCTCGCGGCCCTGGAGGGCGCGCCCGCGCCGGACGGACCACGCATCCGCGACCTCCTCGCCAAGGCCCGGGAGCTGAAGGGCCTCGACGAGACCGACCTCCCGCCCCTCATGGCCCTGGAGGACCCGGAGCTGCTGCAGGAGCTCTTCGCCACGGCCCGTTGGGTGAAGGAGCAGATCTACGGCACCCGCATCGTGCTGTTCGCCCCGCTCTACGTCTCGAACCTCTGCGGGAACGAGTGCCTGTACTGCGCCTTCCGCGCCTCGAACCGCACCCTGCCCCGGCGGGCCCTCGGCCCGGCGGAGATCGCCGCCGAGGCGGCCCAGCTGCTCGCCCGGGGGCACAAGCGGGTGCTCCTGGTGGCCGGCGAGGCCTATCCAGAAGACGGGCTCGACTACATCCTGAAGGCCATCCGCACCGTGTACGCCACCCGCCACGGGGGCGACCGCATCCGCCGGGTGAACGTCAACATCGCGCCTCTGGACCTGGGGGGTTTCCGCCGCCTGAAGGATGAGGGCATCGGGACCTACCAGCTGTTCCAGGAGACCTACCACCGCGGCACCTATGCCCGGATGCACCCCCGCGGCCTGAAGGCCGACTACGACTGGCGCCTGGGCTGCATGGACCGGGCCATGCAGGCGGGCATCGACGACGTGGGTCTCGGCGCCCTCTTCGGGCTCCATGACTGGCGCTTCGAGGTGCTGGCGCTGCTGCGCCATGCCCGGCACCTGGAGGACCGCTTCGGCTGCGGCCCGCACACCCTCAGCGTGCCGCGCCTCGAGCCCGCCGAGGGCTCGGCCACCAGCGCGGCCCCGCCCCAGGCCGTCAGCGACGCGGCATTCCGCAAGCTCATCGCCATCCTGCGCCTGGCCCTGCCTTATACGGGCCTCATCCTCAGCACCCGGGAGCGGCCCGAGATCCGGCGCGAGGCATTGGAGCTGGGCGTCAGCCAGATCAGCGCCGGCAGCCGCACCAACCCCGGCGGCTACGAGGAGGACGCTCCCGGGACCGGAGCCCAGTTCTCCCTCGGCGACCACCGGAGCCTCGACGAGGTGGTACGCGAGCTGGCCGGAAGCGGGTTCCTCCCGAGCTTCTGCACCGCCTGCTACCGCCTGGGCCGCACGGGCGCGGATTTCATGGACCTCGCCAAGCCCGGGCAGATCAAGGCCCACTGCCTGCCCAACGCCCTGGCCACCCTGCAGGAGTACGCGGAGGACCACGCCAGCCCGGCCACCCGGAAGGCGGCGGAGCGATTGCTGGCCGCGACCCTCGGGGGCCTGGAGGGCCTGCCCCGGCGGAGGGCCGAGGGCCTGGTGGAGCTCGTCCGGAAGGGGGAACGCGATGTGTTCTGCTGAGCTGCCGCCCGCCCCCCGCGGGCTCCGCCTGCACATCGGGCTCTTCGGCCGGCGCAACGTCGGCAAGTCCTCGCTGCTGAACGCCCTCACCCGCCAGCAGGTGGCCCTCGTCTCGCCGCAGGCCGGCACCACCACGGACCCCGTGGAGAAGCCCATGGAGCTGCTCCCGCTGGGGCCCGTGCTCTTCGTGGACACCGCCGGACTGGACGACGAGGGCGACCTGGGCGCCGCGCGCACCGCCCGCTCCCGCAACGTGCTGGACCGCGTGGACCTCGGCATCCTGGTGGCCGAGCAGGGCGCCTGGGGCTCCTTCGAGCGCGGCCTGCTGGCCGAGCTGCGGGCTCGCGACATCCCCGTGGTGGTGGCCCTGAACAAGGCCGATCTCGTGCCGGGCGGCGCCCTTCCCGGCCTGGACGGGGCGACGGCCGTGGCGGTCTCGGCGCTGACCGGCGAGGGTCTGGAGGCGCTGAGGTCCGCCCTCCTCGCGGCGGCGCCTGACGATCCCCCGGCCAGCCAGCGCCTGATCGCGGACCTGGTGCCCCCTGGCGAGGTGGCGGTGCTCGTCATGCCCATCGATGCCTCGGCCCCCAAGGGGCGGCTGATCCTGCCCCAGGTCATGGCCATCCGCGACCTCCTGGACGGATCGGGCCTCGCGCTGGTGGTCCAGGCCCGGGAGCTGCCGGCGGCGCTTGCCTGCCTGCGCCGCCCGCCGGCCCTGGTGGTCACCGACTCCCAGGCCTTCCGCGCCGTGGCGGAGGCCGTGCCGGAGGCCATCCTCATGACCTCCTTCAGCATCCTCCTGAGCCGGCTCCAGGGGGACCTCCCGGCCCAGGCCCGGGGCGCCCTGGTGCTGGATGCGCTGCGCCCGGGCGACCGGGTGCTGGTGGCCGAGGGGTGCACCCACCACCCCACCGGGGAGGACATCGGCCGCGTGAAGCTGCCCCGGTGGCTGGCGCAGAAGGCTGGCGGCCCGCTGCGCTTCGACACGGTCCAGGGCCGGGACTTCCCCGGCGACCTGTCGCCCTACCGTCTCGTCGTGCACTGCGGGAACTGCATGGGCAACCGGGGGGAGATGCGCTCCCGGATCCGCCGCTGCGAGGCCGCGGGCGTCCCCATCACCAACTACGGCCTGGCCATCGCGCACAGTCTCGGCATCCTCGAGCGCGCCCTGCGCCCCTTCCCCGGAGTCCTGGAGCCGGCCCATGCCCTGCAGCCCTGAATTCCGCCTCGACCATGCGGGCCTCATGGCCTGGCTCCGGGAGGAGGATCCCGAGGCGCTGGACCGCCTGTGGGCCGAGGCGGACCGGGTCCGGCGCGAGCACGTCGGCGACGCGGTGCACCTCCGCGGCCTCATCGAGGTGTCCAGCCACTGCGTCCGGAGCTGCCTCTACTGTGGACTCCGGGCCCCGGAGGAGGACCTGGACCGCTACCGGCTGGAGGCCGGGGAGATCCTCGCCTGCGCCCGCGAGGCCGCAACTCTGGGCTATGGCACCGTGGTGCTCCAGGGCGGCGAGGATCCCGGCCTCACCCAGACCTTCATCGCGGAGGTCATCCGGTCCATCAAGCGCCAGACGCGCCTGGCGGTCACCCTGTCCCTCGGCGAGCGCGACGACGAGGACTTGCTCGCCTGGCGGGAGGCCGGCGCCGACCGCTACCTGCTCCGCTTCGAAACGGCGGACCGTGCGCTCTACCGGCGGGTCCATCCCAGCCTGCCGGGCCGCCTCAGCGACCGCCTCGGCCAGCTCCACCGGCTGCGGGCCATGGGCTACGAGACCGGCTCCGGTGTGATGGTCGGCCTTCCGGGGCAGACCTGGGACACACTGGCCACCGATCTCCTCCGGTTCCGGGAGCTGGACCTGGACATGATCGGCGTGGGCCCCTTCCTGCCCAGCCCCCGCACACCCCTCGGCGGCCCCGGCGCCCTGGCCTTCCTCGCGCCCCCGGCGGTGCAGGTGCCGAACGACGGGCCGACCACGCTCAAGGCCGTGGCCCTGAGCCGCCTGCTCTGCCCCGACGCGAACATCCCCGGCACCACCGCCCTGGCCACGCTGGACCGCGCCCGGGGGCGGGAGTTGGCGCTCCTGCGCGGCGCCAACGTGGTGATGCCCAACGTGACGCCCCCGGTCTTCCGCGCGCGCTACGAGATCTATCCCGGCAAGGCCTGCGTGGGCGAGACGGCGGAGGCCTGCCAGGACTGCCTCGCGGAGCGCATCCAGGCCCTCGGACGCGCCATCGCCAAGGGACCCGGAGGGCGCCTTAGCACAGTTCGTCAAGAAAGGACGTTATCCGCATCCCATCGTTGACACGAAGGTTGTCAATGACCAGACTCCCTGCAGCCGGCGCTGCCGCCTTCAGGATCCCAAGCCTGATCCGCCCGCGCCTTTGACATCCGCCCCGGTCTCGCGGCCGGGGGTAGGAGATTCCATGCCGCAGCCCGTGCATGACTTCTATCAGGCCATGGCCGACCGTGTCGGCCGGACCCTCGCCGCCCGGGACGCCGAGCACCAGATCGTGGTGCAGGTCGGGTCCGCCACCTGCGAGCACGCGGCCGGCTCCCAGGCCGTGGCCGACGAGCTGGTCCGCCACATCCGGGCCTCGGGCCGGAAGGACATCCTCCTGCACCGCACCGGCTGCACGGGCCGGTGCTCCCGCGAGCCCATCCTCGGCGTCCGTCTCCCCGGCCGGCTTCCGGTGAAGTACGAGCGGGTGAACCGCGACCTGGTCCATCGCATCTTCACCGAGCACATCCAGGGCGGCATCCCCGTGGCCCAGCATGTGCTCGACCACGAGGCGGGCCCCCTGCCGGAGCGCGAGCTGCTGTTCTGCGAGGGCTCCCGCTGCCACGGCTCCGGCCCCGGCCTGCGGGAGCGCTTCGCGGCCATGCTCGCGGCGCGGGGCGTCTCCCGCGGGTCCGTCCGGATCGGCGCGGCGAGCTGTTTCGGCGCCTGCGGCCTGGCCTCCGGCGGCCCGGCCACCTATGTGCTGGCGCGCCCCGAGAAGGTGCTCTACCGGGTGACCGGGGAGGAGGACCTCACGGCCATCCTCGACGGCCACTTGATCGGCGGACAGGTCGTCGAGCGCCTGCGGGCCCAGGAGGAGCCCATCGCCCTGGCCTTCATGGAGCGCTACGGCGACGTGGCCTTCTTCAACCGCCAGAGCCGCGTCGCGCTCCGCAACGCCGGCGTGGTGGACCCGGAGAGCCTCGACGAGTACGTGGACATGGACGGCTTCAAGGCCCTGGCCGACGTGCTCGAGCGGCGCGACCCCGACTGGGTGATCGGCGAGCTGGCCAAGGCCCGCCTCCGGGGCCGGGGCGGCGGCGGCTACTCCACCGCGGCCAAGTGGACCCTGGCCCGGAGGCAGGCCGATGCCACCCGCTTCATCATCTGCAACGGCGACGAGGGCGATCCCGGGGCCTTCATGGACCGCTCCATGCTCGAGAGCGATCCCTTCAACATCGTCGAAGGCATGATCATCGGCGGCTTCGCCATCGGGGCCCAGAAGGGCTTCTTCTACATCCGCGCCGAGTACCCGCTGGCCATCCGGCGCATCCAGCAGGCCCTCGACACCTGCCGCGCCCACGGCCTCCTCGGCCGGAACATCATGGATTCCGGGTGGGACTTCGACCTGGAGATCCGGCTCGGCGCCGGCGCCTTCGTCTGCGGCGAGGAGACCGCCCTCATCCGCTCCATCGAGGGCGAGCGCGGGCAGCCCCGGGTCCGCCCGCCCTATCCCACGGACCGCGGGCTCTGGGGCCACCCCACCGTCATCAACAACGTGGAGACCTTCGCCAACATCTCCGCCATCCTCCGCTACAGCGGCGACTGGTACGCCCGCCTCGGGACGGAGAAGAGCGGCGGGACCAAGGTCTTCGCCCTGGCCGGGAAGGTGCGCCACACGGGCCTCGTGGAAGTGCCCCTGGGGACGCCCCTCGCGCGGGTGGTGAACGACATCGGCGGCGGCGTGACCGGCGGAAGGCAGCTCAAGGCCATCCAGACCGGCGGCCCGGCCGGCGGGTTCATCCCGGCTTCCATGCAGAACATGGAAGTGGACTTCGAGCCCCTGCAGAAGGCCGGCTCCATCATGGGTTCCGGCGGGATGATCGTCCTGAGCGAGGACGACTGCATGGTCGACATCGCCAAGTTCTACATCGCATTCAGCCAGGACGAGAGCTGCGGCAAGTGCACACCCTGCCGCGAGGGCACCACGCGCCTCCTGGAGATCCTGGAGCGCATCACCCAGGGCAAGGGGGAGCTCTCCGACCTGGACAAGCTCGAGCGCCTGGCCCGCCTGTGCCAGCGCACGAGCCTCTGCGGCCTGGGCCGCGCGGCGCCGAACCCCGTGCTGTCCAGCCTCAAGCACTTCCGCGGGGAGTTCCTGGCCCACATCGTGGACAGGCACTGCCCGGCGAAGAAGTGCGTGGCCCTGATCCACTACGAGATCAACCCGGAGAAGTGCGTCGGGTGCACGATCTGCGCCCGGAACTGCCCCGTGGCGTGCATCGCCGGCGCCCGGAAGGAAGCCCACGTCATCGACCAGGCCGCCTGCGTGAAGTGCGGAAACTGCTTCGACGTCTGCAAGTTCGCCGCGGTCGACCGGGTGTAGGAGCGCGCCATGTCCGAGATGATCAACCTCACGATTGACGGCGAAACCATCCTGGTCCCCGCCGGCACCACGGTCATGGACGCGGCGGAGCGGCTCGGCATCCACATCCCGCGGCTGTGCTACCACCCGAACCTCAGCCTCGAAGGCAGCTGCCGCGTCTGCGTGGTGCAGGTGGAGGGATTCGACCACTGCCTGGCCTCCTGCGCCACCACGGCCTGGGAGGGCATGGAGGTTCAGACCAACAGCCCGGTCATCCGGCAGGCCCGGCGCGACATCGTGGAGCTGCTGCTGGACAACCACCCCAGGGACTGCCAGACCTGCGACCGCGACGGCGTCTGCGAGCTGCAGAACCTGGCCTACCGGCTGGGCGTGCGGGAGCGCCACTTCGAGGGCCGGCGCAAGCAGTTTCCCGTCGACGACAGCGGCGCCTCGGTGGTGCGGAATGCCGAGAAGTGCATCCTCTGCGGCCGCTGCATCCGGGTCTGCGATGAGATCCAGGGCGTGGCCAACCTCAGCCAGCACGGCCGCGGCTTCACCACGGTGGTGGGTCCCGCGAACCTGGCCCCCATGGACGAGAGCGCCTGCATCCAGTGCGGCCAGTGCGTGAGCGTCTGCCCCACCGCCGCCTTCCTGGAGCAGGACCACACTGAGCGGGTCTGGGAGGCCCTGGGCCATCCCCGCACGGAGAAGCACGTGGTGGCCACCACCGCGCCGGCCATCCGCGCGGCCCTGGGTGAGGCCTTCGGACTTCCGGTCGGAACCCCGGTCACGGGGAAGATGGTGACGGCCCTCCGCCGCATGGGCTTCGATGCGGTCTTCGACGTCAACTTCAGCGCGGATCTCACCGTCATGGAGGAGGCCCACGAGCTGCTGAAGCGGATGGAGGGCGGCGGCCCCCTGCCCCTGCTCACCTCCTGCAGCCCGGGCTGGGTCAGCTTCCTGGAGAAGTTCTACCCCGAGATGATTCCCCACATGTCGAGCTGCAAGAGCCCGATGCAGATGCAGTCCACCCTCATCAAGAGCTACTACGCCCAACAGAAGGGGCTCGACCCCAAGGACATCTACGTGGTCTCGGTCATGCCCTGCGTGGCCAAGAAGTTCGAGGCGGCCCGGCCCGAGCACACCCTCGACGGCCGCCCCACCACCGATGCCGTCGTCACCACCCGCGAGCTGGCCCAGATGATCAAGTCCTACGGCATCGACTTCACCCGGCTTCCCGACGGCGAGTTCGACCATCCCCTGGGCACCTCGTCCGGGGCCGCCGACATCTTCGGGGCCACCGGCGGCGTCATGGAGGCGGCCCTGCGCACCGCGGCCTACAAGCTCACCGGCCGGAACCTCGGGAATCTCGAGCTGACCGAGGTGCGCGGCGCCGCCGGCGAGATCCGCGAGACCTCGGTGACCCTGGCCGGGAGGACGCTCAACGTGGCCGTGGCCAACGGCCTCCAGAACGCCAAGGTCCTTCTGGACGCGGTGAAGCGGGGCGAGAAGCAGTACCACCTCATCGAGATCATGGCCTGTCCCGGGGGTTGCATCTGCGGCGGCGGCCAGCCCTATCCTCCGATCGGCAGCTACACCATGAACCGGGACCTGGCGAAGGGCCGCGCCCGCGCCCTCTACGGCATCGACTCGGGCAAGACCCTCCGCTGCAGTCACGACAATCCCGACGTGCAGAAGCTCTACGAGGCGTTCCTGGGCGAGCCCCTCAGCCCCACCGCGCACGCCCTGCTCCACACGCACTACACCGCCCGCACCCCTAGGGGGATCCGATGACCGCCTGCCCGCACTGCCCCACCGACAACTGGCCCGAGCTGGAGCGGGGCTACCGCGCCATGCTCCCGGAGGACGTCCTCGCCTTCATCGACGCCCACCGGGGCGAACCGCACAGCGAGAGCCTGCTCATCGCCACGCTCCACATGGTCCAGGACCACCTCGGCCACCTGGGCCCCGGCCACCTCGAGGCCGTGGCCCAGCTCATGCAGATCCCCTTGGCCAAGGTCACGGGCGTGGCCACCTTCTACCACTATTTCCGACTCCAGCCCCGGGGGAGGTACCTCATCAATGTCTGCCTCGGCACCGCCTGCTACGTGAAGGGCGCGGAGAAGGTGGCGCAGAAGCTCATGGACGAACTGGGCATCCACTTCGGCGAGACCAGCAAGGACGGCATCTTCAGCCTGGAGAGCACCCGCTGCGTGGGCACCTGCGGCCTGGCGCCGGTGGTGATGATCGGCGAGGAGGTCCACGGTCCACTCACCCCCGGCCAGGTCCCCGCCCTGCTGGAGAGCTACCTCGCCCGCGCCGCCGAGGAGATGGCGAAGGTCTGAAGGGTCACGGCCTCCCCGAGGCCCGCATCTCCACGAGCCCGGTGCTCAGCGGCACCAGGAGCACGCCCGCCGCCAGGCCCACCACCCCGTGCCATCCCGCCAGGTGGTAGGCGTGGCCGCTGAGGGTGATGCCCGCGGCCCCGCCCAGGTAGTAGAAGAGCACGTAGAAGGCGTTGGCCCTTCCCCGGCCGGCGGCCAGCCTCCGGTTCAGGGCTCCGGCCGCCGAGGCGTGGATGGTGAAGAAGCCCGCGCAGACCAGGGCCAGGGCCAGAGCCATGGCCCAGCCCCGGGGCGCCAGGGTGACGGCGAGCCCCGCCCCGAAGACCAGCGACCCCACCACCATGGCCGTGCCATTGCCGATGCGGTTGCTGAGACGGCCCGCCAGGGGCCCGGCCACCACCCCCACGATGTAAGAGAGGTAGAGCAGCGTCACGGCGCGCGTGGACCAGTGGAAGGGCGCCCCGTGGAGGTAGAAGGGCATGTAGTTGAAGACCGAGGAGAACACGAAGAAGCCGCCGCCGCTCACGCAGTAGATGCGGAACAGGTCGTGGCGGAACAGCACGTCGCGGAAGCGCACGGTCTCCGCGCCATGGACCGCCCCGCGATCCTCCCTCGGCAGGCCCGCATGGGCCGCCAGGGTGGCGGCCAGCAGCAGGATCGCCGCCACGAGGAAGGCCCAGCGCCAATGGGCGGGCGGCAGCACGAACCCACCCAGCAGGCGGCCTGACAGTCCACCCACCACGGTGGCGGAGACATATGACCCCATCACCACGTTGAGCCGCTCCGCGGGCATCTCCCGGGCCAGGTAGGCGGCCAGGCAGGTGGTGAGGGCCGGCACGAAGAGCCCCTGGACGAACCGGGCGGCCACGAGCAGGGGCAGCGTCGGCGCCAGGGCCGACGCCACCCCGGCGGCAGCCACCACCAGGCCACCCGTGAGCAGGATGGGCCGGATGGCCATGCGATCCGCCAGGGCGCCGAAGGGCAGGTTCGCCAGGGCGATGCCCAGCACCACGGCAGACACGGTGAGCGAGGCCGTGCCTTCGCCCACGCCGAAGGTCCGGCTCAGCACCGGCAGCACCGGCTGGGGGATGTAGACCGTGGTGAACACCGCGCTGACCAGGGCGAAGACCAGCCACTGGAGCCTGGAGAACGGGTCGCGGGACATCCTCCCAGCATAGCCCTCCCCGCTCGGCGGGCGGCGGGCTTGCGCGGCTCCGCTATGCTGGGTCCGTCCTCTGGAGTCGCCATGGCCGCGCCACGTTCTTCCACTCTCGGCCCCCTCATCCTCGGTCACCGCGGGCTCTCCTCGAAGCACCTGGAGAACAGCCTGGAGGCATTCCGAGCGGCCCTGGCCGCGGGCATGGACGGCTTCGAGCTGGACGTGCAGCCCACCCGCGACGGCGTCTGCGCCATCCTCCACGATGACGACCTGGCGCGCACCGCGAACGGCTCGGGGACCCTGCGGAAGATGAGGGCCGCCGAGCTGCCCGCCCTGAAGAACGGCGAGCCCGTGCCCCGCCTGGCGGACGCGCTGGAGCTGCCCGCGAAGCTCATCAACGTGGAGCTGAAGGGAGAGCCCGGCTGGCAGCAGGCCCTGGCCACGGTGGAGGCCGCCGAGGCCCTGGACCGCGTACTCTTCAGCAGCTTCGAGCACAGCGAGGTGCTCCAGCTCTGGGCCGCCTGCGAGACCGCCCGCTGCGGCTTCCTGTGGGAGGCGGACGAGGCCATGGATCTCACACCCGAGGAACTGGCCGATCTGCCGGAGGCCCTCTGGCTGCACCCGCCCCTCAAGGCCGTGAAGGCCCAGCCCCGCCTCTGGCAGCCCTACGCCGAGCGCCTGGCGATCTGGGGCATGAAGACCCCCGCCGAGGCGAAGGACCTGCCCTTCATGCCGGCCGTGCTCATCACCGATGGCGTCTGAAGCTGGTTTCCGCGTCGTCGAGGGCGGTCAGGGCCTGCGCTCGCTCTGGCGGAGCCTGGCGGATCTCTGGCTTTTCGGCTGGCTGGGGAACCTCTGGTTCTCCACCCTGGCCGACACCGAGGCCGGCCGCAGCCAAGTCAAACAGGCCATGGCGGATCATGAGGCTCTGAAGGCCACGCGGCCCTATGCCCAAGTGCTCCAGGCCATCCTCGACGACCCCCAGTACCGGCTGGTGGATCAAGACCCGGCCCTGGGGGAACAGGTGCTGGTCCACGCTGCGTGCTTCGACAAGACCTGGATCCTGATGCGCGGGGCAGCCCTGGCCCGGGCCCGCTACCTGCGCCTCTACTGCACGAGCCGCTTCCAGCCCTTCCGGCAGGCCTACACGTTCGATCTGGCCTCCCACGAGATCACGCGTCACGGCCTCCCCGGCGGCCAGTGGCACCGCGAGGTCCCCTACGCTCTCTGGTGAAGCCCGTCGGACTTGACGCTTTGTGAGCCTGACCTCGGGTACGGCCGCCCTTCCCGTCGAACATGATCCAAAGGTCTTGTTTGAATCATCCCGGGGTCTATCTTCATGCCTGGCCTGGGCCGCGGCTGCAGCCGAGTGCCCGCTCCGCCCCGAAGGGCGGACGCATGTCCCGTTCCACCCAAGCTCCAGGAGAAGCCCATGCTCTCTCGCGCCGCCTCGTTCATCTGCGTCGCCACCCTCGCCCTGCCCGCCCTGGCCCAAGAACCGGCCATCCAAAGCGTCCCCGCGCGCTACACCTCACCCGCCTCGGGGCCCGAGATGTACCGGGCCTACTGCGCCAGCTGCCACGGATCCAAGGGCCTGGGTGACGGGCCCGCGGCGGTCCATCTCAAGCACCCCGTCCCCGACCTGACCACCCTGAACCAACGGAACCAGGGGACCTTCCCCAAGGACCACGTGTCCCAGGTCATCTGCGGCGAAGAGAGCGCCGGGACCCATGGCCTCCAGAACATGCCCGTGTGGGGCCCCGTCTTCCGAAGCCTGAACAACAGCCAGGAACCGGTCGTCCGCATGCGCGTGGCCAACCTGGCCCGGCACATCGAGAGCCTTCAGGCCAAGTGACCTCGCGCAGGTCGCTCAGCCCAGCCGCCGCTTGAGCGCCGCCTGGTCCGCGGCCAGGGGCTCGTTGAGCAGGGGCTTCTCCAGCAGGTCACGGAGGACCTTGGGCAGCGGGATCTCCCGGCCCAGGGTGGGCTCCAGGGACTCGCGGAACTTCGCGGGGTGCGCGGTGGCGAGGAAGATGCCCTGCTCTCCCGCGCGCAGCCGCGCCTGGAGCACGCCGCAGGCCACGGCGCCGTGGGGATCCGCCAGGTAGCCTTCGCGGTCGAGGTCGAGGACCATCTGCCGCGTCTCCGCGTCCGTGCGGCTGCCCCAGCGCAGGGCCGCGGCCATGGCGTCGTGGTCGCCGCGGAACAGCGCGTGGATGCGCTCCCAGTTGCTGGGCGCGCCCACGTCCATGGCGTTGGAGAGCGTGGCCACGGAGGGCCGTGGGCGGTACTCGCCCGTATCCAGGTAGTCCGGCACCACGCGGTTGGCGTTGGTGGCCACCACGAAGCGGGCGATGGGCGCGCCCGTGGCCTGGGCCAGGAGCCCCGCATAGAGGTTGCCGAAGTTGCCGCTGGGCACGGCCACCACGAGGGGGCCACCCCCTTGAGCCTGGACCGGCGCCTGGACCAGCGCCTGGGCCGCGGCCTCGTAGTAGTACAGCAGCTGCGCCAGGAGCCGGGCGATGTTGATGCTGTTGGCGGACGTGAGGCCCAGGCCCTCGACCAGATCAGGATCCTCGAAGGCTCCCTTCACCAGGCGCTGGCAGTCGTCGAAGGCGCCGTCCACGGCCAGGGCCAGCACGTTGCCGCCGCAGGTGGCGAACTGGCGTTCCTGCAGGGGTGACACGCGACCCGCGGGGTAGAGCACCACGGCCCGGACGCCAGGCACGCCGAGGAAGGCGCTGGCCACGGCCGCGCCCGTGTCGCCGGAGGTGGCCGTCAGCACGGTGCGCGGCTTCGCCTCCGCATCGAGGGCCAGCACCCGGGCCAGGAAGCGGGCGCCGAAATCCTTGAAGGCCAGGGTGGGGCCATGGAACAGCTCCAGGGCGGAAATGCCGGGCCGCACGGGCACCAGGGGCGCGGGGAAGGTGAAGGCGGCGCGCGCCAGGCCCTCCACCTCGGCGCGGGACAGCTCCTCGCGCAGGAACCGGTGGAGGATCTCCACGGACCGCGTCTGGAAGTCCAGCTCCAGCAGATCCGCCACGTCGGCGAAGCGCGGGATCTCGACCGGGGCGAAGAGGCCGCCGTCCGGGGCCAGCCCCTGGTGGGCGGCCTCCAGGAACGTGGCTTGGATGGCGGCAGTCCGGGTGCTGGCGAGCTTCATGGCTGGGCCTCGAGGAAGAGGGGGCGGGGCACGGGCGAGAGGAGGCGGGCGCCTTCCAGGTCCAGGGCGCAGATCCAGGCGCGGCTGGGCAGGCCGGCCTGGGCGAAGCCATGCTGGAGGGCCGCCCCCACGGCGCCCGCATCCGCCTCGTCCCCGGCCACGGCAAAGACGGACGGCCCGGAGCCCGACAGGGTGCAGCCCACGGCCCCGGCGGCCAGGGCCCCGGTCTGGGCGGCCCGGAAGCCCGGCACCAGGGGGGCGCGGTGGGCCTCCACCAGGGGATCGCGCAGGCAGCGGGCCAGCAGGGCCCGATCGCCGGTGTGCAGGGCGTGCACGAGGCCCGCGAGGTTGCCCGCGAAATCCACGGTGTCGGCCCAGGCCGGGCGCGGCGGCAGGGCCGCCCGGCTTTGCGCCGTGGGCAGCTGGAACTCCGGATGGGCCACCACCAGGAGCAGGTCGGTGGGCCAAGGCAGGCGCCGGGCCGCGGGCTTCCCGTCCCGGCCCGGAACAGTCAGCTGGAGGCCGCCCAGCAGGGAGGGCGCCACATTGTCCAGGTGGATGCCGCCGCTGGTGCTGCCCTCGGCCCGCCCCGCCAGCTCCAGCAGCTCGGGCACGCCGAGGGGATCGCCGCAGAGGGCCTGGAGAGCCGCCAGGGTGGCCACGATGGAGCTGGCGCTGGAGCCCAGGCCGCTGGCCACGGGCAGCCGCTTCTCCAGGCGCAGGGCGAAGGGGCCCGTCGGACGGCCCAGGGCCTTGAGCGCCTCCTGGTAGAGGCCCGCGGCCCGCAAGACCAGGTTGGGGCGGGCATCGCCGGCCAGGGCCGCCGCGAAGGGGCCCTCCAGCCGGAAGGAGGCCTCGGCCGCCGGGGCCGCGTGCACGAGATCGCCCAGGAGGCTGCCGTCCAGGGGCGCGAGGGCCGCGCCCAGCAGGTCGAAGCCCGCGGCGAAGTTGCCGATGCTGGCGGGGGCGTAGGCGGTCACGCCGTTCGAGCTGAAGCCGGGCTCCGTCATGAGGACCTCCGCCGCGACGGCCGGGCGCCGCCGGGCACCAGGCGCAGCACGTCCGCCAGCACGCCGGCGGCGGTCACCTCCGCGCCCGCGCCGTAGCCCCGGATGACCATGGGGTGCGGCTGGTAGCGCTCTGTGAGCAGGGCCAGGGCGTTCTCGCCGCCCTTGATGGCCATGAAGGGATGCTCCCCGTCCACCGGCAGCAGCCCCACGCGACAGCCACTGTCCGAAAGGCTGCCCACGTAGCGCAGGGTCTTCCCCTCGGCCTTCAGGGCCGCCAGGCGCTCGCGGAAGGGCGCGTCCAGCTCCGGCAGCCGCGCCATGAAGGCGGGGATGTCGCCGGTGGCGTCGAAGTCCGCGGGGAGCAGGCCCTCCACCACCACATCCGACAGCTCCAGCTCCATGCCCAGCTCCCGGGCCAGGATGAGGAGCTTGCGGGCCACGTCCATGCCGCTGAGGTCGTCCCGGGGA
This sequence comes from Geothrix terrae, assembly GCF_022808775.1. Lineage (GTDB taxonomy): Bacteria > Acidobacteriota > Holophagae > Holophagales > Holophagaceae > Geothrix > Geothrix terrae. The sequence goes on from NZ_JAKZLA010000003.1 coordinate 281,543, forward strand.
TCCGGCTCGGTGAAGCCGCTCTCCTTGGCGGCGCGCACGGCCTCGGACAGCGGCACGCCGTCTCCCAACAGTCCCAGGATGTACGACATGGACCCCGAGAGGATGCCCTCGGCGCGCAGCACGCGGTCGCCGGTGAGCACCAGGTTCTTCACGGTGTCGATGATGGGCAGGCCCGCACCCACGTTGGCCTCGTAGAGGAAGCGGAGGCCGCGGCGCGACGAGCGTTCCCGCAGCTCGCGGTAGAAGGCCTGGGAGGCGCTGTTGGCCTTCTTGTTGGCCGTGACCACGTGGAAGCCCGCATCGAAGAGCTCCGGATAGCGGGCGGCCAGCTCGCCGCTGGTGGTGCAGTCCACCAGCACGGAGAGGGCCGGCGGGCCGTTGCGGACCACCGCCATCAGACGGTCCAGGTCCATGGGCTCGCCCTGGGCCAGGTCCTCGCGCCAGTGGTCCAGGTCCAGGCCCTTGGCGTCCAGGCGCATGCGGCGGCTGGTGGCGATGGTGGTCACCCGCAGATCCAGGCCCTGTGCCGCGAGCTTGCCCTGCTGCCGCTGGATCTGGCCCAGGAGGCTGCCCCCCACGTTGCCGGCCCCCAGCAGGTGCACGTCCACCACCACCTGGGTCCGGAAGAAGCGGCGGTGGATGTGCGGCAGGGCGCGGGCGCCCTCGGCCTCCTCCACCACGGCGGAGATGATGCGCTCGCTGGCCCCCTGGGCGATGGCCACCACGTTGCAGCCCACCTCCGCCAGCGCGTCGAAGAAGGTGCCCGCCACGCCCGCCCGAGTGCGCATGCCGTCGCCCACGATGCTGAGGACCGATAGGCCGTCGCGCAGGTCCAGGGGGTCCAGGAAGCCCGCCGCCAGCTCCGCGGGGAAGGCCTCCTGGATGGCGGCCACGGCGCCGGGCCCGTCCGCCTGGCGCACGGCGAAGCAGATGGACAGCTCCGACGAGCTCTGGGTGATGAGCACCACGGAGATGCCCTTGCGCGCCAGGGCGCCGAACACGCGGCCCGCGATGCCCGGCACGCCCAGCATGCCCGGCCCCGTGAGGTTCACCACCGACAGGCCCCGCAGGAAGGAGATGCCCCGCACGCCGCTCGGCGGCGGCGGCACGGCCTCGCGGATCACGGTGCCGGGGTGGGCGGGATCGAAGCTGCTGCACACCCGCACGGGGATGCCCCGCTCGCGCACGGGGGGGATGGTCTTCGGATGAAGCACCTTGGCGCCGAAGAAGGAGAGCTCCATGGCCTCCTCGAAGCTGGCCTCAGGCAGGGGGAAGGCCTCGGGCACCAGCTTGGGATCGGCGCTGTAGAGGCCCACCACGTCGGTCCAGATCTCCAGCAGGTCCGCCTCCAGGGCGGCGGCGGCGAGCGCCGCACTGTGGTCGGAGCCGCCCCGGCCCAGGGACAGGATGCGCCCCTGCTCGTCACCGCCGAAGAAGCCCGGCAGCACCCAGAGGCCGCCCTCCCCCGCCTTCACCGCGGCGAAGCGGGTGCCGGTCTCCGCCAGGCAGGGCCGGGCCTGGAGGGGGTCGCCCTCCACACGGACGTACTCCACCGGATCCAGGTAGCGGGGCTCCAGCCCCCGGGCCCTCAGCAGGGCCACGAGGATGGCGCAGGCCGCCCGCTCGCCCAGACTGGACACCTGGGCCCGCACCGAGGGCGGCCCCTCCTCCAGCAGGGCCATGCCGTGGAGCAGGCGGCGGCCCAGGACCTCCAGCTCGTCCAGCTCCGCGCGGAGGCTCGCCGCGCCGGCGCCGAGCTCCCCCGCCAGGGCCTCCACCACCTCGGTGTGGAGGGCCCGGAAGGTGTCCATGAGGCGGTCCGCGGCGGCGGGGTCCGGCACGCGCCCCTCGTTCACCAGCAGGTTCGTCACCCCGGCCATGGCGGAGGCCACGACGCAGACGCGGTGGGTGGTCCGGGCGGCGGCCACCAGGTCCGCCACGGTGCGGAGCCGCGCGGCGCCGGCGACGCTGGTGCCGCCGAATTTCATGACGCGGATGGGGGTGGGCTGCATGGGGGGCTCCGTCGGTTCAAAACAGAAAGCCCCGCGGGGTGCGCGGGGCCGAATCTGAAGAAAGGGTCAGGTCAGGCGCCGCGGGGGTCCGGGTGCGTAATGGTACCGTTGGTGGTGGTCATAAAGCTGGACATGCCGATGCCCATCGCGCCAACGCGCGAAGCGCCCATCGCGGAAACCCGCGAGGCACTCAGGAGCTGTTCAGACACTCGAACCATGTCCGACATCATCCGGGAAGATGGTGGAAAGTCAACCAAATTGCTTCACACGGCGGCCCAGCGCCACGCTGCTGCCCAGCCACAACCCTGAGCAGCCCACCGCCGCCAGGCCCACCGGAATCGCCAGGGCCGCGAAGGCCGTGGGGGCCCACACGCCCAGCAGGTCGCCGCCGCGGTAGATGAAGGTGTCGATGAAGGGCTTCGACTTGTAGCGCTCCTCGGGGCCCAGCGGGATGTAGAGGATCTCGCGGGCCGGGCGGTCCACGGCGTAGTGCAGGCCCCGGCGCAGCACCTGGAACAGGGCCATGACACCGAAGGTGGGCCAGGCCCACAAGGCGCCGAAGCCCGCCAGGCTCAGCACCGGGAGGATGGATAGCACCACCGGGACGCCCAGGGCCGTGATGAGGCGGCCCGTGAAGAACACTTGGGTGACCAGGGTGAGGACGTTCACCCAGAGGTCGATGCGGGCGAAGGCCGCTGTGCGCGCCGCCGTGCCGTGGAAGGTGCGCTCGACGATGGCGCCCTGCTGAAGGTAGAGGAAAGTGCTGGTGATGGTGAAGAGCAGGATGTAGGCGCAGATGAGCTGGAGGTAGCGGGAGGTGGCGATGAGGCGCAAGCCCGCCAGCAGGCCCGGCCCCGGCTCCCGCGCCCCGTGGGCCACGTCGCCCAGGGCGAAGATCGCCGCCAGCCGCTTCACGCACTGCACGGCCAGTTCCAGTGTCAGCGCGGAGAGCAGCAGCAGGGAGAGGGGATCCATCTTCACCTGGAGGCCGCCCAGGGCGGCCCCCTTCGTGAGGGCCCCCGTCACCGCGGCGCCGGCGATGGCCCCCAGGCTCCCGCCCATGGCGATGACGCCGAAGAGCCGCTTGCCCTGGGGCTCGGACCACACATCGGACATGAGGCCCCAGAACACGGACACCACGAAGAGGTTGAAGACGCTGAGCCAGATGTAGAAGGCGTAGCCCAGCGCTGCGCCCCCATGGCCCGGCAGCAGGCGGAAGGCCAGGAAGAAGGCCGCCATGTTCAATGCGAAGAAGCGGTAGGCCCAGGGGATGAAGCGCCGCCGCGGCAGCTTCGACACCAGGGCGGCGAAGGCCGGGTTCGCCAGGGCCATGGCCAGCAGAGTGCCCGTCATGAGCCAGGGCAGCTTGTCCGCGCCCCGGGCGATGCCCATGGCCTCGCGCACGGGCCGCAGCAGGTAGTAGCCGAAGAGCAGCAGGAAGAAGTACAGGGCGGACCAGGCCAGGGCCGGGGCCTCGCCCTCCTCCAGCATCACGAGACGACGGAGCAGGCGGGTGGGCGTCATGGGACTCCGGAAAAGATGTTGCGGATGCGAATGAGAGGAGTATATATCGATTCACGATGCATCAACCCCAGTCCCATCGCCGGAGGTTCCCATGACCGTCTCCCGCCGCGAGTTCCTCCAGTGGTCCGCCGCCGCCTCGGCCCTGGCGGCCACTGGCCTCGACCTGTCCGCAAAACCAGCGGTGAAGACCGCTCCCAAGAAGATCCTCATTCTGGGCGGCACGGGCTTCCTGGGCCCCGCCACCATCGAGATCGCCCAGAGCCGCGGCCACCACGTGACCATGTTCAACCGCGGCAAGACGCGGCCCGACCTCTTCCCCGGCGTGGAGAAGCTGCACGGCGACCGCGACCCCAAGAAAGGCGAGGGCCTGAAGGCCCTGGAGACGGGCACCTGGGACGCCGTCATCGACAACAGCGCCTACTACCCCCGCATGGTGGCCGCCTCCGCGGGCCTGCTGGCCCCGCGGGTGAAGCAGTACCTGATCATCTCCAGCATCAGCGCCTACAAGGAGCCCAATCCGGAGAACGGCACCGAGGACGCGCCCCTGGCCACCCTGACCGATCCCGCCGTCGAGGAGATGGGGAAGGAATACCAGAACTACGGCGGCCTCAAGGCCCTCTGCGAGCAGGCGGCCCAGAAGGCCCTGCCCGGCCGCACGGCGGTGATCCGCCCCGGCTACATCGTGGGCCCCGATGATCCCTCGGGCCGCTTCACCTACTGGCCCGTGCGCTTCGACAAGGGCGGCGAGCTCGCCGTGCCCGGCGGCGCCTCGGATCCCGTGCAGATCATCGATGTCCGCGACCTGGCGGCCTGGTTGGTGCATCTCGTCGAGCAGGGCACCGTGGGCACCTTCAACGCCTGCGGCCCAGACAAGCGCCTGGCCTGGGGCAGCCTGGTGGACGCCTTCCAGAAGGCCGGAAACGCGAACGCCAAGCCCGTCTGGATCCCCACGGACTTCCTCGCCAAGCAGAAGGACATCGAGTTCCCCATCTGGGCCCCCTACGCGGGCGAGACCAAGGGCTTCCACACCTGGCGCAACGACCGCGCCGTGAAGGCCGGCCTGCGGTTCCGCCCCGCCCTCGAGACCGTGAAGGACACCCTGGCCTGGTACAAGACGCAGGAGAAGGTGGAGAAGGGCCGCACCAAGCTCGCCGGTCCCAGTGCCGAGGCCGAGGCCAGGCTCATCGCCGCCTGGCGAGAGGCCTCCAAACCCCGGGGCTGACCGGATCCGCCCCGCCGTGGATGCAGGCCCCATGCGACAATGGCCTCCATCCACGGCGAGCGACAAGGATCCCCATGACCTCCCAGCCCGATAAAGCGCCCAAGAAGGACAAGCCGAAGAAGCAGACGCCGGAGCAGCGCCTTGAGGCCATGCGCTACAACCGCATGATGTACGGCCCCACGGCGAAGGAGATGAAGCCCGCCGTGAAGAAGGTCAACTACGGCGCCGCCTACCTGAACCACCCCAAGTTCCAGAGCCTGATGACCGCCTTCAAGAAGGGCACGGCCTTCAAGTTCGAGGTCACGGACAAGGGCAAGACCTACACCATCGCCACAGACGGGTCCGACATCCTGTTCAACGGGAAGACCATCTTCTATTCCCGCCCCATGAACAAGTACGAGGACCACCTGCTCATGGACCGGGTCTCCATGACCCAGTACCAGACGACGGACGCGCTGATCCACCTGGCCTTCGCCGTGCTGCGCAGCCTCCCGGAGCTTGCCGGACATTCGCTGGTGTACATGCAGCACCAGTTCTACTACGGCGCAGAGCCCCTGGAGGACGGTGTGGCCCAGCAGGGGCCCAACCTCCTGATCGGCTCCTACCGGCACAGCAAGGTCCCGGAGAAGACCCGGGGCTAGACGCGGGCCGGGCGGCTCAGTTCTGGATGTAGTGCACCAGTTGCTCGATGGTGAACTGCTGGTCGGAGATGGTCTCCTTCACCAGATCGCCGATGGAGAGGATGCCCAGCACCTCGTTGTCCTCCCCCAGCACGGGCAGGTGGCGGATGTGCTTGCCTGTCATGAGGGCCATGCACTCCTCCACGGTCTCGCCCAGGGTCACGCAGCTCACCCGCTCGCTCATGATCTCCCGCACGAGGGTGTCCTTCGAGGACTTGCCCTTGAGGATGATCTTCCGGGCGTAGTCCCGCTCCGAGAAGATCCCCACCAGGCGGCCCCCCTCCAGCACCAGCAGGGCGCCGATGTCGTGCTGGGCCAGCAGGGTCAGCGCTGTGAACACGGTGTCGTCGGGGCCTACCGATACCAGGGCCTTCTTGCCTTGGATCAACTGGGCGAGTGGTCGCATGCGTGCCTCCCGGGCGCCGGGTTGGATGGAGTGGGTGGCCCTGACTATACGGCCAAGGGCGGCGCAGCGGGACCCTCCGGTTCTGAGAATTCGTGATCCATGGCGTGGATTTCCCTGGGCCAACACATTTATGATACATGGGTCAGCTTTTTGAAAGCCCGCCCGGACCTGCGCCCAGGGCCGCGGAATGCCTCGAAGGATCGCCCATGTCCCTGCCCCGGAAGCTCAAGGATCACGCCGCCCGCCAAGCCGAAGCCACCGAGCCCCACCCGGAGGCCGCCCGGAAGCAGGCGGCCCAGGGCAAGCTCCTGGCGCGGGAGCGCATCACCGCCATCCTGGATCCCGGCTCCTTCCATGAGTACGACCTCTTCGTGGAGCACCGGTGCTCCGACTTCGGCATGGAGAAGAAGCAGCTGCCCGGGGACGGCGTCATCACCGGCACGGGCGCCATCCTGGGCCACCCCGTGGCCATCTACGCCCAGGACTTCACCGTGGCCGGAGGCAGCCTGGGCCTGGCCCACGCCCGCAAGATCACCAAGATCATGGACCACGCCATCAAGCTGGGCATCCCGCTCATCGGCATCAACGACTCCGGCGGGGCCCGCATCCAGGAGGGGGTGAACTCTCTGGCGGGCTACGGCGAGATCTTCTACCGCAACACCCTGGCCTCGGGCGTCATCCCCCAGATCTCCATCATCCTGGGCCCCTGCGCGGGCGGCGCCGTCTACTCTCCGGCCCTCACCGACTTCGTCTTCGTGGTGGACCAGATCTCCAAGATGTTCATCACGGGCCCGGAGGTCATCAAGACCGTGCTGGGCGAGGAGATCTCCATGGAGGACCTGGGCGGGGCCCGGGTGCAGTCGGAGATCTCCGGCAACGCCCACTTCTACGCCGGGAGCGAGGCCGAGTGCTTCGAGCAGGTGAAGCGGCTGGTCACCTTCATCCCCTGGAACAACCGCAAGAAGGCGGATCCATTCAACGCCAGCCCCTCCCCCACCGAGGAGGACCTGGAGCGCATCATCCCCTCCGAGGCCCACCGGCCCTACGATGTGCGCGACGTGCTGCGGGCCGTCTGCGACGGCTCGGACTTCATGGAGGTCCAGGCGCTCTGGGCCGCCAACATCGTGGTGGGCTTCGCCCGCATGAACGGCCGCACGGTGGGCATGGTGGCCAACCAGCCCGCCGTGCTGGCCGGCGTGCTGGATGTGGACAGCTCGGACAAGGCCGCCCGCTTCATCCGCTTCTGCGACGCCTTCAACATCCCCCTCGTGACCTTCGTGGACCTGCCCGGCTACCTGCCGGGCGTGGACCAGGAGCACGCGGGCGTCATCCGCCACGGCGCCAAGCTGCTCTACGCCTACAGCGAGGCCACGGTCCCCAAGATCACGGTCATCCTCCGCAAGGCCTACGGCGGCGGCTACATCGCCATGTGCTCCCGCCACCTGGGCGCCGACTTCGTCTTCGCCTGGCCCTGCGCCGAGATCGCCGTCATGGGCCCCGAGGGCGCCGCCAACATCATCTTCAAGGGCGAGATCGCCGCCGCCGCCGACCCCGAAGCCTTCCGGAAGCAGAAGGTCCAGGAATACACCGAGAAGTTCGCCAGCCCTTACGTGGCTGCGGCCAACGGGCACGTGGATGCCGTCATCGCCCCCCGGCAGACCCGCGACTTCCTGCTCCACGCGCTGGAGATCTCCGAGCAGAAGGCCGAGCCGAGGCCAGCCCGGAAGCACGGCGTGCCGCCCTTCTGAGGCGGCGAGCTCCGACGACCTCCCATCGATCCGCGAGGCCCCATGACTCACTCAGCGACCCATCCATCCAAGCCGGTCCGGCAGTCCATCGCCCTTGACGGTACCGTGTACGAAACCACGCTCACGAAGAAGTACGCCCAGCGGAAGCCCTTCGCGCCGAAGGATCCCAGCCGGCTGACAGCCATCATCCCGGGCCTCATCCTTGATCTCCTTGTGAAGCCCGGCGACCAGGTGCGCAGCGGCCAGAGCCTGCTGGTCCTCGAAGCCATGAAAATGCAGAACCACATTGCCGCCCACGACGCGGGGACCATCAAGGCCATCCACGTGGCCTCGGGCGACACGGTCACCAAGGGGCAGCTGCTGCTGGAATTCCAGTAGGCGGCCCAGGAGCGCGACGGTCGGCCGGGTTGCGAAAAGTACACAGCTTTGTATACTTCGACCCTTCCCCGAGGTTCCCATGCTCCCCTCCTGCTCCTTCCGCGCCTTTGGTCTGGCCTTGGCCCTGACGCCTGCGGCCATGGCCCAGACCGTGGCCTTCACGTTCGACGACGGTCCCAAGCTGGAAGCCACGCCCCGCCTGAGTCCCACCCAGCGCAACGCGGCGCTGCTGGCGGCCCTGAAGCAGCACCAGGTGCAGGCGGCCCTCTTCGTGACCCTGGGCAACGGAGCGGACAGGCCCGAGGGCCTGGCCCTGGCCCGGGCTTGGGGCGAGGCGGGCCACCTGATCGGCAACCACACCGTCACCCACCTGGATCTCGACGCCGCCGCCACCACCTTGGCCAGCTACGAGGGCGAAATCCAGTCCTGCGACCGGGTGATCAGGACCCTGCCGGGCTACCGTCCCTGGTTCCGCTTCACCTTTCTCCGGGAAGGCAACACGCCCGAGAAGCGGGACGGCATGCGGACCTTCCTCCAGGCCACCGGCTACCGCAACGCCTACGTGAGCCTCGACACCTCCGACTGGCGCCTGGACGAAGCCATGCGCAAGCACCTGGCCCGGCACCCCGACGCGGATCTCGCCCCCTTCCGGACCGCGTACCTGGCCCACCTGCGGCAGCGGTCCGAAGCCTACCGCGACCTCTCGCGGAAGCTGTTCGGCCGGGACATCCCCCAGGTGGTGCTGCTGCACCACAACCTGATCAACGCCCTCTTCCTGGGAGACGCCCTGCAGCAGTTCAAGGCCATGGGCTGGACCTTCGTGTCCCCCGAGACCGCCTTCCAGGATTTCATCTACACCCTGACGCCCCAGCGCCCGGCCCCCGGCCAGAGCCTGCTGCTCTCGGCCGCCCGCAGCCTGGGCTACCGGCCCGTGGGCTGGGAGCGGCTGGTGGACGACGGCGAGGCCGACATCCAGGCCCTGGTGAAGCAGGGTGTGCTGCCCGCCGCGCCTTGATCGCCCGCGCGCGGACTCCGGCCTTCGGGACTTACACAGTGTCAATGGCCCTGGGCTTGTGACGCCGATTTCTTGTGGATTTCTCGGGCTCCTGGTTACCCTTCGTCCTTACCAATTGGAGGCTCCCATGGCCGTCAACCTCAAGGGACGAAGCTTTCTCACGCTGATGGACTTCACCCCCCTGGAGGTGCGCTACCTGCTGGACCTCTCGCGGGACCTGAAGGCCAAGAAGCGCATGGGCCTCCATGGCGAGGCGCTGAAGGGCAAGAACATCGTGCTGCTCTTCGAGAAGACCAGCACCCGCACCCGCTGCGCCTTCGAGGTCGGCGCCCTGGAGGAAGGCGCGCACGTCACCTTCCTGGATTCCGCCAGCTCCCAGGTGGGCAAGAAGGAATCCATCGAGGACAGCGCCAAGGTGCTGGGCCGGTTCTACGACGGCATCGAGTACCGCGGCTACAAGCAGGAAGTGGTGGAGGCCCTCGCCAAGCACAGTGGCGTGCCGGTGTGGAACGGTCTCACGGATGTCGACCACCCCACCCAGATCCTGGCGGACTTCCTCACCATCGAAGAGCACGTGGCCAAGCCCCTGAACAAGGTGAAGCTGGTCTTCTGCGGCGACATCCGCAACAACATGAGCTACGCCCTGATGTACGGCGCCGCCAAGACCGGCATGCACATGGTGGCCCTGGGGCCCAAGGACCTCGCTCCCGATCCCGCCGTGCTGGCCGCCGCCCGCAAGGCCGCCGAGGAGACCGGCGCCACCATCGAGGTCACCGATGACGTCGCCGCCGCCGTGAAGGGCGCCGACGTGCTCTACACCGATGTCTGGGCCAGCATGGGCGAGGAGGACCAGATCCCCCAGCGCGTGAAGCTGCTCACGCCCTTCAAGGTCACCATGGAGATGGTCCAGAAGACCGGCAACCCCGACGTGAAGTTCCTCCACTGCCTGCCCGCCTTCCATGACTTCGAGACCAAGCTGGCCAAGGAGATGAAGGAGAAGGGCCACGACATCCGCGAGGTGACGGACGAGGTCTTCCGCAGCCGCCACAGCGTGGTCTTCGACGAGGCCGAGAACCGCATGCACACCATCAAGGCCGTCATGGTGGCGACCATCGGGTAGGTTTCCGTCAGATCCTTTCATCAGGGAGAATCGGCCCCGTTCGGGGCCGATTCTCCCTGTGAAGTGCTATGGTGGGACCACCCATCCCACGGAGGTTCCCATGCGCGCAGCCCAGCTGTTTCTCGTTCCTGTACTCGCGGCCCTGTCCCTGGCGGCCCAGGAGCCTTCCCTCTCCGGCGCCTGGGCCCAGACCAGGGCCGATGACATCGCCGCGGCCATCGACGCGACTGTGAAGGACATGAACTTCATCAAGCGGCCCATCGCCCGCGGGCGGCTCAAGAAGCTGAACCCTGCCTACCGGAAGGTCACCATCACGATCACCGACAAGGGCGTGGCCGTGAAGCTGGACGACCGGGCCCCCATCCTCATGCCCGCCGGCGGCAAGGCCGCGCCCTGGACTCGCGAGGACGGCGAGAAGTTCATGGTGGCCGCCCAGGTGGGCAAGGACCAGCTCGTCCAGACCTTCAAGAACGAGGACGGCGAGCGCACCAACCTCTTCAAGCTGAGCCCCGACGGCAAGTCCCTGACCCTCACCGCCACGGTGAAGAGCCCCCAGCTGCCGAAGCCGCTGACCTATTCGATCCATTTCGGCCGCTAGGAGCCGTTCGACGGCCCGGGCGGCTTCGGGAGGTGGCGCATGAGACACCCCGCGCCGTTCGCCGTGGCTTCCGTGATCATCCTCCTGGCCTCGTGCCGTCCGGCGGCGCTGGCCCCATCCGCCCCGGACACGCCGGATACCCGGACGGTGCTCAGCTTCCTGGAAGCCTATGGTCGTAGGGACCTCGACGGGATGATGCGGTGCCTGACCGAGGACGCCGTCTTCCAGGGATCCGGCGGGACCCTCGCGAAGCCACAGATCCGGGCCTTCTTCCAGGCCACCTTCCGCAAGCACCCCGACCTCCGCGTGGAGGTCGGGGCGCTGACGGTGGTCCAGGGCGCGATCCAGGCCCGCGTCAAGGTCCAGACCGATGCCATCTGGGCGGACACCTGGATCTTCGAGATGCGGGACCATAGGATCCACGCCTATTCGCTCGCCTCGGGGAAACGCTAGGCCGGCGGGCCGGGCAAAGCCCGAACCGGAGGCCGAAGGGGGTCCATGGACGCGATGACCGAGGGGGACCGGGAACTCCGGGAGCGTCGCTGGGCTCTCCTGGCCCTCACGAGCGTGGGGGCCTTCATGACGCCCCTGGACGGCTCCATCGTGTCGGTGGCGCTCCCCCGGATGGGGCCTCTGCTGAACCTCAGCTTCGCGGCCTCGCTGTGGGTGCAGGCCGCTTATCTGCTCACCATCGCCGTGCTGCTCATCCCGGTGGGGCGCCTGGCGGACCAGCGCGGCCGCGTGCCCTTCTACCTGGCCGGCACGGTCTGCTTCACCCTGGGCTCGCTCATGGCCGCCCTCAGCCGCAATGACGTGACGCTGATCCTCGCAAGGATCGTCCAGGGCGCGGGAGGCGCCCTCCTGTCGGCCACCTCCGCGGCCATCGTCACCGCGGCGTTCCCCCCCGAAGAACGCGGCCGGGCCCTGGGCCTCAACGTGATGGCCGTCTACCTCGGCCTCAGCGTGGGGCCGCCCCTCGGCGGCCTCCTCGTGGACCGGTTCGGCTGGCCCTGGATCTTCCTGGTGAACCTGCCCATCGGCGCCGTGGTCTTCCTGTGGGGCTGGCGTCTCCTTCCGCGGCGCGCCGTCCATCCCCCGCGCGGGTCTGTGGCGAGGCTGGACGTGGCGGGGGCGGCCCTGCTGGCCGTGGCCCTGGCCGGGCTGCTGGTGCCGCTCACCTTCGCGGCGGAATGGGGTTGGCGCGCCCTCCGGACCTGGGGCCTGCTCGGCCTCGCGCTGCTGGCCATGGCCGCCTTCATCACCCGGGAGCGGAAGGCTCCAGCCCCCCTGGTGGACCCGGGCCTCCTGCGGCGGAACCGGCTCTTCGCGGCGGCCAATCTCGCCGCGCTGCTTAACTACATGGCCCTCTATGCCATCGCCATCCTCACCGCCGCCGAGCTCCAGCTGGTGCAGGGGCGTTCCGCCCGGTCGGCAGGCTGGATCATGCTGGGACAGCCCCTCATGCAGGCCGTCCTGAGCCCGCTGGCCGGGCGCCTCAGCGACCGCTTCGGCTCCCGGCTCCTGAGCACCGTGGGCATGCTGCTCACAGCCCTGGGCATGGGCCTGCTCGCCCTCCTGGGGCGGCGGCCGGAGGTCTTCCCCATCGTCGCGGCCCTGGCCGTGGTGGGCGTGGGGCTGGCGGCCTTCAGCGCGCCGAACACCAGCGCGATCATGGGCAGCGTGAGCCGGGACCAGCTGGGCATGGCCAGCGCCTTCGTGAGCACCATGCGGGTGACGGGGCAGGCCCTCAGCGTCGCCATCCTCGGCGGCATCGCCGCCAGCCACCTGGGCCCCGGCGGCTGGCGGCTGCTGCTCCGCGCGGGCGGATCACCGGAAGCGGCGGCCGCCTTCGCCTCCGGCTATGCCGCGGCCATGGCCACGGGCGCCGGGCTGGCGCTCCTGGGGGCCTGGGCCTCCCTGGTGCGCGGACCGGCCCGCGAGCGGCAGGCTGGAACCCAGGGTGCCTAAGCGTGCCTAGCAAAACCCGGTGGCAGGACTCACTTGGTCAGCATGACCGTGTCCAGCTCCCGCCCCTCGGCGTCGAGCTGCCTCAGCTTCAGCCTGCGTCCGTCCACGTCCAGCACCGTGAAGGAATGCCGGTCGGAGACGAAGGCGCGGGTCCAGGGCTGCCAGCTGGCGCGGACATCCGTCTGCCAGCGATCGTAGAGCTCGGCCCCGCCGGCGCCCGTGACGACGTGGATGACACCCTTCGCTCGGGTGATCGTCTTCCCATCGAAGGCCTCGTCGACGGTGAACGTGCCCTCCACCGGCCTGCCCCGGGGTCCCACCTTCGTGGGCGTGAAGCGGAGTGGGGCCGTGCGCTGGTAGTTGTGGACGTGGCCGGCCAGCACCAGGTCCACACCGTACTTCTCGAGGAGGGGGCTGATGGGGCGCATCCACTGGTCATCCATGTGGCTGCGGGAGCTCTGGAACAGGGGGTGGTGGAGGGCCACGATGCGCCAGGTGGCGGCCTTCGCGGCCTTCAGGTCGGCCTCCAGCCAGGCCCTCAGGACTGGGCTCGCCCAATCCGCATAGACGTTGGAATCGAACACGGTCCAGTGGACGCGGCCGTAGTCGAAGCTGTAGCTGGCCATGCGCGGAAAGGCCGGGCCCGCGGCGGCCACCATGGCGTCATGCACGCCGGCCACGACGGGGGCGGCGCCTGGCCCGCCGGGCTCCAGGGCGGGCCCGTTCAGAGGCAGGGACCAGTAGGCGAAATAAGCGGCCGCATCCGGAGCGCGGCGGAACGGCACATCGTGGTTCCCGGGCACGCCCAGGAAGGGCACCTGCGCCATGAGCGGGCGGGGGCCGCCGTTGTAGACCGGGAAGAAGCGCTGGCGGTACTCGGAGGCCAGGCCCATGCCATAGACCAGGTCCCCGACAAGGAGGACCGCATCCGGATGCGCTCCCGCCACGGCCTGCGCGATAGCCGCCTGTTCCCTCGACCCGTCCGCCGCATCCCCGAACACCACCATCCGATGGGCGCCCGGCTTGCGCACCTGCGCCTGCGCCTCGAACACCACCGCGCCATCCCGCGTCACCCGGTAGGGCACGCGGGCCCCCGGTGGGAGGTCCCTCAGGGTGGCCCGGTAGATGCGGTGGGCCGGCAAGGGGGGCGCGTCCAGCCGCCGAAAGGCCGGCGCCTGGGGCTTCCACCGGCCTCCGGCCTTCACCTCCACGCTCCAGGCGGCGTCGCGGTCCTCCGTCTGCCACAGCAGGTCCAGCCGGTCCGCGGCGGCCGCTGTCGGGGCATCACCCAGCTGCAGGTAGGGCTGCACCAGGAAGGCTTCCTGAGCCCGGAGGAGCGAGACAAGCAGGAGGGGGATCGGGAGGCGCATCCCTCCAGGGTAGAAGGTCCCCAAAGGAGGCTCCAGGCGATCCGGGCCTTGCCTGCGCCCAGGAAGGCCTTATGATCCAAGCGCCGGCCGTCCTCGCCTGGCTGTCCCGCCACTGGAGGTCGTATGCCCAAGCCCTTGGCCTCCCTCGTCCCGAGCATCGAGAAGCGGGAATGCACGTGGACCGAACTGCAGGAGCGACTCGCCCGCGCCCACCAGCGGCGGATCCTGCCCACCGTCACCATCTCCAGGGAGTTCGGCTGCCAGGGCTATCCCCTGGCCCTCCACCTGAAGACCCTCCTCGACGACGTGACGGGCCTGCCCTGGACCATCTTCGACAAGGCGCTGGTGGATCAGGTGGCCTCCGACGAAAAGCTCTCCCGGGAGCTCCTGGGCCACCTCGGAAACGAGAGCCACGCCCAGGACGTCCTCCGGACCCATTTCGGCTTCCTCACCCACGACGACGCCTACGCCAAGGTGGTGCAGCACCTGGTCCCCATCGCCATGGCCGGCGGCGCGATCATCGTCGGGCGGGGCGGGGCCGTCGTCTGCCAGGACCTGAAGAACTGCTTCCATTTCCGCCTGGTGGGCAGCTTCGACTTCCGGGTCCGGTCCATCGCGCGCCGCCTCGAGATGCCCATGGAGGACGCTGCGGAAGTGGTCCGGATCCAGTCCAAGCTCCGGGAAAAGTTCATCAGCGAATGCCTGCACACGGACATCACCTCCTTCCACTGGTACGACGCCGTCTTCAACAACGGACGACAGCGGGTGGAAAGCATCGCCCAGGCCTGCCTCCGCCTCGTGGAATGCGGCTGGCCCGATCTGAAGGGCGGCTACAAGGCCGGTCCCGCCCACCCGACCCTGGTCGGCTCCTGAACCCGCTGTGACGGGCCTCCTCCGGACATGGAACCGGGCGCCGACGGCGCCCGGTTCTGCAGGGGGGAAGATTCGAGGCTAGTGCGCGCCCACCGCGGACAGCAGCCGCGAGCCCTGGGCGTAGCAGGTCTTGTGGGTGATGTGATGTTCGAACTCATGGCGGAACTTCTGCAGCGCCGAGTCCATGGGGCCGCAGGCGGCGTCGCCCAGAGGGCAGAGGGTGCGGAGGGCGATGCGGGGGGTGAGGCCGGCCAGCAGGTCCAGGTCCTCCATGCGGCCCTCGCCATGCTCGATGCGGTAGAGGACCATCTCCATCCAGTTGCAGCCCTCGCGGCAGGGCGTGCACTGGCCGCAGCTCTCGTGGGCGTAGAAGCGGATGAGGCGCAGCGTGGCCTGCACCATGCAGGTGTCCTCGTCCATGCAGATGAGGCCGCCGGAGCCGGCCATGGAGCCGCGGGCCTTCACGGTGTCGAAGTCCAGCGGGCAGTCGAAGTCCTTCTCGTCGAACATGGGAGCGCTGGCGCCGCCGGGGATGATCGCCTTGATCTTCTTGCCGGTGCTGGAGCCGCCCGCAAGCTCGTTCACGACGAAGTCCATGGGCGTGCCCAGGGGCAGCTCGAAGAGGCCCGGGCGCTTCACGTGGCCGCTGACGCCGAAGATGCGGGTGCCCGTGTTCTTGGGGGTGCCCAGCTTGGCGTACTCGGCGCCGCCCATGCGGAGGATGGGCGGCACGGCCGCGAGCGTCTCCACGTTGTTCACGGTGGTGGGCTGGCCGAAGGCGCCCTTGGCCGCCGGGAAGGGCGGCTTCACGCGGGGCTCGCCGCGGCGGCCTTCCAGCGAATTCAATAAGGCCGTCTCCTCGCCGCAGATGTAGGCGCCGGCGCCGCGGTAGACGAGGATGTCGTAGTCCCAGCCCGTGCCCAGGATGTTCTTGCCGAGGTAGCCGGCGTCGCGGGCCTGCTGGAGCGCGGCCTCCAGCTTCTCGATGAGCCAGAGGAACTCGCCGCGGATGTAGACGAAGCCCAGCTTGCACTGCATGGCCCAGCCGCCGATGATCATGCCCTCGATGAGCTGGTGCGGGTTGTATTCGAGGATGGCGCGGTCCTTGAAGGTGCCGGGTTCGCCCTCGTCGCCGTTGCAGACCAGGTAGCGGGTGAACTTGCGCTCAGGCGTGTCCTTGGGCATGAAGGACCACTTCAGGCCGCAGGGGAAGCCCGCGCCGCCGC
This sequence comes from Geothrix terrae, assembly GCF_022808775.1. Classification (GTDB taxonomy): domain Bacteria; phylum Acidobacteriota; class Holophagae; order Holophagales; family Holophagaceae; genus Geothrix; species Geothrix terrae. The sequence goes on from NZ_JAKZLA010000003.1 coordinate 297,683, forward strand.
GTCCGCGGATGCCGGAGGTCTTCATCTCCTCGACCACGGCCACGGGCTCCAGCTTCAGCGCGGCCTTCAGGGCCACGTAGCCCTCGTGCTTCTGCTCGTAGACCTTGAGGTGCCAGTTGTCCAGATCCCCCGCGCCACGGAGCATCAGGTTCGGGAACTTGTCCGTGCCGAAGCCGGGGAAGGTGTAGATCTGGGGATCGGGCTTGGTTCGGATGGCGGCCATGGATTCCCCCTACTTCGCCCAGGGGCGGTAGTCGCCCCGCTTGCAGGCTTCCATCACATCGAGGAGCTTCTTCTCGTCGACGAACTCATCGTAGACGTCGTGGTTCACCTGCACGCAGGGGCCGCTGCCACAGCCGGCGAGGCACTCGACCTCCTCCACGCTCCACATCCCGTCGGCGCTGGGACCCTGGCCGGGCTTCACCCCGGTCTTCTCGCAGACCTTCTCCAGCAGCTGGGCGGCGCCGCGCAGCGCGCAGCTGATGTTGGTGCAGACCTGGAGGTGGAACTGACCCACCGGGGCCTTCTGGTACATCGTGTAGAACGTGGCGACACCGAAGACGTGGCCCTCGGGAATGCCGATGGCCTTGGCCACAGCCTTCATGGCCGACAGGCTCACGAAGCCGAACTCGCGCTGGGCGATGTGCAGGGCCGGCAGCGTGGCCGCGAGCTTGTCCGGGAACTTGACCATGAGGGCCTGGATCTCCGCCAGGGCCTCGGGGCTGAATTCCTTCCGTTCGGATTCCGGCAGCCGCTGGCCCGGGGCCAGGGGCTCGTTCGAGGTCTCAGGAGGCAGAGGATGGTTCATGGGCGCGCTCGCATGAAGGGCCAGTTTAGCCCAAAGACGCTGGGGGGCACCGGGGTAAACCCCTGTGCCCCCCATCACGAAACGGGATGTCTGGTTACTTCTTGGCGGCCGGAGCGACCTTGCCGGCTTCGGCGTTCAGGCTGACGGCGACGGTCTCGCCGATGACGCCGGGGAAGGTCTTGATGCCGTACTCGTTCCGGTTGAGGCTGAGGGCGCCGTCGATGAAGCCTGCCACCACGCTGCCGGGCGCCATGCCGGGCTGGGTCCCCGCGTTGGTGATGGGGAAGGTGATCCGCTTGGTCACGCCGTGCAGGGTGAAGTCGCCGGTGATCTCCAGCTTGCCCTTGGCCACTTCCTTCACCGCCGTGCTCTTGAAGGTGATGGTGGGGTACTTCGCCACGTCGAAGAAGTCGGGGGACTTGAGGTGCTTGTCCCGGGCCTCGTTGTCCGTGGTCAGGCTGGCGGCGTCGATGGTGACATCCACGCTGGACTTGCTGATGTCGGCGGTGTCCACCTGGATGGTGCCTTCGAACTTCGTGAAGCGGCCGCTGACCTTGGCGAGCAGGTGGCTGACCTTGAAGCTCACCTCGCTGTGGACGGGGTCGATCTTGTAGGTGTCCTGACCGGCCAGGGCGGGCACGGCCGCCAGGGCGAGGGTGGCGAGCAGGGTGCGGAAGGGGTGTCGCATGGAGCCTCCAGGGATTAGGTGTTTCACCATGCAATTCAGTCTAGGCACTTCTAATGAAGTTGCAACACCTTTTTTGAAAAAATCATGTCAATCTTGGAGCAGCCGGAGCAGGACCATGCACATCCAGGAAGAACTCCAGATCACCAAGCCCCTCGAGCCGGGCCACGAGGTGGCCCTGGCGATCCTCCTGACCCGGGAATACGTGGCGCGCCTCTTCGACCAGGCGCTCTACGAGCCGGAGGACCTCTCCGACCAGCAGTTCAACGTGCTGCGCATCCTCAAGGGCGGCGGGAAGGACGGCTACCTGGTGAAGGACATCCGCTGCCGGATGATCTACCGGTTCGCGGACGTGCCGCGCCTCGTGAACCGCCTGGAGGCCCGGGGCCTGGTGAAACGCTGCGAGAACCCGGCCGACCGGCGGGGCAGCCGGGTCCAGATCACGGCCAAGGGCCTGGCCCTGGAGGCCCGCATGCACGACCGCCACCAGGCCCTCAGCCAGCAGGTGGACCGCTGCCTCTCCGTGGAGGAGCGCAACCAGCTCCTGACGATGCTGGAGCGCCTGCGGGACGACTATCGGACCCAGCTGGAGAGCCTGGGCAAGTAATCGGCAGGCGGCGCGTCAGCGGTCGAGCTCGCCTGCGATGACGCTCACTCGGCGCGCCGCGCCTCGCCCTCCGGGCGGTGCCTGCGGCACCGCGGGACTCGCTGCGCTCGTCCTCATGGCCCCCAGTCCGGCACCGGGCTGCGCCCGGTCGCCGTCCTCGGCGCGTCAGCGGTCGAGCTCACCTGCGATGACGTTCATGGCGCCGAGGACGGCGACGGCGTCGGCGATCAGGCAGCCCTTCACCTGCTCCTCGAAGCTGCTGAAGATGGGCAGGCAGGGGGGGCGGACCCGGATGCGGTAGGGGTTCTTGCCGCCGTCGCTCACGATGTAGAAGCCCAGCTCACCATTGGCGGCCTCGGTGGCGCTGTAGATCTCGCCCACCGGCATGTCGATGCCGTGCATGATGAGCTTGAAGTGGTGGATGAGGCTCTCCATCCGCGTGTAGACCTTCTCCTTGGGCGGCAGGGCCACCTTGTAGTCGTCCACGATGACCGGGCCGGGCTCGAGGCGGTCCAGCACCTGGCGGATGATGCGCAGGCTCTGACGCATCTCCTCGATGCGCACGAGGTAGCGGTCGAACACATCGCCGGTGGTGCCCACGGGGATGTCGAAGTCGTAGGTCTCGTAGCCCAGGTAGGGCTGGGCCTTGCGGAGGTCCTGGGGCACGCCGGCGGCGCGCAGGCAGGGGCCCGTGTAGCCGCTGTTCACGGCATCCTCGGGGCTGATGGCGCCGATGCCCTTGGTGCGGTCGTACCAGATGGGGTTGTGGGTCAGCAGGCGCTCGCACTCGTCCACGGCCGCTTCGCACTCCACCAGGAAGCGCTCGGTCAGGGGTGCGAACTCCGGGGGAATGTCGCGGAAGAGGCCGCCGATGCGGGTGAAGCTGGTGTGCAGGCGCTGGCCCGCCGCCATCTCGAACAGGTCGTAGACGGTCTCGCGCTGCTTGAAGAGGTAGAGGAAGGCGGTGAAGGCGCCGATGTCCACGGCGTTCACGCCCACGCAGACGATGTGGTCGGCGATGCGGGCCAGCTCGGAGACCAGCACCCGGATCTGCTGGGCCCGCTTGGGGATCTCGATGCCCAGCAGCTTCTCCACGGCGCAGGCGTAGCCCACGTTGTTCATGATGGAGCTGCAGTAGTTCAGGCGGTCGGTGAGCGGGATGAACTGCTGGTAGCTGAGGCTCTCGCCCAGCTTCTCGACGCCGCGGTGCAGGTAGCCCATCTCCGGGGTGGCCCGGATGATGGTCTCGCCCTCGAGCTCGAGGACGATGCGCAGGGTGCCGTGCGTGGTGGGGTGCGAGGGGCCGAAGTTGACGATCATGTGATCGCCGTCGAGCTGCTGCCGGGAAAGGGCGATGGAATCCATGGTCATAAAGTCCTCAGCCCCGGGCCCGTTCGCCGTTGTTGTAGGGAGCCGTACAGCCTTCCATGCAGAAGGGATCGCCGCCATCCAGGGGGAAGTCCTTGCGCAGGGCATGCCCCTGGAAGTCGTCCCAGGTGAGCAGGCGCTTCAGGTTGGGGTGGCCTTCGAAGCGGATGCCGAAGAGGTCGAAGACCTCGCGCTCGAACCAGTCGGCGGTCTTGAAGCGGCCGGTCAGGGTGGGCATGGTCTCGCCGTCGGCCACGGGCACCTTCACCCGCAGGCGCTCCTGGCTGGCGAGGTTGAGCCAGTGGTAGACCACGTCGAAGCGCCCCACGCCCTGGGTCCCCGGCCGCTCGGGCCAGTCCACGGCCGTGATGTCCACCAGGAGCTGGAAGCCCTCGCGGTGGAGCAGGTCCACCAGGGCGAGGAGGTTCCCCTTCGCCACCACGATGGTCTGGTCGCCCCGGAAGTCGTGGCGGTCGGTGATGGCGCCCGGCAGCTGTGCGTCGATGTGCTCGATGATCATGGTCCGTCCCGCCTAGAAGATCGTGCCCGCGCCGTGTTCGGCCGCGTCCAGCAGCATCTCGCGGATGGTCTGCTGGCCCGTGAGGCCCTTTTCGGCCTGGAGCGCGTCCTGCCGGGCCAGGCTCTCGTAGAACCGCGCGATGTGGTCCTTGCGCATGGAGAGGGATTCCTTCTCGATCTTCTCCTGCAGCTTCATCACGCCGTAGAGCATGCTCTCGGGCCGGGGCGGGCAGCCGGGGACGTAGACGTCCACGGGGATCACCCGGTCCACGCCCTGGAGGGTGGCGTAGGTGCGGTACATGCCGCCGGAGCTGGCGCAGACGCCGAAGGAGATCACCCACTTGGGCTCGGCCATCTGGGCGTAGATGGTGCGCAGCACGGGCGCCATCTTGTTGGTGACGGTGCCCAGGATCATCATCATGTCGCTCTGGCGGGGACTGAAGCGCATGGCCTCGGCGCCGAAGCGGCTCATGTCGTACTTGGACGCCTGCATGCTCATGAACTCGATGGCGCAGCAGGCGGTGCCGAAGGGCATGGGCCAGAGGCTGTTCTTGCGGCCCCAGTTGACCACCGCATCCAGGCGGGTGGTCACCACCGCGTCGTTGATGTTCATCTCGGCCATGGTCAGTGCTCCCACTCGAAGGCGCCCTTGCCCCAGGCGTAGATGAAGCCCACGAGCAGGGTGGCCATGAAGCTCAGCATGGCCGCGAAGGTCCACAGGGCATGCTTGAAGGTCACGGCCCAGGGCAGGAGGAAGGCGGCTTCCACGTCGAACAGGATGAACAGCATGGCCGTCAGGTAGAACCGCACCGAATACTTGTGCCGCGCTCCGGGCTGCTGGATCGGCACGCCGCACTCGTAGGGCCGCAGCTTGGCCTCCTGCGGGTTGGCGGGCTTGAGCAGGGCCAGCGCCTTGCCCGACAGGAAGAGGATGGCGATGGCCGTCACGGCGGCGACCAGCAGCAGGATCAGGACCGGCAGGAAGGGCGATGCGGGATGGGCCATGGCGCTCTCGGGCGGAGGGTTCCGCGAGGATCCAGCTTAGCGCCCTTTGCGGATCCCGAAACCGTGCCAATATCACAACCCCACCGGGCCCCCGGGTTGAGGATAGAATCACCACTTCCACTGATCTGCCGGGATTGTCATGAGCGACCTCAAGCTGCGCGTCAAAGAGATGATCATCGAGCGCCTGAAGCTTGAGGGCCTGGCCCCGGACCAGATCGAGGATCAGGCCCCCCTCTTCGGAGACGGGCTGGGGCTCGACTCCATCGACGCCCTGGAGCTGGTGCTGGGCATCGAGCAGGTCTTCGGCGTGAAGATCGAGGACGAGGCGGCGGGGATGAAGGCCTTCAAGTCCGTCCAGGCCCTCACGGACTTCATCGCCGAGCACGCCAAAGCCTGAAGTCCCGCCCATGGACATCCTGGCCCACCTCCCGCACCGCGCGCCCCTGCTCCTCGTGGACCGGCTGCTGGAGCGGGAGCCGGGCCTGCGGGTGGTGGCCGAAAAGCTCGTCACGGCCGGAGAACCTTTCTTCCAGGGCCATCCCGCCGGCCGCGCCCAGGTCCCCGGGCCCCTGCTGCTCGAGATGCTGGCCCAGGCCGGCGGCTTCCTGGAGGCCGGAACCCTCCACGGGGCTTCCATCTTCCTGGCGGGCGTGCGGGACGCACGGTTCCACGCCCCAGCCTTTCCCGGAGACCGGCTGCGCCTGGAGGTGGCCGCTGAGGGCGCCTTCGCCGGGCTGATGCGCCTGCAGGGCACCGCGAGTTGCGAAGGGCGCGATCTCTGCACGGCGACCCTGCTGGTGAAGCGCCTATGAACCGGGTGGTCGTGACGGGCCTGGGCATCGTGAGTTCGCTGGCCCTGGACCGCGAAGGCACCTGGTCCGCCATGCTTGACGGGCGGGACGGCCTGGGGCCCCTCACCCGCCTGGATCTGCCGGCGGAACCGGCCCAGGTCGCGGGCCAGGTGGCCCTGGAACCCCTTCGGCACCAGACCCTGTGCGAGGCCGCCGCCCTGCGGGCCCTGGCGGAGGTGCTCAGCAGCTTCCAGTCCGGGGGCGATCCGGCCCGCATCGGCGTCTTCCAGGGCGCGGGCACCAGCGGCCTGCCTGTGGCCGAGGCCTATCTGGAAGACCGCCTGGCCGGGCGTCGCGGCCGGGCCGCGGAGCCCGCCTACCAGAGCCCCTGCACCGTCACGGACGCCCTGGCCCGGATGCTCGGCGCCGAAGGCCCCCGGAGCACCCTCATGAACGCCTGCTCCTCCAGCCTGCTGGCCCTGGGCCAGGCCTGGGAGCGTCTGGCCGCCGGCGAGCTGGACCTGGCCGTGGCCGGAGGCGCCGAGGGCCTCTGCCGTACCACCTATGCCGGGTTCTCCTGCCTCAAGGCCGTGGATGCCCGGAAATGCCGCCCCTTCAGCCGGGACCGGGCGGGCCTCAACCTGGGCGAGGGCGCCGTGCAGATCCTGCTGGAACCCCTGGACCGGGCCCTGGCCCGGGGGGCGACGATCTATGCCGAAGTGCTGGGCTACGGCGCCAGCATGGACGCCCACCACGCCACGGCGCCCCACCCCGAGGGCGAGGGGGCCGCCCGGGCCATGGCCATGGCCCTCCGCACAGGCCGGCTGGATCCCGCCGAGGTGGACCTCGTGTCCGCCCACGGCACGGCCACCCCGGCCAACGACGGCGCCGAGTGCCTGGCCATCCGCCGGGCCCTGGGCGCGGCCGCCGACGCCGTCTCCGTCACCAGCACCAAGAGCCAGTTCGGCCACACCCTGGGGGCTGCGGGCGCCTTCGGGGCCGCCGCCGCCATCCTGGCCCTGCGGGATCAGGTGGTGAGCCCCACCCTGCGCCTGGAGGACCCCGACTCCGCCTGCGACCTGGACTGCACGCCCCTGGTGGCCAGAGAGCGGCCGCTGCGGGCTGCCCTCGTGAACGCCTTCGCCTTCGGCGGCAACAACGTGAGCTTGGCGCTGCGCCGCTGGAGCGGAGCATGAGCGGCGATCTCGTCTTCACGGGCCTGGGCCTGGTGCTGCCCTGCGGGGACGGCGTCGAGACCGCGGGGGTCGGCCTGGCCTCGGGGCAGCCCTGCTTCGCGGACCTGCCGGAGACGCTGGGCCTGGGCCAGGGGGCCGCCTGCGCCGCGTTCAACCCGGCTGGCATCATCCCGCCCATGCAGCTGCGGCGCCTGGACCGGACCTCGCGGTTCGCCTGGGCGGCGGCGCACCAGGCCTTCCGCGACGCGGGCCTGGATCCGAAGCCAGTGGGAGACCGCATCGCCGTGGCCGTGGGCACCATGACCGGCGGCAGCGAGGCCAGCGAGGCCTTCATGCGGCCCTACCTCCAGCGGGGGCCCGAAGGGGCCTCGCCCCTGCTCTTCCCCAACACCGTGGCCAACGCCGCCAGCGGCCACCTGGCCCTGGCCTTCGGCCTGAAGGGCCCCAGCGCCACCTTCGTGGACCGGGAGAACGCCGCCCTCTCCGCCCTGGAGCAGGCGGCCCGCTGGCTGCGCGCCGGCCTGGCGGACGCCGCGCTGGTCCTGGGGGCGGACGGCCTCTTCCCCCTGCTCCTCGACATCTGCCGCGGCGCCCGCCTGCTGGCCCGCCACGGCCATCCCGAGATCGGCTCCGGCCGGGGCTTCCTGCCGGGCGAAGGGGCCCAGGCCCTCCTGCTGGAGCGGCGCGACCGGGCCGAGGCCCGGGGCGCCCGCCCCCGGGCCGTCCTGCGGGCTCTGGCCTCCCGGTCCACGCCCGGAGACGGGATCGAGGCCCGGACCCGGGCCCTGGCCGAGGCATCGACCCAGGCCCTCGGTGAGGCCCCCCCGACGCGCTGGATCGGCGGCAGCAACGGGCTGCGCCGGCTCGACGCCCTGGAGGCCCATCTGGCCGCCGCCCATCCGGACTGGCCCGCGGCCCGCTTTCCCAAGGCCCTCTGGGGCGAGTTCGGCGGCTCCGGCGGCCAGCTGCTGGCGGCGGCCCTGCTGGAACCCGCGGATCGCACCCTCGTCACCGCCCCCGCCAGTTCGGGCGCCCAGTTCGCGGCGCTGCTCGAAGGCGTTAGGCTGGAACGACGATGACCCAGCGCGACCAGATCAGCATCGGCAGCCAGTCCATCCTGTGGGTGGCGGGTGTGGGCGTGGGCCTGGTCACCCTGGCCTTCGTCCTGGGCGTGCAGGTCGGCAAGCAGGGCGCCGCCTTGCGCCGCCCCGCCCAGAAAGGCGTGGAGGAGGAGCTCAAGGACCTTCCCGAGCCGCTGGTGGACCAGCTCAAGATCTTCGAGGGCGACGGTCCGGACAAGTTCGTGGCGGCCCCGCGGGTGGACGCCACGGCTCCCAGGCCGGAGCCCAAGACTGAGCCCAGGGCCGAGGCCGCGCCAAGCGGAGGCGGCACCTGGACCCTCCAGCTCGTGGCCACCTCCGATGCGGCCGAGGCCAAGCGCGTGGCCGACAAGGCCAAGGCCGCCGGCTTCGCCACCACCACCCTCAAGGAGAAGGGCCAGCTGAAGGTGCGCCTCGTCAAATCGGCGGATCGCGCCGTCATCGACAAGACCGCCGAGAAGCTCAAGAAGGCGGGCTTCAAGCCCTTCGCGGTGAAGGCGGAGTAGCCCTCACGGCTTGGGCCCTCAAAGTTCAGGCCCTCACGGTTTGGGATAGACGCGGATACCCACCCACTTCTTCTCGGTATCGCCTGCGGCGATACGCGAGACACCGCTCGCGCCCCAATTACCCGTCTTCGGTTCAGGTCACGGTTTGGGATAGACGCGGATACCCACCCACTTTTTGAGAATCACCTTGCCCGGCGCGAAGCCGCGGGGCTTGCTGATGTCGGCGATGCGGGCGAGGTGGACCTCCACCTTGCCTCCGTCGCGGGCCTTGCTGTGGTAGGCGGCCAGCTCGGCGGCGCGCTCCAGCACATGGCGCGGCAGCTCGCTCAGCTTGTCGGGGTTGCGGATGACCACGTGGCTGCCCGGCACGCTGGCCACGTGCAGCCAGAAATCCGTGTTGTCGGCCACCTTGAAGGTGAGCTGGTCGTTCTCCGCGTCGCCCTTGCCGATGAGCACCTCGAAGCCGTCCACCATGACGCTGCGGAAGGCCGTGCCTTTGCCATCCTTGCGTTTCGCCTCCGCTCCGCCCATCCGCTTCGTCCCCTTGCCCTTCGCCGAATCCTTCGCGTTCTTTTGTCTCGCGAGGGGCGGCTCCGGCGCAAGGCCCGCGGCCTCGGCTTCCATCCGCTTCGCCCACGCGGCCCGCTCGCGGGCCAGCTCCGCCTCCAGTTCCCGCACCCGCGCCAGGCCGCGCTCCGCCTTCTTGGCCGCGGCGAACCAGGTCTGGATGGCCGCTTCGGCGGGACGTCCCTCCGGCAGCGGGATGCGCGTCCCGTCCAGGAGCACGGCCTCGCCGGTGGCCCCCTTGAGGCGATAGAGCTCCGCGGCCAGGCGCTGGGCCTGGGCCTTGAGGGGCAGGATGGCCTCGTGCTTCGCCCGGTCCCGGGCCAGGGCCTGGCCCAGGCGGTCCATGCGCGCGACCTCCGCCTGGCGCTTCCGCTCCGCCGCCGCCTGGGCCGGCGCCAGGATCAGCGCCTCGGCCCTGGCCGCGGACCAGGCGCGGTGCCGGTCCAACAGGCCCCCTTCGCCCTCGAGGACCTCGGGGATCTCCCCGGCCACGGCCCGTTCCAGGTCCGCGCCCCAGCGCTCCCGCCAGCGGCGGAGGGGGGGCGGATCCTCGGAGGGTTCCGGCGGGGCGGCGGGAAAGGGGGTGCCAAGGCCCAGGCGCGGAATCGGCACGTCCAGACCGTCCGCCCGGATGCCGGCCCGGCCGGGAATGGCCTGGAAGGCCAGGCGCAGGGTCTCCAGGCGTCCGGTGATGGCCCGCCGCTGGAAGACGAGGCCCAGCCAGCGTTCCCGGGGATCCCCCTCCACGGCCTTCAGCCTCGCCCCCTGGAGCCAGGGGCCCCAGAGCTTCCCGCTGTCCTTCGGGGCCTCGGCCTGGAGGCGCGTCCAGGCGGGATGGCCCGTGTCCAGCAGCCAGAGTTCGGGCCTGGGCTGAAGCAGCAGCACCCACCCCTCGGCGGCCTTCCTGCCCGCCCAGCGCAGGCCCAGGGCCCGGCTTGAAGCCCAGACGGCCTCCACAGGCAGCTCGCCCCGTTCCCGGAGCCACGTCCGGCCCAGGGCCAGGATCAGGGGTGCATCCACGGACTCACCTTTCTCTGTTCTTTCCACCCGACGGTGGCCATCATGGGGCAGCCTCCCCGTCCAGCATCCCATGTCTGGCCCCAGGAAGGTCCCTACCTCCGCCCTCATCCGGCTTTCCTCCACAACCTGACGCTGGACCCATGACGATTGCCGCTGCCAAGGCCGCCAAGACGCTCCAGGTGCTCCTGGTGGACGACAATCCCATCCAGCTGAGCCTCCTGCATCACCTCTTCCAACGGCACGGACACACCACCCTCGAGGCCAAGAACGGCGCCGAGGCCCTCATCGTCCTCGCCACGGAATGCCCGGACGTGGTGGTGAGCGACTGCGTCATGCCCCTCCTGGACGGCTACCAGCTCTGCCGCCTGCTGAAGGACGACCGGGCCACGCGCAACCTGCCCGTGCTCCTGCTGACGGCCCAGGGCGTGGGCCTGGCGCGCTTCTGGGCCAAGACCTGCGGGGCCGACCGCTTCCTGGTGAAGGGGCGGGACCTTGACCATGTGGTGGAGGCGGCCACCTCCCTGGTGGAGCAGACCGACCGGCTGCGGCCCCTCCCGGGGACGCCCCGGCTCGCCCAGGAGAACTTCGGCGTGGATGCCATCCAGCGCCGCCTGGCCATGGCGCTGGAGCAGCGCGTGGTGGAGACGGCCCTGCGCGACTCGATCTCCCGCCTCTACACCGTGGAGCACGACACCCTGCGGCTCATCCGCGGGTTCATCGAGATCCTCCAGGAGCTGGTGCTGCCCGGAGCCCTCCTGGTGTCCTACATGGGCGAAGAGGGGACCGTCTGCCACGGGGCCCACGGCACCTCCGCCAGCGAGGAGGACCGCCGGGCCCTCGAGACCGCCGTCCTTCAGTTCTCGCCCTCCGGGGTCCCGGCCGAGTGCCACTGGCACCCCGTGGATGATGGGGAGGAGCGCCGCCGCACCCTCCGGGACCCGGTGATGCGCGTGATGCCCGCCCTCATGCCCGGCTATCCGGCCGTGGGTGCCCTGGGCTTCTTCGCCGAGCGCCGTTCTGTCGAGGAGTACGAGCGGCTGTTCGAGATCGCCAACGAGGAGCTGGGCCGCCTCCTCACCCTGGAGGACTCCCGCCTCCGCCTCTACCACCAGGCCATCCGCGACCCGCTGACGGGCCTGTTCAACCGGCGCCACATCCTCGACATGCTCAAGATCGAGGTGGATCAGTGCGGCCGGTTCGGACAGAGCCTGTCCGTGATGCTCATCGACCTGGACCACTTCAAGGCCGTGAACGACCGCTTCGGCCATGCCACCGGCGATCAGGTGCTCAGCGTCATGGCCCAGCGCATGTCCTTCGCCCTGCGCAAGGTGGACCAGCTGGGCCGCATCGGCGGCGAGGAGTTCCTGGCCTATGGGCCCCAGACGGAGCTGGAGGGCATCCGCGCCCTGGCGGAGCGGCTCCGGGAGCAGGTGACCCTCGAGCCCCTTCCGGGCCTTCCCAAGAACGACCGCGTGACGTTGAGCATCGGCCTGGCCACCTGGGAGGGTTCCGCGGACACCCTGGAGCGCCTGCTGGCCCGGGCCGACAAGGCCCTCTACAAGGCCAAGGCCGCGGGCCGGGACCGCGTCATCGGCTGACCCGCCGAGCAAATCGGCCCGCTTGACAGCGCCGGAATCGCCATTCCATGATTCCATACGCTTCCGTATGGAGATCTCATGGCCGAGCTTCCGCAGGACCAGTCCGCCTCACCGGATCTCACCGAGCGGGTGGCCCGCCTGGAGGCCCAGGTGGCCTGGCTCCTCCAGCGCCAGCAGGCGCCCGTGCCGCCGCCCGCCGCGCCCAGGCCCCGCAAAGCACCCGCCGCCGCGCCCCGCAAGCCGCTTTCCCCGGTGGTCTGGATCGCCGGCGCGGCAGCTTCCATCTTCCTCGTGGGGGCCATCTTCTTCTTCCACTGGGCGATCCAGCAGGGATGGCTCGGGGCCGAGCTGCGCTTCGCCCTGGGGCTCCTGGTCGGCGCCGCCATCGCCGGCGTCGCGGGGAAGCTCATCCTCGGCGAGGGGCGCCGCCTGGGCGTGGCCCTGCTCCTGGCGGGCCTGGGCACCCTGCAGTTCACCTTCCGGGCCGGGGCCATGGCCTACCACTTCTACCCTGCCACCCTGGGCCTGGTGGCCGCGGCCCTGGTCACGCTGGTGGCCGGCGGCCTGGCGGCACGGGGCCGCAGCGGGGGCGCCCTGACCGTGGCCCTGGTCTCCGGCCTCGCCGCGCCGCTGGTCTTCAGCCAGGGCGGCCACCACGAGGTGGCCCTGGCGATCTACCTGGCCGTGCTCATGGCCGCGGCGCTGGCGGTGCCCTACCTCGCCAAGGCCGGGGAAACCTGGCACGGCGCCCGCTGGACGGCGCTCATCGGCACCTGGCTCCTGCTGCTCTCCGCCTGCGCCGAGGTGCTGAAGGCCGATGCTCCGGCCCTGGCGGGCCTGCTGGCCCTCCATCTGGCCCTGGCCGGAGGCTGGGCCTGGCTGCCGGGACGGGAGGAGAAGCCGGGCACGCCGACCGTGCTCTGGCTGGTCGCCTCGATCCTGGCCACCACGTACGGCGGCCTGGTGTGGAAGCGCCTGGACCTCGCGCCCGAAGCCTTCGCCGCGCCGGTGCTCGTCCTCGCCGCCCTGAACCTGGCCCTCGTGAAGCCGCTGCGCCGCCGCCTGGGCGGCCGTCAGGCGGATTGGGGCCTGTTGGCGCTGGCGGCGGGGCACCTCGCCCTGGCGGTGCCCGTGGCCCTGGCCTGGCGCTGGGTGGGCCCCCTCTGGGGCGTCTTCGCCCTGGGTCTGGCCTGGGCCTCCCGGAAGGCCGAGGAGGGCGAGTTCGCGCAGGAGGCCACCGCCCTGCGCTGGCTGGCGGCGGGCATGGCGCTGCTCACCACCTTCCGCTGGGCGTTCCACGGCCTGGACAGCCTGTTCTTCCACGGCAGCGGGTCGGTGCCCTTCCTCCATGCCGCCTTCTTCGAAGGAGCCCTGGTCTCCGCCGCCTGGTTCCTGCTCACGCGGCGCGGCGGCCCCCTGGGCATGGTCTCGTTCCTCGCCCTGGAGGTGACGGCCAACGTGACCCTGGCCTTCGAGGCGGCCCGGCTGGTGCAGTGGCTCCAGACCCCCGCCCCGGCCGGCTGGGGCCCCTCCCGCGCCGCCTCCATCGCCATGACGCTGGTGTGGGCCCTGTCCGGCGCCTGGCAGTGGATGCGCGGCCTGGGCCAGCGCGACACGGCCCGCCGCGCCCTGCTCGCCGCCGGCTACGCCTGGATGGGGATCGCCAGTTTCAAGCTCATCGTGTCGGATCTCGACCGCGCCGACACCCCTCTGCGCGCCCTGGCCTTCCTGGGGGTGGGGGCCATCGGCATGGCGGCCGCCATCCTCGCCCACCGGCACCATCCCGAGGGGAACGCATGAGATCCATTCGCCTGATCGCTCCCTTGGGTCTCCTCCTGCTCGGCCTCGCCTGCGCCCGCGAAGACGCCGGAGCCCTGCGCCGCAGGCCCATCCCGGCGCCATCCGCCAGCGGGTGGGCGCGCCTGCCCCTGGACGCGGACGCCCAGCGCCAGATGAAGGGCGCCTGGATCGGTGATGCGGAGGGGCGGAGCGTCCCCTTCCTGGAGGCCCGCGAGGGGCTCTGGGAATCCCGCACCCTAGCCCTGGACCACCTGCTGACCGGGCGGGACGCGGAAGGCCGGCCCACGGCCGAATTCTCCCTGAAGCTCCCCGAGGGCTGGCGGGTGGGCGAGCGGGAGACGCTGGAACTCGACTTCGACCTCGATGGACGCGCTCCCTGGGTGGCCCAGGTGAAGGCTGAGCGGCGACGCGAGGACGAGGGCGACGGCGGCGCCTTCATCGCCTACGACGCCTCCGCCTCCATGCACCTCTACGACCTGTCGCCCTCGGGCCACCGGCACACCCTCCACCTCCCCTGGGACGGCCAGCGCTACCGCATGACGCTGCTGGCCTCGCAGGGAGAGGCCCCGCGCATCCGCGGCCTCTCGGTGCGGGCGGAGACCCGGCCTGAAGCCCTGGAAGCGGAGCTGGCCCTCGAGGGCGCCCTCGCCCCGCAGCCGGACCGGCCGCGAACCTGGCGGCTGACGCTGCCCGACACGGAGCGCATCGTCGGGCTCGACCTGGTGCTGGCGCCGCCCGCCGCGCCCCTCGCGCCGGAAGTCCGGTTGGGAGAGCGGGCCGAGACGGAGCGGTCCGGGATGGCGCAGACGATGGTGCAGACCTGGACCGGCGGCGACCTCGTATGGAACCTCCCGGCCCTGGGCACGCGCTCCAGCCGCATCGCCCTCGCGCCGGCGCTGGCGAAGACGCTCACCCTGACCCTGCCTGACGGCGCCACGCCCCAGCACGTGCGCGCCCTGGTGCGGCGGCAGACCTTGATCTTCCCCGTGGAGGCGGGACAGGCCTACGCCCTCCACCTGGGGGGCGAGGCCAAGCCCGCGCCCGGCAGCCTGGGCGCCCTGCCCTCCCTCCAAGTCCTGACCGCCGCCGCCCCCCTGGTCCTCGGCGCCAGCGAGCCCGATCCCCAGGGCCTTCCCCGCCGGATCGGCGCTGACGAGCGCGCCCGGCCCTGGATGCCCTGGGTGGCGGGGGTGGCCGTGCTGGTCCTGGCCGCCGTCGCCTGGAAGCTGCTGAAGCAGACTCCCACCGCATGACGCTCCGCGCCGTCTTGCCCGCGGCCCTCTCGCTGGTGGGACTCGCATGCCGCTCGCCCCTGGCCGACCTGCGGCCGGGACCCGGGGGGCCGGCGCTGGCCCTGGCGGTCCATGTCGAAGACCACAGCCGGAAGCTCGCCCGCCTGAAGGAGCCCGATGGAGAGGCCGACACGCCCGAGTCGCGCGGGGCGGCCCTCGAGGCCCAGCGCGCGGCCTTCGAGGCCGACCTGCGCGCCGAGGCCGCGGCCCGGAGCCTGCGCCTGGATCCGGCCTCGGACCTGCGCCTGGACCTGACCATCACCAGCCTGGGCGAGGTGCGGATCAAGTACATCGCCTGGGGGATCGCCAGTGGGGTGGGATGGGGCGTGGGCGTGGGCGTGCTGGCCCATGACCCGCGGCTGGCCGTGGGCCTCGGGGCCTACGAGCTGGTGGAGGAGAGCGCCTTCTGGATCGGCGGCTCGGTGCTCATGGGCCGCTGGTCCAGCCCCGCAGTGGTGGAGGCGAAGCTCCTCCGCGCCGACGCGGGGAAACCGCTGTGGGAGGAGACCTACCACGTGCTGTGGGCCCGCCGGGAGCTGGGAGCCCTGGCCCCGGCCGAGCGGGCGAAGCGGGAGCGCCAGCTCCAGGCCTCCCTCCGCAAGATCGAGGCGAAGCTCCTCCACGACCTCGAAGCCATTCCCGGCTTCCCCCGCCCCGTCAGCCCTCCGCGGCCCCTGGTGTCGCCGGCCGCAGCTGCACCAGCGCCACCGCCCCCAGGATGATCGCCATGCCCAGGATCTCGCGCGGGCCGAAGGGCTCGTGGAGGATGAGCCCCCCGAGTAGCACGGCCACCAGCGGGTTCAGGTAGGCATAGGTGCCCATCTTCGCCGGTGGCCAGGCCTTGGCCAGGTAGACGTAGGCGGAGAAGGCCAGCATGGAGCCGAACAGGGCCAGGTAGACCGCGGCCCCCACGGCCTTGTGGGTGAGCGGTCCCCGCAGGAACCCGCCGGTGAGGGGCGCGGCCGTGAGCCCGATGACCGCGGCGGTGGCCATCTGGATGCCCACGTTGGTGAGCAGCCCCCCGCCGTGGACGAAGTGCTTGCCGTGCAGCGTGCCCCAGGACCAGATGATCGGCGCCGCCACCAGGGCCGCCAGCCCGCCCGCGTGAACGCGCGCGCCGCCCGAAGGCCACACCAGCACGACGACGCCGGCCAGCCCCAGCAGAAGTCCCATCCAGCCCTTGGGGCCCAGCGGCTGCTTCGCCATGGAGAAGACCGCCAGCCACAGGGGCACCAGCGCCGCCAGCACCGCCGCCAGGCCCGAGGAGACATGCAGCTCGGCCCAGGAGACCAGCGCGTTGGAGCCTCCCAGCAGCAGGGCCCCCACGATCATGAGGTGGCCCACTTCCCGGGCCGGGGGCCAGGGCTCCCGCCGCAGCCGCCCCACCGCCAGGGCGAGCACCGAGGCGAGGGAGAAGCGCGCCGCCACCAGCCCGTAGGGCGTGAAGGACTCCAGGCCCAGCGCGATGGCGAAGTAGGTGGAGCCCCACACCACGGCCACGGTGAGGTAGGCGAGCCAGGCGAGCATCAGGGCGCGTCCATGCCCGCTTCGCGCTCCACGCGGCAGACCCGCAGGTGGAAGGATCCGTACCACCGCTCCCGGCCCAGGCGCTGGGCCACGGCATGCTCGGCATGCGCCTTCCACGCGGCGATGGAGGCCTCGTCCCTCCAGTAGGACACGGTGATGCCGAAGCCCTCGGCGTCCCGGGCGCTCTCCACGCCGAGGAAGCCGGGCTGCGAGCGGGCCAGCTCCACCATGCGGTCGGCCATGGCCCCGTAGCCCTGGTCGCCCGGGGTGCGCTGGCTGCTGAAGATGACGGCGAGGTAGGGCGGCTCGGGAGTTCGCGCGATCACTTCTTGGCCTTCTTCCCCGCGGCGTCGCCCGCCGGGAAGGGGCTGGGGCCGGCCTTCTCCCAGTGGGTCTCCAGCACGATGGTGGTGCGGGTGGTCACCATGGGCCCCAGGGCGCGGATGCGGCGCAGGCGCTCGGCGATGCCCGCCGGCGTGTCAGCCACGACCTTCAGCATGAGGGCGTCCTCGCCGGCCACCGTGTGGGCCTCCAGGATGTCCGGCTCGTCCTCCAGCGCCTTGATGAAGCGCTGCTCGATGGCCTCGTTGTTGTCCTTGTAGCGCACCGCCACGAAGGCCACGTTGGGCTTGTTCACGGCCGCCGGGGCCACGCGGGCGGCGTAGCCCGCCAGGATGCCGTCGGCTTCCAGGCGCTTCACGCGGTCGATGATGGTGGGGCGGCTCACGCCCAGCCGCTCCGCCAGTTCCGCGTGGCTCATGCGGCCCTCCTGCTGGAGCAGGGCCACCAGGCGCCGGTTCAGATCGTCTTCCATCAACGTCTTCGCCATGCTGGACTCCGGGAATGGGGTTGATGAGAATCATTGAACACTGTGCTAGATGGTTCGGCAATACGGATGACAACCCGTAAATGGCCCATGCCGAGGTAAAATGCAGGCAGAGGTGCACATGGACTTCGCCCGACCCTTCACCGGCCAGAGCTTCTTCCTGATCGCGGGGCCCTGCGTCATCGAAAGCCGGGAGCATGCCCACCTGATGGCCGCGAGCCTGCGGGACCTGGCGGAGGCCCGGGGCATTCCCTTCATCTACAAGTCCAGCTTCGACAAGGCCAACCGCACCAGCCGGGACAGCCACCGGGGTCCGGGCATGGAGGAGGGCCTGGACATCCTGGCCGAGGTCCGCAGCCGCTACGGCGTGCCCGTCCTCACCGACGTCCACGAGAGCAGCCAGTGCGCGCCCGCGGCCCAGGCCGTGGACGTGCTCCAGATCCCCGCCTTCCTCTGCCGCCAGACGGACCTGCTCCTGGCCGCCGCGGCCACGGGCCGCACGGTGAACCTGAAGAAGGGCCAGTTCCTCGCCCCCTGGGACCTGAAGCATGGCGTGGAGAAGCTCCAATCCGTACCCGGTCACGGCCCCGTGTGGGTGACCGAGCGCGGCTCCAGCTTCGGCTACGGCAACCTGGTGGTGGACTTCCAGAGCTTCCCGCACCTGCGCAAGACCGGCTGCCCCGTGATCTTCGACGCCACCCACAGCGTGCAGAAGCCCGGCGCCCTGGGCAAGGCCACCGGCGGCGCCCGGGAGATGATTCCGACCCTGGCCCGGGCCGCGGCCACGGCCGTGGATGGCTTCTTCTTCGAGGTGCACGACTGCCCGGAGAAGGCCTTCAGCGACGGCCCGAACGCCATGCGCCTGGAGCAGTTCGGCGCCCTGCTCGATGAGCTGCTGGTCCTGTGGAGGGCTGGCCGCGCCGCGGCGCAGCTCGATCCCGCCGGCAAGTGAGGGTCGCGATGCCGGAGGCGATCAAGGCCGGGCGTGCCCTGGAGCTGCGCCCCCTGTGCCTGCGCGATGCGCGCCCCCTGTTCGCCCTCGTGGACGCCAACCGGGACCGTCTGCGCCATTGGCTGCCCTGGCCCGACGACAACCGAAGCGTGCAGGATTCCCGCGCCTACATCCTGAGGGTGCGGGCCCAGGCGCGCGCGGGCATGGCCCTTCCCTTCGGCCTCTGGTGGAAGGGGGGCCTGGTGGGCGTGGCGGGCTTCGTGTGGCTCGATCCGGCCAACCGCAGCGGGGGCATCGGCTACTGGCTGGCCCGGGAGGCCGAGGGCCACGGCCTGATGACCGCCGCCGTGTCGGCCCTGGCCCGCCACGGCTTCTACACCCTCAAGCTCAACCGCGTGGAGATCCGGGCCGGCGTCCGCAACCGCCGCAGCCGCGCCATTCCCGAGCGCCTGGGCTTCCGCCACGAAGGCACCCTGCGCCAAGCCGAGCGCCTGGTGGGCCGCTACGTGGATCATGCGGTGTACGGAATGCTGGCGGAGGAATGGCGGACCCGCTAAGAGTGCCTAACAAAACCCCCAGGGGGCGCGCGAGGGCCGCCGCTCCTCGCCCGGAGGGAGAAAGCCAGGTGGGCGCCACGGCGTCAGGTCCCTTGAACGATGTCCCGCATCGCCCTGCGGGCCCTTCCTTCTCGGTATCGCCTTCGGCGATACGCGAGACAAACTGATATCTGCGGTGCATCCCACCTGGCCTTCTTGCGGCCCCGTCGGGGTCTTGTTAGGCACTCTAAACCGCCTGCGCGCCTGGCAGTAACCGGGGTATGCGCCGCTGGATCCCCCTCCTCGCTCTTTCCGCCCTCCCCCTGGGGGCCCAGACGGCCATGGTCTCGCTGATCCGCCAGCCGAAGGCCACCGCCGCCGAATTCACGGTACCCATCACGGAGATCCAGGTGCGGGACGGCGGGGATTTCGCGCACCTCCACCTGGGCGTCGGCCTCGGAGCCCGGCACTGGGACGATGGCGACACCAGCCTGCGGTTCGTCATGGACGCCAACGCCACCGCCAACGCGGTTTTCGTGGGGTTCGGCGCCATCGTGGAGGTCCCGCCCGGCGAGGGCGCCTTCCTCGGCCCCCGGCTCCGCGTGGGCTGGGCCTTCCATCCGGCCTGGGCCCTCAGCCTCGAAGGCGAGCATCTGGAGCGTCCCTTCACCGACGGGATCACGCCCCGCCGGCGGAGCGCCCTGGGACTGGCGCTGACCTGCCGCTTCTGAGAGCGGCGGCCTACTCCACGCCCGCCGCGTAGGTCAGGTTCAGCAGGGCCATGGCCCGTGTGACTTTGCCCACGCTGTTCTTGGTGGTGTCGGTGTAGAGGATGCCGCGGCGGTCCAGGGCCTCGTAGTCGAAGTTGCCGTCGCCGCTGAGGTCGAAGCAGAGGGCGCCGTCCTTGATCCAGTCCGTGCGGATCTGATAGCCGGGGGCCGGCACGGCGCTCACGATGACATCGGCCATGCGCACGAAGCCTTCCAGGTGCGTCGGGTTGGTGGCGGCATGGCAGAGGATGGGCGTGCCCTTGAGGTTGGCCACCATGGCGGTGAGGGGTCGGCCGATGCGCAGGCTGTCGTTGATGACGAGCACGGTCTTCCCGGCCATCCAGCCGTCGCCGAAGCCGCGCTTGAGGGTCTTCACGATGGCCCGGGCGGTGCAGGGCGTCATGCAGCGGTGCTGGGAGCCGTCATCCAGGCGCTTCCGGTACTTGGTGAGGAATCCGATGTTGATGGCGTGGAGGCCCTCGATGTCCTTGCCCGGATCCACCAGGTCCATCACCTCGTCATCCTTGATCTCGGGGTAGCGCAGGGGATAGAAGATGAACACGCCGTGGGTCTTCTCGTCCTGGTTCAGGCGGGCGATGAGCTTCACGAGCTGCATGCCGTTCTCCACGCGCAGGTCCGCCGCGTTGATGCCCAGGTCCTCGCAGTCCTTCATGAGCCAGCGCTGGTAGGTGACGCTGCCGGGGTCGCTGCTGCCGAGGATGACGCCCAGGCCCGGCGAGAAGCCCAGCTTCTTCACGTTCGAGCGCACCAGATCCAGGTAGTGCCGGGCGGTCTCCTGGCAGTCGAGCTTCCCCGTGAGCGTGGTGGGCATGCGGCACCTCACCTTCCAGTTTATCCATCCAGGGGCCCTCCGGAGGATCGGCCCTATCCTGGATCCATGCGAGCATTCCGACCCGTTCCCCGCGAGCTCCAGGCCCGGCTCCGGGCCGCCTACCCCGATGCCCGCTGCGCCCTCGACCACCGGGACCCCTTCCAGCTGGTGGTGGCCACCATCCTCAGCGCCCAGTGCACGGACGCCCGGGTGAACCTCACCACGCCGGCCCTCTTCGCCCGCTTCCCCGACGCGGCCAGCCTGGCGGCGGCCCGCACGGAGGAGCTGGAGGGCCTCATCAAGTCCACGGGCTTCTTCCGCAACAAGGCGAAGAACCTCATCGGACTCGGGCAGGCCCTGATGGCGAAGCACGGCGGCCGGGTGCCCTCGGATCCCACCGAACTGGGCGCCCTGCCCGGCGTCGGGCAGAAGACCGCCAACGTGGTGCTGGCCAATGCCTTCGGCGTGCCAGCCCTGGCCGTGGATACCCACATCTTCCGGGTGGCACGGCGCCTGGGCCTGTCGAAGGCCACGACCCCCGAGAAGGTGGAAGCGGACCTCTGCCGCCTCTTCCCCCGGGAGGACTGGATCGAGCTGCACCACCAGCTCATCTTCCACGGGCGCCGCACCTGCGATGCCCGCCGCCCCGCCTGCGCCGCCTGCCCCCTGCTGGACCTCTGCCCCACGGGCCTGGGGCAGATCAAGGATCCGCACCTGGGGGTGAAGCTGACCGCAGTTCCCAGGGGGGACACGCCTCGCCCTGCGGGGGCCCGGGGGAACCTCGCGAGCGAAGCAAGCAGGCGGTCTCCCCGGAGCGTGTCAGGACCGCAGCGCATCGTCAGCCTGGTGCCCTCCGTCACGGAGCTGTTGGTCCAGTGGGGCCTGGCGGCGCAGCTGGTGGGGCGCACGCGGTACTGCATCGAGCCGAGGTGGATCCGCAACACGGTGCCCGCCGTGGGCGGCACCAAGAACCCGGATCTGGACTGCATCCGGGACCTGGCCCCGGACCTGGTGATCCTTGAGCGGGACGAGAACCCGAAGGAGGTCGCCGAGGCCCTCACGGCCCTGGGCATCCCCTGGCTGGCCTTGGAGATCCGGACCGTGAAGGACTGCGTGCGCGCCCTGCGCCAGCTGGGAGAGCGGCTCGGCGCCGTCGAGGCCGCCGAGGCCCGCGCCTCAGCGCTGGAGACCACCCTGAAGGGGCGCCGCCGCAGGGGTCTCCGCACCCTCGCCCTCATCTGGAAGGACCCCTGGATGAGTGCCGGGCCCGACACCTACGTGGGCGATCTCCTCCGGTCGGGGGGTCTGGTGCCCCTCGGTCCGGACCGCTACCCCTCGCTGACCGACGACGATCTGGCGGCCCTCGCGCCCGAGCTGATCCTCCTCCCCACCGAGCCCTACCACTTCAACCGCCGCCATCAGGCGGAGCTGCAGAAGCGTTTCCCGGGCGCGGAGGTGCGCGTGGTGGATGGCCAGGCCCTCACCTGGTACCTCAGCCGGACGGAGCAGGGCCTCGACCTGGTGCAGAGCTTCCGATAGGGTGGTGGGCAATCCCCGCCGAGAGGTGTCCCGTGTCGCGTCCTCCGCTGAGCAGTCTTCTCCTGGCCCTCTCCTGCCTCTCCCTGGGCGCCCAGGGCGTGTTCAACAACGCCAACAGCCCTAGCGACCCCATCTGCCCGAGGGTCATGCAGGAGAAGACCGAGCTGAACTACAAGAGCCAGTACGGCCGCAACGGGGCGGACGCCTCCGCGGTCCGCTACTCCCAGCGGGGGGATCAGTTCTTCCCTCCGGCGGAACGGAAGGATGTCTCCGCCTTCGCCGCCTATGACGAGAAGAACAAGGGCATCTCCATCGCCAGCCTCAAGGGCAAGGTGGTGCTGGTGGGCCTCTGGAGCAAGAACTGCGACCCCTCCGCCAAGATGCTCCAGGAATTCGCCAGCCTTTATCCCAAGAAGGGCCAGTACGGCTTCGAGATCCTGGCGGTCAATTTCGATGAGAACCAGCAGGATAGCGGCATCGAGGGCGGCTGGCGGGCCATCCACAAGTTCATGAGCCGGAACCGCCAGTTCTTCGAGAGCAGCCACATGCCCGTCTTCACGCCGGGCCTCGGCAAAGAGGGCCCCTCCAACTTCATGGACACGGTCTACTCCGTGCCCGTGTTGTTCGTCGTGGACCGCCAGGGGAAGCTGGCCGAACTCCACATCGGCTACCAGGACGGCTTCGTGGGCCAGGCCGTGATGCGGGCCCTGCGGGAGCGGGTTGCTCCCCCAGCTCCAACTCCGGCCCCCGCCGTGCCGGCAGAGCCGGGTAAGCCCACTCAGCCGTGACATCGTGAATCGAGGTATCCTGTCCGGCGAGCCTGACCACCCGCCGGAGGATCCATGCCGCTGCCCCTGTTCTCCCTGATGATGGCGCTGCCCGCCCTCCAGGCACCCGCGCCCGTCCATGGAACCCAGGCCATCCTGGACGCCGCCAAGGCGAAAGCCAAGGCCGTGATGGAAGCGCGCGCCGCCTTCATGAAAGCCGGCGGCAACACCAAGGACTTCAAAGGCGACTGCGCCAAGGAGCTGGCGGACCTGGATGCGCGCCTGGCGGTCGAAAAAGCCCCGGAGCTGCGCCAGGCCATGCTGGTGAGCAAGCTGTTCCACCTCCAGCTGGCCAAGGCCGAGCCCACCTCGACCTTCCTGGCCCAGCTGAAGCAGGAGGTCCCGCCCACGGCCGCTGCCTGGAGCCTGGACCCGGGGCTGCTCACCGCCCGCGCCGAGGCCGATCCCAAGGGCTGGGACGCCTACGTGGCCGAGGCCCGGACGAAGCACGCCGACGCCGACCTCCGCCGCATCCTGCTCTTCGAGCACTTCTGGGAGCGCCTGGACGCCAAGGACGAAGCCGCCTGGAAGCCCGCCTTCGACGGCCTCCAGAGGGACTTCCCGGGCAGCCGCCAAGCCACGCTGGCCAAAGAGATCCTCGAAGCCGAGCTGAAGACCGGCCTCGGCCGGCCCGCCCCCGCCTTCAGCCTCAAGGCCCTGGGCGACCCGAAGACCACCTACACGCTGGCTACGTTCAAGGGCAAGTACCTGCTCATCGACTTCTGGGCCACCTGGTGCCCGCCCTGCCGCGCCGAGATGCCCTCCATGCACGCCGCCTGGGCCAGGTTCAAGACCAAGCCCTTCGAGATCCTCTCGCTCTCCTTCGACCGCCGCGTGGAGCACATCGCGCCCTTCCGGAAGCAGGCCGCCACACCCATGCCCTGGAAACACGCCTTCGTCGAGGGCGGGTTCCAGAACCCCGTGGCCGACGCCTACGGTGTGAAGGGCATCCCCAAGCCCCTGCTCATCGGACCCGATGGCAGGATCGTGGCCAGCGGCGCCCAGCTCCGCGGCGAGAACCTGGAGAAGACCCTGGAGACGTTCCTCGGGAAGTGAGGTCGGCTGGAGCCCCCATCTGAAGACTCCATATGGGGGTTTGCGGATTGACGATCCGGAGGTTATGTTCCCTGCATCTGGAGGTCCAGAGCCGGGGGATCCCATGGCCACGCCTTCGTCAGCCCGCGTCGCCGGTGTGGCGCGCGGGGCGTTCGTCCTGCTCCTGGCCCTGCCGCTCCGCGGGCAGGAGCCGGCCCTGAGGCCCGATTGGGAGGGGTCCGTCGGGCTCTCCCTCGTCTGGGCGGACTACAAGCCAGCCTTCCCCGTCGCCGGGGCGCCGGATTCCCGCACCACGGCCGGCTTCACGATCTACGGCGGCGGGCGCTGGCGCCGGACCTGGGGGTTCGAGGTGGACCAGACCTTGTACGGGGACTTCACGGTGATCGCGGGAGGAGTTCCCGAGGACCGGGACGTCTGCACCACCAGCCTCACAGGCATGGCCTGGCTCCCCCTCGGCGGCTCCGCGTCCGCCTATGCCCGCGCCGGCGTGGCCTACTGGACCGCCACCAAAGGCGAGGGCTACGTCTTCCTCGCGGATACGGACGAGACTGCCACCTCGGGCTTCACCCCCCACCTCGGCCTCGGGGTCGAGGTGCCGCTCGGAAAGCAGTGGCTCCTGCGCCTGGACGGGAGCCTGTTCCCCCGGGTGCTGTCCCATCGCCTCATCCGCGTGAGCGCGGGCGCGGCCTGGCGCTTCTAGACGAGGCCGGCTCCCGTCACTTCCCCTCCAGCCAGGCCTTCATGGCCTCGGGCTTCTGGAAGCCCAGGATGCGCCGCAGTTCTCTGCCGTCCGCGTCCAGCAGGAGCACGGTCGGATAGCTGCGGATCTGCAGCTTCGCGGCCAGGTCCTTGCGCTTGGCGTCGGTGTCGATGCGGATGGGCACGGCGTTCGCGGCGATCCACTGCTTCAGCGCGGCATCGGGCCAGGTCTTCTCGTCCAGCTCCTTGCACTGGGCGCACCAGTCGGCATAGATGTCCACCAGCACGACCTTGTGCTCGGCCTTGGCCTTGGCCAGCGCGCCTTCGAGATCCTGCTCCATCCAGCCGGCGTGCTCGTCCGTCGCGGCCGCCGCGCCGCCCTTGGGCAGCAGGTCCACCTTCAGGTAGGCCTCCACGGTCCGCACGCCCAGCAGCAGCGCCAGCGCCAGCATCAGCAAGGCGAGGCCCTTCCGCAGCTGACCCACCAGCCCCTCGGCCGCCTCGAAGGCACCGAAGACCGCCGCGCCTGCGAGCATCACCACGGTCCACATGGCGAAGTTGGCCCAGTCCGGCACCACGAGCCGCACGTTCCAGGCCGCGAAGCCCAGCACCACCAGGCCCATGCCCTGCTTGAACCGCGTGAGCCAGTCGCCGCTCTTGGGCAGCGCCGCCGAGAAGGTGCCCACCGCCAGGAACAGCACCCCCATGCCCAGGGCGAAGACGAAGAGCTGGAGGCCGCCCAGGAAGACGTCCCCCCGCTGGGCGATGCCCACCAGCACCGCGCCGATGACGGGCCCCACGCAGGGCGCCGACAGGGGCCCCAGCACCAGGCCCATGAGGAAGGCGCCGCCGAACCCTTTGCGGGAGCCATCACCCTGCAGCTTCAGGGCGAGCCCCTGGGGCAGGGCGATCTCGAAGGCCCCGAAGAGCGACAGCGCGAAGGCCGCGAAGAGCAGGGACACCGGGATCAGGAAGGCCGGCTTCTGCGCGAAGGCGCCGAAGGCCGCGCCGCTGCGGGCCGCCAGCACCCCCAGCGTCGTGTAGGTGACCGCCATGCCCAGCACCAGCATGGCCGACAGCGCGAAACCCCTGGTCTTGCCGCTGCCCTTGGCCCCCACGATGGCCATGGTGATGGGGATCATCGGGTACACGCAGGGCGTGAGCGAGGCCCCCATGCCCGCGAGGAAGACCACGAGCAACGACCAGATCAGGCCCGAGTGTTCGTCGGATGCGGGCGCAGGCGTGGCCGCCTGCGCCGTGGGGGAAGATGAAGCCGAAGGGACTGCCGGCTCTGCCGCTTTTCCCACCGGAGAAACCGCAGGTTTCTCCGCAGCAGCGGCCACGGGCGCGGCAGCCGGAATCTCAGCCGCCTTCACCTCCAGCGTCCGTGTCGTCGGCGGGAAGCAGACGCCGCCCTCGCCTTCGGTGCAGGGCTGGTAGGTGACCTCGAGCTTCACGGTGCCGCTGAGTCCCTCGCCACGCAGGGGGATGCGCACGGTGCCGTGCCACACGCCGTCGCCGATCTCGTCCTTGGCGTCCGTGGCGGGCAGGGGGCCCACCTTCAGCGTCCCGGCGCCGCCCTTCTTCGCCACCTCCATGAAGGAGGCCTTCAGGTGGGCGCCTGGCGGTACCGTGAGCACCACGGCCCCCTTCTGGAAGGCCAGGTTCACGCTCTTGATCGCGTCGAAGGAAGGATCGGCCTTCTGGGCCCAGGCGGTCGCCGCCAGCAGAACGGAGCAGAACAGGGACTTCAGGAACCGCATGGACACTCCTGGCGTGCCGTGGGGCACGCTCCATGATCCCCTGGGCAGACCGCCCTCCGCCAGCGGCCACTGCGCTGGCAGGGGCCTGGCGGTCAGGACAGGCCGCCTGCGGCCCGCTGGACGAAGTTCTGGAGGCCCATCTGCCCGATGAGGTCGAGCTGAGTCTCCAGCCAGTCCACGTGTTCCTCTTCGCTCTCCAGGATGTCCTGGGCGAGGTCGCGGCTCACGTAGTCCCGGATGCCTTCGGCATAGGCGATGGTCTCGCGCAGGTCCTTCATGGCGTCCATCTCCAGCGCCAGGTCGCCCTCCAGGACCTCCTTGGGATTCTGGCCGATGCGCAGCTTGTGCAGGTCCTGCATGGAGGGCAGGCCTTCGAGGAAGAGGATCCGCTCGATGAGCCGGTCCGCGTGCTTCATCTCGTCGATGGATTCCCGGTACTCGTGCTCCCCCAGCTCCTTCAGGCCCCAGTTGCGGCACATGCGGGCGTGGAGGAAATACTGGTTGATGGCCGTGAGTTCGTTGCGGAGGAGCCGGTTCAGGTGCTGGATGAGGGTCGCATCGCCTTGCATGGGGCCTCCCCTGGAAAGGCCCTCACCATAGCCACCTTTGCCGGTTCTTCACAAGGATTTCAGCCGGCCTTGGCGACCTCCGCCGGCGGGCCCCAGGCCGGGTCCGAAGTCGGTCCCCAGGTCGGGCGACAGCGGCCCCGACAGCCCCAGGGCGTGGCCCTGAGATCCCGAGCGGGATCCAGGGCGGGATCCAAGGCCACCCCCACCGGTTCCCCGGCCCGGATGGCCAGCACCGCCTCGGCCATGGCCCCCAGGCAGCGCCCGCAGTCCGGCTTGGCCTCCAGGGCCTCGAAGACCGCCTTCACCGATGCCGCGCCACGCTCCCGCACGGCCCAGACAACCTGGTCCTCCGTGATGGCGTTGCAGACGCAGAGATACATGCCCGACCTCAGGAATCAATTCTAGGCAAAAGAGAAAGAGTCTCAATATTGAATTGTGTGACCTCCGCCACAACCTCCGCCCACGTCGGCTCGATTAGGCTGGAACCATGACGCCGAGCCCCGCCTTCCCCTGGTCCGCCCCCCTGCTGGCGCGCCTGCGGGCCCACCTGGCCGCCGAGCCCTTCCCCCGGGATGCCGCCCATGACCTGGGCCACATCCTGCGGGTGGCGCGACTGGCGGGCGCCTTGGCCGTCGAGGAGGGGGCCGATGCCGAGGTCTGCCTGGCCGCGGCCCTGCTCCACGACCTGGTCTACCGCCCCAAGAACCACCCGGAGTCGCCCCTCACCGCCCGCCTGGCCGCGGACCTGGTGCCCCGGTGGTGCCAGGAGACGCCGGGGCTGGAGACGAAGGCGGAGGCCATCGCCGCCGCGGTGGCCACCCACAGCTGGAGCGGGGGCCAGGCGCCTGGCAGCCTGGAGGCCGCCGTGCTGCAGGACGCCGACCGCCTGGAGGCCCTGGGCGCCATCGGCATCGCCCGGGTCTTCGCCACGGGCGCCAGCTTCGGGGCCGGCCTCTGGCACCCGGAGGACCCCTGGGCCGAGGGCCGCGACCTGGATGACAAGGCCTGGAGCCTCGATCACTTCGAGCGCAAGCTCCTCAAGCTGGCCGCCGGCATGACCACCGCCGCGGGGCGCCGCCGCGCCGGGGCCCGCCAGGCGGTCATGACGGCCTACCTGGCCGCCCTCCGCGCGGAGCTCGGGCCGACAGCCGAGCCCTGACCGCCGTTCCTCATGTCCGCAGTCCCATGGCCGATAGCTATACTCAGCCATGCCCTTCACCCTCTCCCTCCGACGCCCCTTCGTGGCCGATCATTTCCACAACCTTCCTGGATTCCAGGAGGATCGGCATGGGCACAACTGGGAGGTCGAGGCCACCGTCGAACTGGCCTCCGAGGCCGATGAGACCGCCTTCGCCAAGGCCCTGGACGCCTGGCTGGAAGCGGTGGACTACCACCTGCTGAACACCCTTCCCCCGCTGGAGGGGAGGAACCCCACCGCGGAGGTCCTGGCCGAGTGGGCCTTCGAGCACCTGCGGGAGGCGGATCTGCAGCCGCGCAGCGTGAGGATCCGGGAAAAGGCCAACTACTGGGCGCTCTGCCGGGGAGACGCCACGTCATGAGACCCGCCCGCAGGCCAGGTCTGGGCCCAAGTCTGCGGATGGGCGCGCGCACGGGCCTGTTCCCGGGTCTGCTCCTGGGGATGTTCCTGGCCTTGGCGGGCTGCGGGCGCCAAGCGGCCCGGGAGGCGGCCTCGCGGCCCGCTCCCCCGCCCAGGCCCGCCACCTCGGCCCGGAAGGACTGGTCCTGGCGCCCGGTGGGGGGGCTGGCCATCCTGGAGGGCGAGCTGGCCACCCCCGCGGAGCTGGTGCTGGAGGGGCGGTCCATCCGGGAGGCCCGCTTCGCCGAGGCCGGTCCGGTGCGCTGGGAGCTGTTCCGGCCCCCCGTGGGCGAGACCGCCCTGCTGCGCACCGGCTCCGGCCAGATCCTGGCCCGCTTCGAGTTCGTGCTGCCTCCGCCGGCCAGGGTCGCGCCGCCCATGAAACCCGGCACCCGCGCCGCTTCCACGATCCCCCCCAAGGCGCGGCGGGCCGAACCGCCGGCCGGAGCCCGAGTGGCAGCCGCCGTCCCGCCGGCCCGGCCTCTGAAAGCCGTGCCTGGATCGCCCGCCCCGGCCCCGGACCGGGCCATCCCCCTTCCGAGCCCCGCTCCGCTCATCTTTCCCCGAGCCGCCGCGCCCGCGCCAGGCCCCGGCCCCTGGCCCGGCATGGGCGAGGCGCTCAACCTCACCCGCGGCCCCGGGGGACAGAAGCGGCTGCTGCTCAGCTTCGACGGCGGCTCCAACGCCGAGGTCGCCACTGAGATCCTCGACACCCTGAAAGCCCGGGGCGTGCACACCACCATCTTCCTCACAGGCGCCTTCATCCAGCACTTCCCGGCCCTGGTGAAGCGCATGGCGGCCGAAGGTCACGAGCTGGGCAACCACACCATGAACCATCCCCACTTCGCGCCGGGCATGAAGCGCGATCCCAAGTGGACCAAGGAGCGGGTGCAGCGGGAGCTCCTGGAAGCGGATGCGGCCCTGGTGCGCCTCCTCGGCCGCCCCATGGACCCCTACTGGCGGGCGCCCTACGGCGAGCAGACCGCCGAGATCCGCCGCTGGGCCGAGGAGCTGGGCTACCGCCACGTGGGCTGGAGCGAGGGCGCGGACACCCTGGACTGGGCCACGCCGAAGGAGCGCCGCCTGTACCGGAGCGGCGACGCCATCCTCCAGCGCCTCAGGCAGCGTCTGGACCGCGACGGCGACGGCCTCATCGTGCTCATGCACCTGGGGTCGGAGCGGGTCGAGAAGGACCGGCCCTCCGCGGGGCTGGGAGCCTTCATGGACCGCGCACAGCGGGAAGGCTGGGCCTTCGTGCCGGCCAGCGCCTTCCTGCATGATCTCGGCAAGCCCGTCTGGAACCCGCAGCTGCGCCTGGCCTTCCTGCAGCCTCCGGCCCCCGCGCCCCAGGCCCGCTGAGCGCCGCGCCCCTGGGCTACACTGAAGCCCAGACACCTTGGAGGCGCGTTGCAGGGGATCGGCCGTTGGATGCTGAGGGCGGGACTGGGCTTCGTGGCCCTGGTGCTGCTGCTCTCGCTGGCCAGCTTCCATCCGCTGGACCCGCATCCCTTCACCCAGGGCGCCGCCGTGGCGGGCGTGCAGAACCTCTGCGGCACCGTCGGGGCCACCATCGCGGGCCTGCTCCAGACCCTCATGGGCATGGGCGCCTGGATCGTCCCGCCCTACCTGCTCTGGGAGGCCTGGCCCCGGGAGGAGCACCGCTGGCCCGGCCGCCTGGCCTGGCTGGGCCTGGCCCTGGCGATCTGGACGGCCCTCGGCGCTTTCGGCAGCCGGTCCTGGCCGGGCCTCGACGGGGTGGGCACCGTGGAGATCCGCTGGGGCGGCTGGCTGGGGAGCACCCTGTGGCCCGCCCAGCGCCACCTCCTGGGTCCCGTCGGATTGCCCCTCTTCCTGGCCCTGGTGATGCTCACCTGCGCCCTCATCCTGGCCCCGTCCGTGACGCGGGGCCTGGGCAGGCTGCTGCACCGCTGGCTGGGCGAGACCGCCTGGCCCTGGGTGAAGCCCATGCCCGCCAAGGGCTTCCAGGGTTTCCTCAGCATGGTGAAGCGGCCCTTCCTCCGCGGCCGCAACCCAGACCAGCCGGACCTGGACGCGGCCGATGGCGCGGCCCTGCTCGCCCTGGCCCAGCGCCAGGACGCCTTGGAGGCCCAGCGCGAAGCCCTGCTCAAGGCCGAGCTGGAAACGGCGGAGGTCCGCAAGATGCAGCCCCGCATCCGGGCCGAGGACCTGCTTCCGCCCATCCAGTCCATCAACCTCGACGCGGCCCAGACTCTCATCGAGGCCCAGCCCCTGCCGGCGACCTCGGCGCCCACGGCCGGCGCGCCGAACAGCGCCCTGACCGGCGTCCCAACCGGCGACGCCCCCTTCCGCGCCAAGCTGCTCGCCGAGGCTCCGCCGCCGCCCAAGCCGAAGCCCACCGTGGCCAAGGTCCAGGTGGCCAAGGACCGCTTCGGGCGGGAGATCGTCCAGCCCCCGCTGCCCCTCACGGAACCCACCCCGGCGCGCCCCCTGCCCGCCCCGCCGCCCGAGCCGGAGCCGGGCCCGGCCTCCCGCGAGACCCTGCCCCCGCGCCGGCTCTTCGATCCGCCCGGCCAGCACGCGAAGGCCGACCTCGCCGCGCTGGAATCCATCAAGGAAGTCATTGGACAGAAACTGTCCGAATTCAAGATCAAGGGCGCCGTCACCGGCATGCAGCCCGGCCCCGTGGTGACGGTCTTCGAGTTCCAGCCCGATCCCGGCATCCCTCTGTCCCGCATCCTGGGCATGGAGGAGGACCTGGCCCTGGCCCTCCAGGCCGAGGCCGTGCGCATGGACCGCATCCCCGGCAAGAACCTGGTGGGCATCGAGGTGCCCAACCCCAGGCGCGAGATCATCACCTTCCGCGAGGTCATCGACAGTCCTGCCTTCCGCGACGCGCCGGGGCTGCTGCAGCTGGCGCTCGGCAAGGACATCGCGGGGAAGCCCGTGGTGGCCGACCTCAACAAGATGCCCCACCTGCTCATCGGCGGCAGCACCGGCAGCGGCAAGAGCGTCGGCGTGAACGCCATGATCTGCTCCTGCCTCGTGCGCGCCCAGCCCGACGAGGTGAAACTCATCCTCGTGGATCCCAAGATGGTGGAGCTGGGCGTCTACGAGGACATCCCGCACCTGTGGGCGCCGGTGGTCACGGACATGAAGGAGGCGGGCCGCGTGCTCAAGTGGGTGGTGGCCCAGATGGAGGACCGCTACCGCCGCCTGGCCCTGCTCAGTGTGCGCGACCTCAAGGGCTTCAACACCAAGATCGCCGATGCCGGCGGCTCGCTCGACATCTCCGAGCGCACACCCAACCCGCGCTGGCCCGACCGGCCCGCGGTGCTGGACCCCATGCCCCACGTGGTGGTGGTCATCGACGAGCTGGCGGACCTCATGATGGTGGCCCGCAGCGAGGTGGAGGACAGCATCGCGCGCATCGCCCAGAAGGCCCGCGCCGTGGGCATCCACCTCATCCTCGCCACCCAGCGGCCCTCGGTGGACGTGGTCACGGGCGTCATCAAGGCCAACCTGCCCAGCCGCCTCAGCTACCGCGTGCGCACCAAGATCGACAGCCGCACCATCCTGGATTCCGGCGGCGGCGAACAGCTGCTGGGCGCGGGCGACGCGCTCTTCCTGCCCAACGGCGCCAGCCACCCCAAGCGCATCCACGCCCCCTTCCTCACGGAGGACGAGACCCTGCGCCTCGTCACCTGGCTGCGGGAGCGCGGCCGGCCCGACTACAACCAGTCCCTCGTCAGCGCCATGGAGACCGAGGAGGAGACGGCCCTCTTCGACGAGGCGGAGATGGGCGGCGGCGATGACATCTACGTCCGCGCTCTCGCCGTGGTGCGGCGCGAACGGAAGGCCAGCACGAGCCTCCTCCAACGCAAGCTCAACCTCGGCTACGGCCGCGCGGCACGGCTCATCGACCGCATGGAAGAAGAGGGCATCGTCGGACCGGACCGGGGCGCGGGGAAGCCTCGGGAAGTGCTGGTCGAGGCCGAATAGGGCATGCGCCTGAGCGGGGCTTCCGAAGCCAAAGAGCTGCAGGCAGAGCCCACGGAGACGCACGGAGGGCGCAGGGACAGGGCAGAAGCCTTTTCGCCGCCGGCGAACACGGATCCAAAAGCTGATCAGGAAAAGGAACGGCGAGCCAGGCGGGGTCGTTCGCGCCTCGCCGGGCCGCGACCGCGGCGCGGGAAAACCCCCGGGGCCTTCGCTCAGCCCGAGTGGTTCGGCAGGCCTGCTTTTTCATCTCCCTGCGAGGTGGACTGAAGCCTCCACCGGGGTGTCCGTAGACCGCGGTCACAATCCGGCGGGCCCGGCGTGCAAAGGGCCCTAGACTCCATTCGTACATGACCACGGGAGAGTCTATGGCATTCCATCCCCACCTCATCCTTCCGCTGGCCGCCGCCTGCGCCCTGGCCAACGCCGACATGCCGGTCCAGAGGCCGGCCTCCGCAAAGATCTGCACCACCTGCCACACCACGGCCGCCGACAACCTCCGCGGCCACTTCGACAACCTCATCCTGAAGAACAACTCCTTCCAGATGAAGATCGACGAGCGGACGGAGGTGCTGCGCTTCGACAAGGCCACCCTGAAGGTGGTCACCCCCGAGCCCGCCGCCAACGCGGAGGCGGCGCTGAAGTCCATCGCCAAGGGCCACGAGGTGCGCGTCCAGTTCACCGAGAAGGATGGCGTGAAGACGGCCGTGGCGGTGTTCGCCAAGCCCCCCGTCAAGCTGGCGGCCAGCGAGACCATCTCCCTCGACGAGCTCCAGAAGCTGGTGGCCATGGGCCCCGAGAAGGGGAAGTACTTCCTCTTCGACTCGCGGCCCGCGCCGCGCTTCATGGAGGGCGCCATCCCCACGGCCGTGAACCTGCCCTTCCCCGCCTTCGACAAGCACGTGGACAAGCTGCCAGCCGACAAGGGCGCGCTGGTGATCTTCTACTGCAGCGGGAAGACCTGCAACATGAGCCCCGGTTCCCTGGCCAAGGCCAAGAAGCTGGGCTACACCAACGCCAAGGTGTTCGTGGACGGCATGCCCGCGTGGACGAAGAAGGCCTACGGCGTGCTGAGCCCGGCCTCCCTGAAGGCCGCGTTCCTCGACACGCAGACACCCCTGGTGGTCCTCGATGCCCGCCCCGCGGCCGAGGCTTCCAAGGGCTTCATCAACGGCGCCGTGGCCGCGGATCCCGCGAAGACGGCCGACCTGCTCAAGACCTTCCCCTCCGCCAAGCTCAAGCCGCCCATCGTGGTGGTGGATGAGACCGGTGGCGACGCGGCGAAGGCCGTGGCCTCCGATCTCGTCAAGGCCGGCTACGTGGGCGTGAACGTCCTCTCCGGCGGCTTCAAGGCCTGGCAGGCCGCCGCCATGCCCGTGGAGAGCGGTGCCCTGGCCGCCAAAGCCACCTTCGTCCCCAAGCCCCGCCCGGGCGCCATCACCCCCGCAGAATTCAGCAAGATCGCGGAACTGGCCCCCGCACAGCGTGGCGCCGTGATCCTGGACGTGCGGAACCCTGACGAAACGAAGAACGGCATCATCAAGGGCGCCCTCACCATCCCCGAGCCCCAGCTCCTGGCCCGCCTCGCCGAGGTCCCCAAGGGCCAGAAGGTGATCTGCCACTGCTCCACGGGCATCCGCGCCGAGCTGGCCTACCACCTGCTGAAGGAGAAGGGCTACGACGTCCAGTTCCTCCCCACGGAGATCACCATCATCGACAGCGGCGAGTTCACCCTCGACTGAATCCCGTCGCCTTCAACGGGAAGGCCGGCCCCCCGGGGCCGGCCTTTTTTATGCCAGCCACCCTCAAGCAACACTCAAGTAAGGCCGGGCCGGGCCGATAACGGAAGGCATGAGGATCTGCCATGGACGCCAGCCTTGCCCCCTACCACCATCACCACCAGGAGCTGCGGCGCCTGGCGCGCGAGCATGAGGCCCGGCTGGCCCCGGCCCTGGTGCGAAGCCATCCGGATCAGTGCCTGGCCGGCGCGCAGACCCTCCTCGCCACGGTCAAGGCCCACCTGTCCATGGAGAACACCATCCTGTACCCGGCGCTGCTGGAGGCCATGGACGCCGATATCCTGGCGGCCGCCAAGGGCCTGGAGGCCGGGCTGGACGAGCTGAGGACGCGCATGCGCCAGTTCACCCAACACTGGCCCAGCGCGGAAGCCATCCGGCTGGCGCCGGAGGCCTTCATCGAGACGTCCAGGGACCTACTCCACGTCCTCCGCCAGCGGATCGACCTGGAGGAAGCCCGGCTGTTCCCCCTCGTGGAACGGGCCTAGCCTCGTCTCATCTCAATTCTCGGAAACGGCCTTCACGCGTGGCACCCGCCAGCGGCTGCGCTGCGCCGGATCGGCCATGCCTCCGGCGTGGCAGGCCTTGCAGGCCTCCAGATGGGTGTTCTGGTTCCGCCAGTAGGCCCGGGCCTCGCCGCCGGTCTCCTGGCGGCGGTCGATGGGCACCTGGGGCCAGTAGAAGGTGAGCGCGGGCGTCTCGCCCTTCATCTCCAGGGCGTAGAGAGGGCCGGGTTCGGTGCCGGGACGGCCCCAGCGGTCCTCCAGGGTGCTGAGCACCACCAGGGAGCCCGGAGGCAGGGTCCGGCCGGCCCGGTAGGCCGAGGCGGCCGTGGAATTGGCCCAGGCGCGGATCCATCGGCCGCCGTGGGCGGGGGACTTGACGGGCTCGGCGTGGATGGCCTCGAGGGACGCGAAATCCAGGGCCCGCACGGGAGCCTGGGCTTCGGGATCCACTGGCGGCGCCGGGGGCGCCTGGACGACCTTCACGGGCGCGGGGGGGACGGGGCGGCCCGGATGGGCCAGGCTGTAGCCGGAATAGCCGGTCGCCAGGAGCGCGCCGGACCAGGCGAGCCCCAGCAGCAGCGCGAGGACGCCCAGGCTCTGGTGGTCCTTCCGCGGCCGGTTCATGGACCAGAGCGCGGGAACCGAGAGGAGCGCCGCGGCGGTGGCGATCACCGCGTGGCGGAACAGCAGAGCATCCGCCCCCAGCCCCGAGGCCGGCAGGGGGAAGATCCGCCCCGCGGGGATCAGCGCCGACAGGCGGCCCAGCGCGGGGCCGCTGACGAGCGCGGCGATCAGGCCCAGCAGGCCGATCCAGCCCAGGTACCGGCATACGGTCCACCAGGGGCGCATGCCCCGGCCCGCGCGCTGGGAGGCGAACAGCGCCCAGGGCAGGAGCAATCCGGTCGCCACCGGGAGGTGGGCCAGCAGGGCGTGTTTGAGGGCAATCCATTCCATGGGACCCACGCTCGGAAGGGGCAAGACTCCCCGCAGTCTGCCAGGGCTAGGGTCTGTCTTCAAATTGGATGTGAGCCGCGACGGCGTCCAGCCGCGCTCATGGCAAGGCGCCGGCCGCGGGGCGATGCGGGACATCGTTCAAGGTCGGCAACGCCGCCAGGGGTGCGGCTGGGCGCCGTCCCAGAGGGCAAGGGGCGGTGCCCGGCGCGATGCTGCGTCAAGCTCCTCGCCGATAGGAGTCGCTATCGCCTTCGTCGCTTTCCTGGCCTCGCTTGGGCGGCGCCCCTTGCGCGGCCGCACCCCAATTCGAAGACAGACCCTGGGCGGATCCTGGGAATGGAATTCCTGTCACAATCGGCGGCATGAAGCAGATCCTCCTCCAGCACGTCCAGGAGTCCGTCCAGCTCAAGCAGGCCTTTTTCGCCCAAGAGATGGACCACCTCCTCGCCCAGGCTGACGACATGGCCGAGCGGCTGCGGCGGGGCGGCCGCATCCTCGTCTGCGGCAACGGGGGCAGCGCCGCCGACGCCCAGCACTTGGCCGCGGAGCTGAGCGGGCGCTACCTCAAGGAGCGGCGCGCCCTCGCGGGCATCGCCCTCACCACGGACACCTCGGCCCTCACGGCCATCGGCAACGACTACGGCTTCGACCAGGTCTTCTCCCGGCAGGTGGAGGCCCTGGGCCGTCCCGGCGACCTCCTCATCGGCATCAGCACCAGCGGCAACAGCCCCAATGTGATCCGGGCCGCGGCCTCGGCGAAGGAGCTGGGGGTCCGCACCCTGGGCCTGCTGGGCCGCGACGGCGGCAAGCTGGCGGGCCTGATGGACGACGCCCTCGTGGTGCCCTCCACCGTGACGGCGCGCATCCAGGAGATCCACCAGATGATCTACCACTTCTGGTGCGAGGCCCTCGATGCCCAGTTCTGAGGCCGCCGGGTGATCGCCGCCGCGGCACTGCTCGTCGTGGCCCTCCTGGGCCAGCCTTCGCGAACCTACTACTGGCGCGATGCCGGCGGGCAGACCCACATCACCAACACACCGCCGCCGGCCGACGCGGAGATCCTGGAGCCCCCACCCCCGCCCGCGGTGGAGCCGGGCCGCCCCCGCCAGGCCCAGACCGGTTCCCAGAACCTGGTTCCCCGCGGCTACCGCCAGGTGACGCTCAATCCCACCCAGAAACAGGCGTGGGAGGCCCTGGACCAGCACCTGCTCCGGGCCCGGACCGCCAACGACCGCCGCACCCTCGAGGCCGTCACCGATTCCCTCATCCACGACTGCCTCTGGGGCAACGGCCTGTGGGCCATGCCCCTGGTCCCGCTCCTGGCGCTGGCGCTCATGGTCCTCATGGGCTGGTGGCTGGCCCTGGGGCTGGGCACCGCGCTCCGCCTCCCGGTGGTGGGCGGATTCCTGGTTCTGGGCCTCGCCTTCGGCCACCTGCTCCTGAACGTCTTCCTCTACCACCCTCAGGCGGCCCGCCTCCAGCAGAACCTCGAGCTGCTCGAGCTCCACATGGGCGGGCGGATCCCCCGGCCCGAACGCCATGCCTTCCTGCAGCAGCGGTACCAGGCCCTGGAGCGGACCGCGGAGCCCACCCAGGCTCCCTGGCGTTTCCCGAAGGAGGTCCGGGCCCTGCGGGAGGCGGTGAAGCAGGTGATGGTTGACCCCTGACCTTCCGCCCCCCCTGGCGGAGAGGCTGCCGGCGCTCAGGGCCGCCGCGCACCGGGAGCCGCTCGGGCTCTACCTGCACATCCCCTTCTGCCTGGACCGCTGCACCTACTGTTCCTTCGCCACCACCCGGGACCGCGACCTCCAGCCGGCCACGATCCGGCGCCTGACGGAGCAGGTCCGGGTCTGGGGCGCCGCCCTGGAGCGACCCGCCGTGGACACGATCTACCTGGGCGGGGGCACCCCCTCCCTGCTCTCCCCGGGAGAACTGGCGGTGCTCACGGCCGCCCTTCGCGAGGCCTTCAGCCTCTCGCCCCTGATGGAGGCCACCTTCGAAGCCAACCCCGGCACCGTGGACCTGGCCTGGCTCCAGCAGGCGCGGGACCTGGGCTGGGACCGCGTGAGCCTCGGCGTGCAGGCCCTGGACGACGCCCTGCTCGCCCGGCTGGGGCGGATTCACGGGGCCACGCAGGCCCTCGAGGCGCTGGACCTGGCGGAACGTGCAGGCTTCCGCCGCCGCAGCGCCGACCTCATGGTGGGCATTCCTGGACAGTCGCTGTCCAGGGTGATCGGAGACGCTCGCACCCTCGCCGCCACGGGCCTCGACCACCTGAGCGTCTACCTCCTGGACCTCGACAAGGCCTGCCCCCTGCGCGCGGAGATCGACGCGGGCCGCCTGGCGCTGCCCTCGGAGGACGAAGTGGCCGATGTCTTCGAAGCCCTCCAGGCCGAGCTTCCGCCGCTGGGTCTGGCGCCCTACGAGATCAGCAACTACGCGCGGCCCGGGGGTGAGTCCATCCACAACACCCGCTACTGGGAGCGCCGCCCCTACCTGGGCCTGGGCCCCAGCGCCGCCTCGCAGCTGGCGGCCTTCCGCTGGACGGAGACCTCCGTCATCCCCGCCTGGACCCAAGGCCGCGGCGGGGTCGACCTCCAGGAACTGGACGCGGCGGAGGCCCTTTCGGAGATCCCCCTGCTGGGCCTGCGCCTGCACCGCGGGGTGGACTGGGGCACCCTGCGACGGGAGGCGGAGAACCTGAATCTGCGGCCTCTGACGGATGGGTGGGAGGCGCGGCTCCGGGCCCTCGCGAAGGAAGGGCTCACGGTCTGGGAGGGCGACCGGGTGCGCCTCAGCCCCCGGGGCATGCTCATGAGCAACGGCATCCTGCAGATGTTCGTATGACGTACCTCGGCGAAAGTGCCGCCCTGCTCACCTCCGCCTGCTGGGCCCTCAATTCCGTCTGCTTCACCATCGCAGGCCGGCGGGTGGGGTCCGCCAGCGTGAACCTGGTGCGACTTCTCATGGCCTGGGTCCTGCTGATCCTGCTGCACCTCGTCCTCTACGGCCAGGCCTTCCCCTGGCAGGCGGGGACGGCGCGCCTCAGCTGGCTGGCGGTATCGGGCCTCATCGGCTTCGCCCTGGGCGACACCGCGCTCTTCGAGGCCTTCGTGCTCATCGGCGCGCGGCTGGCCATGCTGTTCATGACCCTCTCCCCCATCTTCAGCGCCCTGCTGGCCTGGCTGTTCCTGGACCAGAGCCTGAGCCTTCCGAAGGTCCTGGCCATGGCCCTCACCCTGGGCGGCATTGCCTGGGTGGTGTGGGATGGCGGCGATCGCGAGCCCCATCCCCACCTCTGGCGCGGCGTGGCCCTCGGGGTCGGCGGTGCCCTGGGCCAGTCCGTGGGCCTCCTCTTCAGCATGAAGGGCCTGGCGGACGGCTTCCCTCCCATCTCCGCCAACCTCATCCGGGTGACCGCGGGTCTGGGCGCCCTGGGGCTCTCCTTCGCCGCCACGGGCTGGTTGCGCGACGGGCTGGGCGGTCTCCGCGACGGCCGGGCCGCGGCCTTCATCAGCCTCGGCGCGATCACCGGCCCAGTGCTGGGCGTGGTGCTGTCGCTGGTGGCCATCGCCAGGGCCCCCATGGGCGTGGCCGCCACCCTCATGTCCCTCTCGCCCATCATCCTGCTGCCGGTCTCCCATTTCGGGTTCAAGGAGAAGGTCGGTTGGCATGCCATCCTGGGCACGCTGCTGGCCCTGGCGGGCGCCGCGGCCCTGTTCTTCGTGTGACCCTTTGTAAAAGACACCACACTCGCGGAGGATGCAGGGAGAGCAGAGGAACGCGGAGGAAGGCCGCATGATGTTCGTAGTCTTTGACTCTGCGGCCCTCCCGCTTCTCCGCGATCTCTGCGAGTGTGGTTTCCTTGGTTCTAACGCCCCCAGGAGTCTCGATGTCCCTGCGCAAGGATCCCGTCAGCTGGCTCTACCCGCCCATCGAGCCCACCCGGGTGCTGCGCCTGAAGGTGTCAGGTCCGCACGAGCTGCACGTGGAGGAGAGCGGCAACCCCAGCGGCAAGCCCGTCATCTTCCTCCACGGAGGACCCGGCGGTGGCACCAGCCCCAAGCACCGGCGCTACTTCGACCCGGAGAGGTACCGCATCATCCTCTTCGACCAGCGCGGCTGCGGCCAGAGCACTCCCTACGCCGAGGTCCGCGAGAACGGCACCTGGGACCTGGTGGCCGACATCGAGCGCATCCGCATGGAGCTGGGCATCGAGCGCTGGATGGTCTTCGGCGGCTCCTGGGGCGCCACCCTGGGCCTGGCCTACGCCGAGACGCACCCCGATCGCGTGACGGAGCTGATCCTCCGCGGCATCTTCCTGCTGCGCCAGCGCGAGGTGGACTGGCTCTACCAGGAGGGCGCCAGCCGCATCTTCCCCGACGCCTGGGAACCCTACCGCGACGCCATTCCCGAGGCCGAGCGCGGCGACTTCCTGCAGGCCTATGCGAAGCGGTTGCTGAGCGAGGACCCGGCCGTGAACCTGCCCGCCGCCAAGGCCTGGAGCATCTGGGAGGGCGCCACCAGCAAGCTCATCCCTGATCCCGACTTCATCGCCTCCTACGGCGACGAGGCCACCACGCTGGCCTTCGCCCGCATCGAGTGCAGCTACTTCCTGAACAAGGGCTGGATGGACGAGGCCCAGCTGCTGCGCGACGCGCACCGGCTGAAGGGCATCCCGGGCGCCATCGTCCAGGGCCGATACGACATGGTCTGCCCCATCGAGAGCGCCTGGGCCCTGTCGAAAGCCTGGCCCGAGGCCGACCTCGTCATCGTCCCCGACGCCGGCCACAGCGCCTACGAGCCCGGCATCTCGCGGGCCCTGGTGGCGGCTACGGATCGATTCGCGGGCTGATCAGCCTTTGCTCCGGTTCTTGACGTGGTCGTACACGAACCATGCGACGCCCGCCGCGATGAGCACGCCGATGACGGCATCCAGCTTGTGGAAGTACTGGCCGAGGGTGTTCCACTTCTCGCCGAGCTTGTACCCGATCCAGGCCAGGCCCAGGCACCAGGGGAGGCTGCCCGCGAAGGTGTAGAGGTGGAAGCGGGTGCGGTTCATGCGGGCGATGCCCGCGGGCAGGGCGATGAAGGTGCGCACCACGGGGAGCAGGCGGCCGAGGATGATGGCCTCGGGGCCGAACCGCTCGAAGAAGCGGTGGGCCTGGTCCAGGTGCCCGGTGTGCAGCCAGATGTACTTCCCGTACTTCTCGATGGCCCGCCGCCCGCCCCAGGCGCCCACCTCGTAGGCGGGGATGCTGCCCAGGTTGCAGCCCAGGGCGCCGAAGATTCCGGCGATCCAGATCTGCGCCACGGGGCTTCCGGCCCCCAGGCCCAGGAAGGTGAGCTTCCCCTGGAAGGCCAGGTAGCCCGCGAAGGGCATGATGACCTCGCTGGGCAGCGGGATGCAGGCGCTCTCGATGGCCATGAGCAGCATGACGCCCAGGGGCCCCAGGACGGCCATGAGGGCCACCATCCAGGCGATGACGGGAGCGAGGAGCTTCTGGAGCATGGGCGATCCGAAAACCCCAGTCTACCGGCGGATACACTGGAGCCATGAGCGAGGATCTCGTCCGCAACCGCAAAGCCCTGCACAACTACCACGTCCTGGAGACCTGGGAGGCGGGCATCGCGCTCCAGGGCACGGAGGTGAAGGCCCTGCGGGCGGGCCTGGGCCAGCTGCAGGACGCCTATGTGGATGCGGTGGCAGGGGAGCTGTGGCTCAAGCAGGCCCACATCTCGCCCTATGAGTTCGGCACCTACGCCAACCACGACCCGCTGCGGCCCCGCAAGCTGCTGCTGCACAAGGCCGAGATCACCAAGATGACCGCGAAGGTCGTCCGCAAGGGCCTCACCATCATCCCCCTCGCGATCTACCTGAACGAGCAGGGGAAGATCAAGGTGAAGGTCGCCCTGGCCGAAGGCAAGGCCGTGGGCGACAAGCGCGAGGCCCTGAAGCAGCGCGAGCAGAAGCGCGAGATGGACCGCATCCGCAAGGGGGCCCGGGAGTAGGCTGCTCCCGGCGGAGCCTCAGGACTCCCCCCTGGGAACCGGCCCGGCCGGCGGCCGAGGTGTTCCGCGCTCGAAGGCGAGGCGGACCAGGCGCGCGTCGGGCCCGAACTCAAGCCTCAGCGCCCGGTGGCCAGGAAAGGGTGCCACCACGCCTCCGCCATAGCTGCCCGCGACGGCGATGAATCCCCGCGCTTCGGTCCAGCGGTAAACGAGGATCTTCCCGCCGTCCACCACCTCGTCTGGTTCCCCCAGATGGAGCAACACGTCCTCCCGGGTGGACGCGCCCACCCGAAGGGAGGAGACGTACTGCGGGGTGATCCGGCCTCGCCCAGCGAGCAGGTCTCCCGTGGGGAAGGGCCAGATCAGACATCCGGTCTGGAGGGACAGGGCCAGGAAGCCCAGGAGCAACCCGCGGGAGCGCTTCATCCGGATATCACGAGGCTATGGCGGACCAGCCTTCCATCCACCGCGAAGACCAACACCAGGCTGTGCACATGGTGATCGGAGAAGACGGGTGTCTTCAGCGCCCGGTCCCAGCGCCGTCCCACGGGACCCCAGGCTCCCGCCGCGTTCCGCGAGAAGGCATAGGTGAGGATCCGCTCCCCCTCGAGGCGCGCGCTGGGCGTCCCGAGCCGGAGCAGCACGTCCTCCCGCGTGGTCTTCCCATCGCTCAGGAAGGCGAACCACTCCAGCTCGCTCTCCGCTGGCGCCGCCTGCCTCAGCTGCGGAGGAGTGCAGCCCACCAGGAGAGCCATGCCCAGGAGGAGACCGAGAGGAAGAGGCTGGCCCAAGGTGGACTCCTTCAGAACCTACTGGGGCGATGAGGCCGCCACATCCTGAGGAGAAGGATCGGATTGACGCGGATCCTTCACCAGACTGTGCCGAACCAGGCGGTCATCCGGTCCGAACACCAGCACCAGACTTGAGGTGCGCGGATGGGGATAGGTCCAATCGCTCGCCCCGCCGCCCCCAGCCCGGCGCCACTCCCCATTCAGGTCCACCACGAAATCGTACGTGAGGATCCGGCCTCCCTCGAAGGCCGAGGTCGGGGTGCCGAGCCGCAGCAGAACCTCCTGGCGGGTGGTCCGCCCGTCCTGGATGGGTCCCAGCAGCCCGGCCTCGAAGGTCCGCGCCTTCTCCTGTCTCGCGCTTGGACTGACACAGGCGACCCCGAGAGCCAAGGCCATGGAGAGCATCGGGAGGAGAGCTCGAGGGAGCACAGGGCCTCGGAGAGGGGATGGGCGTGTCGCGGTCAATGTATCGCGCAGGGCGGTCTCCGTCAAAAGAGGCCTGGCCGGCGGTCGAGCCGGAGATGCCACTTCGGATCAGCCGCTCCACCCGCCCTGGGCGAACCTGGCGAGCTTCTCCTCGCTGCCGCGGAGGGCCAGGGCGCGGGCCACGAAGCGGCCGACGGGATCGGCCTCCAGGTTCACGGGGTCGCCGGGGCGCATGGCATCCAGCGCCGTACGGGTGACGGTCTCGGGGATGAGGGCCACGGTGAACCAATCCAGGCCGCAGTCCACCACCGTGAGCGAGATGCCGTCCACGGCGATGGAGCCCTTGGGGGCGGTCATGGGCGCCAGCTCCGGGGGCATGGCGAAGCGCCAGATGCCCTCGTCGATGCCGCCCTTGGCGCTGGGGCGCTCCAGCAGCCGGCCCACGCCATCCACGTGCCCGGAGACCAGGTGGCCGTCCAGGGGGTCGCCCACGCGCAGGGCCGGCTCCAGGTGTAGGGTCGCGCCCAGGGGCAGGCGGCCCAGGGTGGTCTTCTGCAGCGTCTCCTCGCTGAGGTCCGCCTCCCAGGCCCGGCCATCCGCGGCCACGCTGGTGAGGCAGGCGCCGTTCACGGCGATGCTGGCGCCCAGGTCAGCCCGGGCCAGCAGGTCCGGCGGGGCCGCGATGCGCAGCCGGGCCCCGCCGGGCCGCGAGGCGCGGGATTCCAGGGTGCCGAGGTGTCTGATCAATCCGGTGAACATGGGGGCCGCTCCGGATCCATCATCGCGCAGCCGGCGTCTCCAGGCGGCTGTTCCGCGAGCCGAAGAAGAAGTAGATCACCAGCCCGATGCCCAGCCAGCCGAAGAAGCGGTACCAGGTGATGGCCGGCAGGCCCTTGGCGATCCAGAAGCAGCCCAGGATGCCCAGGGGCGCCACGACCCAGGCGAAGGGCATGACGAACTTCCGGGGGGCCTCGGGCCGGCGCTTCCGCAGGATGAGCACGGCGGCGCAGACGATGACGAAGGCGAAGAGGGTGCCGATGTTGGCCAGCTCCACCACCTCGTCGATGTTGAGCAGGGCCGCGGGGATGGCCACCAGGAAGCCGGTGAGCACCGTGGCCGTGGAGGGGGTCTTGTACCGGGGATGGACCTTCCCGAACCAGGACCCCAGCAGGCCGTCGCGGCTCATGCTCAGGAAGATGCGGGGCTGGCCCACCTGGTAGACGAGGAGGGCGGCGGTGGTGGCGATGACGGCCCCGAAGCTGATGACGGCGGCGATGCCGGCCATCTTGTGCTGGGTGAAGATGTAGGCCAGGGGATCGGCGATGCCGCCCAGCTTCGTGTAGTGCAGCATGCCCGTCACCACCAGGG
Source organism: Geothrix terrae (assembly GCF_022808775.1). Taxonomy (GTDB): domain Bacteria; phylum Acidobacteriota; class Holophagae; order Holophagales; family Holophagaceae; genus Geothrix; species Geothrix terrae. The sequence continues at coordinate 341,869 of NZ_JAKZLA010000003.1, forward strand.
CCACGGCGGCGTAGATGACGGTGCAGATGACCAGGGAGCCCAGGATGCCCCGGGGCAGGTCGCGGCCCGGGTCGCGGCATTCCTCGGCCGTGGTGCTCACGGCGTCGAAGCCGATGAAGGCGAAGAAGATGATGGCCGCGCCCGCCTGGATGCCCCGCCACCCGTGGGGCACGAAGGGATGCCAGTTGCCCGGGCTGATGAACTTGATGCCGAGCCCCACCACCGCCAGCAGGATGATCACCTTGACCACCACCATGACGCCGTTCACCCGCGCGCTCTCCTTGATGCCGATGTAGCAGAGCCAGGTGATCAGGGCGGTGATGATCACGGCGAGGAGGTTGATGGTGATGGGGAAGCCCCCCAGGCTGGGTGCGGCCTTCACCACCTCCCAGTTGGCGAAGGTGGCGCCGCCGCTGATGAGTCCCGCCTTGGCCTGGGCCAGGGCGTGGAGCTTGGCGCCGAGGTCCATGGCCGGCACGCCCTCGGCCAGCTTGAGGGCGCTGCGGGGGTCCATGCCCAGCCAGCCGGGGATGTCCACGTGGAGCACCGTGGACAGGAAGCTCCGCGCGTAGTCGCCCCAGGAGATGGCCACGGCCACGTTGGAGATGGCGTACTCCAGCAGCAGGTCCCAGCCGATGATCCAGGCCATCAGCTCGCCCAGCGTGGCGTAGGCATAGGTGTAGGCGCTGCCCGACACGGGGATCATGGAGGCCATCTCGGCGTAGGCCAGGGCGGTGAAGCCGCAGATGACCGCCACGATGAGGATGCTGAGGACCAGGCCGGGCCCGGCCGGGAGCCGCCCGTCGACCATGTTCCCGGCCGCGGCGGTGCCGATGCTGGAGAAGATGCCCGCGCCGATGATGGCGCCGATGCCGAACATGGTCAGGTCGAAGGCCCCCAGGTTCTTCTTGAGCTGGTGCTCCGGCTCATCGGCGCTGGCGCGGAGCTGCTCCAGGGTTTTCGTGCGAAGGACACGTTCCAGCATGGGGGGCCTTGTGGGGAGAGAGGATCATGCTAGCAGGCGGATATCCGGTCGCATGGCGAGGTAGGCTGGAGGCCATGCAACTGTGGAGCGACCGCCGCCTTCGCCTCTCCCTCACGGGGCTGGGCGCGCAGTGCCTGCTGGCCCTGCTGGCCGTGGGCGCCTTCTCCGTGAACACGGGGAACAACCTGCTCTACCTGGTGTTCTCCCTGATGCTGGGCCTCTTCCTGGTCTCCGGGGTCCTGAGCCGCCGCGCCCTTCAGGGCCTCCGGATCGTCAGCCTTGAGGAGGGCAACCTCTTCGCCCGCGTCCGGGGCGGCCTCCGGCTCCGCCTCCAGGACCGGGGCCGAGAGCATGGTCGGGGCCGGATCCGGGGCCTGGAGCTCCACCTCACCCTGGAGGATGGCCAGGTGGAGCCGGGCTTTCTGGGCCGGACCACCTCCGGCGGCGAGACCCTGGTGGTCCTCCAGGCCCGCGCCGGCCACCGGGGCTGGACGAAGGCGCACCGGCTGGAGCTCCGCACCCGCTTCCCCTTCGGTCTGGTGGAGAAGGCCCGCTTCATCGACCTGGACCAGGACCTGCTCATCCTGCCCCACCCCCGCACCCCGCCGGCCCCTCCCGCGGGATGGCGGGGTGAGGGCCATCGCACGGTGACCCAGGAGGGAACCAGCAGCCCGGAGGGGGCGCGCCCCTGGCGGGCGGGGGATCCCCCGGGCCGGGTCCACTGGAAGCGCACGGCCCAGCGGAGCCAGCTCTGGGTGCGCACCTTCCACGAGGAGCGCCCCCAGGGCCTGCACCTGCGGCTCGACCTCGCCGCCTGGGCCCCGGGCCGACCCTTCGAGCGGGAGCTGGAGCGGCTCTCCGGCGCGGTGCTCCAGGCCCGCCTCCAGAAGCGGGAGGTCAGCCTGGAGCTCCAGGGCGCCCTGGAGACCCGGGAAGTGCGGGGGCACGCCCCCTGCTGGCGCGCCCTGGCCCTCGCCCAGGCCGAGGGTTCCGGAGACCCGCCGGCCCCTGAGAACCTCCGCTAATCTGAACGTGACGGAGGCGCCGGTGTTCGACGATCCCCAATCCCCATCCTGGACGCCCCTGCTGGAGGCGGCCTGGAAGGCCCGGGCGAATGCCCACGCCGCCTATTCCCATTTCCAGGTCGGGGCGGCGCTGCTGACCGCCTCGGGCGACATCGTGGCCGGATGCAATGTGGAAAATGCCGCCTACCCCGTCACCCTCTGCGCCGAGCGGGGGGCCCTCAGCGCCGCCGTGGCCGCCGGCCTGCGTCCGGGAGGCCTGGTGGCCGCCGTGGTGGTGACGGACGTGGATCTGCTGACGCCACCCTGCGGCGCCTGCCGGCAGGCGCTGGCCGAGTTTGCCGAGCGCCTGCCGGTCCTCCTGGCCAATCGCCGGGACCGCGAGCTCCATCGCCTGGAGGATCTGCTGCCCCACAGCTTCACGGGGCGCAATCTCGCCTAGACCACAGGATCTATCCAAGTGGGCCCCCGCCGCCTACACTTTCCGAACCGTCAGGCATCTTGAGGAAGTGAATGGCCATTGATCGCGTCAAAGTCAAGAAGGAAGCCGACAAGCTCTTGACGGCGGGGAAAGTCGATCGGGCCATCGAGGAGTTCCACAAGCTCGTCGAGGACAATCCCAAGGACTACGCCACCCTGAACCAGATCGGCGACCTCTACGTGCAGATCGGGCGGTCCCGGGAGGGCGTGGAGATCCACAAGCGGCTCGGCGGGGCCTACGAGCGGGACGGCTTCCATGCCCGCGCCGCCGCCATTTTCCAGAAGGTGGTGCGCAACGCGCCGGAGGACATCGACGCGGCCCAGCGCCTGGCGGACCTCTATCGGCAGATGAACAAGGTCACCGACGCGGTGAAGGTCCACCTGCAGGTGGCCGAGCACTTCCAGAAGAAGGGTCTCATCAAGCGGGCCCTGGAGGAGTTCAACAAGGTCGTCGACCTGGACCCCAAGAACCTGAAGATGAAGGTCAAGCTGGCGGACCTCTACAACAAGGAGGGCATGAAGGACCGCGCGGCGGGCATCTACCTCGAAGTGGCCGAGTCCCTGGCCATGGAGCAGATGCACGGGGAGGCCAACCAGATCCTCGAGCGCGCCAAGTCGATGATCTCCACGCCCCACGTCTTCCTCACCCAGAGCCGGCTGGGGGTGATCCAGGGCGACTACGCCCTCGCCGCCCAGCACCTGCGGGAGGGCCTAGCCAGCAACCCGCGTGACACGGAGCTGCTGGAGGCCCTGGCCGAGATCGAACTCCGCAGCGGCCACCCCGACCGCGCCCTGGAGGCCCTGACGGAGGTCGCCCAGCTCCCGGAGAAGTCCCTTCCGCTGGCCGAGAAGGCCCTCCGCAACCTGGTGAATGCCGATCGCGGGAACGAAGGCCTCCGGCTGTTCGCACCCATCGCCCGCGAGCTGGCCCGCCGGGGTTCCGGCGACATCGTGGGCCGCAGCCTCCGGGGGGCCATGCAGAGCGCCATGAGCCTCGAGGCCTGGGTCCTGCTCGCCGAGATCGCCCACCAGAGCGGCAACCGGACCGACCAGGTGCATGCCCTGCAGAACGCGTACAGCCTGGCCCACCAGACCAATGACCAGACGCAGATCGGGCAGCTCGCCAACCAGCTGCGCGGGCTGGGCGCGGTTCCCGATGCCTCGGCGCCGCCGCCGAGCCCGCTCCAGCCCGGTTCCCCCGCGGGCTTCCAGGCCCCGGCGATCATGGAGACCACCCTTCAAGGCGGTGGGGACACGGAGCTGGATCCCGTCCGGCGCTTGCGGATCGAACAATTCTCCCGGGAGGCCGAGGCCCTGCTGCGCGGCGGCAGCCACGACCGCGCCGTGGAAAGCTACAAGAAGGCCCTGGAACTCGACCCCTCGGACCTCGCGATCATCGAGGCCATCGTCGCCGTGCACCGGACCACGGGGCACCTCACCAAGGTGCAGATGCAGTACGTGCAGAGCGCCCAGGCCCTCAACCAGCTCGGCAGGAAGCGGGAAGCCGCCCAGCTGCTGGACATGGCCGAGCAGCTCTTCCCGGGATCGACCCGCATCCACCGCCGGACCCTGGGCCTTCCCGAGCCCGGCGCCCGCCTGCCCGAACCTCCGGCCCCCCCGCCGATTCCCGTGCCGGCCCCGCCCCCGCCACGGCCGGCCATCCCCCTCGCCGCGCCCGCTCCTGTCCCCGCTCCCAGCCCTCTGCCCGAGCCCCTGCCCGAGCCTTCAATCTCCCTGGAACAGCCCATCGAGCTGGAGCTCCCCGACCTCGCCCCGGCGCCCCCGGCCAAGAAGCCGCTTCCCCCTTCACGGGAGCCCATCCCCCTGGGCGAAGGCCTGCCCGTGCGGCCGGAGCCCATCGTCCCGGCCGCAGCCCTGCCTTCGGCGGCGGTCTCGCCCGCGGCGCTCGACGCCTCCGACCTGAGCTGGATGGACGAGACACTGTCCGACCTGAGCGCCGGATCGAATCCCCTCTCCGCCCCCACGCTGCAGCTCCCCCCTATGCCCACCGGCGTCCTCTCGCCGGAGGTCGTCGAAGCCCTGCCACCGCTCTCGGCCGCCGAACCCTGGGCGCCCCCGGTGGAGCCGGCCCTCCCGGATGAGCTGGTCAGCCTCCTGGGCGACATCGACTTCCAGCTGGACTACGGGAGCCCGGAGGAAGCGGAACTCGAGATCCAGGCCGCCCTCAAGCAGTTCCCGGGACACCCCGAACTGGAAACCCGCATGGAGCGGGCCTCCATCGCCCTCCAGAAGCTGGGCCACGCCCCCAAGGCCAATGCCCTGGAGGAAGGCGACTTCGCCAATTCCTTCTTCGACCTCACGGACGTGCTGGGCACCGCCCTCCTGGACACGGGCGAAGGCGAGGAGATGCACGACGCCACCCATGTGGTGGAGAAGATCCAGAGCGTCGACGAGCTGTTCAGCGCCTTCCGGGAGGGCGTGGAGAAGCAGGTCAAGGGCGACGACTACGACACCCACTACAACCTGGGCATCGCCTACAAGGAGATGATGCTCATCGATCCCGCCATCGAAGAGTTCAAGATCGCCATGGGCGACCCCGAGCGGACCCTCGAGTGCTGCTCCATGCTCAGCATCTGCGAGCAGAGCCGGGGCGATCTCCAGGCCGCCGTGGACTGGCTCCGGCAGGGCGTCGAGGCCCCAGGCTTCCCGCCCGAGGACAGCATCGGCCTCCGCTACGATCTGGCCGAGATCTACCTCCAGCAGGGCCAGGCCGCCCTGGCCGCCGCCGAGTTCAAGGCCGTCCACGCCATGGACCCCGACTACCGGGACGTGGCCGCGCGCTTGGCCTGACGTTCTCCGGGGGTCCTCGCCCAGCGAAGCCGGGCGAGGGCTTTCATCCTGCTCGCCCACCCGCTTTCCCTCGGACCTGGCGTGAGCTAGCTCAGTGCCCGGCTGCCGCTGGCGCCCCAGGGCTGGAGGGCCTGGAGGGCGGGTTGGACGGGCTTGCCGGGACGCTGGAGTTGCGTGAGCTCCAGGGCACCTTCGGGGGTGGTGAGCCAGGCGCCCTCCTTGCCCCAGAGGAGCTGGCCCGGGTCGCGGTAGCAGGTCCGCAGGGCCCCCACGCCGCAGACCTTGAGGGGCTGGCCCTCCAGCTGCAGCTCGGACCCCGGCCAGGGCCAGAGGGCCCGCACCTGGCGGTGGAGCTCCGCCGCCGGGCGGTGCCAGTCGAGGTGGCCCATGTCCTTGCGGAGCTTCGACGCGTAGGTGGCCTCCTCGTGGTGCTGCTCCGCCGGCCGGCCGCAGCCACAGAGCAGCAGGGGCAGCTGATCCATGAGCAGCTCGGCCGCGTCCTGCGCCAGGGCCGCCAGCAGGCTCTCGGCCGTGTCCCCGTGGCCGATGGCACGCCGTGACTGGGCCAGAATGGGCCCTTCATCCAGCCCCAGGGTGAGGCGCATGAGGCTGACGCCCGTTTCCTCGTCTCCCGCCAGGAGGGCGTGGTTCACGGGTGCCGCGCCCCGCCAGCGGGGCAGCAGGGAGAAGTGCAGGTTCCAGACGCCGTTGGGGCAGGAATCCAGCATCCAGCCGGGCAGCAGGTGCCCGTAGGCCACCACCACGGCCAGGTCGATCTTCAGGGAGTCCCACAGCTCGCGGGTCTCCGGCGCCTTCCAGGTCGGGGGCTGGTGGACGGGCAGGCCCAGCTCCAGGGCCGCCCCCTTCACCGGCGGGGCTTCCAGGTGACGCCCCCGGCCCGCGGGCCGGTCGGGATTGCAGAACACCGCCTCGATCCCCTCCTCGGCCAGGGCCCGCAGGGCGGGGACGGCCGCGCGGGGAGTGCCGAGGAACGCGATGCGTGTCATCCCCGCGCCTGTTTCTGGTACTTGCGTTGAATGACCTGGCGCTTGACGGGCCCGAAGTACTCCACGAAGAGCCGGCCGCGCAGGTGGTCGATCTCGTGGCAGAAGGCCCGGGCCAGCAGATCTTCGCCCTCCAGTTCATGCCAGCTGCCGTCCTTGGCCCGGTTGCGGATGGCCACCTTCTGGGGGCGCTCGAGCACTTCCCGGATGCCGGGAATGGACAAGCAGCCCTCCGGCCCCACCTGGCTGCCCTCGGTCCGGACGATCTCAGGGTTGATGAGGACGAGCTTCTGGGCCGGATCCTCCCCGCAGGAGCAGTCGATCACGGCCAGGTTGAGGTTCACGCCGACCTGAGGTGCCGCCAGACCCACGCCCTCCTCGTCCAGGGCCGTCTCGAACATGTCGGCCACGAGCTGCTCCAGCTCGGGGGTCCATGCCCCCACATCCTCACTGTTCTTCTTCAATCGGGGATCGCCCCAGGTCAGTACGGGCAGGACGGCCATGCATTCGCTCCAGCATTCCAGTGTAATCCATTGCCGTTCCCGAGGTAATCTGGGAGGTCCGTGCTCCGGAGCCCCGCATGCTGCGTTCCTTCCGCCAGGTCTTCAAATCCAACCGCACGCCCATGGCCGCGATCATGATCGTGGTCCTGCTGGGCCTGGTGGCGTATCTGGCCCCCTCCGGGCGGGTGGATACGCCGGATACCGTCGTGGCGAGGGTCTACGGCCGCGACGTGCTGCTGCGCGACCTGGCCGAGCACATGCAGGAGCTCTACCAGCGCTATGGCAAGCAGGCCAGCCCCGAGGCCCTCAAGCCCTTCGTCCAGTCCCAGGCCCTGAAGGACCTCATTAACCAGAAGCTCATGGAGGAACTGGCGGAACGGCACCACGTGGTGGTGACAGACGAAGAGGTGGGCGCCCGCCTCCGGGCCTTCCTGAAGCAGTACCCCGTCCTCCTGGATGCCAACGGCAACCTGAAGTCCACCGCGGAACTGAAGCAGATCTTCCAGGACACCGGCTTCAACCCGGCCATCCAGGAGCGGAACCTGCGCAGCGAGCTGCTGCGCACCAAGCTCATCCAGCAGGCGGCCTTCCAGGTACCCGTGGACGAAGCCTGGCTGGCGGTGGAGAACCGGCTGCGCAACGAGAAGGTGGCCTTCCAACAGGCCACCCTGGCCGTGGATCCGGCCGCCGTGGCCGATCCCGGCGACGCCCCTCTGGAGGCGTTCTACAAGGCCGGCGGCCAGCGCTTCCTCCAGCCCCCTCGCCGCGTGATCCAGTACGTGGCCGTGGATCGCGCCGCCCTGGGCAAGGACCTCCAGGTGGACGACGCCACCCTCAAGGCCGCCTTCGAAGCCCGGAAGAGCGACTTCATCGAGTTCAAGGCGCGCCACATCCTCTTCAAGGCCGAGGGCGACACCCAGTTCCAGGAGGCCACGGCCAAGGCCGAGCTGCTGCGGGGACGCCTCGTGAAGGGACAGGACTTCGCCAAGGCCGCCGAGGAGCTCAGTGAGGATCCCAGCGCCAAGGGCAACGGCGGCGACCTGGGCTGGTTCAACGCCTCGAAGATGGTCAAGCCCTTCTCGGATGCCGCCGCGGCCCTCAAGCCCGGCGAGATCAGTCAGCCCGTGCGGACCGTCTACGGCGTCCACCTCATCAAGCTGGAAGGCCGCCGGGAGAAGCGGTTCGAGGAGGTCAAGGACCAGCTGGCCCGCGAGATCTCGGAGGACCGCTTCAACTCCCGCGCCCAGGAGCGCCTGGAGCAGATCCGCAAGCGCGCCAACGGGGGCGACCTCGGTGCCGCGGCCAAGAGCTTCGCCAGCCAGGCCCAGCTCAGCCAGCCCTTCAGCAATGAGCCCGGCGCCCAGTCCGAAGGCCTTCCGGAACTGTCCCAGATGGCCGGCGAGGCCTTCCGCCTGAAGGTGGGCGAGGTCTCCAAGCCCATGCGGTTCGCCGATCGCCACATCCTCTTCCGCGTGCAGGAGGAGCTGCCCGAGGCCGTGCCGCCCTTCAAGGAGATCCGCACCAAGGTGCTGGCCGCCTACCGCTTGGAGGAATCCCGCAAGCAGGCCCTGGCCAAAGCCGAGCAGGCCATGAAGACCGGCGGCCTCCAGGCCGTGGGTCCCGTCTCCGACCAGGCCGCGGCCCCTCTCAGCGGCCTCCGCGACCTGGTGTCCCACCCCGGCATCCGCAAAGCTCTGCTGGACACCCCCATCGGACAGACCACGCCCCTGCTCTGGGCACCGGACGGCAAGCTGTGGGCCGCCCGCATCGTCTCCCGGGAGCCCGCCCCGGCCCTCGGCTTCGAAGGGCGCCGGAGCCTCATCCAGGAGGTCCAGACCTCCGAGGCCCAGAAGCTCCTCTCCGCCGAGCTCCAGTCCCTGGACCAGGAAGGCCGCCTGCGCCCCGGCCTCAGCAGCTTCTGGGGCCATTTCGGCGGCATCTACGTGAACGCCAGCGCTGTGCAGGTGCCGGTCGAAGACTAGGCCCCCCTCAGGACTTCGCTTTCTTCGAAGGGTCCCCCTTGCCGGAGCCATTCAGGGCGACCGCCTGGCGGACGAGCGCCTTGAAGGCGGACGCGTCCACCGCTTCGCCTTCGCGGATGTCGATCGCGCGCCGCGCGTTCCCGTCGAGACTCGAGTTGAAGAGACGGGCCGGATCCTTCAGAGATGCGCCCTTGAGGAAGGTGAGCTTCACGGCGTTCTTGTAGGATTCGCCTGTGCAGATGATGCCGTCGTGCGACCAAACGGGAGTGCCCATCCACTTCCATTCCTCGACGACGTCCGGGTCTGCTTCCTTGATGAGCTCGCGCATTCGGCGGAGGGTCTCCCCGCGCCAGTCCCCGAGTTCGGCGATTCTTCCCGAGATGAGCTCCGAGGCTGACTGGCCCTGGTCTGCGTCCGACTTTTTCATGATCCCACCCTAGATATTCCGTGGATCCGACTCACGCCGACCGGCGGAGGGGAAGGAGGTGGCGGAGACGGGCGTCCCGCACGTACAGGCCGCCCCAGGCGAACAGGCCCGCGGCCAACGGAATCGCTGCGCGTGCCGGGTCCGCGATCCGCAGATGCGCGGCCACCGCGCCGCCGAGATAGCCGGTCATCAGGATGGCGGCGAGGATGGACGTTCGCGGGACGAGGTAGAGCACCACCAGGACGCATTCCGCGATGACGATGCGGACGATGGCTGATTCGGGATAGCCATAGGCCGTGACGATTTCAGCCACGGCGTTGGTGTGGTGGGTGGCCCGGACCCAGGCGCTGCTCAGCAGGATCGCGACCGGGATGAAGGAGAGGACCCGGCCGGTCCAGAGCCTCCAGCGAGGGATGGGAACGGGGCGGGCGGTTTCAGTGGGCATCGGGCACCTCTGGGTTGGGGGGGCTGCGAGTTTCGTTCGAGAAGCCGGAATCACTTCCCCACCCGCTGTTACGAGGGACGGCTTCTGCAGGGGCGATTCCAGGGGGTGCGACGCATGGAAACCCATGCTGGGCGGTGAGGACAGGCTGCTAGCGCGAGGCGGGGACGCCGCTCACGACAGGTCCCCCACCACACGTTCGAGGCCCGCGAGGAACTTTTGCCAGCCGACCTGGGCGCCCTGATAGGCCTGCTGCTGATCCGCCCGGAAGCCCGACTGCTCCATGCGCAGGTGGGTCCCGGCGCCCGCGGGGGTGAGCGTCCACGTGACGACGCTCTTGAGGCCATGGGCCTCCCACGTGTAGGACAGCGCCTGGTTCGGCTCGACCGCCAGGACCTGGCACTCGACCACGCCCCAGTTGGCGCGCAGATCGAACCGGTGGCCCACGATGGGCTTGAAGTCGTTCTCCATCAGCCAGGCTTCGATGAGCGGGCCCTGGGTGAGCGCCCGCCAGACTTTCTCGAGGGCATGCGGCAGCTCCCTTTCCACGATCAGCGTCCTGGTGTCGCTGGGGTGCGTCATGGGTCCATCCTCTTCAAGAGGGCTTCCAACCGGTCGAACCGGTGATGCCAGAAGGTTGAATAGAAGCTGATCCAGTCGATCAGCGGTGCCAACGCCTTGGGTTCGGCCCGGTAATACGTCTCCCGCCCGTCCCGCCGGCCCCGCACCAGGCCGACATGCTTGAGCGCGCCGAGGTGCTTCGAAATGGCGGGCTGGGAGACCCCGGACGGATCGGTCAGCGCATGCACCGTCATTTCGCCCTCCCGGCTCAAGCGCTCGAAAAGGGCGCGCCGGGTCGGATCAGCCAACATTTTCAGGACGGCTGTCGGTTCGGCGTGCATGGGGAGTCCTCGTCCAGGCACGGGTGGCCGGCAGGGACAAACCATAGCCAAATGGTTATTGATCGTCAAGAGGCCATCCTGGGGCGCCTCGCGGCCCGCACCCGGAGTTGAAGGCGGACCTAATCTTCCGCGACTGGAACCTGGAGCATCGCCATCCGGAGGGTCCGCAGGGACGGGGGTTCCGGGTCGGGCCATGCTTCGCGGATCGGCCCGTTCCAAAGCGCTTCACCGGCGCGCAGCAGCAGCAGGTGATCGCAGAGGCTCCGCGCGGCGGCCAGGTCGTGGCTGGCGAACAGCAGGGCCAGGCCTTCGGCCTTCAGGCCCAGCAACACCTCCAGCAGGTGGCCCGCCAGGGTCGCATCCAGGGCTGAAAAAGGCTCGTCCAGCACCAGCAGGGCCGGTTCCAGCATGAGTGCCCGCCCCAGGCAGAGCCGCTGGGCCAGCCCTCCGGACCAGGCCCCGGGCCGCTGATCCAGGGCCGCCTCCGGGAACCTCACGCGCGCGGCCATGCGGGCCGCGGCCTCCTGCCGCGCCGTGTCCGTGCCACGCTTCCAGATCTCCAGGGGCTCCTGAAGGATCTCCCAGCCCGTGCGGTGTGGCGGCAGGCTGGCCAGGGGATCCTGGAAAACCGCCTGGATCCTCGGCCGGCGCGGGCGGCGCTCCCGTTCCGGCAGGGGCGACCAGGGCTCGCCTTCCAGAGAGATGCGACCCTCGGTCGGTTCGAGCAGACCCAGCACCAGGTTCAGGAGGGTGCTCTTCCCCGCCCCGCTCTCGCCCATCACACCCAAGGCCTCGCCCGGGGCCACGGTGAAGGTCACGCCCCGCAAGTCCCAGCGCCCCTCTCGGCGAAGGCCGAGACCTTCCACCGAGAGCGGGGGGGTGGTGGTCAGCGGATCACCTCGACCCCGAGGTAGGGCCGCAGGGCCTCGGGCACCACGATGCTGCCGTCCGGCTGCTGGTAGTTCTCCAGAATGGCCACCCAGGTGCGGCCCACGGCAAGGCCGCTGCCGTTGAGGGTGTGGGCGAAGGCGGGCTTGCCCTCCTTCCCCTTCATCCGGATGTTCGCGCGACGGGCCTGGAAGTCCCCGAACCAGCTGCAGGAGCTGATCTCCCGGTAGGTGTCCTGCGAAGGCAGCCACACCTCCAGGTCGTAGGTCTTCTGGCTGCTGAAGCCCATGTCGCCTGTGCAGAGCAGCACCCGGCGGTAGGGCAGGCCCAGGGCCTCCAGGATGGCCTCCGCGTTCCCCGTGAGCCGTTCCAGCTCGGCCTCGGCCTCATCGGCGGCGGCGAAGGTGACCAGCTCCACCTTGTGGAACTGGTGCTGGCGGATGATGCCCTTGGTGTCCTTGCCGTAGCTGCCCGCCTCGCTGCGGAAGCAGGGCGTGAAGGCGCAGTGGCGCAGGGGCAGCGCGTCCGCCGGCAGGATCTCGTCGCGGTAGAGGTTCGTGACGGGGACTTCCGCCGTGGGGATGAGGTAGAGCGCGGCGCCGTCGCCGCGGGAGGTCTTGAAAAGATCCTGCTCGAACTTGGGCAGCTGGCCCGTGCCGTACATGCTGTCGGCGTTCACCAGGTAGGGCGGGATCACCTCGGTGTAGCCCGCCGCCGTCTGGCGGTCGAGCATGAAGGCGATGAGGGCCCGTTCCAGCTTGGCGCCCAGGCCCTTCAACACGGCGAAGCGCGCGCCGCTCAGCTTGGCGGCGCGGTCCAGGTCGAGGATGCCCAGGGCCGTGCCCAGCTCCACGTGGTCCTTCGGCGCGTCGATCTTCGGGACCTTCCCCCAGCGCTTGATCTCGACATTCGCATGCTCGTCACACCCCGAGGGCACGCTGGTGTGGGGCGGGTTGGGGATGCCGGCCAGGAAGTCCCGGAAGGCCGCTTCGATCTCGCGCTCGGCGGCTTCCAGCGCCTTCAGCCGGTCGCCCACCTCCCGCTGCTGGGCGATGAGGTGGTCCGCGTTCTCCTTGGCCCGCTTGAGACGCCCCACCTCCTCGCTCACGCGGTTGCGCTCCGCCTTGAGGGCCTCCGCCTCCTGGAGCGCCGCCCGGCGCCGCTGGTCCAGCTCCTGGTAGCGCGCCCGGTCCAGCGTGTAGCCCCGCTCGGACAGGCGGGTCGCCACGGCGTCGAGGTCGTTGCGCAGGAGGTTGGCGTCGATCATGTCGGTTTCCCAATGACCTATCAGTTTACCTGGCTCCAAAACGTGCTACGGACGCGTTTTGGAGCTCATCAACGGCAGAAGCTCAATCCTGTGACCTCCCGACCAGGCGGGTCGCGGAACAGGCTGCGGGGTAGCCTGTGGAGCGGGGCCCCCACAGGGAGGGAATCACTCGACGCTCAGTCCTGCGACCACGCCCCCTCCGGCATGGGCTCCCCGGCCCAGGCCACCCCGAACGCCTCCCGCACGGCCTCGATGCCGCCACCGGTGCCCAGGACCAGGCCCATCTTGGCCAGGGCGGCCCACCGGGTGTGCAGGCCGCCGGAGATGGCGCCCATCGCCTCGATCTGCCGCCCCAGCTCGTAGGCCGAGAGGTCCACGCCGCCGTAGGGGCACTGGGAGATCACCACCACGGGCAGCCGCCGCAGCCGCGCGTCCTCGAGCATGGCCCGGAGATCCGCCCGGCCCATGGGCAGGTTGCCCGCGCCGAAGGCCTGGATCAGGACGGCCCTGGCGCCCGCGGGGGCCAGGCTCCAGGCCATGCCCGGGTGGGGCGTCAGGGTGTGGATGGCCAGATCCAGCCGCTCTCCCACGCCCTCTGGCACCTGCCGGACGAACTGGCCCACGTCGGGATGGAGGCGGATTTCCGCTCCGATCTCCGCCAGGGGGGGCAGGTTCGGGCTCTGGAAGGCCTCGAACTGGTGGACGCTCAGCTTGTCCGCGGCCACCCCGCGGATCCAGTGGGTGCCGAAGCAGATCCCCACCTCGGGGATCCCGCGGCAGGCCAGGTCCACCGCATTGACGAGGTTGCTGCGGGCGTCGCTGCGCACGAAGGCGAGGGGGCGCTGGCTGCCGGTGATGACCACGGGCTTGCCCAGGTCCGCCAGCAGGAAGCCCAGACAGGAGGCCGTGAACGCCATCGTGTCCGTGCCGTGGATGATCACGAACCCGTCGACCTCCTGGGCCGCGGCCCGCACGCGCGAAGCCAGCGCGAGGATGTGCTCCGGCTCCAGGCAGGAGGAATCCTGGTTGAACGGGACCTCCACGGAGAGCTTCGCCATCTGGCCCAGCTCCGGCACCTGCTCCAGCAGGTGGTCCAGGAAGCGCCCCGGCGCCAGCGAGGCCGGTTCCCCGCTGGGCATCATGCCCAGGGTGCCACCCGTGTGGAGGAGGAGGATCGTCCGCATGCTTCCACCCTAATCGAAACGGACCGGACTTCTCCATCGGGTGGGCCGCCCACGGCGGGTCCTGGCCGGACGGTTGGCCGCCCTGGGTCCCGGATGGTTAACTGGACTGGGCCTATCGCCACCTCATGCGCCGCATTCCACGCTACCTCCAGCTGATCGCTGGCCGCTACCTCCGGCGGCTGCTGAGGGGGCGTCTGTCCGGCCGGCAGCTGCAGACGGCCGTGGAGACGGCCATCGCCACCCTGCCCATCCAGGAGAAGCTCCTGGTGCGCGAGGGGGCCCTGCGTTCCGAGACCCTGAACCGCCAGCTGGCCTGGGCCATGGCCTTCGTGGCCGGGGCGGTGAACGCCGGCGGCTTCCTGGCGGTGAGCCACTACACCTCGCACGTGACCGGCGTGGTCTCCTCCATGGCTGACGAACTGGCCGACGGGGACCTGGCCACCGCCCTGGCCGCCCTCGCCATGATGCTGAGCTTCCTGGCGGGGGCTTTCGTCTGCACCACCCTGATCAGCTTCGGCCAGCGCCGGCGCATGCGCAGCCGCTACGCGCTGACCCTGGTGTTCGAGGCCATCCTGATGATGGTCTTCGGGCTCATGGGCAACCGCCTCCAGCAGGAGATCCGCTTCACCCTGCCCAGCACCGTCATGCTGCTCTGCTTCATCATGGGCATGCACAACACCGTCACCTCCATCATCTCCGGCGCCGCCGTGCGCACCACTCACCTCACGGGCACGGTCACGGACATTGGCATCGAACTGAGCCGCCTGACCTACGTGAATGTCCACCACCGGCACGGCCGGGAGCGCATCGTCGCCAACCGCCAGAAGCTCACGCTGCTCCTGCTGATCCTGATCTCCTTCATCGTCGGCGGCGTATCGGGGGCCCTCGGGTTCCGGCACATCGGCTTCAAGGTCACAGTGCCCCTGGCCCTGTTCCTGTGCTTCCTCGCGGCCCGCCCCCTGCTGCTGGAGATGCGCCTCCTGCTGCACCGCCTCCGCCGGCAGTGGGATCCGGATCACACCTCGCCGTGACCCCCGGAACTGTAACCTCCGGCCCTCTGCCCCCGCCTGGCTGCCGGCCGCAGGCTACAACGCGGGTTGCCATGAGGCTTACAGCGCGACCACAGCCGCCTTCAGCTCGTCGAAGCCCTGGTCGCAGGTGCAGCTGATCACCACGGCGCACTGGCCCGGCTGGCTTGGCGGCAGCTGGACCTCCCCATCGAAGTGGCCATCGCTGCCCGTGCGCCCGGTCAGGAGGCTGATGGCCTTCTTGAGGCTGGACACCAGCTTCACCGAGACCTCGGCATCGGCCACGGGGCTCTGGCTCTGGCTGAGGCGGGCCCGCAGGCGCACCCGGAAGGGGGCTCCGAAGGCCGGCTTCAGGGGCTGGTCCAGCACCAGCTCCAGCGTGTCCACATCGCCCTCCAGCTGGAGGAACTCGAGGATGGCCTGGTCCAGAGGCCGGTCGTTAAAGGCCTGCTTCTCCAGCAGATCCGGCGGCGTCTGGTCGTACTTGCCGTTCTTGATGTCCCGGATCACCGCCCGGTGCTGCTCATCCATGCGCTCCTGAACGGCGACATCGGACACGGGCGGGGCCGAGATCAGGTCCTCATAGGAAGACCGGTAGTTGTCCAGGATCTCGCCGCCCACGTAGATGAGGGTCTCGATCTTGGGGTTCGACATGCCCTTGTCTTCGGTCTGCACGTGGTAGACGCGGTTCCCATGGCGGACATCGGTGTTGTAGCCGGTGATCATGGGAGGAACCCGGAAGACGGAGGGGCAGGGCGGATCATGAACCTACCTCTGCAATCTTCCAGCCAGTTCCGGCATGACTTCCCAGGCGATCTCGCGGATCACCTGATCGCCCATGCGGGCCACCAGGGCCTTCACCAGGGCATCCATCAGCGCAGGATCGGCCAGGAGCGCCTGGACCTGGGCAGGCGTGAGGGCCGCCTGCCCGGGTGCGGCAGGCGCCTGCCCAGGCGCGGCAGCTGCCACCTCCACCGGGGCGGCCATGGCTGGCGGGACAGGCGCAGCGGAAGGAACCACCGGCGGAATTCCGGCGATCGGGAACGCTGGAGGGGGAGGCTCCAAGACCGGGGCCGCCGGGGGTTCCGGCGCGGCCTGGTGAGTGGACGGATGGGTGGGCTGGTGGGCCTCCTGCGACCGCTCCAGCAGACCGGCGGCCCCGGCCGCCAGGCCGGCGAAGGCGACGCCCGCCACGGGAAGAATGGGAGGGCGCTCGGCCGCGGCGGGCGGCTCGGGCAGAGGCGGCAGGTCGAGGGTGCCCAAGTCGTCGAGGGTCTCGAGGCCCGTGAAGGCGGGCAGGCTTTCCTCCACCAGGGCCTCCGCCGGGGTGGGCGCGGGGGCGGGCTCGAGCGCCGGCGCAGGCATCGGGGGAAGCGCCGAAGGAGCCGGCAGGGGTTCGGCCACCGCGGGGAGGGCGACAGGCAGAGGAGGAAGCGACTCGGTGGCCAGGCCGTGAAGGCTGTCCAGGTCCAGCTCTTCCAGGTCGAGGTGGACTTGGGCCACGGCCGGAGGCTCGGGGACCAAGGTGGAAGTCGGGGCGGGAACCTGTGCGGGAACCGGGGCGGGAATCGGCTCAGGAGCGGACGGGGGGGCCATCTCGGCCACCACATCCTCGGGCCAGAGGTCCTCGGCCGTCAGGACCAGCAGGTCGTCCTCGGCCGTGTCGGCGAGGGCGATCTGCGGAGGCACGGCGTCGGTGCCAAGGGCAGGAAGGTCGATATCCAGGGCCGGAAGGGCCTCCAGCGCCGGGGGCGGAGGGTTCGGCGGAAAGACCGGTCGGGCGAATTCGGCCGTCTTCGCAGGCTCCGGCGTCAGGGGAGCCACAGCGGCAACAGGTGCGGCGGCGGCAGGCGCGGCTGAGGCGACCGGGGTCGCCAGCAGGGCCTTCACGCGATCCGCCAACTCGCGGAGCTCGATGGGCTTCTTCAGGAAGCCCTGGACGGGGGCCTGGGCCAGCCTGGCCGGATCCACGGGGTCCAGCACGCCGGCCATCATGGCGATGGGAAGGCGGGCGGTGGCCTCCATCTCCCTCAGGCGGGCCAGCAGGGCCCACCCGTCCATGCCGGGCATGGCGGTATCCACCAGGGCCACGTCGAACCGTTCGCCCCGGACGATCCGGTCCAGGGCCTCGGCGGCGGAGTCGACACAGACCACTTCCACATCCGTGGGAGCCAGCAGGGATTCGGCGATGCGGTGGATGCTGGGATTGTCGTCCACGAGGAGGAGGCGGGGCATCTGGTTACCTCGGGAGGCCGGGAGGAAGAAAGAGTGGCTGGGCACAACGCTACCAGAAATCTGCACTTCCAACGCAAGCGAATGGGCCGGAGGCGTGTCTGGAATCTGACGCTAGCGCAACAGCTTCTTCAAGACCCGTACCCGTTCCACTTCCACCAGGCGGACCAGCAGGACGCGATCTCCCACCCAGATCCAGGCGACGCCCAGGGGTTCGCGCAGGGCGACCTCGGGGCCCCCGGGCAGCCAGCCTTTGACGGAGACGCGCAGGTTCAAGGCGGCGCGCCAATCCGGACGGAAGGCCTCGCTCAGCGCCTGGCGCTGGCGCTCCGGCGGCAGGGCGCTCTCGTTCCACCGCTGGTCCCAGGCATCGAAGGCCCCGTTGTCCCGCCAGGCCCAGGCCGCGTCCCAGGCGGGCCAGGGCAGCGCCCCCTCGGGCACCGGGGACCAGTCCACCCCGGTCACCGGGCTGGTGCGGCGGGCCATCCCCTCGTCGGCGAGAGGCGAGGTCAAGGCCATGCGCTGGGGCGGATGGGCCGTGAGCAGCCCCGGCCCCGCGGCGGCGCGGCGCCACCGGCCCTCCTTCAGAACCCAGGCGACCCACCCCTGGACGCCTCCGTACCAGAGGCGGTCCGCCCGCGGAAACCAGAGCCGATCCCCCGCGTGCCAAGGCAGCTCGATGCGGGCACCGGGCAGGTCCCGGCCATCGTCCGACAGGGCCTCCGGCTTCGTGGCCAGGCCCCGGGGCGGAGCGGGGAGATCCGCTTCATCCCAGCCGGCGAGGGTGGCTTCCCCCAGATCCGTCTCCAGGGGCAGGACCCCGACCAGCAGGCGGGATTCCGCCCTGGGATCGGCTTTCTCGAAGAAGCCCAGCAGCACCGCCCTCCCGTCCCAGCTGAACCGGCTCCACGGCCCGGACTCCGTGGACCAGATCACCCGGCCCTCGGGCACCTCCAGCAACCGGGTCTCGTAGCGGCCGTCCCCCATCTGGAGGGTGACCAGCAGGCGGTTGCCCTTGGCCGGATCCAGCCGGGCGGAGGAAAGGGGGGCATCGAACCGGTACCGGCGCCATTCCAGCCCGCGCCAGAGGACGACCTCGCTCCGCCCCTGGGGGCCGTTCAGGGCCAGGCCCTGGTCGCCCAGGTAGGGCGAGGCCGGCTCCCAGGGCGTGCCGAAGCCGCCTTCGAAGGGCCAGGGCTCGGATTGGTCCGGATCCAGGGCCCCCTGGAAGCGCGGCGCCCAGCCCTCCTCCAACCTCAGCTCGGCGAGGGTCTCGCTGCCGCCGAGGCTCATCACCGCGGGGGCGTCCACCGCGCCCACCCCGCCCGAGGTCACCGGACGCGGCGCCTGCACCACCGCGAAGAGCAGCAGCATGGCGGCGATGAAGAGGGTGGCGATGATGTACCGTTGTGGGATCACGATGGGACCGCAGGGACAGCACCATCATGCCTGATCGGAGGCGCGCCGCGATGAAGCACAAACCCGCCGTGGAGACCGAGCTCAAGCTGCGCATCCCGGCCACGGGCCCCTACCGCGCCCTGCTGGAGGCCCTGGGCTTCCGCGAGGTCGTCCCCGCCCAGGCGGAGGTAAGCGTGCTCTGGGATCGGGATGGCGAGCTGCGGGCGGCGGGCTCGGCGTTGCGGACACGGCGCTTCGCCGGAGCCTTCCGACTGACCTGGAAAGGCCCCAAGGTGCCGGACCCCATGCTCAAGATCCGCCCCGAGCACGAGGCGGGCATCGACGATGGCGAATCCCTGGAGGCCATCCTCCGCGCCCTGGGCTTCTCGCCCGTGCTGCGCATGGAGAAGACCCGGGCCGTGTGGGAACGGGACGAGCTGGAGGCCTGCCTCGACGAGACCCCCTTCGGCTGCTACCTGGAGCTGGAGGGCGATCCCCAGGCCATCCGCGTCGCCATGGAGGGCCTGGGCCTCGCCCCCAACCGCGCCGAGCCCCGCAGCTATCCGGAGCTGTACCAAGCGCATGGGCTGGGCTGATGTTCTGAAGGGCCATGCGCAGAGGCAAGGTCTCCTTGCCTCTGCGCGGGGGTCCGGGGGTGTTCGCGCAGCGTGCCCTTAGATCCTGCGGGACGCATGCGTCCGCGCAGGGGAACCCCCGGAGCGATATCAGACCTTCAGCACCTGCTCCAGGTCCTCGATGAGGTCCTGGACGTCTTCCACGCCCACGCTAAGGCGCAGGAGGTTGTCGTTGATGCCGAGGCGCTGGCGGTCGGCCTCGGGCACGCTGCCGTGGGTCATGCTGGCCGGGTGGCAGACCAGGCTCTCCACACCGCCCAGGCTCTCCGCCAGGGAGAAGACCTTGAAGCTGGAGGCCATGCGCCGCGTGCGCTCAGCGTCGCCGGTGTCGAAGCTGACGATGCCCGAGAAGCCCTTCATCTGCTGCTTGGCGAGGGCGTGCTGGGGGTGGGATTCCAGGCCGGGGTAGTAGACGGCCTTCAGGTCCTTGCGGGCCTCCAGCCAGCGGGCAATCTGGAGCGCGCTCCGGTTGTGGCGCTCCATGCGCAGGTGCAGCGTCTTGGTGCCCCGCAGGATGAGCCAGGATTCCATGGGCGAGAGGATGCCGCCCGCGGCCTTCTGGTGGAAGCGCAGGCCCTCGGCGATGTCCTCGCGGCTGGTGATGGCGATGCCGCCGATCGTGTCGCTGTGGCCGTTCAGGTACTTGGTGGTGGAGTGGAAGACCAGGTCGGCCCCCAGCTCCAGGGGGCGCTGGTTGTAGGGCGTGGCGAAGGTGTTGTCCACGGCCAGCACGGCCGTGCAGCCCGCCTCCGTCATCACGCGGCGCACGCCGGGGATATCCGTGATCCCCAGCATGGGGTTGGTGGGCGTCTCCAGCATCACGAGCTTCGTGGCCGGGCGCAGGGCTGCGCGGAAGGCGGCCAGGTCGCCGGTGTCCACCTGAGTGTAGGTGAGGCCGAAGCGGGTCATCACCTTGTCCAGGAGACGGAAGGTGCCGCCGTAGACGTTGTCGCCCAGCACCACGTGGTCGCCGCTGGAGAGCTGCTCGAAGATGGCCTGCACCGCCGCCATGCCCGAGCCGAAGGCCATGCCGTGGGCGCCGCCCTCGAGGGCCGCCAGGTTGGCCTCCAGGGCGTCGCGGGTGGGGTTGCGCACGCGGGCGTAGTCGAAGCCCTTGTTCTGGCCCAGGCCCTCCTGCACATAGGTGCTGGTGAAGAAGACCGGCGTCATGATGGCGCCGCTGGTGGGATCCGGGCTCTGGCCGGCGTGGATGCAGCGGGTGTCGAAACGGCCTTGGGGATTCATGGGACCATCCTTCCTGATCCACCAGTGTGAAGGTGAGCGTCCATGAGGAAAAGCATCGCTTTGGTTTCTATGCTGGCGATCCTCCTGGCTTGTCGATCCGACAAGCCCGAGGACCGGATCCGGAGCGCCTTCGAAGCCTGCCGCGTCGCCGTGGAGGATGGGGACGCGGCGGCCGCCGTGGGGCCTCTGGATGCGGCCTTCCGTGGCCCCGAAGGCATGGACAAGGCCGGCGCCCGCCTGTTCCTCATGGGCCTCCTCCGGCAGGACAAGGTGGGGGTGACGGTGCTGCGCAACGACCTCACCGTTCGGGGGAGCGAGGCCTTCCAGGAGGTGGACCTCGTCATCACGAGCCGCCAAGCCGGCCTCCTGCCCCGGGACGCGACGCGCCGCTCCTTCGGCCTGCGCTGGCGGAAGGCCGGCGACGACTGGCGGATCCTGGAGATCCAGGAGCGCTAATCCCCCAGGTAGGCCATGAACTCCTGGTGCAGCTCCAGGGGGAGGTGGCAGGCGGCGGCCTCCTCATCCACGAGCTGGGCGCAGCGGGGGACCGCCTTCAGGAGCGGGGCCGGGATGCCGCCATCCCGGGCGTGGCGCAGGCTCTGCATCATGGCCTCCCGCCAGCCCAGGCGATAGAGCGTGACCAGCAGCATCGCGTGGGCCTTCGCATTGCCTGGATCGATGGCGAGGGCCTGGAGCAATTGGCGCCGCGTGGTCTCCAGGACGTCCTTCCGCACTTCCGCCTGGCCCGCGGGCCGCTTCTCGAGCGGAACCTCCTCCTCGTGGTCCGGATCCGGCGCGATCCCTCCGGCCCCGGCGGCCCGCCGGGGCCCCGAAGCCGGAGAAGGGAGCCTCGCGGGGGGCGTGTCCCGGGAACGCCCGGAGGGGGCGGCGGAGGCGGGGAGTTCCCTCGGCGCCGTGGCCTCCTGGGCTTTTACGGGCCGAGGCGGGGGCGCCGCTGGGAACGGGCTCGGGGCCACTCGGGGAAGCGGGGGACCGGCGTGGAGGCACTCCGGGCTCCAGCGCCAGTTCGGATCCTTGGCGGCCCTCAGGGCCGCCGCCAGGGCCTCGGCGCTCTGGAACCGGTGCGCCGGGTCCTTGGCCAAGGCGCCGCTCAGGAGGCTCTGGATGTCGCGGCTGATGCCATGGGAGGCCGTGGGCAGCAGCGGAGGCGGGGGCTCGTGCAGCAGGCGGTAGATCACGGCGCCGGGATTGGGCCCGTCGAAGGGGGGAATGCCCGTCAGCGTCTCGTAGAGGACCACCCCCACGGCGAACAGGTCGCTGCGGGCATCCGGACGGCCCCCCTGGAGGTACTCGGGCGCCATGTAGGTCACGGTGCCGAAGACGATGCCCTCATCCGTGGTGTCGGTGTTGAAGATCTTGGCCACCCCGAAATCCAGGACCTTGGCCTGGAGGGCCTTCCCATCCCACACCACCCGGATGTTGGACGGCTTGATGTCCCGGTGCAGCACCTGGTGCTGGTGGGCCACCGCCAGCCCATCGCACACCTGGGCCAGCACCTCGAGGGTGTCCCGCGGCGAGAGGGTCCCCGCCCGGATGAGCGTGGCCAGGTCCTCGCCCTTCACCAGCTCCATGGCGAGGTAGAGCACCCCCTGCTCCTCCCCCATCTCATGGATGGTCACGATGTTCGGGTGGTTCAGCGCCCCGGCGGCCCGGGCCTCCCGGGCGAACCGCTCGCGCGCCTCGGGCCCCGCGGCCGCCGTGGCCTGGATGACCTTGATGGCCACCTCCCGGCCGATGATGGGATCGCGGCCCACGTAGACATCGCCCATGCTTCCCTGGGCGAGCAGGCGGAGGATGTCGAACTTGCCGAGGCGCGTGAGCACGGGACTTTCCAAGGATTCGGCCCCGATCATCGGACGATCCCCAACCCGCCGTCCAGGCCTTTTCAGTCCCCCTGCCCCAGCAGCCACCCCTCATCCCGCACGGGAATGCCCAGGGCCTCGGCCTTGGCCAGCTTGGAGCCAGCCTTATCCCCGGCCACCAGCAGCGTGGTCTTGGCGCTGACGCTGCCCGTGACCTTCGCGCCCAGGCGCTTCAGCCGGGCCTCGGCCTCCTCCCGGGAGAGCGTGGGCAGGGTGCCGGTGACCACCGCCACTTCACCAGCGAGGGGCAGGCCGCTCCGGTCCCGGGCCTCTGGCGGGGCGGGATGGATGTCCAGGGCGGACAGCCGCGCGGGCAGGTCCGGATGCAGGGCCGCAAAGCCACGCAAAGCGGCGGCCACCTTGGGTCCCACCTCCTCCACGGCCTGGAGGCGAGCCTCCTCGGCCGCCCACAGGGCCTCCAGCGACGGGTAGGCCTCCGCCAGCAGTTCCGCGGTGCGGGCGCCCACCATGGGGATCCCCAGGGCGTGGAGCCACCGGGACAGGGGCTTCGTGCGCGCCGCCGCCAGGGCATCCATGAGGTTCTGGGCGGATTTCTCCGCCATGCGCTCGAGGTTCGACAGGTACGCGAGGCCCAGCCGGGGCTCGCCCAGCAGGGTGAAGACCTCCCAGGGCTGCTCGAAGCGCCCGGAGGCCACCAGCTGCTCCACCAGGGCCTCGCCCAGACCCTCGATGTCCAGGGCCGCCCGTCCGCCGAAGTGGAGCATCCGGGCCACCAGCTTGGCGGGGCACTCGGGGTTGAGGCAGCGGATGGCCACTTCCGCGTCGTCGGCCTTCCCCACCTCGCCGCCGCACACGGGGCAGACCGAGGGGATCTCCGCCGCCGGCAGGCCGCGGTCTTCCTCGCCGGGCACCAGCGCCACCACCTTGGGGATGACCTCCCCACCCTTCTCGATGAACACGCGATGGCCCACGCGGAGGCCCAGGCGGGCCAGCTCGTCGGCGTTGTGGAGCGTGGCCCGGCGCACGGTGGAGCCCGCCACCTCCACAGCCTCCAGCTCGGCCACCGGCGTGAGCTTGCCCGTGCGGCCCACCTGCCAGGTGATGCCCAGCACCGTGGTGGTCACCTGCGTGGCGGGGTACTTGAAGGCGATGGCCCAGCGCGGCACGCGGTCGGTGGCGCCCAGCCGCTGCTGGAGCTCGGCGTCGAGGAGCTTGATCACCACGCCGTCCGTGTCGAAGGGGAGCTTCAGCCGGGCCTCGGCCTGGGTCGAGATGAAGGCCAGCATGGCCTCCAGGTCCCCGGTGGCATGGGCGGGCATGACCCCGAAGCCCCAGGCGCCGAGGTGGACCATGGACCGGGCGTGATCTTCCGCCGGAGCGCCGTCCCAGAGCGCCTGCCAAGGCAGGAAGGACAGCCCTCGGCCGGCCACCTCCCGGCTGTCCAGCAGCTTCATGGTGCCGCTCGCGGCGTTGCGGGGGTTCGCGAAGCGGGCCTCGCCCCGGGCGTCCCGCTGGCGGTTCAGCTCCTCCCACCGCTTGCGGGACAGGAACACCTCGCCGCGCACGGTGAGCGTATCCGGAGCGTCCTCGGGCAACCGCATGGGGATGTCGGCGATGGTCCGCGCGTTCTCCGTCACCAGCTCGCCGGTTTCGCCGTCGCCGCGGGTGAGGGCCTCCACCAGCTCGCGGCGCTCGTAGCGCAGGGACAGGGAGAGGCCGTCCACCTTCAGTTCGGCGGCGTAGCGGGGCTCGGCCTCCGGGGCGAGCTTCCGCCATTTCCCCTCCCACTCCCGCAGCTCCGCCTCGGAATACGCGTTGTCGAGGCTCAGCATGGGCACGGCGTGGCGGCGCTTCTGGAATGCGTCGATGGGCGGCGCCCCCACGCGCAGGGTGGGGCTGTTGGGATCAGCCAGCTCCGGGTGGGCCGCCTCCAGGTCGCGCAGCTCCCGCTCCAGGGCGTCGTACTCGGCGTCGGAGACGGTGGGCTGATCCAGCACGTAGTACCGGTGGCGGTGCAGTCGCACCTGGTCGGCCAGCTGCTTCATGCGGGTCCGGAGATCCATCACTTCACCTTCGACCGGTACAGGATGCCCATGATGAGCCCCAGGGCGAGGAAGAAGCTGAGGGTGCTGCTGCCCCCGGCGCTGAAGAAGGGCAGCACCATGCCCTTGTTCGGCAGGGCCCCGGCCACCATGCCCACGTTCACCAGCAGGTGCAGGGCGAAGATGCCCGACGCCCCGGCGCAGAAGTAGGCCTCGGCGGTGGTGTGGGCGGCCTTGGCGGCGTCGAGGATCCGGCTGAGCAAGAGGCCGAAGAGGCCCAGGGCCAGCAGCACGCCCAGGAAGCCCCGCTCCTCCGCCCACACGCTGAAGGCGAAGTCCGTGGTCTTCACGGGGAGGAAGTTCAGCTGGGTCTGGGACCCGCTGGTGAAGCCCTTCCCGATGAGGCCGCCCGCGCCGATGGCGATGCGGCTCTGGTTCACCTGGTAGCCCTTGCCCTGGAGGTCGCTGGAGGGATCCAGGAAGATCATCACTCGCTGCTTCTGGTAGGGCTTGAGGGCGAACTTCCAGGCGCCGAAGCCGCCCAGGGAGACGAGCAGGATCAGCGCGACCACCCAGCGCATCCGCAGGCCCTTCATGAGGGGGATGATCAGCAGGATGGGCAGGAAGCTCAGGGCCATGCCGAGGTCCGGCTGGCGCTGGACGAGCAGCATGGGAAAGGCCACCAGGCCCACCGCGCCCAGCAGCTCGAGGCGGCCGATGCTGTCCGCGGGCCGGGAGCCCAGGCGCTGGGACACGTAGAGGAGCGTCACCCACTTCATGAGCTCCGAGGGCTGGAAGGTCTGGCCGGCCACCACGAACCAGCGGGTGGCGCCACCGATCTTCTTGCCCACCACCAGCACCGCCACCAGGGCCGCCAGGCCCAGCAGGTAGGCGGGGAAGCTGTAGCGGAGGACGCGGCGGGGATTCGTGTTCGCCAGCAGGAGCATCAGCGCCAGCCCCATGAGGTTCCAGACGGTCTGCTTGAGCCAGATGGTGGCCTGGGGCGTGTTCCGGCCCGCGGAATAGAGGGTCAGCGTGCCCAGGGCCATGAGGGCGAGGATGACCCCCAGCAGCCGGGAATCCAGGGCTCGGACGCGATCCTTCATTCGGCCGCCTCCGCGGGAGGCGCAAAGGGATCCACCATGCGGCCCCTTGGGGGCGGGATGGGGGTCTTCATCCGGTCCACGAACCAGTACTTCACGAGCTTGGCCGCGATGGGCGCGGCGGCGGTGGAGCCGAAGCCGGCGTTCTCCACCACCACGGCGAAGGCGATCTGCGGCTTGTCATGGGGCGCATAGCCCGCGAAGAGCGCGTGATCCTTCAGGTGCTTGGCCTGGCGGGCGTAGTGGCTCTTGTCCACGAAGGTGGCCACCTGGGCCGTGCCGGTCTTGCCGACGAAGGGAGCTTCCCGCGCGATCTCCCGGATGAAGGGGTTGGCCGCGGCCGTTCCGCTCTGGACCACCTCGTACAGGCCCTCGTCCAGGACCGCCCAGTTGCGAAGGTCCAGAGGGGTGTCCTTGAACGGCGCGACCGATGCCGGCTCCAGGGTGTTGGACTGGTCGCTGCGGAAGCCGTAGAACAGGTGGGGCGTGAGCACCTTCCCCCGCGTGGCCAGCGTGGCGTAGAACCGCGCCAGGCCGATGGGCGTGACGCCCACCGCCCCCTGGCCGATGCCCACGCTGATGGTCTCGCCCGCGTACCACTTGGGGTCCTTGGGCACGGCCTTGCGCTTCCAGGCGCGGCTGGGGATGCGGGTCCGCTTCTCCCGGGGCAGGTCGATGCCCGTGCGCTCGGTCAGGCCGTACTTCTCGGCCGTGGCGTAGATGTCGTCCACGTCCAGCCGGGAGGCCACCTCGTAGAAGTAGACGTCGCAGCTCTGGGCGATGGCCTGCACCAGGTTCAGGCCCCCGTGGCCCGTGGGCTTGTCGCAGCGGAAGTCGCGGCCGTAGAAGTTCTTCTTCCCGGCGCAGTAGATGACGGTCTGGGGGGTGATGACGCCCTTCTCCAGACCCGCCAGGGCCACCAGCAGCTTGAAGGTGGAGCCCGGCGCGTAGATGCCCTGGATGGCCCGGTTGATCATGGGGCGTGTGGGATTGTTCAGGTAGCGGTCCACCATCTCCTGGCTGAGGCGATTGAGGAAGAGGTTCGGATCGTACGAGGGGCTGGAGTACATGGCCAGGATGCCGCCATCGCGCAGGTCGAGCACCACGGCCGCGCCGGCCTCCTCGCCGTAGGCGTCCTGCATAACCTTCTGGAGGCCCGCGTCCAGCGTGAGGTAGAGGCTGCGGCCCGCGACGGCATCGGTCTGGCCGAAGTGGGCGACTTCCGTGCCCAGCTGATCCACGAGGATGCGCCGCTGGCCATCCACCCCCTTGAGCTTGTCGTTGCCGCTGGCCTCGAAGCCCTCCTTGCCGATGGTCTCGCCCAGCCGGAAGACATCGGGATTGGCCTTCATCATCGGCTCGTCCACCTCGCCCACGTAGCCCAGCACGTGACCGGCCAGCTCGTCGCCGAGATACACGCGCCGCGGCGCCACGTCCACGCTGAGGAAGGGGAAGCGGGCCCGGACCCGCTCCGCCTGGGCGATGCCCGCATCGTCCAGATTCTCCTTCAGCACCAGCGGACGGCCCTTCCCGGCCAGGCGGTAGCTCTGGATCTTCCGTGCCAGCCCCGCCGGGTCCAGCTCCAGGGCCTGGGCCAGGCTCTGCACCACCTCCGGCCGCGTGGGGAGATCCTCCCGCTGGATGACGAGATGCAGCGCGCGGCGGTTGTCCACGAGGCGGTAGCCGTTGCGGTCCAGCACCAGGCCCCGCGGCGCGGCGATGGGGCGGATCTTCACGGCCTGCTGCATGGCCAGCTGCTTGAACTCGCCGTGGCGGACGATCTGGAGCCACGCGTAGATCAGCACCAGCAGGGCCACCAGGCTCCAGGCCAGGCCCTTGAACACCCCGAGGCGGCGGTGGAGGAGGGGGCGCTGCCGGGGATCCATCAGCCCAGCCGGGGAGAAGGCCCGGAGTACATCAGGCGCCAGGTCGCCCAGCCCCAGAGGGGCAGGCTGAGCAGGGCCCAGAACCACCCGGGACCCCAGGCGTGCGGACCCGCCGCCAGGCGCACGGCCGCGTGGACCAGCAGGGTGTGCGCCACGACCAGGCACGCCAGCCGCGCCAGCCAGCCCTTCAGGCCCTCCAGCGGCCAGCGGCCCGCCATCCAGCCAGCCGCCAGGGTCAGGGTCATGTCCGCCCAGGCCGTTCCGCCCAGGTGCGGATAGAGCCGGAGGGACCCTTCGAAGGCCCAGCCGGCGGCCGCGGCCCAGAGCAGGCCCGTCAGGGGAGAGCCGGCCCGGGGCGCCAGCGCCAGCACCAGCAGGACATGCACCACGGCCTGGAGCCGCGGGAAGGGGGCGCAGAGGAACACCAGGCCCAGGGCGGCCGCGCACAGGAGGTTCTGGCGCATGGCGGAAGGAGCCGGAATCCTCATGGCGTCCCCCGCTTGCGCTGCGGTTTCTGTTCAGGTGCCACGAAGGGCGGCTGCACCTCCAGTGGTGGCTGGGCGGGCAGCAGCAGCACGGTGGAGATCCGGTCCAGGGGCGCCGACAGGTTCACCTGCACCTTCAGCTCCAGATCGCCGGGCGCCACTTCGGCCACGTAGCCCACCAGGAGGCCCCGGGGGAACACGCGGTCCAGGCCCGACGTGAGCACGGCCTCACCCACCTGCACCACCTCCTGGTTGCTGATGTAGCGGATGAGGGCGCGCCCAGATCCCAGGCCCTGGAGCACCCCCGTGGCGCGGCTGCGCATGAGCATGACGGCCACGGAGGCGTTCGGCGCGTCCGCCGGCAGGATCTTCGATTGGGTGGGGCCCACGGACCAGAGGCGGCCCACGATGCCCTCGGGCACCAGCACGCCCTGGTCCGCCACCAGGCCCAGATCCTGGCCCCGGTCCAGGATGAGGCCTCCGAACGCGGCGGGCCGCGTGCTGAAGATCACCCGCGCGCCCTTCAGATCCAGGGGGACCTGCCGCTTCAGCCCCAAGAGCCGCACGGCCTCGTCCACCTCCATCAGCCGGGGCGCCTCCTGCGCCGACTGGGTCCGCAGCTGCGCGAGCTCGGCGCGCAACCGTTCGTTCTCGGCCTGGGTCTCCGCGAAGCTGCGGGCCGACACCCGCTGGGCCGCCCGCCACTGCGCCCATCGGGACGCCAGGCCCTGGCCGGGCTTCGAGAGGACATCGGCCACCCGCGCCCAGTGTCGGCTGGGGTGCGGGCCCAGCAGGACCCAGGTTCCGTGGCCCAACCACAGAAGGAGGACGAGCAGGCGCTGCCAGCCTGTGCGGCTCCATCCCCACTTGGCTGCGCGGAGGGCCATCTGTCGAACCTCCCGCCAGCTAGTCGAGGATCTGGATGCGGCGCAGGAGCGGGATGTTCTCCAGCAGGAGCGCGGTGCCCCGCACCACGGCGGTCTGGGGGTCCTCGGCGCGGAAGACCGGCAGATGGGTCTCCTTGCGCAGCCGCTCATCCAGGCCCTGGATCAGCGAGCCGCCGCCCGTGAGGCAGATGCCCCGGTCGATGAGGTCCGCCGCCAGCTGGGGCGGCGTCTCGTTGAGGGCCTTGCGGACCAGGTCGATGATGGCGTTGATGGGCTCGGCCAGGGCCTCGCGGATCTCCGCGTCGTTGAGCGTCAGGGTCTTGGGCAGGCCCTCGAACTGGTCCCGGCCGCTCACCTCCATGGTGCGCGTCAGCTCCGAGGGGAAGGCCGAGCCCAGCGTCCACTTCACCTCCTCGGCCGAGGCCTCGGAGATGAGCACGTTGTACTTCTCACGGATGTACTTGATGACGGCCTCATCCATCTCGTCGCCGGCGATGAGGATGGAATCCGAGAACACCTTGCCGTTGTAGCTGATGACGGCCACGTCCGTGGTGCCGCCGCCGATGTCCACGATCATGCAGCCGCGCTTCTCGTTGATGGCCAGGCCCGCGCCGATGGCGGCCACCATGGTCTGGTCCACGATGAAGACTTCGCCGGCCTTGGCGTCGTAGCAGACTTGCTTCACGGCCCGGCGCGCCACCTGGTGGGCCCGAGGGGGCACGCTCACGACGATGCGGGTGCGGGCGATGCCGCGGTTGGGCCGGGCCTTGGAAATGAACTGGGCCAGCATCTTCTCGGCGGCATCCACCTCGAAGATCATGCCGTCCTTCATGGGCCGGATGGTCCGGACGCCCTGGGGGGCCCGGCCCAGCAGCTGCTTGGCCTCGTCGCCCACGGCCTCCACGTCATGGGTGACCGTATTCACGGCCACGATGGAGGGCTCGTAGATGACGATGCGGCCCGCCTGCTTCGTATGGATCAGAGTCGACGCCGTGCCGAGGTCGATGGCGAGGTCCGAATTGAAGATGTTGGACCAGAACTGGCTGGAAAAAATGCTGGCCACTGGCGGCTCCCGGAGAACCTCCTAGAGTGCCACGAACCACCCCCCCCAGGCCAGCCGAGGAGAACCCGCGGGCAGGGACGTGCCGGAGCGGATCACCGCGCGTGTCCCGGCCGGCTCACTCCCCGCCGCCAGCAGCTCCTCGACGAGCAGATCCCCGTCCAGCCGCTGGGGCAGCTCCTTGTGATCGCCCCGCACCGGCGAGCATCACAAGCGCGTGTCCGGGGCGGTTCACCTCCCGGCCGCCAGCAGCTCCTCCACGAGCAGGTCCCCGTCCAGCCGCTGGGGCAGTTCTTTGTGGTAGCCCCGGACCCAGCGCCCCCCATTCACCAGCACGAACGGGATGGCCCGTTTCCCGGTTTCCATCTCGAGTTTTTCCGCCGCGCCCGGGGTCGTCTCGATGTCCACCTTCCGGTGGGCCACACCCTGACCCGTCAGCCAGGCCTCCAGGCGGCGACAATCCGGACACCAGGTGGCGCTGTAGACCGCCAGATCTAGGCCCTTCAGGTCATCAATTCGACTCATGCGATCCTCCCGGACCTGTCATTCTGGAGACTTTGATGCCTTTGTTGGGGGTTCCATGTCCAAGATGACCCATCGAGCCGGCCTGATCGCGGTGCCGGCCCTTTTCCTTGCCCTCGCCCTGGGCTGCGGCAAGGCCGTCAAGCCGGATTCCAGCCGCGTCATCGCCAACATCGGTGGGAGCAAGCTCACCGAGGCCGAGTTCCAGGACATCGTGAAGAGCCTGTCGCCGGATCCCAAAGAAGCCCAGGCCTTCCTGACGGACGCCGCCGCCCGCAACGACCGGGCCCAGCTCGCCCAGCGCATCGCCATGTCGCGGGCCATCACCACCTATGCGGCGCAGACGGGGCTCGATCAGGATCCCTCCGTGAAGCGGCAGCTGGAGCAGCAGCAGGCCAACGTCTACTTCCAGGCCCTGATGAAGAAGCGCATGGCGGGCATGAACCCCACCGACGAGCAGCTCCAGGCCTTCTACAAGGAGCGCGTCGAAGCCCTCAAGGCCCAGGGCCGCGCCCAGGGCATCCCCCCCTTCGAGACCGTCAAGTCCCAGCTGCCGGAGCTCTGGCGCCAGCAGCACATGCAGACCCTCAGCGACCAGATCCAGAACGAGGTCAAGCAGAAGGTCCCCGTCACCCTGGCCGATGACTACCGGCCAGCGGGGGCGGAATAGGAACCTTTCGCGCGTTCACGAAACCAAGGCCCCCGGTTGGGGGCCTTGGTTTTGGTGCCTGGAGACGGAACCCTCGGGGGCCTCGCTCACGCACGTCCCCTCCGCCGCACGCAGTCTAGGGGCGCCTTCGGCCTCCAGACGCCAGACGCGAGGCGACCTCCGGCCTCCGGAACGCGCCCTGAGACTGCCTCCACTGATCGGGCGCCCCGCCGGGGCACCCTCCCAATCGCCTTCGGCTCTCGGCAGTGGAGCCTCGACTTCGCTTCCGTCTTTCCAGAAATCAAAGGCCCCCGAGCGGGGGCCTTTGATTTCTGGTGCCTGGAGACGGAATCGAACCGCCGACACATGGATTTTCAATCCATTGCTCTACCAACTGAGCTACCCAGGCGGGAAGAGCCAGCATATCAGGCAGCGGCGCATTTTCAAGTGCCGGAACCGAGGGGATTGGTGCATCCTCAATGGTTTGAGTGCTGCTCCGTCAGAGAGGTCCGCCATGGCCCGTCCCACCAAGAACCGCGAGATCCAGGTCCAGAAGCCGGCGCAGAGCCTGGCCCACTTCCAGACCAAGCTGGGCAAGAGCGAAGACGAGGATGGAGCGCTCCTGAAGCCCATCCTCATCGGCATCGGGGCCCTGGTGCTGGCGGGGCTCATCTACGGCGGCTGGAGCGCCTATCAGACCCAGGCCGTGGAAAAGCACGAGGCCGCCCTCTCGGCTCTGGAAATGGAAGTCGAGGGTGATGGCGTGACGCCCGTCCCCCCCGCCGAAGTGGAGAAGCGCATGCGGGAGCGCCTGGGTCGCCTGGAGGCCCTGGTGAACCAGGCGCCCTCGTCGCGGAAGGCCGCCACCGCCGGATTGCTGGCGAGTTGGCGCCTGGCCCTGGACGGGAAGGAGCAGGCCCCGAGCAAGGCCGAGGACCCCTGGGGCAAGATCCGCCTCGCCCAGCGGGCCCTGGCCCTGGGCCAGGCCGATGCCGCGCGGGCCCAGCTGGACGGCCTGCGGGCCAAGGCCACCCCAGGGGAGCCCTGGGCCGAGGCCTTCTGGGCCAGCCAGATGGATGTGGACCGCCTGGCCGGTGACCGCGCGCAGGCCATGAAGGACCTGGCCGAATACAAGGCCCGCTTCAAGGGCCGCAGCGACGGCGGGGCCTTCGAAAGCCTGGTCCAGAGCATCTGAGGGCCTTCAGCCGAGGATCATCCCATGCGGATGTACGACCTGATCTACACCAAGAAGCTGGGCGGCGCCCTGTCGCCTGAGCAGATCGCCTTCTGGGTCAAGGGCGCGGCCGATGGCAGCGTTCCCGATGAGCAGAGCGCCTCGCTGCTGATGGCCATCTGCTGGCGCGGCATGACCACCGAGGAGACCCTGGCCCTCACCCTGGCCATGCGCGATTCCGGCAAGCGCATGGATCTCTCCGCCGTGCCCGGCACCAAGGTGGACAAGCACAGCACCGGCGGCGTGGGCGACAAGACCACCCTCATCCTCGGCCCCATCGTGGCGGCCTGCGGCGTGCCCTGCCCCATGTTCAGCGGCCGCGGCCTGGGCCACACGGGCGGCACCGTGGACAAGTTCGCGGCCATCCCCGGCCTCAAGGTCGAGCTGACGGACGCGGAGTTCATCCGCAGCCTGAAGGAGACCCGCTTCGCCAACTCCGCGCCCACGGGGAACATCGCCCCCGCGGACAAGAAGCTCTACGCCCTGCGCGACACCACCGCCACGGTCGAGAGCATCCCCCTCATCACCGCCAGCATCATGTCCAAGAAGCTGGCGGGCGGGGCCGATGCCCTGGTGCTGGACGTGAAGTGCGGGCCCACGGCCTTCATGAAGACCCTGGAGGATGCCCGCACCCTGGCCCAGAGCATGGTGGATGTGGGCACCGCCCACGGCATGCAGATCCGCGCCCTCATCACCCGCATGGACGCCCCCCTGGGCTGGGCCATCGGCAACGCCCTCGAGGTCATGGAGTCCGTGGAGATCCTGCGGGGCGAGCACGGCGATTCCGAGCTGGCCCAGATGAGCTTCCGCCTCGCGGCGGAGATGCTGATCATGGGCGGCGCCGCCAAGGCGCTGCCGGAGGCCCGGACCCGGATCGAGGCCAGCATCCAGGACGGCTCCGCCTTGGAGACCCTGCGGCGCTTCGTCGCCCTCAACGGCGGCGACGCCCGGGCCCTGGACGACTTCAGCCGCCTGCCCCAGGCCGGCCAGACCGTGGACATCCGGGCCGACCGGGCCGGGTACGTGGCCGCCATCGATGGGCGCGCCCTGGGCCTCCTGGCCATGGAACTGGGCGCCGGGCGGAAGGATCAGAAGGACGTGCTGGATCTCGGCGTGGGGATCCGGGTGCACGCAACCGTCGGTCAGCGGATCGAACCGGGGGATGTGGTCTTCACCGCCCATGCCAAGGCCGGGTACTCACTGAAGGCGGATGCCTACCTGGCCACCCTGGAGCTCGCAGCGGCGCAGCCTGTGGCGGTCCCCTGGCTGCTGGACACCATCGGTTGCTGAGTCTCAATAAGCCGGCGAAGTGCGCCCTTGCTGGCAAGGGTTCCCAGAAATTTATAAAAAAAGACGATTGACCTGGGGCCTGCCGTTATAATACGACCCAACAAGAATCGATCTTTTCCATGATGAAGTCCCAGAGGTCAAGCCTGGGGGCCCGAGCGGACCCTTGATCGACGACGTCTGGCGGAGGACCCGTGTTCACCCTCGGGACCTGCGATGCATGGCCCCGATTTCCCTGGAGGCTGTATGCATGGACGTTTCTCCCACCTCGGCCGTCTGACGGCCCTCCTCGCCATCGGCGGGGTGATCCTGTGCGCGCAGGACGCCACGACGGGCGCCATCTCGGGGACGGTGACCGCCCCGAACGGGGCCCCGGTCGCCGGCGCGAAGGTCGTCCTCGATGGCGGCCGCGGCCAGGTCGTCCGCGTGACCGACGCCAATGGCGCCTTCAAGGCGTCCGCCCTGATTCCCGGCCAGTACCACCTCACGGTGACGGCGGCCGGCTATGAGACGGCGACGAAGCTCATCGCCACCGCCTCCATCAACACCCTGACGCCCGTCCGGGTCACCATGACCCGGGCAGCGGGCGCCGTGGTGGAAGTGATCGCCACCACCCAGGCCCTGGACACCACCACGGTGACCAGCGGCACATCCTTCGGCACGGACGAGTTCAGCACCATGCCCCTCGGCCGTTCCTTCACCGCCATTGCCTCCATGGCTCCCGGCGTGGTGGATGGCGGCGGCACGGGCGCCAACAACCCCTCCATCTCGGGCGGATCCGGCCTCGAGAACCAGTACGTGATCGATGGCGCCAACACCACCAACACCGGGTTCGGCGGCAGCGGCTCCTTCTCCATCATCTATGGCTCCCTCGGCACGGGCATCAACTCGGACTTCATCCAGGAAGTCCAGGTCAAGAGCTTTGCCATGGAGGCCGAGTACGGCCAGAGCACGGGCGGCATCATCAACGCCGTCACAAAATCGGGATCCAACTCATTCCAGGGCAGCGTGTTCGCCTTCCTGGACATCGATAGCCTCCAGGCCGCGGACCGGCAGGTCTACCGGACGGACGGCACGGAACAGCCCACCTGGAAGTCGTACGACCGCCTGGAGCTGGGGTTCTTCGTCTCGGGCCCCATCATCAAGGACAAGCTGTTCTATTTCGTGGGTTACAACCCAGTTTCTGAATCCCAGAAGCGGGTCGCACCCTATCACATCGTCACGGCCGCCTCGGCCACCACCGCCATGCCAGAGGGCATCTATCCGTGGCCGAGGAGCGGCCAGACCCTTGAGAACAAGAACAAGACCGACTCCTACTACGGCAAGCTGCAGTGGGTGGTGGCCACCGATCAGATCCTGGAATTCAGTGCGTTCGGCGATCCCGGCAAGCGGGACCTGGGCCCCCAGCTCTTCTCTTCCTTCCGCGGCACCGAAGGCAAGGACACCGAATTGAAGTTCGGCAGCCAGACCCTGACGTTGAAGTACAACGCCACCTTCGCCAATGAGTACTTCCTGGAGGCCCGCGCCACCTCCAGCGAGAACACCTTCGAGACCTCGATTTCAAGCCTGGGCAACAGCGAATGGCAGGTGGTCGACACCCGGGGCGGCGCGACCCTCTCCCCCAACTCGGCCGGCCTCTATGAGCAGAAGCTGAAGGGCCAGAACAAGCAGTACGATGTCAAGCTGTCCCGGACCTGGGGCAGGTTCGATTTCAAGATCGGCTACCTGCACGAGGATGTGGACTACAAGTCCAACCTGCAGCGTTCAGGCCCGCTGGGCTTCGCGGACCCGCACTCCCCCGGCACGGTCTTCTCCCAGGGGCTCTCCATCCAGAAGCGGTACGGGTCCATCAATGGCGGCCCCGCCGGCACGCCCTATTACCGCATCGTCCGGGGTGACATTTCGAATCCCCAGATCAAGACGGAGACGAAGTACGACGCTTATTTCCTGCAGACGGCCATCAAGCTGGACCGGTTCAATTTCAAGCTGGGCGTCCGCATGGAAGGCCAGAAGATGATCGGGCAGGACCAGACCTACAAGTTCAAGGCCAGCGACAACATCGCACCGCGCCTCGGCGTCACCTACGACATGAGCGGCGACGGCAAGTCGAAGCTCTACGCCTTCTGGGGCCGCTACTTCGAGAAGGTTCCCAACGACATCTGCGTCCGAGCCTTCTCCAATGAGAAGGGCGTGAACCGGTCGGACTTCCTGACCCTGGCCCCTGGTTTCAATGGGCTCTCCAATCCCATCCTGACCGGCACCCCCGTGATCGATGACGGCACCACGACCGTCACCACGATCCACTACCGCACCACCGGCGACCAGACGACCCTCGTCATCCCGGGCACGAAGTCGATGTATCAGGACGAGTCGATCTTCGGCTTCGATGTCGAGCTCCCGAACGGCGTGGCCCTCAGCAACCGCTTCATCTACCGCAAGCTCGGCCGGATCCTGGAAGACATGTCGCTGGATGGCGACAGCTACTTCATCGCGAACCCCGGCGAGAACAACGGGGCTATCGCCGCCCTCACGGGATTCACCGGCACCGCCACCTTCCCCTCCCCGACTCGCAACTACTACGCGTTCGAGTTCGAGATGCGGAAGAATACGGTCAAATACAACGCCTTCATGAACCTGCGCCTCTCCAAGCTGGAGGGCAACTACGAGGGCCTGTTCCGCAACGACAACGGGCAGTCCGACCCCAACATCTCGAGCCTCTATGACCTTCCCGTGGAACTGCTGGCGGACCCCGCCCGCGGCCTCACGGGCCAGGAGCAGTTCCTGATCGGCGCCCTGCCCTCGGATCGCACCCTCGTGGTCAATTCCGGCGGCAGCTACAACTTCGACATGGGGCTGACCGTGGGCTTCACGGCCCGCTACCTGACCGGCACCCCCATCACCTCGTACCTGGCCCACCCCGTGTATGAGAACGCGGGCGAGATTCCGGTCTACGGCCGCGGCGTGGAAGGGCGCCTGCCCTCCCGCTTCCTCCTCGACCTGGCCGGTCAGTACAGCCTCAAGCTGGGTGGATCCAAGCGCCTGGTCTTCATCGCGAACGTGTTCAACGTCTTCAACCAGCAGAAGGTCACCGCGCTGGACACCAACGTGGATCTGGGCATCAATACCGTCAATCCCAACTACATGCGACCCACCGGCGTGGTGGGCGGAACCCCCGCCTACGATGCCGGACGCCGGGTCCGCCTCGGCGTGAAGTTCAGCTTCTGAAACCAGCCACCCCAGCCAAGAAGAGGGCTCCTTCGGGAGCCCTCTTCTTGGCTGGCAAACCCGGTCAAACCTGCAGGTACCATTCGAATCACAGGGGCTCCGGCGGTGTGGGGAGAAAATACCGTCACGCCCCTTCGAGAGATCTTTGACATTGCGATAACCTCGCAACTAGAGGTATGCCTGCAAAGTTAAAGTGGAGTGCCGATTCCGCCGAATCGGTTCCCGACTTTCAGGCCGAATTAACAAAAATTAATACCCATCGCAATACAATGGCCGCATCATCGTGCTCTGATCTTTCTCCCCTTTAATGCCTTCTGCCATTCCCGATGCCTGGGCAATTCCCCGGGCGCCACCGGGGACTGCGGATGTTTTTTTCAACGCAGAGCCACCCTGTCCGGCTCTGGTCTTCCGGAGGATGCAATGCATCTCTTGAACAACCGCCTGGGCCGCCTCACGGCCCTCCTCGCCCTGGGCGGGGCAGCGCTGTACTCGCAGGGCACCCAGACTGCGAACGTCACCGGCACGGTGGTCGACACCGCCGGCGCCCCCGTGGCTGGCGTCACCGTCCGCCTCACCTCCCCCGCGCTCCAGGGCGTCCGCACCTACGTCACGGATGCCACGGGCAAGTTCATCGCCCGCCTGCTGCCTCCCGGCTTCTACACCATCCAGTACACGAAGGATGGCCTCGAGACCCGCAAGATCACCGAGCAGCTCGGCATCGACCAGACCTTCAGCCCCAAGGTCACCATGAGCAAGGCCGGTGGCGCTGTGGTCGAAGTGGTCGCCGCCGCTCCCGCCGTGGACAAGACCGACGTCAAGACCGCGACGAACTACCGCAACGACACCGTCGATCAGCTGCCCACCAACAACCGCAGCATGGAGACCGTGGCCCTCCTCACCCCTGGTGTCACCACCGGCGTGGGCGGTCGCGTGCAGATCCGCGGCGCCATGACCTCCGGCAACCTCTACCTGCTGGACGGCCAGAACATCGCGGACAACGCCTACAACAACCGCGGCGTTTCCGTGATCGATGACTCCATCGAAGAGACCCAGGTCGTCACCGGCGCCATGTCCGCCGAGTACGGCGACGTCGAGGGCGGCGTCATCAACTCCATCACCCGCTCTGGCGGCAATGAGTTCAGCGGCTCTCTCCGCTGGGAGCTGAACAACCCCTCCTGGAACGCCCTGCAGCCCTTCCAGGCCAAGTCGGCCCTGAACAACATCCTCGGCGAGCAGAAGACCCTGTTCCTCAGCGGTCCCATCCTCAAGGACAAGCTCTGGTTCGCCGCTTCTTACTTCAAGACCGAGCTGAACACCCCCGGCACCATCGGCGGCAACCTCAGCAACGATCCCAACGGCGTCGGCGCCCAGAACCCCAACGACGGCACCGGGTTCGGCGCGGGCTACGTGCAGGGCCGCAAGG
Source organism: Geothrix terrae (assembly GCF_022808775.1). Lineage (GTDB taxonomy): Bacteria > Acidobacteriota > Holophagae > Holophagales > Holophagaceae > Geothrix > Geothrix terrae. The sequence goes on from NZ_JAKZLA010000003.1 coordinate 379,951, forward strand.
ACATCCGCCGCCAGGCCAAGCTGACCTGGTCCATCACCCAGGACCACACCCTGGTCGTGGCCTACATGCGGAACGCCATCAACGACACCAACCGCAACTACAGCGCCGGTGAGCTCCTCTCTCTGGTTCCCCAGATCAGCGTTTCCGATTTCTGGAACGCCACCCTGCGGTCCGCCTGGGCCACCAACTTCACCACGGAGATCCGGTTCGGCAAGAAGCATCAGAACCTCTCCGCCGGCGGCTCCGCCAATGGCCAGAGCCCCATCCAGTCCGATGACACGGGCCTCTACTACAACAACGGCATCTTCAACAACACGGACGGCGGCGACAACCGCGACAACCGCACCTACAACGTGAAGGCCAGCCTCTTCTGGAATGGCCTCGGCAGCCACCAGACCGACTTCGGCATCGATTACTACGAAGGCGTCCGCCGGGCCCGCAACGAGCAGAGCCCCACGAACATGATCTTCGAGGCCGCCGGCGTCGACCTGGTCACCCGGACCGCAATCCCCACGGCCGCCTGGTTGTTCGTCAGCACCCCCGGCGAGGCCAAGAACTATGCCTACGGCCTCTACGTGAACGACAAGTGGAACCTCGACCAGCACTGGAACTTCCAGTTGGGTCTCCGCTGGGACAAGTACAAGGCCGAGAACGAGTCTGGTGCCCGCACCGCCGGCGCCGATGGCCTGTCTCCCCGCCTGGGCTTGACCTATGACCTGTTCGGCGACAGCAAGCACATCTTCAAGGCCAGCTACGCCCGCTACAACGCCAAGGTGCTGGAAGGCATCACCAACTCCGTCACGGGCCAGGGCAACCCCACCGAGGTGGATTGGTATGCCAATTCCTACCTGGCCGCTGGCGGTGACTGGCTCACCGCCAACCGCATCAGCTTCGCCGAGATCCAGAACCTGGCCAACTATGCCATCGGCGGCACCAACCCCATCGCCTACTACAACAACCCCACCCTGAACGTGAAGCTGAACGACAAGATGAAGGCTCCCACGGTGGACGAGTTCCAGGGCAGCTACGCCTACTCCTTCAACTGGGAGGGCGTCGGCGACGGCTTCGTCAAGGTGACCGGCGTCTACAAGAACTGGAAGAACCTCATCGACGTCAGTGCCGGCAACAACGGCCAGGTGGCGGACCCCACCGGCGCGCTGATCTACATGAACGTCTGGGACAACAACCCCGATGCCAAGCGCAAGTACAGGGGTCTGGAAGTCGAAGGCCAGTTCAACCGCAACGGCTGGGCCTACGGCGGCAACATGACCTGGAGCAAGCTGCAGGGCAACTACGAGGGTGAAGGCACCAACACCCCCGGCCGCGGCGAGTCCATCAACAGCTGGTACATCCAGAATGGCGTCCAGTACTTCGACAAGAACTGGGTCCACCCCTATGGCTACCTGTTCGGCCACAACCCGCTCCGCATGCGCTTCAACGGGAGCAAGGTCTTCACCAACGAGTTCGGCAAGACGACGGTGGGCCTGATCTACCGCTTCGATTCCGGCGCCCACTACAGCAACACCCGCAACATCTCCCGCACCCGCCTCGGCAGCTCGGCCCTCAGCAGCCAGGCTGGCTCGACATTCACCCAGTACATGGATCAGGAGCGCGGCGCTGGCGTCTACAACGCCTCGTCCTACCTCGATCTGGCCATTTCCCACGACTTCCCCCTCTTCAAGGTCGCGGGCAAGGAAGTGGTGGCCTTCGGCAAGGTGGTCGTCACCAACGTGCTCAACCACCAGCAGGTCGTCACCTTCAACACCTCGTGGAATTCGGTGCCCACTTCCGCCACCTACCCCACGGCCGTCAATTCCCCCTGGATCCAGGGTTCTCAGTTCGGCACGTCGCTCAACAGTGCCACCTACTACGGTCAGGCCCGCAACATCGTGGCCTCCGCCGGCTTCCGCTTCTAATCGGGAACGCCGCTTCAGGAAAGAGGCCCGCAAGGGCCTCTTTCCTTATGTACTAAAGAAAACTCGTCGGAAAGGTCTAGATCAATTGACATCGCATTACGATGCCTGTATTCCCAGACTCAAGGTCAAATTTATTTGTAAAGTTCTTGGAACCTGACCTATCCTTTCGACACTCGTCCCCGCTCTTTGGCAGTCCTCCGAATTCGGAACCGCCCCCGCCGCAGACCCTGCGGCGGACTTGTTTACCCCCATTTGACTCCGACTTCCCTCGCTTTTTACCTGCACCATGCGGCATTGCCGCCTTCCCCCCAAAGGAGTTTCTATGAATCGTGTCTTAACCCGGCTGGGCTTCACAGCCGCCGCCATCGTCGCCGGGAGCGGCATCGTCGCGCACGCGCAGACGGCCACCACCGGTGCCGTCAGCGGCGCGGTGACGGATGGCAAGGGCGCCCCGATCGCTGGTGCGACCGTCCGCCTGACCTCCGCCCAGACCACCCGCCAGGCGGTGACGGGGGCCGACGGCTCCTTCCGCCTCGGCCTCCTGAACCCCGGCGCCTGGACCATCGAAGTCACCAAGTCCGGCCTCCAGAAGTTCACCCAGAACCTCACGGTCCTGGTGAACCAGACCCAGCCCGTCAACATCAAGATGGCCTCCGAGGCGGCCACCGTGGTCGAGGTGCTCGGCACCACCGCCACCGTGGACACCACCACCACCCAGACGGGTCTGGTGACCTCCATGGACAACCTGTCCGCCATCCCCAAGGGCCGCGACATGAGCACCGTGGCCCTGCTGGCTCCCGGCGTCGTCGCCGGCGGCACGTTCGGAACCGGCCTCAACCAGCACAACGACCCCTCCATCGGCGGCGGTTCGGGCGCTGAGAACAGCTACGTCGTGGACGGCCTCTCCACCACCAACACGGCCCGCGGTTTCCAGGGCGCCCAGCTGGTGACCGACTTCATCGACCAGGTGGAAGTCCAGACCGGCGGCTTCAAGCCCGAGTTCAGCGCCCTCGGCGGCGTGATCAACGCCATCACCAAGTCCGGCACCAATGCCTTCAAGGGTTCCGCCTGGGCCACCTGGGACGCCATCGGCATCCAGGCCGTGCCCAAGAGGAACGAGTACTTCAAGCAGGATCCCCCCACCAGCCGCTATGACCTCGGCGGCGAGGTGAGCGGTCCCATCATCAAGGACAAGCTCTTCTTCTTCATCGGCGTGGACGGCAGCAAGACCGAGTCCCCCGAGAGCAACAACCTGCCCAACCGCAGCGGCCTCCGCAACGGCGACGAGACGGTCGACGCCTACCAGGTCATCGGCAAGATCAACTGGTACCTGACCCAGGACCAGCAGCTCACCTTCTCGGCCAACGTGAACAACACGAAGGACGATTTCCCCAACCAGTACCCCGGCACCCTGGGCAACGCGCAGCTCGGCTACAACGCCAAGCTCGACGTTCAGAACTTCGTGCTGAACTACGACTGGAACATCAGCCCCAGCCTGTTCCTCAGCGCCAAGCTGGGCACCACCCAGTACAAGACCACCAACAACCCCACGGACACCACGACTGTCCGCGTGACCGACTACCTCTGGGAAGACATCGGCCCCGGCTCCACCAATGGCGATCCCAATGCCGGCAGCGGCCTCGCCTATGCCCACGGTGGCGCGGGCTACTACGTGAGCGAGGACAAGACGCAGACCACCCAGGCCCGCGTGGACCTGAGCTGGTTCCTGGGCAACCACAACATGAAGTTCGGCCTGTCCCAGCTCGTCTCCAAGTACACGGAGGTCGCCGCCACCTCCGGTGGGGAGCGCGTCCAGATCAACGTGACGACCGCGCCCACCCAGACGCAGATCATCCGGCAGTTCCTCCACACCAATGCCACCGTGAAGGCCATCATCAACGCCTTCTACGCGCAGGACACGTGGGATGTGGGCGCCGGCGTCAAGCTCATGTATGGCTTCCGCTTCGAGACCCAGGATCAGCGGGATCTCCACGACAAGTCCTTCATGAAGTTCGACAACTTCAAGGACTACGTGCAGCCCCGCCTCGGCTTCACCTGGGACGTGAACCAGGACGGCAAGACCAAGGTCAGCGGCAACTACGCGAAGTACTTCGAGCAGATCCCCCAGCGCATGGCCATCCGCGTCTACGCGAACGAGACCTACCTGCGCTACAACTACCGCCCCACCAACTCCACCTATGACACCGCCACTGGCGCCTACACCTACGGGGCCACGCCGAACTCCATCACCGACTACGGCACGCCCTTCAGCTTCGACCCCATCGCCGAAGGGACCAAGCTCCCCGAGCGCAATGAGTACATCCTGGGCGTGGACCACACCTTCGCCAGCGGCTGGACCGCGGGCATCCACGCCAAGTACCGCGAGCTGAAGAACCCCATGGAAGACATGGTGTTCACGGATTCGTACGGCAACCCCTACGACGAGGGTCCGGCCATCTCCACCACCGCCAGCGGGACTCCCCGCTACGGCGCTGGCGCGGCCGTCATCGGCAACCCCGGTGCCTTCCAGCAGTGGCGTCCGAATGCCAAGAGCATGACCAACGTGATCCTGGCGGGCGGACCCGGCAGCTCCACGTACTTCGGCTACCCCTACCCCTACAACAGCTACGGCATCAACATCCTGGACTACTACAACCCGGCCACGGGCCTCTTCACCGTCCAGAACACCGGGTATGAGAAGGCCGGAAACCGCTACCAGAGCGTGGACTTCACCCTGGACAAGAAGACCGACCGCGACACCTTCAGCTTCAGCTACACCTGGAGCCGCCTGGAAGGCAACTACGAGGGCGTGGTATCCAGTTCCAACGGCCAGGCGGACGGCAACATCACCGCCAGCTTCGACTACTTCCCCTATGTGGGCTGGGGCCTGCTGCCCAACGACCGCACCCACGTGGTCAAGCTCTTCGCCAGCCACCGCTTCGACTTCTTCGGTGGCGACCTGAACGTGGGCGTCAACTGGACCTACCAGAGCGGCACCCCCAACAGCGCCTGGGATGACGGCTCCCTGAGCCACGGCAGGGCCCCGGGCTACGACACCGCCCACCTCGGCTACCTCGATTACGACAACAACACCACCCTGAGTGGCAACCCCGTCGTCATCTCTTCCGAGGCTGCCTACAACAATGTCAACAACTGGGCCACTGGCACCGGCTACGGCATCGGCACCCAGTGGATCGGCCCCATGTCCGACACCTACAAGTTCCTGGACATCGGCTTCTACGGCGATGCCGTGGCCACCAACGGGAAGCAGGGCGACGCTGGCCGCTCACCCGCCCTCAACAACGTGGACCTGCACCTCGACTGGGCCTACAAGATCGGCAAGAAGTACAAGCTGGTCCCCAGCGTGGATGTGTTCAACCTGTTCAACACCCGCTACGCCACCGGCCAGCTCCAGCAGGCCACCGACCAGGGTGGCGCTCCGGATCCCCGCTACGGCGCCGCAAACGCCTGGCAGATTGGCCGTCGCTACCGGTTCGGCGTGAAGTTCCAGTTCTAATCGGAACCCACAACCGCAATGAAAACGGGCCCCTCGGGGCCCGTTTTCATTGGAGGCCACCCCATTATTGATGATGGATCAATCGTCTATTCTTTAACCAAGATGACTTCAATCTAGCTCTATTTCCTAGGCTTCCAGAGACTCGGCCAATTAATATCGCGTTGCGATGTAGCGCATGAAAAGGTCAAGAAAAACCTGAAAGGAGTCGAGAACTTGTCCTATCCTTATCGCACTCTCCGCTCTTTCGACATCGACGTCCCGTTACTCCCCGGGTCCGTCGTCCCGCCTCCATGAATCCCGGATGGAGGTCGGCCGCGGTCTAGGCGAAGGCAGGCTCGATGTTTCGACAACCTTCACCTGTGCGGCCTTCCGCACTCATCAGGAGTTCTGCATGCATCTCTCCCCCCGCCGAATGGCCCGCACCACGGCCCTTCTTGTGGCCGCTGGCGCCACGGTCTTCGCTGCCGGTGACGGCAACTTGTATGTCAAGGTGCTGGATTCCCAGGGCAAGCCCGTCGCAGGCGCGACGGTCATCGTCACCAGCCCCACCCAGATCGGCGGCGCCCGCACCGTGCCTTCCGACAAGGAGGGCAATGCCCGGTTCATCCGCCTCAGCCCGGGTGACTTCAAGGTCCAGGTATCCAAGGAGGGATTCCAGACCGCCACCCTCTCCGCCATCGATGTCAAGGTGGACCAGACCTCCTCGGCCAATCTCAAGCTCCAACCCCTGGGATCGGCGACTGTCGAAGTGGTGTCCAATGTGGCCGCAGTGGATGCCACCACCGTCACCACCGGCACCCAGATCACCTCCACGGAACTTGAGACCCTTCCCGTCGGCCGCACCCAGCTTTCCACGCTGAATCTGGCTCCCGGAGTGATCGCCACTCTCGGCAACACCAACGGCAATCCCACTCTGGCCACGGGCCTCAACCGCGACAACTTCGGGTCTGGCGGCGGCCGCAACAACACCTACCTCGTGGACGGCGTGGATGTGACCAGCCCAGAGGCCGGGACCCTGCGCACGACCATCGCCCCTGAGTTGATCCAGGTGCAGGATGTGAAAACCGGCGCCATCACCGCGGAATACACCGCCCGCGCTGGTCTGTTCTCCAGCGTGACGACCAAGGTGGGTGGTAATGATTACTCAGGCGGCCTGACCGTCGACTACCAGAGCCCTTCGCTTCAGAACAAGGTCGGCTACGGGAAGTACGACGTGGGCGAGCGCAGCGTCCGAGATTACAGCGCCTTCTTCATGGGCCCCATCATCAAGGACAAGCTCTGGTTCGTCGGGAGCGTCCAATCCGTCAAGGATGAGCTGACCGTCAAGCTCCCCAGCGGCGAGTCGCGCACAGGCCTGAACGAGGACGGCAAGCGATTCTTCGGCAAGTTGACCTGGCAGATCACGCCTGAGGATCTGTTCAGCTTCACCTACAACACCAATCCATACGACTTCGACAACCTCACCAATCCCGGCGTGGTCACGCGCCGTGCGGCCAAGACCGAGTGGGGCGGAAACCGCTGGATCGCGGCCTACTCTCATCAGTTCAGCAACATCTTCCTGGATGTCCACTACTCCCACCACCAGGAAGACAACAAAGTCACGGGTCTCTATACCGATGCGGGCCCGCAGAACACCATCGTCTCCCTCTCCGCGCTCACGCCCGACCAGGCCCAGCAGGGGAACAGTTCAGCGATGGACCTGCGCGTCTACAAGAAGGACCTGCTTCGCGCGGACCTGACCTGGATCTTTTCCGCGCTCGGCAATCACACCGTCAAGTTCGGCGGCCAGAGCGGTGAAGACTCCCTCACCCGCACCTCCGGCATCAGCCAGGGTACGGCCTACGAGAGCTTCGATCTCGGCACCTATACCTGGGGAGCCCTGCCCGGCGGCCAGGTGAGGTCACAGCGCGCGCGCGTGCTGGGCGCCATCAACAACACCCCCTCCCTCAAGGCCACGGCCATCGCCGCCGGCTACACGCCTACCGGCACCGGCGGCGTGTTCCAGTCCTCGGACTTCAACAGCTACACCTTCAACGAAGTGAATCCCATCGGCGGCTACTACGGCTACCGGAATAATTTCGTATCCTCGGCCAGTTCCACGCCCAAGCAGCTCACCCAGGGGTTCTACATCCAGGATCAGTGGCAGGTCGGCCGGTTCACGCTGAGCCCCGGCTTCCGGTTTGACAAGTACGAGTACAAGGCGGACAACGGCCAGTCACTCTTCAAAACGGACTACAACTTCGCCCCCCGCGTCGGTGCGACCTACGATGTGAAGGGCGACGGCCACTCCAAGATCTACGCCTATTGGGGCCGCTACATCGATCCCATCCGCCTGGACATGGTCCGGTTCACCGGCAGCCTCCAGGCTTCGGCCACCACCGAAGACGTGCGGATGTTCAACACCTGGATCACGGCCATCAACCGCGGCACCAAGGGCTCTGTCGACGCGGTCTTCGTGGACAAGTTCAAGCTCCCCAAGACCGATGAGTTCCGCCTCGGCTATGCCACGGATTTCGCGAGGATCTACTCCTTCGAAGTCGTTGGAACCCTTCGCCGCGACTTCGACATCGTGGAGGACTGGGATATCGGGCTCTACACCAGCCCCGACAACCTTGAAGGCGAGGCCAGGGCCCTGTGGAACATGGGCAGTGCCGCCACGGCGCCTTACGCCTCTCTCACCGCCCAGCAGAAACGCGTGGTGGACTACTTCCGAGGGCTCGCCATGCCGGTTGAATATTTTGCCGGTGGTGGGTTCACCGGGGCCCAGAACCTGGCCCGTGCCAACGCAGGCCAGCTCAACTTCGCCCTGGCCAACCTGCCGGGCGGCGTCCGTAAATACAAGACCCTCGATGTCACCGTCAGCCGCCGGGAATCCAATAACTGGGGCGGTTTCGCTTCGGTCAGCCTGGTGGATGGCCAGGGCAACAGCTTCAGCCTCGGCAACGCGGACTACCAGGGCGATCTGGCGCAGTATGACCCTCGTCTGCCTTACATGAACGGCAAGCTGGATGGCTCCGTGGACTGGATGGCGAAGTTCAACGCCTTCTATCACTGGGACATGGGCCTGCAGGTGGCCATGAACTTCAACGCGAACTCCGGCTACCACTACAGCGCCAGCGACAAGGTCGGCACCCGCGTGCTGAATAGCGCTCCCAAGGACATCAACGATGTCTTCACCGAGCAGGCCGGGAAATTCCGGACCCCCAATTTCTGGCAGAGCGACATCCGCATCCAGTACGCCTGGAAGTGGAACCAGAAGCTCCGCTCCGAGGTCTATCTGGACATCATCAATCTGACGAACCGCCAGGAAGTCACCGGGGTTTCCGAAGGCCTGAATGTCCGCTCCGGAACGACAACGATCTACAACGCGGCCGTGGCAGGCGAGCCCTATGCCTTCCAGGCGCCACGGCGTTATCAGATGGGCTTCCGCCTGAAGTTCTAGCGGAACCATCTGCACCAAGGAGAAGGGGGCCATCCGGCCCCCTTTCCTTTGGCCAAGAGACCCGCTGCTATGGCGCGCTCGCACGGCGCTCCTCGAGCGGCGACGCAAGACCTTGTCAGGCGCGCCTCGCCATCAGATCAGTCCTTCGGCACCCACTGGATGTCGGCCACGCCGGCGGTGGCGTTCTCGGCGCGGGCGAGGGCGAAGAGCCAGTCGCTGAGGCGGTTCAGGTAGGCCAGGACGGAGGGATTCAGCGGCTCCTCGTGGGTGAGGGCCACCACCTCGCGCTCGGCCCGGCGGCAGACCGTGCGGGCCAGGTGGGCGTGGGCGGAGGCGGACGTGCCGCCCGGCAGTACGAAGGCCGTCATGGGCGGCGCCAGCGCCGTGAGGCGGTCGATGTCCGCCTCCATGTCCGCCAGGGTCCAGGTGGGAGCGCTCATGCGGGCCCCCAGCAGCTCCTGGCGGTTGGCGGGCGTGGCCAGGATGGCCCCCAGCACGAAGAGGTCGTGCTGGATGCGCTGGAGGGTCTCCTGCGTGGCACAGGGAGCCGTGGCATGGAGCAGCAGGAGGCCCATGACGCTGTTCAGCTCATCCAGCGTGCCGTAGGCCACCAGGCGCAGGTGGGACTTGCTGACCCGCTCCCCGCCGAAGAGCCCTGAGGAACCGTCGTCGCCCGTGCGCGTGTAGAGCCTCATGATCGGACCTCGATAAACAGGGACAGGATGAGTCGGCGCCTACGCCCCGCCGCGGGCGCGGCTCCAGGCCACGGTGTCGGTGCGCCAGTCCGCCAGGGCGGCTAGGCCGGTGGCATCCAGGAGGCCACGATGTTCGGCCTCCTCGGACAGCACCTGGAAGGAGCCGAGCACCTCGAACGGGATGTGCGCCGAGGCGAAAGCCCGCTCCGCCTGGGGCAGGCCGTAGCTGAAGAGGGCCAGCACCGCCGGCACCTCGGCGCCCTCGGCCCGGAGCGCGTCCGCGCACTTGAGGCTGGACATGCCCGTGGAGATCAGGTCCTCGATGAGCACCGCGCGGTGCCCCTTGGCCAGGGGGCCCTCCACCTGGCGGCCCATGCCGTGGTTCTTGGGCGTGGGACGCACGTAGGCCATGGGCAGGCCCAGGCGATCCGCCACCATGGCCGCCCAGGGCACGCCCGCGGTGGCCGCCCCGGCCACGAGCGTCGGGGCGAAGCTGGCGGTCCGGGCCGCCAGGGCCGCCACGATCTGGCCGCGGGCCTCGGGGAAGCCCAGCAACTGCCGGTTGTCGCAGTAGATGGGCGCCTTCAGGCCGCTGGCCCAGGTGAAGGGGTCCAGGGGCTGGAGGCGCACGGCGCCGGCGTCCAGCAGGCAGGCGGCGAGATCCCGGGGCGAGAGGGGCATCAGATCTCCAGGTCGGCCACGGGCTGCTTGGACATGTAGCGCTCGGCCCCGTCGGGGAAGAGCGTCACCACCCGGGAACCGGCGGGCAGGGTCTTCGCGAACTCGCGGGCAGCCCAGGCGTTGGCGCCCGCGGAGGCGCCCACCAGGCAGCCCTCGGTGGCGATGAGCTCCCGGGCCGTGGCCAGGCTGTCGGCGTCCGCCACGTCGATGATGCGGTCCGCCAGGGAGAGGTCGAGGCTCGCGGGGATGAAGCCGTTGCCCACCCCCTCCACCACCCACTCGCCCACGGGGGCCCCGCAGTAGACGGAGCCCACGGGCTGCACCACCACGGCCTTGAGGGCGGGGTTCTTCTCCTTCAGGTAGCGGGCGATGCCTGTGAAGGTGCCGCCGCTGCCCGCGCCCAGCACCACGGCATCCACGCGGCCCTCCATCTGCTGCCAGATCTCCGGTCCCGTGGTGGCGTAGTGGCTGTCGGGATTGCTGGGATTGTCGAACTGCTGGGGCACGAAGGCGTGGGGAATGCTCGCCGCCAGCTCCTGGCACTTGGCGATGGCACCCTTCATGCCCTGCTCCTTGGGGATGAGCACCAGCTCGGCGCCCAGGGCCTTCATGAGCATCATCTTCTCGCGGCTGTACTTCGTCGGCACGCAGAGGATGCAGCGGTAGCCGAGCGCCTTGGCCGCGATGGCCAGGCCCACCCCGGTGTTGCCGGCGGTGGGCTCGATGATGGTGCTCACGCCGGGCTTGATCTGGCCGAGCGCCTCCGCGGCCTTGATCATCCCCACGCCGATGCGGTCCTTCACGCTGCCGCCGGGGTTCAGGTACTCGAGCTTGGAGAAGAGCTGGAGGCCCGGCGCGAAGCGGGTCAGGCGCAACAGGGGGGTGTTCCCCACCAGGTCCAGGACGGTGTCGACGACGGGGGGGAGGGTCTTTGCCACGGAATCAGCCTTTCACCACGATGCTCACGAGCTTGCCGCCCGGAGGAAGGACCACTTTCACGATTTCCTTGCCGGCCAGGTGGGGCTGGGCTTCGGCGCAGGCCAGGGCCGCCTCGCGGCGCTGCTCCTCACCGGCGTGGACCGGCACGGTGATGCGGCCGCGCACCTTGCCGTTCACCTGCACCACCACCAGCACCTCGTCGGCCTCCAGGAAGGCGGGATCCGCCTCGGGCCAGGCGGCCTGCATGCAGAGACCGGCCTTGCCGAGCTGGTTCCAGAGCTGCTCGGCCAGGTGGGGCGCCACGGGCGACATCATCCGCACGAAGGCATCGAGGGCATGCTGCAGTACGGCCCCGCGGTGCGGCGCGTCCGCCGGCAGGTCGCCCAGCGCGTTGGACAGCTCCATGAGGCCCGAGACCACGGTGTTGAACTGGTAGCGGCGCTCCAGGTCGTCTGTGAGCCGGGCGATGGTCTGGTTGAGCTTGATGAGGAGGGCCTTCTCCGCAGGCGCCAGCTGGTCCTTGGCGGGCAGCGCCTCGCCCGTGACCCCGTGATCTTCGACCATGCGGGTGACGCGCTTGAGGAAGCGGCTGGCCCCCTCGATGCCCTCGAAGCCCGTCCAGTCGATCTCCTTCTCGATGGGCGCGGCGAAGATCATGAAGAGCCGCAGTGCATCCGCGCCGTACTTCGAGATGACCTCGTCGGGATCCACGATGTTGCCCTTGGACTTGCTCATCTTCGAGCCATCCTTCAGCACCATGCCCTGGCAGATGAGCTTCTGGAAGGGCTCAGGGCCCGAGGCCAGGCCGAGGTCGCGCAGCACCTTGTAGAAGAAGCGGGCGTAGATGAGATGCATGGTGGCGTGCTCGATGCCGCCCACGTAGAGGTCCACGGGCATCCAGGCGTCGCTCTCGGCCTTGGCGAAGGGCAGCTCCGTGTTCTTGGGATCCAGGTAGCGCAGCCAGTACCAGCTGCTGTCCACGAAGGTATCCATCGTGTCGGTCTCGCGCCGGGCAGGCTTTCCGCAGACCGGGCAGACACAATCGAGGAATGATCTCGACGTGGTGAGGGGCGAGGGGCCGTGGCCGGTGAAGGCCACGTCCTCGGGCAGCCGCACGGGCAGGTTCTCGGGCTTCTCGGGAACGACCCCGCAGGCATCGCAATGCACGGTGGGAATGGGTGTGCCCCAGTAGCGCTGGCGGCTGAGGCCCCAGTCCTTGAGCTTGTAGGTGGTCGTCTTCTCGGCGCGGGCGCCGAGCTTGGCGATCATGGCAGTCACGGCGTCTTCGCTCTTCATGCCCGTGAACTCACCGCTGTTCACCAGGGTGCCGAGATCCCACTCGCTTTCCGATTCGATGACCTGGGGAATGGGCAGGCCGTATTTCCTCGCGAACTCGTGGTCCCGCTCGTCGTGGGCGGGAACGCCCATGACCGCGCCCGTGCCGTAGTCCATGAGCACGTAGTTGGCGGCGAAGACCGGCACCTTCTCGCCCGTGAAGGGGTGGATCACGGAGAGGGCCGTGCGGTGGCCCAGCTTCACGTCGCTGGTGAGGCGCTCCTCGCGGCTCACGGAGGCCACCTGGTCGCAGAAGGCCTTCAGGGCCGCATCGGTCTCGGCGGCCTTCTCGATGGCGGGATGCTCGGTGCTGAGGGCCATGAACGTGACGCCGAAGAGGGTGTCCAGGCGCGTGGTGAAGACTTCGATCCGGCCATCCCCTTCCAGGTCAAAGGCCAGGCGCGCGCCCTCGGAGCGGCCGATCCAGTTGCGCTGCATGGTCTTCACGTTCTCGGGCCAGTCGAGGCCGTCCAGGCACTCGAGCAGCTCATCCGCGTACTTCGTCGTCTTGAAGAAGTACTGCTCCAGGGGCTTCTGGACGACGGGGAAGCCCGTGCGCTCGTCCTTGCCATCCACCACCTGCTCGTTGGCCAGCACCGTGCCCAGCGCCTCGCACCAGTTCACGGTGCGCATGGCGCGGAACACGTCGCCCGCCTCCCACATCTTGAGGAAGAGCCACTGGTTCCAGCGGTAGTAGTCGTCCTGGAAGCTGGCGATCTCGCGGTCCCAGTCGTAGCTGATGCCCATCTTCTGGATCTGGCCCTTCATCTCCTCGATGTTCTTGCGGGTCCAGATGGCGGGGTGGATGCCGTGCTTGATGGCGGCGTTCTCCGCCGGGAGGCCGAAGCTGTCCCAGCCGAGGGGGTGCATGACCTCAAAGCCCTTCATGCGGCGGAAGCGGGCCGTCACGTCACCCAGGGTGTAGTTGCGCACATGCCCCATGTGGATGCGGCCGCTGGGGTAGGGCAGCATCACCAGCATGTAGAAGGTCTTCGACCCGGGCAGCAGCTCCGAGGCCCGCTTGGCGTGGAAGGCGCCGGACTCGAGCCAGCGGCGCTGGATCTCGGGTTCCTGGGTCAGGGGCTGGAAGGGCATGGCGAAACTCCGGTAGAACCCTTGATTCTACAAGGAAACCTCCTCGCCTCCAGCCTCCGCATGGCGTCAGAAGCACGGACACGGCTCGCCCCATCGAATTCCCACCCTGGCCTGGAATCAGCGCAAGATATCTGCCCACGGAGGGGCACCCATGGACCCGCTGGCCAAGCTGCTCGATCCCCACCTGGACGCCCTCCTGCCGGAGCTGGAGGCGGTCTACAAGGACCTGCACCACCACCCGGAGCTGTCCATGCAGGAGGTGCGCACCGCGAAGCTCGCGGCGGAGCACCTCACTCGGCACGGGTTCGAGGTGACCTCCGGCGTGGGCGGCACGGGCGTGGTGGGGCTCCTGCATAACGGCCCCGGGGCCACGGTGATGCTGCGGGCGGACATGGACGCCCTGCCCGTCACGGAAGCCACGGGCCTGCCCTACGCAAGCACGGCCAAGGCCACGAACGACGAGGGTGTGGAGGTGGGCGTGTCCCACGCCTGCGGCCACGACCTGCACGTGACCTGGCTCATGGGCGCGGCCCGCGTGCTCAGTGAGCACCGGGACCTCTGGCAGGGCACCCTCCTGGCCGTGTTCCAGCCGGGCGAAGAGGTCGCCCGCGGCGCCCAGGCCATGGTGGACGACGGCATGACCACGCGCTTCCCCCGCCCCGACGTCATCCTGGCCCAGCACGTGATGGTGGGGGCGGCGGGCACGGTGGGCACCCGCAGCGGCACCATCCTCTCGGCCGGGGACAGCCTCAAGGTCCGGCTTTTCGGGCGAGGGTCTCACGGCTCCCAGCCCCAGACCTCCATCGATCCCGTGGTCATGGCGGCCTCCACCGTCCTGCGGCTCCAGACCATCGTCTCCCGCGAGGTGGGGCCCCTGGACAGCGCGGTGCTGACCATCGGCTCGCTCCAGGCCGGCACCAAGGAGAACATCATCCCCGAGGAAGCCACCCTCAAGCTGAACATCCGCACCTACGACGAGGGCGTCCGCGACCACGTCCTGACCGCGGTGAAGCGGATCTGCCGGGCGGAGTGCGCGGCCTCGAACGCCCCGCAGGAGCCCGAGTTCACCCCCCTGAACAGCTATCCCATGACCGTGAACGACGCGGAAGCCACGGCGCGGGTGGCGAAGGCCTTCCGGGCCCAGTTCGGCGAGGGGGCCTACGAGACGGCGCCCGCCGCGGCCAGCGAAGACTTCAGCCTCTTCGGCCGCGCCTGGAAGGTGCCCTACGTGTTCTGGATCGTGGGGGGCACCGATCCCGAGGTCCACGCCAGGGCGAAGGCCGACGGGCAGATCAACCGCCTTCCCAGCAACCATTCGTCGCGGTACGCCCCCGTGCTGCATCCCACCCTGAAGACCGGCCTGCAGGCCATGCTGGCCGCGGCCGGGGCCTGGCTCGGCCCCGAGGAGCCCACCAGCCATGCCTGAGCACGCGCTCTTCGAGTTCCTCGATCTGGCGGGCATCTTCGTCTTCGCCATCAGCGGCGCCGCGGCGGCCCGGGAGCGGGACCTGGACCTGTTCGGCATCGTGGCCCTGGCCTTCGTCACTGCCTGCGGCGGCGGCATCGTGCGCGACCTCTGTCTCGGCGCCCTGCCCCCCGTGGGCCTGGCGGACTGGCGCTACCTGGCCTGCGCCACCCTGGGCGCCTTCGCCACCCTCGGCGCCTATGGCTGGGTGCGGCGCCTGCGCTACCCGGTGCTCCTCTTCGACGCGGTGGGGATGGCCATGTTCGCCGTGGCGGGCACCCAGAAGGCGCTGGGGATGGGCCGCAACGCCGAGACCGCCGTCCTCCTGGGGATGATGACCGCTGTGGGCGGCGGCATCCTCCGCGACATGCTGCTCAGCCGGGTGGCCGTGGTGCTGGAGCGGGAGATCTACGCCTCCGCGGCCCTGCTGGGCTCGCTGCTGGTGGTGGTGGGCGATCACTTCCGGTGGGGTCCGGCCGGGACCACCTGGCCGGGCCTCCTGGCCTGTTTCGGGCTGCGCTACCTCTCGCTGCGCTTCGGCTGGAACATGCCCCGCTTCGGGCGGCGGGCCGCCTGAGGGAGTCTACTGCCGGGTCCTGCCCATGAGGTTCAGGGCCGAGCCGGCCTTGAACCAGGCGATCTGCCCTTCGTTGAAGGTGTGGTTCAGGGGGATCCGGTCCTCGCGGCCATCCGCGTGCGTCGCCACCAGGGTGAGGGGCTTGCCGGGCGCGAAGGTGGTGAGCCCCTGGATGGCGAGGCGGTCATCCTCCAGGAGCTTGTCGTAGTCCTTGGGGTCGGCGAAGGTGAGGGGCAGCATGCCCTGCTTCTTGAGGTTCGTCTCGTGGATGCGGGCGAAGCTCTTCACGATGATGGCGCGGCCGCCCAGGTGGCGGGGCTCCATGGCGGCGTGCTCGCGGCTGGAGCCTTCACCGTAGTTCTCGTCGCCGATGACCACCCAGTCGACGCCTGCGGCCTTGTAGGCCCGGGCCACCTTGGGCACCTCGTCGGTGGCACCGGTGAGCAGGTTCTTCACGCGGTTGACCGAACCATTGAAGGCATTGGTGGCGCCGATGAGGAGGTTGTTGCTGATGTTGTCCAGGTGCCCCCGGAACCGCAGCCAGGGCCCGGCGGCGGAGATGTGGTCGGTGGTGCACTTGCCTTGGGCCTTGATGAGGATGCGCAGATCCGCCAGGTCCCTGCCCTCCCAGGCCTTGAAGGGTTCCAGCTTCTGGAGGCGCTGGCTGGCGGGATCGATCTTCACGTCGATGCGGTGCCGGTCCGAGGGTGGCGCCTGGTAGGTGGCCTGGCCGGGGTCGTAGCCCTTCTTCGGCAGGCTGTCGCCGCTGGGCGGCACCAGCTTGAAGGGCTTGCCATCGGCCCCGGTGAGGGCGTCCGTCTCGGGATTGAAGGTGAGGCGGCCCGCCAGCACGAAGGCCGTGACGATCTCTGGCGAGGCCACGAAGGCGCAGGTCTCGGGGTTGGCGTCGTTCCGGGCGGCGAAGTTGCGGTTGAAGCTCGTGATGATGGAGTTCCGCTCGCCCTTCTGGATGTCGTGGCGCTTCCACTGGCCGATGCAGGGGCCGCAGGCGTTGGCGAGCACGGTGCCACCCACCTGCGTGAAGATGGACATCTGCCCGTCGCGCTCGATGGTGGCGCGGATCTGCTCGCTGCCCGGCGTGATGGTGAAGGTGGACTTGGCCTTCACGCCGTGGTCCAGGGCCTGCTTCGCCACGCTGGCGGCCCGCTCCATGTCCTCGTAGCTGGAGTTGGTGCAGCTGCCGATGAGGCCCACCTTCAGCTCTTCCGGGTAGCCCTTCTCCTTCACGGCGGCGGCGAACTTCGACAGGGGCCAGGCCAGGTCCGGCGTGAAGGGGCCGTTGATGTGGGGTTCCAGCGTGCTGAGGTCGATCTCCACCACCTGGTCGTACTGGCAGCCTTCGTCGGCCTTCAGGTGCTCGGCGAAGCCCTCGGCCAGCGCCGCGATCTCGCCGCGGCGCGTGGCCCGCAGGTAGTCCGCCATGCGGTGGTTGAAGGGGAAGAGGCTCGTGGTGGCGCCAATCTCGGCACCCATGTTGCAGATGGTGCCCATGCCCGTGCAGGAGATGGCGTCCACGCCAGGGCCGAAGTACTCCACGATGGCGCCGGTGCCGCCCTTCACCGTGAGGATGCCCGCCAGCCTGAGGATGACGTCCTTGGGGGAGGTCCAGCCGCGGAAGGCGCCGGTGAGTTTCACGCCGATGAGCTTGGGCGCCTTCAGCTCCCAGGGCAGGCCCGCCATGACGTCCACGGCGTCCGCCCCGCCGACGCCGATGGCCACCATGCCCAGGCCGCCCGCGTTCGGCGTGTGCGAATCGGTGCCGATCATGAGGCCGCCGGGGAAGGCGTAGGTCTCCAGCACAACCTGGTGGATGATGCCGCTGCCCGGCCGCCAGAAGCCCAGCCCGTACTTGTCGCACACGGTCGACAGGAAGTCGTAGACCTCCTTGTTCTCGGTGTTGGCCCGGGCCAGGTCCGGGCTGGAGCCCACCTCGGCCTGGATGAGGTGGTCGCAGTGGACCGTGGAGGGCACGGCCACATCCGGCAGTCCCGAGGTCATGAACTGGAGGAGGGCCATCTGGGCCGTGGCATCCTGCATGGCCACGCGGTCGGGGCGCAGCTCCAGATAGCTCCTCCCCCGCAGGATCTCCGCCTGGTCCGGGTGGTCCAGGTGGCCGTAGACGATCTTCTCGGCCAGGGAGAGGGGCCGGTTCAGGCGCCGGCGCACGACCTTCAGGTTGGCGGCCATGCGGTCGTAGACGGCCTTCACGAACGAGGGAGTGGATTCAATCTGCGCCACGGCGGAACCCTCCTGGTCCCTGGGAGTGTAGTCCGATTCCACCGGATTCCAGCCATTTAGGATCGTTATTGTCATCGCGCGTTTTTCCCATCATTACCTCTGGCATGTTGAACATTTCAGGCGCAGGATCAGAGGCGTGGAAGAGTCGATCCCGTCCGGGAATCCTCTGACGGCTGGCTTGGCCTTCCAACTTCGGCACCCTCCGGGGGTCCCATGAAAAGCAGTGCCACACCAGTTCGAGGGACGGTTCGCCCGTCACTCTGAGAGGGATGCCGAGATGCCCTCCCCCCTGCCCGACCGCATCGCCTTCCTGGGCGGCTACCTTCCGCGGCTATGCGGCATCGCCACGTTCACTTCCGACCTCTGCGAGGCCGTCGCCCAGGCGGCACCCGAAACCCAGTGCTTCGCCGGAGCCGTGAACGATCGCCCCGAAGGCTATGAGTACCCTTCCCGCGTGCGCTTCGAGCTGGATGAGAAGGATCTGGATTCCTACCGGAGGGCCGCGGATTTCCTGAACTTCAACAACGCGGGCGTCCTCTGCATCCAGCACGAGTTCGGCATCTACGGGGGAGCGGCCGGAAGCCATCTCCTGGCGCTGCTCCGGGAAGTCCGAATGCCGGTGGTCACCACCCTGCACACCATCCTGTCCGATCCCAACGCGGCCCAGCGGAAGGTGATGGAAGAGCTCGTCCGCCGCAGCGACCGCCTGGTGGTCATGGCCGAAAAGGGCGCGCAGATCCTGCATGACACCTACGCGGTGCCGGATGCCAAGGTGGACCTCATCCCCCACGGCATTCCGGACATGCCGTTCATCGACTCCAGCTTCTACAAAACCCAGCTCGGCGTGGAAGGGCGCATGGTGCTGCTCACCTTCGGGCTGCTTGGACCCGGGAAGGGCATCGAATACGCCATCGAGGCGCTTCCGGACATCGTGAAGCGGCACCCGAATGTGGTCTACCTCGTGCTGGGGGCGACGCATCCCCACCTCGTGGCCCGCGATGGCGAGAACTACCGCCTGAGCCTGGAGCGGCTGGCCGAGGACCGCGGCGTCAAGGAGCACGTGATCTTCTACAACCGCTTCGTATCCCTGGAGGACCTCAAGGAATTCATCGGAGCGACGGATATCTACCTCACGCCCTATCTCAACGAGGCGCAGATCACTTCGGGCACCCTCGCCTATGTCTTCGGCGCCGGCAAGGCTGTGGTTTCCACTCCCTACTGGCATGCCCAGGAATTGCTCGCCGACGGTCGAGGCATCCTCGTCCCCTTCCGTGATCCCCGGGCCATCGCCGAAGGCGTCTGCGCCTACCTGGACGACCCGGCCCGCCTGGAAACGACGCGGCGTGAGGCCTACCGGCTGGGGCGCGCGATGATCTGGCCCGCGGTGGCCCAGAACTTTCTGGAGTCCTTCCAACGGGCCCGCTCCGAGCGCCGGGCGATCCCGCGATCGGCCTTCGCCGGATGGACGCTCGCCAGCCGGCCCTACGACCTTCCTCCGCTCCGGCTCGATCACATTGCGCGCATGAGCGACAGCACGGGCATCCTCCAGCACGCCACCTATACCGTGCCGAACTTCCATGAAGGCTATTGCGCCGATGACAACGCGAGGGCCTTCGTGCTGTGCAACCTGCTGGACGAGCTCGGAGGCCGTCCCCCCTCGGAGAGCATCGACCGCCTGGCCACGAGCTACCTCGCCTTCCTGGCCGCGGCCTTGAATCCCGACACCGGCCGCTTCAGGAATTTCATGAGCTTCGGGCGGCAATGGCTGGAGGAATCCGGCAGCGAAGACAGCCACGCCCGCGCGCTCTGGGCGGTGGGCACGGGCGCGAGCCGCTCCCGCAACCCGGGCCACCGGAAGCTGTCGGCTCAGCTTTTCGAGCGGAGCCTGCCGGCCACGGAAGCCTTTTCCTCCCCTCGCGCCTGGGCCTTCACGTTGCTGGGCATCCAGGAATTCCTCCACTCCTTCCCGGATCATTCCCAGGCCAGGTCCCTGCGCGAGATCCTGACGGCCAGGCTCATCGGGTTGTGGGAGGCTGGTGCCACCGAGGACTGGCCCTGGTTCGAATCCAGTGCCACCTACGACAACGCCCGGCTCTGCCAGGCCCTGCTCAACAGCAGCCAGGAGATGGCCCTTCCCGAGGCCCAGACGATCGGGCTCAAGTCCCTGGCCTGGCTGATTTCCGTCCAGAAAACCCAGGAGGGCCACTTCCGCCCCATCGGAAGCAATGGCTTCTATGTGCGGGGCGGCGTCCGCGCCTACTTCGACCAGCAGCCCGTGGAGGCCCAATCCATGGTCTCCGCGTGCCTTACCGCCTTCCGCGTCACTCAGGAGGACGTCTGGCTGCGGGAGGCGAAGCGGGCCTTCGAATGGTTCCTGGGCCGGAACGACCTGGGATTGCCGCTGTACGACTCCAACAGCGGGGGGTGCAGTGACGGGCTCCATTCGGATCGGATCAACGAGAACCAGGGCGCGGAATCCACCCTGGCCTTCCATCTGTCCCTCGCCGAGATGAATGTCGCCGAACACGTCATGGCGCCAGCCCCCACCCATACCTCCTGATGACGATCCCTCTCCGTACCCACGATGTGACGCTCCTTCCCCAGAGCGCCCGGGTCATCATCCGCCCGTTCATCCCCTCCAGCTCGCATCGCATCACCACCATCCTCGGGCGGGCGCTGGCGCTGAGCGAAGCCGAGGCGGAGCGGAATCTGGCATCCATGCTGACGGAATTCGCGTCCCGCCATCTCGACATCGAAACCCCGCTGCTAGCCAATTTCGAGCGGGTGCTTCCCCACATCTTCACGCACCGCCCTCTGTCCCACGCGCGCAAGCTCCTCATCGGCGCCCTCTTCTCCGGGGAGTACTCGCTCGAGTCTGCGGCCCTCTTCAACCCCTCGATGGTCCCGCATCCCGACCAGGCAGGGGTCCCGCCGGGCGCCCTGCGGTTCATCATGAGCCTGCGGGCCACCGGAGAAGGCCACATCTCCTCCATCGAGTTCCGGACCGGCCTCATCGACGCCGGGGGGGACATCCACCTGGATCCCATCTCACCCTTCGTCAACCTGCCGGAGATCAACCCCAACCCCGACTATAAAAAGCTGCCCTTCACCGTCAAGCTGCACGAAATGGGCTTCGAGAACGGGAATGCCGCCATGGTGATGGACGCGCTTGGGGAGAGCTTCACCCGGAGCGACCTGAACCGCTGCGTCCTCCGCATCCGGCGCGAGACCAGGCCCCTCACCCAGGATCTCAACAACACGCTCCGCTGCATCCAGTGGCTCGCCGATTCCAACTACGAGATCCACTTCGCCCCCAAGCTCGCCATGAGCGAGCGGATCATCTTCCCGGTATCGACGAACGAGAGCCACGGCATCGAGGATGCCCGCTTCGTCCGGCTCGTCGAGGACGATGGGGCGGCGATGTACTACGCCACCTACACCGCCTACAACGGGCACGCCATCCTGCCCCAGCTCATCGAGACCAAGGACTTCCTCCACTTCCGCATCCTCACGCTCAACGGCACCGCGGTCCAGAACAAGGGCATGGCGCTCTTCCCCCGGCGGATCGATGGCAACTACGTGATGCTTTCCCGCCAGGACGACGAGAACCTCTTCATCATGTTCTCGGATAACCCCCACCACTGGAGCGATTCCACCGTGCTCCTCCGGCCCGCGGAGATGTGGGAATCCGTGAAGATCGGGAATTGCGGTTCGCCCATCGAGACCGAGGCGGGGTGGCTGGTGCTCACCCACGGTGTCGGGCCCATGCGCAAGTACTGCATCGGGGCCGCCCTGCTCGACCTTCACGATCCGACCAGGGTCCTGGGCCGCCTGCAGGACCCCCTGCTGGTGCCCGAGGGTGCCGGAAGGGAAGGCTACGTGCCCAACGTCGTCTACAGCTGCGGCGCCCTCCTGCACGGCCGGGACCTCGTCCTTCCCTACGCCATGAGCGACCGGGCCTCGACCATCGTGAGCCTGCGCCTGGACGACCTGCTCGAGGCGTTGCGGGCCTGATGCCGATCCGCGTTCGATGCGGAAGGATCCGCCACACCGGCATGGAGATCTCCGGACCCCTCTGTGGCGTCGGCGATGATGGGTCTCCAGCGTTGAACGCCGGGTGGTGTCACACGGGGTCCAGCCGGCGCGCGGATCGCGCGGACCTGTCGAACAGGCTGAACCCGTAGGCCAGGGCCACCACGGCGGCGCACCCGATGAGGTTGTACCAGAGGAACGAGATGCGGGTGAACGTGAAGCAGAGCAGCACGCCGGCTTCCGCCGCGAGGGCAGCGTAGAAGGCCGTGCCGCCGCGGGCGCGCTTGACGTAGAAGGCCGTGATGAAGATGCCGAGGATCGTGCCGTAGAAGAGGGAGCCGAGGATGTTCACCGCTTCGATGAGGGAGCCCAGGCGGGCGGCGTATTCGGCGAAGGCCATGCCGAAGCAGCCCCAGGCGAACGTGGCGATGCGCCCCACCCACACCTCGCGCGCGCCTCGGCTGCCGCCGATGAGGCGGCGCCAGAGGTCCACCACCGTGGTCGCGCCCAGGGCGCTGATCTCGCCCGACATGGAGGACATGGAGCCCGAGAAGACGGCGGCCAGCACCAGGCCCACCAGCCCGGCGGGCAGGCTGCTCAGCACGTAGGCCAGGAAGATGTAATTGACGTCGCTGGGATGGGTACCCGGATTGGCCTTTTCGATGAGGGCCAGCCCCTTCTGCCGCACGGCATCGCTCTCCGCCTGCGCCTGCTGGAGCTGCCGCTTGGCACCGGCGATCGTCCCCGCGTCCCCGGCGTGCCGGGCGGCCACGAAGGCCTCGGCCCGCTGGCGCTGGGCCTCGCGGGCCCGGGCGTAGTCCGCCTCGAGGGCGCGGTAGGCCGGAGCCTCCGGGCCCGCCAGGACCTGCTTCACGGGGCCCGGGTTGAAGAAGAGCGGCGGCGCGTGGAACTGGTAGAAGGCGAAGACCAGCACGCCCAGCAGCAGGATGAGGAACTGCAAGGGCACCTTGACCATGCCGTTCAGCAGGAGGCCGAGGCGCCCCTGGGTGAGGGAGCTGCCCGCGAGGTAGCGCTGCACCTGGGACTGGTCCGTGCCGAAGTAGGAGAGCATGAGGAAGAAGCCTCCGATGAGCCCCGACCACAGGTTGTAGCGGTTGTTCAGGTCGAAGCGCAGGTCGACGGCGTTGAGCCGCCCCAGCCCTCCCGCCACATGCAGGGCATCGCCGAGACTCACATGGGCGGGCAGGCGGTGGATGGTCATCACGCCCGCCAGGATCATCCCGAAGGCGATGATCACCATCTGCGAGCTGTGGGCCCAGGCCACGGCCCGGGTCCCGCCCACCACCGTGTAGGTCATGACCAGCACGCCCACCAGCAGGATGTTGGCGTGGATGCTCCAGCCCAGCAGCACGGAGAGGACCAGGGCCGGCGCGAAGATCGTGATGCCCACCGAGAGGCTGCGCTGGATCAGGAAGAGGCCGGCGGCGAGGAGCCGGGTCTTCAGGTCGAAGCGGGCCTCCAGGATCTCGTAGGCGGTGGAGACCTTCAGGCGGTGGTAGAGCGGAAGGGCCGTCATCGAGAGGACGATGGCGGCCAGCGGCAGGCCGAAGTAGAACTGCACGAAGCGCATACCGTCCACGTAGGCCAGGCCCGGCGTGGAGAGGAAGGTGATGGCGCTCATCTGCGTCGCGATGATCGAGAGGCCGATGAGCCACCAGCGATGATCGCGCCCGCCGCCGATGTAGGCTTCTCCCGAGGTGACGCCGCGGCCCTTGTAGAGGCCCCAGCACACCACGGCCAGCAGGGCGCCGCCGAGGACGAGCCAGTCGAGCCGGCTCACGAGAAGACCCAGGCGAGGAGGCGAAGACCCAGGACGCAGAGCAGCAGGTCGGCCAGGACCAGCAGGTACAGGCGCTTCCAGGTGCCCATGAGCGGCGGGGCGTCAGTCATGGGCGTGCCCCAGGGCCAGCAGGTTGGCGAAGAGCCGGGTGGCACCGGGCACCCCGTCTGGCAGCTGGCGGAAGAAGGACAGGCCCGTGTACACGTAGTGGCCCTTCCCGTGCCGCGCCACGATCAGGGCCCCGGCGTCCTCGGCTTCGCCGGGATCCGCCATGCCCAGCAGGGGCGTGTAGCGGGAATCCCAGCCCTCGGCATGGTAGAGGCTACGCTCCTGGACCCAGCCGTCGAAATCCTGCGGGGTGATCTCGTTGGGCCAGTGGAACACGGGATGTCCCGGCTGGAGGAGCCGGACCGGCACCGTCTCCACGGTGACCCGCTTCCGGCCCACCTTGAAGGGATAGGGGCCGATGGCCTCTGTGACCATGGCGGCGTTGATCCCGGGGATGCCCGTGTTCACGGTGTAGAGCACCAGCTCGGTGCCGCCTGCGGCCACATAGGCGTGGAGCCGCTCCTTGAGGGTCTGGAGGGCCGGTCGCGTGTTGAAGGCGCGGATGCCCAGCACGAGGGCATCGAACCGCCCGAGGTCCTCCCGGGCCAGCGCCTCGTCCGTGAGGAGCTCCACCTCGTAGCCGACGCGCCGCAGGGCCTGGGGGATGTCGTCGCCGGCGCCCATGACATAGCCGATGCGGCGGCCGTCGTGCTTCAGGTCGAAGCGCGCCAGGCGCACCTTCGCCTCGGGCAGCAGCGTCTGCAGGGGGATGTGCGGGTGGTCCACCACCACCAGGCTGCGGGCGCCCGTGAAGCCCACGCCCAGGTCCACCTCGGCGCGCAGCTCGCCGGAAGCGGCCGCGGCCGGCGGCGTGACGTGGAAGACCAGCTCTTTCTTCTCGCTGGCATGGGCCAGGGCGAAGGCCTGCCCGGACGGGTTCACGGCCCAGCCCGCGGGCACCCGGAGGCGCACACGCCCCGAGGCGGCCGCGCCGCCGGCCAGCACCTGGAGGCGCACCTCCTTCGCGGCCGGCGTCTCAAAGGCCAGGACGGAGTCGGCGAAGGTCACGAGCGCAGCCGGCACCACCGCCAGCGGGTGGTACCGCTCGCCCAGGACCGGATCCCGGAACCGGAACTTCACGGGCACCGTGACCTCGAAGGGGCCGTCCGCGGTCTCCAGGCGGGCCCGGAGGCGGAAGGGCGCCGGGGATTCGGGGAGGCCCGCCCAGGCTTCCGCGCCCGGCCCTCCCAGCCAGTGGGGCTGACCCAGGGGCGCGTCCACCGGCACGGTGAAGGAGAAGGCGGTCTTCTTCGGCGCATTGTCCGGCAGGAATGCGCCCTCCGTGCGCGACTCCAGGACACGGCTGCCCTCCGGCCGGACCGATTCCAGCGCGAGGGATTCGAGGGTCAGGGACGCGCCGCCGCGCGCCAGCAGCGCGGCATTCACCGTGAGCCGGTCGCCGGGTGCCAGGCGCTGGCGGTCGGCGATGGCCTCCACCCAGAGTCCGGCCGCCGCACGGATCGCATCCTCCAGCTCCGCGGCCTTGGCCTGGACCACCGGCTCGGCCAAGGTCTCGGCGGGCAACGCGCGGAGGGCCTGCAGGGCACGGACCAGCGGCGGCAGGCTGGCGACGGGGTGGTCCGGCCGGAAACCCTCGCGGGCCTCGCGCAGGAGGGCGGCGAGGCCGCGGGTGCCGCGGAAGCGGGACCAGGTGAGGTCGATCCCCTCGAAGAGATCCCCCGTGGCGGGCCGGCCGTCGAGGCGCTCGAAGGTCTCCAGCCGCCGGCCCCGCTGGGCCAGCACGCCGAAGCCCTGGCTGCGGTGCTGGCTGCGGCTCTCGGCGGCCAGCTCGCCATAGGAGCGGCCCAGCAGCGGGTCGAAGGCGCCCACATCCAGCGTGAGGCTCCCGGCGGGGGGCGCCGGGGCGTCGTCGGTGAAGAGGTAGTGGTTCCACAGCAGCCGCGTGGCCTGCCACGGGCGGAGGCCGGCCGCAATCTGCTCCGGGAAGCGGCCCGGATCCGCGGCGGCCTTGAAGGCCTCGATGGCCAGCAGGGCCGAGGCGATGTGGTGGCCGTGCCCCGCCCGCGCATCGGGCGGGAACCGGGTGAGGATGACGTCCGGCTTGAAGGCGCGGATGGTCCGTACCACCTCGGCGAGGACCCGGTCGTGGCCCCAGATCCGCAGGGACTCCTCTGCCGTCTTGGAGAACCCGAAGTCCACCGCCGACGTGAAGAACTGCTCGGCGCCGTCGATGCGCCGCGCGGCCAGCAGCTCCTGGGTGCGGATGGCCGCGAGGCCGCCGCCCAGCTCCGGGCCGATGAGGTTCTGCCCGCCCCCGCCCCGGGTGAGGGCCAGGTAGGCCGTGCGGAGGTTGCGCCCCTTGGACAGGGTGGCGAGCACGGCGGTGTTCTCGTCATCCGGGTGAGCCGCGATGTAGAGGACGCTGCCCACGGTCTGGAGGCGGTCCAGCTGCTTCTGGAGGTCTGCCCCATCGCGGACGGGTACCTGGGCCCCGAGCCAGGGGCCCAGGACCGCCCCCAGGACGAGGAGGAGGATCCAGCGCAGGGTCCGCCCTGGGGAGCGTCCAAAGCCAGTGGCGGGGGGAAGGGCGCGCGTGGAGGAGCCTGGCTGCATGGAAGTCCCTTGGTCCGAACGGCCAGCATAGAGTGCCAGCCGGGCGTCTCCAAGGAAGAGACATTGCATGGCGGCCTGGGAACCGGCAGCGCCCGCCAGAGGGTGGCTTCGTGAGTTCGGTTCGTCCCCAAATGGAGCCTCTGAATCATCTACGAAGATTTTCGTTGACGGCTACGAAACATGTCGTATCTTTTCGGCATTCCTCTCCTGGAGCCCCTTCCCATGACCCCTTCCCCCAAGCCCACGGACGCCGAGCTCGCCATCCTGCGGGTGCTCTGGGAGCGGGGGCCCAGCACGGTGCGGCAGGTCTTCGAGGTGCTGGCGTCCGAGCGGGAGCTGGGCTACACCACCGTGCTGAAGATGCTCCAGATCATGCATGAGAAGGGACTGGTGGCGCGGGACGTCACGGACCGGACCCATGTGTTCTCCGCCCGCGAGTCCCAGGTCCAGACCCAGCGGCACCTGCTGGACGATCTGCTGGACAAGGCCTTCGGGGGCTCGTCCCTCAGCCTCGTCATGCAGGCCCTGGCCACGCGCCGGGCCAGCCGCGAGGAGCTGGCGGAGATCCGGAAGCTGCTCGACCAGGCCGAAGGAGGGAAGCGATGAATCCCCTGCTCTCTGTCGTCCGTGAGCCCTGGGCCCAGTCCCTGGGCTGGAGCCTTCTCCATTTCCTTTGGCAGGGCGCCGCCCTGGGCCTGCTGGCCTGGCTGGGACTGGCCCTGCTGCGGGGCGCCAGCGCCCGGACCCGCTACGGCGTGGCCTGCGCCGCCCTCCTCCTGATGGCCGCGGCGCCGGTGGCCACCTTCCTGTTCCTCCAGCGCCAGGCGGCCCTGGCGGAGCCCCTGCGCCTGGGGGTGGAAGCCTCCGGGATCCTGATTCCTGAGGCGCCGCTGCCCCTTCGGATGAAGATGGCCCTGGATCCCGCCCTGCCCTGGCTGCTGGGGACCTGGGCCCTGGGCGTGGTCCTGCTCTCCGCCCGCTTCCTCGGCGGCTGGGCCCGCGTGCAGCGCCTGCGCCGGCACGGGACCGCCCCGGCCCCCGCGGAATGGCATCTGGTGCTGTCGCGGCTCTGCCGGGAGCTGAAGCTCTCCCGCACCGTGCGCCTGCTCCGGTCCGCGGCGGTGGAGGTGCCCACGGCCCTGGGCTGGCTGCGCCCCGTCATCCTGCTGCCCGCCTGCGCCCTGGCGGGCCTGGCGCCCCAGCAGCTGGAGGCCATCCTCACCCACGAGCTGGCCCACATCCGCCGGGGCGACTTCCTGGTGAACCTGCTCCAGTCCCTGGTGGAGGTCGCCCTCTTCTACCACCCCGCCGTGTGGTGGCTGTCGGCCCGCATCCGGCATGAGCGCGAGCTCTGCTGCGATGACGTGGCCGCCTCCCTCTGCGGCGATCCCCTGCTCCTGGCCCGCGCCCTCACGGATCTGGAGGCCCTGCGCGAGGCCGCGTCCCCCGCCCCCCACCTGGCCCTGGCCGCCAACGGAGGTTCCCTCATGCACCGCGTCCGCCACCTGCTCCAGCCCGCCCTGCCCGCCTCCAACGCCGCCCGCGCCGCGGCCCTGGCCCTGCTGGCCGCCTCCCTGCTGGGGGCCGGCGTGGTCCTCCAGGACAAGGGGAAGGAACCCGCAGCCGAGCCCGAACCGGTCACCCGCATGAAGGTCATCGACGGCGACCGCAAGCTGGACCTGCAGGTGAAGGGCGACGTCCAGCTCGACGCCGCCGCCAAGGAGCCCGTGGCCGTCCCCGGGGACGGCAGCTTCCGCGTGGAGGAGAAGCGGGGCGGGAAGACCCGCGCCTACACCGCCTCCAAGAGCCGGCGCACCTACACCGTGGACGGGAAGGAGCAGCCCCTGGACGCCGAAGGCGAGGCCTGGCTGCGGGAGGCCGTGAAGGAGGCGACCAAAGCCCAGAAGGCCCGGGACAAGGCCCATCACATCGAGGTCCGCACGCGGCGCATGGACGCGCAGACCCGCGAACTGGACACCCACCTGAAGGAGCTGGACGCGCATCTGAAGGATCTCGACCGCCTCCCGGAGCTGAGCCCCGAAGAGCGCGCCAAGGTCCGCGCGGACATTGACAAGGCGCGGGCGGAGATCGAGAAGGCCCGTGCCGAGCGCCGCAAGGTGCGGATGGAGGTGATCCGGAAGAAGGGCGAGGCAGGGAAGAACGTGGAGATCCTCACCGAGGACGTGGGTCCCGACACGGTCGTGATCCGCAAGAGGGTGGATGGCAAGGACGTCATCGAGAAGCGCGTGAAGGTTCGTGGTGTGAAGAAGGGCGAGGGCGGCACCTGGACCTTCGTCGGCCCCGAGGACCAGGACATGGTCGTGGAGGTCCCCGGGGACATCACCATCCCCCCCATCCACATTCCCGAGATCCACATCGACCACCCGGGCGTCGAAGCCGATCCCCAGGTGGAGATCCGCGCCCTCCAGTCCGCCATGAAGTCCATGCAGAAGCGCCTGGATCAGCTCCAGAATCAGATGGCCACCACCCCGAACCCGCCCAAGGCCCCCCGGGCCCCGAAGCCCCCCGAACCTGCACCCCTTCCCCCGCCGCCGCCTCCAGTGCCGGACGCACCTCCGGCGCCGCCCGCGCCTCCCACGGAACCCGGAAACTGACCTTGCCCTGCTCTATTCGTGAACGGGCCCGCGACGCGGGCCCTTCTTCATAGCTGCCGCAGAAACGTCTCCACCCGCTCCCAGTCCCGGGTCACCGGGAAGGGCGGCAGGGCGGCTCGGACCTGGGCGGCGTAGCGCTTCCCGAGGCGGTCCTCGCTGGGCAGCATGAGGCGCGGATCCAGCACGGCCACCACGCCGCGGTCGCCGCGGGTGCGGATGAGGCGGCCGATGCCCTGCTTGAGCTTGAGCGTCATCTGGGGGACCTGGATGCCGATGAAGCCCAGGCCGTCGCGCTGCGCGTCCGCTTCGCGGATGCGGGCCTGGAGCACGGGATCGTCCGGGGGCGCGAAGGGCAGCGCCGAGACCACCACCAGGCTCAGGGCATCGCCCGGCAGGTCCACGCCCTGCCAGAAGCTGGCGAGGCCCAGCAGCACGGCCGACGGCGTGGCGCGGAATCGATCCAGGAGCTGGGTGCGGGAGAGGCCGTCGCCCTGCACGAAGAAGGTGAGCTCCGGCAGCGCGTCCTCCAGCCGCGGGCGGAAGGCCGCCAGCATCTTGCGGCTGGTGAAGAGCAGCAGGGCCCGGCCCCGGCTGGCCCGCAGCATGCGCTCCATAGCCGAGAGCGAGGCCTCGATCCAGGCGGGATCGCCCACGCCGCCTCCGGAAGCCCGGCGCTCCGGCAGGTCCGGCGGAACGAAGAGCAGGCCCTGGGCCTCGAAGTCGAAGGGGCTCTCCACGTGCTCGGCGACCTCCACCTCGGGCCGGGTGAGGCCCAGGCGCAGGCCCAGGCCGTTGAAGCCCCTGCCGTCGCGCAGGGTGGCGCTGGTGAGCACCACGCTCTCGAAGCCGCGCCGCACGTGCTGATGGAAGAAGGGTCGCACGTCCACCGGGTTCGACTTGAAGTGGACCAGGTGCGAGCCCTCCCGGTTCACGGTGGACACCCAACCCTCGGGCTGGGCGAAGATCTGCTCCATGCGCGAGAACGCCGTGCCCACGCGCTCCGCCAGGCGCATCCACAGCGGGTTCTCCGGGTCGGCCCCCGCCAGTCGCCGCGCCTCCATCCACAGCGGATGGCCCGCCTCCACCCAGGCGCCCACGGCATCGGCCAGGGCCTTCATCTCCGGTCCCGGCGACAGGAGGGGCAGTACGCCGCCCTCCAGGGGCACCCAGGTGAGGATGTCCGCCCAGGCGCGCTCCCAGGGCTCCAGCAGGGCCAGCAGGCCCGCGCCCGACCCCTTGGCGGCGTCGCGCAGGTCCGTGAAGAGCAGCTGCATGGCGCGGCTGGACCAGGCTTCGGCGCAGCTCTCCGTGAGCTGCTCCTCCAGGTCGTGGGCCTCGTCCAGGATGAGCACCGGCGCGTCCGGCAGCACCTGGCCGAAGGCGGATTCCCGCAGCACCCGGTCCGCCAGCAGCAGCGCATGGTTGACGATGATGAGGTCCGCCTCGGCCACCTCGGCCCGCAGCTTGGTGAGGAAGCAGTCCTCGAAGCGGGGGCACTGGCGGCCCGTGCAGCGCTCGGCCCGGGCATTGAGCTTGTCCCAGAGGGGCGACTCGCCCTCGCCGAAGCGGCCCAGGCCCTCGCGATCGCCGTCCTGGGTCTCCCGGGTCCAGCGCTGGAGGGCCAGCCAGAGCTGCTGGTCGGCGCGGGTGAACTCCAGGTGCGGGTCCGTGGAGACCGCCTCCCAGGCCGTGCGGCAGAGGTAGTTGGCGCGGCCCTTGGCCAGCACGGCCTTGATGGGCCGGCCCAGGATGCCGGCGGCCCGGGGCACATCCTCCTCCAGCAGCTGGCGCTGGAGCTGCTTGGTGCGCGTGGCCACCAGGACGGGCCGACGTCCCGCGGCGAGCGCCGGCACCAGGTAGCCCAGGCTCTTGCCCGTGCCCGTGCCGGCCTCCACCGCCTGGATGACGGCTTCGGGGCGGGTGTCGGGCTCGCCACCCTGGTCCCGCCAGCGCTGGAAGCGCGCGGTGCCCTCCACGACGGTGTTGTGGACCAGCTCCGCCATGCGCCGCTGGCCGGGCCGGTCCTCGGCCCCGGGAAAGCAGGCGAAGATCCGTCCCTCCGGCGGGGCGAAGTAGCGGTCCATGGGATGCGCCATTCGACCAGTGTCCCTCAAAGGCGGAAAAAGGGCGAATAACCTCGCCCGTGTGGGTCGCAAGGAATGACGGCGCCCGAGCCCAGGATTCAAGGGGGACGCAGAGGCGGCGAGGCCGCCGGGTGGTCCCCCTTGATTATTTGTGATACGCCTTCCCCCGCAGGATGGTGAAGGCCCGGTAGAGCTGCTCCAGGAGCATCACCCGGCTCAGCTCGTGGGGGAAGGTCAGGGGCGAGAGGCTGAGCTGCTCCTTCACCTCCGCCTTGAGCCCGGGGTCGAAGCCGTGGCTGCTGCCGAGGACGAAGGCCAGGCTCTCCCCCCGGTCCATGCGCTCGCCCAGCCACCTGGCCAGGGCCTCGCTGTCCCGGAGTTTTCCTTCCGGCGTGAGGAGGACCGGGCAGGCCACCGCCTTCAGCTTCGGCCGCAGGCGCTCGGCCTCCTCCCGGAGCTGCCGGGCGGGATCGCCCTTCCCCTCCGCCAATTCCGCCACCTCGATCCGGGCGTAGGGGCGCAGCATGTCCAGGTAGTGCCGCTCCAGCCCCCGGCAGGGTTCCAGGCGCAGGCGGCCGAAAGCGATGAGACCGATGGGATACACGATCCCATTGTGATGAATTTCCCTTGGCAGCGCAGTGGGAAGACTGCATCCTCACAATCATCCAGACCACCCCGTTCCGGAGGCCTATCGATGCGACGTACCCTGATGCTGCCCCTCGCCAGCCTGCTCCTCGTGCCCGCGTTCGTGGGTTGCGGCGGTGACGCGATTCCCACCACGCCCCCGCCCGCCGCCACCGAACCCGCCGACATCCTCTATCACCTGCAATACCTGGCGGTGCGGAAGGACTACAAGCACGTGACCCTGATCGCGCCCATCACGCCCGACGTGGTGTTCCCCTCCGCGCGGCAGATGCACATGGACGCCAAGGCCCTGGGCCTCACGCTCACCCCCGAAGAGCTGAAGGGCCTGGGTGTGGAGCACCTGGCCGACAAGCTCGATGCCCTGCCGGGGGGCCCCGACCCCGTCAACTTCCCCGACTACACCATCAAGGACGCCCGGCTGGCCTACAACGCCGGCATCTACCGCCTGACCAAGGGCCTCACCGCCAAGTCCTGGGGCAAGATGCGGCACATGGGCATCGTGGACAACACGGCCGCCCGCCAGTTCGGCTCCCAGACCGTCGTCAAGGACATGTCCCTGGGCTTCGACGGCAACAAGATCCTCTCCGTCAGCTGCCTCAAGAAGCCCGATGGCACCTACGGCGTCTCCTTCATGCGGTACCTGGTCTCCCTCCAGGGCCTGAAGCAGTAGGTTCATCCGCCAGCCCCTCTCCGCGGCCCCGGTCCCCCGGGGCCGCGCTATGCTAGGCGCCGGTGGGGGTTCCCATGACCGGACCCATGAACCTCTTCGAGAACGTGAACCGGCAGTTTGACGAGGCCGCGGATATCCTCCAGCTCTCCCAGGAGCTGCGGGAGCTGCTCAAGACGCCCTACCGCGAGATCACGGTGGCCATGCCCATCCGCATGGAAGACGGGACACTGCGCGTGTTCAAGGGCTACCGCGTGCAGCACAACGGCGTGCGCGGGCCCCAGAAGGGCGGCATCCGCTTCCATCCGGACCTGGCCCTGGATGACGTGCGGGCCCTGGCCAGCCTCAACACCTGGAAGACCGCGGTGGTGAACATCCCCTTCGGCGGCGCCAAGGGGGGCATCCAGTGCGATCCCTCGAGGCTGTCCCTGCACGAGCTGGAGATGCTCACGCGCCGCTACATCTCCAAGATCTCCATGGTGCTGGGCCCCACCCGGGATATCATCTCCCCCGACCTGAACACCAACGCCCAGATCATGGCCTGGGTCATGGACGAATATGGCCGGAAGAACGGCCACCAGCCCGCCTGCGTCACCGGCAAGCCCCTGGAGCTGGGCGGCAGCCAGGGCCGGGAGGCTGCCACCGGCAAAGGCGTGGCCATCTGCGCGCGGGAGGCCTGGACGCGCGTGCTGGGCCGCGAGCTGAAAGGCGCGAGGGTGGTCCTCCAGGGATTTGGCAACGTGGGCGGCCACAGCGCCCGGTTCCTCGCCGACATGGGCGCCCGCGTGGTGGCCGTGGCCGACCTCGGCGGCGCGGTCCGGCGCCAGGAGGGCCTGGATGTGCCGGCCCTCCTGGCCCACGCGCGCCAGAACCGGGGCACCGTGGCCGGCTTCCCGGGCGGCGAGCCCTTCGACCCCGTCGAGATCTGGGCCCAGGAGGGCGACATCCTCATTCCCGCGGCCCTCGGCGGCGTGCTGACCGAAGCCACCGCTCCGACCGTGAAGGCCAGCCTCATCGTCGAGGGAGCCAATGCCCCCACCACCCCCGAGGCCGACCGGATCTTCCGGGAGCGGGGCATCCTGCTGATGCCCGACATCCTGGCCAACGCCGGGGGCGTCACCGTGTCCTACTTCGAGTGGGTGCAGAACCTCCAGCACCTCTTCTGGGAGGAGGCCGAGATCTTCGAGAAGGAGGAGAAGGTCCTCCTCCAGGCCTTCCGCGACGTCGAGGAGCAGGTGCGCCGGCACCATTGCACCTGGCGCACCGGGGCTCTGGTCCTGGCCCTGGACCGCGTGCGGAAGGCCAACGAACTGCGGGGCTGGTAGGGGCTTCCCGTCACAAGGGATCCGCATCCGGCGTTTGCGGGTGGCTTTTCCTGCGGCCGCCTGGGAAAATCCTCAGTTGGGCCGGGGGGCGTCCCGAAAATCCGGCCAGGGAGGACCCATGTCCAAGAAGAACATCGTGCACGTGGTCGGCACGGGCACCATCGGCGAGCCGCTGATCGGCCTGTTGACCGAGTACAAGAAGGAACTGGGCATCGATGACGTGACGTTCCACAAGAACAGCGTCAGCGACCGCCCCAAGGTGAAGGCCCTGCTGCGCCGCGGCGCGAAGCTGGTGGTGGACCCCGACAAGGCGGAAGGCTTCAAGGCCTGGGGCATCGAGCCCGCCATGTTCCATGACCAGGCCCTGAACGAGGCCACGGTCGTCATCGACTGCAGCCCCAAGGGCCTGGACATGAAGGAGAAGTTCTACACCCACTACGAGCACAACACCCGGGGCTTCATCGCCCAGGGCAGCGAGTTCGGCTTCGGCACCATGTACGCCCGCGGCATCAACGACGACGTGCTCAAGAAGAGCGGCCAGTACGTGCAGGTCGTGAGCTGCAACACCCACAACCTCTCCTGCATCATCGACACGCTGGCCCTGGCCGAGGGCGACGACAACCTGCTGGAAGGCAGCTTCGTCTGCATGCGCCGCGCCAACGACATCAGCCAGGTGAAGGACTTCTGCCCCGCCCCCCAGGTCGGCACCCACAAGGACGGCAAGTTCGGCACCCACCACGCCCGCGACGCCTACCACCTGTTCCAGACCCGCGGCCTGGAGCTGAACCTCTTCAGCAGCGCCATCAAGCTCTCCACCCAGTACATGCACAGCCTCTGGTTCGACCTGCGCCTGAAGCGCCCCACCACGCTGGAGAGCCTCAAGGCCCGCATCAAGGCCAACGACCGCATCGCCATCACCGAGAAGAAGGATGCCAACACCGTGTTCTCCTTCGGCCGCGACCAGGGCCACTACGGCCGCATCCTCAACCAGACCGTGATCCCCCTCAGCACCCTCACCATGCCCAGCGAGAACCGCGTGGTGGGCTTCTGCTTCACGCCCCAGGACGGCAACAGCCTGCTCTCCAGCGTGGCCGCCGCCCTGCACTTCATCCACCCGGACGACTTCGAGGAGCGCATCCAGGTGCTGAAGCCGTACTTCTTCGATGAGGTCTGATTCGATGCGGGTCGCGCAGTGAAGCCCGGGGGGCTTCACGAAGCGGGGCCCCGCACGGATCAGAATCATGTCGGCGTGGGTCGCCACGCCCGCAGGCTCGAATCGCTTCGCGATTCGAGTAAGGAGAAAGGGCCCCCGAGCGGGCCCTTTCTCGTGAAATCCTTTTCCTACCCGGGCCGCAGGTGCGACCCGGGCCTTCCGGAACGACCATGCAGATCCTCGCCACCTACACCCTGTCGCCCGATGAGGCCCTGCGGGGCACCCGCGCCTTCAAGCGCCTCTGGTACGCCCTGTCGGTCCTGTGCGGCGCCCTGCTGCTGATGGGGGGCCTCGGCCGGGCCGGGCTCACGCCGGGGCAGCCGGGCCCGGGCCTCTTCCTCGCCCTCAACGGCCTGCTCCTGATCGTCCTTCCCGAGGCGGTGCTGCGCTGGGGGCGCCGGCGCCGCGGCGGCCAGGCCTACCCGCCCATGGAGGTGCGCCTGGACGACGAAGGCCTCACCCTGCGCACGGAGGCCACCGAGGGCGGCCTGCCCTGGAGCGCCTTCACCCGGGTCGTCCGCCGGAGCGGGTTCTGGATCTTCCGGGTCGGCCCCTCCCAGGCCGTGCTCGTGCCCGAGCGCGCCCTCGAGGGCCCCGCCGCCGCCGAGCTGGCGGCCTTCCTCCAGGGCCGCGGCCTGATGGGACGATGAACCTCGCCGGTCCCGTCTGGGAGGTGGCGCCCGGCCTCCTGGGCGCGCGCCTCGCCCGCGAGGACGTCGTCCTCCGCATCACGGAGGTGGAAGCCTACGCCGGGCCCGAGGACAGCGCCAGCCACGCCCGCCATGGACGCACGGCCCGCAACGCCCCCATGTGGGGCCCGCCGGGCCGGGCCTACCTCTACTTCTGCTACGGCGTGCACTGGATGCTGAACGTGGTGACCGGACCCGAAGGCGAGGCCTGCGCGGTGCTCATCCGCGGGGTCGAGGTGGTCTCCGGGCTCGAGACCGTGCTGGCGCGGCGAAAGGCCGCCCGGCCCACACCCCAGCTCTGCGCGGGGCCCGGCAAGGTGGCCCAGGCCCTGGGCCTCGACCGGGCCTTCGACGGCCACGACCTGCTGGCGCCCGGTGGCCTGGAGCTGCGCCCGGGCCCACCCCCGGCCCGGATCCTGACCGGGCCCCGACTGGGCATCGCCTTCGCCACCCCCGAGGATCAGGCCCGTCCCTGGCGCTTCGCCGACGGGGACAGCCGGGCGGTGCTGCAGCGGACCGCCCTCCTCCCCCGCTGAGGCGCTTATCTTGGAGGCGTCCAGGAGGCCGCCATGCCCTACGTGAACATCCGCATCACCCGCGAAGGCGCCACCGCCGAGCAGAAGGCCCGGCTCATCCAGGGCGCTACCCAGCTCCTCGTGGACGTGCTGGGCAAGAACCCCCAGACCACCGTCGTCGTCATCGACGAAGTGGAGATGGACAACTGGGGCATCGGCGGCGAGACCGTGACCGCCCGCCGGAAGCAGGGTCACTGAACGCGCTCTTGTGCATCCGCCATCCCGCACCCATACTCAGGATCCGCCCGATTCGCGCCCTCGCGGGGGACGAACGGACGGCAGCGGACACGGGAGCGATCGCATCCCAGGTCCGGTGATCAGAACACCACGGGGGTGACCGGTTTCGACAGGTCGTGATCCGGGTGCCTGGTGCAGGCGGGGGTTGGACGGCTGGCCCCCTCATCAAGCCGCCCAAATCAAACTGCCAACGATAACTTCGAACTGGCTCTCGCTGCCTAGGGCAACCTAGGCTCCGAGCGAGTCCCCGGGATCTCTGGGTACCGGGCTCGTTAAACCTCCGAAAGGGTGGCTTCGGCCTGCCGGACGGAGGCACCAGATGGGCCGCCGCGACGCCCCCTGACGGCGGCCGAGACCAGGGGGCACACGTCCCGAGCGGCTCGTCCGTTCCCCGCCGGGAGGTTTCAAGAGCGGACCAAGCCTGTGGAAGAGCCGCCATCCGGCATGTCTTGGACGTGGGTTCGACTCCCACCACCTCCACCAAAGCAAAGCCCCCGCCTGCGGGGGCTTTGCTTTGGTGGAATTGCCGCTGCGGGCAGGTAGGCGCCCGGAGGGCAGGACTTGATGTCCTGCCCGGAGGATCAGCGCCGTGCCCAGCAGCGACACGCCAAGCGCCTCTCATTCGGGGCCTCAATTTGTTGTGGTAAAAGGCGGGGCTCGAAATCGCTGAAATGCTGGCAGGTAGCCGTAGCCGGAGGCAGTCCGGGGGACTGCCGGAGGCGTGAAGCGGCGTGCCAGCATTTCGCGCGGCCGGAGCGTCACCCACAGGATGATGCGGAGGGAGTCCCACCACCGGGAGTGCTACCGAGCCGCATCCGCGGGGCTTCTTGCGTGGTGGAGGTGGTGGGACTCGAAGTCACTGAAATGCTGGCAGGTAGCCGTAGCCTGAGGCCGTCCGGGGGACTGCCGGAGGCGTTAAGCGGCGTGCCGGGCTTTCGCGCGGCCGGACCCTGGCTCCTCAGTCATGGTGTTCAGCGACGAGGCTCTACGGGCTTATTCCGGGATGATGGTCTATCTGGATTTTCAAATTTGGACCTTTTTCGAGGACCATCCCAAACCTAGTCTTGGCTCTGTTCCTTGAGGATGGAGCCTTGCACCCCTATTTCGAGATCACCGCCACCCACCCCGAAGACATCAAGGCCATGCAGGCGTTCGCCGCCTTCGTAAGAACAGGACCCGGCTTGGAACCTTCGCATCTGCACGCTACCAAGATGAGCGCGGTGCTCCTTCGCCGAGAGGAACTCCCCCCTGGTCCACGGCATGAGCGAGCGCCCGCACCATCCTTCGGTTCCAGTCTCCTGCGGCGGGAGGAACCCTAGAGACCCACTCCGCCCTGGAGAAGAACCACTCGGTCTTACCGTTGATTCAGGGTAAGGACGTTTCGTAAAGCGGCGCCGGATGCCCTGGCTTGGCGTCATGAGGGATGGCCAGGGCAGAGCTAAAATGAATCACGGTGGTTAGGTCATCCAGGCGCGATCAAGCATCAGTGGGAGCCGGTTCGTGAGGAAGATCGAGAAGCCAGGCCCCGGCGAACATGTTCAATATGTGCTGCGATATTTCAATCTGATACCAAGCGATGGGCGGGTGCTCGAGCACCTTCGAGAGAATCTCATCGAGACCTCGGCGTTTCTTCGCTCCCTGCCCTCAGACCTGCTTCATTACCGGTATGCCCCAGGGAAGTGGACGATCAAGGAAATCATCCAGCACCTCAGTGACGACGAGCGGATATACGCCTATCGGGCCCTGCGATTCGCCCGCGGTGACACGACCGAGCTCCCTGGATTCGACCAAGATGCTTACACCCCGGAGACCCAAGCGAACATCCGCACCCTTGATGATCTGATCGATGAATTCGCCACGGTCCGCGCGGCAACGCTTTCGCTTTATGCCGGGCTTGGCGATGAGGTGCTCCTCCGTTCCGGGATCGCATCCGGGAACATCATGAGCGTTCGGGCCATCGCTTATCACATGGCCGGTCACGAACGCTGGCACATGAAGGTGATCCGGGAACGGTACCTTGCACCCTGAGGCGTGCTGTCAAGCCGCGGCGCAAGGATAGGAGATCACAACATGTCGCCTTTCGTCACCGACATCCGACCCGCCATTCAGGCTGCCATGGATGGCATCAAAAAAGAGGTTGATGTCGCGGTCATCGGCCTATCCGGAGGAGCGGACTCGACCCTCTGCGCCTGTCTGTCCGTCTCTGCCCTTGGCGCAGAGAATGTCTTCGGCATCTCGATGCCCGCCAGCTCCATTGACGACGCGACGTTTAACGCCCGTTCAGCTTCCGTGGCTGACAAGCTGAGCATCAACCATATGACCCTCGATATCAAAAAGGCTGTTTCTGCCGTCCTATCGGGCTGGGAGGAGCAGATGGGGCATTTCGGCATCCATGAAACCTCCGCCCTCAATACAGGGAATACCCGTGCGCGTCTTCGGATGACCCACCTCTACCTCGCCTGCATGGCGCTCGGCGAAGCCAATCCGGGCAGGCGCGTGCGTGTCATCGGCACCGGCAACCTCAGTGAGGACTACATCGGTTACGACACGAAGTGGGGGGATGGCGCATGCGACATCTTTCCGATCAGCGACTTCTTCAAGCAGGAAGTCTATATGGCTCTCGACCACTTCGCCGCCAGCGGCCTCATAGACGAGACTCACATCGACCGGGTCCCCTCGGCAGGCCTATGGCCGGGCCAAACGGATGAAGGAGAGCTGGGTTTCACTTACGACGAGATGGCCCCGGCCATTCTGTATTGCCAACGATTCGGGAAGGACGGATTTGCTGACAAGCCCCTTCCAGACCCCGGCTTCATGAAGGTGGTCGACTTCGTATGGAACCGCCACAGGGCCAATTCCCACAAGCTTCGCCCCAGTGGGATCAAAACCATCCCCGGCAGATCTTGATGGCTGTAAATTCCTGCGTCACTCCCCGGCCCCCAGCCCCTCCGCCTGCTCCCGCAGCCGCGCCACGTCCTTGGTGGGCGCATTCCCGAAGTACCGGCCGTACTCCCGGGCGAACTGGGAGGGGCTCTGGTAGCCCACGCGCCGGCCGGCGGTGCCGGCGTCGAGGCGGGTGAGCAACATGAGGCGCCGCGCCTCCTGGAGGCGGATGGCCTTCTGGTACTGCAGGGGGCTCATGGCGGTGACGGCCTTGAAGTGCTGGTGGAAGGACGACGGGCTCATGTGGACCAGGGTGGCCAGGCGCTCCACGTCCAGGGGCTGGTCGAAGTGGGTGCGGACCCAGGACACGGCCTTGGCGACGCGGTGGAGCTGGCTCTCCTCCTGGCCGATCAGCGCCACCCGCGGGCCCAGCGGGCTCCGCAGGAGCCGGATGAGGATCTCGTCGAGGACGAGGGGGGCCAGGAGCTCCGCCTCATCGGGCCGGGAGGCCAGTTCCATCAGCCGCACCACCGCGTTGATCACCGGGGCGTCCAGCTGGTCCACGCAGATGGCGCGGCCCTCGCCCCGGCGGGGCAGGCCCAGGGGGTAGACCCTGGCCGTCAGGTCGGCGATCCGCGCCGGATCCAGGTCGATCCGAAGGCCGAGGTAGGGCGCGTCCAGGCTGGCTTGCGTGACCTGGGCGGACACGGGGACATCGACGGAATAGACCAGCACCCGCGAGGCGTCGTACTCGTAGAGCTCCTGCCCCAGCATCACCCGCTTGGCGCCCTGGGCCACCAGACAGAGGGCCGGCCGCTGCACGGCGTGGTGGAAGGCCGCGTGGGCGCGGGAGGCCCGGGAGACATGCACCCCCGGCAGCCGCAGCTCGAAGGTGCCGTCGTAGGGGGCGTGGGCCAGCAGCAGGTCTGCGAGCCGGGCCAGGTCGGGCCGAAGGGGTTCCGGCTCGGAACCTTGGGGGAGGGGTGGCGTCGAGATGCGGGCCATGAGCCATTGTCTCCTTTCAGGCCAGCCCGGGGAGCCGGTTTGCGGGGTGTTCCACGTTCGAGGGGGCCTCCCGCCTACGCGGATGCGGGCAGGACGTCATTCAGGCACTGCAGGGCATTGAGGGTCCTCGGATAGCCGAGGTAGGGCAGCAGCTGCGTGATGACACTCACCAGCGTGCCCCGGTCGTTGCCGACCTGGAGGTTGCCCCGGACGTGCCCCTTCACCTGGGCTTCGCAGCCGCGCAGCGCGAGCAGCATCGAGAAGGTGAGCAGCTCCCGCAGGCGCAGGTCCAGCCCCGTCCGCGTGTAGTAGTCCCCGAAGCAGTTGCCGGAGAGGTGGTCCTGGATGTGCCGCTGGTCGGCCGGCGACGCTTCGCGCATCTGGTCGATCGTCTCGCCGAAGATCGCCTTCTGCACCCCCAGTCCACGCGCCATCCGCGTCTCTCGCGTGGTCGTGGACTGGCCCTCCAGCGGCAGCTTCACCCCGGCGCTCGCCAGGATCTCGTTGGTGGCATGGAGGAAGTCGAAGACCACGGCGATGCCGCAGTAGGGTACCGCCTGGTAGACGAGCTCCTTCACCTCGACCGGCGTGACGCCCACGGTCAGGGCGGCCCGGAGCATGACCTTGTACTCGCCCAGGGCCTGGCCCGCGATCAGGGCCGCCAGGATGGCCATCAGGCGGGTCCGGTCGTCCAGGGTCCCGTAGGAAGCCACCTCGTCGAAGGCAAAATGGTCGAACAGCTCGATGAACTCCGGGTCGGTGACCTTCAGGGTGGATTGATGACTCGGGAACCAGCGCTCGTGGTTCCGGTGAGCGGTTTCAGACATGGTCATCGGTGCCTCTCCCTGGTCCGTGATTGCTGGAGCTGGCGGTGGATTTGATGGATGCTTCCACGTGGCAGGTACGCCATCAAGCCTCCGCTGGGTGACTCTTGGGGATATGCGGGAGGGATCGCAGCCTCCTTATGAACCTTCTCCGAGGCAGTGTTTCTCCAGATGCCGCTGGTAGTCCTCGAGCGCGCGCGGGATGTCGGGCGCCTTGAAGATATCGAACACCCCAAAATCCGGGAGGATGTCGAACCCCATGAACCTGTAGTTCGAGGTGAGGTGAAGGAACAGGTCAGCCGTGCCCTTGCCGCCGAACAACACGCCGTTGGGGTTGTCAAAGGCTTCCCTTGGCGCATTCCAGGTGGCGGAGACCATGAAGGCCCTCCCCTGCATGAGGCCACCCGTTCCGTACTGCCGGCTTGGGTCCTGGCGCGTGCGGCCATCGCCTTCAAGCAGGGTCTTCGTGGTCAGCCCTGCGTTGAAGACCTCATCCACATACTTTTTGTAGATCCACGGCGCGGAGAACCAGTTCACCGGCGTCTGGAGGATGACCAGGTCGGCGGCCATATGCTTGCCCACCTCTTCTTCCGGGTCGTAGCCGCGCTCGACGAAGGTCTCCGTGACCCGGTGTCCGCGCGCCAGGAAGAACGCCTTCGCCAGATCCATGAAGGCGAGGTTCAGCTTGCCCTCGGACCATCCGGGATAGGCCAGGTGGGCATTGATGATGAGCACGTTCATGGGTCTGTCTCCATCGTGTCCTGGTTCCATGCCGGTCAGCGGCCCACCAGCTTCTGCAGGTGCTCCGGGTACCGGGCGCCCTGCAATTCGACTTTGGAGGCGGCGGCGTCGATGGCCTTCAGGTCGTCGGCGCTGAGTTCGAGGGCGGCGCCCCCCAGGTTCTCTTCGAGCCGATGCAGCTTGGTGGTGCCCGGAATGGGGACGACCCAGGGCTTCTGGGCCAGCAGCCAGGCGAGGGCCAGCTGGGCCGGGGTCGCACCTTTCGCCGCCGCCAGGCCCTTCAGCACCTCCACCAGGGCGAGGTTCGCCTTCCTCGCCTCGGGCGTGAAGCGGGGCACGATGTTGCGGAAGTCGGTGGGATCGAAGGTGGTGGTCTCGTCGATCTTGCCGGTGAGGAAGCCCTTGCCGAGGGGGCTGAAGGGGACGAAGCCGATGCCCAGCTCTTCCAGCGTGGGGAGGATCTCCACCTCCGGCTCCCGCCAGAACAGGGAGTACTCGCTCTGGAGGGCGGCCACGGGCTGCACGGCGTGGGCCTTGCGGATGGTGGCCGCGCCGGCTTCGGAGAGGCCGAAGTGCCTGACCTTGCCTTCCCCGATGAGGTCCTTGACCGTGCCGGCCACGTCCTCGATGGGCACCTCGGGATCCACACGGTGCTGGTAGAAGAGGTCGATGGCGTCCACGCGAAGGCGCTTCAAGGAGGCCTCGGCCACGGCCCGGATGCGCTCGGGCCGGCTGTTCAGGCCGCCCGGGTTCTGGCCTGTGACCTGGTCGATGGCGAAGCCGAACTTGGTGGCGATGGCCACCCGGCCCTTGAAGGGCGCCAGGGCCTCGCCCACCAGCTCCTCGTTCACCCAGGGCCCGTAGACTTCGGCCGTATCGAAGAAGGTGACGCCCTTCTCCGCGGCGGCCCTGATGAGGGCGAGGCCTTCCTGTTTATCAACGGCGGGGCCGAGTCCGAAGCTCAGGCCCATGCAGCCCAGACCGAGGGCGGAGACATTCAGGCCGTTGGTACCGAGTGTTCGCATCTTCATGTGAGTTCTCCTGGTGGGTCGGGTTCAGTTCTTCGTCTTCAGCGAGGCCATGTCGATGACGAAGCGGTACTTCACGTCGCTCTTCAGCAGGCGCTCGTAGGCCCCGTTGATGTCCTGCATGCGGATCACCTCCACGTCGGACGTGATGCCGTGCTCGCCACAGAAGTCGAGCATCTCCTGGGTCTCGGCAATGCCTCCGATGAGGGAGCCCGCCACGGACTTGCGGCCGA
The DNA here is from genome assembly GCF_022808775.1 of Geothrix terrae. Taxonomy (GTDB): domain Bacteria; phylum Acidobacteriota; class Holophagae; order Holophagales; family Holophagaceae; genus Geothrix; species Geothrix terrae. The sequence goes on from NZ_JAKZLA010000003.1 coordinate 423,151, forward strand.
GGACCATGGGCACGGTATTGAGCATGGGCTCCAGCCCGCCCAGGTAGCCCACCAGCACGAGGGTGCCGTTCGTGGCCAGGGTGGGGACGTAGGGATTCAGGTCATGGACGTAGGGCACGGTGTCGACGATGAGGTCGAAGCGGCCCGCGACCGATGCCATCTGCGCGGGGTCCGTGGACAGCACCACGCGGTCCGCGCCCAGGCGCCGGGCGTCGTCCTCCTTGCCCTTGGAGCGCGTGAAGAGGGTCACCTCGGCACCCAGGGCCTTGGCCAGCTTCAGGCCCATGTGGCCGAGGCCGCCGAGGCCCACCACCGCCACCTGGCTGCCCTTCCCGACCTTCCAGTGCCGCAGGGGCGACCAGTTGGTGATGCCGGCGCAGAGCAGGGGCGCGGCGCCGCGGAGGTCCAGGCTGTCCGGCACCTTCAGCACGAAGCGGTCGGACACCACGATCTGATCCGAGTAGCCGCCCTGGGTGGGCCGGCCGTCGTGGCGGTCCGTGCCGCCGTAGGTGCCGGTGAAGCCGTTCTGGCAGTACTGCTCCTCGCCGTGCTCGCAGGGCTTGCAGTGGCGGCAGGAGTCCACCAGGCAGCCCACGCCGACGGCATCGCCGGCCTTGAAGCGGGTCACGGCGGCGCCAATCTCCCGAACGCGGCCGATGATCTCGTGGCCGGGGACGATGGGGTACGTGGTCCAGCCCCAGTCGTTGCGGGCCGTGTGCAGGTCCGAGTGGCAGACGCCGCAGTAGAGGATATCGATCACCACGTCGTCGGACCGGGGATCGCGGCGCTCGAAGGGGAAGGGGGCCAGCGCCGAGGCGGGGGACTGGGCGGCGTAGCCGAGGACGTTCAGGGTCATGTATTCCTCCAAATCAGATGTGGGGCCAGATGTGAGGCCAGATGTGAGGCCAGGGGTGGGCGCCCGCGGCTGTGCGTAAGGACCTTCCCGGCCTGGGGCCGCTTCGGTCCACGAGGTGGCAGGAGGAAGTCTAGGAGCCGGCCGATCGGTCGGCTTGCCCATTACTCCGAACTTCTGTCCCAATCCTCCAAGGGCTGGCGGCCGGCCTCACCTGCCCGCCATCAGGCGGTCCAGGTAGCGCGACTTCACCTGCTTCGAGGCGAGCGCCCGCTGGAGGGGCGGGAGCCTGAGCACGGCGCCGAGGATGGCGGCCACAGCCCGGTGCCCATGGCTGGATTGCCCGTCCACCAGGAGCTCCGCCAGCTGGCCGCGTTCGAGGGCCATCAGCACGGTGCGGTGGGCCGTGTTGGCGGGGGTCAGCACCCGCGCCCGGCGCGGCTTCAGCCGGATGGCCCCTGGGGCACAGCTCCGCACGCACACACCGCAACCCAGGCAGCGGTCCTCGTCCAGCCGCGCCCGCCGCGCGGCTGGACGGCGTGGATCGTGGGCCGAGACGAGGCTGAGCGCCTCCACGGGGCAGGCGCCGATGCACTTCCCGCATCCGGTGCACCGCCCGCCATCCAGCTCCGGGAGAAAGTTCGTGGTGTGGACCGGTTTCATGAAGGCGAAGCGGCGCGCCGCGACCATGGCCTCGCAGCAGCAGCCGCAGCAGTTGCAGATGAAGCTGACCTGCTCGCGCACGTTCTCCCCGAACTGCACCAGCCCGCGCTCCCGGGCCTGATCGAGCAGGTCGAGGCACTCCGCGGCCTCCACGCGCCGCGCCACCTGGTGGCGCGTCAGGGAATCCGCGCAGGTGCCGAAGGTCATGCAGATCTCCATGGGCGCGTCGCAGGCCTTCCCCAGATGGGCCATCTTGTGGCGGCAGTAGCACGTGCCGACCCCGATGGCCCCCGCCGTGCGCACCACCTCGCTGGCCCGCTCGTGGTCGAGCACCACGAGGCTGTCCTCCCGGGGCAGCGCGGTCTCGTCCACGAAGGCCCGGCCCAGCTGGGTCTCTCCATCGGCGAACAGGGCGCGGAGGAAATCCCCTTCCACGTTCAGGTACTGGTGGAAGAGCTCCGCCAGGGCCTTCTGGTCCACATCGCCCCGCACCCGCATCATCGAGAACTCGAAGAAGCCGGCCATGGGCGGCGGCATCACGTAGCGGGTCTCGCCGTCCCGGACAAGGTCCAGCAGCATGGCGCGCCCGGCCAGGGCCTCCAGGATCCTGCGCGCCCTCGTCTCCGGGAGCTTCCAGATCGCCGCGGCGCGGCGGGCCGTGAAGGGGCGGATGGGGACCTGCGCCAGCAGGCCGGCCTCCTCCTCGGTCACCAGGAGCCGGAGGATCTGGAACAGCCGCTCCGACGGCGGCGCGCCCTGGGGGAAGCGGTTCAGGCGCGCCACCAGGCGCTCATAGGTGCCGTGGCCGGAGGGAAGGAGGGCGTGGGCCATGGGAACGTCCCGGCGCCAGGATACCTCCTTCACCCCGGGCGCAGCTTCATTTCGGGGGCACTTCGAAGGTCACCTCGGGGGTCACTTCGGGTGGCGGCCCCGGGCCCGCTGGTTGGAGTCATAGATGGTGCCGCGGGTCGGTGCCGGCGCCTCCCCCCGGATGGCCGCCACCCAGGCGCGGGTGTCCGTGACAGCCGCGAACCGGGACTGGAGGACAACGCAGAAGGTCCGGTGGATCACCTCGGCGCTGACCCGCCCCGCGGCGTTCTCGTAGGGCACCGAGCCCGAGGCATCGGCCAGGAACTCCACCGCCAGTCCGGCGTGCATGGCGTGCTTGATGGTGGAGTCCACGCAGTTGTGGGTCATGTAGCCCACGACGGCGAGGGTGTCGACGCCCCGGGTCCCCAGCCACTCGGCGAGATCCGTCTCCGTGAACGCGCTGGGAAGGGTTTTCTCCAGGTAGTGGTCGTGCGGGCGCGCGCGGACCACGTCGTGGAGCTCCCAGGTGGGGCTGCCCTTCGCGAAGAGGGGCGCCCCGGCGGGCGCATGGTTCTGGACGACGATCACTGGAATGCCCGCCTCCCGGGCGGCATCCATGGCGGCGCCGATGTTCGCCAGGGACTCGGCGATGGGCGGGAACTCGATGGGGAGGTCGCCGGTGACGTACTCCTCCTGGACATCGATGACGATGAGGGCGCGGCGGGGGGAGGCGGGCATGGACTTCTCCTTGAAGGGGCCGGCGGAACCGGGCTGCGTTCATGCTGTGCCCCGCATCGGGAGGAAGAAAGTGGCCTGAATGACAATGTTCGATAAGATCAGGCCATGGCGCCTTCCCCGCTGGACCCCTACACCCTGGCCGTGGTGGTGTTCGACCGGATCAGTCCGTTCCACCTCTCGGTGCCCTGCCTGGTCTTCGAGCACCGGCCGGACCTCGGCGTCCCGCCCTACCGCCTGCGGATCTGCGGGGTAGAGGCGGGACCCCTCCGCACCTCGGCCGGCTTCACCCTCCAGGCCCCCCATGGCCTGCGGGGCCTGGGCGGCGCGGGCACGATCATCGTCCCCAGCTGGCGGGATCCCCAGGAGCGCCCGCCCGAAGCCCTCCTCGCCGCCCTCCGGAGGGCCCATGCCCGGGGCGCGCGGGTGGTGGGCCTCTGCCTGGGCGCCTTCGTCCTGGCCGAGGCGGGCCTCCTGGATGGGCGCCAGGCCACCACCCACTGGAACTGGGTCGAATGCTTCGCCCGGCAATTCCCGCGGGTCCGGCTGAACCCAGGCGTGCTCTACGTCGACGAGGGGGATGTTGTGACCTCGGCGGGCACGGCCGCGGGCCTCGACTGCTGCCTCCACCTCCTCCGATCCCAGTGCGGGGCCGAGGTCGCCAATGCGGTGGCCCGGCGGATGGTCGTGCAGCCGCACCGCCACGGAGGCCAGTCGCAGTTCATCGAGCAGCCCGTCGCGCCCGCGTCGGGGCGGGATCCCTTCACGGAGGCCCTGGCCTGGGCAGAGCGGCACCTGGACCGCCCCCTCACCGTGGACACCCTCGCGGCGCGCGCCCGCATGAGCCGGCGCACCTTCACCCGGCACTTCCGGCGGAAGACCGGCACCACCGCCTGGGCCTGGCTGCTCCAGCGGCGCCTCACCTTCGCGCAGCGGCTCCTCGAGACCACCGGGCACCCGGTGGAGCACGTGGCCACCCTGGCCGGCTTCGGCTCGGCGGTCTCCCTCCGCCTGCACTTCCGCCAGATCCTGAAGACCTCGCCCACGGCCTACCGCCGGGCCTTCCAGGGCGACTAGGAAGGAGCCGCGCCTGCGGCCATGATGGAACCCCCCGGAGGTGTCCCATGCCCCGCACCCATCACCGTTCCGTTTGCCCCTATGACTGCCCCGACGCCTGCGGCCTCGTGGTCGAGGTGGAGGACGGCCGCGCCGTGGCGGTTGCGGGCGACCCGGAGCATCCGTTCACGCGGGGCGCCCTCTGCCCCAAGATGAACCGCTACCAGGACACGGTGCACCATCCGGAGCGGTTGACGACGCCCCTGCGCCACACCGGCGCCAAGGGCGAGGGCGCATTCGCGCCCGTCTCCTGGGACGAGGCCATCGGGGAGATCGCGGACCGCTGGCGGCGGATCATCACCATCCACGGCGCCGAGGCCATCCTGCCCTACTCCTACGCGGGCACCATGGGCCTGGTCCAGCGCAACGCCGGGCATGCCTTCTTCCACCGGATGGGGGCCTCGAAGCTGGACCGCACCATCTGCTCGCCGGCCAAGAACGAGGGCTGGGCCCTGGTCATGGGCGGTACGCCCGCGCCGCACCCGGACGCCTGCGCCGCCAGCGACCTCATCCTGCTCTGGGGCATCAACGCCGCGGCCACCACCGTCCACGCCCTCCACGCCGTGCGCGAGGCCAAGCGGAAGGGCGCCCAGGTCTGGCTCATCGACACCTACGCCCACGCCACCGCGCCCCTCTGCGACCGCGTGGTGCTGGTGCGGCCGGGCACGGACGGCGCCCTGGCCCTGGGGATCCTCCACCTGCTGGACCGCCTGGGTCTATGTGACGAGGGCTTCCTCGCGGCTCACGTCCAGGGCGCGGCGGAGCTTCGAGAACGCATCCTGCCGGACTATCCGCCGGAGCGGGTGGAGGCCATCACGGGCGTGCCCGCGGCCACGGTCCGCGAGCTGGCGGAGGCCTACGGCCGCGCCCGCGATCCGCACCTGCGCCCGGGCAACGGGATCTCCCGCTACGGCAACGGGGCCATGACCCTGCGCACGCTGGCCTGCCTTCCAGCCTTCGTGGGGGCCTACGCCAAGCCCGGCGGCGGGGCCTTCGCCTCCACCAGCACCGGGGGCGTGTTCCCCATGCGCCTCGTCGAGCGCGAGGACCTGCTGCCCCGCCCTGTCCGAACCCTCAACATGAACCAGCTGGGCCGCGCCTTGAACGAGCTGCAGGACCCGCCGGTGGCCTCGCTCTACGTCTACCACTCGAACCCCGCCGTGGTGGCGCCGGACCAGAACGCCGTGCTGAAGGGCCTCGCGCGGGAGGATCTCTTCACCGTGGTGCACGAGCGGTTCATGACGGACACGGCCCGGCTCGCCGACCTGGTCCTGCCCGCCACCTCCTCCCTGGAGCACAGCGACCTCTACCGCGCCTTCGGGCACTACGCCATCCAGCGGGCGCGACCCGTGGTGCCGCCGGTGGGGGAGAGCCGCTCGAACCTCGAGGTGTTCCAGGCCCTGGCCAAGGCGATGGGCTTCACGGAGGCGGTGTTCTCGCAGTCGGCGGACGACCTCATCGACGCTCTCCTGGCCGAGCCCCATCCATGGCGGCTAGGCGTGGACGCGGCGCGCCTCGCCGAGGGCTTCGCCGTGGAGCTGGACCCCCACCGGCAGGCGCTCCAGTTCGGCACGCCCAGCGGCAAGGTGGAGGTCCTCAACCCCCGCGATCCGGAACCCCTGCCCCGCTTCCTGCCGCCCCACAGCGACGGGGACCCGCATCCGCTTCAACTCGTCACGGCCCCGGCCGTGCAGGGGCTCAACTCCACCTTCCACGAGCGGGAGGACCTGCGGCGGCGCATGGGCCGGATGACCCTCCGGGTGAACCCCGCCGAGGCCACGGCCCGGGGCCTGGCGGACGGCGATCCGGTGACCGCGTTCAACGGCCTGGGCGAGGTGGCCTTCACCCTGGAGGTGACGGACAAGGTGCCCGCCGGGGTCGCGGTGGCCGAGGGGGTGTGGTGGCGCCGCCACGCTCCCGGCGACCGCACCGTGAACGCGCTGACCTCCCAGCGCCTCACGGACCGTGGCGGCGGCAGCACGTTCTACGACAACCGGGTGGACCTGCGGGCGGGTTGGTCCTTTTGACGGATCGTCAACAAAATGCCCGATGCTCCAGGCAGATGGCCCTCTTTTAGTGCTTCGCATCACCTCTTGATACTCCACCCTCCCTCGGGGCAGCCCGTGCGGCTAGAGTCATGTCGTCCTGTTTTTGCCCCTGCATCGCGCCGCGGACGCCTCGGGACGGCCCCGCGGGATCTCAGCACGAATGCTTTTCCCGGCCGGAGCCCCGGTTCCGCCTCCACACCCCCTTCCTTCCCGGAGGAACCATGAGCCAGTACGTCAATGAAGTCCTTGAGGGCCTCAAGAAAAAGGCCCCCTGGGAAAGCCTGTTTATCCAGGCCGCCACCGAAATCCTCCACTCCCTGGCCCCAGTCCTCGAGAAGGAGCCCAAGTACAAGAAGAACGCCATCCTGGAGCGGCTGATTGAGCCCGAGCGCGCCATCGGCTTCCGCGTGCCCTGGGTGGACGACAAGGGCCAGATCCGCGTCAATCCCGGCTGGCGCGTGCAGTTCAGCAGCGCCATCGGGCCCTACAAGGGCGGCATCCGCTTCCATCCCAACGTCACCCTCGACACCCTGAAGTTCCTGGGCTTCGAGCAGATCTTCAAGAACAGCCTCACGGGCCTGCCCATGGGCGGCGGCAAGGGCGGCTCCAACTTCGACCCCAACGGCAAGTCCGACGCCGAGGTGATGCGCTTCTGCCAGTCCTTCATGATGGAGCTCTTCCGCCACATCGGCGCCGACACGGACGTGCCGGCCGGTGACATCGGCGTGGGCGGCCGCGAGGTCGGCTACATGTTCGGCATGTACAAGAAGCTCCGGAATGAGTTCACCGGCGTGCTCACGGGCAAGGGCCAGTACTGGGGCGGCAGCCTCATCCGTCCCGAGGCCACGGGCTACGGCGTGGTCTACTTCGCCGAAGAGGCGCTGAAGACCAAGGGCGAGTCCATCGGCGGGAAGAAGGTGGCCGTGTCCGGCTTCGGCAACGTGGCCTGGGGCGCCGTCACCAAGGCCACCCAGCTGGGCGCCAAGGTCGTCACCATCTCCGGCCCCGACGGCTACATCTACGATCCCGACGGCATCTCCGGCGAGAAGATCGAGTACATGACCGAGATGCTCCGCATCGACCGCATGTCCGTGGCCCCCTACGCCCAGAAGTTCAAGACGGCCCAGTTCCACGCCGGCAAGCGCCCCTGGGAGCAGAAGGTGGACGTGGCCCTGCCCTGCGCCATCCAGAACGAGCTGAACCTCGACGAGGCCAAGAACCTGATGGCCAACGGCTGCATGGCCGTGATCGAAGGCGCCAACATGCCCAGCACCCTGGACGCCGTGGAGTTCTTCCAGGCCAACACCGGCAAGATCCTCTTCTCCCCCGGCAAGGCCTCCAACGCCGGCGGCGTGGCCACCTCGGGCCTGGAGATGAGCCAGAACTCCATGCGCCTGGGCTGGACCGCCGAAGAGGTCGACGCCCGCCTGCACCAGATCATGATCAACATCCACAAGTCCTGCGCCGACGCGGCCGCCCGCTTCGGCACCCCCGGCAACTACGTGAACGGCGCCAACATCGCCGGCTTCATCAAGGTGGCCGACTCCATGATCGACCAGGGCCTGGTGTAGCCGTTTCCTGCTTTCCACCAAGGCACAAAAAGGGGGGCCGCCCGCGGCCCCCCTTTTTGTGCCCAGGCCAGTAAACTGCGGTGGAACCGAGGCCCCCGCATGATCAGCCGCGACTTCAATGAGATCTTCCACAAGTACGCGACGGACAAGGAGATCTTCCACGAGCTGATGCCCCTGCGCACCCGGGAGATCCTCCTGGTCGCCCCGGCCTTCGATGCCTTCACGCTGGAGCAGGACGGCCTGTTGACCGAGATCCTCTTCGACGGCTACTACCAGCTCAACATGAGCAACCCGCCCCGGGTGACCAACGTGTCCACCGTGGACGAGGCCCTGGACCGCTGCGCCAGCCGCCACTTCGACATCATCATCGTCATGAGCCGCCTGGGCCAGGGCGGGCACGTGGAGCTGTCGCGGGCCCTGCGGAAGGCCGCGCCGCGGATCCCCATCTACCTCCTGCTCAACGACAACGTGGAAGTGGGCGTCATGGACCGCCGGCGGCAGGAGCTGCTGCGGCACTACGACCAGATCTTCGTGTGGAACGGGAACCCCGAGATCTTCATGGCCATGGTGAAGTTCATGGAGGACCGGGCCAACGTCCTCAACGACACCAAGGTGGGCCTCACCCGCGTGATCCTGCTGGTGGAGGACAGCATCCGCTACTACTCGCGGTACCTGCCCATCCTCTACAGCGAGATCCTCAAGCAGACCACGCGCCTGGCCAAGGAACAGAACATGGACCGCATGACGCGCACGCTGTCCATGCGGGTCCGCCCCAAGGTGATCCTGGCCACCTCGTACGAGGAGGCCATGGCCTTCTGCGACCAGTTCCAGGACTGCCTGCTCTGCGTCATCTCGGACCGCAAGTTCCCCAAGGACGGCACCCTCGACCGCGAGGCCGGCATCAAGCTGATCCGCGCCCTGAAGGAGCGAATCCCGGACCTGCCGACCCTGCTCCAGTCCTCGGATCCGCTGAAGGAATCCTGGGCCACGGCCCTGGGCAGCGGCTTCCTCAACAAGAACTCGTTCACCCTGGGCGCGGAGCTTTCGAGCTTCTTCTACGAACGCCTGGGCTTCGGCGACTTCATCTTCCGGAACCAGGCCGGCGAGGAGATCGCCCGGGCCACGGACATGGAGGACCTGCGGGAGAAGCTGCGCACCGTGCCCGCCGAGTCCCTGGTCTACCACGCCCTGCGCAACCACTTCTCCTCCTGGATCATGGCCCGCGGCGAGGTCCAGGTCGCCAAGGTCCTGGCCCGCTTCCGCATCTCCGACTACCGGGATCCGGAGGACATGCGGACCTTCCTCATCGACGTGGGCGACTACGTGCAGCGCATGCGGACCCTGGGCAAGGTGATTCCCCTCACGGAATCCACGCCCCGGGACGAGCCCAACATCCTCCGCCTGGGCTCCGGCTCCATGGGCGGCAAGGCGCGGGGCGTGGCCTTCACCCACTCCCTGCTCTCCCGGCTGGACCTGGAGAGCCTGATTCCCGGCGCGAACATCCGGATCCCCCGCTCCGCCATCATCGGCACGGAGGAGTTCACCGGCTTCATCCACCGGAACGGCCTGAGGCAGATGGTCCAGAGTGACGCCGACGACGACGCCATCAAGCGGCGCTTCCTCATGGGCTCGCTGTCGCCGGAGCTGATCGCCAAGCTGCGCCTCTTCCTCACCAAGCACGCCAAGGTGCCCCTGGCCGTCCGTTCCTCGGGCCTGCTGGAGGACAGCCTCTCCCATCCCTTCGCGGGCCTCTACAGCACCTTCTTCCTGCCCAACAACGACGCCGACCCCGCCGTGCGCGAGGTCCAGCTCATGGAGGCCATCAAGCTGGTCTACGCCTCGGTCTACTCGAAGGCCTCCCGCGCCTACTTCCAGGCCATCGACTACAAGATCGAGGAAGAGCAGATGGCCATCCTCATCCAGGAGGTCTCGGGACGCCGCTTCGGCAGCCGCTTCTACCCGCACATCTCAGGCGTGGCCCAGTCCTTCAACTACTATCCCGTGGCCTATACGCTGCCGCAGGACGGCATCGCCAGCATCGCCGTGGGGCTGGGCAAGTACGTGGTGGAAGGCGAGAAGGCCTACTGCTTCGCGCCGCCCTACCCCGAGATGGACATGCTGCCCCCCAGGGAGCAGCTGCGCACCACCCAGAAGCGCTTCTACGCCCTGGACATGAGCCGCACCTCCGTGGACCTCTACGCCGGGGAGGACGCCACCCTGCTCAGCCTCGACATCCAGGAGGCGGAGGCGGATGGGGCCCTGCAGCACTGCGCCTCCGTCTGGGACTGGAACGACGATCGCATCCAGGACGGCCTCGACCGCCCGGGGCCCCGCATCGTGAACTTCCGCAACATCCTCAAGTACGACCAGTTCCCCCTGGCCCCGATCCTCCAGCGGCTGCTGGAGCTGATCCGCGGGGCCATGGAGACGCCGGTGGAGCTCGAGTTCGCCGTGAACCTCGACCCCGATCCCCACAACGGCAAGCCCACCTTCACCCTCCTCCAGATCAAGCACCAGCTCATGGAGACGGGGGACGTGAACCTGTCCTCGGCGGACCTCGATCCGGCCGACCTCTTCCTCTTCTCCGAGAAGTGCGTGGGGAACGGCATCGTGGAGGGCCTGCGGGACGTCGTGTGGGTGGACCCCGAGGGCTTCGACAAGTTCGAGACGCCCACCCTGGCGGCGGAGATCGAGAAGCTCAATGACCGCTTCCGCGCCGAGGGCGGGAAGTACGTCCTGCTGGGCCCCGGGCGCTGGGGCAGCAACGACCGCCACCTGGGCATCCCCATCGTGTGGTCCATGATCTCCTGCGCCCAGGTGATCGTGGAGTACGCCATGGAGAACTTCCAGGCGGACGCCTCGCTGGGCTCACACTTCTTCCACAACGTGACCTCCCTGAACATCGGCTACTTCACGGTGCCCTACCCCCGGGGCACGAGCCTGCTCGACTGGGACTGGCTGCGCCGGCAGCCGGAGGTCTGGCGCTCGGGCTGCCTGGTGCACACGCGGCTGGACGAGCCCGTCCACATCGTCATGGATGGGCGGCGCAGCGCCTCGGCCATCTTCAAGCGCGCGCCGGAGCCCGTGCCCGAAGAGCCCGAGGAGTTCCAGTAGCAGCGCCGAGGGGCGGCGGGCCTACTTCGCCCGGGTGTATTCCATCTCCATGAGCTTCACGAAGGCGCCGTCCTTGCCCTTCACGAACATCGCCGCGAAGCGGTGGTCGTGGTCCGGCTGGGTGTGGACCTCCTTGAAGGTGAGGGGCTTCCCGGCCTCGTCGTAGCCATCGAAGAAGAGGGTCATCTCCCGGCAGTCCTTGGTACAGGTCCCCTTGGACACGGCCATCCAGGTGCCGCCGTTGTCCACCCAGCTGCCCACATGGGCGTTCTGGTGGGTGTCGTAGCCGAAGAGGCCATGGCCCTCGAAAGTCTGGCCCATCATCTCGGCGCGCATCTCGGACTTCAGCCACAATCCGCCCGACACGAGGGTGTTGATCTCCGTCCCCTTGGACACCACGGGCGGCTTGGACGGGTCCATGTACATCTTCGCCACGGCGATCCAGGTGCCGGCCTGCTCCTTCAGGGCCAGGTGATGGGCCGTGGGCTTGGGAAGGGGGCTTTCCTGGGCGGACAGAGACAGGACACAAGCGAGGGAGAGGATCAGGGCGCGCATGGGACCTCCAGGCGCCCATGCTACCCCCGCCGGAACCCGGCACCAGCCCGGCTTCCGCTAAAGTGGGGGGGAGGAGGGGCCCTTGATCCAGCATCCCGGCAACGTGTTCGTGGTCTCCGCGCCGTCGGGCGCGGGCAAGTCCACGCTGACCCAGCGGCTGGTGCAGAGCGTCCCGGACTTGATCTTCTCCATCTCCTTCACCACCCGGAAGCCCCGCCCGGGCGAGGTGGACGGGCGGGACTACTTCTTCATCGACGACGCCCGGTTCGACGCCATGGTGCGGGAGGGCGGCTTCGTGGAGTGGGTGCAGGTCTACGGCCACCGGTACGGCACAGGCCGCGCCTGGCTGAAGGACGTGCTGGGCACGGGGCGAGACGTGCTGCTCGACATCGAGACCACCGGCGCCCTGAACGTGCGCCAGGCCATGCCCGAAGCGCGGATGATCTTCATCCTGCCCCCCTCCGCCGCCTCCCTGGAGCAGCGGCTGCGCAGCCGGGGCAAGGACTCGGACGAGCAGATCCGCATCCGCCTGGAGCATGCCCGCCATGAGCTGGAGCTGTACCCCGCCTACGACTACCTGATCCTCAATGACGACCTTGAACTCGCCTACCGGCAGTTCGAGGGCATCGTCCACGCCACCCGGGCCAGCCGGGAGCGCATGGCCCCCACGGCCCGGCGGATCCTCGAGGGGTTCTGATAAAACCGCGCTTCGCCCTCCCTGCGGGCGGGGCGTATCCTGGAGGGACACTCCCCGGGAGCCTCATGGCCCGTTTCATCAAGCGCAATTGGATGTGGATGGTGGTGGCCGCCACGGTCGCCGTGGCGGGGCCCCTGCTCGCCCGGTCCGGCGCCGAGGGCGCCCGCCAGCGAGGCCTGGACACCCTCACCGAGGTCATGGACCTGGTGCAGAAGCAGAGCCCCGAGCCGCCCACCCCCCGCCAGATCACCCACGCCACCATCCAGGGCATGCTCCACACCCTGGACCCCCACTCGAACTACATGGACGAGAGCGAGTTCCGCCTGCTGCGCGAAGAGCAGAAGGGCTCCTTCTTCGGCATCGGCGCCATCATCCAGCAGCACGACCAGGGTATCGCCATCATCAGCCCCATGAAGGGCGGGCCGGCCGAGCGCCTGGGTGTCCGGTCCGGCGACATCATCAAGGAGATCGACGGCACGAGCACCGAGGGCATGACCTCCAATGCCGCCCTCCAGAAGCTGCGCGGCGAGAAGGGCACCCTGGTGGAGATCGCCGTCCAGCGGTCGGGCCTCGCCGACCTGCTCCGCTTCTCCATCCCCCGCGCCGAGGTCCCCACCAACAGCGTCTACTACAGCTTCATGCTGAATCCCACGACGGGCTTCATCCTCATCAAGGACTTCGGCGAAACCACCTCCGACGAGTTCGAGAAGGCCGTGGCCACCCTCAAGAAGCAGGGCATGAAGCAGCTCATCCTCGACCTCCGCGGCAATGGCGGCGGCGTCCTGGATTCGGCCATCGGCATCTGCCGTCAGCTCCTGGGCCCCGACCAGCTCATCGTGAGCCAGAAGGGCCGGGACGGCCGGGACGAGAACCAGACGCGCACCAGCAAGGGGGCGCAGCTCGATCCCTTCCCCCTGGTGGTCCTCATCAACCGCGGATCGGCCAGCGCCAGCGAGATCGTCACCGGGGCCGTCCAGGACCACGACCGCGGAGTGGTCGTCGGCCAGACCAGCTGGGGCAAGGGGCTCGTCCAGAGCGTGCTGCCCATCAACCGCTCCCGGGGCCTGGCCCTGACCACCGCCCGCTACTACACCCCCTCGGGGCGGAGCATCCAGCGGGACTACACCCACGGCCTGGACGACTACTACAACCCCGAGGACGAGAAGGACCCCAAGCCCCAGGGCCCGGCCTTCAAGACCGACCTGGGCCGCACGGTCTACGGCGGAGGCGGCATCAATCCGGACTATCCCATGCCCCTCATCCGCCTCGATGAGTTCATGATCAACCTCCGCTTCCGGTACTCCGCCTTCTTCCGGTACGCCGTGCAGGAGAAGGAGCGCTTCGGCATCCGGCCCGGCGAGCGCGCGGACGACGCCGTGATGGCGCGGTTCCGCGCCTGGGCCCAGGAGCAGAAGCTCACCATCAGCGACAAGGACTGGGAGAGCCATCTGGAGGCCATGCGGGAGCAGCTCTCCATCGAGATGCAGAACGTCGCCTTCGGTGTGGAGGCCGGCTTCAAGCTCCAGTGCGAGAAGGATCCGGTGATCCTCAAGGGCCTGGAGGTGATGCCGGAGGCCGAGACCCTGCTCCGCAAAAAGCAGCTCATCAATCGCGCCCCCGCCCCCAGCACAGCCACCCTCCGCTGAATCGAGGCCCCCATGGATGTCACGCTCCCCGAGCACGTTGAGGCCCTGCGCCAGGAAGTGCGCCGGTTCGCCGAAAAGGAGATCCGCCCGCACGTCATGGCCTGGGACGAGACCAAGACCTTCCCCATGGGCGTGGTGAAGCAGCTGGGCGAGATGGGCATGATGGGCGTCATCTTCCCCGAGGAATACGGCGGCGCCGGCATGGGCTACCAGGAATACGCGGTGGTGGTGGAGGAGCTTTCCCGGGTGGACGGCTCTGTGGGCATCACCGTGGCCGCCCACAACAGCCTCTGCAGCAACCACATTTTCACCATGGGCGACGAGCGCCAGAAGCAGGCCTACCTGAAGCCACTCGCCAGTGGGAAGGCCATCGGCGCCTGGGGGCTCACGGAGCCGGGGTCGGGCAGCGATGCGGGCTCTCTGCGCACCTCCGCCAAGAAGGATGGCTCGCACTACGTCCTGAACGGCACCAAGACCTTCATCACCCACGGCACCGTGGGCGACATCTTCGTGGTCATGGCCCGCACCCGTCCCGCCCTGCCCGGCCGCAGCAGCGCCGACGGCATCAGCGCCTTCGTGCTCGAGAAGGGCATGAACGGCTTCCGGGCCGGCAAGCAGGAGAACAAGCTGGGCCTCCGGGCCAGCGACACCTCCGAGCTGATCCTCGAGGACGTGAAGGTGCCCGAGGCCAACCTCCTGGGCGAGGAGGGCGTGGGCTTCAAGCAGGCCATGAAGACCCTCGACGGCGGCCGCATCAGCATCGGGGCCCTGGGCCTCGGCATGGCCCAGGGCGCCTTCGAGGAGGCCCTCCGCTACAGCAAGATCCGCCACACCTTCGGCCGCCCCCTGGCGGACCACCAGGGGATCCAGTTCAAGCTGGCGGACATGGGCACCGAAATCGAGGCCGCCCGCCTGCTCATCTACCGCGCCGCGGGCCTGAAGGACCAGGGCCTGCCCTACGCCAAGGCCGCCAGCATGGCCAAGCTCTACAGCTCGGAAGTGGCCTGCCGCGTGGCGGACCAGGCCGTGCAGATCCTCGGCGGCTACGGCTACATCAAGGACTACCCGGTGGAGAAGTACTACCGGGACGTGAAGCTCTGCACCATCGGCGAAGGCACCAGCGAGATCCAGCGCACCGTCATCGCCCGCCACCTCCTCTCTGAATACTGATCGCGGAGTCCCCATGAAGGCCCAGATCCTCCTCCTCGCCGCAGGCCTGCCCCTGCTCGCCAGCCGCCCCCTCCAGGTGGACGACCTGTTCAAGGTCAAGCGCGTCACCGATCCCCAGCTCTCCGCCGCGGGAGCCCTGGCCTACCAGGTGGGCACTCCGGACATCGCCGCCAACAAGACCACCACCCACGTCTGGTACAAGCCCGCCGGCGGCGAGGCGAAGGCCCTGGACCTGGGCGCCGGCAGCCAGACCCGGCCCCGCTTCAGCCCGGACGGGAAGAAGCTGGCCTACCAGTCCGGCGGCCAGATCTGGATCGTGGACCTCGGCACCCATGAGAAGCGCCAGCTCACGAAGCTGAGCGGCGGCGCCGAAGGCCAGGTGTGGAGCCCCGACGGCAAGTGGCTGGCCTTCCTCTCCACCACCGTGCCTTCGGGGAGCGAAGCCGAGAACGTGGCCTTCCTGAAGCGCCAGGAGGAGAGCAAGGTCAAGGCCCGGGTCATCACCCACCTCATGTACCGGCACTGGAACGAGTGGAAAGATGACCGCCAGGTGAGCCACCTCTTCGTGGTGCCCGCCGACGGCAGCGCCGCGCCGCGGGACCTCACGGCGGGCCTCGCCACGGACGTGCCCAACTTCGCCGACGTGGCGGCCGGGGACGGCTTCGACTGGGCCCCCGACAGCAAGGCCCTGGCCTTCGAGACCCACCCCGAGCAGACCCGGGCCATCAGCACCAACGGCGAGATCTACGAGGTGGCCCTCTCCGGCGGCCCCGCCAAGAAGCTCTCCGACAACCCGGCCATGGACACCACGCCCCGCTACTCGCCGGACGGCAAGGCCCTCGCCTGGCGCGCCCAGCGCCGTCCGGGCTTTGAATCCGACAAGTTCGAGCTGTGGGTGTTCGATCGCGCCGCCGGCAAGGTCGTGCGCACCACCCAGGCCTTCGACCAGAGCTTCGGCGACTTCCAGTGGCAGGGCCAGGACCTGGTGGGCGTCAGCGACCAGCAGGGCCACGCCGACCTCTTCCGCTGGAACGACCAGGGCCTCCAGCGCCTCAGCAGGGGCCTTCACATCGAGGGCTTCGCGCTGCCCCCGAGCGGCTCCGCCGTGGCGAAAGACCACGCCGTGCTGGTCTCCACCAGCCTCACCACCCCCCAGGACCTCTACACCCTGGACCTGAAGACGGGGAAGGTCGCCCGCGCCTCCCACCACAATGAGGCCCTGGCCAGGGAGCTGGGCCTCAACCCCGGTGAGGACCTGTGGGTGGACACGGTGCCCGTGCAGGGCAAGCCCACCAGGGCCCACGCCTTCATCGTGAAGCCCGTGGGCTACGATCCAGCCAAGACCTATCCCGTCGCCTTCGTCATCCATGGTGGGCCCCAGGGCGCCTGGGCCGACAGCTGGCACCCCCGGTGGAACGCGCAGGCCTGGGCCGGCCGCGGCTTCATCACCGTGCTCCCCAATCCCCGTGGGTCGACGGGCTTCGGCCAGGCCTACACGGATGCCATCAGCGGCGACTGGAATGGCGCCGTCATGACCGACCTCATGAACACCCTGGACGCCGTCCTCAAGCAGTTCCCCAACGCCGATCCCAAGCGCGTGGTCGCCTGCGGCGGCAGCTACGGCGGCTACGCCACCAACTGGCTGGCCGGGCATGAGGCCGACCGCTTCGCGGCCTTCGTGACCCACGCGGGCATCTTCAACACCGAGAGCATGCAGGTGGGCAGCGAGGAGCTGTGGTTCCCCCGCTGGGAGTTCAAGGGCTGGCCCTGGGAGAGCGCCGAGACCAAGGCCCGCTGGCAGTCCCAGAGCCCCAGCAGCGCCGCCGCCGCCTTCAGGAAGCCCATGCTCGTCGTCCACGGCGAGCTGGACTACCGCGTGCCCGTGGGCGAGGCCTTCCAGCTCTTCAACACCCTCCAGCTCCGCGGCATTCCCAGCGAGCTGCTCTACTTCCCCGACGAGTTCCACTTCGTCCTCAAGCCTCAGAACAGCAAGCTCTGGTACGACACCGTCCTCGGCTGGTGCGAGCGCTGGACGAAGTAGGGTCTCCCGCCGCAGAGAACGCGGGGAGCGCAGAGAGAATCTGTGTTCTCCGCGTTCTCTGCAGTCTTAGCGGTGGGCGTTTCTCTCTTTCGGAATGACGCCCCCGCACACACCGGGATCGGACAGGGCGCGCCAGGGTTCCAGCACGAAGGGGCGGCTGAAGGCCCTGGGATGGGGCAGCTCCAGGGTGAGCTCCGGTCCCAGGGCGCGCAGGCCGTCGGGCGTCTCCCAGGTCCAGGAACCCGGCGGGCCATCCGTGGTGATGAGGTCCAGATCCAGGGTGCGCGGCGCGTTCCTCCCCGCATTGCGGTCACGGCCGTTCGCCAGCTCCAGCCGCAACAGCGACTCCAGCAGGCGCCGGGGATCGGCCTCGTCCGTCACCAGGATCGCCACGGTGTTGAGGTAGGCGGGCCCCCGACCGGACTCGTCCGGCGTCTCCATCACCAGCGGTGAGGGCAGCACGGTCCCCAGCGTCCGCAGCGCCGCCAGCCCCGCATCGAGATGCGCCCGGCGGTCGCCGAGATTCGAGCCGAGGGCGATGACGGCCTTCATGGAATCACTGCTTCTTGCCGTGTTCCGCGACCACCAGCGTCCGGATGCCGCCGCGGATGAGGAAGTCGCCCTCGACGCGCATCCACTGGGGCTGGGTGGCCTTCACCAGGTCGTCCAGGATCTGGTTGGTGACGGCCTCATGGAAGGCGCCCCGGTCGCGGAAGCTCCAGAGGTAGAGCTTGAGCGACTTCGACTCCACGCAGAGCTGGTCGGGCTGGTAGAGGATGCGCAGCTTGGCGAAGTCCGGCTGGCCCGTGAGCGGACAGAGGCAGGTGAACTCCTCGGTCTCGAAGGTGATGGTGAAGGGCCGCCCCGGCCGCGGGCTGGCGAAAGTGTCCAGCTCCCCCGTGGGGCGCGTCACCACGTACTTCGGCAGATTCGTCGGGAGCGTGGGCTTGGAGGTCTTCTTGGTGGCCATGGCGAATCCAATCGGTTGGCTCACCGCAGAGAACGCGGAGAGCGCAGAGTAAAGCTTAATCAGGATGATTGAGGACGATCCTCTGGATGCCTTCCGTCAGACGGTATGCGTGGAAGTTGATCAGATAGCCGAGTGTCAATCCCATCAGGCGGAGGTAGCTGATGACCTGGGCCCGAGCCACCCGAGGAACCGTGTCACAGGCTTTCAGTTCCAGGATGATCCGGCTGTCCACGACGAGGTCGAGCCGGTAGCCGGCATCAAGCCGGACTGACTTGTAAGTCACCGGCAGGGGCACCTGCCGCTGGAAAGGAATACCTCGAAGCCTGGGCTCGTGGCAAAGGCATTCCTCGTAGGCCGATTCCAGGAGCCCAGGCCCCAGGTGCCGGTGGACCTCGATGCAGGCTCCGACGACTTGTTCCGCCAACAGATCGAGCTCCATAATCTTTTCTCCGCGTTCTCAGCGTTCTCCGCGGTTGGCGGTTTTCAGTTCTTCGGGAATGTACCCGTAGGGAATGGGGTCGGGATACCCGGCCTCCTTGAACCCGCGCAGGCGGAGGTGGCAGGAATCGCAGTGGCCGCAGGCCTCCGTCTCGCCCTGGTAGCAGGACCAGCTGAGGTGCAGCGGTGCCCCAAGCTCGCGGCCCCTCCGCACGATCTCCGATTTGCGGAGGTGGATGAGTGGTGCGTGGAAGGTGAGTCGGGTCTCGGGCTTGGTGCCCAGGTTGGCGGTCTGCTCGAAGCTCTTCAGGAAGGCCTCGCGGCAGTCGGGGTAGCCGCTGCTGTCCTCTTCCACGAAGCCCACGAAGATGGCCGTGGCGCCCAGCACCTCGGCCCAGCTCACGCAGGTGGCCAGCAGGTGGGCGTTGCGGAAGGGCACGTAGCTGACGGGCACGCCGGGCCGGTCCAGGTCGCCCTCGGGCAGGTCGATGGAGGCATCCGTGAGCGCCGAGCCGCCGATGGCCTTCAGCGTATCGAAGCCGATGATGAGCCGCCGGGAGGCCGGCACGCCGTAGAAGTCCGCGATCTCGCGAAAGGCTCGCCTTTCGCGAGCTTGAGTACGCTGGCCGTAGTCCGCATGGAGCAGGGCCAGCTCGAAGCCTTGGGCCCTCGCGATGGCGGCGGTGACACAGGAATCCATGCCGCCGGAGAGGGAGACGACGGCCAGCTCAGCCACGGGAGAAGCCCTCCGCCCACGTCTCCAGGTCGTCCATCCCGCGCTGAAGCTGCACGGCCTCAGCGCCATCGTCCGCCTTCGGCGGAACCTGGTACGGGACTCCGTACTTGATCACGCAGGTGGCGAAGGGATAGGGGATCACCATCCGGTCCCAGGTCTTCAGCTCAAAGCTGTGGTCGTAGGTGAGGCTCACGGGGATGATCCAGGCGCCGGTCTTGCGGGCCAGGGCGATGGTGCCGGGCTTCAGCTGCATGAGGGGGCCGCGGGGACCGTCGGGCGTGATGCCGAAATCCCAGCCCTGCTTCACGGCCTGGATCATGCGCACCAGGGCCTTGGCGCCATCCTCGCTCGCCGTCCCTCGGACGGCGTGGATGCCGAACCAGCGCCAGGTGGCGGCGCTGCGCTCGCCATCCTTGCTGTCGCTGGAGAGGATGGCCACGCCACGCGTCTCGCCCCGCTCATTCCGCCGGTGGAAGGGGTACGAGAGGGGCATCATGAAGAGGCGGCGGTGCCAGAAGGCCAGGATGATGCGCTGATCCCGGTCCACGAGATCCTCGACGGGATCGAAGCCCTCGCGGCGCACCCGCAGGGTGTAGGACCAGAGCTTGGTGAGCCCCGCCACCAGGAAAGGCACCACGCGGAAATTCAGCCACACGGAGAGGGGCGAGCCCAGGGGACGGCCCCGCTCGGCGATGGCCACGCGGGTCTTCATGGCAGCAGATCCTCGCGGGTGATGGGGTACATCGTCCCGCAGTAGTCGCAGCGGACCTCCAGGGCGCCCGGCTCCCTGAAGAGGTCCGCCTTCTGGTCCTCGGGGAAGCGGCGCAGGGTCTCCAGCAGGGCCTCGCGGGTGCAGCGGCAGCGGTAGAAGAGGTCCGTGGCGGCCAGCTCGTCGGCCCCTTCGCCCTGGGACACCCAGGCGGCCAGGAAGTCCGGCGTGCGCTCCCAGAGGGGCACCACCTCCAGACCTTCGATGGCCTGGACGAGCCGTGCGAGGCGCTCCGGCGGGCAGTCCGGCAGGGGTTCCACCAGCAGGCCCCCGGCCTCGCCCGTGCCCGCGTCGCACCAGAGGGTGAGGCTGGCCTGGATCTGCTCCGACTGCTGGAGGTAGTGCTCCACCTGCACCTGGATGCCGCCCTCCACCACGGGGAGGTGGCCCACGTAGGGCTGGCCCGTGAGGTTGGAGCGCATCACCTGGAAGACGCCGGGGCCCTGGATCCACGCCAGGACGTCCTCGGGTCCGGGGTCCAGCACGCCCCGGATGGTGCCATCGGGCCAACTGTCCGAGACCACGGCCTTGGCCCTGCCGGATCCCTTCACCAGCAGCTGCAGGCGCTCGGCGAAGAACGTGCGGCTCTGGAGCAGGGCGGTGGAGGTGAGCAGCTCCGTGAGGCAGGCGCAGGCCGCTGGCTCCAGGTGCGGATGCCCCCGCCGGACGCCGTCCCACAGGGGGCTGGCGTCCACCGAGGACAGGCGGATGTGGCGGTCCCTCGTGAGGGACTTGACCACCCGGGCCTTGGGGACCTCTGCCATCGCTACTCCCAGCCGATCTGCCGGCCCTTGTTCTGCTGCTCCAGCCAGGCCATCAGGGGCTTGAAGTAGTCCATCATGGCGCGTGTGGAGAGGTCCTCGCCCGTGGCCTCCTTCAGAACCTTCCGCCAATCCTCGGTGGCGCCCTTCTCGAGGATCTTCTTCAGGAAGGCGCCCACCTCCTTGTTCCCGGCGTAGTTGCAGCTGCGGGGATCCTGGTGGAGGATCTTCCGCGCGATGTGGTCGTGCATCTGGAACTTGAAGACCGTGGCCCAGCCATAGCTGTAGTAGTAGGCGGGGTTGTCGTTGATGTGGGTCTTGGTGGCGGCGTCGCAGAACTGCTCGCCGCGAGGACTGGGCGGCTCCACGCCCTGCTCGTCGCGCACGAGCTTCCACCAGCGGGCGTTCATCTGGTCGGCGGGCATGCCCTTGCCGTAGAACTCCGCCTCCCACTCGGGCATGGTGCCGCAGGCCCAGTACATGAAGGGGATGGCCACCTCCAGCGCGTCGTTCAGCAGCACCTGCATCTGGTCGGCCTTGTAGTCCGCCGGAAGCACGCCCGCGGTCTTGAGGTACGGGATCTGCCGGGTGGCCATGGCGATGAGCTCGCCCACGCCCTCATGGAAGCTGGGGTTGGCGCCGTCGCGGAGGAGGGGCGGCACGTCGGGGCGGGTGTAGCTCATGAAGTAGTAGCCGTGGCCCAGCTCGTGGTGCACCGTCTCGAACCACTCCGCGTTGGGTTCCACGCTCATGAGGGAGCGGATGTCGTGGTCCAGGTCCAGGTGCCAGCAGGAGGCGTGGGCGTTCTTCTTGCGGGGATCGCCGGCCTTCACGGGGTACAGGTCGGACTTGGCCCAGAAGCTGGCCGGCAGCGGCTCGAAGCCCAGGCCCACGTAGAAGGCCTCGGCGGTCTTCACGATGCGCTCGGGCTGCCAGCCCTTGAAGTAGGGATCGAAGTCCACGGCGCTGACGAACCCGGTCCAGTTCTGGCTCCAGCGGTTGTTGATCCAGTGGGCGGGGATGGCCTTGGGCACGGGCTGGCCGTACTTCTTGGCCATCTCGTACTTCACCCAGGTGTGGAGCTGCAGGTAGAGGGGCTTCAGCTCCGCCAGGAACTTCCGGTTGAAGGCCATCATCTCGTCGGTGGTGAGGCCGTAGCGGGCCACCTGGAGGGCGAAGTAGTCGGGGTAGCCCAGCTCCTGGGCCACGCCGTTGCGCAGGTCCCGCAGGCGCACCAGGCCGTCCTTCAGGGGCACGCCGATCTCTTTGCTGGCCTCCCACCACATCCGGCGCTCGGCCAGGTCGCGGCTGGAGGCGAGCTTGTTGTCGATGTCGTTGGCGCTGACGGGCCGGCCGCCCACCTTGAACTGGTAGCCGTTCATGATCGAGACCTGCTTCGTCTCCGCCTCGATGCGCGCGGCCACGAGCTCCGGCTTGGTCATGGGCCCCTCGGCGCCGTAGGGCATGAGCAGCACCCGCTCCAGCTGGCGCACGGTCTTGTCGTCGAGCTGGGCGCGGTGCTTGAGCAGTTCCTTGGCCTCGGTGATCACGAGGGGGTTGCCGTTGAAGGCGGCGAAGGCCTTGCCCGCCCACTCGGCCGCGGCGTCGTGCTCGGGCTTCACGTCCGTGGAGGCGGCCCAGGTGGCCTGCTGGCTCACGTAGTAGAGGGACTGGTAGCCGGCGTTCACCAGCTTGAGGAAGCGGTCGGCCCGTTCCTGGACGGGCGAGAGGGCCTGGGCCATGAGGGGGGCACCAAGAACAAGGGCGGGGATGAGGGCGGGGAGGCGGGACGGGAGGAGGCGCATGCGGAGGCTCCGGGGAGCCCTCTATTGTGCCTTCGGGACGGACGGCCGTCAGCAGGGGAGGAGGATGCTGAAGCTGGAGCCGAAGCCCACCTGGCTCTGGGCGCGGATCTGGCCTTTGTGGGCCGCCACCAGGCGCTGGACGATGGCCAGGCCCAGCCCCACCCCCTGGCTGGCATCGCCGCGCTCGGTTTGCCGGAAGGGGTCGAAGATGTACGGGAGGTCTCCCGCCGGGATGCCTCGCCCCGTGTCGATGACCGACAGGCGGAGGAAGCGCAGGCCGGCCTCCACGCCGGAGCCGAACTCGACCCCCGCCTCCATCCGCACGGCCCCGCCCCTGGGGGTGAACTTGAATGCGTTGTCCACCAGGTTCACCAGGACACGGTCCAGCTTCGACACGTCCCCACGGATCATCGGCAGGCCCTCGGGGACCGCCACCTGGAATTCAAGGCCCGCCGAGGCGGCCCGCAGGGGGTACGGGGACATCAGGGCCCGCAGCCAGGGGCCAGGGTCGATCTCTCCGAACTCCATGGGGAGCTGCCCGCTCTCGCTGCGGTAGATCTCCAGCATCTCGTCGAGCAGGGTCTTGATCCGCCCGACGGAGGCCTCGGCCTTGTCCAGCGCCCCGTCTCTCGCCGGGCCGCCCTCCCGCAGCCGCTCCAGGACGAGCCCCAGCACGGTCAGCGGCGAACGGAGGTCGTGGACCAGCATGGTGGTGAAGTTGGTCTTGAGGGTGTTCACCTCTTTGAGCTTGAGGTTGGCGTCCATCAGGTTCTGGTTCTGGATCTCCAGCTCGCGCTGGAGCCGGCCCAGGTTGACCTGATGCTCCACCCGCACCAGCACCTCCTCCGCGCTGAAGGGCTTGGTCACGTAATCACGTCCGCCCACCCGGAAGGCCCTGACCTTGTCCAGCGGGTCGTCCAGGGCGCTGATGAAGATGATGGGGATGCGGGCCAGCACCGGATCCTGCTTGAAGGCCTCGCAGGTCTCGTAGCCGTCCATGCCGGGCATGTTCACGTCGAGCATCACCAGCTCGGGCGGATGGCGGCGGGCGGCCGCCAGCGCCATGGCGCCGGAGGGCACGGCTCGGACCCGGTACTGGCGCTCCCGCAGCACCGCGCCCAGCAGATCGAGGTTGGCCGCGTTGTCGTCCACGATGAGGATGTCGCCCTGGGGAACCAGCATGTCGGCCTCCTGATTCATCGGTTCAGCGCTTCGAGCAGTGCCTCGAGCTTGTAGGCCTTGAGCAGCCGCCGCAAGTCCTCCGCCAGCGCGCTGTGGCCGAGCCCGTCCACCAGGGCCAGGGCCGCCACGGTGTCGCCCGTGACGACCGCCTCCTTCAGCGAGGCCCGCCACGATTCCGGCTGGAGCTGGAGGCCGGCCAAGTCGCCGGGCGCTGGCGGGACCTCGGGTTCCCGGGTGAGGAAGCGCAGGCCGAGCAGGCGGCCGGCCACCTCGAAGAGCTGCGCCTCGCGGAAGGGCTTGCCCAGGAAGTCGTCGAAGCCCGCCCTGCGGAGGGTCTCCCGGTCCAGGTCGATGACGCTCGCGGAGATGGCCACGACGAAGGTGTGCGCAAGCCCCTGCTCCAGCTCCTTCCCGCGCAGGACCTGCAGGGCCTCGAAGCCGCTCATGCGCGGCATCCGGAGGTCCATCCAGATCAGGTCCGGGCGGTGGCGCTCCCAGAGCTCCAGGGCCTCGACGCCATCGGCCGCCGTGCGCACCTGGAAGCCGACGGAGGCCAGAAGCTGGGCGAGCAGGTCGCGGTTCTCGGGCCGGTCGTCCACCACGAGCACCGCGGGGCGCCGCTGCCCGGGCGCCAAGCCCACCACCTGGCCGCCTCCCGCCAGTTCCAGGGGCGGTTCCGCCTCCTCCATGGGCAGCTCGAAGCTGAACCGGCTGCCTTCGCCCAGCCGGCTCTGGAGCCGCAGGTCTCCGCCCATGAGGTGGACCAGGGAGCGGCTGATGTGGAGGCCCAGGCCCGTGCCCTCGGCCGCCAGCGGCTGGGTCGAGGCCTGGAAGAAGGCCTGGAAAAGCTGCCGCTGGTCCTCTTCGGAGATCCCCGGGCCCGTATCCTCCACGGCGAAGGTCGCCCGGCCCGCCACGTACCCCGCCCGGAGGGTCACCGACCCCTGCCGGGTGAACTTCACGGCGTTCCCCAGCAGGTTCACCAGCACCTGCCGGAGCTTGGGCGCATCCCCCTCCAGGTGGGGCGGCAGGGCCGGATCCACCTCCAGCCGCAGCTCCAGCCCCTTCGCCTCGGCCCGGATCCGCTGCATGTCCACCACCCCCTCCAGGAGGGCGGCGGTGCCGAAGGGCTCCGGACGCAGCTCCAGGCCGCCGGATTCGATCTTGCTGAGGGACAGCACGTCGTTGATGAGGGACAGCAGGTGCTCGCCGGCGGCCAGAATGCGGCCCAGCTGCTCGTGATCCTCCGGGCTGCGCCCGGACCGCCGCGCCATCAGCTGGGCGTAGCCGAGGATGGCGTTCAGCGGCGTGCGGAGCTCGTGGCTCATGTTGGAGAGGAAGGCGCTCTTCGCACGGTTGGCCGCCTGGGCGTTCGCCTCGCTGGCCCGCAGGCCGGCCTCCAGGGCCTTCCGCTCCGACAGGTCCGAGGCGACGCTCAGATAGCCCATCGGCTCCCCCTCGGCGCCCGTCACCTGGGAGAGGGCCACCAGCATGGGGACGCGCCGCCCGTCCCTGGCCCGGAAGGTCCATTCCCTCTGGTCGGGCCCCGTCTCCGTGAGCAGGCGGATGATCTCGAGGTCGGTGGCCACCGGCCGGCCCGCGCGCCGGGCCAGCTCCTCGGCCCGGGCCGCCACTTCCTCCGGATCGAGCCAGATCGCGGACGGCTGGCCCAGGACCTCGTCGGCGCGGTAGCCCAGCAGGGTCTCCGCATAGGGATTGAACCGGCGCACCAAGCCGTCCCGGTCGCGGACGATGACGGCCACCTGGGCGTTCTGCAGCACCGCGCGCTCGCCGGCCTCCTGTTCGGCCAGGGCCTGGATGGTCTCCCGCAGCCGCGCGACCATGCGGTTCAGCTCGTGTCCCAGGTCCGCGAGCTCGTCCCGCCCCCGGATCTCGACCCGGGCCGCCAGATCGCCCTCGGCGGCGCGGCGCACCTGCGTCACCATCCCCCGGATGCTGCCGGAGAGGTCGCGGGCGATCAGGTAGCCCAAGCCCAGGGCCGTGACCAGCCCGGCGAAGATCATGGCGTAGGACAGCACCCGGGTCCGGCGGGCCCGCGCCGCCATGGCCTCCAGGGTCTGCTGGGCCGCGTCCTCCTGGGCCTGCACCAGCCCCGCGAGCAGGTTGGTCAGCGGCAGGATCTCCGGCAGCAGGTCGTCGTCCACGAAGCGCCCGAGCTCCGGCAGCCGGCCTTCGGCCAGGAGCTCCTCCAGCCGGTCGAGGTCCGAGGCCAGGTAGAGCGAGAGGTGGTCCACGCGCACCAGCGCGTCCGCATACGTCTGGGCCGGCGCGGAGGCCTTGAACTCCGCCCAGTGGCGGCCCGCCTCCCGCCGGGCGGAGCGCACCTGCGCGAGCCCCTCGGCGGGCTCCAGGGTGCCTCCCCGCACCTGGCGGGCGGCAAACAGGATGCGGATGCCGTAGGCGTCCGACACCACCTTCAAGTGGCGCACCGGTACCATGCGGTTCTCGAAGACCCGGATGGCCTGCTGTTCCTCCTGGTGGAGCAGGCCGAGCTGGATCAGCGCCAGCCCCGCCAGGATCGCGGCCACGGCGCTGTACCCCAGCCAGAGTTTGGTGGCGATGCGAAACCGGCTGAGGAACACGGTCATGCGGCCTTCCCTCGGGGTCCGATGGCCGGTTCGGCCCAGGATGGGAACCCCTGGGGGTCCGGCCAGTGGTGTGGCGGTGGTTCCGTGGAATGATGACGGGACGCCCCGCTGGCGGCAATGTTTCCAGTCCCGCCGGCTTAGAATCGAACCAGCGCCCTGGCGTCCGCCGCGCCCAGCCCGGAACCCACCATGCCCACCCTCCGCCTCCGCCTGCGCTCCGCCTTCGTGGCCCTCGGCGTCCTGGGCTTCGGTGTGGCGCCCGCCGCGCCTCCGCCGGCCCCGCCCCTGGCCATCGCCGCCGCGGCGGACCTGCAGTTCGCCCTCACCGAGGTGAAGACGGCCTTCCTGACGGCCCATCCCGGCCAGGCGGTGACCCTCACCTACGGCTCCTCCGGCAACTTCTACACCCAGCTCACCAACAAGGCGCCCTTCGACCTCTTCCTGTCCGCGGACCTCGCCTATCCGAAGAAGCTGGTGGAGGCGGGCCTGGCGGACGGCAGCACCGAATTCCGCTACAGCCGGGGCCGCCTGGTGCTGTGGGTGCCGAAGGGCTCGCCCATCCCGGTGGAGCAGGGCATGCCGGCGCTGCTGCATCCCGCCGCCCGCAAGGTGGCCATCGCCAACCCGCGCCACGCACCCTACGGCCGCGCCGCGGAGGCCGCCCTGGCGAAGCTCGGCCTTCTGGACGCCGTGCGGCCCCGCCTGGTCTTCGGGGAGAACATCGCCCAGACCGCCCAGTTTGTGCAGACCGGCGCCGCGGACATCGGCATCCTCGCCCTCTCCCTGGCCAAGGCCCCGGCCATGACGGCCACGGGCCGCATGTGGGAGCTGCCCCCGGACGCCCATCCCCCCCTGGACCAGGGAGGGGTGATCCCCAGCCACGCCCGGAACCGCGCCGCCGCCCTGGCCTTCCGGGAGTTCATGATGTCCCCGGCGGGGAAGGCCATCCTGCGGAAGTACGGCTTCACCACGGACGCCCCCTGATGGACTGGCAGGCCATCCGCCTGAGCCTCTGGCTCGCCTCGCTCACCACGGCGGCCCTGCTGGTCCTGGGCCTTCCCCTGGCCTACTGGCTGGCCTTCTCGCGGCGGCGCTGGAAGTTCCTGGTGGAGGCGGTGGTGGCCATGCCCCTGGTGCTGCCGCCCACGGTGCTGGGCTTCTATCTGCTGCTGGCCATGGGTCCCCGCAGCCCCCTGGGCCGCGCCTGGGAGAGCCTCTTCGGCAGCACGCTGCCCTTCTCCTTCGAGGGCCTGCTCATCGCCTCCGTGCTCTACAGCCTGCCCTTCATGATCCAGCCGCTGGCGGCGGCCTTCGCCTCCGTGGACCGCAGCCTCATCGAGGCCTCCTGGTGCCTGGGCGAATCCCGGGCCCGCACCTTCCTCCGCGTGATCACGCCCCTCTCCTGGGCGGGCATCCTCACGGGCCTGGTGCTCACCTTCGCCCACACCCTGGGCGAGTTCGGCGTCGTGCTCATGGTGGGCGGCAACCTGCCGGGCCGCACCCGCACCGTGAGCATCGCGATCTACGACCAGGTGCAGGCCATGGACTACGCACCGGCGGGGCGCACGGCCGCCCTGCTGCTGGGCGTGTCCTTCCTCGTCCTGGCCTTCACCTACGCCCTGCAACGCCGCCAGAGGAAGCCGTGGACACTCACCTGAGCTCCGGCGGCCCCTACCTGCAGGCGGAGGCCGAGCGACGCTTCCCGGGCGGGCCCACCATCGAGGCGCGCTTCGAGATCCCCGAGCCTGGCTTCTCCATCACCGTGCTCTTCGGGCCGTCAGGATCGGGCAAGACCACCGCCCTGCGTCTCCTCGCGGGGCTGGAACCCGTGGATCGCGGATGCATCCGCGTGGACGGCGAGACGTGGTCCGACGCCCGGGCCCGGGTCCACCGCCCACCCCAGGCCCGCCACCTGGGCTTCCTCTCCCAGGCCTACGACCTGTTCCCCCACCTCACGGTGGCCGCGAACCTCGGCTACGGGCTGACGGCGCCAGAGCGGCCCGCCCGCGTGGCGGAACTCATCCCGCTGCTCGGTCTGGAGGGGCTCGGCGGCCGCCTCCCCGGGGAGCTCTCCGGAGGCCAGCAGCAGCGCGTGGCCCTGGGCCGGGCCCTGGCCCGGAAGCCCCGCCTGCTGCTGCTGGACGAGCCCCTCTCCGCCCTGGACCGGCCCTCCCAGCAGCGTCTCCGCAAGGAGCTGCGCGAGCTGCTGCGGACGCTCGACATCCCCACGGTCCTCGTCACCCACGACCGTGCCGAGGCCCTCCAGCTGGGCGACCGGCTGGTGGTGATGGACCAGGGCCGCGTCTGCCAGAGCGGGGACATCGGCCAGGTCTTCGACCGGCCCACGGACCCCGCCGTGGCGCGCATCCTGGGCGTCGAGACCGTGGTGCTGGGCCGCATCGAATCCATCGCCGACGGCATGGCCACCATCACCGTGGGCTCGGCGCAGATCCACGCGGCCGATCCGGGGAGCCTCGGCTGGCAGGTCTTCGTCTGCATCCGCGGAGAGGATGTGGCCGTGGAGCGCGGCTGCGGCCCCGGACCCGGATCCACCGTCCGCAACCGCCTGCCCGCCCGCATCACGGCCCTGCAGCCGGAAGGCTCCCTGGTGCGGGTCGCCCTGGATGCGGGCTTCCCGCTGGAGGGCCTCGTCACGCGCCAGGCCTGCGCGGACCTGCGCCTGGCCGAAGGCGACCAGGTCTGTGCCATCCTCAAGGCCGCGGCCGTGCACCTGATTCCGCACGATTGATCAAGGCCTGGCCGCGCCCCGCTCGAGGTCGGCGAGGGCCCGCTCCAGGTCGCGCCGCCCGGCGGGATCCGGCGCCTGGGCCAGCAGCGACCGGAGGATGGCGGTGTGGGCGGTCCGCAGCGCCTCGGCCGCCGGGACGGCCACGTCCGGCTTCACGCCCACGCGCTCCCAGTTGGTGTTCGTCACGGGGTTGATGGCCCGGCCGGTGGGGATGAAGGCGTGGAAGCCGTGGCCCAGGAGCACGGCACCGCCGGGGTTGGCGCCGCCGCCCGTCGTCTCGCCCACCAGCGTGGCCCGCTTCTGGGTCTGGAGATCGTAGGCGCACTCCTCGCCGCCGGAGAAGGTCCGCTTCGAGGTGAGGACGTAGACGGGCTTCAGGTAGCGGGGGGAGGCGGTGGCCGTGGTCCAGTACTGGCGCGTGGCGTTCCGGGGCCGGTTGTAGATGGAGTTGAGGTGGCGCGCGTCGCCCTCCTCGAAGAAGTGGCTGACTAGGTAGGCCACGCTCTCGGGGTCGCCCCCCCCGTTCTGGCGCAGGTCGAGGATGAGGGCCTCGGTGCCCGACAGGAGGGAGAGGGCCGCGGAGAACGCCGGGCCCACGAGCTCCGTGAGCCCGAAGCCCCGGATGTCCAGGTAGCCCACGTTCCCCGGCAGCTGCTCCACCCGGGCGACACCGAACGCGACGCGCTGGGCGAAGCGCTTCATCTCGGCCAGCTCCTCCCGCGTCGGCGGCTTGTCCTCGTCATCGCTCATGGGCTTGAAGGCCGGGTTGTAGCGCACGCGGAAGTGGCCGTCCTGGCCCAGCTCCCGGAGGTCCCGGGTGAGCGCCTCGGCGAAGGCCCCGGCCGTGGCCGCGCCGTCATAAGCCCCTCCGGCGGCCCTGGCCTTCAGGGCGGCGCCAACCTTCTCGGCCACCTCGGGGAAGACATAGCGGGCCTTCAGCTCCTGGGCGAGGGTCTCCACCACGGCCTTGCGCTGGTCGGGCCGGACGGGGGTAGGTTCCTGGGCGGGGAGGGCCAGGATCAGGCCGGGCAGCAGGACGGGAAGGAACGGATGCATGGGGCCTCCGGAATGACTCAGGTTTCGCGCGGACCGGTGTCCCGGTCTAGCCGGCAGGATGCCGAAAGACCGGCAGGGTGCCATCATGCGGCATGCCCAAGCCCGACCTGGACGACCTGGACCGCCGCCTCCTCGCGGAACTGGGCGCTGACGCGCGGCTGACGCAGGTGGCCCTGGCGGCGCGGGTGGGCCTGTCCCGCTCCGCCGTGCAGGAGCGGCTCAAGCGGCTGGAGCGGGACGGCGTCATCCTCGGCTATACCCTGCGCCTGGGCCACGACTCCCGGCCCGGCGTCCGGGCCTACCTGCTGGTGCGCGGAAGCGGCCCCAGCCACGAGCGGGCCCTGAAGAGGCTGGAGGCCTTTCCCGAGGTGCGGGTGGCCGACAGCGTGAGCGGCGACATCGACCTGGTGCTGCAGCTGGAGGCCGAGCGGCTGGAGGACCTCAACCGCATCCGCGACGAGGTGGCGAAGCTCCCCGGCATCGCCTCCACCCAGACCCTGCTGGTGATGGCGGCGCGCTTCGACCGGCGCTGACACAGAACGGGCCCCGATCGGGGCCCGTTCTCCGTGGACACTCAGGTCAGCCCTTGGTCCACCGAAGCACAGGCTTGCGGGCGGCCGTGGTCTCGTCCATCCGGCGCATGGGGGCCAGGGTCGGCGCCTGGTGCAGGGCCTCGGGATCCGCCTCGACCTCCTTCGCGATGGCGAGGAGGGTGTCGCAGAAGGCGTCCAGCTCGCCCTTGTCCTCGCTCTCCGTGGGCTCGATCATCAGCGCGCCGGGCACGATGAGGGGGAAGTAGATCGTGGGCGGGTGGTAACCGTGGTCGATGAGGCGCTTGGCGATGTCCAGGGTGTGGACATCGTGCTTGGCCTGGAGCGTGTCGCTGAAGACCACCTCGTGCAGGCTGGGCGAGTCGATGTGCAGGGCGTAGGCGCCCTTCAGCCGGGCGCGGATGTAGTTGGCGTTCACGATGGCCCGCAGCGTGGCCTCCCGCAGCCCGTCGGAGCCGTGGCTCAGGCAGTAGGCGAGCGCCCGCACCAGGATCCCGAAGTTGCCGAAGAAGGTGTGCACCTTCCCGATGCTCTGGGGCCGGTTCCAGTCCCAGTGGTAGGTGTGCTTCGGCACCTCGCCCTCGCCCACCTTCACCGTGTCGCGCACGACGACAGGCACGGGCAGGAAGGGCAGCAGCTTCTCGCCCACGCAAACGGGACCCGCGCCGGGGCCGCCGCCGCCGTGGGGCGTGGAGAAGGTCTTGTGCAGGTTCAGGTGCATGACGTCCACGCCGAAGTCGCCGGGACGGGCCACACCCACGAGGGCGTTCATGTTGGCGCCGTCCATGTAGACCAGGGCCCCCACGCTGTGCAGCAGGTCGCTGATCTCCTTGAAGCGGTGTTCGAAGACGCCCACGGTGTTGGGGTTGGTGATCATGGCACCGGCGATCTCGGCGCCCAGCTCGTTCACCAGGGTCTTCAGGCCCTTGCGGACCTTGCCGTTCACGGGATCGGTCACATCCTCGAAGCTGATGGTGCCGTCGGGGCGGGAAGGCAGCTCCACCACCTCGTAGCCCGCCATGGCGGCGGTGGCGGGGTTGGTGCCGTGGCCGCTGTCGGGGATGAGGATCACGCGGCGCTTGGCGCCGTGAGCCACGTGGTAGGCCCGGATCAGCATGACGCCCGTGAGCTCGCCGGCGGCGCCGGCGCTGGGCTGGAGGGTGACGCCGGGCAGGCCGGTGATCTCCTTCAGCCACTCCTGCAGGGTGTAGAGCAGCTCCAGGTTGCCCTGCACGAGGGCGTCCGGCGCCATGGGGTGGCTGTCCGTGAAGCCGGGCAGTCCGGCGACCTTCTCGTTCAGCCGCGGGTTGTGCTTCATGGTGCAGGAGCCGAGGGGGTAGATGCCGTCGTCCACGCCGTAGTTCCACTTGGAGAGGCGCGTGAAGTGGCGGATGACCTCCACCTCGCTCAGCTCGGGCAGGGCCTCGAAGCCGCTGCGCTTGAGGTGGGCGGGGCGGGTGTCCTTGGCGGCGGGCACGTCGAGTTTCGGGAGGTCCATGCCCCGCTTGCCGGGGACGGAGCGTTCGAAGGAGAGGGGTTCGCGCTGACGAAGAAACATGGCTCTCTCCTTAAACCGTAGCCGGGACGCGGGCCAGGATCTCGACGAGGCTCTCGATCATCCGGCGGGTATGGAGCTCCGTGGCGCACCAGAGGAGGCAGCCCTGGTACTCGGGGTAGAAGCGGCCCAGGTCCAGGCCCGGCAGCAGGCTTTCCGCGAAGCAGGCCTCCTGCAGCGCGGCCATGTCGCCCTTGTAGCGCAGCACGAACTCGTTGAAGAAGGGCGCTTCGAAGACCGGCTCCATGTCAGGCAGATCCAGCAGGCGCTGGCGCAGGTGCTGGGCCTTGGCCACGTTCTGCTCCGCCAGGCCCTTCAGCCCCTCGGGGCCGGCGAGCTGCAGGAAGAGGTTGGCCCGCAGGGTCACGAGACCCTGGTTCGAGCAGATGTTGCTGGTGGCCTTGTCGCGGCGGATGTGCTGCTCGCGGGCGGTGAGCGTCAGCACGTAGCCCGTCTTGCCGTCCAGGTCCCTGGTCTGGCCCACCACGCGGCCGGGGATCTCGCGCTTGTGCGCGTCCTTCACCGCCAGGAAGCCCAGGTAGGGCCCGCCGAAGGTGGGCCGGTTGCCGAAGGACATGGCCTCGCCGCAGGCCATGTCGGCGCCCACCTTGCCAGGCGCCTCCAGCCACCCGAAGGCCAGGGCCTCCTGGGTGACGCTCACCAGCAGGGCGCCGGCGGCATGGACGGGGCCGGCCAGGGCCGTGAGGTCCTCCACGGCCCCCAGGAAGTTGGGGTAGCCCACCAGCACGGCGGCCACATCCTCGTTCAGCTTGGCCTGCAGGTCAGCCGCATCCGTCACGCCATCCTTGAGGCCCACTTCGACGAGGTGCAGATCCTGGTGGGGCGCGAAGGCCGTCTTGAGCACCTCGCGGTAGAGGGGGTGGAGGCCCCGGCTCACCAGCACGGTGTGGCGCTTCTTCTGGACGCGCACGGCCATGAGGGCGGTTTCCACGCAGGCGGTGCCGCCGTCGTAGAGGCTGGCGTTGGTCACGTCCAGGCCCGTCAGGTCGCAGATGAGCGTCTGGTACTCGAAGATGTGCTGCAGCGTGCCCTGGCTGATCTCGGGCTGGTAGGGCGTGTAGGCCGTGAACCACTCCTGGCGGCTCACCATGGCGTCGATGGCCGCGGGCACGAAGTGGTCGTAGGCGCCGGCCCCCAGGAACTGCGCGCAGAAGCGGCGGTTCTTGTTGGCCAGATCCAGCATCTGCCAGGCCACTTCCTGCTCGGAGCCCTGGGTGGGCAGGTCCAGGTCCCGGTTCAGGCGCAACCCCTCCGGAATGCCCGAGAGGAGATCCTCGGCGCGGGCGACGCCGATCGTGTCCAGCAGGGCTCGATCTTCGGCAGGAGAAGAGGGCAGGTAGCGCATGACGGCCTCGGGTGAGAGCGGAGGAAATCCCAGCTCTTCAGGGTATCAGCCCAGGGCCGGAGCCCCATCTGTGCAGGCGATCACAGACCACCCCGGCACAGACCACTACCCTTACCTTCGCTTCCAGAAGTCGAAGGGCTGGGTCCCGATGACCACGTCGAAGCTGCCCGTGGCCGGGTGGGTTCCCTGGGGCGTCCTCAGCTTGAGGAACCCATAGGACAGCTCCACATAGAACTTGGACAGCAGGGTGGTGCGCACCAGGAGCCCCTTGCCTTCGGCCCGGTAGTCGGTGTCCACGTGGAAGAGGGTGTCCGCCTCCCGGGACAGCCAGGCCAGGTCGAAGCGCGGCACCACTTCCAGGGTGAGGCCCAGGCCGCTGTAAATGCGGAAGGGCACGCCGAACCTCGCCACCCCGAAGTTGGGCGCCACGAGGCCCGAGGCCCGGGAGCCGAGGACGAAGGAGGGCCCTCCCAGGACCCACCAGCGGTCCAGGGGCAGCCGGCGGCCCTGGCCCCACTCCAGATCCAGGTCGGCCCCCACGAACTCGGTGAACGCATGCAGGCCCCGGGCCCGGAAGTAGGCCTGCTGGAAGTCACCGCCGGGGAGGGCGCCGGCCTTCGTCCGGCCCGCGCCGCCCCGGAGCCTCAGGAGCAGCCCCTCCCGGGGCAGGGTGTGCCGGTCGAAGTTGTCCCATTCCGCGAAGAGGAAGGCCGCGTCCTGGGCCTGGGTCTGGCGTAGCCCCTCCTCCAGGAAGGCCACGTTCCGCCGCTCCAGGTCGAAGCTCACCTTCCCCGTCCCCAGGTTGCTGAACCGGAAGTAGGTCCGCAGCACCAGATCCGAGGCGCTGATGCGCCCCTCCACACCGCCGATGGGCAGCTGGGGGACGGGCCACAGCGGGGGCACCTCCAGGCGCTGCTGCCAGTAGTTCCCGCTGAGCTCCATCCCAGCTCCCGGCGAGAAGCTGAAGGGGGCCCGCAGGGCGAGGGTGGCCTGCTGCTGCAGCCGGTTGCGGGCCGCGCTCAGTTCCAGTTCCGAGCCCGTGAAGCCCAGGTTGAGGGCCTGGTAGGTCAGGCCCAGCTGCCCGCCCAGCGTGCTTTCGTAGCCGAGGGACAGGTCGAGCCGATCCTGCCGCTGGGGCACGGGGATCAGGGTCAGGATGGTTCCCCCCCGGCCGTCGGGGCGGGTGAGGTAGTGCAGCTCGGCCAGATGGAGTCGATGCTCGGCCAGGGCGATGCGCTGCTGGAGGCTGACCGGCCGGAAGGGCCAGCCCTCCAGGCGGCCCAGGATCCGCAGCAGGTGGGCCTCGTCCACCGCCGGGCCGGACGCGGGCCACACATTGACCTGGGTGATCAGGGGTTCCCGGAGGACCACGCTGAGGCGGCCGGACTCGGGGTCGAAGCCGGATCCGCGCGCATCCACGAGGGGGCTGCCGTCCATCAGGAGGCTGTAGACCACCTGGGACACCACGTCCCCGAAGGTCTTGGGATTGAAGGGGGTACCGACCTTGATCCGGCTGGCCACGGCCCGCTCGACGCGGGGGATCCAGGCCGGCGGCGCGTTCACGGCCAGCTCGGTCACCCGCGGATAGGGCCGCAGGTGGACGGTCAGGGTCCGGTCGGGCTCCACCGTGGCCCAGGCCTCCCGCGCGAGCCCGTGGACCAGGACCTGCTGGAGGAGGATCCGCACATCCAGCAGGGAGAAACCGCCCGCACCGGGGGCGGCGCCGGGGACGGTTTTCAGGGTCGCGGACAGGATTCCCTCCAGGGTCTCTCCGACCGGAAGGGGGCTCTCGAAGACCACCCGATCCGCCGGCAGGACCTCCTGCCCCGCAGTCTTCCCGCGCAGGAAGGTCGCGAGTGCCTCCAGGCGGGCATCGAAGGCCTCGCGGCCCTGGAGCACCAGCTTCGGCGCCAGGCTCCCGTATTCCAGGAAGGGGGCGTCGCGGATGTCGGGCCGGATGAGGAAGTCCGCCGCGGCGCGGCTCTCCCACTGGCGGCGCTCCACCACCAGGTCCAGGCTGCGGGAGGCCACGGAGAAGATGCTGGTGGCCTGGCGGTGCTCAAGGGGGTTGCTGATGTCCACCGCGATGACCACGTCGGGATGGAAGGCCTCCTTCGCCGTGGACACGGGCAGGTTCTCCACCAGGGCGCCGTCGACGTACTGCTGCCCTTCGATCATCACGGGCCGGAAGCCCCCGGGCACCGCCATGGAGGCGCGCACAGCCTCCACCAGGTCCCCGTTGCCGAAGACCCGCCCCTGGCCCGTCTCCAGGTTCGTGGCCAGGATCCGGAGGGGCCGCCGGAGCCGGTCGAAGTCCCCTTCAGAGAAGTAGGCGCCCCGGGCCAGCAGGCCCTGGAGGGTGCGCTGCACCTCCACGCCGCTCCGCAGCCCCTGCGCGAAGGTCGTCTGCTTGTTCTTGCGTTCGATGGACATGAGGGTGGACTCGCGGTCCTCCTGCTCGTCCAGGGTCTCGCCGGGGTTGCGGAGCAGCGGCTCCAGGAAGGCGCGGGTCAGGTCCAGGCGGCGGAAGAGATCCTCGATCTCGCCGCCCGTGAAGCCGCTGGCGTAGAGGGCCCCCACCAGGGCCCCGGCGCTGGTGCCCGTGACGCTGTCCAGGGGGAAACCCACCTCCTCGAAGCGCTGCAGCACCCCGATGTGCGCCAGGCCGCGGGCCCCGCCCCCGCTGAGGGCCAGGGCCACCCGCGGCATGCCGGGGATCTCCACCCGGGGCACGAAGCGGAACACCATGTCCGGCGGCTGGACCTGGACCTCGATGCGACGGGGAAGGGCGGGCGACTGGGCGGGGGGGACGGCCTGGGCCGCCAGCATGGCCGGCACCGCCAGGGCCACCAGGGCTGGTACGGCCTGGGTCAGCAGGGCCGGCACGGCCGGGGCCAGCAGCCCCCGCCTCATGCGAGCGCCGCCCGCTGTGCCTCCATCAGCGCCGCACATCCCGCAAGGCCCAGGTCCACCAGCCCGTCGGCCTCGGCGCGGCTGAAGGGGCGGCCTTCGCCCGTGCCCTGGAGCTCCACCAGCATCAGCTCGCCTCCCCCGGTGGCCGCGCGAGCCGCCACCAGGTTGCAGTCCACCGCGGCCAGATGGTCCTCCTCGTACTCGAGGTCCAGCACCAGGCCCCGGCGTCCGTCGCCCGCTTCCACGATGCCCGCGCTCACCGCAGCCACCTGGCGGACCAGGGCCGCCTCTAGCCCCCGGGCCCGCAGGGCCAGCGCCGCGGCCACCCAGGCTCCGGTGATCGAGGCGCAGCGGGTGCCTCCGTCGGCATTCAGCACGTCGCAGTCCACCGTGAGGGTGCGCTCGCCCAGCGCGCCCAGGTCCACCGCCTGGCGGAGGCTGCGGCCGATGAGCCGCTGGATCTCCACCGTGCGGCCCTGTTGCTTCCCCCGGGCGGCTTCGCGGTCAGACCGCGTGTTCGTGGCCGCGGGCAGCATGCCGTATTCCGCGGTGAGCCAGCCCGTGCCCCGGCCCTTCATCCAGCCGGGCACCTTCTCCTCCAGGCTGGCGGCGCAGAGCACATGGGTGCGGCCCATCCGGATCAGGCAGGATCCGGCCGCGTGGAGCTGGACGCCGGTTTCAAATTCCAGGCTTCGAAGGTCGTCGCCGCGACGCATCAGCACCCCTTCCACTCGATCTTGTCCACACGCCGCTGGTGGCGCCCGCCTTCAAAAGGTGTTTCCAGGAACAATTTCAGGTAGTATTCCGCCTTGAGCGGATCCGTCAGCCGCTGGCCGAAAGCGATGGCGTTCGCGTCATTGTGCTGCCGTGCCAGTGCCGCGTGCTCAGGGGAGGTCACCAGCGCGCAGCGGATGCCGGCATGGCGGTTGGCCGAGATGCTGATGCCGATGCCGGAGCCGCAGACCAGCACCAGGCGCTCCCATTGATCCATGCCCTGCGCCGCCCGGTGCGCGAAATCCGGGTAGTCCACCGAGACCGTCCCGTCCGTGCCGAAATCCACCACCTCATGTCCCTGACCCAGGGCCCACGCCTTCAGCCGTTCCTTCAGGTCGAACCCCGCATGATCGCTTGCAAAGCCGAGTCTCATCGTCCTGCTCCCTGGGCCGCGCCCCATAGCCCCAAGCCTA
The DNA here is from genome assembly GCF_022808775.1 of Geothrix terrae. GTDB lineage: Bacteria > Acidobacteriota > Holophagae > Holophagales > Holophagaceae > Geothrix > Geothrix terrae. The sequence goes on from NZ_JAKZLA010000003.1 coordinate 460,817, forward strand.
CATCGGCCGGCGCGCGCGCCACCCGATATCTAGGGTCCGCCTCTTCATGCTGAACCCCTTCCTCCAGTACCGCCCCCAGGATCGGGGCTTCCTGCTCTGCATGCCCGAGGCGGTGGAACCCGCCGAGTGGGCACGCGCCCTCCGGACCCTCCCGGGCGAGCTGCAGGGCCGCGAGCGCCTCACCCCCGCCAAGGCCCAGATCTTCCTGCCGGACGCCGCCCTGGTGGAGATGCACGCGGTGCCCCTCCGCTGGCAGCGGGCCTACCCCTGGCTCTCCTCCCTAGCCCTCCGCCCGGCCCACGCCGGGCCCACCCTCCGCTACTGGGCCACGGCCCTGCGCCTGCTCCAGTCGCTCGTGGTCCGCGGCGCCCTGCTGCCCCAGCTGGACACCCGCGGAAACCCCTGGAAGGCCCGCTGGGGCGTGAGCCTCACCAGCCCCTCGGACCGCACCGCCCTCCGCCAGCTGGCGGAGGCCATGCCTCCGGCGGCCCTGGCCTTCCCCGAGAACGACACCTGGGCCTTCACCAAGACCGTGGCCCTGGGGGAGCTGGACGCCTTCGACATCGAGGACGACCTGGCCATGCCGCCCTCCGTGGACGCCGTGCTGTCGGCCTTCCTGGAGGACGGGGCGGACTTCATCATGCGCTTCGTGGCCGGCGGCCTGCGGGCCGGCGATGATCCCCGCCTGGGCCTCATCCACCGGCTGCGGGGGCACAAGCGGGACCGCCTGCCCTGGGACGAGCGCCTCATGGTGGCCCTGTCCCACCAGCTCCCGGAGTTTCCCACCATCGGCATCACCGAGCGCACCCTGGGCGAGCAGCTGGCGCAATGGAGCGAGGGCGCCCGGCCCCAGTGGGTGCGGCCCCGCCTGGCCCTGGAGGCCCCGCCCGTGCCCACCCACAGCCAGGCCGTGCAGGAGGCCGACCGGCTCGTGGAGGAGGGGTGGATCCTGAAGGTGGGCCTGGAGACCGAAGCGGGCGTGGACATCGGCGTCGCCAAGCTCTGGGAGCCCAGCACCGAGCCCGAGGTGCTCCAGGCGCGCCAGATCCTCCTGCGGGGCCTGGCCCGCGCCGTGCCTTTCTTCCCCGCACTCGAGCGGGCCCTGGCGGGACAGCGCCCCGAGGACCTGCTGCTGCGCCCCACCGAGGCCTGGAGCTTCCTGACCCGGGGCGCGGCCCAGCTGAAGGAGGCCGGCTTCCTCGTCCACATCCCCGAGGCCCTGGCGGATTTCGGCGGTGCCAAGCGGCTGCGCGCCAAGGTGCGCCTGGGCGCCCGCAGCGTCATCGAATCGGCCCCCGCCACCCAGGTGGGCCTGGAGGGCAGCGTCAGCGCCGACTGGTCGCTCATGTTGGGCGACGACGCCCTGAGCGTGGAGGACTTCGCCCAGATGGCGAGCCTCAAGCACCCGCTGGTGGCCTGGAAGGGCAAGTGGGTGGCCCTGGATCCCGAGACCCTCAAGCAGATCTCCACGGTCCTCCAGGCCAGCCGGGGCGCCGGCTTCGAGAGCATGACCAAGGGCGAGGCCCTGGCCGCCGCCCTCACGGGCACCGCCCGCATCCCCGGCGTGAGCGAGGCCATCGAAGTGGAGGTGGCCGGCGACTTCGGCGCCGCCCTGGAGGACCTCAAGATCCTGCCCGACAAGCCCATCACCCAGCCCGTCACCTTCCATGGCCAGCTGCGCCCCTACCAGCTGCGCGGCCTGGCTTGGCTGGAGGGCCTGTCGCGCCTGGGCCTGGGCGGCATCCTGGCCGACGACATGGGCCTGGGCAAGACCATCCAGGTGCTGGCCCTGCTGCTGCACCGCCAGGAGCAGAGCCCCGAGCACGGACCCGCCACCCTGCTGGTCTGCCCCACCTCGCTGCTGGGCAACTGGGAGCGCGAGCTGGCCAAGTTCGCGCCCAGCCTGCCGGTCTTCGTGCACCACGGCAACAACCGCGATCCCCTGCCCGGCACCTTCAAGCCGCACACCCTCGTGCTCACCACGTACGGCGTGGTGCGCCGCGAGGAGGACACGTTCTCCGCCCGCGCCTGGGGCATGGTGGTGGTGGACGAGGCCCAGGCCATCAAGAACGCGGGCTCGGCCCAGGCCAAGGCGGTCCGGCGCCTCCGGGGGAGCTTCCGGCTGGCCCTCACGGGCACCCCCATCGAGAACCGGCTCACGGAGCTCTGGTCCATCCTCAGCGCCGCCCTTCCCGGCTACCTGGGCAGCGAGTCGCACTTCAAGGAGGGCTTCGCCACGCCCATCGAGAAGTACCGGGATCCCGATGCCGCCCAGGAACTCCGCCAACGCATCGGCCCCTTCATCCTGCGCCGCCTCAAGAGCGACCGGGCCATCATCCAGGACCTGCCGGACAAGCAGGAGATGAAGGTCTTCACGACGCTGACCCGGGAGCAGGCGGAGCTCTACCAGTACCGCGTCGAGAAGATGGACGAGGAGCTGACCGCCGCCAGCGGCATCGAGCGCCGGGGACGCATCCTGGCCCTCCTCACCCACCTCAAGCAGATCTGCAACCACCCCAGCCAGTTCCTGAAGGCCCAGGGCCCCTACCGCGGCCGCAGCGGCAAGCTGGACCGCCTCACGGAGATGCTCGAGGAGGTCGTCGAGGCTGGCGAGCGCGCCCTGGTCTTCACCCAGTTCAAGGAGATGGGCGACCGCCTGCAAGTGCACCTCCAGGATGCCCTCGGCTTCGAGCCGCCCTTCCTCCACGGCGGCACCACCCGCGAAGGCCGCGACGAGCTGGTGCGCAGCTTCCAGGAGGATCCCGACTCCTCGCCGGTGCTGCTGCTGAGCCTCAAGGCCGGCGGCGTGGGCCTCAACCTCACGGCCGCCACCCATGTCTTCCACTTCGACCGCTGGTGGAACCCGGCCGTGGAGGACCAGGCCACGGACCGCACCTACCGCATCGGCCAGACCAAGAACGTGCAGGTCCACAAGCTGGTCACCATCGGCACCCTGGAGGAGAAGATCGACGCCCTGCTGGAGTCCAAGCGCGACCTCGCGGACCGCGTGGTGGGCACAGGCGAAGGCTGGCTCACGGAGCTGGACGACGAGGCCCTGCGCCGCCTGGTGGCGCTGGATCCGGACGCCGAGCTGATGGATGCCGATGAAGGCGGTGGGGAGGACCAGGCCCCCAGGCCGGTCCGCCGCAAGGCGAAGGAGGTGGCGCCATGATAAGCCACGCCGACCGCTTCGGCACCACCTGGTGGGGCCGCCTCTGGATCCAGGGCCTCGAGAAGCTCGGGGACGACTACGAGAACCGCCTGCCCCGCGGGAAGAAGTACGCGGAGGACGGCCACGTCTCGCACTTCGGCGTCCAGCCCGGCGAGATCCAGGCCCGCGTCCACGGCCGCAAGACCTACAACGTGACCCTGGGCCTGCCCGCCCTCACCGCCGCCCAGTGGGAGAAGGCCCTGGCCCGCATCGCGCAGGAGAGCCGCTTCGTGGCCTCGCTGCTGGCGGGCGAGATGCCCCAGGGCCTGGACGAGACCTTCCGGGAGGCGGGCGCCAGCCTCTACCCCCGCGTGCCCAAGGAGCTGCAGACCCACTGCGACTGCCCCGACTGGGCCAACCCCTGCAAGCACGTGGCCGCCGTCTGCTACGTGATGGCTGAGGCCCTGGACCGCGATCCCTGGCTGCTCTTCGATCTGCGCGGCAAGAGCCGCGACGAGGTGATGCAGGCCCTCCAGACCGCCCTGGGGGCCGCCGCCGTGGCCGCTCCCAAGAAGCGGGGCCGTCCTCCCAAGAAGCAGACGACGGTGGCGGATCTCCTCAAGCGGGAGCAGGCCCAGCCCGAGCCTTGGCGGCACCTTCCCGAGGAGGCCTACGACGCCCTGCCCATGCCCCTCCCCGAGATCGCCATCCCCCGTATGATCCCGCCCGATCCGTCCGTGTTCACCCAGCTGGGCCCCCTGCCCCACGCCCGCATCGAGACCAGCCTCTGCCTGGCGGCCCTCATGCATCGCACCGCCCAGTGGGTGCTGCAGCAGATCGAAGAAGGCCCGCGCCGCCTCGACGACGGCGAAGGCGACGGCGAGCCTGAGCAGCCCGCCTCGCCCTTCGACACGCCCCTGCCGCCCCCGGCCAAGGCGGGCCGGAACTGGCGCCACAAGAAGCGGCGCTGGGGCAAAAAACAAGGACAATAGTCTGTTCCAGGAGTTCCCATGCGCGCCATCTCCACGCCGACCGCCCCCGCCGCCATCGGCCCCTACAGCCAGGCCCAGATCTCCGGCGGCCACCTGTTCACCTCCGGCCAGATCCCCCTCGTCCCGGAAACCATGGAGATGGTCACCGGCCCCATCGAGGCCCAGGCCGAACAGGTGCTGAAGAACCTCAGCGCCGTGCTCGCCGCCGCCAGCACCGGCTGGGACCGGGTGGTGAAGACCACGGTCTTCCTCACGGACATGGGCGACTTCGCGGCCTTCAACGCCGCCTACGAGAAGGCCCTGGGCGCCGCCAAGCCCGCCCGCAGCACCGTGGCTGTGGCCGCGTTGCCCCGCGGCGCGAAGGTCGAGATCGAACTCATCGCCGAAGTGTAGGCACGGTCTCTCCCTTGGCCGCTGGGCGCTCGGCTGCGCCTCGGCGCACGCGGCCCTGGCAGCCCACGAACGCACAGGGCACCGCCCTGTGCTCCCACTCGCCTTCGGCTCGCGGAGTGGGGCCCCCGGTCGAGATCGAACTCATCGCCGAAGTGTAGGCACGGTCTCTCCCTTGGCCGCTGGGCGCTCGGCTGCGCCTCGGCGCACGCGGCCCTGGCAGCCCACGAACGCACAGGGCACCGCCCTCTGCCCCCACTCGCCTTCGGCTCGCGGAGTGGGGCCCCCGGTCGAGATCGAACTCATCGCCGAAGTGTAGGCACGGTCTCCCCCTTGGCCGCTGGGCGCTCGGCTGCGCCTCGGCGCACGCGGCCCTGGCAGCCCACGAACGCACAGGGCACCGCCCTCTGCTCCCACTCGCCTTCGGTTCGCGGAGTGGGACCCCCGGTCGAGGTCGAGCTGATCGCCGAAGTCTAGGGGCGTCTCATCAGCCGAGCCCCAGCCTCACCTTGAGAACCGGGGCGGCGCCGCGGCTCACTTCCACCTCGATGCCCCCCGTCAACCGTACGAGGAGACGCCCGGAGTCGCCGACGCGGACGCCCACCACGGCCTCGGGCCGGATCAGCAGGTGGCGATGGCCGCGCACCACGCGGGTGCCCAGGGCCGCCTCCGCCTCGGCCAGGGTCTTCCAGGTGGTGCGCAGACGGTCCCCGGCAAAGGCCCACACGGCCTCGTCCTCGAACGTGAAGTGGGTGGTGCGGGCCAGGTCCACGAGCACCACGCCCCCGCTGGCCCGGACGGGCACGCGGAAGGGGCCCGGCGTCCGCGCGCCCTCCCGCTCGATCCGCGTCCGCAGCCGCTGGAGGGTCGCCGTCAGGCGCTCGGCGGTGACGGGCTTCAGCAGGTAGTCCGCGGCGGCCTGCTCGAAGGCCTTCACGGCGTGCTCCGCATAGGCGGTCACGAACACCACGGGGATCTCCCGGGGCAGGTCCGCGGACACGTCCAGGCCCGTGAGACCGGGCATCTGGATGTCCAGGAAGAGGGCGTCCACCGGCTCGCCCCGCCCCAGCCAGGCCAGTGCGGAGGGGCCGTCCTCCAGCGCGGCGACCACCTCGCAGCCCGCCTCCCGTAGCAGCCGGGTGAGGCGCCGCAGGTTGAAGGGCTCGTCCTCGGCCACGAGCACGCGCAGGGGCCTCACGGCGCCACCTCCAGATCCAGCTCCGCCACCGTCCAGTCCCCCTCCCGCCGGAGCCGCAGGGCGTCGGCCCCGGCCCCCAGCAGGTCCAGGCGCTCCCGCAGGTTCGCGAGGCCGAGGCCCTTGCCGTTCCCCTCCGGGGCCGGTCCGGTGTTGGCCACGCGGATGTGGAGGCGGGTTCCCTCGCCGCGCACCACGACCTCCAGCTCGCCGCCCCCGACGGTCTTGGACACGCCGTGCTTGAGGGCGTTCTCCACCAGGGGCTGGACCATCAGCGGCGGCACCTCCAGGTGATCCAGAGCCGAAGGCCAGTCCCAGCGTTCACGCAGGCGGCGGCCCAGGCGGATCCGCTCCAGGGCCAGGTGCCGCTCCACCAGACGGCGCTCGTCGCCCAGGGGCACGCGCAGGCGGGAGCCCTGGTCCAGCAGGGCGCGCAGCAGGTCCGACAGGTTGACCAGGGCGGCCTCGGCGGCCTCCGGATCCTCGCGCACCAGCTCGGTGAGGCCGCTGATGGCGTTGAAGAGCACGTGGGGGTTCATCTGGCCCTGGAGGGCCCGGGCCTGCGCCTCCTTCGCAGCGCGGCGGGCCGCCGCCTCCTGGAGCTCGGCCCGCTCGCGGTCCGCCAGCACCCAGCCCAGGAGCAGGCCGAAGCAGAGATGGGCGACGCCGAGGGCCCAGAAGCGTGGCGGAACGGGCAGCCAGCGCGGCTCCGCCCCACGCCCCATCATGGGGCCGTTCATGCCCCCATGCCGGGGCCCGCCCCGCTCCATCATGCCCGTGCCGGGGCCCATGCCGGGATTTGGGCCAGGACCTAGGCCAGGGCCCGGTCCGGGGCCTCGTCCCATGGACCTGGGCCCCGCGCCGATGGCGCCCAGGGCCAGCAGGACCGCCAGCGTGAGCGCGGCCATCCAGGGCAGGGCCTGGACCCCTCCCCGGAACGTCCCCGCCATGGGCGCCTCGTCCCCGCTCCACTGCCAGGGCACCGGCGCCAGCACCAGGAACAGGACCACCCACAGGGAGGGCGCGAGCGCTTCCGCCAGATCCGGACCACCCCAGCCCATGGCCGCCCGCGTGCCGTTCCAGACGAGGCCGAACAGCAGCGCGGCGCCCCAGGTCCGGGGGCGCCGCGTCCGCTGCCAGGTGGCCTGGAAGACCGCAGAAGCGCGCATGGAGCTTCAGGATAATCGGTGGCGCTACTGGGCCATCGGGCAATCGGGGTTCATGCCGGGGCCGAAGCCGGGGCCCATGCCAGGACCAGCGCCGGGACCGCGGCCGTGGCGGGGCCCCATGCCCGCGCCGTGTCCCATGCCGGGACCCAGGGGCATCTTCTCGAACTGGGACTTCTGCTCGGGCGTCAGGAGCGGGACGATCTCCTGCCGGACGGCGCGATGCTCCAGCATCACGGCGAACTGGGCGGCGGAGGCCTTCTCATGCAGGGCCTGGAGGGTCTTGGCATCGGTGGACGCGCTGGCCATGGCCTCCCGCAGGGCCCGGTGGGCCGTCTGGGCGGCTTCCACCTTGGCCTGGATGGCCACCTGGTGGCGCTCATGGATGGCCTTCACCTGGGTCTGCTGGGCCTCGGTGAGGTGGAGGCCCCTGAGGCCCCGGCCAGACGCGAAGCCGGGTCCGAAGCCAGGGCCCCGGTCCTGGGCGGCGAGGGAGACGCCGAGGACCAGCACGGCGGCGGCGAGCGCGGTGAATCGGAAGGGATGGGAGATCATGGGAAGCTCCTGGAGGGTCGGGGACGGATCATCCGTCCACACCAGGAGATGCCCCCCGCAGGGGAAAGGTGGAGCCCGGGTTGCGAACGGCAGAAGAAGGGGGCCGAATCGCAGCCGTGGGGGGTCGAACGGCGCTCAGTTGCTCCGCAGCCGCTTCCGGTAGAGCTGGGCGATCTCCGCGGGCAGCGGGTAGAGAGAGGCCTGCGTCACCGCCGTCTGGCCCTGGCGGGACAGGATGAACTGCAGGAACTCCGAGAGGGCCGGCGCGAGGGCCTTGCCCGGAGCCCGGTTCAGGTAGAAGTAGTAGGTCCGGGACAGGGGGTACTTGCCCGACACCACGTTCTCCTGGGTGGGCGGCACCGGGTCCTTGGCCTGCAGGGGCGTCACCGCCAGCGTCTTGTTCCGCGATAGCCAGTTGGAGAGCGTGGCGATCCCGAGGCCGTTGCCGTCGGTCATCACGGCCTCCGCGATGCTCGGCCAGTCCACCTCGTCATGCACGGTGGTCTTGTACTTGCCCTTCAGGAGCACCAGATCGCGGATGGCGGAACGCGAGGCCGTGCCTTCCGCCCGCATGTAGGGGTGGATGGGGCGCTTGGCGTAGTCGCCCCGGACGCCCAGGTCGCCCCAGGTGTCCACGGCCGAGTCCTTGTGGTAGCCGGCGTTGCGGGTGGTGGAGAAGGCCGCGTCGAGCTGGTCCATCCCGATGTCCTTGATGGGATTGCCGGCGTTCACGAAGACGATGAAGGCGTCGTAGCAGACCACCAGCTTGGTGGGCGCGTAGCCGAACTTCTTCTCGAAGGCCTGGTGCTCCTCGAGGGTCAGCTCCCGGGCCATGTGGATCATGGGGACCGTGCCGTCCATCAGCGCCTTCACGGCGGCGGTGGACAGGCCGTTGACGACCCGGAACTGCGCCTGGGGCTGCACCGCCCGGAACCCGGTCTTCCACTCCTCCCAGACATCCGTCAGGGAGTCGGCCCCGATGCTTTCGATGGTCGCATTCACGTTCTGGGTCGCGACATAGGAGGGCAGGCCGGGATCCAGCTTGGAGGCATGCTGGACCACGCCCTGGCCGAGAAGCAGGGTGCTGGTGGCGATGGCGAACAAGAATGGACGCACGGAAACTCCTGCCTAGGCAAACGCGAAAATCATGACGCAAGTCGACTTGTAGGATCTTTACAAGATCCCGGAAAGTTCCAGCTTACTGTATTTCGCGATTATTTTTTTGGCTTTTTACCAGGCCGGGTCGGAACCGCAGACCAGAGATCACCCTTCCTCGGTTTCCCCGATGTCCTCCTCGATGCCCTCCCATCGCCGGCGCGCCTGGAAGGCTGGATCTTCCAGGCGGGTCATGAAATCCGCCATGCGGGGACCCCAGGTCGAGCCGGACACGCAGCCTTCGGGCGCGTGGGGCAGCAGGTCCGCCGGGGCCTCCTCCAGGCAGAGCTGGGTGAGGATCAGGCTCTGGCGGTAGCTTTCCCCCACGGGGGTGAGGTTGGCGGCCAGGGTCTCCAGGATCTCCGCCAGCGGCGCGTCCTCGGCGAGCCCTTCGAGCTCCGCCTCCAGGAGCGCCACGGTCTTCAACCGCGCCGCGAGGAGCTTGAGATGCAGACGCTCCAGGTCCCGGCGGGCGGCCCCCCGGGCCAGGGCGTGGGCCGCGTCCTCCAGGTGTGGATGGAGCTTGCGGAACAGCAGGGACAGGGCGGTTTCCGCCGCGGACATGGGGACGGCTTCGGTCATGATCCCAGCCTACTACCGCCGCTTCCGGACGCATCTCATTGGACGGAAGGGCCTCCCCTGGTTCAGCATGAGGGCAGGAGTTCCCGTGGCCCTATCGGACCTGCTCGATCTGACGACGCTCCAGAACCTGGTGGAGCTGGACGATGGCCAGCATGGGCTGGTGGTCGAGATGATCGGCATCTTCCGGGACGATACCCAGGGGCGCATCGAGGACATCCTCGCGGCCGCAGGCCAGGACGATGCCGAGGCCTTTTCCCGGGCCTCCCACGCCCTCAAGGGCGGGGCCGGCGCCCTGGGGGCCAAGGCGCTCCGGGCCCTGGCGGCGGACCTGGAGGCGCTGGGCCGCAAGGGCTCCGTGGAGGCCGGCCCCGATCTGCGCCCCCGCCTGGAAGCCCTGTTCCAGGAGAGCCTCGCGGCCCTGGAGGCCTATGTGCGCGAGGGCCAGGCCCCGCGGGCCTGATTTCCTAGAGCCCGCGGAGCAGACCGCCGTCCACCCGCAGGTTCTCTCCCGTGATGTAGCTCGCATCCTCCGACAGAAGGAAGGCGGCGACCCGGGCCACCTCGGCCGGTTGGGCCGCCCGGCCCATCGGGATCTGCGCGAGATCGGCCGGGGCCACCGGGTAGGTCTCCACCCAACCCGGCAGCAGGGCGTTCATGCGGATGCGGCTGCCCGCGTAGCGGTCCGAATAGAGCCGGGTGAAGCTCGCCAGGGCCGCGCGGAACACGGACGAGACGGGACGCGGCAGGCTCGGTTCCTGCGCCGCGAAGGAGGAGATGTTGACGATGGCCCCGCCCCCCTGCGCCTCGAAGATCGGCGTCACCCGCCGCGCCAGGCGGATCACGGACATGAGGATGAGATCCAGCCCCTCCTCCCAGTCCTCATCGGAGAGGGCGAGCAGATCCCCCTTGGCGGGATGGCCGGTGTTGTTCACGAGGGCGTCGAGGCGTCCATAACGGTCGAGGGTTCCGGTCACGAGCCGTTCCAGATCTGCGGGCTCCGCCACCGATCCCACCGTGGCGATCCCGCCCAGGTCGCGCGCCAGATCGGCCACAGAGGGCGACCGGGCCAGGAGGGACACTTGGTAGCCCCGCCCGGCCAGCTCCCTGGCGCAGGCGGCGCCGATCCCCGAGCCGGCGGCGGTGACGATGGCGACCTTGGATTCCATGGCTGGCTTCCTCCTGGACAGGGCCCCTCGGACAGGCCCGGCCTGCCCGGCATCCCGAGGAAGCAGTCTACCGGCGGGGGTTCAGGGCTCCCCGAAGGACTTCACACCGACCGTACCCTTGGGCGGCGGCTGATCGCTGATCTGCACCCGGCCCGTGGCGTCGGTCCACTGGTAGATGCGCGTGGCGGCCCGCTGCTGGACCGTGGGTTCGGGCACGGTCTTCTCTTCATCCACCTTGAACCCGCCGCGTCCCTTCTTCAGCAGGGCCATGCTGCCCGCCAGCTTCGGATCGGGCTGGACGGCCTTGCGCTGGTAGAGATCCAGCACCTTAGGCACGTAGGCCCGGGTCTCGCGGAAGGGGGGGATGCCCTTGTAGCGGTTCACCGCGCCCTCGCCGGCGTTGTAGGCCGCCACCACCTTGTTCAGGTCCCCCTCGTAGTAGCCGTGGAGCCACTTCAGGTACTTCACGCCGCCGCTGATGTTCTGGCGGGGATCGAAGGGATCGAGCACGCCGAAGCGCTCGGCCGTGGAGGGCATGAGCTGCATGAGGCCCAGGGCTCCGGCCTTGGAGCGGGCCTTGTAGTTGAAGGCGCTCTCCGCCTGGATGATGGCCCGGGCCAGGTGGATGTCCACACCCTCGGCCTGGGCGATCTCGTCCACCAGCGCGATGAGCTCGGGGCTCTTCAGGGCCCGGGCCATCTCCGCGGAGGTCACCGCGAGGCGCACCTTGCCCACGCCCACATGCTTGAGCACCAGGCCCTGGCTCTTGACGTAGCTGGGCGGCAGGTTGTTGATCACCAGCCGGCCCTGCCTGTCGTAGTAGGTGTAGAGGTAGGTGACGCCGGGCTTCGCCGCCCTGGATGCCTTCGGCATCCCAGCGCCGAGCATCAGAGCTGGCACCAGGGCGGCGAAGGGGAGGATGAGGACCGGACGGACCATCGAACTCCATGATACGTGCACGGAGATTTCCATGCCTGTCCGGGCGCTCGTGGCATAGCCTCTGCGTGGGATCCCGACTTCGCAGGCTGCCCCGCGTGGTGGCCAACCCGGTTGCTTATGCTCAACCCGACGGGTCCCGGCTCGGAACAGCTCCGGTCGACTGAGTGGCCAACCTGGTTGTGATGCTCAACCCGACGGGTCCCGGCTCGGAACAGCTCCGGTCGGCTGAGTGGCCGACCTGGTTGTGATGCTCAGCCCGACGGGTCCCGGCTCGGAACAGCTCCGGTCGGCTGAGTGGCCAACCTGGTTGTGATGCTCAGCCCGACGGGTCCCGGCTCGGAACAGCTCCGGTCGACTGAGTGGCCAACCTGGTTGTGATGCTCAGCCCGACGGGTCCCGGCTCGGAACAGCTCCGGTCGGCTGAGTGGCCAACCTGGTTGTGATGCTCAGCCCGACGGGTCCCGGCTCGGAACAGCTCCGGTCGGCTGAGTGGCCAACCTGGTTGTGATGCTCAGCCCGACGGGTCCCGGCTCGGAACGCTGCACTGCAGCGTCCCTCGCCACCCGTCTGGGCTTCGCCTTACATGTTTCTGCGGTACTGCCCGCCCACCTCGTAGAGGGCGCTGCTGATCTGGCCGAGGCTGCAGACCTTGGCGGCGTCGAGCAGGGCCTCGAAGAGGTTCCCCCGGGCGCGGGCGATGTCTTTCAGGCGGGCCAGGGCCGCGGGCGCGCGGTCGGCGTTGCGGGCGTGGAAGGCCTCGAGGTTTCGGATCTGCTGCTGCTTCTCGGCCTCGGTGCTGCGGATCAGCTCGGGGGCGCCCAGCTCGGCGGGCTTCGGGTTCAGGAAGGTGTTCACGCCCACGATGGGCAGCTCCCCGCTGTGCTTGAGGTGCTCGTAGTGCATGGACTCTTCCTGGATCTTGCCGCGCTGGTACATGGTCTCCATGGCCCCCAGCACGCCGCCGCGGTCCGCGATGCGGCGGAACTCCGCCAGCACGGCCTCCTCCACCAGCTCCGTGAGCTGCTCGATGAGGAAGGAGCCCTGGAGCGGGTTCTCGTTCTTCGCCTCGCCCAGCTCCCGGTTGATGATGAGCTGGATGGCGATGGCCCGCCGCACGCTCTCCTCGGTGGGCGTGGTGATGGCCTCATCGTAGGCGTTGGTGTGCAGGCTGTTGCAGTTGTCGTAGATGGCGTAGAGCGCCTGCAGCGTGGTGCGGATGTCGTTGAAGTCGATCTCCTGGGCGTGGAGGGAGCGGCCCGAGGTCTGGATGTGGTACTTCAGCTTCTGGGAGCGGTCGTTGGCGCCATACTTCTCCTTCATGGCCACGGCCCAGATGCGGCGGGCCACGCGGCCGATGACGCTGTACTCGGGATCCAGGCCATTGCTGAAGAAGAAGCTGAGGTTCGGCGCGAAGTCGTCGATGTGCATCCCGCGGGACAGGTAGTACTCGACGAAGGTGAAGCCGTTGGCCAGGGTGAAGGCCAGCTGGCTGATGGGGTTCGCCCCGGCCTCGGCGATGTGGTACCCGCTGATGCTCACGGAGTAGAAGTTGCGGATCTTCTCCTCGATGAAGGTCTGCTGGATGTCGCCCATGACCTTGAGGCTGAATTCCGTGCTGAAGATGCAGGTGTTCTGGGCCTGGTCCTCCTTGAGGATGTCGGCCTGCACCGTGCCGCGCACGGTCTGGAGGGCTTCGGTCCGCAGCTTGGCGTAGACCTCGGGAGGCAGCACCTCGTCGGCGGTGGCGCCCAGGAGCGCCAGGCCCAGGCCATCGTTGCCCTCGGGCAGGGTCTCGCCGTAGCGCGGACGGGTCATGCCCTTGGCCGCGTACATCGCGTCGATCTTCTTCTGGGCCGCCTCCAGCTGCCCGTGTTCCTTCAGCCAGGCCTCGGCCCGCTGGTCGATGGCGGCGTTGAGGAAGAAGGCCAGCATGGTGGGCGCGGGCCCGTTGATGGTCATGCTCACACTGGTGGTGGGGCAGAGCAGGTCGAAGCCCGAATAGAGCTTCTTGGCGTCGTCCACCGTGCAGACGGAGACGCCGCTGTTGCCGACCTTGCCGTAGATGTCGGGGCGGACGTGGGGGTCCTCGCCGTAGAGGGTGACGCTGTCGAAGGCGGTGCTCAGGCGCACGGCCGGCTGGCCCTTGCTCACGTAGTGGAAGCGCTTGTTGGTGCGCTCGGGCGTGCCTTCGCCGGCGAACATGCGGGTGGGATCCTCCCCCACGCGCTTGTACTCGAACACGCCCGCCGTGTACGGGAAGCGGCCCGGCAGGTTCTCCAGCAGCTGCCAGCGCAGCAGCTCGCCCCAGCCCGTGAAGGGCGGCAGGGCCACCTTGGGCACCAGGGAGCCGCTGAGAGACGCGGTGTAGTTCTGGGTCCGGATCTCCCGGCCGCGCACCACGTAGACGTTCTCGGGCTCGGTGTAGCTGCGCTTCAGCTCGGCCCAGTCGTGGATGAGGCGGCGGCTCTCGGCGTGCAGCTCGCCCAGGTGCTCCTGGTAGCGCTGGCGCAGCACCAGGATGGCCGTGCCCTGGTCCCCTTCCCCGGATTCAGTGAGACGGGCCGCATCGTAGAACGCTCCGGCGGGCGGCACCTTGTCGCCCAGGGCCAGGAGGCTGGTCCAGAGCGCGTGGGCCAGCTCGGCGGTCTCCGCCTGCCGCCGGGCCCAGGCCTTGAAGCCCTGGACGGCGTCGGCGATCTCCGCCAGGTAGCGCACCCGCTCGGGGGGGATGATGGCGGCCCGGCGGGGGCTCCCGGGCTCGGCCTCCAGCATCGGGGCCCAGTCCACGCCCGTCTTCGCCGCCAGGGCCTTCACCAGGTTCACGAAGAGCCAGTTGGTGGCGGGGTCGTTGAACTGGCTGGCGCAGGTGGCGTAGACCGGCATGTCCTCCGTGGGCTCGCTGAAGCGCTTGTGGGCCCGCTGATACTGCTTCCGCACGTCGCGGAGGGCGTCCTCGGCCCCGCGCTTGTCGGCCTTGTTCAGCACGACGAGGTCCGCGAAGTCCAGCATGTCGATCTTCTCGAGCTGGCTGGCAGCCCCGTATTCCGGCGTCATCACATACATGGACAGATCCACCAGGTCCGCGATCTCGCTGTCGCTCTGGCCGATGCCCGCGGTCTCCACGATCACCAGGTCGTAGCCTCCCGCCTTGGCGGCGGCGATGCTGGCCACCAGGGCCTCGCTGGTGGCCCGATGGGCCGCGCCGCGGGTGGCCAGGCTGCGCATGAAGACCCGGTCCCGAAGCTGCGGGTGGTAGAGCGAGTTCATGCGGATGCGGTCGCCCAACAAGGCACCACCGGTCTTCCGCTTGGTGGGATCCACGCTGAGAACCGCGACGCGGTTCTCAGGGAAATCAACCAGGAAGCGGCGGAGAAGCTCGTCGATGAGGGACGATTTGCCAGCGCCGCCCGTGCCGGTGATGCCGAGGACGGGCACCTTCTTCGCCGGCACCTTGGCGGTACCGGCCTCGCCCATCTCGATCTCGGTGATCTTCCTGGCCAACGGCAGCGCCGCGGGCTGGGTGCGCGGGTCGAAGTCGCAGCGCGCCACCATGTCGTCGATCATGCCCTGGAGGCCCATGTGGCGACCGTCCTCGGGGCTGTAGATGCGGGCGACGCCGTAGGCCTCCAGCTCGCGGATCTCCTCGGGGACGATGACGCCGCCGCCGCCGCCGAAGACCTGGATGTGGCCGGCGCCCCGCTCCCGCAGCAGGTCCACCATGTACTTGAAGAACTCCACGTGGCCGCCCTGGTAGCTGGAGAGGGCGATGCCCTGGGCGTCCTCCTGGATGGCCGTCTCGACGATGTCCTGCACCGAGCGGTTGTGGCCCAGGTGGATCACCTCGCAGCCCGTGGCCTGGATGATGCGCCGCATGATGTTGATGGCCGCGTCGTGGCCGTCGAAGAGGCTGGCGGCCGTGACGAACCGGATCTTGTGCTTGGGCGTATAGCCGTCCGTCGCGTGGGCGGCTTCGGGCATGGCGAGTGTGGACATGGATCCCCCCATCGGGCGAACCCTCAGTCTACCCGGGGCCTGCGCCCCTCCCGAAGGGCTGTTCACCCGGAGGTCAGTTGTCCTCGAGCAGACCGACGGGGAAGCGGTCCTCCATGAGGCTCTGCCGCTCCTTCAGGTGCTGCAGGAGGGCTTTCCACTTGGGCAGGCCCCGGAGGGGCTCCAGCATGGGGCTGCGCTCGTACCACGCCGTGCAGCCGAACCCGCGGGCGAAGGCCCGCCCTGCCATGTCCATGGCGCTGGCCCGATCGCCGATCAGGGCATAGGCCTCCGCCAGCCGGAGGGTGAACTCCCCGTCGGGCTCGCGCATGCCGATGCGCTCCTGGTCGTACTCCCGCAGCCGCTTCCAGGCCTCGTCCTTCCGGCCCTCCAGGATCAGGTCGTAGATCTGGCTCAGGCGGCGGATGTTCGGGTAGCCGTTGGCCAGGGTGCCTGCCGTCTTGAACTCCCGCTGGGCCCGCGCCTGGTCTCCCAGCACCAGGGCCAGGTAGCCCCGGTAGAAGGGCAGCACGCCGGAGGTGCTGCGAAGGTGGCCCGGCTGTTCCTGGAGGCTGGCCTCAAAGCGTTGGATCTCCCCGGTGTACAGGCAGGTGATGTCCACGGCCTGGGGCTGGAGATGGGCGAAGGCCAGCCGGTCCCGGAGGTCCATGGCGCGCCGCGCCAGGGGCAGGAGCCCGGCCCCCCGGGCCGCATAGGCGATGCCGGTGAGCAGCGTGGGGTTGTAGGGCTGCCGGCGTCGCGCCTGCATCAGCAGGTCCAGGGCCTCGCCCTGGTCGCCGCCGTCCGTCTTCAGCAGCGACAGCAGGAAGAGCCCCCTGGGATGGTAGGGGGCCAGGTCCAACCCCCGCTGGAGGAGGTTTTCCGTCTCCGCCTGCTCCTGGCGGAAGGCGGCCGGATTGTTCAACATGCGCCGGTAGCGGAGGTTGCCGATGAGGATCCAGGTGCTGGCGCAGGACGGCTCCGCCGTGGCGGAGCGCTCCGCGAGCGCCAGGGCTTCGTCCAGGTGCTCGTTCTTGAGCCGCCAGGCGCCAGCCTGGATCAGGTCCCAGAAACCGGCGGGCTGCCGGGGGACCAACGGGGAGGCCGAAGGCACACGGATGCGCCTCGGGAAGCCGCCCAGGAAGGCCCCGAAGGCCTCCACGGGCTTCAACGGCGACGCCTGGACGCGCTTCCAGGGAGGGGGCGCCCCTTTCGCCAGGCTGTCCCCCCAGGCATAGCGATAGGAGAGCTCCAGCGACTCTCCCTGTCGGGACGGCTGCAGCTCCACCACTAGGGTCTGGGCCTGGGTGCGGAGGTCCTCCAGGTCCACCGGCAGCTCCGTGACGCTGGTGACGGCTGCTTGGCCGAAGGCCTCCAGGTGGTCCTGCACCAGGGCCCCGATGGCCCGGCAGGAGGCTGTGTCGAGCCCGGCGCTCGATCCCTGGGAGGGCGTGATCAGAAGCACGCGGAGGGGACTGCGAAGGCCCCGGGCGGCCAGCCACCAGGCTAGGCCGCCCCCCACGCCGAGGGCGGCGAGGAACATCAGGCCCAGGATCATGGCCGGGCGGCGAGGACGAGAGGTGGATTCACGCATCGGGTCATTCCAGATTACGGGTTTTTCATGATGCTCCATAGGAGGAAGGTGGCTCGGTAAACCTCGGGTCCCCGGTTGGCCCCACGTCACCGCAAGGCCGCATAATCTCCGAGGAGCCGCCATGAACCCCAGCCCTCGCCGCCTCCTATCGGTCCTGGCCACCCTCGCGGCCTGGCCACTCATGGCCCAGTCGCCGGCTCAGCCGCCCAGCGAGGAGGCCACCATCCAGCGCTTCCGCGCGCACGCGGCCCCCCGCGCCGTCGCCAAGCGCCCCCCCCTCAGCGCCGAGGAGCGGAACACCATTCAGCGATTCAAGGAGACCAAGCCCAGCGTGGTCTATGTCTCCGCCATCGCCCCCGTCCAGGATCTGCGGACCCGGGACATCACCAAGATCCCCACGGGCACGGGCACCGGCTTCGTGTGGGACGAGTGGGGCCATGTGGTCACCAACCACCACGTCATCACCGTGGAGGACCAGGGCAAGCGCATCGGCGACGTGAACGAGGTGGAGGTCACCCTCGCGGATGGCAAGACCTACAAGGGCCGGGTCATCGGCACCAGCTTCGCCTATGACATCTCCGTGCTGCAGGTCTTCGCACCCCTCAGCGCCATGCGGCCCATTCCCATCGGGCGCAGCTCTGACCTCCAGGTGGGTCAGTCCGTATCGGCCATCGGCAACCCCTTCGGCCTCGACCATACCCTCACCCGGGGCGTCATCTCCGCCCTGGGCCGGGAGATCGGCACGGGCTACAACACCCATATCCTGAACGTCATCCAGACGGACGCCGCCGTGAACCCCGGCAACTCCGGCGGGCCGCTCCTGGACAGCGCCGGGCGCCTGGTGGGCATGAACACCGCCATCGCCGCCGCCACGGGCGCCTCCGTGGGCATCGGCTTCGCCATTCCCGTGGACACCCTGAACCGGGTGGTGCCCCTGCTGATCGCGAAGGGCCGGCTGGAGCCCCCCCGCATGGGCTTCGAGACCATGGGCAGCTACGAGGCCCAGCAGATCTTCGGCATCACGCACGGACTGGTCGTGAAGGTGGTGGATCCGGATTCGCCCGCCGGCCGGGCTGGCCTCCGCGCCCTCGAAGTGGATGCGTCGGGCCGCGTCAAGACCATGGGCGACATCCTCCTGGGCTACCAGGGGAGGCAGATCGAGAACGAAGGCCAGTTCATGGCGATGCTGGAGCTCGAGTCCCCGGCCGACGAGGTGATCTTCGATGTCCTCCGGGATGGGCGGGTCATCAAGGTGAAGCTGAACCTCAAGGCTCCGAAGAAGAAGGAGCCCACGAGCATCTGAGCGCCCTCATAGCGCCCGCCGGCGCCAAGCCTCAGTGGTGGTGGTGCGGCTCCGGCGCGGCCGAGGGCGGCACCGCGCCCTTGGCTGGACGGGCCCTGGGATCGAGGTAGTGCAGGGGCACCCGGAGGGGCTCGTCCAGGTTGGAGCAGTGGACCAGCAGCAGGGCCTCCGGCGCGATCCCCGTGCGTCGGATCCGCAGAACCTGGCGCGCGGCCTCGGATCCGGGCGCGTCTAGCACCTGGAACCCGCGCCCCTGGACCTCCGTCTTCAGGATGCGGAAGGGTTTGCCGTCCCGGGCGCGGAGCTCCAGGGCCAGCAGGGTGGTCTTCGGCTCCGTGAACACCACGCGCGAAGGCTCGGGCACCACGGGCAGGGCGATGCGCCAGTCCAGGTAGAGGGTGAACAGGGGCTGCTTCGGCGCGTTGGTGGCCACCTTCAGCACCTCCAGGCCCGCCGTGACACCCGGCTTCAGGCGCCGGGGCCGCAGGGTCAGCCGCAGGTTCCCCCCGCCATCCCCGAGCACCAGCTCCGCCTCGAGGTAGCCCGGGATCTCCGAGGCCAACACCAGCTTCAACGGGTCGCCCCCTTCCCGCCGGAAGTGGAAGTCCAGCTCGGGGCTCTCGTGGGGGGCCACCTCGCCGAAGCTCTTGCGCTCCGCATCCACCGTCACCTCGGGCCGCACCATCATGTCGTAGCGCAGGATGTAGTTGGGCTGGCCCGGATCGTCGGTGCCCAGGCGCACGGCCCCCTTGATGGGTCCCACCAGGCCCGTGGAATCCACCTTCACCTTCACCAGGCGGACCTCGCCCGGTTGCAGGGGCGCCGCCAGCTGCGCCTCGTCCAGGTTGAGCCCCAGGGACAGGTCCAGCACGCGCAGGCGGAAGGGCCGGTCATGGAGGCTCTTGATGCCGTAGGCCGCCTCGCGGATCTCGCGCGGACCCACACTGCCCAGGTGGACCGGGAAGGGGGTGGTGAGCTCGATGCGGGCGGGTGGGACCAGATCCTGTTTGGCTGGCGCAGGGTCCTGTTTGGCTGGCGCAAGGTCCGGCTTGGCCGGCGCCGGAGGCGTCTGCATCAGAAGGAGGAGGGCGGGGAGGAGCAGCATGTGGGGTCCGGGAAGGGTTCCTCCAGTGTGCCGCGAGGCCGGTGGAGCGCCTGAATGTTAATTGTTGTTAAGTGCATCAAATTCACCCCGCGGTCACAGGCGGTCTGGGTGGAATGGGAGGGAACCCATCCCTTCCCGAGGTGACCATGCGTGTCTTCCACGTCCTCTTGAGCCTGGCCCTGGCCGTGGCGCTCGGGGCCCAGACCCCCAAGAAGATCCTGTTCGACCACACCCGCCACGAAGAGGCCGGCACCTCCGCCGAGTGGGTGATCTGCTCCGCCAGCGAGCCCGATCCCAGCCCCGCGGCCCCCGCCTCCGAAACCGACTGGAACGGCGGCATCAGCGCCTGGGCCTTCGACCTCTACAAGGCCGGGTACAAGGTCCAGTCCCTGCCCCCGGCGGGCCGCGTGACCTACGGGGACGCCACCAATGCCCAGGACCTCTCCGCCTACGCGGTCTACGTCATCCCCGAGCCCTACCTGCTGTTCACGGCGGCGGAGAAGCAGGCCATCCTCAGCTTCGTCCAGAACGGCGGCGGCCTCTTCATCGTCTGCAACCACCCGGGTGCCATCCGCTACAGCGGCACCGGCGGCACGGACGCCTACACCGTGTTCAACGACCTGGTGGCCGTGAACGGCGGCAACCCCTACGGCTTCACCTTCGTGCCCGGCCACGGCCCCGGCGACACCCTGGCCAACACCACCAGCACCGCCTTCGCCACCGGCACCAGCCCGGCAGAGCAGGCCATCATCCACGGCGCCTACGGCGGTCTGGGCCTGATGGACTTCCACTCCTACTCGTACCTCAACTTCAACACGGCCCAGAATCCGAACGTGAAGGAGATCCTCCACACCCAGATCAGCGGGGACACGGGCTCCTTCATCGTGACCTGCACCGTGGGCTCGGGCCGCGTGGTGGCCATCAGCGACAGCTCCCCCTCGGACGACGGCACCACCACCACCGCCGGCAAGTCCCTCCACACCAGCTACTCGATCAACAGCAACCGGGCTTTCTACCTCAACGCTACCACCTACCTCGCCGGTGATGCGGGCCCCGTGGCCCCCACACCCGTGGTGGGCATCACCTCTCCCGCCAGCAACGTGACGATCACGGCCGGCGGCTCCGTCAGCTTCCAGGGCAGCGCCACCATCTCGGATGGCAGCGCCATGACCTACAGCTGGTCCTTCGGTGACGGGGGCACCGCCGCCGTGCTGGGCCCCATCAGCCACACCTACGCGGCTGCGGGCACCTACACCGCCACCTTCACCGCCACCAGCAACCAGGGCAAGTCGGCTTCCGCCAGCCGCACCATCACGGTGACCCCGGCCACCTACACGATTACGGCCAGTGCCGGGACCGGCGGCACCATCAGCCCCTCCGGCGCCGTCACGGTGGCCTCCGGCGGCAGCCAGACCTTCACCATCAGCCCGGCCACCGGCTACGTCATCAGCAGCGTCACCGTGGACGGCGTGAGCCAGGGCGCCCTCAGCTCCTACACCTTCAGCAACGTCACCGCCGCCCACACCATCGCCGCCGCCTTCGCCGCCAGCGCCGGCAGCAGCCTGAAGGAGACCTTCGACACGGGCACCAAGACCGCCTACGCCGTGGGCACCGTCACCCTCTCCACCGGCTCCTGGACCCTGGACGACGCCCTCCTGGGCAACACCACCTCGGACCCGAAGGTGGGCGCCCAGAGCGTGCGCACCCGCAACAGCGGCAAAGTAACGATGGCCTTCAACTTCGCCACGGGCGCCAAGACTGCCTCCGTGAAGCACGCCAAGTACGGCACCGACGCCAGCTCGACGTGGGGCCTCTGGTACTCCACCAACAGCGGCTCCACCTGGATCCAGGCCGGAAGCAGCGTGACCACCACCTCCACCACCCTGGCCACGGCCACCTTTACCGTGAACGTGACCGGCGCCATCCGCTTCCAGATCCGCAAGACGGACGGCACCGCCAACCGGGTGAACTTCGACGACTTCCAGATCTCCGGCTACTGATCCACCCGCGTTCCAGGAACCCCGGGCCCCGGCCCGGGGTTTTTCGTTATGCTTCGCCCATGAAGAGCCATCGGAAGGTCCTCACCCTCCACCTGCCGGGTCGAACCGGCTTCGTGAACATCACGGCCGAGGTGGCCGCCGCGGTCCGGGAGAGCAGCGTCCGGGAGGGCCTCTGTCTGGTGAACTCCATGCACATCACCTCCAGCGTCTTCATCAACGACGAGGAGTCCGGCCTCAAGCAGGACTACCTCCGCTGGCTGGAGAAGCTGGCACCCTACAACGCCGGCAGTGATCCCGCCACCGGAGGCTACCTCCACAACCGCACGGGCGAGGACAACGGTGACGCCCACCACAAGCGCCAGGTCATGGGCCGCGAGGTGGTGGTGGCCATCACCGGCGGGCAGCTCGACTTCGGCACCTGGGAACAGATCTTCTACGGCGAGTTCGACGGCCGCCGGGACAAGCGCGTCCTCATCAAGATCCTCGGGGAGTGACCATGATCAGCCGCGACCTCGCCTCCCTCCCCAGGCGCGACGCCTACCGCATCCTCTCCAGCCTGGTGATCCCCCGCCCCATCGCCTGGATCACGACGGTGGATGAGGCGGGCCGGGTGAACCTGGCTCCCTTCAGCAGCTTCATGGGCATCTTCGGGCCACCCATGCTGGCCTTCACCGTGAGCCGCCGCCGGGACGGCTCCCTGAAGGACACCCAGCGCAACCTGAAGGCGAACGGCCAGGCGGTGGTCCACCTGGCGGACCTGCCCCTGCTGGGGCCCCTCCACGCCAGCGGGGCCGAGGTGGAACCGGACATCAGCGAGGTCGCGCGCCTGGGGCTGGCCACGGAATCCTCCCTCCAGGTAGCCCCGCCCCGCCTGAGGGATGCCCCGGTCGCCCTGGAGTGCCGGCTGAACCGGGAGCTGGACCTGGGACCCACCACCACCCTGGTCTTGCTGGACGTGGTGATGGCCCACGCCGCGGAGCGCATCTGGAATGCCGAGCATGACTGCGCGGACGCCAGCCAGTGGACGCCCGTCGTCCGGCTGGCCTCCGTGGTGGGGCCCAACTATGGCGCCCTGGGCGAGACCTTCAGCCTCGGTCCTTCCGAGCTGCCCTGATCAAGCCTCGTCGGGCTCCACGAACAGGTGCTGGATCTGGGGGAAGCGCTGGTGGAGATCCCGCTCCAGGGCATTGATGGCCACCACCAGGGCCGCCCCGCTGGGCTGGTCGCGGAACTTCACCTTCAGGGCCACCATGAGCCGGTCGCTGCCCACGACGACGGCCACGAGGCCCAGCACCTGGTCCACGGCGGGCGCTTCCTCCACGGCGCTACGGAGGGCGGCGCGCAGGGCCAGGGGCGGCGCCTCGTTCATGAGCAGGCTCGCCACCTCGACGCCCACGAAGAGGGCCACGGCGATGAGGAGGAGCCCGATGGCCACGCTGCCAACCCCATCCCAAACGGGGTTGCCCGTGGCCAGGGTGAGCAGCACGGCCGCCAGGGCGAACACCAGACCCAGTAGGGCGGCGATATCCTCCGCCAGCACCACCACCAGCTCCGTGCGGCTGGACTGGCGCAGGTAGCGCACCAGGGACCGGCCGTGGCGTTCGGGTTCGGCCGCGCGGAGGGCCCCGCGAAGGGAGGCGCCTTCCAGGAGGATGGCGAAGACCAGAAGGGCCACGGCCCAACCCAGGTGGTGAGGCTGCTCGGGATGGCGGATCTTGTGGATCCCCTCCACCAGGGAATAGAGGCCGCCCACGCTGAAGAGCAGCAGGGCCACCAGGAAGCTGGCCACGAAGGCCGCCTGGCCGTGACCCAGCGGATGCTTCGGCCCCGCGGGGCGGGTCCCCTGTCGCATGCCCAGGAAGAGCAGCACCTGGTTCGCACAGTCGGCGGTCGAGTGGATGGCTTCGGTGAGGAGACTGGAGCTGCCGGTCAACAGGAACACGCCGAACTTGGAGACGGCGATGCCCCCGTTGGCGGCGAGGGCCAGGGCGATGGCGCGAGTGGATCCGGTGGACATGGATCCAGCATAGAGCCGGATCAGAAGGCCCGGATGTCCAGCTCCCGCAGGAGGTCGCCCAGGAGGTAGAGGGAGCCCGTCACCAGGCGGGGGGCCTCCGCGGGCGTGTGCAGCAGCGCCGCCGCCTCGCGGAGGTCGAGCATCGGAACCTCGAGGCCCCAGGCCTCCCGCAGGGCCTCCGCCGTGGCATAGCGGGGAGCCTCCCCCCGGATGAAGGTGACGGACAGGGGGCGCATGCGCTTCATTTCCCGGGCGACACCGGCCAGATCCTTGTCGCCCATGGCGCCGAAGAACAGGTGGGGGCGCACCCCGCAGGCCAGGGCATGATCCGCCAGGACCCGGGCGCCATCCGGATTGTGGGCGCCGTCCATCCACACGCCCTGGAGCCCCGGCGGGGCCCAGAGCCGACCGGGCCAGCGCGTGGCCGCCACGCCTTCCCAGAGCCGGTCCTCGGGCACGGGGAAACCCAGCCCCCGCAGCTGGTGGATCGTCTCGAAGGCCGTGGCGAGGTTGTCCAGCTGGTGCAACCCCGCGAGACCCACGCGCCGGCCCGTCACGCGGGAGTGGTCCCAGCGGATATCCGCGGGACCCAGGCGCGCAGCCGGGCAGAGCACCGGCTCGCAGGGCAGCAGGGGACGGATCCACGCCGGGTCCAAGGTCGGCCCCAGCACCAGGGGCCGGCCATCCCGGGCCGTGCAGAGCTTCTCCCGGGCGATGGCCTCCCGCGTATCCCCCAGGTACTGCTGGTGATCCAGGCTCACGCTGGTGAGGACCGTGAGGATGGGGTCCGTGGCATTGGTGGCGTCCCAGCGCCCGCCCATGCCCACCTCCAGGATCGCCACCTCCACGCCGGTCATGCGGAAGGCGGAGAGGGCCGCCGTGATCATCAGTTCAAAGTAGGTGGCGTTCACGCCGGTGCGGGCCTCGGAGTCGAAGGCCTCCCCCAGCAGCAGCTCCAGGGCCCCTTCGCCGATGGGCTCCCCGTCCACCCAGATCCGCTCGGTGACGTCCACCAGGTGCGGCGAGGTGGTCCATCCCACCACGAAGCCCGCGGCCTTCAGCATGTGGGCGAGGAAGGCCCCGGTGCTGCCCTTGCCGTTGGTGCCGGCGATGAGGATGACGGGGAAGTTCGCGTCGGGGCGGCCCAGCCCGTCGAGCAGGGCATGGATGTTCTCCAGGCCGCACTTGATCCCCATGTGGCCGCGCGCCTGGAGGCGCGGGATGAAGACGAGCTCGAGCCCCTCGCGCATCAGTCCCTGGGCGAGGGCGTCATCCAGGCCAGGCATGCGGCGATGAAGTCCTTGAGGTGGTCGCGCGTGACGACCTTGTCCACCATGCCGTGGGTCTGGAGGAACTCGGAGCGCTGGAAGCCTTCCGGCAGGCTCTGCTTGATGGTCTGCTCGATGACGCGGGGCCCGGCGAAGCCGATGAGCGCCTTGGGCTCGGCGATGTTCAGGTCGCCCAGCATGGCGTAGCTGGCGCTCACGCCGCCGGTGGTGGGATCCGTCAGGATGCTCAGGTAGGGCAGGCCCGCCTTGTCCAGCTTGGCCAGGGCGGCGCTGACCTTGGCCATCTGCATGAGGGAGAGGGTGCCCTCCTGCATGCGGGCCCCGCCGCTGCAGCTGACGATGAGGTAGGGGCACTGCTTCGCCAGGGCCCGCTCGGCGCCCAGACGCAGCTTCTCGCCCACCACGCTGCCCATGCTGGCGGCCAGGAAATCGAAGTTCATGATGGCCGTCACCACCGGCAGGCCCGACAGGGTGCCCTCCACGATCACCACCGCGTCTTCGGTCTCCCCGGCCTGCTCCAGCTTCTTCAGCTGGTCTTTGTAGCTCTTGGTGGAGACGAACCCAAGGGGATCGCCGCTCCGCAGGTCGCTGAAGAGCGTGGTCCAGCCCTCGTCCATGAGGTTCTCAAGCCGTTCCGCCACGCCGATGCGGAAGTGGTAACCGCACTTGGGGCAGACATTGTGGGTGTTGACCAGCTCCTTGCGGTAGATCAGCTCCTTGCAGGCCTCGCACTTGATCCAGAGGCCCTCGGGCACCCGGACGGTCTTTTCTTCGACGGCGGTCTTCTGCTGACGCTTCTTCACGAACCAGGACATGACGACTCCTACCGGCCCTTGACCGGACCTTGCTTGAGGGCCTCGAAGAGCCGATCCAGCTCCGCTTCGCTGCCGTAGTGCATGACCAGGGTGCCCGTCTTGCCCTTGGCCTTGATCTCGATGCGGGTGCCCCAGGACTGGGTCAGTTCCTCCGCGGCGGCCTTGATGAACAGCTCCTGGGGGTGCTTCTTCTTCCCCCCCTTGGCCTTGGCCTGCTTCTGGAGCTGCTGGATGCGGGCCTCGAGGGCGCGGACGCTGAGCTGCTGCGCCACCACCTCGTGGGCGAGCTGCTCCTGCATCCGGGGGTCGGGCACGCCCAGCAGCACCTTGGCGTGCCCGGTGCTGAGGCGGCCATGGGCCACGTCCGCCTTCAGCTCGGCGGGCAGCCGCAGCAGGCGGAGGGTGTTGGCCACCTGCGGGCGGGACTTGCCCACGCGGTCGGCCACCTGCTCCTGGGTGAGGCGCAGGTGCTCGCCCAGCTGCCAGTAGGCCGTGGCCTCCTCGATGGGGTTCAGCTCCTGGCGCTGGATGTTCTCCACCAGGGCGAATTCCAGGAGGCGGTCGTCCGGGACCTCCTTGATGACCACGGGAGCCATGGCGAGTCCGGCCAGGCGCGCGGCCCGCCACCGGCGCTCGCCAGCGATGATCTCGAACTGTTCGCCCACCTTGCGCACGACGATGGGCTGGACCATGCCGTGCTGCTTGAGGCTCTCGGCCAGCTCGGCCAGGGCCGTTTCATCGAAGTGGGTGCGCGGCTGAGCGCGGTTGGGCACCAGCTTCCCCAGCGGGAGCTCCCGCTGATTGGCATCCTCGGGGGCCATCTGGCTCATGAGCGAGGTGAGTCCCCGGCCCAGGGCCGGACGCTTCAGCTGGGTCATCAGGCTTCCCTCCTCGCGGGCAGCTCCAGTCCCAACCACTCCTTGGCAAGGTTGAGGTAGGCCTGGGCACCTTTGGAGCGCAGGTCATAGAAGGCCACAGGCTTGCCGTGGCTGGGCGCCTCGGCGAGCCGGATGTTGCGGGGGATCACGGTCTCGAACACCTTGCCCGGGAAGGCGTGGCGCACTTCACTGGCCACGGCGGCGCCCAGGTTGGTGCGCTCCTCGGCCATGGTGAGCAGGATGCCGCCCAGCTGCAGGTTGGGGTTGGGGCCCGCCTGGATGCGGCGCAGGGTCTCGGTCAGCTCCGCCAGGCCGTCCAGGGCGAAGAACTCGCAGGGCATGGGCACGATGACCTCGTTCGCCGCGGTCAGCGCATTCAGGGTGATCATGCCGAGGCTCGGGGGCGGATCGATGAGGATGTAGTCGAAGCGGTCCATGAGCGGAGCCAGCCCCTGCTTCAGCACCTGGAGCTGGGGCAGCTCGAAGAGCTCGAACTCCAGCTGCGCGAGATCCTTGCCCGCGGGGATGACCTGCATCATCGGGACTTCGGTGCTCAGCACCAGGGCCTCGGCGGGCGCGCCCTTCATCAACGCATAGGCGCCGGCCCGATGGTCGGGTTTCGGGAAGCCGAGCCCCGTGGTGCTGTGGCCCTGGGGATCGAAATCCACCAGCAGCACCATCTTCTCCATCATGGCGAGGGACGCGGCGAGGTTGATGGCCGTGGTGGTCTTGCCCACCCCGCCCTTCTGGTTCGCGAGAGCCACCACCCGGGCGCGCATCAGGCGGCCCTCATCGTCGCGCAGGCGCTGGTCAAACCACGCATCTCGGCATCCCCTCGGGTGTGGAACACGCCAGTCTAGCAGGTCGGGTTCCACGGCCAAGAGAGCCCAGGAGAACCTTGGGGGGTCAAGGGTGAAGCGAGGGATCCGGCTGCACGTGCCCCAGCCGCCGCACCGGGCCGGAAAGCCACAAGTCGTGCCAGCCACCACCTGCCTCGGGAAGGAAGGTCACGGTGACGTCCTCTCCGCTGGCCGTGCGCAAACGCCACGTGCAGGGTCCACCGCCACGGGCCAGCCAGACCGCGGCGACGGCGCACCCGGTCCCGCAGCAGAGGGTCTCCCCTTCGACGCCACGCTCCCAGGAACGGATCCTCGCTTCGCCGGGGGCGGTCACCTCGACCACGTTCACGTTCGTGCCGCCGGCCAGCGCGGCATGGTGACGCAGGGGCGGGGCGTAATCGCGGAGGTCCACGGCCGCGACCGAGGGCACCTCGAGCACCAGCTGGGGATTGCCGATCCAGCCGAAGCCCGCGGGATGGGGCGTCGGCATGGGGACTTCACGAAGCGCGAAGCCCTTACCCTCGGGCATGCGGATGCCGACACCGCCTTCGCGATCCTGCCGGAGGAGGATGCGCTCGCCGCTGGAGATGGCTTCGATCAGGGGCCCTCCCGGAGCCCCCGGGACGGCCATGGCCGCCCTGCTACCATTGGAACAAAATGACTTGGCTCCGTCAGTATCCCAGTGCTCCAGAACCCAGGGGCCCGTTTCGGGCCTTTGCATCAAAAAAAGGCCATCTAAACCGAACCCCGTCCCCCTTGGACAAAGGGTTTTGGCCCAATCCGAACCGCTGCAACATTTAGCCTCCTCCTCCCAGAGGTAGCCAAAGACGTTGCCGGCCGCGGAGGCGAGGAAGAGGTCCAACCTACTTCCCGCGGTTTCCGAAGGTGTAGACGGTCTCGCCGGGACGCGCGTAGCCCTGGCGCCGCGCCAAGGCCTCCATCAGCTCGGGATCCTTCGCGGCGAGGCGCTGGACCTCCTCGAGCAGCTCGCGGTTGCGCTTGTTGAGCTGCAGCAGCCGGGCGCGGGTCGCAGCCAGCTCGGCCTCCTGCTTCCGCAGTTCGGGCAGCCCCCCCTGGGAGAAGAGCAGCGCCATGAGGGACAAGAAGGCCGAGGCCCCGAACACGCCCCACAGGGTGGAGGACTTCAGGAGCCAGTTGGCGTTCATGGAGCCTCCTAGAGGCGGGACCCGAAGGCCTCCCGGCCGGCATAGCGGGCCGCGGCCCCCAGCTCCCATTCGATCTGGAGCAGGCGGTTGTACTTGGCGATCCGGTCCGTGCGGCAGGGGGCGCCGGTCTTGATCTGGCCCGCCCCCGTGGCCACCGCCAGGTCCGCGATGAAGCTGTCCTCGGTCTCACCGCTGCGGTGGCTGATGACCGCCCGGTAGCCGGCCTTGTGGGCCATGTCCACGGCCCGGAGGGTCTCGGTGACGGTGCCGATCTGGTTCAGCTTGATCAGAATGGCGTTGGCCACGCCCTCCTGGATGGCCTTGGCCAGGATGGCGGGATTGGTGACGAAGATATCGTCCCCCACCAGTTGGGTCTTGGCTCCCATGGCATCCGTCTGGAGCTTCCAGCCCTTCCAGTCGCCTTCGGCGAAGCCGTCTTCGATGGAGATAACGGGATGCCGGGACACCAGCCCCGCGTAGTAGTCGACCAGCTGGGCGGATGTCTTCTTCGCCCCGTCCAGGGCGTAGGCCTTCCCGTCATGGAACTCGCTGGCAGCGCAGTCCAGACCCAGGAAGACTTCCTTGCCGAGCTTGTAGCCGGCCTTCTTCACGGCCTCCCCGATGAGCTCCAGGGCCTCCTCGTTGGAGCCGAGGTTCGGGGCGAAGCCGCCCTCGTCCCCCACGCCGGTGGGGAGCTTGCGGGCCTTCAGGACCCCCTTCAGGGCGTGATAGACCTCGGCGCCCCAGCGGAGTCCTTCCCGGAAGGTCGGTGCGCCCACGGGCAGCACCATGAACTCCTGGATGTCCACGTTGTTGTCGGCGTGGGCACCCCCATTGAGGATGTTCATCATGGGCACGGGAAGCAGGCGGGCCGAGGCACCGCCGAGATAACGATACAGGGGCAGGCGGGAGGCCTTGGCCGCGGCGTCCGCCAGGGCCATGGAGACGCCCAGGATGGCGTTCGCGCCCAGGCGGGCCTTGTTGTCGGTCCCGTCCAGGTCGCACATCAGCTCGTCGAGCTCGGCCTGCTGGAAGGGATCCATGCCCTGGAGGGCCTGGGCCAGCTCCACGTTGACGGCATCCACCGCCCCGAGCACGCCCTTCCCCAGGTAGCGCTTCTTGTCGCCGTCCCGGCGCTCAAGGGCCTCGCGGCTGCCGGTCGAGGCGCCGGAAGGAACAAGCGCCTGGCCCACCGTCCCGTCCGAGAGCTCCACCCGGGCAAGCACCGTGGGGTTCCCCCGGCTGTCGAGGACTTCGAGGGCAGAGACCCGTTCGATCGTGATCATGTCGTCACCCGGCTCAGAGAGGCGCGCTGGCGCGCCTCTCTGATGTTAGCCAGGTTGCGCAGATGGATTCGGTGGAATCCGTCTACTTCTTCGCGGCCTTCTTCGGCGCGGCCTTCTTCACGACCTTCTTGGCGGCCGGCTTCTTGGCAGCGGCCTTCTTCGGCGCGGCCTTCTTCACGGCCTTCTTCACGACCTTCTTGGCAGCGGCCTTCTTCGGCGCGGCCTTCTTGGCGGCGGCCTTCTTCGGCGCGGCCTTCTTGGCGGCGGCCTTCTTCGGCGCGGCCTTCTTGGCGACGGCCTTCTTCGGCGCGGCCTTCTTGGCGGCAGCCTTCTTCGGCGCGGCCTTCTTGGCGGCGGCCTTCTTCGGCGCGGCCTTCTTCACGGCCTTCTTGGCGGCCGGCTTCTTGGCGGCGGCCTTCTTCGGCGCGGCCTTCTTGGCAGCCGGCTTCTTGGCGGCGGCCTTCTTCTTCGGCGCGGCCTTCTTCGCGGCCGGCTTCTTGGCGGCGGGCTTCGCGGCCGCGGGGGCGGCGGGGGTGGCGACCATGTTGGTCAGTTCGGCCATGGGTGGCTCCTTTACGCCCTTTTGGGCGAGGTTGGAAGGGGTCGTGCGGGAAGATGGCTTGTCAGTGGCACCTTTCGTGCCAGTTGGGGTCGCGTCTTTCCGCTGGGAGGATATGCGTTCCTTGGCTGCGGCAGCAGCCGCGGGGGGATGCGCCGCATCGGCGGCAGAGCCGGTCTTGCCTTTGGGCTTCGCGGCTTTTTTCGGGGGCTCGACGCCTGCCAGGATCTGCGCCAGGCGCTTGCCGGGATAGTAGTCATCAAGGAGGGCGTCGCCGATCAGCAGCCCATGGACGCCCAGGGCCTCCATCTGCTTGATCTGATCCAGCCGGTGGATGCCCCCCTCGACCAGCTTCAGGCAGCTTTTGGGGATCTTCTTGACCAGGGCGACGGCCTGGTCCCAGGAGGGCTCCCAGGTGTCGAGGTTGCGGCCCACGGCGCAGATGATGTCAGCCCCGGCCTCCACGGCCCGCTGAAGCTCGGCCTCCGAAGTCACCTCGACCACCACGTCGAGCCCTTTGCTGGTGGCGAACTTCAGCAGGGTCTCGAGCCGCTCCTGGCCCAGGAGGGCGGGCATGAGGAAGATCGCGTCCGCGCCGAGGATCTTGCTCTCCTCGACCTGGTACTCCTCGAAGATGAAGTCCCGGCGGATCAGGGGCAGCTTCACCTGGGCCCGCACCTCGGATAGGTGCTTGTCGTCGCCGTGATAGAGGAACTTGTCCGTGGCGACGGAGAGGACCCTGGCGCCGTTTTCGGCAAGACTCTTGGCGTGGGTGGAGGCCTTGTAAGAATCCCGGACCTGACCTCGGCCGGGGTCCCCCCCGGCAACTTCACCCAAGATCGTGATTCCAGGCTGGCTGAGTTCTTCCTTCAGGGAGTGGTGACCCTTGTAGGCATCTTTCACCGCCACGGGGCCCCTCTGCTTTTTGATTTCCACGTCGAGGGCCTTGAAGATGGCGACTTTCTTTAGCATTTCCCACGCTCCAAATCTCAGATACCTCGCTGCTGGCCCTATGGGGAAGATGATCGGTCGTTTTTCCTCTGATTCAACATCAAACCAGTGATTCGGATGAGGTCAACAGAGAAATCAAAAAAATCTTCATTTTTTTTGACGCTACCTCTCCGCCCACCCCCCATTCGTTTCCGACCTCCCGGACCCCCTCTCGGACGATCTCCGAGTCCGCTACGGGAGCCGCCGTGCGCGCATCACACGCACCGACGGCTGCGGTTCGCACCTTCTGAAACCCGCACCATCAGCCGCGATCCGCGTGCCGTCGCATCGTCGGCTCCACCAGCTGGCGACCCCAACAGGACCCTCTCCGGGGAGCTCCAGGAGCCCGGGGGTTCGTGTCCCTCATCCGAGTCCGCGCCTGCTACGCTTCAACTCGCGCCTTCCGCCCCGGGCCCTGTGCAAGCGGCATTCGCGGTCCCGCCGGAAGCGACGAGAGGCCCCCATGACGATCCATGTGCTCGACCATCCGCTGGTGCATCACAAGCTCTCCCTCATCCGCGACCGGAAGACCTCCGGCATCCTCTTCCGTTCGCTCATCGAGGAAGTGGGGCTGATCCTCGCGACCGAATCGACCCGCAGCCTCCCCGTGGAATCGATGGTGGTGGAGACCCCGCTCGAGCGCACGAGCACGCTGCGGCTGAAGTCCCTGGATCCCGTGCTGGTGCCCGTCCTGCGCGCAGGCCTCGGCCTCCTCCCCTCCTTCCTCAAGCTGCTGCCGACGGCGAAGGTGGGGCACCTGGGGCTCTACCGGGACCACGATTCCCTCGTGCCCGTTCCGTACTACCGGAACTTCCCCCCCCTGCTTGAGGATCGCCCCGTCTTCGTGCTGGACCCCATGCTCGCCACCGGGGGCAGCGCCTCAGAAGCCGTGCGTCAGCTCAAGGGCGCGGGCGCGGTGAACCTCACCCTTGTCGCGCTGCTCGCGGCACCCGAAGGCCTGGAGCGATTGATCGCGGACCACCCGGATCTCACCATCGTCGTCGCCGCCGTGGATCGCCAGCTCAACGAGAAGGGCTACATCCTCCCCGGCCTCGGCGACGCGGGGGATCGGCTGTTCGGAACCGCCTAGGCCCTTCGAGCACGCACGGGGCCCATCAGCCCTTTTCGCGTCCGAGCATGGAGCGCAGGCGCCCCATGAGGCCCTCGCCCCGGCTCACGTCAGGGGCGTCCTGGCCGCCGTAATCGGAAGGCACCGCCACCGAGGGATCGAGTTCGAGAGCCCGGCGGAAACAGCCCTGCGCGTTGGCGCGGAATCCCTTCCGGTGGTAGAGCTCTCCCATGAGGGCCCAGGGTTCGGCCGCCCTGGGCCGGATGCGGGAAGCCACCTGGAGCGCCTCGACCGCCCGGGTGGACCAGGCGGGATTGGTCAGCCTCAACCGGCCAAGAAGCAGCCAGGCCTCATAGGCTGCCGGGGAATCGCCGTCCAGCTTGATGGACTGCTCGAGGGCCCGGATGGCCTCGCTGGTGCGGTTCTGCATCACGTATGACTTGGCCTTCACCACGAGGTGGTGGGCCCGATCCGCCGAGGGGAGGGACTCCTCATCCATCCTGGAAGGAAGCAGGGGAAGCACCGAAGGCGTGGGTTCATTGAAGGCCCGCTCCACCGTCTCCGGCGCCGGCGGCGGCAGGGAGCGCGGCGTGTGGGCCCGGGGCGGCGGGAAGTCCTCCTCCTCGAGCAGCAGGATCGGCTCCGGCGGCGCTTCGGGTTCGAGGACCGGGATGGATTCGAACACGGGCTCGGGAGGTTCCAGGGGTTCGGGTGCCGGGGTGGGCGGGGCGGATTCGCGGGGAAGCAGCGGCAGGTCCCCCCGCACCAGGTTCAGGCCGCCCAAGGCCCAGAGGGTGGCCACCAGCCGGGCCGACTCCCCGGGCGAGAGCCCCGAGAGAGAATTGATGGTCTCGTAGCCGAGCGGCTCAGAACCCAGCAGCGACAGGGCATAGGCCAAGGTCGGCGTGAGGGACAGGTCGCTGAGGGACTCCAGGAGATCCGCCCTCGCTTCCCACCGCCAATCCGGCTCGCTCTGGAACATCTCCACCAGCTCGAGGTCCACCTTGGCGCTCTGGAAGGTGTCCCACACAAGCCGCCGATGATCCAGCCAGAACTGGAGATCCCCGCTCAGGTTGTCCTCGAGCACGCCGGGCATCCAGGACATCTTCAGGATGGGGTGCTCCATGGCGTGGAGCAGGACCGATCCCAGCAGCTCGTGCAGGCGCTTGTCCCGCTCGGCGACCGTCATGAGCCCGCTCTGCACCACGCGATCGCCCATGCGGGAGCCTTCCCCGTCGGCCAGCAGCTCCTTGAGCGAGGCCATGTCCAGCACGCCGCGGCGGATGAGGAAGTTCCCGAACTGCTCTCCGACGGCATCGCTCCGCAGGTAGACGAGGTCCCCTCCCCGCCAGTACAGCCGGCGCGTGCCGTCGTTCTGCTCGAGCACAAGCTCCCCTTCGGCCCGCTGCTGGTGCAGCGAGCCCATGAGGGCTGGCAGGAAATAGCGAAGACGGACTTCGGGCACCGGAGGCTCCGGAGGGTGGATTCTAGTTTGCATGTTCCCTGCCCGGATGCCAGCCCAAACGGGGCTTCTGGATGCCGAATTATCCCAAGTCCTTGGACCTGCGCAGGACAGGACCTATGCTGTCCCTCCATCCTCATCCCATCCGGGGGGACCTTCCCATGTTCGAGAAGCTCGGAAAATTCGAGATCAAGCGCGTTCTCGGCAACGGCGCCATGGGCGAGGTCTACCTCGGCGAGGATCCCTCCATCGGCCGCGAAGTGGCCATCAAGACCATCCTCCCCTCCGCGGCCCAGGGCGACGAGGCCAAGGAGCGCTTCGCCCGCGAGGCCCGCGCCGCCGGCGTGCTGAACCATCCGAATCTCGTCACCATCTATGAGTTCGGCGAGGACCAGGGCGTGCTCTACATCGCCATGGAGTTCGTCAAGGGCCACGATCTGGACGAGCTGCTGCGGGACCAGTCGCTCACCCGTTCCGAGACCCTGGAGGTGCTGGCCCAGGTCTGCGACGGCCTCGGCTTCGCCCATCGCCAGCACATCGTCCACCGCGACATCAAGCCCACCAACGTCCGCGTCCAGCGCGACGGGCGGCGCCTCCACGCCAAGGTCATGGACTTCGGCGTGGCCAAGATCAGCAACTCGGACATGACGGCCACGGGCATGGTCATGGGCACGGTGAGCTACATGGCGCCGGAGTACATCCGCACCGGGAAGCCCGATCCCCGCAGCGACCTCTTCGCCGTGGGCGTCATGCTCTACGAGTGCCTGAGCGGACGGAAGCCCTTCGCCGGAGACACCACGCCCACGGTCCTCTATAAGATCGTCAACGAGGCGCCCGAGCCCCTCGAGGTGGGGATGCTGCAAGGCATCAGCCCCGCCATCCGCTCGGTGCTGGACCGATCCCTGGCGAAGGATCCGGACGCGCGGTTCCAGACGGCCGAGGACCTCGCCAAGGCCCTGCGCGCTGCGAAGGATCCCTCCTGGACAGGCCAGCTGGAGGAGGCGACCGCCCTTCTCCAGGCCGCCACGCCCACCGCGCCGGTGGCGCCGCCGGCACCCGCCCCCGCGGCCGCCTCTTCGGCACCCACGATGCAGGCCCCGGTCGCGCCGCGTCCGCCGGTGACGACTCCGCTCCCGGCCCGCCCGGCGGGAGGCAAGCCGGTCCTCTGGATCGGCCTCGCGGCCCTCGTTCTGGCGGGCGCCGGCGGTGCGGGCTGGTGGGCTCTCCATCGAAGCGCCGCTCCCGCGCCCACGCTCCCTGCGGAAACCCGGGAAACCGCGACGCCTCCATCCGCCGGAGCGCCCGCCTCGGCGGGTGGCGGTATCCCCGCTCCCGCAGGGGCCAAGCCCGAGGCTGCGTCTTCTCGCGCCTCCCAGGTTGCGGAGCCCGCGCCGGGGCAACCGCGCGCACAGGACCCCGGACCCGCCGAGCCGAATGCGGGCAAAGCCAGGACCGGCGAACCCCGGGCCGAATCCCGGGCGATCGATCAGCCCGAGCTCTACCAGCCTGAAAAGCTCGACAAGCTGCAGACCCACGAGCGCCTGAACCTCGGCAACGTCTCCATGAGCGAGGCCATCCAGCTGGCGGACAGCCAGCCCGACAAGGCCATCCACGGGTTCCGGCAGGCCATCAAGGCTGATCCGACCAACGTGAACGCCCATGCCTGGCTGGCCACCGTGCTCTATGATCAGGGCCGCCATGCCGAATTCGTCCAGGAGTTGCGCGAGGCGCGGCGCCAGGGCATCCTCGGCCAGATGGCCGCGCGCAACATCCGCTTCCGGGCCGTCCTCAACCAGGCCCGTTTCAACCGGAAGCTCCCTGCGGATCTGGCGGACTGACCATGGCGAAACACGCCGAAGAACGGGCCGCCCTGGAGGCCGCACTGGGCTACCGGTTCGCGAATCCCGCGCTGCTCCAGGAGGCGCTGACCCACACCTCCGCCGCCAGGGGCCGGGACAACCAGCGGCTGGAGTTCCTGGGGGATGCCCTCCTGAATTTCTCCGTGGCGCTGCTGCTCCACCGGGAGCGGCCGGACTGGCAGGAAGGCCCCATGAGCAAGTTCCGGGGCGTGCTGGTGTGCACGGATTCGCTGCACCGGTGGGCGCTGGATCTGGGCCTGGATCGCGCCCTGAGCGCCGCGCATCCCAGGAAGGCCCCCCCCATGGGACCCAAACCCCTGGCCGATGCCCTGGAGGCCCTGCTGGCGGCGGTCTACCTGGACGCCCAGGCTTCGGGAAGGGATGGACACGCCGCCGCCATGGCCCTGGCGGAAGGCCGGTTCCTGGAGCCCATCCGCCAGGCCCATCCGGATGCGTGGTCCCGCCTGGATCCCAAGACCTCCCTCCAGGAGGCCGCCGCCCGGCTAGGATTGCCCACTCCCGCGTACACCCTGATCTCCCAATCCGGTCCCGGTCACGCCCCCCTCTTCACTGTGCGGGTGGCCGTGGGCGATCGCAGCGTCGACGCCCGGGGGTCCTCCCGCAAGCGGGCCGAAAGCGACGCCGCCCGGCACCTCCTGGATCTGCTGACGGGATCCTCACAGGCGTAACCCTTGCGTTACACTCCCATCTACCGGTCTACCGGGGTGTCCGCTTGAAGATCTACCCAACCTTGAACCTCCAGCATGGCCGCGTCATCCCCACCACGGGACAGGGCGAGCCCTCGGCGGAGGCCCCGCTGGATCTCGCCGCCCGGCTGCTGGACGAGGGCGCCACGCGCATGGCGCTGGTGGACGTGGATGCCGCCATGGGCAAGGGCAACAACCGCGAGCTCATCGCCCAGATCCTCCAGCGCTGCCATGCCCGGGGCCGGAAGGTCTGCATCCAGGTGGCCGGCGGCATCCGCAGCTCGGACCAGGCCCAGTTCTTCATCGACCACGGCGCGGTCTGGCTGGTGGCGGGCACGATCCTCCACAAGTCGTCCCTCGTGTCGGAACAGCTCATGGCCCGCTTCCAGCCCTTCCTCACCGCGGCCATCGACGCCCGGGGCGGGAGGGTGCATCGCTCGGGCTGGGTGGACACGGCCAACCTCAGCGCCCTCGACCTCGCCCTGCGCGCCAAGGCCTATGGCTTCAAGCGGCTGCTCTTCGTGGACATCCCCGAAGTGCCCGGCGCCGATCCCGACTTCGAGACCGCGATCGCGCTGGCCACCGCCACCGGCCTGCCGCTGGTCATGGGCGGCAGCATCACGTCCCTCCGGCATCTGGACGCCGCGCCCACCCACCTCGGCCTCAAGGGCGCCCTGGTCGACGCCCTCCTCTTCCGCGAAGATCCCGGACTCCTGGCCCTCCTCCAAGCCGCCTGCGCCTGACTGGAGGACCCGTGACGGAACCGAAAGGCGCGTTCCTCGCCAGCCTAACGGAACCGGAACGGATCCACTTCCGCCACCTGGCCCTGGTGCGCCCGCAGCTGCCGTCGGAAAGCCAGATCCTCATGCTGGAGGGCCTGGCCCGGTCCCTGGACTCGCCGCGCCTGCTGACCCTCATGGCCCGCACGCCCCACTGGCTGGCCCACTGGCCCATCCTCCTGGGGCTGGCGGAGAACGAGGCCACCCCCGAGGCCATCCGCCGCGACCTGGAGATGGTGGTCTCCCTGTTCGGCCAGATGCGGGAGATGGACCAGGCGCCCACTACCGAGAAGGAGGACCGCTCCGAGGCGGTGAAGGCGCTCTACGCCCAGCTGAATCCCGAGCTGAAGCCCGTGGCCAAGCTCCTGGCGAAGCAGATCGCCAAGTCCGTCTCCGCCACCGGCTCCACCCAGGAGCTGCCTCCCCTGCCCGGGGAGGATCCCGATTGGGAGACCCTCACGACCCTGCCGGAGGCCCCCGCCACGCCGGCGCCGGCGCCAGTGGCGAACAAGGGGGATCGGCTCACCCGGGCCCAGCAGACCGCCCAGCCCGACGAGTTGGTGGGCTTCCTGGTGGACCCGGACGCGGATCTCCGCCTGGCCGCCCTCCAGAACCCGCTCATCTCCGAGGAGCTCCTCCTCCGGGCCCTGGGCCAGAGCGCCGTGCCGGAGCTCTTCGAGGAGGTGTACGCCGAAGCCCGCTGGTACTTCCGGGAGCCCGTGCGGGAGGGCATCCAGGAGGCCCCTGGTTGTCCCGCCGGGCTGTCGCGCCGCCTGGCCCTTTCCCGCCTCCTCGTGGCGACGCTGGAACGGGGCGCATCGAAGCCCGCCTCCCTGCGCCGCATCGTGAGCCTCTTCTCCCAGCTGGAGGAAGGCGAGTACCAGTTCGTCACCTACTGGGCCAAGCGGCAGTCCCCCCACCTGCTCCGGGTGGTGAAATACTTCTACGACCGCCTCCTCCGCCAGCGGTCGGGGCTGTCCACCGCCCTGCCCGAGCGCGGCGAGGACGGCCGCTGGGCCAGCCTCGAGGAGCGGGTGTTCCTCGCCACCCAGGCCACCCAGGAGGACCAGCTCATCCAGGTGCTCAAGGATCCGGATCCCCAGGTGTTCCACCTGTCCCTGGACAATCCGGCCCTCACGCCGCGGATGCTGGCCTCCACCCTACCCACCCTGGACCGCGACCGGGCCGAGCAGGTGGCCGCGCACGCCAAGTGGCAGGAAGATCCGCTGGTGGCGGAAACCCTGGTGCACCATCCCCACCTGACGGAAGCCACGGCCCTCCGCCTGCTCGCGAACCTGCCCGGCCTCAAGCCCGCCATCGAGATCCTGCGGGATCCGCGGCTCCAGCATCTGGAGGTCAAGCGCCGGGCCCTGGAGACCCTCCGCACCCTCTACCTGGCCATGGACGTCTCCGACCGGATCACCGCCCTCCGCACCTCCGGCGGTGAGCTGATGCGCCACCTTCCCCAGGAGGTGCTCCAGGACGAGGAGACGTTGCGGCGCATGGTGTCCGACCGCCAGCTGGATCCCGGGATCCTCCTCCGCCTCGCCCGGAACAAGCTGACCCCCCGCGCCGTGCTGGAGCAGATCGCCGGGCATCCGGTGCTCATGGCCCACGCCGCGATCATGTCCGAGCTGCTGCTGAACCCCAAGACGCCCCGGGAAGCCTCGGCCCGCATCTGGGGTCTGCTGTCCGAGGCCGAGCAGCAGCAACTTCTCCGCAGCCCGCACCTGCCCGTGACCCTGCGGACCCTCGGGTAAACGGGGGCAGGACCGCCCCGTAACCCAGATCCAGGAGCCCCCATGCGCCGCCCCGCCGCCATTCTGATCCCCGCCGCGGTGGCGCTGGTCTGTCTGCCTTTCGTCACCTCGTGCCGGCCTAAGCCCCGTGTTCCCGGCTGGGTGCAGTCCGCGCCGACCGACAGCGTGGCCTCATTCTCCGGCGAAGCGGCCTGGATGCTCACCCACAAGGAGGTCCAGTCCCTTATCTCCCGGGATCCCTCGGTGGAGCGGGCCCTCGATCTCTTCCTCCAGAAGGCGCGCATCAACCCGCGCACGGAGACGGGCCGGGTGACCTTCCATGTCATCGGCGTGCCGCAACAGGGCGAATCGAACATCCAGAAAGGCCTTGAGCACGTCCTCATCCAGCTGAACCAGTTCGCCGATCCGACGTCGCTGGTGGCGGCCCTCTCCGAATCCTTCCCCCAGGAGGGGAGCCTGCGCCTCCAAGGCCGGGACTGGCCGCTCCACGTGATCCTCGACCTGGAGGCCGGCGGGGCGAAGGCTCACATCCGGGCCGCCAGCGACGAGAAGGGCCAGATCTGGATCGGCTCGCTGGAGGCCCTCCAGCGCATGGCGGCCAAGGACAGCCTCGCCACCCGGCCGGACGCGGCCCTCGCCGCCGAGTGGATCAACCCCCGGGCGCCCTTCCAGGGCTACCTCCAGCCCGAGGCCCTGCTGGGCGGGCTGCGCCGCAACCTGGAGGGGACCCTCGTGAAGGACCTGCCCCAGGGTGTCAGTGCCCTCTTCTGGAGCATCACACCGCCCGCCGGGAAGGAGCCCGCCGGAAAAGAGCAGGCCATCCGCTTCGAGCTGGCCCTGGCGGGCACGCCCGAGGGGATCAACCAGGTCACGCCCTGGCTCCAGCGGCTGGTCGCCGCCGCCAATGCCGTGCAGGCCGCCCCCGGCGCCGCCCCCCAGCTCCTGCAGGAACAGCGCCGGGTGGGGCTGCGCTGTGCACTGACGCCCGAGCAGCTCAAGCTGGTGATGGAGAAGCTGGGGCAACCGGATTTCTCCTTCACCCTCCCCGTCCGAGTCCCCAAGGCATGAGCGCGGCCCTCCCCCAGCCGCCGACTGACGGCCCCCTCCTGCCGGAGACGGAGTCCCCCGAGTTCTGGATGGCCCAGCTCAAGGCCGGCCGGGAGGAGGCCCTGGCCCACCTCATGGCCCGCTTCGAGCGCCCCCTCTGCGCCTTCCTCCACCGGCGCCTGCAGGGCGAGGCCGGGGTGGTCCAGGAGCTGGTCCAGGAGGTTTTTCTCAAGTGTCTCCAGCATTGTCAGCGATTCGAGGAAGGCCGCCCGGTGGCTGCCTGGCTTTTTACATTGGCGGCTAATGCGGCGACCGACCACCTCCGTAGACGGGGGAGAGAGGTACCCCCTCCCGAGACCTTTGACGCACCGGATCCCCAGCAGGCTTCACCCTGGGAATCCGTGGACCAAAGCCGGCGCATCCAGGCCCTTCGCGGGGCCCTGGAGGGCCTCACCCCCCGCCAGCGGGCCATGGTGCTCGCCTACTACGTCCACGAGCACCCGGTGAAACGCATCGCCCAGGACCTGGGCTGCGCCGAAGGCACCGTGAAAGCCACCCTGTTCCAAAGCCTCCAGAAGCTCCGCAAGACCCTTGGACCCCAGCCATGACCGCCGCCCCCGACCCCAACCGCCTTGATCCCCAGGAAGAGGCCCGCCGCTTCGAGCTGCTCGAACGGCCCGAGCTCTGGCCTGACGATCCGGCGCAGCAGGCCGAGCTGGCAGGGCTGCTCGAGCTCCACCTCGCCCTGGAGAGCCACGGCCCCGGCCTGGCCGAAAGCCTGGCCCCACCCCCCCGCCTCCACTGGACCGGGTCCTGGACCCTGGCGGCCGCCGCGGTTTTGCTGGTGGCCCTGATCCCGGCCACCTACACCGTGCTGCACACCCAGAGCCTCCGCGCCCAGGCCCAGGACACGGCCCGGCTGGAGCAGCTGGCCCGCAAACGCACCCAGGACCGCGCCTGGATCGCCTTCTTCCGGCAGAGCACCACCCTGCTCCAGGATTTCGAGCAGGACCCGACCCTGTGCAAGAAGGGGGAGGAGGACCGGCGCCAGGAGCGGGAGATGGCCCTGACCCTGCTGGAGGCCAGCCACCAGCTCGCCGCCCAGGGCGCGCCCATCCAGGAGGCCGAGGCCATCCGCGCCAACCTCCACGCCTGGCTGTCCGAAGTGGCCTTCGAGGATGACTGCCTCAGCGTCGAGCGGGCCCGTGAGCTCCGACAGTGGGCCGCGGCCCACAACCTGGAGGGCGAGTCCGAGCGCATGGAACGGCGCCTCAGGGGAGACGGCGCATGACCTTCTCCCTCCTCGTGGCCGTGCCGGCGCTGATCGCGCCCGCCGCCCCGGAGCCCGCCGTCCCCCTCGTCCTGGCGGGCCCGGAGAGCCCCGCGGACGCTCTGTTCCGGCAGGGCCGCGACCTCCGCTACGCCCAGCGCTGGTACGAAGCGGCCCAGGCCTACCGTTCGCTCATCCGCGAGTTCCCGCGGTCCTCCCGGATCCCGGACGCCCGCTACTGGCTGGCCTCCAGCCTGGAGCAGGACCAGCGGTGGGATGAGGCCGCCGAGGCCTACACCGACTTCCTGGCCCGGCATCCGGACCAGCGGATGCTGGGCAAGGAGGCCAAGCTGAACCGCGTCCGCTGCTGGGGCATCCGCCAGTGGAACAGCCCCGCGGCCCAGGCCGGCCTGGCCGGCGCCCTGTCCGACGACCGCGAGGAGGTCCGCATCGCCGCCGCCCTCCAGCTGGCCAAGCGGCGGGATGCCCGCGCCGTGCCCGTGCTCCAGGCCGGGCTGCGGGTGGACGCCTCTTCCGAGGCCTGCCGCCTCGCCCTGCAGGCCATGGGGGTCCAGCCCCAGGCCGCGGGCCCCGCCCAGGGCCGGTTCCTGGTGATCCGCGTGAAGGAGCGGGCCAAGCCCGAGGCCCTGACCGTGCGGCTGACCGTGGGCCTGGCCCGGGCCGTGGGCGGCTACCTCTCGGACGAGCAGCTGCGCCAGGCCAAGAAGAAGGGGGTGGACCTGGAGCGGCTCATGGACCAGGCCCTGAACGCCCCCAAGGGCACGGAACTCTTCAGCCTGGATGACGGCAAGAGCACGGTGACCGTGACCGTCGAGTAGCCGCCCGTGACGGCGGCATGAACCAGTGCGGCTAAGCTGGTCGCTGACCATGTCGCGACTCCTGCGCTTCTTCAACGACCATCTGCGGGCCCATGCCCCCCTCATCGCGGGGGCCTCGCTGCTCCTGCTCCTGGCGGGCCTCTGCCAGGGGGCCCTCATCGCCTCCATCAAGTTCGTGTTCGACGATGGCAAGGCGCACGCCCTGAGCGGGGCCCAGACGGGCCTCTTCGGCCAGCTCGAACACCTCCGGGCCTGGGTCCTGGCCCACCTGCCCGAGGCCTCCGCCCTGCGCACGGGCCTGCTGGTGCCGCTGGTGCTGGTGCTGCTCTTCGCCCTGAAGGGTCTCTTCACCTACGCCGGCACCCTGCTCATGGTCCGCAGCGGCATTCGCGCCACCCAGGCCTTCCGGGAACGGCTCTTCGCGCACCTGCTGACCCAGGAGCCCGCCTTCTTCCAGAAGCACCCCGTGGGCGAGCTCATCACCCGCAGCATCAGCGACGTGGGCGCCGTGCAGGGCATCGCCAGCAACCAGCTGGCGGAGGCCGTGCGCGAGATCTGCGTGGCCCTCACGATGCTGGCCACGGTCCTCTACATGGACTGGAAGCTGAGCCTCACCCTGTTCTTGGCCGGCCCCCTGGTGGTGCTGCCCGTGAAGAAGCTCAGCCAGCGCATCCGCCGGGTGAACCACCGGAACCAGGAGGCCTCCAGCCGCCTGCTGCAGCGCCTGAAGGAGGTGTTCAGCAACATCCGCGTGGTCCAGGGCTTCGCCCGCGAGTCCTACGAAGTGAGCCGCTTCCAGGTCCAGAACCAGGAGCTCTACCGCCTGGGCATGAAGAGCGCCCGGGCCTCGGCCCTCTCCACGCCCATCATGGAGCTGGTGGGGGGCTTCCTGCTGGCGGGCCTCGCCGCGTACGCCGCCGGGCGCTTCAAGTCCGGCACCCTCACCACCGAGAACTTCCTCACCTACATCCTGGCCATCTACGCCCTATACGATCCCCTGCGGCGCCTCACCAAGCTCAACAACGAGATCCAGGTGGCCTCCGCCAGCCTGGACCGGGTCTATTCCATGCTCGACCGGAAGCCGGAGCTGCCCGTGAACCCGGATCCGAAGCCCGTGCCCGCGAGGCCCGCCCTGCTGCGCTTCGAGGGTGTGGAATTCGCCTACGACGACAAGCACATCGTGCTGCGCGGCATCGACCTCGAGGTTCGCGCCGGTGAGACCGTGGCCCTGGTGGGCGGCAGCGGCGGCGGCAAGACCACCCTGGTGAACCTGGTGCCCCGCTTCTTCGACCCCACCGGTGGACGGATCACCCTCGACGGCCTCGACCTCCGCGACTTCGATCCCCGGGAGCTCCGCAAGATCATCGGCATCGTCACCCAGGAGACCCTGCTCTTCATGGACACGGTGCACGACAACATCGCCTACGGCAAGCAGGCCAGCCGCGAATCCGTCATCGCGGCCGCGAAGAAGGCCCACGCCCATGACTTCGTCGTGAGCCTGCCCCACGGCTACGACACCCCCCTGGCGGAGACCGGCTCCAGCCTCAGTGGCGGCCAGCGCCAGCGCCTCGCCATCGCCCGGGCCCTGCTGCAGGATCCACCCATCCTCATCCTCGACGAGGCCACCAGCGCCCTCGACACCGAGAGCGAGCGCGCCGTGCAGGCCGCCCTGGAAACCCTCATGCAGGACCGCACCACGCTGGTGATCGCCCACCGCCTCAGCACCATCCAGCGGGCCACCCGCATCTGCGCCATGAAGCAGGGCCGCATCGTGGAGCAGGGCACCCATGATGAGCTGCTGGCCCGCCAGGGCGAATACGCGCGGCTGCACCGGCTGCAGTTCGCGGACGCCTGATGCGGCGCTCGGACTTCCACTTCGACCTGCCCCCGGAGCTCATCGCGCAACACCCCGCGCCCGACCGCGACGGGGCGAGGCTCCTCGTGGTGGATGCACGGACCGGGGCCTGGTCCCACCGCGCCATCCGCGACCTGCCGGACCTGGTGCCCGCGCGTAGCCTTTGTGTCCCCAACGACGTGCGCGTCCGCCACGCGCGCCTCTTCCTGAGGCGGGCCGGCGGCGGGGCGGGCGAAGCGCTCCTGTTGCGGAGCCTGGGCCAGGGGCGCTTCGAGGCCATGGTGAAGCCGGGGGCGCGGCTGAAACCGGGGGCCTCCGCCGCCGTGGTGGATCCCGTCACCCACGCGGAGCTGGCCCGCCTCGACATCCTGGAGACCCTGCCCGAGGGGCTGCGGGCCGTCCGAGTGCATGCCGCGCATGGCCTGGACTGGGACGAGATCGACCGCATCGGCCGCCTGCCCCTGCCGCCCTACATCGAGCACCTGGCGGAGGCCGAGGACGAGACCCGCTACCAGACCGTCTTCGCCGCCCGGGAGGGCGAGGCCGTCGCGGCCCCCACGGCGGGCCTGCACTTCACGCCGGAACTTATCGGCGCCCTGGAGACCCGCGGCTGCGGC
Source organism: Geothrix terrae (assembly GCF_022808775.1). Taxonomy (GTDB): domain Bacteria; phylum Acidobacteriota; class Holophagae; order Holophagales; family Holophagaceae; genus Geothrix; species Geothrix terrae. Next base: position 505,203 of record NZ_JAKZLA010000003.1, read on the forward strand.
TGGCACCCGGTACGGCTCCACGTGGGCCTGGGCACCTTCCGGCCCATGACCGCCGAACGGCTGGAAGACCACGCCATGCACGAGGAGCGCTTCGAGGTCCCCGAGGCCACGGCTCAGGCCCTTGAGCCCGTCCTCCGCGATCGCACGCGGCCCGTGCTCTGCGTGGGCACCACCTCGCTGCGCACGCTCGAAGGCGCCTGGGACGGCACGCGGCTCGCGCGGGAGGGCGCCACGCGCCTCTTCATCACGCCGGGCTACCGCCTCCGCACCGCCGACCACCTGCTCACCAACTTCCATCTGCCGGAAAGCACCCTGTTCGTCCTGGTGGCCGCCCTCCTGGGCCTCGATCTGGCCCAGGCCGCCTACGCCGAGGCCGTGAAGGAGCGCTACCGGTTCTTCAGCTATGGGGATGCCATGCTGATCTTGAATGCCAAACCCAGCGACTCTTGATTCGCTCCCTGTGCGGCCCCGCTCCGCAGGCGACATTCAGTTGCCTGCTCCCGTCGTCCCACCCCTTCGTGATTCTGATCCGTGCGGGTCCCCGCTCCGCAGGCGACATTCAGTCGCCTGCTCCGCGACCCGCATCGGATCAGAGATAATCGATGAACTGGTGGATCACCGGGATGCGGTGCCGCTTGCCTTTGGTGGCCTGCAGGATGCTGGTCACGGACATGCCCAGGCACCAGAGCAGCCAGAGAGGCAGGAAGAAGCGGATGGACACGGCGCCGAAGATGGGGAACAGGCCCAGGATGAGCATGGCCAGGGTCAGGGCGCACTCGGCGAAGGCCAGGATGACGCCCTGGCGCGCGTGCCAGAGCAGCTCCGGGTCCTCGCGGTTCCGCATGTAGGGCAGGAACGCCCAGGGCCCCGCGTAGCACAGGATCAGGTCTCGCAGGCGCTCCCCCACGTAGAGGGGGGTCGGGGCATCCAGGGGCACGGCAACCTCCGGGTCGAGGATAGCGCAAGGCCGCGCCGTGCGTCCCCCGGGACGGGCTTCCGGTCAGCGCCCCCGCAGGACCACCAGGAGGGCCATGAACAGCACGATCACCGCGTAGACCTGCTTCAGCTTCGCGCCCCGCATGCGTGTGGCCACCCGCGCCCCGGCCAGCGCGCCGACCGCGAAGCCCACGGCCACCCCGGCGATCACCATCCAGGGCAGCCCGCCCTGGGCCTGGGCATAGACATAGACGCCAGGCAGGCCGATGGGGGGGAGCAGCATCATGAGGCTGGTGAGCTGGGCCTCGTGCTGGGTCATGCGGAAGCGGGAGGCCAGCAGGGGAATCACCACCACGGCGCCCCCCAGTCCCGTGAGGCCCGAGACCACCCCTGCCAGCAGGCCGATGGGCAGCCCCGCGGACCAGAGGCCCGAGGAGAGGTCGAGGGGTTCCGCGGTCCGGTCCACGGCCGGGGGCTCGTGCCGGAAGTAGGTCTTGAAGGCCAGGAGCACCAGGAAGGCTGCGTAGCCCCAGCGCAGGGGCCCCGAAGGAATGAGGTTCGCCACCCGGGCCCCGCCGTAGATGCCGAGAAGGAAGGCCAGCACCAGCACGCCCACCAGGCGCAGGCTGGTGTGGATGCCCCGGCTGCGGTACTGCAGCACGGCGGGCAGGCCCGTGGGCAGGAGCATCGCCGCCAGGGTGGCGCCCTGGGCGCGGTGCTGGTCCAGGTGCAGGAACAGGCCCAGCAGGGGCACCATCACCACGCCCCCGCCCACCCCGAAGAGGCCTGACAGCACGCCGCCGGCCAGGCCCGTGCCCAAGCCGGGTATGAAATGGTTCGGGTCCGCGATCAAGGCGCCTCCAGGGGATGGGCTTCGAAGAAGGCCCAGATGAGGTGGCTGGCCGAGAGGTCCGGCGCGGGCCGATCCGCCCCCGGCGCGTAGGGCCGTCCGCCCGGCCAGGCGTGGCCCATGCCGGCCACCGTCCAGAGGCCCACCTCACATCCGGCGCCCGACCAGAGGTCGAGGTGATGGGGGTCCATGGCCTCGCGGACGGGCCCCTCATCACATCCCATGAGGGCCGCCCAGCGGGCCGCCGCCTCTGGCGCGCCCAGGACGGGCACCCGCCGCCCCCGCGGCCCCAGGCCGCCCCGGTAGGGGATGTGGCCATCCTCCGTCCCGTGGAAGGCCAGGGTGGGCACGGGGCGGGTCGGAGAAGGGCCCCAGGTCGGCGCCCCCGCCACGGGCGCGATGGCCGCCACCCATGGCGCCCCCAGGGCCAGGCGATAGGCCATGCGGGCCCCATTGGAGAAGCCCGCCACGAAGATCCGCCGGGGATCCACGATCCCGCGCTGGCCCAGGCGGTCGACCACGGCCCCGAGGAACCCGACGTCGTCCACCTCCGCATGACCGGGGCAGCCCAGCCCCGGCCCCACGTTCCAGGCGGCGCCGAGTCCGGGGTCCTCCGTGCCCGCCTCGCCCAGGGCTTGCGGATAGGCCACGCGGAAACCCCGCTCGTCGGCCAGGCGGCCGAGGCCCGAAAAGGCGGCCATGAGCCGCGCCGTGCCGCCGGTCCCATGGAGGGCCAGCACCAGCGGGAGTTCCTGATCCGAGGCCGCCGGAGGGTCATGGACCAGGACCCTCCGGGTCTCGCCTTGCCATTCCAGCTTCAGGTAGTGGCTCTGGCCGTGCCGCACCGATCCCCCATCCCCGGATTCTGGCCCCCGCCGTGTTCCAATGGAAGGCGGAGGCGCCGGTGCAGGTCCAGCTCAACCAGGATGTGATTCTCGACAGCCGGCGGGCGATCTGGCTCCCGCGGCAGAAGACGCTGGTGCTGGCGGACCTCTTCTTCGGCCTGGGCGCCGCCCGACGCCGGCGCCCGGACCCCCTGCCCCCGCCCCAGCAGACCGAGATCTGGGAGCGGCTGTTCAGCCTCATCGATGACTACGCCCCCGCCCAGATCGCCCTGCTGGGCGACCTCAAACCCAGCCAGGGCACGGTCGAGGGGGACGAGGCCGAGGAGCTCCGGACCATCTTCCGCAAGCTCCAGGCCGGGGGCCGCCAGGTGGTGCAGGTGGTGGGCCACCCGGACCGCAGCTGCGGCCCGGCGCTGGAGGGCACCGGCATCGAACCCGTGGAGCAGTACCGGGTCGGCCCCTTCACCCTCATGCACCGTCGCCGCATCTTCGTCTATCCCCGCCACGACTCATCTCAGGGCTTCTGGATCAATGGCGGGGTGCATCCCCTCTTCGCCGTGCCCGGCATCGGACCCGCCGGAGAACCGGACTGGATGAGGCTTCCCGCCTTCCTCTACACCGGCTTCGCCCTGGTGATGCCGCCCTTCGTGAGCTATGCCCAGGGCTTCGAGGTCATCCAGGCCGAGCGCCTGCCCCGCCAGGCGCGCGCCTGGAAGCTGCTGGCGGATCGCCTGAGCCCCCTGGAGCTGACGGACCTCCCCCCGGCTCCCGAGGCTCTGCGCACGCTCACCCGTCCGCCCCGCAAGGGCGCGCCGAAGAACGGCGAATAGGCCGTTCCCGGGATCGGACCTTCAACAGCGGACGCGGCGGAGGTCTCCGCGTTCGCCTTTTATTTCTTCTTGGCCTTGGGCATCGGTGCCCCGCCGCGCACGGCCCGGCCGTCGTCCAGGACCAGGTCCCAGCCCAGGCGATCGCCCTTCTTCAGGCCGATGCGCTTGAAGGTGCCCGCGGCGAACTCGATGAAGTGGCGCGCCGGCACGTTCCCCCCGTAGGTGGGGCAGTCGTCGCCGCGCATGGGGCTGCACGGGGGCACGTGCTCGGCCGTCTCCACCACCTTGCCCTCCGCGTCCACCCAGGCCACGTCCAAGGCGATGAGGCAGTTCTTCATCCAGATGGCGTGGTAGCCCTCCTCGCCGTAGACGAAGAACATGCAGCGGTCCTTGGCCAGGCTCTGCCGGTACATCAGGCCCTTCGCCTTCTCCTGGTCCGTGGCGGCCACCTCGGCCATGAAGGCCGTCTGTTTGAAGGCCACGGTGCCTCCGCCCGCCCACAGGGGCAGGGAGAGCAGGATGGCGAAGATCGTGCGCATGTCGACTCCTGGAATTCCATTATCGATAGAAGTGCCTGGAGGGGATGGAAGGCTTCCAAAATCCATGATACCTCGCAAGATGTGGCAACATGGAGCTTCCCGCCGACTCCGGAGGATCATGCGCACTCCCACCTGCTCCGCCCTCCTCCTCGGCGCGCTGGCCATGGCGGCCCCGGGTCCGGAGACCGGGCTCCAGGCCATGCGGATCGGCGCAGCCATCCAGCTGGATGGCCGCCTCGACGATCCCGCGTGGAAGCGCGCGCCCTTCGCCTCGGGATTCACCGAAGAGTGGCCCCAGCGCGGGCGACCAGCCCGCCAGCGCACGGAAGTGCGGGTGCTCTACGACGCCCGGTTCCTCTACGTGGGAGCGCGGATGCTCCACAACCGCCGGCTGGAGGGCGGCCGGGCCCACGTGGTGCGCCGCGTCCATCGCCGCGACCAGGACAGTCCCAGCGACTGGTTCGGGGTGGCCATCGACTCCAGCCACGACCGGCGCACCGCGCTCCTGTTCGAGGTGAACGCGGCCGGCGTGCAGAAGGACCAGATCATCTACAACGACAGCACCTTCGATCCGAGCTGGGACGGCGTGTGGGAGAGCGCCGTGTCGGTGGATGCCGAAGGCTGGACCGCGGAGCTGAAGATCCCGTTGTCCCTCCTCCGGTTCAAGGAGGGCTCCGAACCCCAGACCTGGGGCATCAACTTCAGCCGGACGGACCAGGGCGTGGTGCGGGAATCCAGCCGCTGGATGGTCGTGCCGCCGGGGGACAACGGCTTCGTCAGCCGCTTTCCCGACCTGAGCGGCCTGGAGGGACTGGCTCCCCAGCCGCGCCGGGAGTACGTGCCCTACCTGGGGACCGCCCGGAAGTTCGAGACCGCCCGGAGCTATGACGACCGGGGCTGGGACACCCGGGCCGGCCTCGACGCCCACTGGAGCCTGAACTCCCACGCCCAGGTGGACCTCTCCGTGCGGCCAGATTTCGGGCAGGTCGAGGTGGACCAGACCGTGCTGAACCTCGGCACCGTGGAGACCTTCTTCCCGGAGAAGCGCCCCTTCTTCCTGGAGGGCATGGACCTCTTCCGGGTCGCCGGTCCCGATCTCTTCTACAGCCGGCGAATTGGACATGGCTTGTCCGACCCGGACCTGGCCCCCGGCGAGACCCTGCAGGATCGCCCGAACGCCACGGACATCACCGCCGCCGCGAAGTACACCGCCACGTACGATTCGGACACCAAGGTGGGTCTCCTGGGCGCCAGCGTGGAGCCCGCTCGGGCCACAGTGGCCGATGCCGCCGGAACCCGCTCCCGGCGGGAGATCTCGCCGCTCACCAGCTTCGGCGTGTTGCGGATCCAGCAGCTCCTGGACGACCGGGGGAGCTACGTGGGCACCTTCGCCTCGGAGATGGACCAGGCGGGCGCGGCGGGCCGGTCCGCCCACGTCCAGGCGCTGGACGGGGTCTACCGCACCGAGGACCGGGGCGGAACGCTGGAGACCACCCTCAGCCGCAGCCAGACCGGCCCCGCCGGCGCCCAGGATCAGGGCTGGCGGGCGCGGCTCCGGGCCCACCAGGAGTGGCGCAGCGGCTGGAACGCCGAGTTCCAGGCCATCGACGCGGGGCACGACTACAACCCCAATGACGTCGGCTACCTGGGCCGCGCCGACGAGCAGCGCCTGTACGGCGAGGTCTCGCGCCGCTGGGACCGCACCTGGGGCGTCTTCCGCAACTGGGCCTGGGGGCTGGGCCACACCTACGCCCGGGACCAGGCCGGCCGTGCCTTCATCCGCAACCTCAACACCTGGGGCCGGACCGACTTCACCAGCTTCTGGTCCCTCTGGGGCGGTGGGGGCGTGGACCTGCCCGCCGAGGACGACCGGGAGCTGCGCACCTACTCGGATCCGCAGAAGAAGTATCTGGCCCGCTCCGCCGTGCCCTACGCGAACCTGGGCTTCGACACGCCCGGCAACCGGCCCTGGTACCTCCGCCTCAACACCAGCCGAGCCTGGGAAGAGGGGGGGCCCTCCACCGACACGACGCTCTTCCAGACCCTCCGACCCGCACCCAACCTCGAAATCCAGGTCACGACCTCCGTCACCCGGGACGAGGGCGAGCTGAAGTGGCTGGAGACCCCGGTGGCCACGCCCATCGTGGGCCTGCGCCGCCTCAGCCAGCTGAACCAGACCGTGCGGGTGGCCTACGCCTTCAACCCCACCCTCACGCTCCAGCTCTTCAGCCAGTGGCTGGCCGCGAACTGGAACTACCGGGACCTGAAGCACTACGTCGACGACGAGACCCTCGAGCCCGGCCTCCCGGAGGACCAGCCCGCAGGCACCACGCCCCAGACCGCCTTCAGCTACCGGACCTGGAACCTGAACCTCATCACGCGCTGGGAGTTCCGTCCCGGCTCCACCTTCTTCCTCGTCTACACCCACGGCGCCAGCACGGACGCCCTCATCAACGACCGCGCCAGCCTCGCCCCCCGGCCGGATCTCGCCCTCCTGCGGCACCTGCCTTCGGACGACGTGGTGCAGGCCAAGGTCAGCTGGCTGTTCCGCTGAGCCAGGCCCCCACGCGGTCCACATCGGCCTCCGTGTGGAAGCCGTGGAAGGCCACGCGCAGGTAGCCCTCGCGCACGGAGGCGAGGATGCCCTGTCGATGCCCGGACCGGAGCAGGGCCTGCAGGCCATCCGCCCCGGCGCCGCCATGGTGGAAGGCCAAGATGGAGCCCAGCCGCCCGGCCTCCAGCAGACCCCGCAGGCGGGCTCCATCCGCGGCCCAGGACGATCCCTCGATGGCGTCCAGGAGCCGGGCCTGGAGGGCCGCTCCGTGCGCGGCGATGGCGGGGACGCCCGCCCGGTTGATCAGGCGCAGGGACTCGAGCAGGGCGGAGAGGTTGAGCAGGTTGGGCCCCCCGGGTTCCAGCGCCCGTCCATCCGTCAGCCAGGCCCGGCGGAGGTCCGTGGACGGCCGCGAGAAATCCGTCGCGTCCTCCACGGAGAGCCAGGAGCCCGAGGGGGACAGGGACCGGCGAAACATCTCGTCCGTCCACAGGAACCCCATGCCCTGGGGCGACAGCAGGCCCTTGTGCCCGCTGGTGGCGAAGGCGGAAAGGCCCTCCAGATCCACGGGCACCGTGCCCGCGGCCTGGATGCCGTCCACCACCAGATGCACGCCCCGCTCCCGGCAGGCGGCGCCCAGGCGCCCCAGGTCCAGCTTCAAACCATCCTGGAAACGCACCCACGAGACGGCGAGGATTCGCGTGCGAGGTCCCAGGGCCTCCACGAGCCGGGCCTCGGGACCCGCCTCCGCGGTGGGCGGCCGGCTCGCCCAGGCCTCGGCCCCGGCGAGGTGCCCTTCCCACAGCGGCACCTCCCGGAAGGCCACGCCGCGGGCCTCGAGGGCCAGCCAGGGCCAAGCGTTGGCCGGGAACTCCCCCAGGGGCGCCACCACCTCGTCGCCGGACCGCCAGGGGAAGCCCTGGGCGACGGCCACCAGGCCCGAGGAGGCGCTGGGAGTGAGGGTGATGTCCTCGGGCCGGCCGCCCAGCAGCACCGCGGCCTCCGCCCGGGCGGCGGCCGGGATCCCCTGGAAGTCCTCCTCCCAGCGCACCTCCCAGGGCCGCAGCTCCTTGCGCATGAAGGCCTGCGTGGCGTCCAGCGCGGCCCGGGGCACGGGCCCCTCGGAGCAGTGCATGACCCAGAGGTGCTCCGGATCCAGGTGGAACAGGGCGGGGTCGAGGGGCGGCGCGCTCATCCCTGGCGGTCCGCGAGCAGGGCCTTGAGGCCCACCGGGAAGAGGGGTTCCACCACCTGGCGCACGGCAGCGGCGTACTGCTGGATCTCCCACTGGGCGTGGCCGTCCGCCCGCAGGCGAATGAAGTGGGCCACGGCCTGGAGGCTCACGGTCCAGTAGACCTCGGAGTAGAGGCCCACAGGCAGCACGCAGCGGGCCTGCTCGCGGCAGACGCCCAGGGAGAGCAGCTCCTTGTAGTGGGCCACGGCCCCCCGGCAGCTCTCCAGGTAGCTTTCCATGGCCCGGGCGCGGTTCGCCGCGTCGATCTCCCCCTCGCTGCCCTGCTTGTTGACCTTGGCCTGCTTCCGGAAGGTCGCCGGCACGAAGAACTCGTCCTCGGGGAACTCCACGTAGCGGCCGCTGATCTCGTTGAACTCCGAGCCGATGCGGTGCTTCATCCACTGGCGGAACACGAAGATGGGCGCCTTCACGTGCAGGGTCATGGCCGTGTGGCGGAAGGGGGAGGTGTGCTCATGCTCCGCCAGGTAGCCGATCAGCTTGGCGTCCCCCGCCTCGAAGGCCTCCTTCCGCTTGCCGAAGGACACCCGGGCCGCGTTCACCACGGACAGGTCCGACCCCATGTGGTCGATGAGCCGGACGAACCCTTTGTCCAGCACCTTGATCTCGGTATGTGTCATGGAAGACTCCGCGCTTCCAGCTTCGCTCCGGCCCTGGGAGAATGGAAGGTCCGCCAGGAGCCTCCATGCAATTCTTTATCGACACCGCCAACATCGACGAGATCAAGCGCATCAACGCCCTGGGCGTGCTGGACGGGGTGACCACCAACCCCAGCCTCATCGCCAAGGAGACCGGCAAGCCCTTCGAGGCGATCATCGCGGAGATCTGCGACATCGTGGACGGCCCCATCAGCGCCGAGGTCATCGGCCTGGAGGCCCCCGCCATGATCCAGGAGGGCCTGAAGCTGGCCAAGATCCACGAGAACGTGGTGGTGAAGCTGCCCCTCATCGCCGAGGGCCTCAAGGCCTGCAAGGCCCTGACCTCCGAGGGCATCAACACCAACGTCACCCTCTGCTTCAGCGCCACCCAGGCGCTCATGGCCGCCAAGGCGGGCGCCACCTACGTGAGCCCCTTCGTGGGCCGCCTGGACGACATCAACCTCGACGGCATGGAGCTCATCCGCGAGATCGTGGCCATCTTCGAGAACTACGAGTTCGACACCCAGTGCCTGGCCGCCTCCATCCGCCAGCCCCGGCACGTCACGGACGCGGCCCTGGCCGGCGCCCACGTGGCCACCATCCCCACCAAGGTCTTCGACCAGATGCTGAAGCACCCCCTCACCGACAAGGGCGTGGAGGGCTTCCTGGCGGATTGGAAAAAGGGTGGCCGATAGCTTCCCGATTCGTTCGTCAAGCGGAGCGTTAAGTCGTTCCGTCAATTCGTGACCGAATCGTAAAGAGGGCTCGATACCATGACCCCTGGCCCCACTCGGGCCGGAGGTCCTGTATGGATGCCATCACGTCTGTCCTGCGCCGCTGCGAGATCTTCTCGGGCCTGTCCGACCCGGACCTGGGCCTGATCGCCAAGGCCGCCCGCCGGCGGGAGGTCCCCGCGGACACCCGCCTCTTCACCCAGGGCGACCCCCGCAAGGGCGCCACGGTCATCGCCGAGGGCCGCGTGGAGATCACCCGCGACAACGGCGACGGACCGGAGCCCGTGGTGATCCTGGGCCCAGGCGACGTGGCCGGCGAGCAGTCCTTCCTGGCCCCCAGCCCCCATTCGGCCACGGCCACCACGCTCACCCCCGCCGTGCTCCTGGACCTGGACCGCGAGACCGTCCTCCAGAGCCTCGGCCAGGATGGCGCCGCGGCCATCGCCGTCCTCAGCAAGATCGCCAACGTGCTCCACCGGCGCATCCTGTATTCGGCCACCCCGCGCACCGGACGCGAGCAGGCCTACGCCAGCGGGCAGACGCGGCGGGAGTCGGACCTCATCGGCCCCCTGGACGTGCCCGAGGACGCCCTCTTCGGCGTCCAGACCCTGCGCGCCGTCCACAACTTCCCCATCACGGGCACGCCCACCAGCCACTTCCCGGCCATGATCCGCGCCCTGGCCATGGTCAAGCAGGCGGCGGCCCGCGCCAACGCGAAGCTGGGCCTGCTGGACCTGGCCATCGCGGCCGCCATCGACCGTGCCTCGCAGGAGATCATCGACGGCCACTGGCACGGCCACTTCCCCACCGACATGGTCCAGGGCGGCGCGGGCACCTCCACGAACATGAACGCCAACGAGGTCATCGCCAACCGGGCCCTGGAGCTGCTGGGCCACAAGCGCGGAGACTACGCCCACTGCCACCCCAACGACCACGTGAACCTGGGCCAGAGCACCAATGATGTCTACCCCACGGCCCTGCGCCTCAGCACCATCTTCATGCTGCGGAACCTGCTGGACGCCATGGAGCGCCTGAAGGCGGCCCTGCACGTCAAGGGCCGGGAGTTCGCCGATGTGATCAAGATGGGCCGCACCCAGCTCCAGGACGCCGTGCCCATGACGCTGGGCCAGGAGTTCGAGGCCTTCGCCGTCACCACGGGCGAGGACATCCTGCGCCTCCAGGAATGCGCCCGGCTCTTCCTCGAGGTGAACATGGGCGGCACGGCCATCGGCACCGGCATCTGCGCCGATCCGAGCTACCCGGAGGCCGTGGTGGAGGAGCTGCGGAAGATCACGGGCCTGGAGGTGGTCCTGGCGGAGAACCTCGTGGAGGCCACGCCGGACACGGGCGCCTTCGTCATGTTCTCCGGGGCCGTCAAGCGCGCCGCCGTGAAGCTCAGCAAGATGTGCAACGATCTGCGCCTGCTCAGCAGCGGCCCCCGCTGCGGCTTCGGCGAGATCAACCTGCCCCCCATGCAGCCCGGCAGCAGCATCATGCCCGGCAAGGTGAACCCCGTGATCCCCGAGGTGGTGAACCAGGTGGCCTACTCGGTCATCGGCAACGACCTCACCATCACCCTGGCGGCCGAGGCCGGCCAGCTGCAGCTCAACGTGATGGAGCCCGTGCTGGCCTACAGCCTGGCCACCAGCCTCCGCACCCTGACCGCCGCCGTGAACGTGCTCACCACCAAGTGCATCGTGGGCATCACCGCCAACCGCGACCGCTGTCGCGACCTGGTGGAGCACAGCATCGGCATCGTCACCGCCATCATGCCGGCCATCGGCTACAAGCGCGCCACCGAGGTGGCCAAGGAGGCCCTGGAGACCGGCGTGGCCGTGCGCGAGATCATCCTCCGCAAAGCCTACTTGAGCCCGGCCGAGCTGGACGAGGCCCTCAGCCTCGAGGCCATGACCCAGCCGAGACCCATCCGCTGACAATCCTTGTTTCGCGCTACGCTTGGAGATTCCAATCCAAGGAGTCTTCTATGCCTCGTCCTCTCGCCCTGCTGATGGGCTCTGCCCTGTGCCTATGCGCCCAGGAGCCGCCGACACCCCCGCCCGCCCAGGCTGCGCCGACCGCAACGACACCCGAGGCACAGCCTCTGGCTGCTCCAGCAGCACCCCCGGCAGCGCCGGCCCCAAAACCCGAGCCCCCGAAACCCGCGGCCCCGAAGGCCCCCCTCCAGGACAACGGGCTTCTGGATCCTGCCTGGTTCGGCGACGGCACAACCTTCGCCACTGGTGACGATGTGGACTTCTTCTGGATCAAGCCAGGCCTCGACCTCACTGGCCACACGGTGTTCATGAAGCCCTGGGAAGATCCCGCCATGCTCCGCAAGGGGCGGGACGGAAAGGACAACGCCAAGGCCACCGAGCTGACCGACAGCTTTCCGGGCATGCTTCGCGGCGCGCTGACCGGCGCCGTCAATGGCAAGGCCAAGGTGAGCCGGACCGAGGGCGACCTGACCCTGGTGGGGAGATTCGTGGACGCCAATGCCGGGAGCAAGGCCGCCAAGTGGCTCATCGGCCTGGGCGCCGGCAGCGAGACCGCCACCTGGGACCTGAAGGTCGTGGACACCAAGACCGGCGAACTCCTTCTGGCCGTCCACCACCGCTCCATCAGCGGGACCGCCATGTCCACCATCCAGGACAAGCTCGTGAAATGGGCCGATAAATTCGCCACCTTCGTGGCCGTCCGCGCCGTCAAGTAGGCCGGGGGAGGCTCCGGCGCTCGGGTAAACTGGCGGCTGATCCCTCTGATCGGCCGCCGTTTTCACGCATCCGGGAGTCCCCATGTCCCTCGAGAAGAAGATCGAGATCCTCAAGGCCAAGCACGCCCAGGCCCTGGCCGGCGGCGGCGAGGCGCGGGTCCAGAAGCAGCATGAGGGGGGCAAGCTCACGGCCCGGGAGCGCGTCGCCGCCTTCCTGGACGAGGGCTCCTTCGAGGAGATGGACGCCCTCATGGTCCACCGGGCCTGGGGCGTGGAGAAGATCCCCGGCGACGGCGTGGTGACCGGCTTCGGCCGGGTGGACGGCCGCCCGGTGGCCATCTTCGCCCAGGACTTCACGGTCTTCGGCGGGTCCCTGAGCGAGGCCTACGCCAAGAAGATCTGCAAGATCATGGACCTGGCCATGAAGGTGGGCTGCCCCGTCGTGGGCCTCAACGACAGCGGCGGCGCCCGCATCCAGGAGGGCGTGGTGAGCCTGGGCGGCTACGCGGACATCTTCCTGCGCAACACCCTGGCCTCCGGGGTCATCCCCCAGATCAGCCTCATCATGGGCCCCTGCGCTGGCGGCGCGGTCTACAGCCCCGCCATCACGGACTTCATCACCATGGTGAAGGGCACGAGCTACATGTTCGTGACCGGGCCGGACGTCATCAAGGCCGTCACCCACGAAGAGGTCACCAAGGAGGAGCTGGGCGGCGCCAGTGCCCATGCGGCCAAGTCCGGCGTGGCCCACTTCGTCACGGCCAGCGACCTGGCCGCCCTGGCCCACACCCGGGAGCTGCTCTCCTTCCTGCCCAGCAACAACCTGGGCGAGGCGCCCCGCCGGGCCCCCAAGCGCGAGATGCCCCTGGAGAACCCGGACCTGGACAAGGTGGTGCCGGACGATCCCAGCAAGCCCTACGACATCCGCGACATCATCCGCGGGGTGGTGGATGACGCCCATTTCTTCGAGGTTCATGAAGCTTTCGCCCCCAACCTCGTCGTGGGCTTCGCCCGCATCGACGGCCGCAGCGTGGGCATCGTGGCCAACCAGCCGGCCTTCTACGCCGGCGTGCTCGACATCGCCTCGAGCGAGAAGGGCGCCCGCTTCGTGCGGTTCTGCGACGCATTCAACATCCCGCTCATCACCTTCGAGGATGTGCCGGGCTTCCTGCCCGGCGTCACCCAGGAGCACGGCGGCATCATCCGCCACGGCGCCAAGCTGCTCTTCGCCTTCTGCGAGGCCACGGTGCCCAAGATCACCGTCATCACCCGCAAGGCCTACGGCGGCGCCTACTGCGTGATGGCCAGCAAGCACATCCGCACGGACTTCAACTTCGCCTACCCCACCGCCGAGATCGCCGTCATGGGCGCCGAGGGCGCCATGAACGTGCTGCACGGCAAGTCCATCGCCATCGCCCCGGACCCGGCGGCCCGGAAGGCGGAGCTGGTGGCCGAGTACAACGAGAAGTTCGCCAACCCCTACATCGCCGCCGAGCACGGCTTCGTGGACGAGGTCATCCTCCCCCGCGAGACCCGCCAGAAGCTGGTCAAGGCCCTGGCCTTCCTCGACACCAAGCGCGACACCATGCCGCCCAAGAAACACGGGAACATCCCCCTGTAGGAGGTCCCATGCGCGCCGCCATCCTGGCCCTCGCCACCCTCACCCTTGCGGCCCAGGACGAGCGGGCCTTCCTGGATTCCATGGCCCGACTCGAGAAGCAGGACCCTGCCGGGAAGAAGGACTTGGAGGCGGGCAGCCCGTTGCGCGCCACCGCGCTGGCCATGGATCCCGCCAAGGCGCCGGAGAAGGCCCGCTACGCCGCGGCGTCCTGGCTCTGGGCCACCAGCCTGATCCGGGGCCTCAACCATGGGGTGGATGGGACCTACCTGAAGGCCGCGCGGGGGCAGGTCGAACTCCAGAAGGCCTGGACGCTGCTGGAGACCGTGGGCGACGACCTGGCGCGCCCCCGGAACGCCATGCGGCTGGAGGTGGCCTGGCGCCTGCTCGACCCGGACCGGATGAAGGCCGCCTACGCGGCCGTGGCGGCCCAGCCCGCCCTGAACCCCCGGGAGCTCATCCACTGCTTCTTCGTGTCGGCCCACCTGGGGGAGTGGGACGCGATGAAGCGCCATGCCCAGGCCGTCCTGGCCCAGGGCGGGAACCTGGAGAGCCTGCACGCCTCCGCGGAAGACACGCCGGCGATGTTCGACTACGAGTCGCTGCTCAAGGCTATCGAAACCGGCCGCCCGGAACGGGTCACCGAGCCCCTGGCGGTCCGGAGCTTCCGGATCACGAAGACCCGGGTCAAGCTCCGTCGCGTCTCGGGCCACGACAAGACCCTCCTGAAGGAATCGGAGTCCTGGCCCAGGGACTGGGTGGCCAAGCCCGACCCGACGGCGCCCCTCCTCCAGGTGGGTGCGGCCGCCCACTGGGTGGAAGGCCCCGCCCTCCCCCCGGTGTCCGGGTTCATGCAGAAGGACCGCCTCTACCTCGTCGGGTACAAGATCGCCCAGGGGGATGCCCCGGAATCCGGCAGGCAGGACCAGGCCTGGGACATGCGGCCGGACAGCGGGGCTCCGGGCCGCTGGCAGGGGCTCAACACGCTCACGATCTGGCGCGCGGGCGTGGATCCCAAGGCCGGCCCGGCCCTCCAGGTCACCTTCGATGCGGAGTGGGACCTGCGGCCCCTGGAAACCCTCCCCTAGACTCTGGACCCGGTTCGGCGCGGGACCAGCCCGCGCCCTGCCCCGATCTCCAGGAGCCCCATGCGCACTGTGTTCATCGACGGCCGTGGCGCGGTCCGCAACGGCTGGAAGGTGCTCGGATTCGTCGCCCTCTTCAGCCTCGCCGCCTCCGGCGCGGCCCCCCTCGCCCGCCTCTGGCCCGCCGCCTGGGGGACCCTGCTCCCGGGGCGGTGGCTCGATGTCGCCCTGGTGCTCGTCGTCACCTGGCTCTGCCTCCGCGCGGAAGGGGCGTCCCTCGCCGAGGTGGGCCTCCGCCCGGACTGGCGCTTCCTGCGGGAGATCCTCGTGGGCACGGCGGGGGGCTGCCTCCTGATGCTGGCGACCGCGGGGCTCATCCGCGGGCTGGGCGGCTTCCACTGGGTCCGGACGCCCGGAACGGGTCCCGCCGACCTGGCGGCGGGAGCCTGGCTCTTCCTGGCCGTGGCCTGTTTCGAGGAGATCCTCTTCCGCGGCTACGCCTTCCAGCGCGCCGTCCGGGGCCTGGGCTTCAGCCTCACCCAGGCCCTCTTCGCCCTGGCCTTCGCCATCGTGCACTGGGGGAACCCGGGCATGACCGGCGCCACGAAGGCCTGGGCCACCCTGAACATCGCTCTGGCGGCCCTGCTCCTCGGGCTCTGCTGGCGGCGCACGGGCAGCCTGGCCCTTCCCATCGGCGTGCACCTGGGGTGGAACTGGACCCAGGGCAACCTCCTCGGGTTCGGCGTGAGCGGCACCGAGGCCCCGGGATGGTGGACGCCGGTCTTCCACGGCCGGCCGGAATGGCTGACGGGGGGCGCCTTCGGCCTGGAGGCCAGCGGGGTCTGCGCCCTGGTCTGCAGCCTGGTCGTGCTCGGGTTGTGGCGGTGGAAAGGCCGGCCTAGCGGCGGTGCTTCCACTGCTTCGGCGTCTTGATCCCGGCCCCCATCACCAGGCGCATCTCGCTGGTGGGCACGAAGCCCATGCGCTGGTAGAGGCCCTCCGCCTCGACACTCGCATGCAGCTCCATGATCTCCAGTCCGCATTCGCGGGCCAGGTCCAGGGCCGCGTCCGTGAGCCGCGCGGCCAGGCCCTGGCGCCGGTGCGAAGGCTCCGTGTAGATGTTGAAGAGGTAACCCCGGACGGAGAGCGGCGTCACCGGCGTGGGGAGGGACTCCTTCATCAGCAGGAGCACCCCGGCCACGGGCCGGCCGTCCTCCTCCACCAGGAAGCCCCGGCACTGCCCCGACACCATCCAGTTCCGGAGCTGGACGCGGAACGTGTCCGCCATGCGCCGCAGCCCGTCCTCGGAGGCCTTCTCCATGTCGCGGAACAAGGCCACGCGATGGGCCACGTGAATGTCCAGGTCAGCGGTGGTGGAGGGACGGAGGGAAGGGCTCATGCGGTCAGTGTAGGCGTTATCCTGGGCCATGCACTACGCGGCCCTGGCCTCGGGTTCCAAGGGGAACTGCCACGCCCTGTCGGAGGGAGGGCGGACGCTGCTCATCGACGCGGGCATCTCCCTGCTCCAGATCCGCCGGCGCATGGAGTCGCTGGAACTGGACTCAGGCTCCGTGCGCGCCCTGGCGCTCACCCACGAGCACTCGGACCACATCGCCGCGGTGGGCGTGATCCTCCGGCGCACGGACTGGGCCATCGTCGCCACCGCCGCCACCCGCGAGGCCGTTGAGCGGATCCAGGGGATCGAGATCCCGACCTCCCGCTGGATCGAGGTGGAGGCCGGCCGGCCCCGCGACTGGGAGGGCTGGCGCCTGCTGCCCTTCGCCCTGCCCCACGACGCCGAGGACCCTGTGGCCTACCGGATCGAGGCGGGGGCCACCGCCGCGGCCGTGGTGACCGACCTCGGCCATCCCACGGCCCTCGTGGCGGACCACCTCCAGGATCTGGATCTGCTGGTGCTGGAGGCCAACCATGACGTGGACATGCTGCGCGAGGGGGACTATCCGCCCCAGCTCAAGGCGCGCATCCTCAGCCGCGTGGGGCACCTGAGCAACGCCGCCATGGCCGAGCTGCTGGGCCGGGTCCTGTCGCCCCGCCTCAAGCAGGTCGTACTGGCGCACCTGAGTGAATCCAACAACGATCCCGGCCTCGCCCGCTTCGCCGCGGAGGAGGTTCTCCGCGGCACCGACGTGGCCCTCCACCTGGCCCACCAGCGGGACCCCCTCACCCTGCCCCCGGCCGTGGCCTGAGGCCCCAAGGAGACCGATGCTTCGACGCGCCCTGGCCCACCTCCTCCTGGTCCTGCCCCTCGCGGGACAGGGGACTCCTCCTTCCCTGCGCGAGGCCGTGGAGCGCTTCGACGCCGCCCAGGCCCAGGTGCAGACCCTGCAGTGCCCCTTCACCCTGACCCTGCGCCGGGCCCTGCTGAAGACTCCCTCCGTGACGAAGGGGACCCTCTACCTGCAGGGTTCCGACTTCGCCCATTTCGCCTTCCAGCCGCCGGAGGATCTGATCCTCCACCTCACGCCCAAGGCCCTGATCTCCTACAGTCCGGAGGCCCGCGCCGGCGAGCTGATGAAGATCGGTCTCATCAAGAACGCCAACCGCAAGTTCCTGGGCCTGGGCCAGAGGCTCAGCTACCTGTCGGAGTACTTCCAGATCCAGCTGGGGGAATCCAAGGATCCCACCGGCGCCTGGCTGCTGGCCATGACGCCCCGCACCCTGTCCATGCGCAAGCGGATGCAGGCCCTGAACCTCTGGGTGGACAAGGAGACCTGGCTGCCCCGTCAGGTCCAGTGGGTCGAGCGCAGCGGGGATTCCTGGCTGGTGGAGCTGGGCCCGCTCCGGATCAACCAGGCCCTGCCGGCCGCGGTGACCGGTTTCAAGCTTCCCGAGGGCATTCCCCTGAAGAGCGACTTCAGCTTCTTCGCCACCCGCAAGAAGTAGCGGTAGACTGCACAGGAGATCAGACGGGGGCCCGATGATTGTGGTTTGCTCGGCCTGCCAGGCCCGCTTCCAGTACGACGACAGCCGGTTCGGCCAAGCCCGGACCAAGCGCTTCAAGTGCCCGAAGTGTGCCCACGTCTTCGAGGTGGCGAACCCGGCGGTGCCGGCGGTTCCCGCCCCGCAGGCGTTGCCGGCGCCCATTCCCGCGCCCAGTCCCGCGCCGCCGACCCGGCCCCTGGTCATGACCGCCCCCCTTCCCGAGCAGGATCCCGTCATGGAGGCGACGCTGGCCTCCGCCCGGTCCACCGCCCGCCGGGACCGCGACTCCCTCTTGGCGGCCGCCGGGATCCAGCCGGGCGGCCTGCCCGCGGGGCTCAAGTTCAGCCTGGCCTTCCTCACCGGTCCGCAGGCCTCCACCGTGCAGGTGCTGGAGCGGCCCCTCATCGTCATCGGGCGGGAGGAAGGCGACGTCATCACCCAGGATCCCGAGACCTCCCGCCGCCATGCACTGCTGGAGATCCGGGCGGACGGGTCGGTGTGGATCACCGATCAGGACTCCACCAACGGCACCCAGGTCAACGGCGAACGCATCACAGGTCCGGTCCAGCTCGTCAGCCAGCAGGAATTCACCTGCGGGAACAGCACCTTCATGCTGCTGGTGCGCAATACCGCCGAGTACCCGCTGCACTGAATTCCGCCATTCCCACGACCTGAACCGAGCCAAGCCATGACGCCAGATCCCTACGCGCCCTATCTCCGCCAGGCGGACCAGCTGTTCGCCCAGGGCGAGATCGTCAAGGCCGGACAGATCTGGCAGGCGATCCTCAAGCAGCAGCCCGCCCACGCCGAAGCCCGGGAGCGCCTCCTGGCCCTGCGCGACCGCCTGCTGGTCCAGCGGCAGGAGGAGGAACGCGCCGCGACCGCCGCGGCCCTGCCCGCCCCTCCGGCACCCCCCTCCGAGCCGGTCCAGCCCCCGCTCCCCGCGCCCGCACCCCCCGTCGCCGTGCCAGTCACGCCCCTTCCCCCACCTCCTCCCTCGCCTCTTCCACCGCCTCCGCCGGTCGCTCCGGCCCCGGCTCCCCCCGCTCCCCTACCACCCGTCCCGCCCCCCCCGGCCTCCGCCCACGTGGAACCCGAACGGCTGGTCATCGAGGGCTGCACGCTCTACGACATGGGCCAGGTGGCCGACGCCCTCCAGAAGTGGGAACAGGCCCTGGCCCTCGATCCCACCCAGAGCCTGGCCCTGGGCTACGCCAATGGCGCCCGCCGCGAGCTCGGGCTCCCGCCCCTGCAGGGATCGGCTCCAGCCGCCCCCATCGAGGAGAAGCCCCCCCAGGCCGACGAGGACGTGGACAAGCTGCTTCGCGAGGCGGTCCAGCTCTACGACATGGGATTGACGGAAGAGGCCATCTCCAAGTGGGAGCATGTGCTCGCCGTGGAACCCCACCGGGAGGAGATCCGGGGGTACCTCCGCCAGGCACGGATAGAGGTGACCCAGGCCGCGGCCCAGCCGGCGCCCGTCCAACCCCCGCCTCCCGCGCCAATTCCCGTGCCGGCCGCAAGCCCCGCCGCTGCTTCCGCCCAGGTTCCGGCCCCCGAGGCAGAGGCCCTGGCCCTCAAGCTCCGGCAGGCCGAGCACCTGCTGACGCTCCAGCGCCCCGACGAGGCCGCCTTCACCTATCAGCAGGCCCTCCGGCTGGCGCCCGGAAACCCCGAGGCCCTGGCGGGGCTCGAACGCTGCCGGCGGCCCCGGCCCCAGGCCGGATCCTCCAGCTCCGGCATCAGCCTGGACCTCCCGGACCGCATCGCCATGGTGGAGGAGGAGCCCACCCTCATCGTCACCGATCCCGGCCGCGTGGAGCCTCCCGCCTCCATGACCCGCAGCGCCCCGGCCCTCCGCGAAGGCCTCAGCCTTCCGGCTCGCCTGCAGGAGGCTTCGTCCCGACTTCCCTGGCTCCGGGAACCCAAGGTCTGGGCCATCGCCGGGGGGAGCGCCCTGACGCTGGCCCTGACCCTCTACGCGATCCACTCCTACCGCAGGGACCAGGAGCTGAAGGAGGCCGTCAAGGCCGCCCGCCAGGCGGCCATCGCTCCCGTCGCCCAGCAGGCCCAGTCACCCGACCTCACCGAAACGCCCGCGGCGATCCTCCGCGAGGGCGAGTCGGCCCTGGAGACGGACCCACTCCGGGCCTACTTCCGGGCCCAGTTCATCCTGGCCCAGAATCCTGGCGACGCCGCCGCCGCCCAGCTGCTGGAGAAGGCCAAGGCCGCCCTGCCCGGCGGGGCCGCCGGAGCGAGCCTCCCGGAGTTCCAGAAGCACCTCCAGGTCGGCGATCTCGACGCCGCAGCCAAGGTCATGGACGCGCTCCTGCGGGCCCAGCCCGATGATGCCGCGCTCCGCGCCAAGGCGGCCCGTCTGCACCTGGCCTTCTGCGCGGCCCATGCCGGCCAGGCCAAGTGGGACGAGGCCGCGGATGACCTGCGCCAGGGCCGGGCCCTGTTCCCCAGCGACAAGTCCTGGCAGGCGCGCCTGCTCCTGCTCGAGCGCATGAAGACCCTGCCCAAGTCGCAGCAGGCGGCCTGGCTTCCGCTGCTCGGCTAGGCCGCGGACCACCACCCGCCACCCATGTCGCGGCAAGAACCGGGTCGCCCGGGGGCGCTGGCGCGCCGGATGCTGGGTCCACGGGAGCCCTTTCCGCCTCCCGCCTGGGAGGTGCGCCATGCACAAGGTCGTCCGTCCGAAGATGCTGTACTTCGGGACCCCGGTGGTCCTCATCAGCACGCTGAATCCCGATGGCTCGCCCAACCTGGCGCCCATGTCCTCGGCCTGGTGGCTGGGGGACACCTGCCAGCTGGGGATGAGCAGCCGGTCGCGGACCGTGGAGAACCTCGCCCGCGAGGGGGAGTGCGTCCTCAACCTCCCTTCCCAGACGCTGGTGGCCGCTGTGGACCGCCTGGCGCTCCTCACGGGGAGCGATCCGGTGCCGCCCTACAAGGCCGCCATGGGCTACCGGCATGAGCCTCGGAAGTTCGAGGCTGCGGGCCTGACCCCGGTCCCCGCGGACCTGGTGAAGCCGCCGAGAGCTCTGGAGTGCCCCGTCCACCTGGAGGCCCGGGTCCGCGAAATCCGTCGGATCGGCGGCGAGGACAGCCACCTGGCCGCCATCGAGACCCAGGTGGTCCGCGTCCACATCGACGAGGCCCTGATGATGCCGCGGGAAGGGGACTACATCGATCCCCAGCTCTGGCAGCCCCTGATCATGAGCTTCTGCGACTTCTTCGGCCTGGGCGGGACGCCCCTCCTGCCCTCCCGCCTGGCCCGGGCCTGGCGCCCGCCCGTGGCGGCCTCCTGAGGCCCGGTTCAGGAGAGGCTCAGGAAGGGCTCAGGCCGTCCTCGCCCGCTCGAAGGCGAGGATGGCCTGCTTCCGCGTGGCGCCCCAGTGGTACTGGCCCAGGGCCCCGGTGGCCTGGATGACGCGGTGGCAGGGGATGAGCCAGGCAATGGGGTTCTGCCCCACGGCCGTGCCCACGGCGCGCACCGCACCCGGGGCGCCGGACAGGGTGGCCAGGTCGCGGTAGGACACCGCCTGGCCCGGAGGAACCCGCAGCAGCGCCTCCCAGGTCCGGAGCTGGAAGGGCGTGCCCTTGAGGACGAGGCTGAGGGGTTGGCCCACGCCATCCCGCATGCGGGCTTCGAAGGCCTCCGCATAGGGGCGGACGAGCGCGTCCCCTCGCTCCAGGCGTGCCCCGGGCCAGCGGGCCTGGAGCTCGGCCAGGGCGCCGTCGCGGCCATCCTCGCCGAGGAAGGTCAGGCCGCAGAGGCCCCGGTCGAGGGCCGCGAAGAGCGCCGGGCCGAAGGGCGTCTCCTCCACGCCCCAGTGGATCGTGAGGCCGCCGGCCTGGGCCTTGTACTCCCCGGGGGTCATCCGCTCGAGGGCGAGGAAGAGGTCGTGCAGGCGGCCGGGGCCCGAGAGGCCCACCGCGTGGCTCACCTCGAGCAGGCTCCGGGATTCGGCGAGCATGCGCTTCGCCTCCGCCAGGGTCAGGACCTGGAGGAAGCGCTTGGGGCTCACCCCCGCCCACCGCTGGAAGAGCCGCTGGAAGTGGAAGGGGCTGAGGCCCACCTCCTCCGCCACCTGCTCCAGGCTCGGCTGCTCCTCCGCGTGATCGGCGAGGAAGCGGATGGCCCGCTCCACCCGGCTGTAGTCGCTGCTGGACATGAGGACCTCCCAGGCCAAGATGCGATCACGGACGACCCGCACCCACCCGGATCTTGCGGGGATCAGCCCGCCACCCAGACCTCCGGCGGCACCGGGTGGCTCAGGAAGTGGGTCATGCCCTCGTTCAGGCCGTAGGCGCCGGCGGTGCCGAAGGCCAGCAGATCCCCTGCCGCCAGCTCCGGCAGGCGCACCTCGCCCAGGCGGTCCAGGCTGGTGCAGAGGGGCCCGGCCAGCGTGTAATGCACGGTCCCCTCGCCCTTCCCCACAGCCTTCACCGGAAACGGCTGGCCCGTGAGGAGGGGCCGGATGAGGTGGTTGATGCCGCCTTCCAGGATGGCGAAGCGGGTGCCGCGGCTCTCCTTGAGGCGCACCACCCGGGCCAGGTAGATGCCGCAGGGGCCGGCCAGG
Source organism: Geothrix terrae (assembly GCF_022808775.1). Classification (GTDB taxonomy): domain Bacteria; phylum Acidobacteriota; class Holophagae; order Holophagales; family Holophagaceae; genus Geothrix; species Geothrix terrae. Next base: position 527,326 of record NZ_JAKZLA010000003.1, read on the forward strand.
AACCGGCCCGGCTCCAGGATCAGCTCGCCCGTGAACCAGGCGTGCTGGGTCAGCAGATCGGACAGTCCATGTCCAAAACCCACTAGGTCCAGGGGCGCTTCGTCCGGCGCGTACGGCACGCCCAGGCCACCGCCCAGGTCGATCTGCTCGAAGGCCAGCCCATGGGCCTCGTGCAGACGCTTCGCCAGGTCCAGCACCGCGCCGTGGATGGCCTTCAGCTTGGCGGCATCCCGCTGGTTGCTGGCGGCGAAGACGTGCAGCCCCTTGATGCGTACGTGCGTCAGGCTCGCGGCCTTCTCGAGCAGGGCCGGCACGTCCTCCTCGTCCACGCCGAAGGCCGACGGCCCGCTGCCGCCGATGATGCGGTTGCCCTCATCGATGTCGAAGGCCGGGTGCACCCGCAGGTTCACCGCCGTCTCCCGGGTGGCCAGGGCGTCGATGCGGGCCAGGTCCTCGAAGCCCTCGGCCTGCACCCGCACGCCCAGCTCCAGGGCCTTCTGAAGCTCGGGTTCCCGCTTGCCCGGCCCGGCGAAGAAGGTGCGGCCCACCGGCAGGCCCAGCGCCTCCACCCGCTCCAGCTCCCCGATGGAGGCGCAGTCGAAGCTCGCGCCCTGGGCCGCGAAACACCTCAGCAGATCCGCGTGCGGGTTGGCCTTCACCGCATAGGCCACCCGCACCCGGGCCGGCAATGCCGCCCGCAGAGCCTGAAAGCCCGCCTCCGCCACCGCTCCCGAATAAGCAAAGCAGGGCGTGCCGTGGGTCTCGGCGAGGGACTGGCATTGAGCATCATCGAGCGCGAATAGCATGGGAACCTCGAACCACGGAGAACGCCCTCGTCAGTGCTTCCAGTACGGCGCCAGCCGCCGCACGCCTTCCCTTAGCTGCTCGGGCGTGGCGGCGAAGCTGAGGCGGGCGTGGCCGCGGCCGCCTTCGCCGAAGGCCAGGCCGGGGATGAGCACCACCTTGGCCTCGTCGCGCAGCTTCAGGCAGAAGGCCACGGGATCCGCATGGGCCGCCTCGGGCAGGGCCATGAAGTGGTAGAAGGTGCCATCGGGCGGGGCCGGGGCCTGGCCCAGTTCCTCGCGCAGCGCCTCGGCCAGGGCCTGCCAACGCTCGCCCACGGCGGCGCGGGCCTCGGCGAGCACCGTGTCGGAATCCTCGATCAAGGCCAGCGCCGCCCATTGCGCGGGCGTGGCCGTACCGGTCACCGCGTAGCCGTGCACCGTGCGGGCGGGAAGGAGCCAGGCGGGATCGCCCACGGCCCAACCCACGCGCAGGCCCGGGGCGCCCCAGCCCTTGCTGACGGAGCTGGTCACCACGCCGCGGTCGGTCACGTCCCGCAGGCTGGGGCAGCGGGTGCCGAAGTGCAGGTCACGGTAGACCTCGTCGGAGATGAGTAGCACGCCGCGGGCGATGCAGGCGTCGGCCACGCGCTTGAGGGCCGCCAGGCTCCCGCCGCCGCCCGTGGGGTTCGAGGGCAGGTTGAGGACCACCGCAGACACGTCCGGCGTGGCGTCCAGCACGCGGATCAGGGCCTCCGCATCCAGGCGGAAGCGGTCCTTGGACAGTGGGTAGGGCACGGCCTCGGCGCCCGCCATGAGGGCAAGGGCCGGATAGGCCACGAAGCCGGGATCGGGCACCAGCACCTTCGTGCCCGGGTCCACCCAGGCCTGGAAGAGCGAGAACAGGGCCCCCTGGGAGCCCGTGGTGATGAGCACCTCGTCCACATGGGCGCCGTGGAAGGCGGCCACGGCCTTCCGCAGGTCCAGGAGGCCGACGTGCGGCACGTAGGGACAGGGGCCCGGGCTCCGCAGCAGGGCCTTCCGGCCCACCTCCGGCAGGTCCCAGGTGGGCTCGCCCAAGCCCAGGGGGATGGCCCCGGGTGGTGTGCCGTCCGTGATGGCGCGGATGGGAGAGGGCTTCAGCAGCGATAGGCGGGAGGCGGGCTTCATGGCTTCTCTCGGTCGGGCCGGAACAGGGCTACCTCAGCGCCTGTTCCAGGGCGGTGGCCGCGTCGGTCCTGTCGTCGCGGTACTTCACGATACAGGGGGCCGACACCTGGAGTCCGTGAGCCTTGGCATAGTCGCCCGAGGCCGGGCGCGACCCCGGCACCACCACGGCGCCTTCCGGTACCTCCTGGCGCAGCTCCCGGCCGTGCACCAGGTCGTAGATCACAGTGCTGCCGGTGATGACCACACCCGAGGCCAGCACCGCCCGTTTCCGGACGACGATGCCCTCGAACAGGCCCACGAGGCCGCCCACGAAGGCGTCGTCCTCCACCACCACGGGCCGGGCGCCCGCGGGCTCCAGCACGCCGCCGATCTGGGCGGCGGCGGAGAGGTGCACGCGCTTGCCGATCTGGGCGCAGCTGCCCACCAGGGCGTGGCTGTCCACCATGGTGCCCTCGTCCACGAAGGCGCCCACGTTCACGTAGGCCGGGGGCATGATCACCACGCCCTTGGCGATGTGGGCGCCACGGCGCACGGAGGAGCCGCCGGGCACGAGGCGCACGCCGTCCTCCAGTCCGAAGTGGCGGGCCGGGTAGGCGGTCTTGTCGAACATGGGGAAGCCGGGCCCGGGCATCTCCACGAGGTTGGTGCGGCGGAAGCCGCAGAGGATGGCCTGCTTCACCCAGGGGTTGGCCTGCCAGCTGCCGTCGGGCCGCTGTTCCGCGGCCCGCACGAGGCCGCTCTCCAGGGCGGAGAGGAGCACCTGGTGCATGGCCGGCGCTTCGGGATCGTTCGCCAGCTCCTCCGGGGAACGGCTGAAGAAGTGGTGGACGGTATCCAGGTCGACGACCATCAGATCACTCCGGGGAAGGTGCCCTCGGTGGAGAGGCAGAGGGCCTCGGCCAGGCGGGTGCGCGTGGCGGCGACGGCGGGGACCAGGGGCAGGCGCAGTCCTTCTCCGCAGAGGCCCAGCATGCGGAGGGCGGCCTTCAGCGGGATGGGATTGCTCTCGAGGAACAGGGCGTCCATGAGGGGCAGCAGCTGCTGGTGGAGGCGGATGGCCTCTTTGCGGTCTCCCCGGCGGGCCGCGGCGACCAGGGCGGCGGTCTCCCGGGGCAGCGCATTGCCCAGCACCGAGATCAGGCCCGAGGCTCCCACGGCGATGGAGGCCACGGCCAGGTTGTCGTCGCCCGACAGCAGGACCTTCCCTTTGGGCAGCTGGCGGACGATCTCCGCGATCTGGGCGAGGTTGCCGCTGCTCTCCTTCACGGCCACCACCTGGGGGTTCTCCCAGAGCCGCGCCAGGACCGGCGGGGTCACGTTCAGCCCCGTGCGGCCCGGCACGTTGTAGGCGACGATCGGCAGGCCCGGCGCGGCCTCGGCCACGGCGGCGAAGTGGGCCACCAGGCCGTCCGGCGTGGGCTTGTTGTAGTAGGGCGTCACCACCAGGGCCCCCTGGGCCCCCAGGGCCTGGGCCCGCTTCGTCAGGGCCGCCGCCTGGCGGGTGGCGTTGTGGCCCGTGCCCACGACCACCGGGCGGCCGCCAGCCTCCTCGAGGCAGGCCGTGATGATGGCGTCGCGCTCCGCGTCGAGGATGGTGGCGGCCTCGCCGGTGGAGCCCAGGGGCACGAGGAAGTCCGCGCCGCCGGCCACCACGTGGCGCACCAGCTTGCGATAGGCGGGCAGGTCCACCTCGCCCGAGGCCTTGAACGGCGTGGCCAGGGCGACGGCGAGGCCGGAGAGATCGAGGGTCATGGTCTTCCTCCAAACACAAAGAGGGGATCGAGCAGATCCGCGGCGAGGTCATCCATGGTGAAGACGCCCTTGCGGCCGTGGAGCCACTGGGCGGCTGCCAGGGCGCCCTGGGCGAAGGGGGCGCGGGACCGGGCCCGGTGCGTGAGCTCCAGCACCTCGGCCGGCGCGTCCAGGCCCACGGTGTGCGTGCCGAACTCGGCGCCGGCCCGGACCACCCCCAGGCTCAGCTGGTGGGGCGCCGGGGTGCCGAGGGTCCATTCCGTCTTCCGGGGGCAACCCGCCATCAGGGCCGCCGCCAGGGTCTTGGCGGTGCCCGAGGGCGCATCGGCCTTGAGCCGGTGGTGATGCTCCACCAGGTAGGGATCCCGGGCGGGGTCCAGGGCGGCGAAACGGCCAAGCACGGTGGCCATCCGGGCCATCAGGGCCACGGCCAAGGAGAAGTTCGAGGCGGTCAGCACGCCGATGCGGCCGGCGACCCGGGTCTCAAGATCGGGCAAGGACCAGCCGGTGGTGCCGATCACCAGGTCCGTGCCCGTCTCCAGGGCCCAGGCCAGGTGCGCCTCCACGGCCTCGGCCACGCTGGCGTCGAGGGCCACGTCGGCCCTGGGCGCCGGGGTCTCGCCCCGGCCGACGTGCCAGACCAGGGCCGGTCCAGCTTCGGCGGCGATGGCCGAGCCCAGGCGGCCCTTCCCGAAGAGCCCGAGGCGGAGCGTCACGGCGCCCCTCCCACCAGCACCTTGTGGAGGCGCCGCAGGGCCTCATCGCCCTGCTCCCGGCGCACCACGAGGCTCAGGTTGATCTCGTTGGCGCCCATGCTGATCATCTCCACGTTGATGTCGCCCAGGGCCGAGAGCAGGCGCGCGCCCAGGCCCGGCGTGGACTTGAGGCGCTCGCCCACGGCGGCGATGATGGCCCGGTCCTCGTTCACCTCCACCGTGGCGAAGGCCGAGAGGTCCTTGATGAGCGCCTTCAGGGGCATGTCCGCCTCCACCGTGAGGGAGACGCTCACCTCGGCGGTGGCGACGAGGTCGACGCTCACGCCGCGCCGCCCGAACACTTCGAAGAGGCGGGCCAGGAAGCCGCTCTGGGCCAGCATGCGCGAGCTGCTCACCGTGAGCACCGTCACGGGCCCGCGGCTGGCCAGGGCCGTGATGGGCCGGCCCGTGCGGACCTCGGCGGAGATGGTGGTGAACCGGCCCTCCGGTTTTTGCGTATGCCGAACAGTGACGGGAATGCGCGCCTCGACGGCGGGCTGGATGGTGGCCGGGTGCAGCACCTTCGCCCCGAAGGCCGCCAGCTCGGCGGCTTCCGCGAAGCTCAGCTCGGGGATGGGCAGGGCCTCGGGGACGATGCGGGGGTCGCAGGTGAGCACGCCTTCCACGTCCGTCCAGATCTGCACCTCGGCCGCCCCCAGGGCCGCGCCGAAGAGGGCCGCGGAGAAGTCGCTTCCGCCGCGGCCGAGGGTGGTGGTGAGGCCGTCCTCCGTGGCGCCGATATAGCCCTGGGTGATGACGGATCGGCCCGATCCGAGCAGCGGCTTCAGGTGCTCCGCCGCCAGGGCCTTGATGGCCTCCGCCTGCGGGGCCGCTTCGCCGAAGACCGCGTCCGTGCGCAGCACGGTGCGGGCGTCCACCCAGGCGCCGCCCACGAAGGCCGCGAAGATCCGCGTGGACAGCCGCTCGCCCAGGGAGGCGATGGCGTCCATGCTGCGGGGGCTCAGCTCGCGGAGCATGGCCACGCCGCGGAGCAGCAGCTCCAGCTCACCGAAGAGGTCCGTCAGGGCCGCGTCCAGGTCCTCGGGCACCTCGCCGGCGAAGAGATCCTCCGCCGCCTTCCGGTGCGCGGCCATGAGCTTGCGCTGCCGCTCCATGGCGCCACCCAGGTCGCCCGCCTCCGCCGCCTTGGCGGCATCGAAGAGGCCGTTGGTGGTCTTGCCCATGGCGGACAGCACCACCAGGGGCGCCTGGGGGAGCGCCGCCTTCACCAGGCCTGCCACCTGCCGCATGCAGGCCGCGTCCGCCACACTGCTGCCACCGAACTTGAGGACGATCATCGGAGGTACCCCTTCGCGTGGGCCAGTTCGGCATTGAGGATGCTGCTACCGGCCGCCCCCGCTCGGGGGGGCCCCGCTCTGCGGTCCCACGCAGCGGGGAGCAGGAGGACATGCCTTGATGGCATGTCCGATCGCGGGCTGCCAGACAACACGTGCGAGGGACGAATGGATGTACGAATCATCGGAGGTACCCCTTCGCATGGGCGAGTTCCGCATTGAGGATGCTGCCACCAGCCGCCCCTCGCTCAGTGTTGTGGCCGAGGAGGGCGAACTTCACGCCCAGGATGGGGCAGGGCCGCAAGCGGCCCACGTGCACGCTCATGCCCTCATCCTTCTCCACGTCGCGGCGCACCTGGGGGCGGTCCTCCAGGGTGTGGACATGGATGGGCACCGCGGGCGCGGAGAAGAGCTTGAGCTGCTGGGGCTCGGGCCTCCAGCTCAGCCAGGCGTCGCGCACGGCCTCCAGGGACGGGTTGCCCTTCAGCTTCACGCTGACGGCCTCCGTGTGGCCCTCGATGACGGGCACGCGGTGGCAGAGGGCGCTCACCAGCATGGGCGCCAGCTCCACTTCCTTGCCCGTGAAGCGGCCCAGCATCTTGGGGGTCTCCTCCTCCACCTTGGGTTCCTCGTTGCGGATGAAGGGGATGACGTTGCCCAGGATGTCCAGGCTGGCCACGCCGGGATAGCCCGCGCCGCTGATGGCCTGCATGGAGGTCATCATCACGGCCTCGATGCCGAAGGCCCGGTGCAGGGGCGCCAGCGCCATCACCAGCACCGTGGCCGTGCAGTTGGCGTTGGTAACGATGCCGCCGCTCCAGCCGTGGTGGTGGCGCTGCACGTCCAGCAGGCCCAGGTGGTCCGCGTTCACCTCGGGCACCAGCAGCGGGACCTCCGGCGACATGCGGAAGGCGGCGGCGTTGGAGAACACCATGGCGCCGGCCCGGGCGAACTCGGGCTCCAGCTCCTTGGCGGGGCCTGTGTCCAGGGCGCTGAAGATCACCGGGGAGAGGGCGAACTCCGGCGTGCCCTCGGCCATGACCTGGTCGCCCAGGCCGCCGTAGGGTTCGCCGTCCAGGCGCCAGGCGCAGGCCTCGCGGTAGCGCTTGCCCGCGCTGCGCTCACTGGCGGCCAGGTGTTCGATGCGGAAGAGGGGATGGTTGGCCAGCCGGCGCACGAAGCGCTGGCCGACGACGCCGGTGGCGCCCAGAACGGTGACGGGGATTTTGGCGGTCATGGTTCAGTCTCCCAGGAAGTGCAAGGCCAGTCGGTGGTTGAGCTCCACCCCCGCCTCGAGGTCGGCGAGGCTGAGGCGTTCCTCCAGCGTGTGTGCCACGCGGATGCTGCCGGGCCCCGCCAGCACCACGGTGCGGTCCGGCACCAGGGCCCGCAGGGTGGGGGCGTCGGAGCCGAAGGGCATGGGGGCGCGCTCGAAGCCGGGGATCTCGGGGTACCGGTCCGGCGGCTCATCCAGCGTGAGGGCCAGGGTGCCCTCGGGCGGGGCCAGGCGTCGCGCCTCGTCCACGAAGGTGCTCCCGGGCAGGGTGCGGATCATGAGCCGGGCCTCGGCGGAGGCGGGGATGGAATTGAGGGCTTCGCCCGCGTGGAGGATGCCCAGATTCCACACCTCCGGACCCAAAGCCGGGTCCACGGGGCGCGCCTGGTCGCGCAGGCGCTGGAGCCAGTCCAGGAGGGGCCAGGCGGCATCGCGACCCAGTTCGGGACTGCCGCTGTGGGCGGCGCGGCCCACGCAGCGGAGGTGCAGGTGCTGGGCCCCTCGCTGGCCCGTGGCCAGCTTCAGGTCCGTGGGCTCGCCGTTGATGAGGACCCGCAGGTCCCGCAGCCGGTCCGCCAAACCCAGGGCCGCGGTGGCCCCGGCGCTGTCCGTCTCCTCGCCCACCACCCCCAGCCAGGCCAGGCCCTCCCGGCCCTCGGCCAGCAGGGTCCGCACGGCCCCGAGCTGGGCCGCGACCTGGCCCTTGGCGTCGCAGGCCCCCCGGCCATGGAAGACCTCGCCCTCCAGGCGGAGCGGCAGGTGGGGCGGTACCGTGTCCAGGTGCGTGGAGAAGAGGACCCTCGGCCGGCCCCAGGTGGCCAGCACGTTGGTGCGGCCTTCAGCCACGGGCTGCTCCACCACCGTGGCGCCGAGCTCTCGGAGAAGCTTCCGGAGCTCCGGCAGGCCCGCGTCCTCCCGGCCCGAGGTCGTCTCCTGCGCGCAGAGCCGCCGCAGGCTGCCGGTGAGCCAGCTTCGGAGATCAGCGGGGGTGGCGTTCATGGAAACCTCGGCGGGCCGACGGTGCCATCAGGAACGCGGTGGGAAGGATCCCGCCGCCGCGCCTCAGGCCCTCCGCGCCGGGTGACCGGCACGACAGCCGCCGGGCTTTCGCCTCGACGTCCAGGGGCCGCGCCGATGACTCGCGAACCCTTCGGCGATCCTCCCCTTTCCCACCGGGTCATCGGGTTCATCGCCCTCGCCACTGGTACTGATGGGGACCGCTCCTCCATCGGAACCTCCACCTTCCCATGCCGGGGCCCCCTTCCGCAACCCGCTAACGGATGTCGGCCAGCAGCCCCTCGCCCCGGGGCCAGGGGCCGTGGCCCGAGGCCAGGTTCAGGTGCCCGCAGGGCCCCAGGTCCACCAGCCGGGCCCCCCAGTCCGAGGCCAGGGCGTGGGCCCGGGCCGGGGCCAGGAAGGGATCGTCCGACGAGGCGGCCAGGATGGCCTGGAAGGCCAGCCGTTGACGGGGGATCGGCGCGAAGCCGCGCAGGAGGGGCAGCACATCCGGACGCTCCACATCCGTGGGCGCCGCCAGGAGGGCCCCGCGGATCTCGCGGTCGTGGTCCTTCGCCCAGTGGACGATCGCCAGGCAGCCCAGCGAGTGCCCCACGAGGATGGGCGGTTCCGTGCAATCGGCGATGACCTCGTCCAGGGCCTCCACCCACTCCACCTTGCGGGGGAACTCCCAGTTGGGCATCTCCACCCGCTTCGCGTCCCGGAGGCTGCCCTCCCACAGGCTCTGCCAGTGGCCAGGGCCGGAGTTCTGGTAGCCGGGGACGATCAGGATGGCGGCCATGGATCACCGTGGGATGGCTCCATGGAACGCCCACCGGAGCCCGAGTTCAAGCCCTCCTTGGAGCCCGCGCGGGCACCAGGGCGTCCGCCAGCTGGCGCACATAGCCGCTGAGGTCCGTCACTTCCTTCACGGCCTTGGGGGTAGCCCGCAGGAGCTGGAAGTAGCCCGCATAGGCCGCATAGGCCAGCAGGGCCCGCTGGCGCGCCTCGGTTTCCGTCAGGCCCAGCGCCAGGAAGGCCTCCGCGCCGAAGGCCAGGCGGCGCTCCGTGGCGCGGCGGAGGAAGGGCGCCACCCGGGGGTCTTCCCCGGAGAGCGCCAGGGCCGCGAAGAAGAGGCCGTTCTCCACGTCCTCGAAGGCCGCGAAGAGCAGCACCCGCAGGCGCCGCCGCGGGTCGGCGATGCCCCCGTAGCGGGCCACCACGTCCGCGCTCTGGTCCTGCTCCCAGTCCGCCAGGGCCGCCTTGATGAGGGCGTCCCGGCTGTCGAAGTGCCAGTAGAAGCTTCCCTTCGTGACCCCCAGCGCCTGGGCCAGCGGCTCCACCGCCACGGCCGACACCCCCTCCCGGATGATGAGGGCCTGGGCCGCCTTCACCCAGACCTCGGGGGACAGCGGCTCAGTGGGGCGGCGGGGCTTCTTGCGGGGAGCGGGCATGGCGGCCTTGACAGGTGACCGGGCCAGCATACCATACCATACCGTATGGCATCCATACGCATGCGTATTGAGTGCAGCTTCCAAGGAGTTCCGATGCCCCGCCACCCCTTCCTCACTGCCGCCCTGGCGCTCCTGACCTTCCTCGGCTGCAACACGCCGGAGACGCACGTCCGCCGCAGCAGCCTCATGGACTACCTCTATCCGAAGGAGAAGGCCGCCCCCATGCCGAACCCCGCCGGGGCCCGCCTCAAGCTGCCCCTGAAGCTGGGCGTGGCCTTCGTCCCGGGCGGCACGGCCTCCTGGCGGGTCCAGAACCTCATGGCTCCGGGCCAGGAGAAGCAGCTTCTGGACGTGGTGAAGCAGAGCTTCAAGGACCGGCCCTGGATCTCGGAGATCAAGCTCGTCCCCAGCGCCTACCTCCGTCCGGGTGGCGGCTTCGAGAACATGGACCAGGTGGCCCGGATGTATGGCGTGGACGTCATGGCCCTGGTGAGCGTGGACCAGGTGCAGAACACGGATCCCCGCTGGTACAGCTTCACCTACCTCTCCATCGTGGGCGCCTACGTGCTGCCCGGTGACGCCAACGACACGAACACCCTCATCGACGCGGCCGTCTACGACGTGGCCAGCCATACCTTCCTGCTGCGCGCCCCCGGCCAGAGCCAGGTCAAGGGCAGCTCCACCTGGGCCTACCGCGAGAAGCAGCTGCGCGAGCACTCGGCGAAGGGCCTGGAGCTGGCCATGACGGATCTGGCCAAGAACCTCGACGCCGAAGTGGGCGCCTTCAAGGCGGAGGTGGCCCGGGGTGAGCGCAAGGACGTGGACGTGGTGGACCGCCAGGGCGTGTCCCTGCGCCAGAGCGGTGGCCGGAACTTCGGCGGAAGCACCGGCTGGATCGAGGTCCTGGGCGCCCTCCTCGTCCTCGGTCTCGCCCTGCGGTTCCGGCGGGCCTGATGGATCCCCTCGCCCTCACCGCCGAGGCCCTCCGGGAGCCCTGGCGCCTCTGGACGGGGCACCTGGTCCACTTCGGCTGGGAGCATGCCCTGGCCAATGCCGTGGCCCTGGCCGTACCGTGGATCCTGGCCCCACCCGAGGATCGGCGGCGGCTGGCCCTGGCGATGCTCGTCCTTCCGCCCCTCCTGAGCCTGCTCCTCCTGCCCTCCCTCGGCGGCGGCGATTACCGCGGCGCCTCGGGCCTGGCCTGCGCACTTTGGGGCTTGGTGGGCCTGCGCCTGACCGGGCGGCAAGGATCCACACCCCTCGGTCTGTTGATGCTTGGGGGGCTCATGCTGAAACTGGGGACCGAGGCGGCCTTCGGCGGCTGCTTCCTGCTCCACCCTGAAGGCTGGCGCACCCTACCTGGCGCCCACCTGTGGGGGACGCTGCTGGGCCTCGCTTCCGCCCTGCCGCCCTGGCCCCGCCCTCATCCCGCCTGATCTCCACCTCCTGAGGAGGCCCCATGAGAAGGCTGATCTGCGCCCTTCTTTCGATCATCGGGGGCCTGGGGTGCGCTCGGATCTACCGGCCCGTGACCCTCGCCACGCCACCCGCCAGTATTCGCGGTGAAGGGCTTGCGGGGCAGGTGGCGTTGCAGCCCTGGGGCGACAACTCGAGGTACGAGCGGAAGGCCCTTCAGGCGAACCTGCGCGTCTTCGTGCTGACTCTCGAGAACACCTCTTCGGTCGACCTTGAGATTCTGCGCCTGGACCTCCCGGAGGGAGCCACGGCCCTTCTGCCAGCGGCCGCCACAAGCCTCGTGAAACAGCGAAGCCTCGCCTACATCCTCTATCCACTGCTCCCGGGCCTGGCCAGTCTGGGGGCCGCGGAAAAGCCCCCCAGCGGTTCTGTGGGCCCTTCGGATCAAGCGATCCTCCAGGGCCTCGTCATCGTCGGCGCCTGCATCGGGATTCCCAACGCCCTCATCGCCGCCCGGAGCAACCGGCATCTGGAGGCGTTCTTCCGAGACCAGGCCTGGTCCCCGGGGCTGCTGAGGGCCGGCCAGACCCGGCGGGGACTGGTGTTCCTGCGGGCCCCAGATCTCTATGCACCCCTGCCCCTGCTGATCATCTACCGGGGCAGCGCGGGGGAACGGAATTTGGCCCTGATCGGTCCGGGCGCGCGGCCCCTCTAGGCGGAGGCAGGCGGGGCTAGACTGGAGTCTCGGAGCGCCCCATGTCCCTCGTCATCGCCGGCAAGACCTTCAGCAATCGCCTCGTGCTGGGCACGGGCAAGTACAAGGACTTCGCCACCATGCAGGCCTGCTACCGGGCCGCGCGGGTGGAGATGGTCACCCTGGCCGTCCGCCGCTTCGATTTGAACGCCAAGGGCCAGGACAACATCCTCCACTGGATCCCCAAGGACATCACCCTGCTGCCCAACACCGCCGGCTGCTACACCCGCGAGGAGGCCCTGCGCGTGGCCCGCCTGGCCCGGGAGGCCCTGGACACCCCCTGGGTGAAGCTGGAGGTCATCGGCGACCAGAAGTCGCTCTACCCCGACAACGAAGAGACCCTGGAGGCCGCGAAGATCCTCGTGAAGGAGGGCTTCACGGTGCTGCCCTACGTGAACGCCGATCCCATCCTCGCCAAGAAGCTCTGCGACGTGGGCTGCGCCGCCGTCATGCCCTTGGGCAGCGCCATCGGCTCGGGCCTGGGCGTGCAGAACCCCATGACGCTGCTCCTGATCAAGGAGGTCGTGGAGGCCTACCAGCTGCCCATGATCGTCGACGCGGGTGTGGGCACGGCCTCGGACGCTACGCTCGCCATGGAGCTGGGCGCCGACGGCGTGCTGCTCAACACCGCCGTGGCCGAGGCCGGCGAGCCCACCAAGATGGCCCAGGCCATGGACCACGCCGTGCAGGCGGGCCGACTCGCCTTCGAGAGCGGCCGCATGCCCAAGCGCCTCTACGCCAGCGCCAGCAGCCCGGTGGCTGGCGTCGTGGGGCGATAGGCGGTCGTTAGCGGGCTTCCGGCCAGGCCCTCCGCAGATCCTCCGCGAAGACCCCCATGGCTTCGGCCAGGGGGGATTCCCGCCGCCAGGCCAGCACCAGGGTGCGTCCGGGTGTGGGTCGGCCGAAGGGGCGCAGGGCCAGCGGCGCACGGCTCGCCTCCACCGGGATGCAAAGGCCGGGCAGCAGCGTGAGGCCCAGGCCCGCGGCCACCATCTGCACCAGAGTGGGCAGGCTGGAGGCCCGGAAGTCCACCTCCCGCACCCCCGCCTCCCCGCAGAAGGCCAGGGCCTGGCCCCGCAGGCAGTGACCATCCTCCAGCAGGAGGAGGGGCTGGCCCTCCAGGTCCCGCAGGCTCACCTGGGCCTTCCGGGTCGCGGGATGGTGGAGGGGTGCCGCCAGCAGGAAGGGATCCTCCTGCAGGGGCACCCGCACCAGGTCGCCCAGGTCCGTCCCCTCCGCCAGGATGGCCGCCTCCAGGCCCCCTGCGGCCAGCTCCGCCAGCAGGACGGGCGTGCGCTCCTCCCGCAGCTTCAGGCGCAGGTCCGGGTGCGCGGCGGCCAGGACGGGCAGCACCTCCGGCAGCAGGTAGGGCGCCACCGTGGGGATGACCCCCAGGCGCCAAACGCCCTGGAAGGGATCCCGCCAGACCTGGGCCGAGGCCAGCAGGTCCTGGGTTTCTCGCAGGATGCGGCGGGCCCGGGCCACCACCGCCTCGCCCGCGGGCGTGAGGAGCACGCGGCGGTGGTCCCGCTCGAACAGCCGCAGGCCCAGGGTGGCCTCGATCTGCTGGATCTGGGCGCTGAGGGAGGGCTGGGAGACGTGGACGCGCGCCGCCGCCCGGTGGAAGCCCAGGGTGTCTGCCAGGGCCACCAGGTACTCCAGCTGCCGGAAGGAGAGGTCCGAGGGGCGCGCCACGGGGGGAGGATGGCAGCCGTAATCGGATCTGCCAAGACTCAATGGCGAAGCCGATAGCCACACCCTATCAACGCGATCTGGAAGAAGTATCGGCCCGCCGGCGCCCCCGGACCTATGTTGGGGACCCGATCCCGGAGGAGCCATGACCAAGCTCAAAGGCACCCGCACCCACCAGAACCTGAAGGACGCCTTCGCGGGCGAATCCCAGGCCAACCGCCGCTACCTCTACTTCGCCAAGGTGGCCGACATCGAGGGCTACCCGGAGGTGGCAGGCAACTTCAAGGAGACCGCCGACGGCGAGACCGGCCATGCCCACGGGCACCTGGACTACCTGAAGGCTGTGGGTGATCCCGCCACGGACCTGCCCATCGGCGACACCGCCCTGAACCTCAAGTCCGCCATCGCCGGCGAGACCCACGAGTACACGGACATGTATCCGGGCATGGCCAAGACCGCCCGCGAGGAGGGCTTCGCCGAGATCGCCGACTGGTTCGAGACCTTGGCCAAGGCCGAGAAGAGCCACGCCGGCCGCTTCCAGAAGATGCTCGAATCCATCAGCTAAAAAAAGCGGGAACGCGAAGGACGCGAACAGGCCGAAGAGCCGCGAACAAAGAATGATTGCTCGGCGTCCTTCGCTACCTCTGCGTTCTTCGCGTTCCGGATCCTTTCGAGGTGACGCATGGCCGAGCGCTACGAGGTGGGCGACCACGCGCGCCCGCACACCACACCGGGCGAGCGCATCAGCTACGTGGCCGGGAAGGGCACCACCTACGATGCCGCGGATCCGCGCTACTGGGACGAGACCTTGCTGAAGGAGGAGGTGGAGCGGGCCTTCGAGATCTGCCACGGCTGCCGCATGTGCTTCAAGTACTGCGACGCCTTCCCCGGCCTCTTCGCCCTGCTGGACGAGAAGCACCACGGCGACGTGCGCGCCCTCTCGAAGGCGGAGCGCGACGGCGTCATGGACGGCTGCTTCCAGTGCAAGCTCTGCGAGGTGCAGTGCCCCTACACACCCCGGGAAGGCCACGCCTTCGCCCTCGACTTCCCCAAGCTCGTCCACCGCTACCAGGCCCAGCGCCGGAAGCGCGAGGGCGGCACGCTCCGGGACAAGCTCCTGGGCAATCCGGACCTCTCCGCGAAGCTGGCCCGGGCCTCCTTCGGCCTGGCCAACACCATGAACCGGGTGTCGATCCACCGCTGGTTCATGGAGAAGACGCTGGGCATCCACCGGGCGGCCCACCTGCCGGACTTCGCCGCCGCCACCTTCGAAGCCTGGGCCGAGAAGAGCGGCCGCATCCAGACGGAGCCCGGCGCTGAGGCCGTACTCTTCCAGACCTGCATTGTGCAGAACAACGAGCCCCAGCTCGGCAAGGACACCCTGGAGGTGCTGGAGAAGAACGGCTGCCGGGCGGGTTGTGTGAAGGGGCTCCAGTGCTGCGGCATGCCCGCCTGGGAGCACGGCGACCTGGAGAGCCTCCGGAAGCAGGCCCACGCCAACCTGGACGCCCTCATGCCCCACGTGGAGGCGGGCTCGCTGGTGCTGGCCATCAACCCCACCTGCGCCATGATGCTGCGCCAGGAGTATCCGGAGCTGCTGGAGGGCGCGGACCGTGAGCGGGCGAAGAAGCTCGCCGCCGCCGTGCGCGATCCCGCGGAGTTCCTCTGGTCCATCCGGAACGAGCCCCGGGCGAACTGGAGCTTCGAATCCAGCCCCGGTCCCATCGCCTACCATGCCCCCTGCCACCTCCGCGCCCAGCGGGTGGGCTTCAAGGGCCGCGACCTGCTGAAGAAGATCCCCGGTGTCACCCTCACCTCCGTGATGGAGTGCTGCGGCCACGACGGCACCTACGCCATGCGCGCCGAGACCTACGAGGCCAGCCGGCGCGTGGGCCAGAAGGCCTTCACGGGCATGCAGGCCGCGGAAGAGGCGGAGGTCTGGGCCACAGAGTGCCCCCTGGCGGGCATGCAGTTCGAACAGCACGCCGGGCGGCGGGCCCTGCATCCCATGACCATCCTGGCCCGGGCCTACCGCAAGGATGGGTTTCCGAAGGCCGTGGATCCTCAGGTGGAGTGACGATGGCGCGGGTCGATCGTTCCGAGATCCTGGACTTCCTCACCTACGCCGACCGGCGGGACGCCATCCGGGCCTCCGCCATGGCCGCCAAGGACCTGCGCCGGGTCCACCTGGGCGAGCACCTCACCCTGCTCTTCGAGAACCGGGAGACCATCCGCTACCAGATCCAGGAGATGGTGCGGGCCGAGCAGATGGTGCGCGAATCGGACATCCAGCACGAGCTGGACACCTACAACGCCCTCCTGGGCGGCGAGGGGGAGCTGGGCTGCACCCTGCTCATCGAGATCCCGGACGCGGCCCTGCGCCCCGTGCTCCTCCGGCGCTGGCGGGGCCTCCCGGGCCACCTGCACCTGACCTTCACGGACGGCACCCGGGAGACGGCCCGCTTCGATGCGACCCAGATGGATGAGGCCCGCCTCTCCTCCGTGCAGTTCCTCATCTTTCCCGTGGACGACCGCGTCCCCGCGGGCCTGATGGTGGACCTGCCGGAGCTCGCAGCCAGCACCTCGCTCGGCCCCGCCACCCAGCGGGCCCTGCTGGAGGACCTGGGACGGCCTCCGGCAGAGGCATAATGCCTCCATGCCCGACGTCGACCTCACTCCCCTGGAATGCCGCATCCTCGGCTGCCTGCTGGAGAAGCAGCTCAGCACGCCGGACGTCTATCCCCTCTCGCTGAACGCCCTGGTGAACGCCTGCAACCAGTCCAGCAACCGGGAGCCCGTGCTGGCGGTGGCAGAGGCGGAGGTCCATGCGGCGGTGGAGGCGCTCATCGGCCGGGGCCTGGTGGAGACCTGGCCGGGCCGGGTGCTCAAGTTCGCCCACACGGCCAAGCCCACCTGGAACCTGTCCGTGCAGGAGGCGGCCCTGCTGGCGGAGCTGCTGCTGCGGGGTCCGCAGACGCCCGGCGAGCTGCGCACGAACACGAAGCGCATGTACGCCTTCCCTGACCTGGCGGAGCTGGAGGGCTGCCTGGCGGCCCTGATGGAAGCGGAGCCCCCCCTGGCCGTGCGCCTGACCCGGGCCCCGGGCGCCCGGGAGGCGCGGGTGGCGCACCTGCTCTCGGGCCCGGTGGCGGCCGAGACCGCTCCCGCCAAGGCCACCGTTCCCGTCACGCCCGGCAGGGTGGAACAGCTGGAAGTCGAGGTCGCCTCGCTGCGCGAGGAGCTCGCGGACCTGCGCCAGGCCTTCGAAGCCTTCAGGGCCCAGTTCTAGAGCCGGCCGAAAATCCCACGTCAAAGATCCCGGTAGGCCACATTCAGGGCCCGGAGGCCGGCCACCAGGTCGCCCCGGCGGGCGGGATCCACTTGGAGCACCAGGTGGAAGGGCTGGGGAGCCAGATCCTCGGCGGTATCGGCCAGGACGGCCATCAGCGTGACCCCATCCTCCGGCGGTGCGTCCTGAAGGAGCTGATCCGCCTCCAGGATCAGGAAGGCGCCGCCCTCGGGCAGGTCCGAGAGGCAGTCCCGCAGGCTGTCCCAGGTGCCGCCGAAGTGGGGCGGGAACTGGGCCGCGGCCGCCCATTCGTCCAGGAGTCCCTGGCGGGTCCGCATGCGATCGCCCCGCAGCCAGCGGAGCATGCGGCCCGTCTCCACGGGCGCGGCATCCACCAGGGCGGAGGCGGACCCGGACCACACATGCACGCGGGGCCGCTGGGTCGAGGCCAGAAAGGACCAGTCCACCTCGGCCATCACTTCACCTCGGTGAAGGTGCGGTAGTGGTCCGCCGTGTACCAGGCCCGGCCGTCACTGCCGGTCACCAGGCGCTCGGCACCGCGGTTGCGCCCCTCGGCCTTGGGGTGCACGTCCCATTCCCGGTACTCGATGCGCTTGCGGCGGGCGTCGTAGCGGGGCAGCGCCCCCTCGTAGTTCCCGAAGACCCGCCCGCCGATGTACCCCGGCGGAGCGTAGCCGTGCTGGCGGACGTAGGCCAGGGTCTCTCGGGCCGGCGCGGGAATCGGGTCGCTCGGCGGGGCCTGCTGAACCTGGGCCGGCTGAGTCGGAGGCGCCGGCTCGGGGCCGCAGGCCAGCGGGGCCACCAAGGCGGCCAGGAGCGCCAAGCCACCGGCCAGGTGTGCGAGGGTCCTCCGCCAGCAGGTCATGGGTGCTCCGGAAAGGGCCTTCAGTCTACCCGGGCTCCGATGATCAGGCCTTGGAGGATCCGGCCTCCAGGACGCCGCCATGCCGCTTGTCCGCCCGCAGCAGGAGGAAGGCGAAGACGAGCCCGGCCAAGCCCAGCCCCGCGAACATGATCTGGGTGGAGGTATAGGTTCCCGTCACGTCCCGCAGCTTGCCGTTGAGATAGGGGAACAGCGCCAGACCCAGGTTCTGGATGGCGGTCATCAGGCCGAAGGCCGTGCCCACCCGGTTCTCCTCCACCACCAGGGGCACCGAAGGCCACATGGCGGCGGGCACCAGCACGAAGGCCGCGCCCAGCATCACCATCATCGGGATGGGATTCCAGTGGGTGATGCCCATCAGGAGGTGCGCCGGGATCATCAGCAGGGAGCCCACCACCATCAGAGAGGCGCGCCGGCCCAGGCGATCCACCAGGTCACCCGCGAAGGGCGCGAAGAACATCGAGGCGGCGATGGCGATGCTCGTGATCCCCGGCGCGGTGCTGAACATGTGGGTGAAGTTGTAGAACACCCGGGACAGGAACCCCCCGTTCGAGACGCTGACCAGGGGGATCCCCCATTTGTCGTGGAACATGTCCGTGGAGAGGGCGGTGAACGGGAAGATGGCGCTGTAGAAGGTCACGCAGAGCAGCACCACGAACCAGTAGGACGAGGTGAACTTCTTGAGGTCCGAGAAGACGATCTTGTCGCCGGCGCCGGCTTTCGGCAGGGACAGCTCGCGCTCGCCGTGCCGGTCCATGGCGACGAAGACCAGGTTGCAGACCACGGAGAAGAGACAGAGCAGGGCCGCCGCCCAGAGGGCCGTGCGGAAGCTGTGGAAGTGGTCCGCGATGAGCTCCTCGGTGTTGAAGGAGAACAGCGTGCCCACCCGGCTGAGGGTCAGCGCGATCCCGAAGGCCATGGCCATCTCCTTGCCCTTGAACCAGCGGCTGATGATGGCGCTCTGGACCACGATGAGGGATTCGGAGCCGGCGCCGAAGATCAGCCGTCCGAAGATGAGCATCCACTTGCCCTTCGCCACCGCCACGATGACCGCGCCCAGGAAGACGAGGGTGCTGAACAGCAGGCTGGCCTTGCGGGGCCCCAGCTTGTCGTAGAGCATGCCGCCGAAGAACACGATGGCGATGGCGGCCACCGAATAGGCCGTATAGAGATTGCCGATGGTGCTCCGGTCGAGGTTCAGCTCCCGCATCAGCGTGGTCTCGAGGGCCCCGATGCTGTCGTAGGCGAAGTAGCTCCCCAGCACCAGCAGGCTGATGAAGATCAGGATCGTGAACCGGTAGAGCCGGGAACTCGGATGAAAGGCGCCGGGAATCGCGGAGGTCATCGTGGGGTCCTCAGGTGGGCCAGAGCGACAGCAGAAACAAGGGGAAAGCCGGGGTGACTCGATCCCCGATGGTGACAGGGGCCTCCCCAAACCCCGCAAATAGAATTGATTCTCATAAAAATTCATAACACTTAACAGGGTTGTTTTGCCTTCTGGCACCTAGCATTCATCCACGCACCTCAGTCCTTGTCATCCCCATCCACCCATCTGGAGCTCAAGCTCCCTGGAGGTCACCTTGCCATCTCGTCTCGCCCTTCGCCTTGCCGCCGCCGCGCTTCTGGTGGTCCCGGCCTTCGCCGCCCGCCCCGTGGACAACCCCCTCGCCAACGAGGCGGCCCGCCACCTGGACGCCCGCGTCTTCCAGCTGGGCCTGGACCGGAACGCCGGCTTCGCCACCAAGAACATCTTGGAAGAGGCCACCGGCGACGCCCACGTCCGCATGAACCAGTTCTACAAGGGCGTGCGCGTGTTCGAGGGCGAGACCATCGTCCACATGCGGGGTGGCGTCGTCACCGGCCGCACGGATGCCCTGGTCCGCGGCCTCAACCTGAACGTGACTCCCACCCTCGGTGCCTCCGAGGCCCTGGCGGTGGCCCACCAGTCCCTGGCCCCCAAGGGCGCCTACGCCCACACGCCCACCTCCGAGCTCGTGGTGGTGACCGTCGGCCAGCCCACCCTGGCCTATCACGTCCACACGGAGCTGGAGAACGGCGCCGAGGAGACCCGCCACACCGACTTCCTCGTGGACGCCCACAGCGGCGCCATCCTGGAGCAGTGGAGCACCCTCCACACCACCGCCGCCAACGGCACCGGCAACAGCCAGTACTCCGGCACCGTCGCGCTGAACACCAACAGCCTGGCCAGTGGTTATGAACTGCGCGATACCGTCCGCGGCATGAACTTCGACACCCGCGACCTGAACCACGCCACCACCGGCAACGGCACCACCTACACCGATGCCGACAACACCTGGGGCGACGGGCTCAACTACAACGGCGGGACCACCACCTCCGCCAACGGCCAGACCGCGGCCGTGGACGCCCACTACGGCGTGGGCCTCACCTACGACTACTACAAGAACATCTTCGGCCGGAACGGCATCGACGGCATCGGCACCGCCACCTACAGCCGCGTGCACTACAGCAGCGCCTACGACAACGCCTTCTGGTCCGACAGCTGCTTCTGCATGACCTACGGCGACGGCTCCTCCTTCAAGTCCCTCGAGTCCATCGACGTGGCCGGCCACGAGATGAGCCACGGCGTCTGCGCCCGCACCGCCAACCTCACCTACCGCGGCGAGTCCGGCGGCCTGAACGAGGCCAACTCCGACATCATGGGCACCATGGTCGAGTTCATGGCCCATGGCGGCGGCACCACCACCGTGCCCAACTACTCCAACATCACCTCGACCATCAACGTCTACTGGACGGGCACCACCACCCCCACGCCCTCCACCAGCAAGGCCGTGCCCGCCGCGAACTACCTGATCGGCGAACAGCTGGCCACGAGCAAGTTCACCCATCCCCTGCGCTTCATGTACAAGCCCAGCCTGGACGGCTCCAGTCCCGACGCCTGGTCCAAGACCCTCGGCCGCCTGGATGTCCACTACAGCTCCGGCGTGGCCAACCACTTCTACTTCCTGCTCTCCCACGGCAGCCAGATCGACAGCTTCTCCGACGGCGTCCAGTCCCCCATGGCCAACGGCGTCACCAGCGTCGCCGGCGTGGGCAACGACAAGGCCGCCCGCATCTGGTTCCGTGCCCTCACGGTCTACATGACCAGCAGCACCAACTACGCCGGCGCCCGCACCGCCACCCTCAGCGCCGCCACGGACCTCTACGGGGCCGGGTCCGCCGAATACAACTCGGTCAACACCGCCTGGCTCGCCGTGAACGTGAAGTAGCGCTTCCCTCCACCCCGCAGCGCCCCGGCCTCGGCCGGGGCGCGCTCGTTCTGGCCGCCCTTCCCCTGGAACCGCCCCTGGCCGATAGTGGTGCATGATGACCGCCTCCACCCGGCGCACCTGCCCCAGTTGCCAGACTCGCCTCTCCCCCCTCGCGGCGGAGTGCCCGGAGTGTGGCCTGGCCCTGGCGCCGCCGCGGCAGGGGCGACCCATGCTCTTCCAGGCCTCGGCCCTGGCCCAAGTGCCGCTCGAGGCCTCACCCCGGGCCCTGACCGCCCCCGCCCTGGGCCGGGTGCCGGAAGTGGCGGTGGAGGTGGCCCCCGAGGAGCTGCAGCGATCCGACGCTGGCGATCCCCTCCCCGCCCCCGGGTTCCACCCCCAGGCGACCCTCGGGATCCAGGACCCCGGCTCCAGCTTCTGGCCGCTGGTGAAGGTGGAGGCCACCGAGGCGCTCCTGCTCACCCTCGTCCAGGGCCTGGCCCTGGCCCTCCCGGCATGGGCCCTGGGCATCTCCCCCCTGCGGCTCTTCGCCGGGGCCTGGCCCTTCGTGGTGCCCTACCTGTTCGCGACGTCCTGGATTCTCTTCATGGCGCCCCTGGTGCTCACGGGCCAGTCTCCGCTCATGGCCCCCTTCGGCGTGACCCTGCCCGAGAATGCCCCGGAGCGGCGCATCACCTTCTCGCTCGTGCACCTCGTATCGGTGGCCTGCTTCCCCCTCAGCTTCCTGTGCATGGTGCTGAGCCCCCGGCACCAGACCCTGGGGGAGCTGCTCAGCGGCCAGGAACTGCTGACGCGCCCCACGGGCCGGATGCGCTGAGGGGCGCCCTCGGCACGGGAGCCTACTGGGGCAGGTGCATGGGCACGGACGTGACGATCACGCCGGGCTTCACGAGCAGGGCCGCCTTGATGCGCAGGGCGCTCTGGTTGTGCAGGAACTGCTGCCACCACTTGGGGGCGATGAACTCCGGCAGGATGACCGTGAGGACCAGCTCGGGCTCCGCGAGCCGGATGCGGTCCACCTCCGCCAGGATCGGCTCCACGACCTTGCGGTAGGGGCTCGGGATGCAGCGCAGGGGCACGCCCATGCCATAGATGGTCCAGTCTGCCCGCAGCTTCTCCATGGCCCTGCTCTCCCGGACCCCATCGGAGCCCAGGTCCACCGTGAGGGCCTCCACGCGATCCCCGGCGACGTGGCGGCCGTAGAGAAGGGACTGCACCACGCCCCGGTGGATGCTGTTCACCAGCACCAGGGCGTGGTGCTTGGTGGGCAGCGTGGCGTCCGTCCGGCTGGCGGCCAGCTTGCCCTTCACGCCGACGTAGTGGCGGCGGATGTTGAAGTGCACCACCACCAGGGCCGGCACCAGCAGGATCACGATCCAGGCCCCGTGGATGAACTTGGTGATGGCGATGTCCAGCAGCACCACGAAGGCGGTGATGGCCCCCAGGCCGTTGATGGCCGCCTTCAGGTGCCAGTGGCGGCCCCGGACCTTCCGCCAATGGGCCACCATGCCCGTCTGGCTGATGGTGAAGCCCATGAACACGCCCGCGGCGTAGAGGGGCAGCAGGATGTCCGTATTGGCATGGAAGAGCCAGACCAGCACCCCCGAGAAGAAGAAGAGGATGAGGATGCCGTTGGAGAACACCAGGCGGTCGCCCTGGCTCGCGAACTGGCGGGGCAGGAACCCGTCCCGGGCCTGGAGCGCGGCCAGGCGGGGGAAATCCGCGAAGGCCGTGTTGGCCGCCACCACCAGGATGGCGAAGGTGAAGCCCTGGACCACGTAGTAGACCAGCTTGGGGAACCCGTGGCTGATGTCCCCCAGGATCGCCTTGTTCAGCTTGGACAGCAGCGTCTCGGCCACCACCGCGGGATCCGCGCTGTGCTGGTAGGTCACGCCGAACCGGTGGGCCAGGAGCGTGATCCCCAGGAACATGACCGCCAGCAGCCCCACCATCCACAGCATGGTCTTGGCGGCATTGGGACCGGCGGGATCCCGGAAGGCCGTGGTGCCGTTGCTGATGGCTTCGACACCAGTCAGGGCGGTGCACCCGGCGCTGTAGGCCCGCATGAACACCCAGGCCATGGTGAGGCCCGCCAGATGGGTGCCCTGCTCGACGGCCGCCTGCGCCTGGACCGGCGAGGGTCCGCCCGCGATCACCAGCTTCATCGTCCCGTAGCCGAGCACCACGAGGATGCTGATGACGAAGCCGTAGGTGGGGATGGCGAACAGGCCGCCGCTCTCCTTGACCCCGCGGAGGTTCATCAGGGCGATGAAGCCGATGGCCGCCAGGGTCAGGGAGACGTTGTGGCCCTCCAGGGCCGGCAGGGCGGCCGTGATGGCCGCCACGCCCGAGGAGACGGACACGGCCACCGTCAGGATGTAGTCGAGGAGCAGGGAGGCGCCGGCGGTCAGGGCGGCGAGGTCGCCCAGGTTCTCCATGGCGACGATGTAGGCGCCGCCGCCGCCGGGATAGGCGAGGATGGTCTGCCGGTAGCTGACGGCCAGGATGGCCAGCAGCGCCACGATGCCCAGGGCCACCGGGATGGACCAGCCGAACATGGCGTAGCCCGCGGCTCCGGCCAGGGCCCCGGCTCCGAGGGCGTGGCCCACCGTGCTGGACAGGGACGCCATGATCTCCTGGGTGGCATAGGCCACGGAGGACAGGGCGTCCGAGCTGAACACCGCCAGGGCGACGGGATTGCTGATCTTGGTGTGCTGCGTCTCTTCGCTGGAGAGCCGACGTCCCAGCAGGATCCGCCTCAAGCTCTGCATCCGTGTCTCCCGGACAGAACGCTACTCCAGTATGGGCTCCAGGTGGTAGGGGATCGAGATCACCACGGTCTTGGGCTTCATGAGCAGGGTGCCCTTGATGCGCCAGGCGGTCTGGTTGTGCAGGAGGTTGGCCCACCAGTGGCCCGTGACGAATTCCGGCAGA
This sequence comes from Geothrix terrae, assembly GCF_022808775.1. Taxonomy (GTDB): domain Bacteria; phylum Acidobacteriota; class Holophagae; order Holophagales; family Holophagaceae; genus Geothrix; species Geothrix terrae. Next base: position 551,043 of record NZ_JAKZLA010000003.1, read on the forward strand.
ATCACCGTGATGGTGTACTCCGGCTCCACGCGGCGCATGCGGTCCAGCTCCTCCACGATGGGCTCCACGATCTTGCGGTAGGGGCTGCGGATGGACCGGAGGGGGATGCCCTCGCAGTACCGCGGCCAGTCGGACCGCAGCTTCTCCAGGGCGGCGCTGTCGCGGCCGTGCTCGTCGGGGAAGTCCACGGTCAGCGCTTCCACCTCGCCGTGATCCGCGATGACCTTGGCGTAGTTCAGGGACTGCACCACGCCGGAGTGGATGCCGGAGACCAGCACCACCACGCGGTTCTTGCGGGGCGTGATGAAATCCGCCCGGCTGCCGGCCAGGATGGATTTCACGCGGATGTAGTGACGGTGGATGTTGAAGAAGGTCATCACCATGAGGGGCAGGACCAGCACCACCACCCAGGCCCCGTGGGTGAACTTCGTCAAGATGATCACCGTCATCACGATCAGGGTGGTGAGGCCCCCGGCCCCGTTGATGAGCGACTTGAAGACCCACCGGCGGCCCCGGAGCTTCAGCCAGTGCCGGACCATGCCCATCTGGGATAGCGTGAAGCCCAGGAAGACGCCCACGGCGTAGAGCGGCAGCAGGTGATGCTCACGGGCATTGAAGATCCACAGGAGAACGCCCGAGAGGAAGGACAAGATGAAGATGCCGTTGGAGAACACCAGGCGGTCGCCCTGGCTGGAGAACTGGCGGGGCAGGAAGCCGTCGCGGGCCATCATGGCCGCCAGGCGCGGGAAGTCCGCGTAGGCCGTGTTGGCCGCCAGGCAGAGGATCAGCATGGTGAAGGCCTGCATGAGCAGGTAGGTGATGTGGGGAAGCCCAGGGCCGTTCCCGAGGATCCGGTGCTCCAGCATGGAGAGCAGGGATTCGCCCTCGCCGGTGTACATGATGCCGAAGTGGTTGGACAGCCAGGTGATGCCCAGAAACATGGCGCCGAGCATCAGCACCATGGCGATCATGGTCTTGCCCGCGTTCCGCGCCGTGGGCTCCCGGAAGGCCGATACCCCGTTGGAGATGGCCTCCACGCCCGTGAGCGCCGTGCAGCCGGCCGCATAGGCCTTCATGAACACCCAGATGGCGATCCAGCCCGGCAGGGGCGGCGCCACCACCGCGTGATGCCCCCCCGCGGCCACGCCACCCGCGAAGTAGCGCCAGAACCCAAGCGCGATGATCGCGAACATCGAGATCACGAACCCGTAGGTCGGAACGGAGAACACCGCCCCGCTCTCCTTCACCCCCCGCAGGTTGATCAGTCCGATGAAGGCCACCACCGCCAGGGCGAGGGCCACCCGGTGGGCATCCGCCCCGGGAAAGGCGCTGGTGATGGCGGTGACGCCGGCGGACACGCTCACGGCCACCGTCAGGACATAGTCCACCAGCAGGGAGGCGCCCGCCACCTGGGCCGGCAGCTCGCCCAGGTTCTCCTTGGCCACGATGTAGGCGCCGCCGCCACTGGGGTAGGCGAAGATGGTCTGCCGGTAGCTGATGGTGAGGATCGTCAGCAGCAGCACGATGCCCACGGCCACGGGCCAGGACCAGGACAGCACCGCCGGCCCGAAGGCCGCCATGGCCATGTAGGGGCCCAAGGCGGCCATGATTTCGCCGGTGGCGTAGGCCACGGAGGAGAGCGCGTCGGAACTGAACACCGCCAGGGCGACGGGATTGCTGATGCGGGCCTCGTGGCTTTCCTCGCTGGCGAGGCGGCGGCCCAGCAGGAGGCGTCGGACATTGGCCATGTTCAAGGCTCCTGGTTCAGCGGGCCATCAGCCAGAGGCCGGAGAGGGTGGCCGCGAGTCCCACCAGCTTGGAGGGCTGGAGCTGCTCGCGGAAGAGGAGGAAGGCCATCAGGGCCACAAGGACGAAGTTCGCATTCATGATGCCCACGCCCACGGCGGCCTTGGCGCCCCGAAAGAAGCTTTCGTTCACGGCGATCAGGGCCGCCGCGGTGGCGATTCCGGCCACCAGCGCCCAGGCCGTGGCTCCGGCGGGCGCGCTGGGGCGCCCGCGCCACAGCCAGTAGGCCAGCGCCAGGGGCACCTCACCGGCCACCACCCAGACGAGGACCGCCGCTGGCGGAAGCCCGTGGTGACCCGCGGCCTTCATGCCCAGGTTGCCCAGGCCCATGAGGACCATTGCCGCCATTGCCCAACCCAACCACGCCATACCCGGCACACCCCAAAGGAACCCATTATGGGGGCAGGCGCAGGCTGTGGGGACAAGGGTTGACGGACGCCACAGGGCGCCGGGCCCGCCCCGTCCGGGCGGTGGGTTGGAGAATCCGGCCCGCTACAGGAAACTGGAGGTTCGCAAGGAGGGCGGATGCCCCGATTCTCGAAGCGCGTGGGCCGCGAAGTGCTCGAAGGACACCCCCGCCTCCCCGAGTGGATCACCAAGGAGCGGGTAAAGCTGGGCGACCTCCACGGCATGAAGGCGGACCTCCGGGATTCGCACCTGCACACGGTCTGCGAGGAAGCCCGCTGCCCCAACCGCACCCACTGCTTCACCCACGGCACGGCCACCTTCCTGCTCATGGGCGAGGTCTGCACCCGGGCCTGTGGCTTCTGCAGCATCCAGAGCGGCAAGCCGAGGGCCCTGGACCCCCACGAGCCCACAGAGACGGCCGAGCGCGTGGCGGCGCTGGGGCTGCGCTTCGCCGTGCTGACCTCCGTGAACCGGGATGACCTGCCGGATGGCGGCGCCGCCCACTTCGCCGAGACCGTGCTGGCCATCAAGCGCCGCAACCCCGGCGTGGGCGTGGAGGTGCTGGTGCCCGACTTCCTGGGCGATCTCGAGGCCGTGGCCCGGGTGGTGGCCGCGGGCCCCACCGTGTTCAACCACAACACGGAGACCGTGCCCAGCCTCTACGCCGAAGTCCGGCCCGCGGGGCGCTTCGAGCGCAGCCTCCGCGTACTGGCGCACGCGAAGGAGATGGGAAGGGCACTCTATGGCGGCGGCTTCCGCACCAAGAGTGGACTCATGCTCGGCCTTGGCGAAGCTGAGTCCGAGCTGATGCAGACCTTCGAGGCCCTGGCCAAGGCCAACGTGGACATCCTCACCCTGGGTCAGTACCTGCGCCCCACCCGCCACCAGCTGCCCGTGAAGCGCTACGTGCATCCGGACGAGTTCGCGGCCCTGGGCGCCAAGGCCAAGGCCTTCGGCTTCCAGACCGTCTACGCCGGACCCCTCGTGCGCTCCAGCTTCAACGCCCACGAGGTCGCAAGTATGGAAGGCATCAGCATCGCCTGAGGCTTGGTTCCGCGCCGGATTCCGGACTCAGTCCCGCCGCGGATCCACCACGATCGCTGCGGGTTCGGCGGGGCAGGCGAAGACGCAGAGGCCGCAGCCCGTACAGACATCCGCATCCACCACCGGGTGGCCCACGGTCTCCCCCTCCCGGAGTTCTGCGATGCGGATGGCCTCCTCTGGGTAGGGGCAGCGATCCACACAGACGCGGCAGGCGCGGGGCTCCCGGTCCAGGTCGCCCCAGGTGACGCAGAGGCTCGGCTTCACGCGGGCCGTGCCCATGCGCACGGCCTTCGGCCCTTCAAGCACGGTGCCATCCTTCCGGACGAGCCGGGGCCAAACCAGGGCCTCGTCATCGCACTCGGCCACGCAGGGCAGCGTGGTGCAGAGGAAGCAGGGGATGCTGCGCGGGTCGAGGTAGGGCGTCTTCAGGCCAAGGCCCGCGTTGGGGCCCGCCTTGAGGATGGCGTTCTCGGGGCAGGCCCGCATGCACTTGTCGCAGCGGGTGCACTTGGTGAGGAACTCCAGCTCATCGAGGGCGCCGGGCGGCCGGAGCAGCCGGGGCCCCAGGTTCGTCACCGCCTCTTCCACGCGGTTCGCCACGAAGCCGGCGAACAAGGTGCCGAGGGACTTGAAGAAGTCGCCTCGTTCCTGGGGTTCGTCCAGCTTCTTCGCCATCGCCGCCTCAGCTCATGAGTCCCAGCACGCGCATGGTGGGCCGCAGGGTCCCCCAGAGCACGGGATCGAAGCCCAGGGTCAGGACGGCGGCCTTCCCATCCCCCGCGAGGTCCAGGTGGGCCAGCAGGTCCGCGCTCACGGCCACGTCTCGGGAGCTGGGTGCCGCATCCACCCAGGCCACGCCGGCCGGAGCTGCCTTCTTCGCCAAGGAACGCCCCTCCGCGGCGCGGATCTGGAGGATCAGCAGATCCCCATGGAACGAGGGCACGCGGATCTCCATGAGCCGGCCCTTGCCCGCCGTAGGCGGGACCGGCACCACCTCGAAGGCCTGGCGGTAGCCCAGCTTGGCGAGATCCGGATCCTCGCCGTTGAGGACGGCCAGGGTCTGCTCCACGAGGCCGTCCAGGCCCCGGTCCCCCATCCAGGCCACGGACCGAAGGTGGGTGCCGCCCACGTCTCCGATGCCGTCCAGCAGGGAGGGCAGGAGCGCCAGCACCTGCTCCAGGGCCGGGCGTCCCCTCAGGGACTTCGCGCCCTTGGGCCATCCGCCCGCCAGGGGCATGGGGTCCACCCGGACCTCGGGCTCGGCCCGCAGGTCCAGGATGCGGCCCGGGAATCCCTCCAGGAAGGAAGGGTCGGGCGTGTCGGCGAGGATCACCGCATCCAGGCCCTCCAGCAGCGCGGGATCGGGAGCGAAGACCACCAGGTCCCCCTCCTCCTCGGCCACGGTGAGCGGGCCGATGGACAGGGGCACCACCGAGGCATCCTGAGCCTCCAGCGCGTTCACGAGTTCGCGACCCAGCAGGGTCTGGGCGCCGATGACGGCGAGCTTCAACATGTCGTACCTTTCGATGTCAGTGTCAGACGCGGACGGCGGCCTCGTCGGCCGGAGCGTGGTCCTTCAGGGCGGCGGCCACGGGACCCGCCAGGAAGGCCCGCACCTGGTCCCCGGCGCGGCCCGTGAAGCGGCTGGCGTCCAGCAGGGCGGCCAGCTCGGCCTCGGTCATGGCCCAGGCGGGATCCGCCGCCAGGAGCTTCAGCAGTTCGTTTGGGCGACCCTCGGCCTTGATGCGCCGGCCGGCCTCGAGGGCGGCCACGCGGAAGCGCTCGTGCAGGTCCTGGCGGTCGCCGCCGCGCTTCACCGCCTCCATGAGCAGCACCTCGGCGGCCATGAAGGGCAGCTCCTGGGCCAGGCGTGCCTCGATCATCTTCGGGTAGACCACCAGGCCCGAGGCCACGTTGCGCAGGAGGATCAGGATGGCGTCCGCCGCCAGCAGGCCCTGGCTGATGGTGAGGCGGCGGTGGGCGCTGTCGTCCAGTGTGCGCTCCATCCACTGGGTGGCGCTGGTCTGGTAGCTGGAGGGCATGAGTCCCAGCACGAAGCGGGCGAGGCTGTTGATGCGCTCACTGCGCATGGGGTTGCGCTTGTAGGGCATCGCACTGGAGCCGATCTGCTTGGACTCGAAGGGTTCCTCGACCTCCTTCAGGTGCTGGAGCAGGCGCAGGTCGCAGGCGAACTTCGAGGCACTGGCGGCGATTCCGCAGAGCACCTGGCCGATGCGGTCCTCCAACTTGCGGGTGGCCGTCTGGCCACTGACGGGGATGGCGGGGAAGCCCACCTTCTCGCAGAAGCGCCGCTCCAGGGCCTCCACCTTGTCGCCTTCACCTTCGAACAGCTCCAGGAAGCTGGCCTGGGTGCCCGTGGTGCCCTTCACGCCGCGCACGGGCGTGGTGCGGATGAGGTGGTCCAGGTCCTCCAGGTCCAGCAGCAGGTCCTGGATCCACAGGCTGGCCCGCTTGCCCACGGTGGTGGGCTGGGCGGGCTGGAAGTGGGTGAAGCCCAGGGTGGGCTGGTCCTTCCACTGGTCCGCGAAGGCGGCCAGGGCCGCGATCACGTCCTGGAGGCGGCGGCGCAGCAGGGCGAGGGCCTCCTGCACGATGAGCAGGTCCCCGTTGTCGGTGACGAAGCAGCTGGTGGCGCCCAGGTGGATGATGGGCCGGGCCCCCGGGGCCTGCTCGCCCCAGGCGTGGATGGCGGCCATGACATCATGGCGCAGGGCGGACTCGTGCTTCGCGATGGCGTCCAGGTCCACATCGTCCTGCGTGGCCTTCAGCTCCGTGATCTGGGCCTTGGTCACCGGCAGACCCAGCTCGGATTCGGCCTCTGCCAGGGCGACCCAGAGGCGGCGCCAGACCCGCTGGCGGTAGAGGGGCGAGAGCAGGCGCACCATGGCCTTGCTCGCGTAGCGGCTGGCCAGGGGATGCTCGAAACGCTCCAGGTCGGATCCGTCGTGGGGCGGGAGGAAGGGCATGGAAACTCCGGCCCTCCAGTGTCGCATGTCACCGCATCCCCTGCCCGCCGCAAGCGCGTGAAAGCAGAGGCGGATCCCTCCGCCACCACCCCACCTCCTCAAGGCCCCGCTCCTGACCCGACCCGGTTCGACGCCCCCAGGGTTCTGGCCCGCCGTTCCGCGACACCCGGCCTGCTTGAGGGCACACCGGCCCCGCGCCAATTCCGAAGAGGAGCCAGCGCGGGTTTTTGGGGGGATTGGCGTGTTATATCAGCGTGATACCGGGTTCAGAACTGGATTCCCGCGTAAACCGAAGCCTCCCAGCGAGGGCCCATGGATTTCAGGGTCGTGTCGTTGTGGATGGAATCGCTGAGCAGCTGGACCCCGTCTTGGGTCGTGTTCTTGAGCGCTCCGGAGACATCCGCCCCGAAATGGGGAGCCCAAGTCCTTCCACTCGACGGCAGGCTGAACTCGGCGCTGATCCTGGCCCAGGGGCGCCAGAAGTTCACCCCCTGCGAAGCGGGGTATTGGGTGGTGACTCCGCCGGAGGTCGCCGTGGTCGCCCCTTCGACCTTCAGGTTCTCGCCCCGACCCTCGAGGTGGAACGCGATCTCGAACGAAGACGACGGACGCAAGGCATACCCCAGGCCGACCGACCACCAGGAATAGCGAAGCTTCGTCTCCATGTTATCGATGCTCCATCCACCCCCGGAACCATTGAGCTGGAATTTGGACCGCTGGGGGAACCGGCCTCCCAGTTCAAGGCCCCAGTTGGGCGCGTCCGGGAAATCGGCGACAAACCTGAGACCGATTCCAACCTGGTCCTTCGCCTTGTCGGTGAACACATAGTTATTGATGCTCGCCAAGTTGTAGTCATGGAATGTCGTGGTGTCGACAAAGATCTGGATCTTGCCCCGGGCCTCGTGCGCCGGGGACTGGCCGGCCAGGAACCCCGAGCCAAGTGCGATTAGAAGAGCTGATTTCCACTTCATCAAAATTCCTCCGGACCTTGTGGGTAGGAATGGGGCTCAGGGGGCAACCAGCGTTTGAGCGCTGTTAACGATGACGATGTCCCATGGGTACTTGAAAAGGATCTTGTGGCCGAAACTGACATCGCCCGTGTTGGAGACGATCGACACCCTCGGGGTCGCGGTCTTGACCCCTTCGATCCAATCGGGGCGGTTGAGCGGGCGCGCAGAGGCAGTGGACGTGGTGTTGACCTGGACGGATTTCACCGCGAAGACCGTGATGGTGGCCGTCCCGCTGGTCGGCCGCAGTTCGAGCGGCAGATCGAACCAGCAATATCCGGGGCCGACCTGGTCACCGGCTGTGTACGTGGAGCCACCCGACGGGAGGAAGGTCCGGGCATCGGTCAACACCGAGTTGCTGACCAGCTGAGTCGCAGGGTAGTTCGCAGGCAACATGAAATCCTGCGTCTTCCCGTTGGCCTGGATGTCCACCACCCAGAAGTCCGGAGGCACGACGCTGCCGTTGGCATCCTTGGTCGGGTTGAACCAGGCGATGCGATAGCCGCCCGTCAGCTGGCCATTGAGCGCGCCGGTCGCATCCCGCCCCCGCTTGTCGACCACCAGGTCGATGGGAGGGGTGAAGCCCCAGCCGCTGAGCGCGAATCCGGTGGCCGAGGCCCCGTTGAACGTGGTGGGGAACTGGCCCGCGGCATCCGCCAGCCAGGAGCGGCTAATCACGGCTCCGGAGGCTGCGGAGTAGTAGGGCGTGAAGGCGGCCCAGTAGAAGTGGCCAACGCCGGTGGAGGGGGGGATCCCGGTGGTGGAGACCGGCGACTGGCTGGCGTCGAAGGCCGGATACCCGTTTGCCGTCAGGTCGATCTTGCTGTTGTCCGGGCTGATGGCGCTGGTGCTCTTGGGCCAGGCACCACCCACAGCCGGGGATCCGTAGCTGAACCCATTGAAATTGGGCATGTTCAACGTGGTGTCGACATAGCTGAGCGAGGCACGATCCAGCACGAACGGCCGGGCCCAGACCCGTGACCACAGGTAGTCGGCGTAGGAGAACACCTGCCGGATGTTGGCGAAGCTCCCCGTGAGGTTCTGGCTGGGGATTCGGTTCGGATCATTGCCATCGTAGGGGATGGTGAATCCTGTGATCCCACCCTGCAGTGGCGCTGCACCCTGGGATCCGTTGGCGATCTGGTCGAGGTAGAGCTGGACAGGGGCTCCACTGGTTGTCGGGAGGAAGGTGGGTTGGTCCGTCGGCGCGACCGGGGGCACCACTTTGCCCAAGCCAACCGTCAGCGAGGCATCATTGAACGCATTGTTCCCTGCGTTGAAGTCGTAGGGGTCCGTACTGCTGGCGGGCACGCGGAAGGCCTGGAGCGCGTTGACGCAGTAGGCATCGGATTTCGTACCGTCTGCGCTGTATTTGGGGTAGTTCACGATGAAGCCGAGATCGGTTGGGCCTGCCGGTCCGGTCGGGAAAATCCCTGGATCGAGCGACAAGATCGCGGCGCTATTTTTTAGGGTGTGGGCGAACAGCGTCCATTCATCGAAGAGCTGATTGGCGGGAATGCCGTTGAAGGTGGCGATGGTGTTGGAAGACTGGGTCCATTGCGTGGCGCCCGCAGGGTCGTTGCCGGGAACCGAAAGCCGGTCCATCCACCGGATGTTGGCTGGCAGAGGCGAGGTGCCGCCCATCATGTTGGTCCCGTAGGGCGCGGAAATGTTGACGATTCCCTGCAGGCGGCGCTGCCCTACCGCGGTGGTCTCGGGACCGAAGCCCTCGGCCGTCACGATCTGGAGCGTGGGGTTCCAGGGTGCGCCGGGATTCTGGAATCCGAAGCTCGAACCTGTTCCCAGGGCTGAGCCCAGAGAGGGATCGGCGAAGGTCCCCGTGGGGGCATTGGGGATCTGGAGCAGGTAGCCGTGCGAATCCGGGCCAAACCCGGGCACCTGGACGTAGAAAGGCAGGTTCGATCGCACCGGAATCTGGACGGTGGCATGGCTGGTGAGGTCTGAGACGGGGAAGGTCGTGAACTGGCCGTCCTGGAAAATCTGCACGGCCGCGCCGTATCCATTGGCAGCCTGGGTGGCCGGTGTGAAGCTGTCGGACCCCGCCTGGGACCGCTGACGGTAGAGGAAGCTCAGGTTGAAGTTCTGGGTGTGGGCCCCGTCCACCACGATCCACTTCTGATAGGTCTTGGCGACCGGAGGCGCGAGGTTCGTCGGGGCGCCGGTGCTGGATGCGCGGTTCAGGTTGTCCGTGACGGTGAGGGTCGCGAGATAGGCGACGGCCTGCCCCGCCACGCCTGGATAGACGATCTTCGGAGGTGTCTGGAGGTTGGACGTGGCCGGCACCCCGCCGTTGAAGGTCCAGGTGTAGCTGATGGTGCCCCCGCTGGCCGGCGGCGCTCCGGTCCCGCTGAAGATGAGGCTCCCACCCGCGGGGATCACCACCAAGTCGGGGCTGGTGGTCGTCGGCGGGTTGTAGAGCCCGCTGCTGGGATTCGTGGGAAGGTCCGTCGCGCTCGGAAGGGTCCCGCTGGGCCCGGGCGAGTGGATGGCTGCGACCGGGTAGGTGTTGTAGGTGACGGCGAAGATCCGGTTTTGCGGGCCGGCCACGCCACCCCGGTTGTCCTGGGCCGTGATGAGGACCGTGGCATTCTTGCTGCTGCTCGTGAAGGTGTCTGCGTAGACGTGGCTCAGCGACACCAACGCGCCGGTCTTGGTTCCGGATGAGGCTGTGGCAGCATCGGGTGTGGTCCCATCGCCCCAGTCCACCGTGTAGGACACAGGGTCGCCATCGGCATCCGTGAGGGTGAACGCCAGGTTCGCCTTCACGCTCGAGTAGATGGGCGTGCTGGGTGAAGCGGGCTGGGTCACCACGAGGCTCGGAGAGTTGTTCGGACCGGTCGTCGTGATCGTGACGGCGGGGCCGGAAACAGAGGCACTGGCGAGACCGTTGGAATCCGTGACGACCACGCTGGGCGTATCCGTGCGGCTCGAGCCGATGGTCCCCGGCTGGTAGCTGACGGTGACGGTGAAGAGGCCGCCCCCGTTGCTGACGATGCTGACGATCTGGGCGCCCGCGGCCGTATCGCCGGTGGTGAATGCGATCCCGGAGGTGCTGATGACCCCTCCGGCCGCATCCGTCGTCTGGATCTGGAAGGCTTGCGACACCGTGCCCGTGGTCGCCGCCTGCAGGGTCACCGGTTGGGTGGGAGAGACGAAGGAGACCGTCACGGGGGAGGCCTGGCCGGCCACCGTGAGCGACTTGGAGAACCAGGCACTGCCAGCGCCCCGACTGTCGATGGCCTTCACCTTCACAGAGACGCCCCCCCCCTTCACGGGGTCCAGCGTGCCCTTGTTGAAGCTGTGCGCCGTGGTCGGAGATGCGCTGGTGACCTGGGCGCTGCCATCACCGAAATCCCAGGTGTAGCTCGCGATGGTGTCCCCGATGTCCGGATCCGAGGCCGCAGCGGTGAACGAATAGCTGACGTAGGGATTGAGCTGCCCATCTGCGGGCGAATAGCTGTAATTCGAGACCTGGGGTGCGGTGTTCTGTGTGGGGACGGTCCCCGAGGACACAGAACCACCGCCGCCCGAACACCCTGGGACGAGCAGGCCCGTCATCAAAATTATGAAGCCGAGGAAAAACCTGCGTTCAGCCATAGCGACTCCCAAAAGAATCCCTTCTACCGATCCAGCATGAAAGCAAATAGAACCGGAAGAGAGTAAACGCATCTTCAGTGATTAAGCAACATGCGTTCTTGATAGGTGTTCTGAAAGTCATTTGTATTTTATAGATACGAGCCGATTTGTGGTGAATAATTCATTTAAATTTATCCGGGGGTATCGCCTTGGACCGCCCCCATTCAGCCCTCCCGGCGGATCCGCACCCGATCCGACGCGGCCACCGCTAGCCCAGCAGGCCACCTGCCGTTTCTTCTAAGTCGCGGCTTTGACACGTTACTGACTCATTGATTTGTGTGGTTGGTTTTATGGATCCTCCGCGCCATCCGCATGGCGGCACCCGTCTCGTCCTGCGGTCGTCCATGGAACCCCGTCGGTCCTGCCGAGGAGGCCCCGGTGGACCGCGGGGACCGTGGGGATCGTGCCCATCGCACCCGCGGCCGGACGCTGGAACACCCTGAGATCGCGCCCATCCGCCGGATCGAAGCGGCCAGTGGGTTCCCGTGACGTCAGACGCGGATCTGCGCCTGTCCCGCCTTGGAGTGCGAGGTGAATGGGCCCCCGCGTCCCTTTCTGTGACGCCACTCACGAAGAGTGTGCCGTGGCGGGGCGCGACCGCGGCTAGGATAGGGGCATCACCCTGGAGCCTCCGCCATGTACGAAGTGATCCGAACCTCCGATCCCGCTGTGTTCCAGGCCCTGGAGCTGGAGGTGCAGCGCCAGCGGCACCACCTGGAGCTCATCGCGTCGGAGAACTATGCGTCGCGCGCGGTCATGCAGACGATGGGATCGCACTTCACCAACAAGTACGCAGAGGGCTATCCGGGCAAGCGCTACTACGGCGGCTGCAGCCAGGTGGACATCGTGGAAAACCTGGCCCGCGACCGCGCCAAGCAGATCTTCGGGGCCGAGCACGCCAACGTGCAGCCCCACAGCGGCGCCCAGGCCAACATGGCCGTCTACCTCGCCGCCCTCAAGCCCGGCGACACGGTGATGGGCCTGGACCTGGCCCATGGCGGCCACCTCACCCACGGGCACCCCCTGAACAGCTCCGGCATCCTCTACAAGTTCGTGCCCTACCACGTGCGCCAGGAGGACGAGCGTGTGGACATGGACGAAGTGCGCGCCCTGGCCAAGCAGCACAACCCCAAGATGATCGTGGTGGGGGCCTCGGCCTACAGCCGCACCTGGAACTTCCCCCTCTTCCGGGAGATCTGCGACGAGGTGGGCGCCCTGCTCATGGTGGACATGGCCCACATCGCCGGCCTGGTGGCCACGGGGCATCATCCCAACCCCGTGCCGCACGCGGACTTCGTCACCACCACCACGCACAAGACCCTGCGGGGCCCCCGCGGCGGCATGATTCTTTGCAAATCCCAATATGCCAAGGATTTGGATCGCGCCGTCTTCCCCGGTGTCCAGGGCGGCCCCCTTATGCACGTCATCGCCGCCAAGGCCGTGGCCCTCCACGAGATCATGCAGCCGGAGTTCAAGGCCTACAGCGGCCAGGTGATCCGCAACGCCCACGCCCTGGCCAAGGGCCTGCAGGAGCGCGGCTGGCGCATCGTCAGCGGCGGCACGGACAACCACCTCTTCCTGGTGGACCTGCGCGACCACGACCTCCTGGGCCACGAGGCCGAATCCTGTCTCCACCGGGCCGGCATGACCACGAACAAGAACGGCATCCCCTTCGATCCCAACCCGCCCCTCAAGCCCTCCGGTGTGCGCCTGGGCAGCCCCGCCCTCACCACCCGCGGCATGAAGGAGGAGGAGATGGATCAGATCGCCCGCTTCTTCGACGTCACCCTGCGGCATCGGGCGGACGAGTGCACCTTCGCCCGGGTGCGCCAGGAGGTCTTCCACCTCACGGATCAGTTCCCCATCCCGGAATAGTAAGTTCCCATCCGGGCGATCAGACCACCGCCAAGACGTGCTGCGTTTTGGCGGTATGTTTTTGGGGGTGGCCATGCTTCAGGCGGATGGGCTGTTCGTGTACGGGTCCCTGCGGGAGGGCGGGGCCAAGCACGCCTGGCTGCTGCGGACCCACCCCGAAGGGCTGACCCGGGCCTGGGTGGCGGGACGCCTGTTCCACCTGCCGGCGGGCTACCCCGCCCTGGTGCCGGAGTCCGATCCTGGGGGGCCGCCCCCCGGACCCGGCTGGGTGCGGGGCGACTTCGTGGGCTACGACGATGAGGCGGACCTCGATTCCGCCCTGGCCGACCTGGATCCCCTGGAGGGTGTGGAGGAAGGCCTCTTCACCCGGGAAATCCACTCCGTAACCCTCGAAGGAGGCCACCACTACCGCGCCTGGGTCTATGTGTTCCATGTGGAACGCCTGCCCCGCCTGGAGCGCGAGGCCGTCGAGCTGCTCGACGGGGATTGGGCGCCGTACCTCTAGCGGCAAGGGCGCAAATCGATCGGGTACAAGCAAAGGACCGGCTTCGCCGGTCCTTTGCGCGGGGGCCCCGGGGGTATGCGGGTCGCGCGCCCTTAGATCCCCGCCACGCAGGCGTTGCGAGGAGACCCCCGGAAAATCAAAGTCCGAGTTTGGGCTGCTCCCCCCCCTCGTCGGGACCGGGATGGGCGGGCTCGCTCTCGATCAGCTCCTCCTCCTCGTCCAGGGCCATGGCACTGGCGTCGATCTTGGCCAGGCCCACCACGCGGTCCTCGGCGCTGGCCAGCTTGAGCAGGCTGACGCCCTGGGCATTGCGGCCGGTCTTGCGGACCTCGTCGATGAGGAAGCGGATGACCATGCCCTCCTGGCTGATGAGGAGGCACCCTTCCCCGGGTTTCACGAGCTTGAAGCCCACCACCTGGCCGTTGCGGACCCCGGCCCGGATGTTGATGACACCCGTGCCGCCGCGGCCCTGGAGCCGGTAGTCCTGGAGGAGGCTGCGCTTGCCGTAGCCCTTCTCGCAGACCGTGAGCAGCATGCCGTGGTCCTCGGTGCTCTCGTCGGGCTCCACGCCCTCGGGCAGGTCCGGCAGGGGGTCGGCCACCTCCATGTCCACGATGTGGTCGCCCTTCGCCAGCTTCATGCCCCGGACGCCCGTGGTGGCGCGGCCCGTGGCCCGGACATCCTCTTCGGGGAAGCGGATGGCCTTGCCCTGGGCCGTGGCCAGGACGATCTGCTGCTGCCCCGTGGACCGGCGCACGGCCACCAGCGTGTTGCCATCGTCGATGTTGAGGGCGATGAGGCCGTTGGACCGGATGTTGGCGTAGGCCGCCAGACTCGACTTCTTGACCGTGCCGTCGCTGGTGGCGAAGACCAGGTTCTCGCCTTCGGGGAAGTCCCGGAGGGCCATGAGGGTCACCACGTTCTCCCCATCCTTCAGGGAGATGAGGTTCCGGATGTGCTTGCCCCGGGTGGAGGCGGCGGCCTCGGGCAGGTCATAGACCTTCAGGGCGTACACGATGCCCTTGTCCGTGAACGCCATGAGCGTGTCGTGGGCCTTGGTCATGAAGAGCTGCTCGACGAAATCCTCGTCCTTGGTCTTCATGCCCACCTTGCCCTTGCCGCCCCGGCGCTGGCGGCGGTAGGCGGTGAGGTCCGTGCGCTTGATGTAGCCGGCCTTGGACATGGTGACGACCATCGGGTCGTCGGGCACCACGTCCTCCATGCGGATCTCGCCGGAGTAGCCGGTGATCTCGGTGCGCCGGTCGTTGCCGAACTGCTCGGCCACCTGCTGGAACTCCTCCTTGATAACCTTCAGGAGCAGCTTCTCGTCGGACAGGATGGCCTTGAGCTTGGCAATGAGCTTCTCCAGCTCGGCCAGCTCGTCGAGGATCTTCTCCCGCTCCAGGCCCGTGAGGCGCTGGAGGCGCATGTCCAGGATGGCCTGGGCCTGCACGGCGGACAGGCAGAGGCTGGGATCCTTCTTGAGGGCCGCGGCGCTGGCGAAGGCGCCCGCCATGAGGCCGGCCTTGGCCTCCTCGGGGGTCTTGGCGGCCCGGATGAGCTTGATGACGGCATCCAGGTGGTCCAGGGCGATCTTGAGGCCCAGCAGGACGTGGTGGCGCTCCTCCGCCTTCCTCAGCTGGAAGAGGGTGCGGCGGGTCACCACCTCGCGCCGGAAGCCGATGAACTCCTGCAGCACCTCCCGGAGGGTGCAGATGCGGGGCTGGCCATTCACGATGGCCAGCATGGTGATGGGGAAGCTGTTCTGGAGCTGGGTCAGCTGGTAGAGCTGGTTCAGCACGATGTCGCTGGGCTCGTTCTTCTTCAGCTCCACCACCAGGCGGATGCCCTCACGGTCGCTCTCGTCCCGCAGGTCGCTGATGCCGTCGATCTTCTTCTCGCGGACCAGGTCGGCGATCTTCTCGATGAGCGTGGCCTTGTTCACCTGGTAGGGCAGCTCGGTGAAGACGATCTGCTCCCGGTCCCCGGCCCGGCGGATCTGCTCCACGTGGGACTTGGCTCGCACCACGCACCGGCCGCGGCCCGTGCGGTAGGCATCCACCACGCCCTCGGTGCCCAGCATGAGGCCGCCGCCGGGGAAGTCCGGCCCCTTGATGTGGGCCATGAGGCCATCCAGGCCCGTCTCCGGGTGATCGATGAGGGTCACCAGGGCCGAGCAGCACTCCCGCAGGTTGTGCGGGGGGATGCTGGTGGCCATGCCCACGGCGATGCCCTGAGAGCCGTTCACCAGCAGGTTGGGGAAGCGGGTGGGCAGGACGAGGGGCTCCTGCATGCTGCCGTCGTAGTTGGGGCCGAAGTCCACCGTGTCCTGGTCGATGTCGCCCATCATCTCGTTGGCCAGCCGGGACAGGCGGGCCTCGGTGTAGCGCATGGCGGCGGCGGAGTCGCCATCGATGGAGCCAAAGTTGCCCTGGCCGTCCACCAACACGTGGCGCATGGAGAAGGGCTGGGCCATGCGGACAAGGGTGTCGTAGATGGCCGAGTCGCCATGGGGATGGTACTTACCCATCACGTCGCCCACGGTGCGGGCGGACTTCTTGTAGGCCCGGTTCCAGTCGTTCCCCGCCTCCCCCATGGCGAACAGCACGCGGCGGTGCACGGGCTTGAGGCCGTCCCGCACATCGGGCAGGGCCCGGCCCACGATGACGCTCATGGCGTAGTCCAGGTAGGACTTCCGCATTTCCTTTTCGATTTCCAGGGGCTCGATGCGATTCAGGTTCATGGGTTTCCCGATGTTCTACGTGGAACGCAGCTCGACATCCTGCAAAAACAGGACTTAGATGTCGATGTTCTCCGCGAGGAGAGCGTTGGTCTCGATGAAGCGGCGCCGGGGTTCCACGGCGTCGCCCATGAGGACGGTGAAGATCTCGTCGGCCTCCACCGCGTCGTCGACGCGGACCTGCAGCAGGGTGCGGCGCTCGGGGTCCATGGTGGTCTCCCAGAGCTGCTCCGGGTTCATCTCGCCCAGCCCCTTGTAGCGCTGGATGCCGAGGCCCCGCTTGCCCTCTTCCATGACCATGGCCAGCATGGACTCGGGGTCCGAGAAGACCTGCTCCTTGCCGAGCTTCGGGGCGCTGTCCTCGGTCTCGTCCTCCGCTTCCTTGTCCTTCGGCGCCTCCTTGACGTCCTTCAGGCGGCGAAGGCGCAGCTCGCCCCCCCGGAAGCCCGCGAGCTCCACCTGGAGCGCGGCCAGGCGGCGGAACTCGCCCCAGTGCGCCACCTGGCTGTCGATCCAGAGGGTGATGGGGCGGCTCATGTGCATGCGCACCAGCCGGAGGCGGTGGGAGGCGGGCACGAACACCGGCGCGCCGCCCTCCTCGTCCGAGGGCACCTCCATGGCTTCGATGGTCTCGATCTCGCACGTTCCCAGCTTTTCGCGGGTGATGGCGGCGGCCAGCTCTTCCAGGGCCTCCCGGCTCTGGAACCGCTCGGCGTCCAGCAGGCCTTCGGCCAGGAGGGCGCGCACCAGGGGCTGGGCGTAGCCGCGGCGGTCCAGCTTGCTGAAGAGCTGCTGCACCTCGCCCCACTTCTTCAGCTCGCGCACCAGGGTGACCCCCTTGTGCTCGGTGCCATCCGGCAGGCTGAGGGTCCAGCCGTCCAGGGCCTTCTGGAAGAGGAACTCCTCCAGGGCCCGCTCGTCCTTAAGGTACCGCTCCGTCTTGCCCTTCTTCACCTTGTAGAGGGGGGGCTGGGCGATGTAGAGGTGGCCCCGCTCCACCAGCTCGGGCATCTGCCGGTAGAAGAAGGTCAGCAGCAAGGTCCGGATGTGGGAGCCGTCCACGTCGGCGTCGGTCATGAGGACGATCTTGTGGTAACGGAGGTTCTCGACCTTGAACTCCTCCTTGCCGATGCCCGTGCCCAGGGCCTGGATGAGCACCCGCAGCTCGTTGTGGCCGAGGATCTTGTCGAAGCGGGCCTTCTCCACGTTCAGGACCTTGCCCTTGAGGGGCAGGATGGCCTGGGTGGCCCGGTGCCGGCCCTGCTTGGCACTGCCGCCAGCGGAATCGCCCTCCACCAGGAAGATCTCGGAAAGGGCCGGGTCCTTCTCCTGGCAGTCCGCCAGCTTGCCGGGCAGGCCGCCCCCGTCCAGGGCGCCCTTGCGGCGGGTCAGCTCGCGGGCCTTGCGGGCGGCCTCGCGGGCCCGAGCGGCCTCGATGGCCTTCTCCAGGATGGCCTTGGCCTCCCGGGGGTTCTCCTCGAAGAAGCTGGAGAGCTTGTCGTAGACGATGGTCTGGACGATGCCCTTGACCTCCGAGGACACCAGCCGATCCTTGGTCTGGCTAGAAAACTTGGGATCAGGGACCTTAGCGCTGATGACTGCGGTGAGTCCCTCGCGGATGTCCTCGCCCGAGAGGCTCACCTTCGCGCTCTTCAGCAGGTTGTTCTTCTCGGCATAGGCGTTGATGACGCGCGTCATGGCGGCCCGGAAGCCCTCCAGGTGCGCGCCGCCGTCGCGGTTGCGGATGTTGTTCGTGAAGCAGTAGAGGGTCTCCTGGTAGGAGTCGTTCCACTGGAGGGCCACCTCCACCGTGGTGTCCTGCTTCTCGTCCTTGATGAGGATCGGGGGCTTGTGGAGGACCGGCTTGTTGCGGTTCAGGTGCTCCACGAAGGCGCTGATTCCGCCGGCGTTCATGAAGTCGTGGGTGCTGCCCGAGCGCTCGTCCGTGATGCGGATGTGGACGCCCTGGTTCAGGTAGCTCAGCTCCCGCAGGCGCTGGCTGAGCGTCTCGAAGCTGAAGTCGAGGACGTTGTTGAACACCTCGGGATCGGGCTGGAAGCGCACGCGGGTGCCGCGCCGGGCCGTGGGCCCCACCACCTTCAGGGGGGCGTCCGCCTTGCCCTGGGAGAAGGTCATGGCGTGCTCCTGGCCCTCCTTCCAGACGGTGAGCCAGAGCTTGGAGGACAGGGCGTTCACGCAGGACACGCCCACGCCGTGGAGGCCGCCGGAGACCTTGTAGGCGTTCTTGCCCTCCGTGCTGGTGTTGTCGAACTTCCCGCCGGCGTGGAGCACCGTCATGATCACTTCCGCGGCGCTGCGGCCCTCCTCCTTGTGGATGTCCACGGGGATGCCGCGGCCGTTGTCCTCCACGCTGCAGCTGCCGTCGTTATGGAGGGTCACATCCACGCGGGTACAGAAGCCCGCCAGGGCCTCGTCGATGGCGTTGTCCACCACCTCGTAGACCATGTGGTGCAGGCCACTGCCGTCATCGGTGTCGCCGATGTACATGCCGGGCCGCTTTCGGACGGCCTCGAGGTCTCTCAGGACCGTGATGTTGTCGGCGGTGTAGCTGTCGGATTCCTGGGGAGTGTGGACACGGGCGCGGGAGACTTCTTCAGACATCAAGACTCACTTGGTTGGGTACGGTGGAATGCGGTGGTGCGGGCGCCGTTCAGGCGGTGGCGCTGGTGGCGAAGCGGACGGGCATGAGGACGTAGCGGAAGCTGAAGTCCTCCAGGCTGGGTGACATGAAGACGCCCTGGCCCACCTCATCCTTGAACTGGTAGACGACTTCCTCGCCGGGGAGCCGCTCCAGCAGCTCCGTGAGGTAGTCGATGTTGAAGGCCAGCTCGAAGGGCTGTTCTTCGCCCGTGAAGGGCAGCGTGGCCTGGTTCACACCCTCGTCCGGGTGCTGGAAGACCGTGCGCAGGTTGGGGAACTCGTAGAACAGGCGCACGTTCTTGTTGTAGTCATCCTTCTTCAGGCCCACGAAGCGCAGCGTGCGGAGGAAGACCTCGCGGTCCATGATCACGCGCTTGGGCAGCTCGGCGGGCAGGACCTTCTCGTAGGCGGGGTAGTTGCCCGTGACCAGGCGGGTGCTGAACTTCAGGCCGGGCTGGTCCAGGAAGAGCGTGGTGCCATCCCAGCAGAGCTCCACCTCGCCCTCGTCGCCCAGCAGCGTGGGGATGAGGTCCAGGGCCCGCTTGGGCACGATGAGGCGGACTTCATCCTTGAGCTTCGTATCGCAGGGCACCTCCGCCACAGCCAGCCGGAAGCCGTCCGTGGAGACCACGCGCACGTGGTGCTTGGAGAGGTGCACCAGCACCGCCGAGAGGGTGGGCTTGGTGGCATCCTTGCTGACGGCGATGGAGCCTAGCTGGATGGCCCGCTTGAAGCGCAGCACGGGGATCTTCACCACGGGCAGCTGGGTGCCGGGCCCGGGGAGCTCCGGGAAGCCCTCGCCGGGCTGGATGTTGTGCTCGGAGTTCATGCCCTTGGCCCGAAGCCACAGGCGGCCGCCGGCATCGGGGCACTCCAGGCTCAGGAGCCCCTCGGGGAACACCCGGACGGTCTCGATGAACTTCTTGCCGGGCACGGCCATGGTCCATTCGCCCTGCCCCTCGCCGGGCACCGTGGCCTCGAAGGCCAGCTCCATGTCCGTGGCCTTCAGCACGACCTCCTTGGGCCGCACGTCCACCAGGATGTGCTGGAGGATGGGCAACGTGACCCGACGGTCCAAGGCGTGCTTCAGAATCCCCAGGGTGCGATCCAGACGATCCTTGGAAACCTGTAACTGAAGACTCATGTATCACCCTTGATGATGCTGAAGCCCAGGACAACCTGTGGAATGACGTCTCAAAGTCCTATCCTACCGGAGTTTCCCCGCTCAGGACAGGCTGTGGAGAGCCTCCGGGGAGGTGCGGAATCCAGGGGTCGGGGCCCCTCCGCGCGACCCGGCCGGCCGGTTTGTGGACTTCCCGGCTGAGCCCTGTGTTGAAAACAAGTCAACCACAATCAAATCAATGAATACTATTTAGGAGGGCCTGGACCATCCTGTGGAATTCCGGATCGCGCTTCATGCGCTCCCGCACGGAGTCGATGGCGTTCATGACGGTGGAGTGGTGCATGCTGAAGGAGCGCCCGATGTCCGTGAAGGGCGCGGAGGCGATCTCCCGGGCCAGGTACATGGCCACCTGCCGCGGCACCAGGATGACCTGCTGGCGGGAGCGCTTCTTCATGAGATCCACGAAGGAGACGTTGAAGGTCTCGGCGGTCATGCGGTAGATCCGCTCGGGTGGCACGCCGGCCGTGGGCTCCTCCCCGCTCTGGCCCTGGAAGGCCGCGTGGGCCACTTCCAGGGTGGGGGGGACGCCGATGAGGCTGGCCTGGAAGATGACGCGGGTGAGGAAGCCCTCCAGATCGCGGACGCTGCCCTTGGCCTTGTGGGCGATGAAGGTGAGCACGTCCTCCGGGATGGGGGGCACGTTCTTGAAGTCCGCGTCCTCGAGCTTCTTCTTCAGGATGGCGATGCGGGTCTCGAAGTCGGGCGGCTGGATGTCGGCCGTGAGGCCCCACTTGAAGCGCGTGATGAGCCGCTCGTGGCAGCCCTCCAGCCGCTGCGGGGGTTTGTCCGAGGTGAGGACGATCTGTTTCCCGTGCTGGAGGAGGTATTCCAGGATGTAGAAGATCTCCTCCTGCGTCCGCTCCATCTTCCCCAGCGTCTGGACGTCATCCAGCAGCAGCACGTCGTTCTGCTGGTACTTCTTCCGCATGGGCTCGGTGTTCTTGGCCTTGATGGCGACGGTGAGCTCGTTGAAGAAGTTGTCCACTTTGAGGTAGGCCACGCGGAGCTTTGGATTGCGCGCCAGCAGGCCCTTTCCGATGCCCACCATGAGGTGGGTCTTGCCGAGCCCCGCACCGCCGTAGATGAACAGGGGATTCATGCTGAGGGGCGTCGCGGCCTTGCCGTAGCTGTCCACCACGGCCTTGGCGGCGGCGAAGGCCAGCTGGCTGCCCGGGCCCACCACGAAGCGGTCCAGGGTGTAGCGATTGAAGAGGTAGGGGAAGGAGGTGGGCGCCTCCCCAGCGGAATGAGAGGGGGAATGGGAGCTGGACTCGCTCTTCCTGGGCGGGGTCACGGGCGCCACGGGCGGGGCGCCCGTGACCTGGAACACCAGGTGGAGATCCGCCAGGCCGCCCTGGGCCAGCGCGTCGTTGAACTCCTCGGGCAGCTGCTGCTCGATCCAGAGCTTGGCGGCGGCGCTGGGGACCTGGATCCACAGGGTCCCGTCCTCGACCTTCAGGGGGGCACAGGGCGCGATCCACTCCTTGAAGCTGGCTTCGGGGAGCTGCTTGGACAGGCCTAGTCGGATGGTGTCCCAGAGGGCGGTGGGATCGGTGGAGCGCATGTGTTCACCGGGGGCGGTGGGTGGGGCGGCTGACGTGGCGGAAGCGCGTGGGCACGCAACCTCGGGGGCGGGCTTCGCACGCCACCGGCCACGGAAGACTCGCGGGGAGGATCCCAAATCTAGCACCCCGGGGGGCGGATGGGAGGATGGAAATGGCCTTGAGCGGCGCGCCCACCGCTGATACCCTCGAAGGTTCGTCCTCCTCCCCGGGAGGGGACCCCCGAGGTGGAACCATGAAGCGCACCTTCCAGCCCAACAACCGCCGCCGCGCGAAGACCCACGGCTTCCTGAGCCGCATGAAGACCAAGAATGGCCGCCTGGTGCTCAAGCGCCGCCGCGCGAAGGGCCGCCACGTCCTGGCGGTCTGACGCCGGTCCCGTGATCTTCAAGGGCCGCTTCCGCACGGTCCGCCAGCGGGACCACGCCGTGCCCACGCCCCTGCCCCGGCCGCTGCTGGGGCATGAGGCGTATCTGGACATCCGGGCCTGGCGCCGGCCCAGCGGCGCCCTGCCGCTCCTGCTCGTGACCTCCCCGCGGAAGACCGGCCCCGCCGTCCGGCGGAACCGCTTCCGCCGGCAGGTCCGCATGGCCTTCCTGTCGCTCTCCGGGCGCCTCGCCGGCCAGCCCTGGGTCGTCTGGGTGCGCCCCGCCCGGAGCGCGCCCCCCCTTGATCGGCTCACCTTCCGGGATATCGAGGTTCAGCTCGGGCTGGCCCTGCGCCGTCTCCTCCCCTTGGACACGCCATGAAAAACCGCAATGTCCTCTACTTCGTCATCGGCAGCATGATCCTGCTGGGGGCCCAGTTCTGGCTCAGTTCCCGGTACGCCAAGCCGGCTCCCCCCGTCCAAGCCCAGGCGCCCGTTCCGGAGACGCCCAAGGCCCAGCCGGCCGCCGCGCCCGCCCCGACCCCCGTGGCCCAGGCCGCCGCGGTGACCGCGCCCACGGGCGTGAAGGCCGCGGATCCGGCCGCCACCCACACCCTGGCCACGGCGGACTACCGCCTGACCTGGCAGGTGGCCACCGGCGCCCTGAAGCAGGCCATCTGGCTCCAGGACGGCACCTCCTTCTTCCCCGACGCCTTCCCGGGCCTGGGCGCCCTGCAGGGGCCGGGCTTCGAGACGGTGCGCGAGGAGAAGGCCGCGACGGGCGTCACCACCGTCACCTTCGAGAATGCCGCGGGCGACCGCCTGAGCTACCTGGTGCCCCAGAAGGGTCTCGAGATCCGCCTTGAGGGCCTCTCGTCCCGGAACGCCGCCCTCCAGCTGATCGCCAACCCCACCGGCGACGAGCCCGTGAAGCACCTGGGCCGCGTGTTCACCCTGTCCGAGAAGTCCATCCAGGCCGTGACCTGGACCGAGATGCTGCATGACCCCTTCTTCAGCTTCCTGGGCGCCAAGCGCAAGGAGCTGCCGCCCTCCTCGAGCCGCCTGGGCCTGGACGCGGGCGTGGAGAAGGACGCCAAGAGCCAGCGCAACCACTACTTCGCCGCCCTCTGGAAGCTGCCCCGCCCCGCAGGCCGGGACGCCTCCGGCTACCAGCTGCTGCCCGAGAACGGCCGCCTCGACGCCTCGCTCTACCTGGGTCCCAAGCAGGCCGAGCCGCTCCTGGCCTTCGAAAAGCCCTTCACCCGGGTCATCGACTACGGCTTCTTCGGCGCCGTGGCCCAGCTGCTCTTCTGGATGCTGCGCATGGTCTACCGCGTGGTGGGCAACTGGGGCTGGGCCATCGTGCTCTTCACGGTGATCATCCGCCTGGCCACCTGGCACCTGAACACCAAGCAGACCATCTCCATGCTGCGCATGAAGGACTTCGAGCCGCACCAGAAGGCCATCCAGGCCAAGTACGAGAAGTTCGGCGGCGACATGACCAAGAAGGCCGAGATGCAGAAGGAGCTCATGGAGCTCTACAAGAAGAACGGCCACAACCCCATGGGCGGCTGCCTGCCCATGCTGCTCCAGATGCCCATCTTCCTGGCCCTCTGGTCCATGCTGAACGCCGTCTTCGAGCTGCGCCACGCGCCCTTCTTCGGCTGGATCGTGGACCTCTCCGCCCGGGACCCCTACTTCATCTACCCCGTGCTGATGGGCGCCTCCATGTTCGCCCAGCAGTACATGACCCCCGCCGTGGGCGATCCCGCCCAGCGCAAGATGATGCTGGTGCTCATGCCGGCGATGATGACCTTCTTCTTCGCCCAGAGCCCGGCCGGGCTCGTGATCTACTACTTCGTCTTCAATCTCATCGGCATCGCCCAGACCTGGTGGATCATGAAGTCCTACCAGCCCCAGCCCATCAAGGTCTAGGAGACAGCCATGCGTAAGAGCGGCGCCAGCCTGGAATCCGTGCCCGAGCTCATCACCCGGTGGATGGCTCACCTGGACCTGTCCGTGGAGGCGAAGTCCGCCCCCTCGGGCGACGAGGAGGCCTTCCCCAATCGCCTGTCCGTGTCCGGTCCCGACGCGGGCTGGCTGGCGGCCAATCGGGGCGCGGGCCTGGACGCCCTCCAGTTCTTGGTCCACGAGGCCCAGGGCGAGCGCGAGGACGCCAAGCTGGCCTATCTGGACGCGAAGGGCGCCCGGCTCTTCCGCATGCAGGAGGTCATGGCCATGGGCCGCTTCGCGGCCGAGCGGGCCCGGGAGCTGGGCAGCCACACCCTCGGGGCCCTGAGCCCCCGCGAGCGCCGCTGGGTGCACCTGGTGGTGAGTCGCGAAGAAGGCCTGGGCACCGAAAGCGAAGGCACGGGCACCTTCAAGCCCGTGAAGGTGTTCCGGAAGTAGACTGGCCCGGTGACCCCGGAACCGATCTGCGCCCCCGCCACGCCGCTGCTGCCCTCGGCGGTGGCCTTGGTGCGCGTCTCGGGGCCAGGCTTATCGGCCGTACTGGCGCCCCTGCTCGCGCTGCCGGAACCGCGCCGGGCCAGCCTGCGCACCCTGCGCTGGGGGGGCTTCCGGGAACGGGCCTTGGTGCTCTTCTTCCCCGCCCCCGCCAGCTACACGGGGGAGGACCTGGTGGAGCTCCAGGTCCACGGCAACCCGCTGCTGGTGCGCCGGCTCCTGGAACACCTGGGCACCCTGGGCGTCCGCCTGGCGGAGCCGGGCGAATTCACTCGCCGGGCCCTCCTGAACGGCAAGCAGGGCCTGCTGGAGGTCGAGGCCCTGCGGGACCTGGTGACCGCCGAGACCGATATTCAGATCCGGCTGGCCCAGGCGCGGGCGGGGGCTCTTCCTCCCTGGATTCCGGCCGCCCAGGAGGCCCTTACGCCCTGGGTGGCCCGGGCCGAGGCGGCCGTGGACTACGGGGACGAAGAAGATATCTTATTGGATTTATTGGCCTTGAATCGGGAGCTGGAGCCCATTCGACGACGGTTCCACGTGGAACAGGTCCGTTGCCGGGCGGCCCGGCACCTCCAGGATGGCCTCCGCTTGGCCCTGGTGGGCCGTCCCAACGCCGGGAAGAGCACCCTCTTCAATGCCCTGGCCGGCGAGGACCGGGCCATCGTTACCGACATCCCCGGTACCACCCGCGACGTGCTGGAGGTCCGGTGCGAGTGGCGGGGCCTGCCCCTTCGTCTCTACGACACCGCAGGTCTGCGGGACACGGAGGATCCGGTGGAGCGGCTCGGCGTGGCCCGCGTCGCCCCTGTCCTGGAAGGGGCCGATCTGGTGCTGCACCTCTGGCCGGCCCCGGACGCCACCCCCGATCCGGCCCTCCAGGCGGCCCTGGCCCCCTTTGCCGGCAAGGTCCTGGAGGTCCGCACCTTCGGAGACCTGGCCGAGGTGCCCGGCGTGGCCATCGCCGCCCACCGCGGCGAGCTGGATGCCCTGGAGGGCGCCCTCAAGGACCGCATCCTGGGTGGGCTGGCTCCGGACGCCTGCCTGGGGGCCCTGGCCACCCAGCGGCAGGCCGACCTCCTGGATGACCTCGCCCGCCAGATGGACCTGCTGGCCGGCCTGGAGTCCGGCTGCCCGCCCGAGTTACCGGCCTCGCTCCTCCAGGGGGCCTGGGGCCTGCTGGCCCAGCTCACGGGGGAGGACCGCGCCGAGCGCACCCTGGACGAACTCTTCAGCGGCTTCTGCCTCGGAAAATAGGCCCGGCGAAGTAGACTGGCCCCAGGAGGGCGCGTGAAGCCTGGGTTTGAAGCCATCATCGGTCTCGAGGTCCACGTCCAGCTGCGGACCCGGTCCAAGCTCTTCTGCGCCTGCCGCAACGCCTATGGCGCCCCCCCCAACACCCAGACCTGCCCCGTCTGTCTCGGCCTGCCCGGGGCCCTCCCCGTGCTCAATGGAGCCGCCGTCCGCCTGGGCCTCGCCCTGGGGCTGGCGGTGGGGGCCCGCATCCAGGAACGCAGCACGTTCTACCGGAAGCAGTACTTCTACCCGGACCTGCCCAAGGGCTATCAGATCACCCAGGGTCCCGTGGCGCTGGTGGAGGGCGGGTCCCTGGAGATCCCCGGCGACGCGGCCGTGCGCGGGGAGGGTGGACCCGTGCGCATCCGTCTCGAGCGCGCCCACCTGGAGGAGGATGCGGGCAAGAGCCTCCACGACCAGCGATCCGGCGCCACCCTGGTGGACCTCAACCGGGCCGGGGTACCACTGCTTGAAGTGGTGGGAATGCCAGACTTGCGAAGTCCACAGGAGGCTTCGGACTACCTCAAGGCCCTGCATCGCCTGGTGGTCTTCCTGGGCGTCGGGGAGGGGAATCTGGAGGAGGGCGGCTTCCGCTGCGACGCCAACGTGAGCCTCCGGCCAAGGGGAACCCAGACCCTCGGGACCCGGGTGGAGGTGAAGAACCTCAACTCCTTCCGGTTCGTGAAGCAGGCTCTGGCCCACGAGGTGGCGCGGCAGGCGGCCCTGCTGGAGGCGGGCGGCGCCGTGGTCCAGGAGACCCGCGGCTGGGACGCGGAGGCCGGCGAGACCCGGGCCCAGCGGACCAAGGAGGCCGCCATGGACTACCGCTATTTCCCCGAGCCGGATCTGCCGGCCCTGGAGGTGACCGAGACCGAGATCGCCGCGGTGCGAGCCTCCCTGCCCGAGCTTCCGGAGGCCCGGGCGCAGCGCTGGCGGGCGGCCTTTGGCCTCGGCGAGGAGGAGGCCCTCACCCTGCTCCAGGATCCGGCCTTCGCGGACTACTTCGAGGCGCTGGCAGCCGCGTCGGGCCAGGGCAAGGCCGCGGCCAGCTGGATGCTGGGCGAGGTGAGCCGCACCCTCAACGAGCGAGGGGGGGGCATCGCGGCCTTCCCCATCCCGCCGGAGGCCCTGGCGGAACTGGTGGGTCTCGTCGGGGAACGCCGGATCAGCTACGGCACCGCCAAGGAGCAGGTGTACCCGGCCCTGCTGGCGGGCGAGGGCCGGGCCGGCGACATCGTGGCGCGCAAGGGGCTGGCCCAGGTCAGCGACCGGGGCGCCATCGAGACGCTGGTGGCCCAGGTGCTGGCCGACCACCCGGGGCCGGTGGCCCAGTTCCGCGCGGGGAAGACAAACCTCCGGGGCTTCCTGGTGGGTCAGGTGCTGAAGGCCGGGGGCGGCCGTCTGGATCCCGGCGTGGTGAACGAAGTGTTGGCCGAAGGGCTGGCCAAGGACGGGCCCGCACCGCATGCTGGGCCATGAGCAACGAGATCCCCCCTTCCCTCTCGGCCTACCTTCCCGGCGTGGGCCATGTGTGCCAGAGCTGCGGGCGGGTGATCGTGGATGCGGTGGAGACACCGGGCGAGCCCTTCCGCTGCCTGGATTGCCAGGCTCCCGCGCCGCCCTCGGACATGGACGAGCTGACCCGCGCGGCCCTGACGGACCAGGAGCCCAGCGGGCGCCCGACAGGCCGGGCCTCGGTCTGGCGCCTGGTGGTGGTGATCGGTCTGGCGGTGGTGGCCCTCGCCCTCATCTTCTGGAAGTGGTAGGCCGGAGCGGGCTTCCGCGCCTATGCTGGGAACCAGGAGCCAAGGCGCTCCCGCGCACCTGACGAGGCCGACATGCCCACGCCCTGGGGTCCCACCACCACCGCCATCCACGCCGGGAAGCACCACAACCCGACACGGGCCGTGACCACGCCGATCTTCCAGACCTCCGTGTTCGAGCTGCTGGAGAACCGCGAGGGCGCCGAGTTCGCGGCGGCCGTCGAACCCCCGACCTTCTACACCCGCTGGGGCAATCCCAACGCCAGCGAGGTCGAGTCGGTGCTGGCGGCCCTAGAGGGCGCCGAGCGCGCCCTGGTGGCCGCCTCGGGCATGGCGGCCTTCGCCCTGGTCTTCGAGGCCTTCCTGAAGGCGGGGGATCACCTCGTGGCGCCCGCCGCCATCTACCTGGGGACCGAGCAGCTCATCCGCCGCTGGGAGGCCGGGCGGGGCCTGAAGGTCACCTGGATCCAGAACACACTGGACGGCGCGGAGTGGGAGGCGGCCATCCGCCCGGAGACCCGGATGCTCTGGGTGGAGACACCCTCCAACCCCACCCTGGCCGTGACAGATCTCGCCGCCGTGGCCGCCCTCGGGAAGAAGTACGGCATCCGCACCGTGGCCGACAACACCTTTCCCAGCCCCTTCCACACCAAGCCCCTGCGGTTCGGCATTGATCTCAGCGTGGCCTCGGCCACCAAGTACCTGGCGGGCCACTCCGACGTGGTGGCGGGCGTCATCGCCGGCTCGGACGCGGATGTGGTGGCCTGCTGGCACCTCACCAAGGTCATGGGGCCGACGCTGGATCCCATGGCCGCCTGGCTGCTGCACCGCGGCCTCAAGACCCTGCCCCTACGGGTGCATCGCGCCTCGGACAACGCCCAGGCCCTGGCCCAGTGGCTGCTGTGGCAGCCCTCCGTGGCCCGGGTGGACTACCCGGGCCTGCCCACCCACGCGGGCCACGAGGTCGCGGCCCGGCAGATGGACAAGGGCTTCGGCGCCATGATCAGCTTCGAGCTGCGGGCGGGCCTCCTGGCGGGCCAACGCTTCTGTGAGGCCCTGGAGGTCATCACCCGGGGCGTGAGCCTGGGCGGCGTGGAGAGCCTCATCCAGCATCCCGCCAGCATGAGCCACCTGAGGACACCGCCCGACGTGAAGGCCCGCCTCGGCATCACCGATGGCCTCCTGCGCTTCTCCGTGGGCATCGAGGATCAGCCGGATCTCATTGCCGATCTGGAGAAGGGCTTCCAGGCAGCGGCGGAGGCCCGGTGAGGCTGCGCATCAACGGGGAGACCCGCGAGACCCCGGCCCTGGCCACAGTGGCGGACTTGGCGGCCTGGCTGGACCTGCCGGCCTTCGGGAGCGCCGTGGAGCTGAACGGCGAGGTCATCCGCCGGGCCGACCATCCGGCCACCCCCCTGAAGGAGGGCGACCGGCTGGAGGTGGTGCGGCTGGTGGGCGGGGGCTGATTCAGTTCACGCTGATCGTGTAGGTGTTCGTTCCCGTGGCCGTGGTGGCGCCGGTCCGCACGCGGGCGACATAGGTGCCCGCGGCCAGGTTGCTGAAGGTCAGGGTGCGGGTGCTGCCGGGATTGCTGTAGCTCCCCGCCACCCAGCCGCCGGGGCCGATGAGCTCGAGGTAGAAGTCCTGGCCGCTGGTGGGCGTCATGGTGATGGTGCGGGCGCCCCCGATGTGGACGAACCGCCAGGCCTGGCTCTGGTCGCGGTCGTAGTAGTAGCCGAGGCTGGGGGCGTAGGTCTGGAGGCTCCCGGAATCCGCGAAGGGGAGGCTCCGGGTCAGCCAGAGGGCCGTGCCGGCGAAGTAGGTGGCGTCCGGGCTCGGCACGGACTCCAGGGCCAGCTCGTTGAGGGCCGATTGCCAGGTGGTGGCGGTGGTGCGGCTGGCCACGCCCTGGAGGTAGGTGGGGTAGCAGCCCAGGGTGGCCTGTTCGTACTCACCCGTGCCGTTCGGGTAGGCCTGGGTCGAGCGCACGGCGGCCCAGAGGGTGTTCAGGCCCGTGGAGCCGCCCCCCAGCACGTTCTTCCAGAGCCCCCAGAGGCTCACGGCGACGGAGCCCCGGGCGAACTCGCCCTTGGCAGCCGCTGGCACATAGGCATGGTCCGTGAGGTCGAAGACGTCCACCCGGGCGACGCCCGCGCCGTCCACATAGCTATCGAGGATCTGGCTGTTGTTCCGCACGGCCCCGGCGAGGAAATCGGAATAGCCCGCCACGAAGGCCGCGGTGGATTCGCTCTGCACCCCCCGGTCCACCCAGACATTGTCGTTGTCCCGGCGCAGGAGGGAGAGGTTGCTGCTGCCATCGGGCTTGAAGCTGTAGTCCGCGAAGAGGAGGCGGGCGAAGGACTCCTGGAGCACGCCGTCATCCCATTCATCGGTTTCCGTGTTGGGGGCGCCGCTCCCCAGGCCGTAGACCTGGTGGCCGAAGAGGGCCCGGCCCTGGCCGGAGACCAGGATGGTGGACCCGGAGCCCGTCAGGACGGTGGGATAGGTGCGCTGCTGGTCGGCGGCATTGGTGCTGGTGGTCCAGAAGGTGTGGAGGTCCGGCAGCCGCAGGGTGGTGGAGCCGTCCATGTCCCGCACGGCCGCGGCGAAGGTCACGGCCTGGTCGGCGATGTTGAAGGCCCCGGCGATGCGGTTGCTGGCTTGGGCTGTGACCGCCAGGGTGCCGTCCCGGTCCGCCAGGAAGGTGTTGCTGGTGACGGACCACTCGGGAATGGCGTCGAAGGCCGCGTTGGTGAGGGTGGTGGCCGGCAGGGGCGCGTTCCTCACGCTGCCCCGCAGGAAGGAGCTGGCGGGATCGGCGCTGGGCACCTGGTAGTCCGCGAAGACCTGCACGTAGACCTGGAGGCCCTTGGGCACCGTGGTGCGGCCGGTGCCGTCGCTTCCCAGGTAGCCGGAGGCCAGGAGGCTTCCGGAGGAGGCGTCCCGCACCTCGGCCCAGCAGTAGCGCGCGGGGCGCAGGGTCGTGGCGCCGAGGCCCGCGGGGGTGAGGGTCGGCTTCTCGAACTGGGCCTGGAGGGTGATCAGGGCGTCGGGGCTGACGTAGGAATCCGACCCGCCGCCGCACGCGGCGAAGGGCAGGAGGAGCAGGAGGCCGAGAAGGAATCGCCAGGATCGGGGACGCATGGGAACTCCGGAGGTGGGGGAACAAGCGCGCTTCTCAAAGGTCGTGCCAGGAAACCGGGGAGGCCAGTCTAGCGCCATACCTCCCAGCGTCCTCCGGGCCACCGGCCCACGGCGTGGAGGGTCCAGGCGGAGGGAATGCTCAACGGGAGCGGCGTTCCACCCGCCGGAGCCCCGCTCTGGAAGCGGTGGAACTCATCCACCAGGTCCTGGTCGAGGAAGGCCTGGGCCAGCGTACCCCCGCCCTCCACCAGCACCCGGCCCACGCCCCGGGCGGCGAGTTCGTGCAACAGGTGGCGCAAACTGCATCCCCGGGGACCTGGGGGCAGGCGCAGGTCCTCCACGCCCCGTAGGGGTTCCGGATCCCCCGTGACGGCCCGCAGCGCCGGCTGTCCGGCCACGGGCAGCCAGACCCGCGCCCCGGCGGGCACCTGGCCGCCGTTGTCCATGACCACCCGGTGGAAGATCCGGTGGGGCGCCGTGGGGGCGGCCCAGCGGTCCGTGAGCTGGGGATCATCCACCTCGGCCGTGTGGCGCCCCACCACGATGGCCTCCGCCGCTCGCCGCAGGGCGTGGCCCAGGCGTTGGACCTCCGGAGGCGTGATGGGGGTGGTCCGCCCCGCGGGACCCAGGGCGCCATCGGATCCCAGGGCCAGCTTGAGGCTCACCCAGGGCAGGCCCGTGCGGATGAGCTTGAAGAAGGGGGCGTGGAAGCGGGCACAGGCCTCCCCCAGCACGCCCTCCTCCACGGCCACGCCCTGGGCCCGCAGGATGGCCAGACCCCCGCCGTCCACCCGGGGGTTGGGGTCGCGCACGCCCACCACCACCCGGGCCACGCCGGCCTGGATGAGGGCCAGGGTGCAGGGGCCCGTGCGCCCCTGGTGGCAGCAGGGCTCCAGGGTCACGTAGGCGGTGGCGCCCCGCACATCCTCGTCCCGGGCTTCGGCGTCCCGAAGCGCCATGATCTCGCCGTGGGGATCGCCGGCCCGGGTGTGGACTCCGGCCCCGATCACCCGGTCTTCCTTCACCAGGACGCAGCCCACCGGAGGGTTGGGGCTCGACAGGCCCACGCCCTTCAGGCCCTCCTGGAGGGCCAGGGCCATGAAGCGGGCATCCCCCGCCAGGGATTCCGGGTCCGGCCAGGGGCCGCCCGTGGCCAGGGCCCAGGCCACCTCGGGGGTCAGGTCCGGTTCAGGCATCCAGCAGCCCGTCCACGAAGGCCTCGGCGTCGAAGGGGATGAGGTCGTCCACGCCCTCGCCCACGCCCACGAAGGCGATGGGGAGCCTCAGGCGGTCCAGGATGGGCACCACCACACCACCCTTGGCACTGCCATCCAGCTTGGTGAGCACCAGGTCCGTGACCCCGGCGGTGCGGGCGAAGACCTCCGCCTGCTGCAGCCCGTTCTGGCCCGTGGTGGCGTCCAGCACCAGCAGCACCCGGTGGGGCGCCTCAGGGATCACCTTCTGGAGGCTGCGGCGGATCTTGTCCAGCTCCTTCATGAGGTGGTCCTTGGTGTGGAGGCGCCCCGCCGTGTCGATGAGCACCCAGGGCGTGCCCTTGGCCTTGGCGCTGGTGGCCCCATCGAAGGCGATGGCGGCCGGATCGCCGCCCATCTGGTTGCGGATCACCGGCACCCCGGCCCGCTCGCCCCAGCGCTCCAGCTGGTCGATGGCCGCGGCCCGGAAGGTGTCCCCGGCCACCACCAGGACTTCCTCGCCCCGGGCCTTGAGGTGGGCGGCCAGCTTGCCCAGGGTGGTGGTCTTGCCCACGCCGTTGACGCCCACCAGGAGCACCACCTGGGTGCCCGAGGCCAGGAAGGGCCGGGCGGGGCGCTGCCGGAGCAGCTTCAGCAGCTCGTCCTTCAGCACGGCCTTGGGGTCGATCTCGGATCCGCCCCGCAGCTCGAAGCGGAGCCGGGCCATGAGCTGGTCCACGGCGCGCACGCCCAGGTCCGCCTGGAGCAGCAGGTCCTCCAGCTCCTCCAGCTGATCCTCGTCCAGGCGCCGCAGGCCCAGGAGGCGGCCCATGGGCGCCAGCACCAGCTCCTGAGTGCGCTTCAGTCCCTGCTTGAACTTGTCGAACAGACCGCCCAGAAGCCCCACGCCCACCTCGCGGAACCAGTCTACCGAAGGGACCCGGTTTCCGACCCTCTTTAACGGCGTTCCACGTGGAACAACTGGGCTAGAACCCAGGCTTTGCCCACGGAACCGGCGAAGCGTACGGCGCCATCGGCGGGGTGGCGAAGAGAGGATTCCGATCCGGCCAGGGCCGGAAGTCCACGGTGCCACCCGTGCTCGAGGCCCAGCCCGCCAAGGCGAAGAGCAGCAGGAGGTCCGCCAGGGGGTTTACGAGGTGCGCGGGTTCCCGGGGGCGCAGGTCGCGGGGGTCCACCGCGAGACGTGCGGACCAGAGGGGGCGGGGCGAAGGTGGCGACCAGGGCCGACCCAGCTCCCCGACCGGACAGGTCAGTTCCCGCGGGGGCCGGAAGGCAGCAGGGGCGGCCGGGCTGAAGGCCAGGGGCGGCAGCTGGAGGACGAGGGCGAAGGCTTCGGCGAGCATGGGTCACCCCGCGACAGCATGGGCTCCAGAGCCGGTGGCGGCAAGAACCTCAGGGCTGCGGGTAGGCGGCGGCCATCTTCTCGGCCTGCCGCAGGTTTTCCTGGAGCACCGGGTCGCCGGGCCGCAGGGCCAGGGCGGCCTTGAAGTCGTCCCGGCTGGCGGCGTACTGCTTCAGGTTGAACCGGGCGATCCCGCGGTTGAACAGGGCCTCCATCTGGCCCGGCTCCAGCTTCAGGGCCTGGTCGAAGGCCGCCTGGGCGTCGGCCCAGGCTTTGTGCTGCAGGGCCGCGCGCCCCAGGTTGTTCCAGGCATAGGCGGCCTTGGGATTGGCCTGGACCGCCTGCTTGAGCACGGCGGTCGCCTCGTCGAAGCGCCCCAGGTGGGAGAGGGCCTCGCCCTTCCAGCCCAGGGCCTCGGCGTCCCCGGGCTTGCGGGCGAGCAGGGTCCCCGCGTGGGCCAGGAGGGCCTTCCAGTCCCCGGCCAGCCGGGCTTCGACGCAGGCGTTGGCGTAGCCGTCGGGCTGGCCCAGCCGGCCGTTTTCCGCATGGGCCGCCATGGCCTCCCGGTGCCGGCCGAGCTGGCTGAGGGCCTGGGCCCGGTAGAGCCGGTAGGTGCCGAGGCGGGGCTTCCCGCGGCCCTCGATCTGGGGGGTGAGGGTCCTGCAGGCGTCCGCCAGGCGGGCCCAGCGCTGGCTCCGGTTCAGGGCCTGGAGCCAGTACTCGTAGTACTGCCGCCGGACCTTGGGCGAGGCCTTCTCGAACCAGTCCGCGAGTCCCGGCCAGTCGTCGGCCTGGATGAACGCCTCCATGGCGGGCGGAAGCCCCTGGGTGCCCACCTCGAGAACCTGGGCCTGGACAGCCGGGGGCTTGGGCGGGGGGACCGCGGCGAACAGCAGCAACATGGAAACCTCAACGCTTGGATGTGGCCTTGGAGGCGGGCCTGGACTTGGCTTTTGATACCACGACCTCCGGTCTTTTCCAACCCACCAGGGCCTGCTCGAAGACCTCCTCCACGTGCTTCACAGGGTGGAAGTGCAGCTGGTTCCGCAGCTCGGGGTCGATCTCTTCCAGATCCTTCTGGTTGGCGTGGGGGATGAGGATGTCCTTGATGCCCAGCCGGAGGGCCGCCAGGGCCTTCTCCTTGAGGCCGCCGATGGCCAGGGCCTCGCCCCGCAGGTCGATCTCGCCGGTCATGGCCAGGGTGTTCTTCACCGGGATGTCCTTGAGCACGGACAGCAGCACGGTGGCGATGGCCAGGCCCGCGCTGGGGCCGTCCTTGGGGATGGCGCCCTCGGGGAAGTGGATGTGGAGGTCCTGCTTCTGGAACACCTCGGGATCGATCTGGAAGGCCTCGCCCCGGCTGCGGATGTAGCTCAGGGCGGCCTGGGCGCTCTCCTTCATCACGTCGCCCAGCTGGCCCGTGAGGGTGAGCAGGCCCTTGCCCGGCATCTTCAGGGCCTCGACGAACAGCACGTCGCCGCCCACGGAGGTCCAGGCCAAGCCCGTCACGACGCCCACCCGCGGGGCCTTCAGGCGCTCGTCCTGAAGCAGCTTCACGGGGCCCAGCAGCTCGTGGATGGCGTCGTCCGTGAGCACGAGCTTCTTCTTCAGCGAGTTCTCGGCCACCCGCCGCGCCACCTTGCGGCAGACGGCGCCGATCTCGCGCTCGAGCTGGCGCAGGCCCGCCTCGCGGGTGTAGCCCGTGATGATGGCCTTCAGGGCCTTCCTCGAAATGGACAGCTGCTGGCGCGTGACGCCGTGCTTCTCCAGCTGCTTGGGAATCAGGTGCCGCTCGGCGATACCCAGCTTCTCCTCCAGCGTGTAGCTGTTGAGGTAGATGATCTCCATGCGGTCCTTGAAGGCCGGGTGGATGGGCTCCAGCTCGTTGGCGTTGGCCAGGAAGAGCACCTGGCTGAGGTCCAGGGGCACATTCAGGTAGTGGTCGCGGAAGGTGTGGTTCTGCTCGGGGTCCAGCACCTCCAGCAGGGCCGCGCTGGGATCGCCGCGCATGTCGCGGCCGATCTTGTCCACCTCGTCGAGCATGATCACGGGGTTCATGCTCTTCACCTGGTGCAGGGCCTGCACGATGCGCCCGGGCATGGCGCCCACGTAGGTGCGGCGATGGCCCCGGATCTCGCTCTCGTCATGCACGCCGCCCAGGGAGATGCGCGAGTACTTGCGGCCCAGGGCCCGGGCGATGGACTTGCCGAGCGAGGTCTTGCCTACGCCCGGGGGGCCCACGAAGCAGAGGATGGTGCCGCGGAGGTCGGGCTTGAGCTTGCGGACGGCCAGGAACTCCAGGATGCGGTCCTTGATCTTGGCCAGCCCGAAGTGGTCCTCGTCCAGCACCGCCTGGGCTTGCGCGAGGTCCAGGTTGTCCTCCGTGAAGGAGCCCCAGGGCAGCTCGGTCATCCACTCCAGGTAGGTCCGCGTCACGGCGGTCTCGCTGGAGTCGGGATGCATGCGCTCCAGCTTCTTGAGGTTGCGCTCGATCTCCGTGAGCGGGTCCTCGGGCACGGTCATCTTGGCCAGCTTGTCGCGGAAGGCCTGGATCTCCTCGGCCAGCTCGGAGCCTTCGCCCAGCTCCTGCTGGATGGCCTTGAGCTGCTGGCGGAGGTAGTACTCCCGCTGGCTCTTGTCCATCTCGCCGCGGGCCTCCATGGTGATCTTCTGCTGCACCTCCAGCAGCTGGATCTCGCGCTGGAGCAGCTCGTTCACGCGCTTGAGGCGCAGGCCCGGGTGGGCGATCTCGAGGACCTCCTGGGTCTGCTGGAGCTTGAGGTCCAGGTTGGAGGCCACCAGGTCCGCCAGGCGGCCCGGGTTGTCCAGGTTGCCCGCGATGACCAGCACCTCCTGGGGCAGCGTCTTGCCCAGGGCCACGGCCTTCTCCAGCGTCTGCTTCACGCTGCGCAGGAGGGCGTCCTGCTCCAGGTCCGGCACCTTCAGCTCGGGCTCGGCCAGGGGTTCCACCCGGGCCTTGAAGAGGTTCTCGGTCTCGGTGAAGTACTCCACGCGGACCCGCTGGAGGCCCTGCACCAGGGCCCGGATGCGGCCGTCCGGCAGCTTGAGCACCCGCATGATGAGGGCCGCCGTGCCCACCTGGTACAGGTCCTCGGGCTTGGGGTTGTCCATCTCCACCTGCTTCTGGGAGAGCAGGAGGATCATGCGGTTCTCCACCAGGGCCGTGTCCACGGCGCGGATGGACTTCTCGCGGCTGACGCTGAGGGGCAGGATCACGTAGGGATAGACCACCACGTCCCGCAGGGGCAGCACCGGCAGCTCTTCCGGCAGCTTGGGCTGTTCGTCGGGAGGGGGGGGCAGGAGAACGTCGTCGGCCACGGAAAAACCTCGACCCTCAGGATACCCCTACTTTTTCCGGACCTTCGGGGGCGGAGGCGCAGCTTCGCCGGGGAAGAGGGCCTGGGGCATGGGCTTGGGTTCTGCCGTG
Organism: Geothrix terrae; assembly: GCF_022808775.1. Lineage (GTDB taxonomy): Bacteria > Acidobacteriota > Holophagae > Holophagales > Holophagaceae > Geothrix > Geothrix terrae. Next base: position 587,515 of record NZ_JAKZLA010000003.1, read on the forward strand.
GGAGGCTGGGGGGCGCTGGATGAGGAGGTCGGCTTGACCGGTGTGACCGGGCCGCCCCCGTTCCGCCCGGTGGCCGCCTCCTTGTGCATGAGCCCCTCCAGGGCCTTCACGAAATCCGGCAAGTCCTTGAAGTCGCGATACACGCTGGCGAAGCGCACGTAGGCCACCTGGTCCAGGCCCTTCAGCTCGTCCATGACCAGCTCGCCCAGCTCCCGGCTGCGGATCTCGCGATCCGGCCGCTCTATGAGCCGGGCGTGGATGTCCGCCACCAGCTCCTCGATGCGGGCCAGCGACACGGGCCGCTTCTGGCAGGCCAGCAGCAGGCCCTTCATGAGCTTCTGCCGGTCGAAGGGCTCGCGCCGGCCGTCCTTCTTGAGGATCACCAGCGGCACCTCCTCCACGCGCTCGTAGCTGGTGAAGCGCCGGGCGCAGGACAGACACTCCCGTCGGCGGCGGATGGAATCGCCCTCGCGGGACTCCCGGGAGTCCACCACCTTGTCCTCGAGGTGCCCGCAGAAGGGACAGCGCACGGTCGCTCCGGAAAAGGTTCCTAGACCTCGACCACCCGCGGTTCCATCACCACCTCGCAGGTCACGGAATTGGCCACGAAGCAGTACTTGTGCGCCTTCTCGAAGAGCTCCACCACCTTGGCCATGCTGGTGCCCCGGGGCACGCGGAGGGTCGGGCGCAGGTGCACCTGGGTGATGCGCGTGACCTTGTCGATGGTGTCGAGCACCGCTTCCGCGTGGTCCTCGTAGCCCACCACCTCCACCTTCGCCTTCGCGCAGAGGGCCAGGAAGGTGAGCATGTGGCAGGTGGCCAGGGCCGAGCCCAGCAGGTCCTCGGGGTTCCAGCGACCGCCGTCACCGGCGTACTCCGGAGCGCTGCTCACGGCCAGGGGATGCTTGCCGGCGGTGGTGACGGTGGCGTTGCGGGAGTAGGTGGCGTCGTGGGTGCTGCCGGTCCAGGAGAGGGTGAGGGGATAGCGGTGGGCCATGGGGTTCTCCTCGGGAAGCCTGCGCCCAGGATGCCACACACCCCTCCTGCTAACCTGGAACGACGTTCCGGAGCCCCCATGCGCCTGCTGATCCCCGCGACCCTGGCCGCGCTGTCGCTGCCCGCCCAGGCCCAGTTCTGGAGCGAGATCGCCAATCCCAAGGTGGAGGTCACCCTCATCCACCCGCCGGGCCTGGGCCTCAAGGTGGAGCGCCTGGCCTTCGCCCCTGCCCGCGACCTCGACTCCCGGGAGCTGGCGGATGCCCTCACCGCCGACCTGGTGCAGAGCCGCCAGGTGGAGGTGGTGGACCGGGCCCACCTCGACGCGGTGCTGAAGGAACAGGAGCTGGGCGCCAGCGGCTACGTGGAGCCCGCCACCATTGCCAAGCTCGGCAAGCTCCTCGGCCCCAGCGTGCTGGTCATCGTGAACGTGAACCGCTCGGACCTCAGCCGCAACCAGTCCGCCAAGGAGGAGCGCAGCACCGACTACAAGACGAAGAAGGAGCTCGTCCGCCTCAAGCGCACCGCCACCACCAGCCTGGATTTCAGCGCCACCGTGCAGGTGGTCGATCTGAGCAGTGGCCGCGTTTTCGGCGCGCAGCGCCTGGAGGACGCGCCCAGCCTCAGCAACACCTCGTACGAAGGATTCCCCGCCTACCCTCGGGATTCCGAGGTGCGCCGTCTGGCCTTCGAGGCCGCCAAGGTGAAGGTGCTGCGCCTGCTCCTGGCCTGGAGCGAGGTGCGCAAGCTCACCTTCTTCGATGACGATGTCTTCGGCATGGGCCGGGCCCACGAGCGTCTCAAGGCCCAGGATGTCCGCGGCGCGCTGGACCTGGCCCTCGGCGGGCTGGACCAGTCCCGCGAGGACAAGGGCCAGAAGCCCAAGTACTACCCCCGCGCCGAGTACAACGTGGGCATCATCCGCTTCATCCTGGGCCAGTACGACGACGCCCTGCCCCACCTGCGCACGGCCCTGGACATGCAGCCCGACGCCAGCATCTTCCAGACCGCGCTGAAGGAATGCCAGGAGGCCATCGCGCTCCAGGACGCCCTGCGCCGATCCGAACGCCGCTCGGAGCCTGCCCCGCCCCGCGCGGAAACGAAGCCCGCCCCGACTGCCTCGTCGGCCGCCACGTCAGCCGCCACGTCAGCCACGGGCAAGGCTGGCCCCGAAGAGCGCCTGCAGAAGCTGCAGGAGCTCTACCGGAAGGGCCTGCTGGACAAGAAGGACTACGAGGCCAAGAAGGCCGAGATCCTGAAGGACCTGTAACGGGGGATAATCGGGGTTCTGTCGTTCGGAGCCCCATGCCCACGCCCGCCCGCCTTCACGTCGCCCACGCCCTCCACGAAGTCTTCGGGGAAAAGGGCCGGGTGCCGGACATCTGGGACCGGGACCTGGGTGAGGATGCGCATCTGGCCCAGGCCCTGCTCGGCCTCTGTCTGCGCCGCTGGGGCCGCCTTCAGGCCTGGGTGAAGCCCCGACTGAAGGATCCCGCCCGGGGCGTGCCCCTGGGCACCCAAGTGGCCCTCGCCATGGGCCTCGCGCAGCTGGCCTGGCTGCCCGGCGTCAGCGATCACGCGGCGGTGAACGAATCCGTGGCGCTGGCGGGGGATCGCGACCTGGGCTTCCATCCCCACAAGGGCCTGGTGAACGCCCTGCTGCGCCGGGCCGCGAAGGACCGCGCCGCCTTGGCCGCGGAACTGGACGCCCTGCCCTCCGCCCTGGACCGGCCCCCCGCCGCGGAGCGCGCCCTGAAGGCCGCCCTGGCGCCGCACGGGGCCCTGGACCAGGTCGAGGCCCTGTGGTCCCGCCTCCAGCAGCCCCCCCGCCCCGCCTTCCGCCTCGTGCGGGGCGAGCTCCCCGCAGGATTGGCGCCGGACCCCGAATGGCCGGGCTGCCTGCGGCTGGAGGAGGGGGCCCCCTTCCCGCGGCCCTGGCTGGAATCCGGGGCGGGCATGGTGCAGGACCGGAGCTCCCAGGCCCTGCTGGCCTATGGCTGGGATCGCCCCGTGACGCGGATCCTGGACGCCTGCGCCGCTCCCGGCGGCAAGACCACCACCCTGGCCCTGCGCCACCCCGGGGCGGAGCTCACGGCCCTGGAGGTGCATCCCCGGCGCGCGGCCCGGCTGCGGCAGACCCTCCAGCAGCGGGGTGTGGCGGCCCAGGTGATCCAGGCGGATGCGGCGGAGTGGCTGGAGACCAGCGACGCCACCTTCGACCTCATCCTGCTCGATGCCCCCTGCTCGGGCAGCGGCACCCTCCAGAAGCACCCCGAGTGGCCCTGGCTGGCCCACGACGACCTGCCCCGCCTCACCGGGATCCAGCGTCGCCTCCTGGCGGCCGCGGCCGGGCGTCTGGCCCCGGGCGGGCTGCTGATCCATGCCGTCTGCTCCTGGCTGCCCGAGGAGGGCATCGCCCACCGGGATTGGCTGGCGGAGGCCCGCCCCGACCTTCGCCCGGCGGAGGTCTGGCCGGCGGCCCTGGGTGCGGCCGATGGGACGGATCGCGAGGCCACGGCCTTGTTCCGCCCCCATCCCCTCCGCTGGGAGGGTGAGGGTTTCCAGGCCTTCGCCGTCCTGCGCCCCAGCTAGGCAGGCGGTCTCCGCGATCGAAGACCGCCTACCGGCGGGCCTTCGGGAGCAGCGACCGCAGCACCCAGCCGAGGTACGAGAACACGTTCCCGCGGCGACGATCCCGCCGCCTCGGGTCGGGCGGAAGAACCGGGAGGTCCTCCTGGCGCCGGTCGGAACGCCGCCGCTCCTCCCGCCGGACCGAATGGATCGCGAAGGCGAAGAAGAGAACCACGGCGATGGCGGTGTAGGCGAAGACCTTCATGGGTTCCCCCGGGGCTGGTCGGGTGGCGAGGGCAGGCTTGGCCGGGTGGGGTCGAGGCGGGGCCCGACCGGGAGAAGGCGCCCCCGGCGCAGGGTCCAGAGCCCGAGCGCCAAGGCGGTGGAAGGGAGCCAGACCCACAGGGCCTCGGAAAGCAGGACCGTCTGGCCTCGCAGGGAGAGGAGCTTCGAAAGGCTGAGGGGCGACACCCGGATCACCTGGAGCGGCCAAAAGAAGCGCTGCTCCGTGAAGGGCCAGAGCAGGGCGATGCCCCGGCCGCCCGTGGTGAAGGCATCCAGGAGACCGTGCGAGGCCATGGAGAGGAAGAGGAACCCGAAGGCCGCCGGGAGCGGCGACCTGGCCTTGCGGAGCGCCTTGCGAAGGGCCCAGGCGCCCCCCAGGGCCACCACCGCCGCCAAGCCCAGGGAGTGGCTGAACCCCCGGTGGCCCAAGGCCGCCGAGTAGGGAATCCCCAGGCGGAAGGCGATCACATCCAGGTCCGGGAGCGCCGAGGCGACGATCCCGGCGATCAGCAGGGGCCTGGGGACGGCCTTCGGGCCGAATCCCACGCCCAGGGCCAGGGGAACCGCCGGATGGGAGAGGATGGTCGGCATCGGAAAGGCCTAGCGGCGCAGGCCGGCCGGCCCCGGGGTGGGCCTGGGGGAACAGGGAGTCGGGCCGGGCTTCACCTGATGGAATACCAGGGGGAGGTCCCGGCGCCATCCGGATTGCCCTGGTCGGGGTACAGCTTGCCCTTCTCGATCTTGAACCAGGGCGCAGTTCCGGCCCCATCAGGGTGTCCGATGTCGGGATACACCTTGTCGCCGCGAACGGAGAACCAGGGTTTCGTTCCCGCGCCCTCGGGGTGGCCGACATCGGGATAGAGTTTTCCGTCCCGCAGGGAGAAATAGGGCGAGGGGTTCATCCCGTAGGGATGACCCATATCAGGAAACAGCCTTTCCATGTCGGGCCTCCAGATGGTGTGGCCTTACGATGGGAGGTAATCGGGCCGTCCGCAACCACTCGATGGGTGGGACGGGGAATCGGGTCGCATCAAGCGACCAGAAAATCGGCTTAATGCGGCCCCAGAGGGAGGCGAGCCGGGAAGGCGGAACGAAGCAGGAGGGCGCGAGTCAAGGCGGCCGGGGCCCGGGCTGGGCCAAGGGTCAGGCCACGGGGATGGCGGTCATTGGCTTTGAGCCGTGAGCGCGCTAACGGCATGAATATCGAGGTACTCAAGCACGTCCTGGCCTTCGGGAAAAGCGCGAAACAATCCGGGGCACTTCATACCGGCTGAAACCGTGGTCCCATCGTCGAATCGGACCGCACCGAAGCCGTGGTTGGGAGCGGGAAGACGCGGGGCCGGTGTCCATCGTTCACGGGCTCGGAAGCCAGCGGTGGCTGGATCACAAGTCGATGCGTTTTGAGGTGATCCGAGAACCGTGTTTCGTCGGGAAACCTGGTCGCGCCGGCACCGGGACACCACATGGAGCCGAGCGCCAGGGTTCGCCCCAATCGTGTCCGAGGTCGCGCCCAATCTCAGGCTTGCTGGACGATATCGACCGAGATCTCCACCGCCTGAACCGTTCCCCTGTTCTCCAGCCAGTGTGTCGTGTTCCGATCCTCGGGCCAGCCCACGCCCGGCCTGTAGTCCGTCGCGACGCCATTCCGATGGTCGGTGATCGTCCCCTGCAGGATGTAGACGATGCCGGGCCTGTCCTTATGGTCGTGAATCGGCCCGAAGACCCCTCCCGGCTCGATGGTCACCATGCGCATTCGAAGCTGACGCCCCGCCATGCCCTCGATCTCGGGGCCAAGATCAACCGTGGCAAGCAGCTTCACCGTAACGCCCTTCGTCTCCGGTGCCGCCTGTTCGTCGTCCATCGTGTCCTCCTTCCTGTCATTTCAAGGCCTGGCGAATGAAGGTAACCGAACACGCCTGTACCGAGGCGATGAACGGACCCGAGGACGCGAGAAGATGAGAGAGCCGAAGGCCATGCAGACGGGGGCCGAGTTGAGCTAAAGGTTAGGTCTCGCCATGGCCGCAGATTCAGCCAACGCTTTGAGAGAGGCGGCTTCAGTGGCGATGTATTTGCGTGTGATAGGACCTGCAAGCCAACCGAGGATCACTCCGAGAGGGCCTGAGAACCGGAATTGAAGCGCCACTTCTGACTCCCCGGGTCCGACGCCACGAACTGTGTGATTGCCCCAAAGCCGCATACCCGGGGTTGTCGATTCCCAGATGAAACACCGGCCAGGCTCCAATTGGGTAACTTGCCAGATCACTGGGCGCAATTTGGGCTGAATGACCTTGAATTTTGCGCCAAGCTGAAATGGTTGACCTTCAAGCGGCGAGACCCCAGTGACAGTCGGCAACCACGCTGGCCAAGCCAGGACGTCTGACAGGTGTCTCCAGACGTCACTTGCAGGAGCCTTTATGCGTTGCGTGACTTGGTACATCGGCATGCGAGACACCTAACGAGTGAAGCTACTGACCCATCTGCACCGAGGCGCTGTGCGGAGCCGAGGAAGCAGGTAGACGAGAAAGATCGGAAGGCAATGCAGGCGGGGCCGAGTTGAGCGGAGAGTTGGGCCGCAGCGACGTTGGGGCATCAGAGTGGTCGAAGTTGTTCCGCGATTGAGCGCGTTTTCTCGGTCACTACATCCCCGGTATGTAAAGTGGCTTTGCGCTCGAAGAGCATCAGGTAGCACTCTTCCTCAGCGATCGGGTTGTGGCGTACACCCTTTGGGACAACAAACAGCTCGCCTTCGCTCAGTTCGACCGAACGGTCCTCCATTTCGATACGCAGATGGCCTTGAAGAATATAGAACAATTCATCTTCGTTCTCATGGCTATGCCAGGCTAGCGAACCATGGACCTTGGCGACTTTTACGAACGAGTCATCAACTTCGCCAATCACACGAGGAGACCATGGCTCGGTAAGCGACAGGGCTACCGACTTCGGGGAGATGGGATTCGACACAGGGGCTCCTGCGGCCTAACGAATGAAGCTAACCGGACCCGCCTGCACCGAGGCGATGAGCGGAGCCGAGGAAGCGGGATGTTGAGAGAGCGCGAAAGGCAATGCAGGTTGGGTCCGGGTCGAGCTGAGGGTTAGGCGCCATGCACACGCAGGCGCTCTTGAATGAGGAGATCTTGGACGATTTTTATAGTTGTGATTTCGCGTTCCGTAAACCTTGGATTGATGACTCCAACCGTATAGTCGAAGCCGACGCGAAGGATTCTAACTGGAAGACCATCTGAACAAATCACACGTCCCCATCGATCATTGGCCATTTCACCGACTTCGCCAAGTATCGGGCCGTGGCCATCATTAAGGTTAAGATAGAAATCTGGCCAAGTACCCGAGATATCGAGGTGCTCTAGCGCTAGAAAGCGGAGTTTATGGTCAAGGATAAATAAGACCCCACCTGGTTCCATGCAGTCGCCATAAATCTGGACGATGTGATTGAACCAGATCCACCTAACAAGATTGATAAGGTCTTCGTGATGTTGGCTCGGCATAGAAGGTGGCGCCTAACGAATGTGGCTAACCGGCCACGCCTGAACCGAGGCGATGAACGGAGCCGAGGAATCGAGAAGTTGAGAGAGTGTGGAAGACAATGCAGGCGGGGTCCGAGTTGAGCGGAGGGTTAGGTGCTACATGGCAGCCTGTCTGAGTATCGTGTTCGCAGTCTGATTGATATCTGCAGGTAGGCCATCGGGTACATGATTTGTATTCCTATAGCTCTTGATTCGAAGCAGAACCTCTCTTTCACGGGATGCATACGAATCGTTTCTTGTGTAGGTTTTCCCGAGCTGTATTACATACCTATCAAGGTGCATTTCTAAATATTGGATTGCTAGTGGGTCTTGATTTGACCTGATGAACTTTAGGTTCTCTAAGGTATAAACCGCCTGTGAACTTGCATAAAGACGATGGGCAATCTCGATTTGGTGACGCCAGTAAATCGTGGCAACACCGCCCCCCGCCGCTAGGCCTAGGAGTCCCGTCAGGATCGCTACTGATGCTGGGTTCTTTGGTTTCATGGTGGCACCTAACGAATGTGGCTAACCGGCCACGCCTGCACCGAGACGCTGAACGGAGCCGAGGAAGCGAGAAGTTGAGAGAGAGCGAAAGGCAATGCAGGCGGGGTCCGAGTTGAGCGGAGGGTTAGGGCGATCAATCGTAATCATGGGCTGTATCACACCATTGAACACCATCTTGGATTGAACTCTTGCAACGCGCCTCATGCATAACCCCGTCTTCCCGGGAGTAAATGACGCGGTACTGGCGTTTATCATTCCTTAAAAGGAACCAACCAGAAGCAAATGGCGTCCAAATGACTTGAACATTCACCCAGCCTTTGTCCTTGGCTGCTTCCTGAATGGAATTCTTGTCAAAAAAATGTAGGCCGACACGAATACCGAGACAGACAAGGAAAATGATGGCGGTGGATAGGTACATGGATTCCTGGAGTCGCTAAAGATGTTTCAGAGCCCTAACGAATGAAGCTAACCGGCCCCGCCTGCACCGAGGCGCTATGCGGAGCCGAGGAAGCGAGATGAAGAGAAAGAGCGGAAGGCAATGCAGGCGGGGTCCGAGTTGAGCGAGAGGTTAGGCTGTGACATACCTTGGATTGAGAAGGGCTCGAACGGGACGGCCAGTTGGGTGGGCAGGCCAAATTAGACAAGAGATTAAGCTGGACGGGCTGGGAATTCGTTCAAGATTTCGTTCAGATCGTGAATTGCCAAGGGAAGATACGTTTGGTCGACCTGGAAAGCGAATTCTAGCTTATTTCCGATCCCAGCCTGGTCTAGAACACGGCCAGAGACTTCCACTCCGCCGCGACCATTACCAGTCATTGAAAACTCAATTTGACCTTCCATGGTTTCAAACTTGGCTTCACCACTGAGAGTTTTGTAAAGAGCAGAAAGCTGTTCTAAAAAGGAGGTAAAGTCTGTTGTGAAAAGTGAGAGCCCAAATTCCCCTGAAAATGAGCCGACCGAAATTTTGACTCTCGAAGTGAGCCAGTTGTCGTCGTAAAACTCTCCGGAAGCAGATCTCTCGTAGCCCAATACGGTGATGGAGAATTGTTCGCGTTCTTGATTGCCGATTGAGAGCGTCTTCACGGTGAAGCCTAACGAATGGGGCTAACCGGCCGCGCCTGCACCGAGACGATGAGCGGAGCCGAGGAAGCAGGGAGATGAAAGAGAGCGGAAGACAATGCAGGCGGGGTCCGAGTTGAGCTAGGGGTTAGGCGCCAGAGCAAAGTGATTTATGCAAAAAATGGCGTGTGTGCTGGCCACCAAACCCTGGCAAATGGCCGACCTCTTGATAACCAAGTTTTTGGTAGAAACCGAGGGCTTGAAAGCTGAACGTATCGAGACGTGCGTTTTTGCAGCCACGCTTAATTGCTTCTGATTCGGCCATTGCCATTAGCTTTGAGGCTAACCCGGTTTTGCGATGCTCGTCATGAACCCAGAGGAATAAGACTTCGAGGTACTGCCAGTTTGTCCGACCTGTTAGTCCGCCAATAATAATTCCATCACCATCACGGGCAAATACACACAGACTTCTTTGATCCCGTACGATAAATCGAGAGTTGTACGCATGAACCTGCGCAATGACGAAGGCTTCGTCTTGTTCCCTTGGTGTGTCTGTTAGCTCGATATTCATTGGGCGCCTAACGATCGAAGGTAACCGGCCCAACCGCAGCCGGCCCGTGAGAGGAGAACGGAAGTCCGAACCACCACGGGAGAGCGGAAGGCAGGTGCGGTTGGGTCCGAGTTGAGCGCAAGGTTAGGCCGAGCCCTCAGCTCTGCTGTGGCATAAACCGAGGCGATGGGAAAACCGAGCGGAGATTGGAAAGAGCGACCTGTGGCTTGCCACCATGAACGCACGCCCGCCAAGAAATCAGAAGCAGAACGGCTGAACAGGCGGATTTGCAGGCCGAATGGAAATCAGACAGGCCTGCTTCTCGAGGCCTAACGAATGAAGCTAACCGGACCCGCCTGCACCGAGGCGATGAGCGGAGCCGAGGAAGCAAAATAATGAGAGAGAGCGGAAGACAATGCAGGCGGGGTCCGAGTTGAGCTAAGGGTTAGACCGCGCCGGAAGGGCAATTCCTTCAGCTGCGGCGCGAATCTCGAGTAGATGACGAGGGAGTGAGTGCAAAGGTTCAAGTGCAAGGGATTGTATTCTGCGTTTGCCAAGGCGTTGATCTAGAACTGCGAGGGACATAACGAGGGGGTCTGAGTCAGATAGGGCCTGCTCGATAGATAGTTCATGAATGAACCGCCAGCAGCTTTGATAGGCGTCCTGGCGGCTCATTTCGCCGTACTCGACAAATTGCGCTTCGTGCTTCTTAGTTGAAGAGGCGGGCGTTTGCCTACCAGCCCTTTCATCAGCCAACTTCAAGTAGTGAGCGCGAGTGCAGAAGTTCGCGATGACATCGCCATCGAGAGTGATCCAGGCATGTCCACAGGAACAATTCCCGTAGGCAGTGCTATGGATGGAGACTCTCTTGCCGAGTGACTCAGCGAACCGGGATTCAATGAGGCTTCGTAATTTGGACCATTGCACGGGTAGGAGTCCCTGGAAGCGGGCTAACGAATGAAGCTAACCGGACCCGCCTGCACCGAGGCGATGAGCGGAGCCGAGGAAGCGAGAAGCTGAGAGAGAGCGGAAGACAATGCAGGCGGGGTCCGAGTTGAGCTAAGGGTTAGGCCGATATGTGCCCGTGCGCCGTTAGGACTGCGGGTCGAACCCGAAGACGCGTAGCTCTTGGTCACAGCGGCAAGCCTTGGCGATCCGTGCGGCCCAGGCGATGGCCTCCTCGCGAGAGGGCAGGTCGAGCACGGTGAACCCACCATCGAGCCTAGGCCCCCAGGGGTAGCCGCCCAAAGCGACCGAGCCATCGGCCGAAATGAGCACTGGCGCCACATCTTCATCGATGCCACCGCCGAAGATGTAAACGCCGGCGATCTTCGCCTCTTCTATCACGGCATGCGCATCGCGGCCTACCGCCTCCAACTCGCCGGTTGGAACGACCATCGCAGCACTGGGGAAGGAGATCAGGTATTTGGCCATGGTGCTCCGTGCCTGGATCGATGATGGCTTTGAAGATTGTGAGAGGCCTAACGAATGAAGCTAACCGGCCCCGCCTGCACCGAGGCGCTGAGCGGAGCCGAGTAAGCGAGAAGCTGAGAGAGAGCGGAAAACAATGCAGGCGGGGTCCGGGTTGAGCGAGAGGTTAGACGCCCAGCCGGCGGGTTCATTTCTTTGGCTCTCTGATGATGACTGGATCGCATTCGCCTGCTGTGTAGGCGGTTATTTCAACGAGTGAAGGGAGGACCATCTTAACTTCGTCAGGCAGTTTGGGATCGCATGGATTCTGGCGTACTACCGTGACTTTGAATGTGATCGTGAACTCCATCGGAGTATGGTCGGTGAACCTCCAGGATGAGAGTTGGGTTGGTAATTGGCGTTGAAGGATTGGCGGGCCTTCGGATTTTAGGAATTCCTTAATCTGATGACCATCGGTCTGAACCAGGAATTTAGCCGTACCACTGATGCCTGCAATCCGAGCTAGCGGAGGACAAGATGGGACTTTCATCTCAAGAACGACGGGAAGTGTCTTCGGGGACTCCGCCCCGAAGATAACCAGGGAGATCAGCAACACAAAGATGACTGGGCGAAGGGTTGAGGTGGTCATGGGGTTTTGGGTGGCGTCTAACGAATGAAGCTAAGCGGCCGCGCCTGCACCGAGGCGATGAACGGAGCCGGGATAGCGAGATGCTGAGAGAGAACGGAAGGCAATGCAGGCGGGGTCCGACTTGAGCGGAGGGTTAGGCGATTGTTCAATGCCGGTTTCCGAAAGTGAAGACCACGAAGACGAATCCGGACAGAAGAACTGGAAGGAAAAAAAAGAAAACTACGCCCCAATAAAGGACCGGATTTTCAGATCTGAGGATCACTCGATCAAAGAAAACAAGACGCTTCAATTTCAATAAAACGGTTACCCCAGTCCCAAAAATGAGGAAGGCGAGGCCACTAAAGTAGCGGGTACTCTCAATTTCTGAAAAGAGAAGGCCGAGAGTGGGAAGCATCGTAGGATCGCCTAACGAATGAAGCTAACCGGGCCACGCCTGCGCCGAGGCGCTGAGCGGAGCCGAGGAAGCGAGAAGTTGAGAGAGAGCGGAAGGCAATGCAGGCGGGGTCCGAGTTGAGCTAGGGGTTAGGCCGAAAGCGTCGGCCGAATTTGGGGTTTAATTTTCTGATTCAAGATTTATTGGGGCAATCCCGCGGTTGTTGGGTTCCATTGAAAATTGAGCTTGCCATGTGCCGCCCTCATCTTGATCAACAAGAATGAAGTTCCACATATTATTCGTTGGGTACAGTGTGAACCTGCCATTCCTGCCACTCAAAACCAGAGGCCATTTATTGATTGTGGACTTCACCTGGCTTGAACTTGAGTTGACCGAGTACTGAACCTGCCAGAGCCGCCCATTCTGAGTGTCAAGTTCAATGAAGGTCCAGACATTCTCCGTTTTGAATAATCGGAATCTCGGTTCCGGAGTTCCGGATGTTTGAATGGCCTGGCTCGGAGCTGGTAGTTCCTTCCTTGCTTGGGCCTGGAGGATTACTGGGGACAAGATTGAGAGCAGAAATACAGCACATCGCTTTGTCATCTCCTGCTCCTATGAGTGAGGCCTAACGATCGAAGGTAACCGGCCCAACCGCAGCCGGACGATGAGAGGGGAACGGAAATCCCAGCCACCACGGGAGAGCGGAAGGCAAGGGCGGTTGGGTCCGAGTTGAGCGCAAGGTTAGGCCGAGCCCTCAGCTTTGCTGTGGCATGAACCGATGCGATGGGAAAACCGAGCGGAGATTGGAAAGAGCGACATGGGGCTTGCCACCATGAACGCATGCCCGCTAAGAAATCGGAAGCAGAACGGCCGAACAGGCGGATTTGCAGGCCGAACGGAAAGCGGACAGGCCTGCGTCTCGAGGCCTAACGAATGAAGCTAACCGGCCACGCCTGCACCGAAGCGATGAGCGGAGCCGAGGAAGCGAGAAGTTGAGAGAGAGCGAAAGGCAATGCAGGCGGGGTCCGAGTTGAGCGGAAGGTTAGGCCTTTAGCGGGGCGCTGGAACTTGATCATTTTGAATAATCTTTATCTTCCATCTTGGAATTTATGTACTCCTGGGCTTGTTCGTAGGAATTCGTATAGGTTTTGAAGGTCAGGAACCGCTTCACGCCATCCTTGCTTTCAGTGAAGGCCAGGAGTTCTTTCGTCTGCCCGTCGTAGAGATAGGACGCCATGAATTTCCCGCTGAGGTCAGCACTTTGAACAGTGAGTTCAACGAAGCAGCGATTCGTCTTTGGATCGTAGTGAGAGACTTGACTCTGCGTTAGTGCGCGACCCACAAAGTTTTCATTCAAAAGCCTTACGCCGAACTCACCACATTCGGTGCGCAGGTGGAAGACTTCGGTTGCACTAGGTGGTCTTTGAGATTCTGGCGCCCCCTCCGATTTTGTCTTCTCTCCTTGTTTCTGGCCGAAGGGTAGGTGATCACAGCTGAAAAGCAACGGAACCATCAGGACTAGGCCGACCACGTGAGGGACAAATCTGCGAGATAAGCTCATGGATTTTCCTTTGTGGGTACCTAATGGGGTACTGCCCGGGTTCTAAAGGCCTAACGAGTGAAGCTAAGCGGCCGCGCCTGCGCCGAGGCGATGAGCGGAGCCGAGATAGCGAAATGATGAGAGAGAACGGAAGGCAATGCAGGCGGGGTCCGACTTGAGCGGAGGGTTAGGCAGAGTGGGATGAGCGATGGATTTTGCTGTGCCATTACTCTTGCCTTGGGGTCTCTAATTCGACGAACCAAGGCTCTGGATTGGTTAAGTAGAAATTTTTCTTTAGCTCAATAATCATGGGGGCAAAATGTGATGCTTTGTTCGCTGCGGCGGAAATCACTTCTCTATTTTGTATGGGAGCTTCATTAATAAGCGCAAACAGCGCATCCGGATATTCTTCAAGTTTAATTAGGTGTAAATTACTAAGTTTTTGTTGATATTCAGAAATAAGGCGGGATTCCTCAATGTACTTCATAAATTTTTCGTCATGAGGGTTTATGGGGCTCTTTGACTGATTCGCTTGGTGGAGATGGCGCAGTTCCTCGTTGCATGTGTTACATATGGGCGATGTAATAACACGGGCTAAATCAAAGCATGAGATCCTGGCCCAGGGCTTTAATGCCTCCTCAATCGTCGTATTCTCGGAACCAATTGAAAGGAGGATTCTCCGGACCTTCTGCGCAAGGGCGTATGCCTCACGGGTTGAGATTCCTGTTCCCCACCGCCCAACTTTACTTGTAATACTTACTAGAGATGCGCCTGTTACTTCTGCAAGATTTTTGAGCTGATTCAAAACTTCATCAGCTTGTTCGATCTTTTTATCTAATTTCTTGGTTTTAGCTTCAATTCCCAAACCCTTGAGAGATTCAAAGCGATCAATTGTCGCCGCGAGAAAAAGTAATAAGGCAATGGCTGTGAAGCTTGTCGACTTGGTGGCTTCACCTTTAATTGCAAATAGACAACCAACAAGAATATTAACGATTCCGGCTGCTAGGAGAATCCAATTGGTCATTGCAAACAGGCGATTCTGATCCTCTTTGCCACTGTTTTCTCTAGACTTGGGTTCCATGTCAAAGCCTCAAGTGGTGAGTGATTGGATCATACTCCGTTACAAACGATGCCTAACGAACAGAGCTAACCGGCCACGCCTGCACCGAGACGCTGAACGGAGCCGAGGAAGCGAGAATTTGAGAGAGAGCGGAAGGCAATGCAGGCGGGGTCCGAGTTGAGCGAGAGGTTAGGCACCCCACGAAACTGAAGCCCACCCGAGCTGCCGAGAGCCTGGATGAGAACGGACGAAGGGGATGCCGCCCAATCAAAGAAGCCGGTTGGAGCGGACGAGCCCAAAGGCAAAGAACTGAGGCGGATTGCGCCAAAGATGGAGCGAGTTGAGGAACGGCGGAGCCAGGATGCCACGGGAAGTCGCTGGATTCACCACCAGGCCCGCAGGAGAGCGGTGCTGGTGTGCAGCAGCGCAAGCCCGCCATTCAGGAGAAGCATGAGCCACCAGGCCACAGAGATTCACGACTGGCGAAGCCAGAGCGCTGAACCTGAAACCCGATTGAGAAGGACCAGACCCGGAAGACGAAGGGAAAGCGCCGAGTGTGCCTAACGGATGGAGCTAACCGGACCCGCCTGCACCGAGGCACTGAACGGAGCCGAGGAAGCGAGTAGCTGAGAGAGAGCGAAAGACAATGCAGGCGGGGTCCGAGTTGAGCTGAGGGTTAGGCGTGTGACGAAAAGATGAAATGTTTGAGTAAATAGATTATTGCCGGAAGCCAAAGGAAGAGAGAGATGAGGCAAAAGCCCAAACCCGCATAAATAGCTCCACTTCCACGATGGGTTACTAGTGGTGCGCCTCTGTTAGGCCTTAGACGGATCTCTCGTTTGATAATTGCCTTCATACCGACTACGAACAAAGTAATTCCAACCGCGCAACCGAGAAGCGCAAATCCAGGTGTAGGTGGGCTGGTGCTTGGAGTGTAGAGCATGACGCCTAACGAATGAAGCTAACCGGGCCCCGCCTGCACCGAGATGCTGAGCGGAGCCGAGGAAGCGAGATGTTGAGAGAGAGCGAAAGGCAATGCAGGCGGGGTCCAGGTTGAGCGGAAGGTTAGGCCGATCACCGGAATAGAGCGGCTTTGATGATGTAGAGCAGGAAACCAGCGAACCCGACCAAAAGCCAGAAACGAGCAGAGAAAAGAAACGGGCGTTCGTGGTGCTGGAAGGTTGTATGGCGACTACCTGGTTGGCCCAATGCCGGACCACCAAGAATGCTCATCCACGAGGGTGTGCCAATCGTTGGTGGAGGCTGAGTCGAATCGTCTCTCAGGGTGACGAGCTTCTCCTCTTGAACCAAGGTGCTCTTCCGATTCATCGCCTCAG
>NZ_JAKZLA010000004.1 GCF_022808775.1 Geothrix terrae
TGGTGCTGCCTGAGGCTCCCGCCGTGAACGTGATGCTGGTCGTGGTGGCACCGGCCGTGATGCTTCCATTCGTGATGGTCCAGGCATAGGTGCTACCTGCCTGAGCCGGAATTGACGCGGTGTAACCGGCCTGGCTGGCAGTCACATTGGCTGGGGCCGTGACCACCGGAGTCGCCGGCGCGGCCACGATGGTGCTGGTGGCTGTTCCCGCAGTGGAGGCCGTGCCGGCCGCGTTGGTGACGATGCAGGACGGGATGGTGCTGCCTGAGGCTCCCGCCGTGAACGTGATGCTGGTCGTGGTGGCACCGGCCGTGATGCTTCCATTCGTGATGGTCCAGGCATAGGTGCTACCCGCCTGAGCCGGGACCGACGCGGTGTAACCGGCCTGGCTGGCAGTCACATTGGCTGGGGCCGTGACCACCGGAGTCGCCGGCGCGGCCACCACGGTCACGGTCACTGGCAGAGTGACGGCGGCGCCCGTTGCGTTGGTCACGGTCAGGGTGAAAATCGTTGTGGTCGCCAAATTGCCCGTGGGCACGGCAACACCGCTGGTCACGGCACCGATGCCGTGGTCCACGGTGCCCGTTCCGCCCGTGAACACGGCCGTCAAGGTCGTGCCGGTTCCCGTGGTCGCGGGACTCTTGGCCGCGACGAAGCTGGCGATGACAGGAGCCGCGATCACAGTGAGCGTGGCCCCACTGCTGTTGAGCGTTCCAACGGCGTTGGTCAAGGCACAACGATACTGGGTACCGGTGTCGCTCAAGGCGGTGGCGGCTGTCGTGTAGCTGGCGCTCGTGGCGCCCGTGCCACCGGACACGTTCGCCCAGGTGGTTCCGTTCGTGCTGGATTGCCATTGGTAGGTAGCGACCGGGCTGGCATCCGGTACCACGGTAAAGGTGGCCGTAGCACCGGCCGTCACACTTGCGTTGGCGGGTTGGGTGGTGATGGCGAGCCACCGTACGGTCAGTGTGGCGGCTGTGCTGGTGGCATCCGGACTAACTGCGTTGGTGGCCACCGCACGAAACTGGGCGGCATTGTCCGCCTTGACCGTGGCGGCGGTGGTATAGGTCGCGCCGGTGGCACCGGGGATCGCTGTCCAGGTGGTGCCACCGTTGTTGCTGCGCTGCCAAGTGAAGGTGGGCGCAGGCGTGCCACTGGCTGCAACCGTGAAGATGGCAGTACTGCCCGCGTTCACGGTCTGGCTCACTGGCTGGGTGGTGATCAGGGGAGCAGTGTTCGGGGTGGTAGTTCCGCCTCCACCTCCGCAGGCCATGGTCAGGATGAGTGCCGCCTGGGCCAGAAACAGCCCCGCGGAACGCCAGGAGAATGGTGATGAACCACTCTTGGTGGATAGTGGTGGCCTCTGCGCTGCCATGCACATAACCGGCTCCTGGTTTGTTGAATACAGTGAATTCCGGCTGGGTCCTCGTCAAGGAATGTTAATAAAATTAATGATTTATCGACCATGTAAACAATTCATACCCCTGAAGTTTTTTTCATGTAGCTGTACCCAAAATGATCTCAAATTAATAGTTGAGCCTTAACCGTAGAGCCTGAATCAACAACCATTGAGGTTGATATTCAGGATCCTGAATGGCTGTACCGAAGGGAAGTTCGTGGATCTTTGCAAGACTTCCTGACTGAAGATCCATATGGATCCAGCGAGAAGTCCCATGCCCTGCTTAGGTTTGACGGGAATGCGAGTGCTTGGATTCTGGCTACAGGGCGGGGTTGAAGCGGAGACCCGGAAGCCCCTATCCCCCTGCGAGGATCCGGTCACGAAAAGGTGGCGTGTGGTGGGGCCTGGCCTCACCCCACAAAGCGCTCCGGTTTGCACTGTGCGACGACCGCCAGGATGTCACCGTGTCACACACACCGAATCCAAACGGGCTCAAGACCCCGAACTGTTGTACTTGTTCTTCTGGTTTCGCGACCTGCCCGAACCCGATGACACTCCTGGCCGGAAAACCAGGTGGCCTGGTTTGGGAAATCACAGATCAGCAGGAAAGGCCGCTTCGAGAGGTTCCGAAGCCTTGGCCCACGGCTCACTGAGGTGCAAGGCAAGAGCCAAGAGGGCCGGCACCAGGATCAAGACACAGACACCGGCCCAACCTCCTGCCATCCATGCAGGCCTTGCCAGAGCCGCTCCCAGGGCTTGGCCCACGAAGAAGGAGCTGGTGAACAGGCCATTGATGCGGCCGCGCGCTTCGGGTCGGACCATGTTGACCGCACGACGGCCCAGAGCCTGGTCAGCGATGACACCGGTGTCTAGAAACATGGCCGCAACGGCCATCAGCCCAAGCGGGATCCACCACGTCCCAATTGACCCCACATAGGTGTTCGTTGAGGTTCCTGCGTATGCGGCCAGGATGGCTCCCGCCACCACGGCCGAGTGGGCCCATATCGTGGCGGATCTCGTGAATCCGCGGTCGCCTGCCTGGCCGGCAACTGGGGCAATGATGGCGCTGCCGACGGCAACGAAGGCGAATATCGCGATGCCCCGAGGACCCAGCGTAAACGGCGGCTGGACCAATCGCCACGGGATGGAAGTCCAAAAGGCGCCGAAGGAAACCATGATGGTGGCCTGATAACAGGCGCGTCGCCTCAGGATGGGCACACGAGTGAGCAGGGGCCCTAGCGATTTCAGGGACTCCAGATAGGGCAGAACTGCGGTGGGTTGGACAGCCGGCAGCATCCGAAACAGCGCCAACAGCAGGGCAGCCGAAAAAATGGCCAGGGTCAGGTACACGTTCCGCCAGCTCGAGGCCGCAGCAAGGAGCACTCCAGCAGGCCGGCACAGCAGGCCCCCGACCATGACACCACTCATCACGGTGCCCACGACCTTTCCTCGCTCCGATTCGTCGCAAAGGGTCGCCACCATGACGACGGCCATCTGTAAGGTGCAGGAGGTCACTCCAACAAGGAAGATGGCACAAAGGAAGGTTGCGGCCCCACGGGCATACGAGGCTCCTAGAAGGGCTAGGACCGAGGTAGCCAGGGTCCCCAGCATCAGCCTTCGGTTCTCCAGCCGATCAGTCAGCGGCAGCAGAAAGACCAGGCCGGTTGCGTACCCGAGCATGGTCAGTGTGGACACCAGGCCCGCCCATCGCGTCGGCATGCCGATTGATGCACTGATCTCTGCCACGATCGGCTGAGAGGCGAAGAGATTCGAAACGATGACGCCGGCCGACACCGCCAGCAGGAATAGAAGACCAGGTGTTATTTCATTCTTTTTTATTGATTTTGAAAGGCTTGAAACGTTTGCCGAAAGAGTCTGCATCACTCCACTCCTAGGCCAAGGGTTGCCTTGGAGGTTCAGCTTAAAAATTCGTTTGTCATGCGTCTATTGAATAATTAGAATAATACATATGAGGATTACGCATGAATACCCGAGACCTTGAAGCCTTTGTCGCGGTGGTCGAATCCGGTTCAGTCGTGGCGGCATCCACGCGCCTGAACCTTACTCAGCCAGGTGTGACCCGCCGAATTCAAAGTCTCGAGCAGCTCCTGGATGTTCAGCTTCTGGAGCGCCTGTCGAAGCCACTGCGGCCGACCGAAGCTGGGCGCCGAGTCTACGAACTCAGCCGGAGGGTGCTTCGCTCGATCGAAGACCTGCGCGCGTCCGTCGTCCAATCGAATGCCTTGACTGGTGAGTTGAGGCTGGGCATTTCTCAATTCGTCGCCGAGACCGCGCTTGCCGGGCCTCTCGATGAGTTGCGGACCGCCTTCCCCCTACTGACCGTGCATGCCACTTCCGCGTGGTCACCCGAGCTTGTGGAACAGGTCCGTCGCAGCCAATTGGACGCCGCGGTGGTGTATTTGCCACATGATGAGAAGCTCCCGATTGGCCTTCATTCAGAATCCGTGGGGGAGCAGGCGGTCGCGGTCGTGGCCCCGCTGGACAGCCCTTTGCCCGACCGGGTGCCGTTGAAGCAGCTGCGCGACATGCCTTGGGTGCTGAATCAGGAAGGATGCGGCGTCCGCAGGATGATCAGGCGAGCGCTTGAGCGGGCCGGACTTCCATTCGAGATCTCAGTCGAAGCCAGGAGTGAGGATCTCCAGCTTTCCCTCATATCCCGCAAAGTCGGGCTTGGCATCGTGCCCCTGCGTATCGCGCAGGCGTCACCGTGGCGGGATCTGGTGCGGGTGATTGACGTGCCTGAGCTGAAGAAGGCGATCGGTATTTCGGTTGTTTACACGTCACCTGAAGGCTGGCTCTCACTCCCGATCAGGCACTTTCGCGATTCGCTGGTGGCTGCCTACGCGAAACCGATCGAGGTGGGGGGCCCAAATACCTGACGTTGCTCCAACGGGTCAGCCAAGGCTCGAGGCCGGGCCACCCACGGCTCCTCCGACGACAGCCGCCTGAGCACGCGGCAGGCCTCCTCCTGACCTGCGCGCAGTCCCGGAAGCAGGCGTATGAGCCATTTTCGAGCTGTAGGCGACTTCGCCCAGTTGCCTCGCCCGGGCCTCGACACGTGGGTTCCATGCGGACAATCAGCTCTTCGAGATGGTCTAGCAGCTATTTCAAAAGTGGAACTTTTTCATAGACCAAACAACTGGAGACTTGGGAGGTGACCTGGTGGTCCAACTTCCCAAGGATGTTTATGCGCAACATTCCGCCTACCACTTTTGTGGACACCACCCAGATCGGTTGGATTCCACTCTCCAAGGGGTTGTCCTTCAAACCTATTTATATATTCCCGGACCTCAGTGGTTGGCAGCTCCTGCTTCGGCTGGAACCTGGAACGGTCATTTCCCGCCACCGCCACACCGGAGAGGTCCACGCATTCAACCTTTCTGGCACCAGGCGGCTGGATACCGGCGAGATCGTAGGTCCCGGCATGTACGTTCACGAACCTGCGGGGAATGAGGATAGTTGGGAGGCCATCGGCGATGAACCCTGCATTGTTCACATCGAAGTGAACGGCCGGAATGAATACCGGGATGTGAAGGGGAATCTGATCCGAGTCGCGGATGCGCTTGGTGCTCGCCAGGATTATCTGAATTGGTGCCGCACCGAGGGCGTGGAGCCGCTACCAGCCCTCGCGGGGGAAGCGTGAGCCAGGGTAACCAAACAAGAGCAACCGGCCTGGGCTTGTCGGATGCATTGAACCGGTCCATTGAATTTATCCCTCCCATCGGGGCGCTCGTTTATCCATACGTACTCGTGGGATTCCACACGTCCTTGGAACACAGAGGAGGTGGATTCGGCTTGGTCCCAGCCGCCTTACTATTGCTGGCCTTCCTCATGCCTGTCGCAGCTCTGCTCGCCGCCATGCACCTCGGAGGAATTCAGGCACCCAATTTGGCCGAACTGAGGGCCCGCAGAGTGGCCCTGCTTGCAGTCGCCTCGCCCGCCATTTTCACCCTGACCAGTGTCGCCCTCTACATGGTCGGCTGCCCCCAAATCTGCAACTGGCTATTGAGCCTCATGTGGGCCGGCTTCGCTTTCCTGATCGCCTTGAGCGATCGGACGCAACCCGTGACCTTGCTCTCTGCGCGCCCACGCATCAAGCTGCGAAAGTTCCACGGATATACAGCCCTTGGAATCCTCCTGGTTTTTCTGGGAAGTCATCTGGCCAACCATCTCCTCGGTCTGATCGGACCAGAGGCTCACGCTGCGATGATGCGGTCCCTGCGCCATATTTACCGATCATCGGTGGTAGAACCGCTCCTTATGATTGGTTTTTTCGCCCAGATTGCCACGGGAGCCATTCTTGGATGGCAATACACGAAATGCGCCACCGGCCGGTTTCGGACCTTCCAGCTCGCATCGGGAATCTATCTCATCTTCTTCATCATCAGCCACAGCAACGCTGTCTTCATCCTGGCTCGCAGAATCCTCAACATTGACTCCGGCTGGGGGTTCGCCACCGGAGCCCCTTCGGGGCTGATTCATGATGCGTGGAACATCCGTCTGGTCCCACTTTATTGGCTGGCAGTATTCTTCGTCCTTTCTCATTTGAGCAGCGGCCTTCGGGCCATCATGCTTGCCCATGGAGCACGGAGGGAATTGGCGAATGGCGTGGTGGTCTGGGGGGCCGTAGCCTCAGCCCTTATCGCTACCGCCATTCTGCTTGGCATGTGCGGCCTGCGACTCCAGTTCCTTTGAGGGGGCCGCTCTTGGTTCCTTTGACCTCGATTGTTGGCTTCTCCCGCAGGCGGGGCCGAGGTCAGCTCAACTCGGGCTTCGTCCGGCAACAGAGGCTGGTTAGGAGGATCGACATCCATGCATCTGGTTAGCGGGCTTTCTCTCGAGGAAGCCGGTCACGTTTGTATGCACCATTGCAGGGCCATGTGCTGCCGTGGTCCCCAGTGCCTTCGACTGACCTCTGCAGAAGTTGCGGCGCTTAGGAACCAAGCCGTCCATCTCGGCGTGGCGATCCACATCATCGAATCCCCTGATGGTGCCGGAATAGTCCGGTTTCTCGACCACCCCGGTGAACACTGCCCAATGTTGGATCATTCCACATCCGCGTGTCGAATCTACTCAAGCCGACCCTCGCCCTGTCGCGAATTCCCCGAGAAACTGCGGCCGGGTTGCGCAATCTCAGGCGGGTAAGTGTGGATCCGCATCCCATGCCTGCCTAACCTCCCGCTCAGCTCGGACCCGGCCTGCATGGCCCTGGCGCTTGATTCGGCTGAAGCCTTGATTGGCCTTAGCTATGCCCGAATCCGTGAGGGAAATCGCCATGAAATGAAGCAGCTCTTTACAGATAAGAAATTATCGGATGTCACATCTGCCAGCACGCCCTTCAATCCCTGGAATTCCCTCCAATGTTGCCTTCCAGGCAGACTTTCCTTGGGCCACATAGACCATCTGGAATCATGGAGCAGATATTGAGAACTTTACTTATTCTATTGCTGCCAATCCTGCTCGTGGCGGCCCCGCCTTCCAAGGCCGTTCACGAGCATTATGAGCAAAGCCTAGCGCCTCGGTTGATTCCACTTCTTTCTGAAATCATCCGATTCCCTACCGTCGCAGGCGCCGCAAAGGCCTGGGAAGATCAGAAGACCTGGATCATGAGGCAAGCCAAGGACCTGGGCTTCTCAACGCGGGATGCGGGCAAGATTTTGGAAGTGGACCTCCCATCCTCGACGGCAGAGCCAGGCATGGCTCCCGTCATCGGGCTCCTCGTTCATGGGGATGTGCAACCGGTTGGTACCAACTGGACCATTCCACCCTTCGAAGGTGTTGTTAAAGACGGCATGGTGCTAGGCCGAGGTGCCGCCGATGACAAGGGGCCTCTGATCCAGGCTCTTCTCGCCATGAAGGCGCTTAAGGAGGCGGGGCCGATTCGTACGAGCACCATCCGGCTTCTCATCGGCAGCGATGAAGAGAGTGCCAATACAGACATTACCGACTACCTGAAGTTGAACCAACCGCCCTCATACAGCCTGGTGCTCGATTCCAATTTCCCGGTGGTCGTTGGCGAAAAAGCGTGGAATGAGATCAGGGTCGGGTCCACTCGAATCACGGTTCCGACGAAAGAGAAACCGTGGACGATCGAGGATCTGGAGGCGGGTCTTTCACCGAGCATTGTCCCGGATAGGGCGACCATTCGGCTGGGTTGTCCGGAAGGAGAAGGGCCCCTCATGGATCTTCGGCGCCGGTTGGAAAAGGTCAGATTGGATCCTGGTTGCCGGGTGACGTTCGAAATGGGGTCCGATCCCGTGAAGGCTGGGGCCTTCCTCAACATAACGGTCACCGGTAAGGCCGCTCATGGAGGCATGAACCTCGAGGGTGGACGGAATGCCCTAGTGGCGCTGGCAAGGCTGTTGGCTGAGGAACTGCCTCCAGGTGGTCCGGATGACCTGCTCGCTTTCGCGCGGGTTGCGGGAAGCGACCTATACGGAACCGGCCTAGGCCTTGTGGAAGCAGATCCGCTATGGGGGCGTTGTGCGGTGAATGTTGCCACCCTGAAGCCAGATAGGAAGGGCTGCCCCACGCTGACCATTAATATTCGTGTGACTCCAAAGCTGTTTGGTCCTGCCCTCGAGGCACATCTGCGACAAGTAGTCGCAGATTTTGCGGCACCCCGGAAGGCCTCATTCACGGTGGGAGGTTCTTATGGTGATGTTCCGCTTGCCTTCGATCCCCAGGCGCCGTTAATTAAGAGACTTATGGCCAGCTACACCCGAATCACAGGAAGGTCGCAGAAACCCGCCATTTCCGGTGGGGGAACCTATGCAAAGCGTATGCCTCACGCCATCGCATTCGGCATGTGGTTTCCAGGGACCCCGTACCCTGGGCATGACGTGGACGAGCAAATATCCGTGGCTGACCTGCACCTAGGCACTCACGTGCTCATCGAGGCCTTGTTCGACCTCGCATGTGGGGTTCCGCTTAAGAATGCTTTCAACGAGGGCTCGCCTCATGTCCGACCCGATTCTCCTCGATCTTCCTTCACACATTGAGACACCCCGTCTCCTGCTCCGGGTTCCGCAAGCCGGAGATGGCCCGGCGCACCTTGATGCCGTGTCTGAATCATTGCCCGAATTGAAGCTGTTTCTTTCATTTTTGCCCTGGGTCGCAAACGAGCCCACACCCGAGTCCTGCGAGGCACGCTGCCGTACGGATCAGGCCAATTTTCTTGCACGAAAAAACTTGGTATTCCTGATGTTCGAGAAAAGCTCAGGACAGCTGCTTGGTTCAGTTGGCCTGTATCGAACCAACTGGGAAACGCCGAAAACGGAGGTGGGCTATTGGTGCCGAACTTCACGATGCGGCCATGGGTTTGCCCGTGAGGCGGTGGCTGCGCTTACCGACTACGCTTTTTCTCATATCCATGCAGTGCGCGTTGAACTCATCACAGACTCAGAAAACTCGGCGTCGCGGCGGGTTGCTGAACGTTGCGGCTTTTCGCTTGAGGGTATTCTTCACAACGAGTTTCGTGCGCCAAACAACTCGCTCCGGCATACGTGTGTCTATGCGCGTGTGCCGAGTGCGCCCTGACCTCTGGGCTCGCCCCGCACCCTTCTAGCTCCGGCCTCTCTCATCTGTTGGCTGCCCCGTATTCCATCAAGTCCCATCCCTTGGCCAGGTGTTGTTGAGGTTTTATTTAATTATCGATTCGAGTGAGGTTGGATCTTGATGCTTCTCCTCCCTGCACCCCATTTCCTCATACCGAGCATGGCTCAAGCGTCTCGAATCTCGGCGGAGGAAGTATTGACCAAAGCCAAAGCCGCCATGGGTGGGAACGCCTGGAACAGCGTGATCCACCTTGAACGCAGGGGCCGATTGAAGACTGGTGGATTAACTGGCACTTTGCACGAATGGGAGAGCCTTCTGGATGGACGATCCACCAGCCAATATGACCTCGGGGTGACCAAGGGGGCCCAAGGATTCGACGGGAAATGCCAATGGTTCCAGGACGCGACTGGTGACCTCAGGACGGAACCTGCGGAGGCTCCAGGAAATCAGGCCTACATGACTTCCCGGGCGTATTGGTTTCCAGAGCGAGGCCAAGGGCAAATCGCTTATAAGGAACTATATGAGGGCCGTTACCATGTAATCACCCTCAAGCCAGACGGCCTGGATGCTATCGAACTTTGGATCGATGGCCGCAACTGGCTGCCCGACCGTGTGGTGACAAATCCAGGCCCTGCCTCCGAGACGACGTTCTTCCAAGACTATCGAAACGTTTCGGGAATGATGATGCCATTCCGTCTATATACGCCAAAGCCGGATCCAGGGCAGGAAACGGTGATCGAGTACACATCGATTTCCGTGAATCCCAAGCTCGCGAAGGGGGTTTTCTCCCGCCCCGTGCCCAATCTTCTGGATTCGGGTGTTGAAGGAGGAGGAACCTCCACATCTGTGCCTCTCGAATACCTGGCCGATCACCTCCTCATCATGGCGACGCTGAACGGCAAGGGCCCCTTCCGATTCTTCCTGGATACCGGTGGGGTGAATGTTCTGAGCCCTGGCACCCTTAAAGCTCTTGGGCTACACGCAGCCGGCGCAGTTGAGGGAACTGGAGCCGGAGAAAAGGCAGAATCGTTTGGATTGACCCATGTTTCCCGTGTTCAGGTCGGTGCTGCCTGGATGAAGGACCAGAGTTTCTATGTGGTCCCCAGTTTAGAGAACATTAATAAGGTCATGGGCGTGGAGGTCGCCGGCATTCTTGGGTACGAGCTCCTTCGACGCTTTGTGGCACGGATAAATTATCTTCCTGGACGTCTGACACTGACGATTCCAACCGGATGGACCTACCAAGGGCCTGGGGTGGGTGTGCCATTCACATTCAACGGGCATCACCCGCGCGTGAAGGGCGAACTCGATGGGATACCCGGACTCTTTGACATCGATACCGGCTCCGGAGCCACGCTCGACGTTTACACCGCTTTCGCCAGCACACATGGGCTGAAAGAACGAGCAAGCCGGAGCATCACACTCATGGCCGCCAGCATGGGCGTTGGGGGTAAGGTCACGAGTCATATGATCCGCGCCAAGGAATTGAAGCTGGGTGGAGTCCGCATGAAGGCTCCAATCGTCGGCCTCTCCACCAGCACGGCAGGTCTATTTGCCGACGCGAAGGCGGCGGGTAACGTGGGACAGGGTTTCCTTCGCCGCTTTGATCTGACGTTCGACTATGGAAATCAGATGATCTATTTCGAGCCGAACAAAAACGGCGAAAGGCCCGATCGGTGGAATCTGACCGGATTGATTCCTGACCCATTGGATTTGGGCCGTATCGCCGAGGTCATTCCGGATTCCCCAGCCTGGGAGGCAGGCATCAGGAAAGGTGATCGCATCCTGATGATCGATGGCAAGCCCATGGATCGCTGGACCCTCATCACGCTCCGGAATCATTTCGCCGAACGTGTTCCCGGCGATCACCTCTCAATCACCGTGAAATCGGGCAACCAGGATCGCCGCCTCAGTTTGCTACTCCGAGACCTTTTATAGATCGGAAGGACATCTCCCCGCATCGGCCGCCGAGTCGTCAGGCGCCTCCCGGGATTCCTTCGCTTCCGGCCAGGAGGTCCGCCCACTCGGCCTTCTTGGCCTTCAGCGATTCCTTGAGGATCAGGGGGCTCATCTCTTCTTCGAGGACTTCGAGGATGACGTACTCGAAGGCGGCTTCGCCGTGCTGGTTCCAGGCCGCCTGCAGCCCGCGATCGAGGTGGCGGCCTTCATTCAGCTGATGCCACAGTCCGTTCCGGGTGGTGTCGAGGTTCGGATTCGCGCCGGCCCACGCGCGACCCGACGCCAGGTGGCGCACCGCATAGATGCCGGGCCGCGGCTTCCGCTCCTTGTAGGCCCGAAGCGCCGCTTTCCGATCGAAAGAACCGTCCATGTCCTGCCCTCCCGTCTCCCAGGTCCGCGCCCTCAGGGCTCGGACACGAATGCCGCCTGCGCGAGCTTCCGGGCATGCTCCCGGATGTCCTCCGGCCATGGCTGGATGTGCGTCTCGAAGGCCGTCGCATTCCCGGCGTAGAGCGCGCGCAGGGCTTCCTCGTACCCGGGGGCATCGCCGGCCATGGCCGCCATGAAGCGGTAGGCGCGCTCCTGGGCCAAGCGTCGGCGCTCGCTGGCCGTCCCCGTCCGGCGGGCCTCTTCCACGAGCTTGCGCAGGGCCACCGAAGCCCCGCCGGGCTGGGCGCTGAGCCACTCCCAATGCCGCGGGAGGAGGGTGACCTCCCTTGGCACGACGCCAAGCCTGGGCCTGCCCCTTCCCCGCGGCTTCTCCGGCTGCTCCTGCGGGATGCCGAGGCGGGCGACCACGTCCTCGGGCGTCCCGCGCAGGTCGAGGTCGATGACGCGGCCCGTTTCATCGTCGAACACCAATACACTTTGCCCCAGGCCCTCCGCCCGACCCCCAACCTGACCTTCTGCCTGACCCTCTGCCTGGCCGCCATCCACGCGGGCCTTCACGGCCACGGCCACCTGTCCGAGCGGGCCAGAGGCGAGGCGGCGCGGGCCGTCGAAGGCGGTGCAGGGCGCCATCGTGCGATCGAGCATGGGTGGTTCCCTTTCCCTCGCTGTCTATTATTACCCGTATTAAAATCACTCGACAATAACATCCGTATAAAATTAATCTCACCGGTTTTTGCCAGATCACCCCAAGAGTGGCCGCAAAAAAGACGGCTCCCCTCGAAACTCACCATGGCGTTCGCCGGGTGACTCGGACACAATCCTTGCCGCCATGGACGCCATGACCTTGCATGTTCCGGGATTCGGCCCGCTCCTGCTGGAGGGAGAGGACGGCCGGACCTGGCATTTCGGCCGCTCGCACCAGAACGAGGTCGTGATCGCCGATGGGGCCCTGAGCCGGCGCCACGCCCGGGTCGTGATGCACCGGGGCATCCCCTTCCTCGAAGATCTGGACAGCCGCAACGGCACCTTCATCAACGGCGAGCGGGTCCACGCCCCCCGTCCCCTGCGCGGCGGGGACGAGGTGCACCTCGGCTCCGTCCACATCCGGGTGACCGGCGGAACCCTCGGTCCCGAGGTCCGGTTCCGCGACGAGAGCGGATCCTCCCCCCAGTCGAGCGTGGTCCTTCCCATCGACGAGGCCTGGAGGACCTGGCTGCCCTCGGGCGCGCCAGACCGCATGGGGGCGGTGATCCGGGACCTCCAGGACCTCAGCCTGGAGCTCATCAAGGACGTGCCGCCCGGGACGCTGCTCGACCACGTGCTGGATCACCTCTGGAACCAGCTCCATCCCTGGCGGGCGGCGATCCTCCTCTCGGGCCCCGGCGGGAATCTTAAGCCCGTGGCTTCCCGCGCCAGCGAAGGACACGCCACCATCAGCCTCTCCACGCATCTGGTGGAGTCCGCCCTGGCACGGCGGCAGGCCGTGCTCTTCCGTGATGTCGAGGCGGGCACCGGGAGTCCTTCCCTGCTCCTCAGCGGCATCTCCACGGCCATCGTGGCGCCCCTGGAATTCGAAGGCGCCATCCTCGGCCTGCTCTACCTGGATGCCAAGGCCCCGCGCGCCCCCTTCACCGAGCAGGACCTGGGCCTCGCCAGCACCTTCGCCCACCTGGCCTCGGCGAAGCTGGAGCAGGTCCGCATGCAGGAGGAGGCCCAGAGACGGCGCTCCCTGGACCAGGAGCTGGACCTGGCCAGGCACATCCAGCAGGGCCTCCTTCCGGGCCTGCCTCCGGAGATCCCGGGCTACGAGCTCCATGGCAACAACCTGCCCAGCCGCCAGGTGAGCGGCGACCTCTTCGGATGGTGGCTGCGGGAGGATGGCCGCTGGCTCCTGGCCCTGGCCGACGTCAGTGGGAAGGGCCTGGGGCCGGGGCTCCTCATGGCGAGCCTCTCCGCGTTCCTCGAAGCCTTCGGCGAGCGGGACATCGCACCGGACGACCTCGCCTTCCACCTCTCTCGCGCCCTGGCCCGGCACACGGACGGGAAACGGTTCGTGACGGCCTTCCTGCTGCTCTTCGAGCCCGCCACGGGCGAGGTGACCTTCACGAACGCGGGTCACAACCCGGGCTATCTGGTGAGCGCCGACGGGACTTTCCGGGCGCTGGAATCCCAGGGGCTGCCCCTGGCCATGCTGCCGGGGCAGCCGTACGGCTCCGGCTCCTTCCGCCTGGAGCCCGGCGATCTCCTGGCCCTCTACACCGACGGCATCACGGAAACCGCGGCGCCGGACGGCGAGGAGTACGGCGAGGATCGCCTCCAGGCCTTCCTGCGGAGGAGCCAAGCCCTCGGGCTCGACGCCATCGACGCGGGCCTCATGGCGGACCTGGAAGCCCACGCGAAGGGGGGCCCATTCACGGACGACCGCACCATCCTCCTGCTGCGGCGGGCCGCTAGCTCTTCTGGATGAAGGGCCGGAACAGCTCGCTGGGCAGGGGGATGAAGCTGGTGGTGTTGTGCTCGCTGGAGATCTCCACCATGGTCTGGAGGAAGCGCAGCTGGAGCGAGATGGGCTGCTCCGCCATCATGGCGGCGGCCTGCACCATCTTCTCCGCGGCCTGGAACTCGCCCTCGGCGTTGACGACCTTGGCGCGCCGCTCCCGTTCGGCTTCGGCCTGCTTGGCCATGGCGCGCTTCATCCCATCGGGCAGCACCACGTCGCGCACCTCCACGGTGCTCACCTTCACGCCCCAGGGCGCGGTCTGGCGGTCGATGATCTCCTGCAGCTGGACATTGATCTTTTCGCGATGGGCCAGGAGCTCGTCCAGCTCGGATTGGCCGAGCACTTTGCGCAAGGTGGTCTGGGCGATCAGGGAGGAGGCCTTGAGGAAGTTCTCCACCTTGACCACCGCCGACTCCGGATCCACCACCCGGAAATAGACCACGGCATCAACCGTCGCGGGGACGTTGTCGCGGGTCATGACCTCCTGCTTGGGCACGTCGATGGTCACCACGCGCAGGTCCATGCGCACCATGCGGTCGATGAAGGGGATGAGGAAGATCAGGCCCGGCCCCTTGGCGCCCCTGAGCTTGCCCCAGCGGAAGATCACGCCCCGCTCGTACTCGCGCAGGATTCGGGCGGCCTGGGGCAGGACGATCAATCCCAACGCCACCAGCACGACGATCCAGGGTCCCAGGTACATCACGTAGGCGTTCATGGCCGCTCCTCCTCGGAAGTCCCCGCGGGTTTCACCGTCAGGGTCAGGCCGTTCAGCGCCACGATCTCCACGATCTGCCCCGCCGCGATGGGCACGGCACTGACGGCATCCCAGTATTCGCCTTCGAGGAACACCTTCCCCCTGGAGGCGTCGATCGGTTCCACGGCCGCGACGGCCCGGCCCAGCATCGTCTGGGCGCCGGCCCTGGCCGGGAGCCGCTGGGCGCGGATGCCCGCGCCGGCCACGAAGATGAAGAACAGGGCCGTCACGGCGGTGGCCGGCACCAGCCACATCAGCGAGAGCCGCAGGAAGGGCTCGCTCCGATCGAACAGCATGAACAGCCCGAGGAAGAACGCGATCACCCCGCCCCCTGTGAGCACCCCGTGGGTCGGCGCGAAGGCGTCGATGGTGAACAGCACGAGGGCCACCGCGATCAGCGCCAGCCCCGTGATGTTCAGCGGCAGCACCGAGGACAGGTACAGCAGCAGGAGCAGGGCGATCACACCGACCACGCCCGGCAGGATCGCGCCGGGGCTGGTCAGCTCGCCGATGATGCCGTACACCACGACCAGCATCAGGATCAGCATCACCTGGGGATGCGCGAGGCCCTGGAAGGCCCTCTCCCGCAGCGACAGGGGAATCTCGACGACGGTCGCCCCGGCCGTCTCCAGTCGCCGGGTCCCGGCCTGCCGGCCATCCAGCCGCCGCAGCAGGTCGGGCAGATCGTCCGCGAGGAGGTCCACCACGTTCAGTTCCAGGGCCTTGTCCGCCGTGATGGAGGCGCTCTCGCGCACCGAGGCCCGAGCCCACTCCACATTGCGGTGCCGCTTGCCCGCGATGGCCTCGAGGTAGCTGGCCGCGAAGTTCTCCAGTTTCTGCTTCATCACCTCGTCCTGCTTCTCGCCGCCGCCGATCCCCACGGGATGGGCCGCCCCGATGCTGGTGGAGGGCGCCATGGCCGCCACGTCGGCGGCCATGGTGATGAAGCAGCCCGCGCTGCCGGCCCAGGCCCCCTGGGGGGAGACGTAGACGACGGTGGGCACCGGCGAGCGCAGGAAGCTCTGGATGATCTCCTTCGTGGAATCCAGGAGCCCGCCCGGCGTATCGAGCTGGATGACCAGGCACTGGGCCTTCTGGCCCGCGGCCTCCCCGATGGCCCGCGCGACGTAGGTCGCCGTGGCCGGCCCGATGGTGCCCTGGACCCGGGCCACGCAGACCCGCCGATCCAGCGTCTCGGGAGCCCGCAGCAGCGAGGCGGTCGGGACAGCGAGCGCCAAGACGATCAGCCCGCGGAACCAATCCGCCAAGTACGCCGGGAACCCTATCCTTCCGCGACCAGTTCGCACAGCGACCTCGCGGGAACACACCAAGTTTAATCCCCCGTGTCCAGCCGGCCTCATACTCGTCCCATGTTCGTGGCGGTGGGTCGGATTCCTGGAACTCCCGAGGCCGTGGCCCGGGCGGCGCGGCTGGCGGGCCTCGCCCTGCCGGATGCGGCGCGGATGCTGGCAGGCACCCTGCCCCGGATCCTCGTCCGGGCCACGCCGGACGGCGAAGGCCTGGTGGCGGCCCTGACGGCGGAGGGCTTCCTCGCCTGGGCGGCCGAACCCTCCGCCGTTCCCACGGATGGAACCCGCGTGGTGGTGCGGAGCCTGGACTGGGAGCCGGGAGGCTTCCGGGCCGTGGACGCGAAGGGCCAGATCCACCCATGCCCCCTGGGCGCCGTCCGCCTCCTGCAGCGGGGGGCCCGGACCCAGAGCACCACCGAGATCCTCAAGACCAAGGAGACCCGCTTCGATCTGGGGAAGGCCGTCCTCAGCGGAGGGCTCCTGCTGACCAAAAAGGTGGAGAAGGTGGAGGCGCGCACCACCCACGCCAAGGAGCCCTTCCTCCTGGTCCAGCGCGGGGATGGCCGCCCGGACCTGATGGTCTATGAACACGCCATGGACTACCGCTGCCTCGGCGCGGACATGCGCCCCGCGACCCTGGCCAACCTCGCCCTGCTGACCACCCGGTTCCAGTCCATCTGCCCGCAAGCGCCCCTCGATGACCGGGTGGGCCGCCCCGGTTTCGTGGCTGGGCTGCCCCACCTTCCCCTGGACCCGGTGGACCTGGCCCTGGACCTCGTGTCCGAGGCTCGGCGGAGGGGCTGCTGAGTGCGCTACGACGAGCCCCTCTTCCGCCCGCCCAGCGAAGCGGAGTCGTTCATCCTCCAGGCGACCCTGGGGTGCTCATGGAATGCCTGCACCTACTGCGCCATGTACCGGGGGAAGCGGTACCGGGAGCGGCCCCTGGAGGACGTGCTGGCCGACATCGCCGAGGCCGGGGCCCGCTTCGCGGACGACGTGCGGCATGTCTTCGTGGCCGACGGAGATCCTCTGGCCATGGACACGGACCACTGGGAGCCCATCCTCCGGGGCCTGGCCGTGGCCTTCCCCCGGCTGCGGCGGGTCAGCACCTACGCCACCGCGCGCAACCTCCTGGAGAAGTCCGCCGGAGAGCTGAGCCGCCTCCGGAAGCTGGGGCTCTCGCTCCTCTACATCGGCCCCGAATCGGGAGATGACGAGACCCTCCGGCGCCTCGCCAAGGGGGCCACGGCAGCCGAACATGCCGAAGCGGCCCTGAAGGCCCGTGAGGCCGGGATGGAGCAGTCGTTGATGTTCCTGCTTGGCGCGGGCGGACGGGAGCGCAGCGAGGCCCATGCCCGCGCCTCGGGGCGGCTGGCGACGGCCATGGATCCCCGGTTCCTCTCCACGCTGACCCTGACGGTGGTCCCCCGCACGCCTTTGGCGGCACTGGAGGACCAGGGGCGCTTCGAACTCCCCGACCTGCGGGGGCTCCTGATGGAACTGCGCTGGTTCCTGGAGGGTGCCCATCCCGGCAACGCCATCTTCCGGTCCAACCACGCCTCGAACTACCTGCCCGTGGGCGGAAGGCTGCCCCGGGACCGGGAGGCCATGCTCGCCCTCCTCGACGCGGCCCTTGAAGGCAAGGTGCCCCTGCGGCCCGAGTGGGCGCGGGGGCTCTAGGCCCTCAGCGTCGCCGGGCGGCGGGACAGCCGCCGGAGCTGCAGTGGGAACAGGCGTTTCCCGCCTTCAGGTCCTGGTAGGCGCCCCGCAGGAAGTAGAAGGCCGACCAGCTGACGGCGGAGGCGACGAGGACGATCTGGAGGTTCATGGGCACCTCACGCGAAGCCGAGGGCGCGGCCGGCGGCCACGGTGACCCAGGCCAGGCCCCAGCCCAGGACCAGGCCGTAGGCGATGGTGAAGCCCGCCCAGCCCCAGCTGCCCGCCTCGCGGCGGATCATGGCGACGGTGCCCAGGCAGGGCGTGTAGATGAGCGTGAACACCATGAAGGCCAGGGCCGTGAGGGGGCTCAGGCCCGAGTTGTCGCGCAGGGACACCTGGAGCGGGCTGAGGCGCTCGCCCGGCTTGGGCTCGTCGCTGGCCTGGTGGATGACCGCCATGGTGGAGACCACGATCTCCTTAGCGACGAAGCCGGCGGTGAGGGCGATGACATCCTTCCAGGCCTCGGCGCGCTTGTGGTCCGGATCGAGGATGGGCCGGAGGAGGGGGGAGGCCTTCTGGCCCAGCCGCGCGGCCAGGCTCGTGTTCACGATGCGGCTCTCGTGGGCGAGTTGGAGGGCCCTGAGGCGGTCCTCCTCCTCGGCCCCGGGCAGCTTCAGGGCGGCCACGGCCTGCCGCTGCTCCTGGTACTGGGCCGTCCACTCCTGGTTGGCGATGCCGGGATAGCGCGAGAGGAACCAGATCAGCGTGGCGCCCGCGAAGATGGTCGTGCCGGCGCGGGTGAGGAAGACCGAGCCCTTCTCCCACATGTGGATGAGCGTGGCCTTCAGGACCGGCAGCCGGTAGGGCGGCAGCTCCATCACGAAGGGCGAGCTGGGACCGGCGAACAGCGCGCTGCGCAGGACGCGGCCCATGAGGACGGCCAGGCCCAGGCCCAGGAAGTGCATGGCGATGATGGCCAGGGCCGCCTTGAAGGGCGTGAAGAAGGTGCCGGCGATGACGATGTAGACCTGGAGGCGCGCGGAGCAGCTCACCAGGGGCGTGACGAGGATGGTGATGAGGCGGTCCTGCCGGCTCTCGATGGTGCGGGCGGCCTGGATGGCCGGCACGTTGCAGCCGCTGCCCATGATGAGGGGGATGAAGCTCTTCCCGTGGAGGCCCATGACATGCATGAGGCGGTCCATGATGAAGGCCGCCCGGGCCATGTAGCCCGTGTCCTCCAGGAAGGCGATGCAGCCCATGAGGATCATGATCACGGGCACGAAGACGATCACCGCGCTCACGCCGGGGATCACGCCGTCCACCAGGAGGCTGGTCAGCTCGCCGGCGGGCAGGTGGGCTCCCGCGAAGTCCGACAGCGCCTTGAAGCCCTCGGCGATCCAGTCCTGGGGGATCTTCCCGAGGATGAAGGACACCGAGTACACCAGGGCCAGGATGCCCACGAAGATGGGGATGCCCAGCCACCGGTGGGTGAGCACCGCGTCGAGCCTGGCGGTGGGGGTGCGGCCCTCGTCCGGCGCCGTGGCCACCTCCTTCACCAGGCCGTGAGCGAAGCCATAGCGGCGCTCGGCGATCAGCGTCGCGCCATCGGCGCCCAGGTGGGGTTCCAGGAAGGCGAAGCTCTTCGTGAGCTGCTGGCTGATGGCTTCGCTGGCGTGGCTCTCCGCCACGCGCCGCTTGGCCTCGGCATTGTTCTCCAGCAGCTGCAGGGCCAGCCAGCGGGGCGGCATGGTCGCCTCGAGCTTCTCATCGCGGCAGATCTCCGTCTCGAGCTTGGCCAGCTCGCCCTCGATGTCGTGGCCATAGTCCACGGTGATGCGGCGGCAGCGGGTGGACTCTCCGCGGGCCAGGACCGCCAGGAGGGCCTTGAGCTCGGGAATGCCCTGGGCCCGGTTGCCCACAGTGGGGATGACCGGGCCGCCCAGCAGGGTCTCCAGGGCCGCCACGTCGATGTGGACACCCCGGTTTTCGGCGTCATCCACCATGTTGAGGACGAAGGCCACGGGCTTGCCCAGCTCCAGCAGCTGGGTGCTGAGGTAGAGGTTGCGCTCCAGGTTGGAGGCGTCCAGCACGTTCAGGACCAGGTCCACCTCCGGGGAGGCCAGAAACTGGGCGGCGACCCGCTCATCCTCGCTGCGGGCTGCCAGGGAGTAGGTTCCGGGGAGGTCCACCACCTCCAGGGACAGGCCATCCTGCTCGAAAGCACCGCTGCGTCGTTCCACCGTAACGCCGGGCCAGTTGCCCACGTGGTGGCGGGCCCCGGTGAGGGCGTTGAACAGCGTCGTCTTGCCGCAGTTGGGATTGCCCGCCAGGGCGATGGTGAGGGACATCAGGCCACCCGGTGGACGAGGATGCAGGCGCTCTCGTCCCGCCGCAGCGACAAGTGGTAGCCCTTGATCACGAGTTCCATGGGATCCCCCAGGGGGGCCAGCTTCTCCACCCGCAGGCGCGCGCCCCGGATGAAGCCCATCTCCAGCAGGCGCTGGCGGATCTGACCCTGCGCCTGGACCTGGATCACCTCCCCCTGGTCCCCCGGTTGGAGGTCGCTCAGCGGGATTGATGGATTCTGAGTCATAATCTCAACTCCAAACCATAGTCTAACTCCCCATTAGGGTGCTACAAGGTCCAAGTCAAAGGATGTGATCTCCGTCTAAACTGGATC
Source organism: Geothrix terrae (assembly GCF_022808775.1). Taxonomy (GTDB): domain Bacteria; phylum Acidobacteriota; class Holophagae; order Holophagales; family Holophagaceae; genus Geothrix; species Geothrix terrae. Next base: position 20,230 of record NZ_JAKZLA010000004.1, read on the forward strand.
CGATGCCCACAACCAGCCCCCTGACCCTGCCCAACGCACTGACCCTGCTGCGGATCCTGGCCATCCCCTTTTTCGCCATCGCAGTCTGGTACGGACATCACTGGCAGGCCTTCATCATCTTCGGGGCCGCGGGGCTCACGGACCTGCTGGATGGGCTCATCGCCCGGGTCTTCGACCAGGGGTCGGACCTGGGCGCCGTGCTGGATCCGGCTGCCGACAAGCTGCTCATGACCACGGCCTTCGTGCTCCTGGCCTGGCGCACCCAGGGCATGACCGCCCCCATCCCGGTGTGGGTGGCCATGCTCGCCATCACGCGGGACCTGGTGATCTCCTTCTATGCCTTTGCCTCCGTGGACCGGCTCAGCGACAGCAAGTTCCACCCCAGCCTCCTGGGCAAGGTGAGCACGGCGGCGCAGCTCGTGGCCGTCTCCCTGGGCCTGCTGTTCAATGCCCTGGGCTACCGGCGCTGGATGGACCCCTTCCTGCCGGAGATGTACTGGGTGGTGGCGGCGCTGGTGCTGGCCTCGGGCATCCACTACTTCGTGCGGGCCACCCGGACACCGGCCGCGGGATGACGGAGCGGGGCCGGATACCCCTCCGCTTCGCCCTGGCCGCGACGACCGCCCTGCTGGCCCTCTGGCTGCTGCGGCGGGCCCTGGCCCCCTTCTTCTTCGCCATGGTCCTGGCCTACCTGCTGGGCCCCCTGGTGGACCGCCTGGCAGGGCGACTGGGCCGGCCCTGGAGCGTGGTGGCGGTGCTCAGCGGCTTCGTGGTCGCGGTCGCTGGCCTCCTGACGATCCTGGTGCCCTGGCTGGTGGACCAGGGTGAACGCCTCGCCGCTTCCCTGCCGGGCTGGAAGCAGGCCCTGGAGGCGAGGCTGCTGCCCTGGTTCCAGGCCCACCCGGCCTGGCAGGCCCGCCTGGAGCGCGGCCTGGAGGGTCTGGACCCGGGTCTGCTGCTTCGCGGCCTCCACGCCACGGGTGGCGGTCTCCTGGGGTGCTTCCTCGACCTGCTGGCCCTCATCCTCGTGCCTCTGATCCTCTACTACCTGCTCCTGGAGGGCCCCCGGCTCGTGGCCAGCCTCCGGAGCCTGGCGCCCCCGCGGCACCGGGAGCGCATGGACCGCATGGCCGGAGCCATCCACCAGCGCCTGGGAGGCTACATCCGCGGCCAGGCCGCCGTGGCCGCCGCCATGGCCCTGCTCCAGGGGCTGGCCTTCACGATCCTCGGCGTGCCCTACGCCTGGCTGCTGGGCCTGGTGGCCGGCGTGTCCAACGTCGTGCCGTACTCCCCCTACCTGACCGCCCTGCCGCCGGCCCTGGTGCTGGCCTATCTGGACGGGGGGCGCACGGGGCATCTCGTGACCCTGGCCCTCGTGTTCATCGCCGTGCAGAAAGCCGAGGCCTTCTACTTCACGCCCGTCTGGGTGGGGCGCGCCAGCCGCCTGCATCCCCTGGAGGTGCTGCTGGCCCTCACGGCCTTCGGCTTCTGGTTCGGCGTGCTGGGACTCATCTTCGCGGTGCCGCTGGCGGTGGTGCTGAAAGTGGCGGCCGAGGAGCTGCTGGCGGACTACCGGGCCCATCCCTGGTTCGGCGAGGAAGCCTGATAGACTGGATCTTCCGCGTCGGGAGACGCCGAAGGAGCCGCCATGAGAAAGCCCGCCCCGAAGGGGCCCCGCACCGCGCCCGCCACCCGCAAGCCCGCCGCCGCCCGGCCGGCCACAGGCTCGGCCCGGCCAACAGCATCAGCCCGACCAGCTACAGGCTCGGCCCGGTCATCCTCGGCCTCCCGCCCCTCCTCGATCTCCCGCCCGTCCTCGGGTCCTGCCACCCGCTCGGCTTCTGGCGCTCCCACGCGGCGGCCGGTCATCGACAAGACCCGGCCCGCGGCCAAGCAGGCCCCGCGCAAGGCCGCGACGCCCCGCCCCGGCGGAACCTCGCCTCGCCCTCCGCAGGCCGGCCAGGAGCGCCTCCAGAAGATCCTCGCCGCCGCCGGCATCGACAGCCGCCGGGCCTGCGAGCAGATCATCCTCGACGGCCGCGTGCAGGTGAACGGGAAGACCGTCGCCGAGCTGGGCGCCCGCGCCGATCCGCGTCGGGACGAGATCACCGTGGACCTGATCCCCATCCACAAAGAGGCCCCGGTCTACATCCTCATGAACAAGCCCAAGGGCTACGTCACCACCGTCAAGGACGATCAGGGCCGGCCCACCGTGATGGCCCTGCTCAAGGGCGTGCCCGGCCGCCTCTACCCGGTGGGGCGCCTCGACTTCAACTCCGAGGGCCTGCTGCTCATGACCAACGACGGCGCCCTGGCCCAGGTGCTCATGGGGCCCGAGCACGAGATCCCCAAGGTCTACCTGGTGAAGGTCCACCGCACCCCGAAGCCCGAGCTGCTGAAGGAATTCGAGGCCGGCTTTCTGCTCAGCGGTCGGCGCCTGAAGCCCTGCCACATCGAGATCGCCGAGAAGGGCGACAACCCCTGGCTGAAGGTGACCCTCACCGAGGGCAAAAATCAGCAGATCCGCCGCATGTTCGCCGCCGTGGGGCATCCCGTGAGCAAGCTGCGCCGCGTGCAGTTCGGCCCCCTGTCCGACCCGCTGCTGAAGCCGGGGGCCTGGCGCTTCCTGCACCCCCAGGAGATTGCGGCGATCAAGAGCCTATAGAGCTACAGCAGCGACGAGATCGCCCCGCCATCCACCGCCAGGGTGCTGCCGGTGATGTAGGAGGCTCCGGGTCCCGAGAGGAAGGCCACGGCCTCGCCGAATTCCCTCGGCTCGCCGTAGCGCCCCACCGGAATGCGGGCCCCCTGCTCCGCCCGGATGTCCTCCATGGTCCGGCCGCTGGCCTTCGCGGCTTCACCGTCCAGGAAGCGGACGCGGTCCGTGAAGATGCGCCCCGGAGCCACGCAGTTCACGGTGATGCCGTCCTTCGCCACCTGCCCGGCGAGGGTCTTGGCCATGGCGGTCACCGCGGCCCGCAGCGAGTTGGAGAGCACCAGCGCGGGGATGGGCTGCTTGACGGCGCTGGAGGTGATGAAGAGGATGCGGCCCCAGCCCCGTTCCTTCATGCCGGGCACCACCGCCCGCGCCAGGCGCACGGCGGGCATGAGGAGGCTGTCGAAGGCCCCCTGCCAGGCGGCGTCGTCGAAGGCCATGAAAGGCCCCGGTTGCGGCCCGCCCGTGTTGGAGACCAGCACGTCCACGTGGGCGTAGGCGGTCAGGGTGGCTTCCACCAGCCGCTGGACATCCTCGGCGCGGCCCAGGTCCGCCACCACCGGCAGGACCGCCCGCCCCGTGGCCCGGCGGATCTCCTCCGCCGCCTTCTCCACCGCCGCCTGTTCCCGGCCGCAGATGGCCAGGTCACAGCCGGCCCGCGCAAGGGCCTCGGCCGAGGCCCGGCCCAGGCCCTTGCTGGCCGCCGTCACGAGCGCCACCTTGCCTTCCAGTTCCTGCCCCATGGGTGCCCTCCTGCGGGGCATTGTGGCATCCGGAGGCGGGGAGAGGTCAGCGAATCAGGCCAGGTGCAGGCTCCGCACAGCCAGGAGGATCTCCCGCAGGAAAAACACCAGGGCCGCCACGAAGGCCGCCATGGCCAGGATGAAGAGCAGGGCCACGGGCACGGCCACGCTGGCCTTCAGCACGGCCCCCAGGAACACGGTGGCGATGCTGACGCAGACCAGCAGCGCCGCGGTGGTGCCGGAGGTGATGGCCAGGTTGATGAACCGCCTGCGATGCGCCAGGGTGTGCATCTCGTCGTGGATGGCCGGGTGCCGGCGTTCCGGCGCCTGCTCCAGTAGATCCTTCAGGGCCCGGGCCCGGTCCACGATGCGCGCCAGCCGGGTGGACAGCACCCCGAGGATCGTCCCGATGGACGTGAGCAGGAAGACCGGCGCCACCGACAGCTGGATGACGTGGGAGATATCGGTGATGGTCTGGGCGGAGACGGGGGGCGCGGGAACGGGCATGGCTCTATAGCTATCAGCTGTCAGCTGTCAGCTGTCAGAAAAAAATGCCGCGCCCCTCTTGAGCCGAAAGCTGAGAGCCGATAGCTGACAGCTCCTACAGCGCCTCTTCCTCGAAATCCAGCATGTGCCCGCTCTTGCGGGCCTTGGTCTTGAGGTAGCGCAGGTTGTGGGGGTTGGAGGCCAGCTGGTGGCGCTCCCGCTCGACTTCGATGCCTGCGGATTCCAGGGCCCCGATCTTGCGGGGGTTGTTGGTCAGCAGCTTGACCTTGGTGATGCCGAAGAAGTTGAGCATCTCCACAGCGCAGTCGTAGGTGCGCAGATCGTCCGGGAAGCCCAGGGAGTGGTTGGCCTCCACCGTGTCGAGGCCCTGCTCCTGGAGGGCGTAGGCCTTGAGCTTGTTCAGGAGGCCGATGCCGCGGCCCTCCTGGCGGAGGTAGAGCACCATGCCGCCGTGTTCGGCCACGTGGCGGAGCCCCTCCTCCAGCTGCTGGCGGCAGTCGCACCGGAGGCTGCCCAGCACGTCGCCGGTCCAGCACTCGGAGTGGATGCGCACGGGAATGCGGCGACGGGCGTCGATCTCGCCGGCCACGATGGCCAGGTGCTCCTTGCCCGTGGCATGCTCCAGGAAGCCGTAGACCGTGAACTTGCCGAAGATGGACGGCACATTGGCCTTGGCGATGAAGGGGACCTTCTCCGCCTGGAGCTTGCAGAACAGTTCGAGTTTCGGGGCGCTGCTGGGATCTTTGGGCGACATGGGGGTCCGGGAGAAAGTGCGGCTGATCCATTGGATGCCGCCCGGGAGGAAAATGAAGTCTGGGGCCTGTACTTTTTCGGGGCAACCGGTTCCCGGCCCGTCCTGCACTAGACCATATCGCGGTCCATCTGGGCCAGCACCGCCGTCTCCACCTGGGCGATGAAGGTCTCTAGGGGCATGGCCGCCTTGGCGCCGGAGGCCAGGCGGTGGCCCCCACCCCCGAACAGGCGGCAGACGGCGTTCACGTCCACCTTCTCGCGGGAACGGAGGCTCACCTTGGCGCGGCCGTCCGGGGCCTCGGAGAACAGGGCGGCCACCTCGACGCCCTTCAGCTTCCGGGGCTCCTCCACCAGCTCGTCCAGATCCTCGTGGGTGGCGCCGCAGGCAGCCAGGTCGGTCCTGGTCACGGCCACGTAGGCGAAGCGGCCCCTGTCCCGCAGTTGGAGCCCGCCTATGGCCCGGCCGAAGAGCTTGAGCTTGGCGGGGGTAGCGGTCTGGTAGAGGGCATTGTAGGTGCGCGCCGGGTGGACCCCCTGGGCGATGAGGTCGGCCGCCGCCTGGTGGATCTTGGGCGTGGTGTTGGAATGCCGGAAGTTGCCCGTGTCGCTCACCATGCCCGCGTAGAGGGCCTGGGCCATCACCGGGGGCAGGTCGCCGCCGATGCGGGGCCGCACCAGGTCGTAGACCAATTCCGTGCTGGCGCTGGCGGTGGGATCCGTGAACTCGTCGTCGAAGCCCTGGGGGGCATCCTTCAGGTGATGGTCCAGGCAGGCCCGTTCGGCCCTCGTGCCCTCGAAGGCGGCATAGAGCGCCCCCATGCGGTGGGGTTCCGACGCGTCGATGAGCAGCCAGGCATCCGGCCAGGCAGCCAGGTCCGCATGGGCGCCCGCCGGGTCGTAGGCCTCGATCCAGCCTTCGGGATCCAGGAACCGCAGATTCTCAGGCAGGACAGGCGCCACGACGATGCGCGCCTCCTTGCCCTGCCCTTTCAGATGCGCGGCCAGGGCCACGGCGGCACCCACGCCATCCCCATCCGGGTTCTCGTGGGTGGTGAGAAGGACCTTGGCGTGGCCTTCGAGAAAGTCGGCAAAGCGATCGAGCATGAATCCTGACCTCGGTAGTCAGGATATCAGAGGTGTTTCTTCTCCTTGGTATCGGCTTCGTCGATACGCGAGACGGTGCCGACCCATCGGAGCCTTACAGGTGCTCCTTCTTACTCTCCAGGCTGCCCGGCTTGAAGGCCTTCAGCTCGTGGACCACTTCCGCCAGCAGGGCCCGCTTGAGGGCATAGGGCAGGAAGGCGCTCTTGAAGCCCATGATGATGAGCTCCTTGATCTCCTCCAGGTTGAAGTTCAGCTCGTCGTGAATGACCTGGAACTCGCGGCTCACCGTGGTGTTCGTGACCATGCGGTTATCCGTGTTCACGGTGACGCGGAGTCCCAAGTCGTAGAACAGGCGGATGGGGTGGTCGGCCATCTTCTTCACGGCCTTGGTCTGCACGTTGCTCGACGGGCAGCACTCCAGCGGAATGCGGTGGTCGTTCACGTAGTTCAACAGGTCGCCGTCCTCGATGAGCCGCACGCCATGGCCGATGCGGTGGGCGCCGCAGAGGTGGATGGCCTGGTGGATGCTCTCTGGGCCGTAGGCTTCGCCGGCGTGCAGGGTGCAGTTGATGTTGTTCTGAAGCACGCGGCCGAAGGCGTCCTTGTGGCGCTTGGCGGGGAAGTTCTCCTCGGCCCCCGCCAGGTCGAAGCCCACCACGCCCTTGTTCTTGAAGGCCACGGTGAGGTCCGCCAGGCGCAGCGAGATGTCCGGCGAGATGTGGCGCATGCCGCAGAGGATGACGCCGGTCTTGATGTTGTACTGCTTCTCCGCCTGGGCCAGGCCCTCCAGCACGGCCTGCACGATGGCGTGGAGCGTGAGTCCCTTCTGCTGGTGGAGGATGGGACTGTAGCGCACCTCCATGTAGCGCACGTTCTCCTTGGCCGCGTCCTCCGCCAGCTCGAAGGAGGTGCGCACGAGGCTCTCGTAGGTCTGCATCACGGAGAGGGTGACGTCGAAGGCCTTGAGGTACTCGACGAGGGACTTGCACTCCTCACCCACCTGGACGAAGGGCCGCAGACCCTCAGGCGTGTCCGCGGGCAGCTTCACCTTCTGCTGCTCGGCCAGGTCGAGGATGGTGGTGGTCCGGAGGCTGCCGTCCAGATGGACGTGCAGGTCGGTCTTCGGAAGGCGCTGGAGATCCTGGATCGTGAGTTTCGGCATGGCCTAGCCTAGCGCTTCGCGAGGCGGGCGACCATCCGATGAGGACCTTGGAATAAGCAGAAGCCCGGCTTCGCCGGACTTCTGCGCGGGGGCCCGGGGGTGTGCGCGCAGCGCGGAACCCCCGGAAAGCATCACACGTTGAGCTGGCTCATCCGATGCGCGAGCGTCGGCGCATCCGTCTCCCGGCTCTGGCACTCCTTGCACAGGCCGAAGATCTGGTGGCTGTGGTGCATGGGCCGGAAGCCGTATTCCCGGCAGATGGCCTCCTGGAGGGCCTCCAGGTCGGGGCGGAAGAACTCGATGATGGCATCACAGTTCAGGCAGATCAGGTGGTCGTGGTGCTCGTTGCTGCGCACAGCCTCGTAGTGCGCGTGCTGGTCGCCGAAGCTGCTCTTCCGGACCAGGCCGCACTGCACCAGCAGATCCAAGGTGCGGTACACCGTGGCCCGGCTGATGGCCTTGCCCTTCTGCTTGAGCGCCATGTGCAGCTGGTCTGCGTCGAAGTGGTGGACCTGGCCGAAGACCTCCTCCACCAGCTCCAGGCGCTCGCCGGTCAGCTTCAGCTGGCGCGACCGCAGGAAGGTTTCGAAGCGCTGCTGTTCCTCGGGGCGTTCGATCTTGGGTTTGCGCATGGAATCCTCGGTGGCAAGTCTAACCGGTCCAGTCGACAGATCGTATTTTACAGATGAAAACCCAAAGCGTATTATGTATCAACCGTATGCATATTGGAGTTCCCATGGCCATCGTTATTATCCAATCCCCCAATCTATCATCGGAACAGAAATCTCGCGTCGGGGAGCGGATCATCACGGCGCTCCAGCAGGAAGGCCTGCCGCCCGGCTCCGTGGTGGTGCTCTTCCGCCCCGAGCGCGGCGACATCTACCTCGATGGCCTGCTGGTGCAGGCCCAGACTCCGGCGCCAGTCCAGGCCGCGGCTCCCCCCGCGCCCAGGCCCGCCGCCCCCGCGCCCGTGGCCGCCCCGCCGGCCTTCAAGACCAAGGCCCGCCGATCCAAGCCCGAACTGGAGGATCTGAAGGGGGACCTGATGCGCGCCCTTCAGGACAAAGGCTCCCTCAGCAGCTTCGAGGCCCAGGTGGCCCTGGACCTCAAGGATTGCGACTGGGCCCCGGCCACGCTCCGCCGCCTCTTCACCGAGCTGGAGGAGGCCAAGCTGATCACCAAGAGTGGCCAGAAGCGCGGCACCCGCTACGTCTGGAAGGGCATCGTCAACACGCCCCAGTCCACGCCCATCGTGAAGCTCGTGAAGGCGGACACCGACGAAGCGTGATGCTCTCCGGGGGTCCCCCGCACAGAGGGCCGGCTCAGCCGGCCCTCTGCTTTTGCCCCGGAGCCCTGCCACACTCGGGCCATGGACTGGTTCGCCTGGGACTTCGACCACCCCGCCTACTTCCAGATCTACGCGGACAAGGACGCGGAGGCCGCCACCGAAGGGCCGGCGCTCGCGGCCTTGCTGGACCTGCCTCCGGGCAGCCGGATCCTGGATCTGCCCTGCGGCTGGGGCCGCCTCCAGCCCCACCTGGTGGCCCGGGGCTGGGAAACCGCGGGGGGCGACCTCAGCCGGCTGAACCTGGACCGACACAGGAAGGACCACCCCGCCGCCCTGACCCGCCTCGACCTCCGCGCCCTCCCCTTCCGGACGGGCTGCGCGGATGGCGTCTTCTGTGCCTACACCAGCTGGGGCTATTTCGCCACGGACGCGGAGAACCTCCGCCAGCTGGCCGAGTTCGCCCGCGTGCTCCGGCCCGGTGGCGCCCTGCTCCTGGATCTGGTCGGTCGCTCCTTCCTGCGGCGCGCCATCGCGGAAGTCGAAGGGCAGTGGCTTGAATTCCCGGATGAAGGCTACGAGGAACGCGCCACCTGGAGCCCGGACGGCCGCCGCATCCGCACGGAGCGCCGCTGCCAGGGCGAGGCCTTCCGCCACGACATCTGGATTCCCACGGACGCCGAGGTCCGGGCCGGCCTGGCGGCCGCAGGCTTCGGATGCGTGGCGGCCTACGGCGGCCTGGATGGCCGGCCCTGGTCGGAGGAGGCGGAGCGCTGGATCTACCGGGGGATCAGGCGCTGAGGCTCCGCGTGGCCAGCAGGTAGGCGCCGAAGCCGAGCCCCGAAAGCCCCATGGCCAGTGGCAGGCCCAGTCCCTGCACCAGGGCGCCACCCACCAGGGGACCCACCATCAGGCCCACGGAGTACGCCAGGTTCAGGATGGAGAACGCGGAAGCGAAGCTCTGGCTGCCCTGGCGTTCCACCTGGTCGGCCACCGCGGGACTGCAGGGGCTCATGATGAAGCTGGCCGTGCTGCCCAGCCCCATCATGGCCAGCACCACCATCCAGGGCCGGGGCAGCAGCACCGGCAGGGGGATGAAGACCACCGCCAGCACCAGCCCCATGCGGAGCACCCGCACCCGCCCGATGCGGTCCGAGAGGGCGCCCATCAACGGCGAGGTGAACGTATGGGCCAGGGCCGCCGCCGCGAAACAAAGGCCGATCTGGGTCGGCGACTGGCCCAGGCGCCGATCCAGGTCCAGCGGCAGGGTGGATTCCAGCAGGGCCCACAGGCAGGAGCCCAGGGCCATGGCGCCGGCGAAGACCCGGATGGTCGGATTGGACAGCAGCTGGCGGAAAGGCAGCTGCAGCCCCTGGCCGGAGCCGGTCTCCGGCAAGAGGAAGGCGCGGCCCGCCGCATCCAGGGCCACCAGGATCGCCCCCAGCACGAAGGGCGCGGTGGGGCCCGCATGCTGATCGAGGAAGCCGGAGAGCGGGGGCCCGATCAGCACGCCCAGGTTCGCGGCGGCGAATGCGGTGCCCATGGCCTTGCCCCTGGATTCGCTGGGAAAGATGTCCGCCAGCAGCGCCATGCCCGGAAGCCAGGTGGCCGCTCCCGCCACGCCCTGGAGGAAGCGGGCCAGCACCAGCAGCCAGTACTGCTTCGACACGGCGAAGACCAGAGTGGTGACCCCCAGCCCCGCCAAACCCCAAAGCATGGGCGAGCGGCGGCCGAAGCGGTCCGTGAGGAGGGCCACGGGAAAGGTGGCCGCCAGCAGGGCCACGGCGTAGCTGCCGAAGAGGATCCCCACCTCCATCTGGTTCAGGTGGAGATCCCGCGCGTACCTGGGCAGCAAGGGCACCAGCAGGTAATAGAGGAGCATGTCCACGTGGAAAGCCAGGGCCGTCACGAGGAGGGCGGCGGTGGGGGGAGCGGGGCGGCGCATCCCCCCACTATCGCATCGGGTCCTCAGCCCCGCGCCATCTCCACCTTGGGGTAGGCGGCCCGGAAGCCGCAGGCCTCGTAGGACCGCTGACTGGCCGTGCCCGGGGCCGTGGAGGCGCAGGCGAGGTTGCAACCGCATGCCCGCGCAAGGGCCAGCCGCGTGCCGATGAGGGCCTTCTGCAGGCCGCGGCCCCGGAAGCGGGGCAGCACCGCGTCGCCCGAGAGCAGGGCCACGCCCTCCACGACTCCCAGCATCCCGCCTCCGGCCAGCTCCCCGCCCTGGAAGGCCAGGAAACCCCAGGCGTCCGGCACCTCAAGGGATACCTCGAAAGGCGGCGCCAGGTCGTGCCAGTCGTCGCGCTCAAGAAATCCTGCCGCGACCACTCGGTTGAAGATCCCGGCTTCGTCGGGCCGGGCCGGTCGGACCAGGCCTTCCGAACCCACGGCAGATGGGTCCTCCAGGGATCGTACCCACAGCTGCTGGAAGGCGTGGAGACGGTAGCCCCGGCGTGCCAGCAGGGACCACAGGGATGGATCGGCACCGGGACTCAGCTCCAGCACGGTGGGCACGCCAAGGAAGGCCTCGACGGCCTCCAGCTCGCGTTCAGAGATCGGATCGATCAACCCCAGCGCCTGGTTGAGGGGGTGGGCCTCGCCGCGGAGGTGTGCGAAACCGCTGCCCACCGGCAGGCTGCGACCCCCGGCGGCCTGATTGAACCGTTCGTTCTGAAGGGCCTGGGCGCGCTCGAGACGGCGCGCCAGGCAGGTCAAGTCATGGAACATGGGAATCTCCGAAAAGGGGTGATCCGCCCGCCCGGAGGCGCGGCGGCAGGCACAGGATCGCGTCCTTGCGTCAGCCCAGGCGCAGGCCCCCGGCGCCAAGTTCAGGCGCGGGACCAACGGAATGACGGAAGCAGGTCAGAGGCCTATCCAGAGAAGCCACCAGCATATCTGAATCTTCGACGGCCCCCCGGAGGACATAAGCGAAGCCCGGCTTCGCCGGGCTTCGCGCGGGGGCCCGGGGGTATGCGCGCAGCGCGGAATCCCCGGAGGACATAAGCGAAGCCCGGCTTCGCCGGGCTGAGCGCGGGGGCCCGGGGGTATGCGCGCAGCGCGGAATCCCCGGAGGACATAAGCGAAGCCCGGCTTCGCCGGGCTGAGCGCGGGGGCCCGGAGGTATGCGCGCAGCGCGGAATCCCCGGAGGGCATAAGCGAAGCCCGGCTTCGCCGCGCTGAGCGCGGGGGCCCGGGGGTATGCGCGCAGCGCGGAATCCCCGGAGGGCATAAACACGGCCCTCTTTCGAGGGCCGCGGTGGATCGGTAAGCCGGGTTCTGTCGTGGGACGTCATTCCTCTGGGATGGATGTCGCCATCCAACTCAAGCGACCTACCCGCCGGCTCGGTCGGGTCAACCCTCGCCGCTTGCGCGGTGCGCCGGCCTATTTGGTCTTGCTCCCTGGGGGGTTTACCGTGCCCGTCCTGTTGCCAGTCCGGCGGTGGGCTCTTACCCCACCGTTTCACCCTTGCCTGTGATCCGAGGATCCATCGGCGGTCTGCTCTCTGTTGCACTTTCCGTCGGGTCGCCCCGCCCTGGTGTTACCAGGCCCAGCACCCTGTGGAGCCCGGACTTTCCTCTGCCCTTGCGAGCAGCGACGCCCTGATCCACAAGGGTCGAGGCTAGCACGATCCAAGAGGTCGTACCAAAACCCCGCAGCTAGGTGCCCTCCGGAATGGCGATCAGGGCGGGCAACGCTTCCGGCCGGCCCGCCTTGACGGCGTCGAGGACACCCGTGGCCCGGTGGAGCGGAAGCGAAGGGTGGACCCGGAGCACCACCTTCCCGGTCGTCGCGTGGATCCGCGCGGGCAGTTCAGCCAGCGTGATCTTCACGCCGTCCAGGTCGAGGGAACCGTCCGCCGCGAGGGTGAGGCGGAGGAGCGGTCCCGGAACCCCGGCCCCGGCGCCTCCGGGAAGGGAGGCGTCGAGGGCCCGGGGCAGGACCGGAACGAGGGTGATGAAGACGATCAGGAGCACCAGGACGATGTCCACCAGGGGCGTGATGTTGATGTCGCTGCGGATCTTCGTGGTCATGGCGTCCTCACCTCAACCGGAAGTTCAGGGTGAGCCGGAAGCTCGCCACCACCGGGCGGCCATCCATCTGGGCGGGCTCGAAGCGCCACTGGCGCGCGGCCTGCAACGCGGCGTCCTGCAAGGCCGGATGGCCGTCCAGCACCCGCACCTGCATGGGCACGCCCGACTCGTCCACCACCATCATCAGCACCACCGTGCCCTGGACATGGGCCCGGCGGGCCAGATCCGGATAGATGGGATCCACACGCCGGAGGATCGCCGGTGCGATGGCCGTGAAATCGTGGATCACCGGACCGGAAGCAGGCCCCGCCGGCACGGAAGTCGGGACGGCAGGCCCTGGAAGCGCGGGGCCACCCGCAGGGACCTCCGAGGAACGATCAACCGTGGGAAAGCCCGCCGCGGCCTCATCCGGATCCGCCCTCGCGGGCGCGCCGGAAGGGGCTGCGAGGGTTCCGCTTCCAGTGCCCCCTGCGACCGTGGGGAGCATCCGTTCGACAGGACGAGTGCGCGGGGGCCCGTCAAGCTCCACGGGTCTCCAGGGAGGCGCGGGCGGGAGCACCGGCGCCAGGACGGCCTTCGGCCCGAAGGACGCGAGGATCACCGCGCCGCCGGCGAGCAGGAGGTAGGTCAAGGCGGACAGCGAGGCCGCGCGGAAGGTATCGGAAGGCGGCGCCGAAGCGAGAACGGCGTGGGGCTGGAGGGTGGGCGGCAGGTCCGGGAAGGCAGGCCCCCGGCCGCGCCGGAGCGCGAGGATGGACATGGGATCTCCTGTGGGCGGCGACTGTGGCCTTCCGCAGAACCCACGCCCACCGCAAGCGGCGGACGTCAGGTTGGTGGCAATCCCGGGCCCTGGATCACACACCGTCTGGAGGAGGTCCAAAGATCGCTTGAATCAGGTATCGGCGGCGGAGCACTGCTGTCAAGGCACCTACCTGGATTAGGTCTGGGAACCCTCCAGATCACTCCGCGGAGGGCAGCGGCAGCACCCACCCCTTGCGCTGGAGATCCTCCAGCAGCTGCCAGGCGGCCCGGTACGGATCGGGGCTCTGCCCGCCGAGCACCTCCGACTGGAGACGGGCCCGGAGCGGGGCCAGCTCGGGATGGGGGGCGCCGGCCATGCCCGTTCCGGCCTGGAAGAGCCGCAGGAGCAGAGCCTCCGGATGGGCATGACCCAGAGCTGCGGCGCAGAGGACCGCTTCCCCCTCCCCTTCCTCCGCCCCGGCCTGGAGCAGGCGGTTCAGCAGGGGGCGAAGGCTTGCGGCGTCAGCCCCCAGGCCCAGGCACCGCACCTTCGGCAGGGCCTCGAGGCGCTCGCTCGGATCGCTCCCCGCGAGCCAGGGGCAGGGTGGCCGGCGCCCCTCGTAGGGCAGCTCGAGCAGGAAGTTCTCATGCTGCGGGTCGTCCCGGACCCAGGCGTGGACGAGGCGCATGAGGCTGCTCCGCCGGGCGGGCTCCATGCCCGGCCCGCACCAGAAGAGCCGCTGCACGGGGGCCATCCGAGGGCCAGCCTCGCGGAGCGGGGCTCGCCAGGCGGCTGAATCCACGGTCATGTCGAGCCCGAGGCCCGCCAGGAAGCGGGGAAATCCCGGGTAGGGGAAGGGCAGCCGGACATCGACCCCCTCAGCGGAAACATGGATTTCCGTACCCGGAAGGCAGGCTCGCAGGGGGCTCTCCCGGAGTGTCTCCTGCAAGGCATGCCGATGATCCTCGGCGCCGAGGCCTTCGGCGAGGAAGAGCCGCCATGCCTGACCATCCTCGTCGCAGGACCAATCCGTCACGGCAGAGGGTTCGGGACGTCCGAGGGCATCCAGCCCCAGGAGAAGCATCCGGATCCCCCCGGCCTGGTCCGGACGGCCGAAGGGACGCGCGCGCCCGCCGCATTCCAGCAGGCGCGGGCGGCGCTGGGCCCTGGCCCAGGCGACCCGGTTCCAGACGGGATCCGTCCGATCCTCAGGCCCCAGCAGGCCAGCCAGGTCGCCGTGGGCGATCTGGCGGTAGGCCTCGCTCTGGCGCAGGGCCTGGTGGCCCTCGAGGATCCCCCAGATCTCCTCCATGTTCTTCTGGGCGATCCGGGAGAGGTCGCGACCTGCTTCAGCCATGTGCCTGCCGGTCCTGACCAGCTGATCCATCTCGGTCGCCGCCTTGGCCTCCACGCCCCATTGACGACTCAGGGCCGATCGGATGGCCGCGGAGCACTCGCCGATTTGGAGGAGGGAGTGTTCCGCGCGGGCCGAGGCCTCCTGCACCTGCGCCACCAGGGCCACCTGGGCCTCCAAGGTCCGTTCCAGGTCCTGCCCCTGCTGATCCAGATGGCCCGCCGCATGGAGGAGTTCCTGGATGCCCGCGCCAAGGCGCTGGGTCACCTCCTGGAGGTCCCACAGCCCCGCGCTCTCCCGCTCCATGCCCTGCTGGTGCTCGTCCAGGGCCCGCCCCAGGTCCGCCGCCCCCTGCGAGGTCTGGTCCGCCAGGCCGCGGAGCCGCCCGCCGATGGTCTGCAGGCGGGGCCCACCGCCACCCTGCTGGGCGAGAATCGCGGTGTTCACCGCCAGCAGGCCGGCCTGCTGGGCCGCCTGGTCGATGACGTGGATGGCTCCCTGGGCGCCGCCGAAGGATTCGATCCGCCGCTGCGATTCGACCCTGAAGCCTTCGATGCGGCGGGCCAGGGCCTCCGCCTGGTCCCGCAGGTCATCTGCGGAAGTCCGGAACCGCCGGAGCTGTTCCGCCCGGATCCTGGTCTCCTCCACGAGCCTCGGCGTGTGGGTCGCCAGGCCTTTGACCGCCAGGTCGAGACGCGCCCCCTGACGCACGCCGGCGTCCGCCAGCCGCCCCAGGGACTCCTCGCCTTCCCGCAGGCGGGGGAAGGTCTCCTTCAGTTCGCCCATCAGCCCTTCAACCTTTTCGAGCCGCCCCTGCGCCTGTTCCATGGCGGCCCGGAACGCCTGCCCCCGGATGCGGTGCTGGTCCGCCCTGAGCCGCAGCTCCAGCTCGATCCGGTCGACCTTCATGGAGCGCTCCACCCCTTCACGGAGTTCGCGGCCGAAAGTCACCAGCCTTTTCCGGACCGCGACCTGCGCCGCCCGGTCCTCGCCGGACCGCTGCTGGACCTGTCCCAACAACCCATCCAGGTCCGTCCACTCCCGGAGAACGGCCCGGTGGAGGGACTCCAGGCGCCCACCCATCCGGCGGCCTTCCTCCAGGAGGAGGTTGAGCGCCTTCGTCACCTCAAGGTCCGCCGGCTCCATGCCCGCGGGGGGCGCGAGCGGCGCGCGGTCGCCCCGGAGGATGCGGCCGGCCCAGTCCGCCAGCAGGCTCTCCGGCGCCAGACTGCGCTGCCAATCGAGCCACCGGCGTCCCAGCAGCACCAGCCCCGCAGCCACCATCATCAGGACCGCGGCCTCGGCCGGCCGCAGCGACGTCGAGGCCGTGAAGAGGAGGTAGGCCGCGGCGCCCAGGATGGGCAACGCCACGAGATCCGCCAGCCAGGAGCGGATGCCGCCCAATCCCACGAAGACGCTCCCCAGCCTCATGCCCATCCTCAAGCCATGAGGTCCCATCGGCCGGCGACCCCGCCAAGGCAAATTTGGGCCATCAAGGGCCGTCCGACCCTCGCGCGGGCCTTGTGGATTTTTTCTAGATCGTCCGCCAGAGCACCTCATAGCTCCGGAGGCCGCCCCCCAGTTCCTGGATGAGCCGGGAGCGCAGCAGGGCCGTGACGGCCGCCTGGGCCTCGTTCGCCGGATCCAGGCGCGGAGCCTCGTCGGCGCCGCCGGTGCGGAGGCGCCGCAGGTGCTCGCGCGTCCCGGGAGGCAGGGCCTCGGCGGGATCCACCGGCGTGCAGTCCGCACAGCACCAGCCGTGTTCGAGGCTCAGGAGGACCAGCGGCGCCGCCTCGTTCCCGCAGCGCCCACAGACCCGCGGGTGGGGCAGCAGGCCCAGGCAGTGCAGCAGCCAGTGCTCGGCGTAGGCCAGGATGCCCAGGGCGTTGTCCGGGTCGGCCTTGAGGGCCCGCCCGCAGGCGCTCAGCAGCCGGTAGAGGCGGTCGTCCTCCACGCCCTCCCTGGCCACGCGGTCGAAGAGGTCCGCCAGGCAGGCCATGACGAGGCTGCACTCCAGGTGGCCGAGGGTCAGCGGGCTGAAGGCCAGCTCGCAGCGGGTGACCCGCTTCAACTCGGTCTGCTCCTTGCCGAAGAAGCTCACCCGCACCATGCCCAGAGGCTCGAAGGCCGCCACCCACTTGGCCGTGGGCTTCTTCACCCCCTTGGCCAGGCCCGACAGCCGCTCCCCATGCTCGGACAGGAAGGACACCACGGCTCCGCCCTCGGCGAAGGGCACGGCCTTGAGGACGATGGCGGCGCAGGTGCGGATCACCTTTCCAGTCTGCCCGGAATCAACCGCCGACCCGGAGCCGTGTCTCACCTAGCGAGGCCCCTGAGCCTTCCCGCCGAAGGAGATGGCCATGAAACCGTTGTTCCGGACCTTCGCGGTCCTCGCTCTCACCGTGTTCCCGGCCCTGGCGCAGCCCGCCCCACGCCGCGGGGACGGCCGCATGGGCCGGGCCCTGGCCCTCACCGACGCCCAGAAGACCAGCATCCAGGCCATCCGCGAGAGGCGTCGGCCAGACCTGGCGGCCCAGCGGGACGCGGTGCGGGAGGCCCAGGCCGCCTTCCGGGCCGCGCTCCGGGATCCCGCCACCCCCGAGGCCCAGCTGCGCCTCCTCCATGACAAGGCCGCCTCCGCCCGGTTCGGGATGCTGATGGCGGGCCGGGCCATGCGTCAGGACATCCAGGCCGTGCTCACGCCGGAACAGCGGACCAAGGCCGCCCAGCTGCGCGAAGAGGCCCGGTTCCGCCGCCAGGAGCGCCTGCGCCACTTCCGCATGGCCATGGACAGGCAAGGCTGTCGATAGACTGGAGGGATGCGCGCATTCCTCCTTTTCGCAGCCGCCCTCAGCGGGATCCTCCTCGCCCAGGACGCTTCGGTCCAGGACGCTCCAGTCCGGACCTACCGCCAATGGGTGGGAGGGCAGGAAGTGGGCGGGGCCTCCCAGGAGACGAAGACCCGCAGCGGCGTCCGCGAGGTGCGGAACCGCGAGTGGCTGTCCATCTCGCGTCTCGGCCAGGAGATCCGCCAGGAGGTGGACCAGACCGCCCGCCGCGCCCCAGACGGCGCCATGACCTTCACCTGGCGGCTTCAGCTCTCCAAGGAGCCCTTCGAAGGCCGCGCGGAATGGTCGCCGTCGGATCCCCACGCCTTGAACCTCCATCCCCTGAATGGGGCCGCCCTGCGCACCCAGGTGCCCGACGGCGCGCTGCTCTGGCCCGAGGATCTCGACGCCCGCCTCATGGAGGCCGCGCGGCTTCGCCGTCCCGTGAAGGCGGTCACCTACTCCTTCCCGGTCCAGCAGTGGAGCACCCTCAGCCTCGAACCGGCGGGGGCGGTGCCGCTTCCAGGCTTTCCCGACGCGGTGCGCTTCACCGGCCAGGAGACCCAGGGCGCTTCGTCGGCGCCGGTGGAAGTCTGGATCTCGCCCACCGCGGGCGAGCTGCGCCAGAAGACCGAACTGGGCGGCCTCGCCATCCTGATGCAGCGCGCCGAGCTCCCCCCGCCCGAGGCCCGCGCCGGCGATGCAACGGGGTTCTTCGAGCGCACCCTCCAGACCCTGCCGCCCCATCCCTTCCAGCCCTGGCTGCAGAGCCTGACGTTGCGGGCCGAGGGATCCCCGCCCTCCCTGCCCGAGGACGCCCAGCAGACGCGGCTTCCCGATGGCCGATGGCGCCTCTCCCAGGCGGCGCCGCCCAGCCTCGCGGAGGCGGCCCAGCTCCCCGTGACGGGCCTTCCGGCGGCGGAAGAGGCCCGCTACCTGGCCCCCAGTCCCCTGGTGCCCTTCCGGGATCCCGCCTTCGACGGCCTCCTCCGGCGCATGGCCCTGCCTCCGGGCCTGCCGCGCTGGGAGGTGGCGAAGCGGGTGACCTCCTTCGTCTTCGACTGGATCACCGACAAGGACTTCACCGTGGGCTTCGCCTCGGCCCTGGAGGTCTGCCGCAACCCCCGGGGCGACTGCACCGAGCACGGCGTCCTCGCCGTGGCCCTCCTGCGCCGCCTGGGCGTCCCCGCCCGCGGCGTCACCGGCTGGGTGGGCCTGGGCGAGACCCTCGGCCTGCACTTCTGGGTCGAGGTGAAGCTGAAGGACCGCTGGGTGCCCGTGGACCCTACCTTCGACCAGGCCCCGGCCTCGGCCCTCCGCATCAAGCTCGGCGACACGGATCTCGCCGATCTCGGGAGCGTGGGTTGGGAGGGCGCGGCCCAGGCCTTCTCAGGCGTCCGCTGGATCCCGGAGCGCGAAGGCCCGACCTCCTGGGGCAAGGGCATCCGCATCGAGGGCGACCAGGTGACGGCTTCCGACGGAAGCTCTCTGCGCCTGCCGGGCGGACGGTGGGACCTGCGGCAGGGCACCCTCACCTTGAACGGAACCTGGAAGGTGGAGGCCGTCTCCCGCCCCGGGCAGGCCCAGCTCAAGGGGAACCGGCGGCTGGCGGGCGCCCGCACCTTCCGCCAGGGCTGGTGGGACCCCGCCTCGCGCCTCCTGTGGATGGACCTCGGACAGGGCCGCTGGCTGCGCCTGGACGGCGTGACCGAGACGGCCGCCTATCACCTGCTGGATCAGTTGATGGCGCCCACCAGGTCTTCCTGAACCGTCTCCTCCTGATGGAGGCAGTGCTCCCGCAGGCGCTCCAGCCAGAGCGACATGTTCAAGCACTCCTGCTCGTCGCAGCAGCTGGTCATCTGGGCGGCCATGCCGCGCACGGGCTCGTCGAGGCGCTCCATGAGCCGCCGTCCCTTGGGCGTGATGACCACGCGGCTCACGCGGCGGTCCTTGGGATCCGCCACCCGCTTGAGCAGCCCCTGCGCCTCCAGGCGGTCCACCAGGCGCGTCACGTTCGCGAAGCGGTAGATCATGCGCCGCTCGATCTCATAGATGGGGTGCCCCTTGACCGGGCCGCCCCGGGCGATGCGCAGGACGTTGTACTGCTGGATGGTGAGGCCATGCGCCTCGAAGAGGCGTTCCTGCACCCGGACGACGGCCTCTCGCGTCAGCATCAGCTGCAGCACGAGCTGGACTCCCGGGGACGGGAGCTTCGACATCTGGAGTTCTTCCTGAAGGGACATGACGACCTCACGGATTCTTTGCGGGCAAGGATCTCCCCATCCATGGGATTCTGGAAGGTCTTAGGAGCCCTTCTTGCCTTCTATCGCCCTGAGTTTGATCAATGTCACGAAACGCTATGGCGCGACAGCCATTCTGGACGGACTGAGCCTCGGTCTCTTCCAGGGCGAGAAAGTCGGTCTCATCGGGCGCAACGGCGCGGGGAAGAGCACCCTGTTCCGGCTGCTGACCGGGGACGAGACCCCCGATTCCGGCGACGTGGTGATCACCCAGGGCCTCCGCGTCGCGCGCCTGAGCCAGGAACCTCATTTCGCTCCGGGCGCCAGCATCCGGCAGGCTCTGGAAGCCGCCCTGGCGGACCATGCGGCCCTGCTGGCCCGCCACCAGCGGATCCACGAGACGCTCCACGGCGCGACCGGCCCAGAGGAGGCCAGGCTGCTTGACGAACTGCAAAGCGTGGAGCATCAGATCGAGCACTGGGGCTGGGATCTCGAGCCGCGTCTCAAGGCGGCCGCCACCACCTGGGGTCTGGAGGATCTGGACGCCGAGGTGGAATCCCTCTCCGGCGGCTGGCGCAAGCGGGTGGCCCTGGCCCAGGCCTGGCTCAAGGAGCCGGACGTGCTGGTGCTGGACGAGCCCACCAACCATCTCGATCCAGACCAGGTGGAGAAGCTGGAAGCCTGGCTCCAGGCCTTCGGAGGCGCTCTCCTCCTCATCACCCACGACCGCCACCTGCTGGATGCCGTGGTGTCCCGGATGCTCGAGCTGGAAGACGGCGGGCTCCGCAGCTACGAGGGCGGCTACAGCGACTACCTGCTGGAGAAATCGGACCGGGAGTTCCGCGAGGCGCGCCTCACGGAGCACATGCAGAACCGCCTGCGGCGCGAGATGGCCTGGCTGCGGCGCGGCGCGAAGGCCCGCACCCGCAAGTCCAAGCTTCGCATCCAGGAAGTGCTGGACCTGAAGGACACGGTGGAGGACCGCACGCGACTGGAGGTGCGCCAGGGGCTCGCCTTTGCCGCCGGCGGCAACCGCAGCGACGCCCTGGTCCGCGCCGAGGGCCTGCGCTTCGCCTATCCCGGCGGGTCCGAGCTGCTGGATGGCCTCGACCTGAGCCTCCAGCGCGGCATGCGCGTGGCCCTGCTGGGACCCAACGGCTGCGGGAAGTCCACCCTGCTGAAGGTGCTCCTGGGGGACCTGGAGCCGGTCGCGGGCGAGGTGGCCCGGCATCCGAAGCTCGCCACCACCACCATCTCCCAGGGACGCGGGGAACTCGACGGCACGCGCAGCATCCTCGACAACCTGGCGGACCGCGCCGCAGTGGTGGACACCGGCAGCGGCACCGTGCTGGCCCACGTCTATCTCACCCGCTTCGGCTTCCCCGTGGACCAGCAGGCCCGGAGCGCGGCCACCCTCAGCGGCGGCGAGAGGAACCGCCTCCTGCTGGCCAAAGCCATGCTCAGCCCGGCCGATCTGCTGGTGCTGGACGAACCCACCAACGATCTGGACATCCCCACCCTGCAGAACCTGGAGGAGGCCCTGCTGGGCTTCCAGGGCACGCTGCTGCTGGTGAGCCACGACCGCTTCTTCCTGGATCAGGTGGCGACCCACACCCTGGCCTGGAACGGCGCCGGGACGCCGCGATGGGAGCTCTACGAGGGGGCGCCTTCCACCGTGCGCAGCCTGCGGGAGGCCCGGGAGGCCTCCCTGGAGGCGGCCAAGCCCGAGGTGATCCGCCCCGGGGCGAAAACCGGGGCTCCGCGCGCCCGCAAGCGGGGGCTCTCCCAGAAGGAGCTGCGGCGTCTCGCCGAGGTGGAGCAGGCGATGGACGCCCTCCATGCCCGCCTGTCCGAGCTGGATGCGGCCCTGGCCGACCCATCGGCCTTCCTGCGGGCCGACAGCCCGGGCCATCAGGCCCTGAAGGACCGGGATGGGGCGCGCGCGGAATTGGAGGATCTCGAGATCGCCTGGCTGGAGCTGGAGGAAAAGCGGCAGGAAGGCTGATCCCATCACAAGTTGCCCTTGGGGCGGGCAGGCCTCAGGCCTTTTCGCTACCCTGGAGCCTGGACTTTTACGGAGTGCCCATGCGCCCGATGCCTCTCATCCTCTTCCCCGCCGTGGCGCTGGTGGCTCAGGCCCCCGCCCCCATCGACCTGACCCAGCGGTTCAATGCCGAGCTGCCTGGGATCAACCAGATGCTCAAGACCTTCCAGGCCCAGGAGGCCATGAAGAAGGTGGAGGGCCTGATCCCCGCCGAGCGCCCCGCGTTCAACGGCGCCAATCTCCAGACCATCGGCCAGAGCATGGACAATGCCCAGGGCCTCCTCTCCTTCTATCGCCTCTGGGCGAACGCGGCCTCCGAGGCCGGCCAGTGGGAGAAGGCCATCGAGATCCAGGAGAAGCGGTTCAGGACCGCCCAGGCGATCAAGGCGGACCTGGAGAAGGCCCAGGCCCCCATCGCCGCCCAGTGGAACAAGGCCGCCAAGGATTCCCAGGACTACATCGCCAAGAGCGAACCCCGGAAGCAGGAACTCGAGCCTGAGATCAGCGCTTTCAAGGCCGAGTACGAGGATCTCAAGGCCGGCAAGAAGAAGCTGACCAAGAAGGAAGCCGACGAGTTCAACGCCCGCGGTGCCAAGATCGGCCAGGACGAGCAGGAACTCGCCCAGATCAACGCGGCCCTCCCGGTCCACAAACAGAACATCGCCAACGCCCCCAAGGTGCTCAAGATCCTGGCGGACAACCGCAAGGAAGCCGAGGGCATGGTAAAGGCCGCGGAGACCTCCCTGACCAAGGCCAAGGAAGTCCTGGCCAGCCAGAACGACGAGATCACCAAGTTCAACACCGAGCAGGTGGTGAAGAAGGTCAAGGTCGTCGGCAAGAAGAACTGGGTGGACGCGGTGCTCCGCAACCACGAGAACGTCACCAAGCTGAACGGCACGCAGACCCAGGCCGCCTTCCTCAACCGCCTGCTGGTGCTGGATCCCGGCAACGCCACCGCCGCGAAGGCCCTGGACAACCTGAAGCAGGGCAAGGAACTCTTCGCCAAGGAAGCCAAGCCCGCCAAGAAGGCCGGCAAGAAGAAGTGAGCACGCCGCGTACGACCTGGAGGGAGCGACCATGAGCCGCCTCGGAATCCTGTTTGCCTGCGCCCTGGCTGCCAGCCTTAGCGCCCAGAGCCTCACGGATCGGTTCAAGGAGGTCCGGGGCCCGTGGGAGCTCCAGCTGGAACGGGGTGACGCCTCGACCGTCCGCCGCGGGGTGGAGGCCCTTCTCGGCCGGGAGGGCCTCACGGTCAATCCCTCCGACTACAACGATATGCACGCCCTCGCGGCCCTCCGCAGCCTGGCCGCCCGGGCCTGCGTGGCCGAAGGCAGCTGGGAGGAGGCGGTCCTCCACCTGCAGAAGGCGCAGGCCGCCGCCGAAGAGAACCTGGCCACCGCTGAGCCCCTCCTGGCCAAGACCCGCGCCGAACACGAGGCCAAGCTCCAGGAATTCCGGAATGCCATGGACAAGCAGGCCCCGCGGCTCAAAGAGCTGGACGAGGCGCCCGGCCTGACCCAGGAGCAGATGAAGCTCCGCCAGCAGCTCCGGATCTTCATGGACGAACAGAAGGCCGCCATCGCCCACAGCGAGCGCGCCCTGAAGGACATCGACAGCATCCTCGAGCGACTGCGCCAGACCAAGGCGAACACCACCAAGGCCGCCGCGGACTGGAAGGCGTTCCTGGATCGCGAAAAAGCGGAGATCACCGAGGCCGGCGGCACCGCCCGCTTCGTGGCCGGGAAGGTGGAGCAGGTGAAGGCCGACGATGCCCGGCCCCAGCAGGAGCGCCTGGCTTACGCCCGCCGCCTCCAGAAGCTCGATCCCGCCAACAAGGATGTCACCCGCCTCGTGAACGGCCTGCTGGGCAAGGATGAGCCGACCGAGCCGGCCAAGCCCAAGGCCCGGAAGAAAAAGGCCGCTCCCAAGAAATGAGCAGCTCCCCGGACGAAAAAGCGGCCCGCACGGGCCGCTTTTTCGTAGGCGGGGGGACCCTTAGAACACGAACCCGAATCCCACCTTCACGAAGTCGGTGGCGGGGGGATCGCCGGCGTCCACGTCGTGGGACGTGAGGGTCTTGTGGTAGGTGGCCTCCAGCGTGAACCGCAGCCCCGCGTCATAGCCGAAGCTGTGGCCGAAGCCGAGGGAGCCGCCCATGCGGCTCTTGCGGGTGGTGTCGGTGTAGTCGTAGAGCGGATCACCGAAGCTGCGATCGAACTGCTCGAAGTCGGCCGAGAGCCCGGCCACGAAATAGAAGCCGCGGTGCCGGTAGGCGGTCCCCTCGGGGAAGATCTGCAGGTCCCCGCCCAGGTTGAACATGGAGTGGCGCAGGTTGATGGTGGTCTCGCCCGGGGCGCGGTTGGTCCCGTTCTCGGCGGATCCGCTGAAGTTCAGGCGGATCGCCAGACTGCGGTCGACGGGGAAGCTGACCGTGAAGCTTCCGCCGAGGCCCACATCGTAGGTCTCCTTCTGAGGGGGGATCACGTACCCCGCGGAGGGGCTGTAGTAGGCGGGGTAGGTCTTGCTGGAGAACTCCCCGGTGGGGATGGTGAGGTTCAGGCTGAAGCCCATGTGCGGGGACTGGGCGTGGAGCGCGGCGCCCGAGGCGAGGAGCACGGGTAGCAGGAGCATCGAGATTCGGCGCATAGGGCCTCCAGGAGAGTGGGCATGGAACCTACGGAGCGAAGGACGTGCCAGCTTAGGGCAAGCCCCGTCAATCCTTGGATCCAGCGCAGCATACTCCGGTTGAAGCCCTGGCGCGATCGCGGCGTTTTGCCTCGGTTGCGTGCCGGATTGCAACAGCAGGCTTTGGGCCTGGACCGCGATGGCCTACTCTGGACAAGACGAGGATGGTTCATGGCGTGGAAGCAGGATCTGGCGAAGTTGAAGCAGCAGCTGGGAGCGCAAGGGGTCCCCGCCCCGGCGCCGAAACCCCCTCCCAAACCTGCCCCGAAGCCCTTGACCCCCACCAGCCTGGATGACGAGGACGAGGTCTTCCTGTCGGCCATGGGCCTGAAAGCCAAGGCCCCCCGCCCGGCCAAGACCGCCCCGGAGCCCCCGACCGCTCCCTCTGACGCCCCCGTCGCGGCTGCGCCACCTCCCCCCGAGACCTTCGAAGAAGCCCTCAAGGACCTGAAGGGCCTGAAGCCGCTCGCCCGCGGACCCATGGCCCCGGCTTCCCCGGCCTCCCTCCCGGCGATCAACCCGGCGCAGGCTCCAGCCCCTCTCCTGGCGGAGAAGGCGCCCATGCCACTTCCTCCGGAGCCCCCGAAAGCCGCCGCGGAGGCCGCGCCCGCCGGCATGCCGGAGGTTCCCCCGCCCTCCCCGGTGCGGTTCCAGCTGGCGGCGGGGATGGCCATCGACGTGGACGGCGTGCTGGACCTCCGCGGCCACACGCTCCAGGACGCCATGGACCGCCTGAAGGACCGCCTGGAGGATGGCCTCGTGCTGGGCTGGCGCAGCCTCCAGGTCATCCTGGGCCCGGAGCCGGCGCTCCATGAGGGCCTGCTGGCCCTGCTGGCCTCGGGCAAGACGCCCATGGTGGCGCGGTTCGCCCAGGCGCCCGTGCCCATGGGCGGCAGCCAGGCCTGGCTGCTCTATTTCACGCCATCCCAACCCCAGTCCTGACCCGGTTGCCTGGTTCGAATCACATGGAGTTCCCCCGATGAGTCTGTTGGTGGTTGGCAGTGTGGCCTTTGACGACCTGGAAACGCCCTTCGGCAGCCGCGAGCACGCCCTGGGCGGCTCCGCGACCTACTTCTCCCTGAGCGCCAGCCGCTTCCATCCCGTCCGCATCGTCGCCGTGGTGGGAGAGGACTTCGGCCCGGACCAGATGCGCGTCTTCGAAGGGCGCCCCATCGACCTGGCGGGGCTGTCGAAGGTCAAGGGCCTGAGCTTCCGCTGGAAGGGAGCCTACGGCTATGACCTGAACGAGGCCCAGACCCTGGCCACGGACCTCAACGTCTTCGCCGACTTCAAGCCGGTCCTGCCCGCCGGCTACCGAGAGTGCGAGTACCTGTTCCTCGGGAACATCGATCCCGTCCTGCAGCTGGACGTGGTGCGCCAGATGGCGAAGCGGCCCAAGTGGATCGCGCTGGACACCATGAACTATTGGATCCGGGGCGCCCGTCCGGCCCTGGACGCGGTCCTGAAGGAAGTCGACATCCTCCTGGTGAACGATGCCGAGGTCCGGGAACTCACCCAGGAATACAGCCTCATCAAGGCCTACAAGAAGGTCCGGGCCCTCGGCCCCAGCACCCTGGTGGTCAAGCGCGGCGAATACGGCGTGGCCCTCTTCACGCCCGAAGGGATCTTCGCCGCCCCGGCCTACCCCCTCGAGAACGTGTTCGACCCCACCGGGGCCGGAGACACCTTCGCCGGCGGCTTCCTGGGCTATCTGGCCTGGATCGAGCGGGCAGATGTGACCGCCCTCAAGCACGCCACCCTGGTGGGGTCGGTCATGGCCAGCTTCACGGTGGAACAGTTCTCCACGGAACGCCTCGAGCAGATATCCCAGGATGAAGTTCGCAACCGCTTGGCATTATTTTCAGATATGATCCGCGTCGAAGACCTATAATCAGCACCACCTAATCCCCTGGGGGTCCCTGATGCACCAGCCCAATCGTCTGCCTGTCGGTCGGCGGCGCGCCCTCGCGATGGCGCCCGGTCTCTTTATGGCCCTGACCTTCGCTGTTCCGGCCCTTGTGGCCCAGGAGCCCGCTGGCACGATCAAGGTCGAGACCCACAGCTCGAAATGGGATTATCCCAAGGAAATCAAGGTGCCGGAAGGCTCCCGCACCCACATCGTGGAGAAGGGGGACACCCTCTGGGATCTGGCCGGGAAGTACCTGGGCAATCCTTACGCATGGCCCCAGATCTGGGAGCTGAACCAGTGGATCAAGGATCCGCACTGGATCTACCCCGGGGACCCCTTGGTCATCGACCTGACCCGCGCGGTCGCCACCGCCGGTTCCGTCCCAGAATCCGTCTCCGGCCTCCAGCCGGACCGGCGGGGCGCCTACACGGCCGCCCGGCGGCCCGAGCTGGGCTTCGCCTTCCAGGACTTCATCCAGCTGCCCTTCTTCGCCCCCGACGGCGCCGAGGCCCACTACAAGAACCAGGGCGCCTTCACCCTGACCGGGAATCGCCGGGATGACCGCCAGCACCTCGCCGAAGGCGAGACCGTCTACATGAACGGCGGCAGCGAGCAGGGCGTGAAGGTCGGCGACCGCTTCCTCATCCTCAAGACCGTGGCCCGCAAGGTCAAACATCCCGCCACCAAGCACAAGCTGGGCGATGTGGTGCAGCAGGTGGGCGTGCTCCGGGTGGTGACGCCCCAGCCCAAGGGATCCGTCGCCATCATCGAGCGCTGCCTCGACGGCGTGGAAGTGGGCGATCACCTGGTGCGCTTCACCGAACCGGCGAACCTGCCCCTCCAGCTCCGGACGGACATCACCGATCCCGTGAAGGTGGCCCCGAACTCGGCCGTGATCGTCTTTGCCCGCGATGCCCACCAGCACACGGCCAACGGCGATATGGTGATCGTGGACAAGGGCGCCAACGACGGCCTGAAGGTGGGCGACGTGCTGCTGGCCGTCCGCACGAAGACCTTCCCCGTGGGCCCGGACGACGACCGGAAGAAGGCCACGGAGACCACCACCCACTACATCGGCCAGGCCCTGGTGGTCCGCACGGACGCCCAGTCGGCCACCTGCCGCCTGCTCAGGACCACCGAGGAGATCCTCCTCGGTGACACCCTCACCCACTGAACGCCTGAACAGACTGGCGAAAACCGGGGCCCCTTCGGGGGCCTCAGTCGTTCCGGTGTTTCAGCAGCACCACCACGCGCCGCCCCCGGGTGGGCAGGACATAGGGGTGGGGGGTGGCCCCCCACCCCGGAGGAAGGGCCTCCCCGGACCAGTCCGGCCCCTTGAGCGCCAGAAACGGGGCGCCTGGCTTTCCGTGCCGGTCCCACCAGGCCGCCAGCTGCCCCAGGGATCCCAGGGCCTTGGCGGTCCCGAGATCCGCCTCGAGGGGGGGCAGATCCTCCAGGCGGCCATGCACCGGCTTCAGGTTGGGCAGCGGCAGCTCCAGGGCCACCTGACGGACGAAGGCCAGCTTCTTGGTGGAGGCATCCACAGCGAGCACTTCCAGGTCCGGGCGGGCCAGGGCCAGCACCACCGCAGGGCAGCCCATGCCGGTTCCCAGATCCGCCACCCGGCTTCCCGGGGGAAGAGCCTCGAGGAAGGGGAGGAGCGCCGCCGCATCCAGCAGCAGCTCTTCCCGCCGCTCGGAAGGGGAGAGGGAGGTCAGGGCGTGGGTGCGGTTCCACCGCTCGAGCAGGTCCAGGTAGCGGCCCAGGGGCGCGGACAGGGAGGTGGGCAGGCGGGGCTCCATGCCTCCAGGATGCCAGGGATCGGCCCAGGACATTGAATCCTCGGATGGTCGATCACTTCTCTTTTATATTCAATATTTTTACGTCATTTTGGTTCAGGTTGGCCAACACCCCGGTCTATCATCTGAAAGGTGAACATTGATGTATTTCATGCTTCTAGAATGAAAACATTGACGAATAGCTCAATAGCCCCCATGATGTATTCCCTTTGACTGATCTTCCACAGGAGCCGGCCATGACTGATACCAAGCTGCCCTTCCAGATCGATTGGTCGAGCCGGAGCAAAATGCGTGGACCCGGTGAGCAGTCTCTCGGGAAGCTGCTTCATAGCCTTCGGGATCGGCTTGCTCCAGGCGCTCAGGGTGTATCGCTGACTTATGTCGATGATCGCGGCATGAGAAAACTCAATCGTGAACACCGCGGGAAAAACATGACGACGGATGTGCTGAGTTTCCCCTCAAGCGCTGAAAAGGGGGCATTCCCGCACCTCGGCGACATCGTGATCAGCCTTCCCACTGCCGAGAAAATGGCCAAGAAGTTCGGCGTCAGCCGGCGCCGTGAAGTCGAGACGCTGGTGATCCATGGCTTCCTTCATCTCTGCGGTCACGATCACGAAAAAGATCAGGGCGAGATGATGGCGCTCCAGGCCCAGCTTGAGCGCGAACTGCTCGAAACCGAACCCCTGTCCATGAGCCTCAAGCGGGGCCGCAAACCGGGCAGCAAGGTCAAGAAGCTCAAGGACGGCACCCGGGTGGTGGTGACGGGCCGGGCCGCCGCGGCCCTCGTCCGCCGCGAGCGCGTGAAGAAGGAAAAGAAGGTCAAGGTGCGCAAGGTAGCCAAGCCAAAGGAGGCCGTCGCGAAGCGCGGCCCCGGCCGGCCCCGCAAGGAGGCCGCCGCGGCTCCCGCGAAGCGCGTCCTCCGCCGCCGCCGGCCGAGCCCGTCCCGGAGCGGCGTCATCGCCTGAAGGTCCGCGTGGAAAAAGGGCGTGAGGGCCGATAAAATGGCCCTTTGGCCCGGTTCCGGGCCCCCATCGGAGCCCCTGTGATCAACCTCCTGCTCGGCCTGGGCGCCGCCCTCGCCGTGATCCTGCTGTCCACCTTGCTCAGCATCAAGCTGTGGATCAGCGTGCCCATCGGCATCCTCGCGGGTGCCGGCCTCTTCATCTGGCAGGGCCGCAAGGTCCAGCAGGAACTCGAGAAGATCTTCACCCGCGCCGGTGATCAGCTGAAGAAGCAGCAGTTCGATAAGGCCATCGAGATCATGAAGGAGGGCTACCGCTTCGCCTCCCGCCAGTTCCTCGTGAAGGGCAGCATCGACGGCCAGATCGGCGTGGTGCAGTACCTCCGCAAGAAGAACGAGGAGGCCGAGCCCCTGCTGGCCTCCGCCTCCATGCAGCACTACATCGCCAAGGCCATGCTGGGCATCCTCCAGTGGAAGCGCGGCGAGAAGAAGAAGGCCAAGGAAACCTTCGCCCTGGCCCTCAAGGCCGGCAAGAAGGAGAGCCTGCTCTACGCCGTCTACGCCTACGTGCTGGTGGAGATGGGCGAGCGCGATAGGGCCATCGAGGTCCTCAACCAGGGCCTCGGCGTCTGCAAGGGCGACGAGCGGCTCATCACCAACCGGAACCTGCTGCAGAACGGCAAGGCCCTCAAGATGAAGGTCTACGGCGAACAGTGGTACCAGTTCATGCTCGAGCGCCCCATGATCCGCCAGGAAGCGCCGGCCTTCGCCCGGGTGTCGCGCCGGGCACTGCGCGGGTGACGCTCCTTCGGGATCACCGCTGCGCGCCGATTCCGCAGCCTTGAAAGATTCTTTTCACTCTTCAGCAAACGCGAAGCGGTTGCTGCACGGAACGAACGATTGAAGGAGCCCACCCCATGTCCGGCCACAACAAATGGTCCACCATCAAGCACAAGAAGGGCGCTGCGGACGCCAAGCGCGGCAAGCTCTTCACGAAGATCCTCAAGGAGATCACCGTGGCCGCCCGCCTCGGTGGCGGCGATGTGAACAGCAACCCCCGCCTTCGTCTGGCGGTGGACCAGGCCAAGGGCAGCAACATGCCCAAAGACAACTGGGAGCGCGCCATCAAGAAGGGCACCGGTGAGCTCGAGGGCGTGACCTACGAGGAAGTGGTCTACGAGGCCTACGGTCCCGGCGGCGTGGCGATCCTCGTGGAGGCCATGACCGACAACAAGAACCGCACCACCCCGGAGGTCCGCAGCTACTTCACCAAGTTCGGAGGGGAGCTGGGTGCCCAGGGCTCCGTGGCCTACCTGTTCACCAAGGAGGGCCAGATCGTCGTGGAGCCGGAAGTCTCCGAGGACAAAGTCATGGAGGTGGCCCTGGAGGCCGGCGCCGACGACGTGGCCAACGAGGGAGATGCCTGGGTCATCAAGACCAGCCCCGAGTCCTACCAGGCCGTGAAGGATGCCGTCGACGCCGCCAAGCTCCCCGTCATCGAGGCCAAGATCATCATGGCCCCCAGCACCAGCACTGCCCTCGAAGGTTCCAAGCTCACCAGCTTCCTCAAGCTCGTGGACCTGCTGGAGGACAACGACGACGTGCAGAACGTGTGGCACAACGGCGACTACGAGGAACCCGAGGACTGAGGTTCCGTGCCCCACGCCCTCCGGGCGGACGCTGAGCGGCCGGGTCTCCCGGCCGCACGCGTTTCTGGCTGCCCCCGATCGCACGCCGCACCGCGGCCTGCTCCCACTCCCCCGCTGCGCGGGCTCGCGGAGCGGGGCCCCCGGCACAACGGCGACTACGAGGAACCTGAGGACTGAGGTTCCGTGCCCCACGCCCTCCGGGCGGACGCTGAGCGGCCGGGTCTCCCGGCCGCACGCGTTTCTGGCAGCCCCCGATCGCACGCCGTGCTGCGGCGCGCTCCCAACCATAGAGATCGGCATGCTCGGGGTGCCTACTGGCGCCCCGAGCTATTCCTGCGCCAAAGGCGCAGGAGAATGCTGGGTTGTCACAAGGCCAGCATCCCCCTGTCCCACCGCCAGGATGGGGAACCTGGGCGGTTCGCCCCACATGCCGTTGCCCCGGAGGAGGACCGTGTGGAAGAGGCCCCAGAACACCAGGCTGTCGGTGCTGCGAGGATCCAGCAGGTAGAAGGCGAGGCGGCCGAGGGGCTGATCCAGCGACACGTAGAGCGCCCGGTCCAGGTCCGCGGGCGTCCAGGGCAGTTCCATCGGCTTCGGCGCGGCCCCCGCCTTCCAGGCACCCTGGAGTTCCAGCGTGAACACGCCCTGGTAGGCCGAAGGGGAGAGCTTGCGGCCTGTCTCCTCGAAGCGGAGGAGGGGCAGGGTCCGCGGCCGCGCGCGGCCTTCCAGCACCCTCAGGCCGTGGGCCTCCAGGAGGGGGCGGACCATGGCGGCGAAGGCCGGATCCACCAGGTAGCCGGCCGGAACCGTCACGAAGTCCTGCCCCTCGAAGCCCACGAAGCTGGGCAGGATCAGGTGGGTGCGGCTCTTCTCGCCAACCACGCGGCCCTTTTCGTCACGGATGGGGTCCACCCAGTCGAACGCTGCCCGTTCGACTTCCTTCAGCTTCGCTGAAAGGGGAAGGGATACGGGTTTCTTCAACCAGGCTTCGGTCCATCGGGCCTGGGCCATCTGGATCTCACCTCGGATCTCGCCGCGGTGCTCCGCCATCCAGGTCAGGCAGGCCAGCACGAAGCGTCGGGTGTCGGCGATGCGGTCGGGCCAGCGGCGGTAGACGTAGCTCTCCGAGAGCACCGCCAGGCGGTTCCGCAGGGCCGGGTAGTTGGTCAGCAGCCTGGGATGGGCGTCGTAGGTCTCCCAGGCGGTGGGCGGCTTCTCCGGCGTGGGCTTGTAGGGCACGAAGTTGCCGTAGTCGTAGGTGGGCATGCCCTCGGCCTTCAGGCGCTCGCGCACCTCCACCAGCATCTTCCGGTTGAAGGCCAGCAGGCCCTCGTCCGCGCCCAGGGTACAGGCCGGGCCGTGTGTGAGGTGGAAGCCGTGGGTGCTGCCGTCGGTGGTGTGGAGATCCAGCACCGCCGCCGGGTCGAAATCCCGCAGCATGGCCAGGAGCCAGCGGGTGTTGGGCGCGGCGGCCTTCATGAGGTCGCGGTTGAGATCGAGGCCCTGGGCGCTCTCGCGCCGGCCCACGCCGCTCTCCGTGGGGTTGGGCTGCCAGGGCCGGATGGTGGGATCCAGCGCGTCCGTGCCATCGGCGTTGTAGGCGGGCATGACCACCAGGTCGAGGTCCCGGCGCAGTTCGGGGTGCTTCCCCTGGAGCAGTTCGCGGACGACCTGCTGGATGGCCTCCTTGCCCTCCACCTCGCCGGCGTGGATGTTGGCGTTCACGTAGACCCGGAGCGGGTCCTTCCCCGTGCCCTTCAGGCGCCAGGCCAGCAGGGGCTTGCCGGTCTCCGTGGCCCGCGGCGCGCCTTTGGGCTGGTAGGGTTCCAACCCCGGGGCCTGCTTGCGCAGGGCCTCCATGAAGATCCGGACCTCCGCCACCGTGGAGGTCCGCCGGAGCTGCGTGCGTTCAGGGACAGTCTCGGGCCACCCGGCGAGGAGGCTCGTCCCCGCCAGGACCCACAGCAGGCGCCGCATGGATCAGCGAGCGGTAAAGGAACTGTCCGCAGTGGCGGGGATCACCGTGGCCGGGGCCGGGGTGCCGCCGAAGAGCCCCTTGTTGTAGACGATGAAGCTGGAGGCCAGGAAGAGCACCAGGACCAGCAGGGCGGACCCCCGCTTGCCGGCCGCCAGGGCCTTGGGCGTCATCTCGGACAGGCCCACCAGGACGACCACCAGCAGGAGCTTGATGTGGAAGTAGTGGCCATGCTTCAGGGGGTTCTGCCCGCCCTGGATCATCAGGATCAGGAGCCCGATGCCGGCGACCAGCGCCAGCCGGAAGGACCAGGCCACCACCTTCGCCCAGATCGTCGCCGCCAGGCCCCGGATCTCCTCGCGGCCCTCCTCGAATCCGGAAAGGAGCAGCGCCACCACGGCCGCCCCGCCACCCACGGCCAGGGTCACGAAGTGCAGCCAGCGGACAAGGTTCACAGCATCGAGCTTGAAGTTCATGGTCGCCCTCGCGAAGAGGACCCCAGGGTAGCAGCCCTGCTAGGCTCGAAGGACCGGGAGGCTTCCATGTCCAAGCTGCGTGTCGCCGTCGTGGGTGTGGGACACCTGGGCCAGCACCATGCGAGGATCGCCGCCTCCGCGCCGGATGCCGTGCTGGCCGCCGTGGTGGACCCGGACCCGGCCCGCGGCCCTGAGATCGCCGCGAAGTTTGGCGCGCCGTGGGCCGCCTCGCTCGACCAGGTGCTCGCGGAGGTGGACGCGGTCCAGATCGCCGCGCCCACGGGCTTCCATCATGCCCTCGGCGCCCAGGCGCTGAAGGCCGGCAAGCATGTGCTCATGGAGAAGCCCCTCGCCGCCTCCCTCGACGAGGGCGCGGCGCTCCTGGAAGCCCTGGCCGAGGCCCGGGTCGCGCGGCCGGCCCTTGTCGCGCAGGTGGGCCACCTGGAGCGCTTCAACCCCGCCGTGGCGGCCCTGCGCGACCGCGGCTTCAAGCCCCGCTTCCTCGAGGCGGTGCGGGTCTCCCCCTTCCCGGCCCGCAGCCTGGAGGTGGACGTGATCATGGACGTGATGATCCACGACCTCGACCTGCTGCGCGCCCTGGTGGGACGCCCCGTGGTGGACGTGGTGGCCGTGGGCGTGCCGGTGCTGACACCCTATGCCGACCTGGTGAACGCCCGCCTGAAGTTCGAGGGCGGCGCCTATGCCACCGTCACCGCCAGCCGCGTGGCCCGCAAGAAAGAGCGCACGCTCCGGGCCTTCGGCGACAAGGAGTACGCCAGCCTCGACTTCGCCGCTCAGAAGCTGGAGCTGCTGCGCCTCGTGATGGGGCCCGAAGGCCCCGAGGTCCGGCCCGAGACCGCCAGCATCGAGGAGGGCGAACCCCTGCGCCTGGAGATCGAAGCCTTCCACGCCGCCTGCCTGGGCAAGGGCCAGGAGGGCGTCACCTGGGAGGAGGGCCAGGAGGCCATGCGCGTGGCCGACCAGGTGCAGAAGGCCGTGGCCAAGAGCCTGGCGGAGATCCGGAATTCCTGATGGACGAAGCGGCAGGGGTCATCCCGTTCTACGACCTCGCCTCCCTCGCCAAGCCCCTGGTGACGGCGCCGCTGGCGCTGGCCTTCCTCGATCTGGACGCGGACCGGCGCTGGGCGCTGGGCTTCCATGACCGCGAGGCGCCGCTCACGGCCCGGCAGCTGCTGTCGCACAGCTCGGGCCTGCCGCCCTGGCGGCCCTTCACGGGCGAGCCCCTGGCCGCCCAGCTGCGGCGCCCCGTGCCCGACCATCCCCTGCTCCGCCCCGCCACGCCGGGCCAGGCCACCTACTCGGACCTGAACTACCGCCTGCTGGCGGAGCTGGTGGAGGCCGAGACCCGCGTCCCCTTCCGGAGACTCGGCTCGACGTCGGGCCTCAGCCCTGCGCCTTGGCCAACGGCCCCGGTGGCCCTTCCGGACGCCCCCGATGCCGAGGCCTGGCGGCTGGCCACTGAGCGGCCCCTGCCCCCGCAGGACCCGCGCCTGCCCCAGGACGCCAACGCCCGGGCGGGCATGCCCGGCCATGCGGGCTTTGGCGCCACGGCGCCGCAACTGAAGGCCGCCCTGGCCCGCTGGGTGGCCGCGGGCTGGCCGGAGCGCATGGCGGTGGAAACCGCCCCGGGCGAGGGGGGATCCCGCTGGGGCCTGGGTCTCCAGGCGCTCCCCTCGGGCGGCGGCCGATTTGGACAGCTGCTGTCCAGGCTTCCGGCTGGCCTGGGACTCCAGGTCCTCGAGGAGCCCGCGACGGAGTTGCCGCCACCCGCGCCGGCCCTGGATTCCGAGCCGGGTCCCCTCTCGGGCTGGTGGTTCCACCTGGGCTACACGGGCCCCGCCCTCTTCTACCGGCCCACGGACGAAGCCTGCGTGGCCCTCCTGCTCCACCGGAGCGGGCCGGCCGGAACGATGCTCGACATGGAGGCGCTGCGGGCCCGGCGCTGGCAGGCCCTCTCCCGTTTCGTGGGACAATGCGGCGGATGAAGCCCTTCCTCGTCCCCGCCCTGGTCCTGCCCCTCGTCTCCGCTCCCGCCGCCCAGCCTCCGCTGAAGATCGGGCTCGACACCCAGGCCACGGAATGGATCGTGTCCCTGGAGGGCGGCGGCCAGATCTGCGACCGCGCGGGGAAGCCGGTCCTGCGGCTGACCCCGGACGAGAAGGTCCGCATCTGGTGGGACAGCCGGGGGGCCTCGGACCCCACCAGCGAGTACCGCATCCAGGTGGGGCGACCCCTCGGCGCCGACGAGGCCGCGGCCCTGATGGCCCGCCTCCGGAAGCTGGGGGAGCCATCCAACCGCGTGAAGGTGCCGGATGCCGACACCTGGCGCGTCCTGGCGGGCCATTTCCCGGAGGCCGCCAAGGCTGAGCCGCTGCTCCAGAAGCTCCAGGACCTGGGCTTCGAGGAACTGTGGGTGGCCTCGGAGCCCCGCGATGCCCAGCCCCGCAAGGGCCGCGCCCTCTACGCCGTCACCGAGCGCTACGAACGGCGCCCCCTGCCCCTCGGCGGGGTATGGCTGAAGCCCGCGGGTGAGCTCACCAGCCTCAACGGCAAGGGCCGCTACCGCGGCAAAGTGGAGATCTTCCCCAACGCGCAGGGCCGCCTGACGGTCGTGAACACCCTGGACCTGGAGACCTACCTGCGCGGCGTGGTGCCCAGGGAGATGGGCGCCTGGGAATTCCCCGCCCTGGAGGCGCTGAAGGCCCAGGCCGTGGCAGCCCGCACCTATGCCGTGGCCAATCGCGGCAAGCGCGCGGCGGACGGCTTCGACATGGGCGATACCGTGGCCGACCAGGTCTACGGCGGGCGGGACGGGGAGCAGGCCCTCACGGACCGGGCCATCCAGGAGACCGAGGGCCTCTTCGCCACCTACGGCGGCAAGCCCATCCTGGCCCTCTTCATGGCCAACTGCGGCGGCCACACCGTGGACGTGTCCCAGGTCTTCGGCGGGGATGCCCCCTACCTCAGGGCCGCCACCTGCTATCCCGCCAAACCCCTCACCCTGCCCTTCGCCTCCGGCGTGTCCGTCACCCCAGAGGCCCAGCAGCCCTGGCTCACCTGGGACCTGCTGAGGCTGGCCGCGGACATCGTGCCGGTGGACTGGCTGAGCGGCGAGCGCCTGGCCCGCCCCGCCACCGCGGAGGATCTGGCGGCTCCTGTCCTGGCCCTCCAGCAGCGGCTGGGCCTCGCGCCCGCGCCCCTGTCCCGCCAGGGCTCCCTGATGCTCGCCATGGCGCGCGCCCTGGGCCTGCAGCAGGTGGTGGAAGGCCAGGAGCGCCCCCAGGATGCGGCCTACTTCCTGCCTTCCGAGCTCCCCGCCGCGGATCGCCTTCTGGCCACCTTCCTCACCCGGCGCGGCCTGGTGCCCGCGGCCGCCTGGGCCGCCCAGGAGCCACCCACCCTGCGTCAGGCCCTCGCGGCCCTGGGCCGGATGTGGCAGGACCTGGAGCCCCTGGCGCTGGGGGAGGGCAGCCTGCTGATGGACCGCCAGGTCCGGCGGAAGCGGGGCGGCCCCGAGCCCCTGGCCCTCTCGCCCCGGCTGCTCCTCGCGGAGGAGGCGCCGGACGGGAGCCTGCGCCTGGTCCCGAAGGCCGACATCCAGGTGGGCGACCGCCTGAAGTGGATCCCCGACGGCGGGCCGGCCGCCGTGCTGGTGCGCCGCCTCGATCCCGACGGCGCGGCCTGGGACCGCTACAGCCCCACGGCCCACTGGCGGGTGGAGTACACCGAGGCGGACCTGCTGGCCCTGGTGCGCAAGCGCATGAAGGTGCCCGGCATCCGCGAGCTCCGGGCCCAGCACAACGAGGAGGGCCGGGTGCTGGACCTGGCCCTGGTGGATACCCAGGGCGCGGTCCATCGCGTGCGGGGCATGCACATCCGCGGTCTGCTGGGCCTCAAGGACAACGTCTTCCGATTCCTCACGCTCGGCCAGGGCGCGCAGCGCCGCTGGGTGTTCTACGGGCGCGGCTGGGGGCACGGCGTGGGGTTGTGCCAGACCGGGGCTTACGGCATGGCCCTGGAAGGCGCCACCTTCCAGCAGATCCTCCAGCACTACTACCCGGGGACCGAGCTCCGGAAGGTCGATTGATTTCTGACCATGAAATCCCATTCTGGGATTGACGGAATGCCATGGTGACCCCAGGTTAGCCTCCCCGGGAGGTGGTGATGTCCATGGACGCCTGGATCCTCGGCGCGCCGCTGAAAGTGCTGCGGCAGGAGGACCATCCGTACCGGGAGACCACCCTGGCCACCCTGGGGCGCCATGAGCTGGGCCTGAGCCGCCGGCGGTCCGCCGCCGGCCTTCCGGCCTGCGAGATCTTCCTGGACGGCCGCTCCATCTACCTGCCGGGGGCCGCGGCGCCGGACCGCGCCTGGTTCGACCTCTGCCGCGAGCTGGGCTACGAGCCCGCCCGCCATTGGGACTGGGATCCGGCCCTGATCCTCTTCCAGCAGGTGCTGCCGGCCCTCGCCGCGGACTGGCACGAATCGCCCCTGGCCCTCGACGCCCAGGGCCTTCCGGAAGGCGTCCTCAGCCTGGCCAGCCTCCGCCAGACCTTCGCGGAGGCCGTCGCCGACCTGCGCCGGAACAGCCTCGGTCCCGTGGGCGCCAAGGTGGCCGAGACCTTCGAATGGCTGCCCCTCCGCGCGGTGGTCTTCCATGACGATGCCCAGCTGCCCCTGGATTTCGAGGGCGCCGGCGCCTGCGGACGGGTCTCCCTCTGGCTGGGGATCCACCGGGACCGGGCCGTGGCGCTGGACGGGCCCGCCCCCTACGGGCGCGGCCTCCGGCGCTGGGTGGCCGGAGGTTCCGGCGACCTGCCGCCCACGGAGGCCTTCCTCCGGGCCGCCGGCCTGGACCCCGAACCGCCCAAGGGCTTCGACGCCGCCTTCGACGCCGCCCTCCATCGCCTCTGCCACCAGCTCGAGGGCCCCCTGGACGCCTACCGCCGCACCTATCCCGTGGGCATCCCCTGGCAGCGGGACCACCACGAGCGCCTCCTCGGCCGCACCATCGTCGACCTCCGGCCGGGGGATCCCCCCGTGCTCATCCTGGACGACGGCACCGAGGTGGCTCTGGAGAACAAGCCCCTGCCCTCCTGGGAGCACGGCGGAATCTGAGTTCTGCGGAGGGCGCTGGGAGCCGGGGCTCAGGCGCCGGCCGCGGGCGACGGCTCGGGCGAGGGTTCGGGCATCCGCCTCATCCGCCGCACCAGCGCCACCACCAGCATGGTGAGGACCGCCCCGATGGCGGCGGCCGTCATGTCCTTCTGGGCGTCCCAGATGTCCCCCTGGGTGCCGAGGAATGCGTCGCCCAGCTCCGGGGCGGCGAGACGGGCCGTGAGGCTCTCGATGATCTCGTAGACGGCGGAGGCCGCCAGCACCACGTCCAGCGGCAGGTAGTAGTTCCAGAACCCCCGGGTGCGGGCCACCCGCATGAACACCTCGCGGGCCGGGTAGGCCATCAGCAGGCCGAAGCTGAAGTGGACGATGCGGTCGAAGGGGTTCCGCGCCAGTCCCCAGTGGGCCTTCATCCAGAAGCCGAGGGGCACGTTGGCGTAGGTGTAGTGGGCCCCGACCGCGTGCAGGGACAGGAACACGGCGATCAGCAGGTAGCTGAGGTCCGACAGGGGGAAACGGCGGTAGGTCCATGCCAGCCCGGCCACCGCGATGACCACCAGCAGGTTCTCCATCCGCCAGTCGCCGGGATAGAGGGGCCGGATGGCCGTCACGATCCAGACGAGGGCGTAGAGCAGGCACAGGACCTGGAGGAACCGGTTCTCGCGGAAGGGGCGCGGGTTCGGCTGGGCGGCATGGCTGAGCATGCCCCAGGTTACCGGACCTTCGAGTCGGCGGTAGGGCGCAGGCTGACCGCCGTGACCTTGTATTCCGGCGTCCCCGTGACCGCGTCCCGGCCCGGGCCCGTGGCCAGGTTCACGTAGGCGGCCACCGCATGGAAGGTGGCGAAGGGCTCGCCCCGCCGGACCCGGTCCGTGGGGCGGACCCGGAGCGTGAAGGCGCCGTGGCGGCTCCGCACCTGCACCGGATCACCCGTCGAAAGCCCCAGTTCCATGGCATCGTCGGGGTGGAGTTCCAGCTCATCGTCCGCCCGCAGCTCGTGGTTCCGGGTCCGCCCCGTCATGGTGGCGGCATTGAAGTGGAACAGGCTGCGGCCCGTGTTCAGCAGGAAGGGGAACTCGCGGTCCGGAGCCTCCGGCGAAGGCGTCCAGGCCAGCGGGCGGAAGGTGGCGCGGCCTTCGGGGAAGGCACCCGCGTGAAGCACCGGCGTGCCGGGATGGTCCTCCGCCGGGCAGGGCCACTGGAGGCCCCCCTCACGGTCCAGCCGTGCATGGCTGATGCCCGCGATGGCCGGCCAGACCTGGCGCGCCTCCTCCCATACGGCCGCCGCATCCGGATGGGCGAACTGCGGGCCGGCGCCCAGCCGTTCCGCGAGGGCGGCCAGGATCGCCTGGTCCGTGCGGCTGTTCCCCCTCGGCGGCAGCACACGGCGGACGCGTTGGACGCGCCGCTCCCCGTTCATGAAGGTGCCCTCCTTCTCGAAGGGGCTGGCGGCCGGCAGGAAGACCGTGCCGAAGGCCTTGGCCGTCTCCGTGAGGAAGAGATCCACCACGATGAGGGCCTCCAGCCCGTTCAGGTTCTCCGCGGTCTCCCGCGCCCCGGGATGGCTCAGCAGGGGGTCATAGCCGATCACCAGCAGGGCCTTCAGCCGGCCCTCCCCCGCGGCGTCGATCATCTGCAGGGCGTTGAGACCCGGCACCTGCGGCAGGTCGGCGCCCCAGACCTGCGCGTGGATCCCTTCCGCGTGCTCCACCTTCTGGTAGCCCGTGAGGCGGGAGGGCTCGCAGCCCATCTGCGCACTGCCCTGGACGTTGTTCTGGCCCCGCAGGGGATTCACCCCGCCACCCGGAATGCCCACGTTCCCCGTGAGCAGCGCGAGGTGGGCCAGGGCCGCCACGCCATCCGTGCCCTGCCGGTGCTCGGTGACCCCCAGGCCGTGGAAGGTCATGGCCGGCTTGGCTGTGGCGTATAACCTTGCCGCCTGCAGGATGGCCTCCGGATCGATCCCGCAGAGGGCGCCCGCCCGCTCCGGAGTCCACGCCCGCAGCGAATCGGCATAGGCCTCCAGGTTCCGGGTGCGGGCCCCCAGGAAGGCCATGTCCGCGAGGTCCCCGGCCAGGATCACGTTCGCCATGGCCTGCAGGAGGGGCAGGTTCGTGCCGGGCCGCGGAGCCAGGTGGTGCGTGGCCATCGCGGCCAGCTCCGTGCGGCGCGGATCGATCACGATGAGGGGCACGCCCGTGCGCGCGCGCTGACGGAGGCGGGCGCCGACGATGGGGTGGTTCTCCGTGGGATTGGCGCCCACCACCATCAGCAGGCCGGCCCGCTCGATGTCCGCATAGCTGTTGGTGGCCGCCCCGGTGCCGAAGGTCTGGCCCAGGCCCGCGGCGCTGGGGGCGTGGCAGACCCGGGCGCAGCAGTCCACGTTGTGCGTGCCGAGCGCGAGGCGCGCGAACTTCTGCGCCAGGTAGTTCTCCTCGTTGGTGGCGCGGCTGGAGGCCAGAACGCCGACGGCTTCTGGCCCGCCCGAGGCCATCCCGGCCCGGAGCGCCGAGGCGGCGGCATCCAGCGCCTCCTCCCAGCTCACGGGCTCCCAGACACCGCGGCGGCGGAGCATGGGCTCGGTGATCCGGTCCGGCGCCTCGTTGAAGCCCCAGCCGTAGCGGCCCTTCACGCAGAGGTGCCCCCGGCTCACCGGCGAGGCGACCACCGGGCGGGCCTCGGTGATGCGTCCCTCCGCCACCCCCACGTCCAGCTCGCAGCCGGTGCCGCAGTACGGGCAGGTGGTGCGGACCCAGCGCTCCGGAAGCCCCGCGGCCAGGCGGGAGACATCCTCGATGGCCCCCGTGGGACAGGTGTCGGCGCAGGCGCCGCAGCTCACGCAGGCGCTCTCCCGCAGGCCGGGCGAGAGCTCCGGGGCCAAGGCCAGGTCCCTGCCGCGCCCCGTGAACGTCCAGATGTTCTGCCCCTGCACCTCGTCGCAGATGCGCACGCAACGGCCGCAGGCCACGCACCAGGACAGATCCACGTCCAGGTAGGGATGCTCCGGATGCCTCGCCTCGGGCCTGCGCGCGCCCGAAGGCACCAGGCCGTAGGCTTCCAGCAGCTTCCGGAAGGGCTTCCCCGCCAGACGCGCCGGATCCTCGGCGGGGATGCGCTCGGCCAGGCGCATCAGCATGGCCCGGCGGAAGTCCTCCAGGGCGGGCGTATGGGTCTCCACCACCATGCCCTCCTCCGCCGGGGTGGCGCAGGCGCAGGGAGGGCGCTCGCGGCCCTCCACCTCCACCTCGCACAGCCGGCAGCTGGAGGCCGGCTTCAGCCGCGGGTCCGAGCAGAGGGTGGGAATCTCGATGCCGTTCCGCCGGCAGGCCTCCAGCAGCGTGGTCCCCGGCTGCGTCGCGACGTCGCGGCCATTCACCCGCAGGCGGATGGGGGTTCCGGTCACCAGCTTGTCTCCTGAAGGAAGGGGCGCTCAGCAGTATGCGCCGCCTGCCCTGGAGTTCAAGGCTGGCCGTGGTGCTCCCACTTCACGCCGAAGTGGTCGAGGATGTGCTGGCGCTCCACGCGTTCCTGCTCGGCGATGCTCGCGTAGGGGTGGCGGAACACCACCCGCCGCACGCCGCGGCGCACCAGCGCGCGGCAGCAGGTGAGGCAGGGCTCGTGGGTGACGTACGCCGTGGCCACAGGGCCGTCGCAGAACCCGAGGGCGTTCTCCTCCGCGTGGCTGGTGTGCAGGCAGCGCTGGCCCGGCCTGCAGGTCTCCGGCGTGCAGTGGGGCATGCCGGGCAGCGCGCCGTTGAAGCCCGCCGCAGCAATGCCGCCATCGCCCCGCAGCAGGACGGCACCCACCTGGAGGCGGCAGCAGGTCCCCAGCCGGCTCAGCTCCAGCGCCATGTTCATGAAGACTTCGTCCTTCAGCTGGGATCGCGTCACGTCCGCCCCTCGGGAAACCTCCATCATCGCAAGAAGCGAGGGGTTCCGGGGCCCGTCGGGGCCTCTCAACAGATCTGAATGTCTTTGGAATAAATCGTGCGCTTCGTCACAGGGAGATGGGTTTGACTGAAGTCGCAGATAGGCATAATAAAATATAGGCAGGTAATTTATGAGACTCCGCCTTCTGACCTTCTTTGCCACGCTGGCCCTCTGCGGCCCCCTTCCCCTGGACGCCCAGGCCCGGGCTTCGGCCCAGAGCTGGGATCCCGCCCGTGCGACGGGAGGATGGGCCTTCCAGGAAGTGGACGGCTCGCTGGTCTTCTTCGATCCGCCCACCCGCTCCCTGCGTTCCTGGATGAAGGGGAGCGGCCTCCTGTCCACGCTCCAGATCACCCTTCCCGAAGTCCGGAAGGCCGCCGCGGCGCCGAAACCGGCACCGACGGCGAGCAGCCCCGTTGCCACCGACTATGACGCGGCCGGCGCCCTCCTTTACGGGATTCCGCGCCACCGGCCCCACGCCGCAGCCGCGAAGCCCGCCGCGCAGCCTGCCCCGGAACCCGCTTGTGAAGCCGTGCCCGAGCGCTGGGTGGTCGACTCCTACAGCCGGACCTGGATGGCCTGCGACGGCCGCCTGGTCATCCTCAACAAGGACGGCCAGATCGAGAACGCCCTGGCGGTCCCCACCGCCATCGAGGACATGGCCGTGGGCCGCGAGGGCATCCTCGTCCTCTACCGGACCCTGAAGCCCTACCTCGAGAAGCGCGACCTGAGGACCGGCGCGGTGCTCTGGTCCTACGGCGACCGCACCCAGGTGAAGGACGCCGCGGCCCAGCCGCTGCTGGTTCCGCTCAACCGCATGGCGCTGGGAACGGATGGGACGGTGTACCTCGCGGAGGGCCCCAGCCTGGCCTTCACGGTCCTCGATCCCGCCCGGGGTCCCAAGGAGCCCGGTCAGACCTTCTTCACCTGCCGTGACGCGCTGCCCGGCCGCGCCATGCTGGGCTCGGTGGGCCGCGGGCCCATGTTGTCATGGGCAGGCAAGGACGTGATCTTCAGCGTCTTCACGCCAAGCCAGATCAGGTCCTGCGGCGCCCCTGAATCCAAGGGCCTCGTGCTCGCCCGCTTCGACCTGCTCAACGGCGCCCTGGAGTGGATCCCGACCGAGCTTCCCGAAGGTCACCGGCTGGTGGGCCTCCTCGATCACGAAGCCGTCTTCCTGGCCCCCGGCGGAGGGCTGGCCTACGCCCCCATCCGGTGAAGGGGCAGCGTTTCCCCCGTCGTCCTGGCCTACGAGCAAAAGCTCCAATGGAGCTTTTGCTCGCTTTGGAAATGCCCGGGGCGGGCCTGGACAAGAGTGGTGGCCCCGATGCGATTCGAACGCACGACCTGCTCCTTAGGAGGGAGCTGCTCTATCCAGCTGAGCTACGGGACCCACGCGGGTTTGCGAGTCTCCCAGTCTAGCAGTTGTGCCCATGTTGTGGCTCGGCCAGAGGCGCGGGCCTCCACCGCCAGGGCACCCGCGCGCCTCCATCCCCGGGAGGCGCCATGGCGGCACCCTGATCTCCCCGCGGAGCCCTGGGGAGATTCGGGTAGGCTCAACCCATACCCCCTCCCACAGGACCTTCCGTGCTGCGCGCCAAGATGCCTTTCCTCGCCTTGATCCTGCTGCTCGGAGGCCCCTTCCGGCTCGCCGCACAGGCGCCCCGGGCGACCCCCGGCCGACCGGTCCCGAACAAGCCGATCCCGACCAAGCTCATCCCGGCGCCCTGGGTCCTCGGGGCGGAGACCGTCGATCACTGGAAGGGACTGCTGCCCACGGTGAATGCGCCGAAACAGCGCACCCGGGCCTATCCGGGACAGCGCCTGACCCTCGCCATCGCGGCCCAAGGCGCGGATCGCGACCTGCTGCTGAAGGGGGGGACCTATGCCTTCACTGTGACGTTCGGGGGTTCCGCGACGACCTTCAGCGACCTCCATCCGTCGCAAATCCGGGGCATCAAGGCCGAAGGGGCCGACTTCGCGACATACGTCATGGAGCAGGCCAACGTCGAGGCGAAGGGCCTGGAGGATGCCTTGTCCATGGTGAGCCTCGCGCTCTTCGACCTGGATTGGCAGGTTCCCGCGGATGCCAAGGATGGCACCGCAGCCATCCAAGGCGCCATGACCACCCCCGGTGGAAAGGTCACGCAGCT
Source organism: Geothrix terrae (assembly GCF_022808775.1). GTDB lineage: Bacteria > Acidobacteriota > Holophagae > Holophagales > Holophagaceae > Geothrix > Geothrix terrae. The sequence continues at coordinate 64,416 of NZ_JAKZLA010000004.1, forward strand.
CAAAACCGCTCATCTGGAGATCTGGTCCTCCGACCGGGCGGTCAAGGAGGGGGCCTTCCAGAACCAGGAGGAGGTCGGCGCGTGGACCATGACCTACTACCAGGCTCCGGAGCCCTTCCGCCTCCTGCACGCCCTGAGGCTGTCCAAGGATGACAAGTCCGGCCCGCGGCCCAATGTGATCACGTTCTACGTCCAGGTCCTGAAAGCCGCCCCGCCGGCCGCCCAGGACCTGATGCGGCGGCTCGCCCGCGAGGACCGCGTCACGCGCATCTATGCCCTTCTCCTGCTGAGCGAGGCCGGCTACGACCTGTCTTCCTGCCTCACGACCCTCCCCGTGGAGGACCACCAGGCCTTCCAGCAGGTGCGGACCCAGGCGGTGGCCCTTCCGGATCCCTACGATTTCAGCGTCAACCTGGACGACCCGTACCAGATCACCACCCGCATGGACATGCTGTGGAGCATCTTCCTCGCCACGGGCGACCAGAAGCCCGTCCGCGCCATCGCGGACACCCTGGCCTGGCGGGAGGACGGCAAGGCGGTCCTGGACCTGCGCAGATCCGGTAAGAAGATCGAGAGCATCACGCCGGGCCTCCTCCATGGGCTGGCCTATGGGGCGGGCGGCTGGTCCCTCGGCTCCTTCGTGCGGAACCACGGGCTCGTGGCGGATTTCGTGGAGGCCTGGAAGCGGGATCCGAAGACGCCTGCCGTCATCAAGGAGGAGCTGGGGACGCTGATCACCAATGAGGCGTTCAAGGTCAAGTAGGCTCCTCGGGTTCCGGCGATCTGGACGTGGCGGGGCTCCCCCACCCAGGTGTCCGGTTGACGATCGCCCCGGAAGCAGAGCAAATCGTGCCCTGTTTTTGACAACTGACCCTCAATCTGGCTGCACCGATGCAAGGACATCATTCCATCCATGTACTCGCGATCCGGCTTATCATGGAGGGAAGGAACCTGGATCGCCCCGATCCACCCGCCGAGCGAATGTCATGCCCCCTCTCTTCGATGCCCACAGCCACCTGCCGAGGGTCGGCGCACCGGAGTCTGTGGTGTACGGCCGGGACCACCGGCGCGTGGTCTGCGGAACCTGCGAGGCGGACTGGCCCGCGGTGCTGGCCCACGCGGCCTCCCATGCGGAGGTTCTTCCGATGCTGGGCCTGCATCCCTGGTTCGTGAGGGAAGCGGGTCAAGGCTGGGAAGTGCGGCTCGAGTCCCTGCTCCGCTCCCATCCCGCCGGCGTGGGAGAGTGCGGACTCGACTTCGCGCGCAAGGAAGCGGACCGGACCGGACAGGAAGCGGCCCTGCGCATCCAGCTGCGGCTGGCCCATACCCTGCGCCGGCCCGTGGCGATCCACGCGGTCAAGGCCTGGGGGACACTGCTGGAGGTGCTCCGGGAGGAGACGGTGCCTCCGGCCGGCGCCCTGGTCCATGCCTTCTCCGGAAGCCCGGAGACCGCCCGGGCGCTCCAGGCCATGGGTGTCTTCCTGTCGTTTTCGGGTGCCCTCCTGAAGCCTGAACAGGCGGGCGTGCGGGAGGCTCTGCGGTCCGCTTCACCCTCCCACCTGCTCCTGGAGACGGACGGCAGCGTGGAGCTGGAGCGGGTGATGGAGGCCGCCGCGACGATCCGCGGGATGAGCGTGACGGATCTCGAGCTCCTGGCCTGGGAGAATGGGGGCCAGTGTTTCAAGGAGCTCATGGCATGAGGTGGTATTCCCGGAGTGAGCTGCTGCTCGGAGAAGCGGCCCTGGAGCGGTTGCGTGTCGCGCGCGTGACGGTCTTCGGCTTGGGCGGCGTGGGTTCCTTCGCCGTGGAGGCCCTGGCCCGGGCGGGGGTGGGGCACCTGCGCCTGGTGGACCACGATGTCGTCGGCCCCAGCAACCTCAACCGCCAGCTCTTCGCACTCCGTTCCACCATCGGCCAGCCCAAGGCCGAGGTGGCCGCCGCACGGGTGCGGGACATCAATCCCGACTGCGACGTGGATCCCCGCATCACCTTCATCCACACGGACACCCTGCCGGAGCTGCTCACGCCGCGGCCCGACGTGATGATCGACGCCATCGACTCCATGTCCTGCAAGGTGGCCCTCATGCGCACCGCGCGCGAGCAGGGCCTGCCCATCATCTCCGCCATGGGCGCCGGCGGACGCACGGACAGCAGCCAGCTCCGCGTGGGCGACCTCAGCCACACGCGCCTCTGCCCGCTGGCCGCCCGGGTGCGCAAGGAGCTCCGCAAGGTCGGCATCACCGAGGGCATCCGCTGCGTCTACTCGCTGGAACCCGCCGACAACAAGCGCCCCGCCAACCCCATCGACATCGAGCCCCACCGCGGCCCCGGCCGCCAGCGCCGTCCCGTGGGCACCATCTCGTACATGCCCGCCATCGTGGGGATGAAGGTGGCCGAGGAAGCCCTGCGCCTCCTGCTGCTGGGTCAGGACTGACGTCCCTCCACGGCGCGCCGGATCACCGCCTGGAACTGCGCGCTCTGGTAGGGCTTCGCCAGGAAGCCCGCCAGGCCCCGGCCCAGGAAGTCCGCCACCACATCCTCCTCGCTGTAGCCGCTGGTGAGCACCACCGGCACCCCGGGATCGATCTCGTGCATGCGGAGGAAGGCCCGCCGGCCGTCCAGGTGGGGCATGGTCAGATCCATCAGCACGGCGGCCAGCTCCTGGTGGCGCAGCTCGAAGAGGCCCAGGGCCTCCTGTCCGTCTGCCGCCTCCAGCGCCTGGAAGCCGTAGGCCTCCGCCAGCTCCCGCGCCACCGTCCGGGCCGCGGGCTCGTCATCCACCACCAGCAGCAGGCCGTGACCCCGCCATCCGGCACCGATGGGCCGCGGCGGCCGAAGAACCTCGCCCTCGACATGCGCGGGGAAGAACAGCTTGAAGACCGATCCGCGACCCGGCTCGCTGTAGACCTTGAGGCTGCCGTGGTGGCTGCGGAGGATGCCCAGCATGGCGGAGAGCCCCAGTCCCCGGCCGGTGAACTTGGTGGTGAAGAAGGGATCGAAGATGCGCTCCCGCACTTCGGCGGACATGCCGCAGCCGGTGTCACTCACCTCCAGGGTCACGTAGTGGCCCGGGGAGAGCGGAAGGGCCGGCAGCAGGCCCACGTTGGTGGCCTCGTCCACCGCCTGCAGGCCCGTCCGCAGCGTGATGAGGCCGCTGACCTCCTCGCCGATGGCCTCGGAGGCGTTGGTGACCAGGTTCATGACGAGCTGCTGCATCTGCGAGGGGTCGCCGGAGATCCGGGGCAGATCGGGTGCCAGGTCGTAGCGCACCACGGCCTTCTTGGAGATGGAGACGGTGAGCAACTGGGTCATCTCCGTCACCAGGCGGTTCAGGTCCACGTCGATGACCTGAAGGCGGCCCTTGCCCGCGTAGGCCAGGAGCTGCCGGGTGAGGTCCGCGGCCTTCAAGGTGGCCTGTTCGATCTGATGCAGGTAGGGCAGCGCCGGGCTCTCCGGCGGCAGGTGCATGGCGCCCAGGTTGGCGTTGCCCAGGATGGTGGTGAGCAGGTTGTTGAAGTCGTGGGCGATGCCGCCGGACAGGACCCCGAGGCTCTCCAGCTTCTGGGACTGCCGCAGCGCATCCTCCGCCTCCTTCCGCTGGGTGATGTCAGCCCGGATGGCCACAAACTGCTCGGGCCGCCCGTCCTCGCCCAGGAAGGGGACGATGGTGGTGTCCACCCAGTAGAAGGAGCCGTCCTTCGCGCGGTTCTTGATCTCGCCCTTCCAGACCTTCCCCGCCAGGATCGTCCGCCATAGCTGGGTCATGAAGGGCTTGGGGTGGTGGCCCGAGTTGATGATCCGGTGGTCCTGGCCCAGCAGCTCCTCGTGCGAGTACTGGGAGATGGCGCAGAACTTCTCGTTCACGTAGGTGATCCGCCCCCGGGCGTCGGTGACCGCCACGATGGCGTGCTCGTCGAGGGCCCGCTTGAAGTTCTCCAGTTCCCGCAGGAGCCGGGTGATGCGCGAAGCCGGTCTTCCCGACCCGCCGGGATCCGTGGGCTCATCTTCCGGGCCGTGGCTGGTTCCCTGCCGAAATGTCACGTAGGGGCCTCTTCATCAGATCCGGAGCCGCTCAGACCAAGTCTCAATATAGACATTCTGATCCACTGGGCAAGATAGACCCAAAGCACTAGCGGCAGGCCTGGGGCCCGCCGCTGGTGTCTGCCCTTCGGAGTCTGGATTACCGTCCCGTTGGGGCCCCGTACTCCGCGTAAGTCCCTTGGAAATCCTCGATGCCCTCGTCGGTGAGGTGCCAGATGCGAGTGGCCACCTCGTCGATGATGTCCTCATCGTGGGTCACGAAGAGGATGGTGCCCTCGTAGCGCTGGAGCGCGTCGTTCAGCGCGATGACCGCCTCCAGGTCCAGGTGGTTGGTGGGCTCGTCCAGCACCAGGATGTTGGGCTTCTGCAGCATCAGCTTGCAGAAGAGCAGGCGGCAGGACTCGCCGCCGCTCAGCACGTCCGTCATCTTGTTGCCTTCCTCGCCGCGGAAGAGCATCTGCCCCATGACGCCGCGGATCTGCTCCTTGGTGGCGTCGGGGTCGAACTGGTGCAGCCAGGTCACCAGCTCGTAGCCCTTGGGGATGCTCTCGGCGAAGTCCTGCGAGAAGTAGCCCACATTGGCCTCGTGGCCCCACTTCACCTCGCCCGCGTCCAGCTTCAGGCCCAGCTCGGTCACCTGCGGCGCGTTGGCCAACAGGGCGTTCAGCAGGGTGGTCTTGCCGATGCCGTTGCGGCCCATGATGGCGATCTTCTCGCCGCGCTGCACCATGGCGGTGAAGCCCTTGATGACCTCGTGGCGACCGCCCGTCCCGTCCTTGTCGGTGTCGTAGCCCTTCCGGATGTTCTCGAACTCCAGCGCGTAGCGGCCGCCGGGCTTGCCGAGGTTGAACTTGATGAAGGGGCGCTGGATGTTGCTGCGGGCCAGATCGCTGGGCTGGAGGCGCTCCACTTCCTTGCGGCGGCTGTTCACCTGGCTGCTGCGGGTGCCCGCGGCGAAGCGCTGGATGAACTCGTTGAGTTGGGCGATCTTCTTCTCGCGCTGGGCGTTCTCCGACTCGATACGGCTGCGCACCTGCATCTTGGCCATGACCATGTCGTCGTAGCCGCCGGTGTACTGGATGATCGTCTGGTAGTCGATGTCGGCGATGTGGGTGCAGACGTTGTTCAGGAAGTGGCGGTCGTGGGAGATCACCACCACCGTGCCCTTGTAGCGGTCCAGGAACTCCTCCAGCCAGTGGATGGAATCGAGGTCCAGGTGGTTGGTGGGCTCGTCCAGCAGCAGGGCCTGCGGATTGCCGAAGAGGGCCTGGGAGAGCAGCACCCGCACCTTCTGGCCACCCTGGAGCTCGCCCATCTTGCGCTCGTGCAGGGCTTCGGGGACGCCGAGGCCATCCAGCAGGACCGCCGCGTCGCTCTCGGCCGTGTAGCCGTCCTCGTCGGCCACGATGCCCTCGAGCTCGGCCACGCGCATGCCGTCCTCGTCGGTCATCTCGGCCTTCGCGTAGATGGCGTCCCGCTCCTGCAGCGCCTTCCAGAGCCCCGCGTTGCCCATGATCACCGTGTCGATGACGCGGAACTCGTCGAAGGCGAACTGGTCCTGGCGGAGGATGCCCATCTTGCGGGGGCGGATGACGTTGCCCGTCTGCTGCTCCAGCTCGCCCGCGAGGATCTTCATGAACGTGGACTTCCCCGCCCCGTTCGGCCCCGTCAGGCCGTAGCGCCGGCCCGGGTTGAAGGTGGTGGTGACGTCCTCGAAGAGGATCTTCGCGCCATAGCGCATGGTGACGTTCTGGACTGCAAGCATGGAATCTCCCGAACCCACCATTGTACGGGAGGAACCCTGTTTCTCCGAGAGCCTTGCTCCAATCGGCGCCTCGCGGGCCGCCGTTTGGAGCTACGACGGCTTCGCCGCCGGAAATCTTTCCCCCAGCTGCAACACGGCGCCCGTTCGGGCGCCGTGTTGCAGCCTTCCGAGCCGCTCAGAACGGGATGTCGTCGTCCGGGAAGCTGCCGCCAGCGGCGGGGCTGGGGGCGCCGTGGTCCTCGAAGTCCTGGGCGCCGCCGCGGCTGTAGCCGCCTTCCCGGCTGCCGCCGCCGTCCTCCATGCGGCCCAGCATGACGAAGTTGTCGCAGCGGATGTCGCAGGCGGTCTTCTTCACGCCAGCCTGGTCCGTGTACTCGCGGTACTGGATGCGGCCCTCGATCATCACCTGCTTGCCCTTGCGCAGGTACTTCTCGGCGATCTCGGCCTGCTTGCCCCACACCACGATGTTGTGCCACTCGGTCTTGCTCTGCTTCTCGCCGGCCTGGTTCTTCCAGGTCTCGGTGGTGGCTACGGAGAACCGCGCCACGCTCTGGCCCGAGGGCGTGGACTTCAGCTCGGGGTCGCGCCCGAGGTTGCCGATGAGCAGAACCTTGTTCAATGAACCGGACATGATGTCCTCCTTTGTACCGGCGGAGCTCTCCGCCTCACCGTCGACTCAGACCATCTGAGGGGGTGGTAGGGTAATCACGATTCCCCCGGGGCCCAGGCATGTCAAGCGGCAACTCAAATCTTCTGGTGAGCTGTAAAAACAAGTCCGGCGCCGAGAAGCATTACCTTCCGGCCCTGAAGGCGGCGGGCTGGACGGGGCCCATCCAGTTGGTGGCTCCGGGCGATCCCCTGCCGGATCTTGCAGGGATTGCCGGCCTCCTGCTGACGGGTGGCGACGACATCCACCCCCGGCACTGGGATGAGGCTGAGGCCATCCATCCCAAGGCCGACGTGGACGCCGGCCGCGATGCCTTCGAGATCCCCCTCATCCGGGCGGCCTGGGAGCGGCGCCTGCCCATCCTCGGCATCTGCCGGGGCGAGCAGGTCCTCAACGTGGCCCTGGGCGGCAGCATGATCCAGGACATCCCGGACCACTACGGCTGCGAGCCCACCCGCCACCAGCACGGCACGCCCGAGATCCCGGACATGCGCCACCGCGTGCAGCTCGCCCCGGGCTCGCGCCTGCGGGCCCTGCTGGGCGAGGACGTCTTCCTCGTGAACAGCCGCCACCACCAGGCCGTGAAGCGCGTGGCGCCGGTCCTGGCGGCCGTGGGCTGGCACCTCGACACCGTCCACGCGGCCACCGGCCCTCTGGTGGAAGCCGTGGAGGCCACCGATCCCGGCCGCTGGGTCTTCGGCGTCCAGTGGCACCCCGAGAACCTTGTCGGCCTCAGGGGCCCCGCTGGCGACGCCGCCCGCGACCTCTTCGCGGCATTCGTGCAGACCGCCCTCCGCCTCTGATCCTCTGGAGTCTCCATGCCCTCTCCCATCCGCTTCGAGATCCGCGACCGCATCGCCACGCTGACGCTGGACCGGCCGGACAAGCTGAACGCGTTGGTACCCGAGATGCAGGAGGGCTTCGAGGAGGCGCTGGCGAAGGCCGCGGAGCCGGGCGTGAAGACGCTCTTCCTGCGGGGCGCGGGACGGGCCTTCTGCGCGGGCGGGGACCTCGGGTGGATCTCCGCGGCCCTGGCCGAGGGGCGCTGGACGGAGCTGGAATCCCTGCTGGACCTGGGCGCCGCGGTGGCCCACGGCCTGGCCACGCTGCCGAAGCCCGTGGTGGCCGTGGTCCAGGGCCCAGCGGCGGGCGCGGGCATGAGCCTGGCGCTCTGCGCGGACCTGCGGATCGCCACGCCCGTGGCCGCCTTCGGCATGGCCTTCGTGAAGATCGGCCTCCACCCGGACTGGGGTGGCAGCGTCATGCTCTCGCGTCTCGTGAATCCCGCCGTGGCGGCGGAGCTGATGATGACCGGCGACACCCTGGACGCGGCCCGCGCCCAGACCCTGGGCCTCGTGAACCGCATCGTCCCCGCGGACCAGCTGGAGGCCGCCGTGGAGGCCCTGGCCCAGCGGCTGGCCGCCGGTCCCGCCGAGACCTTCACCCGCATCAAGGCCACCCTGCTCCGCAACCAGGGGCTGGATGCCGAGACGCTGCGGGCCCGGCTCCAGGCCGAGGGGGCCCAGATGAAGGCGGCCATGCGACACCCCGACGCCAAGGAGGGCCTGGCAGCCTTCTTCGAGAAGCGGGCGCCCCGATTTGCCTGATCCTCCATCCGGGGTGGTGCAAACCGGCATTGTGCTAGATTTTATCGTCTATGCCGCCCATCCTCACCATCTGTGCCGATTGCGAACGCCAGGCCCTCCGCAGTCCCCGGCGCGGCAAGGCCATGACCGAGGCCCTGACCTGCCTCACCCAGATGCTCCTCGGCCGCAAGCGGCTTCAGGGGCTCCAGATCGTCCGGGAATCCTGCCTGCAGAACTGCCCCTTCGGGCGGATCTGCGTCGCCCTCAGCCAGGGTGACCAGGAAATACGGCATCACCTCTCGCCGGAGGAGGACCTCAAGGCCGTGGCGGCGAAGCTCGCAGGCACCGCTCGCACTTGACCCGCGCTAGCGGGCCTCCGCCAGGAAGGTGGTCCGTGCGGCCTCGAGTTCGGCCCGGATCTCCGGAGCCTGACGGCTGGGATCCTCGGTCGCACGCACCAGCTCGGCCAGGGCCGCCTCGCGCTGGCCCGACCGGGCCGCCAGCCAGGCCTTGGCCCGGTGGACGTAGGGCGAGTCCGCGGACCCGGCCGGAATGGCGAGGAGCCACTTCCCGGCTTCCTTCAGATCGGGCCGGGGCTTGCGGACCAGGCATTCCGCGGCGGCCGCCTGGGCGTTCGCCCGGACATCCGGAGTCACCCCTTCCGGCAGGAGCTCGAGGACCTGCCGGTAGCCAGCCAGGGCCGGGCCGAACCGCTGCTGGAGGCGATCCAGCTCGGCTGCGTAGAACCGGCACTCGGCCTCGATGGTCCGCAGCCCCGAGGTCTCCGCAAGGTCGAGCGCGCGGCGGTGGAAGCCCGCGGAGCCGGGCAGGTCCCCCTTCATCTGGGCCAGGATGCCGAGGTTCCGCAGGCAGGTGATGCGGCCCACCCGATCGCCCACGGACTCCCGGGTCGCCAGGGCGGCGGTCAGCCGCGCTTCGGCCGCCGGCAGGTCCCGGGCCATGAGCGCGACCACTCCCAGGTTGTTCTGGGCGAGGGCCTCGCCCCACCGGTTCCTCAGCCCCTGCTGGAGGTTCAGGTTGCTCTGGTAGAGGGCTTCGGCGGTCCCGAGATCGCCCTGCTTCAGCGCGAGGTTGGCCAGGTTGTTCTGGGCCAGGGATTGGTACACCTTGTCTCCGGTCTCCTGGCTGAGCTGGAGCGAGCGCTCGTAGAAATCCCGGGCCGCCTTGGACTTCCCCCGCTCGGCCGCGATCAGACCCAGGTGGTTGTAGGCGATGATCTCCCCATCCCGGTCGCCGATGGCCTGGGCCAGAGCCAGGGTGGCCTCCCGGAGCTTCTCGGATTCATCGAGCTGGCCGAGATCCTTGGCCAGGTAGGCCTTCAGGCCCAGGGTCCGCCCCTCGGCCCACCGGTCCCCGGTGGCCTTCGCGGACATGAGCGCCCAGTTGGCGACCGCGGGCGCCTGATCCCGGCCGAGGCGGCGGAGGCAGGCGGCATAGGCCGACACGGCGCTGGAGAAGGCCGGGGCCTTCATGGCGGCGTCCTGGAGATAGGGCTCGCTGCCCTTGAAATCCCCCTTCAAGAACAAAGCCTTTCCCTGGGCATAGGCGGCAAAGGCTTGCGGTGGCACAGGCGTGTTCTGGATCGTGCTCGCCCGAAGTGGATCCACCTTCCGAAGCAGGTCGTTGGCGGCGGGATCCACCAGCTCGTAGGGGGCGAACGAACCCTGGCGGGGGGCCCGCGCCGCCCCCGAGAAGCGGATGCGTCCCGATCCGTCCACCAGCTCGTAGGTCAGCACGTTCACCTGCCCGGCGGGGTCCCGGCCCAGGGTTCCCCGGAGGAACAGCTGGGCGCCCAGGGCGTTGGCGATCCGGGGCTGGCTGGCTGGATCCAGGGCCTCTGAGGCGGAGATGCGGAGGGTGGACAGCACCCGGGCCACGGATTCGGGCTCCACCACGTCCATGTGGGGCGAGCCTCGCAGGGCCGTCGACAGGAGCTCCGTCATGCCCACGCCCACCTGGGCGTCGAAGGCCGGATCCCCCGTGGCGTTGCGGATCGGCATGACCGCCATCCGTGGCGGGCGTCCCCTGCCCAGGTCCCCGATGATGCTGCGTCCGAACAGGTAGTAGCCGCCCCCCGCCACCACGGCGAGACCGATCGCAAGGCCGGCGGCCCACCTGGCGGCCGGATTCCCCGCCAGGTGGCGGCCGATGGCATCGGCCACCTGGCGGCTCGTCGGCCGCTTGGCCGCCTCCCGCAGGAGCATGGTCCGCAGCAGGGCCCCCAGCCATCGGGGCAACCCCCGGCCGCGCAGCGGCCTGAGGTCGCCCTGGATGGTGGCCACCATCCTCTCCCGGCCCTCGCCCGGAAACGGGTGATCCCCCAGCAGAAGCTCCCAGGCGACCACGCCCAGGGAGAACACGTCGCTCGGCGGACCGGCGCGCTTCCCGCGCATCTGCTCCGGAGACGCGTAGGTGGGACTGCCCATGAACACGCCGGCTTCCGTCATCTCACCCCAGTCGGAAGGTGACGGAGAGGGAGGCGCCGCGCCCACGCTCGTCCGTTCCTCCCGGGTCGGGCCCGGGACAGCCGCCAGCGTCGGTCCGCCATCCTGTGGGTGGTTCAGGCCCGTGAGATTGAGGGCGTTCCCGGTCGGATCCTCCCCCTCGGCCGAGGTTGAATCCACGAGTCTGGCCAGACCGAAATCCAGGACCTTGACCTGGCCGTCGGCATCCACCATCACGTTGCTGGGTTTCAGGTCCCGGTGGATGATCCCCTTGGCGTGGGCTGCCTCCAGGGCGTAGGCGATGGCGCGCAGAATCAAGAGCTTGCGCCGGAGATCCAGCCCCTTCGCCAGCTCGGCCAGGGTCTTCCCCTCGATGAACTCCATGGCGATGTAGGCACTCCCGTCCGTCTCCACCCAGTCGTGCACCTGGCACACATTCCGGTGGTTGAGCTGGGCCAGCGCCTTGGCCTCCCGGCGGAACCTGGCCTTGGCCATGGCCTTCCCGTCCTCGCCCAGGTGGATCGCCTTGAGAGCGACCCTCCGCTCCAGCACGGGGTCCCAGGCCAGGTACACCGCCCCCATGCCCCCCCGCCCCAGGAGGGCCTGCACCTCGAAGCGGCCGATCCTGGACCCCGCAGGCAGGACGCCGGCCCCGGAAGGCCGCCGGGACTCCGGATCGGGAGGCGCTGGCGTCGCTGGCGGCATGATCTTCCCTGTTAGCGCATGCCCCGGCTCTGCGCGGCCTCGATGAGCTCCTTGATGCGGCGGGCGTCGGCCTTGGTGTGGCCGTGGCTGGTCAGCGGGTCGCTGCCGCCGGTGCTCTCGACGGTGATGTCGGACCAAAGCAGGCCGGTCTCGATGCGGACGCTGGCCACCTTGGAGAGGTGGATGCTGATCTCGTTCACCGTGAACCAGGACCGCTTGCGGCGGATCACGGCGGTATCTGTCACCTCGATCACGGTGGTGAACAGGTGGTTGCCCTGGGTCCAGCGGCTGGCCTGGAAGGTCTCGGTGGACATCAGAGCGCCGCCTTCGCCGCGGCGGCCACGGCCTGGGGCGTGATGCCGTAGGCCTCCAGCAGCTTCTCGGGCTTGCCGCTCTGGCCGAACTGGTCCTGCACGCCCACGCGCCGCACCGGCATGGGATGGGCTTCGGACAGGATCTCCGCCACCACGCCGCCCAGGCCGCCGTGGGCCTGATGCTCCTCGCAGGTGACGACGGCCCGGTGGGCCTTCGCCAGCCTCACCAGCGTCTCGCGGTCGAAGGGTTTGATCGTGGGGCAGTGCAGCACCGTGGCCTCGATGCCCTCGGCGGCCAGCAGGTCCGCCGCCGCGAGGCAGAGGGAGGTGCCCAGGCCGCAGCCCACCAGCAGCACGTCCGTGCCGGGGCGCATCATCACGGCCTTGCCGATCTGGAAGCGGTAGTCCTCGGCATGGATGCGGGGGAACTTGTCGCGGGTGAGGCGGACGTAGACGGGCCCCTGGTGGGCGTAGGCGGCGCGGATGGCCTGCTTCGTCTCGATGCCGTCGGCGGGCGAGATCACGGTCATGCCCGGGATCATCCGCATGAGGGCCAGGTCCTCCAGGCACTGGTGGGTGCCGCCGTCCTCGCCCACGGTGAGGCCGGCGTGGGTGGCCACGATCTTCACGTTCTGGTGGCCCACGCCCACGGCCTGGCGGACGAACTCGTAAGCGCGGCCCGTGGCGAACATGGCGAAGGTGCTCACGAAGGGCACCACGCCCGTGGTGCTGGCCCCCGCGGCGGCGGCCACCATGCCCTGCTCGGCGGCGCCCATGTTGAAGAAGCGCTCCGGGAAGGCCTTGGCGAACTTGCTGGTGCGGGTGGAGCCGGCCAGATCCGCGTCGAACACCACGAGGTTGGCGCCTTCGTTCCCCAGCTCCACCAGGGTGTCCCCATAGGCGTCCCGCAGGCTGTCCATCACCACGCCCGCCTTGCCGCCCACACCCGCCGTCTCCATGCCCGCCATGCCTGCTCCCGTCGAAGGATCCATTCTACGCGAGCGGACCGGAGCACGTCTCCGCGGGGCGGCCGGAGCAGGCAGGTCGCCGGTGGACCCGCTGGTTTTGCCCAGAAGGCTTTAGGCTGGGGGCATGGTCGCATTCTCGTCCCGGGCCTCGACCTGGATCCTGGCTGCCCTGCTCGGGCTGGTGGCCGTGCGCCTCGCCGTCCTGCTGGCCCGATGGCGCCGCGGCGCCCTCCCCGGCACGCGCCTGCTGCTTCCGGCCGTGGTGCTGGCCGAGGGGCTGGGCCTCCTGCTGTCCGGCGGCACGAGCTGGGTGCTGCGGCTCCGCCTGGGGACAGCCCTGGCCCTCGAGCTCCTCCTGGCCGCTCTGGCCATGCGCGCCTGGCGGCAGGCAGTCGCCCTCCCCGGCGTCTGGCCCGAGACCCGGATCGCCGCCGCCTTCGAGGCCTTCGTGCCCCCGCGGGCCGCCCGGCTCATGGCCCTGGAGCTGGTGATGCTGGCCGGCGCCCTCCGCTTCCTGCTGGGCGGCTTCCGCGATCCCGCCCCCGTAGGGTTCAGCCACTACCGGGAATCCGCCCTCCGGAGCCTCCTCCCGGCCCTGCCCCTCCTGCTCCCCGGCGACGTCCTGCTGCTTCACGCCCTCTCCCCCCACCTTGCGCCCGGCCTGCGCTGGGTGCTCCACGCCTCCACGGCCTACGCGGTGCTCTGGCTCTTCGGCCTCTACGCCTCAATCAAGGCCCGCCCCCACCAGGTCCAGGATGGCGAGGTCCGCCTCCACCAGGGCCTGGTGAAGTCCGTGGCCTTCCCGGCGGCCTCGGTGCGGTCCGTGGCGCCCCTGCCGGACTTCGACGACGACTGGGCCCGCCACGCCCACCTCCAGGGCGTGGCGAGGCTCGTCGCCACGGGGGCCCCTCAGCTGGAGCTGGCCCTGGCGGCCCCCGTCCGCGTGGACGGGATGCTGGGCCCCGGCCGGCCCACGCAGCGGCTGCTGGTCTCCGTGGACGACCCGGCGGCGTTCCGCACGGCGCTGGGGTGCTGATGCGCACGTCCCTTCCCATCGACCCCCTGCTGCCCCGGATCGTCGCCAGCCTGCAGGGAAACCCGAACCTGGTGCTCCAGGCGGATCCAGGCGCGGGCAAGACCACGCGGGTGCCCCCGGCGCTGATGGAGGCGGGCCTGCTGGATGGCGGGGAAGGCAGGAACGGAGGCGAGTGCTGGATCCTCGAGCCCCGGCGCCTGGCCGCCCGCCTGGCCGCCACCCGCGTGGCGGACGAGCTGGGCGAGGCGCTGGGCGAGCGGGCGGGCTACGCCGTGCGCTTCGAGCAGAAGGTCTCCAAGGCCACCCGCCTGCGCTTCGTCACGGAGGGTCTGCTGCTGCGGCGCCTGCACGGCGATCCACAGCTGCGGGGCATCGCCGCCGTGGTGCTGGACGAGTTCCACGAGCGCCACCTGCACACGGACCTGGCCATCACGCTGCTGCGGCGCCTCCAGCGCGCCTCGCGGCCGGACCTGAAGCTGCTGGTCATGTCCGCCACCCTGGACCCCGGTCCCGTGGCGGCCTACCTGGACGCGCCCGTGCTGCGGAGCGAGGGCCGGGCCTTCCCCGTGGACACCACATTCCTGTCCCGCCCCGACGACCGGCCCATCGAGCAGCAGGTCGCCGACGCCCTGGACCGCCTCTACGGCGAAGGACTGAAGGGCCACACGCTGGTCTTCCTGCCCGGCGCGGCGGAGATCCGGGCCTGCCTGAGGGGCTGTGAGGCCGTGGCAGTCCGGCGGGGCCTGAGCCTGCGGCCCCTGCACGGCGAGCTGTCGCCGGAGGCCCAGAGCCACGCTCTGGAGGTGACCGATACGCCCAAGGTCATCCTCAGCACCAACGTGGCGGAGAGCTCCGTGACGCTGGATGGCATCGGCGCCGTGGTGGATTCCGGCCTGGGCCGCGAGGCCTCGCACTCGCCCTGGTCCGGCCTCTCGGGCCTGCGCACGGTGCGCATCAGCCAGGCGCGCTGCGTCCAGCGCACGGGTCGCGCCGGGCGCACGGGACCGGGCCGCTGCCTGCGCCTCTACCCGGAGGCCGACTTTCAGGCCCGCCCCGCCTTCGACACGCCGGAGCTGCAGCGGGCCGACCTCGCCGAGCCCATCCTCGCCCTGCACGGCATGGGCATCACACGGCTTTCCGATCTCCACTGGTTCGAGGCCCCACCCGAGGCCGCCGTGGCCGCCGCCGAGGGCCTGCTCGCGCGCCTGGGCGCCCTGGCGGACGGTGCCCTCACGACCGTGGGCCGGCGCATGGCGGACCTGCCCCTGCACCCGCGCCTGGCGCGGCTGGCCGTGGCCGGAGAGGACCTGGGCATCCCGCGGCTGGCCCTCCGCGCCGCGGCCCTGCTCGAGACCGGCAGCCTGTCGGCCCGGCAGGGTTTGGATCGGGCACCTGTGAAGACGGGCCATGGCGCCGATTCGGACCTGCTGCTGCGGCTGGACCAGTTCGAGGAGGCCGAGGCCGCGGGCTTCGGCGCGGGCGCCTGCCGGGCCGCGGGGCTGGACGCCTCTGCCGTGCACCGCGCGAAGCGGGCCGTGCAGTCTCTCGCGCGCCTGCTGCCGGCCGCGCCGGAGCCCCCGGATGCCGAGCCGCGCCTGCTGAAGGCCCTCCTCGCCGCCTACCCGGACCGCGTGGGCCAGCTCTCCGCCAACGGCACCTGCGCCTTCGCGGGGGGCGGCGGGGCGAAGCTGGATCCCGCCAGCCGCGTGCGGCGCCCCGGCCTCATCCTGGCCCTGGAGGCCGAGGCCCAGAAGCAGGGCACGGGCGGACAGACGCTCATCCGCCTGGCCTCCCGCTGCGAGGCGGACTGGCTGCTGGACGCCTTCCCGGAACGGCTCGAGGACGTGGACGAGCTGCGGTTCAACGCTTCGGCCGGGCGCGTGGAGCGGCAGTCGGAGATCCGCTACGATGGCCTCCCCATCGACAGCAGCCGGGGCCCCGCGGATCCTGCGGATCCGCGCGTGGCGGCCATGCTGGCCGAGGCCCTGCGCGGCCGCCCCCTGGACGAAGCGCCCACGAGTTACCTGGCCCGCCTCTCCTTCCTGCGGAAGCACCGGCCGGACCTGGACCTGCCGGAGGATCTGCTGGGTCCCCTGCTGGCGGGCGCCTGCGCGGGCCGCACGACCCTGCGCGAGGTGCAGGACGTGAACTGGCCCGCGGCCCTTCGCCAGGCCTTCCCCTCCGAGGTTCTGCGTCTCCTCGACACCTGGGCCCCGGAGGCCATCCAGCTGCCCAAGGGCCGGCCCACGAAGGTCCACTACGAGAACGATCCGCCCTGGATCGCTTCGCGGCTCCAGGACTTCTGGGGCCTCAAGAAGACGCCCGCCGTGGCCGGCGGTGCCGTGCCCCTGGTGCTGCACCTCCTGGCGCCCAACATGCGCGCCGTGCAGGTCACCACCGACCTCGCCGGCTTCTGGCAGCGGGCTTACCAGGAGCTGCGGCCGGGACTGTCGCGGCGGTATCCCAAGCACCACTGGCCGGAGTGAGGCTCAGCCACGCAGCTCAGCCACGCAGCTCCGCCAGCAGCGCCCTCGCCCCGGCCTCCAGCAGGGTGCTGTCCAGGCCGGTGGCCAGGAGGGTGAAGCCGGCGGCGGCGTGGGGTCGCATTTCGGCGGCGGTCATGCGGAAGATGCCAAGGGGCATGGCGGCTTCGCGGCAGGCGCGGGCGATGCGATCCACCGCCTCCAGGAAGACGGGATGGCCGAACTCCTCGGAGATCCCCAGGCTGGCACTCAGGTCGTAGGGGCCCACGAAGACGGCGTCCACGCCAGGCACCCGGGCGATGGCGCCGATATCCGCCAGGGCTTCCCTGGACTCAGCCTGCACCACCACCAGGCCCCGGCCCCGGACGGCGCGCACGGCCGCCTCCGCCTGGGCCGAGCTGTCCACGTGGGGCACGATGAGGCCCTCGGCGCCGACGGCGGCCGCGTCCGCGAGGACCTCCGGATCCAGCGAAGGCACCCGCAACAGGCAGGGCACGGCGCCCTTCAGGGCCGCCAGGGTGCGGGAGGTTTCCGCCGGCCCGAAACCCCCATGCTCGCCGTCGAGAAACAGCCAGTCGAAGCCCTGTCGGGCCAGGGCCGCGGCCACCTCCGGCCGGGGGATCTGCACCAGGGTCCCCAGCAGTGGTTCGCCGGCGCGCAGGCGGTCGGGGAAGGGGGTCGGGGACATGGGCACCTCCACATCCAAGATTGGACCAGATCGGATCCGGATGAGCCGGTTTGGTAACCTGGAACCCATGCTGACCTTCCGCCCCATCCAGCCCCAGGACGACGCCGCCGTGGCCGCCATCATCCGCGCGGTAATGCCGGAATTCGGAGCGGACGGCCCAGGCTTCGCCCTCCACGATCCCGAGGTGGACCACATGAGCCGGGCCTATGCCGCCCCCGGCGCGGCCTACTTCGTGGTGGTGGACGAGGACGGAACGCTGGTCGGCGGCGGCGGCATCGCGGCCCTGGAGGGCGGCGAGCCGGGCGTCTGCGAGTTGCGCAAGATGTATTTCCTGCCCCGGGCCCGGGGGAAGGGTACGGGCGAGGCCCTGCTGCGCCACTGCCTGGCCGTGGCGAAGGACCTGGGCTACCGCACCTGCTACCTGGAGACCCTCACGGGCATGGACCAGGCCATGAAGCTCTACGGCAAGCTGGGCTTCCAGCCCCTGTGCGCCCCCCTGGGCCGCACCGGCCACGGCGGCTGCGACCGCTGGTACGCGCGGGAGCTCGCATGATCCTCGGACTGGGCACCGACCTCTGTCCGCCGAGCCGCTGGCGGCACCTCACCGAGCGCTTCGGGGCTGAGAAGGGCGCGCGGCGGATCCTCCATCCCGAGGAGGCGGACTACCTGCTGGGGGGCAACCGGGAGCGGCTGCCCGAGCGCCTGGCGGGACGCTGGGCCCTGCGGGAGGCCTTCGGCAAGGCCCTGGGCACGGGTCTGGACGGCTGGTCCTGGAAGGAGCTGCGCTACGTGAACGGGCGCCTGTGGGCGGTGGGGGCCCTGGCGGACCTGCTGGCGGCACGCGGCATCCGGAAGCTTCACGGCAGCGTGAGCCACGACGGGGACCTCGCCGTGGCCGTGGTCATCCTCGAAGGCTGATCAGGGGCCGATCAGCCCTTGCGCAGCTGCTTCATGAGCCGCGGCAGGCGGTTCAGGGCGGCCTGGGCCTCGGTCCACTCCTTGTGGGGCCGGGCGGGGAAGCCGGTGACGAAGCTGCCCTCGGGCAGGCTCTTGGCCACCACGCTGTTGCCGCCCACCACGCTGCGGCTGCCGATCTCGATGTGCCCCACCACGCCCACCTTGCCCGCCAGGGTCACATAGTCCCCCAGCTTCGTGGAGCCGCTGATGCCGGTCTGGCTCACCAGCAGGCAGTGGTTCCCCACCTGCACGTTGTGGCCCACCTGCACCTGGTTGTCGATTTTGGTGCCCAGGCCGATGCGCGTGGGGCCCAGCACGCCGCGGTCAATGCACACGCAGGCCCCGATCTCCACATCGTCGCCCACCTCCACCCAGCCCACCTGGGGGATCTTGGCGTGGCGGCCCTCCACCAGCACGTAGCCGTAGCCGTCGCTGCCCACCACGGAGTTGGCGTGGATGGCCACGCGGTTCCCCAGCCGCGTGCGGCGGTAGAGCACGGCGCCGGGGAACAACTCGCAGCCTTCGCCCAGCACGCAGTCGTCGCCCACGTGGGCGCCGGGGTGCAGCACGCAGCCCTTCCCCAGCACGGTGCGGGCCCCCACGGTGGCGCCCGGCGCGAGGCGGCAGTCCTGGCCGATCACGGCCGTGGGATGCACGGGGCGGTCGCTCCACTCGGGGGCCGGCTCCGGGTGCAGCCAGCCGATGGCCTGGGCGAAGGCCCAGTAGGGATGCTTCACCCGGAGGACGGGGTGGTCGCCCATGTCCGCCGTGGCGTCCACGAAGATCAGGCCCGCGGCACTTTCCCTGGCCTTCGCGGCATATTTGGGATTGGCCAGGAAAGATACCGACCCCGCCCCGGCCTCTTCCAGGGGCTTCACTTCGGAAATGGGCCGATCCGGGGGACAATGCTCAAGGCTGCCGCCCAGACGCTCCGCCAGGTCCCGGGCTGTGATGATCGGCATGGCACCCTCCTCGTCAATCTTCAGTCTTCAGCCTTCAGCCTTCAGTTTCCAGTCTCCCGTCGGGATCCCGCATGCATCCAGTTCTTTTCGAGATCGGTTCCTTCCCCCTGGGCACCTACGGGCTGCTGCTGGCCATCGCCTTCTTCGCGGGCACCGCCCTCGCCAAGCGGCAGGCGAAGCTGGACGGTCTGAACCCGGCCGCCATCACGGACATGGCCATCGCCGTCCTCATCGCCGCCATCGTGGGCTCCAAGCTGCTGATGATCGTCGTGGGCCTCTTCACGCCCGCCGGCCAGGAAGGCGCCATGACCTTCCGCGAGGTCTTCACGATGTCCACGCTGCGGGCCGGCGGGGCCATCCACGGCGGCATCATCGCCGCCACGGCCACCTTCTTCTGGAAGCTCCGGAAGGGTCAGGGCCTGCCTCTGCGCCTCACCGGCGACGCCCTGGTGCCCGGGGTGGCCCTGGGCCAGGCCATCGGCCGCCTGGGCTGCTTCTCCGCCGGCTGCTGCTACGGCACGGAGACCCACGTGGCCTGGGCCGCCACCTTCACCGACCCCATCGCCCACGCCTTCAGCGGCACCCCGCTCGACGTCCCCCTGCACCCCGTGCAGCTCTACAACAGCCTCGCCAACCTCACGGTGATGGCCATCCTCCTGCTGGCCCGCGGAAAGCGCCGGTTCCAGGGCCAGATCTTCTCCCTCTACTTCCTGGTGGAGGGGCTGGGCCGCATCGTCACGGAGACCTGGCGCGGCGATGTGGACCGCGGCACCGGCTGGCTGGGCTGGGCCTGGCTCAGCACCGGCCGCCTCACGGGCGTGGCCTTCATGATGCTGGGCCTGGGCCTCTGGCTGTTCTGGAGCCGCAGGAAGGAAGCGACCCGATGATCAGCCTCCGCGCCGAGGACGGCGCCCCCCGCCTGGACCGCTTCCTGGCGGACCGTTTTCCCGAAGTGCCCCGGGCTCGCTGGGATGCCCACGTGCGCACGGGCGAGGTGAAGGTGAACGGACAGCCGGTGTCCAAGGGCGGCGTGAAGCTGCGCCCGGGGGACCTGGTGGAGACGGAGCTGCCCATCCTCGCCGCCCCGGCCGCGCACCTGGAGGCCGAGGCCATCGACCTGCCCACGCTGTTCGAAGACAGCCAGCTCTGGATCGTGGACAAACCCGCGGGCATGGTGGTGCACCCCGGGCCGGGCCACGCCGGCGGCACGGTGGTGAACGCCCTGCTCCACCGGCTGAAGGCCCCCGTGGTGCTCGAAGGGGCTGACGACGAAGGCGAGGACGCCGAGGAACTGGCTTCCGGCTGGCCGGGCCTCGTGCACCGCCTGGACCGCTACACCACCGGCTGCCTTTGCCTCGCCAAGACTGCCGAGGCCCAGCGGGCCATCCAGGCCCAGTTCAAGGCCCGCACCGTGGAGAAGCGCTACCTGGCCCTGGTGCGCCACTCGCCGCGCCTGCCCCAGCTGGGCAGCCTCCTCATCGACGAGCCCATCGCCCGCCACAAGCAGGACCGCCTGCGCATGGTGGTGGCCGAGGGCGGACGTCCCGCGCAGACCCGCATCCGCGTGCTGGCCCGCACCACCAGCGTGGCCCTGGTGGAGTGCGAGCTGCTCACGGGCCGCACCCACCAGATCCGCGTGCACCTGGCGCACCTGCGGGCCCCGCTCATGGGCGATCCGCTCTACGGCGGACCGGGCCGCTGGAAGGATGTGGACGGCGGGGCCCTGCTGCTGCCCCACCCGGCCCTCCACGCCTGGAAGCTGTCCGTGGACCACCCCCTGACCGGCGCCCGCATCGACGCGGTGGCGCCAGTCCCCGAGGCCTTCCGGGCCCTCGCGGCCGCTCTGGGCTTGCCGGAGGTCTGAGGCCGGGGCATCATCCCCGTACCGGGAGGTGCCATGTCTCCGTTCGCACAGGCCCTGACGACGCTGAGAGGCTGGATGGAGACGTACCCCTTCCTGCCGGGCCTGGTCTTCGCGGCCCTCTGCCTCCTCCTGCTCTTCGGGGTGGCCCTGCCGCGCCTCCGCTCCTGGCGCCGGGGCCAGGGGCGCCCCGTGCTCGATCCTCTCCAGGTCGAGGAACTCCTCCAGGGCCCCGGCGTGCTGCTGGTGGACCTGCGGGATGAGGCTGCCTTCCGGCAGGGCCACATCCGGGGCTGCCTGCACGTGCCTTTCGCGGAGCTCACCCGGCGCTTCAGGGCTCCGGACCCCCAGGCCAAGCGGGCCCTCGTCCTCGTGGACGAGACCGACGCCCTCTCCCACCGCGCCCTGCGCCTGCTCTTGGCCCGGGGCTTCGAGTGGGTCTATGTCCTCAAGGGCGGCATGCGCGCCTGGCGCGGAGCGAGCCGGCCGATCGTGCGGTGATCAGGCCCCTTCCCGCTCCTCCAGCCCCCAGCGGTCCCAGAGCAGCAGCAGCAGCAGGCCGGGGATGGCCGCGGCGGCGCAGACGGGGAAGTACAGCTTCCAGCCGTACCAGTCCGCCATGAAACCCGTGAGGCCCGCGAAGAGCGTGCGAGGCAGAGCCATGAGGGCGCTGAACAGCGCGTACTGGGTGCCGGTGTAGCTGCGGTTGCAGGCGCCCATGAGCAGGGCCGCGAAGGCGCTGCCCCCCATGCCGTAGGCCAGGTTCTCCAGCGTGTTCGCGGCCACCAGCAGGGGCAGGTGGCGGCCCAGCAGCGAGATGGTCCAGAAGCCCAGGATGCTGCCGGCCTGCACGAAACCGCAGATCCAGAGCGCCTTGCGCAGGCTCATGCGCGTGAGCATCCAGCCGCCCAGCAGGCCGCCCAGGATGATGGCCACCATGGCCGTGGTCTTCTGCACGAAGCCGATCTCGGTCTTCGTGAAGCCCATGCCCCGCAGCAGG
Organism: Geothrix terrae; assembly: GCF_022808775.1. Lineage (GTDB taxonomy): Bacteria > Acidobacteriota > Holophagae > Holophagales > Holophagaceae > Geothrix > Geothrix terrae. The sequence goes on from NZ_JAKZLA010000004.1 coordinate 85,914, forward strand.
AAGGGGATGGTCATGGACTCCGCCAGCCAGTCGCCCAGCTTGTAGAACACGGCGAAGGCCAGCAGGTAGACGATGCCCCGGCGCTGGAGCAGGTCCTTGAGGGGTCCGGAGATGGCCTCCCGCAGCGTGCGCGGGGCCCGGGCCACCGCATCGGTGTTCTCCGCCAGCCAGGTGCCGGCCATGCCCAGGACCGTGAGGCCGGCCATGGCCAGGTAGGTGGCCCGCCAGCCCAGCTTGTCCGCCAGGATGAGCGCCAGGCCGCCGCTCACCAGCATGGCCACGCGGTAGGCGGCGATGTGGATGCTGTTGCCCAGACCCAGGTGCTTCTGGTCCAGGGCTTCGGCCCGCCAGGCATCCACGGCGATGTCGAAGGTGGCGCTGGTGACGGCCACGGCCAGGGCCAGGACCACCACATGAAGCAGCTCCAGATGCGGCTGGGTGAGGGCCAGCCGGGCCAGCGCGAGGGCCATGCCCGCCTGCATGACCAGCATCCAGCCCCGCCGCCGGCCCAGTCCCGGCAGGGAGAAGCGGTCCAGGAAGGGCGCCCAGAATACTTTCAGGCTGTAGGGCAGCGTCACGAAGCTGAAGAGGCCGATGGTGGCCAGGCTCAGCTTCTCATCCGTCATCCAGGCCTTCAGCGTCGAGCCCGTGAGGAACAGCGGGAGCCCCGACGCGAAGCCGAGGAGCAGGAGGACGGCATACTGGCGGGGCTTCATCCCACCAGCCTACCCGGTCGCGGGCTCAGGGCTCTCCGCCGTGGGTGTGCAGGTCGTGGACCATGTGGCCGCCCAGGTGGCCCGTGCGGAGCAAGGCCGCGACCCCCACGGCGCTGGCCAGCAGCCAGAGGATGAACAGGATCCGGGCCAGGCGCGGCGGCAGGTCCCGATGGAGGAACCGGGACGCCCCCAGGTGAAGGACCCAGGTCCCCGCCAGAATGCTGAAGATGGCCACGGTCCACTCGGCCGCCTCCTCATGCTGCTCCAGCGCTGCCCGCAGCGCCGGCGTCCGGTGCGCGAGGTTCTCCGCGGCGTCCCCGGTGGCCAGGGCCAGCAGCGCCCCGGCGAGCCCGAGCAGCAGCAGGAGCAGCGCCATGGCGTGGATGCCCCGGCGCTGGGCGGGCCAGAGCCCGCCGATGAGGAAGAGGAGCGGCGCCATCATCAGCAGCGCGATGGGGAAGTGGACGATGGCGGGATGGAGGTGGTTGAAGGGAGGCACGGGAGCTCCGGGGCGGAATCGGCGGGATGTCCCGAACAGGATGCGCCCACGGCCGGGGCGGACGCCAGACCGGAGGGGCCGGTTTCTGCCATCCGGATCTGGGACCGCTGCGGGCGGCGCCGCATCCTCGCCTGCAGGTCCCGTGGCCACGGCCGCGGTCACCGCTGAGGAGGTTCCATGTCCCGCCCCGAACCATCCACCCCCACCTCCACCTCGTCCAGTGGCCTCGACCGCCGGGAGTTCTGCGCCTGCGCCCTCGCCGTGGCTGCCGCGGCCGCGGTCGTCTCCTGTGGAGGAGGCGGGGGGGGGTCCGCCTCGGCGCCACCGCCGCCTCCTCCACCCCCGCCCAGCACGGTCACCACCTCGGAGACGAAGGCCAGCATGCTGGCCCAGCCGTCGGGGACGGTGAAGGACTACACCACCACCGCCTCCGGCAGCTGCCCGCTGGTCTTCGGAGCCGCCCAGGGCTACTACCTCGTCCGGGACAGCGCCGGCATCTACGCCTTCAATGCGAGCTGCCTGCACCAGGGTGGGCGCCTCGGTCCGACGCAGACCGGCTTCAGCTGCCCCTGCCACGGCAGCCAGTACGATCTCAACGGCACCGTGACCCAGGGACCGGCTCCGGTGGGGTCGACCCTCCAGCACTACGAGGTCAGCGAAGCCACGCCGGGCGGGGCCCTGGTGATCGATCCCTCCAAGCCCGTCTCCGCCGCCACGCGGCTGACCTGACCCGGCCGGTGCCACCCATGACACTCCGGTCGATCCTCCTGTTCCTCTGCTTACCCCTGCTCCTTCCCTCCGGTTTGTCGGCCCAGGATCCAGATCTGCCCCTGGGCCTCAACCTGCCCACGGCAGACCACCTCGAGGGCTGGCAACCCGCCATCCGCTTCACGCACCGCTTCACCGAATCCGCCCGGGGGAACTCGAAGGATCTCTATGGCCTGGATGGCGGAAACTTCCCGGGCCTGGGCTTCGATCTCGGCATCGCCGCGGTGCCCGGGCTCAACGCCCAGGTCTATCGCACGGCGGATGGCAAGACCGTCACCCTGGCCCTCCAGGAGCGGATCCTGAACCGTCCCCATGTCCGCCTGGCGGTCCGGGTGGAGCGCTTCGACGAGACCATCCAGCGAACCACCTACGCCTTCGGGACCGTGGGCCTCACCGGCGCGGCCGTGCAGCTCCCCGCGGAATTCACGGCGGGCCCCTTCACGGTCAGCCTCGTGCCCACCTGGCTGTCCCGCACCACCACCCGGGACCAGGCGCTCTTCACCGCCGGTGCCGGCCTCCGCTGGCGCTTCCTCGAACGCCAGTCCCTTCTGGCCGAGTACTACCCCCGCCCCTCGCGCCTGGACAGTGCCAACTACGAGCAGGGCTTCGCCGTGGGCTACCGCTTCCAGACCAAGGGCCATCGCTTCACCCTCCTGGCCACCAACGTCCAGGGCACCACCGCCCACCAGGTGCTGAGCGGCGACTACGCCGGCGGCCCCAGGCCCCCCGGCCGCTGGGCCCTGGGGTTCAACCTCGTTCGGATTTTCTGAAGACACGAGCCTGGAGGCACTGCTTCCCGATGCGCCGCCCACCGGAGGGCAGGAGAAGGCCCGGGGGGTGCGCGCAGCGCGGGACCCCCGGAAGGTGGAAGCTCGGCGCCCGGGGGGAGGCTCCACCTCCGCGAGCCGCCGGCGAGCGGCAGCCACGCGCAGCATGGCGTCAGGTGGAGGCGCGCAGCGCGACCTTAGATCCCCGCGGCGCACGCGCCGCGGGGAGAACCCCCGGAGAGGATCAATCCGCCAGCGTGCTCAGATCTCCCGGATCCTGCCCCAGGGCCCAGGCCTTGAGGGCGCGGCGGACGATCTTGCCTGACCGCGTCTTGGGCAGGCTGGCGCGGATCTCGATGTCCGAAGGGGTGGCGATGCCGCCGAGATCCTCGCGAACGTGGTCCTTGAGGCTGGCGATGAGACCGGGACCCGCCTCGATGCCCGCCTTGACCACCACGTAGGCCTTGATGCTCTCGCCCTTGATGGGGTCGGGGATGCCCACCACGGCGCTTTCCGCCACCGCGGGATGGCGGATGAGCGAGCCCTCCACGTCGGCGGTGCCGATGCGGTGGCCCGCCACGTTGAGCACATCGTCGGAGCGGCCCAGCACGGCGATGTAGCCATCGGCATCCCGCACGGCCACGTCCCCCGCGCTGTAGCAGCCCGGGATGTCCCGCCAGTAGTCCTCGTAGCGGTTGGGATCGTTCCAGACTGTCCGCAGCATGTAGGGCAGCGGGAACTTGATGACCAGCAGGCCGCCCTGGCCATCCGGCACCGCGCTGCCATCGCGGTTCACCACCGCCAGCTGGGCCCCGGGCATGGGCTTGCCCGCCTTGCCGGGCCGGGCCTCGAAGGTGGGCAGGGTGCCGATGACGGGCCCGGCGATTTCGGTCTGCCACCAGTTGTCCACCACCATGCCGTTGCCCTGGCCCACCAGGTGCTGCTGGGCCCAGCGGTGGGCCTCGGGGTTCAGGGGCTCGCCGGCGCAGGCCAAGAGACGCAGCTTGCTCAGATCGAACTTCCCGGGGGCCTCGGCCCCGTGGCTCATCCACATGCGCACGGCCGTGGGGGCCGTGAACATGACGTTCACCCCGAAGCGCTCGCAGAGCTCCCAGGTGACTTCCGGGCTCGGATAGTCCGGCGCGCCCTCCCGGCACAGGACGGTGGCACCGATGCTCAGGGGACCGTAGACGATGAAGCTGTGGCCCACGATCCAGCCGATGTCGGAGGTGCTCCAGTAGATGTCCCGCTCCTGGATCTGGTAGAAGGCCTTGCTCAGGTAGTTGACGCCCACCATGTAGCCGCCGGTCGCATGCACCACGCCCTTCGGTTTCCCGGTCGTTCCGCTGGTGTAGAGGATGAACAGCGGGTGTTCGGCGTCCACCATCTCGGGCTCGCAGTGGATGTCGCGGCCCTGCTGGATGTCGTAGAAGTCCTTCTCGCGCTCGCTGGCGAAGGTGACGGGGGCGTCGCCCGGCCGCGAGCCACGGCGATGGACGATGACGTGATCCACGGTGGTCAGGTCGCGCACCGCCTCGTCCACGATGGGCTTGAGGGCGATGGCCTTGCCGCGGCGGTAGGTGAAGTCGGAGCACACAACGACCTTGGCGCCGGCGTCCTCGATGCGGGTGCGCAGCGCCAGCGCGCCCATGCCCGCGTAGACCACGCTGTGGATGGCGCCGATGCGGGCGCAGGCCAGCATGGAGATGATGCCTTCCGGCGTGAGGGGCATGTAGAGGATCACCCGGTCGCCCTTCTTCACCCCCAGTCGCTTGAGCGTGTTGGCGAAGCGGTTCATCTCGCGGTAGAGGCGGTTGTAGGTGTAGGAGCGCTCGTCGCCGTCCTCGCCCACCCACAGCAGGGCGGCCTTGTTGCGGCGGTCGCTGTGCACGTGGCGGTCGATGCAGTTCACCGTGGCGTTGAGCTTGCCGCCCAGGAACCAGGCGTGGTTGGGGGCGTTGAACCGGAAGACCTCCGTCCAGGGCTCGGCCCAATCCAGGCTCCGGGCCTTGTCGGCCCAGAAGGCCGCGGGATCCGCCTCTGCCAGGGTCCGCTCCACCTCGTAGTCGATGGCCGCCTGCTTGGCCAGCCAGCCCCTCATCGGAATGGGGGCCTCCCCCTTCTGCAGCGCCTGGATGGTCTTCTGCTGGGTGATGCTGATTTCCACGTCGCTCATGGAAGACTCCGAGAACGGGGTGAGGTGGATTGGATGGGAAGGTTGGGAGGGAAGGTAGCACGGTCGTGGAACCTGGAACCCATGACAGGGATCACAGCTAGACTTCCGGGCAGGAGCCTCCATGGCCGTTCAATCCCAAGTCCCCTGTCCCTACGACCTACACCCCAGCGTGGCCCACATCCAGGCCATCCTCGCCAACCTCGAGCGGAGCTCGGGCCGTGGCCTGGCGGCCTGGGTGGCCTTGGCCCGGAAAGAGGCCCCGGCGGATCTCAAGGGCTGCGCCGCCTGGCTGAGGGCCCAGGGCCTCGGCGGCAACCAAGCCAGCCTGGTGGCCCAGAGGGCCTGCGCCGCCCACGGCCACCCCTTCGACGACACCCCGGAAGGCTACCTCGCGGCGGCGCCAGGCTACGTGGACGCCCAGTACGCAGGGAGGAAAGCCGCCCTGCGGCCGCTCTTCGAGGCAGTCTCCGCGCTGGCCCGAAGCCTCGGACCGGACGTGAAGGTCTGTCCTTGCGAGACCATCGTCCCCTTCTACCGGCATCACGTCTTCGCCGAAGTGAAGCCCTTCGCGTCGCGCCTGGACCTGGGCCTGGCCCTGGGCGATCCCGCCACCGTCGAAGACACCTCCGGGCGACTCAAGGACACCGGCGGCTTCCGGAAGAAGGACCGCATCACGCACAAGCTGGAGATCACGATGGAAGGGGACCTCGAAGAGGCCCTGCCCTGGCTCCGGCGCGCCTATGAGCGGGATGCCAAAGCCTGACCGCCGGGCCTCCGGCACAACTCAGTACCGGCTGGCGGTCTCCAGCGCGGCCATGTCCTCGGCGTTCAGCGTCAGCGACGCCGCGCGGATCAGGCTGTCCAGCTGCTCCAGGCTGGTGGCGCTGGCGATGGGGGCTGTGACGCCGGGGCGCGCCATGAGCCAGGCCAGGGCCACCTCCGCGGGCCGGGCCCCGTGCCGCGCGGCCACGGTGTCCAGCGCGCCCAGGATGCGAAAGCCGCGCGCGTCGAGGTAGCCCTTGACGCCCTTTCCCCTCGGGCTCTTCCCGAGATCCGCCTCGCTGCGGTACTTTCCGCTGAGGAAGCCCTTGGCCAGGCTGAAGTAGGTGATGACGCCCAGCCCCTCGGCCATGGCGAGGTCCCGCAGCGCCCCGTCGTAGCTCTGGCGGTCATACAGGTTGTACTCGGGTTGCAGCACCTCGTAGCGGGGGAGGCCCTTGGCGGACGCGCTGAGGGCCGCGCCCAACTGGCCCGCGTCGTAGTTGGAGGCCCCGATGGCCCGCACCTTCCCGGCGGCGATCAGCTTCTGGTAGGCGGCGAGACTGGCTTCGTGGGGCGTGTCCGGGTCGAACTTGTGGGACAGGTAGATGTCGACGTGGTCGGTCTGGAGACGTCGCAGGGAGTCCTCCACGGCGCGTTCGATCCAGGCCGCGGACAGGCCCTTCCGGTCCGGCCCCATCTCCATCCCCACCTTGGTGATGAGGACGATCCGGTCGCGGCAGCGGCGGTCCCGCATCCACTCGCCGATGATCGTCTCGGATTCGCCGCCCTGGTTCCCGGGCTTCCAGATCGAGTAGACGTCGGCCGTGTCCACGGTCTCGAAGCCCGCCCCCACGAAGCGGTCCAGGATCTCGAAGGAGGTCTTCTTGTCGATGGTCCAGCCGAACACATTGCCGCCGAAGACCAGCGGCGAGATGGAGAGGCCTGTCCGGCCGAGGGGTCGCTTCATGTGCGTCATCGGAACCTCCGAAGGTCCGTGGCGAGGCGGACCAAGATAAAGATAAGGCTCAACCGCCAGATGTATGGACGTCTACGGGATCGCCACGTACACCCGGACGATCTTCAGCACCCGCTCCAGGTCCTTCGGATCCAGCCCCACGAGGAAGCCGCGGCTGCCGCCGTTGAGGTAGATGCGCGGCAGCTCGAAGATGCTCGCCTCGGCATGGATGGGCATGACCTTCTTGGTGCCAAGGGGGCTGGTGCCGCCTACCAAGTAGCCGCTGTGCCGGTTGGCCGCCTCGGGCTTGCAGGGCTGCACGGACTTCGCGCCGATCTGGCGGGCCAGCTCTTTCGTGCTCACCTCGCGATCGCCGTGCATGAGGATGATGAGCGGCACGCCCTTTTCGTCCTCCATCACCAGCGTCTTGATGACCGCGTGCTCGTCCACGCCCAGCTCCCGGGCGCTCACGGCCGTGCCGCCATGGTCCTCGTAGCGGTAGAGGTGCTCGGTGTAGGTCACGCCCGCCTGCCTGAGCAGCCGCGTGGCGTTGGTGGATGGCGCCTTGGCGCTCATGGCGCAACCTTGGTCATGGCACCATGATCCCACGCTCCGGCAGGAGACTCCGTGTCCATCTCGCCGCCCGACCCCCTCCTGGCCCTCGCCCTCGTCGTGGTGGCCCTGGGCCTGCTGGACCGGCTGGGGCTCTGGATGGAGGCCCGCGGCTGGATCTACTGGCGACGGCGGCGGGCTCAGGGCTCCGCCCTGGGCGCCACCCTCCTTGAGCTGCAGAAGATCTTCGAATCGGAGAAGGCCGAGCACCTCATCGCCGCCCGGGAGGCCGCTGGGAAGGAGAGCCCGGATCCCATCGCAGCCCACCTGGCGGCGGACCATGCCGAGATCGATGCGCTCTTCGGAGAGGCCCGGATGGCCATGGATCGTGGTCTCCAGCCGGAGGCGCACCGCGCCCTGGACCGGATCTGGATGCGCCTGGCCGTGCACATCCGCGCGGAGCACAAGGCGCTGTTCCCCGCCGTGGCCGAGGCCCGCCCGGACCTGGCGGAGGCCCTCCGGACCCTGCGCGAGGATCATGACTTCTTCATGGCCACCCTGGCCACGGCCGTGAACGCCCTGAAGGGGTCCGGATTGGACTGGGCCGCGGCCCGGGTCGCGGCGGAGGCCGTGCAGCAGCGCCTGGCCGCCCACAACGCCTTGGAGGAGGAGCGGGTCTACCCCGTGGCCGACCGGTTCCCCGAGGCCCAGAGGCGGCATCTGGCCGGCGAAGTGTCCCGGGAGCTGGCGGCACTCCCCACGCGCTACGGGGATTGAGCGGGGTCAGCTCTCGAAGGCCCGGAAGCTCGCCCCCTCGGGCACGTCCAGCCCGAAGACCTCCCGCAGGAGGGGGATGACCTCTTCCGGCGCCAGCTCACGCCCCTCAATGGCGTCGCCTCGGATCTCGGCGTAGGCGCGGTTGCGGAGGATCCGTCGCACGTCGGGGCCTGGAAGCTGCGCCGTGAGGGTGGCCACGAAGCGGGACTCGGGATAGGTGCTGGTGTAGTGGTTGGCCATCTCGTAGTCCACCGGGAACCGCTCCTCGGCCCGGAAGGCATAAAAGTCCACCCAGGCGCCGTTCTGGAGGCACTGGAGCACGTTCAGGGGTTCCCCATCCGTGTCCTCAACCACGCGGTAGCGGTGCAGGAACTGGACATGGGGCTGCCCATCAAGCGGCAGGGGTTGCAGCAGCCCCTCCCCCCCGAAGCCCACGTCGCAGAGCCAACGGCGGCCCTCCAGCAGCACCAGCAGCAGCATGTGGGTGCGGGGAAGCAGCGCGGTCGCGCCCCGCCGCACCCGGGCCTCGCAGGGGATGACCTCGAAGCCCACCCGCCGCAGCACCGCCAGGAACAGGCCGTTCTGCTCGAAGCAGTAGCCGCCTCGGCGGCGCTGCACCAGCTTGGCCTGGAGCGAAGCCAAGTCCAACCGGATGGGCAGCCCCATCTGGATGTCCAGGTTCTCGAAGGGGATGGTGGAGGCGTGGGCCAGATGCAGGGCCCGCAGCGTGGCCAGGTCTGGCCGTGGCTCGCCTGCGAAGCCGATGCGCCGCAGGTAGGCATCCAGGTCGAGATCAGCGGACATACTGGGCTTCACCCTTCCCGAAGGACCAGTCGGCCAGCTCGTTCTCCACCAGGCAGATCATCACGTCCTCGGGACGGAGACCGGGATCCTTCGCCAGGTTCTCCACGATCCGGCGGTACAGCGCCTGCTTCATCTCCACGGTGCGTCCCTTCCGGAGCGTGATCTGGATGGCCACCCATTCCGGCGATCGTTCGATGCCCAGGTAATGGGGATCGAAGATCAAGCCCGAGGCGTGCTCCGTGAGGATGTGGAAGCGATCGTCGGCCGGCGCGTTCACCGTCGCGGTGAGCGCCTCCTGGACGCCATCCGACAGGGCCTGCCGATAGGCGTCACCCACGCCGGAACGATGGGAAATACGTACGAGAGGCATGAAATCTCCTTCTGCGAGTCGCTCATTCTAGCCATGGCCGACGAGGGTGTCGCGACACTTGCCGATGGAGGTTCAGCGATTGTTCCAGGCCGCCACATTCCGCTGGATCTGGGCGACGTGGAGCTCCAGGTGGGCCGCGTAGTTCCGGAGCCAGTCATCGGTGCCGTAAGTACCGCTGTGCGTGTGGCGCCCCACGCGGCCCCAGGCCGATTCCGGCAGCCGCTCGAGCGTGGCGATGGTGTGCGCCCTCGCCGCCTCGATCAGCCGCAGGGCCAGCTCCGGGTCCGAAGCGTGGTAGTCGAAGCGCTGGGCCCACGCGTTCTCGTCGTAGCCCACGATGAGGGGCTCGGGATCCGCCAACAGGAGCCGGATGCGGATGGCCGAGTAGGTCTCGGAGTCCGCGCAGTGGACCACCACCTCGTGGGCGCTCCACTTCCCCTCGGCGGGCCGCCAGGTGCGGGCCTCCGCCGGCACCTCCTCCCAGGCCCGGCGCAACAGGGCGGGGCCCGTGCGGTAACGCAGGAGATGGGCTTCCCGGGTGGCAGCATCGAACGTCATGGGACACCTCGACACCAGCATGCCGCAGCGGGCCCCGAAATGAAGCCTCGACTTGCGAGGCAACCGTGATTTCATTAAGGGCCATCGTAGGAGGTTCCATGCGCATCCCGTCGGCATGCCTCGCCCTTCCCCTGGCCGCCCTCTCCCTGTTGGCCGGCGACCGCGTCACGGGCCGGGCCTTCGCCACGCGCTCCGAGGTGGCCGCCCAGCACGGCATGGCCTGCACCAGCCAGGCCCTGGTCACCCAGATCGCCCTGGACATCCTGAAGCAGGGCGGCTCCGCGGTGGACGCCGCCATCGCCGCGGACGCGGCCCTGGGCCTCATGGAGCCCACGGGCAGCGGCATGGGCGGCGACCTCTACGCCATCGTGTGGGACGCGAAGGGCAGGAAGCTCCACGGCCTCAACGGCAGCGGGCGCTCGCCGAAGTCGCTCACCCTCGACCACTTCAAGAAGCTGGGGCTCAAGCACATTCCGCCCCAGGGCCCCCTGCCCGTGAGCGTGCCCGGCTGCGTGGACGGCTGGTTCGAGCTGCACCGGAAGTTCGGCAAGCTGCCCATGGCCCAGGTGCTGGCGCCGGCCATCAAATACGCCAGAGAAGGGTTCCCGGTCAGTGAGCTCATCGCCTACTACTGGGACCGCAGCGTGCCCGTGCTGGGCAAGTATCCGGGCTTCCTCGAGACCTTCACCGTGGATGGCAAGCGGGGCCCCGTGAGCGGCGAGGTCTTCCGCAATCCGCGCCTGGCCAAGACGCTGGAGCTCCTGGCCAGGGATGGCCGCGACGCCTTCTACAAGGGCGAGATCGCCCGGAAGATCGACGCATACATGAAGGCCAACGGCGGCTTCCTCAGCTACGAGGATCTGGCCGCCCACCACTCGGACTGGGTGGAGCCGGTGAGCGTGAACTACCGCGGCTACGACGTGTGGGAGCTGCCTCCCAACGGCCAGGGCATCGCGGCCCTCCAGATGCTGAACATCCTCGAAGGCTACGACTTCTCGAAGATCCCCTTCGGCAGCCCGCAGCACGTGCACCTGTTCGCCGAGGCCAAGAAGCTGGCCTTCGAGGACCGGGCCAAGTTCTATGCTGACGCGGCCTTCATGAAGGTGCCGCTCTCCTGGCTGCTGTCGAAGGACTACGCGGCCCAGCGGCGGGCCCTCATCGGCGACCGCGCCTCGCGCCGCCTGGAGGCGGGCCACCCGCCCCTCAAGGAAGGCGACACCGTCTACCTCACCACCGCCGACGGCGAGGGCAACATGGTGAGCCTCATCCAGAGCAACTACCGCGGCATGGGCAGCGGCATGACGCCCGGCGACCTGGGCTTCTGCCTCCAGGACCGCGGCGAGCTGTTCAACCTCGAAGAAGGCAACGCCAACACCTACGCCCCCGGCAAGCGGCCCTTCCACACCATCATCCCGGGCTTCATCACCAAGGACGGCCAGCCCTTCCTCAGCTACGGCGTCATGGGCGGCGAGTTCCAGCCCATCGGCCACGTGCAGATCGTCATGGGCCTCATCGACTTCGGCATGAACGCCCAGGAGGCCGGCGATGCCCCCCGCATGAGCCACGACGGCTCCCCGGAGCCCACCGGCGAGAAGGAGAAGCTGCCAGGCACCATCCAGCTGGAGAGTGGCTTCCCCTACGAGACGGTCCGCGAGCTGATGAACCGCGGCCACGGCGTGGGCTGGATGTTCGGCGGCTACGGCGGCTACCAGGCCATCCGCTGGGATCCCAGGCAGAAGGTCTACTTCGGGGCCAGCGAGTCGCGGAAGGACGGCCAGGCGGCAGGCTACTAGGAATTAGCCTCGAAGACGGCGCCGATGGGCGCTCCCCCAGGGCCGCCCATGTAGAATGGACGTGGCGGGAGTCTATGCCTGCCCTCCGCGGGGGATGGTGCCCCGCCAAAGCCATATCGTTCGCGCCGAGCGGCGTTTCCAGGGGAGTTGACCGTGCTGCAAGCCTATCGCCAACACGTTGCCGAGCGTGCCGCCCTCGGGATTCCGCCCCTGCCGCTCACCGAGGCGCAGACCGACGAGCTCACCCATCTGCTGGCCAATCCCCCCAAGGGCGAAGAGGCCTTCCTCCTCGACCTGCTGACCCACCGCGTTCCCGCCGGCGTGGATGACGCCGCCCGCGTGAAGGCCGCCTTCCTGGCGGCCGTGGCCAGCGGCCGGGAGAAGGTGGCCCTGGTCTCCCGCGAGAAGGCCACGGAGCTGCTGGGCACCATGCTGGGCGGCTTCAACGTGAAGCCCCTCATCGACCTGCTGGACGACGCCACCGTGGGTGGGATCGCCGCCGAGGGCCTCAAGAAGACGCTGCTGGTCTTCGACGCCTTCGCGGACGTGAAGGCCAAGGCCGACAAAGGCAACAAGAATGCCCAGACCGTGCTGACGTCCTGGGCCGAGGCCGAGTGGTTCACCAGCCGGCCCGAGGTGCCCCAGAGCCTGACCCTGACGGTGTTCAAGGTGACCGGCGAGACCAACACCGACGACCTCTCTCCGGCGCCGGACGCGTGGAGCCGGCCCGACATCCCGCTCCACGCCCTGGCCATGCTGAAGAACGCGCGCCCCGGCATCAACCCCGACGACCCCGGCAAGGTGGGCCCCCTCAAGCAGCTGGAGGCCCTCAAGGCCAAGGGCAACCTCGTGGCCTACGTGGGCGACGTGGTGGGCACGGGATCGAGCCGCAAGTCCGCCACCAACTCCGTGCTGTGGTTCACGGGCGAGGACATCCCCTTCGTGCCCAACAAGCGCTTCGGCGGCGTGTGCCTGGGCACCAAGATCGCGCCCATCTTCTACAACACCATGGAAGACGCCGGCGCCCTGCCCATCGAGCTGGACGTCAACAGCATGGAGATGGGCGATGTCATCGAGCTGCGCCCCTACGAGGGCAAGGCCCTGAAGAACGGGAAGGTCATCGCCGAGTTCAAGGTGAAGTCCGACGTGATCTTCGACGAAGTGCGCGCCGGCGGCCGCATCCCCCTCATCGTGGGCCGGGGCCTGACCACCAAGGCCCGCGCGGCCCTGGGCCTGCCCGCCTCCACCGTCTTCCGCCTGCCGGCCGTGCCCAAGGACACTGGCAAGGGCTTCAGCTTGGCCCAGAAGATGGTGGGCCGCGCCTGCGGTGTGACGGGCATCCGCCCCGGCACCTACTGCGAGCCCAAGATGACCACTGTGGGTTCCCAGGACACCACGGGCCCCATGACCCGCGACGAGCTGAAGGACCTGGCCTGCCTCCAATTCTCCGCCGACATGGTGATGCAGTCCTTCTGCCACACCGCGCCCTACCCCAAACCCGTGGACGTGAAGACCCACCGCGAGCTGCCGCCCTTCATCACCAACCGCGGCGGCGTGTCCCTGAAGCCCGGCGACGGCGTCATCCACAGCTGGCTGAACCGCCTGCTCCTGCCCGACACCGTGGGCACTGGCGGCGACTCCCACACCCGCTTCCCCATCGGCATCTCCTTCCCCGCGGGCTCGGGCCTGGTGGCCTTCGCCGCCGCCACAGGCGTCATGCCCCTGGACATGCCGGAATCCGTACTGGTGCGTTTCAAGGGCGAGCTGCAGCCCGGCGTCACTCTGCGCGACCTGGTGAACGCCATCCCCTACTACGCCATCCAGCAGGGGCTGCTCACCGTCGAGAAGAAGGGCAAGAAGAACATCTTCAGCGGCCGCATCCTCGAGATCGAGGGCCTGCCCAAGCTGAAGGTGGAGCAGGCCTTCGAGCTGACGGACGCCTCCGCGGAGCGCTCCGCCGCCGGCTGCACCGTGCGCTTGGACAAGGAACCGATCATCGAGTACATGACCTCGAACATCACGCTCATGAAGTGGATGATCGCCAACGGCTACGAGCACCGCGAGACGCTGGAGAACCGCATCAAGGCCATGCAGGCCTGGATCGCCAAGCCCGAGCTGCTGGCCCCCGATGCGGACGCGGAGTACGCCGCCGTCATCGAGATCAACCTCGCGGACGTGAAGGAGCCCATCGTGGCCTGCCCGAACGATCCGGACGACGTGAAGCTGCTGTCCACGGTGGCCGGCGACACGATCGACGAGGTGTTCATCGGCTCCTGCATGACCAACATCGGCCACTTCCGCGCCGCCGGGAAGCTGCTGGACGGCAAGACCGACCTCTCCACCCGGCTCTGGATCGCCCCGCCCACCAAGATGGACGCCTACATCCTCACCCAGGAGGGCTACTACGGCATCCTCGGCCGCACCGGCGCCCGCATGGAGATGCCCGGCTGCTCGCTGTGCATGGGCAACCAGGCCCAGGTCCGCAAGGGCAGCACGGCCATGTCCACCTCCACCCGCAACTTCCCGAACCGCCTGGGCCTCGACACCCGGGTGTACCTCGGCTCCGCCGAGCTGGCTGCCATCTGCGCCCTCCTTGGGAAGATCCCCACGGTGGAGGAGTACAAGGCCCAGATCGGCATCGTGGACGCCAAGGCGAAGGACATCTACCGCTACATGAACTTCGACCAGATCGCGGACTTCCGCGAAGTCGCGGACACCGTCACAGTCTGACGGCAAGCCCTCCTGCCAAGATCCCCGGGTCCTCTCCCCCGGGGGGCCTTGGTCCACTCAGAGATACCCCTCGCCTTCACGCCCTCCCGAGAAACCCCTCGCGGAGCGCCTGGAGGGCCCGCATAAAGGGACCCGTCTCGCCCAGGCCCCGCGCCAGGACAAGGCTGCCCTGGAGGGACACGAGCGCCGCCTCGGCCCGCGCCCGGGCCGTCCCGGCGGGCAGCCCCCCATCCAGCGCCAGCTGCTCGAACCCGGCCAGGAGCCGCTGGAGGATGGCCTTCACGGCGGCCCGCACCGCGGTCCCCCCGGTGAGTGGCATGACATCGAGCAGGCAGGACTTGGAGCCGCCTGCGTAGAAGCCCTCGAGGGCGTCCAGCACCGTCGCCAGGCGGGTCGCGGGGTCCGCCCCGCCTTCCAGCGGTCCGAACACGTGGCCCTCCAGCCAGCTGGCCGCCAGGTCCATCACCGCCTCCGCCATCTCCCCCTTCCCGCCGGGGAAGTGATGGTAGAGGCTGGCCTTCCCCAGCCCGGTGACCTCCGAGATGCGACTGAGGGAGACGCCGTCGAACCCGCACCCGCGGAATTCCTCCAGCAGGGTCAGAAGGATGCCTTCACGGTTGGATCGCTCACTGACCATGGCGAAAGCATACACCGAACGATCGGTTCAAAAACGGTTGACACCCCGGGATTGAGCTTCATGATGGGCCAATACCGAACGTTCGGTACACATCACGGAGCTCCCATGACCAAGACCGCCATCGTCCTCTTTTCCGATCCCAAGGCCGGATCCGAGGAGGCCCTGGGCCGCCTCTTCAACGCCCTCTTCCTGACCTACGATCTGAAAGAGCGGGGCCAGGAGGTCGCGCTCATCTTCCAGGGCGCGGGCACCCGATGGGCCGCCGAGCTGGTCAAGGCCGACCATCCCGCCGGCCCCCTCTTCCGCGCCGTACAGGACCGGGTCACTGGTGTCTGCGGCGGCTGTGCCGACGTGTTCGGCACCGCGGAGGAGGCCAAGGCGACTGGCCTACCCATGGGCCGCGACCTGCAGGTCCCCGGGGTGGGCGGCGTCATCAGCCTCGGCGACTACCTCGTCAAGGGCTACAGCCTCGTCACCTTCTGAGCCTCCCCCGCCCACCCGGACGGCTCCCCCACGACACCACCGGCCCCGGGCCCCCCCCCGGGCCCCCGGGCCACCCGCGGGGGGCGCCGGGCCTCCCGGAGGACGGCATGACCCACCAGGATCTGTTCCACGAAGGCGAGCGCGCGGTCCAGGTTCGGGCCGGGGAGGTCCACACCGCCCTGCTCAATGCCCGCATGATCTCCCCGAGCATCATGCAGGGCGCCATCCCGTTTATCGCCCGGCAGCCCTGGGTGATCCTCGGGGGGGAGGACGCGGCGCACCGCCTGTGGTGCTCCGCCCTCATCGGAGAGGGGGGCTTCGCCCAGGCCGAGCCGGACGGCTCGGGGGTGACCCTGGACCTGGACCGGGCCCCCGCCCATCCTGCCAACCCGCTGCTGGCCACCCACCTCGAGGGTCGCCCCACCGGGGCGCTCTTCATCGAACCCGCCACCCGGCGCCGCCTGCGGGTGAACGGACGCATCGCCACGGCGGGACTGCGCCGGCTTCGCCTGACCGTGGAGGAATCTTTCCCGAACTGCTCGAGGTTCATCCAGAAGCGCAGCTTCGACGGCATCCAGAGTACCGCAGTTCCCCTCTCTGCCCCACGTAGCGGCACCAGCCTCGGCCCCGACGAGCTGGCTCTCATCGCCGCCGCCGACACCCTCTTCTTGGCCACCCGGCATCCGGACCGGGGGGTCGACGTCTCGCATCGGGGCGGCCGACCGGGCTTCGCGCAATGGCTGGACGACCGCACGCTTCGCCTGCCGGACTATCCCGGCAACGGGCTCTTCCAATCCTTCGGGAACCTGGCGGTGGACAGCCGAATGGGGATCCTGGTTCCCGACTTCGACTCCGGGGCGCTCCTGCACCTGACGGGCTTCGGGCAGGTGCTGTGGGATGTCCCCGGCACTGAGGCGGAGACGGGCGGAACCTCACGCTTCCTGGTGTTCCAGGTGGCGGGCTGGGTGCTCACGCCGCCAGCTGAGGGAGCCCCGCGCTGGTCCTTCGTGGAGGCCTCGCCCACTAACCCCTGAGGACAGGGCTGCAGCGCCCGAACAACGCGGCGGTCCTGCCGGAGCCGGGGTGGAGGGATTCGGGCTTGGCTCAACCTCAGGCCGTGCTAGACTTTTTCCTCTTCAACCACCTTTCGGGGGGTTCCCATGGGGATCTTTGAGGGCCACATCCGCGTCCACGACGGCGACCGTTTCGCGCTGGTGGCCTCGCGTTGGAACGACTTCATCGTGGACCGCCTCATCGAGGGCGCGAAGGACTGCATCCTCCGCCACGGCGGCACCGATGACCAGATGGACCTCATCCGCGTCCCCGGGAGCTTCGAGCTGCCCCAGGCGGCCAAGCTGGCGGCCCAGAGCGGCCGCTACGCCGGCGTCATCGTGCTGGGCTCGGTGATCCGGGGCGGCACCCCCCACTTCGACATGATCGCCGCCGAGGTCACCAAGGGCGCCGCCCAGGTGGCCCTGGACACGGGCCTGCCGCTGTCCTTCGGCGTGCTGACCACCGACAGCGTGGAGCAGGCCATCGACCGGGCCGGGGCCAAGATGGGCAACAAGGGCTGGGAGGCCGCCCAGAGCGTCCTCGAGATGGCCGACCTCGCGCACACCCTCAAGGGTTCGAAGGGAAAGTAGGACCTGCCTTCAAATTGGGGCGCGTCCGCGCAAGTGGCGCCGCCCAAGCGAGACAAGGAAAGCGACGATGGCCATAGCGGCACTATTGACGAGGAGCTTGACGCGGTATCGCGCCGGGCGCCGCCACTTGCCCTCCGGGACAAGGCCAGCCGCACCCCTGGCTACGTTGGCGGCCTTGAACGATGTGCCGCATCGCCCTGCGGCCGCCGCCTGCCCAGGTGCGCGGCTGGCCGCCGTCGCGGGCACGTCCCAATTTGAAGGCAGGTCCTAGATGGGTGTTCGCCGCCGGGGGCGCGAGTACGCCCTTCAGATGCTGTACGCCATGGACCTCACCGGCTACCAGCCGGACCAGGTGTTCGCCGGGTTCTACGCCATCCAGGACTTGAACCGGGATGCCTTCTACTATGCCCGGCGCCTGGTGGACGGCGTGTACGGCCACCTGGAGGAGATCGATGATGTGCTGGCCAAATACGCCGAGCACTGGAAGATCCACCGCATGGCGGCCGTGGACCGCAACCTGTTGCGCCTGGGGCTCTTCGAGCTGATGTACGTCAAGGAAGTGCCCTTCCCCATCGTCATCAACGAGGCCCTGGAGATCGTGAAGGAATTCAGCGACCAGGAAGGCACGCAATTCCTCAACGGCATCCTGGATGCCGCGCGCAAAGAATTCCGCCCCGAAGAAACCGGCCCCCGGCTGCGCAAGAAAACCGTGGCCGCCGATCCCCCGGATGAATCGTGACCTGACCCTGTCCGGCTGGTTTGCTATGCTCGTTCCCTTCCCCAGCCTGATCCGATCGTTGGAGCATTGATGAGCACCTCACGCAAGAAATCCCCTGCAGCCAAGAAGCCCGCCCCGGCCCCCAAGCCCGCTCCCTCGAAGCCCGCCTCCAAGGCCGCGGCCCCCCGCACCGCCCCCGGCGCCCCCCTGGGTCTGGAGGAGATCAAGGCGCTCATCGCCCTGGTGGGCCGCGAGCCCTTCCAGGAGTTCGAGTTCGAAGCCGGCGACATGCGCTTCCGCATCCGGAAGGACGGCCCGGCCCCCGTGGTCCAGGCCGCCCCCATGCCCGCCCATCAGATGGTGATCGCCGCTCCCGCGTCCCAGCCCTCCCCCGCCGCGGCGGCCTCCACGGCCCAGCCGGCCGCGCCCGCGGATGAGCCCGGCATCCACTACGTCACCAGCCCCATCGTCGGCACCTTCTATCGTGCCTCCAACCCCACCGCCGCGCCCTATGTGTCCCCCGGTGATTTCGTGAAGCCCGGCCAGACGCTCTGCATCGTCGAAGCCATGAAGCTCATGAACGAGATCGAGTGCGACGTCTCCGGCGAGGTCGTGAAGGTGCTGGTGGAGAACGGCACCCCCGTCGAGTACGGCGAGCGTCTCTTCGCGGTCCGGATCGGTTAGCCATGGCCTCCGCCATCAAGCGCAAGGGCTCGCAGCCCGCACCCACCGCGCCGGACGAACCGCCGTTCAAGAAGATCCTCATCGCCAACCGGGGCGAGATCGCGCTCCGCGTGATCCTGGCCTGCAAAGAGATGGGCATCCAAACCGTGGCCGTCTACTCCGAAGCGGATCGCAATGCCCTCCACGTGCGGTTCGCCGACGAGGAGGTGTGCATCGGGCCCCCGCCGTCCTCCAAGTCCTACCTGAACATCCCCCAGGTCATCGCCGCCGCCGAGGTCACCGGCGCCGAGGCCATCCATCCCGGCTACGGCTTCCTCAGCGAGAACCCCCACTTCGTGGAGGTCTGCCAGGCCTGCGGGATCACCTTCATCGGCCCCAACGCCGAGATCATCCGGAAGATGGGCAACAAGGCCCAAGCCAAGGCCACCATGCTGGCGGCGGGCGTGCCTCTCATGCCCGGCAGCGACGGCATCGTCGAGACCGTGGAAGAGGCCCTGGTGGTGGCCGAGCAGATCGGCTACCCGGTCATCGTGAAGGCCAGCGCCGGCGGCGGCGGACGCGGCATGCGCATCGTCAACTCCCCCGAGGAGCTGCCGGACCTTTACAACACCGCCCGCAGCGAGGCCAAGAGCGCCTTCGGCGACGACGCCGTCTACATGGAGAAGTACCTCCTGGAGCCGCGCCACATCGAAGTCCAGATCATGGGCGACCTCTTCGGCAACGTGGTGCACCTGGGCGAGCGCGAGTGCTCCATCCAGCGCCGCCACCAGAAGCTGATCGAAGAGAGCCCCAGCGCGGCGCTGACGCCGGAGCTGCGCCAGCGCATCTGCGCGACGGCCGTCAAGGCCGCCCAGGCCGTGGGCTACTACAACGCCGGCACCATCGAGTTCCTCCTCGATAAGCGCGGCGACTTCTTCTTCATGGAGATGAACACCCGCGTCCAGGTGGAGCACCCCGTCACGGAGCTCGTCACGGGCATCGACATCGTGAAGGAGCAGCTCCGCATCGCCGCGGGCCAGAAGCTCAGCTTCCGCCAGGAGGACGTGGTCCAGAAGGGCCACGCCATCGAGTGCCGCATCAACGCGGAGGACCCCTTCAAGTTCACGCCCTGTCCCGGCCGCATCACGGCCCTGCACTTCCCCGGAGGCCCCGGCATCCGCGTGGACACCGCCATGCACCAGGATGCGGTCATCCCGCCCCACTACGACTCCATGGTGGCGAAGCTCATCGCCTTCGGCGCCAACCGCACCGAGGCCATCGCCCGCATGCGCCGGGCCCTGGACACCCTGGTCATCGAGGGCATCAAGACCACCGCCCCCCTGCACCGCCGCATCATGGACCACCCCGACTTCATCGCCGGCACCTTCTCCACCAAGTGGATGGAGACCTTCATGGAAGACCTGAAGCGGGATCCAGCTGGGGATCCGCGCTGACGGGTCGAAGCGGATGCGGGTCAAATTTCAGGCGACTGAATGTCGCCTGAAATTTGGGGCCCCGCACCGCTGAGAATAATGTCCAGGTTAGCCACCGCCTTCCCCGGCACCATTCGGGAAAGCCACCAAATCCGATAGACTGAATCTCGTGCCGCTATAGCTCAGTTGGTAGAGCGCCCGCCTTGTAAGCGGATGGTCGTTGGTTCAATTCCGACTAGCGGCTCCAGTCTCAGGGAACCTCATGGTCCACTCCATCCCGATCCAACCGTGAGCGACCCCACCCCCACCCGCCCCAGCCTGCTCCGCTCCGCGGGAGTCGTGGGGTTCATGACCCTGCTGAGCCGCCTCACGGGGCTGCTCCAGACCTTCTTCCTCAGCCACGTGCTGGGAGCGGGAGCCGCGGCGGACGCCTATTTCGTGGCCTTCCGCCTGCCCAACCTCCTGCGTCGCTTCACGGCCGAGGGCACCATGACGGCCGCCTTCCTGCCCACTCTGGCGGAGGCCGAGGCGGCGGAGGGCGAAGCCGCCGTGCGGGCTGTGGCCGCCCGCTTCCTGGGCACCCTCCTGGCCATCCTCCTGATCGGCGTGGCCCTGGTGCTGATCTTCATGGGCCCCCTGGCGGGCCTGCTGACCCTGGGGCGGCCCGAGGTCCAGGGCGAGCTCACCACCCGTCTGGGCCGCATCATGTTCCCCTACCTGGCCCTGGTGAGCCTCACGGCGGGCTTCGGCGGCCTGCTGAACCTGCGGCACCGCTTCGCGCTGGCGGCCTCGGTCTCCATCTTCTGGAACGTCGCCTTCATCGCCTTCGGCTGGACCTCGCTGCGCGTGCTGGAGCGGTCGGGGCGCGTCCCCTACGAGACGGTGGCCGTCGTCTGCGCCCTGGCCGTGCTGGCGGGCGGCGTGCTGCAGCTGCTGGTGCTGCTGCCCGCCATCCGCAAGGAGAGCTTCGGCCTCTCCTTCGGCCTCCACCTGCGGGATCCCTGGGTGCTCAAGGCCCTCAAGCGCATGGGCCCCGGCCTGCTGGCCGCGGGCATCTACCCCATCAACGCCCTCGTCAGCACCACCCTGGCCTCGAAGCTGCCCAACGGGGCCCAGACCGTCCTCTTCAACAGCGGCATGATGAGCGAGATGGTCATGGGCCTCTTCGCCATGAGCCTCGCCACCGCAAGCCTGCCCGCGCTGTCCCGCCAAGCCGAGGCCCGGGACTGGTCCGGCATGAACCGCAGCCTCACCCAGTCCATCTCCGCATCGGCCCTGCTGGTGCTGCCCGCTTCCGTGGGCCTGGCCGTGCTGTCGCGGCCCATCTGCGCCCTGCTCTTCCGCACCGGCGCCTACACGCCGGCGGCTTCGGACTGGACGGCCCTGACCCTGGTGTTCCAGTCCGTGGGCCTGGTCTTCGTGGCGGCCCAGCGGCTGGGCAACCAGGCGCTCTATGCCCTCAAGGACTATCGCGGTCCCGCCGCCCTGGCCGCCGGCACGCTGCTGCTGAACGTGGCCCTGAGCCTCGCCCTGCTGCGGCCCCTGGGCACCGGCGGCCTGGCCCTGGCCAATGGGGTGGCCAGCCTCGCGGGCCTGCTGGGCGTCCTGCTGCGTCTGCGCCCACGCCTGCCGGGCCTGGATCTCCGCCCCCTCCTGAACGCCACCGCCCGCGCGCTGGCCGCCTCGATCCTCATGGGCCTGCTGGCCTGGGCCGGGGCGGGCCTTCTGGGGATGGACGCCCCTCATGGGTTCCGCCGGGCGGGCTTGGCCCTGCGGTTGCTGCCCCTCATCGGCGCCTGCGCCGCGGCGTATGGACTGGCCGCCGTGGGCCTCGGCCACCCGGAAGCCCGGCAGCTATCCGGCAAGATCCTGCAGAAGCTGAGGCGATAGACGAAGGGCCGGGCGAGGGCCCGGCCCTTCTCAGTGCATCGTGCCTTCCTTCAGGGCTGCAGTTCCACCGTGACCACCGCACCGCCCATCCGGGGGCTCGTCTCCACGGTCTTGAGCAGCCTGCGGCTGGTGGTGTCCAGCCACAGCGTCTTGCTGCCGGGATCGCCCTCGGCGGAGGTGAGCTCCACCTTCCAGGCCCTGAAGCTGCCCGCAGGCACCTTCAGGTCCTCCTGGCCCAGCACCTTGGCCTGCTTGAGCTGGACCTTCTGGCGTTGGATGTCCACGTTGCGGAAGGTGACGGTGTAGCCCTCCGCCAGAGGCAGACAGGCCAGGGCGTCCTCGGCGCCAGAACCTTCGGCGTAGGCGCCGCCGCCCAGCTCGATGCTGAAGGGCTTGGCGTTGCCGCCCATGGCCATGGTCCCGGTGGCCTTGGCGCCCTCGAAGGCCATCTCGATGACCACGGGGCCCTGCTTCACCTGGCGCTTCAGGGGCGCCAGGGTATCCAGGGCCATGGTGGTGGTGTCCATCGCTTCACCTCCCGGCAGCTTGGTGGCATCGGTCACCACCCAGGAACCACCCTCCTCTTTCACCGTCCGGACCATGGTGATGGCCATGGAGCGCGGTCCCATGGCGAAGGTGCCCGCGTAGGTGAAGGTGCCGGCCGTGGGCTTGGCGACGGGCTTGGGAACGGTCACGGACGCCGCGTCGGCCTTCTTCGCCAGCACCACGGTCTTCGGATCGACGGTGATCTCCGGCAGGCGCTTCATGACATCCGGCTTGCCGCCTTCCTGGTAGCGGCCCTTGAGGTACTTGGCCAGGAAGGTCTCCGCGGCGGCGAACATGGCCTGGTTGTTGACAGGCCGGGCGAAGCCGTGGCCTTCGTCCGGCGCGCAGAGGTACTCCACCGGGAAGCCCCGGTCCCGCAGGGCGACGACGATCTGGTCGCTCTCCGCCTTCTTCACGCGGGGATCGTTGGCGCCCTGGATCACCATGAGCGGCGTGTGGATCTTCGCCGCGGAGTTCAGCGGAGACTGGCGCTCCAGCTGCTTCTTGCCCTCGGGCGTGTTGGGGTTGCCCATGCGTTCGTGGAAGATGATGCGGCCGGCCTCCCAGTAGGGCGGGATGGTCTCCAGCAAGGTCAGCAGGTTGGACGGCCCGACGATGGACACGGCGGCGGCGTAGAGGTCCGGCGTGAAGGCCACCCCGGCCAGGGTGGCATAGCCGCCGTAGGAACCGCCCAGGATGCCCACGCGCTTGGGATCGGCGATGCCCTGGGCCACCAGGTGCTTCACGCCCCAGGTGAGGTCATCCTGCATGAGGTCGCCCCACTGCTTGTTGCCGGCGTTCAGGAACGCCTTGCCATAGCCCGTGGAGCCTCGGAAGTTGGGCTGCAGCACGGCGTAGCCGCGGTTGGCCAGGAACTGGGCCAGGTTGTTGAAGCCCCAGCCGTCCCGGGCCCAGGGGCCGCCGTGGGGTACCACCACCAGGGGCAGCCCCTTGGCGGGCACACCCTTGGGCAGGCTCAAGTAGGCGGGGATCTCCAGGCCATCGCTGGACTTGTAGCGGATGGGCCGCATGGGAATCATGTCCTTCCGGGGCAGGTCCTCCCTGGACACGTACTCCAGGCTCAGCTTCTTGGTGCGGCGGTCGAAGAGGTAGCGGCTGCCGGGATCCTGGTCGCTGTAGGCGGCCACCATCACCAGCTGCTCATCGTTCGTCATGGAGGCCAGGCCGATCTCGCGCCCGGGGAGCTTGGCCTGGATGCGCTTGAAATCCGCCTCCCAGGCCTTGTCCTTCCAGTAGATCCGGGTGCGGTCGTCCTGGTAGGTCGTGGCGATCAGCTCGTCCGTCAGGTCCGAGAACAGGGCCGAGCCGAAGTCCACGCGATCTTTGGGATCGGATTCGAGCTTCTCCTCCTTCCCGGTGGCGGGATCGAAGAGCACCAGCTCCGTGAGATTCCGGGCGCCCTTGTTCGTCTCGAGGTAGACCCGCTTGCCGTCCTTGTGGAAGTTCACCGGTGCCGCGGACTCGAAGACCGAGCACTCGTAGACCTTGGTGAAGCCCTCGGGGTCCACGCGGAGGATCTCGGTGTCGCCCTTGTCGGTGGTGCGCAGGGCCAGGCGCAGGTTCGCCTGCTTGTCGAAGACCCAGCCGGCGATGCGCTCGGTGTTCTTGCGGAGGAGGGTCCGCTCGCCCGTGGAGATCTTCACCTTGTAGACGTCATGCCAGGCGGCGTCGCGGTCATTGAGGCCCACGTAGATCGTGTCGGGATCGGCCTTGGGCACCGCGTAGATCATGGCGCGGGCGCCCTTGGCCGCCGTCAGGTTGCGGGCCTCGGGCACCTCATGGCCGGCCGCCGCGGGAGCTGCCGGGTCCACGGCGTAGACGTTGAAGTTCTCGTCGCCGTCCTTGTCCTGCACGAAGAGGATCTGCTTGCCGTCCCGGCTCCAGAAGAAGGCCGGAATGGGGCGCTTGGGGTCCGCGGTGATCAGGTGTCCCTTCGCGTAGGACTCACCCACCTTCTTGACCCAGATGTTGCGGGTCTCCTTGTACGGCTTGAGGAAGGCGATCCACTTCCCGTCGGGAGAGATCTGGGCCGCGGCGATCTCGGGATTGCCGAAGAACTTATCCCGGTCGATGAGAGGCGGCAGCTGGCTCTTCTTGGCTGCGGCGGCGGCCGGAGCCTTGGCCCCCTGGGCGGCCAGGGGCAGCGCCAGAGCCAGGACAAGGCCAGACCACAGGAGGCTGGACAAGGACACATGACGTTTCATGGGCTCGAGCTCCTTGGAAAGAATGGGTGAGAAACCCAGATTACGCCGAAGCAGACCTGAAGGTGGAGCATGAATGCGGCCGGCTCCGGATCCACCCGATGACCCAGCCTCCTCCGTCATGGCACAGTTCGGAGGGGGGCATCCCATGAAGACCGTCATCCAGCGCGTGAAGCGGGCCTCGGTCCGGTGCGGAGCGCTGGAGGCCACCATCGGCCCCGGCCTCCTCGTCCTCACGGGTCTCGAGGCCGGGGACACGGAGGAGACCTGCGCCTGGGCCGCGGCCAAGATCGCCTCCCTGCGCGTCTTCGGCGACGCCGACGGGAAGATGAACCTCGGCCTCCAGGAGGTGGGCGGCGAGATCCTGGCCATCAGCCAGTTCACGCTGGCGGGGAGCATCGCGCGGGGCCGGCGCCCCTCCTTCGATCAGGCCATGGCGCCGGAGGCGGCGCGGGTGCTCTTCCGCAGGTTCCTCGACCTGCTCAAGGCCCAGCATCCCCGCGTGAAGTCCGGCTTCTTCCAGGAGCACATGGAGGTGGAGCTGGTGAACGACGGGCCCGTGACCTTCATCCTTGAGCGGTGAAGGGACGCAGCTGGATTCGCCACAGTCAATGCAAGAGGAAGTGGCCTTCCAGCACCTTCACGGCCCGGCCTCCGATCCGGACGCGATCCCCGGCAAGTTCGCAGGCCAGTTCTCCACCGCGGAGCGACGCCTGGAAGGCGCGCAGACGTGTCTTCCCCAGGCGCTCGGCCCAGTAGGGAATCAACGTGCAGTGGGCGCTGCCGGTGACGGGGTCCTCCGGCACCCCATCCCCGGGAAAGAAACATCGGGAGACAAAATCGTAGGCCTGGCCGGGAGCTGTGATGAGCGTGCCCATGGCGGGAAGCGCCCTGAGGGCCTCGTAGTCAGGGCGCACCTCACGAACCGCGGCTTCGTCATCCAGGACCACCATCGCATCCCGGGCGAGGCGCACCTCGCGGGGACGGACACCCAGGGCCTTCGCAAACGCATCCGCCAACTCAGGTGCGGGCCGGCCGGGACGGGACGGAAAGTCCAGGACCAGTTCCTCTCCCTCGCAGTTCACCGTCAAGGAACCGCTGCGGCTATGGAACGACACGCTTCTCGCCTCGGGTTCGAGTTCGTGGAGGATGAGCCAGGCGCTCGCCAGGGTGGCATGACCGCAGAGATCCACCTCAGAGACAGTGGTGAACCAACGGATACGCCATCCTGTGGCTTCCTTCACCAGGAAGGCCGTCTCAGAAAGGTTGTTCTCCGCCGCGATGGACTGCATGAGGGCATCTGGCAACCAGCTATCCAGCGGCATCACGGCCGCAGGGTTCCCCTCGAAGGGACGGGAGGCGAAGGCGTCGATCTGGTGCAGGGGCAGGCGCATGGGGGCTCCTGCCCACATGTTGGGCAGTCAGACTCCGGATCGGAAGGGCCCCGCAGGCGGACCACAGACCGGGCGCTGAGGTTCATTCCGAATCGGTGAAAAGGCCGGTGGCGGCTCCCATCCAGCGCGACAGCGGAGCGGCCAAGGCCAGGGTGATTCCCGCCAGCAGGAGGCCCGCGGCCACATCCACCACGTAGTGGACGCCGATGTAGACCGTGGCGAAGACCACGGCCAGAGCCCAGACCCAAAGCAGCGGCGCCAACCTGGGGAAGGGACGCGTCGTCAGCAGGGCCGGCAGCACCGAAAGGGCCGTGTGGCCGCTGGGGAAGGCGTCCAGGGTGGTGGATTCGGCCCCGTGGAGGAAGGCCCGGACCGCTTGGGAGACGGCGCCGCCGCCCAGCTTCGCCGCCGCGAGCGCTTCAGGCACCCGCGGCCCCTCCGCAGGCCACAGGAAGTACCCCAGGAAGGACAGGTAGAAGCCCAGGAGGATCCGGAAGGCGGTCCGCTCGAAGGCCTCGGGCCCGAGGCGGAGCCGTGCGAGAACCGCCGCGGTGATGGGCAGGAAGTAGAAGCTGGCGTAGGCGAGGTAGATCAGGTCCGTGAAGGCCGCGGGCCGGCCGAAGGCGCCGTGCCAGGCCGCGGCGAGCTGGCCGAACCAGCGGGCGTCGGCGGCGGCGAGCGCCGTATCCCAGCGGTGGGTGTTGACCGCCACCACCAGCGGCTGGAGGAGCAGGAACACCAGGAGCACCACCAGGATCGGCAGGAAGTCGCGCAGCACTGCGCCCGCCCTCCCCTTCGCCCGGCCCACCAGCAGGACGGCCAGGAGCAGCCCCGCGAACGTGGCGCCACGGGAGATGCCCCCTTCGGGCCGCGCCAACACGATGAGCAGCAGCAGGCCCGCCAGGACCAGGGCCGTCAGCCGCTCGGAGGGCCGTAGGCTCGCGACAGTCGCGGCGATCATGGCTTGTGCGCGTCCGCTTCCAGGCCCTTCCACTGGGGCGTCCCCTCCGGCGGGCCCAGCCACCGCGCGGGGTCCTCGAGGATCTGCGACACCAGCGCCAGGGAGCGGGCGCAGGAGAAGGCGTCGTCGATGCGCTCGTCGAAGGTCCAGCGCACGGACAGCGCCTCTTCCGACGTCACCCCGTCCCGGGCGGCGAAGACCGCGCGCCGGGGCGCGGAGACGGCCCCGAAGATGGAGACGGTGCCGTACTCGTAGAGGTGGTGGAACACGTCGGAGACGCCCACGGAACCCAGATTGGCCAGGAAGATCGTCGCGTACATGGGGTCGTCGCGGATCATGAAGCCCGGGAAGAGGTTCCAGCGGTCCAGCCCCCGCGCGAGGGCCACCAGCCCGCGCACCAGCGGGCCGGGCAGCCGCATGATCAGCGCCACTTCCTTGTCCACGGCGCAGTCCTTGTCCCGGGCCTCGTCCACCCGGATCGAGATGCGCCGGGAGAAGTCCGGAAAGCTCTCGCCCTTGGGGCACGCCAGCTTCACCGTGACATCGGCCCCGTCGTCCGTGAACTCCCGCTTGGCCACGAAGGAGATGGACACGCCCCGGCGCTGGTAGGTCCGTCCGCCCGAGACGAACCGGTTCAGGCGCGGGCGGGTCTCGAGCGCCACCGCGGTGGCGTAGGCCACCAGGTGGAAGAGCGTGGCGCGGGGATGGTGGGTGCGGTTGTAGGCCTTGAGCCAGACGCGCGCGGCCGCGATGCGGTAGACGGATTCCTGGTAGACGCAGCTCTCGTTCCGGCCCCGCATGAGGTAGGGCATGATGCGCCGCACAGGATCCTCGCCGCGGATCAGATCACCATCGGGACGGGAGAAGAGGGGCATGGACCAGGGTTGTCGTCCATGCCCCTCCTGTCAAGACGACCAGCAAATCCTCTTTTCGCATTGACACCCGGGGGAGTCGGGATTATCCATGGGGCAACCTCTCCGGGGATCCCATGCCGACGCCTTCCGCACGGTTAAACCTGCCTGTTTCCGGTCTGCTTGCCGCAGCCCTCCTCCTGGCCTGGGCCCCGGGCAGGGCCCAGGAGGCCCGGCCCTGGACCATGACCGCCTACCTCCAGCAGAGCTGGCCCAAGCAGACGGAGACCAACCGCCAGATCAAGGACATCAACGCCGCCATGGGCACCTCGTTCAAGACCTGGGACGACGTGGCCAACCTCAACCTGGGCCTGCAGGCCTTCCGGGACCTGGACCCCCGCTGGAAGGTGGGCCTCGAGCTGGATTACTCCCGGGGGAAGATCGATGGCTCGGCCACCGTGGACACGCCCGCCGGCCCCGCCACCCTGGCCTTCGAGCAGAAGTACACGGTCTACGCGGACCTCCTGGCCCTGGTCCAGTTCCGGCCCCTGGGCACCGACCGGCGCTGGATCCCCTTCCTCCAGGGCGGGCTGGGCGTGGCCTACGAGAAGGACCGCACCCTCCTGACGCTGCGCAATCCCTACCTCGACGAGACCCTGCTCCACGTGGACAACGACGGCTGGTTCCCCATGTTCACGGTAGGTGTGGGCGTGGATGTGTACTTCTCGGAGAAGCGCACCTGGTACGCCGAGGCCGGCGTCAGCTACTCCTGGGCCCGCCTCAAGCACGATGTCGCCGCCAGCGGCTCCCTGGCCCCGCCCACGGTCACCGCCGACACCGATTCCACCGGCCCCAATGTGTGGCTGGGCATCGGGCGGAGGTTCTAGGGCC
This sequence comes from Geothrix terrae, assembly GCF_022808775.1. Lineage (GTDB taxonomy): Bacteria > Acidobacteriota > Holophagae > Holophagales > Holophagaceae > Geothrix > Geothrix terrae. Next base: position 114,473 of record NZ_JAKZLA010000004.1, read on the forward strand.
TGCTTCCCGAACGCAGCGGCGCCCCAGAAAACGATTCCCGGGGCGCCGGATGTCCTGCGGGTGGTTCAGAGCGTCATGCGCTGCAGGCTGGCCTTCAGACTCTCGTCGACGATGGCGAGGCAGTCGGCGAAGTGGGCCTTGGTCTCCTTGCTGAAGCCGGGCTTCAAGGGCGCGGACTTGAGGGCGGGCTGCAGGGTGCGCAGGGCCTCCCGGGCCAGGGCCCGGGCGTCCGCAGGCGTGAGGGGATTGGCCTTCAGCACCTGGGCGCTGAGCTGGCGCAGGTGCTCCCGCTGCAGGTTGCGCCGCATCACCGAGACCTCGCGACCACTCTTGAGCTCGGTCCAGATGGCGCCCTGGAGGGCATCGTAGAGCTCGGACAGGCGGAAGGCCCCCTTGGGATCCGCCAGCTTGTCCGGCGCGTCCAGGATGCGCTGGGCCACGGCGGGCTGGAAGAGCTGGGCCAGCACTTGGGTCTGGGTCCGCAGCACCCACTGGGCGGGCGAGGGATCGGCGTTCACGGGACCTCCGAAGCGGTCCGTGGTGAGCCGCGAGAGGAACTCGGGCTTGAAGCGGAAGGCGTCGACGGAGAAGATCCCCGTCTCCAGCAGCTTCAGGGCCTGGCGCTGGCGGGCGGCGGGGACGGGCGTGATGGGCGCCCGGCCGGTGCCAGCGTGGTCGCGCAGGTGCACCACGCCGCCGATGTACTTGGCGCTGAGGTTGGCCGAGAGGCCCACCTGCCCCAGGGCCCGGAGCAGGCCCCGGCGCAGGGGCTGGTATTCCTCGCCGTCCTGGAAGGTCTTGGCCTGCAGGCGGTCCCAGAGCTCCTTGGAGAGGCTCAGGCGCTTCTGGTAGAAGGCCAGCGGATCCGAACCCAGGTCCCGGCGGTTCACCTCCGGGTCCATGCCCTCGAGGCCCATGAAGCCCAGCGCCTCCTCATCCGTGCCGTAGGCCAGCTGGGGCTCGGAGCTGCGCGCGGCGATCTTGGCGAGGGCCGCCTTCTCCTCCGCGGGGGCCAGCGGCTTGTAGCCGTACTCGATGACCCAGTGGTCGTAGGGGCCCAGGGTGCTCATCACGTACTCGCCCTGGCGCTGGCCCTTGAGCGCCAGGTTCAGGGCGTTGTAGTCCATGACGGACCCGGTCAGGCCGTGGGACTTGGTGAACTCCGGATCCGAGACCTGGTCCAGGGAGTAGATGGTCGAGGCCCGGAAGTTGTGGCGCAGGCCCAGGGTGTGGCCCACCTCGTGCGTGATCACATCCTTGAGCACCGCGGCCACATAGGCGTCCTCCTCGGGGCTCCCCGGGGCGATCTCGCCGCGGGTCTCCAGGAGGTCCAGGGCGAAGCCCATTTCCTGCTGGGCCTCGGCCGCGTAGGTGCAGAGGTCCTGGTCGCGCCGGAAGAGGAAGGGCTCCTGGGCCCGGGGCGGCAGGGTCTCCCGGGCATCCGTGCGGGTGCCACGGGCCCAGACCTCGCCGATGCCGATGTCCGCGTCCAGGATCTCGCCGCTGCGGGGATCCACCTGGCTGGGCCCGATGGCGAAGCCGATGTCCGTGCCCGTAAGCCAGCGCAGGGAGGCGTGCCGGGCGTCGTGGGTGTCCCAGTCCGCGTCGGCGGGCTGCACCTTGACCTGGATGGCGTCCTTGAAGCCCTGCTCCTCGAAGGCCTTGTTCCAGGCCAGCACCCCCGCCGTGACGGCCGGGCGGTACTTCTCGGGGATGTTCCGGTCCAGCCAGAACACGATGGGCTGCTTCGGTTCGGAGAGCGGGGCGGCGGGGTCCTTCTTCTCGAGGCGCCAGCGGTGGATGTAGTGCACCTTGGGATCCACCCTGGTGTCGTCGCCGAAGTCCCAGCGGGTGGTGGCGAAGTAGCCCAGCCGGTCATCCGCCAGGCGCGGGGTCATGGGCTGGTCCGGCAGCTTGGCGAAGGAGACATGCCAGCCCAGGAACAGGCTGCGGATGTCCTCCAGGGTGGCCGGGGGCGGCGTGAAGGGCATGGGCGGGGCGCCCGGCATCTGCGGCGGCGGCAGGATCACGCGCGCCAGGGAGTAGTGGGCCTGGATCCGGAAGGCGGCCTGGTCTTCGGTGCCGCGGACCTTCTCGAAGAAGCTGTTGGCGGCATCGAAGCCGTAGGGCTGCCGGAAGGCCGCCTCCAGCCGGGTGGCGCCCATGGGGATGTCCTTCAGCAGGAGGGCGTTGGCCTCCACCAGGAAGGACTTCCGCTCGGGATGGGGCTGGCTGAGCACCGGCGCGCTGGAGAGCAGGCTGTCGGTGAAGCCCTCCGCCACGGCCCGCGCCGCCGCCGAGCCCTCGGGCGCGGTGAAGGTCGTGTTCTTCGCCAGCAGCTGGAGGGAATTCCCCACGCGGCGGAAGCTGGCGAGGTAGCTGGCATCCATCATGCCGCCGTAGAGGCCGCGCTCCCCCAGGCCGCGGGTGCTGCTGATCGCGAGGAAAAAGGGCGCGTCCAGCTGCTCGGGCTTCACCTCGATCCAGACCTTCTCGTCCTTGGTCCAGAGCGTGAAGAAACCCTTCTGCTCCTTGGCGTCCTTGATGACCTCGGCGAAGGGCTTCAGGGCCCCGGGCGCCGGGGCCGCCGCAGACGTGGCAGGCGTGGCGGCCGCCCCCACCGGAGCCTTGGCACCGTTCGAAGGGGCCTGAGCGGCGAGGCTCAGGCAGACCAGGGGCAGGAGCGCGGCGAGGCGCGGATGATGGCACATACGGACCCTCCTCCAAGGAGACATGTGCCATACCATACGCGGACATCCTCATCCCCGTTTAGGGATTTTCCGATGCCGGGGGGCCCTTCAAGCGGCTCCGGCCAGCCCGCCGATCCAGGCGAGGACATCGGCCCGCATCTCGGGGCTCAGGGTGTGGCCGGCGCGATACATCCGCGTGATGTGGGGGATGCCGAGGTCGGCCAGCCACTGGTCTGACCGCTGGGCCCAGGCCACGGGCAGCGTGGGGTCCTGCTCGCCGTGGCTGATGAAGGCGCGCAGGTGCGCCAGCCACTCCCGCTTGGCGATGCGGGGCTCGAGCTCCGGGAGGATGCGGCCCGAGAGGATGGCGAAGCCCCCCACGCGCTCGGGCGCGCTGAGGGCCACGCTGGCGCTCAGGATGCCGCCCTGGCTGAAGCCGGCGAGGACGGTCCGGCGAGCCTCCACGCCGTGGTCGGCCTGCAGGCGGTCGACGAGCCGGATGAGCGCGTGGCGGCTGTCCTCGGCTTCGCCCGCGGCGATCTTCGGGCCCTCCGCGGTGAACGCCACGCGGAACCAGCCGAACTGGTCGGGTCCAAGCTGGAGGCGGCTGCGGACCAGCACCACCAGGGTGTCCGGGCCCACGCCGGCCGCGAGGTCGGCGAGGTCCGTCTCCCGGCCCCCCACACCGTGCAGGAGCACCACGAGGGCCCGGGGATGGGCGGGCTGCGGCAACCTCACGCGGAAGGCCAGACCCGACGAGGCGTCCTGCCGCAACTCACTGAAGGATCGTATGGATGGAGCCATGGGTGCCTCCAGAAATGGGCCACTCCAGAATGTGGAAGCCTCCGGTCGCCCAGGGAACGGCCGGAGGCAGGTGCGAACCACAGGTCCGGCGGGATTACTTCTTGGCGGCCGGAGCGACCTTGCCGGCTTCGGCGTTCAGGCTGACGGCGACGGTCTCGCCGATGACGCCAGGGAAGGTCTTGATGCCGTACTCGTTCCGGTTGAGGCTGAGGGCGCCGTCGATGAAGCCTGCCACCACGCTGCCGGGCGTCATGCCGGGCTGGGTCCCCGCGTTGGTGATGGGGAAGGTGATCCGCTTGGTCACGCCGTGCAGGGTGAAGTCGCCGGTGATCTCCAGCTTGCCCTTGGCCACTTCCTTCACCGCCGTGCTCTTGAAGGTGATGGTGGGGTACTTCGCCACGTCGAAGAAGTCGGGGGACTTGAGGTGCTTGTCCCGGGCCTCGTTGTCCGTGGTCAGGCTGGCGGCGTCGATGGTGACATCCACGCTGGACTTGCTGATGTCGGCGGTGTCCACCTGGATGGTGCCTTCGAACTTCGTGAAGCGGCCGCTGACCTTGGCGAGCAGGTGGCTGACCTTGAAGCTCACCTCGCTGTGGACGGGGTCGATCTTGTAGGTGTCCTGACCGGCCAGGGCGGGCACGGCCGCCAGGGCGAAGGTGGCGAGCAGGGTGCGGAAGGGGTGTCGCATGGAACCTCCAGAGATTAGGTGTTTCACCATGCAATTCAGTCTAGGCGCTTCCAATGAAGTTGCAACACCTTTTTTAACGTTCTCCTCTTTTTGTTGCGTAAACTTATTTATTTACAACATATATAGTAATAGCACCCGACCCCCGCGGCCCCGGCTAGCGGGGTGACACGGGGGTTGGGCGCTCTGAGCCTTGCCGGGCCGGGAGCTCGAGTCCGGCCTCAGGCCGGTTCCTCCTGGATGGACTCGGGCAGGACGGTCCTGGGTCGCTCCGGCCGGGCGGCCCAGGAGCCTCCCGGGTCCTGCCCTTCGACGCGGAAGAAGGCGATGGTGGACTGGAGCTGCTCCGCCTGCGCGGAAAGTTCTTCGGCGGTGGAGGACATCTCCTCCGCCGCCCCGGCGTTCTGCTGGATCACCTGGCTGAGCTGCTGGATGGCGCCGTTGATCTGCCCCGCCCCGGTGGCCTGTTCGCGGGAGGCGGCGCTGATCTCCTGGACCAGTTCCGCCGTCTTCTGGATGTCGGGCACCAGCCGGGTCAGCATGCGGCCTGCCCGTTCCGCCACCTCGACGCTGGTGCCCGACAGCTCCCCGATCTCGCCCGCCGCGGTCTGGCTCCGCTCAGCCAGCTTCCGGACCTCGGAAGCCACCACGGCGAAGCCCTTCCCGTGCTCTCCCGCCCGCGCCGCCTCGATGGCCGCGTTGAGCGCCAGGAGGTTCGTCTGCCAGGCGATGTCGTCGATGATCTCGATCCGGGCGGCGATGTCCTTCATGGCGGCCACGGCCTCCGCCACGGCGCCGCCGCTCTTCCGGGCGTCCTCCGCGGACTTGATCGCCATGCGCTCCGTCTGGGTGGCGTTGTCCGCGTTCTGCCGGATGGTGGCGTTCATCTCCTCCACGGAGGAGGCGGCCTCCTCCGCCGAGGCGGCCTGCTGGGAGGTGCCGCTGGACAGGTGCTCCGAGCCGGTCGAGATCTGCTGGCTGCCCGCCGCGACGTTGTTCGCGGCGCCCTTGATCTGGACCACCACCCGGTTCATGTTCTCCACCATCTTCTTCATGGCGGCGAGCAGCTGGCCGGCCTCGTCGGTGCTCGTCGCCCCGATCTTCAGCCGCAGGTCGCCCTGGGCGAGCTGGTTGGCCACGGCCAGGCCCTCCCGCAGCGGCTTCGTGATGCTGTGGGCGATGACCATGGCGAGGAGGATGAACGCGAGGCCCGCCAGGCCCAGCGTGGCCACCAGGAAGCCCCGGTCCCTCGCCATTCCGGCGAGGCCCGCCTCCTTCTTCGCGGCGAAGGTCTTCTGGTGCTCCGCGATGAGGAGGAGCAGGAGCCCCTTGGCCTCCCGCCACTTCGGCTTCTCCTTCTGGACCAGCAGCGCGGTGGCGGCCTCCTTCCGGCCCTCCGTGGCCGCGGCCTGGACTTCGACCTGGAGGGCATGATCTTCGGCCCAGAGGGTCGTGACGGCCTTCAGCCGCCCCCGCAGCTCCTCCGGCGCCTCGCGCCCGGCGCGATCCAGGGCCTCCACCGAATTCCGGAAGGCCTCGTCGTAGTTCTGCTTCGCCTTGAGATCCGAGGGATCGATCAGGACGTTGCGCGTCGCCTGCCCCATCTGGAGCCCCTCGGCGTGGATCCGGTCGAGATCGATGAGCAGCGCCAGGTCCTTGTCGACCATGACCGTGATCATGTCCGCCAGCTTCCGGCTGTGGAGGAGCGACATGACCCCGACCACGCCGAGGCTGAGGATGATCAGCCCGATGAGCAGGTTCAGCTTCCATCTGATCGTCATGTTCTTGAACACCGGGGGCCCCTCCGGGATCGTCGCGGAATGATGTTGGAAAGCGCGTACCGGTACTACCTAGCAACAGGAGGGCCAATTAACTGCAGATGGATCAAATGATCGAAACACGAGGCATGGGTCATCTTAACTTTTGCGTGGAGGTGGCCGGCGCAAGATCAATATCTATCCACCCGGTCAGTCCTTGACCGGATACTCGCCCAGACCGGGGTCGCCTACAGTGGGGCCATGGATTCGGATGCTCTGGCACTCCGGCATGCCCTCCGGCCCCCTGGAATGGCAGCCGAGGAGGTGCTGCTTCGCGCCGAGTACTTCCAGGGCCAGATCGACTACCGCGCCTTCTGCGCCCGCTACCCCCACTACCGGGTGCTGTCCACCAACCCCCTGGTGCTGGAGCCGGAGACGGGAACCTGGGTCTACCTCGCGCGCTTCGGCGCCGCCGTGCTCTGGAACGCCTCTCCCGCGGTGGTGGCGTCCCTGCTCCACGACCTGACGGAGCTGCCGGGCACCGGGGCCCGGGTCGAGGCAGCCCGGGACGACCTGCGCGTCCGGCTGGGCGCCGAGGCCGACCGGGTGGACTTCGCCGAGGTCTGGCTGCGCGAGCTGACCCTGGACAAGCTCAAGATCATCTCCCTGGCCCTGGCCCAGAGCGTCGCCCTCGATTCGGTCGAGGCCGAGGTGAGCCAGGCCATGGCCCGGTTCGGCCCCGTGGTGACGGCCCTGCGCGAGGAAGGACGCCTGGTGCCCGGCCAGAAGGAGCTGCTGCGGACCGTCGGCTTCGCCATGGCGGTGCGCGCGGCGGTGCTGGACACCCTCACCCTCTTCGACGATCCGCCGGAGACCTGGGAGAGCGAGGCGCTGGCGCACCTGGACGGAGCCCTCTTCGACCAGTTCGACCTGGAGGAGCGTCTGTCCGCCGTGAACCAGAAGGTGGCCTACCTCCAGGACGCCGGCGCCACCGTGCTGGACGTGCTGGCCCACCGCAAGGACCAGCGGCTGGAGTGGATCATCATCGTGCTCATCCTGGTGGAGGTGGTCCTCTTCGTCTGGAAGGAGTTCCCCCTGAAGTGAAGGCCTACACCTTCGGCGCCGACATCCCGAACTGGGCCCAGCCATCCTTCGTCGGTCCGTAGATGCTGGGCACGTGGAGACCGGCCTGGCGCATGAGGACCGTCATCTGGCCCCGGTGGTGGGCCTGGTGGCTCACGAGCACGTAGAGCGCGAAGGCGCCGGTCCAGGTCTCCCCGTAGAGCGTGAAATTCCGCCCCAGCTCCGTGTTGCTCCAGCTGCCCATGTGATCGAGCAGGGAGTCGCTCACGGCGCGGTAGGTGTCGATGATCTCGGCCATGGTGGGCGGCGGCGGCGTGGCGATGAAGCCGTCGGGCCCCAGCCCCACGGGACCCTTCACCTTCAGGCCCAGGTTCTGGGGCAGCTCCAGGATGGTCTCCACCAGGTGCCAGGCCATGCGCCGCAGGTCCCGGTGCTGCTCATCCACGGCCTGGTGGGCCGCGGCATCCGGGATGGCCTCGAAGACCGCCAGGGTCTTCTCCGCCTCCTGCTGCCAGATGGTCTTGAAATCGTCCACGCGACGGAACATGCGGGCCTCCGGAAAGATCCCCGGAAGCATAGCGCAAACCGGCGCGAAAAGAGGGTCAGACGGGCGTCACGCCGCGACGCTTGGCGGGCCAGACCTCGCGCCTGCGGGCGCGGGCCAGGCGGGTGATGAGCTCGTGGCGCAGTTCGGCCGGGTCCACGATGGCGTCCACGTGGAGATCGGCGCCCAGCTTCTTCAGATTGATGTCCTCGTTGTACTCGTCGCGGAGCTGCTGGACATAGGCGGCGCGCTCTTCCTCCGGCTTCTCGGCGATCTTGTTGGCGAAGACGGCGTTCACCGCGGCCTCGGCACCCATGACGGCGATGCTGGCCGTGGGCAGGGCGAGGGTGGCGTCGGGATCGAAGCCCGGCCCGCTCATGGCGTAGAGGCCTGCTCCATAGGCCTTGCGCACCACCACGCAGATGCGCGGCGTGCTGCAGGAGGCCATGGCGCTGATCATCTTGGCGCCGTGGCGGATGATGCCCTGCTTCTCCACGGCGCTGCCGATCATGAAGCCCGGCACGTCGCTGAGGAACACGAGGGGGATGCCGAAGGCGTCGCACAGCGTCATGAACCGCGTGGCCTTGTCGGCGCTGTCCACGAAGAGCACCCCGCCCTTCACCCGGGGCTGGTTCGCCAGGATGCCCACGGGCTTGCCGTCGAGGCGGGCCAGGCCGGTGATGATCTCGCCCGCGAAGAGCTTCTTCACCTCCAGGAAACTGCCCTCGTCCACCAGGCCCTCGATGAAGTCCTTCATCTGGAAGGGCGAGTTGATGTCCTTGGGCACCAGCGTCTGCAGGTCCTTGGCCTTCACGGAGACACCCTTGGGCGTGGCCTGGGGCAGCGCGTCCTCGCAGTGCTGGGGGAAGTACGAGAGGTACTGGCGGCAGAGCGCGATGGCCTCCTGCTCCGTCTTGCAGAGGAAGTCGCCGCAGCCGCTCACGGCGCAGTGCATGCGGGCGCCGCCCAGGTCCTCCAGGCTGATCTTCTCGCCGATGACCATCTCCGCCATGCGGGGCGAGCCCAGGTACATGCTGGCGTTCCCTTCCACCATCATCACCACGTCGCAGAAGGCGGGGATGTAGGCGCCACCGGCGGCCGAGGGCCCGAAGAGCAGGCAGACCTGGGGCACCAGGCCCGAGAGCGCCACCTCCATGTGGAAGATGGTGCCGGCATGGCGGCGGCCAGGGAACATGTCGAGCTGGTCCGTGATGCGGGCCCCGGCGCTGTCCACCAGGTAGAGCATGGGGATCTTCATGCGCATCGCCACTTCCTGGATGCGGATGATCTTCTCCACCGTGCGGGCGCCCCATGATCCGGCCTTGATGGTGCTGTCGTTGGCCATGAGCGCCACCGGACGGCCGTCCACCGTGGCCGTGCCCGTGATCACGCCGTCGGCCGGCAGATCCTTGTGCAGCGCGTTGGCGAAGAGGCCGTCCTCCACGAAGCTGCCTTCGTCCACCAGCAGGCGGATGCGCTCGCGGGCGAAGAGCTTCCCGGCCTCGGTGTTCTTCTCATGGGCCTTGGGCGCACCGCCCTTCTTGATGCGGTCGACTTCCGTATGGAACTGATCCAGCTGCATGGGGGCCTCGGAATGGATCCTTCAGCATAGCGGGGCGGCATGCGATCCTGGAGGGATGCAAGACGCAGACGAGTCGCGGCAAACCGGGTTCCTGACGGTGCCTTTTTTCGTGGTCTGCACGTTCTACTTCCTGGTGTTCGCCGCCGGCTACCAGCTGTTTCCCGTGGTGCCCCTGCGCCTCCGGGAGTTCGGCGCCAGCCTGGCGGAGAGCGGACGATTCCAGACGGCCTTCATGCTGGGTTCGGGCTTCGGCGCGCTGGTGACGGGCCCCCTGGGCGACCGGCTGGGGCCGCGCCGCGTGCTGCGGGTGGCCACGCTGGCGGTGGTGGGCATCCTCCTCATCTACGCCCTGCTGCGGGTCCGCTGGGTGTTCTACCTGCTGGCGCCGCTGCACGGCCTGCTCTGGTCGGCCCTGCGCACCGCCTCCGTGGCGAAGGTCGGCGGCATCCTGCCCCTGGCGCACCGGGCCCAGGGCCTGTCGATCTTCGGCCTGACGGGCCCTGGCGGCGTGGCGGTGGGCCCACTGGTGGGGCTCTGGCTGATGCCCCACCTGGGCTTCTCCTGGATGCTGGTCCTGCTGGCGGGCGTCTTCGTGGCGCTGCACCTGCTGATCGGCTTCCTGCCCCGCGAGGAGTCCCGCGAGATCGAGTCCGTGGGCCTGTTCCAGTGGCCGGACCGCAGCGTGTGGGGGGCGGTGGCGGTCATGGGGCTGGTGGGCCTGAGCTTCGGCCCCATGCCGCCCTACAGCGCCCAGGAGGCGAAGGCCCTGGGAATGGCCTGGCCATCCGCCTTCCTGACCTGCTTCGCCCTCGGGATGATGGCCATGCGCGGCCTGCTGGCGCTGACGGGCATGGGCCGGCGGCCGGTGGCGCTGCTGCCCTGGATGGCCGCGCTCACCGCCCTGGGCTACGGGCTGCTCGCGCTGCTGCCAGGGGGCCTGGTCCGGCACCTGTCCTCGGGTCTTGTCTACGGCGCCGGGTACGGCATGGTGCACACCCTCATGCTCACCCACGTGATGGAGACCACGCCGCCCCACCGCCGGGGCGCGGCGACCGGTGCCTTCTTCTTCGCGTTCGACGCCACCACCGCCCTCGGCGCCCTGGGCCTGGGCTGGGTGATGCAGCGCGCCGGCTTCCGCTGGGGCTGGGCCATCGGCGCCGGGTTGATCGCCCTGTGCATCCCCGTGGCGCACCGCGTGGTCCGCAGACCGGCCGTGACATCCCTGTCCGCGCCCTCTGTCATCGTGGATGGATGACGGATCTTTCGAGCCCTCGGCCGCGTCTGATGACGCGGCAGTTCGCCCTCGTCTGGGCCATCACGTTCGTGACCTTCTTTGCGGCCTTCCAGCTCTTCCCCACGGTGCCGCTGCGCCTGCGCGCCCTCGGGGCCAGCCTGGCGGAAAGCGGCCGGTTCATGAGCCTCTTCACTGCGGGAAGCGCCCTGGGCGCGCTCTTCACGGGCCCCCTGGGCGACCGTGTGGGCCATCGCCGCCTGATCGTCCTCTCCGCCTCCCTCTACGCGCTCTTCCTGGGCGCCTACGCCGTGATGCCGGTGCGCGGCGGCTTCTACCTGCTGGCCTTCCCCCACGGCGTCGTGTGGTCGGGCCTGCTGACGGCCACCATGGCCTCGCTCTCCCACGTCCTGCCGGAAGACCGGCGGGCGGATGGCCTCAGCCTCTACGGCCTCGCCAGCCCGGGCGGGGTCATCGTGGGACCGCTGCTGGGCCTGTGGATCCACCAGCACTGGGGTTTCGCGCCCATCGGCTGGTACCTGGCCGTGATGTTCCTGGCCCTGGCCGCCCTGGGCACCACCCTGCCGAAGGATCAGCCCCACCGCCGGCCCGAGGGGTTCCAGTGGCCGGACGCATCGGCGCTCGGCCCCAGCCTCGTGCTCTTCTGCGTGGCCCTGGGCTACGGCGCGCTGGGGAGCTACACGGCCCAGGAGGCACTGGCCCTGGGCATGTCCCTGCCCTCCGCCTTCCTCTCCTTCATGGCCGTGGGCATGGTGCTCATGCGCATCGCCATGCTGCGGCGCGGCTTCGGGAGGCGCCCCATCCGCAAGCTGCCGGCCATGCTGGCGGGCGCCCTGGCCGGCATGATCCTGCTGGCCGCGCTGCCCGGCGGCACGGCCCGCCACATCGCCTCGGCCGTGCTGTACGGGGCGGGCTACAGCATGGTGCACACCCTCCTCAATGCAAAGCTGCTGGAGACGGCCGATCCCAAGCGCCGGGGCGCGGCCTTCGGCGCCCTGCTCTTCGCCTTCGACTCGGGCATCGGCCTCGGCAGCTTCAGCCTGGGCTGGATCATCGGCGGCTACGGCTACCGCATGGGCTGGGCCCTGGGCGCCGTCGCCGTGCTGGCCTCCCTGCCCATGGCGATGCGACTCAGCCGGCACTGAGCCCGCTCCATCGAAAGGGGCTCCACGAAGGGCACGAACGGAGATCCGTGGCTCTTCGGATCCGGATCAGGCGTGGCGATGCACCTTGTGGGCGGCGGCCTGGTCCACGCACTTGACGATCATCTGGTCGATGTTCACGTGGTCGGGCAGCATGAGGGTCCAGCGCACGCACTCGGCCACGTCCTGGGCCGAAAGGGGCTTGACCCCCTGGTAGACGGCCGCGGCCTTGTCATCGTCCTTGAGGCGCACGTTGGAGAACTCGGTCTCGGCCATGCCGGGATCCACGGAGGTCACGCGGATCTGCTCGCCGTTCACTTCCAGGCGGAGGCTCTGGGCCATGGCCTTCACGCCGAACTTGGTGGCGCAGTAGACGCTGCCGCCTTCATAAGCCTGGTGGCCCGCCACGGAACCGATGAAGAAGACGTGGCCCCAGCCGGCCTTCCGAACGTGCGGCAGGGCGGCGCGGACGGTCTTCACCACGCCCTCGATGTTGGTGCGGACCATGGCCTCCAGGTCCTCGTCCGGCGTCTCCCACATCTTGAAGGTCCCGCTGGCTAAGCCCGCGTTGGCCACGATCACATGGAGCGCTCCCAGGTCCTTCACGGCTTCCGTCACGAAGGTGTCCACGCTGGCGGTGTGCCGCGTATCCACCGCCCCGGCGAAGACCTTCACGCCGTGGGCCTTCCTGAGTTCATCCGCCAGGGCCTGGACACGCTCCACGCGGCGGGCGCCCAGGGCCAGGTGGCAGCCTTCCGCGGCCAGGGTCCGCGCCATGGCTTCCCCGAAGCCGCTGGACGCACCGGTGATGAGGACGATGGGGTGCTCGGGGCGCATGGGGTCTCCTGTGGAAGTCAGCGGTAGTTCCGGTGGAACTCGCCCAGGGCCTCGACGACCTTCTGGAGCTTGTCCGTGGGCGGGAGGATGGTGGTCCGGAAGTGGGCGGTGCCCTCGGCCTGTCCGAAGCCCGAACCGGGCACGACGCAGATGCCCGTCTGCTCGAGCAGGGCCATGGCGTAGTCGAAGTCCGTGCGGCCGGGCGGCAGCGTGATGCTGGGGAAGGCGTACATGGCGCCCGCGATCACGTTGCAGGTGATGCCCTCGACGCGGTTCAGCCCCTCGGCCAGCAGGACGGCCCGCTGCTTCAGCGCGCCGAGGATGGCGGCCTTCTCCTCCGCGTACCGGGCGTACGAAGGCATGCCCGGTTTCGGGGGGCGCACCATCGCGCAGGTGGCGGCCTGGCCCGCCAGGTTGGCGCAGAGGCTCACGCTCTGGAGCTTGAGGATCTGGGTGGCCACGTCCTCGGGCACGTTCCGGTACTCGAAGTAGCCGCCGCGCACGCCGCACTCGCCCAGGAAGCCCTTGGAGCAGGAGTGGAAGCTGAAGAGGGAGACTTCCTTCGCCTCCATCTGGTGGAGCACCTTGGCGAAGGACACGAACTCGTCGCCTGGCAGGTAGATGTTCTCCTGGTAGACCTCGTCGGCCAGGATCGAGAGCCCGTGGTCCCTCGCGAACCCGATGACCATCTCGATGTTGGCCTCGTCCAGCACCGCGCCCGTGGGATTGCCCGGGTTGATGACGCAGATGGCCTTCACATGGGTGCCTTCGGCCTTCGCCTGGGCCAGGGAGGCCTCCAACATGGCGCGGCTCAGCTTCCAGCCGTTGGCCTCGTCCAGGTAGTAGGGCACCATGCGTCCCTCGTACAGCGTGATGGTGGCCGAGTAGAGCGGGTACTGGGGGATGGGGATCATGATGCCGTCCTGCGGGCCGGCGAGGAGCAGCCGCAGGATGGTCTGCACGCCCTTGCTGGCGCCGTCCGTGAGGAAGATGGCATCGGGATCCACGCCGATGTGGTCGCGCTCCAGGATGAATTCGGCCACAGCCTCGCGGATGAACCGCACGCCGCGGCTCTCGCTGTAGGCGCCAAGGCCGTGCTTCGTGCCGGCGAGGATGGCCTTGGCGGTTTCGATCACGTCGGGCGGGAAGATTCCGGGGGCCAGGTCCATCAGCGCCGGATATTCGCAGAGGGCGAGGATCTGGCGGTTCCAGGTGAGGGCCTTCTGGCCCAGGGACTGGGGGTTCCCGATGTTGCAGTAGATGATCTCGCGGCCCTGCTTCTCCAGGTCCGCCGCCCGGGCCACAATGGGCCCCCGCACCGCGTATTCGGTCTCAAGGACGGCCTTCCCGAGGTCGGTCAGATGAATGGTCATGGGCACTCCAACCCTTGAGTTTAACCCGAGGCCGCACTGTGACCGCCGTCATCCTACTCCGTGACAAGGCCTCCGGCCTTGGGCGGCACGGGGTGGGCCGCTAGACTGGACCCTCCGGACCAATCCGCGCGCCATTCCACCTCCCCATCTGAAGAGGCATCCATGCTCGGTTTCTCGCTCACCCCCGAACAGCTGGCCGAAAAAGAACGGGCCCATACCTTCGCCGAGAAGATCATGCGCCCCGTGGCCCGCAAGTACGACGAGACCGGCGAGTGGGCCGTGGACGTCTACAAGGCCGCCTTCGACTACGGCTACCTGCAGGCCCTGGTGCCCGAGGACTGCGGCGGCCCCGGCGCCTCCCAGATGGATGAGGCCATCGTCTGCGAGGAGCTGTCCTGGGGCTGCGGCGGCCTCTACACCTCCATCATGGCCAACGGCCTGGCCATGACGCCCCTGCTCATCGCCGCCAGCCCCGAGCAGAAGAAGAAGTGGCTGGGCATGATCGCCGAGGAGCCGAAGTTCGCGGCCTTCTCGCTCTCCGAGCCCAATGCCGGCTCCGACGCTGGCGGCATGAGCTGCCGCGCCGAGAAGAAGGGCGACAAGTACATCATCAACGGCACCAAGTGCTATTGCACCAACGGTGGCTACGCCGACTGGTACGCCCTCTTCTGCAGCACCGATCCCAGCAAGGGGGCCCGCGGCACCAGCTGCATCGTGGTGCCCCGCGATACGCCGGGCCTGGTGGTGGGCAAGGCCCTGGACAAGATGGGCCAGCGCGCCTCCAACCAGGTGGAGCTCTACTTCAACGACGCCGAAGTGCCCGCCGAGAACCTCCTCGGCAAGGAGGGCATGGGCTTCGTCATCGCCATGAAGACCCTGGACCAGACCCGCGCCGCCGTGGCCGCCGGGGGCGTGGGCGTGGCCCGTGCCGCCTACGAGATCGCCCTGCAGTACGCCAAGACCCGCATCCAGTTCGGCCAGCCCATCTTCGCCAACCAGGCCATCAGCTTCATGCTGGCGGACATGGCCAAGAAGATCGAGGCCGCCCGCCTGCTCACCTGGCAGGCCGCCTGGATGACCGACAACGGCATCAAGAACTCCAAGCAGAGCGCCATCGCCAAGACCTTCGCCACGGACACCGCCATGGAAGTCACCACCGACGCCGTGCAGATCCTCGGTGGCAACGGCTACAGCCGCGACTACCTGGTGGAGAAGTGCATGCGCGACGCCAAGCTGCTCCAGATCTATGAAGGAACGAACCAGATCCAGCGGCTGGTGATCGCGAAAGAGATCCAGCAAGGTAACTGACCGAAAGAGCTCGGACCATCCGCGGGTCACGAGCGAACGCGCCTGAATGGCGCGTTCCGAGTGGGGCACCCGCTGGTTCGTTCAAACCACCAGGTTGGCCTCCCACCCTTTTCAAGAGATCCAGCAGGGCAACTAACGGTCAAAGAACGGACGACCACGCAGAAGGCGGCCAGGGGCCGCCTTCTGCGTTTTGGGTCTTGAAGACCGCAACCCCCGACCCTAGAATCCCTGTCAACCATCCATCTTTACCAGCTCAACAGCCGTGAAAAGTGGGGGAGGGACTCCCGCCGGGGATCCCGGTTTCACTCGGGCGCAAGCCTCCGCGATCCGCATGCCTGGTGCGTATCGCGCGACCAACCTCCAGGCTTATGGGGCTCCGTCCCCGGGAAGAAAGTCATGTCCGAAGGTACCGTCAAGTGGTTCAACGCCGAGAAGGGGTTCGGGTTCATCACCCCCGATGAGGGTGGAGCCGACATCTTCGTTCACTACTCGGCCGTCCAGGCCAAAGGGTTCCGCACCCTCGAGGAGAAGCAGCGGGTCAGCTTCGACGTGGTGCAGGGCCCCAAGGGGCCCCAGGCCGCGAACGTCAACAAGATCTGATTCCCCTTTTTCCCCCGGGCCCCGGTTCCGGCCGGGGCCCGTCGCGTACCCTGGAGCCATGAAGAAGGCCTCCGTCCGCCCGGTCCTGGGCATCCTGCTGATCGCCTTGATCGTCCTTCTGTCGCTGGAGGGATTCCGCCGCGACCCCCGGTTCGGGTGGATCCTCCCGCTCACGGTCCTGGCCGGGGCCTGGCTGGGCTGGGCGATCCGGCAGGCCTGGCTGTACCCCCCGCGGCTGACCCGCGCCGAAGCCATGTGGGCCGCCGGCGAGCCCGCCTCGGCCGTGGCGGAGTGTCTCTCCCGGGCGCCCCTGGCCACCGGCGAGCTGGGGTATCGGATCCGCCTCCTGCGGAGCGCGGCGCACCAGGCCCTCGGCTACCGGGACCGGGCCTGGCTGGATGCCCTGGAGGCCCAGCTCGCCCGCCTCCCCCTCTGGAAGCGGCTGGTGGTGTCCCTCGCCTTCCGGCGGGTTCCCGACACACCCTCCTCCCGCCGGATCGCCTGGGGGGACCGGTTCATCCGCCTGGCCCCGCGGATGGCCCGGCTCCGCCACCTGCAGGGCATCCTCCTCCTGCGCTCCGGCCGCGAGGATGCGCTGCATCGGGCCTGGACCCAATTCGAGGATGCCCTCCCCCTGGCCTGGGATGATCCGCTGGTGCTCGAGGACCTGATGCTGGCCGGTTTCCAGCATGGACGGGAGGACGTGGCCGAGCGCGCCCTGGCGACGCTGATCTCCCGCCACGGCGACCCGCGGCTCCCCTGGGACCGCGGGGCTGCGGGCATGTACCTGCTGCGGAACGGCAGGCCTGCCGAAGCCCTGGGCCTGGTCGGGGGCCTTCCCCGGGATCGCCGTGACCAGCCACTGCCCTGGCTCGTGGAATGCCTGTCCCGCCGGCGCATGGGAGACATCGACGGAGCCTGGAGGACGGTGGAGGACGCGGTCGGACAGTTGCCGGACGCCTTCCGCCTCTGGATGGAGCGGTACCAGATCGCACTCGACCTGGAACGCGACGCGGAGGCGCTCGGGAGCCTGGCGCGGGCCTGGCGGACCCTCCCGGAGGGAACGGAGGGGGATCTCCTCCGCGAAGAGTGGCAGCTCCGCCGAGCCGAGTTCGCCTTCTGGTGGGAGGGCGATCCAGCCTTCGCGAAACAGCTCCTCGAGAAGCTTCCGCCGGATCGCCAAGGCGACCATCGCCCCCCGCTCCTCCTGCAGGTCCGGGTGGCCCTGGGAGAATACGAAGCAGCCTACGGAGAGGTCGCGACCCTGCTCCAGCGGACCCCCGACGACACGAGCCTCCTGCTGCTCCAGGCCGACTGCCTCGCCGGCCTGGAAGCCTGGGAGGCCCTGCTCCCCTATCTGAACGGCCTGGGGGAGTCCTGCCGGGAGCGCGCCGATTTCTGGCACCTGCGGGGACTCGCCCGGGCCAACCTGGCGGATCACGTCCCCGCCCGCCTGGATCTGGAACATGCGGTGCGGATGGACCCCCGGAACCTGGGGTTCCTGATGGACGCAGGACATGCCTGCGCGGAGCTTGGCGATTGGGACCGGGCGGAGAGCCACTGGCGGCAGGCCCTCCAGGTGGACAGCCAGTCCGAGGAGGCCCTGATCCAGCTGGCAGAGGCGAGACGGGAGCTGGAAGACCTCGACGGGGCGCGCCGCTACCTGCGCGAGTGCCTGCTTCACCACCCCGACAGCGCCGATGCCCAAGCCCGCCTGGCGGAACTGGAGGCCAACTGAGCTCCCAGGATCAATCAGGCTTGATGTTCCGGAGCAGCGAGAGCTTGCTGTCGTAGCGGGCCTGCGCCTCGGGCTGGGCCCACTTGCGGGCCTTCTCCAGCGACTTGATGGCGTCCTTCGTCCGGCCCTGGGCCAGGGCCACCCGGGCCTGGATCCAGTAGAACTCCGGTTCGTAGTGAAGCAGCTTGATGGCCTGCTTGATGCGCCGCCCCGCCTCGTCCCACTGCTGTTCCCCGAGAGCCTCTTCGGCCAGGAAGGCGTTGAAGAAGGGATCCCGCTTCCGGATCTCCAGGCCGCGCTCCCGGTAGGCGGTCGCTTCCTCAATGCGGCCCTGGGCCCTCAGGAGGTTCTCCAGGTTCCCGCAGGGGGCGCCGTCCTTTGGATCTTCCGAGAGGGCCTTCCGGAACGAAGCCTCGGCGTCGGCGTCGTGCCCCTGGGCCCGCTGGACCACCCCCAGGATGTTCCAGCCCACTCCCAGGGCCGGATCCACCTCGATGGAGTGGCGGGCGACATGGAGGGCTTCCTCCGGCTTCTCCTCCGCCAGCAGCTCCACCGCCCGGTTGCTGAAGTAGAGTGCCTGCACCCGCTTCGGCTCGAGCGGCGCGATGAGCAGGCTGTCCCGGCGCACCTCGGGCAGGAAGTCGGCCACCAGCTCCTGTCCCAGCGTCCCGGACTGCACCACGGCCACCACGTGCCGCTCGAACCGCACCGTCGAGCCCACCCGGCGCCAGCGGCTGATCCGCAGGGGCTCACCGTACCGGACCTCGAGGCCGATGGACTTGCACGCGCCCACGAAAAGCGCGGTGAGGCCAAGGCAGTTGGCTTTGCGATCCCTCCAGACCTCCTTGGGGGTCCGGGTGTAGGCATTGTCATACACGATCCCCAGCCCACCCTCCTCGACCGGGGAGAAAAAGGCGCGGAGCAGGGTGGAGACCTTGGAGGGGACGCTCGGCCGGCCATTGGTCTGCTGACGCGCAAAAGCCTGAACCTCCGGCGGCGGCTCGAAGGGATCCTCGCCAGCCGTCAGCAGCACGGCACCAAGCAGCAACGGCAGGATACGCAGGCGCATGGAAGCTCCCGGCACAACATAGGGCTACGGACAGGAAGGTCAACGGGTTATGAGATGCTGGATGTGGAGGGATTATGACGCGCCCGACTGCTGTTGTGTGTGCCTATTCCAGCGTGGGGACCTCGGCCCTGCAGGGGCTGCTGGAGGCCGGGGTGGAGGTGAAGGCCCTGTACACCTACGCCCAGGGCGCCGACGAGCAATGGTTCACGCCTCCGGCGGCGGTGGCCGAGGCCCATGGGATCCCGGTCCGCATGGCCCCAGCCTTCAACGCGGATGGGGTATTCGAGGCCATCCGGGCGCACCGGCCCGACTTCCTCTTCAGCTTCTACTTCCGGGAGATGATCCAGGCGCGCTTCCTGGAGTTGCCGAGACTCGGGGCCTATAACCTGCACGGCAGCCTGCTACCGAAGTACCGGGGCCGGGCACCCATCAACTGGGTGCTGGTGAAGGGCGAGACCGAAACCGGCATCACCCTGCACGTCATGACGCCCAAGCCCGACGATGGCCACATCCTGGCCCAGGCCCGCCTCCCCATCGACTGGGACGAGACCGCCCTCAGCCTCACGCTGAAGGCGGCAGACGCCGGTCGGGGCCTTGTACGCGAGGCCATCCCGGGCCTGGTGGACGGGAGCCTTCCCCGCATCGACCAGAAGACCCTCGGACCCTCCACCTACTTTGGAGGCCGGAAGCCCGTCGACTCCCGCCTCGATTTCGCGATGACGGCTCAGGAGGCCTTCAACCAGATCCGGGCCGTGGCCGACCCCTGGCCCAACGCCTTCCTCGAGACCGCTTCGGGCACTGCCAAGGTGGGCTGGGCGCTGCCCACGGACCTGCCCTGCCCTCAGGGGCGCTTCCTCGCCCTGAGGGATGGTGTGCTGCTCGGCTTCGCGGACGGGGCCCTGCGCCTCCACACCCTCAAGGTGGAGGGGGCCCGGCTGGAGCGTCCCAGCGAGCAGACCCACGCCCTCAGGGCGCTCGGGATCAACGAAGGCTGAGCCAGTCTTCCCGGCCCTCGGGCCGCATTTGGCTCTGGCCTGGAATCCGGATATGCTGTCGCGCCCTCACGAGAAAAGGAAGTCCATGCGAAGCGTGATCACTGGAACCGGCGTCGGCCTGCCTCCGCACATCGTCACGAACGCGGCCCTGGCGGGGATCATGGACACCTCGGACGAGTGGATCCGAACCCGCAGCGGCATCCAGGAGCGGCGGTATGCGGAGCCGGGCCAGGGATCCACCGACCTGGGCGTGCTGGCCTCCCGGGCTGCCCTGGCCGATGCTGGGCTGGCGCCCGGCGACCTGGATGCCGTGGTCTTCGCCACCATGACGCCCGATCACGTCCTCCCCGGCGACGGCCCTCTGCTGCAGGCGGCACTGGGCCTCCGCACGGACCTCCCCACCTTCGACATCCGGCAGCAGTGCAGCGGCTTCCTCTACGGGCTGGAGCTGGCAGACCTGCTCATCCAGAGCGGCCGGTACCCGAAGGTCCTGCTGGTGGGAGCCGAGGTGCACACCGGATTCATGCCCTGGCACCTGGGATGGGATACGGTGATCGGCCGCTCGACGCGCGAGGTCACCGAAGCGGAAAAGGCCGAGAACACCGCCAGCCGGGACCGCACCGTCCTGTTCGGCGACGGGGCCGGCGCCGTGGTGATCGAGGCGCGGGACGGGGACCGCGGCCTCCTGAAGACGAAGCTCTTCACCGACGGCACCGGGGCCGGCGTGTTGACCATGCTGGGCGCCAGCTTCAAGCGCCGGCCCTTCGTGGATCGCGAGCAGATCGAAGCCGGCGAGACCCTCCCGGTGATGTCCGGCAAGGAGGTCTTCCGGTCCGCCGTGACCCTCATGCCCCAGGCGGTGCGGGAGGTCTGCGATGAAGGGGGCGTGACGGTGGCGGACCTGGACCTGGTGCTGGTCCACCAGGCGAACCTCCGCATCATCGAAGGTGTCCAGAAAGCCCTCGGCCTCCCGCCGGAGAAGGTGCCCCACAACATCGAGCGCTACGGCAACACCACCGCGGCCACCCTGCCCATCCTCTTCCACGAGTGCCGGCAGCAGGGCCTGGTTCGCCCCGGCGGCCTGGTGGCCTTCACGGCCCTGGGATCCGGCCTGCACTGGGGGGCGGCACTTTACCGGGCCTGATTGTCCGCCGCCCCGGCCGGGGCTAGAATCCTGGCAAACCCCGGAGTCCCCATGCGTGCCCTGACCTTCGGCGCCGCCCTGGCGCTGGTCCCCGCTCTCGTCCTGTCCGCAGGCACCCCCAGATCCCGCAAGCACTCGGGTGGCCCCGTGAAGACTGCCGGCGAGGCCAAGTCCATCGCCGAGCGCGAGACCGGCGGCCGGGCCGTCAGCGCCCGGCGCATCGCCCTGAATGGCGCCTCCGGGGGCTGGGAGGTGGACCTCCGCATGCCCGGCGAGGAGCGCGGCTGGCGCTGCATCATCGACAGCGACACCCACATGGTCCACAGCAAGGCCCGCATCGACCAGCCGGGCGCCAAGGGCAAGGCCGATGGCGCCGTCCGCATGGTCAAGGGAAGCCGCTGACGGGGGCTCCCCGACCTGCGGCGACCGTTCGCCGGTTTTTCCCATCGCGCGGTCTGTCCGGCTTGACAGCCCGGCCTAGAATCGTACGTGCGGCCGATGCCGCAAGGAGAACGACACATGGGTCTGATGGACTGGGGCAAAGCCCAATTCCTCGACATCCTCGAATGGCTGGATGATTCCAACGACACGCTGGCCTGGCGCTTCCCCATGCGCGGGCAGGAGATCCAGAACGGCGGCAAGCTGGTGGTGCGGGAAAGCCAGGAGGCCGTCTTCGTCAATGAGGGCCAACTGGCGGACGTGTTCAAGCCCGGCACGCACAACCTCACCACCCAGAACCTGCCCATCCTCGCCACGCTGAAGGGCTGGAAGTACGGCTTCGAGAGCCCCTTCAAGAGCGACGTCTACTTCATCTCCACCAAGCTCTATAACGACCTGAAGTGGGGCACATCGAACCCCATCATGATGCGCGATGCCGACTTCGGCATGCTGCGCATCCGGGCCTTCGGCATCTACTCCATCAAGGTGGTGGACAGCGGCACCTTCCTCAAGCAGCTGGTGGGCACCAACGGCGTCTACACCGTGCCCGACATCAGCGAGCAGCTCCGCAAGACCATCATGAGCCGCTTCACCGACACTTTGGGCGAAGCCAAGATCCCTGCCCTGGACCTGGCCGCCAAGTACGACGAGATCTCCGACCTGGTGAAGCAGAAGCTCCAGGACGAGTTCAAGACCATGGGCCTGGAGCTGTCGAAGTTCTTCGTGGAGAACATCAGCCTCCCCGAGGAAGTGGAAGCCATGATGGACAAGCGCACCGGCGTGGGCATGATGGCCCCCGTCATGGGCGCCTACACTCAGATGCAGGTGGCCGACAGCATTCCGCTGGCCGCCCAGAACCCCGGCGGCGTGGCCGGCATGGGCATGGGCGTGGGCCTGGGCTTCGGCATGGGCAACATGATGGGCCAGCAGATGACCGGGGCCGCCCAGCAGATGGGCCAGCAGGGCTTCCCCGCCGGCAGCGCCCCCGCCGCGCCTGCGGCTCCCGCCAAGTCGCTCAAGGACGAGCTGACCGAGCTCAAGGAGCTCTTCGACGGCCAACTCATCACCCAGGCGGAGTACGACACCCAGCGCGCCGCCATCATGAAGAAGCATGGAATGGGCAACTGAGTTCCGTTCTTCCCATCGGCAAAATCAAGGGCGGCCGGGGCCGCCCTTGATTTTGCAGCGGCTGAAAAGCGGCCTAATGGTGATGATCCGCCTCCACCTCATGCTGGTGGATGAACCGGTGGTGGTGGTGATCCGCCATCTCCCGGGTCTCAAAGTGGACGGTGAGGTGCCGGACGCCGTGGCGATCCCACAGCAGGCGCTCGATGCGCTCGAGGTGGGCCTCGGTATCCCCCAGCCGGTCCGCTTCCACGATGATGTGGGCCGTGGCGATGGTGAGGTGGCTGCACATCTTCCAGCTGCGGAAATCCTCCACGCCGAGGATGCCCGGCAGCGCCATCAGCTCCGCCTTCACGGACTCGTGCTCGAAGGCGGCACGGTGCATGAGGATGCCCACGGCGTCGCGGAGCAGCAGCACGGCCCCCCGGAGGATGACCACCAGGATCACCAGGGCGATGGCCGGGTCCACCCAGCGCCAGCCCGTGAGACGGATGAGGATCATGCTCCCCACCAGAGACACGCTGGTGAGGCTGTCGGCGAAGGCGTGCAGGTAGGCGGCGCGCAGGTTGGCGTCCCGCTCCAGCAGGCTGCGGTCCCGGGGCACCAGCACCACCGTGGCCGCGATGTTCAGCAGGAGGCCGATGCCCGAGAACACCAGCACCCAGCCGGTCTGGATGGGCACGGGATGACGGAATCGGGCCAGCGCCTCCCAGCCCACGGCTCCGGCGAGGAACAAGAGGAAACCCACGCCCACGAGGCTGTTGAACACCTCCAGGCGGTGCCAGCCGAAGGTCCAACGGTCGTCGGGATCCCGCCGGTTGGCCAGCCACAGGCTCAGGATGCCCAGGCTGTTCACCAGCACATCGTTCAGGTTCTCCAGGCTGTCGCTCACCAGACCGATGGACCCGGTCCACCACCCGCCGAGCCCCTGGAGAACGAAGCTGGCGAAGAAGATGCCGGCGCTCCAGGCCAGGCGCCCCGTGGTGCTGGGCCCGTGATGGTGGTGGTGATCCGACATCATTCGCCCCGGTACTGGGGTCTCCGCTTCTCCCGGAAGGCGGCCAGCCCTTCGAGCCGATCCTGGGTGGGGATGACCTGGGCGTAGCAGGCCTGCTCGAAGGCCAGGCCCGAGTCCCGGTCCATCTCGAGACCCCGGTTCACCGCCAGCTTGGCCATCCGAAGTGCCACGGGCCCGTTGGGGAGGATCTCCCGCGCCAAGGCCAGGGCCGCATCCAGGGCGCCGCCCGCGGGAACCACCCGGTCCACGATCCCCAGGCGCCCGGCCTCCTCCGCTCCGAGGCGGCGGGCCGTGAAGATCAGCTCCTTGGCGCGGGAAGCGCCGATGAGCCTCGGCAGGCGCTGGGTGCCTCCGGCGCCCGGGATGATCGCGAGGGAAGTCTCCACCAGGCCCAGCTTCGCCTCGGCCCCCGCCACGCGGAGGTCCGCCGCCAAGGCCAGCTCCAGCCCGCCGCCGAAGGCCACGCCCTCCAGCGCGGCGATGACTGGCATCGGCAGGTCCTCCAGCTCCGTGAAGGCGCTTCGCAGCCCCTGCACGAAGGCCGTGGCCTCGGCCTGGGACATGCCGGCCCGCTCCTTCAGGTCCGCCCCGGCGCAGAAGACGCCGGGCACCAGGCTGTGCACCACCACCACCCGGACCTCCGGGTCGAAGAGCAGATCCGCGAGAGCCTGGCGGAACTCCGCCATGAGCTGGCGGCCCAGCGCGTTCTTCGCCGCGGGGCGGTCCAGGCCCAGCAGGACCAGGCCCACATCGGCCCCCGCGAGGCGTTCGAGGCGGATCTCCATCAGCCCAGCTCGACGATGGAATCCCCCTCGTTCAGGAACTGGTCCGGGGTCACGAAGACCTTCTTGACCGTCCCCTCCTCGGGGCTCCCCACGGGAATCTGCATCTTCATCGACTCGATGATCACCAGATCCTGGTCCTCGCCCACGGAATCCCCTTCCGCGACGCAGACTTCCAGGACCTTCCCTGCCATCTCGGCCCGCACCAGCGCCATCCAACACCTCTCGAAAAGGACGATGGCCCCAGTGTAGCGGTCTGCCGTGTCATTCGTCCTTGTCGGAGTCGCCGATCACCACCAGGTCGTCATCCTCGTAGGCGAAGTCACCCTCCTCCATGAGGACCTCGCGGACCTTCCCGCACTCCGGAGCGTTGATGTAGAAGGCGGTGCGAGAGGCGTCCGTGCCCTCGAGGATCATCAGGGGCTCGTCCTCCTCCACCTCCTGGCCGGGGCGGACAAGGACGTCCACCACATAGCCCGGCCATTCCGCCCGCACGATCATGCTGCCTCCCCTTCGCCCATCCGCGACCTTGGCGGGGAGGTTATGGCGGACGGGCTTCCCGCGCAAGGGCCAGAAGCCGTTCTTTTCGTCACATGTCGGGTAGGCGATACTGGAGGGCTTGGAGGATGGAATGGCTGTCGCCTGTGGCATCGTGGGTCTCCCCAATGTGGGAAAGTCCACCCTTTTCAACGCCCTCACCCGTGCGGGCGCGGCTTCGGCCAACTACCCCTTCTGCACCATCGAGCCCAACACGGGCGTGGTGGATGTGCCGGATCCGCGCCTGGCGGCCCTGGCGGAGATCGTGAAGCCCCAGCGCATCCTGCCGGCGGCCCAGGAGTTCGTGGACATCGCGGGCCTGGTCCGCGGCGCCAGCAAGGGGGAGGGCCTGGGCAACGCCTTCCTGGGCCACATCCGTGAGACAGACGCCATCGTGCAGGTCGTCCGCTGCTTCGAGGACGGCAACGTCACTCACGTGGAGGGCGGTGTGAACCCCGAGCGGGACCTGAGCATCATCGAGACCGAGCTGGTGATCAAGGACCTGGACGCGGTCGAGAAGGGCCTGGAGCGCCACCGGAAGGTGGCCAAGACCGGCAACAAGGAATCCCAGGCCCTGGTGGCCGTGCTGGAGCGGGTCTTCGCTGCCCTGGACGGCGGCAAGTGGGCCCGGACGGCGGGCCTGTCCCCGGAGGACAAGGCCCTGATCAAGTCCTACGGCCTGCTCACCCTCAAGCCCACCCTCTTTGTGGGCAACATCGGGGAGGAGGACATCCGGAACCCCGAGGGCAACGCCCACTACCGGAAGCTGCAGGAGCTGGCCACCGAGCGCCAGGCGCCCTGCATTCCCATCTGCTCCAAGCTCGAGGCCGAGATCCAGGACCTGCCCGAGGAGGACCGCCCCCTGTTCCTGGAGGAGGCGGGTCTCTCCGAGCCGGGCCTGAACGTGCTCATCCACGCCAGCTACAACCTGCTGGGCCTTCAGACCTACTTCACCGCCGGGGTGAAGGAAGTTCGCGCCTGGACCATCCACAAGGGCGACACGGCCCCCCAGGCCGCCGGCGTCATCCACACGGACTTCGAGAAGGGCTTCATCCGCGCCCAGGTCATCGCCTACGAGGACTTCATCCAGTACCGCGGCGAGCAGGGCGCCAAGGATGCCGGCAAGATGCGCACGGAAGGCAAGGACTACGTCGTGAAGGACGGCGACCTGATGAACTTCCTCTTCAACGTCTGACCCGATCCCCGCCTCACTGAGCGGTGAGCGTTCCCACCGCCAGGACGAGTGGCCGTTTGACTCCCTGCCCATCCAGGTACTGGGAGGTTTTCTGGTCCGTGGGCACGAGGGATATCCGGCTTCCCGACAGGCAGCCTGTCTTCAGGTCCAGGGCCACGCTCAGGATCGGAGTGCTGCCGAGGGTGGCCGGCGGGGCGCCGGTCTGGAAGAGCCCTACCTGGAGGTCGTCCGTCCCCTGGGGTTGCCGGGAGGTGAACAGCGGTACGACGCCGAGGGTGAGGGCCGTCCCAGCCTTGGCGTGGGGATCCGTCCCCCCCGGAGCTCCCCAGGACGCCCGGGTGCCATCGCAGGTGAGGAACACGGCGACCCCCTGGGCCGGGGTACCCGCGGGCCCCATGAGGTTCAGCACCAGGTGGGACGTGTCGTTGGTGGTGGGATCCGCCTCCAGCCGGAAACCCGAGGAAACGGGGTTCGCATAGTGGAGCCGCGTCGCGGGGCCCGCAGGCTGGGGGGCCGAGCCGCCTCCTCCGCCGCCGCAGGAAACCACGGCCAGGGCGAGGAATGGAAACAGGAGTCCGAGAAGTCGGGAGCGGGTCCGGAGGCTCATGGCTGGATCCTCGGAAAGACGTCCATGAAGAGGGAGACGTCGGTGTCGTCGATGACCCCGTCACCGTTCAGATCCACTTTCGGATCGAAGGTGGCATCGCCAGTCCTGCTCCCGTAGGCCTTCGCCAGTTCCAGCATGTCCAGGACATCCACCGTGCCCGTGCCCAGGAAATCCAGAGTCTTCACGGGAATGGCCAGGGTGTCCGAGACCGTGCCTGAGTTACCCCAGTCCACCCGGAGGCTCAGGTCCCCGACCATGGCTGGCTCGATGGTGAAGGTGAGTGGGTTGCCGGAGAGCGACCACCGACCGCCACCATTCGAGACGAGCCAACCGACCCGCTGGTCGACGTCCCCCGTCACGGTCGCCGTGAAGGTCACGGTGGATCCCGCTACCACGGCCAGGGGCCTGGGGCTGATGGCCACGGATACCGCGCCATCAGGCTCGATGATCAGGAAGTAGTACGACGCGCTCCCGAAGGGCGTGGTCACCTGGATGCTTCCGGAGATGGCCATCGGGGGCACGGTAGCCGTGATCTGGGTGTCGCTGTCCACGGTGAAGGGGGCCGGCACCGCGGCGAAGCCCGCCATGCCCTGGAAGGCCACAGAAGTGCAGCCGGTGAGGCCGGAGCCAGTGAGCACCACGGAGGTGCCCCGCTTGCAGGACCTGGGACTGATGGACATGAGCAAAGGACGGAGCACCTGGAAGGAGGTCGAGCTGAGCCCTGATCCCCCGGGGGTGTTCACCAGGATCGGCCCGGTGGTCACCTGGTCGGATCCGAGCACGCTGGCCTTTGGGACCGTGGTGGCGATCTGGGTGTCGCTCTGAACGGAGAAGGGGGCATCGAGACCATTGAAGGCCACGTGAGTGGCCCCGGTGAACCCGGAGCCGGTGAGGATGACCGGATCTCCTGGATTTCCACTCGCGGGAGTGAAGGAGCTGATGACAGGCAGAGGCACGGGATCGGAGGGGTCCAGCACCACGGCGAAGTCGTCCAGACGCCAGAAAGAGGAGTTCACCATCCAATCGCAGTGGATCTTCACCTGCCGGCCCTTGAGGTCTCCAAGGCCGAAGCGGTCCTGCTTCCACAGCAAGTGCTTCGCCGAGAAACTGCTGGAGCCATAGGTCATCACGGGCCTCAGCAGCTGGCCGGTGGCGGCGTCGAGGATGGAGACGGACAGAGAGAAGAAGCCCGTCCCCCAGAGGCCGAGCCCGCTTCTGCCGTTAAGCCAGTAGCTCAGCAGCACGGAGCCCGGGCCCGAGGGGATGGTGAGGGTCTGATCGAGGGCCCCATTGAAGTCCCACTGCCCCGGACCACCCAGGAAGGCGTCCCACTGCCCCGTGCGGGCAGAGCTCTCCTGACGCCAGGGCGTGAAGTCGATGGGGGTACCCAGCTGAGTGGTGGCCGTCGTCCAGGCCGCCTGTCCGAGACCTCCCTCGAACCCCGGGTTGCCGAGCAGTTGTTGCTGGCCCGCCATGGACGGCACCACGACCGCGGGGCCGGAGGTCTGGACGGGGAGTCCTCCCACGGTGTTGGAGACCACCACGCGGTAGGCCCGACCCGACTCGACCCCGGTGAGATAGGGGAGCGTGTAGGCGGCCGAGCGCGCATCGGGGATGTCCTGCCCGTCCACCTGCCACTGGTAGGTGAATGGGGGGTAGCCCGTCGGAGTCGCCGAGAAGGTCAGAGGCTGCCCCAGCTTCGCCTGGGAGGATGACGCCATCGCCACGTCCGGCACGGTGGCCGCGGGATGGTCGGCGCTGAGATCCAGGACTTCGAACCCGTAGTTGGTGTAGGCCTTCCCGGCGTAGGTGAAGGTGGCGCCGTAGTTCATGGCCATGGGCATCCGGAACAGGCCGCCTGGGCGGCCTGGGGTGAGCCCCCAGCTGTTCAGCACGATCCAGAAGTGGTTGGCCGGGGTGGGATCGCTCTCGTCGTACCCGACGATGACCACCATGTGGGCCCCCCAGCGCTCATCCGGTGGCCCGGTCGGGCCCGTGACCGGCTCGGGCCACAGCACATCCTCGGCCTGGGTCTCCCACCACTCCTCGAACCCGCCGGCGCCCGAGAACTGCGTGATGAAGGAAAAGCCGACCACCTTGTGCTGGTCGAGCATGTTCTTGATGTTGGCGATGGCCGTGGCCTGGGATACTCCGGATGTCTGGACCGTCTTGCCCGAGACCGCCACGTGGGTGTAGGCCGGGGAGAGCTGGATGGCGGAGGTGGGGACGAGGCTCTGGGTGCACCGGGGATCGACGATCCCATCCACGTAGGCGGCATTGGCATTGCTCTCGGGGACCAGGAGTCCGGGCCCGTTCACGAGCTTGCAGTAGGTCGCGAGGTCACCGCCGTTCTGGAAGGTATAGGCGTCGGCCAGCGAATCGACGTACTGCACGGAGAGCCGGTCCGCGTACCCGTAGGCGACCTTGAGCGCCGTCTCCGACATGGCGGACGCGGCCCAGTTCCAGCAGTTTCCGTTGGCTCCCTGGTCCCGGGACGGCCCCCGGGTGGACACATCCTCCAGCCAGTCCACCCTGGTCGCGCTGCCTCCCGGCCCAGCCAGGGGAAGCGGGTGGATGTTCGCGAGGGGCTGTTCCCGGCGAGCCCGGTCCCAGGCTTCCACCTGGGCCGGATCCAGGGGCATGTAGCCGTGTCGCCGCGCCAGAGGGGGGAGGTCTTGCCGGGCCTGGGCCTCTGCTCCTGGGACTACACCCAGAAGCAGGCCCAGCAACAGCCTTCGGATGAGCCAATCCGCCCTGAGCCTGCCCATGATTCGACCCCACGATAAGGAGACATTCCCGACCTGGAAGGAGACAACAGGCTTTCAGCCTATCCGGTCGGACCCTTTTTTGCGCAGCGGGAGGCGAATTTTTTGCCCACTCCCTCACAAAGGGGAGTTCAGCGGGCCTCGATGGGCATGCGCCGCAGACGCTCCACCCGCACCTCCATGGGGGGATGGGTGGAGAAGAGGCTCATGAGGCCACCCCCGCTCAGGGGGTTCACGATCATCATGTGGGCCGTGGCGGGTTCGGCGGAGGCCATGGGCAGCTGCTGGTTGTAGGCCTGCAGGCGCTCCAGGGCCGAGGCCAGCATGTCCGGGCGGCCCGTGAGGTGGGCGCTGTAGTCGTCCGCCAGGTACTCCCGGGAGCGGCTCACGGCCATCTGGAGCAGGATGGCCGCCAGGGGCCCCAGGATCATGATGGCGATGCCCGCCAGGGGGTTGGAGCGGCCCTCCTCGTCGCGGGGCGAGATCCAGAAGGCCATGCGGGAGAGGAACATGATGGCCTGGGCCAGCACGGCCGCCAGGCTGCCGATGAGGATGTCCCGGTGCTTCACGTGGCCCAGCTCATGGCCGATGACCGCCTCCAGCTCCGGCCGGCTGAGGACGCGCATGATGCCCTCGGTCACGGCCACCACGGCGTGCTCGGGGTTCCGGCCGGTGGCGAAGGCGTTGGGGGTGTCCTCGGGGATGATGGCGATGCGGGGCGTGGGCAGGCCCGCCCGCTGGGCCAGGTTGGCCACGATGGCGTAGAGCTCCGGGGCCTCGGCCTGGTCCACCACCTTGGCGCCGTAGCTGGCCAGCACGATCTTGTCGGAGAAGAAGTAGCTCACCCCGTTCATCACGAGGCCGATGGCCAGGGCCAGCACCATGCCGGACTGTCCGCCGAAGTAATCGCCGATCCACACCAGCAGGCCCGTCATGGCCACGATGATGAGAAGGGTTTTCGCCTGGTTCATGAAGTTGCCTCCAGGTACCAGGATACGAAAGGGATCAAGAGCGCAGACGTGATGCCTGGGCCCTGCCCAGGCATCACGTGGGGGTCAAAGGGGGGACGTAGAGCGAGCCTTGGCGCGCGGACGGTCCCTCCTTTCATGACATGCGCTTCACGACCACCAGGGTCACGTCGTCCCGGAACCGGCCCTCCTCCAGGTGCTGGAAGGCCTCCACCAGCAGGGCCTCGAACAGCTCCTCCGCCCCCGCATGCGGGCGCCGCAGGACGACCTCGGCCAGGCGCCCGTCGCCCAGCTCCTCACCGGCGGCGTTTTCCGCCTCCACCAGGCCATCCGTGAAGATCACCAGCGCATCGCCCGGTTCCATGGAAGCCCGGCCCTCGGCGAAGGCGGCCCCGGGGAGCAGGCCCACCATGGGTCCTGTGGGGGCCAGCCGGACCACCTCGCCGCTGGCCCGCACCACCAGGGGCGGATTGTGCCCCCCGTTCACGAACCGGAGATCGCCGGTCAGGGGATTGAGGCTCGCGGCGAACAGGGTGGTGTAGCGGTTGCCGTCGCGCACGTCGTTCATGCGCCGGTTCAGGCGCTCCGCCAGCTTGCCCCAGTCCTGCACGCGCCGGCCCCCGAGGGCCCGGAGGAAGGCGGAGAGCTGGGTCATCATCAGGGAGGCGGGGAGGCCCTTGCCGGAGATGTCGCCCACGGCGATGTGGAGCCGCTCGCCCAGTTCCTCGTCGCGGGCCATCCACAGGTCGTAGAGGTCGCCGCCCACCGCCTGGTAGGGCAGGTTCGCGGCGGCGCACTGCCAGCCGCTGGGCTCGGGAAGCGCCTTGGGGAGGAGGCGGCGCTGGATGTCCCGGGCCAGGTCCAGGTCCTTCTCCAGGCGCTCGGCCTGGCGGCGGGCCTCCCGGAACTCCAGGTTCGACAGCTGGGAGGAGGTGAGGTTCAGCAGGGTGTGCAGGAAGACCTCATCGTCGTCCGACAGCTTCCCCACCGCTGGATCCGCCGCATAGGCGAAGCCGTGGCTGTGGTCCTGGTCCTGCAGCTCGACGGCGTGGACCAGACCCTTCGCCTCCACCAGCTCGTGGAGGGAATCGCCTTCCAGCACCCCCGGGACCGTGCCGAGCCCCTTCGCATGCAGCACGGTGCCCTGGGCGTCCACCACCAAGAGGCGCATGATCCGGAACTCGCCCATGAGCGTGTTGGCCATGAGCCGGACCAGATCCTGCCGGGTTTCCACCTGGCCCAGGTTGCGGGTGAGCTCGAACACCGTGTTCAGGCGGGAGAGCTGCAGGGCCAGGGCTTGGTTCTGGGAGCTGCGCACGGCCTCGGCCCGGCGCCAGGCCAGCAGGGGGGCGCTGATGGACAGCAGCAGCGGCACGGCTCCCGGCGGCTCCTCGGCGCGCAGGACCAGGTGGCCGTAGACCTCCTCGCCGTAGGCCCAGGGCAGGACCTGCCAACCCTCGCCCGGGTGGGTGGGGAAGGCCGGCGCCGCCCCCCGCAGGAACAGCCACTTGCCGCCGTCCCACAGGCCGCCCTGCCCCGCCTTGGCAATGCCCATCGCGGTGATGCCCACCAGGTGGACGAGGTCCTCCTCGGTGCCCTGGTCCGGAAAGGTCTCCAGGAAGTCGATGAGCGGGAGCAGCTCCTGGGCCCCTTCCGGGATCTTCAGCGCCAGCTGGCGGAGACGGTCGAAGGGGTTGGTCGGCATGGGGGCGGACCCGGCGTCAGTCCAGCTTCTTGATCAGGCAGCACTCGTTCCGGCCGGAGGCCTCGTCTGCCTTGAACCGCACCTCGTCCATGAACCGGCTCATGAGCAGCAGGCCGAGGCCGCCCTTCCGGGGGTGCTTGATGTACTCCTTGGGATCCGGCAAGACGATCTGGTCACCGCGGAGCCCCTGGCCTGAGTGGAGGATGTGGATCTCCAGAGCCTCCTCCGTGAACCGCAGTTCCAGCTCGACGCTGTGCTCCCCCTCCCCGTGGTAGGCGTGGAGGATCACGTTGGTCACGGCCTCGTCCACGGCGATGCTCACCTTGGCGGAGGTGGCGTCGTCGAGACCGGCCACCAGCGACGCCCGCTTGGCCAGGCCCGTCACCAGGTTCAGGTAGCGGGTCTGGCTCGGGATCACGAGTCGGAACTCGGCTGGCTCCATGCTGACCGCCACGCTCACCCCTTCCGCTCGGGCGCGACCGCGGCGAGTGCCTGGTCCTCATCGCCGAACACGCGGTAGAGCTGGGTGAAGCCGAGGGTGTCGAAGATGGTGAATACGTTCGGCTGGAGATCGGACAGGAGGATGTCCCCCTGGTGGTCCCGGACCGTCTCGATGAGGCCCATGATGGCCCCCAGGCCGGCCGAGCTGATGTAATGGAGATCCCTGCAGTTGAGGAGGATGGTGTACTGTCCGTCGCGGACCAGCCCCTCCAGGGCCGCCTCGAACTCGCGCACCGTGTGGGCGTTGATGAAACCGGCCGGAAGCAGGATCGCAACATCGCCGGCCTGTCTCATCGCAATGGAAAGATCCGCCATCCGCCATCTCCAAGGAACCTGGGCCATCCTATCGGTTCCCCAGGGCAAATACCAGCAGACGAGGTTCCCACCCGAACTTGGGATACCCTGGATCCGAACCTTTCACCCGAGTCCCCCATGAGCGCAGCCCGTCCTGAGGACCAGCCCATCCACGCCGCCCTCCGTGGTCTGGTGGAAAACTGGGTGAACCAGAAAAACCAGAGCCTGCTCGAGGAGGTCATCGCCACCTGGCAGCTGGCCATGGACCGGTTCCATCCCGACGATGCGCTGATCGAGAAGCTCCGCCAGGCCATCCCGGCCCAGGCCCCGACCGAAACGGAAGGGGGCGGGGCCCTGGGAGCCATGGCCGCCTTCTCCTCCGCCCTCGATCTGGTCGAGGGTGCCCCCTCCCAGAGTGACCTTCTGAAGCGCCTTCTGGACGGCCTGGAGCCCCTGGTGGAGCGCAGCGCCCTCTTCATCGTCAAGCAGGGGCTGGCCTCCCTGTACGCCCATCGCGGCTTCGAGGCGGGTGCCCCCCTGCAACCGGGCGCTGTGGTGCCGCCTCCGGACCTGGAGTCCGTGATCCAGGGCCTGGGCCGATCCCTGAGGAAGAAGGGCGCCGGCTATTCGGCTCTCCTCTCGGTGCTCAGCTCCTACGAAGCCTCGGACTTCGTGGTCCTGCCCCTGCGCCACAAGCGGAAGACCGTGGCCCTGCTGCTCGTGGATAGCGGCCTGCGCCAGAAGATCGACCACCCCGAGCTGGTCCGGGCCCTCGTGCTGGCGGCCTCGGCCGCCCTGGGAGGCCTGGCGGCCGGGAAGGATGAGCCCGCCCACGCCCTGCCTCCCCCTCCGCCATCGGCCCAGCCTCCCTCGGCCCTGCCGCCATCAGCCCTACCCCCGGCTTCGCCCCAACCGCTGCCGCCCCTCCCCAGCAGCCACTCGAGCGCCCCCACGCAGATGGTGCCCGAGCCCATCGAAGCCCCCGCATTGATGGACCTGGACCCCAAGACCCGGGCCGCCGCCGAGCGACTGGCGCGGGTCCTGGTGGGTGACGTGGAGCTCTATTTCCCGACGAAGGTCGCCCAGGCCCAGACCCACGGCAACCTGTACGGGTTGCTCCGGGAGGAGCTCGAGCGGAGCCGCGCCACCTTCGTGGAGCGCTTCGGAGAAGATGTCGAGGCCCATCACCGGATTTTCACCAGCACGGTCGTGAGCCAGTTATGCGAAGGCGATGCGTCCAAGCTGGGGCCGGCCCCCTGGGCCTGAGGTCGCCCGCCATAAGAAGTGACAACGGGATCAGAGTCTGGTAGAACCTTGTTCCTTTGGGCATGGGCGAGGAACAAGTCAATGGCGGATCTCGGCAAGAAGTTCACGTGTTTCCAGTGCGCGACGAAGTTCTACGACTTCGGCAAGCCGGAGGCGGTCTGTCCCAAGTGCGGTGCGAACCAGAAGGCCGCTCCGGCCAAGCCGCGCGCCGTGAAGAAGGAGAAGAGCGTCCACGTCATCGAGGACGACTTCACCGCCGAGCCTGAGGCCGAGAACCTCGAGGAGACCTTCAACGAGAGCGGCGTGCCCCTTGAGCGGGGCCGTGGCGAGGGCTTCGACCCCGGCGACCTGCGCATGGACGACTACGACGAGTAGGCGAACCCCGCCGGATCGCGAGACAGGCTGCTAAATGCAGCCTGGCGAGCGAGGATCCGGCGAGCGGTGAGCATAGCAATCAGGTTGGCCTCCGTCTCAATCGTGGGCAGGCTGCTCCTCGCAGCCTGACGAGCGATGCGGCGAGCGGTGAGCATAATGTCCAGGTGAGCACAACCGCCCCCTCTCCTCTCATCGATCGCCACACCCACCTGGAGGGCGCCCTGGATCCCGTCTGGGTCCGAGGCGAAGCGGCGCGCCGCGGGCTGGCGTTGCCGGGACCGCTGGAAACCCTGTGGTCCGGCGGCGCCGTGCCCTTCGATGGGTTCATCGAGGCCTTCCTCTTCGGCGCCGCGCTGCTGGACAGCCGGGAGGCCGTCCGTGAGGCGGTGCGGGCGGTGGTCCGGCGGACGCAGGCCTGCGGCGGGTCGGGGTTCGATCTCTGGGCCTCGCCCCACTTCCTCGTGGTCCACCGCGGCCAGATCACCCTCGACGCCTTCTGGCGGGGGGTGGAGGACGGCCTGGCCGAGGCCGCGGCCCAGGGTGTCTGCGGCTGCGTGGTGGTGGACGCCGTGAACCACTTCGGCCCCAAGCATGGCCAGGCGGTCCTCGACCTGGTGCTGCCGGAGCTGCCGCTCTTCGTGAAGGGCTTCTCCACGGGCGGCCTGGAGGGCAGCCCCTTCCGCGATTGGGCCGCTGTCTTCGACCGGGCCCGGGCCGCAGGCCTGCGCCTCGCCGCCCACGCGGGCGAGAACGGACCGGGCTCGAACGTGCGCGAGGCCGTGCTGGAGGGTGGCGTGGCCCGCATCGTCCACGGCATCCGCGCTGACGACGCCACCCTGGACCTCCTGGCGGAGCGGGGCATCCCCGTGGACATCTGCCCCACCTCCAACGCAGCCCTGGCCGCCGACGTGACGCCCCACCCCCTGCCCCGGATGCTGAGGGCCGGCGTGCGCTGCGCCCTGGGCACGGACGACCCCGGCGTGGCCCCCTGCGACCTCGGCACCGAGACCGCCGCAGCCCAGGCCATGGGCCTGGATGCCACCGCCCTGGAGACCCTCCGCCGGAACGGGGCCGAGGATGCCTGGTGCCTCCGTGGCTGACCGAACCCAGGGGTCGAAGCCAGGGGGGTCTTCCCGGTAGACCCGCATGCCCTCCTCGCCGGATCCTCGCTCCATGGCCTGCCCCGCAGGCCATTCCGCGATCCGGCGGTCGGCCCAGTGCGCGCCCGACCCCGGCCTCCGCGAGCGAGGCGAGCGGGAGGACGCGCCGGGGCGCGTCCGATAGGCCACGGGCGGAGCTGGATAGAGCCTTCAGCATCCGGCGCTCTATCCAGCCAACCCGGGGGTCGAAGCGCCCGGAGCTTCCAGGTAGACTAGGGGATTCGGTGCGCGCCCATAGCTCAGCTGGATAGAGCATCAGGCTTCGAACCTGAGGGTCGGGCGTTCGAGTCGCTCTGGGCGCACCACCGGCAATGACAATTCGGAAACCCTGCGAGCGTGGCGGAACTGGTAGACGCACTGGATTTAGGTTCCAGCGGTTCACACCGTGTCGGTTCGAGTCCGACCGTTCGCACCACTTCGCATGACCCCCGCATCACACGGAGCATCCATGTCCGCCACCCTGCATCACCAGTCCCCCACCCGCAAGGCCGTCGAAGTGACGGTGCCCGCCGCCGAGGTGAGCGCCACCTTCAACGAGGTGGTGGCCAAGATCGCCCCGAAGGTCCGCATCCCCGGGTTCCGCCCCGGCAAGGCCCCCCGGCCCGTCCTGATGCAGCGCTACGCCCGTGAGATCCAGTCCGACGTAGCCCAGCAGCTGGTGGAGAAGCACTTCTGGAAGGCCGCCCAGGAAGCCGGCGCCCTGCCCATCTCCCATCCCTCCCTGGAGAAGCTGGACCTGAAGGAGGGCGCCGACGCCGTCTTCCGCGCCCAGTTCGACGTGGCGCCCGAGGTGGCCCTGCCGGACTACAAGGCGATGGCCCTCACCAAGAAGAAGCGGGCCATCGACGAGGCCGCCGTGGCCGAGCACCTGGAGGGCCTCCGCCAGCGGGCCACCAAGCTCCTGCCCGTGGAGGACGCCGCCGTGGCCGAGGGCCTCGTCGTCACCTGCGATATCCGCGTGAAGCCCCAGGGCCTCAAGGCCCAGACCTACCAGGACCAGGTGCTGGAGATTGACGGCAAGCGCCCCTTCGACGCCCAGATCCTCGGCATGAAGGTCGACGAGAAGAAGGCCTTCAACCTCACCCACCCGGACGACGACGCCAACAAGGTCCTCGCCGGCAAGACCCTGGCCTACGAGGTGCAGGTCAAGGACATCCGCCGCAAGGAGGTGCCCGTCCTGGGCGATGACTTCGCCAAGGACATGGGCGCCTTCGAGAACCTGGAGGCCCTGAAGGCCGCGGTGAAGAAGGACCTGGAGGAGGCCTCCGAACGCGACGCCGTGGCCCGCCTCCACGCCAACATGCTCGACACCCTGCTGGAGGCCGCGCCCTTCGAGGTGCCCCGCTCCATGGTGGCCCTGCAGCTCGATGACTACTGCCAGGAGTTCGCCCAGCACGTAGCCCGCCAGGGCATGGACCCCAAGAAGGTGAACTGGCAGGGCTACCGCCAGTACCGCCTCAACGACGCCGAGCGCGCCGTCCGCAGCGGCTACCTGCTCCAGGCCATCGGCAACGCCGAGAGCATCGAAGTGCCTGAGGCGGACATCGACGCCGAGATCCGGACCTTCATGGCCGAGAACCAGGTGCAGCAGCCCTTCGAGGCCTTCAAGGCCGAGCTGGAGCGCCGCGGCAACACCACCGAGATCAAGGGCCGCCTCCGCACCGACCGCATCTTCACCCACCTGCTCGCCACCGCCAAGGTCACGGAGGAGCAGCTGGACAAGGCGGCCTTCGAGGCCCTGGTCGAGCTGGAGCGCAAGCGCGAGGCGGGCCTGCCCGTGAACCGCTTCGACGCCGGCGGCCTGGAGGGCGGCGACCTGGAAGGCCAGGAGGGCGGCGAGCCCGCCGCCGTGGCCCCCGCCGGCCACGTCCACGGCCCCGACTGCGACCACGACCATGATCACGGCCACGGCCACAGCCACGAGGAGGAGGCCGCTCCGGCCAAGAAGCCCGCGGCGAAGAAGGCCGCGGTGAAGGCCGAGCCCGAAGCCGAGGAGAAGCCCAAGAAGGCCGCGAAGAAGGACGAGCCCGTCGCGGAGAAGCCCAAGAAGGCCGCCGCCAAGAAGGATGAGCCCGCCGAGGACAAGCCCAAAGCCAAGAAGCCCGCGGCCAAGAAGTAGCGGTCTGCGCAGACCACCCAGAGAAGGCGCCCCATGGCGCCTTCTTGCTATCCTGATGAGCCAGCCGGAGGGCCCATGCCCAGCAGCTACTATCCCCCCATCGTCATCGAGCAGACGCCGCGCGGCGAACGCAGCTACGACATCTATTCGCGCCTGCTGAAGGACAACATCATCTTCCTGGGCACGGCCATCGATGACAACGTGGCCAACGCCATCGTGGCCCAGATGCTCTTCCTCGAGAGCGAGGACCCGGACAAGGACATCCAGATCTACATCAACAGCCCCGGCGGGAGCGTCACCGCGGGCCTGGCCATCTACGACACCATGCAGTTCGTGAAGAATGACATCGTCACCTACTGCATCGGCCAGTGCGCCTCCATGGGCGCCCACCTGCTGGCGGCCGGCACCCGGGGCAAGCGCTTCGCCCTGCCCAACGCCCGCATCATGATCCACCAGCCCTCGGGCGGCGCCCAGGGCCAGGCCACCGAGATCGAGATCACCTTCAAGGAGATCCAGCGCCTGAAGGAGAACCTGGCCGCCACCTTCGCCAAGCACACGAACCAGCCCCTGAAGAAGGTCATGAAGGACATGGACCGCGACTACTTCATGGGCGCCGAGGAGGCCCTGGAATACGGCATCGTCGACAAGGTCCTCTCCGAGCGGCCCGCCTGATGAACACCAGCCTGTCCGCCCTTCCCGCCTTCGAACACCTGGCGCGGATCCCGCTCTACGTCCCCGGCAAGCCCATCCAGGAGGTCCAGCGCGAGCTGGGCCTCACGTCCATCGTCAAGCTGGCCTCCAACGAGAATCCCTGGGGCCCCACCGACGCGGTGAAGGCCCGCGTGGCCGCGGTCATCTCGGGGTCCGAGTTCGAGGGCCTCGGTCTCTACCCCGTGAGCGACGGCTACTACCTCCGCCAGCGCATCGCGGCGCGCAAGGGCCTTTCCCTCGACCGCGTGGTGCTGGGCAACGGCAGCAGCGAGATCCTGGAGATGGTGGCCAAGGCCGCCTTCCTGGACGGCGGCAGCTCCGTCATCCCGAAGCACAGCTTCGCCATCTACGGCATCGCCACCCAGACCGCCGGCGGGCGCGTCATCGAATCCCGGGCCTCGGCCACGGAGCTCGACGCCGATGACATCCTGCGATCGGTGGCGGA
The DNA here is from genome assembly GCF_022808775.1 of Geothrix terrae. Taxonomy (GTDB): domain Bacteria; phylum Acidobacteriota; class Holophagae; order Holophagales; family Holophagaceae; genus Geothrix; species Geothrix terrae. Next base: position 153,087 of record NZ_JAKZLA010000004.1, read on the forward strand.
GGACACCCGCCTCGTCTACCTCGGCAATCCCAACAACCCCACGGGCATCCGCCTGGAGCGGGCCGCCCTGGAGCGCCTGGTGCGCGACCTGCGCGAGGACATCGTGCTGGTGGTGGATCAGGCCTACGCCGAGTACGAGGACCCGGCCACGTACCCGGATGCCGCGGCCTACCTGGATCAGCGCCCGAACCTGCTGGTGCTGCATACCTTCTCCAAGATCCACGCCCTGGCCGGGCTGCGCATCGGCTACGGCCTCGGGTCCAAGGAGATGATGGGCTTCCTGGAGCGGGTGCGCAGCCCCTTCAACACCAACCACCTGGCCCAGGCCGCCGCGGAAGTGGCCGTGCAGGACCTGGCCTTCGAAGCCTTCTCCCGCCAGAAGAACACCGAGGCCCGCGCGACCTTCGTGGCGGAAGCCGCGAAGCACCGCTGCCAGACCTCGGGCACTTCAGGTAACTTCATCCTCCTGGAGACCGTCTTCCCGGCCGCCGAGCTGTTCAAGGAGCTGCTCCAGCGCGGCGTGATCGTGCGGCCCATGCAAGGCTATGGCCTGCCCAACCACATCCGCGTGACCTTCGGGAAGCCCGAGGAGATGGAAGCCTTCTGGAAGGCTGCCGGGCCGTTGCTCGACGGCGGCTGCTGATTGGGCTCAGTTCTGGACGAGATTGAGCGACTGCGCGCCTTGCTCACGCAAGGCGCGCATGTGGAATGCAGGGAGGGTCTGGCGCGGCTGCGGGACCGCTACCGCGCTGAGCCCGGGGCCTTCGATGCTGGAGCCATCGCGGCACTGAAAGGCTTGGCGGCTGGACTGGGGGCCCCGCCGGATCTGGAATCCGCCCTCAAGACCACCTTCGGCTACGCCTCCTTCCGGCCCGGGCAGCGGGCCATCATCGAGGCGGTCATGGCAGGCCGCGACGTGGTGGGCATCATGCCCACGGGCGCCGGCAAGTCCCTCACCTTCCAGCTGCCCGCGCGGCTGCTGGGCGGCGTGACGCTGGTGGTGTCGCCCCTCATCGCCCTCATGAAGGACCAGGTGGACGCGCTGACCGAGGCCGGGCTCCGCGCCACCTTCCTCAACTCCAGCCTCGATGCGGAGGCCCGCCGCGAGCGCATCCGCGCCCTCAAGAATGGCGAGCTGGAGCTGGTGTACGCGGCGCCCGAGGGCCTCGAGCTCTACCTCGCCGACCTGCTCCGCGAAGTGGACCTGCGCCTCATCGCCGTGGACGAGGCCCACTGCATCAGCCACTGGGGCCATGACTTCCGCCCCGCCTACCGCACCCTTGCCGGCCTCAAGCAGCGCTTCCCGGGCGTGCCCGTCCTGGCCCTCACGGCCACGGCCACGCCCGAGGTGCGCCGCGACATCGCGGAACAGCTGGAGATGCGGAAGCCGGTCGAGGTGCAGGGCTCCTTTTTCCGATCCAACCTGCGCATCAGCGCCTACCGCAAAGGCGCCGAGGGCCTGCCGCCGGTGCGCGAGGCCCTGCTGCGGCTCGTGCTGGCGCGGCGCGGCGAGAGCGGCATCATCTACTGCCTGTCGCGCAAGGCCGTGGAGTCCACGGCGGCCTTCCTGCGCGAGGAAGGCGTCCTCGCCGCCGCCTACCATGCGGGCATGGACGCCGCGGCGCGCTCCGCGGCCCAGGAAGCTTTCCAGCGGGATGACGTGGATGTCATCGTCGCCACCGTCGCCTTCGGCATGGGCATCGACAAGAGCAACATCCGCTACGTCATCCACCGCGACATGCCCAAGAGCGTGGAGGGCTGGTACCAGGAGATCGGCCGCGCGGGCCGTGACGGCGCAGATGCGGACTGCGTCATGTTCTACGGCTGGGGCGACGTGCTGAGCTACGACCGCTTCACGGACGGCCTGGAGGCGGGCCTGGCCCAGGCCCAGCAGCGGCAGACCCGGGACCTCTTCCGCCTGGCGGATGCCACCCGCTGCCGCCACCAGGCCTTGCTGGCCCATTTCGGGGAGCGCATGGAGCCCTGCGGGGCGTCCTGCGATGTCTGCTCCGGGGCGGACCCGCTGGAAGCCGCGCCGAAACCCGGCAAGGCCAAGCGCGGCTCGCCGCGCGGCACGCGCCCGGCGCTGCCCGAGGGACCGGTGGACGGCGAAGAGGCGCTCTACCGGGACTTGAAGATCCTCCGGAAACGGCTGGCCGATGCGAAGGGCGTGCCCGCCTACGTGATCTTCAGCGACGCCACCCTCCAGCAGATGGCCCGCTTCCAGCCCGCCACCGAGGCGGAATTCCTGGCCCTGAGCGGCGTCGGGCCGAAGAAGCTCCAGCAGTACGGCGAGGCCTTCCTCCATCTGCTGCGCGTAAAGATGATCTAATGGTAACCTTCCAGTAGCCTGGGCCTCTGTCACAACCTGGAACGCCCCCTGTTGATATCAAAGGAGATAAGGCCTCCTCGGCCCCGCTCTGTCTTGCGGCTGATCCCGGAGGAATTTAGGGTGGAACGAGGCATTGCCCACTCGGGTGTCATTTGTCTTTTCCCCCACGTCGCGGAGGTGGATCCATGAGCTTGAAAGAACGCATCAGAGACCTCGCCAGGCTCTGCTTCCAGCTGGGGAACAACTGGATCACCCTGCTGGGCGTGGCCCTGACGACCAGCTCGGCCTTCACGCTCGTCTGGTTCTGGTTCATGGAACTGACCAGCCCCCGGGCCGTCCACCCCTACGTCGGCATCCTGCTGTTCCTCGCCCTTCCCGCCATCTTCCTCGTGGGCCTGGTCCTCATCCCCGTGGGCATCCTCCGGATGCGCCGCCAGCGCCGCCTGTCGGGCGAGGCTCCCACGCCCCTGCAGAAGGTGGACTTCACCCAGCCTGGCATCCGCCGCCTGCTGCTGGTGGTGGGCGCCCTCACCTTCATCAACGTCGGCATTCTCGGCACCGCCGGCCTCAAGGGCGTGGAGTACATGGACTCCAACCGCTTCTGCGGCCTCACCTGCCACACGGTGATGAGCCCCGAGTACACCGCCTTCCTGAACTCGCCCCACTCCCGCGTGGGCTGCGCCCAGTGCCACATCGGCCACGGCGCCCCCGCCCTGGTGCGCGCCAAGATCTCCGGCACGCGGCAGCTCTTCGCGGTGGCTTTCGGCACCTACTCGCGTCCCATCCCGAGCCCGGTCGAGCACCTGCGCCCCGCCCGGGAGACCTGCGAACAGTGCCACTGGCCCCAGAAGTTCACGGACGACAAGCTGCTGATCCGCACCAAATACGCCGATGACGAGGCCAACACCCCCTCCACCAGCATCCTCCTGCTGAAGATCGGCGGGCACACGCCGAACGGCACCACGGGCATCCACGGCCGCCACCTCGACGCCATGGAGCGCATCAGCTACATCAGCACGGACCACCGCCGCCAGGAGATCCCCAAGGTCACCTACCGCGACGACAACGGCCAGCTTGTGGAGTACGTCACCGACGACTACAAGAAGCTCACGCCCGACCAGCTGGCCAAGGCCACCGAGCGCAAGATGGACTGCATCGACTGCCACAACCGGCCCACCCACACCTTCGAGCTGCCCGATCGCGCCGTGGACAAGTCCATGGCCAAGGGCCTCATCGCCACGGACCTGCCTTACATCAAGAAGAAGGCGGTGGAGCTGCTGAAGGTCGAGTACGCCAGCCAGCAGGAGGCGGGCTCGAAGATCGTCCTCGGCATCAACGAGTTCTACCGCACCACCTACCCCGACGTGTTCAAGCACAAGCGGGCCCAGGTGGACGCCGCGGCCGAGGCCGTGAAGGCCATCTACCTGCGGAACGTGTTCCCCGAGATGAAGCTCACCTGGGGCACGCACCCGAACAACATCGGCCACGAGGAGGCCGTGGGCTGCTTCCGCTGCCACGACGGCAGCCACACCGCCGCCGACGGCCGCACCATCAAGGGCGACTGCGACACCTGCCACACGCTCCTGGCCCAGGACGAGAAGGATCCCAAGGTCCTCAAGGACCTCGGCATGAAGTAATGGCAAGGGCGTGAGCGGTCCCGCAGAATGAAGGCATGACCGCTTCCGCCCTTCCCCTGATCGCGATCGACGGCCCGTCCGGCGTGGGAAAGTCCACCACAGCCCGACGGGCCGCCGCGCGTCTGGGCTGGCAGTACCTCGACACCGGCGCCATGTACCGCGCCGCCACGCTGGCCCTCCAGCGCGCGGGGCTGTCCCTGGAGGACCGCCCTGCGCTGGAGCGCCTCCTGGCGGGCCTGGACCTCGCCCAGGAGGGCACGCGCATCTTCCTCGCCGGTGAGGACGTCAGCGAGGCCATCCGCAGCCAGGAGGTCACGCGTGGGGTGACGCCTGTCAGCGCGGATGCCCGCGTGCGCGAGGTGCTCGTCGAGCAGCAGCGCCGCGTCGGCGCCTCCGGCCGCTGGGTGGTGGACGGCCGCGACATCGGCACGGTGGTCTTCCCCCACGCCTGCTGCAAGATCTTCCTCACCGCCAGCCCCGAGGCCCGCGCCCGGCGGCGCTTCCTCGAACTGGAGGCCAAGGGCCAGGCTCCCCTCTTCGAGGATGTGCTCGCGGACCAGCGCCGGCGCGACGAGGCCGACAGCACCCGCGCCGTGGCGCCCCTTCGCAAGGCCGCGGATGCCGTGGAGCTGGATTCCAGCGCCATGACCCTCGACCAGGTGGTGGACTGGATCGTGGCAAGGCACCTGGCGCACCCATGATGCCTCTCCTGGAACCGCTGGCCGAAGCCTGGGAGGCCGAGTGGCAGCCCGTGGGGACCGCCGCCCTGGCCGGCGTCTCCCTGGGCTTCTTCCTGCTCGCCGCTCTGGCGGTCCGCTCCGACCAGGGCTGGATCCCGCTGCTGGACGGCGTGAACCTGGTGTTCCACGAAGCCGGCCATCCCATCTTCGGCATCCTGGGCTGGGAGGTCCTGACCATCCTCGGCGGGACCTTCATGCAGCTGCTGGCGCCCCTGCTCGCGCTCGGGACCTTCTGGCTGCGCCGGGATGCGGTGGGAACCTCGGTCACGGGCATCTGGGCGTTCGAAAACCTCCTGAACATCGCGCGCTATGTGGCGGATGCCCGGGCGCAGGTCCTCCCGCTGGTAGGCGGGGGCGAGCATGACTGGGCCACGCTGCTGGGGCGCTGGGGCCTGCTGGCCCAGGACACCGCGCTGGCCCGCGGGCTCTTGGTCCTGGGCTGGCTGGGCATGGTGGCCTGCTGGGCCTGGCTGGCCTGGCAGTGGCGCCGGAGCCGGTCAGAGAAGGCCTAGGAACCCACGCGGTCATGTCGTTCTCACCTCAGAAAAACGGGCGCCTCCTGGCGCCCGTTTTTCTGAGGTGAGCACGAAAGCGTGTCAGTAACCCTCGCCCTCCGCCGCCGCCTTCACCTTCCCCCGATGGAAGCGGAAGAGGAAGGTCAGGTAGCCGATGGCGATGGGGAAGCCGATGAGCCACCAGACCAGGCCCGCGCGGAGGCCGTGGGAGCCCACGCTGGCATTGAGGGCCGTCAGATCGAACTGGGGGTCGAGGGTGGATTTCAGCATCACCGGATAGACGCAGGCCGCGCTGGCCGCGAGGAGGCCGAGGATGAAGGCCCCGGAGCCCAGGAAGGCCAGCAGGAAGCGCTCCCGCTTGAGGCCCACGAACACCAGGGCCAGGCCAGCAAGGAAGATCAGGGAGGCCACCCAGCCCAGCGGGGCCTGCGGGAGGCGGTGGAAGATGCCGGGGTTCACGGCCGAGGTGGCGTAGCTGGCCACGATCCACAGGACCAGCACGGCGCCCCACAGCTTCATGGCGAGGCCCTTGGCGCGGTCGTGCACGGCGCCCTCCGTCTTCCAGGCCAGGAACAGGGCGCCGTGGCCCGCCACGGTCACCAGGGCGAACACCCCGATGAGGACGGTGTACCAGTCCAGGATGCCGGGCTGGGGGCCCTGGCGGAAGTTGGTCCAGAGCGCCATCTCGAAGTAGCCGCTCCCGTCCACCGGCACGCCCCGCAGGACATTGCCCAGGGCCGCACCGAACAGGATGGGGAGCAGCACGCTGGAGAACGCGAAGGCGCCGTCCCAGAAGTGGCGCCAGAGGCCGTCCTCCAGGTGGGACCGGAACTCGATGGAGATCCCGCGGGCCATCAGGCACCAGACCACCAGCCAGATGGCGAGGTAGAACCCGGAGAAGCCCGAGGCAAGCACCTTGGGGAAGGCCAGGAACATGGAGCCGCCACCCGCCAGCAGCCAGACCTCGTTGCCGTCCCACAGGGGGCCGATGGCGCCCAGCACCTCGCGGCGCTCCTCATTGGTCTTGGCCACCACCAGGTGCAGGATGCCGGCGCCGAAGTCGAAGCCGTCCATCACCACGTAGATCGCGACCATCACGGAGACGAGCCAGAACCAGAGCATTTCCATGGCGGACTCCTAGGCCTTCTGCGTATGGGCGACGGGGCCGTGGGCGATCTCCCGGCCGATGAGGAAGAGCCACAGGACGCTCAGCACCACGAAGATGCCGGCGAATCCGAGCGTCGTGAACGCAGTGTGGCCGGCGTTCACCGTGGGGGATCCCCCCTGGATCGTGCGCAGCAGGCCATAGATGAGCCAGGGCTGACGGCCGAACTCGGCCACCGCCCAGCCCGCGGCCGTGGCGATGTACGGGAAGGGGAAGGCCAGCATCAGCACCCAGAGCATGGGACGCGCCGTATCGAGGCGGCTCTTCCAGAGCAGCAGGGCAGCCAGGCCCATGATGGCGATCATGATCGTGCCCAGGCCCGCCATGATGTGGAAGCTGTAGTAGAGGAGCTCGATGTTCTGCGGCCATTGGTCCTCGGGAAACTCGAGCAGGCCCTTCACGTTGCTGGAGAAGCTGCCGTAGGCGATGAAGCTCAGCACGGCGGGCAGCTGGATGGGATTCTCGATCCGCCGCTGGGCCACGTTGGGCTGGCCCACCAGGGTGAGGTTGGCGCGGGGCCCGCTCTCGAAGCGGCCCTCCATGGCCGCCAGCGTGATGGGCTGGTACTTGGCCACGAGCTTGCCGGAGATGTCCCCCGTGGGGAAGGCCACGAGCACGCTGAAGATCAGGCCCATGATCGTGCCGGCCCGCAGGTTCAGCCGGGCCTGCTCCGGGTGGATGCCCTTGAGGGTCCAGTAGGCGCCGATGGCCGCCACCACGAAGGAAGCCGTCACCACGGAGGCGATCATGTTGTGGGCGTACTGGCCCAGCGCCCAGGGGTTGAGCACGAAGGCCCAGAAGCTGGCCAGCTGGAGGCTGCCGTCGGCGGCATGGGTGTAGCCCACGGGATGCTGCATGAACGCGTTGGTGGCGATGATGAAGTAGCCCGAGAGCCAGCTGCCGATCCACAGCGCCAGCGCGGCCCCGAAGTGGCCCTTCGGTGAGAGTTTCTTCTCGCCCCAGATCAGCATCCCCAGGAAGCTGCTCTCCAGGAAGAAGGCGAACATGCCTTCCATGCCCAGGGTCTGGCCGATGATGCCGCCGGAGAATCGCGAGAAGGCCGCCCAGTTCGTGCCGAACTGGAACTCCAGCGGAATGCCCGTCACCACGCCCACGGCGAAGTTGATGCCGAAGATCTTGATCCAGAAGCGGGCCGCATCGTTGTAGCGGGCCTCGCCGGTGCGGAGGCCCATGGCCTTCAGCACGACGATCACCAGGGCGAGTCCCATCGTCAGCTGCGGGAAAAGGTAGTGGTAGGTCGCCGTGAAGCCGAACTGAAGCCTGTGCCAGAAAAGCGGATCACCCATGGTTTCTCCCGGAATGAATGGCCTGCGACGCCTCTGGATCCATGATGCGCGGCCAGTATCCCACGCCAACCGTGGAGGGGCTCCTCCAAAGAGCTGAAACCAAACGGGAAACCGTCGGTGATGGAAATCACATTGTTTTCAATAGTCTTAAATCATTATTTAGTCATATTCTATTCGCATCCCAGCACTGGACCGCTCGCGGTTCCGGAAAGCTCAGGGGTAGGGGAGGCGGGCCCGGGGTGGGCCCGCCGTTTTTATTGGGCCGTCCCCGCCCAGGCTCGACCGCCGGTCAGTCCTCGACCACGATCTCCGACGTGATGGGCACGGCCGGCCGCAGCATGGCGGACACCCCGCAGTAGGTCTCCTCGGACAGCTTCACGGCGCGCTCCAGCTTGTCCATGGGCAGGTCCCTGCCCCGGAACACATAGCGGACGTGGATGCCGGTGAAGATCCTCGGATGTTCCTCCCGGGCCTCGGCGCTCACCTGCACCTCGAGGCCCTCCAGCTTCACGCGCATCTTCTCGAGGATGCTCACCACATCGATGGCGGTGCATCCGCCGAGCCCGGCCAGGACGAGTCCCTTGGGCCGGGGTCCCTGGGTGGGCGCCCCGTCACCGGCCGGCACGTCGATGTGGTAGTGGTGGCCTTCCTGGTCCACCTGGAACGTCAGGCCCGATTCCCAGCGGACATGTGCTTCCATGGAGGTTCCTTTCAGGAGAGGAAGGTGGCGATGCGCCGCCAGGAGCCGAGGTTGTGGACCTCCTTGAAGCCCTTGCGCTTGAGGATGGAGGCGGCGAATCCGCTGCGGCTGCCGCTCTCGCAGCAGAGCAGCACGGGACGTCCGGGATCCAGCTCCTTCGCGCGCTGCTCCAGCTGGTCGGCAGGGATGTTGACGGCCTTCGGGTGCGAGGCGGTGCGGAACTCGCCCGCGGTGCGGACGTCCACGATCTGGGCCCCTCGCTCCAGCATGGCCTTCACGTCCGCGGCCGAGGCCGAGCGTCGGCTCCACAGAAGGTAGCCGATGGCGGCCACCGGGATGAGGTAGATCCAGTACTCGGCCATCAGGCACCCGCCTGCTGGAGGGCCGCCAGAAGCGCGTGCGCGGACTGGACGCCCACCATGCGGCTCTGGATGCGGCCATCCTTGAGGACCACGAGGGTGGGGATGCTCTGGACGCCGAATTGGCCGGCCAGCAGCGGCTCCTCATCCACGTTGACCTTCGTCACGAGGGCCTTGGCGCCCGCGGTCTTGGCGACCTCGTCGAGGATGGGACCCTGCATGCGGCAGGGACCGCACCAGGGGGCCCAGAAGTCGATGAGCACGGGATTCGCGTGGGAGGAGACCTTGTGGAAGGCCTCGGTGGTGAGATGGATGACTTCGGACATGGCGACTCCGGAAATGGACAGGAGGAGAGGCGGAGCTGAGGCCGCCCGCGGGGCCTACTTGGCCGCGGCCCAGAGCAGGCCCATCACGGCGCCATACGTGATGGCGCGGAGGGGCGTGGCAGTGAGCGGACAGGTCCCCGTGCTGCAGCCCACCAGCCGCTGGTAGGCGTAGCCCAGGACCCCACCCACCGCGAGGCCCAGGAGGATGCGGAGGGCCACGGGCTTCACCGGGAACATCCCACACCCGCACCTTCGGGCACCCCGAGCTTGCGCAGGATGGTGGACATGAGGCACCAGTTGGTGAGGCCGCTCTGGAGCAGGTTGGCACCCACGAAGACCGTGAACCAGATCCAGTTCGGGTTGTGGAACCTCGCCAGGGCGAGGCTCAGCAGGATGAATGTGCCGGCGACGGTGTGGACGATGCGATCGACGTTCATGAATCACTCCTTAGGGGGCCTTGCGAACCAACCAGCGCTTTCCTGGTTGGTTCGTTAGGGCCTCTTATGTCGCCTGCTCGTTCGAGGGGGCGATCGGGTTATGCGAAGGCGACGCGACGGCGAGAGCCGCCTGGCGTTGCAGGTTGGCCGCATGGCCCCGGCGGGCCACGACGTAGTAGAGCACCGGCACAGCGATGCGGGACAGCAGGGTGGCGGCCACTTCGCCCGCCATGAGGCTGATGGCCAGGCCCTGGAAGATGGGGTCCGCCAGCATGACGGCGCTCCCCACCAGCACGGCGGCGGCCGTCAGCAGCATGGGGCGGAACCGCACCACGCCGGCCTCCTCCACCGCGGATTCCAGCGACATCCCCTCCTTCAGCTTCAGCTCGATGAAATCCACCAGGATGATGCTGTTGCGGACGATGATGCCGGCCCCGGCGATGAAGCCGATCATGCTCGTGGCCGTGAAGAAGGCGCCCATGAGGCCGTGGGCGGGGATGATCCCGATGAGGGAGAGCGGGATGGGAACCAGGATCACCCAGGGGATCTCGAAGCTCTCGAACCAGCCCACCACCAGCACGAAGATCAGCACCAGCACGGCGGCGAAGGCCATGCCGAGGTCGCGGAAGACCTCGAGGGTGATGTGCCACTCGCCGTCCCACTTCATGATGAGGTTCTCGGTGTTCTCGGGGTGGGCCAGGCCGAGACGCTCCACCTTCGCGCCGCCGGTGCCCTTGAGGGCGTCGATCTTCTTGTTCAGCGCGGCCAGGGCGTAAACGGGGCTCTCGATGGTCCCCGCCAGGTCGGAGAAGACGTAGGCGACGGGCATCAGGTTCTTGTGGTGGATGACAGGCTCCTCGGTCCCGTCCTTCACCGTCACCAGCTCCCGCACGGGCACCATGCCCCGGGCCCCCGGGACATAGAGCTGGAGGATCTGATCCAGCCGCTGGCGCTTCTCGGAGGGGAGCTGCACCACCACCGGCACCTGGCTGGAGCCGCGCAGGACGTGGAAGGCTCCGACGGTATGGCCGTAGCCCGCCATGTAGAGCGTCTGGACGACGCTGGCGGGGGCCACCCCGTGGAGGGCCGCCTTCTCGCGGTCGAGGACAAGGCTGATCTTGGGCGAGGTCGGATTCAGGGTGGAGTCCACGTCCACGATGCCGTCCACGCTCTTGAAGGCGCCGAGGACCTCCCCGGCCAGGCGGGCGCGCTCGGCCTCGGAGGGCCCATAGACCTCGGCCACGATGGTGTCCATGACCGGGGGCCCGGGCGGGATCTCCACGAGTTTCATGCGGGCCCCCGCCGGCTTCGAGATCTTCTCGAGCTCGGGGCGCAGGCGCACGACGATGTCATGGCTCTGCTCCTTGCGGTCGCCCTTGGGCACCAGGTTGACCTGGATGTCGACCATCTCGGCCGCCTGGCGGAGGAAGCTGTGGCGCACCATGCCCACGAAGGTGAAGGGCGCGGCTTCGCCCGCATAGACCTGCACGTCCTTGACCGTGGCGTCCTTGAGTAGACGGCGGGCGATGTCCTGACCGGCGGCCAGGGCATCCTCCTTCGGCGTCCCGGCCGGGAGGTCCAGCTGGACCATGAACTCCGACTTGTTGTCGAAGGGCAGCATCTTGACCTTGACCACGCCGAAGCCCACCAGGGACATGGCACCCGCCAGCAGGACCACCACACCGGCGAAGAAGGCCCACCGGACCCGGGGCCGGGTCAGCAGGGCGTGCATGGAGGTCCGGTAGATCCGGGTGAACCGGGTTTCGGGCACCTCGTCAGGGCCCCGGTGATGCTGGGCGGGTTCGGGGGCCGCCTGGTCGGGGCTGGCGGGATGGAGGCCGGAGGGATCGGTCTCGGGGAGGTGCGCCTCCTTCCGGAACACGATGAGGCTGGCCCAGGGACTGATGACGAAGGCGATGACCAGGCTGAAGATCATAGCCAGGCTCGCCCCCACGGGGATGGGCCGCATGTAGGGGCCCATGAGCCCGCGCACGAAGGCCATGGGCAGGATGGCCGCGATCACCGCGAACGTGGCGAGGATCGTGGGATTGCCCACCTCGTCCACCGCCTCCACCACCATGCGGGCGAAGGTCTTCTTCTGGCCGGGAAGATGCAGGTGCCGGTGGATGTTCTCCACCACCACGATGGCGTCGTCCACCAGGATGCCGATGGAGAAGATGAGCGCGAACAGCGTGACCCGGTTCAACGTGTAGCCGAACAGGTAGGTGATGAGCAGCGTGAGGGCCAGGGTGACCGGCACGGCCACGCCCACCACCACCGCGCTACGCCAGCCCATGGCCAGCAGGATGAGCGCGATGACGCTGAGGGTGGCGATGAGCAGGTGCTCGATCAGCTCATTGGACTTGTCTCCGGCCGTCTCGCCGTAGTTCCGGGTGACGGTCACCTTCAGATCGCGGGGGATGAGGGTTCCCCGCAGGGCTTCCACCTTGGTGAGCACCTGCTCCGCCAGGGCCGTGGCGTTCGCCCCGGCCCGCTTGGACAGGGAGATGCTGACCGCGGGCTCGAAGCCGGGCCGCGCCGCGTCGGCGAAGAGGACCATGGGCGGCTCGGACTCGGGGGCATCCACCACCCGGGCGACATCCGCGAGGTAGACGGGCTTCATGTTCCGCACGCCCACCACGAGGCGGCGCAGCTCGGAGGCCTGGAGCACGAAACCGGTGGCCTCGAGCTCCGTGCGCTTGCCGTGGTCCACGAGCGCGCCCGCCGGCAGCTGGGCTTCGGCGGCCTGGAGGGCCGGCTGGAGCTCGCCGATGGACATGTTGAGGGACCGGAGGCGGTCGGGATCCGGCTCAATCCGGACCATGCGCCGGGCGCCGCCGACCACCTTCACCTGGGCGGTGTTCGGCACATCGGACAGCTCCCGCGCCAAGACTTCGCCGACCTGGCGGAGCTGCCCCGGCGTCTGCCCGGAGCCGGCCTCGCCGTGAAGCGTGAGCACCAGGAAGGGCACGTCGTCGATGGTCTGGAGCTTGATGATGGGCTTCATGGCCCCAGGCGGCAGGATCTGGGGATTGGCCGCCAGTTCCTGGTAGATCTTCACCAGGCTGGGCTCCTGGGGCTCGTTCACCTTGAAGCGCACGGTGATGAGCGCCATGCCCGGCATGCTCGTACTGTAGAGGTACTCGACGCCGGGAATGCCCCAGAGGCGGCGCTCCAGGGGCGTGGCGACCTGGCTCTCGATCTCCTTGGGGCTCGCGCCCGGGTAGGGCACGTAGAGGTCCACCATCGGGACGATGATCTGGGGTTCCTCTTCTCGAGGCGTGAGGACCACGGCGAGGACGCCCAGCAGCAGCGAGGCCAGGACGATGAGCGGCGTCAGCTTGCTGCGGAGGAAGCCCTTGGCCAGCCGCCCGGCCAGGCCCAGTCTGGGCTCACTTGCCCCATGTTCACTTGCCACGGCTCACCCCGCTGGAGATCTCGACAGGTTGGCCATCCTGGAGCGCACCGGGATGGTCGATGACCTTCTCGCCCTCCTTCAGGCCCGAGCGCACGGGCAGGAAGCTGCCCTCCCCTTCGCCCAGGGAGAGCCAGCGGAGCTCGGCATGGCCATCCTTGGCGACGAAGACGCCCGTGAGCTCACCCCGCTGCACGAGGGCGCTGCGGGGCACGGAGAGGCCCTCAGCGGCCGCCTTCGCGCCCGGCACCAGGATGCGGGCGAAGGAACCCTGCCGGAGTCCCTTGGGCTTGAGCACCTTGGCGCGCAGGGTGCCCTTGTGGCTGGTGGGGTCACCGCCGGGAGCCAGGCCCGTGATCTGGGCCTCGCCCTGGACGCCCTCCGATTCGAACGCCACTTTGGCGCCGGCCTTGAGCCCCTTGGCCTCGCCCTCGGACACAGTGGCAAGCAGCTCCTGCTCGCCGTCGCCCACCAGCTCCAGCAGGGGCGTGCCGGGCCCGACGAAGTCGCCTTCGTTGACCTTCCGGGACTGCACCACGCCGGCGAAGGGGGCGCGGATCTGCGTGTAGGCGATGTTGGCCTTCAGGGAGGAGACGCCGGCCTGGGCCTGGGCCACCTGGGCTTCCACCTGCTCCAGTTCCACGGCCGTGCTGGCTTTCTGGGCCTGGAGGGCCTGGATGCGGCGGTGGTACGCCTGGACGGTGGCGAGTCCCGTCTCTGCGGCCCTCAGCTGGCCCTGGAGGTCCTCGTCGCCCAGGGCGATGAGCAGGGTGCCGGCGGACACGCGCTGGCCCTCCTGGACGAGGACGCGCTTGACCTGGGCGGCCATGCGGGTGGACATCATGGCCGTGCGGCTGGACTGGAGCGTGGCGGCCACCCAGGCACCGCCCTCCGGCGCGCCATCGGCCACCAGGGAGACCGCGACCCGAGGCAGTTCTTTCTCTACCCGGGAATCCCGCTTGCTCCCGCATGCGAGATTCCCGAGCAACGCCACACTCAGGCTGGCGAGCACGAATGCTGACTTCATGGCTTCACTCCTTCGATGGGGGTGCCGGTCGCAAGATCAAGGCTGGCGCGGCTCACGCGAAGATCGAACAGGCTCTGGAGGATGAGGGTGCGGGCGCCCTGCACGGCGGCTTCCGCGTCGAGCACTTCGATGAGGGGCGCAAGGCCTTCCTTGTGGCGGGCCTCCCGCAGACGCTTGGATTCCTCGGCGGCGGCCAGGGATTCCTTCGCCGCGGCGTAGCGGGCCTGGGCGGCGAGGACGCCTTCCCTGGCCACGCGGATCTCGTGCTCGGCCTGCTGCTGCTTGAAGTCCCGCATCTCGCGGGCGGCGCGCTCCTGGGCGCGGGCGGCCCGGGCCTTGGCCTGGTCGGGCGCGGAGAACACCTTCCACTTCACGCCCACGCCGGCCCAGGTCCAGTTCCCCTTGTCGGACCAGGAATGGTGGAGGGTGCCTGCCCCCAGCTCCAGGCCCACTTCGGGAAGCAGGCTGCCCTTGGCGGCCTTGGCGCCTTCCGTCGCGGCCTTGGCCTGGAGGTCGGCGGCCAGCAGGTCGCCCCGGCGGCCAGAGGGCAGCCCAGCCTCTGGATCCGTGGGTTCCTTCAAGGGGCGCATGCGCCCCTCGAAATCTAGGGTCAGCGGCGTGGCCAGCGGGCCCTCCACGGGGCCCGTGCCGGTGAGGAGGCCCAGTCCCGAACGGGCGGAACGCACCTGCTTGGTGACGTCGGCCTTCTGGGCGTCGATCTGGGCGTGGAAGGCCTTCAGGCGCTGGAGCTCCGACTCCAGCATCAGGCCCTGCTTGACGCGGGCCCCCACGAAGTCCTCCATGCCCTGGATCCAGGTCCGGGAATCCTCCACCCACTTGAGGGCCTGCTCGGCCACCTGGGTGCCGAAGTAGGCCTCCACCACCGCCTGGGCCGTCTCCTGCTTCCGGCGCTCCTGGCTGGCCACCTCGGCCTGGGCCATGAAGTCGCCCGCCCGGCGGGCGGCGGTGATCCGCCCGCCGGTGTAGAGCGGCTGCTGGAGCACGGCCGAGCCACCATAGGCGCCGATGGCATCCGGGTGGTTCAGGCTGTCGGGGTTGAAGTCCGCCGCGGCGATGCGGGCCTGGTTCAGCTTGATGCCGAAGGCCATCATGGGCTCGTTGGTGCGGATCCCCTGGGCCTGGAGCGTGAGGCTCGGCAACCGGAGGTCGCGGGTGCCTTCAGCTTCCGCTTGGCGGGATTCCACCATGGCCTGGCCCGCGCGGAGGCCGGCCTGGTCGCGCCATGCCTTCCGGATGCTGTCGGCCACGGTCAAGCCATCCTGCCCCAGGAGGCTTCCCCCCGACAGCAGCGCCAAGCTCAATCCCGTGATGGCTTTAATGTTCATAAAGGAATACTCCTAAACAAAAAAAAGCAACTACATATAAAAGCATTCGTTCATTTAAGAGCCTTATAGGTCATCTTTGCACGATCGGTCACATGACCGCACACCAGATCGCAGAGCTCGCCCACCAGGGGCATCACGGGGGTGAAGTACACCGCATTGCCCTCGGGCTCGCGGGTCACGAGGCCCACGCGCACCAGGCAGGCCAGGTGCTTCGACGCGTTGGCCTGGGACAAGCCCGAGGCCTCGGCCACGGCCCCCTGGCTGAGGGGGCCCTTGTTGTCGAGGAGGGAGCGGAGGATCTTCAGGCGGGAGGCGTCGCCCAGGGCGCTGAACAGGCCGCTCACTTCTTCGATCATGGGATTGCTGAGCTGATGGTTCACGATTTCAACTCCATGCGACTATATTCATCCGGTTTCATGTCTTGTCAACCCGGAAATCTGGTCTCCACTGGAAAACTGTATATCCATCGGAGCATCCAGCAACCGACATTCCATCCATCTGCGGGGATTTGCGGGGATTCGTGATGGACATCATCTCTTTACCGGGAAAATCCACCCGGAGGTCCGTGGGACTTCCCCCCCAGTCCGCCAGGCCCGGCCCGCAATGCTAGGCTGAGGCAGGAGGCCCCCGTGGAGGACCTGGACGCCCGCGCCGCTAAGATCCGCCTGCTCTGCACCGACATCGACGGGGTCCTCACCGACGGCGCCCTGCACTACGGCCCGGAGCCCGGCCACACGAAGGCCTTCCACGTGCGGGACGGGGCCGCCATCAAGCACTTGCAGCGGGCGGGCATCCCCGTGGCCTTCATCTCAGGCCTGGATGCCGGGGCCACCGTGAACCGGGCCCGGGACCTGGGTGTGGAGGACTGCTTCGCCGGCCACCTGGACAAGCTGCCCATCCTTGACCAGCTCTGCGCCAAGTACGGCCTGGCCTACGATCAGGTCGGCCACCTGGGCGACGACCTGCCGGACCTGCCCCTGCTGCGCCGCGTGGGCCTGGCCTGCTGCCCTTCGGATGCGGCGGACGAGGTGAAGGCCATCTGCCACTGGACCGTGCCCGTCCCCGGCGGCCGGGGCGTGCTGCGCCGGGCGGCTGAGCGGATCCTGAAGGCCCAGGGGCGGTGGGACGAGATCGTGGGCCGGTACTAGCCTTCGACCCAGCAACGAAAGGATCTCCACGAAGGGCGTTTTCGCGGTCTTCGCGTTCCGCTTTCCTTCGTGTCCTTCGGGGAGATCCGTTGAAGCCCGGGGGAGCCCCTACTTCAGCCCGCGCTTCTCCAGCAGGGGCTCCACCTTGGGATCACGGCCGCGGAAGTTCCGGTAGAGCTGCCCCGGATCGATCGTGCCCCCCTTGGACAGCACCTCGGCGCGGAACTTGGCGGCGGTGGCGGAGTCGAAGAGGTTGCCCTTCTCCTTGAACGCCTGGAACGCGTCGCTGTCCAGCACGGCGCTCCAGATGTAGCTGTAGTAGCCCGCCGCGTAGCCGCCCATGATGTGGTTGAAGTAGGGGCTGCGGTAGCGGGGCGGGATCTCGGCGAGGAGGCCCCACTTGGCCAGGGAGGCCTTCTCGAAGGCGGCGGTGTCCTGGGGCTTGGTGGTGGTCAGCGTGTGCCAGTCCATGTCCAGCAGGGAGGCCGCCATGTACTCCACGGTGGCGAAGCCCTGGCCGAAGGTGGCGGCCTTCTTCATCTTGGCCACCAGGGCGTCCGGGATGACCTCGCCGGTCTTGTAGTGCTTGGCGTAGAGCTTCAGCATCGCCGGCTCCATGGCCCAGTTCTCCATGACCTGGCTGGGCAGCTCCACGAAATCCCGGGGCGTGCCGGCGGTGCCGCGGTAGCGGCCCTTGTAGAAGAGGCCATGGAGGCCGTGGCCGAACTCGTGGAAGAGGGTTCGCACCTCGTCCGAGGTCAGCAGCGCGGGCCGGTCGCCCGCCGGGGCCGTGAAGTTGCAGACGTTCACCACCACCGGGTCCACCTGCTTCCCGTCCTTCACCCAGGCGGGCCGGTAGCTGCTCATCCAGGCGCCGCCGCGCTTGCCGGGACGCGGATGGTAGTCCACGTAGATGAGGCCCAGGTGGCGGCCGTCCTTCTCCTTCACTTCGAAACAGCGCACGTCCTTCTGGTAGACGGGCATGTCCTTCAGCTCCGTGAAGGTGATGCCGTAGAGTCGGCCCGCCAGCGTGAACGCCCCCTGCCGCACAGCATCGATGGCGAAGTAGGGCTTCACCGATTCCTCGTCGAAGTCGTACTTGGCCTGCTTCACCTTCTCGGCGTAGTAGCGCCAGTCCCAGGCTTCCAGCTTCTGTCCGGGAAGGTCCTTGGCCATCATGGCCTGCAGCTCGGCCCGCTCCTTCTTGGCCACGTCCAGCGCGGGCTTCCAGATCTGGTCCAGCAGGCCATAGACGCCCTTGGGATCCTTGGCCATGTTCTCTTCGAGCACGAATTCCGCCCAGGTGCGGTAGCCCAGCAGCTGGGCCTTCTCCACGCGCAGGGCCGCCACCTGGGCGACGATGGCGTTGGTGTCGGTGTCGCCGCCCTGGTTGCAGCGCTCCAGGTAGCCCGTGAGGATCCGCTTCCGCAGGTCGCGGTTCTGGGCGTACTCCAGGAAGGGCCAGATGCTGGGGCCATCCAGGGTGAACAGCCACTTCCCGTCCTGCCCCGCCTTCTTCGCCGCGGCGGCAGCCGCCAGGCGCGTGCCCTCGGGCAGGCCCGCCAGGTCCTCGGGCTTGTCGATCACCAGCCGGAAGGCCTTGGTGGCCTTGAGCAGGCGATCGCCGAAGTCCACGCCCAGCTTGGACAGCTCCGCATTGATGGCTCGCATGCGGGTCTGCTGGGCGGGCGTGAGCGCGGCGCCCGCGCGCACGAAGCCCTTGTAGGTGCGCTCCAGGAGGCGGGCCTGGTCGGGCTCCAGCTTCAGCGCAGCCCGGCCATCCCACACGGCCTTCACGCGCCCGAAGAGCTTGGCGTCCAGGTTGATGTCGTCGCGGTGGGCCGCCAGAAGGGGCATCACCTCGCGATTCACGGCCTGGAGCTTCGGATTCGTCTCGGCGCCGGTGAGGTTGAAGAAGACGGAGCCGATGCGGTCCATGAACTGGCCGGACAGGTCCAGGGCCACGATGGTGTTGGCGAAGGTGGGGGCCTCCTTGGCGTCGGCGATGGCGGCCACCTCGGCCCTCTGGCGGACCATGCCCTCCTTGAAGGCCGGAAGGAAGTGCGCTTCCTGGATCTCCGCGAAGGGCGGCACGCCGAAGGGGGTCTTCCATTCGCCGAAGAAGGGGTTGGCGGCAATGGCCGGATCAGCGGCCAGGGCGGGCAGGGTCATGAGGGCGGCCAAGGCGGAGGCGGGACGCATGGAAGGCTCCTGGGGGGTCATACTCCACTCTAGCATCATCTTACGAGGGGTTGCTCCCCGGAAAGCCCCGGAAGGATCGGATATCCTCAGGGCATGACCAGCCTCATCTCCTCGCGCATCGCTCGGGCCGGGGCCCTGCTGGGTCTCTCCCTGTTCCTGGCCTGCCAGCCCCAGGCTCCCGTGGTGGTGCCCCAGGCGCCGCCACCCCAGGTCCAGCCCCCGGCCCCACCCAAGCCGCAGGGCCCCCCGCCCAAGCCGAAGATCGCCCTGGTGCTGGGTGGCGGTGCCGCGCGCGGGTTCGCGCATATCGGCGTCATCCGCGCCCTGGAGCAGGAGAAGATCCCGGTGGACCTGGTGGTCGGCACCAGCGTGGGCAGCCTCATCGGCGCCATCTACGCCGCGGACCGCAACAGCTTCGAGCTGGAGTGGACCGCCTTCCAGCTGCAGAAGGAGGACCTCTTCGACTTTGGTGTGATCTCCACCGTGGCGGGCATGGGCTTCGCCAAGGGCGACAAGCTCGAGACCTGGGTCAAGGGCCACATCAGGCCGGCCAACATCGAGCAGCTGAAGATCCCCTTCGCGGCCGTGGCCACGGACCTCAACTGGGGCCAGAAGGTGGTGCTGGACCGGGGCTCCGTGGCCCGCGCCGTGCGCGCCAGCTCGGCCATTCCCGGCGTGTTCCAGCCCGTGCAGCACATGGGCAAGATCCTGGTGGACGGTGGCGTGGTGGACAACATCCCCATCTCCGTGGCCCGCGCCAAGGGCGCCGACCTCGTCATCGCCGTGGACATCAGCGCCAACGTGGGGAACACGGACATCACCAACCTGCTGGGCGTGAGCCTCCAGGCCGCCAACATCATGTTCGCCCTCAATGTGGAGCACTCGAAGAAGGACGCGGACGTGCTCATCTCGCCGGCCATCGGCGACGTGGGCACCCTGGACTTCACCCAGAAGAAGCGCTGCATGGAGGCGGGCATCGTGGCCGCCCAGCAGGCCATGCCCGCCATCCGCCAGGCCATCGACAAGTGGGTGGCCGCCCGGATGGCGGCGGCCACCCCGCAGCCTTGATCTACTTCACGAACACCATGTCGCCCATGGGGTTGAGGTAGAAGCGCTCACCCCGGGCATTCTCCTGGATGACGCGGCCCTGGGCGTCCACGCCCGCCACGGACACCCGCTGCTCGCCCTTGATGCCGTCGAACTTGAGGTAGCCGGCCCGACCCGGCGCCATGGCTTGGCCCGGCGCCATGGCCCGGCCCGGGGCGGGCGCGAGCTTGATGTAGCCCAGGGACTCGGCGCTGTGGAACTGCAGGTCGCCGGTGTTCGGCTCCACCTGGAAGTACTCGCCCTGGGGCGTCTTGAAGACCGGGCGGCCGTTCAGCATGCCCGCCACGGACAGGCTGCCCCGCCACTTCATGAAGGTGCCGGCGAACTTGATGGTGGTGGCCGCGGCCTCCCGGCGGCTGGCGGCAGGGCTCTGGACCGCGGGCAGCGCCTGGGGCTTGCCCGGAGCGGCCTGGCCCATGAACTGGGGTGAGGGGGACTGGGGTTTGGGAGGCTGGGGTCGGGTGGCCTGGGCCGAGGCGCCGGAGGTCAGGAACACGCTGGCGGAGAGCATCGCGACCGCCGGAGACTGCGACTTGCTGCTGGGTTTCCGCTTCATGGGTCCTCCTCGTGGGTGGTGCCGCATCAACCCTGCGGCGGGGCAGCCTGTGCGGGGGTGGCGCGCCCGGCCTTCGCGCGCCGCTTCGGGAGGGCCACCAGGGTGCCCCGGCAGGTCGGGGCCCCGCAGTGGCAGGGGAAGAGCTCGCGGCTCAGGCCGCGGGAGAGGCGCGACGAGCCGACGGACTGCAGCTTGTAGTCGAAGGTCAGCTCGGCCCCGGCCGGAATCTCCTGCATGGCGTAGACGTAGGGCGTCCCGTCGAAGATGTAGACCTCGCAGTTGGGCTCGCAGCTGTGGTTGACGAAGCGGGCGTCGTTGCCCTGATCCGCGCCGTCGATGGCCGTGTCCAGGTCCAGGTTCAGGACGTACGTCAGCGTCCGCTCCCCCCGTCCCGCCGCGGCCAGCAGCTCCGTCTTGGCGATGCGCCGGCCGGCATATTCGAGGACCCGCGTCCCCCTCGGGATCGGTCGCTTGGCGAAGACCCCGGTGCCGTGGATGCCCGAAGCCTGGACCCGGATGAAGTCCCTGTCCTGCCCTGGGCCTTTGGTGCTCGGCATGCCACCTCCCGGAAGGTCCATGGCGGAACGGTTGTGGAATGAAGCGGCGGATCGGCGAGGGGGACTGATGGCGGCGGCCCCCATCATGCCCCCGCCTCGGGTGTGTGAACAGGAAATTCGGGCGGCCCGCTCGGAGGAAGGGCCCCGTGAACCCGGAACACGGAGAAGCCCCCCTCAGCGGTTTCCGGGAGCCCCTCCCAGAAGGTGGGAAGGGTGCACCTCGCGCGTGACCCGGGGAAAGACCTCGGGCATGTAGATGGTCTGGATCGCGGGAAGCTCGCCATGGGCCTCCCACAGCTCCTGGGTCTGCCAGTGCTCCACGAGCACGAACCGCCCCGGCTCGGCGTCCGACTGGTAGGCCTCCCAGCGGACACAACCCGGTTCCGCGAGGCAGAGCGGGCGCATGCGGACCAGAGCCTCGGCGATGGGCTCCACGTCGGCGGGCGCCTTCGCGGAAAGGATGACGATCAGATGGAACATGAGGACCTCGCAGCGGCGACCGCAGCGGCCGCAACCCCCGGCAGCCAGTCCGAGGCGGGGGTGAACCGGTAGCCCAGCCCGGCGGCTCGGGCCGTCGACATGCATAGGGTCTGGGGGAAGGAAAAGGGTGAACAGGCCTCGTCCGCGCCGGGATCGGCCGCTTCCTCGATGCGGGCCACCCGTCCACTGGCCACCCCGATGGCGGCGCAGAGGTCACGCACGTCGAGCCCTTCAGGGGAGCAGGCGTTGACGGCGCCGGTGAACGTGGCCGTGGTGGCCCAGGCCAGGAAGGCGGCGATGTCCTCGGCATGGATGAAGGAGCTCTTCCCCGACCCGGGCCAGGTCAGGATGGGTCTCCCCGTCAGCATGCGGTCCACGTGGAAGCTGAAGCGGCCGGTGAATTCATCCTTGTCCGAGAGCACGTGCCCGACTCGGACGAAGGCGACCGGGAAGGAGGCCGTCTGGGCCAGCGCGGCCTCGGCCTGGCGCTTGCCTTCGCCGTAATGGCCTTCCGCGAAGACCGGGTCGAGCCAGGGGAGGCTCTCATCGTAGGCGTAGGTCTCCGGATTCAGTCCGCTCTCGAGCGCCCACGGACTCAGGGTCGGGACCTCTCGGTCCTCGAACGTGCGGGGATTGTAGGTTTCGATGGTGGAGGTCATGACCAGGCGCCGGGTGCGCCCCTTGAACGCGAGGCTGGCCGCCAGCGCGGCGATGGGCGAATAGCACATCTGGTGGAGGACGGCGTCGAAGGTGCGCTCCCCGAGGGCGGCCGCCAGCGCGGCCGCGTCGTTCGCATCGGCCTTCAGCCGCTGGACCGAATCTCCGAAATCATCCTGCGAGCGCCCTCGCGTCAGGATCGTCACCCGGTGCCCCTGGGCCAGGAGCCTGCGGACGATCAGCTTGCCGAAATACCGGGTCCCTCCGATGACGCAGATCTCCGCCATGCACGCTCCCTGAGTGAAGACAGCTCGTGGAGAAGGGACGATAACAATCTCGACCAATCAGGTCAACATATCGACTTCCGCCCGCCGCGGCCTGGAGCTGCGCACGGCAGGCGGGGGGAGCTACTGGAAGCTGAAGGCCGCGAAGCCCTGAGGGGCCGCCCAGCCCACCATCAATGGGATTTGAGGGCCGTCGCGCGGTCGAACATGAACAGCTTGCGATCAAAGTCCCGGTTGGTGCTGTTCATGTCCCGCAGGGGCTCCTCCTCGTAGTCGGTCAGGGCTTTCGTGCGGTCGTCGGGATCGTAGGCAAACCGCGTGGTGAAGTAGGCCCGCGTCAGCTTGGCCTTCGCCTTCGCCAGGAGCTTGGCCTTCCACGTGGCGTAGGGCACGGGCCGGTCGAAGAGCGAGGGATCGAGGACCTGGACCGTCGGGGTCTTGCCCTCCCTGACGAACACGACAGGTGCGACGTGGTAGGTCAGGCCCACCTCGCCGAAGCGCTGGCTGTCCACGAAGAGCTCACCCTCCACCCAGGCCTTGGCCGCCATCACGCCCCGGTCGTCGAGGATGCGCACCATCTTGTGGGCCCGGGCGTAGTTGCCGTCCAGCAGGAACCCGTGTGGGATGTCGGAACGCCTCGCCAGCTCGGTGAAGAGGTCCCCCGCCTCCTGGGGTTCGATCACGGATACGGCGATGTGCTGGCCGTTGTCCGGGGAATCCAGGATCTGCGTGAGCCCCGGATTGGCGTGTGCCCCTTGGGCCACGGCGACAAGCCCGATCTGGAGGGCCAGGACGAGGGGAAGGCGCAGGGTCACGGCGGAACTCCGATCGGTGGCGGACAAGGAATTGGGGACCCCGCCCCTGAACCCCGGGGCGGGATCGAAGGTGGCTCCCATCGGGTCAGCCCTTGTGGGCGTGGACCCGGGCGAAGAGCGCCGCATCGGCCTTGGCGCCGTGGCACTTCCGGCAGAAATCGAGGGTGGGCAGGGCTAGGCCCGCGGCCTTGGCCGCCGCCAGGTTCTTCATGACGCCCATGGCCTTGTAGTCGGCGCCGTTGCCGTGGCAGGCCTCGCAGTCGAGGCCCTTCTTCGCGTGGGCCGAGGCGGACCAGGAGTCGTGCTGAAGGCGGTGGCACATCTTGCAGGCTCCGGCTCCCACCGCGGCATGGCCGTTGTTGGCCATGGAAGGCATGGGGCTCGCGGCGGCGGGCGCCGGCTTGGGCGCAGGCGTCGGGGCCGCGGCGGGCGCCGGAGCAGGCGCGGCCACGGGCGCCGGAGTGGGCGCAGGGCTGGGCGTGGCCGCGGGCGTGACCGCGGGCGTGACCGCGGGAGCGGGCGTGGCCGGGGCCGGTTTGGGAGCCGTCTCGGCGGCCTTGGGAGCCGGGGCCGCTGGCTCGGCCTTCGTCCCGGCGGTGGTCGGCTGGGCCGAGGGCTGAGGTGAGGGCTGGGCGGCGGGCGCGCCAGCGGCCGGCGTTGCGGCCGGGGTCGTGGCCGGAGCTGCGGCGGGAGCCGGCGCCTCCTTCTCGGCGCAGGCCAAGAGGAAGGCGAGCATCAGGGCAGGCACGACCGTTCGACGCATGGGATCTCCGGGGACTGACCCGATGCTACTTCCCGGCGTTCCCGAACACCAGGTTCCGCACCAGGTCCTCGGTCTTCCAGGGGGCGGCGCCGCCGCCCAGGTACGTCTGGAACCACTCGAGGTGGGCGTTGTAGTAGACGGGCATGGACTTCAGGTTGTCCGGCCAGTGGCCGTCGTTCTTGAAGACGATGAGGCGGCTGGGCACGCCCATCTCCTGGAGGCCCGTGAAGAACTGCAGGCTCTGGGTGTAGGGCACGCGGTAGTCTCGCTCGCCGGTGATGACGAGGCAGGGCGTCTTGAAGGTCTTCGCGTGGCTGCTGGGGTTCATGCGCTCGTAGGCGGCGGCCTGGTCCCAGGGCGTGCCGGTGAGGTCGTGCTCGGGGAACCACAGCTCCTCGGTGGCGCCGTGCATGGAGCGAAGGTCATAGACGCCCATCATGGCGGCGAGGGCCTTGAAGCGCGTGGTGTGCCCCTCCAGCCACATCATGGCGTAGCCGCCCCAGCTCCAGCCCATGGCGCCCATGCGGTCCTTGTCCACGTAGGGCAGCGCCGCGAGATGATCGGCCACCTTCGCGATGTCGGTCTGCACTTTGCCGTCCCAGTCGCCGCTGATGGCGTCCGTGAAGGCTTGGCCGTAGCCGGTGGAGCCATGCGGGTTCGGGAAGGCCACGATGTAGCCCGCGCCGGGATACACCTGCCAGTCGCCGCGCAGCGTGTCCGACCACATCATCTGCGGGCCACCGTGGACGTTGAGGATGAGCGGGTACTTCTTCGCGGGGTCGAAGTCATGGGGCTTCACCAGGAACACCTGGATGTCCTTGCCGTCCGCGCCCTTCACCCACTGCTCTTCGGCGGGCCGGATGTCCACCTCCTCGGCCACGGCCTGGTTGAAGGCCGTGAGGCGCTTCAGCTCCTTCGCCTCGAAGGTGTAGCGCCAGACCTCCACGGGCTCGCCCACGCGGGTCTTGCTGAGGTAGACGGCCTTCTGGTCCGGGCTCACCTGGAACTCGCGGATGCTCTGGCCCTCCAGCATGCGGGCCGTCTTCCCGGTGGCCACCTCCACGCGGAACAGCGGCCAGCGGCCCTTCTCCTGCACGGTGAACCAGATCGCCTTGCCGTCGGCGGACCACTGGAAGGTATCAACCCAGTTGTCGATGGCCTCGGTCAGGACCTTCCGCGCCTTCGTCTGCCGGTCGTAGACGGCCAGGCGGAAGCGGTCGGATTCATGGCCGGGCTTGGTCTGGAACCGGTAGGCGATGTAGCGGCCATCCGGCGAATACTTGGGGTCCTGGTCCGCGGCGGGGTTGTCCCCCGTGATGCGCCGCGGGGTGCGGTCGCCATCCAGGGAGATCAGGAACAGATCCTGGTTGGTGCTGCGGGCCGGCACGGGATCGGTGTTGGTGGTGACGCAGACCTCCTTGCCGTCAGGGCTCAGATCCCAGGTCTGCCAGAAGGCCGGGTGATCCTGTGTGCCGCTGGTGAGGGCCTCGACCTTGCCTTCGAAGGTGGCCTTGAAGAGGTGGCTCACCTGGAAGTCCCGCCACTCGGTCCAGTGCCGGTAGAGCAGCGAGTCCGCCAGATGGGCCTGCACGGGGCCCTTCTCCAGCTTGTCGGCCAGCTCCTTCTGCTTCGCGCCATCCGCCATGGCCTCGGGGAAGACCGAAGCCTCGAACACCACCTGGTTCCCGCCGGGCATCAGCTTGGGCGCGCCCACGCCGGCCTCGAAACCGGTCACCTTGCGGGCCTCGCCACCCGCCAGGTCCAGGGCCCAGAGCTGGCTGCCCCCGGCGCGGCTGGAGAGGAAGTAGAGCGTCTTCCCGTCCTTGGACCACTGGGGCGCCGTGTCGGACTTGCCGGAGAAGGTGAGCTGCCGCGAGGCGCCCGTGGCTGTGTCGAGCACCCAGATCTGCGTGTTCCGCGCGGAGGCCTTCAGATCCTGCGTGGACACTTCGAAGGCCAGCTTCGACCCGTCCGGGCTCAGGGCCAGGTGCTGCACGCCCTTGAGGCGGTAGAGGTCCTCGATGGTGAAGGCGCGCTTCGCCGCGGCGGCCGCGGGAAGGGCCAGGATCAGGGACGCGATCGGGACGAGGCAGAAACAGCGCATGGACCCTCCGGGACAGCCTCCCAGCATCGCATGACCGCCATCCCCTTGCGTGCTCAGCCCTCCAGGGCCCGGTGGTTCAGCCCTCCAGGGCCCGGTGGATATCCGCGAAATCGGCGCGGGAGGTGGCGTCCAGGCTCAGGGGCGTGACGGCCACCACCCGCTCGCGGACGAGGGCGTGGACATCCGAGTCCGGCTCCAGGGCGTTGTGGTCCACCTGCACGGTGACGCGCCCGTCCTTCAGGCGGCTGTGGAGCCCCGGGTCCTCGAAGGCGAGCTCGAAGTATCGCTGCCGCGAGAGCCGGCTCAGCCGCCAGGGTGTCTCCGGCGTGGCGTCCTCCGGCACGTCCAGCTTCAGCAGATCCACGTCCTGCGGCAGCCGGGCGCGCACGAGCTTCCGGGCGAACAGGCGCAGGAAGTGCTCCGCGGCGCCCCAGTCGCGGGACTCGTGGCGCATGAAGTGGTCCGGGTGCATCTGCTGGGAGGCCGCCAGGGCCGGAATGCCGCGGGCGGCGGCCTCCATGGCGGCCCCCACGGTGCCCGAGGCGCCGATGCTGATGCCCACGTTCTCGCCGTAGTTGATGCCGGAGACCAGCAGATCCGGACGGCGGTCCCGGCACAGGAGGTGGAGGCCGTGGCGCACCACTGAAGCCGGCGAGCCCTCGCAGGCGTAGGCCCGGACCGCCGCACCGTCCACCTCAAAGGGAACCGCCTCCAGCCCCGCCTCGGGCCGGCCCGTGAAGCTGCGGCCCATGGCCGTCTGCTGCGTCGCCGGAGCCACCACCAGCACCTCGCCCAGGTCGCGCACGGCCCGGACCGCCGCCCGGAGGCCCGGGGACTGGATGCCGTCGTCGTTGGTGAGGAAGAACAGGGGGCGGTGGGTCATGCGCGGGCTCCACTTCCAGACTGGCCTCCGGGAGGGCCTGCGTCCACCACCCGCCCTTGGTATCCTGCCCCATGGCCGAACCTGCTTCCTCCGCGCCCCTCGTCCCACCCCGCGGCCGTGGCATCTTCTGCAACCGGACGCTGAACCTGCGCTCCGTGCGGGCCATCGGCTACGACATGGACTACACCCTGGTGGACTACCGGGTGGCCGCCTTCGAGCAGATGGTCTACGACCAGGCCCGGGAGCGGCTCGGCTCCGAAGGCTGGCCCGTGGACGCCCTCGCCTTCGACCCACGCATGGTGACCCGCGGCCTCATCGTGGACACGGAGCTGGGCAACCTGGTGAAGGCCAACCGCTTCGGCTTTGTGAAGCGGGCCATGCACGGCACGCGCATGCTGGAGTTCGCCGAGCAGCGGGACGCCTACACGGGCACGCTGGTGGACCTCTCGGATCCCCGCTGGGTCTTCCTCAACACGCTGTTCTCCCTCTCGGAGGGATGCCTCTACGCCCAGGCCGTGGACCTGCTGGACCAGGGCGCCCTGCCCCGCCCCTTCGAATACGCCAGCCTCTACCGGCATGTGCGCTCCCGGGTGGACGCACAGCACCTTGAAGGCCACCTGAAGGCCGAGATCGCTGCGGCGCCCGAGCGCTACGTGGTGCAGGACCCCGAGGCGGCCCTGGCCCTGCTGGACCAGAAAGCCGCGGGCAAGAAGCTGATGCTCATCACGAACTCCGAGTGGAGCTTCACCGCGAAGATGATGGCCCACGCCTACGACCGGCACCTGCCGGAAGGCATGACCTGGCGGCAGCTCTTCGACCTGGTGATCGTGGCCGCCCGGAAGCCCGCCTTCTTCACCGAGCGAGGCCCGTTCTTCGAGGTGGTGGACGAGTCCGGCCTGCTGCGCCCCCTGATGGGCCCTCTCCGGCCCGGCGGCCTCTACCTGGGCGGGAGCGCGTCCCAGGTGGAGCGGGACCTGGGCATCTCCGGCGACGAGATCCTCTACGTGGGTGACCACATGTTCGGCGACGTCCACGTGAGCAAGCGCTCCCTCAGCTGGCGCACGGCCCTGGTGCTGCGGGAGCTGGAACGCGAGGTGGAGGCCCTGGAGGCGTTCGGAGAGACAGAACGGAAGCTCATGGCCCTGATGCGCGAGAAGGAGATCCTGGAGACCCGGCTCTCCCAGACGCGCTTGGCCCTCCAGCGCCTCCACACGGGCTACGGCCCCGCACCCGCCGCCGACGCCGCCGCCCTGGAGGCGAGGGTGCATGACCTCCGCGGCCAGCTGGTGGCCCTGGACGCCGAGATCGCGCCCCTGGCCAAGGCCGGCACCGAGCTGGTGAACGCCCGCTGGGGCCTGCTCACCCGGGCCGGCAACGACAAGAGCCACCTCACCCGCCAGATCGAGCGCTACGCGGACATCTACACCAGCCGCGTGTCGAACTTCCTGCACGCCACGCCTTTCGCCTACTTCCGCTCACCCCGGGGAAGCCTGCCCCACGATCCCTTGGATCACCTGCCCGCGTAGACCGTGATGCCGTAGTGCTCCGGGTCCCAGGGCGGGTCGCTGTTCCAGTGGCCGTAGGCATGGCTGTCGTCCGTGCGGAACCGCAGGGTGAAGGTCCCCTTGGCCAGGCTGACCACCTCGTCGGCCAGGCGGTTCTTCGTGGCTCCGCCGGCGTGCCGCGTGTGGTCGTACGCCATGGTCCAGACGCGGTTCCCCGCAGCGTCCTCGATCCAGGCCTCATCGGCCATCCCGTCGCCGGTGCCTTCGGCGACGGCATAGATCCGCACGTCGCGGGCCGCCCCGAGGGTGAAGGCCGCGCTGCGGTCCTGGCCGTTCCCCACCCGCACCAGCTCCGCCAGCGCGGTCCAGGCCAGGGGCTTCGTCAGGGAGATGGCCGCCAGGTCCGCGTCCGAGGGCGCCGACAGCGTCAGGCCGTACATCCCGGGGTCGCAGGGCGGCGCGGCGTTCCAGTCCGCGGGGGAGTGGGAGTCGTCCGTGACGAAGGCCGCTTCGTAGTCGCCGGGCGGCAGCGTGACCGTTTCCACCTGGCGACGGTTCTTCCGCGCCCCGCCGGCGAACTGGGCCTTGTCCATGCTCATCTCCCACACTCGGGCGCGGGTGCGGGCGTCGAGGATCCAGCCGTAATCGTGCATGCGCCGGCCGCTTCCCTCGCCCTCGGCGTAGACGTGCAGCGTCACGGGCTTCCGGACATGGAAGGCCTGGGACCACTGGCCCTCATCCGTGGTGGCAGCCAGGGACACGAGGATGTTCTTCCAGCGCAGTGGGGCCTCGAAGACGGCCACCTCGGCGGGGTTGCCGCCGGGCAGGTAGAGCTCCAGCCCGTAGTTCCCCACCTGCTCCTTCCAGTGGTGGAGGAGGCTGGTGCGGTCCGCTCCGAAGGCCGCCAGGAAGCCCCGGGGACGCTCGGCCAGCTCCGACGGGAGGGTGCGCCGGTCGATGTTGCGGGTCCACTGGGCGAGGAGCAGGCTCTGGCCGAAGCCGTGGTTGGCGAAGTAGGTCTCGTAGCTTCCGGCGGGCAGGTCCAGATACTGGTCCGCCACGCGGTAATCCCAGTCCCGCTTCGTGTTCGCGCCGTCCATCTGCCACACCACTTCGCGGGTGGTGGCGTTGAGGATCCAGCCGTAGGCGAAGAGGGGCTCGTCAGGCCGGGCATGGACCAGGCGCCGGAGGCCTCCGCCCTTGGCGTAGACGTGGATCTTCATGGGCCGCGGCAGGGTGAAGCCCTGGCTTTTCACCTCGACGGCCTCGAAGCCCTTCAGAGAGACGATTCGAGGTTCCGGCTCGGCGGCGCGCAGGGTGACCACCCCGAACACCAGGGCCAGGATGAACGCCGTGATGGCCTGCACCGTTCGGACCAGGGCGGCGGCTTCGGACATGAGGAAGGACGACATGGAACCCCCGACGGGACGCCTCCAAAGTAGGCCCGATCGTCCTGGCCATGGCCGTGGATCGGCGAACGGTGGATCCGGACCGGCCACCGATCCGGGGCCGGGGGCTCACGGGCCTGCGGGCGCTCCGGTCCCCCCGCCGGCCACGGCACTCAGATCGAAGTCCAGCATCGTGGCGAGGGAGGCCGGATCCCGCCGAAGGCGGCCGCGCAGGGCCGTGCCCTCCCAGCCATTCACCAGGGGATCCGCCAGCTGCCACCTCTGGACAAGCGGGGAAGTCCCCAAAAACAACCCGACATCAATGCCGATTAAATTCAATGGCATGACTTGTTCCACGGACCCCTTGGACCGGGGTCCCCGAAAGGGCTGATCGCATTCTTTCAAAAAATGCAACCAATGGGTTGCGTCATTCTCCGGCTCGCCTAACCTGCAACCAGGAGGTTACACATGACGGCATCGAGCACCGACTGCATCAGGAAGGAGATCCATCTCCGCGCGCCCCGCACACGGGTCTGGAAGGCGCTGTCGGACGCCGAGGAGTTCGGAACCTGGTTCGGGATGAAGCTGGAGGGGCGCTTCGTGCCCGGCCAGCCGGTCTTCGGACGGATCACCCATCCTGACTACTCGCACATCCACCTGGAGATGAGGATCGAGCGCATGGAACCGGAGCGCCTCTTCTCCTACCGCTGGCACCCCTACCCCATGGACGTGAAACGGGACTACTCGGTCGAACCCATGACCCTCGTGGAGTTTCACCTCGAGGCGGCCGAGGGTGGCACCCTGCTCAAGGTGATGGAGTCCGGCTTCGACCAGTTGCCGCCCGATCGGCGCGACGAGGCCTTTCGCATGAACGATGCCGGGTGGGCGGGCCAGCTGCCCCGGATCGAACGCCATGTCACGAGCTGAGGCCCTCTCCCCCGCGCGGCTGAAGGACGCCGCGCCCCTCTTCGCCGCCCTGGGGGATGCGACGCGCCTGGGCCTGCTTGTCAGCCTCTGCTCCGGCGGACCGCTCACGGTCACGCGCCTCAGCGGCCAGTTCGACGTCTCCCGGCAGGCCATCACCAAGCATCTTGAAGTGCTCTCCGAAGCGGGACTCGTCAAGAGCGCCCGCCACGGACGAGAGCGCATCTGGACCTTCGAGCCCAAGCGCCTCGAGGATGCCCACCAGTATCTGGAGCGCCTGTCCAGGGAGTGGGACGTCGCCCTGGACAGGCTCAAGGCCTTCGTCGAAACCTGAAATCAACCCGGTCACCGGGGGCGGACCGCTCGTCCCCGATATTCCCAGAACCCGCGCGAAGCGGGCGGATCCCCGTCTGCCTTCCGTCGGCCACCCGCGCTCCGGCGCTTTCCCCTAGGAGGACCCATGTCCCAGCCCTGGACCACGCTCTTCTCCCTCAACCGTCAGGTCCTGATGGCCAGGAACCTGGCCGATGTCACCCAGGGCCAGGCGGACCAGCCGCCGGCGCCCCACGTGAACAGCATCACGTGGATCCTCACCCACCTCGTGGAGAACCGCCGCTGGCTCCTGGGAACCCTGCTGGAGTCCGACGACCGGCCGGCGGCCACCGGGCCCCGGTCCCTGGCACAGCTCGAGGCCGCGATGGACGAGACGCAGGCGGCCCTGGCCGAGGCCTTCGACGCCGTCGTCGACTGGCGCGAGCCGCGGATTCATCCCGCCATGCAGGTTGCCCTCCCTCTGGAGCAGATCGTGGGCACCTTCCTCATGGAGGAGGCCTACCACCTGGGCCAGATCGGCACCGCCCGGAAGCTCATGGGGATGCCCGGCGCGATGAAGGCGCCCGAGACGGGGAGGGTCTAGACCGCCATCCGGACCTTCAGCAGGTCCCTCCGCACGATCTCCTCCGCCCTGGCGAGGAACTCGCCCATGTCCCAGTTCACGCTGACGTAGCGTCCCGACAGCCAGTCGCGTCGCTCGGAGGCGAGGAAGGCGAGGGTGTCCCCCGCCAGCTCGGGCGTATCGACGAGGATCGCGTGCGTGTGGGCGGGCATGCGGCTCCCCAACTCCGTCAGGACGCCACCAGGATGGATCGCATAGGCCAGAAGCCCCTGGTCGGCGTACTCGGCGGCGAGGAACTCGGTCAGCCGGAGCAGCGCCAGCTTCGACGTCTGGTACCCGCTCGCACCAGGCCGCACGTGGTGCGCGCCGATGCTGGAGGTGTTGACGACCGTCCGGTCCCCGCCCTGCAACAGCAGCGGGAGCAGCGCCCGTGTCACGAGGTACGGCCCCCGCAGGTTGATGGTCATGGCCTTCCACCACTCGTCCGGATCCGACTCGGCCAGCGGCGCGGAGGCTTCCAGGTAGCCGGCGTTGTTGATCAGGAGGTCGAGGCGGTCCTCCAGGGCCTCCTCGAGCCTGGCCGCGGCCTCCTGCACACTGGCTGGATCCGCGACGTCGAGCGGGACACGGACAACCCTGGGCGGGGGAAGGTCAGGATGAGCCACCCTGGCCACCTCCCGGAGCTCCTGTTCCAGGGCGTGGAGGTCGGAGCGGGCGCCGAGGGCGATGGCGGCGGCGCCCGCTTTCGCGAAGGCGCGCGCAGTGGCGCGGCCGATGCCTCTGGAGGCACCGGTGATGAAGACATGCCGGCCCCGGAAGGAGGCGTGCTGGCTGGGGTCGATGGCCGGATAGGTATCGTGATGGACGGTGGGCGTGAAATCGGTTCCATTGGGCGCGGGCATCTGGGTCAGGTCCTCTCGAGTGGTGTCCGGAAAGGCCGGTGGCAAAGGGGGAGACGCCGGGGGCCTCCATCTTCCGTGTTCCAACCCCGAAGTCAAACGAGGGGACAGACCCGCAGCTCGACGGATCGAACCCCCAGGGCCCTCATTCCCCCACGAACCCCGCCCACTCCGCCAGCACGCGCTGGGCCTGAATCACGGGGCCGCCCTCGCTGGGTGGCATGGGCAGGAGCACGGCGCCGTCGGGATTGAGCTGGGCGTCCTTCCGGGCGCGGACCCAGGCCAGGAGCTTCGCGGCGTCCACGGGTGTCTGGGGGCTGAGGCGGAGCTTGAGGCGGCCGGATTGGACCGTGACTTCGCTGACCGCCAGGGCCTGGGCCCGCAGCTTCACCTTCAGCACTTCGAAGAAGCGCTGGGTGTCCGTGTCGTCCTCGGGCACATGCCCGAAGCGGTCCTCCAGATCCAGGCGGTAGAGGTCCAGGTCCTTCTCCTCCCGCAACCGCGAGATGCGCTTGTAGGCCACCAGGCGCTCGGCGGCCTGGTCGATCCAGCGGCGGCTGAGCTGGGCGCCCGGCGCCAGGCCGTCCACCTTCACTTCGAACGCGGTGCTGGGCTGGCCCTGCAGTTCCTGGAGCGTCTCCTCCAGCAGCTTCACGTAGAGCTCGAAGCCGATGTCGTGGATGTGGCCGGACTGCTCGCCGCCCAGCAGGTTGCCGGCGCCGCGCAGCTCCAGGTCCATGGCCGCCACGCGGAAGCCCGAGCCCAGCTCGGAGAAGTCTTCGAGCGCCTGGAGGCGCTTGCGGGCGTCCTCGCTGATCTCGTGCTTGGGCGGGATCATCAGGTAGGCGTAGGCCGGCACGTCGCTGCGGCCCACGCGGCCCCGCAACTGGTAGAGCTGACTCAGCCCGAAAGCATCCGCACGGTGGACGATGAGCGTGTTGGCGTTGGGCACGTCCAGGCCGTTCTCCACGATGGTGGTGGCCACCAGCACGTCGATGCGGCCCTCCATGAAGCCCAGCATCACCTGCTCCAGCCCCTCGTCGCTCATCTGGCCGTGGCCCACGGCCACGCGGGCGTCGGGCACCAGCTCGCGCACGCGCGCGGCGATGCTGACGATGGACTCCACGCGGTTGTGCACCAGATAGACCTGACCACCGCGGCGCAGCTCGAACTGGACGGCCGTCTGCACCAGCTCGTCGCTCCAGGGCGCCACCACGGTCTCGATGGCCAGCCTGTCCTTCGGCGGCGTCTCGATGAGGCTGATCTCGCGGAGGCCCGTGAGGCTCATGTGGAGGGTGCGGGGGATGGGCGTGGCGCTGAGCGCGAGCTGGTCCACGTTGAGGCGCAGCTTCTTCAGCTTCTCCTTGTGGCCCACGCCGAAGCGCTGCTCCTCGTCCACCACCACGAGGCCCAGGTCGGCGAACTTCACACGGGCGCCCAGCAGCTGGTGAGTGCCGATGACGATCTCCACCTTGCCGTCGGCCACCTCCTGGAGGATGCGCTTCTGCTCCGCGGGATCGACGAAGCGGTTCAGCATCTCGATGCGGATGGGGAAGCCCGCAAAGCGCTCCTTGAAGGTGCGGAAGTGCTGGAAGCAGAGCACGGTGGTGGGGCACAGCACGGCCACCTGGCGGCCTTCGAGGGCCACCTTGGCGGCGGCGCGCATGGCGACTTCCGTCTTACCGAAGCCCACGTCGCCCACCAGCAGTCGGTCCATGGGGCGCGGTGACTCCAGGTCGGCCTTCACGGCCTCGATGGCTTCGATCTGGTCCGGCGTGGGCGTGAAGGGGAAGCTGGCGTCGAAGGCCGCCATGTCGGGCCCGTCCGGAGGGTAGGCGTGGCCCTTCTCCAGCTTGCGCTGGGCGTAGAGCTTCAGCAGCTCGTCGGCCATGTCGCGGATGGCCCTCTTGGCTTTGCGCTTGACCTTGGCCCAGGAGGCGCCGCCCAGCTTGTCCAGGGGCGGCAGGTGGCCCTCGGCGCCGGTGTAGCGCTGGACGAGATCGGCCCGCTCCAGGCTGACGTTGAGCTGGCCGCCGTCGGCGTAGCGCAGCTGGAGCACCTCCAGTTCCTCGCCGCCCACGGTGAGGGTGGCGAAGCCCACGAACTCGCCGATGCCGTGGTCGAGATGCACCACGCGGTCGCCGGGCTTGAGGTCCCGCAGGTCCGACAGGAAGGCCGCGCTGCGGGACTTCTTGGGTGCCGCCTGGATGGCCTTGCGGCCGAAGACCTCGCGCTCGGTGAAGAGGGCGAGGCGGCACTCCTTGATGAGCACGCCGGCGCTGAGGTTCAGGCGGAGGGCCCGGCAGCCCGCCTCGGTGCCATAGGCCTGGGGCAGGTCGTAGTCCCGCAGGAATTCCGCGAAGCGGTCCCGCATGCCGGGCGTCGAGCCCGCCAGCACCACCCGGAAGCCCGTGAGGGCCAGCTCCTGCACCTGCTCCGCCAGGTCCGGCAGGCGCCCCTGGAACTCCCGCAGGGGCTGGACGGTGACGGGCACCGTGGCCTCGCTCTGCCACTCGGTGAGGAGGAGCGAGGTCCGGCTGGGGTCCGAGGGGAGGAAGCGGTCCTCGAAATCGGGACACACCACGCCGCCGCGGCGAAGGGTGGCCAGGCCCTCCTCGATGCGGGCCCGCTCGGCTTCGCGCAGGGCGTCCTCCCAGGCTGGGTCGAGACGCACCCGCAGGCAGGGCGGCACCCAGTGGGTCAACTGACCCTTGGGCTGGGCCAGCAGGGGGTGGAAGAGCTCTTCGCCGGGGAAGTGGCCGTGGGTGGCCAGCCGCGCCTTGCGGAAGGCCAGGTCGTCTTCGGGCTCGGCCGTGCGATCCGCCCGGGAGGCCACGGCCGCCAGCAGGGCCTGGCCGTCGCCGCGCTCGCCCTCGAAGCGGGGGTAGAGCGTCAGCGCGTCCAGGGATTCGCCCGTGCGGCGCTGGGTATCCGGATCGAAGGGACTGAGGCGCTCCAGCTCATCGCCGAAGGTCTCCAGGCGCAGGGGCTGGTCCAGGTGGTCGGGCCAGAGGTCCACCACCATGCCGCGGGAACTGAACTCGCCGGGCGCGGCGGCCATCTCCGTGCGGCGGTAGCCCAGGGCCACCAGGGTCTCCAGCAGCAGCTCCCGGGGCACCTCGGCGCCGATGCGCAGCTCCAGCTTCTGTTTCTGGAACCAGGTGGGATGGGGCAGCCGCTCGCAGGCCGTGAGGGGCCCCGTGACCAGCACCTGCACCCGACGCTCCAGTAGGCCCACCAAGGTGGAGAGGCGGTCCCGCAGCACCATGCCCGGCGGGCTGCTCTCGCCTCCGGCGTAGGCCGCGAAACCCGGGAAGTGGGCCACGCCGGCCCCGGGCAGCAGGGCCTGGAGGTCCTGGGCCAGGGTGCGGGCCTCGGCTTCGCTGGGGGCGTCCACCCACAGGGATTCGATCCGCCCCTCGCGGGTGATCCACCGCGCCAGCACCAGGGCCAGGGCCGGCGGTGAGGCCCAGCGCAGGCGCGCCCCGGACGCCGCGAGAACCTCCGCGGGAGCCTCGGCCAAGCGCAACAGATCCTTCAGGTCAGGGCCGACAGCATTCATAGCGCCCTTCAGAGTGCCTCAATCCGGGCCCGGAGACGAGGCTTCATCCTCGGGCGCGCTTCGCTTCAAGGGAAGATCCACCACCGAGGTGCCAGGAAGCCAAGAGAGAAAACCCTGGACGGTTCTCCTTCTTGGCGCCCTGGACACCTTGACGGGGTGGTTCAGCTTGGGAGGGTGGACGCCCTCAGGCGTCCGGGGCCTCCACGATGGGGCGTACGGCCTGGGGTTCGGAGCCCAGGGCCCCCACCCGCCGCCGGATCCAGGCCCAGACCTTGGCCAGGCTGAAGTCTTCGATGATCTCGAAGAACACGGGCACCACGATGAGCGTGAGCAGGGTGGAAGTGATGAGCCCACCCACCACGGCCCGGGCCATGGGGGCCCGCATCTCGGCCCCAGCGCCCAGCGCCAGGAAGAGCGGCAGCATGCCGCCGATCATGGCGAAGCTGGTCATCAGGATGGGCCGCAGCCGCACGGTGCCCGCGCGGATGATGGCCTGGCGGCGGGAGATGCCTTCCTCCCGTTCCAGATGCAGGGCGTGATCCACCAGCAGGATGGCGTTCTTGGTCACCAGGCCCATCAGCAGGATCATGCCGATGCTCGTCATCATGGACATCGAGTCGCCCGTCACCAGCAGCATCAGCACCATGCCCACCATGGAGAGCGGCAGGCTGGCCATGATGGCGATGGGCAGCTTGAAGCTCTCGAACTGGCTGGCCAGCACGAAGTAGATGAAGAAGACCGCCAGCAGGAGCGAGGTGCCCATGTAGCCGGCCGTCTCCTTGCTGTCCCGGGTCTGCCCCAGGAACTCCACGCGGACGCCTTCGGGCAGCTTGCCGCCAGCCTTCAGCTCGGCCACCTTCTTCGCCGCTCCGGCACTGACTTCGCCCAAGGTGGAGCCATCGAAGTTGGCGTCCACCTCCACTTCCTCCATCAGGTCGTGGCGCTGGAGCTTGGCTGGGGCGATGCCCTCCTCGAAGCGCACCACCTGATTGAGGCGGACCAGCGGATGCTTGCCCCCGCCGAGATCCTTGGTGCTCTGCACGGTCATGTTGGCCAGCTGCGCCGTGAAGCGGCGCTCCTGGTCGGCGAGCCGGACGCGCACATCGCGCTGCTCGCCCTTCTCGTCCTCGTACTTCGCGACTTTCTCGCCGTCCACCAGGGGGCGGACCATCTGGGAGACCAGGGCCGGGCTCACACCCAGGTCCGAGGCGGCCTTGCGATCCACCACGAGCCGCAGCTCGGGCTTGCCGCTGTCCAGGCTGGTGGTGACATCCACGGCGCCGGGCACGCTGCGCAGAGCTTCCTTCACGAGGGGCACGGCCTGGATGACCGCATCCCGGTCCGGGGCCTGCACGGCCACCATGATGGGGAAGGTGGTGCCCCAGTCGTTGGCGGTGCCGATGGCCGCGTCCACGCCGGGCACCGAGCGGAACGCCTCCCGGATCTGCCGGCGGATCACCACATGGTTCGGCCGGTGGCCATTCTTCAGCTTCACGTAGATCCCGCCGGAATCCACGGTGCCGTTCAGGCCCGTGCCGATGGTGGTGTAGGCGAAGTCCACGCCGGGCACGGCCTGGATGGCCTTCTCCAGGGCCAGGGCCTTCTCGCGGGTGGCCGCGAGGCTGGAGCCGGGTTCCGCCTTGAAGGTGGCCTGGAGGTCGCCGCGGTCGTAGTCGGGCATAAAGTTATTGCCCAGAAGGCCCGAGAGCATCATGGCCAGCACGAAGCTGCCGCCCCCCGCGAGCATCACCGTCCAGCGATGGCCCATGGCCCATTCGATGGCCGACTTGTAGAGGAGCTCCCACCGGTCCAGCATGCGGCCGAAGGCTTCCACCGCCCGCATGACGGGGTTCCGGCCCTGGTAGTGCACATGCCCGTCGGCGCTCTTCTCGTGCTCGGGATCCGGCCAGACCGCGCTGAGCATGGGATCCAGCGTGAAGCTCACGAACAGCGACACGGCCACGGCGAAGGCCACGACGATGCCGAAGGGGAAGAAGAACTTGCCCACGATGCCGCCCATGAAGGCCACGGGCACGAACACCGCCAGGATGGACATGGTGGTGGCGATGACGGCGGGGCCGATCTCCGCCGTGCCCTCCCGGGCGGCGGTGACGTGATCCTTGCCCATCTCCGCGTGCCGCGTGATGTTCTCGCGGACCACGATGGCATCGTCGATGAGGATGCCGATGGCCAGGCTGAGGCCCATGAGCGTCATGGTGTTCAGCGTGAAGTCCAGCGCCCGCATGATGATGAACGTGGAGATCACGGACACGGGCAGGGTGAGGCTGGTGATGAGCGTGGACCGCCAGCTCTTGAGGAAGAAGAACACGATGATCACCGTGAGCAGGCCGCCCACGTAGATGGAGGTGTTCACGTCGTCCACGTTGTCGATGATGAAGCGGGCGTTGTCCTTGGCGGTGGCCACCTCGACACCCTGCTGGGCCAGCTCGGGCTTCAGCTCTTCCAGGGCCTTCTCCACGGCGGTGACCATGGCCACGGTGTTGCCGCCGGTCTGCCGCTGGATCTCCAGGGCCACCACGTCCTTGCCACCCAGGCGGGCCAGGCTGCGCTTCTCCTTGATGCCGTCCACCACCGTGGCCACTTCCCGCAGCTCGATGGGGCGGCCTTCCTTGTTGCCCACGACGACATGGTCGAAGTCAGCCACGGACTTGGCCTTGGCGTCCACCTTCACGGACATCTCGCGGCTGCCCTGGAGCAGGTTGCCGCTGGGGATGGCCATGGTGTCTCCGCCCAGGGCGTTCTTCACAGCCTGGAGGGAAAGCCCCTGGGACTCCAGCTTCTGGGGATCCACCTGGATGAGGATCTCGCGGGTGCTGCCGCCCACAGGATCCACCTTGCCCACGCCGGGGATGTTCTCGATGCGCCGCTTGAGGAAGTCCTCGGCGATGCGGGTCAGCTCCCGGTCGTTCATGTCCGGATGCTTCGCGTCCGGCTTCACCACCAGGGAGAGCACGGGCAGCTGTGCCGGGTCGAACTTGGAGATCACGGGCTCCTCAATGTTGCTGGGGAGGTCGCGCCGGATCTGGCCGATCTTGGTGCGCACGTCGTTGAGGGCGTTGTCCACGTTGCGGCCCAGGTGGAACTGGATCACGAGCGTGCCCAGGCCCTCCTGGCTGGTGGAGCTGATCTCCTTGATCTTCTCGATGGGGTTGACGGCCTCCTCGATCTTCCGGACCACGTCCTGCTTGACGGACTCGGGGCTGGCGCCGGGATAGACGACGGAGACGGTGACCGTGGGGATGTCGGTGTTGGGGTACTGGTCGATGCCCAGGGTCTTCACGGAGAAGAGGCCGAGCACCACCAGCGCCAGCATGATGCAGACCGTGAAGACCGGCCGGCGGATGGAGAAATCGGACAGGAACATGGGTCACTTCCCTCCTGCGGCGGAGCCGCCATTCGCGCTGGTTGGGACGGCGCCGCTGATCACCCGCAGGCGGCTGCCTTCGCCCACCAGGTCCTTGCCGTTGTCCACCACCTGGGCACCGAGGCCCAGGCCGTTCACGGGCCGGTAGCCATCCTGCTCGGGCCCCAGCACCACCTTGTGGCGGCGGGCCACGTCCTGCTCGGCCACGTAGACCTCGGCATCGCGGTCCTGCGCCTTCACCAGGGTGGCCGGCAGCGCCGGCGCCTTGGTCTCGCCCTCGCCGAGGATGACACCCTCCACGAAGAGACCGCTCTTCAGCGTCCCGTCCGGATTGGGGACCTCCACGCGGACGCGCAGGGTGCGGCCATCCTGGGAAAGGCTGGGGCTCACCTGGGCCACGCGGCCCTCCACGAGGCGGTCCACGCCGATGCTGCGGAAGGTGGCCCGCTGGCCCACCTTCACCTGGGCCATGGCCTCGGCGGGCAGGTCCGCGCGGATCTCCAGCTTGCGGTTGTCCACGATCTCGAAGGCCGTCTGGCCGGGGTTCAGCATCTCACCGGGCTGCACCGCGCGGCGCGCCACCTGGCCGGCGAAGGGCGCCACGAGGCGGGCCTTCTTGAGGCGCAGGCGGGCCAGGCCCAGGTTGCTGTCGGCGGCCTGGGCGGCGGCCTGGGTGGCGTGGAAGGCGGTCTCCGCCTGCTGCGCCGCCTGGCGGGTGATGCTGCGCTTCTCCAGCAGGGCCACAGAGCGGTCGTTGTCGCGCTGGGCCTGGAGAGCCTGGGCCTTGGCCTGCGCGGCCTGGGCCTCGGCGGCCTGGACACCCAGCTGGTAGTCGTCCTCGTCCTGGGCGCCCAGGAGGGCGCCGGCGGCGACGCTGTCGCCCTCCTGCACCAGCACGCGGGTTACGCGGCCGGTCACTTCAGCCTTCAGCTCGGCGCGGTTCACGGCCAGCAGCGTGCCCGTGAAGGCCACGGCGGGCCGGAAGCTCCGCTCCTGGACCGGCACCAGGGTGACGGCCACGGAACCTTCGGCCTTCACGGCGGCCTGGTGGTCCAGCTCGGCGTTGCGCTTGCCGCGGTGGAAGGTGGCGGCCCCGGCGATGATGGCGGCCGCGAGTCCGGTGGTGATGATGAGGGTTTTGCGGTTCATGGTCGACTCCAGGAATCGTCGGGTTCGTTACAAAGGAGGGAGGCCCAGGGCGCGGCGCTGGTCGAAGCGGGCGGACCAGAGGCCCAGTTCCGCGCGGCGGCGCTGGCTCTCGGCCTGGCGCTCGGATCGCTCCGCCTGGAGGAGATCGAGCGACGTGATGAGGCCCTGGTCGAAGGACTCGCGGCTCATGCGCAGTGCTTCCACGGTGGCGTCGTGGGCCTTGCGGGCGGCCTCATCCAGGGCCGTGGCCTTCTCCAGCTCGCGGTCCGCCGTGCTCTGCTCGATGGCGATGGATCGCTCGCGGTCGATGCGCGCCTGCTTCACCTGCTCGAGCTGGGCGGTGTTCTGGGCGCGCTTGCCGGAGCTGCGCAGCCCGTCGAAGATGGGGAACTTCATGGTGACGCTCACCTTCCAGGTGTCGTACGGCTCCTTGAAGAGGTTGTCGCTCTTGCCCGCCTGGTAGCCGTAGCTGGCGCTGAGGTCGAACTTGGGGCGCAGGTCCGAGGTGATGATCTTCTCGTTGGCCCGGTACATGGCCTCCTGCTGCTTCAGCTGGGCCAGCTCGCTGCGCTCGGCGCCCGCGGGCCGGGCCGAGAGCTCCGGTTGGCCCAGGTCCACCAGCGTCAGCGGCGTCTTGGGGTCCAGGCCCAGCTGCCCGTTCAGCACCTCCAGGGCCCGCTTCACGTTGGCGTCGGCCTGGAGCGCCTCGGGGATCACGGCCAGCAGCTCGCTCTCAGCCCGCAGGCGGTCCAGCTCGGTGGCGGTCTGGGCCTCCAGTTTGGCCTTCACGTCCGAGACGAACTGCTCGGCGGTCTTGCGGCGGGTTTCCACGACCTCCTGCTCCGCCTGGGCCTCCAGCACCGCCAGGTAGGCCTTGGCCACGCCGTGGAGGGTGTCCAGCTCGGCGGTGGTGAAGCCGTAGCCGGCCTCCTTCTCGCCCATCTTGGCGATGTCGATGGCCGTGCCCAGCTTGCCCCAGTAGAAGAGGGGCTGGGTGAGGTTGGCCTGGCTGGTGTAGATGCTGCGGGCGCCCACCAGGGAGCTGGGGGACAGTCCGAACTGGGCGGCGCTGTCCGCGAAGCCGCTGTTGAGGATGGAGACGTCCCGCGCCCGGGTGAAGTCCCCGATGAGGGTGAGCTGCGGCAGGGCATCGGCGCGGGTGCTGGTGATGAGGCCGCGGCGCTCATCCACGCGGGCCTTGGCCGCGCGGAGCATGGGGTTCTCATTCCGGGCCCGGGCCAAGGCGCCGGCCAGGTCCAGGCTCAGCGGGGCCTGGGGGGCGAGTGCCGTGGTCTGAGCCGGAGCCGGCGCCGGAGCCGGCGCCTGGAGGGCGGGAGGGGCGAACAAAAGCATGGTCAGTTCCTCGGCTGGGGGAAGGCTTCGGGGATGCCGAGCCCACGCAGGCTGAAGTCGGTGAAGTGCCGGATGACCTCCTCGAGATCCTCCGGGTAGTTCGGGTTCCCGCGGATGAGCCGGGCGATGCCCAGGGAGTTGCGGAAATAGAGGAGCTGGCCCTGGATGCTCATGCCCATGTTCAGGAGGTCGCCCCAGGAGAGGTCCGGGCGCAGCACCCGGAGGCACTGCATCAGGTGGTCCACGTGGGGCCGGATCTGCTCC
Source organism: Geothrix terrae (assembly GCF_022808775.1). GTDB lineage: Bacteria > Acidobacteriota > Holophagae > Holophagales > Holophagaceae > Geothrix > Geothrix terrae. The sequence goes on from NZ_JAKZLA010000004.1 coordinate 195,273, forward strand.
ATGAGCAGGGCCGAGGAGGCCGCCCGCGGCGCCTGCATCTCGCGGGCCATGAGCGCCATGGCGGCCTCGCCCAGGGGATCCAGGGGATCCTGGGGGTCGCAGGCCATCAGGTCCTGCATGAAGGCCCGGATGTGGTCCTTGAGCTGTTGGAGCGCGGCCTCGCGCGCTCCCGGCCCTTCGAGGGCGGGGGCCATGGCCAGCTCGGCCACGCGGCAGGCCTTCCGGGCGAAGATGTACCGGAGGGCCTCCAGGTACAGCCCCTCCTTGCCGCTGAAGTGGTAGGTCACGAGGGCCGAGTTGGCCTTGGCCCGCAGCGCGATCTCGCGGATGCCGGCCCCGTCGAAGCCCTTTTCAGCGAAGGTCAGGATCGCGGCCTCGATCAGGCGCTGCCGCGTATCAAGAGATGCGTCGGTCGGCTGTGCGTTCATGACCCCTCGTTTCCAATCAACCAATCAAACGGTTGAACAACAGGCTCCAAGAATTAATCAATCGTTTGAACCAGTCAAGGGGAAAATCGCCCTCTGGGTGTCTTAATTGATGACTTGACGGTCGTAATTAAAATTCTAGATTCGGAATCTGGAATGCGGATTCGGAGGCTCCGGTGCTGGATCGGAAGGGCCTTGAACGGCAGCAGAGACGGGATCTCCTCCTCGAGGCCGCGGGCCGGGTGTTCGGCCGGAAGCCCTTCGACGAGGCCACGATGCAGGAGATCGCTGCAGAGGCCCAGATCGGCATGCAGGGGCTCTACGAGCACTTCGCGTCCAAGCAGGACCTCTACGAGCAGGTGATGATCCACCGGGCCGAGGCCTTCTCCGCCCGGGCCGAGGAGGTCCTCCGGACCCCGCGGCCACCCCTGGAGCAGCTACGGTGCATGTTCCAGGCCTACGCGGACCACTTCCGGGGCCGGCTCATCTGGCTTCCGATGTTCATCCTCGAGCGGGTGCACTACGACTGGGGCTTCGAGTCCCGGTTCCTGCCCCGCCTCCGGGAGATCTACGAGGCCGAGCGGACGCGGCTGAAGGACATCCTCCACCGGGCCGTGGAGGCCGGGGACCTCCAGGACCTGGATCCCGACTTCCTCATCCAGCTCTGCTTCGGCGTACTGGAGGCCTCCCTGCACCGGAGCCACCGGACGGGAAAGGAGGAGGACCCCGGTGCCTGCGTGGCGCGCGCCATGGCCTGCCTGCTGCGCGGCGCGGGAGCCCGGCCATGAGACCGGCGGCCGTTCTCCTGGCCTGCGCGGCCCTGGCCGGCATCCTGCGAGGCGGCGAACCGCTCAGTCTCGCCCGGGCCCTGCGCCTGGTCGGCGAGCAGTCCCAATCGGCGGAGGCGGCCCGTTCGGACCTGGCCGGAGCCCGGGAGGAGACCGCCCAGGTGCAGGGCCTCTACTGGCCCGAGGTCCAGATCCAGGGCGGCTACTGGACCACGGACCACCGTCCGGAGCTGCTGAGCCAGCCCATGCGGATCGGCCCCTTCACGGTGCCGCCCCAGGTCTTCCCCACCTCGGACAGCCAGGCCTGGCGCTACAAGGCCTCGGTCCAGTACCTGCTGTGGGATTTCGGCCGGCGGAGCGAGGCCTTCTCGGCCTCCCGCGCCCGCGAGTCGGCCGTGGAAAGCTCAGGGCAAGCCGGTCTTCTGAAGGCCCAGAGCGAGGTGGCCGCCCGCTACTTCACGCTCCTGAACCTGAAGGCCCAGAAGCACGTCCTGGTCCAGCGCCGGGAGGCCCTGGAGACCCACCTGGGCCACGCCCGGGCCCTCTTCGAGCAGGGGGTCGTGGCGCGCAATGACCTCCTGCGCACGGAGGTGGCGCTGCGGGCGGTGGGGGACGCGGAGCACGCCCTGGACCAGGCCTACGCCTCGGTCCTGGAGGGCCTGAACGTGGCCATGGGCCTGCCCCCCGGCACCGCCCAGGAGCTGCCGGAGACCCTCGCCGGCCCGCCCGCCCTGCCCTGGGACGAGGCGGGCTGCCGGACCCGGGCGCGGGAGGCGAACCCGGCCGTACGCGCGGCCCGCGCCAAGACCCAGGCCCTGTCGGGCCAGGCCACCTTCCGGCGGAGGGACTTCCTGCCCACGCTGGCCGCCGAAGCCAGCCACACCTACGCGCAGAACCCCTTCCTGACCCACGAGCACGAGACCAGCCTGTCCATCGGCCTCTCCTGGAAGCTCTTCGACGGGGGCGTCCGCGCCTCGCGGGTGCGCCAGGCGGAGGCGGAGACGGGTCGGGCCCGCCGGGACCAGCAGGAAGCGGAGCGCCAGGCGGAGACCGCCGCCGCGGCAGCTCTGCGGGCCTTCCGCCAGTCCCTGCGCGAGGTGGACACCGCCCGGCTGAACGTGGCCTCCGCGGAAGAGAACCTCCGCATGGTGGGCGATCAGTACCAGGAAGGCCTGGTGCGCAACACGGATGTGCTGGACGCGGAATCGGTGCTGGCGGAGAGCCGCAGCGCCCTGGAGGACCGGCGCTACCGGGCCTATGCCCAGCAGGCCGTCCTGCTCGCGGCGCTGGGCGAGGACCTGCCGGCCTTCTTCGAGGCGCCTGCGCCCCGGGAGTGATGAGATGGATGCGAAGACGAAGAAGTGGGCCTCCCTGGCGATCATCCTCGCCCTGGCCGTCGCGGGCACCGTCTGGGCCCTGGTGCGCTGGCGCCACGGCCAGGTGTTCGTGGCCACGGACAATGCCTATGTGAAGGGTCATGTGGTGGCGGTGTCGAGCCACATCCCCGGGCCGCTGCTCCAGGTGGCGGTCCAGGAAAACCAGGCGGTCCGGATGGGACAGACCCTGGCCATTCTGGATCCCCGCGACTACGACGCCGCCATTGCGCGGGCCGAGGCTTCCCTGGCGGAGGCCCGGAGCGCCCTGGCCCTCAACGGGGCCCAGATCGCCCAGGCCCGGGCCCAGGTCCAGGCCGCCGAGAGCCAGCGGACCCTGGCGGGCCTCGAGAAGCGGCGCATGGACGCCCTTCTCGCGCGGCAGTCCATCCCCCGCCAGAGGCACGACCAGGCCGCCACCACCGAAGAGGTGGCCACGGCCCAGGTGGCGGCGGCCCAGAAGCAAGTGGCCGCTGCCCAGGGGCTGCTGGGCGTGAGCCGGAGCAAGGTCCAGGTGGCCCAGGCGGCCCTGGACCAGGCCCGGCTCCAGCGCTCCTACTGCGCGATCGCCGCCCCCTGCGACGGCACCGTGAGCCGGAAGCTGGCGGAGCCGGGCATGGTGGTGGCGGCGGGCCAGCCCCTGCTGGCGGTGGTGCCCCTGGGCCAGGAGGACCTCTGGGTGGAGGCGAACTTCAAGGAGACCCAGCTCCGGCGCGTGCGCCCCGGCCAGCGCGTGCGGATGACGACGGATCTCGACGGCCGGACGTTCACCGGCACCGTGGAGAGTCTCTCCGCGGGCACCGGCGCCGCCTTCAGCCTGCTGCCGGCGGAGAACGCCACGGGCAACTGGGTGAAGGTCGTCCAGCGGCTCCCCGTGAAGATCAGCCTCGATCCCGGTGCCGATCCCGAACGCAGGCTGCGCCTGGGGCTGAGCGTGGCGGCCGAGATCGACACCCGGAGCCGCTGAGGCCGCCATGGACGCGCCGCGGGGAACCGCCCACAAGTGGATCGTCGCCCTGACGACCATGCTGGGCACCTTCATGGAGGTGCTGGACACCTCCGTGGCCAACGTGGCCCTGCCGCACATGAAGGGCACCTTCGCCGCGGGCACGGACGAGATCACCTGGGTCATCACCAGCTACCTCGTGGCCAACGCCATCATCCTGCCCATCACCGGCTGGCTGGGCGCAGCGTTCGGCCGCAAGCGCCTCTACCTGCTCTGCCTGGCGATCTTCACGCTGGCGAGCTTCGGCGCCGGCGCGGCACCCAGCCTGGCGTGGCTGATCCTCATGCGGGTGATCCAGGGGCTGGCCGGGGGCGCCATGGTGCCCATGTCCCAGGCCATCACGCTGGAGGCCTTCCCGCAGGAAGAGCACGGCATGGCCTCGGCCATCTTCGGCATCGGCGTCATCTTCGGGCCCATCCTCGGCCCGCTGGTGGGCGGCTGGATCACGGACAACTGGACCTGGCCCTGGATCTTCTGGATCAACATCCCCGTGGGCGTGGTGGCCTACTACCTGGCCTTCACGTTCGTGGAGGACCCGGAGTACCTCCGGCGGCCCGAAGGCGCGGTGGACTACTGGAGCCTGATCTTCGTGGCCGTGGGCCTGGGCTGCCTGGAGCTCTTCCTCAGCCGCGGCGAGCGCCTGGACTGGTTCGCCTCCAACGCCATGAAGGCCTGCGCGGGCCTCGCCGCCCTGGGGATCGCCCTCTTCATCTGGCGCTCCCTCACCGCCGAGAACCCCTTGGTGGACCTGCGCATGTTCCGGCTGCCGGAGTTCGCGGGCGGCATGGCCATCATCTTCATCATCAGCGTCGGCCTCTACGCGGCGTTCATCCTGGTGCCGCTGTTCGTCCAGAACCTGCTGGGGTTCACCCCCACCTGGGCGGGGCTCATCCTGAGTCCCGGCGGCGTCGCCTCCGTGGTGGCCATGATCGCGGTGGGCCTGGCCATGGGGAAGGTGGACGTGCGCCTCATCGTGGCCGCCGGGGCCGCCTCCATGGCCTACTCGGCCTGGCTCCTCACGCACGTGAACCTCCAGACGGGCATGGCCTACCTGGTGACCGCCTGGATCTTCCACGGCCTGGGGCTTGGCTTCGTGTTCGTCCCCATCGCCACGGCCGCAGTCCAGCGCATCCCGCCGGCGCTCGTGGGCACGGCCTCGGGCATGTTCAACCTCATGCGGAACGAGGGCGGCAGCGTCGGGATCGCCCTGGCCAGCACCCTCCTGGCCCAGCGCGCCCAGTTCCACCATGCGCGGCTCGCCGAGCACATCACCCCGTTCAACGGGGCGCTCCAGACCAGCTACGTGAGCCTCAACCAGGGGCTCTTCCCCCGGGCGGGCCTGGATCCCGTGTCTGTGCGGGGCCTCAGCCAGGGCCTCATCGGCGCCGAGGTGACGCGCCAGTCCTTCCTCATGAGCTTCGTGGACGTCTTCGGCTTCCTCGTCGTGGTCTTCCTCCTGGCCCTTCCCTTCGTCCTGACCCTCCGCAATCCCCAAGGAGGCGGCCTCTCCCTGCACTGAGGCCGACCCTCCGCTTCTGACCGAAAGGAGCCCCACCATGACCATCCGGAGCCGGACCGCGCGGCTGGACGACGCCTCGGGAGAACTCGCCCTCTCGCTGGCCAAACTCGAGCTGGAGGCGGCCCACGGAGCCCCCAACCCCGACGAGCAGATCGATTTCGTGCGGGATCTCTCCCGGGTCGCCGTCGAGAAGCGGATCCGCCCCTGGCGCATGCGCGCCATCCAGGCCACCCTCCTCGGCCTGGCCTGCCTGGCCGGAACCACCGGACTTCCCACCCTCTGGCCCGGAGCACCGAAGGAGGCCGCCCCCATCCTGCTGGGTCTGGCGGTCCTCTCCCTGCTTCTGGCCGGGATGGGCCTGACCGTCTACCTGCGGCTCAACCAGCGCGAACACCAGTGGCTGAGCCAGAAGGAGGCGGCCATCCGGGCCGGCCGGACCATCCTGGACGAAGGCTGAACGCCATCAGAGCGCCCCCGCAGGTTGTGACCCATGCACCGAATTCCGCCCGGGGGCCGGGAAATCGTGATAGGAAGAAAGACGAGGTACGCTCATGCTCTTCCTGGTCTTCTATTTCATCCTGTTCGCCATCCTCCTCTTCCAGGGCACCCATGTGGCCGGCGAGGTGAAGAACCCCCTTGGGACCGTTCCCGAAGAAGTGGGCCAAACCCCCGTCGCCTCCGCCCGGTGGGGCATCCTGCTCATCGGCCTAGGCCTCCTGGGCACGCTGGTCGGCCTGGCGAGCTTCAGCTGGACCGGCCTGGCGGCCCTCCGCCAGCCCCTGTTCTACCTGGGCCTCGGCGTCCTGGCCCTGTTCGCCTTCTGGGTGGTCTTCCTGGGCCGCAAGGCCGAGTTCATCGGCAAGCCCACGGTCGACGAGCACGGGCACCACTGACCCGCAGCGCCGCACGGGAATCTGAATGAAGAAAGGCGGCCCGATGGGCCGCCTTTCCTGTTGAACGGTAAAAGGACTAGAGCTTCTGGACGTTGGTCGCCTGGGGGCCCTTCTGGCCCTGGGCGACTTCGAAGCTCACGCGCTGATTTTCGTCCAGCGTGCGGAAGCCGCCACCCTGGATGGCGGTGTGGTGGACGAAGAGATCAGCGCCGCCCTCATCGGGGGTGATGAAGCCGAAGCCCTTCTCGGCGTTGAACCACTTGACGGTGCCTTGAGCCATAACTGTTTCCTGCAGAACGTCTGGTGATGATGTAGCGATGACTTTCCCCAGACAAGGCCGTCATTGCGTTGATGTGAATTCCGCCCCTGGCGGGTCACGCAAAACAGCATGACAGGATTGCCGCCGTCCACCGCTTTTTTCTGCGGCCGGTCGTTTTCGGGCGCCACCCGGGGGGTGCCCCTCGATGCTCAGAAGCGGATCACCAGGCCCAGGCCCGTGATCCGCCGGTCGGCCCGCAGGTCCAGGTCCCCCTCCACGGACCCGCGGGGAACATGCGCGTGGCCGTCCTCGAAGAACACCCGCAGCCCGAACTTCGGATAGAGGTAGGCCCGGGCGTCCACGCCGTACCGGAAGGAGGTGGCCCCCCGGTAGGTGACGTACCGGGCGTAGACCCGGGATTCCAGAAGGCCGTCGGCGCCCGACGACCAGCCCGTGAGACCCACCTGGGGGACGATCCAGCCGGAGCGTTTCGACTGGCTTCGGGGGGGCGAGGTGAGGGTGAGGGCCCTGAGGTCCGCCCGGAAGACCTGGGCGCCGAGGTCGAACCCCAGCCAGGCATCCGGTCGCCGCACGAACTTGTAAGTCCAGAGACCCTCCAGGACCTCGACCTTCGCCTGCGTCTGGAGCAGGGTTCCCGCCGAGTAGGCGGTCCCGTCGAGGAAGATGGACCGCGGCAAGGTCCGCTCCCCCCGGTAGCGGGCAGAATCGTAGGTGAGCTGGAAACCCTGGGCCTCGCCCTGGTGTTCCAGGAGCGCGCCGAAGGGGGTGCCGTCCCTCCCCAGCCCGAGATCCGAATCCGTATCCACCAGGGACATCTTCCCGTCGCGGACCCCGTCCAGGCTCGCGGACAGCGAGGGCTGCACCCGCTGGAGCCCCAGGGTCCAGCCCGTCAGTGCTGCGCCGGTCCCGCCATCGGCGCGGCCCAGCTGGGCGAAGACCGGAACGCCCAGCAGAAAGAGCAGGATTGGAGTCAGGCGCATGGACCCTCCGGTCATGGCCCATCCTATCGGTCTATCGCGGAGAATCCCCTCCCCGGTTTAGACGGAGGCGAGCTTTCGGAAGGCTTCGAGGAAATCCTTGGGCTGGGGCAGGATCTCGTCCTCCAGGGACGGGTGGTAGGCCACCCAGGTGTCCTTGGCGGCCAGGCGGCGAACCGGAGCGTCCAGGTGGAAGAAGAGCTCGTCGGCGATACGGGCGGCGATCTCGGCCCCATATCCCCAACTGAGGGTGTCTTCGTGGGCCACGAGGACCCGGTGGGTCTTCTTCACCGTCCGCTCGATGGCTTCCCAGTCATAGGGGTTGAGGGTGCGGAGGTCGATGATCTCGACGGAGAGGCCCTCCTTCTCCGCCTCCCGGGCCGCCTGGACGGCGCGGTGCACGGTGTTGCCGAAGGTGATGACGGACAGGCTCGTGCCTTCGCGCACAGTCCGGGCCTTGCCGAAGGGGATCATGAAGTCGGGGCCGGGATCGTTGCCCTTGTTGTGGGTCTGCCGGTAGAGGTGCTTGGGCTCGAGGAAGAGCACGGGATCGTCGCAGCGGATGGCCGTGCGCAGGAGGCCCGCGGCATCCAGGGCCCGGCTGGGGCACACCACGCGCAGGCCGGGGATGTGCGTGAAGGTACTCTCACCGCACTGGCTGTGGTACGTGGCGCCGCCCATGAGGTATCCGGCGATGGGCACGCGCACCACCAGGGGCGCCTTGAAGGCCCCGTTGGAGCGCCAGCGGATGGTGGCCAGCTCGTCCCGGAGCTGCTGCATGGCGGGCCAGATGTAGTCGAAGAACTGGATCTCCACCACCGGCTTGAAGCCGCGGACGGCCAAGCCGATGGCGCGGCCGATGATGGTGGCTTCCGCCAGCGGTGAATTGTAGACGCGGTGGCCGCCGAACTGCTTCTGCAAGCCGTGGGTGGCCTTGAACACACCGCCCTTGCCCTTCACCTCGCCGAGGATCTCCGCCCGGCTGGCGTCCGCCACGTCCTCGCCGAAGACGAGGATGCGCGGATCGCGGGCCATCTCGTGCTTCAGGGTGGCGTTGAGGAGGTCGATCATGGTCTTGGCGCCCGTCGCCTGGTCGCCCGCCGCCTGCTCCGTGTCGAAGGCCGCCGAGGTGGGGTCCACCTCCTCGCTGTAGAGGTGCCGGTAGAAGCTTCCAGGCTCGGGTTTCGGGGCGGCGTCCGCCTCCTCCCAGGCCGCGTCGATCTCCGCCTGGACCTCCTCCTTCAGCATCTGGAGCTGCTCGGGGCTGAGGTCCCCCCAGGCCACCAGCTGATGGGCGTAGATGGCCACGGGGTCCCGCAGCGCCTCCGCCTCCCGCTGGCTCTTCGACTTGTAGAGCTGCTCGTCGTCGGACAGGGAGTGGCTGTAGGGCCGGATGACCCGGGCGCGCACCAAGGCGGGGCCCTTGCGGGCGCGCACATGGTCCGCCGCGGCCTTCATGGCCTGGTAGCTGGCGAGGGGGTCGCAGCCGTCCACGTCGTCCAGGATCAGCAGGCCATGGGGCTCGTAGCCCTTGAGGAGGGCCGCCACGTTGCCGCCGGGGTACTGCACCTCGCTGGGCACGCTGATGGCGTAGCCGTTGTCCTCCACCAGGAAGACCACGGGCGCCTTCAGGTTCACGGCGTTGCTGATGCCCTCCCAGAACTCGCCCTCGCTGCAGGTGCCATCCCCGGTGGTGACCAGGACCAGCTGATCCGGGGACGTGCCCAGCACATCCTGGAGCCCTCCCTGCTCGGCGCGCAGCACCGCCTCCGCGGCACCCACGGCCTGCAGGAACTGGCTGCCCGTGGGGCTGGAGGTGGTGAAGATGTTGAGCCGCTGGTTCCCCCAGTGGCTGGGCATCTGCCGGCCCCCGCTGGCGGGGTCCTCCACGGAGCCCACCGAGCCCAGGAACATCTCCTTGGCGGAGTAGCCCAGGCCGTAGGCCAGCGCGCGGTCCCGGTAGTAGAAGAAGAACCAGTCGTGGCCGGGCCTGAACACCATGGCGGCGGCGGCCTGGATGGCCTCGTGGCCCACGCCGTTGATCTGGAAGAAGACCTTGTTCTGGCGCTTGCCGGTGATTTCCTTGTCGTCGATGCGGCGCGCCGCATAGATCGTGCGGAAGAGCCGGACACGCTGCTCGCGGGTCAGGGTCGTGGCGGGCGCGGACAGGTCGGAACGGGCGGCCAAAGGCACTCCTCACAAGGGGTTCTGAGCCATCTGGGGCCCCTCAATCTAGCACGGAGGCCAGCCGTCTACAGATGACCCGTCTACGAGGGGGATCAGCGGGCCAATCTGGTGTCATTTGAGGCATCGACACAGACCAGTGCAGATCAATAAGTGATGCATGGGTCGATAAATCGCATCCACGAACCTTATGGATAGAATGGGCCCTTTGCGAGTGGCCCATGCCCCTGTCCCCATCCGAGATCCGCGCCATCCACGACCTGCCGGTGCCCGAGCTGCTCTACCGGGCGGCCACGGCTCACCGGGCCCACTGGAACGCGGAAGAGATCCAGTTCTGCACCCTGGATTCCATCAAGACCGGGGCCTGCCCGGAGGACTGCGCCTACTGCCCCCAGAGCGCCCGCTACCAGACGGACCTGAAGGTGGAGCCCCTCAAGGATGTGCAGAAGGTGCTGGCCGGCGCCGCCGAGGCGAAGGCGAACGGCTCGACGCGCTACTGCATGGGCGCCGCCTGGCGCGAGGTGAAGGATGACGCCAATTTCGACGCCGTGCTGGACATGGTGCAGGGCGTCTCCGGCATGGGCATGGAGGTCTGCGTCACCCTCGGCATGCTCAACACCGACCAGGCGAAGCGCCTCAAGGCCGCCGGCTGCCAGGTCTACAACCACAACATCGACAGCTCTAGAGACTTCTACGAGACCATCATCCACACCCGCAAGTTCGATGAGCGCCTGGAGACCATCGCCGCCGTGCGCGCCGCGGGCCTGGAAGTCTGCTCCGGCGGCATCGTGGGCATGGGCGAGACCATCGACCAGCGCATCCACTTCCTCCAGGAGCTGACGGAGCTGGAGCCGGCGCCCGAGAGCATCCCCATCAACCAGTTCGTGGCCGTGGACGGCACGCCCCTGGCGAACGTGGACCCTCTGCCCCCGCTGGAGCTGGTGCGCATGATCGCCACGGCCCGCATCCTCTTCCCGAAGAGCCGCATCCGCCTCAGCGCCGGCCGCACGCAGATGAGCGACGAGCTGCAGGCCCTCTGCTTCTTCGCGGGCGCCAACAGCATCTTCACGGGCGAGAAGCTCCTCACCACGCCCAACCCCGGCGGCAACCACGACCACTGGCTGTTGAACGCCCTGGGCATGCGGGTGGAGGGCGCCGCCGTTAAGCTGTAGGCATCATGAAGCTCATCGACGACCTCCGCGCGGAACACGACCTCATCGACCAGATGCTGGGCTCCCTGCGGACCTTCGTGAAGGCCCGCCTCGAGGGCCGGGGCGATCCGGCCGACGGCGCGCGCTTCATGGCCTTCTTCCGGCGCTACGCCGGCGACTTCCACCATCACAAGGAGGAGGAGATCCTCTTCCGGGCCCTGGCGGAACGGGCCGAGCTGCCCGCCCACCGCGGTCCCATCGCGGCGCTCACCGGGGAGCACCGGCGCATGGCCGGCCTGCTGGACGGGCTCGAAGGCCTGCTGGGTTCCGCCCTGGCCACCGACGAGGATCGCGCCCGGGTGGATTCGCTGGTCGTGGACTACAGCCGCTCCCTGTGGCGGCACATCGACGCCGAGAACTCGGTCCTCTACCCCCAGGGCGAGGAGCGCCTGCGCCGCTTCCATGTGCGGGACCTGCCCTCCCGTCCCATGACGGAGGCCGAAGCCGCGGCGCGGGAGGGAGCCCTGGCCTTGCTCACGGCCTACCCGCCCCTGCACGATGCCGAGGTCCACCGTGGCGACGGCTGCGTCGCCTGCCCATCCTTCGGCGTCACCTGCGAGGGCCTCGAGTACGAGTGGTGGACCGAACTGGAGTGGGAGGAGGCGGAGGAGCGCCGGGACGATTGAGGGTTTCCTGGACGACGGGACTATAGTGGTCTTCCATCCACAGGCACCCCGACAGGAGGCACGCCATGACGGATCCCACGCCCCACATCGCCCAGAAGGGCCCGTACCAGGTGGAGGTCGAAGCGGGCAAGACCTACCACTGGTGCGCCTGCGGCAACAGCAAGAAGCAGCCGTTCTGCGACGGCTCCCACAAGGGCGGTCCGTTCGTGCCCCTGGCCTACACCGCCGACATCACCGGCACGAAGTGGTTCTGCGGCTGCAAGCACAGCGGCACCAAGCCCATGTGCGACGGCACCCACAAGAAGCTCTGATCCAATCGGAAACCAGACGGCAGCCTCCCGGGGATCTCAGGATCCCTCGGGGATGATCACCTGCGCCTTGAGGCCGGCGCGGAACCGGCCTTCGGGGTTCGGCACCACCACCTTCACGCGGACCTTGCCCTCCGCATCCGCGCAGGGGTCCACCAGGATCACCTCCCCCTCGGCGCTCGCCGCGCCGCCGGGCTCGGGGAGGACCACCCGCACCTTCCGCCCCGGCGCGAACGCCGCGAGGGCCGCCGGCCCCACGGCGCACTGGACCACCACGCGGCTCAGGTCCATGAGCCGGAACATGGGCTGGGCTCCGGAGACCGCCTCGCCCTCGTCGCGGTACCGCTCGACCACGATGCCATCCATGGGGGCCACGATGGTGCGGAGCCGCACCTGCTCGGCCGCGGTCTCGTACTGGAGCCGCGCCAGCTCCAGGTCGATGCGTGACTCCAGGGCGCGGGCCTCGGGGATGATCTTGCTGTCGTAGAGGCGCTTGGCGCCCTTGGCCTCGAATTCCCGCCGCTCCAGCAGCGCCTTGGCCCGCTGCATCTCGAGCTCCTCCAGCTTCCCGTAGAGCTGGGCCAGGGGCTGGCCGGCCTTCACGGCCTCTCCCTCCTTCACGCGCATGCCCACGATCCGGCTCGAGACCGGGGCGCTGACCTCGACCTGGCGGTAGGGGAGCACCCGGCCCTCCAGGGCCAGTCCTCCGGCAGAAAGCGCCACCTGGCCGGACAGGAGCAGAGACAGGAAGCGAAGGCTCGGACCCATGTCCCTAGGGTACCGGCAACCGCGGGCCCGGGGAGCTCACTTGATGTTGAAGGTGAACTTCCCTTCGTGGCACTCCAGGCACTTCACCACGGGCGGCCTGTGCTGACGGTGGCAGTCCGTGCAGGGATAGGGTTCGTGGGGCGAGGCCTGGGGAGGGGCATGGGGGTTGGGCTTGGCGTCCTTCGTCAGGGCCTTCATGGCCGGGTAGTCCCCGTGGCAGACCATGCAGGCCTCGTCCGGCACCGCCGCGGTGGTGGGTTTCTCCTTCTGGTGGCAGTCGTGGCAGATGAGCTTGGCCTTCACGTGGGGCGCCGGCAGGGGCCGCTCCTGGGCCAGGCCGATCCCGGCCGCCAGCAGTCCCGACAGCCCCAGGATCCCCATCCGAAGAAGACGCATGTAGCCCCCTCATCCATGCCGCGATGCAAATGATGACCATGATATCGCATTACATTCAAGGGCCTTCCCCCTCGGTCCCCCGCCTGGAAGGCCAGTGTCCCCATGGGTAAACTGATCCATTGGGCTGGCCGCTCCGAATGCAGTCGTTCATATCGATCCACATCGGCAAGGCCGATTTGGATCCGGGAAAGGCAAGGCAAAGATGGCAATGCGAGAGATGGACAAGGCATTCGATTTCAGGACGGCGCAGACACGCTGGTACGAGGTGTGGGAGGAGTCCCGCGCCTTCGAGGCGGCGCCGGAGAGCGGCAAGGAACCCTGGTCCATCGTCATCCCGCCGCCCAACATCACGGGCAACCTGCACATGGGCCATGCCCTGGTGAACACGCTCCACGACGTGCTCACCCGCTTCAAGCGGGCCCAGGGCTACGACGCGCTGTGGGTTCCCGGCACCGATCACGCGGGCATCGCCACCCAGATGATGGTGGAGCGGCAGCTCAAGGCCGAGGGCACGGACCGCCACAAGCTGGGCCGCGATGCCTTCGAGCAGCGCATCTGGGAGTGGAAGGAGAAGAACCAGGGCGCCATCGAGCACCAGCTCAAGCGCCTGGGCTGCTCCGTGGACTGGACCCGCAACCGCTTCACGCTGGATCCGGCCCTCAACAAGGCCGTGCGCAAGGTCTTCGTGGAGAGCTACAAGGCTGGCCGCATCTACCGCGGTCCCCGCATGATCCAGTGGGATCCCGCCCTCCAGACGGCGCTGAGCGACCTGGAAGTGAAGTACGAGGAGCGCAAGGGCAAGCTCTGGTACCTGCGTTACCCCCTGGCGGACGGCAACGGCGAGGTGGTGGTCGCCACCACGCGCCCCGAGACCATGCTGGGCGACACGGCCGTGGCGGTCCATCCAGACGACGAGCGCTACCAGGGCATGATCGGCAAGCTCATGAACCACCCGCTCACAGGCCGCCAGATCCCCGTGGTGGCCGACAGCTTCGTGGATCCCGCCTTCGGCACCGGCTGCGTGAAGGTGACCCCCGCCCACGACCCCAACGACTTCGCCGCCGGCCAGCGCCTGAAGCTGGACTCCATCACCATCATCGGCTTCGACGCGAAGATGACCGCCGCCGCCGGGATCTACGCGGGGCTGGACCGGTTCGAGGCCCGCAAGCGCGTGGTGGCGGACCTCGAGGAGCAGGGCTTCCTCGTGAAGGTGGAGGACTACGTCCACAAGATCAGCCTCAGCGATCGCAGCGGCGCCGTGCTGGAACCGCTGGTGAGCGAGCAGTGGTTCATGGATGTGAAGGAGGCCGCCGCCCAGGCCCTGGAGGCCGTCCGCGACGGCCGCATCCAGTTCACGCCCTCGCACCACGCCGCCGTCTGGGAGCACTGGCTCACCAACATCCAGGACTGGTGCATCAGCCGCCAGCTCGTCTGGGGCCACCGCATCCCGGCCTGGACCTGCGCCAAGTGCGGGGAGCTCCATGTGGAGATGGAGCAGCCCTCCGCATGTGGGGCGTGCGGATCGGAGGACCTGGTCCAGGATCCGGATACGCTGGATACGTGGTTCTCTTCGGCGCTCTGGCCCTTCAGCGTCTTTGGGTGGCCGGAGCAGACCGCGGAGTTGAAGCGCTACTACCCCACCAGCGTGCTCATCACGGGCTACGACATCCTGTTCTTCTGGGTGGCGCGCATGGCCATGGCAGGGCTCACCTGGATGGGCGACGTGCCCTTCCGGAAGGTCTACTTCAACAGCCTGGTCCGCGACGCCAGCGGCCAGAAGATGTCGAAAACCAAGGGCAACGTCATCGATCCGTTGGAAGTCATGGAGGAATACGGCACCGACGCCCTCCGCTTCGCGCTCGCCATCATGGCGGCGCCGGGCACGGACATCGCCATGAGCCCCGCGCGGCTGGAGGCCTCCAGGAACTTCTGCAACAAGCTCTGGAACGCCTCCCGCTTCGTCCAGATGAATCTCGACGAATCCATTTCGCTGTCCACGAAGCCAGCATTCGGCGAAGCCGAATTCTGGCTCATCGGAAGGCTGCGGGAAGAGATCGCCGCCATCACCGACGCCATCGAGGCCTTCCGCTTCCATGACGCGGCGGAGCGGCTCTACCACCTGGTCTACGACGAATTCTGCGCCACCTACATCGAGCTGGCCAAGGTGCAGCTCCAGAGCGGCACGACGGCCCAGAAGGCGGCCATCCTCCACTTCCTCGACATCCTCCTGCGGGCCCTGCACCCCTTCGTGCCCTTCCTGACCGAAGAGATCCACGAAGCGGTCATCGCCCCCCGATTGCCGGGCTCAGAGCCGGCTCTGCTGGCCCTGAGAAGCTGGCCTCTCGACGAAGCGATTCTCCAGACGAAGGGCGGCGATGGCACGCTCATCCCCCGGTTCCAGGAGGTGCTCACGGCCTTCCTGCGCCTCAAGGCCGAGCAGGGCGTGGATCCCGCCAAGCGTGTGGCGGCGTTCTGTTCGATCGTCGAGCTGGCGCCCTTCACCGAGGCCTTGAAATCCATCGCCCGGCTGGAGTCCGTCACCTTCACCCAGGGCGACCTCGCCTCATCCACCCGGGCCGTGGCCGTGGTGGCCGGCGGCGCCGTGGCCCTGGAGCTGGTGGGCCTCAAGGATCCCGCGGCCGAGAGGGTCAAGCTGGAGAAGGAGCTGGCCAAGCTGGAGAAGGAGCTGGAGCCCCTGCGGGCGCGCCTCGCCGACGAGAGTTTCGTCACCAAGGCCCCCGAAGTCGCCGTGGCCAAGCTGCGGGGCCAGGCCGAAGAGAGGGAGCAGCGCCTCGCCCAGGTGAAGGCGCTGCTGGCCTGACATGATCCGGAAGACCCTGCCCCTGCTCCTCCTGGCCCTGGCGGTCGGAGGGGTATGGGTCATCCAGCGGCAGCAGGCCCGGCCCGCGGCCCCGCCGCCCCTGCTCGCCGCGGCCGCCCTGGCGGAGGCCGCCACGCATCCGGAGCCCCCAGGGACCGCGCCCCTGCTGGAGGCCCTGCGGGCCGACCTGCAGGTGCACCGCCAGCTCATCGTGATCTTCGCCGACGAAGCCCGTCTCAAGGGGCCCGACCTCGAGCGGGCCCTGGCCGTGGGCCACCGCCTGCACCACGAGCGCCGGGATCTGGTGCACCAACTGAACGGGGCCCTGACTCGGCTTGCGGCGCAGCCTCCAGCTCTGCGGGACCCCGTGGCTTCGGCGCTGCTGGACTGGATGGAGGCCGATCCCGAAGTGCTCGAGCTCGACCGCCTCGCCTTCCGGGATTCCCTGCGGGTGCTCCAGAAACCGCTTCGTCGCGACACCACGCCCGAGGGTGTGCTGCTCAACCGGCGTCTTTCCCGGGACCTCGCCGAAGCGGATCGCGTAGAGGCCCTGGTCGAGACCGAGTACCAGCGGGTCTTCGGAGGCCCGGGGCATCCGGCCCAGGGCGGGCAGCGGGATCGCTGGAACACCTATGTGGCCGAACTCCAGCGGCGCATCCCCCTGGACCCGCTGCTCAAGGGCGCCACCATTCCCAGCCCGGCCTCGGGGCTTCAGGGCAGCGGCGAGATCAATGGCACTGAGCTGCCCGAGAAGGTACTCATCCTCAGCTTCGATGATGGCCCTCATCGCATCTACACCGAAGAAATCAAGGCGATCCTCGAGAAGGAGCATGTGCCCGCGCTGTTCTTCGAGGTGGGCCGGAACCTGGGCTCCCAGGACGCCGCGGGTCAGGTCAAGCTGGGCCCCCTGGCGGCCTACACGGAGGATCTGGTGAAGGGCGGCTTCGTGGTGGGCAACCACAGCTACACCCACGCCCAGCTCAGCAAGGAGACCGGGGTGCCGCTGGACCTGGAGATCCGCGAGACCGACCAGCTCCTGCGGGCCATCCCCGGAGCGCACAGCCAGCTCTTCCGCTTCCCCTACGGCGCGCGGACGCCGCTCCAGTTGCAAGCCCTGGCGGCCTACCACCTGCGCTCGGTGCTCTGGAACATCGACAGCCTGGACTGGGCCGACCCCGTGCCCAGCTCCGTGGCCGACCGCGTCCTGAAGGCCATCGCCCACGAGCAGCGGGGCATCCTCCTCTTCCACGACATCCATGACCGGGCCGGGAAGGTGCTGCCCGTGCTCATCCCGAAGCTCAGGGCCGATGGCTACACCTTCGCCGGACTGGACGGGGAGGGGAGGCTCCGGCTGGTGGACAGGCCCTGAATCCGGCACGTCACCCCTCACCCTGGGAAATGCGGATGCTAACCTGAAGGCATGACGAAGACCTACTACGCTGGCCAGGATGTGGATGCGCCCTGCGGGCGCTGTGGCGGCGAGACGCGCCACCAGGTCCTGACCGTGACCAACGGCGTGCCCGACAAGCTCATCTGCGGGAACTGCCGGTCCGTGCACAAGTTCCGCGCGGCCAAGCCGGAGCCCCTGCCCCGCGCCCCCCGGATCCCCACGGCCGCCAAGGCCGGTGGGCCCCGGCCCGGCTCGCTGGTGGCCCAGTTCCAGGAGGCCGTGGCCCGCGAACAGGGCGGCGCCCAGGCCCGGCCCTACTCGGTGGCCGAACGCTGGGAGGAGGGCGCCTGGATGGACCATCCCGCCTTCGGCCTGGGGCGCGTCCAGCGGCGCATGGGCCGCAAGGTGGACGTGCTCTTCAAGGACGGCCTGAAGACCCTGGTCAGCGCATGACCCAGGACGCCCTCCTCGAGACCAGCTCGCCCGCGCTGCGGGAGCTGCGCTTCGCGGTGCTGGACCTGGAGACCACGGGCGGAAGCCCCAAGGCCCGCTGGGGCAAGGACGGGCGGTTCATCCAGCCCTCGGAGATCACCGAGGTGGGCATGGTGCGCCTCTCGGGCCCGGTGGTGGAGGACCGCTTCTCCAGCCTGGCCGCCATCCAGGGCTTCCTGCCGGAGGAGATCCAGCGCCTCACGGGCATCAGCCTGCCCATGCTGGCGGGCGCCCCCCCCTGGGAGCAGGTGGCCCTGAAGCTGGCGCCAAGGCTGGAAGGCCGCGTCTGGGTGGCCCACCACGCCCCCTACGACGGCAGCTTCCTCAAGGCCTGGCTGCCCGAGGGCATCTGGCGGCGCCACCGCCTCGTCTGCACACGCCTGCTGGCCAAGAAGCTCATCCCCGAGCTGCCCCGGCGGAGCCTGGCGGAGCTCTGCGCCTTCCTCGGCATCACGAACACCCGGGCCCACCGGGCCTTGCAGGACGCCGAGGCCACCGCCGAAGTCCTCCAGCACCTGCTGCAGCGCGCGGAAGACCGGGACATGGACGGGGAGGCCTTCCTCGCCGCCGGCGAGGTGGCCTGGAACAAGGTCTGACGCGCTACGGGATCATCTTCTTCGCCTTCTCGGCGGAAGCCTTGGCGTAGTAGGCGCAAACCCTCTTCCTGGCGTCGGGCTCGATGCCGGCGGCCTTGAAGGCCTCCTTGAGCTTCTTCTCGGGCACGCCCAGGTCCTTGGCCCAGGCCGATGCCGTCTTCATGCCTTCAGCCGCCATGGCGCCCTCCATTGGGACTAGCCTACACCCCGATTCGACGACGCGCGCTTCGGCAGACTCTGCTGCGAGCCAAGGGCAAGCTCGCGCACCATGGTCCGGTGCAACCGCAACCTACCAAGCGGCTCGTCGTCAGATCGCCGGGCCGGTATCGAAGGTGCGGTTGCGGTGGAGCCAGCGCTTCCGGAAGCGGATTCAGGATCGCACAGACTTAATGTCAGCGCGCATCTAGATAGCCCTGAGCGCCTACCATCCGATCGGATGGCGACCATCGGCCGCGGGGACAAATGACAACGCACGGACGACATGCGGTGTTGTTTGATCCTCTATGCCCCTATCTAAGCCCTGCTGGTTGAATTAGTTCGAATGTTAACCTGTTTATCGATGTCAAGACATCAATGCCGAGATATCAATGAGGTCATTGCATGCAGCCCTATTCGAATGCCTCGACGGCGGCCTCGATCAACGCAACCCAACGCAAATTGATGCTTGGCGTCGCCATTGCGACGCTGCTGGCATTTGCCATCGTGATCGCCGACCTGGCGAGCGGCGGCCGCCTTGATCCGCCGGAGCTGCGCGCCGCGGCGACCCTGCTCGACGGCTCCTGGCGATTCCATACCGGCGATGACCCCCGCTGGGCGGAGGCCACCACGGACGATAGCGGTTGGGAGGCGGTCGACATGACCGCCGCGCCGGGGAGCCACGATGGCGACGTCGGTCTGCCCGATTACGTCGGCGGATGGATGGCGCACGGTCATCCCGGCTATCACGGCTACGCCTGGTACCGGCGCGCGGTGACGGTGCCGGCCGGACCCGCGTCGTGGGACATCCTCGGACCGACCCTCGTCGAGAATGGCTACGAGCTCTATTGGAACGGTCTACTGTTAGGCGGGTCGGGCAGGCTCGGTGCGGCCCCGCGGGTCGTCGGCACGCGGCCGCTGCAGTTCGCCCTGCCTGCCGGTGTGGCGGGCACCCGTGGCGTGCTCGCCGTCCGCGCGTACATGCCTCCCGTTTCCGGTGTCAGCGCAGACGGCGGCGGCATGCACAGCGTTCCCATACTGGCTCCGCGGCCGACGAGCGATGCGCTCCACCGCGTGCAATGGCAGCGAACGATCGCCGGTTACATCGTCGACGTGATCGAGCCGTTAACGATGCTTGCACTCATTGGCCTGGCACTCTGGTGCCGGCCTCGAAGCAGCCACGGGCGTTTCTTGATCTTCGCCTGCATCGCGCTCGCGCTCATGGCGGCCAGGCGCCTCAACAACGCGATCGTCGCGTGGACCGATCTGATGGACCTGGCTACCTATGCCTGGCTGGCGTCAGTGATGTGGGTGCCCACGGTGGCCGCCTGGACGTTTGCCTGGAATCGCTGGTGCCTTCCTCCGTGGCGGAGCTTCGATGTGTCCGCCGCGCTGCTGGCGGTCGCCGCGATTGTCGGCGCCGTGATCCATTCGGCAAGTGTGACGAGGGGCAGCCGGCTCGCGTCCATCGCGCTGTTTGTTGTGATAGGCGCGCGCATCGTCCGCAGCGGGTCCATGCGGATCCTGGCGCTCGTCACGTTGGCCTCCGTCATGGCCGCGCTATTCGGCGGCGAACTGCTCGATGCGATCGGCGTACCGGGCATCTGGTTTCCGTTCGGCATCGGCGTGTCGCGGACGCAGTACGTTTACGCGTTCGCGATTCCGCTCCTCGCATTCTTGAGCGTGCGGACCTTGTTTCCAAAGAGAGCGGATCGATAGGCGATACGGCGAGGTGGTACCGCGGCCTTCAGATCCTCTGCCAAGACAGCCTCCCTCTGACCCCTTGCCGGACCTTGGAGGGATAGCGGTACACTCCCCGCATGGATCTCACCCGCTTTCTCGATCTCGTCCGCACCCAGGGCTGGCAGGGCTGGTCCCTGTGGGCCGTGCTGCTGGCCCAGGCCCTGCTCTGGGTCGGGCTGGTGCGCCTGCACCTGTCCCTCCATCGGGAGGAGGCGCCCTGGGATGAGTGCATCGGGAAGATCCGCAGCGCCTTTCTCCGCAAGCTGAACGGCGAGGAGGAGATCCAGGAGCTGAAGGTCCACCGCTACGCGCCCCTGGTGGACCAGCTCCTGGCCCTGCATTTCGCCGAGGAGAAGAGCGACCGCTTCGACCGCTGGCTGCTCCTGCGCTGGAAGGTGAAGGAGGGGCTGCGTCCCTTCTGGATCCGCTGGGGGCACCTCATCATCGCCTTCGGGGCCGTCACCTGGTTCCTCCAGGGCCTGCGCCTGGACCTGGGCACGGAGGTGCTCAAGCGCACGCCCGTGGACCCCCGCATCCTCTGGGTCTGGCTGGGCTACGCCATGATCCTCGCCTGGAAGATCGTGCGCCTCCACGGCAACCTCGAGCGCGTCCAGCGCAGCCTCCTGCTGCCCCGGCGGGACGAGTAGCACCATGTCCTTCCTGATCCAGCCCTTCCAGCTGGGCCTCGAGGACCAGGTGCTCGACCTGATCCTCCCCATCCAGCAGATCGAGTTCGGCGTGCCCATCACCGCCCGGGACCAGCCGGATCTGGCACGGATCTCCGAGGTCTACCAAGCGGGTCGGGGCGGATTCTGGGTGGGCCTCGCAGAGGGTCGCGTGGTGGGGGCGCTCGGCCTCATCGATTTCGGAAGCGGAGGCGCCCTGCGGAAGATGTTCCTCCGCAGGGACCATCGCGGCAGCGGGTTGGCCCAGGCCCTCCTCGGCACCCTGCTCGACCACGCCAGGAATCACACCCTCCCGGGCCTCTGGCTGGGCACCCTCCCCCACATGGGCGCCGCCCACCGTTTCTACGAGCGCAACGGATTCCGGCGCGTGGAACCGGAGGAACTGCCCCTGGACTTTCCTCGCATGGCCGTGGATACCGTGTTCTACACGTTGGACCTCCCCCGTGCGTCGCGGTGAGGCGGCCCGCCGCCTGGGCCTGCGAGCCGAACGGCTGACGCTCTGGCTGCTCTGGGCCCGGGGCTGGGACCTGGTGGCCTGGCGGCAGAAGCTGGGCCGCTACGAGCTGGACCTGCTCCTGAGCCGCGGGCCGGAGCTGCGCCTGCTGGAGGTGAAGGCCCGGCGACCCGGCGCCTGGGTGGGCGCCGACACGGCCCTGGAGCCCGAGCAGCGCCTCCGTCTCCAGCGGGCCTTCCGCGCCTGGCTCGACCGGGTGCCCTGGCCCGGGCAGGTCACCTTCCAGCGGGTGAGCTGGGCCGGGCTGAGGTGCCGCTTCCATCCGCCGGAGCGCTGGGACGCCCTCAAGCTCCGCCCCTGAGACCACCCGGAACCATCGCTCCCGGCCGGTCCGTCCCGGAGCCGGCTCCGCGTGGCACAACCCTCGCCCCACACCCACCGGGTGTCGGTATGTTGACCTTCCAGAACTGTCTGCTTCCATCACGGGCCCACCGGGCCCGTCGGCCGGGTTTGGCTGCCTTCGGCCTCCGGCCGGGGCGGACCGGGGCATCCGCATGAGCGACCACCCGGTTCCCCGCCTCCGCAGCCTTCCCCTGGGCCAGGGGAATGAGGCGCCCATGTTCGCGGCCCGGGTCGTGGCCATCACCTCTGGCAAGGGCGGGGTGGGAAAAAGCAATGTCACCGCCGGCTTGGCCATGACCTTGGCCCGGCAGGGCCAGCGGGTGGTGGTCATGGATGCCAATTTCGGCCTCTCCAACCTCGATATCCTCCTGGGTCTTTCGCCTAAATACACGCTGGAGCACGTATTGCGCGGCGAGAAGGTGCTGGAGGAGATCCTCGTCGAGGGACCGATGGGTGTACAGATCCTGCCCACAGGCAGCGGACTCCAGGAGCTGACCCGCCTCGACACCCTGAGCGAGCTGCGCCTGGTCCAGGGCCTCCAGCGGGTGGCGGAGACGGTGGATTGGCTGTTGATCGACACGGCCGCGGGCATCCACGAATCGGTCCTCAAGCTGCTCCTGGCGGCGCAAGAGGTCATCCTCGTGGCCACACCCGAACCCACCAGCCTGGTGGACGCCTACGCCATGGTGAAGGTGCTGCACCTGCGCGAGCCTTCGAAACCACTGTGGCTGCTGGTGAACAACGGCCACAGCGCGGACGAGGCCCGGGAGACCATCGATCAGCTCCAGGAGGCCACGGAGCGGTTCCTGGGCAAGCGGCTCCAAGTGCTGGGCATGGTCCCCCACGATCCCCACATCCTCCAGGCGGTGCGCCAGCAGCGAGGCGTGGTGGAGCTCTTCCCGGACTGTCCCGCCGCCCGGGCCTTCGGCCTCATCGTCCGGCAACTGCTGAGTCAAACGTCCTTGCAGGTCGATGACTTTGCGGCATTCTGGAAGCTGCCCGCGCCCGGTGACGCGCCCTAGGAACCTGGATGGTCGTGAGTCCTGACCATGAGCCCTTCGATTCCGGTCCATCGACTGGGGATGAGCTGGCGCGTGCCGTGGCGGCGGCTCCGGCCGCCCTCCGTCCCTGGGCGGCCCTGCTGGCGGCCAGCGAGCGGGCGAAGGAATCCGAAGCCGCCCCCGCCGAGGACGACGACGAGCCCGAACCCTTCGACCGGAACAACCGCGAGCAGATCATCAAGGACTACGTGCCCCTGGTGAAGTTCGTGGCCCACCGCATCGCCTCGCGGCTGCCCTCCCACGTGGAGCTGGACGACCTCATCAACAGCGGCATCCTGGGCCTGATGGACGCCATCGAGAAGTTCGAGCCCACCCGCAACATCAAGTTCAAGACCTACGCCGAGCTGCGGATCAAGGGCGCCATCCTAGACGGCCTGCGGGACCTGGACTGGGTGCCCCGCAGCCTCCGGCGGAAGAAGAAGGACATCGAGACCGCCTACCGGCTCATCGAGCAGCAGAAGGGCCGGGCGGCCTCGGACGAGGAGGTGGCGCGCCATCTGGGCATCGCCCTCGACGAGCTGCATAAGAACCTGGATGAGCTCAAGGGCGTCACCCTCGGCACTTTCGTGGACGCGGGGGAGGACGGCGAAGGCGAGAGCCTCATCAGCTTCGTGCCGGATCCAGACGCGGAGGACCCCCATCAGGTCTTCCAGACCGCGGAGATCAAGGACATCCTCCAGTCGGCCATCGAGGGACGTCCCAAGAAGGAGAAGTTCGTGGTCCAGCTCTACTACTTCGACGAGCTGACCATGAAGGAGATCGGGATCCTACTGAACATCACGGAATCCCGGGTCTCCCAGCTGCACACCAAGGCCATGCTGCAGCTCCGCAGCAAGCTGCTGGAGAAGCAGATCCGGGGCTGATCGGATCGCCGCCCCGGCCCAGGACCCTTCGAGGACGCCTTCACTTATCCTGGGAGCATGTCGCTTCGCCTGCTCCTGATCGGTCTTCTCGTCGGCTTCATGGGTGGGCTCTTCGGCAAGGGGGGGAGCGCCGTCGCCACCCCGCTGCTGCAGCTGGCCGGGGTGCCGGCCTTCTTCGCCGTGGCCTCCCCCCTTCCCGCCACCATCCCCGGGACCCTGGTGGCCAGCCTGGCCTACCTCAAGGAGGGGCTCTACGACCGGAAAGTGGTGTTCTGGAGCATCCTGGCGGGCGTGCCGGCCACGGTGGCCGGCGCCTGGGCCAGCCACTGGGTGGGCGGCACCGGCCTCCTCCTCCTCAGCAACCTGGTGATCTCCGGCCTGGGCCTGTCCTTCCTGATGCACCCCACCACGGCGCATGCCGCGCCCGACCTGGCCCCTGCCGCCAAGACCTGGCTGGCGGCCGCCGTGGGATTGGTGGTGGGCTTCCTGTCGGGCCTGCTCGCCAACGCCGGCGGCTTCCTGCTGGCGCCGCTCTATGCCAGGGTGCTCCGCCTCCCCCTGAAAACGGCCTTCGCCTGCTCCCTGGTGGCCTCCGCCGCCCTCGCCATCCCGGGCACCGTTGTCCATGTGGCCTTGGGCCATGTGTCCTGGCCCATCGTGCTGATCTTCGGCCTGGGCTCCATTCCCCTGTCCTACCTGGGCGCCCGCACCGCGGTCCGCATGAACACCCGAACGCTGGAGCCCATCTTCGGCTGCGTGCTGCTGATCATCGGGGCCCTGGGCGTGGCCGACAGCCTCGGATGGCGGCTGCACCTCTGACCGGGGCCCCGCAGCCACCGCGCGGCCGCCTCGTGGCGGGGACGCCACATCTGTGGTCCTGGTCCCACCGCAAGCCGTGGCCCTCCCACCACATTGGTCCCGCTGGCCGTGCGCGCTAAGGTGAACGCGGACAGGAACGGAGGTCGACATGTGCGGCATCGTCGGATACATCGGCCAGCAGGGTGCGGCGGGCATCCTGGTGAACGGCCTGAGGAGCCTGGAATACCGGGGCTATGACAGCGCGGGCGTGGCCCTGTCGGACCCCAAGGATGGCTTCCGCGTCATCCGGGCCTCGGGCAAGCTGGCCAACCTCGCGCAGAAGGTGGACCTGTCGGACCCCACGCCCCTGGGCATCGGCCACACCCGCTGGGCCACCCACGGCCGGCCCACGGAGGAGAACGCCCATCCCCACCGCAGCGGCGACGGGCAGGTGGTGGCCGTGCACAACGGCATCTTCGAGAACTTCCTGGAGCTGCGGGCCGAGCTGAGGGCCGCCGGCGAGACCTTCCGCTCCGAGACGGACACCGAGTGCTTCCCCGTCATGGTGTCCCACCTGATGAAGCACGGCATGAGCTTTCCCGAGGCCTTCCGCGAGGCCGTGGGCCGCATGCGAGGCATCTACGCCCTGGCCTGCCTCCAGGCCTCGGACCAGGACCGCATCCTCGCCGCCCGCAGCGGCCCCCCGCTGGTGCTGGGCCTGGGCGAAGGCGAGACGTTCCTGGCTTCCGACGTGGTGCCCCTCCTGCCCCACACCCGTCGGGTGGTTTTCCTGGAAGACGGTGACCTGGTGGAGCTGACCCGCGAGGGCGCCCGCATCTTCCGCCTGGACGGCAGCGAGGCGCACCGCCAGGTCCACACCATCCCCTACGATCCCATCGCCGCGGAGAAGGGCGGCTACAAGCACTTCATGCAGAAGGAGATCTTCGAGCAGCCCCAGGCCCTCTCGAACACCCTGCTGAACCGCCTGCCCCTGGATGGGGAGACGATCCCCCTGGACCTGCCCTTCAGCGCCCAGGAGCTGGCGGACCTCAACCGGATCCACATCGTGGCCTGCGGCACCAGCTGGCACTCGGGCCTGGTGGGCAAGTTCCTCATCGAGCAGCTGAGCCGCGTGGCCGTGGAAGTCGATTACGCCAGCGAGTACCGCTACCGCGAACCCGTGATCCAGCCGGGCACGCTCCTCATCGGCATCACCCAGAGTGGCGAGACCGCCGACACCCTGGCCGCCATGAAGGAGGCCGCCGCCCGCGGGGCGCGCACGCTGGCCGTCTGCAACGTGATGGGCTCCACCGCCACCCGCCAGGCCGAGGCCACGATCCTGACCCACGCGGGCCCGGAGATCGGCGTGGCCTCCACCAAGGCCTTCACCACCCAGCTGGCCGTGCTCACCCTGCTGGCCCTGAAGCTGGGAGAAGCCAAGGGCACCGTGGATGCGGTGCTCAAGGCCGAGCTGCTCCAGGGCCTGCGGGAGCTGCCCGCCCACCTGGAGCGCCTCAACAGCCTGGAGCCCCAGATCATCCAGTGGGCCCAGCGCTGGAAGGACGCCACGGACTTCCTCTACCTGGGTCGCGGCCCCTGCTATCCGATCGCTCTGGAAGGAGCACTGAAGCTGAAGGAGATCTCCTACATCCACGCCGAGGGCTACCCGGCCGGCGAGATGAAGCACGGTCCCATCGCCCTCATCGACAAGACCCTGCCTGTGGTGGCGCTCATGCCCCACGACGCCCACCGCGAGAAGACCCTCAGCAACCTCCAAGAGGCCGCCGCCCGCGACGGCCGCATCCTGGCCCTGGTCACCGAGGGCGACACGGGACTCACGGGCATCGCCGAGGACGTGTTGGAACTGCCCGCCGTCCATCCCTGGCTGGCGCCCATCGTCTACGCCGTGCCCCTCCAGCTGCTGGCCTACCACATCGCGGTATTGAGAGGCTGCGACGTAGACCAGCCACGCAACCTGGCCAAGTCGGTGACGGTGGAATAGCCCGGTCACCAGAATTTCCAGGAAAGTCACGGCCGCCCCGCCGGTTCGGCCCCACCTTCAAGGTGGACGGGTGTCCCCCGGATGGAGGCTGCCATGGCCGCCCACTTCCTCCGCCGCCACGACTTCGCGCACGACCCCTCGATCGATTGGCTGCTGATCCTGATCGGGGCCCTGTTCGCCTGGCTCTTCTGGCCGGCCACCCACGTTCACCATTGACCCTTTCCGGAGGGTTTGGATGGCGCTGGGCAAGTTCGCGACCGATGTTGGGTATGGACCGTGGTCCTCAGGATCGGAGGTTCCCATGACCACCCACGCCCACCCCCATCCTCATGGTCATCCCCACTTTCATCCCCAGGTGCCCCTCGCCCGGTTCACCCTGGATCATCCCTACGCCGCCGAATGGACCCTGGTGATCCTCGGCACCCTGGCCGCCCTGCTGCTCTGGTACTGGAACAGCTGACCCCCGCCCCGCCTGGAGGCTCGACAGCCGCCCCCGTTCCGCTAAGATAGAGCTTCGCGCTGGCGCGTAGCTCAGGGGTAGAGCACTACCTTGACACGGTAGGGGTCGGCGGTTCGAGACCGCCCGCGCCAACCAGCCAAAGGCCGCATTTGCGGCCTTTTCTGTATCTCCAATCGGGCGGTCTCGAGCCGCCGAGAAAGTCCGGCGGGCAGGTAGGGGCCCGCTGGAGGCCCTCCAGTGGAGGGCCGGAGGCGATCAGGCCCCGTGCCCAGCCGGACGCATGCTGACTCGGGGCTCCGCCCCTCGCCCTTCGGGCGGCAATCCGCTCCGCGGATTCCGTCCTATCCTCCCTCCGCTCCGCTTCGGTCGAATGGTCGAGACCGCCCGCGCCAACCAGCCAGGAAAAGCTCGAACCCCCTAGGCCGGACTGTTGGTTTCCAAAAGCCACATGGGCCTGTAACCTTTCGGCGCCCGGATGCGTGTCGTCTGTTGAAGGGGCAGCCGAGCAGGATCCCCATCCCAAGGACGGGCGGGACCCTGAATGACGCGCCAAACCCACAACAAGCATCCTTCGCGGCTTCTTGCCATGGATGCCAGCAAACAAGGAGAAGCAATGCAACCTCGACTGGATTACACCAAGGCTTCATCGGGTGCCTTCAAGGCGATGCTGGGCTTGGAAATACACGTGAGCAAATCGGGGCTGGAGCCGTCGCTGGTCGAGCTCGTCAAGCTGAGGGTCTCCCAGATCAACGGCTGCGCCTTCTGCCTCGACATGCACACCAAGGAACTGAGGGCTTCGGGTGAAACCGAACAGCGGCTCTACCTTCTGAGCAGCTGGCGGGAGGCCGCCCTGTACTCCGAACGGGAACGGGCCGGGCTGGCCTGGGCGGAGGTCCTCACGCGCCTCCCGGAGGGGGGTGTGCCGGATGAGACTTTCGAGCTGGTCCGGAACCATTTCAGCGAGACCCAGTTGGTCGACCTGACTCTGGCCATCGTCTCCATCAATGGTTGGAACCGGCTGAACATCGGTTTCCGGACTCCGGCCGGGGGCTATGTCGCCCGGTCGGCGGCGGCGCTGCTTGCGGGTGACTAGGCCCGGTTCCTCTGGCTGATCGTAGGCGCATCTGGGATGCAATAGCCGGATGGCCAGGTCCTTTGATCTTAGGGATGCCCCCTCCTGAACCAGTGGCCCGGGGGGGGGCAAAGGGCAGGAAATCACCATGCAAGCCAGATCGCAGACCCAAACCCGGAGTACGGAGGGGCTCCGACGTCGGCGCGTGCGATCCTTTCCCTTCCATGCCGAGGGGACCATGGACTCCACCGCCCTGGCCGAAGCCTTCGAAGCCCACCGGAAGCTGCTGTGGGGGCTCAGCTACCGCATGACGGGATCCCCCGCCGATGCCGATGACGTCGTGCAGGAGACCTTCCTTCGCGCGCTCAAGCGTCCACCCGCGGACCAGGAATCTCCCCTTCGCCCCTGGCTGGCGGCCATTGCCGTCAACCTGTCCAAGGATCTGCTGCGGCGCAGGAAATCGCGGCCCTATCCGGGAGTCTGGCTCCCGGGCCCCGTCGAATGGGAGGCCTCCGACTGCGTGGTCGAGGCGCCCCAGGAGCATTTCGACCTGTTGGAGACCGGATCCTACTCCTTCCTGGTGGCCCTGGAGGACCTCAGCCCCCAGCAGCGGGCGGTGTTCCTTCTCCGGGAGGTGTTCGATCATTCCGTGGATGAAACAGCGCAACTCCTGGGCATCTCAGAATCCAACGTGAAGGTGACCCTGCACCGGGCGCGGAAAGTGCTCAAGCGGCCGAGCTACCCGACAAGCAGGAAGCGGGAGCTCACGGGTCGGGCCCTCCGGCGGTTCCAGGAGGCCTTGGCCGCTCAGGACCTGGAGGCCCTGGAGTCCCTGTTCACCCCGGATGCCAAGGCCTGCGGGGATGGGGGCGGGATCTACGCATCTGCCGAGATCCCCATTCTGAGGGCGCGTGCCATCGCCCAGTTCTTCCTGCTCATCGCGCGGCAGGATCCCTCCATGCGGCTGCAACTCCGGGAGGTCAACGGATTGCCTGCCCAGGTCGGAGAGAGGGACGTCCCGGAGACCGGGCCGCGGGCCCCTCGCTGGGTCCTGCTGGTCGAGGTGGACGAAGCAGGGCGCATCTCCTGGGTTCGCTCCGTACTTGCCCCCCAGAAGCTCACACGGATCTCCTGGAAAACCTCCAAGGGGTGAAGCCGCTCCCACCAGGGCCCTCCTTCACCGGACCGACCAGCCTTTCCAACCGGGGAACCATCCAGAGGAGACCAGCCGTGGATCAGCCATCTCAACTAAGGGAGCGTCTGCTGCTCGGGGAATGCTTCCTGACCGAGGCGGCCGTGGTCGAACGCATGCGCCGGGAGTTCCTGATTCCCGCGGATGACCATCTTGTCTATGGGGGATCCATCTACGATGCCCATGCCCGCACGGCTCTGGCCAGCATCTATCGGAGCTATCTCCAGATCGCCCGCAGCGCCTCCTTGCCGATCCTGATCACGACCTCAACCCGGCGATCGAATCCAGACAGGATCAGCGTCTCCCGTTTCGCGAACCGGAACATCCATCAGGATTGGGTGGCCTTCCTCCGTGAGATCGCCGCCGATTTCGGGGATTCCACCTACATCGGCTGCCTTCTCGGTACCAAGGGAAACGCCTATCAACCTCAAGAAGCGCTTCCGGAAGAGGAGGCCTTGTCCTTCCATCGCACCCAATGCCAGGCCTGCCTGGAAGGGGGCGCGGAATTCCTCATGGCTGGCGTGATCCCGTCGCTTAGCGAGGCGAAAGGGTTGGCCAGGGCCATGGGGGAGACAGGGCTGCCTTTCATCATCAGCTTCATCGTCACGCGGAGGGGCTGTCTCCTCGACGGGACGCCCATCCACGAGGCCATTGACGCCATCGACGATGCCAGCACGCCACTCTGTTTCATGGTGAACTGCGTCCATCCGGACCATGTCCGCGCCGGCCTATCGGCTGGGGTCAACCGCAACCGACCCTCGATGAGGCGCCTGATCGGCATCCAGGCGAACGCCTCGACACTGGACCCTGATGAGCTGGATGGCCGTGCAGAGCTTCATTGCGATGGTTCTGCTTCCCTGAGCGAATCGATGCTGACCCTCCGCCGCGATCATGGATTCCAGATCTTCGGCGGGTGCTGCGGTACCGATGCCACCCTTTTGGAGGACCTCGCCGCTCGTCTACACGAGCCCCACCCGCCCTCGAGACCCTGACGGTCCGGCCCCAGTCGTGGCAGCCCCGAGTCCCGGCCCAATCCATGACCAGCCGATCAACCACACGCATGCATATTTCAACACACCGCTCCACCCTCATGCTGAAGTCGGTTTCTGGCGGAGCTGCTTCATCCCTTCTTTCATGCCATCTCTCATTGGAGCCTTCCATGCACCCGGTCTCGATCCAGAATGCTGATCACTATGTGTGGGGCGATCAGTGCGATGGTTGGCATCTTCTGAAGGGCGACGATCTCCACGTCATCCAGGAGAGGGTCCCGCCGGGAAAGTCCGAGAGGCGGCATGTCCACGCCACCGCACAGCAGTTCTTCTTCATCCTCGCAGGCCAAGCTGTCATGGAATTGAATGGTGAGGACCACCAGCTCTCGGCGGGCGAGGGCATCCACATCCCGCGTGGCATGCCCCATCAGTTCAAGAATCCCTTCCGCGATCCCGTCGAGTTCCTGGTCATCTCCCATCCGACGACCCGCGGGGACCGCACCGATCTGGCCTGACCGATCGTTCGCCCCTTCTGCGACATCCGCGAAACACCCCAGTCCATCTCCAGCAGTACGGGGTAATCCCTGCATTCAGGTCCCGCCGCTCGCCTTGACAGGCCTGTCCAAGCCGAGTGAACCTGAAGGAACCGGGTGTTTTCATGCATTCCAACCTCTCCCATCGTGCTGACTGGTGGTGGCGCCACCGATGGGCAAGGCGCGTGAACCCCTAGCAATCTGCTAACCGCTCCTCAGGCCCGTCGGATCGTTCCGGCGGGCTTTTTTGATTTGGACAAGAGACCATCCCATGACCGCACCCACCACGACCCCTCAAGACACCTTCGAAGCGGCTCGCCTCCGCAGCGAGGAGCTGGAAAAGAAGGTGCTGGACCACCCGGATCAATTCCGCGTCCTCACTGGAGACCGGCCCACGGGAAGGCTCCATGTCGGGCACCTCTTCGGCACACTCCAGAATCGGGTTCGGCTGCAGCGGTTGGGTGTCGCCTCCTTCATCGTGATCGCGGACTACCAGGTGCTGACGGATCGGGAGGCTTGCGAAGGCATCGCCAAGAACGTTCGAGAGCTCACCCTCGATTACCTGGCCGCAGGCTTGGACCCCCACTGCGCCCACACCTTCATCTTCCCCCACAGCCATGTGCCCGAGCTGAACCAGCTCCTGGTGGTCTTCCTGACGCTCGTCACCAATGCGGAGCTGGATCGGAACCCCACGGTGAAGGAGGAGATCCAGGCCACAGGGGCGAAGCAGATCAATGCCGGCATGTACACCTATCCCGTGCATCAAGCGGCGGACATCCTCTTCTGCAAGGCCAACCTGGTTCCCGTGGGCAAGGATCAGCTGCCCCACCTCGAGATGACCCGTACCATCGCCCGGCGCTTCAATGCCCGCTATGGCCCGGTCTTCCCTGAACCACAGGCCTTGTTGAGCGCAGCTCCCCAGATCAAGGGTCTGGATGGTTCCCTGAAAATGAGCAAGAGCCGGAACAATGCGATCGCCCTGAGCGCCTCCGAGGATGAGACGGCCGCCCTCATCCGGTCCGCCACGACCGATGGGAACCGCATCATCACCTACGAACCGGAGACGCGCCCCGAGGTGGCCAATCTGCTCTTGCTGGCGTCCCTCGCCAGCGGGGAAGCCCCCGAATCCATCGCGGCCCGCATCGGCGATGGGGGCGCAGGCATGCTCAAACGGATCCTCACAGAGGCCCTCAACGAGCATCTGCGTCCCATGCGGCAGCGAAGAAAGCTCCTGGAACAGAACCCGGACCACATCCGGAACGTCCTCATGTCAGGGATCGGCCACGCGCGGGAGATGGCCGAGAAGACGCTTTGCGAAGTCCGGAAGATCATGGACATGGAGCTGTAGGGGATGAACGCGGTACCACCCCATGGCGCCGGTCGGGAGGGCTCCCAGGCTCCTCTCCTTCCGGGCGATCTCGGATCGCCCGGAAGTGCACAGCGGACGCCTGGAGAGGTCAGGCCCGGGTCACGACCTGGCCGTTCTTTGCGATGACCTTGTCGGCGGCGGCCTGGATCTGGCCACGGAGTTCCGCGTCATGGAGGCCGGTGGCCAGGTCGCGGAGCGCCAGTGCGATGAGGATCTGGGTGGTGGGGCGCTTCCCCCACTCGGGATCCTCCCAGTGGCCATGGAACCAGTCCGTCAGGCGAAGCAGGAAATCCAGGGCGGCTTTGGACAGCATGGGGTCCTCCTGAAACCGGGTTGCTCGTGGGACGCCGCCATGGCCGCAACCCGTTCGCGACAGCGGTGATTGGAGTGCCAGGTCACCCAAATCCATGCGAATGGCCATGGAAGAACCCGGAACGAAGGGCGTCAATATGGGCTCCCGCTTATCTTCAGGAAGAAAAAACAGGCGAACGGTCGTTTTTGGGCCCCCAGCGGTAGACGTCCGCCCCTTCCGATCGGAACCACGTCCTGGAGCAGCCCGCCCCCTCTTCAGGCGGCGGGGGACCGGACCCAGCTCAGAACTGGAATCCGGCCGAGATGAGCAGGCTCTTGAGCTGGGTGTCGCGTTCGTCCTGGGTGCGGGGGCGCCCCATGATGCGCTTCCAGTCGGCGGCGTATTCGAGCTTGAGGGGGATGCCCAGCTTCAGGATCAGGCCCACCCCGAGGGTGGTGCGGAGGGGCGGGAAGGAGGGTGGAATCCGCTGGAGGGTGACGGGATCGGTTTCGGCGGTCAGGCTCCGGTAGACCTGGCCACTGTCCAGGAAGACCTCGGCCCAGACGCTCTGCATGCCGAACAGCGGAAAGCGGTACTCGAGGTTCACGACCGCCAGCCCCTGGCCGCCGAGCGGAATGGGCTGGGGCAGCAGGTTTCCCAAAGAATCCGTGCGCTGGACGTCACCCAGCATGTCCGGTTCCACGCCTCGCACCGTGAAGGATCCCCCGCCGAAGAACCGCTCGGACAGCGGCAGGTCCTTGGCCGATTGCGCGGTGGGACGGGCCAGGCCCAGCCGGACGCTGGCCATGACCACACCGTTCTCCGCATGGAAGCCCATGGGCCAGTTCCATTGCTGGCGCAGATCCAGCTTCACGAAGCTGCTGTTGATGGAGGTGCCGAAGACCTGGTTCGCCAATTCCAGCCGGCCGAAGAAGAAGGTCCCCTGGGTGGGATCGAAGGGCTTGTCCCGGCGGTCCACGACCACCTGCAGGTAGGGGGCTGAGATGATGCTCCGGGCCGGCGTGCGCGCGAGGAGGAAGAGATCCTGGTCCGCGAGCAGGGGTACGCCGTTGCTGTCCGTGTTGGAGGCCACCTCCACGCGCTCGAAGCGGTAGCCGAGCTGCACGGATTGCACGGGGCTGATCTTCCACTCCAGGCTCGGCGTGAAGCGCCGCCGGCGGGCGAAGAAAGCCGCCTGGGCCTCCTCGATGTAGGCGCCCTCCACCCGGAAGCGCGTGCGGGGCGCCAGCAGCGTGTCCAGGGAGCCCGGCAGGAACCAGGGATCGGTGTAGCCGATGCTGTAGCTGTCCACAGACCGCTTGATATCGCCCGTGGGGAAGGCCTTCCGCAGGAAGGGGCTGTCCAGGGTCTGGTCCCCGGCCCGCAGGCCGAAGTCCAGGGTCCGGCCCATGCCGCCCACATTGAGGCGCTGGGCATTCAGGCCGAAGTGGTAGCCCTGGGTCTTGTCGTAGCCGAAGGACTCGGTGAACACCCAGGGGCTGCGTTCCTGAAGGCGCAGGGCCAGGTCTCCGCGCTCCCAGGGCTGGTTCTCCTGGCCCGGAAGGTCCTTCATGGTGAGAAGGTCCACCCGCTGGAAGGCCCCGAGGCCGCCGAGCTGGACCTGGCCCTCGTCCAGCTTCGCCGGATTCAGGGGGATGCCCGAGGCGAGGCCCGATTCGCGCAGCACCGCCTCGGCGCGGGTCCGGTCGCTGCCCTGCACGACCAGGCGGCGCGTGCGATCGAGCGGCTGGGCGGGCACCTGGATGCGCACCACGGGATGGGTCTCATCGTCCTCGAAGGAGATCTTGACCTGCGGGTTGGCCGATCCCACCGAGGAGAGCCGCTGGCGGAGGTCGGAGACCACCAGGGCCAAGTCGTTGCGCACCAGGGGGAGCGGCGGCTTGAAGCTCAGCCGCGCCCCCTCCGGCGTAGGCTCGAGGGTGCCCTCGAACCCCTGGAGGTGCCTCCGGTCCGACCGGTAGCGCTGGGTGCCCCGCACGGACACGGGATGGTCCGCCAGCGAGAGCAGCAGGCTCCGGGCCAGCCGGTCCCTGGGAAAGGCGGGATCGGACGGGAGCTCCAGCACGAGGGCGTCCAGGAACCGCCTCGACCCTTCGCGGATGATGAGGCGCACGTCCACCGCGCCGCTCTTCCCGACTTCGACACGGCGGCGGACCTGCACCTCGGGGAATCCGCGCTGGAGATAGTGGGCCGTGAGGCGGTCCTCCAGGGCCTTCATGGCCTCGGATTTCGCGTGCGGCGACAGGAAGAGGAACCGCTTGGGGAGGCTCACCGCCCGCGCCAGTTCCGCGTCGGACAGCTCGCGGTTCCCCTCGAAGCGCACGGTGCCCAGGACGCGCCGGGGACCAGTCTCCACGGTGTAGGTGATGGTCACGGCCTCGGGCCGCTCGGCAGTGCCCGCCGCCACGACGCGCTCGTGGGACACCTTGACCTCGGGATAGCCCTGGTCCCGGTAGTAGGCGGCGATCCGGCCGTCGCCCTCATCCAGCACGCTCGGCGAGTAGCGCTCGGCCCGGGCCAGAGGCACGAACTCCAGCAGCCGGGGGCGTCCCCAGAGCACCGGGCCGAGCAGGTCCATGCCCTTGGCCTTCAGGGTGACCTCCGGCCCCGGCTTGACCTCCAGCACGAGGACGCCGCCCTCTCCGTCCGCGGGGGCGAGGCGGATGGAGCCCTCCATGCGGCGGTCCTTCACCAGCCGCTGGCGCAGGCGGCGCTGGGCCTCCCGCTGGACGATCGGGGTCCAGTGCGTGCGGCCGGGCGTGATGCCCGCGACTTTCAGCAGGTATTCCCGCGTGTACGGCGCCGGATCCCCCTCCAGGCGAACCTCCTGGATGAGCCGCGGGGCTCCGAGGCTGAGCACCAGGTGAAGCTGCCGGCCCCCCTCGTCCACCACGGCCTTCACATCGGCCTGGCGGTACCCGGCCTCCCTCAGGCGCTGCTCGGCGCTGCGTTCCAGCAGCGCCAGGCGCTGGGTCCCCAGCCGCTGCCCCTTCCGCACTTCCGGCAGGAGGGTCTTGCGCAGGTCGGCGGGCAGGGGATCCCCTTCCCAGCGCCAGGTCTCCAGGGGCAGCAACGGGTCCAGGCGCAGGAGGATCTCGCCGCTTCCACCGAAGGTCCCTTCCACCGTGCGGTAGCGGTCCACCAGGCGCACGGCGGTCAGGGCCTGCTGGAAGGCCGCCGGATCCACCATCTGCCCGGGCTTCAGCCCCAGGGCGGCCTGCGCGAAACGCCGGTCATCGACGCTTCCCCCCTCGATCCGGATCGCCGTCACCACACGGGCGGACGCAACCTCCTGACCCACGAGGGGAGCCAGGGCCAGGAGGCTGCACCCGAGGGCGGCGCGAGAACGCACCGCCTCAGAATCCGGCGAGGGCCTCTTCCTCGGTGTCCTTCACTTCGAAGACCGAGTGCAGGCTGGTCATCTTGATGAGGCTGAAGATCTTGCCGCTCATGCCGCAGATGCGCAGCTCTCCGCCCTTGCCCTTGATGGAGGTGTAGCAGCCCACCAGCTCGCCCACGCCTGAGGAATCCAGGTAGCTCACCTTGCTGAAGTTGATCACGATCTTGCGGGCGCCGTTGGTGAGCGAGGTGCGGACCGCTTCGCCCAGTTCCTGGTCGCCATCGCCCAGGGTGATCTTTCCCTCGGGGTATAGGATCAGCACGTCGTTGTGATTGCGTGAGTTCATGATCATGGGGGCCTCGGGGTGAGGGGCCAGTGTAGCAAGGCTTCCAAGGCTCAGCGCAAGCCCACGGCCGCATGGAATCCTCCGGCATGGGGTGGCCCCGGGCCTCCAGGGCCGTCTGGGCCGAGGCCCAGCGAGCGACCCGGTCGACGGCCCGGCGGGCGGTCCGGCGGACGACATAGGTGGGTACACTGAAATCTTTGATGTCGAGGTCCCATGTCCGACCAGGAACTCCAGCCCCTCGCCCCCCGCCGGAAGACCCGCCAGATCCTGGTGGGCAAGGTGCCGGTGGGCGGGGACGCCCCCATCACCGTCCAGAGCATGACGAAGACGGACACCCGGGACGTGGAGGCCACGGTCCAGCAGATCTACAACTACGCCAATGCCGGCTGCGAGATCGTGCGGGTGAGCGTGCCCACCAAGAAGGCCGGCGAGGTCTTCCACGAGATCTGCGACCGCAGCCCCATCCCCGTGGTGGCCGACATCCACTTCGACTACCGGCTGGCCCTGGTGGCCGCGGACGGCGGCGCCGCCTGCCTGCGCATCAACCCCGGCAACATCGGCGGCCAGGACCGGGTGAAGGCCGTGGTGGACAAGGCCGGGGCCAAGGGGATTCCCATCCGCATCGGCGTCAACGGCGGCAGCCTGGAGAAGGACCTGCTCGAGAAGTTCGGCACGGCCACCCCCGAGGCCATGGTGGAGAGCGCCCTGCGCCACATCGAGGTGCTGGAGCGCGAGGGCTTCCGCGACATCAAGATCAGCCTCAAGGCCAGCGACGTCATCCGCACCGTGCAGGCCTACCGGCTGCTGGCCAAGCAGGTGGACTACCCCTTCCACCTCGGCATCACCGAGGCCGGCACGCCCTTCGGCGGCACCATCCGCTCCAGCGCGGGCATGGGCATCCTCCTGGCCGAGGGCCTGGGTGACACCATCCGTGTCTCGCTGACGGGCGACGGGGAGGACGAGTGCCGCGTGGGCCACGAGCTGCTGCGGTCCCTCGCCCTGCGCAGCGGCGGCTTCCGCATGGTGAGCTGCCCCAGCTGCGGCCGGGTGCAGATCGACCTCAACCGCGTGGCCCACGAGATCGAGGAGGGCCTCAAGGCCATCAACCACGAGAACATCACCTACGCCGTCATGGGCTGCGTGGTGAACGGGCCCGGCGAAGCCAAGGATGCCGACCTGGGCGTGGCCGGCGGCGCGGGCGAGGGCCTCATCTACCGCAAGGGCGAGCTCATCCGGAAGGTGAAGGAGGAGGACCTGGTCCCCGCCTTCCTGGAAGAAGCGCGCAAGGTCAAGGCCGAAGCGGATGCGGCGAAGGCCTAGGGCATTGGACTGGCTGGCGGCCCACCCCCTGGCGGCCATGGGGCTCTACCTGGTGGTGGAGGCCTTCCTGCCCGTGCGCTTCCAGCCCTCCGCCTGGATCTGCCGGGGCGCCATCCGCGCCTACCAGGCCACCCTCTCCAGCCACCTGCCCACCCAGTGCAAGTACACCCCCACCTGCAGCCACTACGGCCTGGGCTGCATCCAGAAGTACGGCACCCTCCGGGGCGGCCTGCTCACCACCTGGCGCCTCATCCGCTGCTCGCCGTTGACGAGCGGCGGCATCGATCCGGTTCCCTAACCGGCGATTCCGTCCGAGGATGAGGGCTGGAGGTCCCACCGTGTGCGGAATCGTTTCGCTCTGCTATGCGTCTGAAGTCGCCGCCATGGGCCATGAGGCCGGGGAGCTGCTGAAGCGGCTGGAATACCGCGGCTACGACTCCACGGGCGCCTCCTTCATCGGCGCGGACGGTGTCATCACGCTCCTCAAGAAGGTGGGCGCCCCCAGCCGCGTGGTGCCGGAGCTGGGCATCGATCAACAGCGGGGCCAGCGCTTCATCGGCCAGGTGCGCTGGGCCACCTACGGCGCCGTGACCGACGTGAACAGCCAGCCCCACCATGTGCGCTGCAAGGTAGAGCTGGTGGGCGCCCACAACGGCAACATCTCCAACACGGACGCGCTCAAGCCCGCCCTCACAACCCAGGGCCACGCGGTGAAGTCCGACAACGACGGGGAGATGATCACCCACCTCACCGAGGACGCCTACGCCGCCAACCTGGCCGAGCCCGGACCGGCCCTGGCCGCCTGCCGAGCCGCCTACGGGGCTTCCGGCCTGGAGGGCGCGGTTCCCGAGGGCGCCTTCCTGCTCATCGATGCAGCCCGGAAAGCGGATGCCCGGGCCGAAGGCTCGTACGCCGCGGCCTTCGCCGATCCCAAGGTGCCCGGGGTCGTGGCCGTGAAGTCGGGCTCGTCCCTCTACGCGGGCCTCGGCAGCGACACCCACGGTGAGTTCGTGGTGGTCTCCAGCGACCTCACCTCCGTGCTCTCCAAGACCCGCATGCTCATCCCCCTCTCCGAGGGCGAGGGCATCTGGTTCACGGAGCGCGAGTACCTGGTGTTCACCCTGGGGAAGGAGCTGGCCTTCTCCGTGCCCCGGCCCAAGCGCTCCAAGCTGAACGTGCGCGACACGGGGCTGCGCCCGCCCTACCGCTACTTCATGGAGCAGGAGATCGCCTCGGCCCCGGACAACCTGGACGAGGTGCTGCGCTACTACTTCCGCGATGCGGGGACCGAGGGCCTCTTCGCCGCCTTCGAGGACCGCCAGGACCTCTGCAAGGCCCTGGTGGCCAAGGTCCTGGCTCTTTACGAGGCTCCAGAGGAAACGGCCCTGCGGAAGGCCTTCGGGGCCCTGCTGGCGGAACCCATCCACCGGGAGCTGGCCGCCCGGGTGGAGCCCCACGCGGACGTGCTGCGCGCCCATGGCCAGCCGGTCTCGGACGAGCGCCAGCTGCTGGCGGACCTGGGCCGCCTCGATCCCTCGGCCCAGGAGGCCCTGGCCCTCTTCGACCTGCTCTTCGTGTGGAAGAAGCGCCGCAGGGTCACCCGTCACCTCCAGGAGCTGGTGCAGGCCATCCGAGAGTCCCAGAAGGAGGGTGGCCGCGTCTTCCTGGTGGCCTCGGGCACCTCGTACCACGCGGCCCTGGTGGCGGCCACCTTCTTCAACAACCTGGCGGGCGTGGCTGTCTTCCCCTGCAACCCGGGCCAGTTCCGGTCCATGTACCTGAACGCGGTCCAGCCGCATGACCTGCTCATCGGCATCACCCAGTCCGGCGAGACGAAGGACCTGGTGGACATCTTCCAGGACGTGCGGGCCCGCGTGCCCGCCCTGCGCCGCATCGCGCTGGTGAACAACGAGAACAGCCGCATCCCGCAGGAGCTGTCGGAGTTCTACCTGCCCATCCTCTGCGGCCCCGAGATCGCCGTGGCGGCCACCAAGAGCTTCCTCAACCAGGTGGCCATCCTCTACGTGCTGGCCGCCTCCTTCTCGCTCACGGAGCGCAAGATCGCGGCGAACCTGGAGCGGGCCAAGGACCTCATCGCCGAGACCCTGCGCCGCTGCGAGACCGATGTGGAGGCGGCCGCCAGGCGCCTCTACCTGGAGCCCTCGCTCCACATCCTGGGCACGGGGCTCATCGGCCTGGCCCGGGAGGGCGCGCTCAAGATCCGCGAGGTGGTGCTCAACCATGCGGAGGGCTACGACGCCGCCGAGTTCAAGCACGGCCCCAACACCATCCTCGGGAAGAACACCCTGTTCTCCATCCAGGACCTGGCGGGGCTGCTGGAGGTCTACGAGCAGCACCGGGACGGCCGCCCCTTCGCCGGTGGCATCGAGGCCCTCCAGGCCTGGCCCGAGCTGGTGGAGACGCGCTTCTCCAACTACCCGCTGCTCTTCGTGTGCCCGGCCGAGGAGCGGGACGTGCGCATCACCATCAGCCAGATCCACACCCACAAGATCCGCGGCGCGGACATCCTCCTCATCGCCGAGAGGAACCCCGAACTGGCCCTGGCGGTGGCGGGGAAGCCCATGGGCCAGGACCGCTACTGGTCCAAGTACATCGAGGTGCCCCCCGTCGGCGATGCCAACCTCTTCGTCTTCGCCGCCACCGTGGCCCTGCAGCGCCTGGCCTTCCGCATGTCCGTGCTGAAGATGGAGTACCTGGACCGCCTGACCGTGGCCGACCACGGCGTCCACCCCGACGCCCCCAAGAACGTGTCGAAGTCCATCACAGTAGATTAAAAACACTGTATTCAATAGTTTGAATATGATGTTCGAGTTATTTAAGAAAATATGACCTTTTTAGTCAAGATGTGACTTCCCTCACGGCCCGGAGGCCCCATCTTGGGTGCCAGGGGGTGATCCCCATCGATGGAGCCGTCATGAACGTGGAACTGGACACCAAGGTGGGCGAGCTGGTGATGGCGCGTCCCGAGACCATGCGCTACTTCGAGCGCCTCGGCATCGACTACTGCTGCGGGGGCCACCGCAGCCTCGGGGAGGCCTGCGGCCTCGCCAAGCAGGATGCCGACAAGGTCCTGGCGGACCTGGCCACCCTGGAACCGCCCGCGGCCGGCGTGCCCTCGCTGAAGGACTGGACCACGGCTTCCCTGGCCGACCTCATCCAGCACATCGTGCCCACGCACCACGACTACCTCCGCGAGGAGATGCCCCGCCTGGAGCTGCTGCTCGCGAAGGTGCTCCGGGCCCACGGCGAGCGGCACCCCGAGCTGGCTCGCGTGGGCGAGCTCTACCGGGCCATGGTGGCCGACCTCACGCCGCACCTGATGAAGGAAGAGCAGATCCTCTTCCCCTACATCACCCAGATGGAGCGGGGCCAGTCAGGCTCCTCCTGCTTCGGGAGCGTCCAGAGCCCCATCCGCGTCATGGAGATGGAGCATGAGGCCGTGGGGGCGCTGCTGGCGGAGCTGCGGGAGCTCACGGACAGCTACACCGTGCCCGCCGACGGCTGCAACACCTTCCGCGCCTTCTACGACGGCCTGGAGACCATGGAGCGGGACCTGCACCTGCACATCTACCTGGAGAACCAGATCCTCCATCCCCGCGCCCTGGCGATGGAAGGCGCCGTCAAGGTCTGATCCGGACCACCCCCGGACCATCGCGGAGAAGCGGCCCGAGGCCCCGAGGCGTCGGGCCGCTTCGCGTCTGGCGGCCTCAGTGCGCGTCTTCGAGGCTCCACCGGTCCGTGCAGCCGTGGCTTTCGACCACCTGCCGGGCCTTCCGCAGGCGCAGGGTGTGCTGGACGTTCTGCATGACGGTGAAGAGCCGGTCGTGGATGCCCAGGCGCGCCAGGTCTTCCGCGGTGAACCAGGTGACGCCGTCGTGGCCCTTCCGCGTGGCGTGATCAGCCAGGATCTGCTCGGTGATGCCCACGGGAAACCTCCGGAACTGATAGGTTGAATATCACGGAGGGGCATTGTGGCCAACTGGCGAAACACCGGATGGGGCGCAGTTGTGATGGCGGTCTGGGGCATGGTCCTGGTACCGGTCGTCGTGCTCGGCATCCTGCTGGCCGTTCCCTTCCTCGGGCGCCGCCGCGCCTTTTTCGGCATCGGGCCGCTGTACGCCCGGGGGCTGGGCTGGTTCTGCCGGATCCCGCTGGCCCTGACGGGCTGGGAGCGGCTGCCGGAGGCCGTCCGGGAGGGACGCCAGCCCGTGATCTTCATGTCGAACCATGAGAGCCAGCTGGATCCTCCAGTCCTCATCGGGATCCTGCCGGTGCCGGCGGTCTACATCGCCAAGAAGGAGGTGAAGTACCTCCCCTTCGTGGGCTGGGCGGCCTGGGTCGCGGGCGTGATCTTCATCGATCGCCGCGACCGGGAGCGGGCCATCCGGAGCATCCGCGAGGCCACCGACGAGATCCGGGGCGGCAAGAACGTGGTGATCTTCCCGGAAGGCACCCGCAGCCGCACCGGCGAGATGCTGCCCTTCAAGAAGGGCGGCTTCGCCCTAGCCCTCGACGCCGGCGTGCCCATCGTCCCCATGGCCACCGTGGGCGGCCGGGAAGTGCTGCCACCGGGAAGCCTCCGCCTCCGCCCGGGCAGGTACGTGGTGGCGGTGGGCGAGCCGGTGGATCCTGCGGCGCTCGCCGATCGGGAGGCCCTCATGACCGAGGTCCGCGGCCGCATCGAAGCGCTCGTGACCGAGGCCAGGAAGGCGCTCTGACCGCTCAGCGGAAGGCGGGGTCCTGCTGGGCGACCCGGCGCTTGCCGGGGTGCAGGCGGTCCGCCAGCTCCAGCAGGCTCCGGGCCTCGACCGCATTCCCCAGCTTCGCGGCCATGCGGGCCATGAAATAGAGGTTCACCGAGAGCACCCGCCGCTCGTTGTGCTTCTTGGCCGCCAGATCCGAGGCGAGGACCTTCTGCCGGTGGGCTTCGAACAGGGCCAGGGCCCCGGCAGAGTCCCCCGCGAGGGCCTTCTTCAGCCCCGCCAGCAGGACGGTGTTGGAGTGGTCCGGAGGCCAGGCCCCTTCCAGCTCCCGCAGGTAGCCTTCGGCGGTGCCGGTGTCCTGCAGGTCCCAGGCCGCATAGACCATGAGGCTGCGCAGCACGTTGGAGCCCGGCACCTCCCGGAGTCCCGCCCGCAGCCGGAGCTCGGCCTCCGCCGACCGGCCCATCCACAGCAGGGCGTCGGCGGCGGTGACATAGGCGTACTCGGCCGCGGGACGCAGGGCGATGGCGCGATCCGCGTGCTGGAGCGCCGCCGCCAGGTCGCCTTCGTTCTGCAGCAGCACCCCGTAGCGGTGGTGGGCCTGCCAGCCCTCCGGGAAGAGCTCCAGGGACTTCTCGAAGTAGCGGCGGGCGGCCGCATGGTTGTCCGACCCCTCCAGCCCTGCGAAGACGTCCGCCAGCACGTCATAGGCCCGGTGGTCGGCCGGGTCGAGGCGCACGGCCTGGAGGGCCGACCGGCTGGCACCCTCCAGATCCCCCAGGCGCAGGAGGATGGAGCCCAGGGCCCGGTAGGCCTGCGAGGCGCCGGGATCCAAGGCGATGGCGGTCTCGGCGGCCGCCTTCCCCTGGCGCAGCAGGGCCTGCCCCTCTGCGAAGCGCCCCTGGCTGAGGGCGCGCGTGGCGCCCAGTTCCGCCAGGGTCCAGGCATACTCGGCGCGCGCTGGCGCGTAATCCGGTTCGATCTCGATGGCGGATTGCAGGAGCGAGTTGGCCAGCTGGACCGAATCCTGGTTGCCCTCGGTGAGCACCTGCTGCGCCTTGGTGTAGAGCTCCCGGGTGCGGGGGTTCCGGGCCTGGATCCTGGGCGCGCCGGCCTCGCCGGCCAGGCCCATTTCCTGCGGGAGGCGCTGCTGCAGCTCGTCCTCGATCTTCAAGAGGTCCCCCACGGGACGGTCCAGCTGGAACTGGTGCGTGGTGGCCCCGTGGGCGGCGTCCACCACCCGGACGCCCATGCGGATCTGCCCGCCCACCACCTGGAAGCTGCCCAGCACCAGCAGCTCGGCCTTGAGCTGGCGCCCCAGCTCGCCCAGGGCCTT
This sequence comes from Geothrix terrae, assembly GCF_022808775.1. Lineage (GTDB taxonomy): Bacteria > Acidobacteriota > Holophagae > Holophagales > Holophagaceae > Geothrix > Geothrix terrae. The sequence continues at coordinate 238,524 of NZ_JAKZLA010000004.1, forward strand.
CGGGGCCCTCCCCGGCGTGTCGCCCAGCTGGTTCATGGCCTCCACCACCCGCAGGCGGTCCACCACCAGCATGTCCTCCCGCCGGACGAGCCCGTAGGCCATGGCGTCGGCAAAGCTGTTGCTGAGCCAGGCATGTTCCGCATCCGGCTGCAGCTGCTCCAGGGGCAGGATGGCCACCACGCGCCGGCCCTTGGTGAAGTCCACCCGGGAGGCCCGCCGCGCCTCGCCCAGCCCGGTGCCCAGGGCCCGCCGCACCAGCAGGGCGCCGACGCCCCCTCCCGCCACCAGCACCAGCGCCGCCGACACCAGCAGCCACCGGCGCCGGGTCCGCTGGATCCGCACCGCCGACAGGCTGAGGTGCGGGATGGTGGCCGTGGGGTTGTCCTCGGCCAGTCCGGCCGCCAGGGCCTGGAGGTTGGGGAAGCGGTCCCTCGCGGACTTGGCCATCAGGCGGTGGATGGCGTCCTGGAGGGTGCGGGGAAGGTCCGGCCGCAGCTCCGACAGGGCCCGGGGCTCGTCCCGCGTCACCGCGTAGAGCGTATCCACCAGGCTGGCGCGCCGGAACGGGTGGGTCGCCGTGGCCAGTTCGTAGAGCACCACGCCCAGGCTGAACTGGTCGGACTGGCCCGTGAGCGGCTGGCCGTTGGCCTGCTCGGGGCTCATGTAGGCCGGCGTCCCCTGGCTGTAGCCCGGCGCCGTGCTTTCCACCAGGGTCATGTGGTGGGAGGTCTGGCCCATGGGGAGATCCTCGACCCCTCGGCGCGCGATGCCGAAATCCAGGATCTTGAGCTGGCCATCGTCCGTGAGCAGCATGTTCTCGGGCTTGATGTCCCGGTGGACGATGCCCTTCTGGTGGGCATGGAAGAGGGCCGAGGCCGCCTGGCGCGCCAGGTCCTGGAGAGCGTTCCCATCCAGGGGATGGCCCACCAGGGTGCGGAGGGTCTGCCCCTCCACCAGCTCCATGGCGATGTAGGGGATGCCGTCCACCTCCCCGGCGTCGTAGATGTGGGCGATGTTGGGATGATTGAGCTGGCAGGCCAGCTTGGCCTCGCCGATGAGCGCCTTGCGGCGCAGGTCATCGGCATCCTTGAGGATCTTGAGGGCCACTTCCCGCTCGAGGCGCAGGTCCAGGGCCTTCCAGACCTCGCCCATGGCGCCTTCGCCCAGCCGGGCAAGCAGACGGTAGGAACCGAAATGAGTGGCGTCAGGGGTCAAGCGTGTCCTTACGGAGGTAAGGCAGTATACCGATCGGACTAGGCGGGGGATTAGCACCCGATTGGCGGCTTGACTGGACTCTCGAAATATCGAGAATCAAACAGGAGGTGCCCGTGGCCGCGCTGGATCTCGAGACCGCCCTCACGGGAGCCCGGCTGGTGGAGGAGGCAGGCGTCCTCCTCACCCTCGGCGAGGAGCCGGAGCGCATGGTGGCCCATGCCTTCGAGCGCCTGGGCCAGCTGGTGCCCTACGACCTGGCCACCGTCCTGCTCCGGGAGGGGGAGGCCCTCCGGGTGGCCTATGCCGTGGGCCCCCTGGCCACGCCCCAACTCGCGAAGGCCCTCATCCCCGTCCGGGGGAACCTCCGCCTGCTGAACGCCCTCAAGGCCCGATCCAAACCCGCCACCTTCGAAGAGGAGGATCCCGGCGAGGACACCTTCCACGGCCTCCTCGACATGCCACGCGGCCACAGCTGCCTGGTGGCCCCCCTGCGCAGCCAGGGTGAGACCTTCGGCCTCATGACCCTGGATGCCATGGTGTGCCGCCAATATCCCGAGAGCGTGCTGCACCATGTGGGTGTCTTCGCCTCGCTGCTGGCGCTGGGCATCAAGCAGGCCGAACACCTGGGCCGCCTGGCCGAACGAGAGCGGAGCCTGGCGGAGGAGGTCAGCTACTTCCGGGAGGTCCAGCGCCGGGATGTCCTGCAGGAGCCGCTCCGGGCTGAGAGCCCCGCCATGCGCGCCATTCTGGATCAGCTGAGGCAGGTGGCCCCCACGGTGACGACGGTGCTCGTCACCGGCGAGACCGGCACGGGCAAAGAGAAGGTGGCCCAGACGCTGCACCATCTCTCGCCCCGCCGCGAGCGGCCCTTCATCAAGGTGAACTGCAGCGCCCTGCCCGCGACGCTCATCGAGTCCGAGCTGTTCGGCCACGTGAAGGGGGCCTTCAGCGGCGCCGCGTCGGCGCGGAAGGGGAGGTTCGAGCTGGCGGACGGCGGCACCCTCTTCCTGGACGAGATCGGCGATCTGCCCCTGGACCTCCAGCCCAAGCTGCTGCGGGCCATCCAGGAGAAGGAGATCGACCCGCTGGGCGCCGAGAAGCCCCGGAAGGTGGACGTGCGCCTCGTGGCAGCCACCCATGCGGACCTGCGCAAGGCCGTGGCCGAGGGGCGGTTCCGGGAGGATCTCTTCTATCGCCTCAGCGTGTTCCCCATCCACCTTCCGCCCCTGCGCGAGCGGCCCGGCGACATCGCCGCCCTGGCGGAGAGCTTCCTCGACAAGTTCGCCCGGGAGAACCGCCGCGCGGCCATCCACCTGCCGGCCCCGGTCCTGGAGCAGCTGGAGGCCTACCCTTGGCCCGGCAACGTGCGGGAGCTGAACAACGTGCTCGAGCGGGCCGCCATCCTCTCGACGGGCCGTGAGCTCCGGCTGCCTCCGGGCGCCCTGGCCGCGCGCGGAGGCGTGGAGAGATCGGGACGCCCCCACACCTGGGAGGCCCAGGAGCGGGCCTACCTGGAGCGGCTGCTCCACCACACCCGCGGCAAGATCGCCGGTGCCGACGGCGCGGCGGCGGTCGCCGGCCTGGCCCCCTCCACCCTGCTCTCGCGCCTGGAGAAGCTGGGCCTCAGGCCCAGGGACTTCAAGGAATCGTGATAGGTTAGGCACTTCCTTCCGGAGCGACGGATGAGCGACATCCCAGGCCCGATCGATCCCCTGCCACCGGCCACGCCGCTGGACGCGCCGCCTTCCCCTGACCCTGCCCCAACTCAGACTCCGGCCCCCCTCCGCCCCATCCCCTTCGAGGACCTCGAAGCCCTCCCCGGCTTCTGGGCCCGGGTGGGAGCCATGTTCCGCCTGGTCTTCAGCAACCCCATGGAGCTCTTCGACCGAGTCCCCACCACCGGCGGCCTCGGCGCACCGTGGCGATTCCTCCTCCTGATGTCCGTCCCCGTCTTCCTCGTCACGGCCCTGCTGTTCTTCCTCCTCGGCATGGGCATCATGGTCGCGGCCCTGGAAGAGGCCGGCAAACCCGAAGGCCGGGTCATCGCCGCCGCCATGCCCCTCGTCTTCGGCGCCCTGCTGCTGCTCATGCCCCTCTTCACCTTCCTGGGCATGGTGGTCTTCGGCGCCCTGAGCCACGCCTTCCTCTGGATGTGGGGCGGTCTCAAGCCCGGGGTGGGCGTAGGCCAGAGCATCCGCGCCTACGGCTACGCCTCGGCCTTCATCCAGCTCGGCGCCTGGATTCCCACCCTCGGCTTCCTGATCCAGATCGCCGGCCTGGTCGTGATCGGAATGGGCCTGGCACGGATGCACAAGACGGAGGCCTGGCGCGGGATCTGCGCCGTGCTGACGCCGCTCGTGCTCATCTGCTGCTGCGGCTTCATGCTCATCATGGCCGTCCCTGCGATCCTCGCGGCGGTGGGACGGTAGCCTCGAGCCAGGCCCGCACGGCCGGTCCCGCCGAGTCCGCCTCCAGCACCCGGTGGACCGCGCCCGCGGCCAGCGCCTCGGCCGCGCCCCAGGTCTCGAAATGCCGGAACAACCGGTCCGCGCCGTCGCGGCCCAGGATCTCCGGAAGGCGGACGGTGCCACCGAAGCCCGTGAGGATGCCGTGCTTCGCCGCCGGATGGGCCAGGCGGAGACCGCCCTTGCCCGTGACGGGATCGGCCGCCACGGCCCAGCGTTCCTGGCCATGCAGGGCCAGGTCGCAGCCGCCGCCCATAGCCACGCCGGAGATCAGCGTGAGGGTGCGCCAGCCGGGCCAGAGCAGGTGGTTCATCACGCGCTGGCCCCGGCGCGAGAAGGGCTCCGCCGACCTGGGGTCGAGGGCCCCCACCTCGTGCAGGTCCGCGCCCGCTGTGAAGTGGTGGCCCCGGCCCGTCATCCAGGCGGAGCCGCTGAGGGCCACCCGGCGCGCGCCGCCTCCCCGCAGCTCGATGAAGAGACGGTCCAGGGCCACCAGCAGATCGCTGTGGAGGCGGTTGAGGCCATCGCCGGAGCGCAGCCCGACCCAGGCCCAGTCCGCGCCGCGCAGCAGGTCCAGGGAGGTGCGCCCCTCGTGCCAGGCGGTCGGCCTCATGCCAGCCTCAGCCGGGCGAAGGCCGCCTCCAGGGGCTCGGCATCGGGATCCCACGCGGGCGCTCCGGGCAGCTGGTTGCGGAACCAGGTGGCCTGCCGCTTGGCGTAGGCCTGGGTCTCTTGCACCACGGCGGCCTGCAGGGCCGCGGGATCGCCCCCGGCCATCCAGGCCGCATAGCCCAAGGGCCTCAGGGCCTCGAGGTCGCCCCCATGGCCCCCGGCCACCAGGTCCGCCACCTCCCGCGGCCAGCCCGCGGCCACCTGGGCGGCCACCCGCGCGGCGATGCGCTCCCGCTGACGCTCGCGGCCAGGCGCGACCACCAGCACCCGCCAGCCTGCGGGAATGCCCCTGTCCGGGGCGGACAGGAAGCTCGAGGGAGCCCGGCCGGAAGCGAGATGGAGGGCCAGGGCGCGCTGGACACGGGCGCTGTCGTTGGGATGGAGGGCCGCGGCCCGGGCCGGGTCCACCGCCGCCAGGAAGCGGTGCAGCGCGGGCGTGCCGAGGGTCGCGCCCCAGCGCCGCACGCGATCCACCAGGACGGCCGGCACGTCCGGCAGGGCGCTGAGCTGGTCCCAGATGCCCCGCAGGTACAGACCGGAACCCGTCACCAGCACCGGCTCGCGGCAGGCCGAGAGCCGTCCCCGCACCCAGGCGCCGAAGGCCGTGGGGTTGGGACGGGTCGAGAGGGGCAGCTCCCCGTAGCCCAGGTGGGGCACTCCGGCCCGCTCCGCCTCATCCGGCTGCCCGGTGCCGATGGCGAGGCCGGCGATGGCCTGGTACGGGTCCCCGTTCACCACGGTGCCGCCGGTGCGCCGGGCCACGGCCACGGCCACGGCGGACTTGCCGGAGGCCGTGGGTCCGAGGATCGCGATGGGCATGGGTTGAAGCTATCAGCTATCAGCTGTCAGCTGCCAACCCCTGGGAACCTTCGGAGCCCACGGCTCACACCAAGGCCATGCGCCACCTGGTCTGCCTCTGCCTCGCCTCCAGCCTCCTGGCCGGGGGGAAGCCTGCCTCTGAGGTGCCCGAGCCCGGAAAGAACCGGGCCTTCCTGTCGCGGATCACGGGTGACAGCGAGGGCGGGGCCCGGCCCTGGCATACCTACAAGGCCCCTCCGGAATCGGCCTCCGCCGTGGTGGAGGTCATCGGCGAGCTCACCCGGGAGGAGCTCCGCCAGGTCGCCTTCCAGGAGTTCATCGTCTGGTTCCGGGAGGACCTCCGCCGCTTCCTGAAAGCCCACGGCGGCGTCCTGCCCGAGCCCACCAGCCTGGCCTCCGCCACCCTGCCCGTGGACCGGTTCGGCGGCAACCCCGTGCCCCGGAACGTGCCTTTGGGGCGTGTGGGCTTCTGATCGCCCGTCCCTCCAAAAGCGGAACGCGAAGCGCGCGAAGCCGCCTACGGCAGAGCGAAGGGCTTCCCCATTCACATCTCTATTCGCGCCCTTCGCCTCATTTGGCGCCCTTCGCCTTCTTCATTTCTGTTCGGGCTGCCTACTCCATCAGCCGCGGCAGCAGCAGGGCGGCCTGGTCGCGAGCCAGGCGGGCGGCCTCCAGGGCGTTGCGGGCCGCGTCTTCGGGGGACTGGTGGGGCGTGAGCAGGGCCTCGAGCTGGCCCCGGAGACGGGCGGTCTCCCCATCCGGATCGGGGAGGTGTCGCTGGGCCGCCGTCTCGAAGACCGCCAGGAAGCACTGGATGGCATCGCAGGCCGCCGAGACGATGGCCCCGCTGTGCCGGCGGTCGATGTCCAGGGCAAGGGCCGCGGCCAGGAAGCGCAGGCCGTCCTCGAAGCGGTCCTGGGAGGGGTTCGAGGGCCCAGATCCGCTCATGCCGGGCCGCCTGCGGGGGGCATGGCCCAGCGGGTATCCGTGCGCCCGGCAAGCTGGCCTGCGGGATCGAAGCGCCATTCCGTGAACCGCACCGCGCCATCCCTTCCCAGGGTGGTGATCGTCGTGCAGCGGGTTCCATAGGCCGGATCGACGATGAAGGCCGGCGACAGCCGGCGCTCCAGCTCCAGGCCCACGCCCGTGTCCGGCAGGTCGGCGTCGGCGGCGAGCGCCCGGTCCGCCAGCGCGGCCAGGAGGGGCGTCTCGTCGCCATCCCCGGAGGCCACCCAGGCCCCCATGGCCCGCCGGAGCTTCTCGGTCTTGGGCCAGGGCGTGTCCAGATCCGCGTTGGAGACCACATGCACCCCCGGCGGCACCTCCCGGGAGAGGAACCGCGGATGGTTGTTCAGGTAGCGCAGGTCCCTCCCGTCCCAGAGCAGCAGGTTGAACCCCGCGAAGGCCATGGCCCGCTCCCGGAGTTCGTCGGCGAACACCCGGGCCGGTTGCCGGCCGCGCACGAACGAGGCCACCAGACCGCCCCGGGATGGGGCGGACGGGTCCGGGACGACCCGGCGCCGCACGTTGGTGACGCAGGCCAGGCGGCCCTCCCTCGACAGGGCCAGCCAGCTGCCGCCCTGGGACAGGTCGCGGCCCCCGAACACCTCGGGGGCGTCCTCCCAGGCCGCGGCGGGCGCCGTGGGGCGCGCATGGTACTCGTCGCGGTTGGCGGCGATGACGAGTTCGAAGTCCGGGTGGGCGCGGTAGGCGAGCGCGATGAGGCACATGGCTCCCCATCATAGGCCCCATGCCCCCGGCTCAGCCCATGGCTCAACCCGGGGGGGAGTTCCCCGTAGTCCTCCCATCCGAGGTGACCCCATGCGTCCTGGCCTGCCCCTGCCCATGGCCCTGGCCTTGCTGCTCTGCGGCGCCCTGCTCCGAGCCGACGGTCTCTCGGACCTGAAGGCCGCGCTCAAGGGCCTGCCGGCTCCGTCGAAGGTCAAGGTGAAGGTGGAGGCGGAGAGCCTCGAGCGGGAGTCCGGGAAGGACAGCACGGAGCGCCGGACCACCGTGGTGGAGGATGGATCGGAGGGGATGCGGATCCTGGAGGACAGTCGCGCCGCGGCCGCCCCGGCGAAGGCGAAGGGGAGCACCCGGGCCCCGGGGGCGGCGAAGAAGGGCTCCGGCGAGTTCCACGACGAGCTGCGCCCTGCCGAGGGCCTGCTGGAGCAGCTGGAGAAGGCCCGGCTGCTGGAGGAGAAGGCCGAGGCCTACGAGGGCCGGCCCGCCCGCCGACTGCGGCTGGCCATGGACATGGACCTGGATGCCGAGGCCCGCAGCCACATGAAGAAGGCCGACTACGAGGCCACGGTCTGGATCGGGCCCGACGGCCTGCCCCTGGCCATGGATCACCGCATCGAGGTCCGGGCGCGGGTGCTGCTCCTCGCCAGCGTCTGGACGAAGATCGACATCCGGCGCCGCTTCCAGCGCGCCCAGAACCGGCTGCTGGTGCTCGACGAGCACGCGGACGTCCAGGGCTCGGCCCTGGGGAAGTCCTTCAGCGCGAAGGAGACGACCCGCTGCACCGTGCTGTGAGCGAGGTTACGGCTTGGCTTCCGGGACCACCGGATAGTCACCCGTGAAGCAGGCGTAGCAGTACCCGTGGCCGTCATCGCCCATGCAGGATTCCAGGTCCTTCAGGTCCAGGTAGCCGAGGCTGTCGGCTTCCACGAAGCCCTCGATCTCCTTCAGCGACATGTACGACGCGATGAGGTGCTGCCGCTTGGGCGTGTCGATGCCGTAGAAGCAGGAGTGCGTCGTGGGCGGGCAGGCGATGCGCATGTGCACTTCCTTGGCGCCGGCCTCGCGGACCATCTGCACGATCTTCTTGCTGGTGGTGCCGCGCACGATGCTGTCGTCCACCAGCACCACCCGCTTGCCCGCCAGCAGGTGCCGGACGGGGTTCAGCTTCACCTTCACCCCGAAGCTGCGGATGGTCTGCTTGGGCTCGATGAAGGTGCGGCCCACGTAGTGGTTGCGGATGATGCCGAAGTCGAAGGGGATGCCGGACTGCTCGGAGTAGCCCAGGGCCGCGCTCACGCCGCTGTCGGGCACGGGCACGATGAGATCCGCCTCCACGGGATGGCGCAGGGCCAGGAGCCGCCCCATCTCGCGGCGGGCCACCATGACGCTCTTCCCGTACACCAGGGAATCGGGCCGGGCGAAGTAGATGTGCTCGAAGACGCAGGGCTTCGGCTGGACCTTGGGCAGGGGGAAGACGGAGCGGAGCGTGCTGCCGTCCCGGGGCACCACCACCATCTCGCCGGGGGCCACGTCGCGGATGTAGGCCGCGCCCACCAGGTCGAAGGCGCAGGTCTCCGAGCTGAACACGGTGGTGCCGTTCATGTGGCCCATGGCCAGGGGCCGGAATCCATGCGGATCCCGGGCCGCGATGAGGGTGTGGTCCGTGAGGATGAGCAGGGAGTACGCCCCCTCGGCCTGCCGGAGGGCCGAGACCACGGCGTCCTCGAGGGTGTCCGCCTGGGCCCGGTTGATGAGGGCCAGCAGCACCTCGGAATCCGAGGGGCTGGTGAAGGTGTGGCCGTCCGCGATCAGGGCGGCGCGCAGGGTCTCGGTGTTGGTCAGGTTCCCGTTGTGGCAGAGGGCCACCTGGCCGAAGCGGCCGTGGATGAGGAAGGGATGGGCCGCGGAGGCCACGTTGCCGCCGGTGGTGGAGTAGCGCGTGTGGCCGATGGCCGCGTCGCCGGGCAGGGCATCCAGGACCGCTTCGGAGAACACGTCCGCCACGTAGCCCAGGGCCTTGTGCAGGTGCAGCCCTTCGGCGTCGCCGGAGCAGATGCCGGCCGCCTCCTGGCCCCGGTGCTGCAGGGCGTAGAGGCCCAGATAGGTCTGCCGCGAGGCTTCCGTCTGGGGACAGATCCCGAATACCCCGCACTCGTCCCTGAACGGCATGACCCCTCCGAGCCTTCCAGATTAAACCCTGGGGGCCCGAACACCCAGATCGGATGCCGAAGACCACGGTCCTCAGAGGGATGCGTCCACCCCGGTCAGCGGACCGTGCTGCCGTCCTCGGGGTCCTGGCGGGCCTCCTGGGCCCAGCTCCTCAGGGTGCTGAGCAGCACGGTCCCGGCCTCGGCGGGGGCCAGGGAACCGGAGCCGTCCAGGCTCTCCAGGTGCAGCTCGATCCGGGCCAGGTCGCCCTGCTCGAAGCGGGCGCTGAGGTCGCAGAGGGCCAGCAGGCCCGGCGCCACCTCCACCAGGACCGTGGAGGCATGCAGCCCCTTGGGCATCTCCAGGCTCCAGACCGGCACGCTCCGGGGACCGAACCGCAGGGCGATGGGCTCCGCGTGGGTCTGCGGCGAGGGGCCCGCGAGATAGAGCAGGCGCTCGGCGCGCCCCAGCAGGAGGGCCTGGGAGTACGGCGTGCCCTGGCCGCGGTCCGCCTCCAGGCGCCAGCCCCCCATGCGGGGCTTCTTCACGCGGTTGTGGCTGGTGGTGCCCTCGGTGGCCACGAGGCGGAACCGCGTCTCCAGCGGCGCGGTCTCGCCGCGCAGCCACATCTGCATGCGGTACCGGAGGCCTTCCTGTGCCGTCGCGGGAAGGGAGAGAGCCAGAAGGAGCGCCAATCGGATCAAGGAACCACCATCCTCACCTTCGAGCATGCCATCTCATGCGATCCTGGGCCATGCCGCTCTGCTTCGACCTCGACGGAACCCTGGGCCACTTCAGTTCCGGATTCGTGCTGCTGAGGGAGGCCCTGGGCGATCTCTGGGGCGCGCCGCCCACCGCGGAGGACCTGGGCCGCTGCTCGGGCTCCACGGACTGGGAGATCGTGGACGAGCTGCACCGGATGCGCTTCGGCCGGGGACTGGACGAAGCCGGATACGAGGCCTACCAGGCCGCCTGCGTGGGCCGCTTCCGGGCGGCCTTCGCACCCGGCGGACGGGAGGCCGTGGCCTATGGCGGCATCCTCGCCGCTTTGCACCGCCTGGCGGAGCGCCACTCCGTCTGGGTGGTCTCTGGGAACGCCCCGGATCTGCTGGCCTTCAAGGCTGACACCCTGGGCATCGACCCGGCCATCCCCCGCCTGGGCTCCCTGCCCCGCCACGACCGCACGGACCTGCTGCGGCGGGCCCTCCAGGGCTGCCCCGGCCCCCACCTCTACGTGGGGGACCGTCCCCACGACCTGGCGGCCGCCCAAGCCGCGGGTTTGCCCTTCCTGGGCGTGGGGCCCGCCGTTCCCGGGGACCACGTCAGCCTTTCTCCGGATGCCGCGCTCGAGCAGGTCATCGCGTCCGTGACCGGGCAGATGAGGACCTGAAGCCCGAGGCCTCACCGGGCGCGGGCCGGGCATGGACCGGGCGCGACACTTCCTCGGCTCAGCGGGCCGCCACGTCAGTGGCCCTGCAGGGCCTCGTCCAGCGCCCGCTTTGCCATGCCTTCGCCGTAGCCCACCCAGCGCTTCACCACCCGGCCCTCACGGTCGATGAGGAAGGTGGTCGGAATGCCGCGAATCTCGCCCAGGGGTTCCAGCCCCCCCTTCCCGTCGGGCACGTAGGCCTTGAGCCCCAGCTGGGGATTCTTCGCGAGGAAGGGCGTCACGTCGGCCCAGCCGCGCCGGTCCACCGAGATGGGCAGGACCACGTAGCGGTCGCCGCCGGCCTTCTGGAGTTCCGCCACCTCCGGCAGGGACTTGCGGCAGGGCGGGCACCAGGTGGCCCACACGTCCACCAGCACCACCTTGCCCTTGTACTCGGCCACGGTGTGTCGCACTCCATCGGCGTCGAGGAAGGCCACCCGGCTCACGTCCGTGCCCGCGGGCGCCCCCTCCCCGCGGAGGGTCCGGAAGCCCATCACCCCCGCCAGCAGCAGGCCGCCACCCACCAGGGCCACCGCGGCGGCCGTGCGCCAGCGCGATTCGGGGACGTAGGCATCGGACATGGGAGCTCCCGCCATCAAGTCTTCAGGGTACTGTCCCGCCCCGGGACTTCATACTGGTTCGATGCCGCTGATCTCCGCTTCCGACCTCCGCGACCGCTTCGCTTCGATCCGCCTCCTGGACGCCCGCCAGGATCCCGCCGGCTACGCGGCCGGCCATCTGCCTGGAGCCTTCCACGCGGACCTGAACCGCCACCTCAGCGCGGCCTGCGACCCGGGCCACGACCCGGCCCGGGGCGGGCGCCATCCCCTGCCGCCTCTGGCACGCTTCGCCGCCCAGCTCGGGGCCTGGGGCATCGGACCGGACACCGAGGTAGTGGCCTACGACGCCGCGGGCGGAAGCAACGCCGCGGCGAGGCTCTGGTGGATGCTGCGGGCGCTGGGCCATGAGCGGGTCGCCGTCCTGGACGGGGGCTTGCCCGCGGCCCTGGAGGCCGGCTTGGCATTGACTGCCGACATTCCCGCCGCGAGCACCCTTCCGCCCCATCCTGCGGACCGCTGGCGCCTGCCCCTGGTGGACGCGGAGACGGTGGAGGCGATCCGCCGCGACCCCGCGCGGAAGCTGATGGACGCCCGCTCCCCCGAGCGCTGGCGCGGCGAGAACGAAACCCTCGATCCCGTCCCCGGCCACATCCCCGGCTCCGTGAACCTCTACTGGGCCGACAACCTGGGTCCCGACGGCCGCTTCAAGGCCCCGGAAACCCTGCGGGCCCAGTACGAGGCGGCCCTGGGCGGCGTGTCTCCCGAGCGCCTGGCCGTCCACTGCGGCAGTGGCGTCACCGCCTGCCACAACCTGCTGGCCATGGCGGTGGCCGGCCTCCCCGGCGCGGCCCTCTACGTGGGGAGCTGGAGCGAGTGGTGCCGGTCACCCAGGGAGAAAAGCGGATCCGCGAAGGACACGAAGTAAAGAAGGCATGGCCACGAAGAAAGGCCGACGCCACGTGCTCCACCTGCCCCGATCTCCTTCGTATTCTTGATTCATGTCTTGGTGCCCTTCGTGGAGATCCTTAAATCTATGAACCCCTGGCGCGGCCTCCGAGGCCTCCCCCGCGAAGTCTGGCTGGTCTGCGCCAGCACCCTGGTGAACCGGCTGGGCACCATGGCCCTGCCCTTCCTGGTGCTCTACCTCACGGAAGCCCGCCGCTGGACGCCGGAGCAGGCGGCCTTCGGCATGATGGTCTATGGCACCGGAGCGCTGACGGCGGGCCCCTTCGCGGGCCGGCTGGCGGACCGGCTGGGCCACGTCCGAGTGCTGAAGGCCAGCCTCTGGATCTCCGGCGCGCTGATGCTGGTGCTGCCCTTCGCCAATGCGAGGCCCCTGCTCTTCGTGCTCATCTTCCTCTGGGCCGCCTTCACCCAGGCCTTCTGGCCCAGCGCCATGGCCCTGCTGGCGGACCTCGCCGCGCCGGAGCAGCGCAAGGCGGTCTACGCCCTGCATCGGCTTTCGGTGAACCTGGGCATGGCCGTGGGCCCGGCCCTTGGGGGCGTCATCGCCCACCACAGCTACACCTGGGTGTTCTGGACCGATGGCCTCAGCACCCTGGCCGGTGCCGTGCTGCTGGGCCTGCTGCTCACCTCGGCCCCGCGCCCCGCCGCTCCCCATGGCCATGCGCCGGGCGCGAGCCCCTGGCGGGACCGCCGCCTGGCCTTCCTGCTGCTGCCCTTCATCCCCATGCTGATGGTGTTCTTCCAGATCGAGGGCACGCTGCCGCTCTGGGTGGTGCGCGACCTGGGCCTGGGCAGCCGCTTCTACGGCCTGCTGTTCACGGTGAACACCCTGCTCATCGTGGCCCTGGAGGTGGCCCTCAACCTGGCCATGGCCCGCTGGCCCCATGGGCGGCAGCTCTTCCTGGGCTCGCTGTTCCTCGCCTTCGGCTTCGGCCTCACGGCCTGGGCCACGGGGCACATCATGCTGATCCTCACCACGATGATCTGGACCTTCGGCGAGATGACGCTCTTCCCGGCCATGAGCGATGCCGTGGCCACCCTGGCCCCGCCGGACCGGCGGGGCGAGTACATGGGCCTGCTCTCGCTCTGCTTCGCCGTGGGCCTGGCCCTGGGCCCCTGGCTGGGCGTGCTGGCCTACGCCAAGGCCGGGCCGCGGGCCCTGTGGATCGCCACCTTCGGCATCTCGCTCGCCGCCGGCCTGATGCTGGCGAGGTTCCGGACGCCGGCGGCCCAGAAGGTGGCTGGACCGACCGGCTAGAATGGTCTCCAGCGGGAAGACAGCGGGATTCGGGAGGCGCCCATGGGGGTTCTCGAATTGGTCAAGGAAGCCCTGGTAGCCACTGCGCGGAACAAGCTCCGGGCCATCCTGACCATGCTCGGGATCATCATCGGCGTGGGCGCCGTCATCGCGATGATCGGCATCGGCGAGGGGTCCAAGCGGGCCTCCGTCGCGATCATCCGGAACATGGGTTCCAACATGCTGACCATCTTCCCGGGAGTCCCCGGAACCCACACCCACCATGGACCGCAGGCCATGGGCAGCGGCGAGATCCTCAAGGACGACGATGCCGCGCTGATCCAGACGGAGCTGCAGGACTCCAGCGTGCGGGCCGCGACGCCCCAGGTCCAGACCACGCGGCCGGTGATCTACCAGAACGCCACCTTCATCACCCATGTCCAGGGGACCGGGCCCGAATTCCAGACCATCCGAGCCTGGGAACTGGAGGCCGGGCGCTTCTTCACCGAGGGCGAGGTGAGGGGCCAGGCCCTGGTCTGCGTCATCGGCCAGACCGTCAAGGCCACCCTCTTCCCGTACGGGGATGATCCGCTGGGGCAGACCATCCGCATCGGCACGCTCCCCTTCCAGGTCGTCGGGCTGCTGGAGCGCAAGGGCGCCGGCATGTGGGGCGACCAGGACGACCTCGTCGTGGCCCCCTACACGACCGTGATGCGCAAGGTCATGGGGCGGACCACCATCCAGCGGATCGTGGTCAGCGCGCACGAGGGCGAGACCGGCCTCGCCGAGGCGGAGATCACCGCCCTGCTCCGGCAGCACCTGAAGGTGCCCCTCAGCCAAGTGACGCCCTTCAACATCCGGAAGCAGGATGAGATGGTCCAGGCCATGGAGCGGCAGGCGGGCATCCTGACGGCCCTTCTCGCGGTCGCCGCGAGCATCTCCCTGGTGGTCGGAGGCATCGGCATCTCGAACATCATGCTGGTGAGCGTGACCGAGCGGACCCGGGAGATCGGCATGCGACGGGCCGTGGGCGCCACACGACGGGCCATCCTCTGGCAGTTCCTCTCTGAAACCGTGGCTCTCGCGGGGCTTGGCGGCATCCTCGGCGTCGCGCTGGCATTCATGGCCATCGCCCTCCTGGCCCGCATGCAGGTCCCGGCGGTCACGGAGGGATGGGCCATCCTGCTGGGCCTGGGCTTCAGTGCCGGGGTCGGCCTTGTGGCCGGCCTGCTGCCCGCGCTGAAAGCCGCCCGCCTGGACGTGATCGATGCGCTGAGATATGAGTGACCGGGGCTAACTGAGGGCGTCTGTGGACTTCATGCGCTGGCGCAGGACGTACTTCTGGATCTTGCCCGTGGAGGTCTTGGGGATGGATCCGAACACCACCATGGGCGGCACCTTGAAGCGCGCCAGGTGCGTCCGGCAGTGGGCGATGATGTCCTCCTCCTTCGCCGTGGCGCCCTCCTTCAGCTCCACGAAGGCGCAGGGCACCTCGCCCCACTTGGGATCGGGCTTGGCCACGATGGCGGCCACCAGCACGTCGGGATGGCGGTAGAGCACGTCCTCCACCTCCAGCGAGGAGATGTTCTCGCCGCCGGAGATGATGATGTCCTTGCTGCGGTCCTTGATCTTCACGTAGCCGTCGGGCTCCAGCACGGCCAGGTCCCCGGTGTGGAACCAGCCGCCGGCGAAGGCCTCCTCGGTGGCCGCGGGGTTCTTGAGGTAGCCCTTCATGACGATGTTGCCGCGGAACATGATCTCGCCCATGGTCTGGCCGTCGGCGGGCACGGGCTGCATGGTGGCCGGGTCCATCACGGTCATGGCCTCCTGGAGAAGGTAGGGGATGCCCTGGCGACCGTTCAGGCGGGCGCGCTCCCCGAGGGGCAGCTCGGCCCACTCCTCCCGCTTCACGCAGACCCCCGCGGGACCGTAGGTCTCCGTGAGGCCGTAGACATGGGTGATGCTGACGCCCAGCTTCTCCATCCCTTCGATGATGGCGGCCGGCGGCGCGGCCCCGGCCACGGCGGCGGACACTGGGTGGCCCAGCCCTTCGGGGATGAGGTGGGCAGCGTTGATGAGCATGCCGAGGACCACCGGGGCGCCGCAGAAGTGGGTCACGCCGTGGCGCTGGATCAGCTCGAAGATGGCCTTGGGATCCACCTGGCGCAGGCAGACATTGACGCCGGAGAGGGCGGCCACGGTCCAGGGGAAGCACCAGCCGTTGCAGTGGAACATGGGCAGGGTCCAGAGGTAGACCGCGTGCGGCGGCATGTTCCAGCTGAGGACGTTGGCCACCGCGTTGAGGTAGGCGCCCCGGTGGTGGTAGACCACGCCCTTGGGGTTCCCCGTGGTGCCCGAGGTGTAGTTGAGGGAGATGGCGTCCCACTCGTCTGCCGGCAGCTGCCAGGCGAAGTCCGGATCACCCTCCCGGAGGAACTGCTCGTACTCGATGGAACCCAGCAGGTCGCCCTTGGCGGCGGGGTCATCCACGTCCACCACCAGGATCTCCTGGTCCTCCAGCAGCTCCAGGGCGCGGCGGATGGTGGGGGCGAAATCCCGGTCCGTGAGCAGCACCTTGGCCTCGCCGTGCTTGAGCATGAAAGCGATGGACTCCGCGTCCAGGCGGGTGTTGAGGGTGTTGAGCACCGCCCCGGCCATGGGCACGCCGAAGTGGGCCTCGAACATGGCGGGCACGTTGGGCAGCATGGCCGCCACGGTGTCCCCGGGCTTCACCCCGCGGCGGACCAGGGCCGAAGCCAGGCGGCGGCAGCGGGCGTAGGTCTCGGACCAGGTGATGGCCCGGTCGCCGTGGACGATGGCCTTCTTGCGCGGGAAGACCATGGCGGCGCGCTCCATGAAGGTGAGCGGCGACAGCTGGACGTGGTTGGCCTGGTTCTTGTCTAGACCCGTGGCGAAGGGACTGCGGCCCATGGACATCCTCCCGGAGGTCAGATCGTGGTGATGGTTGTGGGGAGATCTTTTCCCAGGCTACTCCCGGGCCCGGGTCCCCACAGCGCCATCGGTCACAACTCCGGGCCGCCACGGACCCGCCGTTCCGGCTGGACCGGGAGAGGGCGGCCCAGAGGACGAGGTGGCCGCCCGCGGAAAGTCCCGTGCCACATCCGCATCAGCGGAAGGGGCCCGTCTGAGGCCGGCAGCCACAGGTCGGCCACCTGGTCCGGGTGGGCCCCGTAGGCCAACGTACGCCCGGGAGACGGGCGTCCCTGCGCGGGTTCGGACATGGGGTTCCCCTGGGAGCGGACCGGCTACAGGTCGATGACCACCTTCCCGAAGTGGCGGCCGGACCGCAAGTGCTCGTAGGCCTCCCGGGTCTGGGCGAAGGGGAAGGCCCGGTCGATCACGGGCCGGACACCCGTGGCGGAGAGGAAGCGGCCGAGATCCTCCGACATGGCCCGGTTGCCCACGAAGATGCCGGCGAGGCGCTTCGCGCCGCCGATCACGGCGAAGGGGTCGAAGGCGCCGGCCCAGCCGCTGAGGCCGCCGATGATGGCCACGGTGCCGCCCATGCGCGTGCTGGCCATAGAACGCTCGAAGGTCCCGAGACCCCCCACCTCCAGCGCCAGGTCGACGCCCTCCCCGCCGGTGAGGCGCCGCACCTCGTCCTGCCACTCCGGGATCTCGCGGTAGTTGAGGGTTTCGTGGGCGCCGAGGGCGCGGGCCCGCTCCAGCTTGGCGTCGCTCGACGAGGTGAGGATGGTGCGCAGGCCGGCGGCGCTGGCGATCTGCAGGGCCCAGATGGAGACGCCGCCCGTGCCCAGCAGAAGCACGCTGTCCCCGGCCTTCAGGCGTCCTTCCACGAAGAGGCTGTTCCAGGCCGTGACGCCGGCGCAGGGGATGGATGCCGCCTCGCGGAAATCCAGGTGGGCGGGCACTTCCACAAGGGCCTCTTCGTGGAAGAGCGCCGCTTCGGCCAGGACGCCGTCCGCCACGGCTCCCAGGGCGCCGGCGGTGTTGGCCGGAGTGGGTCGCCCGTGGATCCACCGCGGGAAGAAGGTGCTGGCCACGCGGTCGCCCACTCGGAAGCGGGTGACGCCTGGGCCCACCGCCACCACCTCGCCGGCGGCGTCCGAGGCCGGCACCACCGGCGCGGGCGAGGCGCTCAGGTAGGTCCCGTCGGCGATCATGAGGTCACGGTAGTTCAGGGCCACGGCGCGGATGCGCACCCTCACCTGGTTCGGACCCGGCGCCGCAAGCTCCCGCTCGACCAGCTCCAGGCTGGTGATCCCGCGGCCTGACGTGATTTGGTAGGTCTTCATGGCTGCTCCTCCACGCTCCTCCCGCGTCCGGCGGGGACGACCCACCATGGGATCGGGCAGGCGGAAGCGGAAGGAGGCACTCTCGCGAGCGGTAGGCACCCCCGGGTGAGGCATGCGCAGGGCGCGGCCCACAGGGCCGCGTTCAATCGCGGACCAGGTCGCGCCGGTCCACCAGGCGGAAGACCTCGCCCTTCCAGCGGACCGCCTCGGGTTCGACCTGGAGGCTGGCCGGCGCGATGCGCTCCACCTTCGCCTTGCCCCTCTCCTTCGGGTAGAGGAAGACCTGTTCGATCTCCCGGAACTCCTCCCGCCCCTCCGGAAACATCACGTACCGCACCAACCACTGGGCCTCGCCCGCATAGACCTCGTAGCCGTAGTGGCGGCAATCCGGGTCGGCCAGGGCGTGCGAGTCCAGCCGCACCCAATCCGGGGGCGCGGGTTCCCCTCGGTACGCGGGGATGGTCCCGGAGAGGTGGACCCCGGCCGGCTCCAGGGGCGGAGCGGCCTGCGCGGAAGCCAGGAGGCAGGTCAGGAGGAGCTCGAGCATGGGAAGGCCTCGTCGAGGGATGTGAAATTCCCGTCTCAGAGGCCTATTTTCCCATTTCCCCGGGACCATGTCAGTCACGGGGGTGTGACTTCGGGGTCCAATCAGGCCTGGAGCACGGCCTCGAGCTGGTCCACGGCCCAGTCGACCTGCTCTTTGGTGATGACGAGGGGGGGCGCCAGGCGGATGGTGTCCACGTGGGTGTCCTTGCAGAGCATGCCGCGGTCCTTGAGCAGGTAGCAGTACTTGCGGGCGCCGCCGGCCTCGGGCTTGAGCTGCACGCCGGCCCAGAGGCCGATGACGCGGACCTCCTTGAGCTTGTCGGTCTTCATGCCCTTGAGGCGGGCCTCCAGGTGCCTGCCCAGCTCGGCGGTCTTCTCCACCAGCTTCTCGTCCACGAGGACATCGAGGGCGGCGCTGGCCACGGCGCAGGCGAGCGGGTTGCCGCCGTAGGTGCTGCCGTGGATGCCGGGGGTGAAGACGTCCATCACCTCGTCGTTGGCCAGGAAGGCGCTCACGGGGTAGTAGCCGCCGCTGAGGGCCTTGCCGATGGTGACGCCGTCGGGGCGGATGCCCTCGTGCTCGAAGGCGAAGAGCCTGCCCGTTCGGCCCAGGCCGGACTGGATTTCGTCCAGCACCAGGAGGAGATTGTTCTGGTCCGCGACCTCACGCAGGCCCTTGAGGAAGCCCTTGGGCGGGATGATGACGCCGCCCTCGCCCTGGATGGGCTCCATGAAGATGGCGCAGGTGTTCTTGGTCACGGCCTTCTTCACGGCCTCCAGGTCGCCGTAGGGCACGATGACGAAGCCGGGGGTGAAGGGGCCGAAGCGGCTGGTGCTGTCGGGATCGGTGCTGAAGCCCACGATGGTGGTGGTGCGGCCGTGGAAGTTGCCGTCGGCCACGATGATCTCGGCCTTGCCGTACTCGATGCCCTTCTTGTCGTAGCCCCACTTGCGCATGGCCTTCAAGGCCGTTTCGACCGCTTCGGCGCCGCTGTTCATCATCAGGGCCTTTTGGAAGCCGGTGAGCTTGCAGAGCTTCTCGAGCAGGGGCGGGAACTGGTCGTTTCGGAAGGCGCGGCTGGTGAGGGCCAGGGTCTTCACCTGGGCGATCATGGCCTCGCCGATCTTCGGGTGGTTGTGGCCCTGGTTCACGGCGGAGTAGGCGGCCAGGAAGTCCATGTACTTCTTGCCGTCCACGTCCGTGAGGAAGACGCCTTCGCCCTTGGTGCAGACCACATCCAGCGGGTGGTAGTTGTGGGCGCCGAACTGGTTCTCCTGCTGGATGAGGGCTTCGGACTTGGTGGAAGTGGCCATGGGATCTCCGAAAGGGGAAGGATGGGGAGGCTCTGGGGGAAAAGGCTCATTTTAGGCCCGGCGGGCCAGTCCACCAGGATTCCCCGGAAGGTCTTGACGAAGTGTCATTCCCGGAAAGATCGGCTCCTGCACCATGGACGGGAGATGGACGGGAGATCTGGCCATCACAAGAAGAGGTGAGACAATGCCGTCTTCTATCCCTGCCGCCGCACCCCCTGGAGACTCCCATGACTGAGCAGCCCTCCTCCCTGTACGGCACCCAGCCCGAGTCACCCCGACCCCAGCCACCAGGCCTGGTGGACCAGATCGCCGGCGTGTTCACGGCCCCTGTGGAGCTCTTCCAGCGCCTCAACAAGGCCCCCAGCTGGGGCTGGGCCCTGGGCGCCATCATCGTCGCCAGCCTGGTGGTGGCCGTGATCTGGGGCCTGAAGGTGGACGTGGACGAGATGCTGCGACCCATCCTGGAGCGAAACCCCCAGGTCCAGTCCGCGCAGATCGACACGATCATCGAGATGCAGAAGAAGTTCATCATGCCCTTCGGCATCCTGGGCGCCCTGTTCGGCACGCCCGCGGTGCTGGCGGTGCTGGGTCTCTTCTACTGGCTGGTGGGCAAGGCCCTGCCCCAGGATGAGAGCCCCACCTACCTCCAGGCCTTCAGCGCCGCGGTGGTGCCCGGCCTGGTGAAGCTGCCCCTCATGCTCCTCATCGCTGCGGTCTGCCTGATGCGACCCATCGGCGGCCTCACGCCCGATCGGATCGCGCCGACATCCCTGGGCTACTTCCTGCGCCCGGAGAGCCTGCGCCTCCAGGCCGCCCTCTTCAATGTGGAGCTGTTCCGGCTGGCCGAGGCGGTCCTGGCCTTCCTGGCGCTCCGCTACCTGGTCCGCATGAAGACGGCTGGCGCCCTGATCTGCGTGCTGCTGCCCCTGCTCCTCTCCCTCGGCTTCGGCTTGATGAGGGCGCAGTAGATGGCTTCCAGGAACACCAAGCTCCTCCTCAGCGGCGGCGCCGCCCTCGTGGTCCTGATCGTCCTGGGTCTCGCCTTCGGCGGCGCCCGGGACGAGGACAGCGCCTACTCCTGGGACGCGGTGGGCCGCGGCGACATCCGCGAGACCATCAGCGCCAGCGGCGAGATCCGCGCCAAGACCCAGATCAACATCGGCACTTCCGTGGCCGGCGAGATCAAGGCCATCCACGTGAAGGACGGCCAGGACGTGAAGGCCGGCGACCTGCTCGTGACCATCGACCAGGAGCGCTTGAAGCAGGCCATGGTCCAGGCCCAGGCCGCCGTCGAGGCCGCCCGCCAGGATGCCTCCCGCCTCGAGGCCGCCATGAAACGCTCCGTGGACAGCTTCCCCCGCTACGAAGCCCTGCGCCGGGATGGCCTCATGTCCGACGAGGACTTCCGCCAGCAGAAGCTCGCCAAGGAGAGCGCCGTGCTGTCCTACAGCAGCGCACGCGCCGCCGTGGCCCAGAGCGAGGCCAACCTGAAGGGCATGCAGGACGGCCTCTCCAAGGCCACGCTGCGCGCTCCCATCACGGGCCGAGTCACGAGCCTGAAGGCCGAGAAGGGCGAGACGGCCATCCCCGGCATGAGCAACCTGCCCGGCGCCACGCTCATGATCATCTCCGACATGAGCGAGATGCAGGCGGAGATCAAGGTCAACGAAAGCGAAGTCGTCCGCACCAAGGTGGGGCAGACCGCCCAGGTGACGGTGGAATCGCTGCCCGGCAAGCTCTTCCAGGGCTCGGTCATCGAGGTGGCCACGGGCACCGAGAAGACGGGCACCGACGCCAACCTCTACAAGGTGAAAGTGGTGCTCCAGGGCCATCGGGAGGATCTGGACAACCTGCGGCCCGGCATGAGCGCCCGCGCCGTCATCCTCACCCACGAGGTCAAGGGCGCCCTGCGCGTGCCCCTCCAGGCCGTGCTGGAGCGCGAAGGCAGCCTGGAGGAGGCCCAGAAGCAGGGCCTTCTGGCCCCGGCTTCGCGCAACATCGTGATGGTCTTCCGGAGCGGCAAGGCTGAGGAGCGCACCGTGCAGGTGGGCATCGCCAACACCCAGTTCTTCGAGCTGAAGGAGGGCCTGGCCGAGGGCGACAAGGTGCTCACGGGCCCCATCCGCAAGCTGAAGGAGCTGAAGGACAAGGCCTCCGTGAACCTGCGAGTCAGGTCCGACAGCGAGCTGGCCCGGACCAAGGACGTGAAGAAGTAATGGACGTCCGCGAACCCCTCTCCGCCGCCATCCGGGCCCTCAAGGCCAACAAGCTGCGCTCGGCGCTCACGACGCTGGGCATCATCATCGGCGTGGCCGCGGTCATCGTCGTGGTGAGCCTCGTCCAGGGCCTCAAGACCAGCGTGCTGAAGCAGGTGGAGCGGGCCGGCAGCCAGACCATCTTCATCCGCCCCGTCTTCCCCATGGACATGCCCTTCGCCGAGTACACGAAGATCAAGAACAAGGACATGACCCTGGACGAGATGCGGCGGCTGGCCCGCTCCGTGCCCCAGATCACCCAGGTGACGCCCCTCTTCTTCAACGGCACCGAGGTGAAGGCCGAGGGCCGAAGCGCCAACGTCAACCTGATCATGACCGACGAGACCTACCTGGAGCTGAACAGCATCGCCCTCGTGGCGGGCCGCAACTTCGTGCCCTCGGACCTGCGCCTGGGCAACAAGGTGGCCATCATCGGCCCCCGGGTCATCGAGAAGCTCGGCCTCAAGGGCAACCCCCTGGGCCGCCTCATCAGCACGCCCACCCTCAGCCTCGAGATCATCGGCGTGCTGGAGGAACAGGGCGCCCAGCTGGGCAACGACCCCGACCAGAACATCCTCATCCCGCTCACCACCGGCATGGCCCAGCTCACGGAGGTCCAGCGGCGCCAGCTCTTCTTCCAGGCCCGGGTGGATCCCCGCCTCAGCGCCGACGATGGCGCCGAGCTGGTGGAAGAATCCCTGCGCCGCATCAAGGGCCTGCGCGGCACCGAGCCCAGCGGCTTCAAGGTCTTCAGCCCGAAGCAGATCACCGGCATCATCAGCGGCATCACCGGCACCATCACCGCCGTGGCCGGGGGGATGGTCTCCATCGCCCTGCTGGTGGGCGGCATCGGCATCATGAACATCATGCTGGTGAGCGTCACCGAGCGCACCCGAGAGATCGGCGTGCGCAAGGCCGTGGGCGCCAAGCGCCGGGACGTGATGCTGCAGTTCCTCATCGAGGCCGCCTTCCTCTGCATCATGGGCGGCGCCCTCGGCGTGGGCCTGGGCTTCATCCTGGGTGCCGCCATCGGCAAGGCCCTGCTGGGCACCATGGGGTCGGTCCCCGTCTGGGCCCTCGTGAGCGCCCTGGCCGTGCCCGCCGGCATCGGCCTCCTCTTCGGCCTCTATCCCGCCGCCAAGGCCAGCAAGCTGGATCCCATCGAGGCACTCCGCTACGAGTAACTCCGCACCTCTGGATCCCTCGGCTTCGCCGACAACCCCCAGATCGGACACGCCCCCGGGCGTGTCCTCCCGTTCGGCTTTGCCTGGCGGATGGAGCCCCGTCCCATCGAGGCGCTTCGCTACGAGTGACCGCTCCTCAGATAGACTGGTCATCCGTCTCGATCGGAGTTGAATATGTCGAAGGTTGTGCGCATCGCCAACGGGCAGGGTTTCTGGGGGGATAGCATCGATGCCCCCGTGCGGCTGGTGGAGGCCGGCCACATCGACTACCTCACGCTCGACTACCTCGCGGAAGTGACGCTCTCCATCATGCAGAAGCAGCGGCGGAAGGACCCGCAGCTGGGCTACGCCACGGACTTCGTGGACCTCATGAAGCGGGTGCTTCCCCAGCTAAAGGCCAAGGGCATCCGCGTGGTGGCGAACGCCGGAGGCGTGAACCCCGAGGCCTGCCGCACGGCCGTGCTGGAGGTGGCGCGGAAGCTGGGCGTGAAGGGCGTCAAGATCGCCACGGTGACCGGCGACGACGTGCTGGCCCGGCTGCCCGAGTTCAAGGAGAAGGGGCTGAAGCTGGCCAACATGGACACGGGCGAGGGGCTCTTCGACGCGCCCCGGGAGATCCTCAGCGCCAATGTCTACCTCCAGACCCAGGCCATGGTGGAGGCCCTCGACACCGGTGCGGACATCGTGCTCACGGGCCGCTGCACGGACCCCGGCCTCACCCTGGCGCCCCTCATCCATGAGTTCAAGTGGGCCGCCGACGACTGGAACCGGCTCGCCGCGGGCACCGTGGCCGGCCACATCCTGGAGTGCGGGGCCCAGAGCACCGGCGGCAACTTCACCCGCTGGTGGGAGGTGCCCGAGCTCTGGAACGTGGGCTACCCCATCGCTGAAGTATCGGAGGACGGCACCTTCGTCATCACCAAGCACGCGGGCACCGGCGGCATGGTCACCGTGGACACCGTCAGCGAGCAGCTGGTCTACGAGATGGGGGATCCCCAGAACTACATCACCCCCGACGTGGTGGCGGACTTCACCAGCATCCGCCTTGAGCAGGCCGGCCCCGACCGGGTGCGTGTCTTCGGCGTGACCGGCAAGCCCCGCACACCCTTCCTCAAGGTGAGCGGCGCCTACCTCAAGGGCTACAAGGCCTCGGGCCAGCTGACCCTGTGCGGCCCCCGCGCCCTGGAGAAGGCCCGGCTCTGCGCGGACATCGTGTGGAAGCGCCTGGAGGCGGCCGGCTTCGTCTACGAGCACACAGACGCGGAGTTCCTGGGCGCCAGCACGGTCCACGCGGGCATCGCCCCCGCCCCCGAAGAACCCGCCGAGATCGTCCTGCGCCTGAGCGTCAAAGACCCGGATCGGAAAAAAGTGGAGCGCTTCGGCCGTGAGATCGCCCCCCTGGTCACCGCCGGCCCCGCGGGCGTCACCGGCTTCGCCGGGGGCCGCCCCAAGGCCCAGGAGATCGTGGCCTACTGGCCCGCCCTGCTGCCCAGGGAGCTGGTCCAGTGGAAGGTGAGCATCGAGGCGGTCTGAAGGCTCAACCGCGGGACCTCTCCCGGGGTCCATTCTCAAGCCTTCTTGCAAGTCCGTGGTTCATCGCACATCTTTGTCCCCACAGGTTCACGGAGCCGCCATGCGCCCACTCCCCTCCCTCATCCTCGGGTCCCTCGGCATCCTTGCCCTGCTCGGCTGTTCAGGCTCGGACTACCATGACGGCCCCTCCTCCAGCTACCTGGTGAACGCCATCGCCGTGGCGGACATCGACGCCAACGGACAACCCGACATCCTGGGCCTGGTCTCCACGGACCTTGGCGGCGTGGCCACCCAGGGCTATGTGTCGACCCGCCTCCAGGGGCCCGCCGGCGCCTTTGCCCTCCCCACCCGCTTCGGCGTCGGCACAGAGCCCGCCAACCTGGTGGTGACGGACGTGGATGGGGACGGCCGGCCCGATCTCGTGGTGGCCAACGCAACGGACCAGACCGTGAGCGTGCGGCTGGGGGACCCGGCCAAGCCTGGGTTCTTCCTGCCCGCCGTCCTGCTGTCCACCCCGGGGCGGACCCCGCTGGACGTGGCCGTGGGCGACCTGAACGGCGACGGGAAGATGGACATCGTGGTGGCGGCCAGCGGCGCCAATAACGTCATGGTTTTCCTTCAGGGATCCACCCCGGGGACCTTCCTCGCCCCCGTCACGTTCCCCGTGGGCGGCGATCCCCAGGCGGTCACCGTGGCGGATCTGGATGGCGACGGCCAGCCGGATATCGCCGTGGCCACCACCGCGAACACCGTGTCGGTCCTATGCAAGATCCTGTTCTCCCCGACCCTCGTCGCCCAGAGCGCCGTGGACTACGCCACCGGCGTCCAGCCCGTGGCCATCAAGGCCGCGGACCTCAACGGCGACGGCAAGCTGGACCTGCTCACCACCAACTACGGCGCCACCCTCAGCCCCGGCACCCAGGGCCTGAGCGTCCTCCTGCAGGGAGCGACGGCCGGCACCTTCCAGGCGCCCGTCCACTACGCCACCGGCTACCGCTCCACCGCCCTGGTGGTGGGGGATCTCAACGGCGACGGCAAGCTGGACGTGGCCGTGGCGAATTCCGGCCTGCCCGGCGACCCCGGCAGCGTGTCCGTGCTCCTCCAGGATCCCACCACCCCCGGCGCCCTCCTGACACCCACGAGCTACCGGGGCGCATGGGGCCCCATGGGCGTGGCCCTCGGCGACATGAACGGGGATGGCCTCCCGGACCTGGTGCTGGCGGACGGTGACATCGTGGTGCGCTTCAACAACCCGGCCGCTCCCGGGACCTTCGGTCCCCCCCAGTTCTTCTACAACTGACACGAAGAGGCCCCGGAAACCGGGGCCTTTTCGTGTCGTATAGGAAAAGCGTAGGCCCAGCTTTGCCGGGCCTACGCGGGGGACCGGGGGTGTGCGCGCCAGCGCGGCCTCAGATCCTCGCAACGCGCGCGTTGCGAGGGAAACCCCCGGACAGCATCAGCCCAGGTGGACGCTGATCTTGCGCGGCCGCACCTCGGGCCGCTTGGGCACCATGAGGGTGAGCACGCCGTTGCGGAGCTCGGCCACCACCTTCTCGCCCTCCACATCCTCGGGAAGGGTGAACGTGCGGCTGAAGCGGCCGTGGCTGCGCTCGGCGAGATGGATGCGCTCGCCCTCCTTCACGGCCTCCTCCTCGCGCTTGCCCGCGACGGTGAGGCGGGTGCCTTCGAGGCTGATCTCCAGATCCGCCTCAAGGATGCCGGGCAAGTCCGCCCTGAATTGGTAGGCATCCGGCGTTTCCTTCACGTCGAAGCTCGGCATGAAAGCGGCTGTCGGGGCGCCGAGGTCGTAGTCCCGGAGCGGGTCCCAGCGCATGAAGTCGCGCATGAAGCGGAAGGGTTCCAAAGTGGCGGCCGTGGCGGGCAGCGCCTGGGGGTTGCGGGTGCGAAGGATGGTCATGAGTTCCTCCTGTGTGAATGAGGGCCCCGTACATCCATGCGCCTGAGACGCAGGCCATGATGACGTTCCCGAATAAAATCTTAGTGCATTCAAGTCATGTGTCAAGGCCTGGCTTCACGAAAAACATAACTATTCGATTGCATGGGGTTGACCTATCTCCAGAAACGGATAGATTGGGGTCCGCCCTGGAGGTCCCATGCGTCGGAACGTCCTCATCCTCGGCCTGTTGTCCGCGGGCCTCCTCGCCGGCTGGTGCAGCCACGCCCTCACACCCAGCCTCGCCAGGCCCCGGTCCGTGGAGGCCCGGGGGGCCCTCTACGAGTGGGAGAAGATCCAGGTCCAGCGGTTCAAGGAGGCGGCGCCCAGCGTGGTCTACATCACCACCACCGAAGAGCGGGCCCGGGACTTCTTCGGGCTCGATGTGGTGGAGGTTCCCGCGGGATCCGGCACGGGCTTCATCTGGGATGCCGAAGGACACATGGTGACGAACTTCCACGTGATCCAGGGCGCGACCCGGGCCTTCATCACCCTCTCCGATGGCAGCCGCCACGAGGCCGCCTACGTGGGGGGCGCCCCGGACAAGGACCTGGCCGTCCTCCTCATGACGAAGACCCCACCCAAGCTGCGGCCCATCCCCCTGGGCACCAGCGCGGACCTGCAGGTGGGCCAGGCCGTCCTGGCCATCGGCAACCCCTTCGGGTTGGACCAGACGTTGACCACCGGCGTGGTCTCCGCCCTTGGCCGCGAGATCCAGAGCGTCACCCAGCGCCGCATCTCCGGCGTCATCCAGACCGACGCCGCCATCAACCCCGGCAACAGCGGCGGCCCCCTGCTGGACAGCGCGGGCCGGCTCGTGGGCGTGAACACGGCCATCCAGAGCCCCAGCGGGGCCAGCGCCGGCATCGGCTTCGCCGTGCCCGTGGACACCGTGAACCGCGTCGTCCCCCAGCTCATCGCCCGCGGGAAGCTGGAGCGGCCGGACCTGGGCTTCGAGCCTGTGGCGCCCCGCCTGGTGGAGCGCGCCTTCGGCCCCCAGAGGGGCGTGATGGTGGGAAAGGTCTACCGGGGCGGGCCCGCCGCGCGGGCCGGTCTCCAGGGCGTTGGCGCCGAAGGCCGCCGCGTCGTCCCCGGCGACCTCATCCAGTCCGTGAACGGGAAGACTGTCGAGGACTGGGATTCCCTGCTGGACGCCATCGAGGCCCTGCCCCTGGGCGGCACCGCCCAGCTGGACATCCAGCGCGAAGGTCGGCGGATGCGTGTGCCGATCCGGCTGGAGGCGGCACGGGATTAGGCGTCTTCAGCGGCCGTTCTCGAGCGCCTCGGCGATCCGCTTGGTGTGCATCACCGAGCTGCGGATGAGGGCCAATGGTTCCTCGGGATCGCGATCATCCACACAGCCCGGACGGGCCGTCCAATCGAGTTCGAAGGTCAGCCCCACCTCACCCCCCGGCGAAACCTGGAGCCGGTTCACCACCGTCCCTTCGTAGACTGGGTGGTCCAGCAAGGTGAAGGTGACGGTCCGCCTGCGGGAATCCGCGGTGATGCGCTCCCGGAAGGCCACGCCCCCGGGCAGCACCAGCTGCCGCACCACGCTCGAGGCGCCCCGCTCCAGGATCTCGGCGTCCAGCGCGTCCTCGATGTAGCGCTGGGGGTGCTCCATCTTGTCCAAGAGCACCGCCCACACGGTTTCGGGCGAGGCGTCGACGCGGCTGGTGACCCGGTGCCTGGGCATGGGATCCCCGGAAGGGACCCCAGGCTACGCCCACCGGTCTCCCCGTGCCAGGGCCTGCCCCCGGGATCCTACTCCTGCATCCTGGCCCTGGATCCTAGCCCTGGATCCACACGGGCTCGAGGCCCAGCAGCTTCTCCACGGCTTCGCGCCCGCGGGGGCCCGGGTCCACGGTGAAGTCGTTCACCCAGGCATTCACGTAGCGGCCGATCATCTCGCGGTCCATGCCGCGGCCGAAGGACTGGCTGTAGTCCACGCTCTCCCAGTGGCGCGCGCGGGCCATCTCCACGCTCTTGCGCATGAGCACGGCGAAGCGCTGCTTCACGTCCGCGGGCAGGTCGCGCCGGATGGCATTGCCGCCCATGGGCAAGGGCAGGTCGTAGGCGTGCTTCCACCAGGCGCCCAGATCCACCACCAGGCGCAGGCCCGCGTCGTGGTACATGAGCTGGCTCTCGTGGATGAGCAGGCCCGCCTGGAAGCGGCCCTCGGCCACGGCGGGCAGGATCTGGTCGAAGGGCACCAGCTCGACCTTGGGTTCGAAGCCCAGAGCCTTGCACCAGATCCGCATGGCCAGGTAGGCGCTGGTGCGCCGGCCGGGAATGGCGATGGTGAGCCCCTTCAGCGCCGCGGGCTCCAGGGGCTTGCCGCTCACCACCAGGGGGCCCGTGCCCTCCTGGATGCTGGAGCCCGCCGTCAGCAGGTCGTAGCGGCCCAGGAGTTCCGGGTAGGCCCCGAAGCTGATGGCCGTGACGTCGTAGCGGCCCTCCGTCGCCTCGGCGTTGAGCGTCTCGATGTCCTTGCGGACGAAGGTGATCTCGAATTCCTCGGGATCCAGCCACCCCAGGGCCAGGGGAGCCATCATGTAGGCGTCGTCGGAATCCGGGCTGTGGGCGATGGTGAACTTCATGGCGTCTCCGGCCTCCAGTTCAGCATAGATCCACAGGGTCCGATCCAGAACCCGGCCCAGAAGGTCACGGGACAGCTGGACCCGGGAGTGGACAAGGATTGGAAGGGCATTCCCGATGCCCTAGTCTATGATGATCCATTCCCCGCTTTGGAAACGGCCGTCGATCGCCGCCGGACTTTCGTTCCTCCGGAGCCTGCTTATGCCCGGACCCCATGATCAGACGCATCTCCGCCTTCCTCCTCGCCTTCAGTGCCCTGACGGTCGCCTCTGCCGCGGATGGCCCGGACCTTTCCTATTCGAAGACGATCCACTACCAGATCAAGGGAGGGCCGGCGGGCTACCGTCTGAGCTCTGAAACCACGGTCCAGCGGACGGCGCTGACGGAGCGGGCCGCCCGGGCTCATGCCTTTGACGTGGTGGAGCAGCCTTTCACCACCGTCAGCGGGCTCAGGGGAGAGAGCCGGGGACGTGAACTGAAGCAGGACCGCATCACCTTCCATTTCCCGAGGCTCGAAGACACCTTCATCCCGCCTGCCCGGGTGCATGAGCTCGAGTTCCCGGCCGATCTCAAGATCGGCGACACGATCACCTACTCCTGGCATGAGGACTACAAAGACCTGGCATTCCTCCCGATCGCGAGCATCCCGGCGATCGACCAGGTGGTCCGTTTCGAGATCAGGATCGACCATCCGGCCGATCTCCAGATCACCTTCGCGCCATTCTTCCCGCACGGCGATCTTCCGTTCAAGGAGGACCGGAGCGCTCCCACCCGGACCGTCCTCGTGTTCCAGAACCTCCCCCGGACAAGCCTGCTCCCCTGCGACCCCTATCAGGGTCTGCAGGCGGCGGTGTTGGTGGGCATCCACAAGGGGGCCGCGCCCCTCACGCCCGGTACACCAAGCGCCTTCTCGGCCTGGTACCTGGGGCTCCTGCGCGACATGCCCCAACCCAGCGCGGCCATGAACCAGCTGCTGTCCGAGGAGCTCCGCCGGGCCGCGACCCCCCGGGAGAAGGCCCGGATCCTGTTCGACTACGTGAAATCCGAGATCCGGTACATCGCGGACGAAGGCGCCATGCACGCCTTCATCCCTCACGACCCGGCCTCGGTACTGGAGAAGAAATATGGAGACTGCAAGGACAAGGCTTGGCTCCTGACGGCCCTGGCCCGAATCCATGGCCTGTCCATCCATCCCGTTCTGCTATCCACGGTCCCTCCGCCGGATTTTCACGAGCTGGCGCCGGGACTCTTCAACCACGTGATCTGCGCCCTGGAGGAGCAGGACCAGCTGACCTTCATGGACCCCACGGCCACCTACAGCGAGATGGGAGACCTTCCAGATCTCGATCTGCAGGTAAAAGCCCTGGTGCTGGACCCCGCCCGGCCCCGCCTGGTCACCATCCCCTCGCAGCAGCGGTCTGAAGGGGTCGAGATTCAGATCGAAGGCGACCTGGCGAAACCGCGGGAGGCCAAGGCCAGGATCACCCTCCGCCACAGCTGGCGGGCCCAGGCCATCCGGTCCCGCAGGGACCTGAAATCCATGGACCTGGAAAACACCCTCTCCAACCGCCTGAACCGGCTGCTGGCCAGGCTGTCGCTGGACGGCTTCCGGTTCAAGGATGTGGATCGGGAGAAGGTCATCCTCGAGGCGAACGCGGACCTGACGGATTTCTTCATCCGCACCGACCTTCGTGTCTATGCCCCATCCGCGCCCTTCCGCGCCATCTCTCCGGACTACCTCGAGCGGGAGGGGGACACCCACCCGCTGGATGCCCAGGGACCCGACTCCTATCGCCTCGAGCTTGACCTGAAGCCGGATGGCCTGCGGCCGCGGCCGGATCGCCTTTCGCTGGGTCGCGCGGATGCGGCGAGCCACACCGCCACTTGTTCAGGCAAGGCCGGAAACATCCGTCTCTCCTACACCTTCAGGCAGCCGTTCCGGCTGGTGCCCAAGGGGGCCAGGGCGGAATTCATGGCGTTCTGCACACAGTACCTCCAGCTGAACCGCAGGCTCTTCGTCCTCCAAAGGAGCGAATCGTGAAATCCGCCCTCGTCCTCCTCGCCGCGCTCGCCATGTTGGCAGTCGGCTGCCAGACCTCCGAGCGCCTCGTCACGTTCCCCACCCAGACCGTCGCCGAAGTCAAAGCACCGCTCGATGTCCCGGCCCTCGAGAAGCGCTTCCCCGGGCAGGATGGCGTCTACCTTCAACGTGACACGTCCTTCGAACACGTCACCAGCGATGGGTGGCCAGTCGGCATCACCTGGACGTTCTTCGAGACCCAGACTCGCAGCTACGTCGTATTCAACCCCGACGCGAAATGGCTCTCCACCTTTGAAGTCCAGGTATCCCCCGGCTCCGAGCTGGAACGGGTGGCCCTCGAGATCCGCGGAACAGATGGGAAGAGCCACCAGTTCGGCGCGGGGGATCTCAAGCAGGAGCAGGACTCCAAGGGTCTCGTGACCTACAAGCTGGCCTACCCGGATGTCCGGAAGGGATGCGTCATCACCGAGGCCTACGTCATCAAGAAGACGAACTGCTGGGCCGCCCCTCCGCTCCACCACGAAGTCCCGCTGCAATTCTCGATCCCCTGCCTGCAGGCGAGCTACCGGTTCCTCTACCCCAACTGGTGGGCAACCAAGGTGAAGGCCCTCGGCCAGGGCCGGGCGCTTCCCGTGGAGGTGAAGAAGGAGGAGCAGGCGAAAAAGACGATCATGACCTACACCGCCAAGGACATCCCGGCCGTCGAGAAGGAGCCTTTCTCACCCTTCTTCAAGGAGGTCTCCAATTACGCGGAGATCATGGTCACCCAACTGAGCCTCGGCAAAGCCTATTACGCAGCCCCCTTGACCTGGGATGCCTATGCCAAAGAGTTCAAAGGCTACGTCATGGACAAGAACCCCATCTTCTCGCAGCGGGTGGACCGGGCCACCGTCGAGGCCACCCAATCCTGCAAGACGGATCGCGAGCGTCTCGAAGCCCTGGTGGGCTGGATCCAGGCCAACATGGAGATTGGCGCCACCAAAGGGAATTTCGCGGACGTGCTGGCCGCCAAGAGGGGATCGGTCTATCAGCTCACGGGGCTGGCGCAGAGCATGCTCCGGAAGGCGGGGATCAACAGCCGCTTCCTGCTCATCCACTCCGCGGAAGACGGCTACTTCGACAAGGATTTCATCTCCAGTGAAGAGCTCTACATCCCGGCCCTGATGGCCGACCTCGGGGGCCGGTCCTACGTGGTGCTCCCCTACGCGAAGAACCTCCCCGTGGACATCATCCCCGAGCGGTTCCAGGGGCAGACGGCCCTTGCCATCGAGCCATCCGGGGCGGCCCAGCTCATCACGGTCCCCACCGGCAACCTGGCCACCAACGAAGTGTCCGAGGACTACGCGCTCACCTTCTCCGAAGACGGCAAAGTCCGGGTCACCGAAGAGAAGACCTTCCAGGGGCCCAACGCCTACAGCGTGCGGCGGAGCCTTGCCGACCTGAACCGGGAGGAGACCGAGAAGCTGCTGAAGGGCCTGCTGACCTACACCGAAGGCAAGGTCGAGTTCACGAAGTACGAATTCGTGGACCAGAGCGACTACAAGAAGCCGCTGAAGGTGCACCTGGAATATGTCATCGACAATCTGGTGACCCTCACCCCGGAGGAGGTGCTCTTCAATACGGGCGGCCTCTTCGCCCCCGCCTCGCGGCTGAAGACCAAGGTGGCCCCCAAGGATCGCCAGAACCCGGTCCGGATCTACTACGACGAGGCCTCCAGGAAGAACATCCTCCTGACCTTCCCCGCATCCTGGAGGCTCTCCCGTGTCCCCCAGGACTTCCGGTTGGAGAACCGTTTCGGATCGATCAGCGGCTCCTACAAGAGCGGCCCCCGGAAACTCCAGGTCCAACAGGCTCTGACGCTGAAGAAGAGCTTCGAGCCCAAAGAGCGGATCGAGGACCTCCTGGAGCTGACCGGTAACCATTCCAAGCTCTATGTCCCCACCCTGGTGTTCAAAGTGAAGGGGTGAGTCACCGAACGGCCGGCCGGCCGCCCAGCTCCGCTCGGGAGCCTGGGCGGCTTCGCCGGACGGCGGCGACCCTCAGCCGATCGTCTCCGGGTCCTTTGGCGCCAGCTTGCCCTTGACCCGCTCCACGGCCTTGGCGGCCAGGGTGTAGCGGGGGTTCTCCTCCAGGGCCTTCCGGTAGTGCTCCAGGGCCTTGTCCAGCTGGCCCTTGGCCTCGAAGACGCGGCCCAGGTTGAAGTGGGGGAAGCAGTAGCTTTCGTAGCGCTTCGCCTTCAGGGCCATGCGCAGCCAGGGGATGGCCTCGTCAGGCTCCCCCTGCTCCACGTAGTAGGCGCCGATGTCGTTGTAGGGGTTCCCGAACTCGGGATCCAGGTCGATGGCCCGGTGGCAGTCCTCGATGGCCGAGGCGTAGTCCTTCTCGAAGGACCGCGTCCAGCCCCGGAAGGTGTAGGCCTCCGCGGTGGGACAGATCTCGATGGACTTCGTGTAGAGGGCGATGGCCTTCTGGATCTCCCCCTTCATCTGGAGCTGGTAGGCCTTGCCCACCCACTCCATGGCCTCCTGCCGCTTGTCCTGGCGTTCCTGCTCGTCGCTCATGGGCCGCCCTCGCGGGCATCAGGATAAAACCTTCAGCCCGCTGGGGCCAGCTATCCTGGAATCATGGCCAACGACCTGCCCGGTTCCTATTGCCAGAACTGCCTGACCTGGAACCCCGGGGATCGGGAGACTTGCGTGAAGTGCGGCACTCGCCTGCTCATCCTCGCCGGGGACCAGACCTGGGAGGACGAGCCCGAGGAGACGGAGGGCGGCGAGGACCTGGAGGAGCACCTCCTGGAGCGCATCACGGGGCTGGAGGAGACCCTCCGCCGGGTGGAGACCTACCTGGAGACCGTGTCGGACCAGCTGGGCAAGCTGGAGCGCAGCGAGGTGATGCTGCGCAATGGCCTGATGGCCCTGGTGCAGGAGATGGAGCAGAAGCGCCAGCTCGACGCCCACGCCTTCTCGGAGCGGTGGGAGAGCCTCGTCGAGGAGAACCTCCACCTCATCAGCGCCCGGGAGCTGTTCACCCGCTACCGGGCCCGCATCCTGCCCATCGCCCGGCCCAAGTCCATGTCCCAGCTCAAGCGCGCCCTGCTGGAGACCACGGCCCTCCTGGAGGCCGCGGACCTCCCCGGCGCCGCCCAGCGCCTGGGCCAGGCCCTGCCCCTGGATCCGAAGAACTACGAGCTGATCTTCACGGCCGCCTCCCTGCACGAGGCCGCCCAGAACTTCGAGGAGGCGGAGAGCCTCGCCCGCAAGGCCGTGGGCCTGAGCCCCCGCCACTTCGAGGCCTGGATGCTGCTGGCCAAGCTGCTCCAGGAATTGCCCGAACACGCGGACCAGGCCATCGAGGCCCTGCACCAGGCCTCGGACCTGCGGCCCGAGGATGCCGAGCCCCGCATGCTGCTGGCGGAGCTGCTGCTGGACGAGGAGGATCTCCAGGGCGCCCTGGAGGCGGCCCAGGAGGCCGTGGCCCGCCGCAAGGACGGGGAGACCCTGCTGCTGCTGGGCCAGGTCCATCTGGCGCGGGGCGAGAGCGGCATGGCCGTCCCCGCCCTCAAGGAGGCCAGCTCCTACCTGCCCGGCGACCTCCACGTGCGCGAGTCCCTGGCCGAGGCCTACCTCCTCCAGGGCGACCGGTCCAAAGCCTTCGCCATCCTCCAGGAGCTGCTCACGCAGAACCCCGGCGATCCCCACCTCCTCCTCATGGTGGACGCCGAGGACCACCTCCAGCTGCGCGAGGCCCGGGACGGCAAGGCCGGCACCCAGGTTCTGCTGGACGAGGCCGAGACCCTGCTGGACGAGAACCAGCTGGAATCCGCCGCCATGCTCCTCAAGCGCGCCCGGCGGAAGGGGAAGAGCCAGCGCTCCGAGTGGCTGGACCTGCGCCTCTCCTTCCTCCAGGATCCGGAGAAGACCCTGCGGTCCGCCCTGGCCTTCGCCTGCTCGGACCGCCACCCGCGCCTCTGCTTCCTGGCCCTGCGCCTGGCCCTGGAGCACCTCATGGCCCAGAAGCGCGAGGCCGAGATCGCCCGGACCTTGGACGCCTTCCTCACCCGCCACCCCAAGAGCACCGGCGCCTGGGAGGCCGCCCTCATGCGCCAGGCCTACCGCCTGATGAACGGCCAGGCCACCGAACAGGACCTGATCGAGGTCCGCCGCCTCCATGCCCACCCCCTGCCCGGCATGGAGCCCCGCGCCCGCACCCTGCTGGGCCAGTACCTCCTGGCCCTCAAGCGGCACCAGGAGGTGCTGGAGCTGATCGATCCCCTCATCGAGAAGGAACCCACCCTCATCAACCACTTCCAGCTCGGCGCCGCCCTGGCGGGCCTGGGGGAGCGGGAGGAGGCCCGGGTCCTGCTCAAGGCCGGGCTGGATGCCGAGGCCGGCGATCTCAACGACAGCCAGGCCAAGGGTGTGAAGAACCAGATCCGCGGCCTGTTGAAGGAATTGAGCGGGGCCGGCGAAGCCTGAGCAGGCGTGACCGACCGCACGGGGTATTAAGTTGACAATTTTAGTCGAGATTCCAGAATGGGATGTCTCGGGAGTGGTGTATGACCTCGACCTTCAACGTGGTCACCAGTCAGGAATACAAGTACGGCTTCGTCACGGATATCGAGGCGGACAGCGTCGCGCCCGGCCTCAGCGAGGACGTCATCCGCTTCATCTCGGCCAAGAAGGGTGAACCCGACTGGCTGCTGGAATTCCGGCTCAAGGCCTACCGCCACTGGCTGACCATGGCCGAACCCGAGTGGGCCAAGGTCGAGTATCCGAAGCCCGACTTCCAGAAGATCGTCTACTACAGCGCCCCCAAGCCCAAGAAGCCGCAGTACGCCTCCATGGACGAGGTGGATCCCGAGCTGCGGCGCACCTTCGAGAAACTGGGCGTGCCCATCCACGAGCAGGAGGCCCTGGCAGGGGTGGCCGTGGACGTGGTCTTCGACTCCGTCAGCGTGACCACCACCTACCGGGAGAAGCTGGCGGCCGTCGGCATCATCTTCTGCAGCTTCAGCGAGGCCGTGAAGTCCCACCCGGACCTGGTGAAGCAGTACCTGGGCAGCGTGGTGCCCTCCTCCGACAACTTCTACGCCGCCCTCAACAGCGCGGTGTTCACGGACGGCAGCTTCGTCTTCATCCCCAAGGGCGTCGCCTGCCCCATGGACCTGAGCACCTACTTCCGCATCAACAACAAGGAGTCGGGCCAGTTCGAGCGCACCCTCATCGTGGCCGAGGAAGGCGCCAGCGTGAGCTACCTGGAAGGCTGCACCGCGCCCCAGTTCGACACCAACCAGCTGCACGCGGCCGTGGTGGAGCTGGTGGCCCTGGACCGGGCCTCCATCAAGTACAGCACCGTGCAGAACTGGTACGCCGGAGACAAGGATGGCAAGGGCGGCATCTTCAACTTCGTGACCAAGCGCGGCCTCTGCAAGGGCAGGGCCTCGCACATCAGCTGGACCCAGGTGGAGACCGGCAGCGCCATCACCTGGAAGTACCCCAGCTGCGTGCTGCTGGGCGACGACAGCATCGGCGAGTTCTACAGCGTGGCCCTCACCAACCACAAGCAGCAGGCCGACACCGGCACCAAGATGATCCACATCGGCCGCAACACCAAGAGCACCATCGTCAGCAAGGGCATCAGCGCCGGCGACAGCTCCAACAGCTACCGCGGCCTGGTGAAGGTGCAGCCGAAGGCCGAAGGCGCGCGCAACTTCAGCCAATGCGACTCCATGCTCATCGGACAAAGCTGCAGCGCCAGCACGTTCCCCTACATCGAGGTGCAGAACCGCAGCGCCCGGGTGGAGCACGAGGCCACCACCAGCAAGATCGGCGAGGAGCAGCTGCTCTACTTCCAGCAGCGCGGCATCCCCGCCGAGGAAGCCATCAGCATGATCATCAACGGCTTCTGCAAGGACGTCTTCCGCGAGCTGCCCATGGAGTTCGCCGTCGAGGCCACCCGGCTGCTCTCCCTCAAGCTCGAAGGAAGTGTGGGATGAAAAGAATGAACCACGAAGACAGGAAGACCACGAAAAGAGCATGTCTTCCTTCGTGGTCTTAGTGGTCTTCGTGGTTCATCTGTTTGTTTTGGAGATGGAATGCTGAGCATCAAGAACCTCACCGCCTCGATCAACGGCACACCGGTGCTGAAGGGAATCGACCTGGAGATCAAGGCCGGGGAGATCCACGCCATCATGGGCCCCAACGGCTCGGGCAAGTCCACCCTGGGCAAGGTGCTGGTGGGCCACCCCGCCTACGAAGTCACGGGCGGCGAGGTCCTCTACGAGGGGCGGAACCTCTTCGAGCTGGCGGCCGACGAGCGGGCCCGCGCCGGGATCTTCATGGGCTTCCAGCACCCCATCGAGGTGCCCGGCGTCAGCAACGCCGCCTTCCTGCGCCTGGCCTACAACAAGAAGGCCGAGGCCGAGGGCCGCGACGAGCTGGACCCCCTGGAGTTCGACGACTTCATCCACGAGAAGATCAAGCTCGTGTCGATGAAGGAGGAATTCCTCGACCGCAGCCTCAACGAGGGCTTCAGCGGCGGCGAGAAGAAGCGCAACGAGATCCTCCAGATGGCCGTGCTGGAGCCCAAGCTGGCCATCCTCGACGAGCTGGACAGCGGCCTGGACATCGACGCGCTGCGCGTCCTGGGCGACGCCGTGAACAAGCTCCAGCGCCCCGACCGCGCCCTGCTCATCATCACCCACTTCCCCCGCATCCTGGAGACCATCCAGCCCCAGTTCGTGCACGTGCTCTCCGGCGGCCGCATCCTCAAGAGCGCCGGCAAGGAGCTGGCCACGGAGCTCGAGGACCGGGGCTACGACTGGGTCCTGGAAGAGGCGGCCGCCGGGGGCGCCCGATGAGCACGGCGGTTGTCGGTTCCAGCCTGCTGGCGGATCTGCTCAGCGGGCCCAGGCCCGCCGAGTGGGCTTCGCTGCGCGAGGCGGCAGAGCTGCGGCTGGCGGGACGCGAACTGCCCGCGACTCGCGAGGAGGACTGGAAGTACACGGACCTGAAGGCTCTGGCCACCAGCACCTTCGAACCCGCCCCCAAGGTCACCGTGGACATCTCCAGGCACCTGCTCCCCGAGATGGTGGGCACGCGCCAGGTCTTCGTGAACGGGCACCATGCCCCCCACGCCAGCTGCGCTTCCGCGGTGCCGGCGGGCGTGCGCTACTTCCCCATGTCCCACGCCAGCGAGGCCTGCCACGCGCTGGGCAGCGTGGGCAACGGCGCGGCGAAGGGCCTCTTCGAGGACCTGAACACCGCCCGCTTCCAGGACGGCGCCGTCATCCTCGTGCCCAAGAACCTCAAGGTGGCCCTGCCCCTGCACGTGCTCTTCGTGACGAAGGCCGAGACCCCCGTCGCCGTGTTCCCCCGCCTTCTGGTGGTGCTGGAGCGGGGCGCGGAGCTGGAGCTCGTGGAAGAACACCACGGCGAGGGCGCCTACCTGAGCTGCCCCGTGGTCGAGGTGCATGTGGCCGAAGGCGCCATCCTCCGCCACGAGCGCGTGCAGCGGGAGAGCCCCGAGGCCTTCCACCTCGCCACCCTCCGGGCCGAGGTCGGCAAGGGCGGCCAGTACCATTCCCGCACCCTCAGCTTCGGCGCCCGCCTCTCCCGGCAGGAGCCCCGCGTGCGGCTGGCCGAGGGCGCCGAGGCCAGCCTCGACGGCCTGGCCCTCCTGGATGGCAGCCAGGTGGCGGACACCCACAGCTTCCTGCACCACGCCGAGCCCGGCGCCACCAGCCGCCAGCTGCACAAGTGCATCGTGGATGGGAGGGCCCGCGCCATCTTCAACGGCCAGGTCCTCGTGGCCAAGGGCGCCCAGGGCACGGACGCCCAGCAGCAGAGCCGCAACCTGCTGCTCTCGGAGGCGGCCCGGGTGGACACCAAGCCCCAGCTGGAGATCTACGCCGACGACGTCAAGTGCAGCCACGGCGCCGCCGTGGGCCAGCTCGATCCCGAGGAGCTGTTCTACCTCCAGAGCCGCGGCATGAACGCCGACGACGCCCGCAACCTCCTCACCTACGGCTTCGCGGCGGACGTGCTCACCCATGTCCCCGTGGCCAGCCTGCGCCGGAGCCTCCGCCAGCTTGTCATGGCCCGCACCCAGGCTGGTTCGCTGGGAGACCTGGCATGAGCACCCCCTCGAACACCGCCCTCCAGCCCCTCGATGTCCTCGCCATCCGCAAGGACTTCCCCCTGCTCTCCCGCGTGCTGCACGGCAAGCCTGTGATCTACCTGGACAGCGCCGTGAGCGGCCAGATGCCCGTCCCGGTCATCGAGCGCATGGCGAAGTACGAGCGCCAGGAGCACACCAACGTCCACCGCGGCGTCAGCACCCTCAGCCAGGAAGCCACCGACTTCTACGAGGCCGCCCGCGAGAAGGTGCGGAAGTTCATCGGAGCCGCCTCTGCCCGGGAGATCGTCTGGACGCGCGGGGCCACCGAGGGCATCAACCTCGTGGCCCAGACCTTCGGCCGGATGGCTGTGAAGGAGGGCGACGAGATCCTCCTGTCGGCCATGGAGCACCACGCCAACATCGTGCCCTGGCAGATGCTGGCCCAGGAGAAGGGCGCCACGATCAAGGTCATCCCCATGACCGACGCCGGCGAGCTCATCCTGGAGTCCCTTGACGAGCTCCTCACGGAGCGGACGAAGCTGGTGGGCGTGGTGCACGTCAGCAACGTGCTGGGCACCGTGAACCCCGTGAAGGAGATCATCGCCCGGGCCCACGCCAAGGGCATCCCCGTGCTCGTGGACGGCGCCCAGGCCGTGCCCCACCTGAAGGTGGACGTGCAGGACCTCGACGCCGACTTCTACGTGTTCAGCGGCCACAAGCTCTCCGGTCCCACCGGCATCGGCGTCCTCTACGGCAAGCTGGCCCACCTGGAGGCCATGCCCCCCTGGCACGGCGGCGGCAACATGATCCGCTCCGTCAGCTGGGAGAAGACCACGTACATGGCCGCCCCCGGCAAGTTCGAGGCGGGCACGCCCCCCATCGCCGCAGCCATCGGCCTCGGCGCGGCCATCGACTACGTGACGACCCTGGGCCTGGACCGCATCGCCGCCCACGAGCATGAGCTCCTGGCCTACGCCACGGAGCGGCTCTCCGCCATCCCCGGTCTCCGCATTCTGGGGACCGCCAGGAACAAGGCCAGCGTCCTCTCCTTCGTGGTGGACGGCATCCATCCCCACGACGTGGGCAGCCTGCTGGACGGCGAAGGCGTCGTGGTCCGGGCCGGCCACCACTGCGCCCAGCCCATCATGACCCGCTTCAACGTCCCCGCCACCACCCGCGCCTCCTTCGCCTACTTCAACACCCGCGAGGACGTGGACGTGCTCGTATCGGCCGTCCAGAAAGCCATCGAGCTGTTCAAATGACCGACCCGCGCGAGCTCTACCAGCAGGTGATCCTGGAGCACAACAAGAAGCCCCGGAACTTCGGGAAGCTGGCGCCCTGCACGCACCACGCGGAAGGCCACAACCCCCTCTGCGGGGACCAGCTGGACCTGACGCTGGTGGTCGAGGACGGCGTGGTGAGGGACGTGAAGTTCGAGGGCAGCGGCTGCGCCATCGACGTGGCCAGCGCCAGCCTCATGACCGGTGCCATCAAAGGCCGGCCCGTGGCCGAGGCCGAGGCCATGATCGAGCAGTTCCGCGGCATGGTTCGTGGCGAGCTGGATCCCGCCACCCAGACGCCCCTGCTGGGCAAGCTCACCCTCTTCAGCGGCGTCAGGGACCTGCCCAGCCGCGTGAAGTGCGCCATCCTTCCCTGGGCCACCCTCCACGCCGCGCTGAAAGGCGAGGAAGAAGCGAGCACCGAATGAAATTAACCACGAAGACCACCAAGACCACGAAGGGGAGCTTCAGCGCATCCCCTTTTGACTCGGGTATTTCTTCGTGGTCTTCCTGTCTTCGTGGTGAGAGTCTCTGATGCCAAAAATCGCCGAAATCGAATACACCCCCAACCCCAATGCCGTGAAGTTCGTGCTGAAGGAGCCCGTGGCCCTGGGCTTCCCCAAGTCCTTCCCCAACGCGGAGACGGCCGAGCAGGACGAGCTGGCCAAGAACCTCTTCGCCGTGGGGAACGTCACCTCGGTGTTCATGCAGGACAAGTTCCTCACCGTCACCAAGACCGACGACAAGGGCTGGCCCGAGATGTTGCCCCTGCTGGCCGCGCCCATCCGGGCGGCGGCCAGTGCGGGCGGCGGCCAGGCTCCGCCTCCGGGAGGCCCCAGGGTCTTCAGCAAGGTGGATGACGAGAACGACCCCATGCTGAAGGACATCCGCCTGGTGCTGGAGAGCGCCATCCTGCCCGCCCTGGCGGCGGACGGCGGCGGCCTGGAGCTCATCGGCCGGCATGAAAAGCAGGTGATGATCCGGTACATGGGCGCCTGCGGCTCCTGCCCCGCCAGCCTCACGGGCACCCTGGTGGCCATCGAGGGCATGCTCCAGAAGGAAGTGGATCCGGAGATCGTGGTCATCAGCGTCTGAGGGCTGCCCAGCCCTTTTTCCTGGCCCGTCAAGGCATTCCCCGGTAACCTGGGCGTTCTGCCGGACTTCGTGTGCCGGGATTCCAGCGCACCGCCAGAGAGCGGGCGCAACCAAACGAGGTGGACTTCATGTCCAAGCTAGAAGCAATCATCAAGGGCCAGGCCCGCAAGCAGGTGGGCCGCATCAGCGTGCTCGACGCGGCGTTCGAAGAGGACAGCCCTGAGAACCAGGAGTTCCTGGCCGCGCTGCAGGGTGAGACCCGGGGCCTCCGCGAGGAGGAGGTCGTCCGTGGCGTCGTCGTGGAGATCCGCGGCAAGGACGTCATCGTCGACATCGGCTACAAGGGGTCGGGCACCGTCAATCTCGACGAGTTCAACAACCCCGACGGCACCCAGGGCGTCCAGGTGGGCGACGTGGTCGAAGTGCTGCTCGAGATGCTCGAGGACGCCCACGGCAACGTGCGCCTCAGCCGCGAGCGCGCCGAGAAGATGAAGATCTGGGACGAGGTCGAGAAGGCCTTCCGTTCCAACATGACCGTGCACGGCACCGTGCTCGAGAAGGTCAAGGGCGGCCTGGCCGTGGACATCGGCATCCGCGCCTTCCTGCCCGGCAGCCAGGTGGACATGAAGCCCGTCCGCAACCTGGACCCCTACCTCGGCAAGTCCTTCGACATGAAGGTCATCAAGGTCAACCGCCGCCGGGGCAACATCGTCCTGTCCCGCAAGCTGTTCCTCGAGACCATCAACGCGAGCCTGAAGGAAGAGACCCTGGCGGGCCTCGAGGAAGGCAAGCTGGTCGAGGGCACCATCAAGAACATCACCGAGTACGGCGCCTTCGTCGACCTCGGCGGCGTGGACGGCCTGCTGCACATCACCGACATGTCCTGGGGCCGGCTCAACCACCCCAGCGAGATGTTCCAGGTGGGCGACAAGGTCGAAGTGGCCGTGCTCAAGTACGACAAGGACACCGAGCGCGTCAGCCTCGGCTACAAGCAGAAGTTCCCGGATCCCTGGCTCTCCGTCGAGGAGCGCTATCCCATCCAGGCCACCGTCAAGGGCAAGGTCGTCTCCATCACCGACTACGGCGCATTCGTGGAGCTGGAGCCCGGCATCGAGGGCCTGGTCCATGTCTCCGAGATGAGCTGGACCAAGAAGGTCAAGTCCGCCAAGGGCATGGTCAACCTGGGCGACCAGGTCGAAGCCCTGATCCTGCAGGTGGACAGCGAGAACCGCCGCATCAGCCTCGGCATGAAGCAGATCACCCCGAACCCCTGGATGGCCATCGCCGAGAAGTACCAGCCCGGCATGATCGTCACGGGCACCGTGCGCAACATCACGGAGTTCGGCGCCTTCGTGGAGCTGGAAGAGGGCATCGACGGCCTCATCCACGTCTCCGACTTCAGCTGGACCAAGAAGATCAAGCACCCCGGCGAGATCGTGAAGAAGGGCGACAGCGTCACCGCCAAGGTCCTCAACCTGGACCCCCTGGCCCAGCGCATGAGCCTCGGCGTGAAGCAGATGGAGCCCAACGTCTGGGAGATCTTCTTCGAAGGCCACCACGTGGGTGACGTCCTCACCGGCAAGATCGCCCGCCTGACCGACTTCGGCGCCTTCGTCGACCTCGGCGACGGCATCGAGGGCCTGGTCCACGTCTCCGAGCTCTCCCGCAAGCGGGTGGAGGACATCCAGAAGGAGTTCGCCGCCGGCCAGGATCTCACCATGAAGATCGTGAAGCTCGATCCCACCGAGCGCCGCATCGGCCTCTCCGTCAAGCAGCTGGAGCAGGATCAGGAGCGCGGTGACATGGAAGCCGCCAAGGCCCGCCAGCCCGAATTCAAAAAGGCGACGCTGGCCGACGCCTTCAACAAGGCCGAGCGCGAGTAGCGTTCCTTCGACTCACCACGACGAGGCCCCCGCAAGGGGGCTTCGTCGTGATGGGATGCGATACTCGGAGCCACGCCTTCCTCCGGACCCCCATGCGCTTCCTCCACACCTCCGACTGGCACCTCGGCAAGACCCTCTGCAACGCGAACCTCCTGGAGGACCAGGCCCACGCCCTGGACCAGGTGGCGGCCATGGCGAAGGAGACCCGCGCCGAGGCCCTGGTGGTGGCCGGGGACCTCTACGACCGCGCGGTGCCCCCCAAGGAGGCTGTGGCCCTGCTGGACGACGCCCTCGACCGCCTCGTGCGGGGCCTGGGCGTGCCCGTGCTCATCATCGCGGGGAACCACGACAGCCCGGAGCGCCTGGGCTTCGCCTCCGGCTTCCTGGGGGCCCAGGGCCTCCACATGGCCGGGCCCCTGGGGGCGGCGCAGCCTGTCCTCATCGGCCACGCCGCCTTCCACCTCCTGCCCTACACGGACCCCGTCATGGCCCGCCATGCCTTCCAGGACGAGGGCATCCGCACCCACCAGGACGCCCTGGCGGCCCAGCTGGCCCGGGCCCGCGCCGCCCACCCGGCGGGCCGCCGCTTCGTCGCCGTGGCCCATGCCTTCGTGGCCGGGGGTGAAGGCTCGGACTCGGAGCTGGGCCTGGCCGTGGGCGGCACCGGCGAGGTGGACGCGGCGCTCTTCGGGGATTGCGATTACGCGGCCCTGGGGCACCTCCACCGCCCCCAGGTGGCCGGCTTCCCCCACGTGCGCTACGCCGGCAGCCTGCTCAAATACAGCGCCTCCGAGGCCACCCACACCAAGGCCGTGACCCTGGTGGAGCTGCCGGAGCGCGGCCCCGCCCACACGGAGTCCCTGCCCCTCACGCCCCGCCGCGACCTGCGGCGCCTGCGCGGGCACTTCGACGACTTGATGCGCGGCCCCCAGGGGAATCCCGACGACTACCTGTTCCTGGACCTGCTGGACGAGGGTCCGGTGCTGGACGCCATGGCCCGCCTGCGCCAGGTCTATCCGAACATCCTCGGCATCCAGCCCGCTCCGCCGGCGGCAGCCCCCCGGGAGGCCGTGCGCGCTGCGGACCGCGACCTGGATCCCGCCCTCCTCTTCGAGGCCTTCTTCCAGGACACCACCGGCCGCGGGATGGATGACGAGGAACGGGCCCTCTTCCAGGACGTGGCCGGAAGGCTGCTCGCCGGGGAGGCCGAATGAAGCCCCTGCGCCTCACCCTGGAAGCCTTCGGCCCCTACGCCGGACGGCAGGAGCTCGACTTCGCGGACCTGGGGGACCAGTCCTTCTTCCTCATCCACGGCCCCACGGGCGCCGGCAAGACCAGCATCCTGGACGGCATCAGCTACGCCCTCTACGGCCAGACCAGCGGCGGCCAGCGGGAGACCCGCGACCTGCGCAGCCACTTCGCCGCCGCGGACACCCCCACCCGCGTGACCTTCGACTTCGCCCTGAGCGGGAAGGCCTACCGGGTGGAGCGCACGCCGGAGCAGCAGGTGCCGAAGCAGCGCGGCGGCGGCACCAAGAAGCAGCTCTACG
Organism: Geothrix terrae; assembly: GCF_022808775.1. Taxonomy (GTDB): domain Bacteria; phylum Acidobacteriota; class Holophagae; order Holophagales; family Holophagaceae; genus Geothrix; species Geothrix terrae. Next base: position 283,412 of record NZ_JAKZLA010000004.1, read on the forward strand.
CGGCGCACCTGTGGGAGCTGGTGGACGGCGCCGAAGTGCCCCTGGCCACGGAGAAGCCCACGGTGGTGGATGCGGCAGTGGCGGACCTGCTGGGCTTCAGGGCCAGCCAGTTCCGGCAGGTGGTCCTGCTGCCCCAGGGCCGATTCCAGGAGTTCATGCTGGCGGGCTCCGCCGAGCGCCAGGCCATCCTCCAGACCCTCTTCCAGACCACCCGCTACGCCGCCCTCGCCGAGGCCCTGGCGGAGCGCGAGAAGGCCCTGCGGGAGGCTCTGCTCTCGGCCCAGGCCGAGGAACGCCAGCTCCTCGCCCAGGCCGGCGTGGCCACCGCCCAGGAGCTGCCCAACCTCCTGGAGGCCACGGCCCTGCGCGTGAGGGAAAAAAGCCGCGAGCAGACGGAAGCCCGGGTCGCCTTCGATCAGGCGGAGACGGTCCTTCGCGAGGGGAAACATCTGGATGAGGCCCTCGCCCGGATCCACACGCTGAAACAGGAGGCCATCCGGCTGGCGGAGGCCACTGAATCGCGGGCCCTGGCCCTCACCAAGGCCGAAGGTGCCCTGGCCGAGGCGGAACGCGAGGAGCCCCGCCGCGAGGAGCTGCGCCGCGCCATCGACCGGCTGAAGGACCTTGAACCCAAGCTGGCAGCCCTCGAGCAGGCCAGGAAGGAAGCTGCGGAGGCCGCCCAGCAGGGGAAGCACCTCAAGAAACTGGCCGAGGAGCAGTCCCAGCGCCACAATGCCGCCGGCCTGGAGGCCACGCGCCAGAAAGCCCTCCTGCAGGAGCTGCGGACCGAAGCCTCCCAGTTGAAAGGCCGTGAGGGCCTGCTCCGCCTGGCCCGCCAGAAGCGGACCCAGCGCGAGCAGTTCGACCAGGCGGAGCAGCTGGTCGAGCACGCTTCGGCCGACCATGACTCTGCCCAGGCCCGGTTGAAGGCCGCCGAACAATCGGTCCAGGCGGCCCGCGGCCATCTCCGGAACCTCCAAGGACGGCTCCTCGCCGCCCAGGCGGCCCATCTGGCCCAGAACCTGAACCCCGGCGAGCCGTGTCCCGTCTGCGGCAGCGAGGCCCATCCCCGGCTGGCGGCGCCTTCTGCGGACCATCCGGATGAGCAGGCCCTCCAGCGGGCCCAGGCCCAGCAGGACGAGGCCGAGGCGGCCCTGGGCCAGGCCCAGAAGACCGCCGCCGCGCGCTTCTCGGATCTGGAGACGGCCCGGGCCCGCCGCGAGGATCTCGCCCACCACCTGGGCGAGGACGCGCACGCAGATCCCGCCACCCTGGCAGCCGAGGAGACGCGGCACCTGGAGGCCCTGGAACGCAGCCGCCAGGCCGAGGGCAGCCTGACCCGGGCCGAGCGGATCCTGGCCGAGGCGGAAGAGGCCCAGCGGCAGGCGGAGGCCCAGCTCGCCGCCACCGCCCAGCGCCAATCGGAGGTGGCGCTCCTGGAGGCCGGCGCCCAGGCGGGGGTGAAGATCCACGAGGAGGCCCTGGCGGAGGACCTGCGGGTTCCCGGGGCACTCACGGCCCAGCGGCGGAAGGCAGAGGAGGAGCTGGCCCGATCTGAAGCCGGGCTGAAGGCGGCCCGCGCAACCCGGGGCACGGCTCAGACGGCAGCCATCGAGGCGGAGGCTGCCCTCCAATCACACGGAAACCGCCTGGAGGCCGCCCAAATGGAGGTTCAGAAAACCGGAGCCGAGTTCGCGGCGGCCCTGGCGGCGGCCGGTGGCGAGCCTCCGCCCGAAGACACGCCCCTCCCGGATCTGCCTGCCCTGCAAAGCTCCCGGGACAGCGCCCAGACCCGGTTCTCCCAGGCCGGCGAGGCCCTGGGCCGCGCCCGATCCGAACAGGCCGCCCTCCAGCGCCTGGAGGCGTCCCTGGCGGAGCTGGAGGCCCGGCAGGGCGCGGAGGAGCGCCGCCACCGCGCCGCGTCCAGCCTGGCCCGCGTGGCCCGGGGCGAGGACGGCGCCCGGATCTCCTTCGAGCGCTATGTGCAGGGCGCCCTCCTGGACGAGGTGCTGGTCTCCGCCTCGGAGCGCCTGCGCCGCATGAGCAAGCAGCGCTACGCCCTGCGGCGGGCCACCACCGGCGGCGATCTGCGCCGGGCCGGCGGTCTGGAGCTGGAGATCACGGACGCGCACACGGGCCGCGCCCGGGCCGTGAGCTCGCTCTCGGGCGGCGAGGGGTTCCAGGCCAGCCTGGCCCTGGCCCTGGGCCTCTCGGACGTGGTGCAGCGCCATGCCGGCGGAATCCGCCTGGACACCGTTTTCATCGACGAAGGCTTCGGCAGCCTCGACTCCGAGGCCCTGGACCTGGCCCTCCGCACCCTGGAGGAGCTGAACCAGGGCGGCCGCCTCGTGGGCCTCATCAGCCACCTGGACGACGTGAAGGCCCGCATCCCGGCCCGCCTGGAGGTGACGCCCGGGCCCGGCGGCAGCCACGCCCGGTTCCGGGTCGATTGAGGGTTTACCTCGCAAGAAGTGGTATGCTCCTGGACATCCTCCCGGAGTTCCCATGCGGCGCGCCTTCGCTCCCTTCCTGTGCCTGGCGCTCGCCGCCCAGCCCACGTCCTACCAGAAGGCGCCCAAGGCCATCGAGCGGGTGCTGGATGCGCCGGGCACGCCCTCCCTGCTGGCCAGCCCCACGGGCGACCGCTTCCTGCTGGCGGAGTTCGAGCGCCACCCGCCAATCAAGGCCCTGGCCCAGCCCATGGCGCGGCTGGCGGGCCTGCGGCTGAATCCCCGCACCCGCGGCCCCCACAACCCGCCACGGCTGAAGGCCCTGGCCCTCCAGGACGTGAAGGGCGGCCCCGCCCGGCCCCTCGCGTTGCCGGCGGACGCAGCCCTGGGCCAGCCCCGCTGGTCCCCGGACGGCGCGCGGTTCGCGCTGACGGGAACCACCGCCGGGGCCACGGAGCTGTGGATCGGGGAGGCCGCCACCGGGAAGCTCCGCCGCGTGCCGGGCCTGAAGCTCAACGCCGTGCTGGGGGATCCCTTCGACTGGCTGCCGGACGGCAGCCTGATCGCCAAGGCCGTGACCGCGAACCAGGGGCCGGAACCCAAAGCACCGGAGGTGCCCATCGGCCCCCGCATCCAGGAGACCGAAGGCAAGGCCGCCCCCGCACCCACCTACCAGGACCTGCTCAAGGACGCCTTCGACGAGCGCCTGTTCGAGTTCCTGGGCCAGGCCCAGGTGGTGCGCGTGGACCTCGCCGCTGGGGCATTGAGGCCCATCGGCAGGCCCGGCCTCTACGCCGACCTCCAGCCCTCGCCCGACGGGAAGCTGCTCCTGGTGGCCCGCCTCCAGCGCCCCTTCTCCTACCTGGTGCCGGCCTTCCAGTTCCCCGTCCGCGAGGAGGTCTGGGATCGCGCCGGCAAGCTCGTCCACACGGCGGCGGACCTGCCCCTGGCCGAAGGCATCCCCATCGAGGGCGTGCGCACGGGCCCGCGCCGCCTGCACTGGCGGCCCACGGAGCCGGCGACCCTGGCCTGGGCCGAGGCCCTGGACGGCGGCGACCCCAGGCAGAAGGCCGATTTCCGCGACCGTGTGCTGACCCAGGCCGCACCCTTCAAGGCCGCGCCTGTTGAGCTGATCCGCCTCAGGGCCCGCCTCATGGGCCTGGAGTGGGGCGAGCGCGGCGACCTGGCCGTGGTGCGCGAGTACGAGCGCGACCGCCGCTGGACCCGCACCTGGCTGGTGGACCCCGCGAAGCCCGCGGACGCCCGCATGGCCTTCGACCTCAGCGCCAACGACCGCTACAAAGCCCCGGGCACCTTCCTGACCGGCCTGCTGCCCAACGGCCACACGGCTCTGCGCGAGGAGGACGGGAGGCTCTTCCTCACCGGGTCCGGCGCCACGCCCGCCGGCGACCGCCCCTTCCTGGCCCGCTTCGATCCCGCCACCCTCGAGACCGTGCGCCTCTTCCGCTGCGGCGAGGGCGTCTACGAGGCTCCCGTGGCGCTGCTGCGGGACGGCACCTTCATCACGCGGCGCGAGAGCCCCACCGAGGCGCCCAACTACATCCTGCATGCCTCGGCCCCAAAAGCTCTCACCGCGTTCACCGACCCCCTGCCCGAGCTGCGGAAGATCCAGAAGAAGCTCGTAACCTACACGCGGCCCGACGGCGTGGCCCTCAGCTTCACCCTCTACCTGCCGCCGGACTACCAGCCCGGCGAGCGGCGCCCCGCCGTGGTGTGGGCCTACCCGCTGGAGTTCACCGATGCCGGCACCGCCGGCCAGGTGAGCGGCTCCACGAACCGCTTCACCACCATCAACGGCATGTCCCACCTGTTCTTCCTGCTGTCGGGCTACGTGGTGCTGGACAACGCCACCATGCCCGTGGTGGGCGATCCCAAGACCGTGAACGACACCTACCTGGAGCAGGTCGTGGCCAGCGCCAAGGCCGCCATCGACAAGGCCGACGAGCTGGGCGTCATCGATCCGAAACGCGTGGGCGTGGGCGGCCACAGCTACGGCGCCTTCATGACCGCCAACCTGCTGGCCCACTCCGACCTCTTCAAGGCCGGCATCGCCCGCAGCGGCGCCTACAACCGAACGCTGACGCCCTTCGGCTTCCAGAGCGAGCGGCGCACGCTGTGGGAGGCGCCGGACATGTACCTGAAGGTGTCGCCCTTCATGTCCGCCAATAAGTTCAACGCGCCGATCCTGCTCATCCACGGCGAGGCGGACAACAACCAGGGCACCTTCCCCATCCAGAGCGAGCGCCTCTACGCCGCCCTCAAGGGCAACGGCCAGACCGCCCGCTACGTCACCCTGCCCCTGGAGAGCCACGGCTACATCGCCCGCGAGTCCGTCGAGCACACCCTCTGGGAGATGCTCCACTGGTTCGACAAACACCTGAAGTAGGGCCCGGGAATCCCATCGGTTGATTCACCTCGGAATGACCTATTCCCCCACCGCGCCGCTATCGGACCAGCGCAGGGTGTCGGCGGCGCCTTCGGCCTGGCCGTGGCGCACCAGGATCACCTGGGCGCAGCCCTGCTTCGGGACGTCCTTGAGGGCATGGCCCATCTTCTTCAGGGCCTCCTGGGTGGCTGCGGGGAGGGTGGCCTCGACCTGGATGCGGTCCGGCAACCACTGGTGGTGGATGCGCGGGGCGTCCACGGCGGCTCGGGCATCCATGCCGAAGTCCACCACGTTGAGCACGGTGGCCAGGACGGTGGCGGGGATGGTGCGGCCGCCGGGGCTGCCGCTCACCATGAGCACGGAACCGTCCTTCACGAGGATCACGGGGCACATGCTGGAGAGTGGCCGCTGGCCGGGCCGGGCCAGGTTTGGCGGCGTGCCGATGCGGCCCGTGGCGTCTGTGAGGCCGGGCACGGCGTTGAAGTCGCCGAGCTCGTTGTTCAGCAGGAAGCCCGCGCCGGGGACGATGCGCTTGAGGCCGTAGCTCTCCTCCAGCGTGTAGGTGAGGCTCACGGCGCTGCCCTCACGGTCGAGGACGGACAGGTGGGTGGTGTGCGGGCGATCCAGCTCCCAGGAGAACCGGGCCGGATCCGAGACCGAGGCCCGGTCGGGCTGGATGGTGGCGCGCAGCTCGGCGGCATGGGCCTTGGACAGCAGGCGGTCGAGGGGGATGCCGGGGTTGAAGGCGGGATCGCCCAGGAACTGCGCCCGGTCCGCGAAGGCGCGGCGCAGGGCTTCCGCCGCCAGGTGGACCGCCGCGGGCGAACCGGGCCCCGCCGCCTTCAAATCGAAACCTTCAAGGAGGTTCAGGGACTCGATCAGCACCTGGCCACCGGAGCTGGGGGGCGGCGCGGCCAGCAGCTCGAAGCCGCGGTAGGTCCCGCCCAGGGGTTCCCGCCGCACGGGCCGATAGCCGCGCAGGTCTGCCGCCGTGATCGGGCCGCCGTTCGCCGCCATGTCTCGGGCAATCAGGGCCGCGGTCCGGCCGCGGTAGAAGTCGGTCCAGTCCTTCGCCAGCCGCCGCAGGGTGCGGGCCAGGTCCCGCTGCACCAGGCGGTCCCCGGCGCGGAGGGGCGAGCCCTTCCGGCTGAACTGGGCCAGGGTCGGCGCGTGGCGGGCGAAGGCGGGCAGCTGTTCCGCGAGGCTCGCGGCCTGGTTCTCCGAGAGCACGAAGCCCTCGCGCGCGAGCCGGATGGCGGGCTCCACCAGACGGGCCCAGGGCAGGCGCCCTTCGCGCCTCCAGGCCTCGCGCAATCCTGCGACGGTGCCCGGCACGCCCACGCTGGCCAGGCTGTCGTGATGCTTCGCCTCGTCGTAGGTGCCATCCGCCTTGAGCCACATGCGGGGGTGGGCGGAGGCCGGCGCGACCTCGCGGAAGTCGATGAACGAGGCCTGACCCCGGGTAGGCCGTGACAGCAGGAAGCCGCCCCCGCCCAGGTTGCCGGCGGCGGGATGGACGACCGCCAGGGCGAAGGCCGTGGCCACGGCGGCATCCACGGCGCTGCCGCCCTCGCGCAGCACCTCGGCGCCGGCCTCGGAGGCCAGGCGCTCCTGGCTCACCACCATGCCGCGGGGAGGCTGGGCGCCCAATGTCAGCGCGAGGGTCAGGGCGAGGACGAGGGCGAGAAAAGGGCGGAAGGACACGGGAGCTCCGGGCGGGGGATGCCTCGAGTCTGTCATCCTTGGGGCATGTCCCAAAGCGCCGTCATTCCCGGCTCGACGCCGCAGACTCCCCACGAGGAACTGGCCAACAGCCTCACTCACGGGCTGGGCGCGGCCCTCGCCATCGCAGGCCTCGTGCTCATGGTGGTGGAGGCGGCCCTCCACGGCACGGCCCGGGACGTGGTGGGCGCGGCCATCTTCGGCTCGGCCCTCATCCTGCTCTACGTCATGTCCACCCTCTACCACGCCTTCCGCGGCCCCCGGGTGAAGCTGGTCTTCAAGGTCTTCGACCACTCGGCCATTTTCGTGCTCATCGCCGGCACCTACACGCCCTTCTGCCTGTCGGCCCTGGGCCGCGTCAGCCCGGGCTGGGGCTGGACCGTCTTCGGCCTGGTGTGGGGCCTCGCCGTGGCGGGCATCACCTTCAAGGGCATCTTCTACGGCCGCATCGCCAAGGCCGCCCTACGTCCACCGCCGGTGGACCACCTGCACACCCCGCTGGTCACGCCCGTGGATCCCGCCTTCGTGAAACGCATGGGCTGGATCTCCACGGGCATCTACCTGCTCATGGGCTGGATCATCCTCATCGCCGCGGCGCCCCTGGGCCGCTCGCTCTCCGCCCACGGCCTCTACTGGCTCTTCGGCGGCGGTGTCTTCTACAGCGTGGGCGCGGCCATCTACAGCCTGAAGAAGCTGCCCTACCACCACGCGCTCTGGCATCTGTTCGTGGTGGCGGGGAGCGCCTGCCACGTCTTCGCCGTGCTCTTCCACGTGATCCCGGGCTAGGACCGGCGCGCCACCACCACCAGGTCCGCCGACGTGGGGCTCCAGGCCTCGCCGGTCATGGTGCCGAGGGCCTCGCGCACCTCGAAGCCCGCGGCAGCGAGCAGGGCCTCCACCTCGGCGCGCCGCCAGGCGCGCAGCTGGACCTCCTCGGCGGACACCACCTCCACGGGCGGCTCGGCGCCCGGGCACCAGCGCAGGCGCACGGGCGTGAAGGTCAGGCGGCCGCCGGGCCGGGCGGTCATCAGGCGCAGGAAGACCGTCTCCGCGCCGTCCTCCCCGGGCAGGACCACCGCGGGCAGGGCGCGCTCGCCGCGGTCCAGGATCCGATCGTAGTTCAAGGTCTGGAGCAGGAAGAGCCCGCCCGGCAGGAGCCGCGACGCCAGCCCCTCGAAGCAGCGGCGCAGGTCCGTGTCCTCCGTGAGGTGGGGCAGCGTGTTGCCCACGCAGAGGGCCCCGCCCTGGCCCGGATCCACCAGGCCCGCCAGATCCGTCAGGCTGCCCTGCACGTAGCGGCCGGCCGGATCGGCCTCGCGGGCCGCCGCGAGCTGGGCGGGCGAGGCGTCCACGCCCGTGGGCTCGAAGCCCAGCGAGGCCAGCAGACGGGCGTGCTCGCCCGTGCCGCAGCCCAGGTCCAGCACCCGTTGCGAGGGCGCCCCGGCCAGCACGCGCTGGAGGAGGGGCGCCTCGCGCTTCAGGCGCTGGGGCCAGTCGATGAGGCTCCGGTAGTCGATGCGGCCGTAGCGGTCGGGCTTGGGCTCCACGGCGTCAGATCCTCGGCCAGAGCCATCCGAAGACGCCGGCGCTCAGCAGGCCGTAGATGAGGCCGTCGAGCAGGTCCTTGAGCACGCTGCCGCAGGGCTTGCCCATCCAGATCCCCGCCTGGACGCTGCCGCCCGCATAGGTGAGGAAGGACACCGTGCCCACGACGCGGAACACCTGGAGGTAGTGGGTGCCGGCGCCCAGGGTGTGGCCCGCCACGTAGGCCGCCATGAAGGCCACGGCCGCGGCGAAGAGGAACCACTGGATCATGGCTTTGCCCATCCTGGGCACGCCGTTGGGAACCAGCACCAGGAAGCCCACGGGGCCTTCCTTGTATTTCTGCTGGACCTCGGGCTTGCCCATGTCCTTCATGTCTCCGCAGCGCGGGATCACGTACTGGCCGGGGGTGGGCGAGTCCTTGCGGATGGCGGCGCGGACCTCATCCTCGTTGGGCAGGGCGCGGTAGTCCGAGTTGTGCCACTTGAGGACCATGTGGATGAGGCTGCTGGCCACGAAGACGACGACCGCGGACAGCACGATGGGCAGCCAGAGATGGGAGAGCGGGACCATGGGGTGGGCTCCTGTGAGAGGTTGGGGTGCCCGTAGGGTGGCCCTGCGCGCCCGGGCGCGTCAAGCCTTCGGCCGTCGCGGCTTCCGGGGCCCCGGCGCGGAGCGGTGCCCCGAATCCGCGTCCACGGCGTCGATCCACCCGGCGCGGGCTTTCGGAAAGGCGTCGGCATAGGGCACGTAGGGCTTCAGGTCCAGCACCGGCGTGCCGTCCAGCAGGTCCACGCCCCGCAGGCGCAGGGTGCGGCCCTCCACGGCCACCAGCTCCACGCAGGACAGGCCGATGGGGTTGGGCCGGTGGGGCGAGCGCGTGGCCAGCACGCCGCGCTTGGCCCGGGGTCCCCGAGGCGGCTGCACCAGCGGTGCCCAGCCTTCGCTCAGGTGGAAGGCGAAGAGGATCCACACGCGCTCGAAGCCCTCCAGGTCGCGCAATACCGTTTCCGGCAGCGAGGGATCCAGCTCCAGCGTGGCCTCGGCGGGCGCGCCCGTCTCCGTGCCCTCGACCACCGTGGGCTGGTGGGGTGCGTCGATGCGCGTCATGTAGGGCGAGCGCAGGATTCCGATGGGATGGAAGGTGAAGGATGCCATGCCCGAAGGGTAGCGTCCCGGCGGCTATCCTGGGGCCATGGACGCCCTGAACTCCGCGCGCCGACCTGAGCCCATCGTGCGCCGACCTGAGCCCATGACGGGGGCCCTGACGCACCTCACGGTCGCCGGCCTGCGCCTCGAAATCCGCGACTTCCCCGCCGCCGCCGAAGGGCGGCCCACCCTCCTGCTGCTGCACGAAGGCCTCGGCTGCGCGGCCCTGTGGCGGGACTTCCCGCGGAAGCTGGCGGAGGCCACGGGATGCCGGGTGGTGGCGGGATCCCGCGCGGGCTACGGCAGCTCCGACCCCTACCCGGAGCCGCGCACGCCCCGGTACCTGCACCGCGAGGCGGAGGAGGCCCTGCCCGCCTTCCTCGCGGCCCTGGACATCGAACACCCGGTGCTCATCGGCCACAGCGACGGCGGCAGCATCGCCCTGATCTTCGCCAGCGCCTTTCCGGACGCGCCTCTGGGTGTGGCCGTCCTGGCCCCCCACGAATTCGTCGAGGAGGAGACCCTGGCGGGCCTGCGGGCGGCCCGGAAGGCCTGGGCCACCACGCACTGGCCCCGGAGGCTGACCCACTACCATGCCGACGCGCCCCGGGTCTTCCGCGAGTGGAACGACACCTGGCTGTCGCCGGCCTTCCGCGACTGGAGCATCGAGGCCTGCCTGCGCGACATCCGCTGCCCGGTCCTGGCCATCCAGGGCGAGGACGACGAGTACGCCACCCTGCGGCAGATCGACGTCATCGCCGAGCAGGTGAAGGGGACGCGGCTGCTCAAGCTGCCCCGGTGCGGGCATGCCCCCCACCAGGACCAGGAAGCCCAGGTGCTCGCGGCGCTGGCGGACTTCGTCGGCCAGCTGCCCCGGCGCTGAGGGCGGCTCACAGCCGGGACGTGGCGCCGCCGCTGGCGGCCAGCGCCTTCAGGATCTCCACCACCTCGGCGGCCGACTGGGGCCGGTCCTCCGGGCGCTTGGCCATGAGCCGGGCCACCAGGAGGCCCAGGTCCGGAGGAAGGTCCGGCACGGCCTCGGCCAGGGCCGGCGGCGCCGCGTCCAGGTGCAGGGCCAGCAGATCTTCGATGCGGGGGCTCTCGAAGGGCGGGCTTCCCGAACACAGCTCGAAGAGCATGATCCCCAGCGCGTAGAGATCGGCCCGGGCATCCACCCGTTCGCCGCGGATCTGTTCGGGGGACATGTACCGCGGCGAGCCGATGAGGTTCTCGGCGTCTCCCGGCGTGGCGCCGGCGGCCGGCGCGGCGAGGCCGAAATCCATGATCTTGGCGTCGCCCCGGGTGTCGAACAGCACGTTCGCCGGCTTGATGTCCCGGTGGACCACGCCCACGAGGTGGGCCGCCTCCAGGCCCTCCGAGACCTGGCGGGCGATGCGCAACACGAGCGGCAGCGGGAGGCGCCCCCGCCCTTCCAGCAGCTCCCGGAGGGTGGTGCCACGCAGGTATTCCATCGTCACGAAGGGGATGCCATCGCTCTCGCCGAAGTCATGGATGCGGAGCACGTAGCGGTGGGTGATCCGCCGGGCCAGCCGGATCTCCTGCTTGAGCCGGTCGAGGAAGGCCGGGACCGAGGCCAGGGCGGGCCGGACCACCTTCAGGGCCACCTCCTCGTCGAGCTGCAGGTCGCGCACCTGGAGGACCACGCCCATCCCGCCCCGGCCCAGCAGCCGTTCCACCCGGTAGCGGCCGGCGAAGGTCGCCCCGATCCGGAGCGGGCCGGGCAGCGGCTCGTCCGCCGGCATGGCCGCGGGCGGCGCCAGGCGCAGGGTGGCCTCATCGTCGCGGACCGGAGGAGAAGACGCGGAAGGCCGCCGGGTCGCGGCCAGCAAGGCCAGGAGTTCATCCTTGGCCTTCAGCTCCGCCACCATCGACTTGAAGGTCCGGGTCAGCACGCCCACCTCGTCCTGGCTGGGCGTCAGGGCCAGGGGCCCGGGATGCTCCCCGGCCGCCAGGGCCTCCGTGGCCGTGGCGAGTTCCTTCAGCGGGGCCGTCACCTTCCGGGCCGAGCGCAGGCTGAGGCCCAGCGTCACGAGAAGCCCCGCGGCCCCGGCGGCGAGGATGGCCCGCTGGAGGTTGCGGAACGGCGCCAGCAGGGGATCCACGGGCATCAGCAGGACATCGGCCATCTCCAGGTCGAGGGCGTTCACGCCCCGGATGGGGGAGACCAGCCCCAGGTAGCTCAGCCCGCCCACCCGGAAGCGCAGCACGCCGGAGCCCTGGCCATCGAGGACCCGGCCCCGCACCGCCAGGAGGGACGGCTCCCGGGCGAGGAGACGGTCGAGCTCGCCGGAGCCCGGGAGGGTCGCGCCCAGGGTCTGGAAGCGGCTGAGCAGGACCAGGTGGGGCGCGGGGTCGCCCCGCTGCGGCCCGGCCACGGCCATGCGGCGCAGGTCCAGGGCGATCCGGTCATCCACCCGCACGCCCACCAGCATGGCCCCGAGCGCGCGGCCCCCGGGGGACCGCAGCGGCCGCGCCACCGCGTGGTAGACCCCGGGGCGGTTCCCCCAGTCCACGCGCAGGAAGCCCCGGTAGGAGGGTCCGGGATGACCGGCCGCCTCGGCCTCCTCGGGGGCCAGGGCCATCTGCAGGATCCCCGCCTCCGGGAAGTCCGTGCGCCCGCCGGGGCCGGTGGTGGCCAGCAGGGTGCCGTCGGGCTTCACCACCAGGGCGAGGTCGGCCCCGAGGCGCGGCAGGTTGTCCGCCAGCGTATCCGCCAGGCTCGCGGAGGCGCCCGATTCCAGCGCCTGCTCCACCAGGGCGACGTTGCCCGAGTACTCGGTGAAGACCTCCAGGCCCGCGTCCAGCGACCGCCCCTGCTGTTCGAAGGCGCGCTCCACGACGTACCGCCCGGCGGAGAGGCTCGCGGCCGCCGTGGCCCGCGCCCCGCGCTCCGCCTCACTGTAGGCCACCCAGAGGATGAGCGCGATGAGGGCGGCGATGGCCGCCGCCTGCCGGAGGAAGAAGGTCCACGCCAGCGTTCGGTACCAGCTCATGGGCTGCGGCATCGGCCTTCCTCGGTCGGTGGCTATACTGGCTCGAATCTACCCCGGATGCCCAGCATGATTCGAGTCCCCGTGAACGGCCTGCCGACCTTGGCCTTGGCCTTGGCCCTGGCCGTCCCCCTGCCGGCGGGCGGACTGGAGGGCCCCGTGCGGCTGCACGAGAAGGACGGCCGGATCCGCGCCTCCCTGAAGGACTGCGTGGCCATCCTGGAGCCCATCGACGCGCCGGTGCCGCCGCCCGGGCCCTCGCGGCCCGTGACCATCCGCACCCTGGGCAAGCAGTTCCACCCGCGGGTCTCCCTGGCCACGCCCGGAACCGAGGTGGCCTTCCCCAACCTCGATCACATCCTCCACAACGTGTTCAGCGTCACCCAGGGCAACCGCTTCGACACGGGCCAGTACCGGCCCGGGGACGCGCCGAAGGTGACGGTGGCCCGGCCGGGCCTGGTGAAGCTCTACTGCAATGTCCACCACCAGATGAACGCCTTCCTCTGGGTGGTGACGACGCCCTACGCCCAGGTGCTGGACGGCCGTGCCGGGGTGGCCTTCGACCGGGTCCCGCCGGGGACCTACCGGCTGCGCCTCTGGCATCCCGAATCCGGCGAGAAGGCCTGGACCGTGCGGATCGGCGCCGAGGTGGCCCATGGCAGCTGGGACCTGGACCTGTCCCTGCCCGCCCTGGAGCCCCACAAGAACAAGTTCGGGCAGGACTACCCGCCCCTGGCGGACGACCGGGCCTACTGATCAGAACCGCTTCTGCACCACCAGCATCGTCCGGGTGACGGACTCATCCGTGCCGTCCGTCCGCTGCCGGAGGACCACGAGCGAGGCGATCCAGCGGTGGGGCAGCGGCAGGGACAGGTCGGCCCGGGGCCCGCGCACCCGGCGGTAGTACCACCACTCGTCGCCGTTCACGGGATAGAGGGTGCCCGTGGAGGACAGCCGCTGCCAGGTGAGGGTGAGCTGGGGCCAGTAGACCCGCTCGCGGCTGCCCAGGGCGACCTGGGCCTCCTCCGACGTCTCGCCGGTCTCGCGGTTCCGGGCCCCGGACCACCCGGCTTCCAGGGGCAGGATCGCGTGCCAGGTGCCCGAGGCCCCGGCCGCGTCCACCACCAGGCGCTGGCGGGCCGCGGGATCATGGCCCGGCAACCGGCGGAGCCGCTCGTCGCCGGGATCCCAGGCCAGGTCCCAGCGCCCGGCATGGGCCGTCCAGGACCAGGGCCCGGTGTCGACCCGGAGGACCAGCTGTCCGGCGGCGAGGTCCACGCGTCCGCCCAGGAGGTCGCGGACCCGGCCCGCCGCCACGCGGAGGCCCGCCTCCTCGAGCGTGCCCCCGGCGCCGCGCAGCCCGAACCGCCCGCCGGCGCCCAGGAAGCGGAGGTCCGGATCCCACAGGGCCTGGGGAGCCAGGAGGCCGCTGCCCTGGAGCCCCAGGCTCAGGGAACCGAAGGCCCGCTCGGACACCCACGACGCGATCCCCCGCGCCACGTCCATCTGCGTCCCGTTGGAAGGCTGCTGGTCCCAGCGGGCCGCATTGAAGCGGTTGCCGTCGGAGCCCACCGCGGAGCGCGTGCCGGCCTCGACGCGCAGCGGGCCGGACTCCCAGGCCCAGCGGAGGCGCAGCTGTGCGTCCACGCGGCTGAAGGCCTCCTCCGGCGAGTCCGGAGCCGAGAGCCGGTCCCCCCGGAGGGTCAGCTCCCAGGCGGGCACCCAGGGGTCGGCAGCCTCCGGAGCGAAGGGACTGGACTCCTGGGCCCCGAGGACCAGGGCCACCAGGGGGAGGATCCAGCAGAGCGGTCTCATCAGCCTCCGAAGGAAGCGGTCCTGGCGATGGTAGCCCACCCTGATCGCCCCCGAGGCACCGGAGGGTCTCCCATCTCCAGACCGGATCTGGAGGGAATCCGCCCCCGCCCCACGCTGGACCCATTCGACCCCGGGCCCCGACTCAGGGACCCGCCCGCGAACGGGAGGCACCCATGCCCATGCACCCAGCCAATCCCACCTTGCGTTCCCTCTCGACCGGCCTCCTCGGCGCGGCCCTGCTTGGCTTGGCGGCCTGCGGCGGAGGAGGCGGCGGCGGCACCAGCGCCCCGCCCCCACCTCCGCCCACCTACCAGGTCACCAGCCTCGTGACGGACCAGGCCACGACCGGCGCCACCACCGACACCCACCTGGTGAACCCCTGGGGGCTGGCTTACGGCCCCACCACGCGGTTCTGGGTGGCCGACCAGGGCACCGCCACCGCCACGGTGTATGACGGGCTCGGCCAGATGCTGGCGACCCCCCTCGTGGTCTCCGATCCTCCCGCGGCGGGCCGCGCCGTGGGCGGCCCCACAGGCATGGTGTTCAACGCCAGCACCGGCTTCCAGGGGGACATCTTCATCATGGCCTCCCTGGACGGATGCATCTCCGGCTGGAGCGCGGGCACCGCGGTCACGCGCCGGGTGGACCACTCCGCCTCGGGCGCCATCTACACCGGGCTGGCCCAGGGCATCTCGGCCAGCGCGACCTACCTGTACGCCGCCAACCTGGCCGGGGGGACCATCGACGTCTTCGACGCCGCCTATGCCCCCGTGACCCTGGCGGCGGGCGCCCTCGTGGATCCGGCCCTCCCGGCCGGCTACTCGCCGTACAACGTCCAGGTGCTGGCCGGAAAGCTCTACGTGACCTACGCCCAGTACACCGCCGGGAACCCTCGGGAGACCACCGGTGCGGGGCTCGGCATCGTGAGCGTCTTCAACCTCGACGGCACCTTCGTCCAGCGCCTCGCCACGGGCGGCTCGCTCAACGCGCCCTGGGGCCTGGCCCTGGCGCCCGCGAGCTTCGGCCCCTTCGGTGGCGCGCTGCTGGTGGGCAACTTCGGGGACGGGCGCATCACCGCCTACAACGCCGCCACCGGGGCCCTGATGGGACAGCTCATGGGACCGGCGGGCACGCCCATCTCCGTCAGCGGCCTCTGGGGCCTGGCCTTCGGGAACGACGCCTCGGCCGGAAAGTCCACCCAGCTCTACCTCGCGGCGGGCCCGCAGGGCCAGACCCACGGCCTCTTCGCCACCATCAGCTACGGCGCCACCGGAACGGGCGGTGGCACGGGCGGCGGCCCATACGGCTACTGACCTTGACGGGGATAACTCCGAACCGGATGCTGGTCGTGACAGGGAGCCGGATGGGCAGCTGGGACCTCGCCATCGCGCTGGACCGATCCAATGCCGAACCTCTGTACCTCCAGCTGGTGAAGGCCATCGAGGAGGGCATCCGCCACGGGCGCTTCAAGCCCGGGGATGCCCTCCCGGGGACCCGGGCCATGGCCGAGCTCCTCGGCGTGAACCGCAACACCACCCTGGCCGCCTATCGCGAGCTCGAGGCCGAGGGCTGGATCGAGGCCTCCCCCGATCGCGGCACCTTCATCGCCCGGAACCAGCCCGTGGTCCTCGACGCCCCCGCGGGCATCGCCGCCCAGGACTCGGCCTCCTGGAAGCGGACCACGCCCCGGGAGGGTCCCTTCTTCCAGCCCGGGATGCCCGCGCCCGAGTCTTTCCAGCTCCTCCCGGACACCACGGATCTGCGGCTCACGCCCACGGAGGCCATCCACCGCGCCTACGGCCGGGTGCTGCGCCTGCATCCGGAGCGCCTGCTCCAGCCGGGCTGGGATCCCCGGGGCCTGCTGGACCTGCGGAACTCGCTCTGCAAGATGCTGCGCGACCTGCGCGGCCTCTCGGTGGAAGCGGGCAACCTCCTGCTCACCCGCGGCCTGATGAGCACCCTCAACCTGGTGTCGCGGGTGCTCTTCGCGCCCGGGGACGCGGTGGCGGTGGAGAACCCCGGGCAGTTCCGCGTGGCCGAGGCCTTCCGGGCCGCCGGCGCCCGGCTCTTCGCCGTCCCCGTGGACGCCCACGGCCTGGATGTGGAGGCCCTCGAGCACCTCCTGCGCCGGGAGCCCATCCGCCTCCTCTACCTCACCACGGCGCCCCAGCAGCCTACCCAGGTGAGCCTGGATCCGGCCCGGCGCCAGCGGCTGCTCCAGCTCTCGGAGGCCCACGGCTTCCGCATCCTGGAAGGCGACCCGGCCCTGGGCTTCCACCGGGAGCGCAACCCGCGCCTCCCCCTCGCCAGCGAAGATCCCAAGGGCCGCGTGCTCTACTTCAGCAGCTTCGAGCAGATCCTCGCGCCGGGCATGCAGGTGGGCTTCCTGGCGGGCGAGGCGAGCCTCATCAAAGCGCTGGCCCAACAGCGCCAGCTGGTGGACTGGCCCGGCAACCTCGTGCAGGAGGCCACCATCGAGGAGACCCTGCGCGACGGCGAGATCGTCCGGCACCTGCGCCGCGTGCGGAAGCTCACGGACGAGCGGCGGGAGACCATGGTGGACCGCCTGCTGCTGCACCTCCATCCGGCCATCTCCGTGAAGAACCCCCGGGAAGGCCTCTCGCTGTGGGTCCGCGTGGCCGAAGGCGTGCCCCTCGAGGCCTGGACCGAGCGCTGCCTCGCCCACGGCGTAGT
The DNA here is from genome assembly GCF_022808775.1 of Geothrix terrae. Classification (GTDB taxonomy): domain Bacteria; phylum Acidobacteriota; class Holophagae; order Holophagales; family Holophagaceae; genus Geothrix; species Geothrix terrae. Next base: position 300,202 of record NZ_JAKZLA010000004.1, read on the forward strand.
GGTCTACCCGGGGAGCCTGTACGACCTCCACCACCAGCCCGTGCCCTACCTGAGCCTGGGCTTCGCCGCCCACGACCTGGATGAGCAGAACGAGGCCTGCCGCCGCATGGCCCTGGCCCTGACCGAGGCCAGAGCCAGCTGACGGCTACCATGGCTTCATGAACGATCAGGATCCGCGGCCCCCGCGCCGACCCCGCTACAAGGGCACCCACCCCCGGCGCTTCGATGAGAAGTACAAGGAGCTGGCGCCGGAGCGCTACGCCGAAGAGCAGGCCAAGGTGGCGGCCCGGGGGCACACGCCCGCCGGCACCCACCGGTCGATCATGGTGGACGAGATCCTCCGGGTGCTCGATCCCAAGCCGGGTGACGTGGCCCTGGACGCCACCCTGGGCTACGGCGGCCACGCCCGGGAGCTCCTGACGCGACTTCAGCCCGGCGGGCGGCTCGTGGGCCTGGACGTGGATCCCCTCGAGCTGCCCCGCACCGAGGCGCGGCTGCGGGCGCTGGGCTTCGACGAGGCCGCGCTGATCGTGCGCCGCACCAACTTCGCCAGCCTCGCCAAGGTGGCGGCGGAGCTCGGTCCCTTCGACCTGGTGCTGGCCGACCTGGGCGTGTCCTCCATGCAGATCGACAACCCGGCCCGGGGCTTCACCTGGAAGGCCGACGGCCCGCTGGACCTGCGCCTCAACCCCCAGAAGGGCCGTTCCGCCGCGGACCTGCTGGCCACGCTGGACGCGCCCGCCCTGGCGGAACTGCTGGTGGAGAACGCCGATGAGCCCCACGCGGAGGTCCTCGCACCGGCGATCGCGGGCCTGCGGATCCGCACCACGCGGGAGCTGGCGGACCGCGTGCGTGCGGCCCTGCCCGGCCTGGAGGTCGACGAGCTCAAGAAGGTCCTCCAGCGCACCTTCCAGGCCCTGCGCATCGCCGTGAACGACGAGTTCGGCGCCCTGGACCGCTTCCTGGCCCAACTGCCCGGCGCCCTGCGCCCGGCCGGCCGCGTGGCCATCCTCACCTTCCATTCCGGCGAGGACCGCCGCGTGAAGAAGGCCTTCCAGCAGGGGCTCCGGGAAGGCCTCTACGCGGAGGTCGCGCCCGAGCCCATCCGCGCCTCGCCCGAGGAGCGCCGCGCCAATCCCCGCTCCACCAGCGCCAAGCTCCGCTGGGCGGTGCGGGGTCTCTGACATGAAGGGGGGACCGCCCGCTCGCCGAAGCTCGCTCTGCGTCCCCCCTTTGACCCCCACGCGATGTCCGGGCCGAGCCCGGCCACCGCGTTTGATCCCTCAGCGCTCGGTCCCAGCCAGCCGGCCCAGCTCCAGCGCGAAGCGCACCTGCTGCATCAGGCCCGCCAGGTTCCAGGCGGGGTCATAGCGGTCCGAAGGGCGGTGGTAGTGGTTCAGGAAGTCCGAGGCCTTCGCCTGGGCCGCGGCCTTATCGCCCAGGTAGTCCCAGCCGCCGTCCAGCGAGAAGCCCGGCGACAGGGCGGGCACGCCCGCCTTCATGAAGGGGAAGTGGTCCGAGCGGAAGCAGAGGCCCGCGGGGTCCGCCTTCGGCGGCGTGATCACCAGGCCCGACGCGGCTGCCGCCCGGGCGCAGAGGGCGCGGGTGGCCGGATCATCCGACCCCAGCAGACCGATGTCGCGGGTGGGCCCCACCACGTTCAGGCTTTCGAGGTTGATGACAAGCCGGGTCTTCGCCAGCGGCCGCAGGGGCGAGGCCACGTAAGCCGAGGAGCCCAGCAGTCCCTGCTCCTCCCCGCACGGGAAGAGGAACAGCACGCTCCGCGGGAGGGGCTGGGTCGCCAGTGCCTTCGCCAGGGCCAGCACTGCGGCGCAGCCCGTGGCGTTGTCCACGGCGCCGCTGTAGATGGCCCCGTCCGGCGCCTTGCCGAAGTGGTCCCAGTGGGCCGAGTAGATCACGCACTCGTCGCGGAGGGCGGGGTCTGTGCCCGGCAGGAGGCCAGCCACATTCCACTGGTCCAAGGACCGGACAACGGAGCGCAGCGTCCCCTCGGCGCGAAGGGTCAGCGGCACGGGACGGAAGCCCTGGGCATCGGCGCTGGCGGCCAGGGCCCGGAAATCCTGGCCTGCCGCGGCGAAGAGACGGGTGGCGAAGGCTTCGGTGATCCACCCTTGCAGGGCGCCGGACTGGCCTGAACCCTGCTGCTGGAAGCGCTCGCCGGCCCAACCGTTCCGGACCACGGTCCAGCCATAGCCGGCGGAGGCGTCCGTGTGCACCAGCAGCGCGCCTGCGGCGCCTCGGCGGCGGGCCTCCTCGAACTTGTAGGTCCACCGGCCCTCGTAGTTCTCGGGCTGGCAGCAGAGGGGCCTGGGCTGGCCCCCCTTGCGGTCGCCCACGAGCATGACCAGGATCTTGCCGCGCACATCCGTTCCCTTGTAGTCATCCCGGCGACCATCGGGGGCGGCGATGCCATGGCCCACGAAGACCAGGGAGGCGTCCACAGCGAGGCTGGGCTCGGCCCCGGCCGCGCCCACCACGAGATCAGCCCCTAGTACGGCCGCTGTGCCACCCTTCGGCGTCTCGAAGCTGAGACTGCTGGCAGCCGCGTCCAGGCGGACGCCCGCTAGCCGTACGGTCTGGCGGTAGCTGGTGCCATTGGCAGGCTGGAGACCCATCACCTGCAGCTGGGTTTCCAGATACCGCACGGCCAATTCCCCGCCGCGCTGGCCGGTGCCGCGGCCCTCCAGCACATCATCCGCCAGGAAGGCCAGGTGGGCGCGCAGGGCGCCTTCCTCCACCGGGGAGCGCTGGGCCAGCAGGCTCGAGCAGGCGAGGGCGAGGCAGAGGATGGTTCGCATGGCGGACTCCGGGACCACCTTAGCGCGTCCAACGAGCCGGTGTTGTCCAAGGCAACCGTCCATCCACCCTCAACCTTCCGGCCTCCTCCTGCGTATGCTGCCTGGACCCCTCAGGAACCCGGAGAGACGTATGCGCCTGTTGCCCTTCTTCGCCACCGCCCTCGTCGTGGCGGCTTCCGTCAGCGCCTCGGCGCAGATCGACGCCCGCCTGATGCGCTATCCCGACGTGTCGGCGACGCAGATCGTCTTCACCTACGCCAACGACCTGTGGATCGTTCCCAAGGCCGGCGGCACGGCCCAGCGGCTGTCCACCCCCAAGGGCGAGGAGTCCTTCGCCCGCTTCTCACCGGACGGCCGGGAGGTGGCATTCAGCGGCAACTACGACGGGAACCTGGATGTCTACACGCTGCCCGTGGCTGGCGGCATCCCTGCACGGGTCACCCACCACCCCATGGCCGATCGCATGGTGGACTGGACCCCCGATGGCAAGTCCCTGCTCTTCGCCTCGGGCATGGAGTCCGGCAAGGACCGCTTCAACAAGCTCTTCACGGTGGCGAAGGAGGGTGGCCTGCCGAAGGCCCTGCCCCTGCCCTACGCGGAATTCGGCGCCCTGTCCCCGGACGGCAAGGTCCTGGCCTACCAGCCCATCAGCACGGACTTCCGCACCTGGAAGCGCTACCGCGGCGGCATGGCTTCGGAGATATGGTTCTACGACCTGGAGAAGAAGACCGCCAGCCGCCTGCCCAGCGAGGGCGGTTCCAACGACTCCCAGCCCATGTGGTACGGCGGGAAGCTCTACTTCCTGTCGGATCGCGATGCCGTGAAGCGGGCCAACATCTGGTCCTACGATCTGGCCACGAAGGCCTTCAAGCAGATCACCTTCTTCAAGGACTACGACGCCCACTTCCCCGCCATCGGCCCCTCGGACATCGTGCTCGAGGCCGGCGGACTGCTCTACCGGATCGAGCTGCCTTCCGAGCACCTCGTGGAGGTGAAGGTCGAGGTAGTGACGGACCAGGCCACCCTGAAGCCCCGGGAAGAGAACGCCAGCAAGCTCCTGAAGAATCCCACGCTGTCTCCCCAGGGCAAGCGCGCGGTCTTCGAGGCCCGCGGCGAGGCTTTCTCCGTGCCTGCGGACAAGGGCTACGTGATCAACCTCACGCGCACGCCCGGCGCCGCGGAACGCTACCCCGCGCTGTCCCCGGATGGGAAGCAGGTGGCCTATTTCAGTGACCGCAGCGGCGAGTACGAGCTGTGCGTACGGCCCGCGGATGGATCCGGCCAGGAACGCCAGGTCACGCACCTGGGCCCCGGCTTCCGCTACCGCATCTCCTGGTCCCCGGATGGCAAGCACGTCGCCTTCGCGGACCAGGCCATGCACATCAACCTCTGCGACCTGGCCACTGGCAAGGTGCAGACGATGGACAAGGGCCTCTTCCTGTCCGATGGCCCCCTGGAGGCCTTCCGCGCCAGCTGGTCCCCGGACAGCCGCTGGGTCGCCTTCCCCCTCGACACCCCCAACCGCAACAGCGTGATCGCTATCTACGACACGAAGACTGGACAGCGGCACCAGGTGACGGCGCCCTTCTACAACGCCGGCGACCCCGCCTTCGATCCCGAAGGCAAGTACCTCTTCCTCAGTACCGGCCAGCAGTTCGCGCCCACCTACAGCGACCTGGACGGCACCTGGGTTTATGCCGCCACCACCCGCCTGGCGGCCCTGCCCCTGCGCAAGGACGTACCCTCACCCCTGGCCCCCCGCAACGACGCGGACGCGACAAAGGATGAGAAGGCGAAAGACGAAAAGAAGGAAGCCGGCAATGGAGACGCCAAGAAGGACGCCGACAAGCCCGAAGCTCCCAAGGCCGTGGAGATCGACTTTGACGGCCTGGAGTCCCGCATGGTGCTGCTGCCTCCTGTGGCCGGCTACTACACGGACCTGGCCGCCACCAAGGGCAAGCTGGTCTACCGTCGCGCCGCGCAGCTCAACCCCATGGCCGAGACCTTCACGGGCACGCTCTACACCTACAACCTGGAGGAGCGCGAGGAGAAGGCAGTGCTGGCGGACGTGGACGGCGCCCTTCTCAGCGGGGACGGCAAGAAGGTCCTGGTGAATCGGAAGCAGGAGTACGCCCTCCTGGATCTGAAGCCCGACCAGAAGTTCGAGAAGAAGCTGCCCACGGGCGAGCTGATGATGACCGTGGAGCCCCGCGCCGAATGGCAGCAGATCTTCAACGACGCCTGGCGCCTCGAGCGCGACATGTTCTACGACCCCGGCATGCACGGCGTGGACTGGAAGGCCCAGAAGGCGCGCTACGGCAAGCTGCTGCAGGACTGCGTCACCCGCGAGGACGTGAACTTCGTCATCGGCGAGCTCATCTCCGAGCTGAACGCCTCCCACGCCTACCGGGGCGGCGGTGATCAGGAGATGCCGGCCCGGCTCGGTGTCGGCCTCCTGGGCGCGGACTTCGCTCTGGAGCACGGCGCCTACCGCATCAAGACCATCCTGCGCGGCGCGGACTGGGACGCCGGCGTCCGCGGTCCCCTGGCCCAGCCTGGCCTCCAGGTGAAGGAGGGCGACTACCTCCTGGCCGTGAACCGCATTCCCCTCGATCCCCGCGTGGACCCCTGGGCGGCCTTCCAGGGCCTGGCCGGCAAGACCGTGCTCCTCACTGTCAATGACAAGCCCACCCTGGACGGCGCCCGCGACGTGGCGGTGGCGACCGTGGCCAACGACTACCCTCAGCGCTACTGGGCCTGGATCGAGGCCAACCGGCGGTACGTGGAGAAGGCCTCCGGCGGCCGCATCGGCTACGTCTACGTGCCCGACACGGGCCTTGGCGGCCAGACGGACCTGGTGCGCCAATTCCGCGGCCAGTGGGATAAAGAGGGCCTGATCATCGACGAGCGCTTCAACAGCGGCGGCCAGATCCCCGACCGCTTCATCGAGATGCTGGGGCGGAAGACACTCAACTACTGGGGCGTGCGCGACGGCAAGGACTGGCAGTGGCCCCAGATCGCCCACAACGGCCCCATGGCCATGCTCATCAACGGCTGGAGCGGCTCCGGCGGCGACCTCTTCCCCCACTACTTCCGCCAGGCTGGCCTCGGCCCCCTCATCGGCCGGCGCACCTGGGGCGGCCTCATCGGCATCAGCGGCGCCCCCGCTCTCATCGACGGTGGCAGCGTGACCGTGCCCACCTTCGGCATCTACTCCAAGGAGGGCCAGTGGATCGTCGAGGGCCACGGCGTGGACCCCGACATCGAGGTGATGGACGATCCCGCGCTGCTGGCCCAGGGCAAGGATCCCCAGCTCGACCGGGCCATCCAGGAGGTGGAAGCGGCAATCAAGAAACAGCCTGCCGCCACCCGCAAGCCGGCCTATCCTGACCGCTCCGGAAGGTGACATGCGCCCGATCCGTTCTGCCCTCCTGCTCCTGGCGACCCTGGCCGCCAGCCTGCTCCCGGCCCAGGCACCCACAGAGGGCGACGCCCAGCTCCGCGACTTCCGGTTCCAGTCCGGCGAGACGCTGTCCGAGCTGCGTATCCACTACCGCACCTACGGCACGCCGCGGAAGGACGCCTCGGGCGTGGTCCGCAACGCCGTGCTCATCCTGCACGGCACCACCGGAAGCGGGGCCCAGTTCATGGGCCCCGCCTTCGCGGGCCAGCTCTTCGGCCCCGGGCAACCCCTGGATGCCGCGACGTATTTCATCGTGCTGCCCGACGGCATCGGCCACGGGAAATCCAGCAAGCCCAGCGACGGGCTCCACGCCCGCTTCCCCCGCTACGGCTACCTGGACATGGTGGAGGCCCAGCGGCGCCTGCTGGCCGAGGCCCTGGGCGTGACGCACCTGCGGCTCGTCATGGGCACCTCCATGGGCGGCATGCACACCTGGCTGTGGGGCCAGCTCCACCCGGACGGCATGGATGCCCTCATGCCCCTGGCCAGCCTGCCCACGCAGATCGCGGGCCGCAACCGCGCCTGGCGGCGCACGGCCATCGACGCCATCCGTCAGGATCCGCAGTGGCTGGGCGGCGACTATAAGACCCAGCCGGGCTCCCTGCGCCTCGCGGCCCAGATGCTGTGGTTCATGAGCAGCAACTCCGTGCTGCGGCAGGCGGAGACGCCAACCCTGGTCCAGACCGACGCGGCCCTGGACGCCTTCGTGGCGCGCTACACGAAGACCGCCGACGCCAACGATGTGCTCTACGCCCTGGAGGCCTCGAAGGACTACGACCCGGGACCGGGCCTGGAAAAGATCAAGGCGCCGCTCCTGGCCGTGAACTCCGCCGACGACCTCATCAACCCGCCGGAGCTGGGCATCCTGGAGCGCGAGGTCAGGCGAGTGCCCAAAGGCCGCGCCGTGGTGCTGCCGCTGAGCCCTGAAACGCGGGGCCACGGCAGCCACACGGTGGCGGCGCTGTGGAAGGACCTGCTGGTGGACCTGCTGAAGCGGTCGGAACGCCCGTAGGGCGCCATCCCGCTCAGGGCACCTTGAAGGTGAACCGCGTGTGGCAGGGCAGGCAGAGGTTCTCGCTGGCCTTGTGCTCGTGATGGCAGCGGGTGCAGTCCGTCTGGGTGCCGTAGTGCCGGTTCAGGTGGGGGTTCGTGGGCTTCGCCTGAGCTGTGCGGGCGGCCAGGTCCGCCGGGTCGTGGCAGCCCTGGCACTGGCGGAAGGGCACGGCCGTGGGCTTGCCGCTCTTGCCGTGGCACTGGACGCAGGTGACGCCGCGCGCCGCGTGCTTCGAGGTCCACGCCGCGGGAGCGGCGCCCAGGGAGGCTGCCAGCAGGCCGGCGAGGCCGAATCCCAGGATCCGGGAGGGAGTGAGGATGGTCATGTCGTCTCCGTTCGGGCGTCGTCCAGGGGTCAAAGGCGCGCGACGTGGCGGCCCGTCAGGTAGCCGAAGGTGTAGCAGCGCCCCAGGGAGAGGCCGAACACCGTGAGCGGGTAGTCCACGCCGCCGTAGAAGCCGCCGCCGAGGTTGCCGACGAGGAAGAGGCCCTTGATGGGCTTGCCGTCCGCGTTCAGGGCCTGGTGGTGCTCGTCCACCAGCATGCCGGAGCAGATGGCGGACACGCGCACGCGGCGATGGATGCCGTAGAAGGGGGCCTTCAGGATGGGCGCGAGGAAGCTCGCGGGCTTGCCGAAGTCGCTGTCCTTGCCGGAGGCCACCACCTCGTTGTACCGCCTCACCGTGGCCACCAAGGTGGCGGGATCCACCTCGAGCTTGCGGGCCAGCTCCTCCAGGGTGCCGGCCTTGTGGGTGTTGACCTGGGACTCGAACACCCCCTTCTTGGGGCCGGGCTCGTCGGGCATGTAGTTCTTCAGCCCCTCGGGTGGCACCAGCTTGCCCGGCCAGGTGGCCGCCTGGGTCATGTAGTCGGCGTCGAAGACCTGCGAATAGTGCCCGGCGTTCTCCGCGTCTTTCAGGTAGTTGTTCAGCAAGGACATCTCCACCGTCTCGTTGACGAAGCGGCGGCCCTTGCGGTCCACGGCCAGGAAGGGCATGTCGCACATGGAGGCCGGCCCCGCGTCGAAGTCGTGGAGCATCTTGGTGTGCCCGATGGGCTCGAAGACGCCGCCCGCCCAGTAGGCCAGCGCGAAGCCGTCCCCGGTCCTGTCCATCTGCTTGCGCTCCAGGTACTTCACGTCGGGGATGAAGTAGTCCGACATGGCCCTGTTGTTCTGGTAGTCGCCGGTGGCGAGGATGACGCCCTTCTTCGCCAGGAACTTGCGGTACTTGCCGTCGTGGCCCCGGGCGATGACGCCCTGCACCTCGCCCGAGCGGCCCTGCACCAGCTGCACGGCGGGCATCTGGAAGAAGAACTTCACGCCCGCCTTCTCGGCCGTCTTGGCCAGGGCCCGCATGCCGTCGCCGGTGGTGTAGGGCTTCGGGCCGAAGAAGGAGGTGACGTAGCCCATGCTGTAGCCGTTCACCTTGAGAATGGCGCGCTGGGCCGGGCTGCCCTGGTCCACCACCGTCGCGCCGCCCTGCTTCGCGCGGTCGATGACCCAGCGCACGGCCTCGCCGGAGTGGTAGGCCCACTGGCGGATCAGCTTGGGGTCGCAGCGGTGGTTGCTGTCGGCGATGAGGCGCGCCACCAGGGCTTCCACGCCGGCCTTCTCGCTGGCGGCCAGGTCGATGCCGGAACCCGTGTTGCCCTGGGACAGGGCGAAGGGCGCCTTCTGCACCACGGCCACCTTGGCGCCGTGCTCCGCGGCGGACAGGGCCGCGGGCACGCCCGAGGCGCCGGCACCCACCACCACCACGTCGAAGGTCAGGGTTTCTGAGATCTCGCGGTCGCGGATGGGCTTCGGCTTGGGCAGGAAGGTCAGCGTGGCGCCGCCGTCCGTGCTGGTGGCGAAGCCCTCCGCCTTGGGTTCCTTGACGGCCGCGGCCAGGGCCGGGGAAGCCCCCATGCCGAAGAGCCCCACGGCGGCGGCGCCTCCCGCCGCCCGGCCCAAGAAGCTCCGGCGTGACAGGCCCTGCTCCAGCACCCGGCGCGTGTAGGCGTCCGGCCCCTGCCCTTCCTCTCTCGGTTCATCGCTCATGTGTCGTCTCCTTGTCACTCGGATGCGGGGATCGCCGCGCCCTCAGCTCACTCGGCGCGGTCCGTGGCCTCGGCGGTCAGCGCCCGCCCGGCCTTCTTGAATTCGTGGATGCTCTGGCCCAGCGACTTGCCCAGGCTGGGCAGGCGCGACGGCCCGAAGAAGATCAGCAGCGCGCAGCCGATCGTCAGGATCTCGGTCATGCCCAGGTTGCCCATGGCTTGCTCCTCGGATGGAAGCGGCCCCGCGGGAATGCCGGGCGGGAGGGGCCGGGCCGCTTCCAGGGGCCCATCCCGCCCGTTCCCCCCAGGGTCAGAAGGTGTAGAGGATGCCCAGGCCGAAGCCCGTGGTGGAGGCGCCCGGAGCCACGGTGCCCACGGGCGGGAACAGCGCGTAGCTCGCGGACCGCTCGTTGGTCATGCCATAGACCGAGGCGTAGAGGTCCGCGGACTTGGCGAGGCTGTAGCTGTAGCCCGCGCTCCACTGCGCGCCGCCCAGCCCGTTGGTGGTGGCGGGGCCACCGCCCACCACGGTGACGCTGCCGGCGGCCGCCTTGCCGTAGGCGCCGAAGAGCTGGTGCTTCGCCCAGCGCTGCTGGACCAGGACGTACCAGGCGCCGCGCTCGTAGTGGTTGACCTTCCCGTCAACGGTGTCATCCGTGTCGTAGGCCAGGCGCTCCACGATGGCGGAGATCTTGGTACCCGTGGGGAAGGCGTAGCTGCCCACCAGCTCGTGGGCCACGTCCCTGGACGAGGCGTTCGTGGGCGTCGCGCCCGCGGAGCCGCCGAGCTGGGCCAGGCCGAAGTAGTCCTTGTGCTGTTCGTAGCCGTAGCTGAGGGTGAAGGCGCCGCGCTTGTAGGACAGCAGGGCGGAATACAGCTCGGGGCTGATGGAGGGCACGGTGGCGGAGGCGGTGGTCTTGCCCTCGTTCACCGAGTAGGCCACGCGGCCCGAGAAGCCGTTCACCTCGGGGCTCCAGTACTGGATGCTGTTGCCCTGCCGCCGGTTGAAGGCGGCGTCGGCCTTGCCGCTGACGCGGCCGTTCTGGGTGGTGGTACCGGGCACGTTGAAGCCGGGGTTCGCGGTGAGCGCGTTGTCGAAGGGGTTCAGGCCGCGCAGGGCGCCCACGAAGAGGATCGGGTACTTGTAGGGCGTGTCCCAGTTGCCGTAGAACACGCGGCCCCAGGGACCTTCCAGGCCCAGGCAGCTGTTGCGGCTGGTGAGGGAGTTGGGCGCGTCGCCGTCGGGACTCACGGCGCTCTCGATCTGCCAGATGATCTTCAGGTCGTCGCTGACCTTGAAGCTCCCGCGGAAGCCCAGGTTCGACGTGCCCGAGGTCATGCGGTTCCGGGCGGCCAGGTTGCCCGCGTCGCCGGTATAGGCGGAGGCGACCACCTGCGTGGCCCCGCCCGTGGCGGGGGACAGGCCCGGCGCCGTGGCACCGCTGGTCCTGATGTGGTCCACGAAGGGCAGGAAGGTGCCGTAGATCTGCGCCTCGCTCGCCTGGGCGGCGAGGAGCGCGGGCCAGGCACAGGCCAGGGCGGCGGTGAGGGTTCGGAGCTTCAAGACAGACCTCCTCTGTGTTGCCTAGTCGCAACATTTCAACGGTTGAATCCATATATTGACCTCTAGGTTTTCAATTCCCGAGGCAAGGCAAGCTTAGACCTCCCGCGTCCGTCCGGCCTGGTACGGAACGGACAATTTCTGGTGAATCCCGTCCTGGACTCGCCTTCAGGTCGCGCTCTCCAGCTGCCGGGTGCGTCGGAAGGCCGAAGGCGTCTCGCCCGTGGCCTTGCGGAAGGCCTTGGTGAAGTTCGAGTGCTCTTCGCAGCCCAGCAGGGACGCGATCTGCTGCACGCTCATGTCGGTATGCAGGAGCAGCCGCTTGGCCTCCAGCATCACGCGCTCGATGATCAGGGTCTGCGGCGTCTTGCCCAGTACGGCCTTGCAGGCGGTGCCCAGGCGGCGAGGGGTGCAGCGGAGCTTCCGTGCGTAGAACTCCACCTCCTTCTCCTCCTGGAAGCTCTTGTCCAGCTGGTGGAGGAAGGCCTGGAAGAGCTTGAAGTCAGCACCGCTCTGGGTCTGGGCCCGGGCCGCCTGTTCCCGGATGCGGGCCTGGAAGAGGTGCAGGAAGGCCGCCAGCAAGTGCCGGATGGCCGGCCGCGTCTCCTCCCGCGCCACCTGGCCCAGGTCCCAGAGGAGCCGGGCCAGGGCCGACGCCTGGCGCACCAGCGCGTCATCGTGCAGGGGCAGGTTCGGCGCCGCCAGGAAGTCCGAGAAGACCCAGGAGGCGTCGTCGTCCAGGAAGTCCTCGCCGAAGTCGAACATCCAGCCCTCCGCGGGCACGTCCGGCAGGAAGAGGTGTTTCTTCCCCTTGGCGATGAGCATGACCCAGGGCGCCTCCAAGCGCGTCTCGATGCCGTCCACCCAGTGGCTGCCCGTGCCCTTCGTCAGGAAGAACACCTGGTGGAAGGGATGGCTGTGCGGCACCGGCTGGCCCATGAGCCAGTTGAGGTTGCTCCGCTCGTCGAGGGGCCAGACCGTGAACAGCGACTTCATGGGACAACCCTGTGGCTCGAAAGGTCCCGAGGCGGACCATTGTTGACCACAGGGTTATCTTGAGCAAGGTCCCAGGAGCTACTTGCCGAAGATTTCCTTGAAGAAATCCTTCATGTGCTGCCAGCTCCGGCGGTGGGCGGCCTCGTTGTAGGCAGCGCCCTTCGAGTTATCGCTGCCCGCCTCCTTCTGCGTGAAGGCGTGGACGGCACCCGCGTAGGCCACGAACACGTAGTCGGCTTTCGAGGCCCGCATCTCGTCCTGGAAGGCGGCCACGTCCTTGGCGGGCACGAAGGGATCGTCCGCGCCGTGGCACACCAGCACCTTGGCCGTGATGGGGCCGGGCTTGAAGTCCGCGGGCACGTCCAGACCGCCGTGGAAGGACACGACGCCCTTCACGGGAAGGCCGGCGCGCGCCGCTTCCAGGGCCCCCGTGCCGCCGAAGCAGAAGCCGATGACGGCGACGCGGGTCCCGTCCACGCCCTTCTGGGCCTTCAGGGCCTCGAGGGCCGCGGCGATGCGGCGCCGGTAGAGGGCCCGGTCGCCCTTGTACTGGCCCGCCAGCTTGCCGGCCTCGGCGTTGTTCGCCGGGCGCACGCCCTCGCCGTAGATGTCCGCGGCCAATGCCACGTAGCCCAGCTTCGCCAGGTCGTCCGAGACCTTGCGCTCATGGTCCGTGAGGCCCATCCACTGATGGATGATCACCACGCCGGGCACCTTTCCCTTGGCGGGAGTGGGCTTCGCCAGGTAGCCCGAGAGCTTCGTGGCGCCGTCGGCGTAGGTCAGCGGCTGGCCGGCGAGCAGCGGGAGGGTGGCGAGGGAGAGGGCGAGGGCGGCAGATCGCATGGAGCCTCCGGGGTGGAGGGTGATCCTATAGCTGTTCAAACCAGAATTCCAGGGCGGGGGATCCGGACCCGATAAGGGAGGATGAGCCGCTGCGGTCCCGATCCCCGAGCCGGCCCCTCAGGAACCTGGTCATGTCGATCCACCTCCATCCGGACGTCGAGGCTGAAGCCCAGCGTCGGATGACCGCCCAGATGTTCAAGAACGCGCCCTTCACCTGGGGTGCGCACCTGGCCAGCGCCGCCCTGCTGGCCTGGGTGAATGTGACCCAGACCGCCCCAGCGAGGATGGCCTTGGCCTGGTGGGGACTCGTCGCGGCGGCGGCGACGGTCCGCTACGCGCTGGCTCGCGGGTTCGCCGCGGTGGATCCGGATGCCGGTCAGGCCATGATCTGGCGGCGCCGGTACGTGCTGGCCACGGCCTTGGTCTCCGCGGCCTGGGGCCTCGGCGCCGTACCCTTCGTGTGGTACGGCAGCGAGGAGGCGCGGATGTTCACCGGGCTCGTGCTGGCCGGAATCGTGGCTGGCGCCGTGCCCATCCTGGTGGCCGTCCCGGCCGCCCTCCGCGTCTTCGTGGCGCTGGCGGGCGTGCCCATGGCGGTGGCGATCCTGCTCCGGGCCCATTCCGGCCTCCAGTGGGCCTTCGGGTTCATGTGCCTCCTCCTCCTGGGCTACATCCTCGCGGGAACCAAACACCTGCACGAGATGCTCGGCGTCTCGATCCGGCTGGGCCTGCAGCAGGGTCGACTCGCCGAGACCCTCGAACGGGCCCATGCCGCGACGGAGCAGGCCCTCGCCCAGCGGAAGGAGCTGGAGGAGGCGATGCGCCGGGAGCGCGACTTCGCGGAAGGGCTGATCGACACGGCCCAGGCCATCGTCATCGTCCTCGACCCGGAGGGGCGGATCCTCCGCTTCAACCGCTTCATGGAGGAGCTCTCGGGCTACGCCCAGTCGGAGCTCCAGAATGCCGACTGGTTCGCCATCTTCCCGCCGGAGGCGGAGCGGAACGAGGCGCGGGAGCGCTTCCTGAAGGCGGTGGCCGGAGGCCGGGGCACCGCGAACACCAGCGAGATCATCGCCCGGGACGGTCGCCGGATCCTGGTGGAGTGGCACGACAAGCCCCTGAGGGGTGCCGATGGCACCATCATCGGCCTGCTGGCCCTCGGCCAGGATGTCACCGAGCGGGAGAGGCTGGCCGAGTCCCAGCGCCTCCTTTCCGCCGCGGTCGAACAGAGCATCGCCTCCATCGTCATCACCGACGCCCACGCGGACATCCAGTTCGTCAACGCGGGCTTCACCCGGTCCACGGGCTACACGCTGGCGGAAGCGATCGGCCAGAACCCCCGCATCCTCAAGTCCGGCCACACCCCCCGGAAGACCTTCGAGGACATGTGGGCCGCCCTCGAGCGGGGACTCCCGTGGGAGGGGGAGCTGGTCAACCGGAAGAAGAACGGCGAGGAGTACTGGGAGCTGGCCCGCATCTCCCCCGTCGTGGATGCCAGCGGCCGGACGACGCACTACCTCGCCGTCAAGGAGGACATCACCCAGCGCAAGGCCATGGAGGCGGAGCTGCAGCGCCTGGCCACCACGGATCCCCTCACGGGCGTGGCCAACCGCCGCCGCTTCCTCCAGGAGATGGACCTGGAGCTGGCCCGCCACAAGCGCTTCCACAAGCCCGCGGCCTTCCTGCTGCTGGATCTCGACCACTTCAAGCAGGTGAACGACACCTACGGCCACGCCGCCGGGGACCTCGCGCTCAAGCACCTCGCAGAGCTGGCCCGGATGCGGCTGCGGCGGCTGGATCTCTTCGGCCGCCTGGGAGGGGAGGAGTTCGGCATCCTGCTCCCGGGCACAGACCAGGCGGGCGCCATGGCCTTGGCGGAGCACTTCCGGAACCAGGTGGCGCAGGCGCCGGTGCAGTCCAGCGCGGGTCCCATCGCGCTGACGGTAAGCATCGGCCTGACCACCTTCGATCCAGGCGATGCCGCTCCAGACGCCATCCTGGCCAGGGCCGACGCCGCCCTCTATGACGCCAAGGAGGGCGGGCGGAACCGGGTGGTGTCGAATCCGGCTGTTCAGCGCCCCGTGCTGCCGTAGCCGCCGTCGCCGCGCCCGGTGTTGCCCAGGGCCTCGACGCTGGGCTCGGGGAGCCAGGTCCAGCTCTCCACCGGGGCCACCAGGAGCTGGGCGACGCGCTCGCCACGGCGCAGCTCGAAGGGGGCGTCTCCATGGTTGATGAGCAGCACCTGCACCTCGCCCCGGTAGTCGGCGTCGATGGTGCCGGGCGCGTTCAGCACCGTGAGGCCGTGGCGCAGGGCCAACCCCGAGCGGGGCCGCACCTGGCCCTCGAAGCCCTGGGGGATGGCCAACACCAGGCCCGTGGGCACCAGCCGCCGATGGCCTGGCGCGATCGTCCACGCCTCGCCCTCGGGGATCGCCGCCCGCAGGTCCATGCCCGCGGCGTGCGCCGTGGCGGCGGCGGGCAGGTCGAGGCCGTGGCCATGGGGGAGCTGGTGGACCGGGATGCGCATGGAACCAGGGTCCCAGGGGGAAAGGCCGGGACGCAATCCCGGGTTGCGCCTCCAGGCAGCGGTTCCCTTCCTTGGCCCGGGCCCGCGGCTTGATAGACTTGACCTTTGGCCCGGATATCCCGCGCCGTCCTTTTCGGGAGGGTCATGGCCCACAGTGGCCGCCGATGGATCGCGCCGATCCTCGCGGGGCTCGCGCTGGCCGCCCTCGTGGCCTGCCAGCGCGAGGATCCGCAGATCCGTGCGCTGACCGAGCAGGCGGCCCAGGCGGATGAGGCCGCCCAGCAGCTCCGGCAGGCCTGGAGCGCGCAGTTCCGGAGGCTGGCCCTGGTCGGGGTCCGGGATCTCCGCCTGGACGCCAGCCCCATGCTGCTGACGCCGGAGCAGAAACGGGCCCTGGAGGCGCGGATCCGGGTCGAGCGGGACAGCTCCCGGCGCGGCCTCCTCCAGGAGATCCTGGACAAGGAAGCGGGGCTCCGGGCGCTGAGCGATCGGGTCATGGACCTCAAGGCGGCGCTGCCCCCGCCGGAGATCGCGCAGGCGAACGACAGCCACTACGGCCTGGCCCTGCGCTTCCTCAAGGGCCGGGGCCTCTCGGAGGAGGCGGCCCGGAAGACGCTCAGCCACGTGCCCCTGTCCGCGCGCATGGCCCCGGGCTTCGAGGTCTACCACTTCTACGTCCGCGGCGAGTACGGCACCTGGGTGTCCCAGGGCGGGGCCGCGGTATCGCCCCGGGAACTGGACCGCCGGGAGCCCGATCCCCTGCCCGGCCAGCGCGATGCGGCGGTGGCCGCCAGCCGGCGGCTGCAGAAGCAGCTCGGAGTCCTGGAGAACCAGAAACGCGAGATCGAGCGCGAGATCTCCACCCTCCAGGCGGAGCAGCTCAGCTTCCTCGAAGGCCAGGCCCGGCTCCAGTGGGAGAACGCCGACCAGCTGGCCCGGCTGAATTCACTGCACTACCTGGTCGGCGTCCGGGCGGCGCTGGAGAAGGAAGGGATCATCCAGGTCCCCCTGTTCGGCCTGGACCACTCGGGCCCGACCTGGCGGGATGCGGCCTTCACCCGCCACCTGGACCTCCGCACCGGCACCACCCTCGTCATCCGGGCCCAGGAGCTGGGCCTGACGCGCATCGGCAGGGTGATCGTCGTCCCCGGCTCCTACACCGCCGGTGAGCACTACCGCCTGTCCCTCAGCACCGACCGGCAGGCGGCCACGGTGGAACTCCTCGCCCTGCCCCGCTTCAAGAACGACAAGGTGGTGTTCGCCGTCGAGGAGTGACCGCTGCTGGCTGGGCCGGGAGGAACCGGATACCCTGGAGATCCGCGCTTCCTGCCGCGGACAGGCACCCGAAGCGGGTCCGGCCAGGCGCCTTCCGAACGGACTCCAGCCCGCTCCCCACCTCCCGGATCCCCCCATGTCCTCCGTCTTCGGCCACGCCTTGGCCGGTCTCACGATCAGCGCCGCCCTCCACCAGGGCCGGCCCCCGCGCCGGGTCCTGGCCTTCGCGACCGCCTGCGCCGTGGCCCCGGATGTGGACTGGTTCACGACTTTCCTCGGGCTGGACGGCACGAGCCTCGCCCACCGCGGCATGAGCCACTCCCTCCTCGCCCTGCTGCTCCTGGCCGCCACGGCCATGCTGCTCGGGTTCCGCCATCAGCTCCGGAGCCTGCGCCTCTGGGCCTGCCTGCTCTCGGCCGCCCTCTCCCACAGCCTGCTGGACGCCTGCACCTTCGGGGGGACCGGCGTGGCCTTCCTGCTGCCCTTTTCCGAGGCGCGGTTCGTCTGCCTCTGGCAGCCCATCTTCGTGTCGCCGATCCCCCTCTCGGGGAAGCTGCTCGACTGGCTGCTGTTCTCCCTGGGCACCGAGGTCGTGTGGATCGGCATCCCCGCCCTGCTGGTGCTCAGCGTGCCCCGGGCCTTCCAGTGGCTCCGGCTGCG
The DNA here is from genome assembly GCF_022808775.1 of Geothrix terrae. Lineage (GTDB taxonomy): Bacteria > Acidobacteriota > Holophagae > Holophagales > Holophagaceae > Geothrix > Geothrix terrae. The sequence goes on from NZ_JAKZLA010000004.1 coordinate 317,439, forward strand.
CAGGCGATCCGAGGAGACTCCCTGACCCGGCGGATCAGCGGCCCTTCACCAGCTGCCCGCAGGCGCCCTGCACGTCCCGGCCCCGGCTGCGGCGGACGGTGACGAAGCAGCCCCGGGCCTTCAGCCACTCGGCGAACTGCTGAACGCGGTCCTCGCCGGGCTCGCGGAAGGCGCTGGCGGCGTGTTCGTTCATGGGGATGAGGTTCAGGTTGTGGCCGCTCCGCAGGTCGCCCAGCCAGTCCGCCAGACGCTGGGCGTCGGCCTCGGTGTCGTTCTCGCCGGCGATGAGCACGTACTCGAAGCAGAACTTCTCGCCGCGCTTGGGGCCCCAGTCGTCCAGGGCCTTCCGCAGCCGCGCCAGGTTCCACACGCGGTTCACGGGCATGGTGCGGCTGCGCGCCTCGTCCGTGGTGGCGTTGAGGCTCAGCGCCAGCAGCGGCCGGGGCTCCAGCTTGGCCAGCTTCTCGATGCCGCTCACCAGGCCCGAGGTGCTCACGGTGATGCGGTTCTTCCCCAGGCCCAGGCCCGCGGGGTGGCACATGAGCCGGATGGCGCGGTGCAGGTGGTCCAGGTTGTGCAGGGGTTCGCCCATGCCCATGAACACCAGCGTCAGCTCGTGGCCGCGGTCCGGTCCCAGCTCCGCCATGAGCGCCAGCACCTGGCCCAGGATCTCGCCGGGCTGGAGGTTGCGCAGGATGCCCATGCTGCCCGTGGCGCAGAAGGTGCACCCCATGGCGCAGCCCACTTGACTGGAGATGCAGTAGGTCACCCGCGGATTCCGCACCTTGCGCGGCATGTGGACGGATTCGATGCGCTTGCCGTCTGCCAGCTCCAGGGCCAGCTTGGTGGAGCCGTCACCGGAGGCCTGGCGATCGACGATGGACGGCAGGCGCAGGTCCGCCACGCCCTCCAGCCAGCGGCGGATGCCCGAGCCCAGGTCCGGCGCGCCGTCCTTCCAGGTCCAGGGCCGGTGCAGGCGCTTGAACGTCTCCAGGGCGCTGCCGGGGCAGCCGAGCGCCGCCAGGTCCTCCGGGAACAGCGACCAGGCCGACGGCAGGCCCGCCCGCTCGGGGGCGGGGCGATCCCAGGGCATCAAGGAGACATCGGACACCCGGCCATTGTACCGGCCAGGTCGGAAATCGTTTTTCAGAGGGGACCGATGGAATAAGATGATGGCTTCCTCTCTAATCCAGCTGCCCTCCGGAGCGATCCCATGTCCGCCTTGTCCGTTTTGCGGCGCCTCCTGCCGGTTCTCCTTCTGGGGACCTTCACACCCCTCTGTTCCGCCGACACCCAGGCGGCCCCTTCGAACCTCAGCCGCCAAGTCGAGGCCTACACCGCCCAGCCCACGCTGGGGCCCGCGGTGTCGGTCAAGAACTGGACCCTGCCGGTGGGCCGCATGACCTTCCTCATGGCCTCCGGAACCGTGGCTCCCATGACCTCGGGGGGGCGCACCCTCGGATTCTTCTTCAAGGGCAAGGGGGCCTTCCAATACCGGTCCGAAGATCCCCTGGAGCGTGCGTCGCTCGAATCGAACTACAAGAAGAACCTCCTGGTGCCCAACACCAAGGCCATCCTGTCTGAGGCCAAGGACCAGCGGATCCTGACCGAGGACATTCGGAGCCTCACCCTGTGGACCGCGGGGATGGAGCTTTCGATTCCCCTCGGCACCGTCGCCGAGTCCCCTGAGGCCTCCTTCCAGACCGACTGGAAATTCTTCCAGCGTGACGGGCTCGGCGACCGCGGCCAGGCCTTCGCCCGGCACCTCGCCAATACGCCCACGAAAACCCTGATCCGCGCGGAGATCCGGGGTGAGGACCGGCCGTTCATCTACGGACTCGATCAGGGCGGAGGCCTCAGGGAATCCCTCGGATCCATTGCAGATCCCGCCCAACCTGCGACCTATGACGGATTGCGCCTGGTGCCCCTCTCCGAGCAGCCCATCGGATGGGACTGGAAGGCTCCCCTCTCCCCGCTGCTCAGCCTGACGGCCGTGGACATCGACTTCCACGGGAACAAGGGATACGCCCAGTTGAAGGTCAAGGAGACCCTGGTGGCCGGAGACGAGGGGCTCCGGGTGCTCGAGCTCAACCTCTACAACGTGGAGGACCGGGTCTACAACCTGGGGATCTACAAGGTCTCCAGAGTCCTGGACGCAGAAGGGAAGGCCCTTCCGTTCCACCACCGCAACGACAAGCTCCTGGTGGAACTGGACCAGCCCATGCCTCCCGGGCAGCCCTTCACCCTGACTTTCGAATACGGCGGGCCGATCCTGCTGCGTCCGGGAGGGGATAACTACTGGGAGCTCGGGGTGGCCCCGTGGTTCCCCCAGCCGGACATGGACGGGCAGGCCTACACAGTGCATGCCGTGATCCGGACGCCCAAGGACGATGTGCCCGTCGCCCCGGGCCGGACCATCCGACGTGTCCAGAGCGGTGCCGAGAACCTCCTGGAAGTCAGCATCGACAAACCTGTGCAGTTCTTCTCCATGTTCGCGGGCGCCTACAGCTTCACCGAGGAGACCAAGGATGGCCTGACCATCCGTGTGGCGGCCTATGCGAACCGGGGCGGCAGCATGCAGAAGCGGCTCATCGACATCGCCAGGCAGACCATCGGCTTCTATGAAGGCCTGTTCGAGGCCTTCCCCTTCAGTGAATTCAACATCATCCAGGTGAATGCCTATGGCTTCGGCCAGGCCCCTCCCGGGATGATGATCATCACCAACGAAGCCTTCGACGGGAAGATGGACGAGATCAGTCAATTCTTCACGAAGGGGATCAACCAGCGGTTCGCCCACGAGATCGCACATCAGTACTGGGGCCACCTGGTGAAGATGTCTTCACCGGAAGAGCAGTGGGTCACCGAGTCCTTCGCCAACTACGCCTCCGCCCTGGCCATGCGCGGCATGAAGAATCAAGGCACGAGCGCCTATGAGGGCATGCTCAACCGCTGGCGCAACCATGCGTCTGCCTATGCGAGCTCGGGCACCATCCCCTTCGCCAATCGCCTTCGCTGGATCAACGATCCGCGTGCCACGTTCCTCGCGCGGACCTCGCTCCTGTACGAAAAGGGAGCCCTGATCCTGGCCTCTCTCCACAAGGAGATGGGCGACAAGGCCTTCGCCATCTTCATGAAGTCCCTCATCGCCAACTTCCGATGGAAGGCCGTTCCCACCACCTCCATCGAGCAGATCGCCAGCATGGCCGGCCACAAGGATTTCGGCCCCCTGTTCCGCACCTGCTACTGGGGAACCCAGATGCCGCCGAACTAGCCTCATCAAGGGGTCGCCGGCCTGAGACTCAGGCCGGTGACCCCTTGGGCTGTGGCGGCCGGGGCAACACCAGGGCATTGCCCGCCAGGCAGAGGGCCGCGCCCAGGGCCAGGCCCCAGTGCCACCGCAGGCCCTCCACGGCCGTGGAGAGGGCCAGGGCCACCACGGGGATGGCGACCATGGCGTAGCCCGCCCGGCCCGCGCCGATGCGGCCCACGAGCGTCAGGTAGGCGCCGAAGGCCAGGATCGACCCGAACACGGACAGGAAGGCCAGGGAGCCCAGGTAGTGGAGGGATGCGTCGAAGGTGAAGGGCCGGCCCGCCAGCACGCAGAAGAGGGCCACGAAAGCCGCACCATAGGCCATGCTCACCGCGTTGCCCTGCATGACCGGGATGCCATGCCGCTGGTTGCGCTGGGAGACCAGGTTGCTGAGGCTGGCGGCCACGGTGCCGACCAGGGCCAGGCCCAGCCCCGCCTGGAGGGACCCGGCGCCGAAGCCCGCGCCCGGCAGGCACACCAATCCCACCCCGACGATGCCCAGCGCGACCCCCGCGAGGGCCTTCCGCGCCACCGGCGTCCCGAAGAAGACCCGCGCGCCGAGGAGGTTGAGGATGGCCAGCAGGGAGAAGATCACCGCCATGAGGCCCGAGGGGATCCGCTGCTCCGCGAGGTAGACGCAGACGTAGTTGATCCCGAACATGAGGGCGCCCTGGAGGGCCAGCCAGCCGTGCTCCCGCCGCGTGAACCGGAGCTTCAGCCCCCGCAGGAGGCACCAGACGGCGAGCAGCGCCGCGGCCAGGGCGAAGCGGTAGGCCACCGAGACCTCGGGCGCCACCCGCCCGTACTGGTAGGTGATGGCGATCCAGGTGGAGCCCCAGATCAGGATGGAAGCAAGGTAGAGGGTGAGATTGCTCACGGAACCTCAGCTGTCGGAGGCGGGGTGCAGCGCCACCAGCAGCGCCGCCGCCGAGGCGGAGAAGACAGAGTAGTCGAGGGGTTCCTTGGGGCCGAAGGAGATCCCCATGGCGAGGGCGAAGACGGCCAGGAGGGCCGCGCTGGCCAAGGCCACGATCCGGGCGGCCCGGCCCCGCAGCGGCAGGAGCAGCGCCAGGCCCAGGCTGAATTCCGCGACCGTGGCCGCCCAGGCCAGGAAGGGGATCGTGGCCGCGGGCATGAAGCTGTTCACCTGGGCCGTGTACTTCATGAAGTTGGCGAAGGTGCCGTAGCCCCGGCCCGGGCCCCACCATCCGAACCGGGAGGCGATGCCCGAGAGGAAGGCCGCGCCCAGGGTCCACCGCGCGTAGCGGAGGGCCCAGCGGTCGAAGGTGCTGGAGGCTGGACCGGTCATCACGCCCTCGCCGCCAGGTCCGCGTGCTCGGCCTGGTAGGTCTCGTAGGAGGTGGGAGTCCAGCCTGCGCGGTTCATCTTCCAGCCGTTCTCGATCTTCTCCCAGCCCACGTGGGCGTAGTAGTCCCGGGCCAGGGGCGCGGCCTGGAGCACCCACTGGATGCCATCGTCCAGGCCCAGGGCCAGGTCCAGCAGCTGGCGCCCGACGCCGGCCTTCTGGAAGGCCGGGTGCACGGCGAGGTCGCAGACATAGCCATCCCAGACGAAGTCTGTCCAGCCGCGCAGCAGGCCCACCAGGCGGTCACCGTCGTAGGCGGTGATCACCACGTTGGAGCCCTCGAACATGCGGCGGATGCGCTCGGGATCGTGGATGGGCCGCCGCAGGGGCGCGGCGGCGTAGAGGGCGCGGATGGCCTCCACCTCCGGCACGCGATCGAGGCGATAGGTCAGGCCGGCGCTCATGCGGGCACCTCTGTCTTGTCGGGGGGCAGGTCCGGCTGGAGGCCCACGCCGAGGCGGTTCCAGGCGTTGATGAGGGCGATGGCGTAGGTCAGGTCCACCACCTCCTGCTCGCTGAAGTGGGCGCGGGTGGCGGCGTAGAGGGCATCGTCCACCCCGTGGCGGCCCAGCTCCGTGAGCGCCTCGGTCCAGGCCAGGGCGGCCCGCTCCCGGGGGGTGAACAGGGGCACCTCGCGCCAGGCGGCCACGAGGGTCAGGCGCCGCTGGGACTCGCCGGCTTCGAGGGCGGCGGTGGCGTGCATGTCCATGCAGAAGGCGCAGCCGTTGAGCTGGGAGGCCCGCACCTCGATGAGGTGGAGGAGCCCGTGGTCCAGGCCGCTCCCCTGAAGGTGCCGGACGACCTGCAGGAAGCCCTGGTAGCCCTTGGGGGCGAGCTCGGGATGGGGTTTCGACGTGCGCATGGCAGCTCCAGGACCAGGTGGTCATTCCCAGGATCGGACCATGTGGCCCATTGAAAAGATCCATTTATGTCATTACAACTAGACCATGCGCCCCTGGGTCTTCCCCATCGCCCTCCAGCCCGGAACCTCCCGCGAGCCGGTCTTCCAGCAGATCGCCCAGGCCATCCGGGGCGACATCCGGCGCGGCCGCCTCCGGCCCGGCGACGCCCTGCCCGGCTCCCGGAGCCTGGCCCGGACTCTGGCCGTGCACCGGAACACCGTGCTGGCGGCCTACCGGGAGCTGGAGGCCGAGGGCTGGACGGTGGCGGAGGCGCGCACCACCCACGTGGCCCGGGACCTGCCCCAGGACCTTTCCCGGGCCTCCGCGACCCAGCGGGCGGAAGCCACGGGCCGACCGGGCTACGACCTGGCCCCGCCGGGCCCCGGAAGGAGCCTCCGCGAGCCCGGCATCCTGGCCTTCGGCGGCGGCCTGCCGGACCTCCGCCTGGTGCCCACGGACCTCCTGGCCCGGGCCTACCGGCGGGCCCTCGGCAGCCGCGACCTGCTGGGCTACGGCGACGCCCGCGGCGAGGCCCGGCTCCGGGCCGCCCTGGCCCGGCTTCTCTCGGAGATGCGCGGCCTGGCGGTCACGGAGGGCCAGCTGATGATCGCCGGCGGCAGCCAGGGGGCTCTGGACCTCGTGGCCCGCACCCTGATCCGGCCTGGGGACCGGGTGGCGGTGGAGGATCCGGGCTATCCCGCCGCCTGGCGCACGCTGCGGGCCGCCGGGGCGGAGCTGGTGCCCGTGCCCGTGGACGAGGCGGGTCTGCGGGTGGAGGCCCTGGCCGCCCAGCTGGCCGATGGACCGCTCCGCGCCATCTACCTCACGCCGCACCACCAGTTCCCCACCACGGTGACCATGAGCGCCGCGCGCCGGCTGAAGCTGCTTGAGCTGGCGGCCCGCCATCGCATCGCCCTCCTGGAGGACGACTACGACAACGAGTTCCACTTCGAGGGCCGCCCGGTGCTGCCCCTCGCTGGGACCGATCCCCACGGCGTGGTGGTCTACCTGGGAACCCTGTCGAAAATCCTCGCGCCCGGCCTCCGCCTGGGCTTCGTGGCGGGCCCCGGGGCCCTGGTGGAGGCCCTGGCCTCCCACCGGAGCGCCACGGACGGCCAGGGGGACCAGGTGCTCCAGCGGGCGGCCGCCGAGCTCCTGGAGGACGGCCTCCTCCAGCGCCACGCCCGCAAGATGCGGCGGATCTACCAGGCCCGCCTGGAGACCCTGGTGGCAGCTCTGCGCCGGCGTCTGGGCCACGCCGTGGCCTTCGAGCCGCCCGCGGGCGGCATGAGCCTGTGGGCCCGCGTGGACCCCGCGATCGACGTGGAGGCCTGGGCGGCCTCCGCGCGGAAGGCGGGCGTGGGCCTCAGCACGGGCCGGCTCTTCGACTTCCACGGGCGGTCGCTGCCCAACCTCCGCCTGGGCTTCTCCACCCTGGACGAGCGGGAGCTCGAGGAGGCCGTGCGCTTGATGGCGCGGGTGCTTCAGAGCGCCTGACCAGACCGCGGCTCAGGCCACCAGGTCCTGGGGCCGGATGTCGCAGCCGCGGCGCGTGCCGAGGGTGCTGACGCCGACGCGGGCGGGGTCGAGCAGGGCCTGCGCCATGCGCTGCAGGTCCTCCCGCGTGACGGCGTCGATCTCCGCGATCTGCTGGTCGAGGCTGCGGAGGCCGCGCTGGTGGATGGCCTGGTGGGCCAGGCTGAACATGCGGCTGCTGCTGCTCTCCTGGCTGAACACGAGGCTGGTGCGGGCCTGGAGCTTGGCGCGCTCCAGCTCGTCGGCCGCCACTCCGGTCTCGCGGATGCGCGCGCATTCGGCCATGGTGCGCTGCACCAACTCCCGGAGCTGGGCCGGGGCGCAGCTGGCGCTGATCTGCAGGGCGCCCGTGTCGGCGTAGGGGCTGAGGTAGCTGCCCACCTGGTAGCAGAGGCCCCGGCGCTCGCGCAGCTCCAGGAAGAGGCGCGAGGCCATGCCGCCCCCGAGCACCTGGCTCAGGAGGTTGGCGGCGGAGCGGTCCGGCGAGCGGTGGTCCGGCGCGGGGAAGCCCATCACCAGGTTGGCCTGCTGGAGATCCTTCCGGGGCACGTTGAGCAGGAAGGGCCGCGTGCGGGCCGGCCGGTCCGGAGCATGGTCCGTGCCCTTCGGCAGGCGGTCCAGGATGGGCGCCAGCAGCGCCTGGAGGGCGCCGGGCTCGAGGGCCCCGGCCGCGGCCACCACGAGGTTGGGCGCCCGGTAGGTGTGGTCGAAGAAGGCCCGGGCTTCCAAGGGGCCGTAGGCCGACACCTGGTCCCGCGTGCCCAGGATCGGATGCGCCAGCGGCGTGCCTTCCCAGAAGCCCCCGTAGAACAGCTCGCTCACCCAGTCGTCCGGCTGGTCCTCGCTCTGGGCGATCTCCTCCAGGATGACGCTCCGCTCGCGCACCAGCTCCTCTGCGTCGAAGCGAGGGGAGGTCACCAGCTCGCCCAGCAGGCCCACCAGGTCCGGCAGCTGCTCGGACAGCACCTTCCCGTAGAAGCAGGCCACCTCCTTGCCCGTGAAGGCGTCCACGTGCCCGCCCAGGCGGTCCGTGGCCGCGGCCATCTCATCCGGCGTGGCGTAGGAGGCCGTGCCCTTGAAGACCGTGTGTTCGAGGAAGTGGGCCAGGCCCTCCTCCGCGGGCCCTTCGTGCCGGGAGCCGCGCCGCACCCAGAACCCCACCGAGCAGCTCCGCACGTGCGGGATGGGTTCGACGAGGATCTCGGTGCCCGCGGGCGTGACGGTGCGGAAGGGTTCGGCCATCCCTCCAGTCTATCGCCCCGGCGGCCCGGAGCCTCGTCTCAACAGGGGCCGGAGGCCTTGAGGACCGCCTTCAGCAGGCCCGGGAAGCGGGCGTCCAGATCCTGCTTCCGCAGGCTGTTGTAGCGATGGACACCCTCCACCCGCGTCTGGATGAGCCCGGCCTCCCGCAGGACCTTGAAGTGGTGGCTCAGCGTGGCCTTGGTGGCAGGCAGGCCGAAGGTCCCGCAGGCCCGTTCCCCGTCTCCGGCCAGCCTGCGCACGATCTCGAGGCGCGTGGGATCACTCAGCGCGTAGAGCACCGCCGGAAGATCGAGCTGTTCGCGCCCGGGATGATGGAGATTCCGCATGGATCCAGGATGCCCGGGTTCAGGTTCGGACAGTCAAATATTTTGATTGTTCTTAAACTATTTCTATTGACCGGGAACACCTGGTGGCTATATCAATCTATTGTTTGATGACAATCGAACAATAGGAGCTCCCATGACCCATCGCATCCAGTTCACCGCGCCCGGCGGGCCCGAGGTCCTCCAGTGGGTGGAGGCGGACCTCCCCGATCCGGGACCTGGCGAAGCCCGCCTTCGCCACACGGCGATCGGCGTGAACTACATCGACGTCTACCACCGCAGCGGCGCCTATCCGGTGCCCCTGCCCGCGGTGCCGGGCTTCGAAGCCGCCGGAGTCGTGGAAGCCCTGGGGCCCGGCGTGACGGGACTGGCGGTGGGCCAGCGGGTCGCCTATGTGGACGGGCCCACGGGCGCCTACTCGGAGGCGCGGAACCACCCCGCCGACCGGCTGGTGCCGCTGCCCGCGAGCCTGTCTGACGAGGTGGCTGCGGCCCTTCTCTTCAAGGGCCTGACGGCGCACATGCTGGTCCGGCGGGTGTGGCGCGCCGGAGCGGAACCCTGGGTCCTGGTCCACGCCGCGGCGGGTGGCGTGGGGCTCATCCTGACCCGGTGGCTGGCCCACGAAGGGGGCCGGGTCATCGGTGTGGTGGGCAGCGAGGAGAAGGCCACGGCGGTCCGGGCGGAAGGCGCCGAAGCCGTCGTCGTGGTGCCCCGGGGCGCCGCCTACGACCAGCTGGCCGCCGAGGTCCGCCGGATCACGGGCGGCCGCGGCGTGGGCACCGTGTTCGATTCGGTCGGGCGGGACACCTTCGAAGCCTCCCTGGACAGCCTGGCCCCCTTCGGGCTCCTGGCCTCCTTCGGCCGGAGCAGCGGCCCCGTGCCCCCGGTGAACTCCGAGGAACTGGGGCGCCGCGGCTCCCTGGCCTTCCAGCGCCCCAGCATCATCGGCCACATCGCCAAGGCTGATCCCGCCATCCTGCGCGCCGATATCGCGGAGGTGTTCGCCGCGCAGACGCAGGGGATCATCCGGGCCCACATCCACGGCACGCTTCCCCTGCGCGAGGCCGCCCAGGCCCATGCCCTGCTCGAGTCCCGGGCGACCCGGGGCGCCCTGGTGCTCCTCCCCTGAGGGTGGATGCCGTCCGGCGGGAAGCGGAGCGGATCAGCCCTCCGCTTCGCTGCCCGCCAGCCCCACGGGGGTGCGGTGGAGCTTCCAGCCGGCGAGGGCCCAGCAGAGGGCGCCGAAGGCCAGGAGGGCCAGGAGGGCCAGGACGGGATGGGTCGTCACCTGTTCCTGGGCCAGGAGCTGGGGCGCCCCCACCTGGGCGGCGCGGCTGCCCGCCAGGCTCTCGATGTGGTGGGTGAAGGTCAGGCGCTGGAGGAAGGGCGGGAAGATCCGCACCAGCGGCTCCCAGAGGAAGAAGTAGAGGGCGCCCCAGAGGGTGCCGCGCTTGAAGACCAGACCCACCAGGGTCATGAGGGCCAGCTCGCCCCACCAGGCGCCCACCAGGGCCAGGATGCGGCCCGGCAGCAGCGCGGGGTCGCCTCCGACCAGCTGGAGGCCGAGGGCCCCGAGGATGAGCCAGGCGGCACCCCAGGCGAACCAGGGCAGGCCCTTGCCCAGAGGCAGGGTCCAGGCGGGGGCGGGGCGCACCAGCAGCAGGGGCAGGGTGCGCTGTTCCAGGTCCTCGCGGATGCCCGCCGGGGCCGCCACCAGGGCCATGATGGGCAGCATCATCTTCACCAGGCCCTCGTGGAAGATGCGGAGGGCCTCACTGGGATCGGCGTCCAGGCCCCGGAGCCGGCTGATGGTGAAGATGAGGAGGCTGAGGCCCACGGGTGCCATGACCAGGGCCGCCAGGACCCAGCCCCGGCCCTGGAGCACGCGCGGCGCGTAGCCGCGGGCCGTGGCGCGGATCGTCATCAGCGGAGAGGGAGCTGTCGTGGTCATGGATTCCCCCAGATGGTTGGCGGAGCAAGCCCGGGACAGGCTTCGTCTGGCGCGGGCGCGGGGGCCCGGGGGGAGGCTCCATGTCCACAAGCCAAAGGCGCGTGGGACCAACGCAAAGCGTTGGGATACATGGAGTCGCGCAGCGAGGAACCCCCGGACAGCATTAGGCGTGGTCCTTGGTGAGGTACTGGAAGACCGCATCCAGGTTGAGATCCAGCGGATCCAGCGCCCGCAGCGGGATGCCCCCCTCCGCCGCGGCCTTCTGGAGGCGGGGCAGGATGTCCCGGGGCGAGCGCACCGAGATCACCACGGCGCCCTCCTCCATGCGCAGGGCCGCCAGCTCCGGCTGCTCCACCGCCCAGCGGGCCAGCACCTGGGCCTCGCCCGTGAGGCGCAGTTCCACGGGATGCCGGTCCAGCAGCTGGCGGATCTCCGTGACGGTGCCCTCCGCCAGCAGGCGGCCCCGGAACAGCAGCAGGATGCGGTCCGTGAGCTGGGCGATCTCGCCCAGGATGTGGCTCGACACCAGGATGCGTGTGCCCGTCGCCGCGAGGTCCCGCAGCAGGGCCATGAGCGTGAGGCGGGCCTCGGGATCCAGGCCGTTGAACGGCTCGTCCAGGATGAGCAGTTCCGGCTCGTGCAGCAGGGCCTGGGCCAGGCGGATGCGCTGGCGCATGCCCTTGGACATGCGGGCGAAGGTGAGGTGGGCGCGGTCGGCCATGCCCACCGTGGTGAGCACGCGCGCCACGGCCGCCTTCAGGGGCTGGCCGGACAGCCCGGACAGTTCGCCCATCATGCGCAGCCAGCGGTCGGCTCGGAGGCCCGTCGGCAGGCGGTCCCCCTCGGGCACCAGGCCCAGGCGCGCCAGCACGGCGGGGTTGCGGAAGGGGGCTGCCCCGAAAACCTTCACGTCGCCGCCGGAGGGCGGCAGCAGGCCCGAGAGCAGCTGCAGCAGGGAGGACTTGCCGGCGCCGTTGGGGCCCAGCAGGCCCGTGATGCCGCCGCCGTCCGGCAGCTCGAAGGTGGTGGGGCTGAGGCCCAGGATGGGCCCGTAGCGGAGGGAGGCGCGATCGAGGGAAATCATCAGATGACCGCCTCCGACGGCATGGTCCGCTTCGCGGCCACGAAGGTCCACAGGCCCAGGTGGAAGGCCGTGCCGAGCAGCGCGGGGCCCCAGCCCATCAGGGGGTGGGCCACGCCCACGAAGAGCTGGGGCCAGGTCTCCGCCAGCAGGATCGGGTTGATGGCCTGCACCGCCGAGAACCCTGTCAGTCCCTGGATCATGGAGGCCAGGGTGGCCGAGCCCAGCACCAGGCCCAGCACCCAGCCGATGCCCGCCCGGGGGGTGGCGGCCATGCTGGAGGCGCCCGCGGCCAGGGTGCCCATGAGGACCGAGCTGACGGCCATGGCCGGCAGCAGCCTCAGGGGCGCCGTCACCCACACGGGGCCGCTGGCGCCGGCGAGGATCAGGGACATGAGCCAGGGCAGGAGGGCGAAAGGCAGGAGGATGGCGAAGGGCAGCGCCGAGGCGAAGCCCAGCTTGGCGAGCAGGTAGTCCCGGGGCGCCACGGGGTGGGCATACATGAGGGGCCGCACGCGGTAGAGCGTGTCCCGCGCCACCAGGCCCCCACCCACCAGGGCCACCAGGAACCAGAGCAGGTAGCTGGCGGGGTTCAGCAGATCCGCCTGGAAGTCCGCCCCCTGGGTGAGAATGGTCTTCGCGAAATCCTGCATGGGCTTGAAGGTCTGGTTGGTCTGGAGCAGGTGGTCCACGTAGATGCGGGCCACCTTCCACAGCAGCAGGAAGAGGAAGGTGAAGCCGAAGAAGCGGCCGATCTTCTGACGCCAGAGCCGGGTCATGTCGAAGCGCGCGAGCACCAGGGCCGGCGGCTGTCCGTGGCTCAGGTCCGGCGCGGGCGGAAGGGTGGGGGCGTAGATCGGCATGGCCTAGGCTCCCATCTGAGGATGCAGCGCCCGGAGGAGCACTTCATCAAGGCGGTCGTGGCGGGGCGTGAGCTGGATCAGCGTGGCGCCCTGCCCTTGGGCCCAGCGGAAGGCGGCCGTGGGATCGGCCTCAGCCAGCTCCAGGTCGTAGAGGCCGTTGCGGGCCTCCAGCACCGCGCCCAGCTCCGCCAGGGCGGCCTCCTGGGCGGCATCGAGCGGGTCGAGGAAGCGCAGCTCCACGCGCCGGGCCAGGGCCCTGCGCAGGCCCGCCATGGAGCCCGCGGCCTTGATCTGGCCCTGGTCGAGGATCACCAGCTGGTCCGCCACGCGCTCCACGTCGCCCAGCAGGTGGGAGGCCAGGATGACGCCGGTGCCCAGCTCCGCGTGGACGCGCAGCACCAGGTCCAGCATGCGGCGGCGGCCGTCGGGATCGAGGCCGTTGGTGGGCTCGTCCAGGAACACCAGCTCGGGGCTGTGCACCAGGGCCTGGGCCAGCTTCACCCGCTGGCGCATGCCCGTGGAGTAGCCGCTGACGGGCCGGTAGCGGGCCTCGTCCAGACCCACGAAGTAGAGCACCTCGTGGGCCCGGTCCCGGGCCGACTCCGGCGCCAGGCCGCTCAGCTCGCCCCAGAAGGCCACCTGCTCATAGGCCGAGGCGTCCTCGATGAGGGCGTCGTACTCGGGCATGTAGCCGATGCGCGCCCGGAGCTTGGCGGCCTCGGGGGCCCCGAGGGCCACGCCCAGCACCGTCCCGCCGCCGGCGGAGGGGCGCAGGAGGCCGAGAAGGGCCTTCAGCAGGGTGGACTTGCCGGCGCCGTTGGGGCCCAGCAGGCCCACGATGCCCTGGTCGAGGGCGAGGGTCAGCCCCTTCAGGGCGGGCGCCGCCGCGGCGGCGTAGCGCACTTCCAGGTTCTCGAAGGCGATCAACGGGGCCTCCAGGGGATGGTCACGGCTTCTCCAGGATGTGGCGGCTACGCGAGGCGGAGGGGAATGGATTAGGCCGGAGCGGGCGGACGCGGAATGGATTGTTCAATGAAAGCGACTTAGGCTGGACGGAATCATCCTCCCACCGCCCGAGGGCTTTCGCATGCAACTCCTGGACTGGCCATTCCTCGACGCCCTGCAGGCGGGGGCGCTGGCGACCCTCTTCGTGGGTTTCGGCCTGGATGCCCTGGCCCGGCGGGATCGGATGATGGGCTGGATGGCCCTGACCTGCCTGCTGGTGGGCGTCCGGCACGGGGTGCTGGCCCTCGGCACCTTGCCGGCCTGGAATCCGGACCTGGTGGACCGCATCCAGAGCCTGCTGGTGGCCGTCGGATTCATCACCCTCTGCGCGGCCCTGGTGAACCTGTTCCCGCGGCACTTCTCGCGGCGATTCCCCGGATGGATCGCCCTGGGCATGATCCCCAACTACATCCGCAACCTCCTCCTGACCCACCCGAGCCAGGCGGAGGTGTGGGCCCACGGCCTCTACGACCTCACCTACCTCCTGGGCTGCGGGTTCATCGTCTACTGGTCCCTGCGGGCCCGGCAGGAAGGCGACCCCATGGGGCGGCGGCTGTTCTTCGCCTTCTTCGCCCTGACCGTCCCGGTGGTGGTGGAAATCGCCGCCCAGAGCCTCTTCGGGATCAAGATCCGGCTGTCCGGCTTCAGCCTCGTGATCCTGGCCATGGCCATCGGCACCTCCTGGCAGTGGTTCGTGGTGCGGGACATGGAATCCCGCGTCCAGCGCGCCGAGACGGAGGTCGAGATCTGGCGCAGCCTCGTGCCGGGCAATGCCTTCCGGACTGACCGACCCTCCGCGCTGATGGAAGGGCTCTTCGGAAGCAGGTGGGCGGACCGCGTGCGCGAGAACCCCGAGGCGCCCCTGGTGGCCCTGGACGGCGCTTCCTACCACCTGCGGACCCGCCTCCTACGCCACCCCGAGCGGCTGGGCTGGTACGAGCGCGAGGGCGACACCCAGCCGGGCACCAGGGGCTTCCTGGCCGGATGGACGGTGGCCCTGGGCATGGACGACCCCGAAGCCAGCGCCCGGATCCAGGAATGGCTCCACAGCTGGGGCGCCGATGTGCATCTGTGGGGCACCGTGCCCCCCCGGGAGGGTCCCTACCCCAGCGTCCTCATCTGGGCCCGGGAACCCAGCATCCTGGCCGTCTGGCGAGAAGACGACCTGCTGCGCCGGCGTCCCCGGTGGATCCAGCTGGGCGGCCCCATCACCGCGGGCCCCCATGTCCGGCTGGACCTGGGCCTGGATGCCGCCAGCCTCCGGGAGACGCTCCGGGAGTTGCTCTCCCGGCACTGATCCCGCAGGGATCGAGTGCTGATCCCGCAGGGATCGAGTGCTGATCCCGCAGGGATCGGGTGCTGATCCCGCAGGGATCGAGTGCTGATCCCGCAGGGATCGGGTGCTGATCCTCGGGCACTTGCCCGGCAGCGGCCGATCCGGCGGAGAATGGGGGCATGAGCTTCGCCCATCTCCACCTGCACTCCGAGTATTCGCTGCTCGACGGCCTGACCCGCATCCCCGATTTGGTGAAGAAGTGCCGCGCCTCGGGCATGCCCGCCGTGGCCGTCACCGACCACGGAAACATGTTCGGCATGATGAAGCTCTTCGACGCCTGCGAGAAGACGAAGGACGCCGAGGGGAACTGGGCCGTGAAGCCCATCCTGGGCTGCGAAGTCTACGTGGCCCCCAAGACCCGCTTCGACCGGAAGCTGGAGGCCAAGAACCTCACGGGCGAGGAGGGCCTCGAGGACTGCGTGGACCCCAGCGGATCGCGCGACGCCGGCTACCACCTGGTGCTGCTGGCCAAGAACCCGAAGGGGTTCGCCAACCTCTCCAAGCTGGTATCGGCGGGTTTCACCGAGGGCTTCTATTACAAGCCGCGCATCGACAAGGACATCCTCCGTGAGCACAGCGAGGGCCTCATCGCCCTGTCGGCCTGCCTGGGCGGCGAGGTGCAGGCCCGCATCCTCCAGAACCGGCTGGACCAGGCCGAGCGCGTGGCCCGCGACTTCCGCGACCTCTTCGGCGAGGACTTCTACCTGGAGATCCAGGACCAGGGCTTCGACAAGGAGAAGGAGATCATCCCCTTCCAGCAGGAGCTGGCGGCCCGCCTGGGCATCCCCCTGGTGGCCACCAACGACGCCCACTACCTCAACCACGAGGATTCCGACCTCCACGACACGCTGCTGTGCATCGGCACGAAGACCACCAAGGCCAAGGAGAAGCGCATGCGCTTCTCCACGGACCAGTTCTTCGTGAAGACGCCGGAGGAGATGCGGTCGGTCTTCCCCGACCACCCGGATTACCTGGAGCGCACGCTGGAGATCGCCGCCAAGGTGGACCTGTTCCCCATCACGCGGAAGCCCGTCACGCCCCAGTTCCCGGTGCCCGACGGCTACGACCTGGAGTCCTACTTCGTCCACATCGCCAAGGAGACCTTCGAGCAGCGCATCGCCGAGTGCCGTCCGCGCTGGCAGGCCGGCACGCTGAAGCACCCCGAGGCGAAGTACCGGGAGCGCCTGGCCTTCGAGCTGGACATGATCCTCAAGATGGGCTTCCCGGGCTACTTCCTGCTGGTCTGGGATTTCATCCGCAAGGCCCGGGAGATGGGCGTGCCCGTGGGCCCGGGCCGCGGCTCCGCGGCGGGCAGCATCGTGGCCTGGTCCATGAAGATCACGGACATCGATCCGATGCAGTACGACCTGCTCTTCGAGCGCTTCCTCAATCCTGAGCGCGTCTCCATGCCCGACGTGGACATCGACTTCTGCCGCGACGGGCGCCAGCGGGTCATCGACTATGTGACCGAGAAATACGGCCAGGACAAGGTCAGCAACATCGTCACCATCAACCAGCTCAAGACCAAGGCCGTCATCAAGGACGTGGCGCGTGTCTTCGAGAAGGATTTCGCCTTCGCCAACAACCTCACGAAGCTGGTGCCCCAGGAGCCCGGCAAGCCCATCACCGTGGGCGAAGCGCTCGAAAAGAGCGACAAGCTCCGCGAGCTGTACGAGAGCGATCCCGAGGTGAAGAACATCCTCGACATCTCGGCGCGGCTGGAGGGCCTGGCCCGCAACACCGGGGTCCACGCGGCGGGCGTCATCATCGCGCCCGACGAGCTGACGCAGTTCGCGCCGCTCAGCATGGACAAGGACAAGAAGGTGATGGTGCAGTACACCATGACCGAGGCCGAGCGCGCCGGCCTGCTGAAGATGGACTTCCTGGGCCTGGAGACGCTCACCCAGATCGCCAAGACCCAGGAGGTCATCGCCCGGCGCCACGGCGCGCCCAAGGACATGACCAGCATCCGCACCTTCGACGACAAGAAGACCTTCGAGCTCTTCGCCGCCGGCGACACCGATGGCGTCTTCCAGTTCGAGTCCGGGGGCATGAAGCAGCTGCTCCGCCAGCTCGGCCCCGACCGCTTCGACGACCTCATCGCGCTCAACGCCCTCTTCCGTCCGGGTCCGCTGGGCGCGGGCATGGGCACCACGTACGTGGAGCGGCGCCATGGCCGCGAGCCCGTGACCTACATGTTCCCCGACCTGGAGCCCATCCTCTCCCCCACCTACGGCGTGATCCTCTACCAGGAACAGGTCATGCAGATCGCCAGCCTCGTGGCCGGGTATTCGCTCGGCGAGGCGGACATGCTGCGCCGCGCCATGGGCAAGAAGGACAAGGAGAAGATGGCGAAGGAGAAGTCCAAGTTCATCGAGCGGGGCGCCTCCAGGGGCTACGACAAGGGCAAGGTCGCCGAGATGTTCGACCTCATCGAGTACTTCGCGGGCTACGGCTTCAACAAGAGCCACAGCGCGGCCTACGCCATGGTGGCCTACGAGACCGCCTACCTGAAGGCCAACTACCCCGTGGAGTTCATGGCGGGCCTGCTGTCCACCAAGTCCGGCCGCACGGACGACGTGGCCAAGTACGTGCAGAACTGCCGGGAGCGGGGCATCGAGGTGCTGGGGCCGGACATCAACGAGTCGGCCCTGGACTTCACGGCCACCTCGGATCGGCAGATCCGGTTCGGATTTGCCGCGGTGAAGGGACTTGGAGAAGCCGCGCTGCAGGCCATTCTCGAGGCGCGTGAAGCAGAAGGCGGCTTCAAGGATCTGTTCCACGCACTGAAGAGCACGGATCTCCAGAAGGCCAACCGCAAGGTGTGGGAGTCCCTCATCAAGGCCGGGGCCTTCGACAGCCTGGAGCCCAACCGGGCGGCGCTGGTCCAGGGCCTGCCGGACGCCATCTCCGCGGCCTCCCGCGGCAGCGGCGACACGGGCATGACCAGCCTCTTCGATGACGCCGAGATGGCCACCCTCAGCGAGGACTGGCGCGTGCCCGAGGGCATCGAGCCCTGGGACCGCCGCACGCGGCTGGCCGCCGAGCGCGAGGTGCTGGGCCTCTTCGTCAGCGGGCACCCCCTCGAGGAGTTCGCCGACGCCATCCAGGTGCACACGCATGGCACCCTCGCCAAGATCCTGGAGGACGTGGCCGCCGGGCGGCTGCGGGACCGCAGCGAGGTGACGCTGGGCGCCATGGTCAGCACCGTGGCCTTCAAGACCAACCAGAAGGGCGAGCCCTGGGCCATCCTCCAGGTGGAGGACCTGGCCGGGAAGATGGAAGTGCTGCTCATGGCCAGCAAGTGGGATCCCCTCACCAAGAAGGCCACGCTGCGCCCCTTCGAGCGCTACCGGCACCTGGCGGTGCCCGAGGCCATGCTGCGCGTCACCGGCGAGCTGCGGGTGGAGACCCTCCAGGCCAACGGCAGCGGCAACGGAAATGGGGAGGCCGAGGAGGAAGAGGAGCAGACCGTGGTGAAGGTCTTCGCCACCGTGCTGGAGCCGCTGGAGTCCTTCCAGGGCCAGGGCTTCACGGGGGCCCTGGTGCGGCTGCCGGTGGGCGAGTGCCCGCCACGCCTGGAATCGATCCTCAAGGACCACCGGGGCGACCTGCCGGTGACCTTCGAATACCGATCGAAGGAGGGCCTGGTGGCCCGCGTCAGGGCCGGCCGGGACCTGCGCCTCAAGCACGACCCCGACTTGGCGGAACGGCTCGCCAAGGACACGGGCTGCACCCTCACCTGGACCTACTGATGTCCGGAACCCCGGACACGGAGTCCCCGTGATCCCCCTCTTCCTCCTGCCCGGATTCGGCCGCTGGGGCATCCACCTGGACGTGCTCCTGGCTCGGCCCGAGGGACTGTGGATCCACGGTCCGGCAGGATCCGGGGTCTCGACAATCGCGGCAGAATTTGCCCTTCGTCGCAAGGGCCCCTGGTTCGAAGCAGGCTCGGTGGAGGAAGGCGCCACCTGGGCCGCCCTCCATCCTGGAGGCGTAGTGGCCGCCCGGGGAGCGATGCCCGCCGGCCTGGCCTGCCTGGAGTTGCGCCTTCCCGCCCTGGACGAGGATCCCGACTGCCTTCCCGGATTGCTGGGGGCCCTGGCGGAGGAGGAGGGCGTCCCCGCGCCCTGGCCCCCGGCCCTGGGGACCCTGCCCTGCCCCGGCAACCTCCGGGAGCTGCGCAACCGGATGCTTCGCTGGAAGCTCCTGGGCCAGCTGCCGGAGCCCGAGCCGGCCGGTCCGCCCCGCTTCGATGCCGAGGACCTGGCCACGAACCTGCACGACCTGGAACGCTTCCTCCTCCACCGGGCCCTGCGCCGGGCCTACGGCAACCGCGTGGAGGCCGCCCTCCGCCTGGGCGTGAGCCGCCGCCAGCTCTACCTCCTCATCCGCCGCCACGGGGATCCCGTCCGGGGCGAGGCGGCCTCCGGGGACCTGCCCCAACGGATGAAGCGGCGCAGACCGGCACAAAACTCCAGTCCGGAGTCCGGCACCCGATAACAGGGAGGTGCGGCCGGTCGGCTGCGGCTTGGATGTATCGGATCATGGCGACTCCCCTTCGGGTACTGGTGGTGAATGACGATTCCGGAATGCGGGATGGCGTGGCCTCGAGCCTGAAACGCTCGGGCCTCGCGGTGGACCAGGCCCGGGAGGGCGCCGAGGCCCTCCGGCTGGCCCACCAGGGCGGCTACGACGCCGTGGTGGCCGACCTCCACCCGACCGGCATGGATGGCCTCGAGCTGTCGGCCCGCCTCAAGGCGGTCGATCCGGTCCTGCCCGTCCTGCTGATCGGGGCCGCGGACGAGCCCGAGACCGCGCGCCTAGCCGCCTTCGAGGTCCTCTACCGGCCCTTCAGCGCCGACGAGCTCAGCGCCGCGGTGCAGAAGGCCGTGGCGTCCGAAGGGCACCTCAAGGCCGCCGAGCCCTCCGAGGCGCCCCTCACCCTCACGCAGGATCCCGCCCTCGGAGAGACCCTGGCCATGGCCCGCCGCGCGGCGGACAGTCGCGCCACCATCCTCATCCAGGCGGAAAACGGCACGGGGAAGGAGCTCCTGGCCCAGCTCATCCACGGCTCGAGCTCCCGGCACGGCGGCCCCCTGGTGACCCTCAGCTGCGCGGCCCTTCCCGAGGAGGTGCTGGAAGCCGAGCTGTTCGGCGGCGAGAAAGGCGCCCGTCCCGGGCCGGCCCCGAAACCCGGCGCCCTGGAGCGGGCGGAGGGCGGCACCCTGGTGCTCGATGCGGTGGAAGCCCTGCCTCCCGGCCTCCAGGGCCGGCTGTTGCGGATCCTCCAGGAGCGCGCGGGCAGCGGACGTCCCGCGCCCATGGACGTGCGCCTGATCTCCCTCACCAGCCAGGACCTCCTGGCCGAGGTGAAGGCGGGCCGCTTCTCCGAGGACCTCTACTACCGCCTGAACGTGATCCCCCTGAACCTGCCCCCGCTGCGGGAACGGCCGGGGGATCTGAACCTGCTGGCCGAGCACTTCGCCGAGCGCTACGCGCGGGAAAACGGCCGGGAGGTGCCCGAGCTGACGCCCAGCTTCTTCGCGGCGCTGGCCCGCCACCCCTGGACGGGCAACCTGCGCGAGCTCGAGAACGTCATCCAGCGCTGCGTGGTGCTGAACCAGGGCCACCGCCTCACCCAGCAGGACCTCCACTGGCTCATGCCCACCGAGGCTTTCGAGGGCCTGCCCCAGGATCCGCCCGCAGCGCCACCCCTGGCCGCCGGGGCGAACCAGGCCCCCAGCGTCTCCCCGCATTCGGACAGGAGCCCGGTCCCCGGCGCCGTGCTGGCCGATCCCCGCAAACCCTTGGTGGGCCTGCCCCTCGGCACCCCCGTGACCCTGCCCCTGGGCCTGAGCCTGCCGGAGCTGGAGCGCTTCTGGCTGCTCTCCACCCTCAGCGCCCTCAGGGGTAACCGGACCCACTGCGCGACCCAGCTGGACATCGCCCTGCGCACCGTGCGGAACAAGATCAACGAGTACAAGGCCGACGGCTTCGCCATCCCGCCCAGCCAGCGGGGCGGGGACTAGGCCCGCCCCGCCACTCCGATATCTGCATGCGTCCGCCGCCCCGGCGGATGCCGACCTGCCCTCAATGCGCCCCGGCCTCCGCCTGGGCCCGCAGGGCTGCGTAGGCCTCCGCCAGGGCCGCCAGCGTCCCGGTTTGGGCGTCGAGGTCCTCCGTTCCGCGGAAGGCGCTTGAGGCGTGGGGCTCCAGGGCCCGGACCGCCTTCTCCCAGGCGGGCCAGGCCGGCAGGCTCCGGACGCGCCCGCCCTCCATGGCGCCGAAGGCCTGGAGGAGGTAGGCCTCGCTGCGGGGCTCCGGCGGCCAGCCAGGCTGGACGGCCTCCACGAAGACCGGGGCGATCATGTCGGCCACGGCGGCGGGCCGGGCCCCGAAGCCCAGCCGGGCCGCGGCCCAGGCCTCGCCTCCCACCACACCCAGCGAGGAGTCCGCCGGGAACCAGGCTCCGCTGGCGGGATCGCGGACTTCCAGCCAGCGGTGGTCGTTGTGCTGGTACCCGAAGACGCTGAAGCTGGGCCCGCGCGCGGCCACCTTGGCCCGGGCCGAGGCCTGGCGGCGCTCGGAGGGGGCCTGGAGGTTGATCTCCTGCACCCAGCGGGCCTCGAAGCCCCCGGCCTTCAGCAGATCCTGGAGCACCTTCGCGTGGTCCGCGCAGTTGCCGCTGCCCCGGGCCAGGATCTCGTCCACGCTCCGGGTGCGGTAGTCCGTGGCCACCCAGGGCATGCGCCGGTGGAGGTGGTCCACCAGGGCCCGCACCCGGGCCTCCGCCGTCCCCGGGCGGGCCAGGACCGCCAGGGCCTCCGCCCGCGACAGGGACGGCGTCTCCTGGGCGGTTAGGAGCGCGGGCAAGAGCAACAGAAGGCCGGAGCGCGTCATGGCCGGACCCAGAAGGCGGCGGGATCGTGGATGATGAGGCCCCCAGCGGCATCGCGGGCGGGCCGCGGGGGGAAGGCCGCGGCATCCAGGGTCACGTAGCGGCGGTCCGGCCGGGACTCGTAGCCGAAGGCGCTCTCCACGGGGCAGGTGATCCGCACCAGGTTCTTGGCCATGTAGGCCTTGTACGTGGCCGGGTTCTCGGGACGCCCGTTCCAGTTGGCGCCCTTGGCCAGTTCCAGCGGCCCGCCGGAGATGAGGCGCTCGCGTACCTCGGCGATGGAGAGGGGGCGGCCCTGGCCGTCCGTGAAATACGCCTCCATGGTGGGATCCATGTAGAGCCACTGGCCCAGGTCGTTGGACCACACGGTGGTGATCACGTGGCAGTCCGGGTCCTTCTCGTCCAGGGGCTGGCAGGTGACCTGGCGGGACTTGAAGCCCATGGCGAGGTAGGCCTCGTTGAGGATGGTGGCCATCATGCGGCAGTTGATCCCGCGCTTCTCCGTGCGGCACACCTCCAGCAGGTGGAGGGCGTTCATGGGCTCGGGGTTCTTGGAGTTGCCGTCGTGGCGGACCTGGGCGTGGACCCAGCGCATGAGGTTCACGATCCGTTCGAACTCGGGGCCGCTCCCGGCCACCTCGTCGAGGCGGCAGACCTTCCGCAGGGCCGCCAGCTCGGGCGCGTCCGGGGCCTGGTAGGCGAAGGCCGGGGCCGTGCGACCAGCTGGGGCGGGCCCGTAGTCCTGGAAGCGCCGGAGGATCCCCACGAAGTCCCCCCGCTCGCGGACGATGCCCTCCAGCCAGAGGAAGCCCGGCTCCTTCCGCAGGGGGTCCAGATCCGTGTCCACGCTGAAGGTGGTCCAATCCTTGAGACCTTCGCCCACCGCCAGGCCCAGGAAGGCCAGAGCCTCGCCGCGGCGGCCCAGGAGCGAGGCCGCGCAGGCCATGTTGTAGTGCACGCCGGCCCGCATCTCGGCGCCGAGCTGCGTGAAGCCGGGAGATTGGGCCCGCACGGCCAGGATCGTCAGGGCCTCCTGGAATCTCTTCCCCTTCCAGAGCTCCTGGATGCGGGCGTTCTCCGCCTGGAGCTCCTGCGGCGGCGGAGGCGCCTGGGCCCGGAGCACGGTGGTGAAGGGCAAGGCGAGAGCCAGGCCCAGCAGGGCCAGCCGGAATCGGCGCATGGAATCCTCCCGATCATGGGATCCGATGGTGCGGTTACGGGGTTGCGGAACCCCGGATTAGAGGGGGGGGGGGTTGACGACCGGCCCGGCGGCACCTTTCATGGGAGCACCCGCCAGGAGGCCTCCATGATCGTCCGCCTGTGGCATGGCCGCGTCCCCTCCGCCCGGAAGGAGGCCTACCGGGATTTCCTCCGGGCCCGGGCCATCCCCGACTACCAGTCCACCCCCGGGAACCGCGCCGTGTTCATCCTGGAGCGCGAGGAGGGGGGGATCGCGCACTTCCAGACACTCACCTTCTGGGAGGATCTCGACGCCATCCGCCGCTTCGCGGGCGACCCCGTGGAGACGGCGAAGTACTACCCCGAAGACCGGGACTTCCTCCTGGAGTTCGAGCCCACGGTGGCCCACTGGGACGTGGCCGGCCAGTCCGTGCCGGGCCTGGTCCCCTAGGGCCGCCCGGCCGGCTCCCCCTTCGCCCGCAGCCACGGCGGCACGGGGGTGGCGCCGGTCTCGTGGCGGTAGAAGGCGGCGGTGATCTCAGCGCCCAGCAGCAGAATGGCGCAGCTGTAGTAGAGGAAGGTCAGGCCGGCCACGATGCCCAGCAGCGAGCCGTACATGATGCCCCAGGTCATGGTGTGCCGCAGGTAGACGCCGAAG
This sequence comes from Geothrix terrae, assembly GCF_022808775.1. Taxonomy (GTDB): domain Bacteria; phylum Acidobacteriota; class Holophagae; order Holophagales; family Holophagaceae; genus Geothrix; species Geothrix terrae. Next base: position 341,113 of record NZ_JAKZLA010000004.1, read on the forward strand.
CCCCACTTCGCCAGCCACCACAGGGCCGTGGAAATGCCCGCGCCCAGGAGGGCGTGGCGGAACTTCACGTGCAGGCGCGGAAGGTGCTGGAGCACCATGGTCACCACCACCAGGCCCAGCAGGGGCGCCAGGTACGGCAGGAAGTCCGTCTGCCTGGCGGGGAGGAACTTCCGCAGGGCGCCGCCCACCAGGAGGGCGAGGAAGATCACCAGGGTGAGCAGACCCACCACCAGGAACGTCACCTGGCGCAGCAGGTGGTTCTTGCGGGTCTGCCGGTGCTTCTTGATCCGCAGGCCGAAGACGTGCGCCAGGCTGGTGTCCAGCTGGCTGATGCCCCAGTAGCTGCCGAAGAGCAGCACGACCCAGGACAGGCCCATGCCGCCGATCTTCTGGCTGTTGGCCACGGCGTCCACGACGAACTCGCGCGGCAGGTAGGGCACGATCTCCTGCAGCGTCTTCAGCGTGCCGGGGCCGTAGGCGCGGCTGCCCAGGATGGCGCCCAGCAGCTTGAAGAGCAGGGTGGACAGGGGCACCAGGCTGACGATCAACCAGAAGCTGAGCCCCGCGGCGTAGCTCAGGCAGTCGTCCTTGTGGTACTTGCCCAGCACCTCCATGGTGAAGGCCCCGGCCCGGCCCAGGGGCGGCACCGCCCGGGCGATCTCAAGCCAGATCCGCTCCAGGGTGGCGACCAGGTTCGCCCAATGGCCCAGGACCTTCTCGACCACGGCGGCTCCTAGAAGCGGACGGGATGCCGGGGCAGCAGGTACATCAGCCAGGCCAGCGCCAGGCCGATGCCGATGAGACCCGCCGCGTGCTTGAGGATCGAGGCCCGCGTCCGCTCCGGCCGCGTCGTCGGATGGAGGAGCCCCAGCACCAGGGAGATGCCGAGCCCCATGACGACGAAGTGGATGACGTGGCTGGAGAGGAAGCGCATGGAATCAGGCTATCAGCTATCAGCTGTCAGCTGTCAGCCAGGACGAGGCTGCCGCTGAGAGATGAGAGCTGACAGCCGATGGCTCTATTGCGCCGTCGCCGGATTCTCGCGGCCGGGACCGGCGGATTCGGACCCCAGGGGCTGGGGCATGCGGGTGAGGGCCAGCTGGATGACCTCGTCCATGTGACTGACGAGGTGGATGCTGAGCTGCTCGCGCACCTCGGCGGGGATCTCCTCCAGGTGGCGGGCGTTCTCGCTGGGGATGAGCACGGCCTTCCGGCCCTGCCGGTGGGCGGCCAGGAGCTTCTCTTTGAGGCCGCCGATGGGAAGCACGCGGCCCCGCAGGGTCAGCTCGCCGGTCATGGCCAGGTCTCCCCGGGCGGGAATGCCCGTCAGCACGGAGATGAGGGCGGTGGCCAGGGTGATGCCGGCGCTGGGGCCGTCCTTGGGGATGGCGCCCTCGGGCACGTGGACGTGGAGGTCCACCGAATCCAGGAAGTCGCGCTTCAGGCCCAAGCGCTCGGCCCGGGCGCGGACATAGCTGAGGGCCAGGTTGGCGCTCTCCTGCATGACCTCGCCCAGCTTGCCCGTGAGCTTGAGGATGCCCTTGCCGGGCAGCACGGCCGCCTCGATGGTCAGCAGGTCGCCGCCCGTGGGGGTCCAGGCCAGGCCGTTCACCAGGCCTGGCGGGGCCGTGTCCTCGGCGCGGGTCTCCAGGAACTTCTCGGGGCCCAGCAGCTTCGGCACGCGCTCGGCGGTGATCAGGGGATCGAAGGCCTCCCCCGCGGAATCCGACAGGTGGGGCTGGAGCGTGTGCCGCGCCAGCTTGCGGAGGATGTTGGCGATCTCGCGCTCGAGCTGGCGGACACCTGCCTCGCGGGTGTAGTCCTGCACGAGCTTCTCCAGGGCCGCGGGCTCGAAATGCACACCCAGGTCCTTCATGCCGTGGCCTTCCAGGGCCCGGGGCAGCAGGTGCTGCTCGGCGATGGCCAGCTTCTCCTTGGTGGTGTAGCCCGAGAGCTCCAGCACCTCCAGGCGGTCCTCCAGGGGCTCGGGAATCTGGTGGCGGATGTTGGCCGTGGCCAGGAAGAGCACCTGGCTGAGGTCGAAGCCCACGTCCAGGTAGTGGTCCTGGAAGTTGGCGTTCTGCTCGGGATCCAGCACCTCCAGCAGGGCGGAGCTGGGATCGCCGCGGAAGTCCGAGGCCATCTTGTCGATCTCGTCCAGCAGCATGAGCGGGTTGCGGACCTTGGCCTTCTTCATCAGCGAGATGATGCGGCCCGGCATGGAGCCGATGTAGGTGCGCCGGTGGCCGCGGATCTCGGCCTCGTCGCGCACGCCGCCCAGGGAGAGCCGCACGAAGGGCCGGTTCAGGGCCCGGGCGATGCTGCGGGCCAGCGACGTCTTGCCGACGCCGGGCGGGCCCACCAGGCAGAGGATGGGTCCGCGCAGTGCTGTCCGGGTGGGACCGCCCGGCTCTTCGAGCTTCTGCGCCTCCCCCGGATCATGTTGACCCTGCAACCGCGCCATGACGGCCAGGTGCTCCAGGATGCGGGCCTTGATCTTGTCGAGGCCGGAGTGGTCCTCATCCAGCACCCGCTCGGCCTCCATGAGGTCCAGGCGCTCGTCGGCCATGGTTGTCCAGGGCAGCGCCAGCAGCCAATCCAGGTAGGTGCGGCTGACGGTGGCCTCGGCGCTCTGGGGCGGCATGGCCTCCAGGCGCTCCAGCTCCTCCAGGGCCTTGGCCTTGGCCTCGGCGCTCATGCCGGCCGCCTCGATCTGGTCCTTCAGCCGGGCGAACTCGTCCTTCTCCTCCTTCTTGCCCAGCTCCTGCTGGATGACGCGCATCTTCTCGTTCAGGACGTACTGCTTGTGATCCTGGTCCAGGCGCTGCCGGGTCTTCTCGTCCAGGGTGCGGTCCACCTCGGAGCGGGCGGCATCCAGCTCCAGCAGGCGCATCATGGCCTCGAGCCGGGGCCCGATCTCGAGCTGATCGAGGATCTCCTGCTTCTGCTTCACCTCGGCAGGCAGGAGGCCGGCCACGGTATCGATGGCCTTGCCCAGGGGCAGCTCGCGGATCTGGTCCATGCTGAGCAGCCGCGAGGCGTCGGAATTGCGGCCCAGGAAGGCCTCCACCGCCTGGTGGAAGGGCTGGAGGGACTCGGTGGGGGGCTGGGTGGGCTCCGCCAGCAGGTAGGCCTCGGCCTGGATGATCTCGCCGCTGTCGTCGTAGCGGCGCAGGCTCACCCGGGCGATGCCCTTCACGCCCACCTTGTAGTAGTCCTTGGGCAGGGCGAGGACCGATTCGACCAGGGCCAGGGTGCCGATGGGGTAGAGGTCGTCCTGGCCCGGCGCCTCCACCTTGGCGTCCTTCTGCGTGAGCATGAGCAGGTGGTCGCCGGCCTTGATGGCCAGCTCCAGCGTGCGCACCGAAGCCGAGCGGCCCACCACGAAGGGCACCCGCGCGCCCGGGAAGAGCACCATGTCCCGGATGGGGATGGCCGGCAGGGTCAGCGTTTTGGGAACAGCCAAGGGGGCGCCTCAATTCATCCGGGATTTCGTCCGGGCATCAACAAGGGGTGAAAGGCAACAACGCGCGCGGAGGGTCGCGGAGGAGGCGGAGGGCGCGGAGAGAGGCTTCCAGGCTCGGCTGCCATTCTCTGCATTCTCGGCCATCTCCGCGTCCCTCCGCGTGAGGAGTATTAAAGCGTTCAGCCCGCGGCGGAGATGGGCTGGGAGGGCAGACCCAGCACTTCTTCCACCTTCTGCCGGGTGATGCGCAGGGACTCGCGCGAGGTGCGCTTGTCCGAAGGCAGCTCGTACATGGGCTCCAGCAGGATCTGCTCCACCAGGCTGCGGAGGCCCCGGGCGCCCAGCTTGCGGGTCAGGGCCTGCTCGGCGATGGCGTCGATGGCGCCATCCTCGAAGCTCAGGTCCACATCGTCCATGTCGAAGAGCTTCACGAACTGCTTGGTGATGGCGTTCTTGGGCTGGGTGAGGATGGCCACCAGGGCCTCCCGGTCCAGGGGCGTGAGGCCCGCCACCACCGGCAGGCGGCCCACCAGCTCGGGGATGAGGCCGAACTTGATGATGTCCTCGGGCTCCACCAGGCGCAGCAGGTTCTCCTTGTCCTCCTTGGAGGAGGGCGTGGAGCCGAAGCCCACGGCCTTGGCGCGGATGCGCTGCTTGATGATGTCCTCGATGCCCACGAAGGCGCCGCCGCAGATGAACAGGATGTTGCTGGTGTCCAGCTGGATGAACTCCTGGTGCGGGTGCTTGCGTCCCCCCTGAGGGGGCACGTTGGCGACCGTGCCCTCCACCAGCTTGAGGAGGGCCTGCTGCACACCCTCGCCGCTGACGTCGCGGGTGATGCTGGGGTTCTCGCTCTTGCGGCCCACCTTGTCGATCTCGTCGATGAAGACGATGCCCCGCTGGGCCCGCTCCACGTCGTAGTTGGCGGCCTGGAGCAGCTTGGTGAGGATGTTCTCCACGTCCTCGCCCACGTAGCCGGCCTCGGTCAGCGTGGTGGCGTCGGCCATGGCCAGGGGCACGTCCAGGAAGCGGGCCAGGGTCTGGGCCAGCAGGGTCTTGCCCGTGCCCGTGGGGCCCAGCAGCAGGATGTTGCTCTTGGACAGCTCGACTTCGGGGCCGCCCAGGGCCTTCCGGGGAGTGACGATGCGCTTGTAGTGGTTGTAGACCGCCACGGAGAGGCGCTTCTTGGCAGACTCCTGGCCGATGACGTAGTCATCCAGGAAGGCCTTGATCTCCTTCGGGCGGCTGAGCCTGGCGTCGGGCTTGCCCAGGGGCTTGCCCTGGCGGCTCATCCGCAGCTGGAGCTGGCCCGCCTCCAGGCACTCGTTGCAGATGAACGCCTCTGGCCCCGCGAGGAGCTGCTCCACCTCGTGGGGCTCCTTGCCGCAGAAGGAGCATTTCTGCTCGCGCTTGTACTTGTTCATGGCGGGACCTCGCCGGACCTAGGCTACATCGTGAATGGTCTTCAGTTCCAGGATCTCGAAGCGCCGGATGCCCGCCGGGATCTGGACCCGCACCTCGTTGCCCTCCTCCTGGCCCACCAGCGCCATGCCGATGGGGGAGCTGATGCTGAGATGCTGGGGATGGCCGTCGAGTTCCTCAGGGAGCACCAGCTTGAAGGTGAACTCCTCCTCGGAATCCAGGTCCAGGATCGTGACTTTGGACCCGTAGGCGGCCCGGGTCTTGGGCAGGCGGCTGATGTCCAGGCTGGCCACCTCGGAGATGCGCTTCTCCAGCGTCACCAGCTTGTTCTGGAACATGTCCCGCTTGGCGAGGGCCTGTTCGTATTCGGCGTTCTCGGACAGGTCGCCCTGACCGGCGGCCCGGGCGATCTCCTGGGGGATGTCTACCAGGAGGGCCTGCTTGACGGTCTTGAGTTCCTGTTCGAGCTTCGCAAGCACGTGCTTGGGCATGGGGGGTGTCCTGGTAAAGGGGGTCAAAAAAAATGGCGGGCCGAAGGGGCCCGGTCAGGCAAGGGGTGGTTGGATCGATTCTACCCACTCCCGGGGCGGAAGCGGAGCCGGGAGGGGGTGGCCCTCCTCCGGTCGGGTCTTGAAGCGGCGGTGCATCCAGAACCACCAGCGGGGGTCCTTGCGGATCTGGGCCTCGATGCGGGCGGTCATGAGCTGGGTGGCCACCCAGGCATCCCTTGCCGCGTCTCCGGTGGCGGGCACGTGGAAGGCGGGCTCGAAGCGCACGGTGGTGGTGCCGTCGGGGTTGGGCCAGCTGAAGACCGGCAGCACCGGCAGGTCGTAGCGGGCGGCCAGGCTGCCCGCCGTGGAGAAGGTGGAGGCCCACTGGCCCAGGAACCGGACGAACACCCCGCTGGTGAGGGCGTCCTGGTCCAGCAGGAACCCCACGCCCCGCCCCGACTTGAGGGCCTTCAGCGTGTCGCGCATGGCGCCGTCCTTGAGGATCACCCGGTTGCCGAACCGGGTGCGGAAGGCCAGGGAGATGGGTTCCAGCAGGGGGTTGTCCAGCTCCCGCCCGATGGCGTCAATGGTACGACCGAGGCGGCTCTGGGCCAGGGCGACGGCCTCCCAGTTGCCGTAGTGGCCGGTCAGCTGGATGAAGCCTTTGCCCGCAGCCTGGACGGCATCGAAATGCTCCAATCCCTCGACCTTGATCCAGCGGTCCAATTCCTCGGGCGTGGCGTGGCGCAGGCGCAGGAGGCTCACGAACAGGCCGCCGAAGTGGCGGAAGCAGGCCAGGGAAAGGGCCCGGGTCTCGGCCTCGGACAGGTCGAGGTCCGCGAACCGCAGGTTCTCCCGGACGATGCGGCGGTGCCGGGGGTCCACCAGATAGAACAGCGTGCCCGCCCCCTCGCCCAGAGTCTGGACGGTGGTCATGGGCAGGCGGCCGAGGATCCCGTCCAGCAGGCGGAACAGCCCGTACTCCAGGCGGTGCCGGAGCTTGGGTCGGGGGGTCTGCGGGGGGGTGGGGGTCAAGTCGGCCCTAAAAAAAGGGGCGCCTCGGGTGACGAGGCGCGGAAATTCAGTCTAGCAGGAACCTCGCTCAGGATTCCTTCATTAGCATTTCCAGCACTTCCATCACCCTCGCCGGAGAGATCCGGTGGGCGCTGGAGCCGTGGGTGGGGAAGCCGCCCGGGGCCGCCGGATCGCAGTCCACATCCGGCCCCCGCAGGGGCAGGGCCCGGGGCCCGATGGGGTTCACCCAGACCTCGGGGCTGGGCCCGAAGAGGGTGACCGTGGGCCTTCCCGTGGCGGCGGCCGTGTGGGCCAGGCCCGTGTCGATGGCCACGTTGCCCAGGGCCGCGGCCTGGATGGCGCAGGCTTCGGGGAGGGTGGTCTTCCCGGCCAGGTTCAGGGCCCCGGGGACGGCGCCCGCCAGGGCCTCGCCCAGGGGCACCTCGTCGGGTCCGCCCAGCAGCACCGGACGGAAGCCCTGCCCCTGGAGCAGGCGCATCAGCTCGGGCCAGGTGTGATCCTCGGGGAACCAGCGCTTGCCGAAGCCGCGGGTGCCGAAGGCCAGGGTGACGTAGGGCTCCCCGCCCCAGCCCTCGGCCTGCAGCTTGTCCGGCCCCTTGTGGCCGCCCAGCAGGGCCGGGGTCAGGGGCAGCCAGAGGGCCCGGCCGTCGCCCGTGAGGGCCTCCAGCAGAGGCTGGATGCGGGTGGCGATGTGGAGGGGCAGGTTCCGGTAGCGGATGCTGTGGTGGTACAGCAGGCGCAGGTGGTTGTCGGCGATGCCGGCCCGGAGGGGCACCCGGCTCAGCCAGGCGGCAAAGGGCAGGCGGGCGCTCTGGGAGAGGTTCAGGAAGGCCGCGGGCGGACGCTTGCGCCAGCCCCGCACCAGGGCCCAGGGGTCGGGCTTGGCCGCCCCGCCGCCCTCGATGTGGGCCTCGGCGATGAAGGTGGGATCGGCCTCGGAGAGCAGGGCGGCTCCGATGTGGTGGCCCACCGCGATCCAGCGGAGCTGCACGCCCCGCTCCGCCGCCACGGCATTCCAATGGTGCTGGAGGGTGCCCAGGAAGGGCAGCGTCATCACCACGTCGCCCAGCTGGCGCGGGAAGCGGATCCACACCTCCGGGGCCGCGCCTCCGGCCAGGGCCCGGTCGAAGTGGGTCAGGGCCGGGTGGCGGCCGGCGCTCAGGTCGCCTCCGCGACCGGCGCTCACGCGCCCTCCCGAGAGAGTGGCATGGTCATGCAGCGCGGCCCGCCCCGGGCGCGGCTCAGCTCGCTGGCCTCGATCTGCACCAGGTACTTCCCTCCGTCCAGCAGGTCCAGGGCGGGATCCGCCAGGACCTCCTTGGCGTTCAGCACCTTGTAGCCGGCCCGGTCGAGCGCCTCGGCGGTGGCCAGGTTGCGGCCGTAGCTGGTGATGACGCCCGGCGCCAGGCAGAAGGCGTTGGCGCCGTCGGTCCACTGCTCCCGCTGCTGGAGGATGAAGTCGTTCCCGCCGCAGAAGATGGGCCTCAGGTCGATGCCCACGCCCCTCAGCGCCTTCAGCAGGCTCGGGTGGGTGCTCATGCGCAGCTCGGGGTGCCGCAGGTCGATGCTGGTGACGTTCAGCAGCTCCCGGCTGCCCTCCACGAAATAGGGCGGGTAGAGCAGGCACTCACCCTCGCTGGTGCGGGTGAAGATGGTGTCCAGGTGCATGGCGCTGCGCTTCTTGGGCATGAGCACCATGAGCAGGTGGTCGAAGCTGCTGTCGTCCTCGGCGCGATGGTCGCGGAGGCTCTCGGCCAGGAGCTGGATGGCGTCCGCCTGGGTGCGCTCGGAGCAGCCCACCACCAGGACCTTGCGGCTGAGCACGAGGATGTCGCCGCCCTCCAGGCTCACGGGAGCCTTGATCTCGCCGCGGATGAGGGGCGTCACCTGGTCGAACCACTTGTCGTGCTCCGTGTGGTGCCGGAGCCGCGGGTGGTGCCGGAAGACGTAGCTGAGAATGAGAGGCTCGCGTTCCCGGGCCCAGGTGGCCATGGAGTTCACGCTGTAGCCGTCGCCGATGACCGAGGCCGGGTCGCGCATGAACAGCAGGTTCGGGATGGGCCGCACCCGGTAGTCGAACTCCTCTTCCCAGTGGGTGTGGGCGGGCATGTCGTCCCAGGGCAGGCCGCCGATGACACTGCGGGCCACGTCCGCCGGGGTCATGTCCCGCAGCAGGTTGCAGGTGTCGTCCGGCAGACCCACCAGGCGCCGCAGATCCTCGACGAAGGCCAGCTTCACCCCTTCGTCCTGGAGGGCCTCGATGAAGAGGTCCTGGATGTCCAGCACCTCGTCGGCCACCCGGGCCAGCACTCGGCGGAACTGGGCATGCTCCTGCCGGGCGAGGTCACCGTAGAGGATGTCGTCGAAGAGGAGCTTCTCCATCATCCCGGGCACCATCAGGTCCACTTCCGGGCCGGGGTTGTGGACCACCACCTGCCGGAGGCGGGCGGTCTCGGAGAACACGGAAAGCTGGATCGGCTGAATGGGCTGCATGGGGGTCCTTGGGGGGGCCGGAACCCCGCAGCGTAGCATGGAAGCCTTGTGACTTCTGCATCTGCGTTCTTCAGTTGACCCACGGGTTTGGTATACTTTACTGATTTAGTCAGATATTTTCCTTGAACCCCGGGGAGGCTGGTCCTAGCCTGATTATTCCCAACGAAACCCGGGGCAAGACCCCTTCTGGAGGCTTCATGGCCGCGTTCGTCACCCAGCCCGCACCCGATTTCAAGGCCGATGCCCTGGTCAACGGCGAGTTCAAGCAGATCTCGCTGTCCGACTACAAGGGCAAGAAGGTCGTCCTCTTCTTCTACCCCCTCGACTTCACCTTCGTCTGCCCCACGGAGATCCTGGCCTTCGCCGACGCCCTCAAGGAGTTCGAGGCCCGCAACACCCAGGTCATCGGCGTGAGCGTGGACTCCAAGTTCAGCCACCACGCCTGGGTCAACACCCCCCGCAAGGAGGGCGGCATCCAGGGCGTGACCTTCCCCCTGGTGTCCGACCTGAACAAGACCATCGCCCAGGACTACAACGTGCTGCTGCCCGCCGGCATCGCCCTGCGCGGCCTGTTCATCGTGAACAAGGAGGGCATCCTCAAGCACATCACCGTGAACCACAACGACCTGGGCCGCAGCGTGGAGGAGGTCCTCCGTCTCCTCGACGCCATCGACTTCACCGAAGAGCACGGCGAAGTCTGCCCCGCCAACTGGCACAAGGGCGAGAAGGCCATGAAACCGACCTTCGATGGGCTCAAGGCCTACGCTGCCACTAAGTAGACAGGCAGAGCACGCACGAAGCGGGCGCCGAAAGGCGCCCGCGGCGCGTACGCAGAGGCGGAATGGCCGAAGGCCATGACCATCCGACCGTAGCGAAGCGGAGGGAGGATAGGGCCGCATCGGCGCAGCCGATGGCGGGGGCGGAGCCCCGAGGACCGGAGGCCCGAGCCAAGCCGACCTTCGACGGGCTGAAGGCCTACGCCTCCGCCAAGTAGGACGGCAGAGCATGCACGAAGGGGGCGCCTTGCGGCGCCCCCTTCGTGTACCCCGTGCCAGGATGGCCCCCGACGTCTGGCCGCTGACCTGCACTTAAACCTGAGGTTCAAGGGTGAATCGGTCTGTGGCCCTCGGCTCCCTGGAACGGGGCGGGTCCCGCCGACAGATTCAATCGCGTGGCCGTTCCCTGGGGATCTTCCCGCCTGGCTTTCGCCCGCCGGGAGACGGCCTGCACGACAAAGTCCGTGCCGACGAAGGCGAGGATCAGGAACAGGACGAGCAGCATGGTCATGGCTGGCCTCCGGATCTAGTGTTTGCGGTGTGATTCCCTGCGCTGAAGGACGAACTCACGGATCGCCTCGCCGCAGATCCAGGCGATCAGCACGAAGGCTGCGATTCCGAGCGCGCTGTTCGTGATGTTCAACATGAGCGTTTCTGGGTTCTTCCAATTGGCCAAATCGAACATGTAGACCTCCTGTAGGACATTCACTGAGGGGAACTCCACTCACCGGGACTCCAGGTCCCCGCCTTCACGGGAGATGAAGATGGGTTCCGGCCGCCCGGTCACGACCTCCTTTCGAGGGCGTGGGCCGGCCACCATGGGCTCGAAGATCGGCAGGTGCTTGACGATGAAGGAGAAGGCACTGAACCCGATCGCCGTGATGCCGAGCGTGATGAACACCTCGATCAGGGACGGGAAGTAGGTCTGCGCGGGGTAGTGCTCCAGCCCGGTGATCGCGGTATTCATCCGGTTGAAGGCGAACCCGACCACCACCAGCAGGGTCGCGGCATACAGCCCCCGCCGCGAGGTCCGGACCCTTTCCATCAGCAGCATCGCGAACGGGATGACGAAGCCGATCAGCAGCTCCGCGTAGAACGCGAGGCTGTAATAGGTGAGGGCCGTCAACTCGCGCAACGCCCCCCTGGTCAGAAGATCCTGGACCCGGACGACGACGTACACGGCCAGCGCGACGGCGATGATCTTGGCCAAGTTGGCGCGGAGCGGCGTGGGAAGGAGGTCGCGCCCTCCGCGGGCGAAGATCAGGGATTCGAGGATGACCATCGAGATCCCCGACGCGATGCAGGAGATGAAGAAGAGGACTGGCAGCAGCGGCGTGTACCAGAGCGCGTGCAAGCGGTTCGGGACGATCAGGTACAGCGAGCCGAACGAGGACTGGTGCAGGGTGGACAGCAGCACTCCGAAGATCATGAGCGGCAGCGAGATGGCGTGAATCCACTTGATCGGCGAAACGATATTCAATTTTTCGAGGACGATCGGAGCGAACTCCAGGGAGAGGACCGTGGTGTACAACATGAGACACCAGCTGATCTCGCACATCACCGAGTGCGGATTCCACATGACCAGGGGATGCCAGAAATGGTCCGGGCGGCCGAGGTCGATGATGAGAACCAGCACCACCAGCAGGTACCCGATGAAGGCCGTCAGGATCGCGGGTCGCACGATGGGCTCGTACTCCTTGGCGTGGAACAGGTTGACAGCAGCCACGATGGTGAAGCCCGAGGCGGCGAGTCCGATCCCGAGGAAGTCGAAGCCGATCCAGAGCCCCCACGGGAACTCATCGCTTAGGTTCGTGGTGGCGCCGAGTCCGTAGTTGAACCGGGCGAAGGCCGCCATGGCCCCGGCCAGGATCAGGGTGGTGGCGATGGGGTGCCATCCGGTGATACGTGGCAGACCTGGGATCTTCATGGCTTATCCTCGGGCGGGCGGGTCGGGTCCTTCTTCTGGGAGGCCTCGAAGGCCTGGACTTTGGCGCGTCGGTTGGTGATCCACCAGACACCGCCGAGCAGGACCCCTCCCACGGAAAGCACATTGGGAACCTTGGAAAGGGCGCTCATGGTCAACATGGGCATGGGCGTCTTCCCCATCCGGGAATCGAAGCCCAGTTGCTCGAACGGAACCGGGCTTAGGTAGAACATGGATGTGCCGCCAACATCATCCTTCCCGTAGATCCTGTGAACGAACTTGGCCGGCTCGGCGTTGATCCGGCGGGCCGCCTCGACCAGCAGTTCCTCGCGGTCGCCGAACTGGGTCGCCCCGGTGGGGCAGGCTTCGGCGCAGGCGGGCTGAAGCCCCCTGGCCAGCCTGGACGCGCAGAACTTGCACTTCTGAATGCGAGGCTTGGTGCTGCTCCATTCGTATTTCGGGACGTGGAAGGGGCAGGCCTGCAGGCAATAACGGCAACCGATGCATTTCTCGGCATCGTAAGCCACGGGGCCGGCTTCCGTCTTGCTGAGAGCGCCCACGGGGCAGACGGACACGCACGTGGGCACATCGCAGTGCTGGCACATGCGGCGCACGTACAGGTCGTTGTACTTGTCCAGAGCCGTGTAGGCGGTCAAGGACAGGTACTTTTCTTCGCCAGGGGGAAGCCGGTTCTCTTCCTTGCAGGCGCCCTGGCAGGCGTTGCACCCGACACATAGGGTCAGGTCAATTAGCATGGCTTTCTTCTGACTCATGGTCTCAGCCCATCCATCAGGATGAAAAATTTTTTATTTCTTGATTCCATAGGATATTGGCCACATTCCCACTGGCTATAGTCAAGTCCCATGCCAGAGCGGAGGAACGATCGCGCATTATTCATCTGTTTTAATGATTAACCTTAAATTACGGATGTCATCCAACTCAGACCCAGGCCGTGCCCCACCCGCCACGCCAGGACGCGGAACCGTCAAATGCGACGGATGCAGGCTTGGATTGGGACTTGATGGGTCCTTGAACAGTTCGTAAAGACTCGATGTGGAATTTCGGGATTCGCGGGATTGCGAAGGGAAAAGTCCTACATTGATTGATGACCGGTTGGTATTTAACAAATTGTCGGGGGCTGTAATGTCTATGCACCACGGACCTTACGCATTCCATTCCCGCCAGACCTCCGGAGTCCGTTTTCGTTTCGACCCAGTTCAAGGCCGGAGGCACCGGTCCCTCGCGGCCCTCGTGTCCGAACTGCTCCTGAAGCGGACTGAAATGAATGCCATTCTCGACACGACTCCAAACGCCGTCTGCATCCTGTCCAAGGACGGGGTCACCCGGTGCAATCCCGCTGCCCTCCGGATGTTTGGTGCCACCTCCCTCGATGAGCTTCGGGAAACCTTCGGAAGGAATGTGGAGGGGTTCACCCTTCGATGGCCAGGCAGCCAGTTCCCCCTCCGCGAGGAGGAGCGCCCGCTCACACGCGCCCTCTCGGGGGAACGGTTGACCGAAATTGTTCTGGCCACCCACGCTGGGACCGGCGATGAAATCATCCTCCGGATCACGGCCGCGCCCATTCTGAACATGGGCCGCATCATCGGTGCCGTGGGCGTCCACTCGGATATCACCTGGGGAAGGCGGGTGGGAGTTCCCCCTGCCCCATCTGGCCAGGAGCCGCTGATGGGGAGCGGGCGGCCAGGCCAACCCACGCACCCGCTCTCGAAGGAACAGGCACTCCGGGAACAGGCGGAAGCAGAACTCCACAGGGCTCACACGGAGATCCAGGAGCTGAAGAAGCATCTTCAGGCGGGGCACGCGTACCTGTTCCAGGAGACCAACCGCACCTACAACTTCGGTGAGGTGATCGGACAAAGCCGCTGCCTGGAGGACGTTTTCTACCGGGTCGAAGCCGTGGCACCGCAGGATTCGACGGTGCTGCTGTTGGGCGAGACGGGAACGGGCAAAGGACTGGTGGCCCGCGCCATCCACAGCAGGAGCCTGCGCAAGCACCGCCCCCTCATCACCGTCAACTGCACAGCCCTGCCCGGCAACCTGATTGAAAGCGAGCTCTTCGGGCGCGAGAAGGGCGCCTTCACGGGGGCCAGTTCCCAGCAGCTGGGCCGATTCGAACTGGCCGACAAGGGCACCATCCTCCTGGACGAGATTGGCGATCTGCCTTTCGAGCTGCAGGCCAAACTGCTGCACGTCATCCAGGAAGGTGAGTTCAGCCGCCTGGGCAGCGCAAAGACGGTGAAGGTCGATGTCCGCATCATCGCGGCCACGAACCGGGACCTCTACGAGGAGATCCGGCTGGGCCGCTTCCGGGAGGATCTGTTCTACCGGCTCAACATCTTTCCCATCACCGTGCCCCCCCTGCGGGAGCGCAAAGAGGACATCCCCCTGCTCGTCGAGTATTTTCTTGATAAATTCAACCGCAAGCTTGGGAAAAACATCCGAATGGTCACCAACGGCACCATGGATGATCTCATGGCCCACTCCTGGCCCGGCAATGTGCGGGAGCTGGAGAGCGTCATCGAGAGGGCCGTGATCATCTCCAAGGGCACGACCTTGCAGGTGCTGGATCATTTCGAGGCCCCCTCCCTGGCCGGGCCGCAGGATGAAGGGAAGCCGCTGGTCGATCTGGAGCGCGACTACATCGATCAGGTGCTGCGGAAGACCAACTGGAGGATCGAGGGCAGCAACGGGGCGGCCCGCATCCTCGGCCTGAATCCGAGCACCCTCCGCGGCCGGATGCGGAAGGAGGGCATCCACCGCCCCTGACCAGGCGGAGGCCCGTCGCATTTGGCGAATCCGCACCATGGCGCGGTGGGTCACGCCAGGATTTCGGCTGTGCCAGCAGGCATGGGTCGATCAAGCTGTACATCTATAACAATTAAGATTAATTTTTTATCTTTACATTGTCTGGCATGTGATTTGACACCTCCAGGTCCAGGTCGTCAAAGGGCAGGTGCTGGGCCCTGGACCGACATTCCAACCCTTCTGGACTGGATGGAACGATGCGCGTCAACGAAGGCGTCCCTCTGCCTCCCCCCTCCTCTTTCTCAAGGCGAAAGGCCGACACCGAGCGGCTGGAGGCCCAGCTCGCGGAATGGACCGCGACCATCGCGCAGGCCCGCGCCAGGGCGAAGCGGTGCAGGTCAGACACCGGGCTCGAATTCGACCGGATCGCGGATGAGCTGCAACTCCTGCGGAATGAGGCTGGCGCCCAGGTCATGCGCCTGAAAGGTTCGACCGGCCTCGACGGGGAGGGCCTGCTGACGGAACTGGACAACCGATGGGAGCTCCTTCGCACCCGCCTTCGGCGGGCCGAAGCTGAGATCTGAGCGGATGTCGAAGGTGATCCATGGGGGTGAGGAATCTGAATGGCGATGGGACGGCAGGCGGTGCCCTTCTGTCATTGGAAAAGGAGGGCGGTTACCCTGTGAGGCCCCATCTCACAGCAGACCCAGTCCCAGCTCTCCCGAGGCATCGCTTGCACCAGCCCACACCCTACCCAGTCCCCATTGAAGCCCTCCGCCAACCCCGGGGCTGGCTGTGGCGGGCCCTTGGGCGGGCCTACCTGCGCCTGGGCGGCTGGCGCATCGAGGGGGCCTTCCCGGAGGATCCCAAGTTCACCACCATCGTGGCCCCCCACACCTCGAACTGGGATTTCGTGGTGGGCGTGGCGGTGGTCTTCGCCCTGGAGCTGCGCGTGTCCTGGCTGGGCAAGCACTCCCTCTTCCAGACCCCCCTCAGGCGCTTCTTCCTCTGGCTGGGCGGCATTCCCGTGAACCGGCAGGTGCGCCACGGGGTGGTGGATGCCTGCGTGAAGGCCTTCGAGGGCGTCCCCGCCCTCCTGCTGGCCCTGGCGCCCGAGGGCACCCGCAAGGGCGCGAGCCAGTGGCGATCCGGCTTCTACTGGATCGCGACGGCGGCCGACGTGCCCATCTGGCCTGTGGGCTTCGACTTCCGCGACCACGTGATCCGGCTGATGCCCGTGTTCCACCCCACCGGGAACCTGGAGACGGACCTTCCGCTCATCCAGGCCCTGTTCGACCGCGTGCATGGCCTGCGGGAGCGCCCCTTGGAAGCCCCCGGAAGCTGAGGCCGCCCCTATCGGAGAGCGGCGCTATTTCAGCGTGAACGCCACCGCGGCACCCTTGGCCTGGCCGGTGCGGACCTGGAAGACCCGCGTCGGATCGGCCTTGGCGGTGTCGAGCAGCCAGCCGAGCACCCCCTTGGCGCGGGCGTCCGCCAGCTGGGCCAGGTCCGTGGGATCCACCTTCTGGACGCCCAGCAGGCGCTGCTCCATCTCCGCAGGGGGCGGGGGCGGCGCGGGTTTCTCGCCCTTGGCGGGCTTGGGCGCGGGGAAGGCGGCGTCATAGGCGGCCTTGAGCCAGCGCTCCCGCTCGCCGGGCGGCACGGGGGCGTCCTCCGCCTTGAGCCCCTGGGCCCGGGTGCGGCGCAGCAGCGCTTCGAGCGACGCCTTGCGCAGGGCCCCGCCGTCCTGGCCTTCGTCCACGGCGCCCTCGGCTTCAAGGCGCAGCTCCGGCCGCTCGTGGAGAGCCTTCGCCAGGGCCTGGAGCTTGGCGGTGCCCGCGGTGTCCAGGGTGCTGGAGCCCGGCGCGAAGGCCAGGCTGCTGAGGTCGCCGGAGTCGCCGCCGAAGAGTTTGCCGATCAGCGTGAAGGGTGAGGTGGCGATCTTCCCCAGTAGGTTGAAGATGGCCTTCCACACGAGCTTTCCGTACTTCACGTCGGGATCGTCGAGGTTGCCCTCGATGGGCAGGTCGAAGGCGATGACGCCCCGCCGGTCGCGCAGGATCGCCAGGCCCAGCTTCACGGGCAGGCCCGTGGCGTCGGGGCTCTGCACCTTCTCCCCCAGGTAGAACTGGTCGAGCTTCACGGCGTTCTCGGACTTCAGGTTCCGATGGTCAATGCGCAGGCGGGCGTCCACGTCCAGCTTGCCCTTCTGCACGGTGTAGCCCAGGTACTTGCCCGTGTAGGGGGTGAAGTCCGTGAGGTCGGCACCCAGGATCTTCAGCGCCACGTCCGTGTCCAGGTCGTGACGCAGGGGCATGGCGTGGCCCGTGATGGTGATGGGCGCCAGGCCCCCGGCCCGGCCCTTGAAATCCACCTTGGACACCGCGTCGGGATGGCCGGAGAGGCCCAGGTAGCTGCCCTCCAGGTCGCTGAGCACCAGGGCCGCATTGGGCTGCACGGAGCGGTCGATGAAGCTGAGGCGCCCGCCGGCGATGGCGAGCTTGGCGATGGCCAGGTCCGGCGCGGCGGCGGGGGTGGCGGGAACCACGGCGGCGGTGACGGCCGGGGGTTTGCCCTCGGGAGCCAGGCGCAGGGCCCGGGCCACGTTGGTGCTGCCGTCCGGCTGCATCACCAGCCGGCCCTCAGGCTCGGTCCAGTCCACGGCCTGGATGGCCACGGACATGGGCGCCGTGCGGATGTCCGCGCCGGTCAGGCGCAGCGCCTTCCAGCGCACGAAGGGCTCGTTCAGGCCCGCATCCCGGGCCTCCAGGGACTGCACGGAGGCCGCGCCCTGATAGGAGATCCCGTCGGTCTTGCGGCCCTCGAAGGCGAAGCGCACGCGGCCGTCGGCCCCCAGCTTCCCGGAGGCGATGCGCAGGTCCAGGGCCGTGTCCAGGTAGGGATCCCAGGGTGCCAACTCCAACCCCTCGGCCTTCAGCTGGAGGTCGCCCGTGGCCTTCAAGGGCGCCAGGCGGCCCTCCACCTTGAGGGAGCCGGTACCCAGCTTCAGGTCCAGCGAAGCTTGGCTGCTGGCCTTGGGATCCAGGCTCAGATCCTGCCAGCGAAGGTTCACGTCCGTGGCCTCCACCTTCACGGGGCGCACCGGGCCCAGGTCCTCCCACCCGAGCCGGAAGCCCTTCAGGGCCAGGTCGCGGATCAGGAGCTGGAGCGGTTTCTCGTCCTTCTTCTTCTCCTTGGGCGTGGGCGGCGCGAGGAGGCGCACCACGTTCAGGGCGCCATCCTTGGCGGCTTGGACCCGGAGGATGCCCTGCTCGGCGGTGATGGAGCCCAGTACCACCGAGGGCACCAGCAGGTCGGCCTTGCCATCCTTGACCTCGAGCGAGGGCAGCTCGATGGCGGGCTCGGCGACACCGCGCTCGGCGATCTTCAGGTCCTTCACGCTGAGATCCAGCCCCGACAGTTCCGCGACGTGGCGGCCCTTGGACCACTCGAAGCGGTACTGGGCCCGCACGGTGCCCGTGCCGCTGCGGATCTCGCTGGAGACCTGCTCCTGCTCATAGGGGCGGTACTTGGGCAGCGACAGGTTCTCCAGCAGCAGGGTGCCCTTGGAGGCGAAGGGCTGGAAGCCCAGGTCCCCCTTCCAGGCCACGTGCTCCTTGGCCTCCGTCCAGGCCTCCAGGGAGACGCCGCTGCGATGGCCCACCTCGGTGCGCAGGTTGTCCAGGCGGAAGGCGATGGGCCCCAGCTCCGAATGGAAGGGGGCCGAGGCGGACCGGTCCGTGAACTCCACCCGCCCGTCCTGGAGCTGGAAGCGGCGGACATCCAGGATCCAGGCCGAAGGTGGCGCCTCCTGGGCGGGAGTGCCCGGCTTCTGCTCCTCTTCGAGCAGATCCTGGAAGTTGAGGCGTCCCTCGGGGTCCAGGGCCGTCCGGACGGTGAGGCCATCGACCTCGATGATCGCGAACCCCACCGTGTGGCGCAGGAGCCGCCAGACGTAGGGATTCACATAGGCGCGCCGGAGGGTGATCCAGTCGCCGCCGCCCCGCTCGGCCACCCGCAGGCCTTCGACGGTGACCCCGAAGGTGAAGGGGTTGAACCGCAGCCGGGCCAGGGTGGTAGGGCGTTTCAGAGCCCGGGTGGCCGCCCGCTCGATCCGGGGTTTCGCCAGGGCCGGAATCAGGAAGAAGCCCGCCAGGACCCACAGCGCGTAGATTCCCGCCAGCACGAGGATCAACCGGCGCCACCGGCGGAGGAAGGCCGAGAGGGAGGCTGGAATGGGCATGGAAGAAGCATAGACCTTCCCGTGCGGTGTGATTCAAGCCACTTCCTGTTCTCAACCACCTCCCGGGACGGCTATCCTCCTTCCGTCGCGGTGCCGCCAGGACTGCCACCCCCGAGCGTGTCGGCGCACCGCTGGACCGAGAGGCTTGTGTCATGTCGGCACGACGCGTGGTGATCCTGGGAGCCGCCGGACGCGACTTCCATAACTTCAACACCGTGTACCGGGACAACCCCGCGTACCAGGTGGTGGCCTTCACCGCCACCCAGATCCCGGGCATTGAGGGCCGCCGCTACCCGGCCGTGCTCGCCGGGAAGCTCTACCCGGAAGGCATCCCCATCCTGGACGAATCGGAGCTGGTGGACCTCATCCACCGCGAGAAGGTGGATGTGGCCGTCTTCTCCTATTCGGATGTCACCCACGCCACGGTGATGCACCTGGCCAGCCTCTGCATCGCGCACGGCTGCGACTTCGAGCTGCTGGGCGCGGACAAGACCATGATCAAGTCCACCAAGCCCGTCATCGGCATCACCGCCGTGCGCACGGGCGCCGGCAAGAGCCAGACCACCC
Source organism: Geothrix terrae (assembly GCF_022808775.1). GTDB lineage: Bacteria > Acidobacteriota > Holophagae > Holophagales > Holophagaceae > Geothrix > Geothrix terrae. Next base: position 360,296 of record NZ_JAKZLA010000004.1, read on the forward strand.
GCTACATCAGCAACATCCTGAAGAAGCTCGGCAAGAAGGTCGTGGCCATCCGCCACCCCATGCCCTACGGCGACCTGGCCAAGCAGGCCTGCCAGCGCTTCGCGGACTACGGCGACTTGGACAAGCACGAATGCACCATCGAGGAGCGCGAGGAGTACGAGCCCCACATCGACAACGGCTTCGTGGTCTACGCCGGCGTGGACTACGAGCAGATCATCCGCAGCGCGGAGAAGGAGGCCGACGTCATCCTCTGGGACGGCGGCAACAACGACCTGCCCTTCTACAAGAGCGACCTGCACCTCTGCGTCGCGGATCCCCTGCGTTCCGGCCATGAGATGGCCTACCACCCGGGCGAGGCCAACTTCCGCATGGCCGACATCATCCTCATCAACAAGTGCGACAGCGCCAAGGAGGCCGACATCAAGGCCATCGAGGACAACGCCGCCCGGGTGAACCCGAAGGCCCGCGTCATCCGCGCCCACAGCCCCGTCACCTGCGACCGCCCGGAGCTCGTGAAGGGCAAGCGCGCCCTCGTCATCGAGGACGGGCCTACCCTCACCCACGGCTCCATGACCTATGGCGCCGGCGTGGTGGCCGCCAAGGCCGTGGGCGCCCACGAGATCGTGGATCCCACCCCGTACGCCGTGGCCTCCATCGCCGCCACCTACCGCAAGTATCCCAACGCCCAGGGCATCCTGCCCGCCATGGGCTACGGCGACCAGCAGGTGAAGGATCTGGAGGCCACCATCGAGGCCACCCCCTGCGACGTGGTGCTCAGCGGCACCCCCATCGACCTTACCCGCGTCCTCAAGGTCACCAAGCCCATGACCCGCGTCCGCTACGACCTGGCGGAGATCCGGGAGGGGGTGCTGGAGGCCGAGGTGCGCAAGGCCCTTCGGATGTAGGTTTCGCACGGCGGGAGGGGTCATCAAACCCCTCCCGCCTCAGGTAGGCTCGAAGGTCCCGGAGGTCCCATGACCCGCCTCTTCCAACCCCTCACGCTCCGCGGTATCACGCTGCCCAACCGCATCGCGGTCTCCCCCATGTGCCAGTACCAGGCCACGGACGGCCTGGCCAACGACTGGCACCTGGTGCACCTGGGCGGCCTGGCCCAGGGGGGCGCGGGACTGGTGATCACGGAGGCCACGGCGGTGGTGCCCGAGGGCCGCATCAGCCCGGACGATCTGGGCCTCTGGAACAAGGACCAGGCCGAGGCCCTCGCCCGCATCGCACGCTTCATCACTTCGCAGGGCGCGGTGCCGGGCATCCAGCTGGCCCACGCGGGACGCAAGGCCTCGAACCCGGCCCCCTGGAAGGGCAGCGGGAGCCTTACCGCCTCGGCGGGTGGCTGGACGCCCGTGGCCCCCAGTGCCCTGCCCTTCGACGAGGGCTGGACCATGCCCACGGCGCTCGATGAACCCGGAATCCTGGCCGTGATCGAAGCCTTCATGGACGCGGCCCGCCGCGCGGTGGCCGCGGGCTTCCAGGTCATCGAGGTCCACGCCGCCCACGGGTACCTGCTGCACCAGTTCCTGTCACCCCTGTCGAACCACCGCACCGATGCCTACGGCGGCTCCTTCGAGAACCGCACGCGCCTCGTCCGCGAGGTGGTGGGCGCCCTGCGCAACATCCTGCCCGAGGAGCTGCCCCTCTTCGCGCGGATCTCGGCCACCGATTGGGTGGAGGGCGGCTGGACCCTCGACCAGTCCGTGGCCCTGGCCAAGGAGCTGAAGGACCTCGGCGTGGATCTGGTGGACTGCTCCTCCGGCGGCCTGGTGCCCCGCGCCGAGATCCCGCTGGGCCCCGGCTACCAGGTGCCCTTCGCCGCCCGCATCCGCGCCGAGACGGGCCTCCCCACGGGCGCCGTGGGCCTCATCACCGGCGCCGAGCAGGCGGAGCAGATCCTGGCCCAGGAATCCGCCGACCTGGTGCTGCTGGGCCGCGAGCTCCTGCGCGACCCCCGTTGGCCCCTGCACGCCGCCCAGGCCCTGGGTGCGGAAACCCCCTGGCCCGCCTCCTACCTCCGCGCCGCCCGGAGCACCACGCCCATGCGGCACCCCCTGGCCAGCCACTGACATCTGATAGCTGATAGCTGATAGCTGAAAACTACATCGCCCGGAACAGTGTCAGCACCCGCACCTCGTCCGCCCCGCCGTCCTTGAGGGCCTGGGCACAGCGGAGGAGCGTGGTGCCGGTGGTCCACACGTCGTCCACCAGCAGCACGATCCCCCGCGGGGCGGCGCCCTGCCGCAACGTGACGGCCTTCCGGGGCAGGCGGCGCCGGGCGCTCTCCGTGCGCGTGGCCTGGCGCCCGCGCCACCAGCCCTTGGCCAACAGGGTCTCGTAGGGGCGACCGGTGCGATCCGCCACCACCCGCCCGGCCTCGGCGGCCAGGTCGAACCCCCGCCACAGGCGGCGTGGCAGGGCGCTGGGGGCCGAGGTCACCTGGTCCACCTCCTGCACCCAATCCGGCAGGGCCGCCAGGCCGAGGCGCCGGAGGAGGGCCCTCCGCCATCCCATCTCGCCCCGCTTGATGTCCGGCAGCACGAGCGCCCCGAAGGGCGGACGCCCGCCGTGGTAGTCCCACAGGGCATCACCCAGCTCCCAGGCCACCGGCTCCGGGCAGGGACCTTCCGCGTGGGGCAGGGCACACCGGAGGCAGCGTCCTTCGGGAAGGGGCTGCAGACCCTGCCAGCAGCGGGCGCAGAGGCCAGCCTCGGCTTCCGGGCCCACGGGCCCCAGGCAGCCCCGGCACAGGAGCAGGGACATCCGCGCCTGCGCGAGGCGGGATCGGAGGGTGGCCGGGAGCATGGGAGGCATCTTAACGGAATGTATTTCGGTGCTAGGATCGCCGGAAGCCCTTGGCCCATCATCCCTGGAATCCCCTTCCGGGCCCCCGTCCCGGATCGCATGGAGTGTTGTTCATGTCGACCGAATCCCCCTCCACCTCCCAGGCCTTCGCCCGCAAGCCCCTGGCCCTGCTCCTGGAAGAGGCCAAGGGCGAGAACCGCCTCCGCCGCGTCCTCGGCCCCATCCAGCTCACGGCCCTCGGTGTGGGCGCCATCATCGGCGCGGGCATCTTCGTGGCCACCGGGGCCGCGGCCCACAACATCGCGGGCCCCTCGCTGATGCTCTCCTACGTCATCGCCGGCATCACCTGCATCTTCGCGGCGCTGTGCTATGCCGAGTTCGCCGCCATGGTGCCCGTGGCCGGCTCGGCCTACACCTACGCCTATGCGACGCTCGGCGAGCTGTTCGCCTGGATCATCGGCTGGGACCTCATCCTCGAGTACGGCGTCTCCAGCGCGGCGGTGGCCACGGGCTGGTCCGCCTACTTCCAGAGCGCCGTCAGCAAGATCGGCATCCACGTGCCCAAGCTGCTGAGCGAATCCCCCTGGAAGTACGATCCCGCCACGGGGCACTTCGCCTCCACGGGCGCCGCCATGAACCTGCCGGCCCTCCTCATCGTGGCCCTGGTGACGGCGGTGCTGGTGAAGGGCATCCACGAGAGCGCCACCTTCAACGCCGCCATGGTGGCCATCAAGGTGGCGGCCGTGCTCTTCGTCATCGGCGTGGGCGCCTTCTTCATCAACACCACCAACTGGCACCCCTTCGCCCCCTTCGGCTGGACCGGCATCAGCTTCTTCGGCCACCACGTGGCGGGCCAGGTGGACGGCGGCGGCGCGCCCATCGGCACCATGGCCGGCGCGGCCATCATCTTCTTCGCCTACATCGGCTTCGATTCCGTCTCCACCCACACGGAGGAGGCCAAAAACCCCCAGCGCGACGTGCCCATCGGCATCATCGTCTCCCTGGTGGTCTGCACCGTGCTCTACATCGCCGTGGTGGCCGTGCTCACCGGCATGGTCAAGTTCGACCAGCTCGACATCAACGCGCCGGTCTCCATCGCCTTCAAGCAGAAGGGGCTGGGCTGGGCCGAGGGCCTCATCGCCACCGCCGGCGTCGCCGGCATCACCTCGGTGCTGCTGGTCATGATGCTCAGCGGCCCCCGCGTGTTCCTGGCCATGGCCCGGGACGGCCTGCTCCCCAAGGCCACCTTCGGCGACGTCCACCCGAAGTTCCGCACGCCCTGGAAGTCCACCATCCTCATCGGCCTCTTCGTGGGGACGCTGGCCGGCTTCCTGCCCATCGACGCCCTGCTGCACCTGGCGAACATCGGCACCCTGCTGGCCTTCGTCATCGTCTGCGCCGCCGTGCTCATCATGCGGAAGAAGCACCCCGAGGCCGAGCGGCCCTTCCGCTGCCCCTGGGTCCCCTTCGTGCCGGTCATGGGCGTGCTCAGCTGCCTCATGCTGATGTTCTCCCTGCCTGTGGCGAACTGGTGGCGGCTCATCACATGGCTACTGCTCGGCTTCGTCATCTACTTCCTGTACGGGAAGAAGCACAGCGTCATGAGGCAGCAAGCCAGCTAGGAATCGTCCATGTCCATCTGGGATGACCTGACTCCGTCCAAGCGCTGCGACTGGATCGACCAGCTGCGCGGCTGGGCCGTGATCGTGATGATCGAGGTGCACGCGGTCAATGTCTGGCTGCACGCTGGTCTGCGGCCGGACTGGCTGAACTACCTGAACGGCCTGGTGGCGCCCAGCTTCACCCTGGCCGCCGGCTACAGCCTGGTGATCTCCACCTTCCGCACGGACGGCACCCTGCGCCCCTTCTGGCCGGACACGGCCCGGCGCCTGGGATTCATCCTGCTCTGCGCCTATGCCCTCCACGCCCCGGGCATCACGGCCGCCGACTGGAGCGTGCTCAACACCGCCCAGAAGGCCCGGGAGCTGTTCAAGATCGACGTGCTCCAGTGCATCGTGTTCTCGCTGCTCATCCTCCAGGGCCTCGCGCGGCTGGTGCGGAACCCGCGCGTCTTCACGGCCCTGGCCCTGGCGCTCGCCGTCTTCGTACCCCTGGTCTCGCCCTCCCTATGGGCCACCGGCGTGGCCGACGGCCTGTGGCTGCCCATCCGCGGCCTCTTCAACGGCAACCCCGACCGCGGCGTCCAGGCCCTGTTCCCCCTCTTCCCCTGGTTCGCCTTCCCCGCCTTCGGGGCCTTCCTGGGGGGCCTCTACCGGCACTTCCGGGTGATGCAGGTGGACGGAAAGGCGCGCTGGAGCGAGGCCCGCTCCCTGGCCGGACTGGCCATTCTCGGCGCCCTCCTCCTGGCCTGGGGATCCGCAGTCCAGCACGCCTGGCTCTGGGGGGGCACCTGGCTCCAGCAGAACGGCGTGTGGATGCTGCACAGCAAGTCCGGGGCCTTCACCTACGCGGAGCTGGGGGCCATTTCCAATGCCACCCTGCCCAGCGTGGCCGCCCGCCTGGGCTGGATCCTGCTGGGCGGCTCGCTCATGGGCGCCGTGGACCTCGTCCGCCCCCGCTGGAAGGGTCCCAACCCCATCGACGCCGCCAGCCGCGAATCACTGCTGCTCTACATGCTGCACCTCAACCTGATCTTCAGCGTCCTGCTGGCGCCCGCGGTGGTGGCCCTCACGGGCTGGGGCTGGGGGGACCTGGGCTGGACGGGCACCCTATCCATGACGGCCCTCATCATCGCCCTGAACCTCGCCGTCGGCGTCTGGTGGCAGAAGGTGCGGAAGACGCCGGACCTCATGCGCCGCCTCCAGCACCGCGCCGTGGCTGTGCTGGGCGTCTGGTTCGTGCTGGGCGGCTGGTGGACCTTCCGCCACTTCCTCCAGAGCCCCGAGCTGGCCAAGGAGCCCTACGGCTTCCTGAACGCCGCCCGGGCCCGCAAGGGCCTGCCGCCCACACCGGATGGCCTCTGCCGGGATCCGGAGGAATACTTCCGCGAGGCCGAGCGCCGGAAGCTCCACCTCAGCGATGAAGCCAAGGCCGACCTGGCCCGCCTGATCCTGGCCCGCGGCGGGAGCCGCTAGGGATCGGCGGCGAGTGCCGCTGGCGGACGGCGAAACCCGTTAGAATCAATCCAATCATGGCTGAATCCGGCGGCAGCGCCCTCCCATCCTGGCTCCTTCTGGCCGCCCTGGCGGTGCTCCTCTACCGGGGAACCACCATGGCGCTGCAGTCGGCCTTCCACGCCCTGCCCTCCCTCCAGCGCCGCCGGCTCCTGGAGGAGGACACCATCCGCGATCCGCACCTGGCGGCGCTCCTGGAGCGGCCCCGGACCCTGGGCCTGGGCCTGGAGTTCTGGAACAAGGCCCTCTTCCTGATCCTGCTGGGCCTCCTCTGGCCCTTCCGGTCCATCCTCCCCGGCGGCGGCTGGACCCTGGGCCTCCTGGTGCTGGCGGGGCTCTGGGGCATGGACCTGGCCCTGCCCGCCCTCCTCACCTCCGCCGATCCGGGCCGGTGGCTGATCCGCCTCTTCCCCTTCTACGCGCCCATCCAGCCCCTCCTGGCCCCCCTGGTGGACCCCGTGGCCCGGCTCATCGAGCGGCGCTCCGAGGAGCGCGCGAAGGAGGCCGATCCCGAGGACGCCACGGAGGAGGCCGTCACCGCGCTCCTCGAGGAGGGCGAGGCCGAAGGCATCCTGGAAGCCGGGGACCGGGAGCTCATCCGCAACGTCGTGACCTTCGGCGACACCCTCGTGCGGGAAGTGATGACGCCGCGCACCCGCATCGCCGCCGTTCCCCTGGAGGCCAGCATCCAGGAGGCCTGGCAGACCTTCACGCGGACCCGCCACTCACGGCTGCCCGTCTATGAAGGCAGCATCGACCACATCCGCGGCGTGCTCCTGCTCAAGGACCTCATCCAGCTTCCGGATGGCGACCAGCCCCCCCTGGCCACGCTCATCAAGCCCCCCCGCTTCGTGCCGGAAAGCAAGCCCGTGATGGACCTCCTGCGCGAGATGCAGCGCACCCGCACCCAGCTGGCCATCGTGGTGGACGAGTTCGGCGGGCTCTCCGGCCTGGCCACCATGGAGGACCTGCTGGAGGAGGTCTTCGGGGAGATCCAAGATGAGCACGAGGCCCCCGCCGGCCTGATGGTGCAGGCCCCCGGCGTCTACGTCGTCTCGGGCCAGGCCCATGTGGAGGATGTGGCCCAGCGCCTGGGCCTCACCTGGGAACGGGACGGCTTCGACACCCTGGCCGGCCTCGTCCTGGCCCGCCTGGGCCGCGTGCCCCACCCCCAGGAAGCCGTGGACGTCGAAGGCGCCCGTCTCACGGTGCTGCGGATGGAGGGGACGCGGATCGTGCAGGTGCGGGTGGAACGGACCTAGCTCTGGAGTCTGGGGCCCAGACTTCAACTCCAGTCTCATCTCCCCAACCTGTAACCTGGATCCTGGAGCCGCTCCGCATGATCCGTCGCATCCTCATCTTCCTGGCCATCCTCGGCCTGCCGGTCACCCTGCTGTTCGTCCGCCGCATGCAGCGGCGGGCCCTGGTGCCCCAGCCCCGGGGCATGGTGCTGGGGCTCTACGCCGGCGTGCCGGACTACGACTACCACGAGGAGCTGGACCGCATCGCGGCCACGGGGGCCACCTGCGTGAGCCTCCAGGCCATCTACCGCATGGACACGGGCCACAGCAACGAGATCCGGAGGCATCCCACCTCCAGCCCCACGGAAGAGAGCCTGCGGCGCACCTTCCATGAGGCGAAAGTCCGGGGCCTGCGCATGATGTTCTTCCCCACCATCAACCTGCGGGACGAGGCGGACAACGCCGACTGGTGGCGCGGCAACATCGAGCCCTCCGACTGGGACCTGTGGTGGAAGAACTACACGGACTTCAACGTGCGCCTGGCGGCCCTGGCCCAGGAGGGCGGCGTGGAATGGTACAGCCTCGGCACCGAGATGGCCTCCACCCACGCCTTCCCGGACCGCTGGCGGGCGCTGGCCGCCGAGGTGCGCAAGGTCTTCCACGGCAAGCTGGTCTACAGCGTGAACTTCGACAGCCACGACAGCTTCACCTTCGGCGACTGCCTGGACGTCATCGGCATCAACACCTACGACCCCATCGCCAAGTACGACGAGTACCCCACGCCGGAGCAGATCCGCGACGCCTGGTGGTGGATCGTCTACAAGGCCCGCACGCTCTCGGCCCGCTTCGCCGACGCGAAGGGCCCCAAGCCGGTGATGATCACCGAGGTGGGCTACCCCAGCGTGGCCCATGCCCACGTGGGCCCCTGGGACTTCCGCACGGACAAGCCCGTGGACCTGGCCCTCCAGAACGAGCTGCTCAAGGGCGCCTTCGGGGTGCTCCGGCACTGGAGCGACGGCGACGCGGTGTTCTACTACCTCTACGGGGAGAACCTCAACCAGAAACCCATCGGTGGCCCGCTCGACCGCACCTATGCCGTGTGGGGCAAGCCCGTCGAAGCCACCCTGCGGACGTACTTCCACGAGCCCATCTGGGAGGGCCACATCCCGCCCAAGGCCGAGAACCTCCATGAAGCCATGGTGCAGGCTCTCGTGAGCTGGCACCGCAAGGTGCGGGACTACGAGGATGCTGAGCTGCCCCCCTGGGTGCTGGACTGGGAGGCCCGGCATCCCGTGGACGCCGCCGAAGCCCTGGCCATCCTGGCCAAGGAGCCCACACCTGCACGTAAAATTCCCAAGGGGGAGGCCCGGTGACGGTATCCTGGGGGCAGGTGCCATGAACCCAGCCGCCCAATCCCGCCCCCGTCCCGACCTCGACGCCCCTGGGCGCACCCTGCTCGTCGTGGAAGACGACCGGGCCACCCTCAGCCTCTACCGGGCCGGCCTGAAGGGCCTCCAGGGCTTCCGGATCCTCGCGGCCTCGAACGGCCAGGAGGCCCTGGAAGTGCTCCGCCAGGAGGCGGTCCACGTGCTGGTCACCGACCTCGACATGCCCGTCATGGATGGCTTCAACCTCATCACCAAGGTGGGCCGGCTCTACCCCCAGATCCCCGTCATCGTCATGACCGGGCTGGACGAGGGCCAGCACCTGAACACCCCCCTGGACCTGGGGGCCGTCCGCATCCTCTCCAAGCCGCTCCGCCTGGGGCACCTCATGGAGGTGATCCGCACCGCGGTCCAGGCCGAGCCCGTGGGGGTGATCCGGGGCCTCACCCTTTGCAGCATCCTCCAGCTCCTGGCCTGGGAGCAGAAGTCCTGCACCCTCACGGTCCGGTCCCAGGCCGGCATGGGGCTCCTCTACCTGAAGCGCGGCGAGGTGATCCACGCCGCCTACCGCGACCAGAGCGGCTTCCCCGCGGTCTACGAGATCCTCACCTGGGACCGCCCGGACATCGAGTTCGTGGAGACCTGCCGGGTGGAGCGGACCATCGACACCCCCCTCACCGAGCTCCTCCTGAACGTGGCCCTGATCAGCGATTCCCTGGGGCCCGAGGGCGATCCGGACCCGTCTGCGGGCCGGCCCGGAATTTGACAGTTCGCGCCTCCCGGGGCGCAGGTATGGGACTTTCGTCAAAACCCGCGATGGGGGGTCTTCAAAGGGCACCCGCCGGGGAATAATGGCGCGTGTGCGGCCCCGAGGGGCCCCCTTCCCAGGCAGGTGTCCATGTCCCAGCTGAAGCCCTTCCGCGCCTACCGCCCCCGGCCCGAGCTCGCCGCCCAGGTCGCCGCCGTGCCCTACGACGTGGTGAACACCCAGGAGGCCGCCGAGCTGGCGAAGGGCAATCCCCACTCCTTCCTCCACGTGGGCCGGCCCGAGATCGACCTGCCCGCGGGCACGGACGTCCACGCGGACGAGGTCTACGCCAAGGGCGTGGCCAACCTCATGGCGATGATCGAGAAGGGCACCCTCATGCACGAGGGCCTGCCCAGCCTCTACGTCTACCAGCAGCGCATGGGCGACCATGTGCAGGCGGGCCTGGTGGGCCTCTGCTCCGTGCAGGAGTACGAGAACGGCACCATCAAGCGCCACGAGTTCACCCGCAAGGACAAGGAGGACGACCGCACCCGGCACGTCACCGAGCAGAACGCCAATGCCGAGCCCGTCTTCCTCACCTACAAGGCCGTCCCCTACATCGATCACATCGTCAATGACATCCGGAAGCTGCCGCCGGTCTACGACGTGGTCACACCGGACGGCATCGGCCACACCGTGTGGGTCGTCACCGGCGAGCCCGTGATCTGCGAGCTGGTGAACCTGTTCAACGGCGTGCCCGCCCTCTACATCGCCGACGGCCACCACCGCACCGCCGCCGCCATCCGCTACGGCCAGGCCCGCCGTGCCGCCGCCGGCGCCTCCGCCACGGGTGACGAGCCCTTCGAGAGCTTCATGGCCGTGGTCTTCCCCCACGACCAGCTGAAGATCATGGACTACAACCGCGTGGTGAAGGACCTGAACGGTCTCTCCCAAGACGCATTCCTGGCCAAGGTCCGCGAGAAGTTCGACGTCGCCCCCGCCGCCCACCGCAGCCCCAAGGCCCCCACGACCTTCGGGATGTATCTCGGCGGCGCCTGGTACGAGCTGAAGGCCAAGCCCGGCACCTACCCCGCCGAGGACCCCGTGCGCGGCCTGGACGTGAGCATCCTCCAGGAGAACCTGCTGGGCCCCATCCTTGCCATCGACGATCCCCGCACCAACACCCGCATCGACTTCGTGGGCGGCATCCGCGGCATGGACGAGCTGGAGCGCCGCGTGAAGGAAGGCTATGCCGTGGCCTTCTCCCTGTATCCCACCTCCCTCACCCAGCTCATGTCCGTGGCCGACGCCGGCGAGGTCATGCCCCCCAAGTCCACCTGGTTCGAACCCAAGCTGCGCTCCGGCCTGCTGGTCCGGATGTACGAAGGCTGAACGGAGATCCGCATGCACACCCTCATCGCCGACGCCTTTGACGCCAAGCTGCCGGAGCGCCTCGCCGCCTTCGGCACCGTCAGCTCCGACATGGCCACCCTCGGGCAGGCCAACGTCCTCCTCGTCCGCTCCAAGACCAAGGTGGACGCCGACCTCCTGGCCCAGGCCCCCGCGCTCAAGCTCGTCATCCGCGGCGGCGTGGGCATGGACAACGTGGACAAGAAGCTTTGCGCCGAGAAGGGCGTCAAGGCCATGAACACGCCCAGGGCCAGCAGCGTGGCCGTGGCCGAGATGGCCATGGCCTTCATGGTGGCCATCCCCGCGCGCCTCATCGAGGCCCACACCTCCATGAAGGAGGGCAAGTTCCTCAAGAGCGAGCTGAAGCGCACCGAACTCTTCAGGAAGACCCTGGGCCTCATCGGCGCCGGCAACATCGCCACGGAAGTGGCCAAGCGCGCCCAGGCCTTCGGCATGGAGGTGATCGCCTACGATCCCTACCTCAAGGAGCACCCCATCGCGAAGCTGGTCAGCCTGGACGAGCTGGCCGCCAAGGCCGATGTCATCAGCCTGCACCTGCCCCTCACCGACGAGACCCGGGGGATGGTGGATGCCGCCTTCCTGGCCAAGGTGAAGGATGGCGTCATCCTCATCAACACCGGCCGCGGCAAGTGCATCGTGGATGCCGACCTCGCCGCCGCCCTGCACAGCGGCAAGGTGCGCGCCTACGGCACGGACGTGTGGCCCAGCGACCCGCCCCCGGCGGACTGCCCCCTGCTCCACGCCCCCAACGTCTTCATGGCGCCCCACCTCGGCGCCAGCTCCAAGGAGAACCTCGGCCGCATCGGCGACGAAGTCGTGGCGATCTTGTCTGACTTCAAAGCGTAAAATCTTGACCACGAAGACAGGAAGACCACGAAAACAAATCCTACCGTTTTGCTTTTCTTCGTGGTCTTCCCGTCTTCGTGGTGAATCAGTTTCTTTGTGAGGGAGATTTCGATGACCCATCGTGTGATCAACTTCTACGCCGGCCCCGCGGGGCTGCCCCTGCCCGCGCTGGAGCGCGCCCAGGACGAGCTGCTGGACTTCGCCGGCACCGGCATGTCCGTCATGGAGGTCAGCCACCGGTCGAAGGAGTACGACGCGGTGCACGAGGAGGCCATCGCCCTCACCAAGGAGCTGCTGGGCCTGCCCAGCAACTACACGGTGCTGCTGCTCCAGGGCGGCGCGCACCTCAGCTTCGGCATGATCCCCCTGAACCTGCTCCGCAACGACAAGAAGGCCGACTACATCGTCACCGGCAACTGGGCGGAGAAGGCCACCAAGGAGGCCAAGCTCGTGGCCGGCGACCGCGTGCGCGTGGCCGCCAGCACCAAGGAGCAGAAGTTCAGCCGCCTGCCCCACGCTGACGAGATCAAGGTCGGCCCCGACAGCGCCTTCGTGCACTTCACCTCCAACAACACCGTGGAGGGCACCCAGTGGCACGAGTTCCCGAAGGTCGGGAACGTCCCCTACATCTGCGACATGAGCTCGGACTTCATGTGGCGCCCGTTCGATGTGAGCCCCTTCGGCCTCATCTACGGCGGCGCCCAGAAGAACCTCGGCCCCAGCGGCGTCACGCTCACCATCATCCGCGAGGACTTCCTCGAGATGTGCGAGGCCCAGGACCTGCCCAGCTACCTGCGCTACAAGATCCACGCCGAGAAGAACTCGCTGTACAACACCCCGCCCACGTTCGGCATCTACATCCTGCGCAACGTGCTGGCCTACAACAAGAGCATCGGCGGCCTGAAGGCCATCGAGCAGAACAACCTGAAGAAGGCCGAGCTGCTCTACGGCTGCGTGGACAAGCACAGCGGCTTCTACCGCGGCTTCGTCACCGAGAAGGCCCACCGCAGCGTCATGAACGTGGACTTCTTCCTGCCCACCCCCGAGCTGGACGACCAGTTCGTGAAGGAGGCCAAGAAGGCCGGCATGGTGGGCCTCAAGGGCTACCGCGACGTGGGCGGCATCCGCGTCAGCACCTACAACGCCGTCACGGTCGACAACGTGAAGACCCTCGTGGACTTCATGGAGCAGTTCGTGAAGGTGAACGGGTAGCCAGCCGTTCTCATGGCACAAAAGGGGCGCCGTTTCAGGCGCCCCTTTTGTGCCCCTGGGAAGGCGTGGTCAGGACCTCAGTCCTTCCACGGCGCCCGCCCGTAAACCCAGCACGATCTCCTCGATCTTGTGGTCCTTCTCCGTCCAGATCTCGTGCAGCCAGGCCTGCATGCGGGCGCGGAAGGCGGGGTCGCCCTCGTAGTCGCCGCCCAGCAGGTCCTTGGGGATCTCCAGCTCCCGCACGCGCACCACCACCTGCCTCACCTTGCCGGAGAGGAAATCCCAGAAGCTGGGCACGCCCTCGGGGTAGACGATGGTGACGTCCAGCAGGGCGTCGAAGCGCTCGCCCATGGCGCTCAGCGCCGTGGCCAGGCCGCCCGTCTTGGGCTTCAGCAAGTGCCGGTAGGGCGACTGCTGGGCCGCCTTTTTCGTGGGGCTGAACCGCGTGCCCTCCAGGAAGTTCATCACCGAGGTGGGGATCTGGCGGAACTTCTCACAGGCCCGGCGCGCCGTGGCCAGGTCCTTCGACCGGCTGCCGCTGCGACGGCGCATGAAGGGGAAATCCAGGGCCCACCAGGCCAGGCCCATCACCGGCACGTAGAGCAGCTGGCGCTTGAGGAAGAACTTCAGGAAGGGCACCTTGCGGTGGAAGACCTTCTGCAGCACCAGGATGTCCACCCAGCTCTGGTGGTTGCTGCTCACCAGGTACCAGCCCTTGCGCCGCAGCCCCTCGTGGCCCGTCACATCCCAGCGGATGCGGTGCACCAGGGCCATCCACCAGCCGTTCACGGCGATCCAGCCCTCGGCCATGCCGTTCAGCAGACGGTCCGTGCCCCGGCGGACCGCCCCGAAGGGCAGGGCCAGCTTCACCAGGGCTACGGGGATCATGCCCGAGAAGATGGCCAAGACGTTGGCCACCAGCATGGAACCGGCAACGCTGCCCTTGAAGGTGGACCACAGGCGCTTGACCATCCGAACTCCAACCCGCCGGGCGCCGGGCGCCCGAAAGACCAGTTTATCGCGAGGCCCCCTGAGCCCGCGGAAGGCAAAAGCGGCCTAGGGCCAGCCTAGCCCCAGCCCAGCTCCTCCAGCCGCTCCTCGCCGATGCCGAAGTGGTGCGCGATCTCATGGATGACCGTGGTGGCGATCTCCAGCCTCAGGTCGTCCTCGTCCCGGCAGTCCTCCAGAAGGGGCCCCCGATAGATCGTGATGCGCGGCGGCAGGTCACCGGATTGCTCCGGTCCCTCCGTCAGGGCCCGGCCCGAGTAGAGGCCGTAGAGCGTCTCGTCCTCGGGCACACCGAGGTCATCCAGCAGCGCATCCGGCGCCCAGTCCTCGATGGTCACCGCCACCCCCGCCAGGTAGGGCCGGAACTCCTCCGGGACGAGCGCCATCGCCTCGTCCACCAGCTGCCGGAACCTCAGATGGGACACATGCATGGGATGATCCTACTGCCCTGGGACGATGGGACTGGTCGCGGAAGACGGGGATCGCGCGGAAGACGCGGATGGGAAACCGTTCGTACCATTTCCCGTGCCTTCCGCGGCCGGGCTTCACAGCCCGTCGAGCGGGCTCGCCACGCCGCGGCCGCCGCGGTTCAGCACATGGGTGTAGATCATGGTGGTGGCCACATCCTTGTGCCCCAGCAGCTCCTGCACGGTGCGGATGTCGTGGCCCGCCGCCAGCAGGTGGGTCGCGAAGCTGTGGCGCAGCACGTGCGGCGTGACGGGCTTGACCAGCTCGGCGGCCCGGGCCGCCAGCCGCACGGCCTTCTGCACGCTCTCCGGGTGGAGGTGGTGGCGCCGGATGACGCCCGAGCGGGGATCCGCCGAGCGTTGAACCGACGGAAAGACCCACTGCCAGCCCCAGGCCCGCGCCGCATGCGGGCCCTTGACCCCCAGGGCGTCCGGCAGGGGGGCCTCCCCGAAGCCCTCTTCCAGGTCCCGGGCATGCAGCGCGCGCACGCGCTCCAGGTGCGCCTGGAGAGGCTCCGCCAGGCGGTCCGGAAGCATGGTCACCCGATCCTTGCCCCCCTTTCCGTCCCGCACCACGATCTCCCGCCGCTCGAACTCCACATCCTTCACCCGGAGGCGCAGCCCCTCCATCAGCCGCAGGCCCGTGCCGTACAGCACCTGCGCCACCAGGGCCATCCCGCCCTCCATCTGGTCGAACAGCGCGCGCACCTCCCCGGGCGTGAGTACCACGGGGAGCCGCGGCTGGCGCCTGGCCTGCACCACTTCGGACAGCCAGGGGAGATCCACCGCCAGCAGATCCCGGTAGAGGAAGAGCAGGGCCGCCTTCGCCTGGTTCTGCGTCGAAGGTGACACGCGCCGGTCCACCGCCAGGTGGCTCAGGAAGGCCTGGACCTCCAGTGCCCCCATGTCCCTCGGGTGCCGCTTGCCATGGAAGAGGATGAACCGCCGCGCCCAGTCCACATAGGCATCCTCGGTCCGGAGGCTGTAGTGCCGGACCCTCAGGCGCTCCCGCAGCTGGTCCATGAGCCTCGGAGGCTGCCCCGCCACCCCCTCGATCCGCCCCTCACCCGTCTGCCTATTTCCCCCCAGCATGGCTCCCACCCCGATCGCCCCAGTCCGCCTATTGCGCTAACCTTGCCCAGTCTCCATCCCCAGAATTCCAAGCGACACCCGAATCTATCGCCTTTTTTTCGCCACGCAACCCCCTCCTCCCAGTTCGCCCAATCCCCCAAGCACGACCCCTCCCCGCCCAGCCCACCCCAGGACTAGACGAACCCCCAACCACCCTCCCCCCATCGTCCAATTCAAAGTTAGGGCTCTGAAACATCTTTAGCGACTCCAGGAATCCATGTACCTATCCACCGCCATCATTTTCCTTGTCTGTCTCGGTATTCGTGTCGGCCTACATTTTTTTGACAAGAATTCCATTCAGGAAG
>NZ_JAKZLA010000005.1 GCF_022808775.1 Geothrix terrae
GCGCCGCGGGGCCGGCTCCTGCAGGTTCGCCAGGAACTCGTCGTTGGTCTTGGCCTTGCCCAGGCGGTCGACGAGCAGTTCCATGCTCTCGCTGGGGCCGCTGGCGCTGAGGATCTTGCGGAGCACCCAGATCTTGGCGAGCTTGGCGGCGTCGATGAGCAGGTCTTCCTTGCGGGTGCCGGACTTCTGGATGTCCATGGCCGGGAAGATACGCTTGTCGCTGAGCTTGCGGTCCAGCACGATCTCGCTGTTGCCGGTGCCCTTGAACTCTTCGAAGATCACGTCGTCCATGCGGCTGCCGGTCTCGATGAGCGCCGTGGCGATGATGGTGAGGCTGCCGCCGGCCTCGATGTTTCGGGCGGCGCCGAAGAAGCGCTTGGGGCGCTGGAGGGCATTGCTGTCCACGCCACCGGAGAGCACCTTGCCGCTGGGGGGCACCACAGTATTGTAGGCACGGCCCAGGCGGGTGATGGAGTCGAGCAGGATCACCACGTCCTTCTTGTGCTCCACCAGGCGCTTGGCCTTCTCGATGACCATCTCCGCCACCTGGACGTGCCGGGTGGCGGGCTCGTCGAAGGTGCTGGAGACCACCTCGCCCTTCACGCTGCGCTCCATGTCCGTCACTTCCTCGGGGCGCTCGTCGATGAGCAGCACGATGAGGAACACTTCCGGATGGTTGGCGGTGATGGAGTTGGCGATGTTCTGCAGCAGCACGGTCTTGCCGGTGCGCGGCGGAGCCACGATGAGGGCGCGCTGGCCCTTGCCCAGGGGCGTCATCAGGTCCATGACGCGGGTGCTGATCTCCTGGGCGTCCCGCTCCATGCGCAGGTGGTGCTTGGGGTAGAGCGGCACCAGGTCGTCGAAGTGGGCGCGGTCCTTGGCCACCATGGGCGGATCGAAGTTCACCGCGTCCACCCGCAGCATGGCGAAGAACTTCTCGCCCTCCTTGGGCGCGCGGATCATGCCGGAGAGCGTGTCGCCAGTGCGCAGGTTGAACTTCCGGATCTGGCTGGGCGAGATGTAGATGTCCTCGGGCCCGGCCAGGTAGTTCTGGTCGGGGCTGCGCAGGAAGCCGAAGCCCTCGGGCAGCACCTCCAGCACGCCCTCGGCGAAGAACTGGCCCTCGCGCTCGGCCTGGGCCTGGAGCACCCGGAACACCAGTTCCTGCTTCCGCATGGCGAGCGGGTTCTCGATCTGCAGGTCCTTCGCCAATTCGGCGAGCTTGCCGATGGAGAGTTCCTTGAGCTCTTGCAAGCTCAGGACGGCCGGGGACTGAGAAGGGGTGGCCATAGGTCACCTCAGGGGCAGGGCGAGTCGGAAGTGGCTCGGGGAAGGATGTATGGTAGGCCAGTTTCCCTTATCGGCCAAACCCGGCATCGACTTTATCCATGAAGTCCCTAATCCTGATCACGAATCCTTTGGGATCCTCGACAGGGTAGGCATGTCCGATGCCCGTCACGATCTCGAAGCGGCTGCCGGGAATGCGCTGGGCCGTCCCCAGGCATTTCCAGGGGGGGGTGAGGAGATCCTCGGCACCCGAGAGCACCAGGACCGGATCTTGGATGAGACTCAGACGCTCACAGATATCCCACCCCAGGATTCCCCGGATCTGGTGCAGGTTACCGTGCATGGGCTTTCCGACGCCGCCCGTCACCACTTGGTGGTAGGCCCGCAGGACGCCGTGCCGAGCCTCCAGGAACGCGTCGCCCCACAGGAATGGCGCCACGGCGTCGAACTGCATGAGGGGCCCGCCCACCTCCAGGCAGCGGGCCCAGTGCTCGGCCTTGAGGGCCATGGCGAAGTCGATGCGGGGCATGGCGCTTGTGAGCACCGCCCCGGCGAAGGCGCCGGGATGGGTGGTGAGCAGCTCCAGGCTCATGGCGCTCCCGTTGGAGAGGCCCAGCAGCCAGGGCCGCTCCACGCCCAGGATCTGGAATAGCTCCCAGGCCTCCGCGGCCATCAGGGCGGTGGGATAGGGGCCGTCCTCGGGCGCGTCCGACTTCCCCTGCCCCCGGCTGTCGAAGGTGAGGACGCGGTAGCGGCCCGTCAGGCCTGGCAGCACGCCGGCCCACATGGTGGTGTCCGACAACAGGCCGTTCAGCAGCACGAGCCAGGGACCATGGGGGTTCCCCTGGACGCGGTAGTGGAGCTTCAGGCCCGAACGGAGCGTGGCGAAGGTCGGGGCCGGCCTCACTTTTGCGCCTCGCTGTGTGGGCCCTGACTACCCCCCGATCGCGCAGGACATCTCGTCCTGCGCTCCCGCTCCTCGCTCCGCTCGATCGCGGAGGGGGCCCCGTCCCACATGGTCGTGTCCGACAACAGGCCGTTCAGCAGCACGAGCCAGGGACCATGGGGGTTCCCCTGGACGCGGTAGTGGAGCTTCAGGCCCGAACGGAGGGGGACGAAGGTGGGCTGGGGTCGCATCAGCCCCTCAGTTCCGATGGCTGGTACTGCGTCTCGAAGCGCCAGGCGCCGTCCTCCCAGCGGATGACGGTGCAGCCGGCCTTCTTCACTTCGAGGCTGCGGCCCGTGAGGTGGAAGATCAGCTCGCCGAGAAAGGGTTGGTGGCTGACGAGGGCCAGCACGCCGCCCGGCATCTCCGCCGCCAGCCCGCGCAGCCAGAGGTCGGCCTGCGGAGGGCGGCTCTCGGGCAGGACCAGCAAGGAGGTCTCCATCGGGAAGACCCCGGCGGCTTCCTGGAGGCAGGCCATGGTCTCCATGGCGCGCCGGTAGGGGCTGCTGAACCCCCTGGTGGGACGGTGGCCGCGGGCCACAAGCCCCTTCATGGCCGCGCGGGTCCTGGTCCAGCCTTCCCGGGTCAGGGGCCGGTCCGCATCGCGCTGGCCGGGCCGGCCATCCTCTGCGATGCCGTGGCGGATGAGCAGGATCGAAGTCATGCCGTGATCTTACCGCCCCCGCGACGCCTTCCATGCCAGCCGCGCTTCGCGGCGCCGGTGGGCGGCCAGGTAGCGGGCATCTTCCGCATAGGTGGTGGGATAGATGGGCGGCACCGGCCGCGGGCGCAGCTCGTCATCCACGTTCGTGAAGGTGAACACGCAGCTGTTCGAGAGGTTCGTCTGGGTCCGGTCGCGGCTCACGCGGATGATGTCCGTCTCCACGCAGACGCTGGTGCTGCCCGAATAGACGGCCCGGCTGAGGAACTGCAGCTTGTCGCCCATGCGCACGGGCTGGACGAAGTTGATCCGGTTCACGGCCACGATGACGGGCCGGTGCGGTGCCACCTGCTCTGCGCAGATGGCCGACTGCTCGAAGGCCTGGCGGATGAGGTGCCCGCCGAAGATCTTGGTGGGGACATTCTCGTGTTCCGGATAGGTGCGCTCCCAGCCGCTGGTGACGCACTCCGCCGCCATCAGGCCCTGGAAGCCGGATTCGTCCTGGGCCGCATGGAGGGATGCCAGCAGGGCGTATTCCTCACGGCTGGGAGGTTCCTGGGCCTGGTGCAGCTGCTGGCGGTAGGCCTCCCGCCGCTCGATGGCCCGCTCCCAGCGCCGTATCGCCAGGGCGTCGCCGGGTTCAAAACCGGGCAGCACGAGGCTCTCCGCTCCGGCGCCCGCGGTGCTGCGGGCCACCATGGTGAAGTAGCAGGAGGCGATGTGCGCGGCGGGCAGGCCCGCTCCCGCGGGGTGCTCCACGCGGATGCCCACCTCCAGGCTGGTGCGCCCCACGAAATTGACCCGGGCCCGGAACACCATGTCGCGGTGCACGTCGGCGGCGCTGCGCACGAAGATGTTGTCGATGGCCGCCGTCACCACCCGGGCTTGGGGATGGGTGCGACGCACGTAGTCCAGCGCGCACTCTTCCGCGACCTTGTCGAGCACCTCGAGGATCAGGCCGAAGCGCACGTTGGCCGGGAGATCCTGGTCGAGCACCATGTAACGCCGTCGCAAGGAGGGGTCGGAGCCCAGGGGGACGGTGAGGATGCGGTCTTCGGGATCAGCCATAGACCAGTATGGCGGAAGATTGTTGATACAGAATTGGAATATCCCTTGGAAATGATTGGGTTTCATGAGAGGCTTCCTGTTTGGGCCCCTCCCGGCTGGCGCTGTCTGCCATCTTCTGCGGGAACAGCCCCGGGAGACATCGTGAACGACCTGACCTTCGCAGCCCTCGGCTGCAGCGAAGCTCTGTTGGCCGCCCTGGCCAAGCGCGGCTTCGAGACCCCCATGCCCGTGCAGGCCCAGACCTTCAAGCCCGGCCTTGAAGGGCGCGACCTGCTGGTGCAGAGCCGCACCGGCTCCGGCAAGACGCTGGCCTTCGGCCTGCCTCTGCTGCACCGGCTCTCTGACGAGCGCCACACCCAGGCCCTCATCCTCGCACCCACGCGGGAGCTGGCCCAGCAGGTGGGCGCCGAGCTGCACAGCCTCGCGCCCAAGCTGCCCATCGCCTCCCTCGTGGGCGGAGTGGCCTACCCCCCCCAGCTCCGGGCCCTGCAGATGGGCTCTCCCGTCGTCGTGGGCACCCCGGGTCGGGTGAAGGATCATCTGGAGCGCGGCACCCTCGATTTGAGCCGCGTGAGCATGATCGTCCTCGACGAGTGCGACGAGATGCTGAACATGGGCTTCCTCGAGGACGTGGAGACCATCCTCGCCAAGGTTCCCGCCGGGCCGCAGACCTACCTGTTCTCAGCCACCCTGCCCGCCCCCATCGCCAAGCTGGCGAAGCGATTCCTCAAGGATCCGGTCCAGATCCAGCTCGCGGAGGCCGGCGAGCACGCCGTGCATGCTGACATCGCCCACACGCCCGTGCTGGTGCCGGACCACCAGCATGTGCGTGCCCTCGTGAACCTGCTGCTCCGCGATCAGCCGAGCTCCGCCCTGATCTTCACGAAGACCAAGGCCCAGACCGAGGAGGTCGCGGAAGAGCTGACGCTCTCCGGCCTGCCCGCGGCCTTCCTGCACGGCGACCTGGCCCAGGCCACCCGTACCCGCATCCTGGGCCAGTTCAAGGACGGCAAGCTGCGCTACCTGGTGGCCACGGACGTGGCCGCCCGCGGCCTCGACATCGAGGGCCTCCCCCTGGTGGTCCACGTGGGCATCCCCACCCAGCTCGAGAACTACATCCACCGCAGCGGCCGCACGGGCCGCGCCGGAGCCAAGGGCACCAGCCTGGCCCTGGTGGGCTGGAAGGAGAGTCGCATCCTGCTGGCCTGGGGCCGTCGTGGCGGGCTCAAGCTGGACTGGCGCGCCGTGCCCACGCCCGCGGAGATCCGAGAGGCCCAGGCCGCCAAGCTGCTGGACGGCATCCAGGGCGCCGCCAGCGTCGCCCTGCTCGCCCAGGCCACCCAGATGCTGAAGGACGCCGACCCAGTGCGCCTCGTCGCCGGCCTCCTGGGGCTGGTCCAGGCCGAGAAGTCCGCGGGGTTCGATCTTCCGAACGAGCCAGAGAAGAAGGCCAAGCCCCGCTTTGACACCCCCCGGGAGCGCAAGGAGGGCGGTCCCCGCCCCCAGCGCTCCTACGCGGAACGCAGCGCCGCCCGGGGCGATTCGCCCCGGCCCGATTCCGCCTTCTCCAAGACCCGCCCCGACGGCAGCTTCAAGGCCCGCCGCGAGTTCGACGAGAAGCCGCGCCCCTACCAGAAGCCCAAGCCGGAGGCCGACACTCGCCCGCGCCGCACCTGGGAGGAGCGCCCCGCTCCCAAGGACGTCTCCCGCCCCTGGAAGGCCGCGCCTGCCAAAGCCTGGAAGAAGAAGTAGCCCTTCGACGCACCAGCTCAAGGCATAAAACGAGGGCGCCATGGCGCCCTCGTTTTATGCCGATGCGGCAAAGCTGATCAGGAATACAGCCTAGGAATTCGGATCCGTCGCGTTCAGGTCCAAGGGCTTGGCGGGTTCCTCCACCACCTTGGGCTGGCCCCAGACGCGGTTCTCCATGGGCTGGGCCGCGGCCTTGTCGCGGGCCTCCTTCACTTTCTGGATGGCCTCGGCATCGCTGCCGGACTTGGGCACGGTGCCGGGCTTGAAGGCCAGATGGAGCACCTTGTCGGCGGTGGCGGAGGTGGCCAGCAGGCCCGTGTAGCGGTCGATGTCCGCCCACTCCATGCCCTCGGGGGCCTGGAAGTCCTCCCTGGGCGTGGTGGGCAGGGCCGCCTTCATGAAATCGACCCAGATGGGCAACGCCACCTTGGCGCCATCCGCCCCCCGGAAGATGGTCTTCTTCTCGTCCAGGCCCACCCACACGCCGCACACCACGCGCGTGGAGAAGCCCAGGAACCAGGCGTCCGTGTGATCGTCCGTGGTGCCGGTCTTGCCGGCCACGGGCCAGTTCAGCTCGTTGCTCTTGGCGCCGGTGCCGCTGGTGGCCACGCCCTGGAGGCACTGGATGAGCTGGTAGGTGCTCTGCGCGTCCAGCACCTGCTCCGTGGCCGCCCCGCCGTGGGTCTCCAGGACCCGGCCGTTCCGGTCCACCACCTTCTTGATGAAGAAGGGCGGAGGCGCCTGGAGGCCGTCGTTGGCGATGGTGGCGTAGCCCCGCACCATCTCCTTCAGGGTCAGGTCGGCGGAACCGAGGGCCATGCTGGGATAGGGGGGGATGCTGCTGGTGAGGCCGCACTTGCGGGCGTAGTCGATGACGTTGAGGACGCCCGTCTCCTCCAGGGTGCGGACGGCGGGAACGTTCCGGGAATCGCGCAGGGCCTCCCAGATGGGGATGGGGCCCCAGAAGTCCCGCTCGTAGTTCTTGGGTTCGTAGGGCTTCACGCCGCCGCGCAAGGGCTTGTATTCCGAGGTGCCATCCGGGAGGGTGACGGTCATGTAGTCCACGGTGTTGACGAAGCGCGTGGGCACATCCAGAACCATGCTGGCCGGCGTCTTGCCCGCGGTGAACGCCGCGCCGTAGACGAAGGCCTTCATGGTGGATCCCACCTGGCGCTGCGCCTGCATGGCGCGGTTGAACTTGGAGCGGTTGAAGTCGTAGCCGCCCACCATGGCGCGGATCTCGCCAGTCTTCGGATCCAGCGCCATCAGGGCGCCCTCCACTTGGGGCTCCTGGTCCAGTTCCAGGGTCTTCGGCGTGCCGTCATCCGCGGCCTTCACCAGGAAGAGCGGCGCGGCTCCCCGGGGCAGCAGCTTCTGGGGGTCCTTGCCGATCCAGGCGAAGGCACTGTCGGGGACCTCGAGGGTGGTCTTGCCGATGCGCACCTGGGCCTTGCCGCCCTTCCAGGCGAGGATCACCCCCCGGACGTTGTCGCCGGCCTCGAAGTAGCGCTTCCAGCCGTTGAGCTGCGTCGTGTCGGGATCCGTCACGAACTGCACGGCGTCCTTCCGGAAGCCGCGGCGGCGGTCCACCGCCTTGAGGCCATTGCGCACGGCCTCGTTGGCGGCTTCCTGCCAGAAGCTGTCCACGGTGGTGGTGACTTCCAGACCGCCGTTCAGGACCTGCTCGCGGCCGTACTTCTCGTAGAGGTACTTGCGGACCTCCTCCACGACATAGGGGGCCACGGCCTCCTCATGGGCGTTCTCGCGGGCCAGGCGGATGGGCTTGTCCATCAGCAGGCTGGCTTCCTGGGCCTTGAGGTAGTCCTCTTTCACCATCCGGACGAGGACGTGGTTGCGCCGTGCCTTGGCGGCGGCGCGGGCCTTGGGATCGGGGTTGTAGGGGTTGTACCAGTTCGGGTTCTGGACCAGCCCCGCCAGCAGGGCGCACTCCTCCACATTGAGCTGGGGGGCGCTCTTCCCGAAGTAGAACTCCGCGGCGGCCTCGATGCCATAGCGCCCGCCGCCGAAGTACACCTCGTTGGCGTACATCTCCATGATCTGCTTCTTGGAGTAGGCCTTCTCCAGCTTGCGGGCGAGGATGATCTCCTTCAGCTTCCGGTCAAGGCGCTTCTGGCGCTTGGCGGTGACCGTGCGGATGAGCTGCATGGTGAGGGTGGAAGCGCCCTCCCGCCGCCGGCCGAAGCTGGTGATGAAGTTCACGCCCGAGCGCATGATGCCCCGGGCGGAGACGCCGCTATGGCTCCAGAAATCCGAGTCCTCTGTCGCGACCAATGCGTTCACGAAGGCCTTGGGGATGTCGCCGTAGGGGATCACCACCCGGTGCTCCTCGGCGAAGATGCCGATGACGTTGCCGTCGTGATCCAGCACCTTGGTGATGGTCTTGGGCACGCGCAGGGCGAACAGCGTGAGGAAGCTGTCCGCGTCCCGCGAAAGCACGGACCAGGACACCGCCAGGGTGGCCGCGCCGGCCACCGCCAGGGCCAGGAAAGTCCACAGGGCGCGCCCGATCCAGCGCCGGGCGGGGGATGAGTGGGATGCCTGGTTCGAAGCCATGGGACAAGGATAGCGGTAGAGTGTTGCCATGCCCCAGCGATTGATCCTCGTGGCCAAGGCCAAGTCTCCGCACCTGGTGTCCACCTTGCGCGAGGCGGTCCCACCGTTCCTGGATCGGGACTGGGCCGTCAAGGGCGAACCGGACCTGGCCGAGGCCTGGGCCCAGGCCGGCCTGCCACCCGCGAAGCTGGCCCTGGATCCGGATCTAGGCACGGCGGATCCTGTCGCGGACCTCTGCCTGGTGCTCGGCGGCGATGGCACGCTGCTCCATGCGGCCCGCCGTGTGGGCATGCGGGGCACCCCCATCCTGGGCATCAACCTCGGCTCCCTGGGCTTCCTCACAGCCCATCCCGTATCTGAAGCCGGCGCCGCCGTGCAGGCCTTTCTGGCAGGGACTCTGGCGGCAGACCGGCGGCCGACGCTGGAGGTGGAGCTCTGGCGGGAGGACCGTCAGATGGTCCGGCAGACAGTGCTGAACGATGCGGTGGTGGCCAAGGGCGCCCTGGCCCGCATCATGGACATGCACCTGCGGGTGGGCAACGAGGATGCCGGCCCCATCAAGGCCGACGGCCTCATCGTGGCGACGCCCACGGGATCCACCGCCTATGCGCTGTCCGCAGGGGGACCCATCCTGCATCCCAGCCTGGAGGCCTTCGTCGTCGCCCCCATCTGCCCGCATACCCTGACACTCCGCCCGTCCGTGGTGCCGGCTTCGCGCCCCATCAGCATCACCTTGGAAGAAGCCGAGGACGCCCACCTCACCCTGGACGGCCAGGTGGGACACCGGCTGTTCCCCGGTGATGAGGTGCGCCTCCGCCAGGCTCAGACCCGCATCACCCTCCTCCAGCGCCCGGGCCTGGACTTCTTCGCCCTGCTCCAGCAGAAGCTGCACTGGGGGGATCGGTAGAAGACAGGTGGTCTGTCCCCCACAGACCGCCCGCGCCGGGGCCCATTCCTGACCTTTCGGTCGGTGGCGGTCTGCGCCGGAGCCCGCTTGTGACCACGCGCACACGGGGTGGGCATGACACTTCCCCGTGGTAGGACCTGCGTCCCTGCATGGAGTTCCCATGGCCCTCAAAGAACGACCGAAACCCTATCTGCTGCCGGAGTACTGCAAGGGCTGCGGCCGGTGTCTCGACGCCTGCGCGAAGGACTGCATCCACCTCAGCGACCAGATCAACCCCCTGACGGGCCTGGTTCCCGTGGAGCTGGACCTGACGAACTGCAACGCCTGCGGTCTCTGCATGGACGCCTGCCCCGAGCCCTACGGCCTGCGGCCCGCCCATGAGGGCGAGATCCAGGACTTCGAGCTGGAGGACCCGGCCAAGCTCTTCGGCGTGAAGCCCAGCGATGCTCCCGAGCCGGTGGACATGCCCTCGGAAGTGCTGCCCCTGCCCCGCACGGAGCCCCTGGTCATCAAGGGCACGTACGCTTCGGCCCTGGGTGCCCTGCTCGCAGGCTGCCGCCACGTCTACGGCTATCCCATCACCCCCTCCACCGAGGGCGCCGAGCTGATGGCCAAGTTCCTGCCCAAGCTCGACGGCACCTTCATCCAGGCCGTCAGCGAAGTGGCCACGGTGAACATGATGTACGGCACCGCCGGCGCGGGCCTGCCCACCATGACCTTCACCTCCTCGCCGGGCTTCAGCCTGATGCTCGAGGGCGTGTCCTACATGATCGGCGCGGAGCTGCCGGGCGTCTTCGTGAACGTCATGCGCGGCGGGCCGGGCCTCGGCAACATCGCCCCCGAGCAGGCCGACATCAAGCTCGCCTGCCACGGCCTGGGCCACGGCAACACCCGGGCCCTGGTGCTGGCGCCCGCCACGCCCCAGGAGATGCTCGACCTGACCATGCTGGCCTTCGAGCTGAGCTTCAAGTACCGCAACCCCGTGATCCTCCTCGGGGACGGCTACCTGGGCCAGATGACGGGCAAGGTCCAGCTGCCCGACACCATGATCAAGCCCGGCATTCCCAAGTGGGCGGTCTACGGCGATGCCATGCACCGCAAGAACGTCATCACGTCGATCTTCCTCACCGAGTCCGACCTCGAGGCCCACAACGTCCACCTGAACGCCAAGTACGAGGCCATGCAGGTGGAGGCCCGCGCCGAATCCTTCCTGTGCGAGGACGCGGAGGTGGTGCTCATCGCCTGCAACACCCCGGCCCGCACCGCCAAGGGCGCGGTCCAGGAGCTGCGGCACCAGGGCGTCAAGGCCGGCCTCTTCCGGCCCATCACCCTCTGGCCCTTCCCTGTGGAGGAGCTGAAGGCCGCCATCCACGGCGCCCAGCGCCTCGTGGTGGTGGAGGCCAGCGCCGGGCAGCTGGAGGACGAGATCCGCCTCGCCCTCAGCAAGGCCGGCGTCCACCAGTTCCCCGAGATCGAATCCGTGCGCCGCATGGGCGGCGTCCTGCCCCAGCAGAGCGAAATCATGACCCGGGTCCTGGGTCGGAAGGAGGTGCTCGCATGAGCAAGGCCAGCGTCTTCTACGACAAGTTCGAGCGCCATTCCCACGGTGAGGGCCTGAAGGGCCACGCCACCCACTACTGCCCCGGCTGCGGCCACGGCCTGGCCCACAAGTACCTGGCCGAGGCCATCGACGAGCTGGGCATCCAGGACCGCACGGTGGCCGTAAGCCCCGTGGGCTGCTCCGTGTTCCTCTACTACTACTTCGATGTGGGCAACACCCAGGCCGCCCACGGCCGTGCGCCCGTGGTCGCCCTCGGCCACAAGTTCGCCAACCCCGAGAGCATCGTGGTGAGCTATCAGGGCGACGGCGACCTGGCCTCCATCGGCCTCGCCGAGACCGTGGCCACGGCCCAGCTGGGCGCCCCCATCACCGTCATCTTCATCAACAACGCCATCTACGGCATGACTGGCGGCCAGATGGCCCCGACCACGCTGATGGGCCAGACCAGCTCCACCAGCCCCGCGGGCCGGAACGAGTACAACGGCCAGCCCCTGAAGATGGCCGAGCTCATCGCGGGCCTGGACGGCCCCATCTATGTGGAGCGCGTGGCCCTCTACGACGCCAAGCAGCGCATCAAGGCCAAGAAGGCCATCCACAAGGCCATGAAGCTCCAGGTGGAAGGCCGCGGGTACTCCTTCATCGAGGTGCTGGCCGAGTGCCCCACCCACCTGAAGATGAACCCCGAGGACACGGAGAAGTGGGTCAAGGAGTGCATGGAGCCCGTCTATCCCCTGGGCGTGAAGAAGGACCTCACGGTCGATCCCTGGTTCAAGCGGAACACCCCCTGCTTCAAGGGCGAGAAGATCCTCAGCCTGGCCGGGGCCACCTCCGAGCACCCCGAGCGCTTCTGCAAGGGCTTCCCCACGCACCTGGCCCCCAATGACATCTCGCTGAAGCTCGCTGGATCTGGCGGCGACGGCGCCCAGACTGCGGCCATGCTCATCGCCCGGGCCGCCATCAGCGAGGGCTTCGACGCCACCCACATCCCCAGCTACGGCCCCGAGAGCCGCGGCGGCACGTCCTACGCCGATGTCCACGTGGCCGAGGACGAGGTGCTGAACCCCGGATCCCCGGATCCCCAGGTGCTCATCGCCTTCAATGCCCCCAGCCTCGCCAAGTTCGGCCCCACGGTCCGCAAGGGCGGCTTCGTCATCTACGACAGCTCCGTGGTGACCGAGGCCCCGGCGCTGGATCCCAGCATCAAGATGTTCCCCGTGCCCTTCACGGGCATCGCCACCGACCTCGGCAAGGCCGTGGTGAAGAACATCGTGGCCCTGGGCGCTCTCCAGGCCGCCACGAACATCTTCCCCAAGGACACCCTGCTCGGCGCGATCCGAACAGCCCTGAAGGACAAGTGCGCCCTGATCCCCCTCAACGAAGAAGCCTTCGCCTGGGGCATCAAGTCGGTGGAAGCGCTCGACAAATAGGCTCGCAATCCCAGGAGGCAGCCATGACGGACATCGCCATCCAGACCACCCTCAACGCCGAGGAATGGAAGATCGTCATGGCCCTCCGGGAGATCCCGGACAGCCCGCTCCGCGCCAAGGTTTCCGGCCTTCTGGCCGAGCTGGCGCGGTTCATCCAGCAGCCCCGCTGCCTGGGCATGCAGAGTGATGGCTTCCCCTGCGGCAGCCCCCACACCAGCTGCGAGGAATGCCAGCACATGCTGAACGTCCTCGACGACCTGGCCGGGAGGATCCCGGTCCAGGGCTGAAGGCCTTTCAAGGCGGGTTAAGCTGGAGTTCCACCCACCTCGAGGACGTCATGACCAAGCTCGCCCGGGCGCTGGCCTGCCTGATCGGAACCGCAGCCGTGATCCAGGCGCAGGGCGCGCCCTCGGACCCCTGGGGGCCCGTCCGCTTCCTGGTGGGGGAATGGCAGGGCGCCATCACGGGGGATCAGGGGACGGGCACGGCCACGCGCCCCTACCGCTTCATCCTGAGCGGCCAGTTCCTCCAGGAGCGAAGCATGGCCAGCTTCCCGCCCCAGCCCCTCCACCCCGACGGCACCGTGGCCAGCCACGCCAGCTTCCTGGCCTACGACACCGCCCGGAAGGCCCTGGTGTTCCGCCTCCTCCGCCAGGAAGCATTCAGCGGTACCTTCATCCTCTCCCCGGCCCAGAGCCAGTCCACCAAGCTGGTCTTCGAAAGCGTGCAGCTGGACGGCGCCGCCACGTCGAAGGCCCGGGAAACCCTCGAACAGATCTCCCCCGAGGCATACGTGGAGACCTTCGAGGTCGCCGAGGCGGGGAAGCCGTTCTCGGTCAGGAGCCGCATCCAGTTCAAGCGGCGCCAGCCCTAGCAGGGGTATCCAATCAGCTCATGCCACCGGCCCCACCGGGGCGGCCGGAGAGGGGACCTTGCTATCCCCTATGGACCAGAAGGATGGGCCCCAACGCTCCTTCAGCACTCGTCCCATATCGTTATTTATCCATCAGTGGGATGACAAACAACGGCATTTGGCGGTGAGTCCCTGAAAACGACTTGCAGGGTGTCATCGGGTCCACATACTTCCTCCTGCGTCACGACCTCTGCTCCTCCGCCGATAAGGCCCGACCCCTAACGGACGCCAGGCCCCTTCCCCGGGGTGGCGCATCTGAAACTCCCTCAGGGCCCCCGGGCCGCTTCGCCGCGACATGACGGCAGGAGCGGCTCTGTCCCCGCTCATCTTCCACTCCCTTTCTCCTGGAGGCATTGCCATGCGCAAGCTACTGCTGTCCTCCCTGCTGGCCCTGGCCGCCGCGATACCTTTCATCACCTGCGGTGGCCGGTTCGGCGTCGACAAGGAAGGCAATCGCACCCTCGTCCTGCTCCACACCACCGACGAGCATTCCCGCCTGCTCGGCGTGGGCCCCGAGGTCGACGGCTACCCGGCCCTCGGCAAATCCCCACAAGGAAAGCTGGTGGGGGGCATCGCCCGGCGCTCCTCCATCCTCGCTGCCGAGCGGAAACGCGCGGAGGTCCTGCAGGAGAGCAGCCTGACCTTCTCCTCGGGCGACAACCTCATGGGCACCCTGTTCCAGGCCGCCTCCCTCACGGCCTCGCCGGATTACCGGGCCCTCAAGGCCCTGGGCTATGACGCCACCACTCTCGGCAACCATGAATTCGACGCGGGTCCCGCCTATCTGGCGGGTGCCCTGTATGCGGCCCAGGCCCAGGGTGGCCTCGTCCCCGTCATCGCCAGCAACATCCACTTCTCCGGAGAGGCGTCCGCACCCGACGCGGCCTTGGCCAGCCTCTACGATTCCACTGGCCAGGACAGCGCCAAGCCCATCCGGCCGTACCTGGTGCTCCGGACCACCAACGGCCTCAAGGTGGGCGTGCTGGGCGTGCTGGGGGCCATCCCGGCCGCCACCGCTCCCCTCAAAGCCCCGGTCTCCTTCACCGTGCCGGAGGATCCCAACCAGGAGCTCCAGGCCCGGGTGGACGACCTCCGGACCACGGAGAAGGTGGACCTGGTGGTCCTGCTGGCCCACGCCGGAACGGAACCCGATACCCCCGAGCTGGGCGAGAGCTACCAGATCGCCCGGAACATCGCCGGCATCGACGTGATCCTGAGCGGCCACACCCATGTGACCACCCCGCCCTTCCTGGTGGCCAACGCAACCACCGGGAAGAACGTGATCGTGGTGGAACCCGGCTGGAACGGGGAGGCCGTGGAGCGGCTCGTCCTCAAGGTCAAGCAGGACGGGACCATCCAGATGGATGCGGACCAGACCACCCTGATCCCCGTGGACGACCGCACCCCCGCTGATCCCAAGATGAGGTACCTGGTAGATGAAGCCATCCAGGCCCTCGAGACCCCCGAGGAATGGACCGGCGCTGGCCAGTCCATGCTCGAGCGGACGCTCAGCGATATCGAAGGCGCCGCCGTCGTGAATGATCCGAAGACGACCGGCGACCTGTTCTTCCGGAAGCTGGGCGCCACCACCTTCGAGCTGAAGACCAGGCCCCGCAAGGAGACCGGCATGCTCCGTCTCGCGGCCGATTCGATTCTCGCCGAGGCCGAGGCTTCCGGGGGACCCACCCACGTGAGCCTCACCTCCTACGGCAACGTCCGGGACGGCATCCACCTGGGCTACAGCGGCACCATCGCGATGTCCGACGCCTTCCGGGTCTACCCCATGGGGCTCGGCCCCGATGCCCTGGGACACTACACCCCAGGCTACGGATTGGTGCGGGTGGCCATCCCCGCCATCGAGCTGAAGGCCATCCTGGAGGTCACCGCCACCTACCCCTTCGTGTCCCTGAATGGCGCGGACCAGTACGTGCTGCCCTCCGGCGTCTCCTTCACCTTCGACACGTCCCGGCCGGTCTTCGATCCCCTGGATCCGGGCAATCCCGCCAAGGGAAGGGTCACCCGGATCGCCTTCGCCACGAACCATGCCGCTCTGGATACCTACGACTTCCCGATCTTCGATTTCACCTATTCACCGGCCGGCTGGCTGAACGCGGACTATCCCTACATGCCGGTGGTCGTGGCGACGGATGTGTACCTCGCCCTGATGGCCCAGACCCTGGGACTCGCCTACTGGCTGCCGGACGCCACGCCCGCGGATTTCGCCGGCGGGACCAAGCTGGTGACGAACATCGGCCAGGTGATGCTCTTCCGGTCCACGGACGGTTCCTCGATCAAGGCCTACGAGGCCTTCGCGAAATACGTGCGCGCCCTCTGCCAGGCCAACGGCGGCGTCCTCCCCTCTCGCTACGACGACTTGTCGACCGAGGGTGCGGCGCCCAGGCGGGCCATCGGCACCGGCCCCGGCACGGAGTGACCCCGCTGTTCGGAGCCATCCGTCAGGGTTGATCACGAAGACCGTAGGAGAAACCCTTCTCCTGCGGTCTTCGCCGATGAGGTCTACAACCCGCCCCGCAGGTTCGCGAAGGTGCGGAGCCCCCCGTCATCGGAAGGCCTCAGGAGGGCCACCAGGCGGTCTGCGTGCAGGGCCCGCAGGGGCGCGCAGGGATCGGGGAAACCTTCGGGCATGGCCCAGGTCGCCGGCGTCGTCTCTCCGGCAGGAATGACGCGGCCGTGGGCCAGGTGATCCGCCTCCACGTCAGACAGCAAGCGCGCTGGGCACCAGGGCAGCAGGTCCGCGCCGGTAAGCAGGCGCTCCCGGCCTTCGCCGGGATCCATCCAGGGGCCGATGGCCGTGCGGCGGAGGGCGGTCAGGTGGGCGCCGCACCCCAAGGCGCGACCCAGGTCCCGGGCCAGGCTGCGCACGTAGAAGCCGCCCCGGCAGGTGAGCTCCAGGGTGCTGCACCGGGGCAGCTCATGAGTTATCCAGCGGGCGGACAGCAGGAAGACGCGGCTGGGGCGCATGACCACGTCCTCGCCCCGATGCGCCTTCTTGTAGGCCGCCTCGCCCTCGATCTTCTTGGCGCTGGTGGCGGGGGGCACCTGATCCTGCCATCCCAGGAAGGGCGCCAGGGCGGCGTCCAGGGCCGCCGCGGTTAGGTGGGTGGCCGGGGCCTCCGAGATAGGCTTCCCGTGCAGGTCGCAGGTGTCCGTCTCCACACCCCAGACCACTTTGGCGAGGTAGGTCTTGGGCAGGGGATGCATCAGCTCCATGAGGCGCGTGGCCTGGCCCGCCAGCACCAGCAGCAGGCCGTCCGCGAAGGGATCCAGCGTGCCGCCGTGGCCCAGGGCCAGCTTCTTCTGCCCGGCCTCGAAGGCCCGGTGCTTGAAGCCGCGGATCACGTCAAAGCTGCTCTGGCCCACGGCCTTGTGGACGAGGTGGATCCCGGACTCCACCATTCAGGCGTCTTCCGCTTCCGGATCGACGGGGCGGGCGGCCCGCTCCTTCTCGATCTCCGCCAGCAGGGTCTCCATGTGGTTGCCTTCCTCGAGGGTACCATCCGGGAAGAAGCGCAGCTCGGGCACGCGCCGCATCTTGAGGCGGGAGGCCAGCTGGCTGCGGAGGAAGCCCGCGGCGCGGCCCAGGGCCTTGCGGGTGAGGGCGTCCTGGGCCTCCTGGTCGCCTCCATTGGCGGGCAGCACAGTGAAATACACCTTGGCCACGCTGCGGTCCGGCGAGAGCCGCACGGCGGTGAGGGTGAGGAATCCGAGCTCCGGGTCGCGGAGCTCGCGCTGGATGAGGTTCGACAGCAGGAAATGGATCTGGTCTTCGAGGCGTTCAGGGCGCTGCATGGGCTTCCTTCCATCCCCATTCTACCGGGCCTGGAGGTGTTAGCCTTCCCCGATGGCCGACTGGTTCGAAAGCTGGTTCGACGAGGACTATGCCCTGCTCTACGCGCACCGGGACGCGGAGGAGGCCCGTCTGGCCGTGGCCATGGCCTTGCGCGAAGCCCCGGAGCTGGCGGCGGGCCCCGTGCTGGACCTGGGCTGCGGCGCGGGCCGCCACCTGGAGGTCCTGCGGCGGACCAACCCGCAGGCCTTCGGCATGGACCTCTCCGCCCCCCTGCTCCGCCTGGCCCCGGGAGACCTGCGCCCCTGGCTCCTCCGCGGCGACATGCGCGCCCTGCCGGTGAGGGACGGAGCACTCTCCGGCGCCTGCCTCTGGTTCACGCCCTTCGGCTACTTCTCCGATGCCCAGAACCGCGCGCTGATGCTGGATCTCGGGCGTGTCCTCCGCCCTGGCGGCGCGCTCCTCATGGACTACCTCAACGCGGAGCTGGTGGCACACGAGCTGGTGCCCGAAGACACCCTGGAACGCTCGGGCGTGCGGGTCCAGAGCCGCCGCGCCATCGAGGGCGGCCGCATCGTGAAGCGCATGACCCTCACGCAAGTGGACACGGGGGAGACCCGCCAGGTCCTGGAGAGCGTGCGGCTCTACGACCCCGCCGAGCTCTCGGCCCTGGCCGCCGACGCGGGGCTGCGCCTGCGGACCGTGAAGGGCACCTACGCCGGGGGTCCCTTCACCGAGGACAGCCCCCGCTGGATCGGCATCTTCGAGAAGAGCCCGGTCACTGATCGCTGAGGGCGGATAGCTGACAACCGCATCTTCCGTCAGAATGGACCTTCCAAGAGCAAGGAGCAGCCATGGGCTTCCAGTCGGTGCGGGATCTCAATGTGAAGGGCCATCGCGTCTTCCTGAGGGCTGACCTCAATGTGCCGCTCAAGGAGGGCCGTATCACGGACGCCACCCGGATCCGCGAAACGCTCCCCACGCTGAAGTGCCTGCTGGACGGCGGTGCCTCCGTGGTGCTGGCCTCTCACTTGGGCCGTCCCGAGGGCAAGG
Source organism: Geothrix terrae (assembly GCF_022808775.1). Taxonomy (GTDB): domain Bacteria; phylum Acidobacteriota; class Holophagae; order Holophagales; family Holophagaceae; genus Geothrix; species Geothrix terrae. Next base: position 17,958 of record NZ_JAKZLA010000005.1, read on the forward strand.
GCTTCGAGGCCGCCTTCAGCGCCGCGCCCGTGGCCGCCTGGCTCAAGGAGCAGGGCTTCGACTGCCGCCTGGCCAGCTACGTGAACGGCGAAGCCGTGGAGGCCGAGGCCGCGGCCCTGAAGCCCGGTCAGGTGCTCCTGTTGGAGAACCTGCGCTTCGAGAAGGGCGAGACCAAGAACAAAGAGGACTTCGCCGCCAGCCTGGCGAAGCTGGCGGACACCTACGTGAACGACGCCTTCGGTGCGGCCCACCGGGCCCACGCCTCCGTCAGCGGCATGGTTGGCCATTTCCCCAAGGACCGCGTGGCCGCGGGCTTCCTCATGGAGAAGGAGCTGAAGGCCCTGGGCAAGGTCACGGAGAACCCGGACAAGCCCCTCGTGGTGATCTTCGGCGGCGCCAAGGTCAGCGACAAGATCGAGCTCATCCAGAACTTTCTCGGCCGGGCCGATGCCATCCTCATCGGCGGCGCCATGAGCTACACCTTCCTCAAGGCCCAGGGCTTCCAGATCGGCAAGAGCCTCTGCGAGGAGGACAAGCTGGACCTGGCCCTGGAGCTGCTGAAGCAGGCCGAGGTCAAGGGCACGCGCCTGCTGCTGCCCCTGGACCATGTGGCCGCCACCGAATTCAAGGAGGACGCGGCCTGCGCCATCACCGTGGACCAGAACATCCCCGCGGACCGCATGGCCCTCGACATCGGCCCCGAGACCGTGGCCACCTACGCCGGAGAGATTCGCGGCGCGAAGACCCTGCTCTGGAACGGCCCCATGGGCGTCTTCGAGATGGCCTCGTACGCCGCCGGCACCCTCAGCGTGGCCGAGGAACTGGCCGAAGCCGCCGACAAGGGCGCCTTCGTGCTGGTGGGCGGGGGTGACAGCGTGGCCGCCGTGAACAAGGCCGGCGTGGTCGCCCGCATGAGCCATGTCTCCACGGGTGGTGGCGCCAGCCTGGAGTTCCTCAGCGGCCTGGAATTGCCGGGCGTCGCGGCCCTTCAGCGCTGAGGGGTGGGCTGAGACGGGGAGGCGGCGTCGCCTGGCAGCGAGTACTCCAGCGTGTAGGTGTGCCGGCCTCCCTCGATGAGGATCGTCATCCTCCCCTCCAACCCTTTCAGATCCCCGGTACCGGAGTCCGGCACCACCATCACGACCCAGTCGCCGGGCACCCCACGGCTCATCACGGCAAAGTGCTGGAGGAGGAAGGTGCCGCTTCGGCCGCGGAGCGTCCCACGCACCTGCTCGATGGCCGTGTAGCCCGCGGAACCCTGGACCTCCGTTCCGGCCGCCAGCATCTCTCCCTGGCTGGTCGCCTCCAGATCGCCCTTGAACCGCTTGTCGATGGACATCCTGCCCGGCGACCAGACGCCTTCCCGGACTCCTTCCGTGAGAGGCACCAGTTTCACGTCGAAGGATCCTGTCGCAAGGGCCGTCATGTGGGCCTCCTTTGGGTGAATGGCCGGGGCCTGGGGGCCGAGGCAGAAGAGCAGGGCAAGGCTCGTTTGGATGAGGGGCATGGTCATGGCGGCTCCGGTCGCTGGGGCTGATCCCAGCGTCGGCCGGCATGTGATGGCAGTATTGTAGAAACGCGACATGTAGCGGGAGAGGGTTCAGCATGGCGAATCCTGTGGAGTGGCGGCCGAAGGGCGTGGTGGAAGCCGAGGCGATCCGCCGCGAATCCCCGGCCGGCCGCTTCCTTCCCGAGGGGCCCCTGGCCGGGTTCGTGGAGCACTTCTGGACCGTCTCCTGGGATCTGCGCGGGCGGCCTCCCCTGACCCGGGAAACCCTTCCCCACCCTTCGGTGCACCTGGTGATCGAAGCCGGCCGCTCCGGCCTCGCGGGCGTCCATGCGGGACGCTTCAGCCGCCTCCTGGAGGGCCGGGGCTGGGTGCTCGGGACCAAGTTCCTCCCAGGCTGTTTCCGGCCGTTCTGGGGCCGACCCGTAGGTGAGCTCACGAACCAGGTGCTCCCCCTGAGAAGGGCCTTCGGCGCCTCTGGCGAAGCCCTCGAAGCCGCCGTGCTTGGCTGTGCCGAGGATGCGAACGCGGCGATCACGCTCGTCGAGGCCTTTCTTCTCGAGCGCCTTCCCGAGCCCGATGCCAAGGCCAGATTGGCCCGAACCATCGTGGCCCGGATCCTGGAAGATCGCGAGTTGACCCAGGCGGAGGCTGTGGCCCGGGAAGCCGGGCTGAGTCTCCGGTCGCTTCAGCGGCTCTTTCAGGACTACGTCGGCGTCAGCCCCAAATGGGTGATCCAGCGGTACCGCCTTCATGAAGCCATGGAACAGCTGGAGGCGGGTCAGGCGGTGGATCTCCCGGCCCTCGCGCTGGCGCTTGGCTACTTCGATCAGGCCCACTTCATCAAGGCCTTCAAGGCCTACCTGGGCAGGACGCCCGCCGTGTATGCGAGGAGCCCGGAAGACTGATAGCCTCCAGGTTTACCCCATTGGTCGCGCCGGAACCCCATGGCCGACGACCACCCCTGCATTCCCCGGGAGACCCCATGCGCTTTGTCGTCGCCAACTGGAAGATGAACTTCCTGTCCGACCAGGCCCGCGACTTCTGCGAGGCTTTCCTCGCGGATTACGCGCCATCGCCCTCGGTGACAACGGCCATCGCGCCGCCCTTCCACCTCATCCGCCCAGTGGCCGACAGCCTGCGGAGCCGCCAGGTGCGCGTCTTCGGGCAGAACGGCCATGCCGAGCCCAAGGGCGCCTACACGGGCGAGATCTCCATGGCCCAGCTCCAGGACTGCGGCTGCTCGGGAGTCATCCTGGGCCACAGCGAGCGCCGCCAGTTCTTCGGGGAAACGGACGAGGCCCTGGTGGCCAAGGTGAAGGCCGCCCGCGACTGGAACCTGCTCCCCCTGCTCTGCGTGGGCGAGACCCTCGAGGAGCGGAAACAGGGCCAGACCCTGGAAATCCTGGACCGCCAGCTCTCCATCTTGGCCAAGACCGGCCCCACGCCCCTCTGGGTGGCCTACGAGCCGGTGTGGGCCATCGGCACGGGCCTCCGCGCGGAGGTCGCCCAGATCCGCGAGGCCCATGCCTTCATCAAGGCGAAGGTCGCCGAATACATGAGCATGAACTTCGGTCCCGTGCCCATCCTCTACGGCGGAAGCATCACCCCCGAGAACTTCCCCGAACTGCTGGACATCCCCGAGGTGGCCGGCGGTCTCGTGGGCGGCGCCAGCCTGGATCCCGCCAAGTTCGGCACCCTGGTGAAGCAGGCGGGCTGATCAATCCCGGTCGAGGAAGCGGCCCGCGACCTCCAGGGCCAGCCCCATCAACCCGGCGGCCGTGAGCCATGAAGGTGGGGCGCCGGTCTGCGGCTCGAGATCCAGGCCGGCAGCGGGCTGTGGCGCCTGGGTCCACCGGGCCTCCTTCAGGTCCTCCAGTTCCCGTGCCCGGGCGCGATCCAGGCCACCACCGGCGATGAAGGCGAGCAGGCGACGCAGCTCGTCGCGGTCGAACCAGAGGCCGTGGGCCTTGCAGACATCCAGCACCACGCCGGACCGCCGGGCGTAGTTCACCCGGTTCATGCGCTGTCCGCAGGCGGGACAGGGGCGGTACTGCACCGGCTCCAGCGTCGTGGCGGACGAGGGTGGCGCCGTCGGAAGGGCGCCCAGCACGGCCCCCTGACGCTCCCGGCTGGCGCCCAGCTGCTCGAACACGGCCCGGTCCAGCCACAGGCCACCGCAGGCCAGGCAGGCCTGGGTGTCGAGGCCCCCGACCTGGCCGGAGGCGAGAGGTTTCGCGCAGGCGGGACAGGGGGCCCCGTCGGCCACGGCCGGGGTTCTGGGGGCCATCGCGGCGCCGCAGGAAGGGCAGTGGTCCGCCGAGAGCGGCACCAGGGCGAAGCAGGCGGGGCAGGCCACCGTGGCGAGTTGGGCCTGGCAGTAGGGACACTGGGTCGCATCCGGGGGGACCGGTGCACCGCAGCCGGGACAGCGGAGGGCCTTGGCTTCCATCAGTCCTGCTTCGGTTCGGGCTTGGAAGGCGCGGACTCATCCTTCTTGGCAGCGGGCTCCTGCTTGGCAGCCGGCTCCTGGTAGAAGCGCTGCTCCGCCAGCCGCATCCAGTGGAACTCGGAGGACAGCTTCTGCACCACGACGCGGGCGAAGCCTTTGGCCTCCTCTTCGCGGATGCGGCCGTCATCATCCCGCGATCCGGGCGGCAGCGGATCCATGGCCTCGACCACCTCGGAGGGCTCGATGGCCTCGGTCCAGAGCGGTTCAGGGTTTCCGGGCTGCACCAGCCGGACCTGGGCCCGGACCACCTGGGGACGATAGCCCAGACGGTCCCGGGTGTTCTGCTGCGCCATGGCCGCCTGGCTGCCGGCCCACAGCCCCCAGAAGAGCCCGTCCACCACGCCCCAGCCCCGGTTGCCCGAGGCGGCGCTCAGGGCGCCCACGGAGGCCCCCACCGCCACGCCCACCGCCGTGGGACTGGGCTGGCCCGGGGCCGGAGAGACGTCCCGGATGTCCACCTGGAGTTCCGCCGACCCCACAGGCGGCTTCACGCCCTCGGGCACCACCACCACGCGGGTGGCCAGGTGGGCCCGCAGCGCGGAGGCGTACTCCTTCTGGAAGGACTCCCGGTCCGCCAGGCCCGACGGCAGGCTCACGGAGACGCTCACGGGACCGGGCTGTCGCCGGAAGGCCTCCACCTCGGGGCGGGTGCAACCCAGGACCAGCATCAGAGGGGCGAAGAGCAGGATGGGGGCGCGCCGCATGGGACCTCCGCGCCCAAGTCTGGGGGCGGCTGCGCCCCGTGTCCAGGCGCTCGTCCCATCCGGGCGCTAGAATCGAGGTTCCATGCGAGGCCGCATGCTCATCCTCTTCGCCCTGTCGGGCTCAGACCTCGGGAACAGAAAACCGTTCTCCCACCTTCGTCCGGTGCTCCCTCTCCGCTAAGAGGTCCGCATGCTCATCCTCATGGAATCCACCGCCACCCGGGAACAGGTCGGCGAAGTCCTGGCCCTGCTGGAATCCGCCGGCATCCGCAGCCAGGTGAACGAGACTCCGGAGGCCCTCAGCATCGTGGCGCCGAACGCCTCCAAGGCGCTGAAGCCCGACCGCATCGAACCCATGGCGGGTGTGCGCCGGGTCGTGCCCATCACCAGCCCCTACAAGCTGGCCAGCGCGGACGCAGCCACCGAACGCACGGTGGTGGACGTCCGCGGCGTGAGGATCGGCGGGCCCGACCTGGTGCTGGTGGGGGGCCCCTGCGGCGTCGAGAGCCGGGAACAGCTCTTCACCGTGGCCCGCTATGTGGCCGAGGCCGGCGTGAAGCTGCTGCGGGCCGGCGCCTTCAAGCCCCGCACCAGCCCCTACGCCTTCCAGGGCCTTGGCCTGGAGGGCCTGCGCCTGCTGGAGGAGGTCCGGGCCGAATTCGACCTCGGCATCGTGACCGAGGCCACGGAAGTCGAAACCTTCGACGATGTGGAGCGCAGCGCCGACATGGTGCAGATCGGTGCCCGCAACATGCAGAACTTCGCCCTGCTACGCAGGGCCGGACGCAGCGAGAAGCCCGTGCTCCTCAAGCGGGGCCCCGCCGCCACCCTGGAGGAATGGCTCTACGCCGCGGAGTACGTGCTGGGCGAGGGCAACCGCAACCTGGTGCTCTGCGAGCGCGGCATCCGCACCTGGTCCGATCACGCCCGCAACACGCTGGACGTGAGCGTGGTCCCGGCCGCGAAGGCCCTCACGCACCTGCCGGTCATGGTGGATCCGAGCCACGCCACGGGACGGCGCGACCTGGTGATCCCCTGCGGCCTGGCGGGCGTGGCGGCGGGCGCGGACGGCCTGCTGGTAGAGACCCACTGCAACCCCGAGAAGGCCCTGAGCGACGGGCCCCAGGCCCTGCTGCCCTCGGATTTCATCCGCCTGGTGGAGCGGGCCAGGGCCGTGCACCAGGCCCTGCGGGCCCCCAGCCTCACAGGGCTCTGGATGTAGGTTCCGCCCTGTGCGAGACTAGGAGGTTCGGAGTTTCCATGAATGGCCTCGCCCTCGCACTTCTGATCCTCTTCGGTGTCCTGCTCATCGGGACGATCCTGCTGCAGCCCGGCACCAAGGGCGGCCTAGGCGCCTCCTTCGGCGGCGGCGGTGCGAACTCCGCCTTCGGCGCCCAGGGCGCCACGCCCTTCCTCTCCAAGGCCACGTACTGGCTGGCTGCGGGCTTCCTGGGGACCACGCTGCTCATCGAAGTGATGATCATCCGCGGCAGCCGCTCCGTGCTGGAAAAGATCTCCGACAAGCCCGCGGCCACGGCTCCCGCGCCCGTTCCCGCCGTTCCTCTTCCCGCGCCTGCGCCCTCGCACGCGACCGAGAAGAAGTAGGTCCACCCGACGGTGGGGCGCGAAACCAGGCATTGACCGCGTCCGCGCTTTGGGTGAAGATGGTTGTTCCACGTGCCCGCGTGGTGAAATTGGTAGACACGCCATCTTGAGGGGGTGGTGGCCACAAGCCGTAGCAGTTCGAGTCTGCTCGCGGGCACCAAACAAAACGAGCGCCTTCCGGCGCTCGTTTTTCATTCTGGGAATCGGCTTCCGCGCTACCGGAAGATCTCCACCAGCTTGATGCCGCCGCCGCCCTCGGTGCCGCCGGCCAGGAGCACGTCCCCCGACAGCAGCCGCGTCGCCGTGTGGCGGTAGCGGGTGGTCAGGTCGGAGGTCAGCAGGGTGCTCTTGGCCAGGAGGGGATCGAACACTTCCAGCGTGGCCGACGCGATAGAGCCCTCGCCCTGGGTCCGCCCGTGGGCCAGGAGGATCCGCCCATCCGTGAGGAGGGTGGCCGTATGGTGGCTCCGGGGCCGGAGCATGGTCCCTGCGGCAGCGAAGGTCCCCGTGGCGGGATCGTAGATCTCCAGGGAGGAGGACACATCCGTGTTCGGCAGGTCCGGCGTGGTGCCTCCGGCGATCAGGATGCGGCCATCCGGAAGCGGGGTTGCCGTGTGTCCGTACCTGGCTTGGGTCATCCTCCCGGTCGGCGTGAACGTGCCGGTGGCAGGGTCGTAGAGCTCGGCAGAGGCCCAGATCAGCTCCGGGCATCCGTACCAGCAGGTGCTGTTCCGCCCGCCGGCGATGAGGACCTTCCCGTCCGGGAGGCAGGTCGCCGTGTGGCCGGTCCGGGGCGAGGCCATGGATCCCGACGTCGTGAACGCGCCCGTGGCAGGGTCGAAGATCTCCGAGGTCGACGTGGCATAGACATCCGAGCCCGTGGCGGGCAGCCCGCCTGCCAGCAGGACGCGCCCGTCCGCCAGCTCCGCCGCCGCATGGAGCATCCGGGTGGCCGTCAGGGTCCCCACTGTGCGCGGGCCGGTTCCGGCCTCGTAGACCTGGGCGGTGGACAGGGCGCTCGTGCCGTAAACACCCCCCGTCAGCAGCACGCCGCCGCCGGGGAGGACCGAAGCCTGATGGGCCCAGCGCTTGGTTCCGAGGTCGCCTGCCGGCACGAAGGTGCCCGACGCGGGCAGGTACCGCTCGAGCTGGCTGGACTCCATCCCGCCCGCCAGCAGCACGCTGCCGTCCGGCAGCAGGGTGGCGCTGTGGTCCGAGCGGGTGAACTGGGCCGAGGCGGCCGGTGTGAGGGTGACCAGGTAGGCGGAGACCTTCACGGGCACCTCGGCGACGGCCCCGGGGACCTGGCTGCTCGTGGCCCGGAGGTGGTAGGTCCCGGCCGTGAACGGCGCCTGGTAGCGGCCGCTGGCGTCCACCGTGCCCCCCTGGGGCTCCACCACCGAGAAGGCCGCCGGGACCGCATGGCCCTGGGCGTCCTCCGCCCACACCTGCAGGGCGCCACCCACCTTGATGTCGCCGGTGGCGGGAAGGAGCTTCAGCTTAGAGGGGGCCGGGGTTTCGACGCTGCCGGAGCTGGAGCCCCCTCCGCCGCAGGCCCAGAAGGGTGCCAGCCCCAGGCCGAGGAGCACCAGTGCCGAACGGGACGTGCTGATCATGGTTTTCATCGGTCATCCGTGAAAAAAGAATGATTCTAAAACGGAGTCGGTCTTCCGAAAACCCCCAAATTCGCACCTGGAAAGATCCCGCCCCGCCGGTGGGCCGCCCGAATGGCCAGGCCCCGGAATGGTAGGGTCTGGGTATGTCCTGGCCCCCCGCCCCCACCCTTCTCGCCCCCCTGGCTCCCTGGTTCGAGGCCGCGCGGCGGGACCTGCCCTGGCGGGCCGGAGACCTTGACGGCCCCCATCCGGATCCCTATGCGGTGCTGGTGTCCGAGCTGATGCTCCAGCAGACCCAGGTGGCCACGGTGATCCCCTACTTCACGCGTTGGATGGAGCGGTTCCCCACGGCCGCCTCCCTGGAGGAGGCCGACGAGGATGCGGTCCACAAGGCCTGGGAGGGGCTCGGCTACTACCGCCGGGCGCGCTTCCTCAAGGCCGCCGCGGGCCGCATCGCCGCCGAGGGCTGGCCCGGCAACCTGGAGGGTCTGGCGGGCCTCCCGGGCCTGGGGCCCTACACCGCCGCCGCCGTGGGATCCATCGCCTTCCAGTGGCCCGTCCCGGCCCTGGATGGCAATGCCTTCCGGGTCCTGGCCCGGCTGCTGCTGATCGAAGGCGATCCCAAGACCCGGGCCGGGGACCTGCGCGCCTGGCTTGCCCCTGCCCTCGCGGCCCATGGCCCCTCGCGCCTGACCCAGGCCCTCATGGAGCTGGGAGCCACGGTCTGCGCGCCCGCCCCCGCCTGCGGATCCTGCCCCCTGGCGGAGGCCTGCGGCGCCCGCCTGGCCGGCCGCACTGCGGAGATCCCGCACGTGGCGAAGCGGCCGGCACCGAAAGCCTCGGCCCTCTGGCTGGTGGCCATGGAAGCCGAGGGCCACATGCTGCTCCATGCCCCTGCCGCCAGTGGCCTCCTGGCCGGCCTATGGCGCTGGCCAACGCTCGATGCGGAGGCGACCCCAGCGGGCAGCGCCGCTTCGGCGGCATCGGCGCTCATCGCATGGCCCGGCTGGACCCAGGTCTATACCCATCGCCGCGAGGCCGTGAGCCCACTGTACCTGCGCCTTGAAGCACGCTTCGAGGCGGCGGAGGGTCTGCGCTGGGTCCCCGTGGGCGACCTCTCCCGCCTTCCCCTCGGGAAGCGGGATCAGCGCCTGCGGGACCTGCTGGCCATCCCCGGCCAGGCGCCCCTGGAGGCGCCGGATCCCACCCTGCTGATCGAGAACCTGTCCAAGGCCTAGGAGGAAACCCCATGCCGATCCTGCGCCCCTATGGCTCCACCGGCATGGCTGTGAGTCTCCTGGGCTTCGGCGCCGGCCACATCGGCGATCCGGCCTTCAGCGAAGGGGCCTGCGGCGCCTTCCTCCACGGCCTGCTGGATGCGGGCGTCACCCTGGTGGACACCGCCCGGGGCTACGGGCTTTCGGAAGAACGCATCGGGCGGCACCTGGCCGCACGGCGTGGCAAATTCATCCTCTCCACCAAGGTGGGGTACGGCGTCGAAGGGCTGGAGGACTGGACCCATGCCTGCGTGGCCGCGGGCGTGGACCGGGCCCTGAAGGTCCTGCGCACGGACCATCTCGACATCGTGCACCTGCACTCCTGCCCCCGGGAGATCCTCGCCCAGGGCGGCGTCATCGAGGCCCTCGAGCAGGCCAAGGCCGCCGGGAAGATCCGGGCCACGGCCTATTCAGGCGAGAACGAGGCCCTGGCCTTCGCCCTGGCCTCCGGCCGCTTCGATGGGGTGCAGTGCTCGCTCAACCTCTGCGACCAGAGGGCACTGGGCGACACCCTTCCCGTCACCCGGGCGCAGGGCCTGGGCCTCATCGCGAAACGCCCACTGGCCAATGCCCCATGGCTCTGGGCCGAACGTCCGGCGGGGGAATACTGCGAAGTCTACTGGACACGCCTGAAGGCCATGGGCCTTGATCCCGGGGACCTGGACTGGCCGGAGCTGGCCCTGCGCTTTGCCGCCTTCCACGAAGGCGTGTCCAGCTGCATCGTCGGCACCACCAAGCTGGAGCACCTGAAGGCCAACCTCCGTGTTCTCGAGAACGGGCCCCTTCCGGCGGATCAGGTGGCCGCCATCCGGGCCGCCTTCACCGCCTGCGACGAGGGATGGGACGGCCAGATCTGAAGTCCGGGCCTCCGATCCAGGTCAGGAGGCCTGAACCCGGTGCAGCCCCTGCGGCGTGATCCGCAGGTCCAGGGGGGGCAGGCCCATGTCTCTCAGGGCGGCTTCCGCGGTTTCCCGCATGCCATCCTTCACCACCAGCAGGCAGCATCCGCCCCCGCCGGCGCCGCAGGGCTTCATGCCCGCGTACCAGCCTTCGCGGCGGCCCCGGTCGCGCACGGCCTGCATGGCGTCCGTCTCCACGGCCGGGGAGAGCCTCACCCGGGCCTGCCCCTCGCGCTCCAGCAGGGCGGCCACCGCGGAGGGATCCGAGGGCAGCGCCGCAGCCATGTCGCAGGCGATGGCCCGGATCTCGGACAGGGCCTGGCGAGTCTGCCGGTCGCCCTCGATGAAGCGCTTGTAGGCTTCCCAGTTCGTGAGGCCCGAGTGGTGGGGCCTGCCGGTGTAGAACACCACCAGGTCCGCCAGCAGGCCGGGATGGGGCTCCAGGCGCTCCCAGCGCGGTTCCGGGCCCTCCCAGTGCAGGGCCAGCGCCCCGCCCAGGGCCGCCGGGTAGTAGTCCTGCCAGCCCGCCGGGGTCTGAAGCTCTCGACTCTCCAGGTCCCTTAAAATCGGCACTTTGCGGGCCAGACTTTCACCGGCTTCCTCGCCGATGGCGCAGCCCAGCAGGCCCACGCCGAGGCAGGAGGACACCCCCAGGCCCGAACCCTGCGGCACGGGGCTGTGGATGGACAGGGCCGTGGGTGGGGCGCCTGAGGCGTCCAGCACCCGCCACACCCAGGACAGGCCCTCCGGCGGTTCCGTCGGCCAGGCGCCAAAGGCAAGATTGATCCCCAGGTCCCGGCTGGTGATCCGGTGGCCGGCCCCGCCCCGCCTCACCTCCAGCTCGACCCACAGGTCCACGGCGGCGTTCACGGTGAGACAGCCGCCCATCATGGCGTAGATGGGCCAGAGGTCCAGGGTGCCGCCCGCGAAATCAATGCGGACGGGAACCCGCCAGCTTTCGACGCTCATGCGCTCAGAGCCCCAGGTCGCTCAGCTCCTGCTGGGCCGTGCGGGCTTCGGCGCTGCCGGAGAACCCGTCCACCAGCTCGCGGAAGGCCTTCACGGCCGCCGGCTTCAGGCCCTGCTTGAGGAGGCACTGGGCCCGCTTGAGCTTGGCGGGCAGGAATTGGGCGGAGGCCGCATGATCCTTGATGATCCGTTCAAACGCCTGCTGAGCCTTGTCGTAGGCCCTCAGGTTGTAGTGGGAGAGGCCGAGGAAGAACAGGGCATCGGGACGCTTCACGCTCTGGGGGTGGTTCTTCAGGAAGAGGTTGAAGCCTTCGGCGGCCAGGGGATAGTTGCCACGGTTGTAGTCCAGCACCGCCGCATTGAAGGCCCGCTCCTCATCGGATACCTGCGCAGGCTGGGCCTCCGGGGACGCGGGGCGCGCCGCCGTTCCGCGGGGCATGCTGTTCAGGCGGTTGTTCAGCACCCGCGTGGTGTCCTGAACCTGGCGCAAGCTCTCCTGCAGATCGGCCTGGAAACGGCGGTCCTGGCCGCGGGCTTCCTGGGCGGCCTTCTGCTCGGCCTCGGCGCGCTTGTTGCCGTCTTCGACCTGCTGGCGCAGCTTGAAGACCTCGAGCTTGAGGTCGCCGACCTCCTGCTCCACGCGGCGGAGCTGGTCTTCGGAACTGCAGCCAACGGCGAGGATCGCGGCCAGGACGGGGAACAGCATCGCGCGGGCGCTCATGGGGACTCCGGGACTTTCTTCATCCTAAACGAAAAGCGGGGGCCGAGGCCCCCGCTTCACGTCCTTCGGAACGACTACTTGAGCTTGAACTCGCCGCGGCGGTTCTGGCTCCAGCAGGCTTCCTTGGCCTCGGTGCAGAGGGGCTTCTCCTTGCCATAGCTGATGGTGGTGAAGCGGGCCTCGTCCACGCCCAGGGTCTTCAGGTAGGCCAGGGCGGCGGCGGCGCGGCGGTTGCCGAGGGCCAGGTTGTACTCGTTGGTGCCACGCTCGTCGCAGTGGCCTTCGATCTCGACCTTGGCGGCGGGGTAGGCCTTCATGAAGTCGGCGATGCCCTGGAGCAGCGCGCGATCGTTCTCCTTGATGTCCGACTTGTCGAAGTCGAAGTGGATGGTCTTGAGCGCGGCTTCGGCAGCCTTCTGGAAGGCGGCGGCCTTCTCGGCCTCGGCGGCCTTGCGGGCGGCTTCCTCGGCGGCGGCCTTCTCGGCGGCGGCCTTGCGGGCGGCTTCGTCGGCGGCGGCCTTCTCGGCGGCGGCCTTGTCAGCGGCGTCCTTGTCGGCCTTGGCCTTGTCCCAACCCTCGTACCAGCCCGTCACCTTGTGCTGGTTCTCCTTGGCGTCCTTCGCGTTCACATAGGGGTTGGTGTCGCGGGCCTTGCCATCCTTGAACGCCTGGTACCCCTCGTTGAATGCCGCCTGGGTCTCGGCCTTGATCTCCTCCGCGGTCTTGGGAGGCTTGCAGGCGAGGCTGCCGAGCGTGAGCACGATGGCAGCAGGGACGAGGTAGGTTCCGTATCTCATGGGGTTGTTCCTCCTGGATGAGCCTGAGTATAGATGGACAGTACTCAGGTAAATGCGATTTATTTTTTAACGCGCCCTAGTCCACTTGGGACTCTGGCAACCTGCAAGTTCCGTCATCCGCACCACCTGGCGGCCGGACAGATCCGTTGTGAAGATCTGCATGGAGCCGAAGCGATTGCTGGTGAACACAAGCCGGCGCTCATCGGGGGACCAGGCCGGCGATTCGGAAGTGCTCACGCCGGTGGTGATCTGATAGGCCTTTCCTTCCCCCAATTTATAGATAAAAAGATCGAACTTGCCCTCGAATCGCGAGACATACGCGATCATGGCGCCGTTGGGGCTCCAGGCCGGGCTGGCGTTGTACAGTCCTTCACCGGTCAGGCGGCGGAGGTTGGAGCCATCGTCCTGCATGAGGAACACCTGCGGGCCGCCCTCGCGGTCAGAGGTGAACGCGATCTGTGTGCCGTTGGGATTCCAGCTTGGTTCAGTATTGATGCCATTACCATCGGTCAGACGCCGTGCGCGTCCGGTGTCCAGATCCAGCACCATGATGTCGCTGTTGCCGCGCCGATCGCCCTGGACGAAGGCCAGGCGGCGGCCATCCGGGGACCAGGCCGGCGAGGAGACCATGGCGCCGGAGCCGGTCGCCGGATAGAGCTTCTCATGGGCGCCATCGCGGCGGCGCTGCCCCCAGATCTCGGGAGCCCCGCCCTTGTAGGTCACATAGGCCAGCCGGCCATCGGCCGCCACCGTGGGCGACAGCGTGAGGCTGCCGTGGCGCGTGAGCTGCACCAGGTTCGCGCCGTCACGATCGATCTGGAACAGCTCCTTCACCCCCGGCGCCGTCTGGCGGACGAACACCACCCGGCTGGAGGCCACGCCGCGCTCGCCCGTCAAGCGGGCCACAAGGTCATCGGCCAGCGCATGGGCCATGCGCCGCAAGGGAACCATGCGATCCGCTTTGTAGGGCTTGGTGAACACGGCCTTCTCCGCGCCAGTGTCGAGCGCGGAGGCTTCGAGCTGCAGGTCCCCCGCCGCCCCCTTCGTGAGACGGACATTCAGCAGCCACTGGGCGCCCGCCTCCTTCCAGGCCTTCACCGGGGCGCCATCGGCGGGCAGCCGCTCCTGCAGCACCGCGAACACCCCGGTCTCATCGAGATCGCGCTTGAGCACGGCCGTGAATTCCGTGGCGACCAGGCTGTCCTCGATGCCGGAGGCCTTCGGCGGGGTCATCCCCAGCACCAGCTTCGCGCTGCTTGATGCGCTCAACACCACTTCGGTCTGCTGGGCCTGAAGCGCCAGCGCGGTCAGCGCGACCAGGGCGCACAGGAAGGTCCGAATGAAGAATCGAGGCATGGCAGCTCCGGGCCTGGGGAGAGTCCAGCCTATCAGATCAATCCGCGGCATCCGGAGATGGGACGCCCTTGAGGCGGCGGATGAGCTCGCCGTTGGCCGGCGGGATGGGTAGGCGCGCCATCTCCTCCAGGGTGAACCACCCCCAGGCCAGCTCGGTCCGGGGAGCTCCCACCCCATGGATCACGAACGGATGGAGACGCACGGGCCCCTCCAGCGTCGGCAGTGCGGTGGCTGCATCGAGCTTCATGCCGACCTCTTCCATGAGCTCCCGGCGAAGCGCATCGAGGGGACTCTCAGAGGCCTCCACCTTCCCCCCCGGGAATTCCCACAGCCCCGGCATCACGGGATTCGAGAGCCCCCGGCGCTGGAGGAACCAGCGCCCACCGGACTGGATCGCGGCCAGGGCCACCTCGGTCATTCGAGGCCTTCTTCGCTGGCGAACCGGGCCAGCCGATCCGCGTACCGGCGGCGGAGTGTTTCCACCCACACGAGCTTCAGCCGGCCATAGGCGGGCCGAAGGTCCATCTGCACCCAGGCCTGCAACTCCGCCACCGAGGCGCAGGCATCCAGGCTGTGGCGCAGGGCCTCGCGGACGCCTTCATCCACCTGCTGCAAGGCGGCGACCGGCGCATAGCTGATGCGGTGGATCGGAGAGACGCCCAACTCGGCGATCCGGGCCCGGTGAAGGGCCGTCCCGTAGCCCTTGTGCTGGCCGAATCCGTACCCGGGGTGCAGCTCCTCCATGGCGATCATGAGCGCGTCCCGGTGGGCCTTGGCCAGGATGCTCGCGGCCCCGACGGCGCAGCTGATGGCATCCCCATCCACCACCAGGCGCTCCAGCAGGCCTGTTCCGGGGGCGCGGTTGCCGTCCACGAACAGGATGCGGGGACGGGGGGAGAGGTCCTTCGCCGCCTGCCGCATGGCCATCATGGTGGCCTCGAGGATGTTCTCCCGATCGATCGCCATCGAGTCCATCTCGGCGATGCCATAGGCGGGGAGGACGGACTTCAGCTCCGTCGCCATGGCCTCGCGCTTCTCGGGGCTCAGCTGCTTGCTGTCCCGCACGCCCCTCAGCACATGCCCCCAGCGTCGCACCGTGTCCGCGTCCAGCACCGCGCAGGCGGCCACCACCGGGCCGGCCCAGGCCCCCCGGCCCGCCTCGTCCACGCCGCCCCACGGCACCCCCGGCGGCACGTTGCCCAGGTCCCAGTCCAGGGGGTTCATGGGGCCCAGCCCCGCGCCTGCGGATCAAAAGATTCCATCGCCATGCGACCAAGGTACCCCCGAAGGGAATGGACCCCAAGTCCACGGGACGCGCTCCTTTTTTCGAATACACTCGAGCCATCCCCCCCTCACGGATGGACCCAGGTCCCAGCCAGACGAAGGAAGATCCATGCGACTGCTGACCCCTCTGCTGCTCCCATGCCTGCTGGCCGCCTCCGCCCTCCTGGGCCAGGAGACCGCTCTGGCCCCGGCCGTGAAGGCCCGCGTCACCGAGGCCAGCTTCGAGGTGGTGGTCGCCCGCCCCGACCCCGCCAAGGATCCCGTGTCCTATGAGAAGGACCTCCCCTGGGACCTGGTCCCTTTCAACCTCCGCAACGATCCCTACATCTCCATCGGAACCGCCTTCGCCGTCTCGAAGAACGAGCTGGTGACGGCCCACCACGTGTTCCGGTCCATCCACGCCTCCAAGGGCTACACCACCTGCTATATCCGCGACGCCAAGCAGAAGGTCTGGGAAGTGGACCGCATCCTGGCCCTGGACGAGCAGCGGGACGTGATCCGCTTCTCGGTCAAGGGGCGCACCTTCGACCGGTGGCTGGAACTGCGCCCCGGTTTCCGCGAGAACGAGCCGGTCTTCACCGTGGGGAACGCCTACGGAGAGGGCCTCGTGATCCGCCCCGGCGAGGTGATCGGGACCCTTCCCGAACCCATGAGCGGCGCCTGGAACCTGCTGAAGAGCAGCGCCGGCGTGAATCCGGGCAACTCCGGCGGTCCGCTGGTGGACCCCCAGGGGCGGGTGGTGGGCGTGGTCCTCGGGAAGAAAGACAACATCTGCTATTCCCTGCCCACCGCAGAGCTGAAGGCCATGAAACCCGACATGGCCGCCTTCTTCAACAAGGTGACCTTCAGCTTCTCTCTCTTCCCCGAGAAATCGAAGGCGCTCGAACGGGTGTTCAATCTCCCGCTGCCGCGCCCGTACCCTGAGCTCAAGCAGGAGATCGCCGTCCAGGAGAAGACCTTCTACATCCAGTCCATGGATGCCCTGTTCGCGAGCCTCCGGGGAGAGCTGTTCCCCGAGGGCGAGGCCAGCGAAGCGGCCATCGGGGACATTCCCACCAGCGGCAAGCCCGAGGTGATCTTCCGCGACACGACCACCAAGATGTGGACGATCTCGGGCCTGGAATACAAGAAGAACGATCTCCCGAAGAATGGCCGTCTCCTCTATGCCCAGGCCAACAATGTCTACCTCTTCTTGCTCCGGCATCCGGACGACGTGGCCGTCGGCGACCTCCTGGCCAAGCCCAGGACCGCCATGGACCTGCTGCTGAAGGGCGCCCGGGTGACCCGCACCGTGGGCGGACAGGACATCCGAGTCACGTCCTTCGGAGATCCCTACCAGGTTCAGCCCCATGTGGACCGCCTCGGGCGTCCCTGGCAGCAGGCCATCTGGTTCACGCCCTACGATGATGGTTCCGTCCTGACCTACACCACCCTGATTCCCGGCGGCGTGGTCATGGCCGTCAAGTTCGTGGACTCGTCCAGCCTCATGCCGTGGCTCTACGACCTTCCCAAGTTCCTCGACTACACCTACATCCCCTACGCCGGCGAGCTGCGGGACTGGGTGGAGTACCTGAAGCACCGGGACCGCCTGCCTTCGGCCCTGAAGGACATGACCTTCGACTTCAAGGAGGGCAAGCACCTCCGCCTGCAGGCGCTCTGGACAAGGCTCGACCTTGATTCCAGCCAGGTCGATCTCTCCCCGAAGGCCTTCCTCATCCTGAACATGGGCTTCTCCCGGAAGGGCGGGGACGTGGTCTGGGACCTCCGCCGCGTGAGTATCTCCGAAGACGAAGAAGACAACTACTTCGTCCTGCTGAAGCATCTCCACCCCACGCCGAACATGCCGGATGGCGAGCAGAAGAGCTGGAAGGAGATCGCCAAGCAGCGACATCCCTACACCCGGCGCACCTTCGAAGAGGAGGGCGCCAGCCGCATCGCCGCGGTGCATCCCGCCTTCCTGAAGGCCGGCACGACGAACGCGGACAGCCCCGATCTGTTCACCCTCTACCTGGCCCGGGTGGGCAAGGTGGACGACAAGGAGATGCAGGCCCGCCTCCAGGCCCTGCTTCGCGCCATCACCCCCGTGACCGGCACCTCCGAGGCCCAGGTGGTTCAGGCGCACGCCCCAGCGGCACACAACGCCGCCAAGTGATCTGCCTGGCGCCGGCCCGAGAGGGTCGGCGCCCGTTCAGCACTTCAGGGATTCCCAGGCAATTAACCAAGTATCCATCACCCCTCTGAAGTGGCTCCTCACCGGCCCCGGCTGGTAGATGGCCCGGATGGGCACGTGGGCCCATCGCAGCTTCCAGTCGGCCGCCTTCATCGCGATCTCCATCTCGATGGCGAAGCCGCGGGACTTCAGCTCCAGGCGGTCCAGCACCTTCTTGCGGATCATGCGGAAGCCGCTCTGGCTGTCCTCCCAGGTGACGCCGGCGATGCGGCCCAGCGTCCAGGTGCCCAGGGCGTTGGTGCGCCAGCGCTTGACCGGGATCATCGCCCGGTCCAGGAGCCGCGAGCCGATGAGGAAGTCGGCGTCCGGGTGGGCAGCGAGGTGCTCCAGGAATCGCTGGAGGTCGGCCGGGTCGTGCTGGCCGTCCGCGTCCAGAAACAGGTAGAAGTCAAAGGTGTCGGGGCGCAGGCGGGCGATCCCGGCCCGCAGGGCCTGTCCCTTGCCCCCGCCCTGCCCCGGCTCCAGGCGCAGCACCTCGGCGCCATGGGCGGCGGCCACGGACCCGGTGCAGTCTGAAGAGCCGTCATCCACCACCAGCACGCGATGGAGGCCGAACGGCTTCAGGCCCTCCAGCACCGCTCCGATGTGATCCGCCTCGTCGTGGGCGGCGAGGATCGCGGCGAGCCTCACCGGCGCCCGCTCCGCTTCACCGGCGCGGAGGGGAAGGCCTGGCCATAGGACAGGGAGAACGCGGTCCGCTGCGCGGTGCCGGCCCGGGGGTCCGCTGTCAGCCGGTGGGAGCGGTCCGGGCTCTCGATCACCGGCACATCCACCGCCAGCACCCGGCCCCGGTCCGCCACCAGGACCGCGACCCTTCCGCCGGGCCCCGAGTCCGCGAGATACCGCTGCGCCTCGGCGGCGGTCGTGGTGCGCCAGCCGTCCACCGCCAGGATCTCCATGCCGTAGCTGAGGCCTGCCCTGGCGGCTGGGCTGCCGGGAATCACGTTCTGGATGGTGGGCCCGTTGGAGGCCAGCACCAGGCCTGTCCAGGATCGGGCCCGTCGCTGGGCAGCCGGATCCCTGGCCTCTTCGGGGCCGAGGGATTCCCAGGGCGCCCTGGCTTCCATCGCCAGGCCGAAGGCGCGGCGAAGGGGCGCGGGATCCAGCTCCGCACGGCCAGAGATGTAGGCGTCCCAGAAGGGCCCCGGGTCCTTTCCGGAGAGTTTCTGGAAGGCCTGGCGCACATCCGCGTCCGTGAGGCCGGTCTCGCCATGGCGCGTCCAAAGCAGGGCGAAGAGGTCCGTCAGGCCCGCCTTCCCATGGCTGCCTTCCCGGAGGGCGGCGTCCATGAGCCAGGCCACCATCTCGCCCTTGTCGTAGTAGCTGACCGAGCTGTTGGGGCTGAACTCATGCTGCTTGTAGAAGCGGATCCAGGCATCCCAGCTGGACTCCTCCAGACTCTGCTCCAGGCGGCCCGGGCGCTGCACCTGCTCGCTCCAGCACTTGGCCAGCTCCTTCGAGGTGTGGCCCCAGGGCACCACGCCGGCCCGCGACACGATCACATGCTCCATGTACGAGGTGAGCCCCTCGTGGAACCAGAGCATCTTCGTGGGGTTCTCCCGGCTGTAGTCGAAAGGTCCCAGGGCTGGATCGTGGAGCCGCTTCACGTTCCAGGCGTGGAAGAACTCGTGGGCCACGAGCTGGTAGAGGGCGAAATAGCCCTCGGGCTTATCGAAGGCGTGGCTGTCGGCGATGAGGCTGGTGCAGTCCCTGTGCTCGAGGCCGCCGCGCAGCTTGGGCGTGAAGGCGAAGAAGAAGACATACCGCTTGAAGGGGAAGCCACCGAAGATGGCGCCCGCGGCCTCCACGATCTTCCGCGTGGCCTCGGCCATGCGGCCTTCATCGCCATTGTGCGACCCGGTGAACACCAGCTCGAAGGCCGTGCCGCCTGTCTTGAAGCTGCGAGTCCGGAAAGCGCCCAGCTCGAAGGGCGAATCCACGAGGGTGTCGAAATCCTTCGCCAGGCAGGCGCCCTGCTTCTGCGGCAGAGCGGAAGCCACCTTCCAGTCGCCGGGGAAGCCCTCGAAGCGGACCTCCACGGGCCGGTCCAGCTGATCCTCCAGGTAGAGGAAGGTGGCGGCGGGGATGATCTGCGCGTGGGCGGCGTCCACATGATTGGTCCGCACCGTGAGGTCGTTGCCGTACACACGGTAGCGGAGGACGAGATCCCGCTTGGACGCCGGCAACCGCCAGCGCTGTTTGTCGAGCTTCTCCAGGGACCGTTCCCGGCGGCCCTCCAGAATCCGCACGCGGTCCACGAACCGGGCGTAATCCCGCACCAGGTAAGAACCGGGCGTCCAGGCCGGCAGCGCGGCCACCGCGCCTGAGGCCAGGGCTTCGGCGGGAACCACCAGCTCTACCTCGAAGAGATGCTGGGGCAGGTCCAGCGGACGGAGGGTGGCCCTGATGGGGGCGAGCTTGGCCATGGTGCCCTTCCCTCGAATGTCAGCCCTGGACGCCGTGCAGCCAGCGCCTGGCCACCCACCTCACTTCATCTCCGGTGATCTGGTACTGCGGATCGCGGAGCTTCTCTTCGATGAGGGCGCCCACCAGGGACGTGAACAGCAGCACTTCTTTGCGCGCCTGCTCCAGGCTCGTGCCGAACACATGGTTCATGAAGAGGCCCAGCGGGGCCAGCCCCTTCTCCACCAGGGGCATGAGGTCCCGGAACCCGGAATCCGGCGAGGGCACGGCGATGGAGCGAAGGATGAACCCGGTGAACTCCTGGCTCTCCAGCAGCAGATCCAGATAGGCCTGGGCGAGCTTCACGGCGGCCTCGTCGATGGCTTTGGCCCCCCGGATGGGCGACGCCAGGAACGGCTCGACCAGCCTCTGGATGCGCACAGCCATGGCCGAGAGGGACACGAGGCAGAGCTGCCGGAAGAGGCCCTCCTTGCTGCCGAAGTGGTAGTAGAGGGTGGGCTTGGAGACACCCGCCTCCTCAGCTACCTCTTTCACCTGCACGCCGTCGTAGCCCTTGGCGGCGAAATGGGAAAGCGCCGAGAGCAGCAGACGGGCCTTGAGGTCGCCGCCCTCACTGAGCCGCGCCAGCGCGTGGTGGAAGCTCACGCCGGCCTGGGCCCCGAGGGCGTCGGGCCCGAAGACCGGCACCATCTCTTTGAGACCGTGGTCGGGAACTGTGGACATAGGCTGCCTCGGAGGTAGTCCAGTCTGCCACGGTTGAGCCTACTTCTGGTTAAGAGACCTTAGGGCCTGTTTTCAAAGTGGGACGCCGCCGCGACGCTGCCCAGCCGCGCTCATGGCAAGGCGGCGGCCGAAGGGCGATGCGGGACATCGTTCGAGGCCGGCAACGCAGCCAGGGGTGCGGCTGGGCAGCGTCCCGAAGGGCAAGGGGCGGCGCCCCTTGCGCGGCCACGCCCAACTTTGAAAACAGGCCCTAATGGACGGCAGATCTCCAGGGCTGGGTCCGGATCGCCTCCGCTTCCCGGTCCAGCCACCAGTCCAACCGCTGCTGAGTGGCCTCCCGGCCGAACCGCTCCTCCGCCAGGCTCCGGTAGGCCTGGGCGTGGCCGGCCTCGCACCGTTCCAGCTCCAGCAGGAAGGCCAGCCAGCCCGTGGATCCCAGGGCGAGATGGCCCACCGCTGCGCGCTCCAGCAGCCAGAGTCGCTCGCAACTGCGGGCCTCGATGAGGGCGGCGATGAGCAGCTGGTCCAGCAGCCCCTTGGAGGCCGACCGATGGAGCGCCTGAGCGTAGGGGTTCCCCCGGTCGGGACGCAGGGTCCAGCCGAAACCCTGAAGCCCCTCCAGCACGCGCCGGTAGTGATCCAGCTCCTCCTCCGCCAGCCGCTCCAGCAAGGCGGCGGCCCGGGCCATGTCGCCCAGGTGGCGGGCCAGGTTCAGAGCGGTGAGGGCCGCCTTCTTCTCGCAGTGGGCGTGGTCGGACAGCAGGGCTTCGGGGTCCGCCAGAGCGGCCTCGGCCCATTCGGGGGGAGTCTCGGCCCGGAGGGCCAGGGGTGGCGTGAAGGCGTTCATGGCCTTGCTCCAGTGAAGCTGTTCAAGCCCAGGGCGCAGGCGATCACCGCGCCACCGGCAGCCAGTCTCGGCCAGTCCACGGCTTCACGGAACACCAGGCCCGAGGCCAGGATGGCCAGGGGGATTTTCATGTTGTTGAAGATGGCCAGGGTACCGATGTCCGTCCGCCGGGCCCCGGCGTTGAAGAGAAAGAAACCCAGGCCCGACGCCACGGCGCCGAGGTAGACCAGCACCGCCCATTGGCGCAGGCCCATGGCGGAGATCCGGGCCCAGGGGATGGAAGGCGCGGCCATGGCCACGGCCACCACGGAAGCCCCAAGGTAGAGCAGGCCCATGAGGTCGCGGTCCCGCTTGCCCGACGCGGGCGCCAGGCGCCGGTAGAGCACCTGTCCCAGGGCGAAGCAGAGGTTCGCGGCCTGCATGAGCAGGAAGCCCAGGAGGATCCCGCGCCGCCCCAGTCCCGACCACACGCAGATGCCAGTCCCCAGCACCGCCAGGGCGGCCGTGAGGAGGAACATCCACGACATGCGGCCGTCCAGCAGGTCGCTCACCAGGGTCACGAAGAGGGGCGTGAAGATGGTGAAGAGCGCCACCTCGGAGGAGCGCAGCCAGTGGAAGGATGCGATGTAGAGCAGGTACATCAGGCCGAACTGGAGGGCGCCGATGCCGGCGAAGGCCAGGACCTGCCTTCGCGTGAGGCCCCTGGAATCCAGGAAGGGGAGGAACACCAGGGCCGCCAGGAGGGTCCGCATGGCCGTCACGAAGGGCGCCCCGAGCCCGCTCACCTGAGCCGTGAGACCGAAGGAGAGGGCCCAGAGCATCGAGACGATCATCAACAGGGACATGGAGCTCCGGGGCGGATTCAGTTCAGTCGAGGCTTCGCCCCAGTTTCAGGAAGATCTCCCGCCAGGGCTCCGGCAGGGCTTCGGCATCCCGGCCGATGGTGCCCTCGTCGCCGCGCACGAACGGGCCCGTGCGCCCCGCGGCCCCGAGGGAGGCCACGTTGCGCAGCGTGGCCTCCGCCAGGGGAAGCAGGCCCCGCCCAGGCAGCGCCACGCCGCGGGCGCGCAGCAGGGCCTCGGCTCCCAGCCACAGGGAGGCTGCATGGCCCGAGGTGAGCACCGCCGCCGCGTGGTAGAGGGGCTTCAGCTCCGCGGGCAGGTCGAAGGCCGCGAACCCCAGATCCCCGAAAGCCCTCCGAAGGCCGTCCGGCACCGCGCCCGTGATGGCCAGGGGCGTGCCCTTCCAGTCCCGGGCCTGCCCGTCGAAGCTGGTGAGCGGATGAGCACAGGGCACGTCAGGCAGATGCAGGCTTCCCGCCAGGTGCACGCAACGCCCGGGGAAGGCCTGGGCCAACTCAGCCACCGCCCGGTCCGGCACCGCCAGGAGCACCAGGCCCCCCGGCCGGGCGCCGTGATCCAGCAGCCCCGCCCGCGGCCCCCAGGCCGCTGCCAGCGCGCGGCCGGCACGGCCCCGGCCCAGGATGGTGAACTCGGGAGTCATGGAGATAGTGTGGCGCAAATCGGTCTCCAGTCCTCTGTCTTCAGTCCTCGGTCTTCAGTCTTCAGTCTCTCTAGACTGTTTCCATGCCGCGCCCCTCACCCGCCCCCTGGGCCCTGCCGCCCGAGCTGCCCTGGCCGCGGTTCCTGCGGATGCTTCGGCATCCGGAGCCGCCCCGGGGATGGCTGGAGGCGGCGGCGGACCTTCCTGAGCTGAAGAAGCGTCCCCTGCTCCTCCGGTGGATCGCCCAACACCCGAAGGCGACGGCCCACCTGCGCGCCTCGCTCATGGTGCGCCTGCCCTGGAGGGCCCTGGCGGCGGTGGCGGTGGATGCGGCGGCCCACCCCCAGGCGCGCCAACAGGCCATCGAAAAGCTCCAGCAGCAGTGGGCGGCCATGACCACCGGCGAGCGCCGCAGCCTGGCCCTGCACGCCCCGCGGCCCTTGTGGGCCCTGGTGTGGCGGGCCCCCGACGGAGGCGTACTCGCCGCTTTCCTGCAGAACCCCAAGCTGGGCCTGGAGGCCCTGGTGGCCCTCATCCAGCCACCCCTGCGCCCCGCCCAGGCCGATGCCCTGGCCACCTCGCGCTGGCGCGAGGCCGGCCCCGTGGCGGACCAGGTATTGCGTGCTTTGGACCGCAGCCTGGGTCTGCCGGAATCCGGCCTAGCCCTCGGACACGCCGCCCCCTGGATCAGGGCCCTGGACGAGGAGGCCCGCATCCTCGCCGCCAGCCGGATCCTGACGCCCGCCCTGCGCCGGATGGTGCACCCGAGGAGGGAACCGGAGGGCTGAAGGCGCAAGAAGGGCCTCCGGAGAGGTTGATCACTCGAAGACCTTCTCCTCGGGGGCGTCGGCGTTCTCCGCGTCGGCCTCCAGGTCGCGGCCGGGCCGGGGCGCTTTGAGGAACTCGCGGCAGAACTCGTGCTGGATGACGAGGTCCATGATCTCGTTGGTTCCTGTCCAGATGAGGATGAGGCGGATGTCGCGGAGGAGGCGCTCCAGCGGGTAGACATTGGTGTAGCCGATGCCGCCCATCACCTGCATGGCGTGGTTCACCACGGTCCACGCGGTGTCCGTGGCGAACTTCTTGGACTCGGACACCATGCGGCGGACGCGCCCCGGGGCGAGGCCGCCGTGGTCGATGGCGCGGCCCGTCTCCCGGCACAGGGCGCGGGCCGCCTCGAGCTGCGTGAGGGACTCGGCGATCTTGAAGGAGACGCCCTCGAAGCGCCGGATCTCCTGGCCGAAGGCCTTGCGCTTCGCCGCGTAGCGCGCGGCGATCTCGAGGCCGGCGCGGGCCATGCCCAGGGCGCCGCCCGCGCTGGTCATGCGCTCGGGGATCATCATCTGGTCGAAGACCGCGGCCCCCTGGCCGATGCCCGCTTCGCCTCCGAGGACCTGGGACACGGGCACCCGGCAGTTCCGGAACCGGAGGCGGCCGGTGCCGCCGCCCCGGGTGCCCATCAGGCCATAGACGTGCTCCACGGTCACGCCCTCGCCCCGGTCGACGAGGAAGGCCGTGATGGACCGCCGGGGGTCGCCGTCCTCCGAGGTGCGGGCGTAGACCAGGAAAACGTCCGCCCCCTCGGCGCCCACCACGAACCGCTTCTGGCCCTCGAGGAGGAAGGCGTCCCCATCCCGGACGGCGCAGGTGGCGGCTCCGAAGAAGTCCGACCCGCCCCGGGGCTCCGTCAGGGCCTCCGCGGGCGCCAGCCGCCCCGCGATCATGGGCGCCAGGTAGCGGCGCCGCTGTTCCTCCGTTCCGAAGTGGACCAGCGCCTCCCCCACGATGGACACCAGCGAGTAGAGACACCCGAGGGAGGTGCCCAGGACCCCGACCTCCTCCAGGGCGGCCAGCTCGGCGGTCCAGGGCAGCGCGCGGCCCCCGTAGGCCTCGGGGAAGCGCAGCCCCAGAAGCCGCCGTCGTCCGGCATCCACGAGGAAATCCATGGGATACCGCACCCGCTCCGCGTCCATGTCCAGCAGGAGATCCCGGGGTACGGCCTTGACGAAGGCCCGGACCTCCTCCCGGAGCCCTCGGGCCCGCTCGTCCAGCAGTTCGTCCAGGAAGGTGGTCATGGCGCCTCCGGCCCTTTCAGCAGCGCTTCAGCACCTCGGCCACGCAGCGCTCGATGCCGACCCAGACATCCGACAGCCGGGCGTCATCGAACATGTAGGCCGGTGTGGTGACGAGCTTGCAGGCCTCGTCGATGACGATCTCCCGCGAATCGGGCGTGTCCTTGTGGTGCTGGCCCAGCTTGTTCACGGCCGCGGCGCAGCCCTCGTCATTGCCCAGAGTTAGGTCGGCGGAAGCCCGGCCGGAGAGCGCCAGGGCCACCAGGGCCGGGGCGATGCAGATGGCGCCCACGGGTTTCTTCGCGTCGAAGAAGGCCCGCACGAAGGCGGCCACATCGGGCCGCACGTCGGCTTCGGCGCCCTTGAAGGCAAAGCTGCAGTGGTTCTTGGCGACACCGTACCCGCCAGGCATCACCAGGGCGTCGTAGTCGGTGGCCTTGGCCTGAGCCAAGTCCAGGCACTGGCCCACCCGGGCGATGCGGCTGGAC
Organism: Geothrix terrae; assembly: GCF_022808775.1. Taxonomy (GTDB): domain Bacteria; phylum Acidobacteriota; class Holophagae; order Holophagales; family Holophagaceae; genus Geothrix; species Geothrix terrae. The sequence goes on from NZ_JAKZLA010000005.1 coordinate 43,492, forward strand.
TCCTCCAGGATGTTGCGGGTGGCGCCGGGCACGGGCTGGCCCGTGACGTGGTTGATGACGTGGTGCTGGTCCGCGTTGGGCGCGATGCACTGGAAGGCCGCCCCGTGCTGATCCAGGGCCAGCAGCGTGAGCACCGCCTCGCGCACCTCCGCGCCGTCCAAATGGCCGCAACCGGCCAGCAGCACCGCGACCTTGGGGGTCTTCGCCATGGGAGCCTCCTGATGGGTGGGTCGATTATCCCGCGAAAGACAAACCGCCAACCGCAGAGAACGTGGAGAGCGCAGAGGAAAAACATTCCTTCCTCCGCGTTCTCAGCGTTCTCCGCGGTGAGCCAGCGGTTCGATTAACCTAGCCCCATGCACCTTTCCTCGCGCCTCCCGCATGGTTTCGAGCCCAACGCCCTGTCGGCGATGCTGGTCCGCCTGCGGCGGGAGGGCCGGGAGGTCCTGGATCTCACGGTGTCGAACCCCACCCGCTGCGGGTTCACCTATCCCGAGGCGGAGATCCGCTCGGCGCTGTCCACGCCCGCGGTGCTGGCCTACGATCCCGATCCGATGGGTTCCCGGGCCGCCCGGGAGGCCGTGGCGACCCACCACGATCACGGCCTGCGGGCGGAGGACCTGCTGCTCACAGCCTCCACCAGCGAGGGCTACAGCCTGCTCTTCAAGCTGCTGGGCGATCCCGGCGACGAGATCCTGGTGCCCAGCCCCAGCTACCCGCTCTTCGAGTGGCTGGCGCGCCTGGAAGGCCTGCACGCCCGGCCCGTGCCCTCCTACTTCCATGACCGCTGGCACCTCGACCTGGGCGCCATGGAGGGCGCGGCGGGCCCCCGCACCCGGGCGGTAGTGGTGGTGAACCCCAACAATCCCACGGGACACTTCCTGTCCAGGGCCGAGTGGGACGGTCTCACGGCCCTCTGTGCCCGCCGGGGCCTGGCCCTGCTGGTGGATGAGGTCTTCGCGGACTACGCCCTGGAAGCTCCAGCGGACCGGCTCCCCACGGCCCTGGAGGATGCGGCGCCGCCCTGCCCGGTCTTCATGCTGTCAGGCCTCAGCAAGGTGGCGGCCCTCCCGCAGCTCAAGCTGGGCTGGATCGCCGTGCGCGGCGCTGGTGCCGAGGCGCACCTGGAGGCTCTGGCCTTCCTGGCGGACCAATACCTGTCCGTCTCCGCCCCGGTCCAAGCCGCGGCCCCCGCCCTCCTGGCCCTGGCACCCGCGGTCCGCTCCCAGGTGCGCGCGCGGCTCTCTGTCAACCTCGCAACCCTGGATGCCGCGCTCGCCGGGTACCCCCACCTCACCCGGCTGCCCGTGGAGGGCGGCTGGTCCGTCCTGCTGCGCCGCCCTGCCGTGGACGCGGATGAGGCCTGTGCCCTGCGCCTGCTCGAGCAGGCAGAGGTGCTCACGCACCCGGGTTCCTTCTTCGACCTGCCGGGGGACGGCCACCTGGTGCTGAGCCTGCTCACTCCGGAAACGAACTTCCGGGAAGGCCTCAACCGGATTCTTCCGATCCTCTGACATAATCGGCCATCCCCATGAGCCCCCTCGCCTCCTGCCCCAGCTGCGGTGCCCCCCTGAGCTTCCGGCCCGGGACCATGGTGGCCGTCTGTTCCTACTGCAAGGCCCTGGCGGCCCGGCGCGATCGCAACCCTGAGCTGATCGGCAAGGTGGCCGACCTGGTGGACACGGGTTCGCCCCTGGGCCTGGGCGCCACCGGGCGCCATGCGGGGCGCTCGTTCACCCTGGCGGGCCGGGTGCAGCTGAAGCACCCCCTGGGCGGCGTGTGGGACGAGTGGTACCTGGCTCTCGATGATGGCCGCTGGGGCTGGCTGGCGGAGGCCCAGGGCCGCTTCTACCTCACCTTCACCCAGACGCCCCACGGAACCCTGCCCGCTCCGGCCGACCTGCAACCGGGCGGCCTGGCGGATCTGGGGCCCGATGGGCTCTGGACCGTGGACGAAGTGAGCGAGGCCGCCTTCCACAGCGCCGAAGGCGAGATTCCCTGGGCCGTGGAGCCGGGCGCCACCTACCGCTACGCCGACCTCTCGGGTCGCAACGGCGCTTTCGCCACCCTGGACTACGGCGAAGAGCCGCCCCTCTTCTTCCTGGGCCGCGAGGTGTCGCTGGCGGAGCTGGGCATCCAGGGCGGCACGCGGAAGCCGCCCAAGGCGGGCACGCAGGCCCTCAACTGCCCCAAGTGCGGCGGCGCCCTGGCCCTGCGGGCTCCGGACCAGACCCAGCGGGTGGGCTGCCCCAGCTGTGGCAGCCTGCTATCGGCTGAAAACGGAAAGCTCGCCTTCCTCAAGAGCCTGCAGCAGCCCCGCCAAGATGTGGTCATCCCACTGGGTGCCGAGGGCAACCTGCGCGGCGAGCCGGTCACCTGCATCGGCCAGCTGCGCCGGAGCTGCACCATCGAGGGCACGGCCTATCCCTGGAACGAGTACCTGCTGCTGGACAGCCGCCACGGCTTCCAGTGGCTGGTGCAGAGCGAGGGCCACTGGAGCCTGGCCGTGGCGGTGGCGCCCGGCGAGATCCCCCAGGCCCGCGATGGCCAGAAGAACCTCTCGGCCCAGGGACGCAACTGGCGGCGCTTCCAGGATGTCGAAGCGATCGTCGAAGGCGTGTGGGGCGAGTTCTACTGGCAGGTGGAGCAGGGCGAGCGGGTGGAGGTGACCGAGTTCGTGGCCCCGCCCCAGAGCCTCACCCGCGAACGCCAGGCCCACAAGGGCGGAGGCGGCGAGGTGAACTGGAGCCTCTCCACCTACCTCGCGCCGACGGAGGTCTGGTCCGCCTTCAAGCTGCCGGGCGCCCCGCCGGAACCCATCGGCATCGCGTCCTTCCAGCCCAACCCCCACAAGGTCGCCCTCACGAAATCAGCCCTCTGGCTGGTGGGTGCCCTGGGCCTGCTGCTGCTGCTCGTGATGGCGGAATCCATCACGCACCGCAACACGGAGCTGTTCCACCGGCAACTGGACCTGTACGACCTGGCCCGCATCCAGACCGAGGCCCCCGGCGCAGCCCGCCCGGGCATCCCCGTGCGCAGGCCGCCGACCCCGGCGGTTCCAGCGGCTCCCGTGGCCCCGGCGGAACCCCAGGAGCCGGTGTTCTTCTCGGATCCCATCGAGATCAAGGACGGCCACCAGAACCTGGCGGTCACCCTCAACGCCCCAGTGAGCAACAGCTGGGTGGGCGTGGAGGGGGCCCTGGTGAGCGAGACCACGGGCGTGGCGGAGCTCTTCCTGGTGGAATCGAGCTGGTACCACGGTGTGGATGGCGGCGAGTCCTGGTCCGAAGGCGGCCGCACCGACACGGTGTTCCTCAGCGCCGTGCCGCCGGGAAGCTACGTACTGCGTCTCGCGCCCCAGTGGGACGGGAAGGTACCGCCCGTCCGGCTGATCGATGTGAGACTGCGCCAGGGGGTCATGCGCTGGCTCTACCCGGGCCTGGCCCTGCTGGCCATCCTGCTCGTGCCCCTGTTCATGGTGTTCCGCCTGGTCGCCTTCGAGAGCCGGCGCTGGCAGGAGAGCATGTACGCGCCGAACGCGGGCGCTTCCGGGAGTGACGACTGATGCGGATCCTCTACCTGCTCTTCCTCGGCGGCGGGTTCAGCCTCATGGTGGCCAACGGCTTCTTCGGCCGCGAATTCTTCGGGAACCGCCGCCGCGCCGACCTGCCGCCCAGCGTGCGCCAGACGCCCGGCGCCTATCGCACCTTCCTGCACAACAACGGATTCCACGGGGGTAAGTGATGATCACGGACCAACTGCTCCACCAGCTCCTCGTCGCCGCCATCTTCTCCGTCCTCGGCCTCGTCATCCTCGGCGTGGTCTGGCTCATCCTCGTGAAGGTCCTGCCCTTCTCCCTCCGCAAGGAGATGGAGGACGACCAGAACGTGGCCCTGGGCATCGTCCTCGGCAGCCTCATCCTGGGCATCAGCCTCATCATCGCCGCCGCGATCCATGGGTGAATCTGGACCAGAGGCACCCGCACCGACGCTCAAGGCGCCGCTGCTGTTCATCAGCGTGCTTCTCATCGCCAGCTGCGGGCTGATCTACGAGCTGGTGGCCGGCACCCTGTCGAGCTACCTGCTGGGCGACTCGGTCATGCAGTTCTCCACGGTGATCGGGGTGTACCTCAGCGCCATGGGGCTGGGGTCCTATCTCTCGAAGTTCATCCAGCGGGGGCTGGCGCGGCGCTTCGTGGACCTGGAGCTGGGCGTGGCCCTGGTGGGCGGCTTCTCCGCGCCCATCCTCTTCCAGGCCTTCGCCCACACCCACGCCTTCCGGGTGGTGCTCTACGGCGTGGTGATGGTCGTAGGCACACTGGTGGGCTTGGAGATCCCCATCCTCATGCGCATCCTCAAGAACCAGGTGCGCTTCAAGGATCTCATCGCGGGCGTGCTCACCCTCGACTACATGGGCGCGCTGTTCGCCTCGATCCTCTTCCCCCTGCTCTTCATGCCCAAGCTTGGTCTGGTGCGCACCAGCCTGTTCTTTGGCCTGCTGAACGCCACCGTGGGCCTCTGGTGCACCTACCTGCTGGCCACGCAGCTGGGGCCCACGCGGCTGATCCGCCTGCGCTGCCTGGCGGTCATGGCCCTGCTGGCGGTGGGCCTGGCGTTCGCCGGAAAATTCACGCTGGTGCTGGAGGAGGAGGTCTTCGCCGACGAGATCGTCTACGCCCGGGACAGCCCCTACCAGCGCATCGTGCTCACCCGGGGCCGGGGCAGCTTCCAGCTCTTCCTCAACGGAAACCTGCAGTTCTCCAGCGCCGACGAGTACCGCTACCACGAGGCCCTGGTGCATCCCGCCTTCGGCGTGAAGCCGGATGCGAAGCGGGTGCTCATCTGCGGTGGCGGCGACGGCCTGGCCGTGCGCGAGGTGCTGAAGCACCCCTCCGTCCAGGAGATCGTGCTGGTGGACCTGGACCCCGCCATGACCGACATGGCCCGGTTCCAGCCCATGGTGCGCCAGCTCAACGGGGCCTCCCTGGAGGACCCCCGCGTGAAGGTGATCAACGCCGACGCCATGGTCTGGCTCCAGGAGACCTCGGGACCACCCTTCGACCTGGCCCTGGTGGACTTCCCCGACCCCAACACCTACGCCCTGGGGAAGCTCTACACCTCCCGGTTCTACCGCCTGCTCCAGCGTCGCCTCACCGATGACGCCATGATCGCCGTGCAGAGCACCTCGCCCCTCATGGCGCGGGAATCCTTCTGGTGCATCGCCGCCACCATGGAGGCCGCGGGCCTGAAGGTGCATCCCTACCACCTGGCCGTGCCCTCCTTCGGCGTCTGGGGCTTCGCCCTGGCCTCCAGGCGCGATTTCGCCATCCCCACGCACGTGCTGCCGGGCCTGCGCCACCTGTCCGACGAGACCACGGCGGCCATGTTCGCCTTCCCCAGGGACATGGACCGCGTGCCGACCGAGGTGAACCGCCTCGACAACCAGGTGCTGGTCCACCTCTACGCCCGGGAGTGGCGGCGGTGGTCGTGAGGCCCCAGCCGTGAAGCGCCGCGACTTCCTCGCCACAAGTGCGCTGTCTGCGGCAGCCCTGGCCTGCCGGCGGAAACCCGAGTTCCCGTTCCAGGGCGAGCTGGTGGGGCCGGATCTGGCCCTGGGCCACTGGCTTCGCGGCGGGGCATTCCCGGATCCGGAGCGCTTCGAGCCGGTTTCCGTGGTGGTGGTGGGCGGCGGCGTGGCCGGCCTCAGCGCCGCCTGGCGCCTGGCGGGCGCCGGCATGGACGACTTCCACCTGCTGGAACTGGAGCGGGAACCGGGCGGGACCTCCCGCTCGGGGCGCAACCACGTGAGCGCCTTCCCCTGGGCCGCCCACTACCTGCCTGTGCCGGATCGCGGGAACCACGCGGTGTTGCGCCTGCTGGACGAGTGCGGCGTCCTGGAGGGCTTCGACGCCAAAGGCGACCCGCGCTTCGCGGAGGAGGCCACGGTGCGGTCTCCCGAGGAGCGGATCTTCGCCTACGGCCAGTGGTGGGAAGGGCTCTACCTGCGAGCCGGAGCCAGCGCCGAGGATGAGCGCCAGTACCACGCCTTCTTCCACGAGGTCGATCGCTGGGCGGCGTTCCGCGACGCGAAGGGGCGTCCGGCCTTCAGCATCCCGCGTTCCCGCTGCTCGGACGCGCCGGAGGCGATGGCCCTGGACGGCCTCTCCTTCGCCGCCTGGCTCGACGCCCGCGGTTTCTCCTCACCGCGCCTGCGCTGGTTGCTGGACTACGCCTGCCGCGACGACTATGGCTCCCGGCTGGACACCACCAGCGCCTGGGCGGGCCTCTTCTACTTCGCGGCCCGGAAGCAGGGACCCGGCGAGGACTCCCGGCCCCTGCTCACCTGGCCCGAAGGCAACGGCTTCCTCGTGGACCACCTGCGCCGGCCCCTCGGCGACCGGCTCCGTTGCGGCGTGATGGCCGTGGCCATCCGCGGGGAGAAGGACGGCGTCCTGGTCGCCGCCTGGGATCACCTGAACCAGCGGCGGGTGGGCTGGAAGGCGAAGCGCGTGATCTTCGCGGGACCGCAGCATGTGGCCCGCCATGTGGTCGCGGGCCTGGCAGAGGCGCGCCCGGCCGCGGCCCGCATCCGGAACGCGCCGTGGATGGTGGCCAACCTCACCCTGCGTGCGCGCCCCAAGGAACCCACCTTCCCCCTGGCTTGGGACAACGTGCTCCGCGACAGCGAGGCCCTGGGCTACGTGGCCGCCACGCATCAGAGCCTGAAGGACTACGGGCCCACGGTGCTCACCTGGTACAGGCCCTTCGCGGGCGCCGACTGCGATGCGGAACGGGCGAGGCTCCGCGCCCTGGACTGGCCCGCCTGCGCCCGCATGGTGATGGAGGACCTCCGTCCGGCCCACCCGGACCTCGAGGGCCTGGTGGCGCGGCTGGACGTGATGCGCTGGGGCCACGCCATGGTACGGCCCGAACCCGGCCTCCTGTGGGACCCCGCCTTCCGGGCGCTCGCCCGGCCCTTCGGAGCGGTCCACTTCGCCCACACGGAGCTCAGCGGCCTGGCCCTCTTCGAGGAGGCCCAGGACCATGGTGTGCGGGCCGCCGAAGAGGTGCTGGCCGCCTCAGGACGCCGCGGCGAGAGCTGGCGCTAGCTCCTGCATCTTCTCCACCAGCCGGGCCTCGCCCCCGGCGGAGACGGTGACGATCCAGATCCAGTCGTAGGTTCCCAGCGGCCAGTAGGGCACGGGCCCCTTCACACCCAGGGAGCGGACGAGTTTCTTCATGAGGTCGTGGTGCCAGCAGACGATCACCGTCTGGCCCCGATGGTCGCGGAGGATCTCCGCCGCCAGGGCTCCGCTGCCGTCCTTCGGCCGAACGAGGGGCGCCAGGCCCAGCCGGGCCGCGGTGGGGGCGAGGGTCTGCTGCGTGCGCCTCAGCTCCGACGTGTAGAGCGCCGCCGGGTGGAAACCCGCCAGCACGGGCGCCAGTGCCTGGGCCCGGCGCAGGCCGGCCTCGGCCAGGGGAGAGTCTCCATCCCAGAGAGACTGGCGTTCCGCGTGCCGCACCAGGACCACCGTGGTGTCCTGGGCTGCGAGACCGACCGCGGCGACGGTCAGCCAGAGCAAGAGGAAAGCGGATCGGACCGCGGTCATGAAACCTCCACTTCCGAGGTTAACGGAGGTGCGCCTCCCCTGTGATGGCGGACACATGATCTCCCAGTGGCATGGAAAGTCCCGACACTTGCGGCGATCTGTTTTTTCTCAGCATCTCCGGCATTGGAGCCGCCAGGCCGATTCGCGCATGTGATAACACGATTCATTGTTTTCTTTATGAACCGCTTGGAATGGATTCCCAAGGCTTGACGTCCCCTGACTCGGGGTGAGGATGGGTCCAACTCATCCAACCAAAGATCTCGGTCCCACCTCCCCGGAGGAAGGTCCATGTCCACTGCCCAGGTTCCACCCCTGAAGGCCCCGCCGGGCGAAGCCCCGCCGGCCGGAATGGAATCCCGCCTTGCGGCGCTGGCGGACGTGGTCCGAGGTCTGGAGGCCCGGGTGGGGGCCCTGGAGGCGGCGGTTCGGACCACGTCGACACCCACGGCGGTGTCCACGGCGCCATCTCCCGGAACCGCCCCCGCCGTGGATGCGCTCCTTCCGGAACCCGCCCTCCCAAGTCCCACCCGTGTCCTCGGCCTCATCGGACGGGTCTGCCTCATCCTCGGCGGGGCCTACCTCATCCGGACCCTGGTGGACGCCGGCACCCTGCCCCACGGCGTGGGCGTGGCCCTGGGACTCGCCTACGCCGCCACCTGGGCCGTGCTGGGGCGCCGGGCCCGGCGTCCTCTGGACGCCGCCTTCCGCACCCTGGCCTCCATCCTCATCGCCTACCCGCTGATCGTGGAATCCTCGACCCACTTCGGCATCCTGACCCCGGGACTGGCGGCCCTCATCCTGGTCGCCGTCGCGGCGCTGCACGCCGCCGTGGCCTGGCACAGGGACCTCCACGCCATCCTCTGGACGGCCACGCTGGCCGCCCTGGGCTCCGGCTTCATCGTGATGATGGCCCGCCGGTCCATCGAACCCTTCACCGCGGTCTTCCTCGCCCTGGGCGCCGGGGCCCTGTGGCTCACCTACGGGCGGCGATGGCATGGCCTGCGTTGGCCCACGGCCCTGGCGGCCGATGCCGGCGTACTGATCCTCACGCTCCTCGCCACCTGGCCCGGTGGCGCGCAGGGCATCTATCAGGGGCTGTCCCTGGGCCGGGCCCTGTTCCTGGCTCTGGCCCTGGTGGCCATCTACATCGGCAGCTTCGCGGTGCGGATGCTCCAGCGCCGCCGGGTGGTGAACGCCTTCGAGTTCATCCAGACGGCACTGGTCCTCCTCGTGGGCTTCGGGGGCGCCGTCCGCGTCTCCCAGGCCTCGGGCTCGGGCACGGCGCTGCTGGGCGCGGGCGTCTCCCTGGCCGGGGTGGGCTGCTACGCCGCCGCCCTCCCCTTCGTGGACGACCGGGAGGAGACCCGGGCGAACTTCAACTTCTTCACCTTCCTGGCCCTGATCTTCCTCCTGCTGGGCGGGCCCTTCGTCCTGCCCTTGCCCCTGTTCGCCACCCTCGCAGGGATTCTCGGCCTGGTGGCCATGCTGGCCGCGTTGCGCCTGCGCCGGAAGGTGCTGGTGTACCAGAGCGGCATCTACCTCACGGCCGCCGCCCTGGCCTCCGGGCTCGGCTCCTGGGCCCTGCACGTGTTCATGGATCCCGCCAGCCCCACCGCCGCCCCTTCCTTTGCGGGGTTGGCCAGCCTGGCCGCGCTGTTCGCCTCCCTGGCGGTCTTCCTGGCGCGCCGGCCGCCGGATCCCGTCACCGTCCTGATGCGCCCCGCCATCCTGGTCATGGGTGCCCTGGCCGCGGCGGGCCTTGGCGCCGTGGCGATCTGGATCTGCTGCGGCGGCAGGACCCCGGATCCCGGAGGTCTGGCCCTGGCCCGGACCCTGGTGCTGTCGGCCCTCGCCATCGCCCTGGCCTGGCTGGGGCGGCGCGTGCCCGTGCTGGAGCTGCGGTGGATGGTCTACCCGTTCCTCGCCGTCACCACGCTCAAGTTCCTGTTCGAGGACATGGCCGTGGGACGGCCCCTCACCCTCTTCCTGGCCTTCATGGGCTTCGGGGCGACGCTCATCCTCGCCCCACGCCTGTTGAAGAACCCGGCGGTCCGGGACGCGGACGAAGAGGAGGACGCCCCATGAAGCGCCCCGCCCGATCCGCCGGTCCCACCCCCATCCATCCGCCGTCCTGCGGCGCCGTTCCACGAAAGGACATCCCTATGCGCTTTCCGACCCTGTCCATGCTGGTGGCGGGTCTGCTGATGCTCCTGGGCTCAGCGGCCTTCGCGGAGCCGCCCACCGCCAAGCCGCCCGCCGGAACCCGGGTGGAGAACCCGGGAGCGCCGGAGGGCATCGAGGTGCCCAAGCCCCCCTTCAGCGAGGGCATCTTCCCCTGCACCTCCTGCCACGACGGCAAGAGCATGAAGCCGAACCTCAAGCGCCGCGAGCTGACCGACATGCACACGGACATCGTCCTGAACCACGGGCCGGCGAGCCGCTGGTGCCTGGACTGCCACGACGCCAACAGCCGCGACAACCTCCACCTGGCCAGCGGCGAGAAGGTGCCCTTCACCGCCTCCTACCTGCTCTGCGGCCAGTGCCACGGGGACAAGCTGCGGGATTGGCGAGTGGGCGTCCACGGGAAGCGCACCGGCCACTGGAACGGCGAGAAGCAGTACCTCCTCTGCGTCCACTGCCACAACCCGCATTCCCCCCGGTTCAAGCCGCTGAAGCCCCTGGCGCCGCCCGCCCATCCCGAAGAGATCCAGGCCCGGAAAGGGGGTGCCCGATGACGGACCCGAAGCCCGTCACCCCTCCCGAGAGCTGCGGCGATTCCGGCTGCGGCACCCGGCGTGAGTTCCTCGGCGCGGCCACGGCCGCCATGGCCGCCGCTCTCACAGGCTGCGGCACGCTGAGCAAGGAGGAGTTCCTCCAGCACAACTTCCGTGAGCTCTCCAAGCAGGAGGTGCTGGATGTCATCGCCCGGCTGGAGAAGGAATACAAGGCCAAGTACGGGAAGGACGTGAAGGTCGCCAACACCCCGGCCATCCCCGGCGTGATCTTCGGCTATGCCCTGGACCTCAGCCGCTGCATCGGCTGCCGGCGCTGCGTCCACGCCTGCGTGAAGGAGAACAACCAGTCCCGGGATCCCGAAGTGCAGTGGATCCGCGTCCTCCAGATGGACAAGGAGGAGGGCGTCAACCTCCAGCACGCGGACCAGTACTACAACCCGGAGGAGGTGCCCCAGGAGGGCCACTTCTACATGCCGGTCCAGTGCCAGCAGTGCAAGAAGCCGCCCTGCACCAAGGTCTGCCCCGTGGGCGCCACCTGGCGCGAGAAGGACGGCATCGTGGTGGTGGACTACAACTGGTGCATCGGCTGCCGCTACTGCATGGCCGCCTGCCCCTACGGCGCCCGCCACTTCAACTGGGGCGAGCCCAACCTGCCCGCGGACCAGGTGAACCCCAACACCCACTACCTCGGCAATCGGCCCCGGCCCAAGGGCGTGGTGGAGAAGTGCACCTTCTGCGTCCAGCGCACCCGCAACGGCCAGTATCCGGCCTGCGTGGAGATCTGCCCCACGGGCTCCCGCAAGTTCGGCAATCTCCTCGACAAGGACAGCGAGATCCGCTACGTCCTCGAGAACAAGCGCGTCTTCAAGTTCAAGGAAGACCTGAACACCCAACCCAACTTCTTCTACTTCTACGGGGTGTAGGGCCATGATCACGCTGAAGAACTTCCGGCAGTTCATCACCGACACCCTGCGGATCATCCTGAAGGGCGACCGCCTCTACTACGCCTGGGTGGGGTTCCTCGTGCTCCTCATCGCCATCGGCGCGGCGGCCTACCTGGGCCAGCTCAACAGCGGCCTCATCGTCACCAAGATGCGGGACCAGGTCTCCTGGGGCTTCTACATCGGCAACTTCACCTTCCTGGTGGGCGTGGCGGCGGCGGCCATCATGCTGGTCATCCCGGCCTACATCTACGACTGGGAGCCCATCAAGGAGATCACCATCCTGGGCGAGATGCTGGCCATCAGCGCCCTCATCATGTGCCTGGGCTTCGTGATGGTGGACATCGGCCGGCCCGATCGCTTCTGGCACATCATCCCGCTGGTGGGCCGCCTGAACTGGCCCCAGTCCATGCTGGCCTGGGACGTGATCGTGCTGAACCTCTACCTGCTGCTGAACTGGTTCGTGGTCACCTACCTGCTCTTCTGCGCCTACACCGAGCGCCACTACGTGAAGAAGCTGGTGCTGCCGCTGGTGCTGCTGTCCATCCCCATGGCCGTGAGCATCCACACGGTCACGGCCTACCTCTATAACGGCCTGGCCGCCCGCCCCTTCTGGAACTCCGCCATTCTGGCGCCGCGCTTCCTGGCCTCGGCCTTCTGCTCGGGCCCGGCGATCCTGCTCATCCTCCTGCAGATCCTCAGGAAGACCACCAAGCTCAGCATCAAGGACGAGGCCATCTTCAAGGTGGCCGAGCTGATGGCCTACACCATGGGCTTCAACCTCTTCCTCACCGCGGCCGAGGCCTTCAAGGAGCTCTACTCCGGCACCGAGCACATGGTGTACTTCCAGTACCTGCTGTTCGGCCTCAAGGGCCACACCACGCTGGTGCCCTACGCCTGGGCCTCGATCCTCTGCGGCCTGGCGGCCTTCATCCTCTTCCTGGTGCCCCGCACCCGTACCAACTGGGTGACGCTCAACATCGGCTGCGTTTTGATCTACGCCAGCGTCTACATCGAGAAGGGCATGGGCCTCATCATCCCGGGCCTCACGCCGGACGTGCTGGGGGACATCTACGTCTACCGCCCCTCCTTCACGGAGATCGCCGTGGCCGCGGGCATCTTCGCCACCGGCTTCCTGGTCTTCACCCTCATGCTGAAGGCCGCCGTGCCCATGATGCTGGGCGAGTTCACGATCTCCAAGGGACAGCCCCCGCAGGGGGCCCCGCCACAGAAAGCCTAGAGCTCAGATCCCCGGATCCTCGTCGCGCTCCTCATCGGGGTTCGCGGCGAGGATCGCGGCGAACCGGTCGACGTGGGCCAGGAAGAGATCCACCAGATGGGGGTCGAAATGGACGCCCCGTCCTCTCTGGAGCAGGGCCACCACCTGGTCTTCGGGCCAGGCATCCTTGTAGTGGCGCCGGCTGCTGGCCGCATCGAAGACATCGACCAGGGTGGTGATGCGGGCCTCGATGGGGATGGCCTCCCCCTTCAGGCCCCTCGGATAGCCAGTGCCGTCCCACTTTTCGTGATGGCCGAAGGCGATGCGGGCCCCCATCTGGATGAAGGGCACCTTCGAACCCTTCAGGATGGTGGCTCCCATGGAGGTATGCCGCTTCATGGTCACCCATTCCTCCACCGTGAGGGCTCCCGGCTTCTGGAGGATGGCGTCCGGCACCCCCACTTTCCCGATGTCGTGCATGGGCGCGGCGGCCCGGATGGTCTCGATGGCCTCCTCGTCCCAGCCCAGCAGCCGGCCCATCTCCGCGGCATAGAGGCCGATCCGCCGGACGTGGGTGCCGGTCTCGTGGTCCCGGTGCTCGCTGGCGGAGATGAGACGGAGCGCCACTTCCTCCCGGGAAGCCCGGATCTGCTCGGTCTGCTCGCGGACCTTCTGGGCGAGCTGGGCCTCCCGGTCCCGGAAGGCGATCTCCAGCATCCGCCGCCTCAGCGCGGCATTCACCTGGACCAGGATCTCCCTGGGCTGGAAGGGCTTCAGCACATAACCGAAGGCGCCCTCCTGGAGGCATTCGATGGCCGTCTCGGCCGCCTCGGTGGAGCTCACCATCACCACGGAGATGTCCGGGATGCGGGGCTGGAGCGCCTTCACCAGATCAAGCCCCGAGGCCCCAGGCATCTGGATGTCGCTGAGCACCAGGTCGGAGGGTTCCTCCTCCAGGGCCTTGAGGGCGGCGGGCACATCGCCGGCCGTCCGGCACCGGTACCCCGCCTTCGCCAGGATCCGCTCGAGCGACAGGCGAATGATGGGCAGGTCATCCACGATCAGGATGCTGACCTGCTGGGGCACCACTTGGATGTCTTCGCCCATGGACCTTCCCGGGACTGGGGTTTAACGGCAAGCCTGTCGGATGGCTATCGGGATCGATGATGGCACAGGAGGAAAAAACCATGAAGCCTCGGTGCGGGGCAGGTGCAGGGCGGGTCCGAGGCCGCGCCTTTGCCCCTCCGCTACCGGGCCCACTCCAGGGAGTCCCGCTTGGCCCGGAAGTGGGCGCCCAGATCCAAGCCGATGGCCCGCTCGCAAAGGGCCAGGGCTCCGTGGAAGTCCCCAAGCTCGCTGTGGGCCTGGATGCCCCGCTCGAAGCAGGTGAGGCTCTCCAGCATCCGCCGGTACTCATGCGGGAAGGCCACTTCCAGATCCGGCAGGTGGCCGATCACCGCAGTCACGGATCCGGCGCAGGCCTCCCACTGGCCCAACTGCGCCAGGGCCTCGGCGGTCAGGTCGTGGGCCACGCATTTCACGGCGTTCGGCAGGCTGGCCTGCCCCTCCAGGGTACGACGCAGGTACTTGAGCGCGGATTCCGGCCCACTGAAGGCCGCCTCGCGGTGCCCCGCCAGCAGGTCCTCCAGGATCTCCTTCACCGACTTGCGGATGGGTTCCTGTCGCTTCGCCACTATTCGTACTCGATCGTGGCGGGGGGTTTGGAGGTGATGTCGAAGACCACGCGGTTGATGCCCTTGACCTCGCGGACGATGCGCTGGGCGATGCGGTCCAGCAGCTCGTGGGGGAGCCTCGCCCAGTCGGCGGTCATGAAGTCCTCGCTGGTGACGGCGCGCAGCGCGCACATCCACTCGAAGGTGCGCTCATCGCCCATGATGCCCACGGTCTGCACGGGCAGCAGCACGGCAAAGGCCTGGCTGGTGCGGCCGTACCAGCCGCTCTCGCGCAGTTCCTGGAGGAAGATGGCGTCGGCGTTCTGGAGGATGGTGGCGCGCTCCCGGGTGATGGCGCCCGGCAGGCGGACAGCCAGCCCCGGTCCGGGGAAGGGATGCCGCTGGTTCATCTCCTCGGGCAGGCCCAGGGCCAGGCCCGTGGCGCGCACCTCGTCCTTGAACAGCTCGCGGAGGGGCTCCACCAGCTTGAGCTTCATGCGCTCCGGCAGGCCTCCCACGTTGTGATGGGACTTCACGAGGATGGCGCCGCCGATGCCGCTCGACTCGATGACATCCGGGTAGGTGGTGCCCTGACCCAGGAAGTCGGCCTTCACCTTGCCCGCCTCGCGCTCGAAGACCTCGATGAACTTGCCGCCGATGATCTTCCGCTTCTGCTCAGGGTCGGTCACGCCCGCCAGGGCTCCCAGGAACTCGTCCGAGGCGTCCACCCAGATCACGTTGAGCTCGAAGGGGGCGAAGTAGGCCTGTACCTGCTTCATCTCGTCCTTGCGCATGAGGCCGTGGTCCACGAAGACGCAGGTGAGCTGCTTCCCGATGGCCTTGTGCAGCAGCAGGGCCGCCACGCTGGAGTCCACGCCGCCGCTGAGGCCCAGCACCACCGTGCCCTGCCCCACCTGCTCGCGGATGACCTTGACCTTCTCCTCGATGAAGTTGCCGGCGTTCCAATCCAGGGCCATGCCGCAGCGCTTGAGGAAGTTCAGCAGCAGGGGCGTGCCCTGGGTGCTGTGGGTGACCTCCGGGTGGAACTGGAGGCAGTAGATCCCGCGCTTCGGATCTTCCATGGCCGCCACGGGCACACTGGGCGTCTTCGCCGTGACCGTGAAGCCCGCCGGGGCGACTTCCACATGGTCGCCGTGGCTCATCCACACCTGCTGGGCGTGCGGCAGCCCTTCGAACAGCATCGAGCCCTCAGGCGCGGCCTGGATCTCCGCCTTGCCGTACTCCCTGCTCGCGGAGCGGTGCAGCTGCCCGCCCAAGTTCCGGGCCAGGAGCTGCTGGCCGTAACAGATGCCGAGGATGGGCACGCCGAGGTCCAGGATGGCCGGGTCCAGGTCCGGCGCCCCCGGCTCCAGCACGGAATTCGGCCCGCCCGACAGGATCACGCCCTTCAGGTCCGTCCCCGCGATCTCCTGGGCCGTCGCGCCGGAGTTGTACACCAGGCCGAAGGCCCCCAGCTCGCGCAGCCGCCGCGTGATGAGCCTCGTGTACTGGCTGCCGTAGTCGATGATCGCAATGCGCTCGTGGTGCATGGGGCCCCTGCGGAAGGATCCAGGATGGCCGCCAGCCAGTCCGGATGCTTCCTCCAGTGTGCCCCATTCCCCTCGTCAGCGGGATCCGGCTCCCCTGCCTACAGGTCTTCGGGGGAAGGGTCAGTATCCGGCTTTCCTGGCCTTGAGATGGTCCAGCAGGGCCTTGAGGGAAGGTTTTTCGTAGGGTCCCTTGGCCTTGGGGAGGGCGGTCTTGACCATCTGGATCGCCTCGTCCAGGCGGCCCTGCATCACCGCGAGCTGCACCTCCCGGTGCAGATCGGCCAGGGAGTCCGGCAGCCAGAACTTCAGGGGCTTGGCACCTGCCGGGGCCTGTGCGGGGACGCGGCCCGGCTCGGGCACGGGCGGAGGAGGCGGAACGAACACCTTGGCCATGGATTCCCTCTGCTCCACGACACGGGCCAGCTGTGCCTGATACGAGGCTACGGCCTGCTTCTCCCAGGCCTCGCCGGCCATCCGGGCGGCCTGGTTGCCGATCTCCCTCGCCCCCTCCTCCTGGCCGAGGGACAGAAGCACGCTGCCGAAGTTCAGCCGCATCGCGAGGTCCGAGGGTGCCAGCTTGATGGCGGTCTTCCCAGATTCGACGGCCTTCTCGGTCTCCTTGGGATCCCTCGCGTAGAACCGACAGAGGGCCATGTGGATGCTGGGAAAGTCAGGCTCGAGCTGTCTCGCCTCCTCCAGCCAGCCGAGGATCGCTTCCGGCGAAGCGCCCGGCTGCTGGGTTCCCATCAGGGCGAGCTCCGCCAAGCACAAGGGCACCCGGAAATCCTTGGATCCGGACTCCCGGGCAGTCTTCAGGGCCTGCTCGGCCCCGGACCAGTCCCCGCGGCGGAAGGCAGCCAGGCCCAGGCCGGCCTGGACCTGGGGCGATCGGGCATCCAGAGCTTTGGCCTGGTTGAGCAGGTGCCCCGCCTCCGCCTCCTTCCCTGATTGAGCCAGGACCTCCGCCCGGATCACCAGGGCCTCGGCCTCGCCCACGGGCCGGGCGTGGAAGTCCTTGTCCGACAGGGCGATCTGCAAGGGCAGGTTCATGTAGGAGAGCGCGGGGCGGCCCACATACTGGGCGATCCGCCCCTCGAAGGCGGCCAGGTCGCCTAAACCTGCCTGGGCCGCCGCCAGAGGATCCGGCTGGCTGGAGAGCGCACGGAGGTAGGCGGCGAGCGTGCCCGCCTTCCGAGCCTCCTCGTCCATGAAGAGGTAATGCACCATGGCCCAGCTCTGAGCGTAGAACTGGTTCGCCTTGCTCCCCTCCCGGTACTCCGGGGAATCATGGTTGACCAGCAGGACGGCCTTCAGCGGCATGCGGCCCCGCCGAAGGGTGGCCATGTGGTGAAAGGGAATGCGGCCCAGGTAGACGCGCTTGGAGCGGATCTCGGTGGATCCGTAGAAATCCGCGATTCCCTCGTCCAGCCAGGTCGGCAGCGCCGTCAGGTTGTTGTGCACGATGGCGTGGGTGTACTCGTGGAACACCACGGCGAAGGGCTGGTCTTCCTGGTGCCCCTGGTCCAACCGCACGATGGCCAGGTCCCGATCGCGACCCCGCATGTACATGCCACCAGGTCGCTTGGGATCCTTACCTGAGAACGCGTCAGGAAGGAACCGGGCCATGGAGGCCTCGTTCTCGGCCACGACGACGACCACGGGCTTGTGGAGATCTGTCTGCAGCCCGGGAAGGATCGCCGTGAATACGCTCCGGATGCCCTCGAACCCCTCAAGGGTGCGCCGCGCCTCGGCTTCGCCGGCATCGCTGTAGGCCACGAAGTGCGGTGAGCGGACCTCAATCCACGACCCGGGCCGGGGTGCCCCCGCGAACGACGGCCCCTCGGACCAGGTCAGTAACAGCAGGAGCGCGAGGACTCGCCAGGGCCTATTCCAGCGTGTGGGCATCCCGTCTCCCATCCAGGTGAGGTGTGAATTCGACCGATCCGGCCCTATTGCCAGAGGCTGAAGTCCGCCACACGTAGGAAGGCCTGGCGGAGGCGGTGGAGGAGGCTCAGGCGGGTGGCGCGGAGGGCGGGGTCCTCGCACTTCACCATGACGGCGTTGAAGAAGGCTTCGAGGGGATCCGCCAACTCAGCGAGGTTGTTCAGCGTGACAATTATGTCGTGCTGGGTTTCCACACGATGCAGGTGTTGAATCAGGTCGATCTCCGCAGGCTCCACAAGGAGCGCGGCCTTGAAGTCATTCAGGGGAGCCTCGTCCTTCAGGATGTTGCCGATCCGTTTGGCACTCTGCCCAAGAATGGCAAAACGGGGATCCTCGCTGAAGAGGGACAAATTCTCGCAGCGCAGCTTCAGATCCACCAGATCCATCCATCCGACCGCCATCGTCGACCGACGGACGGAACCCACGTACTTCGCCAGTTCCAGCTGGTAGGCCACGCGGTCTTTGAAGAAGGTCAGCAGGGCCTCGCGGGTGTCGGCCTCGGGCTTGGTGGCCTTCGGAGCCACGACCTTGAGGGCCGCCTCCACCAGGTCCGCCAGGGTCAGAGGCCAGCCCTGCTCCCAGAGGATGCGGACGAGGCCCTGGCCAGCGCGGCGCAGGGCGAGAGGATCCTTGGAGCCGCTGGGAATGAGGCCCACGGCGAAGCAGCCGGCCACCGTGTCCAGCTTGTCGCAGAGGGACAGCAGGCAGCCCATGGGCGTGCCGGGGATGGCGTCCTCGGCGCCGACGGGCCGGTAGTGCTCCTTGACGGCCTTCCACACCTCCTCGTGGGCGCCCTCATGCTTGAGGTATTCGCCGCCCATGACGCCCTGCAGCTCGGGGAACTCGCCCACCATCAGCGTGCGGAGGTCGCACTTGGCCATGCGGGCGGCCTCGAGGGCGCGGTCGATGTGCTCGTCATCCGTGGAGAGACGCCTGGCCAGCGCCTTGGTGAGGGCCACCACGCGGCCTGTCTTGTCGTGGTAGCTGCCCAGCTCGCGCTGGAACGTGAGCGCCTTGAGCTTCTCAAGCCGGTCGGACAGAGGATGCTTCCGGTCCTCCGCGAAGAAGAACCGGGCATCGTAGAGGCGCGCCTTCAGCACCCACTCGTTGCCGGCCTTCACGAAGCCCGCCGGATCGTCCGTGCGGTTGGCGGCGGTGAGGAAGAAGGGCAGCAGGGCCCCGTCCGGACCCTCGATGCAGAAGCTCTTCTGGTGCTCGCGCAGGCTGGTGACCAGCACCTCCTTGGGCAGCTCCAGGAAGTCCGCCGGGAACTCGCCGCGCACGATCTTGGGGAACTCCACGATCTCCGCCAGGGTGTCCAGCAGCTCCGCGTCCGCCACCACGCGGCCGCCCGCTTCGGCGGCCAGCTGGTCCAGCTGCTGGGCGATGCGCGTCCGGCGGCCTTCGAGCCCAGCCACGACGCCGGCCGCCTCCAGGGCCGCCTCGTAGACCTCAGGCGATGCGATCTTCACCGGCTCGGGATGCTGGCGGTGGTAGAGCCGATGACCCCAGGTGGTGGACGTGGCCGCCACGCCATCCACGGTGATGGGCACCACCTGGTCCCCCAGGAGGCAAAGGATGTTGCGGATGGGCCGCACGAACTCGAATTCGGAGTTCCCCCAGCGCATGGCCTTGGGCACGTGCAATCCGGCGATGAGCCCCGGCAGCGCCTCTGCCAGCAGGTCCGCCGTGGGTCGTCCCTGCTTCGTGATCGTCACCACCGCGCAGGGCTCTTTCTTGCCGGCGGGCTGCTCGAAGCGCACGGCACCGAACTCCACGCCCCACTTCTCCGCGAACTTCAGCCCCTGGATCGTGGGCTGGCCGTCCTCCCCCACGCACATGCGCTGGGGCGGGCCGACCTGGGTGTCGGTCTGATCGGGCTGGGATGCGGGCAGGCCCGCCCCTCGCCATGCCAGCTTGCGTGGGGAGAAGAAGATCTCGAGGCCGGAGGTCACGAGGCCCTGCCCCGCGGCCCAGGCCGAGAAAGCCATGGCGAACTCATCGGTCAGCGGCTTCAGGAACCGCGCCGGAATCTCCTCGCAGTGCAGCTCGAGCAGGAAGGTCTTCGCGCCGCTCACTTGGCACCTCCCTTCCCGGCCACCGTGCTTTTCTCCGCGATCTCCGCGTTCCCTGCGGTTGGCGTTTTCCCGTTCTCGAACTCGAGGTACGCCCGAGCGCAGGCACACGCCAGGTCGCGCACGCGCTTGATGATGCCCGGCCGCTCGGTGGTGCTCACGGCGCCGCGGGCGTCCAGCACGTTGAAGGTGTGGCTCATCTTCAAGGCCTGCTCATAGGCGCTGAGGAAGTGGCCGTGGTCCTTGAGCAGCCGCCAGCCTTCCTTCTCGAACGATTCGAAGAGGGTGCGATGCAGGTCCAGGTCGGCGTGCTCGAAGCTGTAGGCGCTGAGCTCGAATTCCTCCCGCTGGCGCATCTGGCCATAGGTGATGGGGAACACGCCGTCGTCGGTGGTCACCTCGCCGTGGATCAGATCGAAGATGTTGTCGTAGCCGCCCAGGAACATGCAGATGCGCTCGATGCCGTAGGTCAGCTCGGCGCTCACCGGCCGGCAGTCCAGGCCGCCCACCTGCTGGAAGTAGGTGAACTGGCTGATCTCCATGCCGTCCAGCACCACCTGCCAGCCCACGCCCCAGGCTCCCAGGGACGGCGACTCCCAGTTGTCCTCCTCGAAGCGGAGGTCGTGCTTGGAGAGGTCGATGCCCAGAGCCTCCAGGCTCTCGATGTAGAGATCCTGCACCTTGGCGGGGCTGGGTTTGAGGATCACCTGGAACTGCAGGTGCTTGTAGACGCGGAAGGGGTTCTCCCCGTAGCGGCCGTCCGCGGGCCGGCGGGAAGGCTCCACGTAGGCCACGTTCCAGGGCTTGGATCCCAGGGCCCCGAAGAAGGTGAGCGGGTTCATGGTGCCCGCCCCCTTTTCCAGATCGTAGGGCTGGCCGATGAGGCAGCCCCGGTCGGCCCAGAACCGCTGCAGGCGGAGGATCAGTTCCTGGATGTGCATGGAGGCCCACCAAAACGAGCATTGTAGCGGGTTTTCGGCCCCTTGATAAGCTGCTGGAATGCTGATCCGCATCGCCCTTCCTTCCGAAGCCCTTGCCCTGGCGGCCCTGGGTGAGCGCCTGTGGCGCGCCACCTACACCGGGCTCATCCCGGCCTCGAATCTGGAGCTCCACCTGGCGGAGACCTTCGGTCCCCGGCAGCAGGCCGCGGAACTGGCCGACCCCGCCTGTCGGGCGCTGGTGATCGAGTTCGATGGCGTCCTCACGGGCTACACCCTCCTGAAGGCCCACGCCCCGGACCTCGCGCATCCGGGTTTCCGCTTCGTCAATCCGCTTGAAGTGGCGCGGTTCTACGTGGAGGCCTCCTTGCATGGCCGTGGGGCCGCCCAGGCGCTGATGACGGCGGCGCTGGACCACGCCACATCCGCTGGCCACGACGGCGTCTGGTTGCAGGTCTGGGAGAAGAACCCCCGCGCCATCCGGTTCTACGCCAAGGCGGGCTTCCAGGATGTCGGCGAGGCCACCTTCCGCGTGGGCGAGCAGGTGGACCGGGACCGGTTGCTGGTGCACAACCTGATGACCCGGAGCCTCTAAAGCCCCCCGCTCCCCCGGCCCGAGGAGTTCGGCTGGGTCAGGAATCCTCGTCGGGCTCGGGCAGCGGAGGCAGGGTGAGGCGCTGGTAGGCCGCCCGGGCCTCCGCATCGCCAGCCTCCATACCCTTCCGGTACCAGGAGAGCGCCTGGTCGATGTCCCTTGCGCCGCCCAGTCCCTGCTCCAGGTAGTTTCCGAGCTTTCCCATGGCGGCCGCGTTCCCGCCTCCGGCGGCCTCAGCGAAGGCGTGCCGGGCCTTTTCCAGGTCCTTTGGAACCGTGCCTTCGCCCGACTCGTAGATCAGGCCCGCATTCCACCAGCTGGTGGCACTGCCCTTGGCACCGGCCTTGAGATACCATCCGAGGGCCATCTCCGGAGCCCTGGGCACGACCAGGCCCTGGGCGTAAAACCAGCCGAGCTGATTCATGGACGCCCCGTTCCCCAGGTCTGCGGCCGCCTGGTAGCACCTCATGGCCTCGGTGAGGTTCACCGGCACACCCTCGCCGTTCTGATGGGCCCAGCCGACCTGATGCAGGGCGGTCACATTGCCCAAGTCCGCCGCCTTGCGGAAATAGTCCAGCGACTTGCCGAGATCCCTGTCCGCCCACCCCTCGGACTTGTAGCAGAAACCCAGCTGCACCCAGGCCTGCACCCAGCCCCGCTCCCCAGCCCGCTGATAGTGGCCGATGGCCGCCTGGAGGTCCTCGGGCCCGCCCCACCCATGCTCCGCGAACCACCCCAGGAGGTAGATCGACCGCGCGGACCCCTGCTTGGCCCCTTGCCTCAGCCAGGTGAGGGCCCGCCGGTCATCCTGGCCGACGCCCTGGCCCTTGTGGTAGAGCCAGGCGAGCTGGGGGAACGCCCCGACGTATTCAAGCCCGGCGGCCTTCGCGTACCAGGAGACGGCTTCCGAGTAGTCCGCCGCCACCCCGATGCCGTATTCGTAGCACTCCCCCAGCCATCCCATGGCCTGGGGAGAGCCCATCCGTGCGGCCTGCCTGCAGAGCAGGACGGCGCGTTCAGGGTCCTTGGGAACACCCTGGCCCCGGATGAGCATCCCGGCCAGCATGACCAGGGCCGAGGGATCCTCGAGTCCCTGGGCCTGCGTGAGCCAGGAGAGGGCTCCCGTCGGGTCCCTGGGCACGCCGATGCCGTCGAGGAGGAACCGCCCCATGAGCCGCGGCCCATCGGCGTAGCCCGCCTCGGCGGCTTGCTTGGCGAACCGGAGCGCCGCTGCGGCGTCCTTGGGGAACCCCAGGCCCCGCTCATGCATCCAGGCGAGCGTCATGGGGTAGAAGCGCGGCTGGGGCTGGCTCGCGGCCCGGCTGAACCAGGCCTTGGCGGCCGAGGGGTCCCAGTCGACGCCGGTCCCGCCATCGAAGCACTGCCCCAGCTCCGCCATGGCATCCGGAGATCCCTTCTCCGCCGCCTGCCGGAGCAGCCTGGCGTACTGGACATGATCCACCGGCACGCCGAAGCCGTTCTGATGGAGTTCCGCCAGGTGGTAGAGACCCCGGGCATTGCCTTTGGCCGCGCTGGCCTTCAGCCATTTCAGGGCCTCAGCAGAATCCCTGGGGATGCCTTCACCCCGGAAGTGCATGCGTCCGAGATGGGCCATGGCCTCGGCATCGCCGGCCTCGGCCGCCGCCCGGTAGCAGGCCGCCGCCCTAATCCGATCGCGCGGACAGCCCTCCGAACCGAGCCAGCGGCGATGCCCCTCGGCCAGCAGGCCGCCTTCGAGGCCGGGGGCGCCCGGTGCCTGGGCGAACGCCATCGCGGCAGGCATGAGCAGCCACGGAAGGAGGGTGGGCCTGAGGATCGAGGGGCGCATGGGTAACTTTTGACATGGTGCAAACATCACGGGCATCCCGGCAAGGAAATTCCGTGAAGTGCCCTGCACTGTGACGCCCGTCCTTTGGCCCGCCCCCCGGGCCCTGTAGAATCCTCGTTTCCCGGGGACCTGCATGACCCGAAAAATCGCCCTCCTGGCCATTGGTGGCAATGCCCTTCTCTCGGCATCCGCTTCGCGAATGCACGAGACGCTCGGCCACGCTGGGGGTGCGCGGTGAATCCTCGCCGGATCGCGCTATTGGCCATCGGGGGGAATGCCCTTCTCAAAGAGAAGGAGCGCGGGCTCCAGGAGGAGCAGCTGGAGAACGCCCGGGAGACGGCGGAGATGCTGGCGCGGGTGGTGGCGGAGGGCTACGCGCTCTGCGTGGTGCACGGCAACGGGCCCCAGGTGGGCAACCTGCTCATCCAGCAGGAGGCCGGATCCGGCCAGATCCCGCCCTACAGCCTGGACATCTGCGGGGCCATGACCCAGGGCTCCATGGGCTACATGCTCGAGCGCATGCTCATCAACCGCCTGCGCTTCACGGGCCTGGATGCGCCCGTGACCTCCGTCCTCACGGAAGTCGTGGTGGACAAAGAGGACAAGGGTTTCCAGGACCCGACCAAGCCCGTGGGCCCCTTCTACCCCGAGTTCCGCGCCCTGGAGCTGATGCGCTCCAAGCGCTGGAAGATGAAGGAGGACTCGGGCCGCGGCTGGCGCAAGGTGGTGCCCTCGCCCAAGCCCATCGAGATCGTCCAGCTGGACGCCATCAAGACCCTGCTCCAGTCCGGCAGCTCGGTGATCGCCGGCGGCGGCGGCGGCATTCCCGTGATCCGCGACGCCAGCGGTTTCCTGGTGGGCGTCGAGGCCGTCATCGACAAGGATCGCCTCAGTGCGCTCCTGGCCGCCCAGCTGGACGCGGACCTCTTCATCATCCTCACGGGCGTGGCCAAGGTGGCCCTGGACTTCGGCAAGCCCTCCCAGCGCTGGGTGGACCGCCTCACCGCCAGCGAGGCCCGGAAGCACCTGGCCGAGGGCCAGTTCCCGCCTGGCAGCATGGGCCCCAAGATCGAGAGCGCCCTGGCCTATCTGGAAGGCGGCGGCCACGAGGTGCTCATCACCACCGCCGAGGCCCTGGCCACCGAGGACCCCGCCACCGTGGGCACCCGCATCGTGCGAGACTGAGGATTCTTGGGAGGAAGCTTCCGATGTACGCCCTCATCCTCGTTCGCTACCGCCGCCCCCTCGCCGAGGTGGAAGCCGTCACGGAAGCCCACCGGGCCTACCTCGACACCCTGAAGAAGCAGGGCATCCTCCTGGCCTCGGGCCCCCTGGATCCCCGGTTCGGCGGCGCCTGGCTGGTGCGGGTGCAGGACGAGAACCCCCTCGCCGACCTGGACACCCTGCGCGATGGCGATCCCTTCCACAAGGCTGGCCTCGCCAACTACGAGCTGCTGCCCTGGAAGGTGATGGCCGGCAAGGAAGCGTTCGACAAGATCTGATCCCCGCCCGCCGGGCCTCCCCTGCGGGCGGAGATCCTCCTGAGCTCCGCTCAGTGGCTGAGCTTGATGTCCACAGGGTTCTTGAAGGTGTCGTAGAGGGGCGACGTCCGCATGACGCAGTCGTGGAGCTCCTGGATCTGCGCCGGGGTGCCGCTGCAGGCGAGGTTCACCTTCACGCGGATCTGGGACAGCCCGGGCCGGATGTTCTTGTCGAGCTCCAGGAAGCCCCGGAGGTCGGAGTCCGTCTCCATGTCGAAGCTGAGGCTGCTGATGTCCAGGCCCATGGCCGCGGCCGTGTAGGCGTAGGTCACGCTCAGGCAGGAGCTGAGGGCGTGCAGGGCCGCTTCCCCGGCATTGGGCGCCAGGTCCGAGCCCAGCAGGGCCTCCGGCTCATCGGCCTCCAGGAACATCGGTGTGGTCCGCTTGTGCTCCATTCCGGCTCCGTAGAGCGAATCGAAGGTGCTCTGGGAGTGCGCCCCGTTGATCCATTTGGCCTTGGACCGGAAGGTGAATTTGGCGAGGGCGGGATTGGCCTTCACCATCGAGACCGTGGTGTTGAGGGCATCCACATTCACGCCGTTGTGGATGGTTGCGATGCTGCCCATGGATCCTCCTCGTGGATCGGGCGCTGCCCGGACGGGGGTCGGGCCTCCGAGGGGAAGCGCGTGTAGGACACCCACAAGGGTCCCGCAAGCCACGGGGCCCCCTGGAAAGAGCCCCCAGGATGGGCCCAGTTGAGCCTGAAACAAGATCGCAAAATTCGAACCAGGGACCCGCTGGTCCATCTGTCGAAGGCACAGCTACTTCGGCGCCGGCGCTGCCTTGGCGGCTTCCACCGCCTGCCGGGCCCGGGTCCGTTCCGCGTCGCTGGGGGTGCCCCAGACGGCCCGGCTGGGCTTCTGCTTCAACAGTTGCAGCAATTCCTCCGCGGAATCCAGGGAACGCCGCAGCGCCTTGAGGCTGGCCTCCAGCTCCGGCTGGTCCTCGGCCCGGAACCGGGCCAGCAGCGTATCCGACTGTTGCAGCACCGACGCCAGGCTCACGAGGATCCGATCCAAGTCCGGCGCGCGCGTTTCGAGGAGGGTCCGGGTCACCGCCAGGCTCTTCTCCAGGTCGACCAGGGCCTTGTCGGCCTCTCCCATGCTTCGGTCCGCATGGGCGGCCAGTCCACGACCCTCCCGGGCCAGGGCCTGGAACTCGCGCAGGGTGGCGTCCATCGATCGCAGGGCCCGGGCCACGGAAGGATGCTCCAGCAGGTCGCCCAGACCCTTCGTCTGGATGCGATCGCGCACCGCGTCCAGGGAGGCGTTCAGGTTGGCCAGGAGACGGTCCGCCCGCTCCAGTACGCCCCCCAGGGAGACCCCCTCCTCGCCCGGGAGCTGGTCGCCCGCGGCCAGGGGCACCGTGCGGGTGTCAGATGGCGGCAGCCGCAGGTCCAGCATCACGCTGCCCACACCCTTGGGGGCCACCACGGCCCGGGTGCCGCGCCACAGCTGGATGTCCGAACGCACGGCCAGGGTGGCCAGGAAATGGTAGTCCGTGCCCTCGCGCCGCATGTCCACCCGTTCCACGGATCCCACGCGATAGCCCTTCAGCTGGACATCCGTGCCGGGCGCCACCCCCTCCATCTGGTCCAGGCGCACCACCAGCGGATAGGTCTTCTCGGTCACGACCGCGGCGTTCTTGTAGGCCAGGAGACCCCCGAAGAAACCCAGCGCCAGGAGGACGAAGAGGCCCAGGCGGGCGTCCTGCTTCTCGAAGTTCATGACGGCTCCGAAGGCGAGTGGGGCGCGTGGAGGTCCAGCGTCTGGAACTCCGGCCCCGGAGGCAGGTCCCTCCCCTCCATGGCCAGGAGGAGGGTGCGGCCGGAATCCAGCGCCCAGCCCGAGATGAGGCCGAGGGCCAGGTCGCGGTCGGTGGCGTCCAGTCCCTCCAGGGGCCCGTCCAGGAGGATCAGCTCCGGGTCCAGGGCCAGCACCCGGGCCAGGTTGGCATGCTTCCGTGCCGCCGCGCTCACCGCATGGGGGCGGAGGTCCGCCACGGACTCCAGCCCGAGTCGCGCCAGGGCCTCCCCAACCCTGCGGGCGACCTCCGCCCTGGGGAGCCCCAGGAACCTCAGCGGGAGGGCCACGTTGTCCACCAGGCTGAGGTTGGACAGGAGCCCGCCGGCAGGGAAGGCGAACCCCATGCGCACCCTTCCCGCCAGCCCGAGGGCGCCCTCTCCCGGCCAGACGGGGATGCCCGCGATCTTCACCTCGCCGGCCCTGGGACGCTCCGTGCCGGCGAGCACCTTCAGCAGGTGGCCCCTTCCCGTGCCCACGGCGCCCGCCAGCAGGAGGTTCCGACCCCGCGGAAGGTCCAGATCCATCCCCTCCACCAGAGGCCGGCCATCGGGGAGATCGTAGGCGAGGCCGCGGACCTGGAGCATCAGAAGTAGAAGCATGCGGCCAGAAGGCCGTCGATGACGAACACCGCCACCAGGGCGGAGACCACCGTCCTCGTGACGGCTTGGGGGACCTCGGTCTGGCTGCGCTGGACGCGGAGGCCGAAGTGGCATGCGTGGAAGGTGATGGCGCCCGAGAAGAAGAAGACCTTCAGCAGGGTGGCCGTGAAATCCAGATTCGACAGCGCCTGTCGCACTGAGCCCATGAAGAAGCCCCAGGTGATGCCGTATTTCAAGCGCGCCACCAGGAAGCCACCGCCCAGGGCCGCCGCATCGAAGCACACCACCAGTGCGAAGACGGCCACGAGCACGCCCGCCCAGCGGGGCAGGAGCAGGTAGCGGTAGGGGTCCACCCCGTGGGCCGCGAGCGCATCGACCTCTCCGTTGAGCTGCATGGTTCCCAGCTCCGCCGCGATGGCCGTGGCGCTCCGGCCGATGACCAGCACAGCGGTCAGCAGCGGGCCCAGCTCCCTCAGGATGATGAGCACCATGAGGGTGCCGATGTAGTTCTCCGCGCCCAGGCCGGAGAGCTGGCTGAACGCCTGGATGAGCGTCACCGCGCCCAGCAGCAGGGCCGTGCCCACCACGAGCGCCCCGGCGTCGAGGCCCGTGAAGCGGATCTGGAGCTTCGTCTGCCCGCCCACCACCGCCAGCTGGCCGGATCGGAGCGCCAGCCCGGAACGCAGGGTCCGCCACACCAGGTGTGCCTGGTCGCCCAGGAACTCCAGGAAGCCGCGCACTGGCGCGCCAATCCGCGCTAGGAAAGCCATCATTCACCCGAGGGATGGTTCCAAGGCTAGCAGAAAACCGTTCAGGGCTGAGCCGCGCCACCCCGGCTGAGGCGCGGCCTCCCCGCCTCCAGGCTGAGGGTCGCCTGGTAGCCGAGGTAGAGGTGGGTCTCCCGGTCGCCCGACAGGTTCCGGCCCGCGCTGATCAGGACGTGGTCCCGCTCCGACAGGTTGAGGATGGCCCCGATGTTGAATCCGGAGGAGGCCACCCCATCCTGCGTGGCCGCCGAGCGCTGGAACAGTTCTCCGCCCAGGGTGATCCGCGCCGACAGATCCCGCTGGAGGAGCCACCCGAGGTAGTGCCAGTTGCGCTGGCCTTCCCCTGGATTCCGCCACCAGCCGTACCCGCCGTAGCTGGTCCAGGGGCCCCAGCTCTTCTGGAGCCACAGCGGGAGGTACACCTGGGTGTGCCCTGCGCCGAGGCCCCGTTCCGCGGCCCCCGTCGGAACCTCCACCAGCGGGAAGACGCCCACCTGCGGAAGGACCTCGGTTTCGCGCAGAAGGCGGATCTTGAGCCCGACCTCCGTATCGCCGTAGCCCCGCGTCACGGGCTCACCCGCGGGCTTGGCGTAGGCGAGGGGCGCCACGAGGTGGAACTGCGTTTCCGGCAGGATGCCGGCGTTGAACTCCACCAGAGGCAGGCTGCCCGACGCGCCACCGGGCGCCCGGAGTCCCATCCAGCTCAGGTAGAGCTCCATGTGGTGGTGCTCCACCGGCTCCGGATCATCCGTGAAGAAGGGCGGCCCCGCCTTCAGGCAGGTCCCCAGGAGCCCGGCCACAACCAGCGCCCGCCACCGTCCGGCCCGCGAAAGGAGGGTTCCAGCCTGCCCCATGCCACGGCCCCTACCGGCTCTCCACGAACCCGTCGGCGTAGTCGATCACCGTCACGGTGCGATAGTCCCTGTGGGGCGCGGAGCCGGCGCCGGCCTGGTGGAGATCCGGATTGAAGAGGTTCTTCCGGTGGCCGCGGCTGGCCACCCCATCGTCGATCAGCAGCTGGATCACCACCTGCCGGGCCTCGTCCTCGCCGGCGCTGATGTTCTCCGCGATGAGCCCCTGCCACCGCCCCAGCCGGTTCAGGCGGTCTCTGAGGCGGCTGCCATCCGAACCGGTGTGCTCGATGCTGCCCTTCGGCCCGATGTCCTGGGCGTGCAGGCGGGCCGCCCGCGCCAGCCCCTCATTGAAGCGCAGGGGACCCACCGGCCGCGCGGACTCGAGGAAGGCGATGGCCTCGTCCAGGGCCGCCACGCCCTCCTCCGTGCGCAGGGGCACGCGGCCTGGGCGGCTCCAGAGGGTGCCGTCGAAATACGGCCGCAGCTCCCGGAGGTACTTCGCGTAGGCCTTCGGCCGCACGCGCGCGTCGCTCATCTCCTGGACCACCGCACGTTCGAAGGACGCGGCCTTCGCCGGTTCACCGGACACCCCGTGGATGGGAAACAGCAGCGCGGCAAGGGACAGGGTGGCGATCCTCATGGGCATCTCCCGACGGACCCTCAAGGATAGGCGCTCTTAGCGCGCCGGTTCATCGGCTCCGGTGGCAAGCAGTTGGGTCGAGGCGCTCCGCACCCAGGGCAGCCAGGGATGGATCCGGCAGGCCAGGCAGAACCCGAAGAAGGCCTCAAGGCCCGCACAGGTTCCCAGGATGAACGCCAAGGCGAGGCCGGGGGACCGGAGGCCGGTCACGAATGCCAGGCCGATGCCGAGAGAGAACAGGAATCCCACCGAGGCCGCGAAGCGCTTGGGGCCCGCGTTGATTCTCCGCTCGGGAAGACCCGTCCGGCGGCGGAGGAAACCTGCCGCGCGGGCCACCGGGCTGAAGGCCGGGCGGCCCGCGGCGCGGAGGAGGAAATCCGCGGCCAGGCCCAGGACCGCCCAGCCCCAGCCCTGCCAGGCGGACACCCCGAGGAGGCCCAGCGACAGGAAGGCGGCAATCCGCCCGGCCGATTCATCGGTCAGATCCGGGGCGATGGGGCAGCTCGGCCCCGGACGGAAGGCCTTCTGGCTCATCGGGGCTCCCTCAGATCGCCGGCCCATCGATCTCGGCGAAGAGCGGATGCGTCAGGTAGCGCTCGCCGGTATCGCAGAGCACGGCCACCACGGTCTTGCCTTCGCCCAGCTCCTTGGCCACTTCCAGGGCCGCGAAGACGATGGCGCCCGTGCTGATGCCCGTGAGCAGGCCCTCTTCGCGGGCCAGGCGGCGGGCGATGGTGATGGCGTCGTCGTAGCCGACGGGACGGACGCGCTGGAAGGCCTTCTTGTTGAGAATGCCCGGCACGAAGTTCGGCCCCAGGCCCTGGAGCTTGTGCGGACCGGCCTTCCCTTCGCTCAGCAGGGGCGACGTCTCGGGCTCCACGGCCACCACGAGGGTGCCGGGCTTCTTCTCGGCCAGCACCTCGCCCACGCCGGTGACGGTGCCGCCGGTGCCCACGCCCGCCACAAAGGCGTCCAGCTCCGGCACCTGCTCGAGGATCTCCAGGGCCGTGGTGCGGCGGTGGACGGCGGGGTTGGCGGGGTTCTCGAACTGGCGCACCAGGAAGTAGGACGGATCGCCATCCGCCAGCTCCTGGGCCTTGTCCACCGCGGCCTTCATGCCGCCCGAACCGGGCGTCAGCAGCAACTCCGCGCCATAGGCCTTCAGCAGCGATCGACGCTCCTGCGTCATGGTGTCCGGCATCACCAGCGTGATCTTGTAGCCCTTGGCCGCCGCCACGAAAGCGAGGCCGATGCCGGTGTTGCCGCTGGTGGCCTCCAGCAGCGTCATGCCGGGCTTCAGCGCGCCGCGGGCCTCCGCGTCCTGGATCATGCTCAGGGCGATGCGGTCCTTCACGCTGCCTCCGGGGTTGGCGCTCTCCAGCTTCACGTAGACCTTGGCCGAGCCCTTGGGCACAAGGCGGTTCAAGCGCACGACGGGCGTGTAGCCCACCAGCTCATAGGCGTGCTCGACGCGGTTGGGGCGTTCAGTGGGGCGGGCCATGGCTTCCTCCAAGCTTCGGACGCTGCCGAGTCCTGGAGTATGAAGAAGAAAAATAGATTGTCAAGTTTGTCAATTTATTTTGTTATATATTAAGCTATCCAGGCTGGAGGGGGGGTCACCATGCGGGGATCGGCCAAGGGGCGCTACGGACTGCAGTTCATGGTGGAACTGGCTCTGCACGCCGGACACGGCCCCGTCCAGGTGGAGGCCGTGGCCCAGCGCCAGGCCCTGCCCCCCAAGTTCCTCCGGGTGCTCCTGGGTCCCCTCAAGGCCTCAGGACTGGTGAAGGTGCAGCGGGGCCCCAATGGCGGTTGCGAGCTGGCCCGACACCCCAGCCACATCACGGCCCTGGAGGTGCTGGAAGCCCTCGAAGGCCGCCTCGGCCCGGCCAGCCTCCCCCTCGACGCGACTCCGGGCGCCCGGGCTGTCCGCGAGCTCTGGACCCGCAGCACCGAGGCTGCCCGCACGGTTCTCCGCGGTACCACCCTCGCCGACCTCGCCTTCAAGCAACAGGCCATTGAAGTGGACAGCCAGGGGTACTCCATCTGACCGGCTCGGAATCCGCCCCCGCGGATTCCGAGCCGGCAGGGGACGCTCAGGGTTCGAAGTCCACCACCATCCCTTCGGTGGCGGGCTGGCCCTTCTCCTTCACCTCGCCGCCGCGGTAGATCGCCCAGCCAGGCAGGCCGCGGGGCACGGTCTTCGTCATGGCCCACTGCTGCACGCGGCTGTTGGCCAGCACGAAGACCATCATGCGCTTGGGGTTCCAGGGGTTGGGGAAGGCGGCCAGCAGACCGTCGTCGGGGCGGCCGTAGGTGCGCCCCTGCCACGTGAACCAGCCAGGGCCGGCTTCGAAGGGCAGCTTGCCCTCGGCCTGGAGGCGGGCCACCACGCCGTTGTCGGCGGGACCGCCGAAGAGCACCAGGTCGCTGGCGGCCAGGTCGCCATCGCCTACTTCGGCATCAGGCTTCAGGGGCAGCAGCACCTCGGTCATGTTGTCCGCCAGTGTCTCGCGGTAGTTCAGCGCCAGCGTGCGCTGGGCCTCGACTTCGCGGGCGGTGCCGAAGACCAGCAGCGCGCGGCTCCAATCGTCCAGGAGATTCCCCGGCACCCAGACATTGGCGCGGGGCATGGGAAGGTCGTTTCCCGCATTGAGGACGAGCCTCGTGGGCTTCGACTCGCTGCGGAGCGTGAAGGCCGCTTTCGCGCCGTTCACCTCCAGCCGCTCCAGCTTCGCCCCCGTGTCCGTCTCCACACTGGCGAAGGCCACGAAGGGGTAGGCGAAGCCGGGCTGTTCCACCTCGACCCTCACCTCGTAGGCGCCACCCGCCTTCTCGACGTGGGCCCGGACCTTGGGCGCGGGCAGGTCCGCCCGCTCCAGCCAGGGCTTCAGGATCGGCGCCACATCCTTTCCGGCGCCCTCCGAGAGGGCCTTCAGGAGCTCGGCGGTGGTGACCGCCTTGCCGGCGAAGCGGCCGTGGACCGACTGCATGGCCTTGGCGAAGGCCGCGTTGCCCAGGTGCAGCCGGAGCTGATGCAAGGCGAAGACGCCCCGGATGCGGGGGATCTGATAGGCCCCATAGCGGTCGTACTCCGTGACCGTCGCCAGCGGGGCCTTGGCCCCTTCCGTGGCGCCCAGCCAAAGGTGGCGGGTGGCAAGATCCGCCAGGGCCGCGGACTGCACCTCGAAGCCCTTGGCGGGGCTGGAGGGCTGATGCTTCAGCTGCTGCCAGTAGGCCGCGGACCCGCTGATGAACCAGTTGTCCGCGTCCGAGGCCGGGCGGGCGGTACCTGTCCAAAGCCCCTTCGCATCGAAGACGAAGGCCTCCTTCACGCCGCCCACCTCAGGTGCTGGCGCGACCTTCGCAGGCTTCTCCTGACTCCTGGCCGCCCGGGCAGCCTGGAGCTTGGCCGTCACCCAGATGGGACTGAAGGCCGTGTAGCCATAGGTGAGGTGCGGCGTGGCGCCGGGCAGATCGGCGATCCACCGGCCCCCCACCATCTTCTCCCGCTGGGTGGTCTTGCCCTGGTGGGCGATGAAGACGAGCTTCTCGGCCATTTCCGAGGTGGTCAGCTTGGCGTCGCAGGCGTGGGGGCGGTTGATGGGGCTGCTGGCCATGAGGCGCGTGGAGGCGTCGATGTCGAAGCCACCCTTGCCATAGGTCCTGAAGGCCTCCTGGAAGGCAATGTCGCGGTTCCAGGTGTTGAAGGCCAGGTCTGCGGGGGCGTTCTCGGGGTTGGCCACGTACTCGCCACGCACGTCCAGGTCCCGGTTGTTGTTGTTGGCCCAGATGAAATCCCGGTGGTTGCCGGGCGTGTCCGCGGCCTTCCCCTTCGTCCCCGTCCGCCACAGGCGGGTCTTCGCGGTGCCCAGCAGGAAGCAGGCGCCTTCGTCGGTCTTGGCGTCCGCCATGGTCCAGTCGTTGGTGTAGAGGCCATTGTTCTGCTTGAAGAGGATCTCCGCGGCCTCGTCGATGCCGCCGGCATACTGGGCGGCCTTGCGGATGCGATTGCTCTGGGGCGTGCCGTCGGGGTTGAAGGGTGTCTGTCCCACGGTGGTCTCGCCCATCACGAGCCCCGCGGCGTTGAGGTACCAGTCCGTGCCGCTGTGGATGCCGCCGGCGAAGGTCTGCATCACAAAGCGGTGGCCCTTCTCAGGGACGACATCCAGCATCACGTTCCACTCGGTGCCCGTGTAGCCGTTCCACATGAACATCTGGGTGAAGATGAAGCGGCCGCTCCTGGTGGCGCCCTTGGTGGCCACGAAGGAGGAGCAGTGGTCGCCCTCGCCGCCCTTGGCCATCTCGTCCTCGCCGGTCATGAAGGTGCGTCCGGTGAGGGGGTTCGCAGCGCGGGCCAGGCCCTCCTGGAGGGAGCTCATGTCCACGGCGCTGTTCAGGGTCACGATGTCCAGCAGGTCCACGGGGCGCCCCTTGAACGCCGCACCCGCCTTCGCCGCGCCGTCCGCGATGCCCTTCATCTCCTCCAGGAACTCCACGTCGTACTTGCGGAAGAAGAGGGCATCGGCCATCTGCCGCTGGTCGGCCCAGCCGCGGGCGGGATCCGCCGCATTCTTCAGCACGCCCAGCTTCGTCATGTAGCGCACGATCTCGTCGGCCATGAGCTCGCCGTGCTGGCGGCCCCGGGCGTAGGGTGCGCCCTCGATGTGCAGGAAGGTCCAGCCGCCCATCTCGTAGCGGAAGCCCTTCCCGGCCCAGCGCACGGTCTGCATGGGAATGAACTGGGTGACGTCCTCCACCTTCTCCAGCTTGACGGCGCTGAAGGTGACGGCGCCGGTGGCCTTCCCGTTGCGGCCCAGGTGCAGCTGCACGCGGTCCGCCGGGGCCGTGGCCAGGAACAGCACGGAGACCTTGCGTTCGGAGGTGCCGGCCACGCTCTGGGAAGCGTTGGTGAAGGGGAAGCTCTCCATGGAGAGGCAGGCGCCCAGGGCCGTGGGGTAGCGAGCCAGCGCGTCGGCCTTCACGCCTTCCGTGCGGAGGGTGGCGCTGAGCCGGTACAGTTCGCCTACCTTCAGCGTCACGGGAGCCGAGGCCAGCGTGGCTTCCGCCCCGGCCGCCGGAGCAATGAGGCGCAGGCCCTGGACCTGGGCCGTGGAACCGGGTTTCAGCGTGAAGCCGGACACGGGGATCTCGGCGGCCATAGGCAGCACCGACAGGGCCATCAGCAGCCCGGCGCGAAGCAGTCGGATCATGGGGGGAGCCTCCACCCTCCAGCATGCCAAAATGCGGCGCCAAATTGCCTCGCTTTTTGAGGCAGCCCCTTTATCGGTTCCACCCACTTGGACAAAACAGGAACGCGAAGAGCGCGAAGGGCTTTTTCGGGGTCTTAGCGTTCCCCTTATTGACGGATCAGACTGCCCGCCGAAGGGGTGAGTTCGTCACACCCGCTACGCTGGAGCCATGACGCTTCGGAAATGGACCTTCATCGTGGACCTTGAGGATGCGGAGCTGCGCCTGGACCAGCTCATCGCGAAACGGACGGAGCTGTCCCGCCGGGCGGCCCGCGAAGCTCTGAAGCTGGGCGGCGTGCAGGTGGACCGCAAGCGCGTGAAGGTGGCGGGCAAGCTGGTGAAGCCGGGGCTTGAGATCCGCGTGGCCTACGATCCCGACCTGCCGCCGGTGCCGACGACGGCCATCCCCATCGTGTTCGAGGACGCATGGCTCCTGGCCGTGGACAAGCCGGCGGGCCTCGCCACCCAGGGCACCTGGGCCACGGACCGCCACGACCTGCTCGCCCTGCTGAAGACCCAGCGTCCGGACCTGAAGCTGTTCCTGCACCACCGCCTGGACCAGGGCACTTCGGGCCTGCTGGTGCTGGCGAAGGACGCCAAGGCGAACCCGGGCCTCGCCGCCGCCTTCGCGGACCGGAACCTGGAGAAGCTCTACCTGGCACGGGTCTCCGAACCCCTGGAAGCCTGCACGGTGGAGGCCCCCATTGGCCGCCTGCGGGGCGCTGATCCCGGCCGCTTCGGCTGCGAGGGCGACCTCATGGATCCGAAATCAGCGCGCACGGACTTCCGCCCTGCCACCGCCGAGGAGATGGCAGGCCTCGTCCCGGGGCATTACATCGTGGCCCGCATCCACACGGGCCGCACCCACCAGATCCGCGTCCACCTGGCCCACCTGGGCCGCCCCATCCTGGGTGACGCCCTCTACGGCGGCGCGCCCTCGGACCGCCTCTGGCTCCACGCCTGGCGGCTGGGCCTGAAGCATCCTGTGACCGGAGCGGACCTCCGGCTGGAAGCGCCACCTCTCCGGTTCAAGGCCTGACCCGAGCGCTGGCCCCAACCTATCTCCTGGTCCAGAATGGGCCCACGGAGCCTCGACGGGCCCTGCACGGAAGGCACGCATGAACCTCCCCGCCCAAGCACCTGTCCGGGTGGCAGTCCTCATCCCCTGTTTCAATGAAGAGACCGCCATCGCCCGCGTGGTGGCGGATTTCCGCGCCGTCCTGCCCGGCGCGGCCATCCACGTCTACGACAACAACTCGACGGATCGCACGGTGGAGGCGGCCCGGGCGGCGGGCGCCCTGGTGGGCTTCGAGACTGCCCAGGGCAAGGGCCACGTGGTGCGCCGCATGTTCGCGGACATCGACGCGGACGTGTACGTGATGGTGGACGGCGACGCCACCTACGGCGCCGCCAGCGCCCCCGCCCTGGTGGACCTCCTCCTGCGCCGCCAGCTCGACATGGTGGTGGGCTGCCGGGTCGAGACGGGGACCGAGGCCTACCGCCGGGGCCACCGGTTCGGGAACCACCTGCTGACCTCCGCCGTGCGCCTGCTGTTCGGCCAGCGCTTCACGGACATCCTCTCGGGCTACCGGGCCTTCTCGCGGCGCTTCGTGAAGAGCTTCCCCGCTCTGTCGAGGGGCTTCGAGACCGAGACGGAACTCACGGTCCACGCGCTGGAACTGTCCATGCCCGTAGCCGAGCTGGCCACGCCCTACGGGGCCCGCCCCGAAGGCTCGGCGAGCAAGCTGCGGACCTACGCCGACGGATTCCGGATTCTCCGCCTCATCGCCTCGCTCTACCGGAACGAGAAGCCGCTCCAGTTCTTCTCCGTGCTCTCGACCCTCCTGGCCCTGGCCGCCATCGGCCTGTCGGTCCCGATCTTCGTGACCTACTTCCGCACAGGCCTCGTGCCTCGGTTCCCCACGGCGATCCTCACCACCGGGATGATGGTCATCTCGGCCCTGGGCTTCACCTGCGGCCTCATCCTCGACACGGTCACCCGGGGCCGCAAGGAGCTGAAGCGCATGGCCTACCTGGCCATCCCGCCGGTGGAAGCCGGTCCGGCGGATCCGGAGGGCCACCGATGACCCTGCTCCACCCGCGTGAAGGATGGGCGTCCCGGCTGAGGGCCTGGGCTGCCCCGGGAGGCCTCCTCCTCTATGCCCTGCTCCTGTTCGGGGGCACCGCCTGGCTCCAGCGGGGTCTCTTCGAGCGGGACGGCTACTTCCACGCCCGCTTCGCGGCGCTGATGCCCACCCAGGGCCTGTCGCGGGCCTTCCCGTGGACCCAGCTGAGCACCTGGCGGGAGCACTTCTGCGACAAGGAGTTCCTCTACCACCTGGCCATGGCCCCCTTCGCGCGGATCGGCGGCGACCCGATCCTGGGGGCGCGGATCTTCGGCGTGCTGCTCTCCGTGGCGGTCCTGGCCGCGCTCTATGCGGTGCTCCGGGCCCACCGCGTCCGCTTCCCCGCCTTCTTCGCGGCCCTGACGCTGGCCACGGGCGGCCTCTTCATCGCCCGCCTGGGCATGATCCGCTCCCACGTGCTCAGCATGCTGCTGCTGGTCCTGGGCCTGCACTTCCTGCTGCGGAAGCGCTGGAAGGCCCTCCTCGTCCTGGGCTTCGTCTATGCCTGGGCCTACACCGTCCCCTTCGTGCTGCTCATGACGGCGATCCCCTTCGTGCTGGGGGCGTGGCTCGGCCGCGAACGGCCGGACCTCCGGCTGCCCCTGGCGGCGGGCGCCGGCTCCGTGCTGGGGCTGGCGATCCATCCCTACACGCCCCTCACGCTGGAGACCTTCCTCACCTACATCCAAGTCTTCCGCCTGGGCCTGCAGGGGTCGGCAGCCTCCGGCTTCGAGCTGGGGAACGAGCTCTATCCCTACTCTTGGCCGGTCTTCTGGGACATCTACCCCCTCCTGCTGATGCTGGCCTTCGCGCTGCCCCTGGTCCTCCTCCTCACGCGGAAACGGCTCGCCCCGGGCACCCTCGGCCTGGGCGCGGCCGCCCTCTTCTGGTTTGGCCTGACCATCGCCACCCCCCGGTTCGCCGAATACTCGGCCCTGCTCATACCCGCGGCCTGGGCGCTGGTGGTCCGCGACCTGTGGCCCCTCCTGGAGGCGTCGGCCTGGTGGACCGCCCGGCGCCCCATCCGCCTGGCGGCGGGCGCGCTGGCCCTGATCGCCCTCGCAGGGTTCCACGCGAGATCCCTGACGTTCTACCGGGTCTACCAGATCCAGGCGTCGCCTCCCCGCTTCTTCACCGGCGCCTGCGCCTGGATGGCCCGGAACCTGGCCCCGGGCGAGACGGTCATCAACCTCTACTGGGACGACTTCCCCGAGCTGTTTTACGACGGGTACCGGCAGAGGTTCCTCTGGGGCCTGGATCCCACCTATTCCCTGCGCGACGACGCGGACCGGGCGAGGCTCCTCGAGCGCCTGCGGCGGCACCAGATCCGCCTGGACGCCGAGCAGATGAAGACCCAGTTCCACGCGCGGTATCTGGTCCTCCGCGCCGCCCGGGCGGCCGGCTACCCCGAGCTCCGGCAAGCCCCCTTCCGGGTGGCCTACGAGGACCCCACCGCCCTGGTGGTCGCCCTGGATTGAGGGGGCGAGCGGGTATCCTCGCCTTATGAGACTTCCGATCCTCTTCAATCCCGCCTCGGGCACGACCCCGAAGGATCCGGACGCCCTGCTGCGGCCACTCCCGAAAAACCTGCGGGACCGCGTGGAGGTCCTCCCCTTCGGGCCGCCCTGGGACTTCGAACCCGCCATCGACCAGGCCCGGCGGGCGGAAGGGCCCCTGCTCGTGTGGGGTGGGGACGGCACCATCCACCACGCAGCCCGGGCCCTGTTCGAGCGGGGCTGCCCCGTGCCCCTCGGGGCCATCCCCGGCGGCAGCGGGAACGGGCTGGTGCGGGGCCTGAGGACCCCGCTGGAGCCCGCCGGCGCCCTGCGGCGGCTGCTCGAAGGCCGGGAAGTGCGCATGGACCTCCCCTGCCTGGATGGCGCCCCTTTCGTGAATGTCTGCGGCACCGGCTTCGAAGCCGCCGTGGCACACCGCTTCGCGGGCCTCCCGGGCCGCGGCTTCGCCGCCTACGCCCGGGCCACCCTGGAGCTCTGGCGCACCTGGAAGCCGACCACCCTGGCCTGGGAGGCCGAAGAGGCGCCCATGCCCCCCTCGGACGGCCGGATCGAGCGCATCCGCGCCGCCTTCCACCCCGGCGCATCGAAGCTGCCGGAAGCCGCCTGGAGCCTCTGCTTCGCCAACCTCCCCACCTACGGCAGCGGCCTGTGGATCGCCCCGTACGCCGACCCCACGGACGGCTGCCTCCAGTGGGCCACCCTGGCCCGGCCCACCTGGCTCACCCTGTTCACCGAAGCGCCCAGGCTCTTCCAGGAGGGCGGGCACACGGCCCTCCGCCACGAGGGGCGGATCCGCCGCGCCACCCTGCGCCTGGAGCGCCCCCTGCCCTGGCACCTGGACGGCGAACCTGTCGCAGAGCGCGACCGCGCCGAGCTCACTGTGGAGCCCCGGGCCTTCCGGATGTGGGTGACGGGAGGCTGCCCCTGGCAGTAGGCGTAGCCCAGCGCAGAAACGGCCCCGAACGGGGCCGTTTCTGCGCTGGTGAAAAAGGTGAGTCAATGCGGAAAGACCGCGGGCCCGGTGAGGCTCGGTCCGCGGAACTCGGCGCTGACACTGGGGCTGGCGCCCCAGAGGCCGGCCACCATCTTCACCCCGCTCAGATCCACCGTGGCGGGGTCCCAGTTCCGGCGGACGACCAGGGTGTAGGGGTCCCGGGCGTCTGACCACCAGGCGGGATCATCCACGATGACGTAAACGGCCGTGGCCTCCTTGTGGGGGTTCTTGTAGGTCACGAGGATGGGCTGGGGCGCATAGGCGGCCTGCATCATGCCGGGCCCGGGCTGGCCCCACTTGTCCACCAGCATGAGCCGGAACCAGGCCAGCTTGGTGTGCTGGACCTCGACCTGGACGGTCCCCCCCGCGGGGACGGAGACGCCGTAGGCGCGCCACCCGGCGGGAACCTGGACATAGTCCGAGAGGGACTCCACGGTGCCGCCCAGGGGTGTCACGGGGATGTAGCCTCGGCGGGAGAGCCACTGGATCTCCGCCATGATGTCGCGCCGCTGCCAGTAGCGGACCGAGGGCATGGCGGAGCAGCGATTCCAGGCCGGGGGCACCACCACCTGGGTGCCCGGGTACAGGCTGATGCGGGTGGCCCGGGGGGCGAGATCCGCCGGACGGGGATCGACCCGGGGCGTGCGGATCCCCGGGTGGCGCTCCGTTCGATCCATCCGATCGGCCGCCACGGGCCCGGCCAGGTTTCGGGGACTGTCAGACCGTGAGGCGTCGGGAGCGGGCCGGTCGGCCGTGGGACGCATGGGCTGTGGCGTTGCGCGACGGCCCCGCTCCTGCTGTGGCGAAGCACCACAGACGGGAGCCATGGCGAGAAGACAGGAAAAGAGCGCGGTGGCGCGGAGTTGCGTATCGAGCTTCCTCATCACACACCCCCATGGTTCCGGTAGGAACCCCATCAGGATGCCAGAGCCATGCCAGGAGCTGGGGTATCCTGACACCTGCTTAAACATGGGGGCCTCCAGGTGTTCGGCAAGATCCAGCACATCCATTTCGTGGGCATCGGCGGCATCGGGATGTCCGGCATCGCGGAAGTGCTCGCCAACCTGGGCTACCGGGTGTCGGGCTCGGACCTGCGGGAGACGGCCGTGACCCAGCGCCTGCGGGGCCTGGGCATCGAGGTGCACCTGGGCCACCGGGGTGAGGCCATCGAAGGCGCCCAGGTGGTGGTGATCTCGTCGGCCGTGAAGGGTGACAATCCGGAAGTGGTGGCGGCCCACGCCGCCAAGGTGCCCGTGATCCCACGGGGCGAGATGCTGGCGGAGCTGATGCGCATGAAGTACGGCATCGCCATGGCCGGCTCCCACGGGAAGACCACCACCACCAGCATGGTGGCCCAGGTGCTGAGCCACGGCGGCCTCGACCCCACCATCGTCATCGGCGGCAAGCTGGGCACCATTGGCAGCAACGCCAAGCTGGGAAAGGGCGACATCCTGGTGGCCGAAGCCGACGAGAGCGACGGCAGCTTCCTCATGCTGAACCCCACCCTGGCCGCGATCACCAACATCGACCGTGAGCACCTCGACCACTACAAGGACCTCGAGGAGATCCAGGACGCGTTCGTGGTGTTCGCGAACAAGGTGCCCTTCTACGGCTCCGTATTCCTCTGCATGGACGACCCCCACGCCGCCGCCGTGCGCCCGCGCCTGAAGCGGCAAGTGCGGACCTACGGCACCCACCCCCAGGTGGACATCCGCGCCCAGGAGATCCGGCAGGAGGGCTTCCGCACCCACTTCAAGGTCCGCGCCTACGGCGAGGATCTGGGCGCTTTCAGCCTGGGCGTGCCGGGCCACCACATGGTGCTGAACGCCCTGGCCGCCATCGGCGTGGCCCTGGAGCTCGAGGTGGACCGCGAGATCATCCGCACCAGCCTGGCCAGCTTCACGGGCGCCGACCGGCGCTTCCAGGTCAAGGGCGAGAAGGACGGCGTGCTGGTGGTGGACGACTATGGCCACCACCCGACGGAGATCGCCGCCACCCTTGCCGCGGCCCGGGCCGGCTTCCCCGAGCGTCGCATCGTGGCCGCCTTCCAACCCCATCGCTACAGCCGCACCAAGGCGCTGCTGGAAGAGTTCAGCACGGCGTTCTTCGAGGCGGATTCCGTGGTGGTCACCGACATCTACCCCGCCGGCGAGCCCCCCATCCAGGGCGTGGACAGCGCCGCCGTGGTGGAGGCCCTGCGCGCCCACGGCCAGAAGGACGTCCACCTCGCCGGGCGGATCGACGATCTGCCCGAAGTCCTCAAGCGCCTGACCCGCAGCGGAGATCTCCTCATCACCTTCGGCGCGGGCTCCATCACACAGGCCGGGCCGGCCTTCCTGGGCCTGGCCTGAGGCGCGCATGAGGCGGCGCTCCCTCC
The DNA here is from genome assembly GCF_022808775.1 of Geothrix terrae. GTDB lineage: Bacteria > Acidobacteriota > Holophagae > Holophagales > Holophagaceae > Geothrix > Geothrix terrae. Next base: position 85,071 of record NZ_JAKZLA010000005.1, read on the forward strand.
TCCTGCCTGCCCTTCTCGCCCCGGCCTGCGCCGCGATCAGCCTCATGGCCGGCCTTCCACCCGGCCTGCTGCCGGCCGGGGACCGCCGTCCCGACGTGCCCCGGCCGGATCTGGGCACCCGCTATACCTCCCACCACGACCTGCTGGCCTACGTCCGGGCCCTGGCCGCGACGGCGCCGGACCGCGTGAAGCTCCTCACCCTGAACGTCACGGAGGAGGGGCGGGAACAGCCCTTCCTGGTCATCAGCTCGCCGGAGAACCTGAAGCGCCTGGATGAGCTGCAGGCCCTCAACGCGAAGCTCGCGGACCCCCGGACCTGCGGGGAGGACGAGGCCCGCCGCATCGCGGAGTCCAACCCCGCCTTCGTGTGGCTGGGCTACTCGGTCCATGGGTCCGAGGCTTCGGGTTCTGAGGCCGCCCTGGCGGTCGCCTACCACTTCGCCTCGGCCCGCAGCCCCGAGGTGGTGAAGCAGCTTGAACGCGTGGTGCTGCTCATGGACCTCACGCAGAACCCGGACGGGCTGGCCCGGCACCGGCAGGCCGTGGCGGAAGCCTCGACCCCCTTCAACACCAACGACCCCATGGACGCCCAGAACACCGGACGCTGGCCCGGGGGACGCTTCAACCACCGGCTCTTCGACCTGAACCGCGACTGGGCCTGGCAGACCCAGGGCGAATCCCGGGCCAAGGCCGCGGCCTTCCTGCGCTGGAACCCCCAGGTGCTGGCGGATCACCACGAGATGTGGCCGGAGGCCACCTACTACTTCCCGCCCACCATGCAGCCCATCCACGAAGCGCTCCCCGCGGCCTTCTCCGGCCGCTGGCAGGCGGCCTTCGGGAAGGGCGTGGCCCGGGCCTTCGACGCCCATGGCTGGGCCTACTTCAGCCGGGACGTGTTCGACCTCTTCTACCCCGGTTACGGGGATTCCTGGCCCACCTTCCAGGGCGCCGTGGGCATGACCTTCGAAGTGGCGGGCCAGGGCGGGCCCGCCTACAAGCGGCAGGATGGCGAGATCCTCACCCTCGAGGGGCGCATCCAGCGCCACGTGGCCTCCAGCCTGGCCACCGTGGCCACCGCCGCCAGCGAGCGCCAGGCCCTCCTCTGGGACTACCAGCGGGCCCACCGCGAGCGCGTGGCCCTGGGCGACCGCGCCGGGGCCTTCCTCCTGGCGGAGGGGGACGATCCGGGCCGGACGAGGGCCCTCGTGGACCTGCTGGGGCGGAACGGCATCGAGGTGCTGCGCACCACCGCCGATCTCGGGGCCAATCCAGCCGCTGGCGGCCTGGAGCCCATCGGCCTCGCCAAGGCCCACGGCCTGCCCGCGGGCAGCTACCTGGTGCCCCTGGACCAGCCTCGGGGCGATCTGGCCCAGGCCCTGCTGGAGGGCGAGGCCCACATGGGCCCCAAGCCCACGTACGACCTCACGGCCTGGAGCCTGCCCCTGGCCTTCCATGTGCCCGCCTGGCGGGCGAAGGCCCGCCCCAGGGTCGCCACGGCGCCCCTCACGGTGGCCGGGGAGGGAGCGCTCCCCGAAGCGGCCTGGGGTTACCTCATCCCCGCGGGCCACGAGGGGGTCGAACGCACCGTGGCGGCCCTCCTCCAGGAAGGCTTCAAGGCCACGGTCCTGGCCGAACCGGCCACCTACCGGAACCAGCGGTTCGGAGCGGGCACCATCATCCTGCCCCGGCGCACCAACCTGGAATCCCTGGCCGGGCGGCTGCAGGCCCTCGCCCGGGAGAACCACCACCCGGTGGTGGCCATGGACACCGCCCAGATGGACTCGGGCCCAGATCTGGGCTCCAACCGGACCCTGGTCCTGCGGACCCCCCGCATCGCCATCCTCATGGACCGACCCGCCAACCCCATGGCCTTCGGCGCCCTCGCCCACACCCTCACCGAGGCCGGCCTGCCCTTCGTGCAGCTTCGGGCCGACCGGTTCGGAGCCGTCCCCCTGGGCCGGTTCACCCACGTCCTCGTCGTGGACGATGGCGCCCAGGGCAAAGCGTGGCAGCAGGCCCTCGGCGAGGGCGGCGCGGCCAAGCTGAAGGCCTGGATCACCGAGGGCGGCAGCCTCCTGGCCTTCCAGGGCGGCGCGGCCTACGCCTCCCGGGCCGGTCTCACCCCCACGGGCTACCACCTGCTCGCCAAGGCCGCCGAGGAGGCCCGGCTCAAGGAGAAGGATCCCAAGCGCGAGGCGCCCAAGGCCGATCCCGCGGACCTGGTGCGCCCCTGGGACAAGCGCGAGGAGCGGGCCCTGGAGGAGAGCATCCCGGGCGCCTTCCTGAAGGTCCAGGTGGACGGCGGCCATCCCCTGGCCTGGGGCCTCCACGCCGAGGGCGGCGCGGCGGTGCTCGACACCAGCGACCCCATCCTCGAGCTGAGCCAGGGGGGCGAAAACCCCGTCCACTACGGCAAGGAGGAGCTGAAGGTGTCCGGCCTGGTGCCGAGGGCCATGGAAGCCAAGCTCCAGCAGACCGCCTACGCCTTTCGCGAGAAGCTGGGCCTGGGCGCGGTGATCCTGGTGGCGGGCGATCCGGTCTTCCGCGGCCAGGAGCCCTTTACGCGGCGCCTGCTGTTCAACGCCATCTTCTTCGGGGCCTACCGGCCTGCTCCCGAATGAATCCCGGAATGAGGGACGCCCGATGACCAACTCCAGCGGCCGCCGCTTCACCCTCGCCATCACCGGCGCTTCCGGCTCGGCCTTCGGCGTGGCCGTGCTGCGGCGCCTCTCCGCCAGCCCCGCCGTGGCGCAGATCGCGCTGCTGCTGTCGCCCACGGGGAAGCGCTGCCTGCTGGACGAGACCGGCCTCACACCCAAGGACCTGGCGGCCCTGCCGAAAGTCGGCCTGCGGGACGAGCGCGACCTGGGCGCGGACATCTCCTCGGGCTCCCACCGCCACGACGGCATGGCCATCGTGCCCTGCAGCGCCGGCGCCCTGGGCCGCATCGCCGCCGGCGTGAGCGAATCCCTCGTGAGCCGCGCCGCGGACGTGTGCCTGAAGGAGCGCCGCCCGCTGGTGCTCTGCCTGCGGGAAACCCCCCTGAACCGCATCCACCTGGAGAACATGCTTCGCGTCCACGACGCGGGCGCCATCGTGATGCCCCTCATGCCCAGCTTCTACACCGCCCCCAAGGGCCTCGACGACCTCTACGACACCTTCGCCACCCGGGTGCTGGACCAGCTGGGACTGGCGGAGGCGGACCCCCGCCGGTGGAAGGAATGAGCTCCCTCGAGGTGGTCGTCGTCGGGTGCGCGGGCCTCGACACCAACGTGTACCTTCCGCCGGAAGGCATCGACTGGACCGTGGAGGGGAACTTCACGGAGAACCTGGACTGCGTGGGCCAGGCCGGGGGCTACGCCAGCCTGGGCTACGCGGCCCTAGGGCGGCGCGTGGCCTTCATCGGCCATGTGGGCGAGGACGCCGCTGGCGGGGCCGTCCGAGCGCGGCTCGCCGGTGCGGGCGTCGACCTGCGCGGCCTGGGTCTGGACCCTGCGGGAACCGCCCGGAGTGTGAACCTGATGTATCCCGATGGGCGGCGGAAGAACTTCTACGACGGGAAGGGGCACCCCGCCCTCGATCTGGACCTGCCGCGCTGCCGCGCGGTGATGGCCGGCGCCCGGCTGGCGCACGTCAACATCCCGGACTGGGCGCGCCGCCTGCTGCCGGTGGCGAAGGGGCTGGGCCTCACCGTGGCCTGTGACCTCCAGGATGTCATCGACCCGGCGGATTCCTATCGGCGCGACTTCATCGAGCAGGCGGACATCCTGTTCTTCTCCGCCGCCAATCACGGCGATCCCAGCCCTCTCATCCAGGCCTTCCTGGAGGGGCACCCCGGCCGCATCGTGGTGTCGGGCATGGGCGCGCAGGGCTGCGCCCTGGGCACCCGCGCCGGCATCACCTTCTTCCCGCCCGTGGCCGACGAACGCCCTGTGGTGGACACCAACGGCGCCGGCGACGCCCTCGCCGTCGGGTTCCTCACCAGTTACGTGCTGGAAGGACGATCGTTGGAGGCGTCCATCCGGCGGGGCCAGATCGCCGCCCGCCACGCCTGCACTCTGCGGGGAACCTCGTCCGGCCTCATCACGGCCCCGGAACTGGACGTCCGGTCCCGCTGAGGCCCGGAATCAGCCCGCGCTCTCCATCAGCGCGGCCTCGGCGCGCTGAGCCCGGCGGGTGCTCCAGAAGGCCCAGAGCGCGCCCAGGGCGCCGGTGGCGGCCCCCACGAAGGCGAGCAGCGCCATGCTGCCGGCGGAGAAGAAGCCCAGGCGGGCCAGATCCACCAGGAGCGGCGAGAGGCCGCCCAGGCCCCGGGAGACGGGCAGCCACAGTCCGAACAGGCCCAGCAGGGCCAGGAGGCTGCCCCCGAGACCCAGCGCCGCGCCTTCCAGCACCAGGGGCGTGCGGATGAAGCTCTCGGAGGCGCCCACCAGGCGCATGATGCTGATCTCCTCCTCCCGGGCCAGGATGCTCATGCGGATGACGTTCCCCGTGGCGAAGCCCGCGGCCACCAGGAGGAGCGCGCCCAGGCTGGCCAGGGCCGAGCGCAGCATCCGGGCCATGCGCTGGAGCTGCTCCAGCCGTTCCTGGTCCGCCAGCACATCGCCCACGCCGGGAAGATTCCGGAGGCTCGCGGCCACCTCCACCGCCTTGGCGCCTTCGGCGAGGTCCTGGCGGAGGCTCAGCTCCAGGCTCTCCGGCAAAGCATCCTGGCCAGCGCTCTCCAGCAGCAGGCCCGCTTCGCGCGTGGCCGACTGGAAGCGCTTGCGGTTCTCCGCGGCGGTCACCCGGCGCACCTCCCGGAAGCGGGGATCCCGGCGGAGCCGCGCTTCGGCCTCATCGAGAGTCTTGCCATCGGCGGCGTAGACCACCACCTTGGCCATGTCCTCCAGGCGCCCCACGAAGCGGTCGAGGCTCTCCACCAGGAGCAGGCCGCCGCCCGCCAGGAGGAGGCCCGAGGCCAGGGTGAGCACGGCGAGGAAATACTGGCCCCGGTGCCGGAAGAGGTCTCGCAGCACGTCCTGGAGCAGCAGTCCCAGGAGGCGGAGGGCGGTCACGAGGCGTTCCCGTCCACCGCCACTCCCTTGAAGAGGGCGGTGGTGGGCGAGGCGGTGATGGTCCTGGCCGCGGTGCCGCCCATGGGCGACTTCCACAAGTCGATGGTGGCGAAGGCCGTGGCGCCGTTTCCGCGCAGGCCCACGAGCCAGTCCTTGGTGCCGGCGTGGGCGAGGACCCGGAGGTTGGGCTGGTCCGTGGCGCTTCCCAGGGTCGCGGTCGGGGCCTGATCATAGGCCTGGCCGAACATCCCGGTCGTGAACACCAGGATCGGCGCCGTGGAAGCGCCGGCATCGGTGTTGTGGCGGGCCACGAAGAGGTAGCCGTTGCCCGAGTCCAGCGCGAGGGCGCCGTACTGGCCGAGGAGCGTCGAGGGACCGATGATCGTGTTGGCGCTGACGAAACCCGAGGCGGTTCCTTTCCGGAGGCGGGGGCCCGTGTAGGTCGTCACGGTTCCCACGGTGTCGCCCGAGAGCATGAAGGCGTAGACCGAACCTGAGGCGGAGGCGACCCCGGTCCCGCCGGTGTCTCCGCTGACCATCAGCGCCTGGAGCGTGATCGTGGCGCTCTGGGGCTGGGTGCTGGCGTTGCTGACGACCCAGATCTGGGTGCCGCTGGTGCCGTTCTCGGTGATGTAGAGGGTGTCGGTCTGCGGGTCCAGGCTGGCCTGCCCGAACGTCGAGCTGGAGAGCCGGCCCGTGCTGGACAGGCTGAAGGAGACCACGTCGGAGCTGGCCACGTCGCCGCTCTGCGTCCGGATGTTGCTCACGCGCACGATGGTGCCGGTGTCCGAGACCATGTAGAGGTAGCCGTTCTGCCGGTCGAAGCAGAGCCCGCCCCAGGCCAGGCTGCCGATCTTGGTGCTGAACACCGAGGAGGTGATCGTCTTGCTGGGGGCCACCGAGGTGGCGGTGCTGTCGTACAGGGCGCTCAGGTCGCTCCAGACGAACACCGAGCTCGTGGTGCTGTCGTAGGCGTACAGGGCCACGCCCGCGGTCCCGCCGGAACTGCCATCGGGTTCCTTGCACCCCATGGCCACCAGCGAGAGCACTGCCGCAAGACCTGCGAGAAGACGTCGGATCATAGAAACCGCCTACGTGGTGGCGAGGGGCGCCTTGAGATGGATGCCCACGGCGCGCGCGATGTTCCCGGTGCCGGACACCGGTGCGGGTAGAGGTCGGATCATGGGAGACCGCCTACTTGGTGGCGAAGAGCGCCTTGAGGTGGGTGTTCAGGGTGCGCACCATGTCCGCATCGCAGCCCGCATCCACGGCTCCGCGGCTGATGGCCAGGGCGAGGTTCTTCACCGCCTCCGGGCCGTCGCCGGAGATGATCTGCTGGGTGGCCTTGGCCTGGTAGCGGTGCACCATCTCGTGCTGGGCTTCGGGAAGCACCATCTTGGCCGCCTGGGCGATGCGCTGCGTGAAGTTCATCAGCTTCACCATGCGCTGGGGGTCGTCCGCCGGCGCGGGCTTGGCCGGGGCGGGAGCCGGCATTCCGGCGATCCCTCCGCCCACGGTCTCCGGGAGCGGCTCGGCGTTCTCCGGGAACCCGGCGGCGATGGGGGCGGCCTGGGGAAGGGACGGCCCCCCCGCATCCACTTCCCGGATGTCCGGAAGGGCCTGCGGTGATCCGGCTTGGGGTCCAGGCTGGGGTGCGGCGGGGGCATCGATCTTGGGGGGTTTGCCGGACCGGATGCCCTTCAGCGTGACGTGACCGGCCATCACCAGCCCATAGAGATCCTTGGCGATGGTGAGCACGGGCTTCTGCATGGCCTCGGCCACCTCGGCGACGCTGTAGTACCCGGTGGCGAGCGCCAGGACCCGGGCCTCCCGGGCGTTCACGCCGTGCGGTGTCTCCCCAGGAAGCAGGGTGGAGGCGGGGTAGAGGTCCACCGAAGGGACCTTCTGGCTGATGACGCGCCATTCGTCCATGCGCCGGCCCAACTCCATGAGAATGGAGGCGTTGGGTTTGGTGATGGTGGCCGGGACGTCGGGCACCAGTTCCTCGAACCGGTAAGTGCCGTCGAGCCACAGGGCCACTTCCATGAGAGCCTCGAACCCTTCCCCGGCGTGGGTCACGGCGTGGATGATCCGCCCATCCCTGAGATAGATGCGGGCGCGGGAGGCCTCCTGCTGCACGTGGAAGCACCCCGATTTCCCGCCCTGACTCACGAGCTGGATGATGTCGGGCAGCGGCGCCTCACGCATGGAGCCTTGGATCACACCCTGGGACATGGGTCGTTCCTCTCGGGAAAATGAAGGCCTACAGAAGATGGTCAACCTTACCATGGAGTGCGCCCTTCCCCCCCGGGTCCTCCTGAGCGATCCTGATGGGTCTATGAGCACCCGTCCCGACTCCCCCTTCGCCTCCATCGAGGAAGCCATCGACACCATCCGGCAGGGCCGCATGGTCGTGGTGGTCGATGACGAAGACCGGGAGAACGAGGGCGACCTCACCCTGGCCGCCGAGCATGTCACCCCGGAAGCCATCGCCTTCATGGCCACCCATGGCCGCGGCCTCATCTGCGCCGCCCTGGAAGGCCCCGTGCTGGACCGCCTCCAGATCCCCCTCATGGTCCGGGACAACACCAGTCCCTTCGAGACGGCCTTCTGCATCTCCGTGGAAGCCCGCGAAGGCACCACCACCGGCATCAGCGCCCAGGACCGGTCCCGCACCATCCAGGCCCTCATCGCCCCGGACGCCAAGCCCCAGCACTTCGTGAAGCCCGGCCACGTGTTCCCCCTGCGGGCCCGGCCTGGCGGCGTGCTCACGCGCACGGGCCAGACCGAGGCCAGCGTGGACCTGGCGCGCCTGGCGGGTCTGCATCCCAGCGGCGTCATCTGCGAGATTATGAAGGATGACGGCACCATGGCCCGGGTGCCGGACCTGGTGCCCTTCTGCAAGCAGCACGGCCTGCCGCTGGTGACCGTGGCGGACCTGGTGGCCTACCGCCTCCGCCAGGAGCCCCTGGTGACGCATCTGGGGGCCCGCGACATGGTGAGCCAGTGGGGGGCCCTCAAGGTCCACAGCTTCCGGAGCCTGCTGGACGGCGGCAGTCACCTGGCCTTCGTACTGGGCGATCTGGGGGGCGACCCGCCCCTGGTGCGGGTGCATGTGGAGACGCTGCCCGACGACCTGCACGGCTTCGAGACCGGCCTCTTCCAGCGAGCCATGGCCGCCCTGGCCAAGGAGGGCCGCGGCGCCATGGTCTACCTGCGCCGTCACGCCCACACCCCGGGGGTGGCCGAGGAGGGCCACGCCCAGCTTCAGGCCATGAATGACCGGGATTTCGGCGTGGGCGCGCAGATCCTGCGCCAGCTGGGGGTTGGAAAAATGCGCCTCCTCAGCCGTCACGAAACCAAGTACATTGGACTCCGTGGCTTCGGCCTCGACATCTGTGCCCACGTGCCCTTGGAACCTTCCTCGGATCCCCGGTGATCGACGCCCGCTTCCTGACCCAGTCGCCCCTGTTCAGGAACCTGGACGAGGTGGAGCGCGCCCAGATCCTGATCATCGGCCAGAAGCGCCAGGTCGCGGCCGGCGAGGTCATCTTCCGGGAAGGGGATGCCGGCGACGGCCTCTTCATCGTGCTGAAGGGCTCGGTGCGGATCTCCAAACGCGGCGCCACCGGTGAAGAGGCCCTCGCCGTCCTTGCCCCCCCGGCCTACTTCGGCGAGATGGCCCTCATCGACCTGGCCACCCGGGCGGCGGACGCCATCGCCAACGAGCCGTCCGAGCTGTTCTTCATCCCCCTGCAGGATCTCCGGTCCTTGATCGAAACCCAGCACAAGATCGCGCTCAAGATCCTCTATGCCCTCTGCGAAGTGCTCGCCCAGCGCCTGCGGGAGACCAACGACCGCTACATGAGCATCTTCACGATCGCCCAGTGGGGTGGCGCCAATCCCGGCGGCCCCATTCCCGTACCCTGAACTTGAAAGGAGTTCCCATGTCCGACCTCGTAGCGCACATCACCGACGCTGAGTTTCCCCAGGCCGTCGCCCAGGGTGTCACCCTCGTGGATTTCTGGGCCCCCTGGTGCGGCCCCTGCAAGATGATCGCCCCCGTCCTGGACGAGCTGGCCGCCGAGATGAAGGGCCAGGCCAAGTTCGTGAAGATGAACGTGGACGAGAACCCCCAGGTGGCCGGCCAGTTCGGCATCATGAGCATCCCCACCCTCATCGTCTTCAAGGACGGCAAGCCCGTGAACAAGCTCATCGGCGGCCAGCCCAAGCCCCAGCTCAAGGCGTTCGTGGAGAGTGCGTTCTGAGAGCTATCAGGTGTCAGCTATCAGTAAAAACGCCGGGGCGACCCGGCGTTTTCTTTGGCTGAAAGCTGACAGCCGACAGCTGATAGCTACTTCCTTCTCAGCACCAGCCTCACCTGGTTCCCCTTGTCGTTGAAGTGGACTTCGTCCATCACGAGGAGGATGAGGGGCAGGCCGCGCCCGCAGTGGGGAGCCATCTCCGAATCGGGCTGGGGCGGAGAGAGCCGGCCGGCGTCGAAGCCACGGCCTTCGTCGCTGATCTCCACCTCGAACCGCTCCGTGTCCATGGCCAGGCGGACTTCGATGAGCCGCCCCGCATATTCGGGATCCGCCATGCGTTTGGTGCGGAGCGCCGCGTAGGCATCCTCCTTGGCGAAGAGATCCCCCTTCAGCCGCGAATCCAGGTCGAGGTTGCCGTGCTCCAGGGCGTTCACCAGCGCCTCATGCATGGCCATGGCGATGACGTCGATGTTGCCGACGGAGGCGAACCCCATGGGCACCAGCCGGTCCGTGAGGTGGTGCGTGAGGCTCGGGATGTCCAGCTCGTCCGACCGGAACAGGAAATGCCGCCGCTCGTTCACCAGCCCGCGCAGACCGTCGTCCGCCTTGCGGAGATCCCGGTGCAGCTCCACCAGGTGGAACACGCTGTGCACCAGATCCTTCATGGCGATGGGCTTCATGAACAGGTTGGAGGCGCCCAGCCGCATGGCCTGGATGGCGTAGTCCACCGAGGCCTGGCCGGTCATGAGCACCACGGGCAGGTGGGGGTGCGAGGCCTTCACCTTGTGGACCACCTCGAACCCGTCCATGCCCTCCATGTTGATGTCGCTGATGACCAGGTCGAAGGGCGGGGCCTTGGGGTTCTGGAGGAGTTCCAGGGCCTGGGCGGCGTCGGGGTAGCCGTGGACTTCCATGCCGTAATGGGCGAGGGCGGACTGGACCATCTCGAGCACCGAGGGGTCGTCATCGATCAGGAGGATGTGCGTCCCGCGGCGGGTCATGGCGGCTCCACGCTTCAGAATACTCGATGAGGTTCCAGCCGGCTGGCGGCCGGAAGGGCGGCCAGATAGGGCTCCACAAGTCCCAAGGTGCGGTCCAGCGTGCCCCTCAGAGCCTCCGGCAGCGGGGCTGGGCCCCCTGAGCGCAGCGGCGCGGCGGCCAGGGTCGCCTCCAGCGCCGCGCCAAGTCCGACGGCAGGAACCACCTGGAGCAGGCCTGCTTCGCGCAGGGGTGGCACCAAGTCTTCGAAATTGGCGAAACCCGGGCCCACCAGGGCCGGAACCCCCGCGCGGACGGGCTCCAGCGGGTTGTGCCCGCCATCCGCCGCCCAGCCGCCGGCCACCAGTGCCACGGTGCCTTCGGCGTAGGCGGCCGAGAGCTCGCCCAGGGTGTCCAGGAGCAGCACGTCCGTCCCCGACCAGGGGGCGCCCTCCGCCCATCCGCCGGAAGCACGGCGGAAGGCCAGGCCCTCACCGGCCATCAGGCCCGCCACAGCATCGAAGCGACGAGGCTGACGGGGGGCCAGGATGAGTTTCAGGCCAGGGTGCTTCGCCCGGGCCTCACGCCACGCGCCGATGATCAGCCCCTCCTCGCCTTCCACCGTGTTGCCCGCCACCACCACGGGCAGGCCCACCCAGGCTTCGCGCAGCGCGGTCCAGCCTTCATGCAGGGGACGCGGGGGCGGAAGGTCGGCCTTGAGGTTGCCGCCCAACCGCACCTCCGGGGCGCCCAGGCGCCGGAAAGCCTCCGCGCTGGCTTCGTCCCGGGCCGCCACCAGGCTCAGCCGCGAGGCCGCCCGCCGCATCCAGGGGCCGCCCTTCCGGAGGGACTTCTCCGTGAGCCGCCCATTCACGATGACCCGCGGGACGCCACGAACCTCCAGCGCCTGGAGCAGCCCCGGCCAGATCTCGGTCTCCAGCGCCAGGAACAGGCCCGGCGGGCGCCGCAGGAACGGCTCCAGACCCTCGGGGTCATCCAGGGGAAAGGCCCCGCCACTGACCCGCCCCGTGCCGGCGTTCCAGCCCGGCAGCCGCTTCGCCATCAGCGCCAGCCCCGCCGGCGTGCCCGTGCTCAGATGGACACGGTGGCCGGCGTCGCGCAGGCGCGCCACCAGGCCGTCCGCCAGCAGCAGCTCGCCCACGCTCACCGCGTGCAGCCAGATCCAGCGGCCCGCAGGCAGGTCCGGCGCATCAGCCTCCAGCCGCAGCCGCCAGCCCTCTGGCAGGCCCCGGGCGCAGGACCGGGCCATGGCCCCCGCCAGGGAGACGGCCGCGAGGTAACTCAGGTCTAGGGCATCCATCCGTTTACGCTCTCACACTTGGTCGCGCCAGGACAAAGGAGACCTTGAAAGGACGAACGCGAAGGGCGTGTTCGCGGTCTTCGCGTTCCGCTTTTCCTCCAGGGCATGATGGAGGCATGCCCGATCGCGCTCCGCTCGAAGTCCTCATCGTCACCGGCCCCCTGGGCGCCGGGAAGACCACCGTCGTGAACCGGCTGCTGAAGGCCGAAGTCGCCGCCGGCCATCGGGTGGCCGTGCTCATCAACGAATTCGGCGCCATCAGCGTGGACGGCACGCTCGTGGACGCCGAGCGCCCCGAGCTGGCGGGTGTGGAGAACCTGGTGAACGGCTGCGTCTGCTGCAGCCTCCGCAACGACGTGGTGGCCACCCTCCAGGCCTGGTGCGAGCAGCCGGACGGCCAGCGGCCCGAGCGGGTGGTCCTGGAGACCACGGGCCTGGCGGACCCCACGGACCTGCTGGACCTGGAGGTGGAACCCGCCCTGGCCGGGCGCCTGCGGTTGGCCGGCCTGCTCACGGTCGTCTCCTGCCTGGCTCCCGTGGACCACCTGAAGACCAAGCCCCTACTCCATCGGCAGGCGGCCCTGGCCAGCCTCATCCACCTCAGCAAGGCCGATCTCGATCCCTCGGCGGCCGTAGCCTGGGAGGGCGAGCTGCGCACGGCCTTCAAGCACATCCCGTTGATCCCCACGCGCCACGGGCTCGCCCCTGAGGGCAGTCCCGATCCCTGGCGCGGAGACCTGCGCCCCATGCCCGAGGGCTGGGAAGCCTCTGGTGGCCCCAGTTTCGCCGAGGCCCGATCCCTCACGCTGCACTGGGACCATCCCGTGGATCCCGCGGCGCTGGAGGCCCTCCTGCTGGCACCGCCGGAATCCGGCGAACTGCTGCGCGCCAAGGGCGTCTGCGCCTTCGCGGGCTGGGCCGCCAGGAATGACGGCAGTGACCGCTGGGCCTTCCAGCTGGCGGACGGGCGCCTGGAGATCTCGCCCCTGCCCCTCCTCGCAGACGGCTCGGCTCCTGCCTGCGCGGCCGTGGTCATCGGCACCGGTCTGGACGGAGCCCACTGGAAGAAAGCCCTGCGCTCGCTGGAGCGGGCCCCCGCAGGCGCGCGTCGCAAGGCCATTCTCTAGCGCGGATCTGCCGCATCGCCGGATCCGCGTCGGGCTTGGTATCATCGCAGTTCGCCCGGCCCCCGGGATGCAAGGAGCAAGTGTGGATCAAGTGCTCGACCTCATGGCCAAGGAGCTCAAGCTCCCCCGCGCCGGCGTGGCCGCCATCGTGGCGCTGTTGGAGGAGGGCAACACCGTCCCCTTCATCGCCCGCTACCGCAAGGAGGCGACGGGATCGCTCGACGAAGTCGCCATCCGCGCCGTCGAAGACCGCAACGCCTACTACAAGGACCTGCTGGACCGCCGGAAGACCGTGCTCAAGTCCATCGACGAGCAGGGCAAGCTCACGCCCGAGCTGAAGGCCAAGATCGAGGGCACCTGGGTGAAGGCCGAGCTGGAAGACCTCTACCTGCCCTACAAGCCCAAGAAGCGCACCAAGGCCACGGTGGCCAGGGAGCGAGGCCTCGAGCCCCTGCTGGACTCGCTGCTGGCCGACGAGAGCGGCGCCGACCCCTTCCTCATCGCCGAGCCCTTCATCAAGGACGAGGACGGACTGCGCTCTCCCTCGGAATGCATGGAAGGCGCCGGGCACATCCTGGCCGAGCGCCTGGCGGAGGATGCGGAGATCCGCGCCTGGCTGCGCCTGGAGTTCCACGAGCAGGGCGTGCTGAAGTCCGAGATCCGCGAGGAGCGCAAGGCCGACCAGGCCGCGCTGCGGTTCAAGCCCTACTTCGACTTCTCCGAGCCCATCCGCAAGATCCCCAGCCACCGCCTGCTGGCTCTGCGCCGCGGCGAGAAGGAGGAGATCCTCACCGTGAAGCTCCTGGTGGAGCGCGAGAATCTGGTCAGCCAGCTCGTCTCCAAGGTGCAGGTGAACCCCGCCAGCGGCTACCGGCGCTTCCTCAACGAGGTGGCCGGCGATGCCTTCGACCGGCTGCTGGCGCCCACCATCGAATCCGAAGTGCGCTACGAGGCCAAGAAGAAGGCCGACGGCGATGCCATCAAGGTGTTCCAGACCAACCTGGACCACCTGCTCCTGGCCCCGCCCGCGGGCCAGCGCTGCACCCTGGGCGTGGACCCCGGCATCCGCACCGGCTGCAAGCTGGTGGTCATCAACCGCCTGGGCCAGCTGGTGCAAAACGAGGTGATCTACCCCCTGGAGCCCAAGCGGGACCTGGAGGGCAGCCGCGCCATCCTCGAGAAGCTCTGCACCGAGAACCCCGTGGAGGCCATCGCCATCGGCAACGGCACCGGCGGCCGCGAGGTGGAGGCCTTCATCCGCGAGTGGCTGAAGGAGACGAACCGCCAGGGCCTCATCTGCGTGAGCGTGAGCGAGGCCGGCGCCTCGGTCTACTCCGCCAGCGACATCGCCCGCGAGGAGTTCCCCGAGCACGACGTCACCGTGCGCGGCGCCGTGAGCATCGCCCGGCGCTTCCAGGATCCCCTGGCCGAGCTGGTGAAGGTGGATCCCAAGAGCATCGGCGTGGGCCAGTACCAGCACGATGTGAACCAGACCGCCCTCAAGAAGGGCCTGGATGACGTGGTGGAGAGCTGCGTGAACCGCGTGGGTGTCGATCTGAACAGCGCCTCGTACAAGCTGCTGGCCTACGTGGCCGGCATCGGCGAGGGGCTGGCGAAGAACATCGTGGCCCACCGCTTCGAGCACGGCGCCTTCAAGCGCCGCGAGCAGCTCCTGGAGGTCGGGCGCTTCGGCGCCAAGGCCTTCCAGCAGGCCGCGGGCTTCCTGCGCATCCGCGACGGCGAGGATCCCCTGGACGCCTCCGCCGTGCATCCCGAGAGCTACCCCGTGGTGCAGCGCATCTGCCAGCTGGCCGGCAAGACCGTGCCCGAGCTCATCGGCAATGACGCGGTGCTGGAGGGCCTGGATCCCAAGCTCTTCGTGGACGAGAAGGCCGGCGTGGAGACCGTGAAGGACATCCTCGCCGAGCTGAAGAAGCCCGGCCGCGATCCCCGCCACCAGTTCGAAGCGGTGCAGTTCCGCGAGGGCGTCAACAAACCGAGCGACCTGGAAGTGGGCATGGAGCTCCAGGGCATCGTCACCAACGTCACCGACTTCGGCGCCTTCGTGGATGTGGGCGTCCACCAGGATGGCCTGGTGCACCTCTCCGAGATCGCCCACCGCTACGTGAAGAACCCGGCGGACGCCCTCAGCGTGGGCCAGGCCGTGAAGGTGAAGGTGCTGGCCGTCGATCTGGAGGCCAAGCGCATCGCGCTCTCCATCAAGGCCCTGCTGGCCGCCCCCGAGGGCGCGGAGCGGCCGCAACCGCACCATCGCCATCCTCAGGGCCGCCCTCAGGGCCGGCCCCAGGGTGCTCCCCGTCCGCCCAGGCCCCTGGGCGCCCCCCAGGCGGGTGCCCGGCCCCAAGGCCCCCGCCCGCCCCGCCCCGAGGGCCAGCGTCCCCCGCGACCCGAGGGTTCCCGGCCACCTCGGCCGGAAGGTACCCGGCCCCCGCGCACCCAGGAGGCCCGCCCGGCCCGGCCCGAGCGCGAGGCCCGACCGCCCCAGCCCAAGCGTGAGCCGGCGGTTCCGGCCTCAGGCGCTTCGCTGACCGACCTGATGGCCAAGTTCAACAAGGGACCCCGTTGATGCGTCCGCCCCTGTCCCTGCTGGCGCCCGCGGCCCTGCTGCTGGTGCTGGCCTGCCAGCCGCGCCCCGCCGCCCCCATCTACGGTCCCTGGGAAGAGGGTCTGACCCTGGCCTTCGAGGATCCGTCCCGACCCCAGCCGGAGCGCTCCACGGACCGCCTGCAGGTACGCGTGGCCCGGTCGTCCATGGCGCCAGGTTCCCCCCGGGTGGTGCAACTGGACCTCACCAGCCTCCGCGGCCACATGAGCCTGCTGCTCCGCCACCAGGACGGCGGCATCGCCCTCCTGGGCGAGGACGGCCAGGTGCTGGCCCAGACCCTGCCGCCAGGTTTCCCTTCCACCTCCACCTGGGAGGACCGGGGCACCCGGTTCCGCGTCGTGGGACGCGCCACTTGGGAAGGTGCCGCCCTCCTGCCGACCACCTCGGACCCCGTCGGCGTATGGGTGGAAACCCAGCCGCCACACGGGCCCCGGCGCCGCACGCTCTACCTGCCGAACCTCGGCGAGGTGGAGTCCCAGGAGGAACGCGACGGCGCCTGGGTGACCATCAACCGGCTGGTGGCCCGCGGCTTCGTGGACCTGCCTGCCGCCCCCCTCCCCGGCCCGTTCCCCGGCCAACGTCCCTGATCGACCAATCCCGGAGCCGACATGGCCGCTGAACCCGCTTCCGACACGTCCACCGACCTCGAGGTCGAGCTGCCCCCCGGCGCCGCCAAGGGCGCCGTCCGGGACAACCTGGAAGTGATCTGCTTCGCGATGATCCTGATCCTGTTCTTCAAGACCTTCGTGGGCCAGCAGTTCAAGATCCCCTCCGCCTCCATGCGCAACACGCTGATGATCGGGGACCACCTGCTGGCCAACAAGTTCATCTTCGCGGAGCCCCAGTGGGCCTGGGAGGAGAAGCTCTTCCCCATGCGGGGCGTGAAGCGCGGCGACATCATCGTGTTCCGCTACCCCATCGACCGCGACCAGGACTACGTGAAGCGCTGCGTGGCCCTGGCGGGAGACACCGTGGAGATGCGCAACAAGCGGCTCTACGTGAACGGCAAGCTGGTCACCGGCCCCTTCGAGTTCCAGTTCGGCCGGAGCCCCGAGGGTCCCACGCCCGGCCCCTGGCCCCTGACCCGGAACGCCGGCGAGGCGGAGCACCCCGTGGGCCTGTGGCGGCACGCGGATCCGGAGGTGCTGGCCCTCCATGACCACAACCAGATGCAGTCCATGAACAGCCTCATCCAGGATGGCTTCAAGGACAACCTGGGCCCCGTCACCGTGCCGCCGGGCCACATCTTCGCCATGGGCGACAACCGCGACAACAGCATGGACAGCCGCTACTGGGGTTTCCTGCCCATGGACCACCTGCGGGGCCGGCCCTTCATCGTGTGGTGGAGCTTCCGCGAGGGCGACACGGACAACGACAACGGCCGCGTGCCCGAGGGCCCCATGGACGTGGCCACCGATTTCATCGACGCCGCCCGCCACTTCTTCACCCGCACCCGCTGGGAGCGCACCGGGACCATTCCCGAGTAGTCCTGCATGAAGGCCACCCTGCTCGCGCTGCTCCTGGCGGCCCTTCCCCTCTCCGCCTGGGGCGACAAGGGTCATCGCGCCACCTGCGCCCTGGCCCTGAAAGGCCTGCCACCGGAGGTCCGCGCCTGGTACGCGGGACGGGAGGGCGAGGTGGAGGACCATGCCTCGGACCCGGACCACTGGCGCCAGGACCGCAAGGAGGGCCCCCGCCACTTCCTCGACATGGAGCCCTACGGGGGACCGGATCATCTCCCCCGCACCGTGGAAGAGGCCCAGGCCCGCCTGGGCGGCGACTTCTACCGCACGGGCGTGGTGCCCTGGATCATCCAGGACCGCTGGCGGGACCTGGTGGAGGCCTTCCGATCCGGCGACGCCGCCCGGGTGGCCATGGCCACGTCCATCCTGAGCCACTACGTGGCGGACGCCCATGTGCCCCTGCACACCACCGAGAACCACGACGGCCAGGCCACAAACCAGCGCGGGGTCCACAGCCGCTGGGAGACGGGACTGGTCGAGCGGTACGTCCAACCGGAGACGCTCAGCCCGCTTCCCGCCGAGGTGGATCCGCGCTTCATGGAGCGCCCCTGGGATTGGCTCCGCGCCTCCCACGCCCTCATCCCCCAACTCCTGGAGGACGACCGGACCGCGGACCGCACCACACCCTCGGACACCCGCGACCGGACCAGGCGCACTCCCGCCTACTGGATGATCTTCTGGGCCAGGCAGGGGCCGGTGGTGACGAGGCAGCTCCAGCTGGCGGGCAAGCACCTGGGAGACGCGGTGCTCAGCGCCTGGACCGAGGCGGGCCGGCCTTCACCCCCGGCAAAGCCGGTTCACTGAACTCGCTGCGAACGCGGTGAGTTCAGCAGCGGCCGTCCCTAGGGAGCTTCCTCCCATCTCCGGCGGTCCAGCCAGACCTGCTCGGCCTTGCCCTGGGGGTCCCGGCCCTGCCAATGGAGCTTCCGGGGCCCTGCGGCATCCTTCTTCAGCACGGACACGCCCGGACCTTCCCCCAGGCGGAGCATGCGCAGCAAGGCCTCGACGCTGGCCACCTGGGGCAGGAAGGGCAGTGGCAGCTCCGCCAGGGTGGCGGCCCGCTGGTCGACCTTCTGCCGGGGCACCCGGAGCCGGTAGCCAGAGGCGCGGTCGCCCTCCAGCAGCAGAAGACGCTCGCCGAGCCCGTGCAGCTCCGCCACCAGCCGGCCGGAGACCGGTTCCATGAGCAGGTTCAGGGTGCCGGTCCCCTCGCCGCCGGAGCCGGAATACCCCCAGCCGTACTGGGCGCGCACAGGCGCCGCCGGGGTCGGCGTCACATCAGCGGGGGGAACCTGGAAAAACATCATGATCATTCCTCGTCGTCGTCATCGGGAGTGGCGTCCGGTGCGGGTGCCTGGGCCTCTCCGACCTTCCGGGCCTGCTCCCGGGCCAGGCGGACGCGGAGCTCCCCCAGCCGCTTCTCCAGGGCGGGACGGTCCGGGAAGACGAAGGCCAGGGCCCGTTCCCACTGCTCGGCCGCCTCGGCCAGCTTGCCTTGCTTCACCAGCACTTCGCCCAAGTGCTTCCGCACCTCGGGGCTGAAGGGACTCAGCTCCGCGGCGCGGCGGAGGGTGGCCTCCGCCTCCGCGATCTTCCCCAGCTTGAACTGGGCCCAGCCCAGGCTGTCGATGACGTTGCCGTTGTCCGGGGTGGCCTTGGCGCTGGCCTCGATGAGCGAGGCGGCCTCCTCCAGGTCCTGGCCCTGCTCCAGCAGCTGGTATCCCAGGTTGTTCTGCACCATGGGGTTGCCCGGATTCGCCTTCTGGGCCTCCCGGAGCACCCGGAGGGAATCGTCGGCCCGCCCCAACTGGTCATAGGCGCTGCTCTGCATGATCAGGATGTCCACGTTCTTCACGGGCCCCAGGCTGCGGGCCCGCTCGAGCGCCTCCAGGCACTTGTCCCAGCGGCGGAACTCGGACCAGATGCCCGCCATGCCCTCCAGATGGAGCTGCTCCAAGGCGGCGCGGGTCTCCTTCCGCGAGAAGAAGCGGTATTCCAGGCACTCGGGCGGAAGCTCCGCGGCCTGCTGGAAGAAGGGCACCTTGGGGAACCGCGTGATGCCGTCCTTCAGCGCGGCCAGGGCGCTCTTCCAGTCGTTGCGGCTGATGAGGGCCTGGCAGGCGAACACCTGCAGCTCGCCCGCGACCTGCTCCCGTCCCGGGTGCTCCTTGAGGTAGGCCAGCAGGGCGCCGCCCTTGCCCTGGAGGAGGAGCGTCTCCGCATAGAGGGCCTGCGACCCGTCGGCGATCCAGTCCTCCTGGATCTTGCCGGCGAGGAGCGTCGCGAGCCGGCCCTCGGCCTCCTGGAAGCGTCCCAGGTTCATGAGGGCGCGGGCCGTGTTGAAGGTCGTCCGGGGCGTCACCTTCAAGGCTTCCGCCTTGCCCAGGCTCTCCAGCGCCTCCTCGAACCGCGAGGTCTGGAGGCGCACCAGGGCGACGTTCTCCCAGAGGCCCGCCTCCCGCGGCAGGTGCTGGGCGAGGAGGAGGAAACTCTCCTCGGCGTGGGCCAGGTAGCCCGCCTGGATCTGATCCCGGGCCAGCTCTTCCAGCATGCGGAGATGGCGCTCGTCGGGGTTGCGGGCATTGAGGGCGAGCACGGACTCCCGCCGCCCCTCGTAGTTCTGGAGGGCCCGCGCGTGGATGACCGCCCGCTCCCAGGCCGCCTGGAAGCTGGGACGGAGCCGGCCCAGATGCAGCCAGGCCTGGAGGGCCCCCTCGCCATCCTTCAGCTTCTCGGACACCTCGCCCAGCCGGGCCCACAGTTCCGGATCCTGGGGCAGCAGGGCCGTCGCGGCCCGCAATTCCTTCGCGGCCTCCGCCGCCATGGCCTCATCCGACTGGGAGAGCTGGTACAGGAGCAGGCCCAGGTGGGCCCGCGCCTCCGCGTTCCGGGGCGCCAGGGCCACGGCCCTGCGGGCCGGCGCCAGGGCGCCTTGGGGGTCCTGGGCCTCCTGGAGGGCCTCGGACAGCCTCAGGTGGACCTCCGCGCTCTCGGGCACCTGGGCCGCCACCCGCCGGTAGATGGCCACCGCGGCGGCGGGATCCGAACCGCCGCCGCGCAGCTGCAGGGCACGGGCCTGGAGCATCAGGGCCCGCACATCTTCCGGCGGCGCCGCGGCCAGGCTGGCCGCCAGCAGGGCGGCGAGGAGAGGAAGGCGGAGATCAGGCACGGGGAGCCTCCCGGTGAAGCAGATCGACAAGACGGGCATGGGGGGACTCCCAGGCCCCGGGAGCCAGGGTGCGCTGGATCGCCGGCTCTCCGAAGCGGGGAAGGATGCAGTGGATCTCCGTGGCCGACGCGTCCTCTGCGGCCCCGGGAACGTGCCTGGCCTTCTTGTCCCGGTGCAGCAGGGGGAGGCAGGCCGACCAGGGGGCGACCATGGGCGCCAGCGGGGCGAGCCGCCGGGCCAGGGAAGCGAGGAAGGCGGGGGGGAAAGGCTTGAGGCCGAGGTCCTCCGCCAGGAGGCAGGAACCCAGCAGACCCAGGCCCACGGCCTCCCCATGGAGCAGGTCGTAGCCCGATGCCGCCTCGAGGGCGTGGCCGAGGGTGTGGCCGAGGTTCAGCAGCCGCCGCTCGCCCGCCTCCCGCGGATCCCGGTGCACCACGCCGGCCTTGTAGGCCAGGGCCCGCTCCACCCAGGGGATCTTCACAGGTCCGTCCTGCAGCATCTCCGTGGCCCAGGACATCTCGCTCTGGATGAGGGCGGTCTTGACCAGCTCCCAGCGGCCATTCTCCAGGTGCCGCTCGGGCAGAGTCGCCAGGAAGGACGTGCAGGCCACCAGGCGCCTGGGGGCGTGGAAGGCCCCCACCAGGTTCTTGCCCGCGGCGAGGTCCACGGCGGTCTTGCCGCCCAAGGCCGCGTCCGCCATGGCCAGCAGGGAGGTCGGCCAGACCTGCCAGGCGATGCCCCGAAGGTAGAGGGCCGAGGCCAGGCCCGCCATGTCCGACAGGACGCCGCCGCCCAGGGCCACCACGGTGGCGTCCCGGTGCAGGGGCACCCGGGCCCAGTGCTCCAGCCAGGGGAGAATGGTCCGCAGTTTCTTCTCCTCCTCGGACACCGACACCCACAGGGCGTGGCTGGGCTCGGGGAGGCCTGCGCGGGTCCAGGCCTCCCTCAGGTGCAGGTCGCCCACCAGCGTCCAGGGCCCCTCGGGCAGCAGGGCCGGATCCGGCGCCTCCTGGAGGAAGACCTCGGTGGCGAACCCAGTGGGGGTGGCGAGTCTCATGAGCGGCCTTTCAGGGTGGCCTCGGCCTGCATGGTCTGGTCTCCCCGGAGCCATCGGACCACGGCCTTGTCGCCGGGCTTGTGGGCGCCGAGGGCGTCCATGAAATCGTAGATGTTCTTCACCGGCCGGCCACCGAAACTGATGATGATGTCGCCGGCCTGGAGCCCGATGGCCTCGGCCGTGGAGCCCCGGGATACCCCGTTGATGCGGAAACCCCGCGGATTGTCCGCGTAGTCGGGGAGGGTGCCGAAGGCGACCCGCAAGGGCCCGCCATCACCCCGCAGGACCACCTTGGCGGTGTCGGGATCGAAGGCCGGCACCGTGTCCGCGTCGGCGAGATCCAGGGCCACCGCGCGTCCGTAGGCCGCCAGGGCCGCCATGCCGGCGACGTTGATGCGGTCCGCCGTGTCCGTGGGCCGGTGGTACTCGCCGTGGACTCCCGTGAAGAAGAAGAACGTGGGGATCTTCGCCTGGGCGAAGGTCATGTGGTCCGAGCCGCCCACGGCCGCCCCCACGTCCCCGCTGATGGAGAAGCCTTCCGGCGCCAGCTTCTTCGCGGCCTCCAGGGCGGCTTTCGGCGCGCCCAGGCCGCCCATCAGCAGCTTCGGGGCGGCGGGATCCAGCCGGCCCACCATGTCGAAGTTGAGCATGAACTTCACGGACTCGAGGGGGTGCGTGGGGTGCTGGACCCAATAGCTGGAGCCCAGCAGGCCCTCTTCCTCGCCGCCGAAGTGCATCAGCAGGATGGAGCGCCGGGGGCGGGCCTGCTTCAGCTCCCGGCCCAGCTCCACCACCAGGGCCGCGCCCGAGGCATTGTCGTCGGCGCCGGGATGCACCTGCCCGCGGGCTTCCACCCCACCGAGGCTGTGGCGCTCGCCCAGGCCCAGGTGGTCCAGATGCGCGCCGATGACGATGTATTCCTTCTGCAGCCTGGGGTCGCGACCGGGGATCACGGCCACCACGTTGGGCACCTGGGCCTCTTCGCGGCGGAGCCTCAGCTTCAGGGTGAGCGTGGTCCAGGGGGCATAGATGAAGTCCTGGCTGGCGGGCTTCCCCGTGTCCCGGATGGCCTTGAGGCGGGCCTGGAGGTCCCCGCAGGCGTCCCCGAGGGCGCCCACCGAGAGACTGAGCACGGGGATGTCCAGCTTCACGGGCCCCTCCTCCCGCTGCAGGGGCCGGGCCGGGCCATCCTCCAGCACCAGGACCGCGGCGGCCCTCCCCGCCTCCAGGCGCTTCACGCGGGCCAGCAGGCTCCGCTCGCCCCGCGGCAGGTGGGCGAAGGCGTCCACATCCGGCAGGGTGCGGGCGATGACCACCACGTGATCCTTCACCTCGAGGCCCGCGAGATCGTCGTAGCCGCCGGGGATCTGCACGCCGAAGCCGGCGAAGGCGAGGGGCTTCATGCGGAAGTCCCCGTCCCCGCTGTAGCCGATGGCCTCGATGTCCCGGCCCCAGACCAGCGGCCGGGCCGCCTCGCCGTGGGTCAGGAGGGCGCCCTGCGCCTCCCGGACCACCTTGGCGACGAACGGGAACCGCTGGACCTGCGCCTTCAGGCCCAGGGCCTTCCACTCCCGCAGGATGTGTGCGGCGGCCTGGTCGAGCTCCGGATACCCATTCCCCCGGCCCTTGAGGGCGGGCGAGGCCAGGTATTCCACGTCCCGGCGCAACCGTCCCTCGACCGCATTCCCAGACTGCGGCACCTGCGCCACGAGGGTGGCGGCGAGGAAGGCGGGAATCCAGGGGCCCATGACGTCTCCGGCAATCTTCTACTTTACAGGCGCGGGCCCGATCCGTCCTGGCCTCGACGGGAATCGGGGCGCCTGTGGGAGAATGGCCCCATGTCCGAACAGGAAGCCTACTTTCAATCCGACCGGATGGACCAGCGGCCCATGCGCCACACGCTGCTCTGGCGCCTCGCCGGCTACCTCCGTCCGCAGTGGGCCGCCCTCCTGGCCCTGCTGTTCCTGATGGCCCTGGGCGCCTTCCTGGAGGTCATGCCCTCGGAACTGACGCTCCGGCTCATCAACCGGTTCATGGCCCAGGGCAGCCTGGGGGGCGCGGCCCCCATGATCGCCGGGTTCTTCGGGGTGCTCATCGCCGGGTTCCTCGTCAGCTTCGCGCGCTACTTCCTGCTGGCCCGGGTGGGCCAGAAAGCCATGCTCGACCTGCGGGTGCAGCTCTTCGAGCACCTCATGGGCCGCAGCACAGACTTCTTCCACCGGAACCCCGTGGGCCGCCTCATGACGCGGGTCACCAGCGACGTCCAGAACCTCAACGAGATGTTCGCCTCGGGCTTCGTGGCCATCGTGGGGGACGCGCTCTCCCTGCTGGCCATCGTGGCCTGGATGTTCTGGACCCATCCGGGCATGGCCCTGGTGGCCCTGGGCATCCTGCCCTTCCTGCTCGTGGCCACGGAGATCTTCCGTCGCCGGGCCGGCGAGGCCTTCCGAGAGACCCAGCGCCGCTACGCGAGCATCAACGCCTTCCTCCAGGAGCAGATCTCCGGCATGGGTCTGGTGCAGGTGAACGCCCAGGAGGCGCACAGCGACGCCCAGTTCAAGGGCCTGAACGAGGACTACTTCCAGGCCTTCCTGCGAACCATCTTCGCCTACGCCGTGTTCTTCCCCGTGGTGGAGTTCATCACCTCCGGCACCCTGGCCGCCCTCATCTTCTACGCGGGCTTCAAGCTCCAGGCCGGGGCCATCACCTGGGGCCTGCTCCTGGCCTTCATCCAGCAGTCGGGACGGTTCTTCCGGCCCATCCGGGAACTGGCCGAGCGCTACAACGTGATGCAGACGGCCCTGGCCTCCAGCGAGCGCATCTTCCGCCTGCTGGACAACCAGGAGGAGATCCCGGAGGCGCCCGAGGCGAAGCCAGCCACGTTCGCCGGCGAGGTGCGCCTGGAGAACGTCTCCTTCGCCTACGAGGAGGGCGGCCGGAAGGTGGTCCGCGAGCTGAGCGGCGTCATCCCCAAGGGCCGCCGCGTGGCCGTGGTGGGCCACACGGGCGCCGGCAAGAGCACGCTCATCAACCTGCTCATGCGCTTCTACGACGTGCACGAGGGCCGCATCACCGTGGACGGCGTGGACGTGCGGGACCTGAAGATCCGCAGTCTGCGCGACCTCTTCGGGCTGGTGCTCCAGGATGTCTTCGTCTTCTCCGGCACCCTGCGCGACAACATCGTGCTGGACCGCGCCCTCGACGAGGCCCGCCTGGCCTCGGTGCTGGAGCAGAGCCAGCTGAAGGACCTGGTGTCCCGCCTGCCCCAGGGCCTGGAGACCCAGGTGGGGGAGCGGGGCCAGAAGCTCAGCGCCGGGGAGCGGCAGCTCCTGGCCTTCGCACGCATGCTCTACCTGGAGCCCGCCGTGCTGCTGCTGGACGAGGCCACCGCCAACATCGACTCCGAGACCGAGGCCAAGATCCAGAACGTCATCGAGCACGTGAGCCACCGCCTGACCACCTTCACCATCGCCCACCGTCTCTCCACCATCCGGGACGCGGACGAGATCTGGGTCATGGACCAGGGCGTCCTCGTGGAGCGCGGCAACCACGACGCCCTCATCGCCCAGGACGGCGTCTACGCCAAGCTCGTGAAGCTCCAGTTCGCGGATGGGGAGGCGGCCTAGCGAGCAGGTCGGGAGCCTGGTCTGTAGACTGATTTCCCATGCTCCACCTCCCGCCCCTCTACCCCATCACTGATGCCTCGCGTCCCGAGCCGCTGTCGGCCCAGATCCGCCGCCTGGGCGAGGCGGGCTTCCCGCTGGTGCAGTTCCGGGGCAAGCCCCTGGATGCGAGGTCCCAGTGGCTGGAGCTGCGCGCGGCTCTGGCGGACGCGGCGGCGAACGGCGGCTGGCCCTTCATCTGCGTGAACGACCGGGCGGACCTGGCCCTGCTCGCGGCCCAGGAGGGGCTCGCCCCCTGGGGCCTCCACCTGGGCCAGGGCGACCTGCCCGCGGCCGAGGCGCTCCGCCTCCCGGGCCTGGGCGGCTGCCATGTCGGCGCCTCGACCCATGGCCCCGCGGAGTGGGAGGCCGTCGACCCGGCCTGTGACCATGCCGGCGTGGGCCCTTTCCGCGGTACGGCCACGAAGTCCGATCACGCCACACCCATCGGCCTCGAAGGACTCCGAGCGGGTTGCGCGGCCCTGCGGGCCCAGGGCCTCGCGCCCATCGCCATCGGCGGCCTGGGGCCCGCGGACGCTTGGACCTGCTTCGAGGCCGGGGCCGAAGCCCTGGCCATGGTGGGCGAGATCCACCGCAGCGCCGACCCCGCCACCCTGGGCTGGGAGGTCCAGCGGGCGCGGTGGCAGGTCCGGCCGCCCTTCCGGCGGGGCCAGGGCGTGGTGCTCCTGGGCGGCAGCGGCGCCGGGAAGAGCACCCTCGGCCAGCTTCTGGCCCGGACGCTGGGCCTGGCCTTCCAGGATCTGGATGACGTGATCGAGGCGGACCAGCGCCTTCCGGTGAGTGCCATCTTCGCTGAACGAGGCGAAAGCGCTTTCCGGGCCTTGGAGACCGCCCTGCTGCCCTCCCTCATGGCCCAGCCCGCCGTGGTGGCCCTGGGGGGCGGCGCCTGGGAGGCCCCGGCCAACCGGGAGGCCGTCGCCGCCGCCGGCTTCGCCCCCCTCTGGCTGGCGGAGCCGCCGTCCCGGGCCTGGGAACGGGTGGGGCGGGATCCCCTGCGCCCCCTGGCCCAGGATCGGAGCGCCTTCATGGCCCGGTGCGCGGCCCGCGCCTCGGCCTGGTCCCTCGCCCCCGCCCTGCTCTCCTTCGGCCGAAATCCCGAGGATCTTGTCTCCGCCATGATGGGGGCTTGTTAGAATGGGGGTCTCCCCCAGGAATATCCCATTGGATTTGATTCTTTCCGATCTGCATTCGAACCTGCACGCCCTCCGGGCCGTGCTGCGGTTCGCGCGGCGGAGGGCCATCCACCGCTTCGTGCTCCTGGGTGACCTGGTGGGCTACGGGGCCCATCCGAACCAGCTGCTGGACAAGGTCCGCGAGCTGCGGCCCCGGTTCATGGTCCGGGGCAACCATGACAAGGTCTGCGCGGGCCTCGAGCCCGACGGCACCTTCAGCCTGCCCGCCCACATGGCCGCAGACTGGACCCGGGAGAAGCTGCGGCAGGACAACTGGCGCTTCCTGGCGGACCTCCCGGTGGGCCCCCAGTGGGTGGGGGACGACTACCAGATCGCCCATGGATCCCCCGTGGATGAGGACGCCTACCTCCTGCACATGCGCGAGATCGGCCAGGCCTTCGACGCCTTCCAGGGGCCCCTTTGCTTCTTCGGCCACACCCACTTGCCCGGCTGCTTCGAGCTGGACGAGGCCCAGGGCAGGCTGAACTGGATCTGCCTCGACCCCGGCGTCTGGTTCGAGATGCAGCCGCACTGCCGCTATCTGGTGAACCCTGGCTCCGTGGGTCAGCCCCGGGATCGCGATCCGAGGGTATCCTTCATGACCTTCGACCCCAGGCGGAAGCGGCTCCGTCTCCACCGCATCGAGTACGACGTGAAAGGCGCGGCCAAGGCCATCCTGGAGGCGGGACTGCACCGCACCCTGGCCGAACGGCTGAGCCAAGGCATTTGAAAGGCATCACCCCATGGGACACTCCACCTTGTCGGCCCCCGTCCTGGAACAGTTCCTCATCCAGGCCCGCCTCACCAAGGCGGTGGCCAGCCTGAGGCTCCAGAGCATCAGTTCCCGGCTGCTGGGGGACCTCCGCCTCCGCAGCTTCCGTCCCGGCTCGACCCTGGAGCTGTCCGGCCTGCATGCCCGGGATGCGATGCCCACCGAGGGCACCGCCGTCACCCTCACCGTGCTGTTGGGCGAGGAAGTGCTCACCCTGGACTCCATCCTGCTGGCCCCCCTCCAGGACGAGGCCGGCGATCCGCTCCTGCGCCTGGACTGGCCCCATGAGTCCGCGCAGCTGCACCGCCGGCGCGACATGCGCGTGGCCGCGCCGGAGCAGGCGCCGCTGAAGGTCCGGGTGGGCCTGGGGGGGCGCACCCTCGACGCCCTGCTGGTGAACCTCACCGAGACCGGCGTGGGACTCGCCCTCGACGAGCCCCTGATGGTCGACCTCTACGCCCCGGTGGAGATCGACGCGAAACTGCCGGACGGGTCAGTCCTCCACTGTCCCGGCGAGGTCCGCCATCTCGCCTACCTCGAAGGCCAGGACTACCCCACGCGCCTTGGCGTGGTGCTGCATCCGGGCCCGGACATGGACCTGGAACCCATCCACCGATTCATCCAGGCGCGGCGCACCGACCGGTCGCAGGGGTTCCGGCAAAGCTGAGCCCAAGCAACGGCTCAGCTCTTGCGCAGGCTGACCACCGTTCCGCCCGCGCCCAAGGCCAGCATGATCACCGCCTGGACCAGGGTTTTGTAGGAGACGGAAGGGCCGGCCACGGCCGACCAGACGAACGCCACGCCCGCGACGAGAAGCAGGACGTAGATCCCCAGCATGATCTTGCGGGCCTTCTCGTTGGTCTCCGGCGTATCCATGGCGAAGAAGCGGTCGTAGAGGACGAGGCCGATGGCAGCCACCACGTTGAGCGCCACGAAGAACAGCCAGAAGGTGCGGGCCGCGGCGGGGCCGCCGGGCTGGCCCACCATGGGCTTCAGCATGGTGCCGTAGAGGGCGCCGCCCAGGCTGGAGCCGATGAGGCTGCCGATGACGCCGTAGAGGAAGGCATAGCCCATGTAGACGGCCTTCTTGTCCGCCGGCGCCACCAGGCCCACGTAGCTGTAGTACTTCGGATGGGCCGTCATCTCGCCGATGGAGAAGACCGAGATGCCCAGGATGAACACCCACACATTGGTGGAGGCCGCCAGGCACAGGAAGCCGAGGGTGCCGATCACGATGCCCGACACCATGGTGGGCAGCGGCCGGATCTTCTTCACGATGCGGCTGACGAGCACCTGCAGCAGGATGATGGTGCCGCCGTTGACCACGGTGACGTGCTCGGCGTCGAACTTGAGGGGCACGCCGAAGGACGCGAAGAAGCGGTTCACGGGCGTGGCGTCCACGAAGTCGCGCAGGTACCAGAGCACGGACCCGAAGTTCTGGAAGTAGAGGATCCAGAAGCCGGAATACACCACGATCATCAGCATGAAGCGCGCGTCGCCCAGCACGAGGGCCGCCCCGTGGGCCACCTCTTTCAGGCTCTTGGTGTTCTCGGGTTTCGGCGGGTCCTTGAACAGGAAGACCGTGGGCACCAGCATGGCCGCGCAGTAGAGCGCGGAGGCGATGAACACGTAGCGCCAGGAGAACCCCTTCAGCACGCTCACCACGAGGGGTGCCAGGAAGGCGCCGATGTTGATCATCCAGTAGTAGATGCCGAAGCCGAATCCGGAGTTCTCCTCCGTGGTGGTGCGGGCCAGGGTGCCGGAGATGATGGGCTTGAACAGGCCGGCGCCCGTCGCCATCACGAGCAGCCCCGCGAAGACGGCGCCGTACGAGGTGACGTTCCCGGCCACGAAATAGCCCGCCGCCAGGATGGAAAAGGCGAAGAGCAGCATGCGCCGGTACCCGTACCGATCCGCCAGGGCTCCGCCGGCGATGGGGATGACGTAGGTGAAGGCGTAGATCAGGCTCTGGAGGAAGCCCACGGACTGCTCCGTGAAGCCCAGACCACCCCTCACGACCTCGTTCGTGAGGTAGACCGCGAGCACCGAGTTGAGGCCGTAGTAGGCTGCCCGCTCGAAGAGCTCCATGACGTTCGCCAGCCAGAAGACGGGCGGGAAGGAGCGGAGGATTCCGGAGGAGCGCTGGGTGGGCATCCGGGGATTATACGGGACCTTGAGGTTTTCTAGCCCCCGCCCCGCATGAAGCCCCGCAGGAGCCGCGCCAGGAAGGCCTCGGCCGTCTCCGCCGGACAGCCCGTGAGGCGGACCTCGACACGGTGCCGAGGCAGGACCACGCTGCCCAGACGGAGATCCGCCAGGGGCACGAGCCGGATGGACCAGCGCCCGGCACCTTCCACGCCCCGGAAGAGTCCCTCCTCCCCTTCAGTGAAGGATCCCGCGGCCCCAGGCAGCAGGCGCAGGAACTCCTCCCGGGAGATGGCCATCTCCAGATCCAGGCGGTGATCCATCAGCCGCCGGCCACCGGGGGCCAGATGGCCACGGCCTGTCCTTCGGTCAAGGTGCGGGAATCCCACTCCGAGGCGGACACCCAGGCGCCGTCCACCAGCACGATGGCGCACTGGGCCGGCGGGACGCGATGGCGGCGGATCACCTCGCCCACCGTGCAACCCGGATCCACCTCCAGGTCGACGCGATGGCGGCTCCGCGCCTCCGGCGGCAGATGAACCGCGAGGGAGGCGAAGAGCTTGAAGGTGATCTTCATGCCACCCGGTGCGCGGCCGCGAGGTAGGCCTGCATGATCCGCGTCGGATCCTCCAGAAGGCGCTGCTTCCAAACGCCCAGGCGGACCCGGCCTTCGATGAGCCCTCGGAAGGCGCCCACGTGGTCGGCGAACCCCACGCAATTGGCGCCCACCAGCCGGTCCCCGTCGAACTGGAGACTCAGGTAGCGGTAGTGGGACTCGTCGAGCACCTCGGTGGATTCCCCGCCCGGCACTCCCTGCCATTCCCCGAAGGAGGAGGACACCAGGCCGAGGGTGGTCAGTACGTTGAAGACGAAGCTGCCGCGGAACTGCGCGGGCTTCCCAGCCATGTTCAGCGCGGCGATCCGGCCCTGCTCCACCGCGTTTGGCTGGATGGCGTTGATCCGCCGCTGGCCCGTGAGGCAGTCGGTCGCCTCGGCCACATCCCCTGCCGCGTAGATGCCGGGGACGCTGGTCTGCATGGCCGCATCCACCAGGATGCCGTGGCCCACCTCGATGCCGCTGCCCTCCAGGAAGCCCAGGTTGGGATCCACGCCCACCACGCTGAGGTAGAGGTCCGCCGGCAGCGTGCGCCCTTCGCCCAGATCCACCTGGAGGGCGCCCTCTTTGGCGGAGATGCCCCGGGGCTGGGTGTGGGTGAGGACCTTCACGCCCTTGGCCTCGCACCACTTGCGGATCAGGCCGCTGGCGGTGGGGTTCATCATGCGGCGCACCATGTAGCCGCTGCGGACGAGGATGGTGAGGTCCACGCCACGGGAGAGCAGGCCCTCCATGATGATGCAGCCCACGAAGCCCGCGCCCATCTGGACGATGCGGGTGCCCGGGCGGGCCTGGGCCAGGATGGTCCGGGCGTCCTCGAGGGTCCAGCAGCTGTGCACGCCCGGAAGGTCCATGCCCGGGATCTTCTCCAGGCTGGGATGGGAGCCCGTGGCGATGAGCAGCCGGTCGAAGGGGAGATGGCGGCCGCCGCCCAGGTCCACGGTGTGGCGCGCCGTGTCGATGCCCTTCGCCCGGGCCTGCACCAGCTGGATCCGCAGGCGGTCGTAGTGGTCGGCGTCCTTCCGGATGTGGGTGCCCGCCTCCTCGATCTCGCCCTTCAGCAGGTAGGGGATGGCCATGCGGGCATAGGGTGGCTCCCCCTCGCCGCAGAGCAGGGTGATCTCTGCGGCGGGGTCGGCCTTGCGCAGGGTCTCCGCGGCGATGACGCCGGCGGGCCCGCTTCCGATGATGAGGTGTTTCATGGGAGGCCTTCGTTCAGACACCGAGGCGCTTGCGCGTTTCGGCGGTGGGGACGCCATCCGGAGTCCAGCCGCGCACCCGATAGTACTCGGGCAGCATGACGTCGAGCTTGGACACGGCGCCCTTCTGGGGACCGGTCTTGGCGGGCTCCTTCATCAGGCGCGGCGGGAGGTTGTCGTCCTTGGCTGTGAAGCCGGCGGCGAGGTTGAACTCCCGCTCCATGTTCCAGATGCGTTCGCCCACCAGCAGCAGCCGTTCCTCGGACCAGTCGCCCTCGCAGGCGGCCTGGATCTGCGGCTGGATGTCCGACAGGCCCCAGGCGAAGGTGGTGAAGAGACAGATGCCGGCGGAATCCACCACGGCCGTGAGGTCCTGGAAGGCCTTCAGCATGGCGGGCTTTCCTTCCGTGGCCTGGGGTTCCATCTTCACGGGGATGCCCAGGACCTCGGGAGAAACCATGTAGCCGCGCAGGTGGCAGGCGCCCCGGTTGTTGGTGGCGTAGGCCAGGCCCATGCCCTGCAGGGCGCGCCCGTCGTAGGCCGGGAACTCCTGGCTCTTGACGGTCATGGACAGCTCGGGATGCCCGTACTTCGTGCAGAGCCGCTTGGAGCCCAGGCCCATGATCTTGCCGAAGCCCTCGCCCTTGGCGGTCAGCTCCGCCAGCTTGACCATGGCCTCCGTGGAGCCGAAGGGTAGCTTGAAGCCCACCTCCTTCTCGGTGAGGACGCCCATCTCATAGAGCTCCATGGCCGCGCCCACGGTGGCCCCGAACGTGATGGGGTCGAAGCCGTCCTCGTTGCAGAGGAAGTTGGCATAGGTCAGGGCCTCGAGGTCGTTCACGCCATTGGCGGCGCCCAGGGCCCAGGCGGCCTCGTACTCCACGCCACCGGAGGCGCCGTGGTACTGGGGCTTGTCCTTGACGCTGAAGTGGCCGGGATCCATGCGGGAGATGCGTCCGCAGGCGATGGTGCAGCCGAAGCAGGCGCCGTTGGTGACGAGGTTGGCCTTGCCGTCCGTGGGCCGCTTCTCGTGCATGGCCTCGCCGGAGATGTCGTGGGCGCCCTCGAACTGCACGTCGCGATGGTTCCGCGTGGGCAGCGCCCCCAGCTCGTTGATGACATTCATGAGCACCTGGGTGCCGTAGGTGGGGAGCCCCTGCCCCGTCACGCCGTTGGCGGCCAGCACCTTCTTGCCGGCCTCCGTGGCCGCGAAGAAGGCCTCGGGGTTGGCCATCTGGTAGGCATCGGTGCGGGTGCCGCGCACGGCCACCGCCTTCAGGTTCTTGGAGCCCATGACGGCGCCCACGCCGGAGCGTCCGGCGGCGCGGTGCAGGTCATTCACGATGGCCGCATAGAGCACGCGGTTCTCCCCGGCGCGGCCGATGGCGGCCACGCGGATCTGAGGATCCTGATGCTGGGCCTTGATGGTCTCCTCGGTCTCCCAGACGGTCTTGCCCCAGAGGTGGGAGGCATCCACCAGCTCGGCCTTGCCGTCGTTGATGAGGAGGTAGACGGGTTTCGGGGAGGCCCCTTCGAAGATCACCATGTCCCAGCCTGCGAACTTCAGCTCGGCGCCGAAGTAGCCGCCGGAGTTCGAGCAGGCGATGGCGCCCGTGAGGGGTCCCTTGGTGACCACGGAATAGCGTCCGCCGGTGGCGGCCATGGTGCCCGTGAGCGGGCCCGTCACGAAGATGAGCTTGTTCTTGGGCGAGAAGGGATCAACCTTCGGGTCGATCTCGGACACGAGGTACTTGGTGGCGAGGCCCCGCTGGCCCAGGTAGTCCTGGGCCCACTGCATGTTCAGCGGCTCCGTGGTGCAGGTGCCGGCCTCGAGGTTCACGCGGAGAACGTTCTTGGTCCATGCCATGGCAGTCGCTCCTCACACCGTCGCCGGGTTGGTGTCGGTCTTGCCGGCCCACTGGCGCATCTTCCCAAGCCCCGTCCAGTCGGCATCCACGTAGGTGATGGCGCCGGTCGGACAGGCCTTGGCACAGGCCGGCTCGCCGTCGCAGAGGTCGCACTTCTGCACCTTGCCGGTGGAGGCCACGTAGTTGATGGTGCCGAACGGACAGGCGATCGTGCAGACCTTGCAGCCCACGCAGGTGGGCTCCAGCACGATCTTCGCGCCGGTGACGGGGTCCAGCCGGATGGCGTCCACAGGGCAGGCCGTCATGCACCAGGCCTCGTCGCACTGCGTGCAGGTGTAGGGCACGAAGCGGCCTTCCTTGTGGAAGGTGAACACCTTGATCCGCGACTTCGCGATGGTGAAGCTGCGGTGGTTCTCCCAGGCGCAGGCCATCTCGCACTGAAGGCAGCCCGTGCACTTGTTGGGATCGATGTGGAGGGACTTCTGCATGGCGGAACCTCCTATGTGATGGGACTGTCGGGAATGGATCGCGATGATCATAGATCGGATAACGGGGGAGGGTGGCGCTCTTTTTCCCCGCCGAGATGGACCAGGAAAAGGGCGCCTCGCGGCGCCCTTTTCCTTTCAGCTCAAAGGCTCGTATTTCACCTGGAATCTCGGCGGACGGTTCACGTAGAGGATGTAACCCGCGCCGATCAGGGCAAATAGAAGGCTCACGTAGCCTGATCCCTCCTGGAAATCCGCCTCGAAGAAATGCTGCGCCGCCAGGAGGGCGAGACGGAGGCTCAGTCCACCTTCCACCTCCCTCGCCGCCGAGAACAGGATGAACAGGTAATCGCCGGCCAGGACCGTGACCACGGTCAGCAGCACCGTCAGGGCCCGGCCGACGTGGTTCACCTTCTCCATGCCCCGGTTGATGGCCCACGCCAGGGCCACGCCGATGCCGATGGCTCCCCACAGGAAGATGCGGTGGATCAGGTACGCGAGGCCGCCCCACAGGACCGCCAGCACCGCTCCAGTGACGGCGCCGTAGAGGAGCCCGGCCATCGGATTGGACACGAGACCGTCGTAGGCCTCCTTGGCCCGTCGCGCCTGCTCATCCTGGGATGCGCGGCAGGGCGTGCAGATCCGCACCGGGACGCCATCCGCCGTCCAGAGTCCCTCGCGAGTCTCCCGTCCACAGCTTTCGCACTGCTCCGCCACGGGTTTCGCCGCCTTCGCCGCGAACCCGACCAGGACCTTCAGCACGCCTGCGACGGCCTCGGGCTTGGGCGCGAACAGCGAAAAGGGCCAGTGGCAGACGATGCCATCCTCCATGAGTGTCAGCGACTTCAGGAGGGCCTTGGGCACGGCCTTCTTGCCCGTGGCCTGCCGGAGATCCTCGGAACCCGCGGCGAAGGCGGCGAGCCCGTCGGGCCCCGCCGACCAGGAGCCCTTGGCGAAGCGCACCAGGAACGAAACCTGTGAATGGTTCTGGTTTCTGCTCCAGGCGGCCGCCACGGGATATCCCTGCATGGACCCCACCGCGGCGGGGTTCTGCCAGGGACCCTTGGCGACAGGTTTCAGACTGGTGAGTTCCGCCAGGCGTACGAGACGTTTCTGGGTCATGGTTTCCTCATATCTAGGGTGGGGTCAGCCCAGGATACCTGGCTGTCGCCATTCCGGAAACCGCCCGCGCGCCTTGCCTCTGCCCAGGTTCGCGGGTGCAATGGGATCGGGAAGGAACCCTCATGAAAGCCATCTCCCTCCGCGTGGACGTCGACACCCTGGAAGGCTCGGTCACGGGCATCCCCACCCTGCTGCGCCTGCTGGACAAGCACCAGATGCGGGCCAGCTTCTACTTCAGCTTCGGCCCCGACAACAGCGGGAAGGCCATCCGGCGCATCTTCCGCAAGGGCTTCCTGGCCAAGATGCGGCGCACCAACGCCACCAAGCTCTATGGCTTCAAGACCATGATGTACGGGGTGCTGCTGCCGGCGCCCATCATCTGGAAGCGCGCCGCCGCCGAGATGCGGGCCGCCAAGGCCGCGGGTCACGAGGTGGGCATCCATGCCTGGGACCATGTGCAGTACCACGACCTGCTGGACCGCAAGTCGCGGAAGTGGCTGTCGGACTGGTACGTGAACGCCCACGAGGCCTTCGGCACGGTCTTCGGCGAGAAGCCCCTGGGCGCCGTGAGCCCCGCCTGGCGCTGCAACGACACCACGCTGGAGCTGCAGGAGGCCTACGGCCTGGCCTACGCCGGCGACTGCCGGGGCTTCGCGCCCTTCTACCCCATCGTGAAGGGGCGGACGCTCAGCACCCTCCAGATCCCCACCACCCTGCCCACCCTCGACGAGCTGCTGGGCCTGGAGGGCCGCACGCCGGGCCAGGTGAACCGCGAGGTCTGGGACCTGGTGCGGGAGGATGCCCTGAACGTCTACGCCCTGCACACGGAGGTCGAGGGCGGGGCCCTGTTCGAGACCTTCGACGCCTTCCTGGGCGGCCTGCGGGAACGCGGCGTCCAGGCCCGCACCCATGCGGACTGGCTGCCGGAGCTGAAGGCGGCCAGCCCACCGGCCAAGGCCGTCTCCCGCCGGGAGATCCCGGGCCGGGCCGGCTGGGTGAGCTGGGAGGGCTAGGCCCCGGGGAAGCCTCGCATGACGATGGCCCTTGCAGTACTCTCGGATCAATCCTTCTCCGAGGTCCCCATGCGCCTTCCGGTCCCGCTCCTGCTCTGCGCCCTGGCCCTGCCCCCCCTCGCGGCCCAGGCTCCCGAAGAGGCGCGCCTGAAGCGGGTGGAATCCCGCGTGAACAGCCTCAACTGGGAACTGGATGCGGTACGGAAGGCCGCGGACGACCAGCTCTGGTTCCTGCGGCTGTCGGACGTGGCCCTGGTGGACAAGGTGACCTACACCGGGCCGCCAAATCCCCGTGGTGAGGAGACCTATGGCATCAAGAACCAGCGGCACCCCTTGAAGATCCAGCAATACGTCTTCGTCCCCCGCAAGGCCGAGAAGGGCCGGAAGCTGCCCCTCATCGTGCTGCCCCACGGAGGCGTCCACGGCGACTTCGGCACCTACCACGCCCACATCGTGCGGGAGATGGTGGAGCGCGGCTACATCGTGATCGCGCCGGACTACCGGGGCTCCACGGGCTACGGCAAGGGTCTGTACGACGCCATCGACTACGGCGGCCTGGAGATCGACGACGTGGTGGCCGGCCGGGACTGGGCCGTGGAGCACCTCCCCGTGGACCCGAATCGCTGCGCCATGGTGGGCTGGAGCCACGGCGGCCTCATCGCCCTCATGGCCGTCTTCGACCATCCGGAGAAGTTCGCCGCCTGCTATGCCGGCGTGCCCGTGTCCGACCTGCTGGCTCGGGTGGGCTACGCCGGCGAAGAGTACCGGGACGACGCCGTGGTCCGGACCATGTTCGCCGGCAAGACTCCCAGCGAGGATGTGGAGATGGTGCGGCGCCGCAGCCCCGTCTGGAACGTCCAGAAGCTCCGCACCCCCCTGCTCATCCACACCAGCACCAACGACCGGGACGTGAACGTGGTGGAGGTCGAGACCCTCATCAACGCGCTCAAGGCCGCCGGCAAGACCTTCGAGCACAAGATCTACCAGGACGCCCCCGGCGGCCACAGCTTCAACCGCATCGACACCACCCTGGCCCTGGAGTCCCGCAGGGAGATCTATCAGTTTTTGGAGAAGCACCTGAAGTAATCCGCAATGCTTATCGGAGAAAACGAAGAAGCCCGGCTACGCCGGGCTTCTTCGTGGGGGTCCGGGGGTGTTCGCGCAGCAAAGCGGAGCGTGGACCTTAGATCCCCGCCACGCAGGCGTGGCGGGGAAACCCCCGGAGTGGATCAAGCGTGCTGCTTGAGCTTGTCCTTGCCGCCGAACCACTGGTCCCAGTACACCACCACGGGGCTGGCGATGTAGATGGACGAGTAGGTGCCAGTGATGACGCCGATGACCAGCGGGAAAGCCAGGTCCTTGAGGGCCGGGCCGCCGAAGAGCCAGAGGCAGACGCTGACGAACAGCACGGACATGGAGGTGAGAATGGTCCGGCCGAGGGTCTGGTTGATGGAGTCGTTCACCAGCTTAGTCACCGTGGCACGGCGGTACTCCGGCCGGTGGCTGTTTTCGCGGATGCGGTCGAACACCACGATGGTGTCGGCCATGGAGTAGCCCATCAGCGTGAGGAAGCTGGCCACCACGGGCACATTGAACTCGTAGCCGAAGGCGGCGAAGAGGGCCAGGGCCATGAGCATGTCGTGGATCAGGGACACGATGCCGCCCACGGCGTAGCTGGCCGTGAACCGGAACATCACGTAGACGAGGATGGCGCCCAGGGCCCAGGCCACGGCGGTGAGGGTCTTGCGCGTCCACTCGCCGGAGATGCTGGGGGAGAAGCTCTCGTCCTTGAGGATGCCCACCGCGCCCAGCCGGTAGCTCTTCTGGACGGTGTCCCGCACGACCTGGGGCAGGTCCTGCGGCAGCTCGGCAAAGCCCTGGTAGAGGCCCGAGGGCAGCCGGTCGCGGCCGGCGATGATCTTCTCCGCGAAGGGGGTGTAGGCGGCCTGCAGCGCCGTCTCGTCCCCGCCGATGCCGGCGGGATTGGCCTTCACCAGCGTGTCCGTCAGCGTCTTGGAGCCTTCGAGGTTGAGGGCCGGCAGCGCGCTGGTCGCGCCTTCGGGATCCAGCTGCTTGAAGATGGCCCGCAGGGCGTTGGCCTGGATGGTGCTGTCCTTCTGGTCCCCTTCCTTCTTGGCCTTCACCTTCACCGCGAAGTCACGGATCGACTTGTCGGGGTTCTCGTAGGCCACCACGGAGGCGTCGGAATAGCCCTGCCGGGCGAGAGCGGCGCGGATGGTCTCGGGTTCCATGGCGCCGCGGAACCGCACGGTCATGTCGTTGCCGCCCACGAACTGCATACCCAGATGGATGCGGTTGCTGTGGGTGAGATTCCAGGGCCGCACATAGAGGAGCGAGATCAGGATGATGCCCCAGCTGATGGCGATGGCGGTGCCCTTGTACTTCATGAAGTCGTAGGACGAGCCCTTGAAGAAGGTGTGGCTGCCCACGGAGAGGGTCTTGGTGCCGGGGTGGTGCTCGAGCACCCAGTCGTAGATGTAGCGGCTGATGTAGATGCTGGTGAACAGCGAGGCCACGACGCCCACGGTGAGGGTCACGGCGAAGCCCTTCACCGGGCCCGTGCCGAAGATGAAGAGCAGCAGGGCCGCGAAGAGCTGAGTCACGTGGCTGTCCACGATGGTCCAGAACACCCGGTCGAAGCCCGCGTCGATGGCCCCGGGCACGCTCTTGCCGAGGCCCAGTTCCTCCTTGATGCGCTCGAAGATGAGGATGTTCGCGTCCACCGCCATGCCCAGGGTGAGCACGAAGCCCGCGATGCCTGGCAGGGTGAGCGTGGCGCGGAAGGAGCCCAGCAGGCCCATCATCACGATCACGTTCACGGTGAGGGCCACGATCGCGTTGACGCCCGACCAGTGGTAGAAGATGACCATGAAGCCGATGATGGCGGCGAAGCCGATGACGGCCGCCCGCACACCGGCGTGGATGGAGTCGCGGCCCAGGCCGGGACCCACGACGCGCTCCTCGAGGAACTTCATGGGGGCGCGGAGGGCGCCGCTGCGGAGCTGGCTGGCCAGGTCGTCGGCTTCCTGGGCGGTGAAGCTGCCGCTGATGCGCACGGCGCCGCCGATGATCTTCTCCTTGGCCGTCAGCTCGGTGACGATCTTCCGGTCGAGCACGATGGCGATGTAGCGGCTCTCTTCCGAAGCGATGCCCGTGAGGCGGGCGAAGTCGTCGTCCCCCTTCTTGTTGAGGGTGAAGTTGACCTCGTTGGCCTCGGTCTGGGAGTTGGAGGCGCGGTGCGAGTCGATGATGTCGGCGCCATCCACGGCCACGCGGCTCTCAAGGAGGACCCACCTGCTGATCTTCTCCTCGCCGGGCTTGGCCTTCGCCACGGACTGGCCGGTGCGGCGCGCCTGGCGCTCGCTCTCGATCTCCGGGAACAGCTCGAATTCAGGCGGGATGGTCCCCTTGAAGAAGGCCAGGGCCTCCTCCTTGGAGTTGAAGTAGACCTGGGGAGCCTTCGCCACCAGGCGCTGCTCCAAGTGGCCCGGCGTGGCCAGCAGCTTCTTGATGCGTTCGCGGTCGCCTTCCTCGATGCCGGGGATCTCCACCACGATGCGGTTGCCCTCGGCACCGCTGGCCGTGATCTCGGGCTCCAGCACGTTGGCGGGGTCGATGTCGCGGATGCGCTTCTCAATGACCTCCAGGGCGCGCTTGTTGGCGTCATCCTTCAGCTGCTTCTGGTAGGAGTCGCGCTGGGTGAGCCGGAAGACGTCCCCTTCGGCGCTGAAGGCGTAGCCGGAGAAGTAGTCCTTGGCGACCTTCTCCACCGTGGCCTTCTGGTCCGCGCCCACGCCGTCGACCCGGAGGGCGTCGCCGTCCACCTGCACCACAGCGCCGGGGAGGCCCTTCTCCTTGAGGCGGGCGGTGAGGCGATCCCGGCTGTCGCGCAGATCAGCCGCGAGGGCTTCCTGGCCCTGGACCTCCAGCTCGAAGTGGACGCCGCCCCGGAGATCGAGGCCCAGCTTCACCTTCGAGAGGGGCGTGAAGAAGTAGCCGCAGCCGAACAGCACGGCGAGAACAATGGCGAGGCGCCAGAGGCTCCGCTTGGTCACGGGGCGCTCCTATACAGAAGGCGGGCCGGCGGATGCCGGCCCGGCAGGTCAGGAAGATCAGTTCTGGGATTCCGGTTCGTTGGCCAGGGCCGCCACGGCGGCGCGCCGGGCCTTGACCACGGAGCCGCCAAGCTTGATCCAGATGTGCTTGTCCTCGACGCGGTCGATGGTCGCGTAGAGGCCGGAGGTCAGGACGACTTCGTCGCCGGCCTTCAGCTTGGACAGGCGGGCCTCCATCTCCTTGCGGGCCTTGCTCTGGGGCCGGATGAGGAGGAAGTAGAACATCAGGGCCATGCCGCCGATGAACACGAACTGGATCCAGGCCGGGCCACCGCCGGCCGCGGGCTGCTGAAGAAGGGCGTAGATCATCTAGGGCTCCTCGGTCTGCCATCGGGCGCGCGCGATCTGGGCGAACGCCGGAAAGCGGTTTTCCAGCAAGGCCTGCCGCGCGTCGCGGGTGAGCCCCACAGTGTAGCTCAGGTTGTGGATCGTGTTCAGCGTGAAGCCCAGCAGCTCGCCGCAGCGGAAGAGATGATGGAGGTAGGCCCGGCTGAAGGTCCGGCAGGTGTAGCAGCCGCAGTCCGGGTCCAGCGGCAGGTCGGTCTCCCGGTGCCGGGCGTTCTTGAGGTTGAGCTTGCCCCGGCTGGTGAGGATGCGGCCGTGGCGGGCCTCCCGGCTGGGCAGCACGCAATCGAAGAGGTCCACCCCCTGCTCGATGCCGAATAGCAGGTCCTCCGGCGTGCCCACGCCCATGAGGTACCGCGGCCGGTCTGCCGGGAGCTCCTTCACGAACTCCGCCAGAACGGCGTTCATCTCGCCCTTGGGCTCCCCCACGCTGAGGCCGCCGACGGCGAAGCCCTGGAAGGGGGTCTTCGCATCGAGCTCCATCGCCTCCGCCAGGTGGCGCCGGCGCAGGTCCAGGTGGGTCCCGCCCTGGTTGATGGCGAAGAGCCCCTGGTGCGGCTGGAGCGGCACCGCCCGGCTGCGGGCCAGCCATCGCGTGGTGCGGGCCATGCTGATTTCAAGCTTGGCGCGCTCCATGCGGCCCGGCGGGCACTCATCCAGGGCCATGCAGATATCCGAGCCCAGGTTCCGCTGGATCTCCATGCTCCGCTCGGGAGACAGGAACTGCGGACTGCCGTCGACGTGGCTCTGGAAGGTGACGCCTTCCTCGGTCATCTTCCGGAGCGAGGCCAGGGAGAAGACCTGGAACCCTCCTGAATCCGTGAGGATGGGCCCATCCCACCCCATGAACCGGTGGAGGCCCCCCAGGCGGGCCACCAGGCTGTCACCGGGGCGCAGTCCCAGATGATAGGTGTTGCCGAGAATCACCTGGGGGCCCACCTCCCGGAGCTGGACCGGCGTGATGCCCTTGACCGTCCCCTGGGTCCCGACGGGCATGAAAGCCGGGGTCAGAACCTCGCCATGCGAGGTATGGAACCCGCCCGCTCTCGCGGGCCCGGAGGGGGGGGTGGAGGCTGGGGCGAATGAAAAATATGGGGTTGTGACCTTCGACATGGGATGCCCGGACCTTCTTAACAAAAATTAACAATTTCATTTGCTTGGGCCGCAGACGGGTGTTGCGAAACCAAGCAAAAAACAGCGAAAGACAGATATGGCGGGGATCAGGCCCGTCTTTCGAGCTTGACCAGCCGTCCGCCCTTTGCCATCTTAGCCGTTGGGCCAGCCCCAGCTCTTTATCCTCACCTTTCGTTGCCGGACCGAAGTTCCCATAGGTCCGGCGCGCTGTTTTTTCCCCTGGATTTTTCAAGGGAGTCGCATGAGCAAAGATCCCAAGAAATCACCCCCCGCCAAGCCGGTGGCTCCCGTGGAGACGCTTGAGGACGCTGTATACAAGTCCTCACTCGTCGCAGGGAATGAGGCGATCAAGCGGGGCAACCCCAAGGTCACCATTCCCACGACGATCGCCATGTACGCGCTCTTCGCGTTCATCGGGTTCCAGCTGGCGAAGCACACCGAGGCCGGGAAGAAGGTGATCAAGACGGTGGGCATCGACCTGGCAGAGCAGGTGGAAGCCGCTCCGCCGCCGCCCCCGCCTCCGCCGCCTCCGCCGCCGCCGCCGCCGCCGCCGCCGATGGCCGTGTCTGCCGGCAAGGTGGACACGACTCCCATCGATCCGCGCCAGGAAGTGGTGCCTGAGCAGGCGCCCAAGGAGCTTCCGAAGCAGGATCACTCCCTTGGTGGCGTCCCCGGCGGCGTCCCCGGTGGTGTTCCCGGCGGCGTCATCGGCGGCGTGGTCGGCGGTGTGGTCGGCGGAGTCGTCGGTGGCACCGGCAAGGTGGTGGACTTCGACTTCAGTCAGATCAAGGTGAAGTACCAGCCCCCCGCCCCTCCTTATCCTCCTCTCGCCAAGATCGCCAAGATCCAGGGCACGGTGGTCGTGGAGATCGTGGTCGGCCCCGATGGTGTGCCCACCTCGGCCGTCGCGAAGGAAGGACCTCCCCAGCTGCGGCCCACGGCTGAAGCCTACGCCATGCAGTGGAAGTTCGAGCCCGCCCTCCTGAACGGCGCACCCCAGTACGCGCGATTCAAGCTCACCATGCCGTTCCGGCTCCGGTAGCCCGCGCCCCTTCCCACGTCCAATCCTCTCTCCATTCCATAAGGAAACCTCATGAACCTGTTCACCACCCCCCTGATGCTCGGTCTTGCCGAAGGCGGCCACGACAGCTTCTCCGCCGCCGAGATCTGGCGTGCGGCCTCCATCGCCAACAAGTTCATCATCTCCGTCCTCTTCATCCTGATGGCCTATCAGATCTATGTGGCCATCGAGCGCTTCGTGACCTACGCGCAGAGCAAGCAGGCCTCCGACAAGTTCCTGAAGCTCTTCATGGACACGCTCCGCCGCGGCGACTTCGAGGCCGCCAAGCGCGCCGCCACCACCCACAACAAGAGCCACATCGCCCTGGTGCTGAAGCACGGCCTGGACATCTTCCAGTACGAGAAGCAGCTCAAGACCATGAACCCGAACCACGACGCCATCCAGCCCGTGGAGCGCGCCATCCAGCGCGGCACCGCCGAAGTGGTGGAGCTCCTCAAGAAGGGCATGAGCGGCCTGGGCACCATCGGCGCCCTGGCCCCCTTCATCGGCCTGCTCGGCACCGTGATCGGCATCATCAAGGTCTTCTCCGACCTGAAGACGAAGGGCGCCGGCGACATCAACGCCCTGGCCGGCTCCATCGGTGAGGCCCTGGCCACCACCGCCCTCGGCCTGTTCGTCGCCATCCCGGCCGTGTGGATCTACAACCTGCTGACCAACAAGCAGGACGTCGTCGTCACCAACATCAACAACGCGGCTTCCCAGATGATCGACGAGTTCATCCGCCGCGAGAGCCAGAGCTAAGGAACCGCCACCCAGCCCGGGGGCGCAAGCTCCCGGGCGATTTCTAAGGAGAACACACCATGGATACAGGTGGTTCCAAGGGTGGGATGAAGTCCGACATCAACGTCACGCCGCTTGTGGACATCGTGCTGGTGCTGTTGATCATCTTCATCGTGATCACCCCCGCCGTGAACAACGCAGTGAAGCTGCCGTTGTCCAAGCATGCTCCGAAGGTGGACCAGCAGCAGGACGCGGGCCAGAAGTACCTGACCCTCATGCTCACCTCGAAGCGCAATGACAAGTACGAAGTGATCGGTCCCGGCGCCGTCCTCATCGACGACAAAGACGCCAAGGACATGCGGTTCTACATCAACGACGAAGGCCAGCGCCAGCAGCTGGAGGACTTCATCAACAAGAACGTCTCGATGCTGAACGACAAGCGCGTGTTCGTGAAGGCCGACGCCGACCTGCCCTTCAAGTACATCAACGAGCTGTTCCAGTCCTGCCGGAAGGGTGGCGCCGACGAGGCGTCCATCGTGACCAGCGAGGACAAGGACACCAAGAAGGAAGGGGGTAACTGATGGATACCGGCGGCGCCAAGGGTAAAGCCAAAACCGATATCAACGTCACCCCGCTGATCGACATCGTGCTGGTGCTCCTCATCGTCTTCATCGTGATGGTGCCCGGTCTCAGCAAGGCCATGAAGGTGGTGGTGCCCCAGGTCGTCCAGACCGCCACCCCTCCCAAGCCCGATCCGAACAACATCCTGATCCAGGTGGATCAGGACGGCACGATGACCCTCCAGCAGGACAAGATCGACGCTCAGGGCCTCAAGGACAAGCTGCCCGACGCCGTGATGTTGCAGCCCCTCAACTACCGGAAGGTCTTCCTGAAGGTGGACGAGGACGTGAAGTTCCAGGCCATGGTGGACGTGCTCGACGCTGTCCGCGTCGCCTCGGAAACCGCCAAGAAGAAGTCCCTCGAGAACCTCGACAAGTTCCAGGGCCAGGATGGCGGCGACGTGAAAGTGGCCGTCTCCCTCAAGAAGCGCATCGTGGCAGCACCCGTCAGCTAGGTGCCCCCGATCCACATGGAAAGGGCCCTCCGGGGCCCTTTTTCATGCCCGCGCCCGGTGGCCCAGCACGGTGCCGTAGGCCACTCCGGCCACGGTGATGAGGACGCCCGCCAGCCCGGCGGCCGTGGCACGCTCGCCCAGCAGCGGCATGGCCAGGAGGTACTGGACGATGGGCAGCAGCTGGAGCCACACCGCCGCCTCCGATACCGACAGGGCCCCGTAGGCCTCCGACATCAGCATCTGCCCGCCGAGCGCGAGCAGGCTCATGAGGATGGCCAGCCCCCAGGCGCCCAGCCCGCCGGGCCATGGGGAGAGGGCGAAGGGCGCCACCACGGGCAGGCCCGCCAGGCAGAAGTAGAAGAAGATGGTCGCGGCATTCTCCGTGTGGCGCGCCGCCCGGATGGCGTTGGCGCTGGTGGCCGCGAAGACCGCCGCTGCCAGGGCCGCCAGCTCCCCCCTGCCCATTCCCACTCCCAGCCCTAGGCCCAGGTGGCCCTGGCTGAGCACCAGGACCACGCCCAGGGAGGCTGCCAGGATCGCCAGCCAGAGATGGATGGTGGGACGTTCCTTGAAGATCGCCAGCGACATCGCCACTGCGATCACCGGGAAGACGTTGTAGAGGATGCCCGCCTCGCCCGCCGGAATGTGGGCCAATGCGTAGAAATAGAGCACCACCACCGCGCCGCCCGAGAGGCCGCGGCTCACCAGCAGCCGGTAGTTGCTCGGCCGGTACAGCCCCGGAATCAGGGCGAAGGCCATGAGGCTCGCCAGGGCGCCCACCACGAAGCGCAAGACGGCCAGGTGGCCCGCCGAGAACCCCATGCCCGGCATCGTGAGCTTCCGCGCCAGGATGGCCATGAGGCCGAAGCAGAGCGCGGAGCCTGCCAACTCGGCACGGGCCACCATGCGGCGGCGGGAGTGGATGGCGGCTGGCGGGAGCATGCCCTCCATCCTGCCGGGAAAACCGCCCCCCGTCAGGGGTTGTAGGCGCCCTGCGGCAGGTTCAGGCCCGCGGTGTGGAAGGCCGA
Organism: Geothrix terrae; assembly: GCF_022808775.1. GTDB lineage: Bacteria > Acidobacteriota > Holophagae > Holophagales > Holophagaceae > Geothrix > Geothrix terrae. The sequence continues at coordinate 129,788 of NZ_JAKZLA010000005.1, forward strand.
GGTCAGGGCCCCGCCCCGGAAGGCGCCACGGTCCGCCGCCTCCAGATGATCCAACAGGTGGGACAGGTTCGCCCCGCTGGGTACCGCGGGCACGCCCAGGTCCAGGGCCAGCTCGGGCAGGGTCAGGTCGTCCAGGAAGGTTCCCTCCTCCCGCACCACCGCGCCGCGCAGCGTGTACTGGTCGGTGGGTCCCGTGTGGGTGCGGAGGCTGGCGGAAGGCACCACCACCGCGTCCACCCAGTCCGTCCGGCCGCCCCGGTCCTGCCGCGTGGCGTGGGCCTCCCGATCGGCGTGGGCAGCGTACTTCAGGTCCTCACCACAAAGCAGGCCCGCCACGGTGACACTGTCGCCGAAGCTGAAGTTCCGGGCCGGCACCACGCGCAAGTGGCTGCCCACCGCGCGGTTCAGCTCGGCGGCCACGCGCGAGAGCGTGGGCGCGAAGCTCGATCCCGTCAGCAGCAGCACCCGCCGCCCCGCGAAACCCTTCGCCCGGGGGCTCTTGATGAAGCGCCGGCTGTGCTCCAGGAACCGGCGCACCAGGCCCACGCCGTTCTCCAGCTGGGCCCAGGAGCGTGAATAGAAAGCCCGCCCCGGCACCTCGATGCCCGCCCGGGTGAACCACTCGTCCGCCAGCAGCAGCCAGGGCTCGCCGTCGTTGGCCTTGGTGTACTTCCGCACCTCGGGCATCCATCGGGCCACCCACTCCCGCGCGAACTCCGCTTCCACATCCTGCACCACGGGCAGGTTCTCCCGGTGGGCCGTGAGCCCCACGGGGACGCAGGACAGGCTCAGGACGCTGCCCCTGCCCTCCTTCCGGCGCGCCCAGAGATCGTCCACGGTCTGCTGCCAGATGGCCCCATCGTTGAGCCCGGGCGCCACCACGGCCTGGGTGTGGACGTCGATGCCGCCCGCCAGCAGGCGATCGATCTTGCGGAGGATGTGGCCTTCTCTCGGATTGCCCACCACCTTCACCCGGGCCTCGGGATCCGTGGCGTGGACGGAGACGTGGATGGGGCTCAGGCGCTCGCGGATGATGCGATCCAGCTCGGCCTCGTCGCTGCTGGAGAGGGTCGTGAAGTGGCCGTAGAGGAAGGACAGGCGCACATCCTCGTCCTTGAGGTAGAGCGATTTCCGGAAGCCCTTCGGCATCTGGTGCACGAAGCAGAACACGCAGTTCTGCTTGCAGACCTTCACCTCGTCCTGGGCGAGGTCCACGCCGAGCCCTTCCCCGCCGTTCTCCACGACGGCCTCGAAGGTGCTGCCATCCGGACGCTGGACAACCAGGTCCGTCTCGTCCCGCTGGGTCACCAGGAACTGGTAGTTCAGCTGGTCCAGCACGGCCTCGCCGTTGATGGCCACCAGGGTATCCCCGGGCCGCAGACCAGCCTCCTCGGCCAGGCTGCCCGGCTCCACCGCGATGATCTGGACGCCTTTCTGGGCCAAGGGGACTCCATGCTCCGGATTCCCTGGCGGGAATCCGGAGATAGATTGTCTCATTGCGAAGGGATTATGGCTTTTCCTATTCTCCGGCCCGTCAGGCCAAGGCCCCGGTGGACCTGGCGTGAGCACCAAAGAACGAGCCCGGCTTGGCCGGGCTCGTTCGCGGGGGGCCGGGGGTGTTCGCGCAGCGCTGCGAAGCGAGGACCCCGGAGAAACGACTAGGCGGGAGTCTTGGCCTGCTTCCGCGCCTCCACCACCTTGTCGGCGTCCCGGCCCACCAGTTCCTGCAGGTGGTGGAAGGACCAGGTGAAGGAGCCGACACCCATGGTGAGACTGCGGAGCTCCACGATGACGTCGCTCATCTCGGCCTGCGGGATGTAGGCGGAGACCACGTCCCAGCCCTTCCATCCGGGCTTGGCGTCGAAGCCGAGGACTTGGCCTCCACGCCTTCCGGTCACCAGCCGCTGGGCCTTGGGCGTGTACTCGCTGGGGACGCTGATGTGGACCTCGGAGATGGGCTCCAGCAGCACGGGATGGCAGACGGGGGCGGCCTCGGTCATGCCGATGCGGGCGGCGGTCTTGAAGGCCATGTCGGAGCTGTCCACGGTGTGGTAGCTGCCGTCCACCAGGGCCACGTGGATGTCCACGACGGGGAAGCCCAAGGGGCCGCGCTTCATCCAGTCCACGACGCCGTGCTCGATGGCGCCGAAGAAGTTCTTGGGCACCACACCGCCGACGATGCGCTCCTCGAACTGGAAGCCGGTGCCACGCGGCAGGGGCTTGACCTCGAACCACACGTCGCCGAACTGGCCGTGGCCGCCGGTCTGGTGCTTGTGGCGCCCGTGGACCTTCGCGGCCTTCGTGAAGGTCTCGCGGTAGGGGACCATGGGCGGGTGGTGCTGCACATCCAGGCCGAAGCGGCTCTTGAGGCGGTCCAGGGCGCACTTGAGATGGACCTCGCCCTGACCCCAGAGGATGCGCTCCTGGGTCTCGGCGTTCTGCTCCACCTGGAGGGAGGCATCCTCTTCGCAGAGCTTCTGGAGGGCCAGCGACAGCTTCACGTCGTCGCCGCTCTTGGTGGTATGCAGGCTGAGGGCCAGCATGGGCTGGAGGGGCTCCGGCCAATCCAGGGCCACCTTCGCGGCAGGCGTCAAAGCTTCGCTCGTGCGGACCTCGTCCATGCGGCCCAGTGCCACCACCTCGCCGGCGGAGGCTTTCGTCTGCTTGATCTGCTGGGAGCCGAAGAGCTTGTTGATGCCGCTCACGCGGTTGCCCGCCAGGATGGCGCCGTCGGCCACTTCGCCGCGCCACACGCGGGAGATGCTCAGCTTGCCCACATGCTGGGCGTGAACGCTCTTGAACACCTGCACCAGCGTGTCCTTGCCTTCGGGAATGCCCAGTCGGGCCGCCGTGGCCTCCACCCGGGGAGCCTCCTCGCACAGGGCCTGGAAAAGGCGGCGCACACCCGCATCCTTGTCGGCGGAACCAAAATAAACCGGCACCAGCAGGTCGTCCCGCACATCCTTGGCCAGGTCCTCGGAGACTTCCTCCAGCGAAGGCACCACGTCGCCCAGCAGCTCCTCCATGAGGTGGTCGTCGAAGTCGGCGAGCTTCTCCAGCATGATCTGGCGGGTCTCGTGTTCCTCGGGCAGCACGGATTCGGGCATCTGCTTGAGGTCGGCATCCTTGCCCGCTTCGTACTTGTAGGCGTGCTCGCTGATGAGGTCCACATAGCCGGTGACCTGGTCGCCCTCCTTGATGGGGATCTCCACCAGCACCAGCGGGCGCTCGGAGATCTGCTGGAGCGCGTTGAGCACGTCCTTCAGCTTCCCGGCGCTGCCCGCCGCCTCCAGCTTGTTGATGAACATCACGTGGGGGATCTTGTGGTCATCGAGGAACTTCAAGGCGGGGGCGGCCATGAGGGCGCGGGCCGGATCGGGGTCGCACACCACCACGGCGATGTCCGCCGCCATGAGGGCGTGCACCGCCTCCTGGCGGAACTCGACAGAGCCAGGGCAGTCGATGAGAGTCCAGGCCTCGCCCTGGTACTCGCAGGAGGCCAGGCTGGCCTCGACGCTCATCTGGCGGGCCTTGGCTTCCATGGAGGCATCGCCGACGGTGGTCCCCTCCTTGACGGAGCCCTTGCGCGGCAGGGCGCCCGCCACGAAGAGGAGGCTCTCCATCAAGGAGGTCTTTCCGGAGAGGTAGGGGCCCACGATGGCCGCTACGCGTGGAGTTGACTGGGAATTGCCGCTCACAGTGCCTCCTGATTGTGGGTGTTGGATATCGACCGCCCCAAGTGTTCCGACCTGCCTATGCGCTGGCAACCCCAAAAAAAGCCGCCCGGGAAAAGGCGGCTTAAGTCACAACATGGCGGGAGTTCCGTTCAGTTCCGGAGGGGCTTCCCCGTTTTGAGGATGGCGTCCATGCGGGCCTGGGTCTTCTCGTAGCTGCAGAGGCGGGCGAAGGCCTGCCGCTCCAGCTCGAGGATGCGCTCCTCGGTGATCTCCTGGACAAGGCTCACGTCCCCGCCGCACAGGATGTTCGCCAGCTCGCCCATGATGACGGCATCGTGCTCGCTGGCCAGTCCCTGGAGCTGGAAGTCCTGGACGGCCAGCTTGAGGGCCTCGCTGCCGCCCCGGCCCGGCAGGCGCAGGGTGCGCTCCTTCACGGGCTGGAAGCCCGCGGCCATCTTCAGGACCTCCTGCTTGGCCTCATGGAGCAGGAAGGCCTTGTTCATCACGCGGCGGTCCGTGCGGCGCAGGTAGCCGTTGCGCTGGGCCTCGTCGAAGCTGGTGTTCACGTTGGCGGTCCCGATGAACTGGAAGGCGGCCTTCACCTTGGGCATGGGGCCCAGCTGGTTCTTCGCGGCCAGCGCGTCTTCCATCCGCAGCAGCATCTGGAGGCAGCCGCCGCCTGCCGGGATGACGCCCACGCCCACTTCCACCAGGCCGATGTAGAGCTCGGCGTGGCCCACGGCCCGCTGGCAGGCCATGGTCATCTCGCAGCCGCCCCCCAGGGCCAGGTTGAAGGGGGCCGCCACGGTCGGGAACGGCGCGTAGGTGAGCATGCGGCCGGCGTACTGCAGGCGCCGGGCCACTTCCTCGATCTGGTCGAACTGCTTGTCCTTGGCGGCGTTCAGCACCATCACCAGGTTGGCGCCGGCGCTGAAGTGCTGGCCCTGGTTGCCCACCACCAGGCCCTTGAACCGGCCTGGCACGTGCTTCTGGATGGTGTCCTCCATCAGCATGATGATGCCGTCGTCCAGGGCGTTCATCTTGCTGTGGAAGCTCAGGCAGGCCACATCGTCGCCCAGGTCGAAGAGCTGGCAGCTCCCGTTCTCGGCGATCACCTTGCCGCGGCCCTCCTCGCGCTTGAGGATGATCACGCGCTTGTCCTCGAGGATCGCGTCGTAGGCCAGGGTCTTGGGGTTGAGCTGGGCGACGGGGACACCGTGCTCCCAGCGGTAGAAGCTGGTGATGCCCTTGGCCAGCATCTGCTCCACAAGGGGCGGCACGGGCAGTTCCTCGAACGCCATGCGGGCCACGACCCGCTCGACGCCCAGGGTGTCCCAGGTCTCGAAGGGCCCCAGCTCGAAGGCGAAGCCGTTCTTGATGGCGCGATCCACGTTCAGGGGGCCGTCCGTCACTTCGCCCAGGCGGTTCACGGCGTAGATGAGGTTGGGCGCGATGCAGCGCCAGGCCAGGCGCCCGGCCTCGGTGTCGCTGGTGAGCAGCGTCTTCACCTTCTCGGCGGGGTCGTCGATGCCCTTCAGCTCCTTCAGGATCGGCCAGTCCCGCTTCACCTGGGGCACGTACTCGCGAGTGGCGGGGTCGAGCGCCAGGAAGGTCTTCTTGCCCTTGGCGTCCTTCGGGCCTTTCTTGAAGAAGCCCTGCTTCGTCTTGTTGCCCAGGAGCTTGTTGTCCAGCATGTACTGCAGGAACTCCGGGAACTTGAAGACGTCGCGGACCTCATCGTTGGGGCACAGGTCGTAGACGTTCTTGGCCGTGGCGGCCAGGATGTCCACCCCCGCCAGATCCGCCGTGCGGAAGGCGGCGCTCTTCGCCCGGGCGGCGGCATCGCCCAGCACCGAGTCCAGCACCTCGAAGGGGATCTCCTCCTTCAGGGCCAGCTGCAGGGTGGCCATGATGCTGTGGATGCCGATCCGGTTGCCGATGAAGGTGGGGCTGTCGAAGGCCGGTACCACTTCCTTGCCGAGAGCCTCCTCGAGCCAGGTGCGGAAGGCCAGGGCCTCCTTCTCGTCCACCTCGGGGCCCTTCACGAACTCCAGCAGGCGCAGGTACCGCACCGGGTTGAAGAAGTGGGTGATGACGAAGTGCTTGCGGAAGGCGTCGCTGCGGCCCTCCACCAGGAGCTTGAGGGGAATGCCCGAGGTGTTCGAGCTGACCCAGGCGCCGGTCTTGAGCTTGGGTTCCAGACGGCCGTACAGCTCCCGCTTGATGGCCAGGTCCTCCTTGACCACCTCCACCACCCAGTCGCAGTCCGACAGGCGGTCGAGGTGGTCGCGCAGGTTGCCCGGCCGGATCTTCTTGAGGAACGAGGCGTGCATGGCCAGGGCGGGCTTGGACTTCGCGAGGGCCGCCAGGGCCCCTTCCGCCAGCTTGTCCGGCGCCGCGTCGTCGATGACGATGTCCAGCAGCTCCACCTGGCAGCCCGCGGATGCGACGTGCGCCGCGATGCCCGAGCCCATCACGCCGGACCCGAGGACTCCGATCTTCTTGATGTTCATGTCCAACCTCCTGATGTCGATTCGCGTGGTTGGATCAGAGCTTCTCGATGATGGACGCGATGCCCTGGCCGCCGCCGATGCACATGGTGGCGATGCCGTACTTCCCGCCATCGGTCTCGAGGCGGTTCAGCAGGGTCGTCAGGATGCGCGCGCCGCTGGCGCCGAGGGGGTGGCCCACGGCGATGGCGCCGCCCCAGGCATTCACCTTCTTGGGGTCGTAGCCGCCCTCGCGGATCACCGCCAGGCTCTGGGCGGCGAAGGCCTCGTTCAACTCCATGGCGTCGATCTGATCGAGCTTGAGGCCGAAGCGGTCCAGCACCTTCTTCACGGCGGGCACCGGGCCGATGCCCATGCGGTCCGGCTCCACGCCGGCCACGGCCCCGCCGATGATGCGGGCGCGGGCCTTGAGGCCCAGGGACTTCGCCAGCCCCTCCTCCATCACCAGCAGGAAGGCCGCGCCGTCCGTGACGGGGGAGCTGTTGCCCGCGGTGACGTCGCCGCCCGCCAGGAAGGCGGGCTTCAGCTCGCCCAGCTTCTCCAGGCTGGTGTCGGCGCGCACGCACTCGTCCTGCTGGAGCGTGACGGGCTTGCCGTCCAGGCCCTTGGTCTCGAAGCGGACGACCTCCCGCTCGAACTTCCCGGCCTTCCAGGCGGCCGCGGCCTTCTGGTGACTCTGATAGGAGAACTCGTCCTGCTCCTTGCGGCTGATCTTGTATTCCTTGGCCAGGTTCTCGGCCGTGATGCCCATGGAGCAGTAGGCCTCGGGGTAGTGCTCGGTGAGGTAGGGATCCACGCTGGGGTTGAAGCCCATCATGGGCACCTTGGACATGCTCTCCACGCCGCCGGTGAGGAAGAGGTCGCCCTGGTTCGCCATGATGGCCCGGGCGGCCATGAGCATGGTCTCCTGGCTGCTGCCGCAGAAGCGATTGACCGTGGCGGCGCCGGCGGTGATGGGCAGCCCCGCCCGGAAGCAGATGAGACGGGCCAGGTTCATGCCCTGCTCGCCCTCGGGCATGGCACAGCCCACCAGCACGTCCTCCAGGCCCGACCAGTCCTTCAGCAGGGGCTTGATGGCTTCAATGACCACCGACCCGAGCTGCTCGGGTCGGGTGGCGGCGTAGGCGCCCTTGACGCCCCGGCCGATGGGCGTGCGCTTGGCTTCGACGATGACTGCGGATCGCATGGAACCTCCGGATGGGGACTCTCTGAAGAGCTGGGTTTGGGTGAGCCTAGCAGCCATGTGCGCCAGAGAAAGCACCTACCGTAGGTCGGGAATGGTCCTACCGTGGGTCGGGTGATGAGGGGGTCGCCAATCTCATCCCGTCTCCTTGACGGGGTTTGACGATGGACCGACCTTTTCCTGCCGCCGATCACTCGCCATGAGGGGGTCTGCCCCGCGATGGCTTGTGCAGGTTCGCTCCCGGGGAGGTTTCATGCCCCTGAAGGAGTCGTACCTCAGCCCCCGCCGCATCCTGACCGTGATTCTGGCCGGCGGGAGGGGGCGGCGCCTCCACGACCTCACGGACTGGCTCTCCAAGCCCGGTCTCGATTTCGGCGGCCGGTTCAAGATCATCGATTTCACCCTCTCGAACTGCGTCAACTCGGGCTTCCGGAAGATCGCCATCCTCACGCAGTACAACTCCCACCGGCTGCTGGAGCACCTCCACTTCGCCTGGAGCTTCCTCCCGGGGTCCCTCCAGGAGTTCGTCCACATCTGGCCGGCCCAGCAGGACTTGTCCAAGGAGGCCTGGTACAACGGCACCGCGGACGCCGTCTTCCGGAACCTGGACAACATCCGCCGCTACGACCCCCTGCATGTCCTCATCCTGGCGGGCGACCACGTCTACCGGATGGACTACAAGTACTTCCTGGCGGACCACCTGGACCACGACGCGGACCTGACCATCGCCTGCCTGCAGGTGCCACGCGTCTCGGCCAAGGGTTTCGGCATCGTCCAGGTGGACGATGCCGATCGGGTCCATGCCTTCGTCGAGAAGCCGGCGGAGCCGCCGTGCATCCCGCACCACCCCTCCCATTGCCTCGCGAGCATGGGGATCTACCTGTTCAGGGCCCCCTTCCTCTTCGAGGAGCTGGAGCGTGATGCCCGGGAGGAGACCGGCCACGACTTCGGCCACGATCTGATTCCGAGCCTCGTGAGCCGCGCAAAGGTGTTCGCCCACCGGTTCGAACGCAGCTGCGTGCCCAATGAGGCCAGCCCAGAGCCCTACTGGCGGGACGTGGGCACGGTGGATGCCTACTGGGAGGCCAACATGGATCTCGTCTCCGTCCGTCCCGCCTTGAACCTGTACGATGCCTGCTGGCCCATCTTCACCCGCCAGGAGCAGCTGCCCCCGGCCAAGTTCGTCCTCAGCGGCGCCACCCGGCAGGGCTATGCCATCGGAAGCATGGTCTCCACCGGCTGCATCATCTCCGGCGCCCATGTCCGCAACTCCCTGATCTCCACCCAGGTCCGGGTCCACTCGAACAGCCGCGTCGACGAATCCGTGATCCTCCCCTTGGCCGACATCGGCCGCCGCGCGCATCTCAGGCGGGTGGTCGTCGACCGCGGCTGCCACATCCCGGCGGGTCTGACCGTCGGATTCGATCCTGAAGAGGATGGCCGCCGGTTCTACCGAACCCCCAACGGGGTCACGTTGATCTCCCAGGCGATGATCCAGCGGCTGGGGACCTGACGCATGCGGATCCTCTTCTCTGGCACGGAACTCTATCCCCACGTGACGGTCGGCGGGCTGGCGGACGTGATGGCCGCCCTCCCCTTGGCCCTGAGGGCCCGGGGCGCCGATCTGCGCCTGCTGCTCCCGGGATTCCCGGCCCTCCTCCAGGCGGCGGCCCCGCTGGCGCCGATCCGCCAGCTGCCGGACCTCATGGGCGGTGGCGGCGCGCGGCTGCTCCTCGGCCGCACCCCCGCGGGCGTTCCCGTCTACCTGCTGGACCAGCCTGCCTTCTTCGGGAGCGGGCCTCCCTACGAGGATCGGACGGACACGCCCCGGCGGTTCGCGGCACTGTCCTGGGTCGCGGCCCGGCTCGCGAAGGAGGGCGACGACGGCTGGTGCCCGGACATCCTGCACGTCCATGACTGGCCGGTCGCCCTCGCTCCGGCCTACCTGGCCTTTGAATCCGGCCCCCGCCCCTCCGCCCTGCTCACGATCCACAACCTGGCCTACCAGGGCATCTTCCCGAAAACCCTCCTCCCGGACCTGCGGCTTCCCCCGGAACATTTCACTCCGGACGACCTGGAGTACTACGACCAGATCTGCTTCCTGAAAGCAGGACTGGTCCACGCCGACCGCATCGGCACCGTGAGCCCCACCTATGCCCGGGAGATCCAGGATCCGTCGAAGGGCGGGCTCCACGGCCTCCTCGCCTCGCGGGGGCGGGACCTGGTCGGCATCCTGAACGGCGTGGATGGCGGCGTGTGGACGCCCTCCGGAAACCTCCACCTGGCCTTCCCCTACGACCTGGACCGCCTGGACCGGCGGGCGCTCAACAAGGCGGCCCTCCAGCGGGAGCTGGGACTGCGGGAGGATCCGGATGCGCTCCTCCTCGCCATCGTGAGCCGCTTCGCACCCCAGAAGGGGCTCGACCTCGTGCTGGAGGCTCTGCCTCGCCTGGCGCGCCTCGGCGCCCAGCTGGCGGTCCTGGGCCAGGGAGACGGGGCGCTGGAGGCCGCTTTCCGCGCGGCGCCGCGTCGCTACCCAGGACGCGTCGCAGCGCGCATCGGCTACGACACCGGCCTCTCCCACCGCTGCTACGGCGGCGCCGATGCGATCCTCGTCCCCAGCAGAGAGGAGCCCTGCGGCCTCACCCAGCTCTATGCCCAGGCCTATGGGGCCCTGCCCCTGGTGCGGCGCACCGGCGGCCTGGCCGACACCGTCCTGGATCCGGACGACTCGCGACCCGGAGGCCCTCCTGCGACGGGCTTCGTGTTCGAGGAGGCCACGGCCGGGGACCTGGGTGACGCCTTGGACCGGGCCTGCGCCCTGTACCGGAGCGACCCCGCCGCCTGGCGGACCATGCAGCGAGCGGCCATGGGCCAGGACAGGAGCTGGGACCGTCCGGCCCAGGCCTACCTCGATCTCTACGGAGAGATGGCGGCGCGGAGAGGCTGATCCCTCAGACCGGCGGCATCTGGCAGGAGGCGGCCACCGCGGCGGGAAGGTAGCAGTTCCGCACGTAGTCCATCACCATGCGGTCGGAGTTGAAGCGCCAGGCCAGCGTCCGGATGGAGCGCTTCACCCGCTTCACCCAGGCCCGGGGCACGCCGGCGGCATCGCGGTCGTAGTAGCAGGGGACCACCTCCTCCTCCAGCACCCGGAAGAGGGCCTCGGTGTCCCGACGGTTCTGGACTTCCCCGTCGGCATGGGACTCCCCGCTTCCGATGGCGAACCCGTTCTTTCCGTCGAACGCCTCCGCCCACCAGCCGTCGAGGACGGAGATGTGCAGGGCGCCGTTCATGGCCGCCTTCATGCCGCTGGTGCCGCAGGCCTCCAGGGGGCGCACGGGATTGTTGAGCCAGGCGTCCACGCCCTGGTAGAGGTTGCGGCCCACGTGGATGTTGTAGTTCTCCACGAACACGATCCGGTTCCGGAAGCGCGGATCCTCCAGCAGGTGGTTGACCTTCTGGATGAGGCCTTTCCCGCGCTGGTCCGCCGGATGCGCGCGTCCCGCGAAGATGAGGTTCACCGGCCGGGTGGGGTGGTTCACCAGGGCGGCGAGGCGATCCGGGTCCGTGAAGAGGAGGTCCGGGCGCTTGTACGGGACGAACCGGCGGGCGAAGCCGATGGTGAGGGCGTCGGGATCCAGCGGCGGCGGATCGATGGGCGGGAGGCCCAGGCGTGCGCGCGTGGCCGCCACCCGCTCCCGGACGAACCGCAGCGTCCGGGCCTTCAGCACCTGCTTGATCTCCCAGATCTCCGCCGAATCCACGGCCTCGATCTTCGTCCACAGGTCGTGGTGGACCATGCCCTCCAGCCAGTTGATGCCGATGCGCGACTCGAAGAGCTGTTCCATCTCCGTGGCCAGCCAGGTAGAGACGTGCACGCCGTTCGTGATGTGCCCGATGGGTACCTGGGCCTCGGGCCGGCCGGGCCAGAGGCCGGTCCACATGGCCCGCGACACCACCCCGTGAAGGGCCGACACGCCGTTGGCCCGGCTGCACTGCCGGAGGGCCAGCACCGTGGGCATGAAGGGCGACCCGTGGTCCGCGGGGTCCACGCGACCCAGGTTCGCCACCTCCTGGACCGGGAGCTTCAGCCCGTCCGCCAGGGGGCGCAGGTGCTCTTCCGCCAGCTCCACCGGGAACCGGTCGTGGCCCGCATCCACCGAGGTGTGGGTGGTGAACACCGTGGCCGCGGCCGATTCCTTCAGCGCCGTCCAGGGCTCCAGGCCATCGGCCTGCACCCGGTGCCGGGCCCGCTCCAGGATGGCGAAGGCGGTATGCCCCTCGTTGAGATGGAACACGCTGGCGGTGATGCCCAGCTCCCGCAGCGCCCGCGGCCCCCCCACGCCGAGCATCAGCTCCTGCTGGATGCGCATGCGCTGGTCGCCGCCATAGAGGCGCGCCGCGAGGGCCTGGTCCGCCTCGCTGTTCTGGGGATCCCGGGTGTCCAGCAGGATGAGGCGCACGCGGCCCACGCAGGCCTCCAGCACCTGGGCCCAAACGGTCCGCCCGGGCATCTCCACCCCCACCCGGGCGGGTTCGCCCCGGGGCGTGAGCGCCGGCCGCAGGGGCAGATCCTTCAGGTCGAAGGGCTCCAGCACGTCCTGCTGCCAGAAGGACGGATCCAGCACCTGGCTGGTGTAGCCCTGGTGGTACAGGAGGCCGACTCCCACCAGGGGGACGCCCAGGTCGGAGGCCCCCTTCAGATGATCCCCAGCCAGGATGCCGAGGCCGCCCGAGTAGATGGGGATGCACTCGTGGATGCCGAACTCCATGCAGAAGTAGGCCACCGGCCGGGTGCTCAGCGGGCCCGCGTGGAAGAGGCCCCAGGTGGTCACGGGATGCAGGAACTCGTCCAGCTGCCGGAGGGCCCGGTCGATCCGCGCCGGCACGTCCACCTCCATGGCCCGGTTCTCCATCTGCCGCGTGTCGATCTGGCGCAGCACGGAGATGGGGTTGCGGTGGGCGCGCTGGTACAGGTCGAGGTCCAGGTCCCGGAAGATGGACCGCACCTCGGGCCGCCAGGTCCACCAGAGGTTCTGGGTGAGCCGTTCGAGCTTCTGCCGCAGGATTTCCATGGCGCAGGCCTCGATTCTCTGGCGGGTATTCTACGCCTCATCTCCAGGCTCGGCCGCCAGGAAGACCGCGCCGAGGGGTGGGAGGGTCAAGGCCAGCGAGTGGCCGTGCCCGTGCCGTGGGATGGGTTCCGGACGCAGTCTCCCCGGGTTCACAAACCCCTGGCCACCGTAGGTCTGGGCATCGGTGTTCAAGATCTCCCGGCAGTCCCCCTGGAAGGGGACGCCCACCCGGTACTCCCGGTGGACCATCGCCGTGAAATTGAGGATCACGACGGTGGCGTCGCGGGAATCGGCGCCCCTCCGGAGCAGGGAGAGCACGCTGTTGGCGCGGTCGCCGCAATCGATCCAGGTGAAACCCCAGGGTTCGCAGTCGCCCTCGTGGAGGGACGGACGCGCCCGGTGCAGCGTGTTCAGGTCCCGGAGCAGATCGTGGATGCCCTTGGGTTCCGGCTGGTCGAGCCGCTCCCACTCCAGCGCTGTCGAGTGGTTCCACTCCCGCGTCTGGCCGAGCTCCGTGCCCATGAAGACCAGCTTCTTGCCCGGGTGGGCGAAGGCCCAGGCCAGCAGGAGCCGCAGGTTCGCCAGGCGCTCCCACTCGCTGCCCGGCATGCGGCCGAGCAGGCTCCGCTTGCCGTGGACCACCTCGTCGTGGGAGAGCGGCAGCACGTGGTTCTCCGTGCCGTGGTAGAGCATGCTGAAGGTCAGCTCGTCCTGGTGGTACCGCCGGTGGAGCATGGTGCGCGCGAAATAGCCCAGCGTGTCGTGCATCCAGCCCATGTTCCACTTGAAACCGAAGCCCAGGCCGCCGACAGACGTGGGCCGGGAGACCATGGGCCAGGCCGTCGATTCCTCGGCGATGGTGAAGGCGTCCGGATGTTCCGCGTAGATCGTCTCGTTGAAGCGGCGGAGGAAGGACACCGCCTCCAGGTTCTCCCGACCTCCGTAGCGGTTGGGGATCCACTGGCCCGGCTTCCGGCTGTAGTCCAGGTAGAGCATGGAGGCCACCGCGTCCACGCGCAGGCCGTCGATGTGGAAGCGGTCCAGCCAATACAGGGCGTTGGAGATGAGGAAGGTCTGCACCTCCCGCCGCCCGTAGTTGTAGATCAGGGTGCCCCAGTCCATCTGGCGGCCCTGGCGGGGATCGGCGTGCTCGTAGAGGTGCGTCCCATCGAAGAAGGCCAGGCCGTGCGCGTCCCCCGGGAAATGGGCGGGCACCCAGTCCAGCACCACCCCGAGGCCCGCCTGGTGGAAGGCGTCCACGAAGTTCTGGAAGTCCTCGGGCGTGCCGTAGCGCCCCGTGGGCGCGAAGAGGCCCAGCGGCTGATAGCCCCAGGAGCCGTAGAAGGGGTGCTCGCCGACCGGCAGCAGCTCTACGTGGGTGAAGCCCAGGTAGCGCACGTAGGGGATGAGCTGTTCGGCGATCTCGCGGTAGCTCATGTGGCGGCCGTCCGGGCGGCGGCGCCAGGAGCCCAGGTGCACTTCGTAGGCGCTGAACGGCGCCCGGTGGATGGGGACGCGGCCCCGGGCCGCCATCCACTCGGCATCGCCCCAGGCGTAGTCCCCCAGGCCGTGCACCACGGAGGCCGTGCCGGGTGGAACTTCGCAGCGGAACGCGTACGGGTCCGCCTTCAGGGGGAGCAGGTTCCCCCGCGGGCCGTGCAGCTCGAACTTGTAGAGCTCGCCCGGCCCCACGTCCGGGATGAAGCCCTCCCACACGCCGGCATCGCTGGGCCGCATGGGATGCCGGCGGCCGTCCCAGGCGTTGAAGGGCCCCACCACGCTCACCCGGCGGGCATTGGGCGCCCAGACCGCGAAAGCCGTCCCCGCCACGCCGTCCAGGACCATCGGATGGGCCCCCAGCTTCTCGTAGGCCCGGCGGTGCGTGCCTTCGGCGAGCAGGTGGTGGTCCAGCGGCCCCAGCCGCGACGGGAACGGGGTCCGGGGCATCAGCGTCCTCCGCTCCAGAGGCCCCCGGACAGCTGGATCCACACCCGCAGCGCTTCCGTGGCGCTCCAGGCCTGGGCGTCGCAGCCCCGCTGGACGTGCGGGGCGTCGCCTTCCAGCAACTCGGGCAGGTGGCCCACGCAGCCCTCCGCGAGCGGCGTCTCCAGGCTTCCCAGGAGGGCCCGTGCCGCGGCCACGGCCTCGGGCGCCTGGTCCCAGGCGGCGGCGAGGGCCTCGCAGAAGGTGGGCAGCAGCCACACCCAGGCCGTGCCGTTGTGGTAGGCGGGCTTGCGCCGGGTGTCCTCGTCGCCTTCGTAGCGACCCCAGTACGGGTGCCGCGGGTCGTTCAGCAGGTGGCCCGCGGCGTCGCGGATTTCCAGCGGAGCGGTCACGGGAAGCGGCGCCAGGCTCCGCAGCGCGCCGGGCACCAAGAGGTGGCGCTGGGCCGCCGCCACGACCTGGCGGGCGCGGGCCCCCTGCAGGAGCCCCAGGCTCACGAGGAAGAGCTGGTTCGGGCGGAGGTGGTCCTGGGGGATGCCCTGGGCCGCGGGCACCCCCGCCGGCGCGGCCAGCAGGTCCGCGTACCAGCCGGAGGCGGGCAGCCAGAAGCGGTCCAGCGAGGCCTCGGCCTGGAGGGCCAGCGTGTCCCAGGGCCCGGAGGCCGAACCGTCGAGCCGCGCCAGCTGGCGCAGCAGGCGGATCCAGAGGGCCTGCAGCTCCACCGGGTAGCCCTCGCGCGGCGTGCCGGCGGGGTGGGCCGTGTCCATCCAGGTGAAGTGGGCGGGGCTCCAGACCAGGGCGGAGGCCGGATCCACACGGATCCCGTTGGGCGTGCCCGCCAGGTAGCCCGCCGCCAGGCTATGCAGCACCGCCCTCAGGGGCCGCCCTCCCGCGTCGGCCGCATAGGCCTCGGGGCCCAGAACGGCGGCGGCCTCCTCGAGGGCGAGGGCGAACCAGAGCGGCGCATCAGAGGTGTCGCGGTCCCCATCCTCCGAGGCGGCCAGGCGGTTGGGCAGCGTGCCGTGCCGCTCCAGGGCGCCGAAGGTCCGGAGGATCTCCAGGGACTCGCGGATCCAGCCCCCGGCCAGCAGGCCGCGTACGGCGATGAGCGTGTCTCGGCCCCAGTCGAGGAACCAGGGATAGCCCGCGATGACCGTGGTCCCCGTCCCCCGGCGGGCCAGGAACGCCGCGCAGGCGGTCTCCAGCTGCCGGCCGAAGCTGTCCGCCTCGGGCCTCTCGGAGAGGTGTGGTTCCAGGGTGGTCCTCGCGGGCCGCTCTTGCGGATCTGCATCCACGGTGATCGACAGGCTGCCGCCCGGAGGAAGGGGCAGCTCGAACCAGCCGGGGCTCCAGGCATCCCCCTGGGCCCGCATGCCCCGGCCGGCCTCCACGGGATGCGGGATGCCCTGGCACCACTCGGGCTCGGGGTGGTAGGTCCCCCCCTCGCTCCAGGCGCGCAGCTCGTGGTCCGGCGCCAGGCGGACCTGGAACCCCGGACGGCCGGCCAGCGGGGAGGTGGCCGCGGCGAAGCGGCGGTCCAGTCCGGGGTTCCGGACAGTCTCCTCGTGGAAGCTGCGGTCCTCCAGGTCCAGCCGCACCGTGAGGTCCACGCGGACCCCCCCCGCGGGCCCCCCCTTCCCTGCGCCGCGGCTGAACCGCAGCACCACCGCGTTCCGGCCGTCCGGCATCTCCGCGTCGAGGTGGACAGGCACCATGCGTCCGTCCCCGGCGTGGGCCCGGAAGCGCCAGCGGGCCGGCGGGCCGGGCTCGAAGCATTCGAGGTTGTCCGCCCCGAGGGCCGAGAGGAACCCATCGGCGATGACCCAGGCCCGGAGCCGCTTCGCCAGCACCTGGCGATCGCAGGGCAGGTCCGGATGCAGGTTCGCACCCAGCAGGCAGTCGTACTTCGAGGCGATGGTCCCCAGATCCGCGTGCAACCGGGCCATGCCGCCGCGGCCATTGGTGAGCAGGACCAGCCCCTGTTCGCCGTGGCCGGAGAAGCGCGGGAGCGCCGGGCAGAACCGGAGCTGGCCCTGAATCGGGGGTCCTTCCTCGCCGAAGCGGTCCAGGTGGAGGTCCGCCAGGCCGGCCGCGTCGCCCACGCGCGGGGACAGCGCGGCGAGGTACCGGCCTCCGGCCGGGATCGAGCGCAGATTCAGGTCCAGGGCCCCCGCCCTGCGGAGGGTCGCGGAGAACGGCAGGGCATCCTCGATGAGAACCCAGTGCCCCGGCGGCACGGGCTGGACGCGGGCAGCGTCCTCGGGCCCCCAGCGGACCACGGCGGGGTAGCGGTCCCCGCTCGCCGTCGCGTCCAGGGCGCCGAGCAGGTCCGCCGAGGATCGCACCGGGTCCAGGCGCGGGAGGGCCGCCAGGAAGGTCGCGGGATCCCGGTCCACCCGCTCCGCCAGCAGGCGCCAGTCACAGGGCCCGATGGCCTCGACGGGGATGGCCTCGGCCAGCCGCTGGAAGCCCCAGGCGGCCTGGGCCCGCCGGGCGCGATAGGCCTCGCCGGAGAGCCCCGCCGGCGCAGGCCGGTCCACCAGGCAGTGGGCCGCGCCGGGGTGGAGGACGAACCCCACGCGGCCGCCGGAACGCCGGATCTCCGGCGGGGTGCCCAGCAGGTCCCGGCCGGACGCGCCCAGCAGGTCAACGGCGGGCGCGCCCAGGCCGGTCCAGACCGCCTCCGCCAGGACCAGCTCCCGGGGTTCGCGCACGTCCAGGTTCACGAGCACCAGGCAGCGATCCGGGCCCTCGGCGGAGCGGCGGGCCAGCGCCAGCACGGGCGAATCCTCCGGGCTCAGGCGCGCCACCGTCGCGCCGTCGAAGAAGCAGGGATGCTCCGCCAGCAGGCGGTGGAGGGCCGCCAGCTCCGGCACGAGGTTCGGCTCAGCGCCCCAGGCCAGGCCCCGGGCTTCGTGGACATCCAGCTTTTCCGCCGCCAGCCACTCGACCCCGGCGGTGAAGCCGTAAGCACCGCAGTGGCTCGCCAGGCCGCAGAGCCGGGTGCGCATCAAAGACCAGGCGGCCCCTTGAGCGGCCAGGCGGTCGTTGTCATGGGTCTCGCTGTAGTGCACCAGGGGGCCCATCCGCGGCGCCTGGTGGAGGCAGTGGTCCAGGTAGCCCGCCACGGCGCGCGGCTCGTGGTTCTGGAACAGCTCTGAGTAGGCCCACTGCAGGCCGCCCTCGCCCAGGAGGCGCTCGGTCTCCCCCCAGCTTCCGCCCAGGCCCTCGAGGAGAAACGCGCAGTCGGGGAATTCCCGCCGGACCCGGGCGCCGAGGTACTGCCAGACGGGCATGGGCACCAGGTATCCAGCATCGCAGCGGAAGCCGTCCACCCCGCGGCGGCACCAGGTGAGCAGGGACTCGGCGACGGTCTCCCAGAAGGCGGGCGGGCCGCCCTCCAGCTCCGCCAGGTCGCCCCAGGTGACGCCCCAGGCGCCGGGGCTGTGGAAGCTCCCGTCCGGCTCGCGGCGGAACCAGTCCGGATGGGCCTCCATCAGCCGGGAGCCCCAGCCCGTGTGGTTCACCACGATGTCCAGGAGGAGGCTCCCCCCCCGGAGATGCACGCCGTCCGCCAGCTCCCGGAACTGGTCCACGGCCGTCGTGCGCCGGTCGAAGACCACCAGGGCGGGGTCGATGGCCGTGAGGTCCAGCTGGGCGTAGGGGCTGCCGAAGCGCCCCATGCGGGCGAAGGTGGTGGGCACCGGCCCCACCGGCAGCAAGTGCAGGATGCGGCAGCCCAACGTGTCGAAGATGTGGGGCAGGCAGGCCGTGAGGTCTCGCAAGGTGCCCGAAGGCGGGATCACCGTCATCCCCTGCCCGTCGAGTTCCGCCCAGGCGGCCTCCCGGGCGGGATCCCGCGTTTCCCGGAAGGCGCGGGCGGGCCCGAACATCCGGGGGAAGGCGCAGTAGACGAGGTTGGCCGTGCGCAGCCGGTCCGGCAGGACGCTCACGCCCAGGTCATCCCCCACCGGCCAGTGCTGGTAGCCGGCGGGATCCACCGCGTAGGCCTTGGCGCGGAAGGGGCCCGGCTCCGTGAGGACCAGGTCCAGAGACCAGCCGCCCTCTTCGGCCTGGAGCGGCAGGTCCCGCCAGGCGGCCCCGGCGAAGGTGTGGGCCTCGCCAGGGAGGGTGCCGGCCCGGGCCAGGATCTCCTCCCGCGCCCGGTCGCCCCGGGTGAGGTTCGTGCGGAGGAAGGCCCGCCAGCCGGCCTGCCCCGGCGCGGGGTGGGCCAGGTCCACGCGCAGGCGGTCGCCCACGTAGCGCACGACGTGGTCCCCAGGTGCTGGTGTCATGGCGGGTCGGAGCATCGCTCCCCCGGGGCGGACGTCCCCCATGGTACGCCCGACCAGGCCCCTCTGCCGGATCCTCCGATTGCGGGTTCCCAGGCCTGGAGAGGGGCGGTCAGAATGGTCGCATCATGTCCAACGCCTCCGCGACCCTCGAACCGCTCCTCGCCGAATGCCGCAAGGTGATCGTGGGCCAGCCCCAGCTGCTCAGCCGGCTGGTGGTGGCCCTGCTCTGCCGCGGCCACGTGCTGCTGGAGGGCCTGCCAGGCCTGGCGAAGACGCGCACCATCAAGACTCTGGCCTCCGCCAGCCACACCAGCTTCCACCGCATCCAGTTCACGCCGGACCTGCTGCCCAGCGACGTGGTGGGCACCCTGGTCTTCGATCCCAAGCAGCTCACCTTCACGCCCAAGCGGGGCCCCATCTTCGCCAACCTGGTGCTGGCGGACGAGATCAACCGGGCCCCCTCCAAGGTGCAGGCCGCCCTGCTGGAGGCCATGGAGGAACGGCAGGTCACGCTGGGTGAGGAGAGCTTCCGCCTGCCGGATCCCTTCCTGGTGCTGGCCACCCAGAACCCGCTGGAGCAGGAGGGGACCTTCCCCCTGCCCGAGGCCCAGATGGACCGGTTCCTCTTCAAGCTCCGGGTGGACTACCCCAAGCATGAGGATGAGGTGGAGGTCCTCCGCCGCGCCCACCTGAACGGGGACGAGGTGAACCCGGTGGTGGACGGCCCGACCCTGCTGGCGGCGGGCCGCGAAGCCCAGAAGGTGCGCCTGGACGATGCCATCCGGACCTACATCGTGCGGCTGGTGCAGGCCACGCGGCCCGGCCACGGCAAGGTATGGAAGGGCAAGGAGCTGCTGCGCTGCGGGGCCAGCCCCCGGGCCTCGCTCTCGCTGCAGGCCTCCACTCGCGCCCTGGCCTACCTCCAGGGCCGCGACCACGTACTGCCCCAGGACGTGGTGGACCTCGCGCCCGACGTGCTGCGCCACCGCCTGCTGCTCACCTTCGAGAGCGAGGCCGACGGCGCCACCACGGACCAGGTCATCGCCCAGCTGCTCCAGGCCGTGCCCCGCCCTTGAGCCGGACCGGGCCCGCCCTCCGGCTCATCCAACAGGAGGTTCCATGCCCACCGCATCCCGTCCCAAAATCACCGGCATCACCCTGAACCTGCTCATGCCTGACGGCACGACGCGGACCCACACCATCGATCCCGACACCTCCGATGCGCTCGTGTGGAGCGACCGGGCCGTGCAGGTCTTCCGCAAGTTCTACGACAGAGGCGGTCCCGCGGAAGGCAAGCGCATGGCCCGGGAGGATTTCCTCCGGCACTTTCCCCAGGCGGCGAGCCTCATCGGCGACCAGCCCGACATCCTGATGAATCCCGCCGTGGTGGACCAGCTCTGGACCCTGCCCAAACCCGATGGAACCACCCCGGCCTTCCTCTGCAAGAGCATCATGAACCCCACGAACGGCTAGAAGAACCGGCCCTTCGGATTCAGGGCCCTGCCCCGGGCCCGGGCCTGGGCCGCGGCATCGGCGTCGCCGCAGGCCTCGCGGAACTCGGCCAGGGTCATCCAGAAGGACGGATTCACAGGCCGGAGCCGGACCAGCGACCGGGCCACGGCCTCCCCCGAGGCGCGAAGGTCCGTCGAACCCGAGCGCAGCATGAGCACGGTGTAGTGGAGCCGGATGGTGCCCAGTTCCACCGGATCCTCCGAGGTGGATTCCAGGTGGGCGAGCAGCGGGCTTGCCTCATCCAGGTAGCTCCGCCCCTTCCGGCCCTGGGCTCTGGTGGCGGCCGAAAGCAGGGCGTCCATGAAATACGGCGCCAGGGTCGCCAGCGGGAGCTGGGCTTCCCTGGCCCGCTGGAACTCGGTCCGCGCCTGGGCCAGCACAGCCTCGGGATCCCGCCCGTCCCGGGCCATCGCCCGGGCCTGGGCGGCGCGGGCCATGAGGATGCCCCGATGGAACCCCACATGGCGGGACTGGGTCTTCAGGGCGGCCTCGTAGGCCAGGACTGCCTCTTCGGCATCCGCCGAGGGATCCCCGCCGGAATCCACCTCGGCCCTGGCGACGGCCAGGGCCACGCTCCCGAAGTTCGCCTGGAAGTACGCATCGTCCGGGTGTGCCTTCGCCTCCGTCCGGGCCTGCTGAAGGTACGGCAACACGGCGGCGCGCTGGTACATGCCGCTCAGACGGGCATGGTCGATCCAGGCCAGCAGGGCGGAATTGCGGATGTTCATGAGGACGATGTGCGCCGGATCCAGGCGAAGGCCCTGATCGGCGGCGGCCATGGCCTCCTGCAGCCGCGGCGAGGGATCCGCCCCCCGGCTCATCAGACGGTAGCCCTCGGTCCGGAGCACGGAGGCCCGGGCCGTGGAAGCCTCGACTTCGCCGGGATCCCTCCGGAGCGCCTCCTCCGCGTCCGTCTTGGCCCGGGTCAGCCAGGCTCCGGGATCCTTGTCCCGGAAGGCCAGGAACCGCGCCATCTCGCCGCGAGCCCTGGCCCGCCAGGCCAAAGGCCCGGCGGCGGTGGGCTCGAGCCGGGCCCAGCGGTCGGCCACGGCCACCTGGGCCAGGACCGGGATCTCTGGATCCGCTCCGGTCTGCCAGCCCTGCGCCACCGCCTCCTGCCAGCGCCGCAGATCCAGCTCGAGGAGGTCCACGTCGCAGGGGGCCCGGAGCTCCGCCTCCGCGAGGGCCCTGCCCGCGGCCTCCAGGGCCGGCCTGGCGACCGCCGCTTCCTGGGCGAAGCGGGCCTGGACCAGCCAGGCCTCGGCTTCCAGGCGCAGGGCCTCGTAGAACCAGGGAGCCTGCGCCTGGGCCTCCCGCGCCAGCCGGATCGCTTCCTGGGGCTGGCCCTCCATCAGCATGAGCAGGCCCGCCCGGAAGGCCTGGGGCTCGAGGCTGGCGCTGGCGCCCCGGCGGAGCCAATCAGCGGCGGGCACCCTCAGCTTGTCCTTCAGCTCATCGAGCCGGCGGCGCCGCATCTCCGGATCCGGCAGGGCGGAGGCCTTACCCAGCTCTATCTGGTAGGTCGCGGCCAGGGCCCGGCCTTCGGCATGGGCCGCCTCCGGCGTCCGGAACCCCAGGGCCCAGGCCCGCTCCAGCTGGGTCCGGGCCCCGGCGGGATCGTCCAGGGCCAGGCGCGCCCGCCCCAGGGCGTAGGCGCCCGGCGGCGCAGCCAGCGGCCCGGCGGCCTGGACCTCCTGGGACAGCGCCTCGACCCGGGCCCGGAGATCCGCCTGGTCCCGGGTCAGATCCCTCGCCGGCTGGATGCGCAGGTAGCGGGCCAGGGCCTCGATCCGTTCAGCGGCCTGGGCGAACCGCTGAGCGTAGGCGGCCTGGGCCTGGGCCCGCAGCCGCTCTCTCAGGGCGAATCCGCCGAAGACGGCGGCGGTGAGGAAGATCGCCGCCGAAGCCGTCACCAGGGCCTTGTGCTTCCGGATCCAGCGCCCCAGCTGCTCCATGGGCGTGGCCGCGCGGGCCTGGATGGGCTCGCCGTCCAGAATGCGCTGGAGGTCGTCCCCCAGCGCCCGGGCGGTGGGGTACCGGCGGCGCGGATCCTTCTGGAGGCAGGTGAGCACCACCGTGTCGAGGTCGGCCGGGATGGTGGGCACCAGCCGCCGGACCGGCACGGGATCGTCCTTCACGATGCGCGACATCCGCTCGAGCCCTTCCCCTTCGAAGGGCGGGTTCCCGGTCAGCAGCTCGTAGAGGGTGGCGCCCAGGGAGTAGACATCCGTCCGGCGGTCCAGCAGGGCCGTATGCCCGCGAGCCTGCTCGGGCGACATGTAGCTGACGGTGCCCATGACCCGGCCGGTCTCCGTGAGCCGCCCGTCACCGAGGCCCCGGGCCAGGCCGAAGTCGAGCACACTGGCCCGGGTGGATCCGTCCTCCAGCCGCTCCACCATCAGGTTGGCCGGGTTCAGGTCCCGGTGGATGAGCCCCACGCGATGGGCCGCGTGGACCCCTTCGCAGACCTCCTTCATCAGGCGGAGCAGCTCTTCCAGCGAGAGGGTACGTGCGGCCTGGAGAAAGGTCTCGCCGGAGATGAACTGCATGACGATGTAGGGCTGGCCGCGCCATTCGCCGATCTCATGCACCCGGCAGACGTTGGGATGATCGACCCGGGCCTGGAGCTGGGCCTCGTGGACGAACCGGCGGATGAGTTCCGGATCGTCCCGCCGCAGGAGTTTGAGGGCCACCACCCGGCGGAGCCGCGAGTCCGTGGCGCGGAACACCCGGCCCATGCCCCCCTCGCCAAGCAGCTCGAGGGATTCGAAACGGCCCCAGCGCTCCAGGGTCCGGGCCCGGAAGATCCCGCTCTGCCGGTGGGCCGCCGGGGGAAGGACCGATTCGAGGGCGGGGTCCGACGGATCCGCCAGGAGGGCCACCTCCGGCAGGGCCGCGTCCAGCGTCCCCCGCGTCTGGGCCGTGACCTCCAGGGACCAGTGGGTGGCATCCGCGGCTTGCAGATCGGCCAGGTCCTGCTCCAGCATCCGCCGGTCCCCTTCGGCGAGGCGCCCTGCGGCGACCAGCTCGTCGAGCCCGCGGGAGGCGGCATCGGCGGGCTCAAGCAGGCCGCGGGCCACGGCCAAGGCCAGCACGCGCTCCTCAGCGGTCGCCACGACTGCCTTCACGCACGATTCCGCTCCCGTTGGACCGTTCATGGTGCCCCTTTTGGGGCTGCAGGTGAAGCACTTCCCGGGTTGACCCCCCCCATGCCGGGCGGTCAGACTGGCCATGGCCCAGGCGCCGGAAAGGAGGTTCGATGGGACGACAATCCGACCTTTCCGAACCTCCGTCGTGGTGCGCCGCCCGCTGAGGCGGCCATCCCCGGCTCCCCCGAATCCGCACCCTGAATGGGATGGCCGCGCGCTCGTCCGCGCCCCATCCGAGTCTCCGGACCGGCCATGATGCACCGAATCCTCGACACGATGTGGGGCCAGGCCAACGCCCTGTTCGCGCCCTTCCGCCGCCGGCGGTGGGTGGACCTCCTGCTCGTCGCGGCGGCTTTCGGCATGCTCTACGGCCTCATCCTGCTCGGGCACGAATGGACCGCCCTCCAGCGGCCCCAGATCCAGGTGGACCTCTCCCCCCTGGCCCTTCCGAAGTACACCTTCTTCTCGATGATGCGCGGCCTGGCGGCCTACGCCCTGTCCTTCGTGTTCACACTCATGTACGCCTACTGGGCCGCCAAGGACGCCCGGGCGGAGCGCCTCCTGATCCCGCTCCTCGACATCCTCCAGAGCATCCCGGTGCTCACCTTCCTCATGCCCCTGCTGCTGGTGATGGTGGCGCTCTTCCCCCGGAGCAACGTGGGCCTGGAGATCACGGCCATCCTCACGATCTTCACGGGGCAGGTGTGGAACATGACCTTCAGCCTCTACCACAGCCTGAAGAGCGTGCCCTCGGAGTTCCACGAGGCGGGCACGGTCTACCGGTTCAACTGGTGGCAGCGGTTCAAGTGGATCGAACTGCCCTTCGCGACCACCGGCCTGGCCTGGAACTCCATGATGAGCATGGCCGGCGGCTGGTTCTTCCTCATGATCAACGAGTCCCTCACCGTGGGCGACAAGGACTTCCGCCTGCCGGGGCTCGGGTCCTACATGAGCGTGGCCGTCGAGCAGGGGAACGGCCGGGCCCAGATCTACGCCATCCTCGCCATGATCCTCATGATCGTGTTCCTCGATCAGGTCCTGTGGCGGCCCATCGTGGTCTGGGCCCAGCGCTTCAAGGTGGAGGACACGGTCCAGAACGAGGCCCCCTCGAGCTGGTTCCTCGATTTCGTGCGGGGGAGCCGCCTCATCCGGCGCTGGGACCTCTGGCTCGCCCGCCAGCGCCGGGCCCGGGCGCACCGCCTGCGCCACCGCGCCCGCGAGCGGACCGGAGCCCGCAGAGCCGAGCGGGTCGCCCCCTGGATGGCCCTGGGCGCCCTCGCGGTGGTCACGGTCCTCCTGCTGGTGGGGACGGTGGGCGTCTACCACCTCCTGGCCCACCTGCCCGGGAAAGCCTGGATCCGGCTCCTGAAGGCCGACGCGCTGAGCCTCTCGCGCGTGATGATCTCCATGGGCATCGGAGTGGCCTGGGCCCTGCCCGCGGGGCTGGCCATCGGGCTTTCCGACCGCCTGTCCCGGATCTTCCAGCCCGTGGTGCAGGTGGCTGCCTCGTTCCCGGCCCCCATGCTGTTCCCCACCGTCATCGCCCTGCTGGCGACCCTCAAGGTGGGCCTAGGCTGGGGGAGCATCGTGCTGATGCTGCTGGGCACCCAGTGGTACATCCTCTTCAACGTGATCGCCGGCGCCAGCGCGATCCCGAGCGACCTCCGCGAGGTGGCGACATCTTTCAATTTCGGCCGCTGGCAGCGCTTCAAAGAGCTCTATTTCCCCGCCATCTTCCCCTACCTGATCACAGGCTGCCTCACGGCCGCGGGGGGCGCCTGGAACGCCAGCATCGTCTCGGAGTACGTGTCCCTGAAGGGCTACACCTTGCAGACCTTCGGCCTGGGCGCCATCGTCAGCCAGGCCACGGCCGACAAGGACTTCGCCCTCCTGGCGGCCTCCACCCTGGTCCTCGCCGGAACGGTCGTACTCTTCAACCGCATGGTCTGGAAGCCCCTGTACCGGCTGGCCAGCACCCGCTATTCCCTGTCCAAGTGAGGGCGACATGATCCACGCCGTCAACGCCAGCCACGATGTCATCTGCGAGCTGAAGGGGATCCAGAAGTCCTTCGAGCGCGGGACGGGCAAGCCCCTGCGTGTGCTGGAGGACATCAACCTCGACATCCGCGCCAACGAGGTCGCCTGCCTCATCGGGCCGTCCGGCTGCGGGAAATCGACGATCCTCCGGATCTTCGCGGGCCTCATCGAGCCCACGAAGGGACGGACCTACTACCACGGCGAGGAGATGAAGGGCCTGAACCCGGGCGTCGCCATCGTGTTCCAGAATTTCGCGCTCTACCCATGGATGACCGTGGAATCGAACGTGAAGACCGTCCTCCAGGCCAAGGGGTTGGACGAGGAGACCATCAAGGCCAAGGCCAACCGCGCCATCCGCCTTGTGGGCCTGGAGGGATTCGAGGAGGCCTACCCCAGGGAGCTCTCGGGCGGCATGAAGCAGCGGGTGGGCATGGCCCGCGCCCTGAGCGTGGATCCGGAGATCCTGTTCATGGACGAGCCCTTCAGCCACGTGGACGCCCTCACGGCCGAGGGCCTCCGGGCCGAGATCCTGGACATCTGGGACGACGCGGAGCGCAATCCCTCCTCGATCCTCATGGTGAGCCACGACATCAAGGAAGTGGCCTACATGGCCGACCGCATCGTGGTGCTGTCCGCCAACCCTGGACGCGTGCGCACCATCGTCGAGAACCCCCTGCCCCGCCCCCGGGACATGCGGAGCCCCGAGTTCCTGCGCCTGGTCGACCAGCTTCACGACATCATCACCAGCGCGGAGCTGCCGGACGTCGAAGTGAGCGCGCCGGAACCCAGCCTGCTGCCGGACCTCGTCGAGCCCCTGCCCGCCACCTCCTCTTCGGACATCCTCGGCCTGCTGGAGTACCTGGAGACCCAGGGCGGGACTTCGGATCTGTTCCAGGTGGCCGCCGCCACCCACGTGCCCTTCGAGAAAGTGCTGGTCTCCGTGAAGGGAGCGGAGATGCTCGACTTCGTGGACACTCCCAAGCGGCAGGTCATCCTGAACGCCCTGGGCCAGCGTTTCGTGCGCGCCAACATGGATGACCGCAAGGACATCTGGAAGGCCCAGCTCCTGGAGCTCCGGCTCTTCCGGATGGTGATGGAGCTCATCGAGCTGCATCACGGGGAGCTCAAGGAAGACGAGCTTCTTTCGGAACTCCAGCAGCGCCTTCCCATGGAGAATTCGGAACAGACCTTCGACACCCTGGTCACCTGGGGCCGCTTCGGCGAGATCTTCGCCTACCGCGAGGAACGCGGCATCCTCACGCCGGAGTAGCCTGTGCGGATCCAGGCTCGCACCTTCCTGCTGGGCCTCGCCCTGCCCGCCGCGCTCGCCGCGCAGTCGGCCATGCCCCGGCTGCTGGGCCTCCAGGCCACGTTCATCGGCCAGGAGCTGCGGCCCTTCGCCAGCCCCTATGCCGGCCCCAACAGCCTCACGGGGGATGGGGACCGCGCCGTCACGCAGACCTACGGGGCCTACGTCGGATCCCAGCTCACAGAGCGGTTCCAGCTCTACCTGGACGTGGAGCTGTTCCGGGGCTCGGGCGTGGGGCGGACGGTCGGTCTCGCGGGCCTTCCGAATGGCGACGCCATCCGCGCGGGCTCTGCCGATCTCGGGCAGGCGCCCTACCTGGCCCGGCTGTTCGGCCGGTGGACCCTGCCCCTCGGCGGCGGGGGGGAGGCCGTCGAGCGCGGCATGGACCAGCTTCCAGGCCGGGTGCCTGTTCAGCGCCTGGTGGTCACCTTCGGGAAGCTGGCGGCCAACGACCTCTTCGACACCAGCGCCTTCGCCGGAGCCCCCCGGACGCAGTTCATGAACTGGAGTCTGTTCAACGCGCCCGCATGGGACTTCCCGGCGGACACCCGGGGCTACACCCGGGGGGTGGCCGCCGAGCTGCGCCTGGCCGGCTGGGCCCTGGCCCTCGGCCGCTTCCAGATGCCCACCGAGGCCAACGGGAATGTGCTCGACGGCGACCTGGCCCGGGCCCACAGCGACAACCTCCAGCTCACGCTCATGCCCGAAGGCGGCCCCGTGATCCGCCTGCTGGGCTACGTGAACCACGCCCGAATGGGCGACTACGCGGCGGCCCTCGCCCAGGGCGGCACCCCGGACATCACCGCCACCCGCGCCCCGGACCGCGCGAAGCGGGGCTGGGTGCTCAACCTGGAGCAGCCCCTGGCTCCGGACGGCGCCTCGGGCCTCTTCCTGCGGGCTGGCTGGAACGACGGACACACCGAATCCTTCGCCTTCACGGAGGCCGACCGTTCCCTGTCCTTCGGCGGCCAGGGGAGGGGCTGGGGGGCGGAGGACCGCTGGGGCCTGGCCCTGTCCATCCAGGACCTGTCCCGGGAGCACCGGGCCTACCTGGCCGCCGGCGGATCCGGCTTCGTCCTCGGGGACGGCCGGCTGTCCCCGGCCCGGGAGCGGGTGGCCGAGGTCTACTACGCCTGGGCGCCCCGCCCCTGGCTGCGCCTCTCCCCGGACCTGCAGATGATCCACAACCCCGGCTACAACCGCGACCGGGGCCCGGCCTGGGTGTTCGGCCTCCGGCTCCGCCTCAGCGTCTGACCTACGCCTCCGCGGGTCCGGAAGCCACCGGCGGAGCGAAGGCGCAGGCCGCGATGCCTGCCAGCACGAGCAGAGTGCCCAGGCCCTGCAGGGGCTTCACGGATTCCCCGAGTAGCAGCCACCCCAGGATGACCGTGGCCACGGGCTGGGTCATGAGGCCCATGGCGCCCAGGTTCGTGGACACGTGGCCGATGCCCCAGGTGATGAGCCACCAGGCCACGACCTGCACGACGAGGCCCAGGCCGGCCAGGGCCCACCAGGCGCGGGCGGGATAGCCCGTGAAGGCCTCCCCCTGCGCGAGGCCCAGGACCCCGAATCCCGCCGTGCAGCAGAGCACCACCCAGAACAGGGCCTCCGGGGCGCTGAGCTCCTGGCGCGCGCGGCCCAGGGCCAGCGTGAAGGCCCCGTAGGCCAGAGAGGCGAGGGCCCCCAGCAGCTCGCCCAGGCCCGTGCCCCAGCGGGCGCCCTTGGCCAGGCCCAGGATGAGGGCGCCGCCCAGGGCGAACGCCACGCCCAGCCAGAACCGGCGCCGCAGCTTCGCCCCGAGCCAGACCACGGAGACGACAGCCACCCAGATGGGCGCCAGGGTCACCAGCAGCGTGGCGTTGGCGGCGCTCGTGTGATGGAGCGACGAGTGCCACATCCAGAGGTCCCCCACGAAGCAGAGGCCCGCCACGCCGGCCCAGAGACGGGCCTTCCCGGCCTCGCGCCTCGCCGAGTTCCGGGCCCGCCAGGCGAGCCAGGCCACGGGCGGCAGGGCGATGGCCATGCGGTAGAAGCCCACCGCCAGCGGCCCCGCGGGCGCGGCCCAGCGCACGAGCATGGCCGCGAACCCCAGGAGCGAAGCCCCGAGGATCAGGGCCGCCAGGCCTCTCGGATCCGGCGTCCCCGCCCGTGTCCCATCCATGGATCCAGCATCGCCGCCGGATGGCCGGAGGCGCAAGGCTCGGGGTCGAAAGGGGATGGGGTCGCTCAGTTCGCCCAGCGGGAGACCTGTTCCCAGACGTCCTCGTCCCGGGTGGGTCCGTTCAGGAGGATCGCGAACACCCGCACCTTCCCGTCGAAGGTCTGCAGGTAGCCGCACAGGCTGGTGACGCGGTCGAGGTGGCCCGTCTTCACCCGGATCCGCCGCGTGAGGTTGGGATCCTTGATCTTCAGCTTCCAGGGCTCACCGCCGATGATCTTCAGTGAGGAGACGAACTCCGGCCCCACCTCGAAGTCGTGGTAGGCCCCGCGCAGGATGATGGCCAGGGTGCGGGCCGAGAGGCGGTTCTCCTTGCTGAGACCTGAGCCATCCGTGATCCGGATCGCCTCCGGCCCCAGGTTGAAGGCGGACTGGAAGAAGGCCTGGATGCGCTGGACCCCCCGGGGCCACGAGCCTGCGCCGAAGCGACGGGTCAGCATCTCGATCATGAAGTTGTTGGACCATTTGTTGATGTCCTGCACCAGGGCGCGCAAGGGCGGCGAGGTCCAGGTGGCCAGCTTGCGAGGCACATCCGGCGCGCCGGCACCGCCCTCCACCGTGATGCCGGTCTCCCGCAGGATCCTGAGGATGGTCTCCCGGGCCTGGCGGTCGGGATCCTCGAGGATGCGGCCCCGGTCGTCCCGGTTGAAATCCACGGACAGGGCCCGCACCACGGGCAGGGTATCGGCCGAGGTGTTCTCCCAGCCCTGGGGCTCCCGCTGGGCGTCGAAGGCGCTCTGGTCCAGGCGCACGGTGCCGAGGACCCGCCGGAGGCCCTCCTTCTTCAGGGATTGGGCCAGCATCCAGATGCGCTCGCTGGTGAAGAGCGGATCGCCATCCCCCTTGAAGACGAGGTCTCCCTGCAGCACGCCATCCCTCAGGTCGCCCCAGACCTCGGTCTCGATGGTCGTGTCGGGCTTCAGCGTCTTCAGCAGGGCGTAGGTGGTGACCACCTTGGTGGTGCTGGCGGGCACGAGGGCCACGTCGTCATCATGGCGCTCCAGGGCCCTGCCCGTGTCCACGTCCCAGATCCCTGCGGACACCGCGACCCCACGGGCCTCCAGGCCCCTCACCCAGGTCCGGAAGCCCTGGGCGCGGGAGGGGAGCGCGCACAGCAGCAGGAGGAGGAGTAGCCGAACCAGCACGCCCGGGACCTCAGGGCTTCGTGATGGTCGGCGTGGTTCCCCGGAGGCTGCGCCGGGTCCGCTCGTTCTCGGTGGTGTTGCCTCCGAGCAGGTTCTCATCGGCCCTGAACAGCCAGTCCCGCACCAGGGCCTTGCCCTGGTAGGTGTGGATGCTGTCCTTCTCGGAGCGGCTGCGCACCCCCACGATGGGCAGCCCCTGTGTGTCGCCCGAGGCCCCGGGCTGTACCTGCGTGAGGTATTCCCACTCGCCATCGCTGGTCATGGGGTCGCGGTATTTCTGACGCAGGATGTGGGGCCTGACCTTCATCACCTCGTCCAGGTCCGTGGGGTAGCGGTTGTTCTTCGCGAAATAGACCCGCAGGGCCGCGGCGATGGCTTCGCCCCGGAAGATCAGCTCGGCCTCGTTCTCCCGCTGGACCTCCGCGCTGATCACGGGACCGGCTTTCATGAGCATCACGCCCATCACGACGGCCATGGCCAGGGCGAGGGCCATGGTGAAGCCGCGCTGGGTACGGAATGGGGTGGCGGTCCGCATGTATGCTCCAGGCCTAAAATATCAGGCCCGTTCCCCCTTACGTGCCATGAGCTCGCCAAAAGCTTCCACGACCGCGGGATCGAACTGGGAACCCGCCTCGTTCCGAAGCTCCGCCAGCGCCTGGCGGAAACCCTGGGGCCGGCGGTATCCCTTCCCGCTGGTCATGACCTCGTAGGCCTCGATGAGGCCGATGATCCGGCTGCCCATGGGAATGCCCGTCTCCCGCAGGCCGTCCGGGTAGCCCCGGCCGTCCCAGTGCTCGTGGTGATGGCGGATGATGCGGACCACATCGAAGGGGAACCGCAGGTCCTTGAGGAAGACTGCCGCCAGCTCCGGATGGCTGCGGACCTTCTTCATCTCCTCGTCGCTCAGCTTCGGCTTGGCGAGCATCTG
Source organism: Geothrix terrae (assembly GCF_022808775.1). Taxonomy (GTDB): domain Bacteria; phylum Acidobacteriota; class Holophagae; order Holophagales; family Holophagaceae; genus Geothrix; species Geothrix terrae. Next base: position 160,773 of record NZ_JAKZLA010000005.1, read on the forward strand.
GGGGTCCAGCAGCAGCAGGCCCACATCATGGAGCATGGCGGCGATGCTCACCGCCTCCACTTCCTCCGTGGGCAGGTCGAGCATCAGGGCCAGGTCCCTCGCCAGGCGCGCGGTGGCCAGGCTGTGGGGCCGGAGGTTGGGCACGCGGATCTCGCTGGACTGCAGGATGCGGTGGCTCACGGACAGGAAGGCCTGGTGGTAGCGCTCATGGAGCCGCGCCTCCTGGAGATGGAGGGCCAGCACGCGGCTCAGCTGCCGGATGGCCTCGATCTCGGCAAGGGAGAAGGACTGGTCCTCCAGGCGGAACACCATCACCAGGTCGTGTCCCTGGGGCGTCTCGTTGAGCAGGAGGGGCATGTAGGTGGCGAAGGCGCCGGTCAGCGGTGGCACTTCCGGCATCTCGGTCCGGGTGATGAGGCGCAGGTCCGGCTCCCTCACCGTGGGAAGGTGGAAGGTGGCGTGGGCCAGGATCTGCTGCTGCAGGTCCGGCGACAGGGGCAGCGTGCTGAAGGCCAGGATGGGCCGGATCTCCTCGGGGTCCTCGATCCAGAGCGCCACGGCGGTGGCCGGCAGGATCTGGCTGATGAGCCCGGCGATCTCCCAGAAGAAGGTCCGCTCCTCGGGCCGCACCATGCCCTTCTGGCGATCGGGATTCGCGGGGGCGGGAGCCACCCAGCCGCTGAGGGAGCGGTCCGGCTCCCAGGGAAGCGAGCCGTAGCCGTCCTTGCCGCCGGGGAATCCGTAGAGGCGTTCCCTGGCCGAAGGACCGGCGGAATGGACCCCCGGTCCCGGGGTGCGCGGGTGCTCGGTGGGCCGGGCCGGCGCCAGGAGCGGCTCTGGCGCGGGCGCGAGTTCCTCGAGGAGGTCGGCGGCGGTGGGCAGGCCTTCCGGCACCACGCCCGGGCCGATGGGAGGCGCGGGGTTGACGGCGCGGGCTCCACCGAAGAAGTGGAATTCCTTCAGCGCCCCCACCAGGTCCCCGCAGATGGCCAGGGTGGGCGGCTCGTCCCGCTCCACCTCGAAGGTCCCGCCCTTGATGCGGTCCCGCTGGATCAGAAGGCCCACCCAGTCGCCCTGGAGGTACACCGGCGTGATGAGGTAGCGGGGCCATTCCCCGCCCTGGCCGAAGGCGGACAGCTCCGGCGATTCCGACGCATCGTTCACCACGTAGGTCCGGCGCGACCGCTGGGTCCTCACCAGGAGCGGGTGGCCCTCTGGGATCGATACGGGCGGACGGGTGCCCCGGGGCCATCCGTAGAAGCTCACCACCTCGAAGGCGCCCTGTCCGGGCACACGGAGGTAGAGGGCGCCCTTGGTACTGCCCACCTCCTCCATGCAGCGGTAGAGCACCTGGGAGCAGCGATTCGCCAGTGCTTCACCGAGGATGAGGGGGGACACCGGCATGGGACGCATCCAGACCGAAGGAAGGCCCATCATGGCAGACCCCCGCCCTGCAGATCTAGATGCATGGATGATTGTCGAAACGTTTTTTTACGACCTCGGAATCACCTGGAGCGAGGTCACCGTCAGGTCCCGGGCCGCCCAGCGGGTCAGCCCCGCCAGCTGCCGGCCGTGGCCGCACTCGGCAAGGGGCGCGCCCAGCGCCTTCAGCCGGGCCACCACCGCCAGCCAGTCCACGGGCAGGGCCACGGAGGCGATGCCCTCGTCCCAGGCCGCCGTGCCCGTGCCCAGGATCCGTCCATCGAAGTGGGAGATCAGGGGGAACGCGGGTTCCGCCGGTGCCACCGCCGCCAGCCTCCGGGTGATGGCGGGCAGCAGGGCCGCCATGTGGGGACCATGCAGGGGATGGCGCACCGGCAGCAGCCCCGCCTTCAGGGCTGAGGGGCCGAGCGCCTCCACCAGCGCCTCCAGCGCGGGCACAGGCCCCGAGACCGTGAACTGGGCCTGGCCGTTGCGGTTGGAGAGCACCAGCTCCGGGTAGCCGGCCAGGGCCCGCCGCAGCTCCAGCTCCGGCACGCCGATGAGGAAGGCCATGCCCATGGTCCCTGGGCCGAAGGTGGCCTCGCTCAGGTCCTCCACCGCCGAGATGAGGTCGAGGGCCGCCTCGAGGGGCACCACCTCCGCCGCCACGAGGGCGGAATAAAAGCCCATGCTGTGCCCCGTGGCGGCGGCGGGTAGGGGCAGACCCGCCGCGCGCCAGGCCCGGTAGACACCCACGGAATGGGCCAGCACGGCGCAAGGCGCCAACCGCTGGGACCGCAGCAGGTCCAGGGGGCCCTCCGCCATGGCCTGCCGCAGAGGCCTGCCCGTGCGGACCTCCGCGGCCGCCAGGGTCTCCATCCAGGCTTCGTGAACCTCCCATCCCCGGGACATGCCCACGGCCTCGGTGCCCTGGCCGGGAAACAGGAGGATCGAGGCGGGCGCGGACATGGTCTCGAGGATAGGGTGCCGGATCCCCCGTCATCCAGTAGGCTGGGGCCATGTCCCCCCTTCCCTCTTCGGCCCCGCTGCCCTGGCAGCAGGTCCCCTGGCACGAGCGCCGCTCCTACTGGGAGCTGGACGATGGCCGGAGGAAGGAGCTGCGCGAAGCCCTGGAGACCGAGGCCGCGGACCTGGCCCGCCACGCCGGCCCGGCCCTCGACGACTACGCGGCGCGGCCCGGCACCCTCAAGGGCCAGCTGGTGAATGGCGACCTGCTCGCCACCCTGCTGCCCACCCTCCGCCAGAACCCCACCCAGGGTTACGAGGCCCTGGAAGATCCCGCCGGCCGGGCCGCCGTGCACCTGAACGCCCTCGGCAAGCGCCTCCGGGACCGGGCCCTCGCCCAGGCCCAGGGCGGGCCGGTGATCATCTTCATGGGCGGCCAGGCCACGGGGAAGACCACCAACGCCCTGGCGCTCGGCTCCGCCTTCGGCGCCGTGTTCGACGCGCCCCACACGGATCCCGATGGCGTGGCCTTCCTCCTGGACCGCATCCGGAGCGCGGGCAGCCACGAAGTCCACCTCGCCTACACCGACCGCGATCCCGGCGGCGCCCTCAAGGCCATGCTCGCCCGCTCCGAGCGCGAAGGGCGCTACGTGCCCCTGGACCGCATGGCCCGGGCCCACGCCTGGGCCCCCTTCACCTTCCTGGGCTTCGCCCCGCGGGCGGGCCGCTCCCTGCGGCTCTACCACGTGCGCGTGGAGGACGAGGGCCCGGATCTCATGACCACGGGGCATGAAGCCATCGCCGCCGTGCGGGCCCGCCCCAAGCCCGTCGATTCCGTGGTTGCCTACCAGCTCCAGACCGCTTACCTTTCCCTACTGAGGATCCAAACCCATGACCCCCGAACCTGGTACCCGCGGGACGTACTCGCAGGACTCAACCGAACCCTCGACCCCTGGCGCCGAAGCGAAGCCGACCATCTCCTTCGCCGATTTATCGAAGCTGTGGCGGAACGAAGTGCCCAAGCTGATCCAGGCCCACGAGGCGGACCGGCTGGAGGTCCGGAGGAGTCTGGGGCTGGCCTAGGCTGAATCCGCTACGCGGATTCAGATAAGAACTCGCTTCGCGAATTCAAAAAGCCTTCCTCAGGTGAATTCGCGCAGCGAATTCACTCGTGATAGCCCATCACCACCAGCAGGCAGGGCCCCCCGGCGATGACGTTCATGCCCAGGGATTCCGCCGCGCGGACGGCCTCGTCGCTCTCGGCGCCGGGCTGCATCCAGATGTGCTTCACGCCCGCGGCCGCGGCCTCGCGCACCACCTGCTCCGTGGCCGCCGGCGGCGTGATGACCGAGATGGCCGCCACCTTCACCGGCAGCGCCGCCAGCGAGGGGTAGGCCTTCAGGCCTTCCACTTCGGGCGCCTTGGGGTTGATGGGATAGACCTCGTGCCCGTGCTGCTGGTAGCAGCGCAGCACCTTGTTGCCGTACTTCGACCGGTCCGTGCTGGCCCCCACCACCGCGAAGGGCCCGGATGCGAGGAACGACTGGATGCGGTCTTGGACGGACATGGCACCTCCGGAATCAGAAGAAGGGACATGATGCCCGGGCCCTCGCGCGGAAAAGCCACGAAATCGTCGCCGCGCCTTCCACGGCGCTGGCCGCTCAGGCCGCACTGGCGGGACTTGACCCCATTCAGCTGGGCCGGAATCCTTGAGCATTCCCAGGATTCTCCATGGCCCTTCCCCTCCTCGTCCCGGCGATCCTCGCCTTGGCTCCGCCCTCGCCCCCTGCCCTGGTCCCGGTCCTGCCCACCCAGAAGGCCCTCGACCTCCTGAAGGAGGGCAAGGTCGACGCCGCGCTGGCCCAGCTGGACGAGGCCATCGCTCGGGATCCCAAGGACATCCAGCCCTTCTGGATCAAGGCCCAGGTCCACCGGGAACTGGCGAAGCAGACCAAGGGCTGGGCCTCGGCCTGGCACAAGGAATGCGCCGAGGAAAGCGCGGAGTCCCTGCTGGACCTCGGTCCGGATCGGAACGCCATCAGCCAGGCGATGTCATTCCTCCAGCACCTCCGGGACGACGAACGGCCCGTCCCCCCCGAGCCCACGGCGGCTGCCCTCAAGGCCTTCGACGAGGGCGAAGCGGCCTTCGGCAAGGAGGACTGGACAAGCGCCCGGACCGGATACGCAAAGGCCCTGAAGGAGAGCCCGGCTTTCGCCAAGGCAGCCCTCTACCTCGGCGATACCTGGTTCGCGGAAAAGCGCATGGAGGAAGCCATCCCCTGGTTCCGCAGGGCCGCGGAGCTGGATCCCTCGGACCCACGAGCTTGGAGGTTCCTGGCAGACGCCGAGACGGCCCTGGGCCGGAAGAAGGAGGCCGAGGCCACGATGATCGCGGCCATTCGGGTCTTCCCCGCCAACCGAGCGAGCTGGCAACCCCTCTCCTGGCGCCGGACCTCGGAGGGCCGGCCCATGGCTCGCCTGGCCTTCAAGCCCGGCGTCGTGGTCGGATGGGACCGGAACGGCAAGCAAACCATCAGCCTGGCCTCTTCCGAGGACCCTCAGGCCACCGCCATCTGGCTGGTCCTGGCCAGCGCCGTACTGGACACGATCACCGTCTCCGGCGACACGGCCGGATCCGGCGACCTCCCAGAGCTGAAGACCCGATTCCAGCAGGAGCGGTTCTACTGGAACCTGGCCCTCAAGGCCTACCGCGAGGCCTGTGCGCAGGCGAAGACCGAGCCCAGGGACCGCATCCTCAAACAGTTCCTCGCGTTCCAGCAGGAGGGTCAGCTCGACGCCGCGCTCTTCCTGCTCCGCTACCGGGAGGCCTTCCGCCCCGACTACGAAGCCTGGGTGAAGGCGAACCCTGGAGCCATCGAGAGGTTCATCAACCGCTATAACCTGCGGCCCTGAACACCCGGAGGAGACGAGCCTGGATCAAGTCAATGCCTGGATCGCCCGCACCTTCATCTCCCCGCGCAGGGTCTCGACGGCTTCGCAGGCGGCGAGGGCGGCGCTGAGGTTGGTGAGGCAGGGGATCTTCAGGCGCAGGGCCTCGCGGCGGATGGCGCTCTCGTCGAAGAAGGCATCGCGGCCCAGGGGCGTGTTGATCACCCACTGCACCTCGCCGTTCTTCAGGAGGTCCACCGCGTTGGGCCGGCCCTCGTTCACCTTGAAGATCTTCCGCACCTTGAGGCCCACGGACTCCAGCGTGCGGGCGGTGCCTTCCGTGGCGCACAGGCCGAAGCCCAGGGCCACCAGCTTGTGGGCCAGCTCCGGCAGGCGGGCCTTGTCCCGGTCGTTGACCGTGAGGAACACCGTGCCCGACAGCGGGAGGGGGATGCCCGCCGCCAGCAGGGCCTTGGCGTAGGCCTCACCGAAGCCCTCCCCGATGCCCATGACCTCGCCGGTGCTCTTCATCTCGGGGCCCAGCACCGGATCCACGCCCGGGAACTTGGCGAAGGGGAAGACCACGCCCTTGACCGACACGGCGCGGGGCACACCGTCGGTGACGCCCTGCTGCCTGAGGCTCTGGCCCAGGCCGATGCGGGCGGCCACGCCGGCCCAGTCCACGCCCGTGGCCTTGCTCACGAACGGCACCGTGCGACTGGCCCGGGGGTTGGCCTCCAGGCAGTAGGCGACACCATCCTTCACGGCGAACTGCAGGTTCATGAGGCCCTTCACGCCCAGGTCCAGGGCCAGCTTGCGGGCGTAGCCCTTCACGGTCTCCAGGATGTCCTCGGGCACGCCCAGGGCCGGGATCACGGCGTAGCTGTCGCCGCTGTGGATGCCGGCCTCCTCGATGTGGGCCAGCAGGCCCGCGATGGCCACCTCCTCACCGTCGCAGACCACGTCGATGTCCAGCTCCTGGGCGCCGTCCAGGAAGCGGTCCAGCAGCACGGGCTGGTCGTTGCTCACCGCCACGGCCTCCCGCATGTACTTCTCCAGGCCCTTGTCGTCGAAGACCACGGCCATGGCCCGGCCGCCCAGCACGAAGCTGGGGCGCACCATCACCGGGTAGGCCAGGCGCTGGGCGATGTCCTTGGCCTGCTCGAAGCTGGTGGCCATGCCCCAGGCGGGCGCGGGGATGCCCAGGCGCTTGAGGGCGCGCCCGAAGCGCTCGCGGTCCTCGGCATCGAGGATGGTGTTGAGGGGCGTGCCCAGCAGCTTCACGCCCGCGGCGTCCAGGGGCGAGGCCAGCTTCAGGGGCGTCTGGCCGCCGAACTGGGCGAAGACGCCGAGGAGCTTCCCGCCGGCGGCCTCGCGGTCCACCACGGCCTTCACGTGCTCGAAGGTGAGGGGCTCGAAGTAGAGCCGATCGCTGGTGTCGAAGTCCGTGCTGACGGTCTCGGGGTTGCAGTTGATGAGGATGGCCTCCACCCCGCTGGCGCGGATGGCCTCCACCGCCTGCACGCAGCAGCAGTCAAACTCCACGCCCTGGCCGATGCGGTTGGGGCCGCTGCCCAGCACGATGGCCTTGGGGCGGTCCGTGGGTTCCGCTTCGCTGTGATCCTCCCAGGTGCCATAGAGGTAGGGTGTCTCGGCCTGGAACTCGCCCGCGCAGGTATCCACCCGCTTGTAGGCGGGGCGCAGGCCCAGGGCCTCGCGGCGGGCGGCGACCTCCGCTTCAGTGCCAGAGCAGAATACGGAGATCTGGTCGTCGGCGAACCCGGCGCGCTTGGCCTTCTCCAGCAGCTCGGCGGGCAGCCGGTCCACGGGGAAGCTGCGCAGGCGGCCCTCCAGGACGACGATCTCCTCGATCTCCCGCAGGAACCAGGGGGTGATCTTCGTGAGGCGATGCAGTTCTTCGACGCTGTGGCCGGCCTTCAGCGCGTGGTAGACCCAGAAGATGCGCTGGGGCCCCGGAATGAGAAGGTGCTCCTTGAGGCGGCCCAGGTCCAGCTTCCCTTCCAGGGCGCCGGAGATGCCTCTGTGGCCTTCCTCCAGCGAGCGCACGGCCTTCTGCAGGGCCTCCTGGAAGCTGCGGCCGAGGCTCATGACCTCGCCCACGCTCTTCATCTGAGTTCCGAGCACTTTCTCGGCCTGCGGGAATTTCTCGAAGGTGAAGCGGGGAATCTTCACCACCACGTAGTCCAGCACCGGCTCGAAGGCCGCCTTGGTCATGTGGGTGATGGCATTGGGCAGCTCCCAGAGCCGGTAGCCCAGAGCCAACTTCGTCGCCACCCAGGCGATGGGGAAGCCGGTGGCTTTGGACGCCAGCGCGGAGCTGCGGCTCACGCGGGGGTTCATCTCGATGACGATGATGCGGCTGGTCTCGGGCTCCAGCGCGAACTGGATATTGGAGCCGCCCGTCTCCACGCCCACGGCGCGGATGACTGCAAGGGCCGCGTCACGCATGCGCTGGTACTCGGGGTCCGTGAGGGTGAGCGCGGGCGCGACCGTGATGCTGTCGCCGGTGTGGATGCCCATGGGATCCAGGTTCTCGATGGAGCAGATCACCTCGACGTTGTCGTCGAGGTCGCGCACCACCTCCAACTCGAACTCCTTCCAGCCCAGGATGCTCTCCTCGATGAGCACCTGCTTGGTGGGGCTCAGGTCCAGGCCCCGGGCCACGATGGTCTCGAACTCGTCCACGTTGTAGGCGATGCCGCCACCGCTGCCGCCCAGGGTGAAGCTGGGGCGGATGATGGCGGGGAAGCCAGTGAGCTTGAGCAGGTCGCGGGCCTCGCCCATGTTGTGCGCGAACCCGCCGCGGCAGGTCTCCAGGCCCAGGTCGTCCATGAGGGCCTTGAAGAGCTGGCGATCCTCGCCGCGGTTGATGGCCTCAGGCTGGGCGCCGATGAGCATGACGCCCGTGCGCTCCAGCAGCCCGCTTTCGTGGGCCTCCATGGCGAGGTTGAGGGCCGTCTGGCCGCCTACCGTGGGCAGGATGGCATCGGGCTGCTCCGCCTCGAGGACCTTCTCCAGCACCGCCAGCGTGAGCGGCTCGATGTAGGTGGCGTCCGCGCGGCCGGGATCCGTCATGATCGACGCCGGGTTGGAGTTGAGGAGGATCGTTCGAATGCCCTCCTCCCGCAGGGCCTTCAGCGCCTGCGTCCCCGAGTAGTCGAACTCGCAGGCCTGCCCGATCTGGATGGGCCCCGAGCCCAGCACCAGCACACTCTTCAGATCCGTCCGCTTAGGCATGGTGGACCTCCTGGAGCATGTCGACGAAGCGCTGGAAGGCTGGGTGCGCGTCATGCGGGCCTGGTGAGGCCTCGGGATGGTGTTGCAGCGAGAAGATCGGCAGCTTGGTGTGCCGCAGGCCCTCGACGGTGCCGTCGCTGAGGTGCTTGTGGGTGACCTCGATCTCCTTGGGCAGGCTGGTCTCGTCCACCGCGAAGCCATGGTTCTGGGCCGTGATCTCGATGCGGCCGGTGGTCAGGTCATGCACGGGCTGGTTGGCGCCGCGGTGGCCGAACTTGAGCTTGAAGGTGCGGCCGCCGAAGGCCTGGCCCAGCAGCTGGTGGCCCAGGCAGATGCCGAAGATGGGCAGCTTGCCGATGCAGGCCTCCACTTCCTTCTGCATGCCGGGCAGCGCGGCGGGATCGCCAGGGCCGTTGCTGAGGAAGAGGCCGTGGAAGCGCTTGTCTGCCAGCTCCGTGGCCGGGGCGTCCCAGGGGAAGACTTCCAGGTGCAGGCCGACGGCCTCCAGCTGCCTCAGGATGCTCAGCTTGATGCCGCCATCCAGCACCGCCACGCGGAAGGTGCCGCCGGGGTTCAGCTCGTAGCGCTCCTGGCAGCTCACCTCGGCGCAGAGGGCCTGGCCGGTCATGTCGGGCAGGGCCTTGGCCTTGGCCACGCCGGCCTCGAGGCTGCCGTCCAGTTCGGTCCAGATGAGGGACGGCTGGGAGCCCTGGTCCCGCAGGTGCTGGGCCAGCGCCCGGGTGTCGAGATCCGTCATCACCGGAATGTGGTGGCGCTTGAGCCAGCCCGCCAGGTCACCCTCGGAGCGCGTGTGGTCAGGCGCGAAGGTGAGGCGCCGGCAGAGCAGGCCCGTGGCCCAGGGCCGGGTGCCCTCGTTCAGGTCGGCGTGGATGCCGTAGATGCCTTGCTCGGGGAAGGTCATGCAGACCATCTGGCCTGCGAAGCTGGGATCCGTGAGGATCTCCTGGTAGCCGGCCATGGCCGTGGTGAACACCGCCTCGCCGCCCCCACCGAACCCCAACGGCGCACGCCCCCGGAAGATGGTCCCGTCCTTCAGGATCAGGTGCGCTCGCATGTGCGTCCCCCGCTCGGCGGCTCTGCAAAAACCCCGCGGGGGCCGGGCCGCCGCGGGGTCGTGAGAATGACATCGGTCCGAAGGACCAAAGTGAGTGTAACGACCTGGGAAACCGAGGATCAGCCTTTTTGTTCAAGGGATTTTCGGCCATACTGCTCCTTTGTTCCCCAGATAAATCACGCCGTTTGAGCCACACTGAAACGCATGTGGACGGGTGACGACATCTACTTCATGAAGCTCGCCCTCGAGGAGGCCGAGAAGGCGGACCGCCTGGACGAGGTGCCCGTGGGGGCGGTCCTGGTGTCCGAGGGCGCGTTGCTGGGCCGGGGACACAACCATCCGGTGAAGCTGAACGACCCCACCGCCCACGCGGAGATCCAGGCTCTGCGGGCGGCCGGGGCCTGGGCCAGGAACTACCGGCTCACGGGCGCCACGCTCTACGTGACGCTGGAGCCCTGCCTCATGTGCTTCGGCGCCCTGATCCATGCGCGGGTGGGGCGCGTGGTGTTCGGCGCCTCGGATCCCAAGGTGGGCGTCAGCCGCTGGCTGGACACGCTCGATGGCGCGGCCCTGAACCACCGGTTCACGTTCGAGGGCGGCCTGCTGGAGCCCGAATGCCGGGAGCAGCTCCAGGCCTTCTTCCGGCGGCGGCGGGGCTAGCGCTGCATCGCCGCCTGGAAGAGGCCGGGCCTCGCCTCCAGCGGATCCTCCTCGCCCGGAGGAAGGAAGGCGGCGGTCAGCGCCCGGAGGAGGCTGGGCCGCGCCACACCCTCTCCCTCGGACCAGAGGAAGGCCACCAGGGGCGAGGGCTGTGCTGGCGCCGGTCCCGCGGCGGCGGCCTGCCTCGGCCGGGGCAGCACCTCCAGACGGGCGGGTCCCCGGCTCCGTCCCGCCTTGCTGAAGGCCTGGACCTCGCGGAACCCGGGCCTGGCGGTGGGTGAGACGAAGACCCGGGCGATGGCCCAGCCGGGCTCCGGGAAGCGGAGGGGCGCCACCAGGGCGACGTCCTTCCCGAAGGAGAGGGCCATGCCCGGAGCCAGGCGACGGCCCCGGATGCGGAGTTCGGTCTCCTCGCCGGAGCGTGCGGCGGCGGGGACCACGTCGTCGACCTGGGGGGCCTCCTCGCCACCCAGCCTCACGAAGTACCGGATCTGCGGCGACTCGAAGGGCATGGCCGGCGAGAGGATCCGCAGGGTGACGCGGTGTTCGCCGTAGTCCGTGGTGGGAAGCGGAATGGCGCTGCGGGAATCGAGGGTGACCGCGCCCGCGAAGGCCAGGGGGGCCGTGAAGGTGCTCAGGGGAATCCCGTCCACCACCCACTGGGCCTGGAGGTGGCCCGTGCCCTCGAACTTCAGGTCCGCATAGGCGGCCAGAGGGCTGAAGCCCTGCTCCACCGTGGTGTCCACGCGGCCATCCTCCCAGCGGAGGCGCAGCATGGAGATGGTGAAGGGCGCGGCGGGGCCGAGCCGGTCCGCGACCCGGATGGGCAGCTGGACCGTGGCCGGAATTCCCGTGAGGGAGCCGAAGGGGTACGTTGCGCGGACCACATAGGAACCCGTGCGGGCGTAGATGTGGCTGGCGACGGTCCCGCCGCTGAGGGGAACGGACTGGTCCCCGAAGTCCCAGGACACGGGCCCGATCGGAGGATAGGTCGGCGAGAGCACGAAGGTCGTGGGCGCACCGGAGACCGGTACGCCCGGACTCACCGTGATGGCGCCCTGGGCCGTGAGAGCCAGGGAACTGAGCAGCAGGAGGAGGGTGAGGAGGGTTCGCATGGGCAGCTCCTCAGTACGAGACGTTCAGGAGGATCGACACCTGCGTGTCGTTGGCCATGGGGGCCGTGGCGGTGCCGGTGGCCGGGACGCCGGTGGCCGCGGTGCTCCGGGCCAGGGCTGCCAGGTCGGGCGCGTGGGTGTAGCGGCCCTTGAGGCCCAGGCTGGCCCGGCCGCGACCCTTGAGGAAGGTGTCCAGGAAGAGGCGCAGGGTGCCCTCCGCCACGGAGTTCTCCACCACGTCGCCGGTGACCAGGATGGTGCGGGAGACGCCCCCGTTCAGGAGGAAGCCCAGGAGCCCGGGGATGAGGGCGACATCGGCGTTGAGGAAGGCGTTCTCCATGGTGGTCTTCTGGTCGCCGGGATCGCTGAGGGTGCGGGACCAGCTCAGGTTCGGGGAGACCCGCACCCGCGCGCCCAGGCCCAGGCTCCCGCCCAGGGAGAACGTGGTGCTGGTGCCCCGGGTATCGCTGGCGCCCTCGGCGCGCAGCCGGTCGAACTGGGCGTTGAAGGTCAGGCTCGACGCGGGCGGCAGCATCAGGTCGAAGCCGGTGGTGAGGCCGGACCGGTTGCTGTTGCTGAAGGGGATGAGGGGATTGGAGACCAGCTCGGCCTCCTGGCGGGCGTGTCGCACCCCCACGCGCCAGAACAGGGCCTGCGTCAGGCCCACCCGCGCGTCCAGGCTCTGGGACTGGTTCCAGGCCTGGTCCAGGCCCGGCTGCCCGGTGGGATTGGTGCGCTCGTCCACGGCGGTGGCGCTCAGGCTCCAGGTCGAGCGGTTGAAGCCCACACTGCCGTTCAGGGTGCGGCGGTCCCCCACGAAGAAGGCCACGCCCACGGTGCCGAAGTCCCGCCCCACGTCCCGGTAGCCCAACTGGGCGCTGAAGGGGCCATCCATCCACATGCCCCCCAGGCGCCAGGCCTGATCGGTGAGGTGGGTCCCCTGGTTCACGAGGTCCTTCGTGAAGAGGCTGCGGGCGTACTCTCCCGACAGGGCCAGCCGGCTGTCGAAGAACCGGCCGTCGAGGAGGAAGGAACCCGTGGACCCATCCCGCACCATGGGCGCGTACAGGGACAGCATGTTCACGGCCGTGGTCGGGTCATCCTTTCCCGACAGGAAGACGATCTTGGCCCGGAGGTTCCCGGCCAGCCAGCCGTAGCCGAGGGACCCGCCATAGACCTCGCTGCCCTTCTCGGGCCAGGCCAGGCCGTCCGTGCCGGAATGAGCCTGGGTGTTCAAGGCGAAGAGGTGGGCGCCCAGCGGCTGCCCGGAATAGGCATAGTCGAGCCCCCGGCGGCCCGCCCCAGCCAGCGTGAACTCGGATTCCTGGACCACCATGTCGCCCAGCTGAAGCTTGTGGTTCCCCGAGGCGTAGACCGCCTGGAGGTCGCCGAGGCTCCAGCGCGTCTGGGTGCCGAGGGGCTGATTCGTGTAGACGACCCGGGCGTTCAGCAGCACCTGGTGGCCGTCCTCCTCCTTCTGGTAGGCGAACCGGATCTGGCCTGAGGCGAGGTTCCGCTGCTCGCCGGGCACCGGCTCCTGATGATGGGCCACGCGCTCGAAGGCGCCGTCGAAGTAGATGGGACCGTGGGCGGGAGGCTGCCCGCCGAGAGCTCCGCCCGGAGGCGGAACGGACGCGGCCCCGGTCTGAGCCTGGGCCTGGGTCTGAGCCTGTGCTGTGGCCGCCCCGCCGGCGGGGGCCGAGGGCGTGCCGGGCATCTGCAGGCTGGCGAAAGAGGCGGGAGCCTCTTGGGGCAGGTACTTGATGCCGGAAGGCGTGCGCAGCGCCGCGTAGTACTCCAGCTTCGCCCCGGCGGGGATGGCCGCCTCCAGCTGTCCCGCGTACGAGGTCCCGTCCGGACCGACATCCAGGTTGAAGCTGGAGAACTCCTCCTCGCCCGCCACACGGTAGAAGACCACCACCCACTCGGTCCCTGCGGGCGCCGTGGCGGTGCCCTGGACGGGCCCACCCGGCGTCGCGGGCAGCTTCAGCTCGAAGGCCTCTCCGGCCGCCACCGCCACAGAGGCGGCGGCGGCCAGGATGAGGGTCCGCAGAGACCGGTCGATCACACATGCCTCCCTGGCAAGAGGGGAACTCGAGGGTCTACTGCTCCCGCACCGCGGGGCCGTGCGGTCCGCCCAGGTGGCCCCGGATGACCGGATCGTTGTCGAGCATGGCCTCGACCTTCCGCAGCAGCGCGGGATCCTTGGCGAAGCGCGCGCGGGCCTCGTTCAGCATGGCTCGCTTCTCGGCGTCCGCCGCCGGCCCGGACTTGCCGGCGAAGCGGCGGGAGATCTCGGCATCCACCCGGGGTTTCGCCGCGGGGTCCACCTTGGGCGCCGTGGCCTGGATGCGCTTGAACTCCTGCCAGGGGCCCTTGAGCTTGGCGCCCATCTGGGTGCCGGCGGTCCGGGCGGTGAGACGCGAGGCCGCGGTCCGGTTGAAGGGCGCCAAGGCCATGGTCCGGTGCTGGCTCAGGTTCAGGACCTGGATCCCGGGGGCGGGCGCGGCCCCGGCCACATGGGTGACGAAGGCGCGGACATCCAGCCGCTGGCGGGGGATCAGGCCGTTGAGGGCGTCGCAGGAGGCCTTGGTCCTCGAGTGCTGGACCTTCTGCATGGCGTCGGCGATCTTCTTCGCCACCGAGGCCCGGTCGAGGGCGTCCTGGATGGGCCGCTGGGCCTGATCGAGGGTGCCCTTGGCCTGCTGCATCACGGCGTCATGCACCTGGGTCATGGTGGTGATGGCCTGGCTCGTGATCTGGGTGATGGCGTCATCCACGATCTTGCTGGGATCGAAGAGGTGCTCCGGATGGTTGACCAGGTCCGTGAGCATGTTGCCAAGCGTCTGGAGCGGGGCCAGCAGGGCGGTCTGGGCGATGTTCGCGGCCGAGGAGGCCGCGGAGGCCGCCTGCTGCTCCGCCTGGGTGGCGAACTGGCGGACCTGGTTGATGGGCTGCGTCACGTCGGGGCGGAGGGCGTCGATGGCGTCCTTGGCTCTCCGCAGGGCATCCGTCACCTCCTGGGGGTCGGCCGGCAGCTGGTCCATCCGGACTCCCGTGCCCGCGCCGACCGCGCCCACCGTGCCCACTGTGGCGGGTTTCGCCGTGGCGGTGGTGGCGCCCGGGCGGACGCCGGGGGGTTGCACGCCGGCGATGGCCGCCCGCGTTCCCGCGGAGCCAGCGGCCGCCGCGACACCGGGCGCCACGTGGGGGACCATCACCTGCGGACGGCTGGCCTCGTTCAGGACGGACTGGGCCAGCTGGGCGGCGGCATTGAAGTCCCCTTCAGCCTGGCCGGCCAGGTTTCGCAGGTCGTTGGCGGCGCCGCTCAGTTCCGTCTTGGCGAGGTTCACGACGTCGGCCGCCTGTTGCCCCAGGGTCGACGCCAGGCGCCCGACGTTCTGGATGAGGGTGTTGATGCTGTTGATCAGGCTTTCCACCGCGCAGGTGAGCCCACCGGAGGCCACGGCGCCCACGCAGCTCCAGAAGTCGTCGCAGCAGGCCTGGAGCGGGGCGGCGAGCGGGAACACGCTCACCAGCGCCACGGTGGCGATGGAATAGGTTCGCAGTCTCACGAAATCCTCCCTCGGCAGGGCCCGGAAGGCTCTCGAATGGATCGGCGAAGCCGATCCAGAACCCTCCGGGCGGGTGGTCAACCTTGCACATGGATGTCAGGCAATGCCTGCCGATGGTCGTGCGATGGCGTCCGCGAGTCAAGAGTCGAGATGGTATTTTTCAGCCAGGCAAATCATAGATAACCGAAAAGTTACCTTTTATCTTCCCTCGTTATCTGTTGATACCCGTGCCCCTGGCCTCGAGCATGCGCACGGCGAAGGTGGCCAGCCAGTGCTCGCCTTCGTAGCTTCCGGAGGCCAGGTGGGGCAGCGAGGCCCGGGCATGACGGTCGGCAGCCCGGATCAGGGCGGACCGCCGGGGATCCCTGGGCCCGAAGGTCCGGGCCAAGTCGTACAGGGCGCGCGCCCGGCTCAGGTTCAGGCCATCCAGGTGGACGATTTTGGGATCCGTCCGGTCCGAGACCACCGCGGGCGCCAGCGTTCCGGGCAGACCTGGCAGGAAGGCGCCCAGCCAGGGGCCGAAGCGATCCCGGGGCAGCACACGCGCCATCAGGGCCGCCTCCTCCAGGCAGGGCGAGAGGAAATCCTCTCCGCCCGGCTCCCAGGCCAGGGGGCCGCGCCGGTCCTTGCCGAACCAGGCCTGCGCCCGCTCGAGGATGGCCGCCTCCAGCCGCGGGTCCGGCGCGGCCTTCGCGTAATCCAGCGCCAGGTCCAGGCCGAAGGCGGAGTTGGGGTGGACACCGGTGCGGATGGGGTAGGTCTGCTTGGGCAGGAAGTCTCGGTAGGCGGCGGCAATGCGATCCGCCAGGGGCTGCAGGGCCGCGGACCAGCGGCGGGCCTCGGGGCTGTCCCAGGTCTTCAGCTCCGCCGCCAGCTTGAGCAGCCACGCCCAGCCATAGGTGCGCTCGAAGCTCCGCCGGTTGGGCTGGTCCAGGTAGGCCACCTCGACCGCCATGCGCTCCGGCGCCAGATTCTCGTCCAGCACCGCGCGGATCTCCGCCGCCTTCGCCATGCCCGGGTGGGTGCGCAGGAGGCGGACCAGCATCCAGTGCCCGTGCACCGACGAGTGCCAGTCGAAGCAGCCGTAGAAGGCCGGATGCAGGGCCTTCGGCGACTGCACCTCCCCCGCCCCGTTCATCACGTGATCCAGCTTGTTGGGGTACTCCTGCCGCGCGCACTTGAGCGCCAGCGCCGCGAAGCGATCCGCCGTCGCGTCCGTCAGGGCGAGGTCCGCCTCCTGCGCGGACAGCGAGGCCGCCACGGCCAATCCCAGCATCCATGCCCCAGCGCCCATGCCCGCCTCCCGGATGCTGGATTCTATCGGACGGCGGCGGACCGAGGGCGCTCGCGGTCCTCAGCGCCGGGGCGCCTTCGCCACGCAGAAGCGGCAGACGGCGCCCCCTTTGGCGATGCAGGTCTCCAGGTGGACGCTCATCCCGGAGGCCTGCTCGATGAGGCTCACATCGAACTGGCAGAGCTCCGGATGCGCCTTGGCCACGGAGTGGTAGACGCAGTTGACCGCCTCGATGGCGGCTTCCCCGGCGGTTCCCCCGGGTTTCAGGACGGCCCGGTACCCCAGCTCGTTCATGAGCGCCGTGACCTTCCTCAGCCGCTGGGCCGGGGGATCGGCGGGATTCACCTGGCTCTCCAGCGAGGCCGCCACGGCCCCGGCCAGGTTCCTCATGAAGGACCTGGCGCCGCCGGGGCCCAGATCCTGGGCGAGCTGGGCCAGGATGGCATTGGCCAGCCAGGAGTATTTCTTGGGGAAGACATCGATCCCCTCGTCCGAGATCAGGTAGCGCCGCCGGGGCCGGCCCACGGATCCCTTCGTGTCCGAGTAGGTCAGGTAGCCGAGATCCAGCAGCTTCAGGACGTGCTGCTGCACCGCCGTCCGCGTGAGCCCCAGGTGGGCGGCCAGCTCGTCCAGCGAGGCGCCCTCGTGGTGGCTGAGCAGGTGCTCCAGGATTTTCCGCTGATTCTCGTGCAGGTTCTTCATGGCCGCCTCCACAGGCGAATCAGGTGCTGAGAGTTTAAACAATTTAAACATTCTTGTTTGTTTTTATCGAATCCCTAGATTCAGGAGGTGAACCACGGGAGCCCCGTCCGGGCAAGGAGTCCGCCATGAAATTGCCCCAGAGATACGCCCTGGCCCTCCCGGTCGCGGCCCTGCTCGCCGCCGCCGGCTGCTATGCCAGCCATCGCGCGGGGGCCGTCCCGGGTGAGCCGCCCCTGGACCCGGTCCTGGTCGCCCAGGGCAAGGACATCTTCCGGAACGACACCTTCGGGGATGAGGCCTTCTGGACGGACACCCTGGGCATGCACCAGGTGATCGCCTCCGCCGTGGATCCCACCACCGCCCTGTCCGTGGGCCTGAAGGTGGATGCCGAGGCGCTGCCGTCGGCCGTGGTCCAGGGGATCCAGAGCGGGGCCATCAGCCTGACGGACCCGGCCACCACGGTGGCTCTCCTGAAGCTCAACGCCGTCGTGGGGGTGAAGGGCACGGTGGAGAGCATCAACGGAAAGGACACCCTCACGCGGGTCGGCATCACCTGCGCGCTGTGCCACTCCACCGTGGACGATTCCTTCGCGCCGGGCATCGGCAGGCGCCTGGACGGCTGGGCCAACCGCGACCTGAACCCGGGCGCCATCATCGCCCTCTCCCCCGCGGTGCCCGTGGGCGCCAAGGCCGTCTACGCCTCCTGGGGCAAGGGGAAGTACGACCCCCGCTTCAACCTGGACGGCCAGAACGGGCCCCAGGTGATCCCGCCGGCCTACGGGCTGCTGGGCGTGCACAGCGTCACCGCCACCGGGGACGGCAGTGACCTCGCCTACTGGAACCGCTACGTGGCCGTGACCCAGATGGGCGGCCAGGGCAGCTTCTCCGAGCCCCGCACCGGCGTGAACGTCACGAACGGGACGACGGACCTAGTGTCCGCCAAGCTGCCGGCCCTCCAGGCCTACCAGCTGAGCCTCGCCGCGCCGCAGCCCCCGGCCGGGAGCTTCGATGCCGTGGCCGCCGCCCGGGGGAAAGCCGTCTTCGAAGGTTCGGGAAAGTGCGCCGCCTGCCACTCCGGCCCGGCGCTGACCGACGCCAACCTCCGGCTTCACCTGCCCAGCGAGGTGGTCAGCGAACCCGAACCGGCGGGCGTTCCAAGCTACGCGTCGCGAAGCGCCACCAGGATGTACCGGACCGCGCCCCTGGCCGGGCTTTGGCAGCACGCGCCCTACTTCCACAACGGCACCGCCCCCACGCTGGGCGCGGTGGTCGAGACCTACGACACCCGGAAGGGCCTCGGGCTGACAAGCGCCCAGAAGGCAGACCTCGTCGAGTACCTGAAGAGCCTGTGAGGCTCCCCTTTTGAAGAAAGGAACCAGACCATGAACGACAAGCTGAACACGAGCTGGTGGGCCCTGCGCATCGGCCTCGGCGCCGCCCCCTTCCTGGCCGGACTGGATAAGTACTTCAACCTCCTCGCCAAGTGGGAGCTCTACCTGAATCCCCTGGCGCTGCGCGTGATCCCCGTCTCCCCGGCCACCTTCATGCGCGCCATCGGACTGGTGGAGATGGCCGTCGGCCTCGCCATCCTCACCCGCTGGACCCGCCTGGGCGCCTACGTCGCCGGCATCTGGCTCGTGGGCATCGCCCTGAACCTGCTCACCATGGGCGCCTACCTCGATGTGGCGGTCCGCGACCTCCTCCTCGCCCTCGCGGCCTACACGCTGGCCCAGCTCACGGAAGTGCGGGAAGCGGCGGCGGTCAGCCGGATCCCCGGGTACAACCCCGACCTGGCCTGACCCTTCCGCACCGGGATCACGAACCCCGACGCCACGCACCAGTAGCCGCTCCAGGCATCCCGAGACTGGAATCTCACCCCCGGTTTGCTAGACTGGACGATCCGGAGAGATGGCCGAGCGGTTGAAGGCGCCTGACTCGAAATCAGGTTTGGGGGTGACCTCAACGGGGGTTCGAATCCCTCTCTCTCCGCCAGATAAAGCCCACTCAAGCGAGTGGGCTTTATCGTGTCGTCTACCACCGCGCTACCACCGGTACAAGATGCAAGCCCCCAAGTGGGGGTTAGGATGCTTCGGGGAGGTCATAGACCGTTCTATCTGACAGCCACTCTCCCAGGACAGCAGGTCGTATCGGACGCTCATTTGAGACACAGGGATCCAGAAGAACCCCTCCCTCTCCAAGTGTCCGCTGTGATACCGGGGTTCGGTATGGAATCCACAAGAGACGTGGGGCCAGTTTTGAGCACTCTTGTCAACGACGGGTCACTTCATGGAAGCCAAGCGTTTCCGGACCAGAACCTTGGTACTCTCTGGGGTGGGCTCTTCCGGGTTCTCGGGGACATCCACGCGAGCGTAGTAGACCCTCGCTGAATCCAGATCACCCAGGGATTGCGCAATGAGGCCCATCGCCAGCCAAGTCGGATGGGTGATCGGGCCTTCGGCCGGAACGGACTCGAGAAGCGCCGCCCGAGCTTCGGAATAGCGGCCCAATTCCGCATAGACACAGGCCAGCGTGTGATTGTTGTAGGCGTTCTTGGCTAGCTGCACCGCCCGCTCGGCCCACTCTGCGCTCTGCCTGGTGACTCGCCCCCGGCAGACGTCATTCCACGCCAGGGTGTTCAGGACCGAAGCCGATTCCCCTCCTGCCTTGATGGCCTGCTCCAGTACCTGATTGGCCTCGTCCCAATGCCCGCTCCAACTCAGGAGGCGACTCTCCTCCTGCGCGAGCGTGAGGTCGTTCGGGCGCTCCTTCCGGGAGGCACGGACGATCGCCAGGGCCTCTTCGAATCGGCCTGCCCTCCTCAGAATGTAGGAACGCAAATTGACGGCCCTCGGGTTGCCGGGGCACAGGGCCAGGAGCTTGGCGGTCAGTGGATCCGCCACACTGGAACCGGGAGGTGGATTCAAAGCGAGTGCCCTCAGGAGCGCACTTCGGAGGTTCGGTTCCGTGGCCTTGTCCGCGGCCGACTCGACGATCTTCCAGGCCGCCTCGTGGGACTCCCCGAGGATGATGAGAACCGAAGCCGCGAGCCGGATCTCCTCCAGCCCACCCTTTCGACCCTGGGCCCAGACGAACCCCACCGGATGCCCGATCAAGGGATCCTGGACAGTGGGCTGCACCACTTGGTCCATGGCGCGGTCCAGCCATGCGCGCGCCGCTTCAAGATGGCCGTGGTCGGCTTCCCAGAGGGCCTCCTTCCCGAGCCTGGAGGGCTGGGTACCCCACGAAACGACTCGGAAACCCCCATCTTTTCGGCTCACAAACACCGGTGAGGGAATGATGTTGGGCCTGGGCGCTTTGATGCAGTACCCGGTCTCGTCCGTCCCCTCGATGGCGAATTTCGGATCAGAGAAGAACTGGTCGAGCTTCTGGCGGCGCCAGTCCATGCCTCCTGTACGCAGATAGTGGAACCCGTCGAGCGCAGTGAGGAGGGTGGCCCTGTCCTTTCCCATCGGTCGCTGGGGCGGGCTCAGAAGCAACAGGGTCTTGTCCGGATCGAAATCCGGTCGAGAGGTGGCTCTGGCCAGTGCCTGCACCGCACCGAACGGGGTCCTGGTCTCCTCGGGGAAGCGCTCGTTGAACTGCAACTTCGCGGCGAGTTCGGCCCTGGATCGGTACTTCGCCCCATCACTCCCGGTGCCGCACTCCTGCGCGATGAGGCCCGCTTCGGAGTAACGCCTCAGGTCCATGAGCAAGTCCGAGGCATCCTGGAAAGCCTTCCTGCGCACCTCGGGATCCTGGATGGACCGCCTGGCTTCCTGGATGGCAGCGGAGACCTCTCCCAGGCATGCATCCAGAGCCACGGTCCACGAAAGTCGTTCCTTCGCCTCCTCCAAGCGCTGTGTCGAGGCTCGAGCCTCAGCGAACTTCCCGGTGCGGGCCAAAGCGGTGGTGAGCTGCTCCTGGGCCCGGGCATCTGCCCCGCGCGCCAATTGATCTCGGTACAGCTGGATCGCGGCGTCGATGTCCTGGGAGGCCCACCAGTCTCCTGCTTGGTCGTGCCCGAGAAGGATCGCGAGATCCAGGCGAGCCATGCGAAGGTCCGGGGCCAATTCCATCGATTTCCGTAGCTCCGCGACCGCGCCCCCGCGGTCCCAATTGCCCTTGAATCGCCGTCCCAGGTCGTCGTGCTCGAGGTTCCAGCCCAGCTGGCGATGGGGATTCTCCGCTGTCGGATCCAGGGTGATGGCCTTGATCAAGGTGTTCCGCGAAGCCTCCATGAGGCCCGCGGCGTACTGGGCCTGCGCCAACCGAACCAGTGGCGCGGGCAACTCCGGATGCCGCGCCGAGAGGCGGCGGAATTCAGCCATGGCCTCCCGGAGGCGGCCAGCCTCCAGGTGGGCTTCTCCACGATTCTGGAACACAACCACTGGGATGGGCTCCTCGCCGAAGGCCTTCAGCGCCGCTCGGGCCTCATCCACCTCCTTCGGGGTCCACCGGAGCTGATCGCAGTCGAATCTGAACACCGCCTCCACATCGCCATCCCGCCCCCACCGCCAAGCCATCTGGAGCTTCGCCGGCCCGAATGGGCAGATCCGGTTCGCGGGCAGCGCCTCGAGGGTGTAGCCATCGGGGGGATGGATGGTCCAGGTGAACTCCCCGGACCAAGGCCGCGCCAGCTGGAGATGGGTCCGACGTGGCCTGGAGTCCGCCGTCTTCTCCCCCGTGGCCATCTTCTCCCTGGGGTCCAGTTCCCCGGGCTTGAGGTACTCGTTCAGGGCGGAGACGAGCGGCCAAGGATTGAGCACGGCGCGAGCGTCCTTGGTGGAGGTGAAGGCGTAGCCCACCTTCAGGGCCTCCAGGCGCATGCGGAAGGGCTGTTCCAGATCCAGCGGGGGAGTGAAGCTGAAATCTCCGACCACTTCCGCGCGGTAGTTGTTCTTCACATAGTCCTTCAGCCCTGCCTTCACCCTCTCGGGTTCCGCCCCGGTGAATTGGATACGCTGGCTCACTTCGGCGACTCCCCGCGTCGTGGTGGTCTCCACGACACGACCCGGCCCATCGCTGGCCAGGAAGATCTCGCGCGTCTGGGCCTCGCAGTTCTCCTGGGCCGCGAATGCCGGGACCCGAGTGATCCCCTTGGTATCCGGCGCAATGATCAAGACGTTTCGTCCCGCATCCGGAGGTGGAATCTGACCCACCCGGGCCTGGGGAACCGTCGGGTCGATCCAGAGGGGGAATCTGCCCGGAACGTGGACGATGGCGTGGTTGAATGCCGAGAGCCCCGGGAATTCGGGCGTGAAATCCCTGGATTCGCCGGCACGCAGGAGGGCGACATGGGCTTCGATCCCCGCTTCGCGGAGAAGGCTTGCCAGCAGGACCGACTGGTCCTTGCAGTCTCCGTAGCCCCGGCGCAAAGTCTCCTCCGGCCTGCGCGGCATGATCGCCGCCTCTCCGAACTCCAATCCGACGTACCGGACTTGTTGTTGCAGGCGGGAGAGGAGGCGCTGGATCTTCTGGTCCCTCGACTCTGCCCCGCCCACGGCCTCCTGGACCCAGGTGTGGAGCCCGGGGGCACTGAGGCAGGGCTCGAGCATGGCCCGGTATTCCGTCACGACCTTCGCCCAGGACGGTGCCGTGGACAACAGGAGGGAGGGCCACTCCTCCTCATCGAAAGCCTGGAAAGGCTCACGGGCGCGCGGAGGTTCGGACAGGTCATGCTCGACCCTGATGAGCTTCCGGTCCCCCCGGGACTCCACCTTCACTGCCGACTCGGGAAGCCCGTAAATGCGATGCTTCAGGTATGTCCCAGCAGGAGCATCGATCACGAGCCTCGAACGGTGCACCGGCACATTCCAGGTCAACGGGAAGCTGCGCCGGATTCCTGAGGAGGCGAAGGGCCGGTTCTCCCTGACACAGATCTCAACTTCTGCCACAGCACCTGTCTTCAGCATGGGGAGCGGGCCGCGAACCTGTTTGCGATCGCCATAAACCTCCTGCGACTCGTCCTGGACCTGGGCATCTCCGAGTGTCGAGGGATCGAGGAGGTGTTCCTTGCCGTCTGGCGTGATGACCCTCGCACGGATGGTGGGTCTCTCTTCGAACCACGGAGACCAGGAAACCTGGACCCGTCCCCAACCCGGCAGCGCTCCCTCGCGATCGACCCGGAAGGCATACCGGTAGACGGAGACCAGCTTGCCGGACGCATCGGTTGTGAATCGATCGTCTTCGATCAACTGGATCACGTCGAAGGAGGGGTCCGCAGGAAGATCCTGTGCAAGCCTCAGCAGCTGTTCCGCCGGCATGGCGAAGGCTTCGCCTTCGACAAGGTTCCGGAGCGCCGTTGGCTGGGATGACGGGGTACCGGCGACGAGGCTGAGGGCGGTGAGGAAAGGAACGGGGCGAAACAAGATCACTCCCTTCATGAAAGTTCGAGGGGACTCCAGGAGAAGCCGAGGGGGATGAAGCTAGAGTATAGAACCCATCGGTCACTTGAGCCGAGGGGGTTGGTTCAGCTGGCTGGACGCAACGCATCCCCTCAAAACGCCCCGCTCGCCTTCAGCTCCAGGTAGCGGTTGACGAGCGCGGTGGGAAGCTTGGCGGGGGTCACATCCAGGACACGGGTGCCGCTGTGCAGGACGTGCTGGAAGAGGGTTCCGCGCCGGGCCATGTAGTCGTGGGCCACCGCATGGTCGAGGGCGGCCTCGAAGCCGGTCACGGGCCGGGCGAGGAACTCGTCGACGACGCCTTCCCTGAGGTTCGCGAGCAGCACCAGGTGGCGGCTGCGGAGGAGGTCCAGGGCCGGCAGCAGGGTGGCGTCCTCCTCGTCCCGGAGGTTGGTCAGCAGGATGACGAGGCTCCGTTTCCGGAACTGGCGCAGGAAGGTCTCGGCCGCCGCGAGGTAGTCCGGGGCATGGGTGGTGGGCTGCACGTCGAAGAGCTCCTGGAAGAGCCGCTCGAGGGTGGCGAGGCTCTTGTGGGGTGCCACGGTGCGCGGCCGGTCCTCCGCAAAGGTCGCCACGCCCACCGCGTCCCCCTGCTTGAGCGCCACGTAGCCCAGCAGGAACAGGGCGTTGAGGGCCTGGTCGAAGTGCCCCAGTTCCCGGCCGTCCAGCCGGTCCAGGGGGCTCATGCGGCGCCCGCAGTCCAGCAGGAAGACCACCTGCTGGTCCCGCTCGTCCTGGTACTCGCGGCAGATGAGCTTCCGGCTGCGGGCGCTGGCCTTCCAGTCCACCTGCCGGATGGTGTCGCCCTGGCGGTACTCCCGCAACTGGTGGAAATCCAGGCCCTCGCCGCGCCGGGGGCGCTTGAGGATCCCGAGCATGGACAGCCGCTGATCCGTAGCCAGGAGCGCGTAGCGGGCCACGGCGGCGAAGTTCGGGAACACCTTCACGGGGAAGGCGGCCGGCAGCTTCAGCGTTCGCGCCCAGAGGCCCAGGCCGGCGGTGACGCGCACCTGGATGGGACCGAAGGCGCGGCGTCCGCGGGCCGCGGGGCGGACCTGGTAGGCCTGGTCGAGGAACCCGCGCGCCGGGAGCCCATGGCGCGAAGGCAGCCCCCGGCTTTCGAAATCCGGCGGATGATGATCGAACCATTCGACCTGGAGCCTGAAGGGGGAGGGGTTCCGCAGCCGCAGGCGCACCTCCCGCCACTCGCCGAGGGCGAGGCTGCCGGGCACCTCCCGCTCGCCGGTCAGGCCCTTGGGCCATAGGGCCAGGATGAGGTCGATGGCCACGGCGGCGAGCAGCATCCAGCCGGCGACCCGCCACGCCGGCATCACCCGCGCCCACACCGAGGCGGCCAGCCCCAGCAGGGTCCAGGCGCCCAGCAGGCGCAGCAGGCGGAGGGTCGGGATCATGCGCGGGGGGCCGGGACCTTGGCCAGGAGGGCCAGGAGGAGGTCGTCGGAGCCGAGACCCTCGATCTCCGTCTCGGGGCTGCGCTGGATGCGGTGACGGAGTGCGGGGAGGGCCATGGCCTTCACGTCATCCGGCGTGGCGAAGTCGCGGCCTTCGAGCAGGGCCTGGGCGCGGGCCGTGCGCACCAGGGCGATGGCGCCCCGGGGCCCGGCCCCCAGGGCGATGCCGGGCCACTGGCGGGTGGTCCGGACGATGCGGACCGCGTAATCCAGCACTGCGTCATCCACGCGGACCGTGGCCACCAGGCGCTGCAATTCCAGCACCTCGGCGGCGCCCATGAGCGGACGCACACCATCGACGCGGAGGGCGTCGCCAACCGTATCGGTGGTGACCTGGCGGACCAGGGCGGCCTCCTCGGCGGCCTCCGGATAGTCCATCCGTACCTTCAGCAGGAAGCGGTCCAGCTGGGCCTCGGGCAGCGGGTAGGTCCCCTCCTGCTCGATGGGGTTCTGCGTGGCCAGCACCATGAAGGGCGCCTCCACGGGCAGGGTGCGGCCCTCCAGGCTCACCTGCTGCTCCTGCATGACCTCCAGCAGCGCCGCCTGGGTCTTGGCCGGAGCGCGGTTCACTTCGTCCGCCAGGAGGAGGTTTGTGAAGACCGGGCCGCGGCGGAGGTGGAACTGCTCGCTCTTCATGTCCCACATGGCGTGGCCGGTCACATCGCTCGGCATGAGGTCCGGCGTGAACTGGATGCGGGCGAAGGCGCCCTGGAAGGTGGTGGCCAGGGCCCGCACGAGAAGGGTCTTCCCCAGGCCGGGCACGCCCTCCAGCAGCACGTGACCGCCGGCGAGGAAGGCGGCCAGCACCTGGCCCACCACCGGTCCCTGGCCGACCAGGGCGCGGTGGATCTCGGTCCGGAGGGCTTCGGCCTGCTCGGCGGCCCAAGGGATGCGGGCGGGATCGGGGGAGGCGGAGGGCGTCGTCATGGGGAGTCCTGGGATGGAAGGGGAAGACGGTTCAGAGGCGCTGGCGGAGCCGCTCGAGGGTGACCAGATCCTGGGCGAGCTGATGGGCGGAGGCGCCGGGGCGGTCATCGAGGGCGGCGCCGATGGCGTCGGGGCTGGCGCCCGTGGCCTGGGCCAGCCACTCGGCCTTCGCCCCGAGGTCCAGGGAGCCGAAGGCGGGATTCCGGCGCTGCGCCTGCTTCACGAGGGCCTCCCGGGTCCGCGCCACCAGGACCTCCCCCGCCCCTCCCCGCCATACCAGCCGCGCACTGGCGGCCAGGTGTTCGAGCAGGGAGCGACGCTGGGGCAGAGGCTCCGGCAGCAGTGGCCCGAAGCGCGGCCAGCCCCGCCAGACCCAGGCTCCCACCAGGAGGAGCAGAGCCAGCATGGGTTCCTTGGCGTGGGACCACAGCCAGGTGAAGAGGGAGAGCTCGACGGGACGGGACCAGACCACCACCGTCCCCCGGCCCGGCTGGAGTGCGAGGAGCCGCTGCAGGTAGGCGGCGTGGTCGAGGTCCGCCAAGGAGCGCCGGTAGAGGAAGTTCAGGTCCGGAGTGAGGGAGAGACGCCCCTGGCCCTCCTCACGCGTGAGCAGCACGTACTGACCCTCATGGCCCAGGGTGTAGCTCCACGCCTCCGGGTGATCCGGCACCAGGCGCCAGCGTGCGGTCCGCCGCAGCCGGTAGGGCACTTCGCCCTTGTGGAACGTGTCGGTGCCGATCTGCTGGCCCGGGGCCAGGATATCGAGGCCATCCGGGCTCGCGTCCCGGAGGGTGACCCCGATGGCCTTGTGGAAGGCCGCCAGGCCGCGGGCGTCGTTGAAGGGCCCGGCCGTGCCATCGGTCAGCAGGTGGCCGCCGCGCCGGACCCAGGCCAGCACCGTCTCGACTTCCGCGGCCGTCATGGGCTGGCTGAGCTGCAGGAGGATGAGCACGCCGTGTTCCGGCAGCTCGGTCGCCATCAGCTCCCCGCCCTTGCGGACCACCGGCCCGCCCCCGGCCTCCAGCCACTTCTGGAGCAGCAGGGTGGGATTCTCCAGGGCCTCTCCGCGGAGCCCCACTTCGATCTCCTTCGGGACGCGCCGGAAGGAATGGCGGCTCATCCAGGCGATGACCAGCCCACCGGCCACAACGAGCGCCAGAAGCCCGAGCAGGACGCGGCCAGCCGCCTTCATGGCCTTCCCCCAAAGGCGGCGGGCCACGCGTCGCAGAGGGCTTCGAAGGCATCGCGGGTGGGGGCTTCGTTTTTGTAGGCCAGCCGCTGCCAGGTGCCGGTCAGGAGGTGGAACGCGCCCGCAGGGCCCTCCTCGAGGTGGCCCTCGGCGGCCCTCAGACAGTCCCCCTCGGTGGCGCTGGCGGGGATCTCCATGGCCCGGCGGTGCACGAGCTCGGCCAGGGCTCCCCGGTAGAGAAGGGCCAGGGCCGCCCGGGCTTCACCCCGGAGGAACAGGTTCCGAGCTGCTTCCGGCACATCGGGCGGAAGGCTCTCGGGACGGATGTCCAGGCCGGCGACGGCCTCGGGCGCCTCCCAGGCCTTCGCTTCGACGAGCGGCAGGCCCAGACGGTGGCGGAACCGGTACACCAGCCAGAGGACGAAGGCGAGGAGGCCGCCCACCACCACCACCTTGCCCACCAGCGCCAGCAGGTCCCACATCCGCTTCAGGAAATCGAGGTTCTGGGGCTTTGATGGTTGGGCCGGCTCCTCTTTCGCGAAGAGGTAGTCGAGGAGGCTCCGGAGCCACCGGGGTTCCCGGCCCGTGGGTTCGTAGCTCAGGGTGCGGACCTCCTTGGTGTGCTTGAAGGCGGGATCCTGCTCAAGAATTCGCTGGGCGCGCTGGCGCGCCTCCTCGTCGGGGCGGAGCGGGCCATCAGCCGGCCGAGGAGCGGGTTGGGGCTCGGGTTGGGGCCCGGGTTGCGGCCCAGTTTGCGGAGTGGGCTGCGGCGCGTCGTCAGACGCCTCGGGAGCCGGGACCTGGGCGGTCGGTTCCTGAACGGGCGCCTGGGCGGCCAGTCGAAGGGGCATGGCCCAGGCCAACAGCAGCACCAAGGCCAGACGTGCGGCCAGACGCCGGAAGGCCAGCTCCAGGTCCCACCCCTCCAGGTGGGTCCGGCGGTTGAGGTAGAGGCCGAAGCCCCCCGCCACGAAGAGCGGCTCCGTCAGGGTGAGCGCCAGCAGGCCGACGCCCAGCAGGAACCACTGGAATCCCGGTCCCGGGTTGTTGAACCCATCCCACACCTGCACGCGGCTCCCCGCGGGCATCATGGCCTGGACCAGGGCGATGAACCCCACCGCGGTGAGGAGGGTGAAGGCCCAACCCGAACAGGTAAGAAGGAAGCCCGTGCCGCCGCCCTTCCGGGTGAGCACCCGGGCCCGACGGCGGTACCCGGCGCCCCGGAGCCCCTCCAGCTGGGAGACGGGCAGGACGTAGCTGCGCATGGGGGAGAGGCGCCGCCAGAGCAGGCCCGCCACCAGCCCCCGCCGGTGGACGCTCCGCCATTCCCCGAGGAAGTCCCACACGGAAGCGGGCTGGCCAAACACCGCCCGGCTGAGGACGAACAGGACGCCCCGGTCCAACCAGGGTTTCAGCCACCAGAGAACCGCGAGGACCCAGAGGGGCGTTTGGTGCAGGAAGGGCAGGAGCAGTGCCAGGAGGAAGCCCAGCTGCAGCCCCCACACCCTCGCCACGGGCCTCCAGTGGGCCTGGAGGAGGCTCAGGCCGAGATCCGCCGCCTCCATGGCCGCGCGCGTCCTGGGGATGAAGCCCATGGTGCCCGGCTTCATTCGCCCCTCCGCCCGGCCAGCACGAACCATGAGGAGAGGAGGATCCAGAACAGGATGCCCACGCCCACCTTGGCCTTCCAGGGCACGAGGGTGTTCGCGGACCAGAATCCCTCGAAGCAGGCGGCCAGGAAGGTGAGCGCGACGGCGCCGAACAGGAGGCGGGAGCCCTGCCGGGCGCCCTCCCGCAGGGCCGCGAGACGGGACCGGCGCCCAGGATGCATCAGGGCGAAGCCCATCCGCAGGCCCCCCGCCCCGCTGAGCACGGCGCCCATCAGCTCGAAGGAGCTGTGTCCGCTGATGAAGCCGTAGAAGGTGGCGGTCAGGCCCTGGTTGGTGAGGTGGGCCATCACCGTGCCTCCGTGGAGGCCATTGAAGGGCAGGAAGAAGAGGGGCCCGACGCCCGCCAGCAGCCCCGATGCGAAGGTCTGGAAGTCGATGCCGATGTTGTTGAGGATGTAGAAGCCGAACATCATGACGTCGCGCGTGGCGCCGGTGGCCCCGGCGACGGGGGTTTTTGGATCGTACATCTGCACGTACTTGGCTGCCTCCTCGGGGCTCAGCATCAGGTGCACGAGGTTGGGCTGGGCTCGCACGATCAGGAAGGCCGCGATCCAGGGGCCGAAGAACAGCAGGCTCGACACGGCGACCAGCCGCCACTCCGCCCGCACCTGCCGGGGCAGTCCGCCCCAGAGGAAGCGGAGCGCCGCCGGCACCCCCTCGCCACGTTCGCCGTAGATCCGCTGGTGGAGGCGGAGGGCGAGCTGCTGCAGCCGCTCGACGAGGGCCGGGCTGTAGTGGCGTTCCCGCGCCACGGACAGGTGGTGGCACAGCCGGCGGTAGGCCGAGGGGACCTCCTCCATGCCCAGGGTGGCCCGCTCGTCGAGCCAGCCCCGCAGATCCTCCCAGAGGGGCCGGTTCTCCTGCTCGAAGCGCTGCTGCCTCATCGGCCGCCCCACAGGTAGCGGGCCATGCCGAGCACGGCCTTGACGCCGCCCGCCCCCCGGCTCCCCGTGAGGGGGCCCAGCACGTCCGCGAGCTCCTCGCTCCGGGCCACCGTCAGGCCAGGGCTCCGCTCGGCGAACGCGAGGATCGCCGACTGCTCCTCGAGGGTCAGCGCCCGGGTGGGCGCCAGCGGCTCGGCCGCCGGAAGGTGGGGAGCCTGGACGCCGGCCTCCTCGTGCACCACGAGGGTGCCGGCCACGATGTCGCCGATGCGCTGGAAGTCGCGGGTGAGGAGGATGCTCACCAGGCCGACCGTGTAGGCCCCGGGCAGGCCGTCCACGACCCGCAGCAGGTTCCGGATGAGGCTGGGGCCCCAGCCGATGGGGCGCCCATCCGACCGGAGGACCCGCAGGTTCAGCCAGCGCTTGCCGAGGGTGCGGCCGCCCCCCAGGACTTCAAAGAAGACGGGGTAGAGCCACTGGGCCAGGAAGACCAGGATGAACCAGAGCCCCAGTCCCAGCGGTCCCAGGAAGGCGAGGGCGATCCCCGCGAACATCAGGCCCATCCATACCACGGCCTGGTCCACGAAAAAGGCCCAGAAGCGGGCCACAGGGCCCGCCGGACGGAGGTGCAGCTCGATGCCCTCGGGTGTCTCGATGGTCCGGACGGTGTCGACGGGCTGCAAGGCTAGTCGGCCACCTTGACCACGATGGTGTCGGCGATGAGGTCGTGGATGCAGCGCCGGTCATCCCGGAAGATGAAGCAGGCGTTGACCAGCGAGAACAAGGGCCCCAACAGCGGAATCGACTCGAGCACCCACATGAGGATGATCCGGAGCCCCAGCAGTCGTCCCATGCCCACGGGTTCGCCATCGCTCCGGACGATCCGGATGCGGAGGATGCGCTTGGCGATGGTCTGGCCGTAGCGGCTGAGCCAGATGAGGTTCCAGATCATCAGGGCCAGGAGCAGGCCTCCCCCCAGCACGCCGAACACGATGAAGAACGCCGTGGGAGGCGCGCCGCCGGTCCGCCGGGACAGGAAGGCCGGAATGAAGATGGCGGCCAGGATCCCGATGATGGCGAATCCCCCGCCCATGATGAGGCCGTCCAGGAACTTGGCGCCGAGGCGCGTGCCGCGGTCGGCCAGCTCCAGAGTTTCCGGATCGACAAGATCCGCGACGACCGCGGACGGAGCCTCGTACGGATTGAATTCGGTCATATCGCTCTCACTCGGAGGGGTCCCTAAGGCTATCCAATATCCCCGGTGAATGCCTTCCAAAAACCGCCTGTGCTGCGCGGAATCCCGCCTGACCATTCCGATCCGGAGCTGGCCCAGGGGAACGCCCGTGAAGTGACCGTCGTCACGGGGGACCGGTGGAGGCCACCTGTACTCTGGGTGGGCACCCCTTGGAGGCTCTGTGGACGCGTTGCTCGAATCCCTCGAACCGAAAACGATCTGGTCCTACTTCCTGGGGCTGTCGAAGATCCCCCGCGGGTCCAAGAACGAAGCCGCGGCCGCCGCCTGGGTGGCGGACCAGGCGAAGGCCCTGGGCTGCGAGGTGGAGCGCGACGAGGTCGGCAACGTCATCATCCGCAAGAAGGCCACCCCCGGGAAGGAGGGCCGCCCCACCACCTGCCTGCAGGCTCACGTGGACATGGTGTGCGAGCAGAACGAAGGCACGGGCCATGACTTCCTCAAGGATCCCATCAAGGTCCGTCTTGACGGCGACCTCCTCCGCGCCACGGGCACCACCCTCGGCGCCGACAATGGCATCGGCGTGAGCGCCGCCCTGGCGGTCCTCGCCAGCAAGGACATCGCCCACGGCCCCCTGGAGGTCCTCATCACCATCGACGAGGAGACGGGCCTGACCGGTGCCAACGGCCTCCAGCCCGGCCGCCTCAAGGCCAAGTACCTCCTCAACCTCGACAGCGAGGAGGAGGGCTACCTCACCATCGGCTGCGCCGGCGGCGAGGACACCATCGCCACCCGCAAGCTCACCCGCACGGCCCCGCCTGCCGGCGCCCGCGCGTTCCGCCTGAAGGTCTTCGGCCTCAAGGGCGGCCACTCCGGCATCGACATCCACGCCGGGCGCGGCAATGCCATCCGCATCCTCGCCCAGGTCCTGGGCGCCCTGAGGGCGGACTTCAGCTTCGCCCTGGCCGGCATCAAGGGCGGCAACAAGCGCAACGCCATTCCCCGCGAGGCCTCGGCGCAGATCTTCCTGGACCCCGCCCAGGAGCAGGCCTTCAAGAAGGCCCTGGCGGCCCACGAGGCCCACTGGCAGGCCGCCCTGGGCGCCTTCGATCCGGGCCTGCACCTGGCCCTGGAGGCCGGCGAAGGCACCCAGGTCATGTCCGGCGCCGACACCGAGGCCCTGATCCGCCTGCTACTGGCCCTGCCCCACGGCGTCGAGGCCATGAGCCCCGACATCCCCGGGCTGGTGCAGACCTCCACCAACATGGGCGTGATCGAGACGCGCGAGAACGAGGTGGAAGTGAACCTCCTCACCCGCAGTTCCATCAACGCCTCCAAGACCGCGCTCTCCGAGCGCATCGCGGCCACCTGCGCCCTGGGCGGGTTCGAGTCCCACGTCACCGGCGGCTACCCCGGCTGGAAGCCCGAACCCAAGGCCTCGCTGGTGAGGATCGTCAACGAGACCAACCAGAAGGTCTTCGGCAAGACCCTGGAGATCATGGCCATCCACGCCGGCCTGGAGTGCGGCCTCATCGGCGAGAAGTACACCGAGATGGAGATGGTGTCCTTCGGCCCCAGCATGTGGGACGTCCACACCCCCGACGAGCATGTGAGCGTGCCCTCCGTGGGCAACTTCTGGAAGCTGCTCATCGCCGTCCTCGAGACCGTGTAGCCCGGCCATTCATGGCCCTTGGCTCAGGCCAAGGGCCATGATAATCTTGCTGCTTCCGCCCATCAGCGGAGCCACGGGAGAGTTGTCCGAGTGGCTGAAGGAGCACGATTGGAAATCGTGTAACGGTCAAAAGCCGTTCGGGGGTTCGAATCCCCCACTCTCCGCCAAAAGCGCCCCGCAAAGCGGGGCGCACCTTTTTTTGGCGGAGAGTGGGGGATTCGAAGTCACAGAAATGCTGGCAGGTAGCGGCCCCTGGAGACAGCCCGGGGGGCTGTCGGAAGGGATCAGCCGCGTGCCAGCATTTCGTGCGGCCGGAGGGGACGCCGCGCAGCGGTGGCCCCGAAGGGAATCCCCCCAGGATCATCCTGCCTCGACGCTCGGCGGGGCGCACCTTTTTTTGGCGGAGAGTGGGGGATTCGAAGTCACAGAAATGCTGGCAGGTAGCGGCCCCTGGAGACAGCCCGGGGGCTGTCGGAAGGGATCAGCCGCGTGCCAGCATTTCGTGCGGCCGGAGGGGACGCCGCACAGCGGTGGCCCCGAAGGGAATCCCCCCAGGATCATCCTGCCTCGACGCTCGGCGGGGCGCACGTTTTTTGGCGGAGAGTGGGGGATTCGAAGTCACAGAAATGCTGGCAGGTAGCGGCCCCTGGAGACAGCCCGGGGGGCTGTCGAAAGGGATCAGCCGCGTGCCAGCATTTCGTGCGGCCGGAGGGGACGCCGCGCAGCGGTGGCCCCGGAGGGAATCCCCCAGGATCATCCCGCCCCGACGCTCGGCGGACGCGCTTGATTGGCGGGGTGTGGGATTCGAACTCGCAAAATCCCCGCCACGAACGCGCCATCATGGAGGCGGAGGGCTTCGCCATGAAGGTCATGGGCATCGTCGGCTGGAGCGGCAGCGGGAAGACCAGCCTGGTGGTCGAGGTGCTGCCGCTCCTCAGGAAGGCGGGGTTGAAGGTCTCGACCATGAAGCATGCGCACCACCGCTTCGACGTGGACAAGCCCGGGAAGGATTCCTTCCGGCACCGGGAGGCCGGCGCCTCAGAGGTCCTGGTGGTGACCTCCTCACGCTGGGTGCTGATGCATGAATCCAGGGAGGAGCCCGAGCCCAGCATCGAGTCCCTGATCGAGCGCATGACGCCCGTGGACCTGCTTCTCATCGAGGGCTTCAAGACCCACCCGCACCCCAAGCTGGAGATCCACCGGGAATCCGAAGGCAAGCCCCTGCTCTGCCCCGAGGACCCGGGGATCGTGGCCGTGGCCAGCGATCGCCCCCTACCCGGGCTGAAGATTCCAGTGCTGGACCTGAACGATCCCGGTGCCGTCGCCGAGTTCATCCTCGCCCACACGGGCCTGCGGACGCCTCGTCAGGCCATGTAGTGCTTGTAGAAGTACCAGGCCGAGAGGATGAAGCCGATGGACACGACGCCGACGCGCACGGTCCTGCGGCCGACGCGATGGGCCATGTGGGAGCCGAAGAGGCCGCCCAGGCCCGCGGCCACGGCCATGATGCCGACGAGGGCCCACTGGACGTTGCCGGGATGCCGCAGGAACTCCATGGCCAGGAAGGCGAAGATGGCGATGCCGTTGATGCACAGGGCCAGCAGGTTCTTGAGGCCGTTCATCTGATGGATGTCCGTGAGGCCCAGCAGGCTCAGCGCCGCCAGCATGAGGATGCCGATGCCCGCGCCGAAGTAGCCGCCGTATATGCCCACGATGAACTGGAAGATCATGGCGCCCACCCACCAGCCCGGCGTGCGGTTGTGGCTCCCCATCTTCTTCAGGAGCTTGTTGACCGGATCATTGGCCGCCAGCAGGATCGTGGCCACCAGGATCAGCCAGGGCACGAGGTTGTCGAAGACCTTCTGGGGCGTGACCAGCATGAGCCAGGCGCCCAGCGCGCCGCCCAGCAGGGAGGGCGGCATCAGCCGGATGGCGAATTCCCGGATGCCGACCAGATCCTCGCGGTGGCCCCAGAAGCCGCCGATGGAGCCGGGCCAGAGCGCGAGGGTGCTCGTCACATTGGCCTGCTGGCCCGTGAGCCCGATCCCCAGAAGCGAGGGGAAGGACACCAGCGTGCCGCCCCCCGCGATGGAGTTGATGGCGCCAGCGGCGAAGGCGGCGGCCATGACGGTGAGCGCGTGTCCGATGTGCATACAACCTACGATGACAGGCGCCACAGAGCCTGTCACACACTCCCTGGGACCGGCAGAAAGGGGTGTGCGACAGGCTCTGGGAGCGCGTCAAGCGGCGGTTACTTCCACTTGAATGGATAGATCGGTTTCTTCGTGGCGTACTGGGGGGGCCACACCGTTTCGTGCTTGCCGTTCTGGATCTGCTCCACCAGCATCTGGTGCTTGTTCTGGTTCGTGTAGCCGCTGTAGTCGATGAACCGGACGTCGCCCATGATGCCGTCCCAGTGGCCGCCGCGCAGCTCGGCGCGCAGCTTCTCGCGGTCGCCGCCCACCTTGGCCGCGGCCTCCGCCATGACCATCATCGACGCGTAGGCATTGGCGGCATGGTAGGGCACCTCGGCCTTGCCGAACTTGGCCTTGTAGCGCGCCCCGAAGTCCTTGGCGCCGGGCCAGTTCACATCGGTGGTCCACTGGGTGCTGGAGAATACCCCGTGGGAGATGGCCTGCTCCCGCGCGAACTCGGAGGACGCGAAACCCGCGCCCGCGCCCAGGAAGGCCTGGGGCTGGAGGCCCACCTCCCGCGCCTGGCGCATGAGCAGGATGCCGTCGGCCACGTAGGACACCATGAAGACCAGGTCGGGCCTGGCGGCCTTGACCTTGGCGAGGGTGGAGCGGTAGTCGGGCGACCCGGCCGCGTAGGCCTCCTCCATCACCACCTGGATGCCCACCTGGGCGGCATAGGCCTTGGCGGACTTGGCGCCGGAGGTGCCGAAGTCGGTGTTCTCGTTCAGGATGGCCATGGTCTTGGGCTTGCCCAGCTTCTGGGCCATGGAGATGAGGATGGAGGCGTAGTCCTCGGTGGTGGCGCTGAGGCGGAAGACGTACTTCTGGTTCTGACGGGTGATGTCCTCCTTGGAGGCCACGGGCACCAGGAGCGGCACCTTGTACTTCTCGGCCAGTTTGGACACGGCGTTGGCGCAGGCGGAGCTGTAGGGCCCCACCACGGCGGCCACGCGGTCGCGGGTCACCAGCTTCTCCATGGCCGACATGGAGACCTGGGGCTTGCCCGTGTCGTCCTCGGTGACCAGCTCGACCTTGATGCCCTTCTTCTGGAGGTCCTCCATGGCCAGCTTGTAGCCGTTGCTCATGTATTCGCCGATGGGCGCCTGGGTGCCCGTGGCGCAGTTGATGACGCCGATCTTCACGGGCGTCTGCGCCTGCAGGGCGAGTCCGAGCACGAATAGGGAAGTCAGGACTCTCGCTTTCATGCGGGCTCCTCGGGTGTCGGTGGATGGTTGGATGCTGGCCGGGAGAGTAACATGCCTGTGCCTCGCTTTGCGTGGCGACCCATCCCCGAGGCCACCATGCGCGTTTTCCTCGCTCCGCTCCTCGCCCTCAACCTCCTGGCGGCCGCGCCCGGCTCCGGCTTCCACACGCAGAAGACCCTGCCCATCGGCGGGCCCGGCGGATGGGACTACGTGACCCTCGACAGCTCGGCCCGACGCCTCTACGTGCCCAGGTCCGACCGGGTGCTGGTCCTGGATCTGGACGGCAAGCCGGTGGGGGAGATCCAGGGCACCGACGGAGTCCATGGTGTGGCCCTGGCCCCTGCCCTGGACCGCGGGTTCACCAGCAACGGCCGGAGCAGCACGATCACCATCTTCCGCCTGTCGACCTTGGAGGCCTTGGGCCAGGCCAAGGCCACCGGCGAAGGACCCGACGCCATCCTCTTCGAGCCTTCCACCCAGCGGGTGTTCAGCTTTAACGGCCGGGGGAAGAACGCCACGGTCTTCGACGCCGCCACGGGGAATGCCGTGGGGACGATCCCTTTCGGTCACAAACCGGAGTTTGCCGTCACGGAC
The DNA here is from genome assembly GCF_022808775.1 of Geothrix terrae. Classification (GTDB taxonomy): domain Bacteria; phylum Acidobacteriota; class Holophagae; order Holophagales; family Holophagaceae; genus Geothrix; species Geothrix terrae. The sequence continues at coordinate 197,132 of NZ_JAKZLA010000005.1, forward strand.
GGCAAGGGCCATGTGTTCGTGAACCTGGAAGATTCGGCTGAAGTGGCCGTGATCGATGCGAAGAAGCTCACGGTGGTGCAGCGCTGGTCCCTGGCACCTCTCCAGGATCCCACCGGCATGGCCATCGACCGGACCCACCACCGGCTCTTCATCGTCGGGGGCAACAAGCTGATGGTGGTGCTGGACGCGATCACTGGCAAGGTGCTGGCCACCCCGGCCATCGGGGCCGGCGCCGACGGGGCCGCCTACGATCCCGAGCTGGGCCTGGCCTTCAGCTCGAACGGGGAAGGCACCCTCTCCGTCATCCGCCAGGAGGGGCCGGATCAGTACACCGTCCTGGAACAGGTCCCCACCAAGCGGGGCGCCCGCACCATGGCCCTGGACGAGAAGACCCATCGGATCTACCTGCCCACGGCCGAGTTCGGCCCCGCGCCCGCGTCCACCCCCGCGACCGCGGCGGAGGCCCCCAAGCCCCGCCCCGCCCTGGTGCCCGGCAGCTTCCAGATCCTGGTGGTGGGGCGCTAGCAGTCCGAGATCCCGACCACGACCAGCGTGGCGCCGCCATAGCCCGGGATCAGCTGGAGCGCGCCCGGTCCGTCTTCCGCCCGCAGCGCGTGGCGCTGGCCCAGGTGGAGATCCGCCTCGGGCACGTACAGGGTCCCCCCGGCGATGAAGAGCCACTGCGTTGAGCCCGCGGGCACCGGGACTGCACGGGGGAAGGCCAGGCGTAAGGCCTCCACCCGCGCCTGGCAGCGCCGGGGATCCACCATCACGTTGAAGTCCGTGCAGGGCCCCTCCACCAGGCTGGCGCTTGCGGGCCAGTCTCCCGGGAAGCGGATGGGCACGAGGGGGTTCCTGAGTTCCACCTGGCCGTGGGGCCCGAAGTCGAGGTCGAACCCGGCGCCATCCAGGAGGAGCAGCCATCGTTCCAGGCCCGGGAACGCGGAGAAGGGCCCGGAGGCGGCCACCTCGGCCGAACTGAGCCGCACCCGGAAACCGGTCTCGAGCGTGGCCCCGGGCGGGTCCACGGCCACCTCCAGCGTCGTGCCCCCGCCATTCCGCCAGGGCATGCGCCGGACCTCGGAAGGCTTGATTCCTTGGCATCTCATCGCGTTTCTCCCAACCTCGCCGCGTCTGCCCGTCCCAGGCGCCTCCAGGGGCGAGGCATCGCCTCGGAACCCATGGAAGGATTGTGGGACACCGCCCCTCCAGGACCAAGGGATGCCGGGGTATCCTTGGGGCATGCACCTTTCATGGCCCCCACCGGCGCGCCTGGCGCTTGTCCTCGTCCTGGTCTGGGCGGTCTATGCGCTGGTCTGGACCCCGGGGCCCCCGTCCCTGCGGATCCTGGGCCTCTACCCCAAGAAGCTGGGATCGAAGGTCGTCGGGTGGGCCGCCACGCGCGCCCTGCCAGCCTCCTGGCGCGAACCCTTGCTGGGACGTTTCGCGGGCCACTACGGCATCGACCTGGCCGAGGCCGAGCGGCCCCTGGCGAGCTATCCCAGCCTGCAGGCCCTGTTCACGCGGCGCCTGAAGCCGGGCCTCCGGCCCCAGGATGCGGCCATCCCAGGATTCCTGAACAGCCCCGTGGACGCCCGCATCATCGCCAGCGGCCGCATCACTTCCGGCACGGCCATCCAGGCCAAGGGCCTCACCTACCGCGTGGCGGAGCTCCTGAAGCACGAGCGTGGCGCGGAGCGCTTCGAGGGCGGCCACTACCTCACGCTCTACCTATCGCCCAAGGACTACCATCGCATCCACGTGCCGCTGGAGGGCCGGGTCACGGCCGTCAGCCGCGTGGAGGGCGAGCTCTGGCCCGTGAACGACGCCAGCACCGCCAGCGTTCCCCGCCTCTACGAACGCAACCGCCGGGCCGTGTGGACGGCCCTGGGCGCGGGCGCCTGCGAGGGGCTGGAGGTGGCCGCGGTGCTGGTGGGCGCCACCCACGTGGGCGGCGTGGTCATCGACGACCGCTGGCTTGGGGGCCGGGCCTTGCCGAGGGACGGCGGATTCCCCGTGAGCCTGCTGCCCTGCGCGCCGGGCGACGACCTCGGCACCTTCGAGTTCGGCTCCACCGTGGTGCTGCTCGTGGGCGGCCCCAGAGCCAAGGATTGGGCGCCGCTCTGCGCGGAAGGGGCGGTGAAGGTGGGACAACGATTGGGAGCCTATCGGTGAACGAATCCGACCTCTTCCACCAGGACCCCCTCTGGGAGGAGGGCGGCGACCTGCCGGGCGCCCTGGAGGCCCTGTTCACCGCCGCCGGCGAGGTGCTGGACCTGCCCCGCCTGCGCGAGCTGACGGGCCTGGGCGACGGCGCCCTCCAGCAGGGCATCGAGAAGCTGCAGGAGCGGCTGAGCGGCGCCAGCGGCCTGCGCCTCCTGGAGGTCGGCGGCGGCTGGCGCATGGCCACCAGCCCGCTCTACAAGGAGATGGTCGCGCGGCTGGTGACCACCACCCGCAGCGGCAAGCTCACGCCGGCGCAGATCGAGGCGCTGGCCATCATCGCCTACCGCCAGCCCGTCACCATCACGGAGCTGAACGCCATCCGCGGCGTCACCAGCAGCGCCAATCAGGTGAAGAGCCTCATGGAGCGGCAGCTCATCACGCCGGCGGGACGCAAGCCCGTGGTGGGCCGGCCCATGATGTACGCCACCACCCAGGCCTTCCTGCTCCACTTCGGGCTGAAGAGCCTGCACGACCTGCCGCAGCTGGAGGACTTCGGGGAAGCCCGCCTGGAGGCCCAGGCCCTGGCCTCGCTGGAACCCCCGCTTCCCGAGGACGGCCTCTTCGGCGGAGGGGCCATGGAGGTGATCGAGGAACTGCCGGATGAAGGGGCCGAACCATGAGCCAGCCCACCACCCTCAGCCTCCAGGAGCACCCGGAGAAGCCGAAGGTCGAAAGCCCCACGGGCTTCGTGCTCCAGTCCTGGCAGAAGGGCTGCCTGCTGATCGTGCTCCTCGGCGTCCTCTACCTGCGCATCTGGCGCCGCAAACGGGCCCAGATCCTCGTGTGCAGCCACTGCGGGAAGAAGAACCCGCCGCACCAGAGCAACTGCCAGAAGTGCGCCGCCCCGCTGATGCGGATTCATGGGTAGCGATCAGCTATCAGTAACCGAGAGCTGACAGCTAGAACTCGATGTCGATGGACTCTTCGGCGAGGTCGTTCTCTTCGCCCAGCACTTCGCAGGCGGCACCGTACATCTGGAGCACGGCGGTCTTGCGGTTGCTCAGGCTGGTGAGCAGGTCCTTCACGCGCTGCACTTCGGAGGCGATGGTGTTGTTGATCTGGGACACCTCGGAGCGGCAGCGCTCGCGGGTGGTCTCGTAAAAGGCCTTCTGATCCTGGCTCAGATCCATGGGTACTCCCGGGGGCTTCAAGTCTGTTCGGAAAAGCTGATCTTATCCGGGTCCAGGGTCCAGAGCCACCGGCTCAGGACCAGCGGGCGATGGCCAGCAGGATCACCAGGATCACCGCGAGCCCCAGGATCACCGGCAGCATCCAGCGGGGCCGGGAGGACATCTCTTCGATGGGTTCGAGGGCCTCCAGAGGCTCCAGAGGCTCCAGGACCGGTTCGAACACCTCACCGGCTCCAGGGGCAGGGGCCATCCGGACGGCGGTCTCCGTCCTGAGACCCAGGGCCTGCTGCATGCCGCTTGTGGAGCCAGCGGGGCGCGGGAACCGCGTCGCCAGTAGGCTTTCCAGGCGCTCGAGGGGGCCGTTGAGCAGGGCCTGCATGTACTCCGCGACATCGTGCTCGGTGATGGGCGGTCCCTGTTGCTGGAGGTAGTCGCGCAGGTCGCGCTCCATGAAGCGGGCCGAAGGGTAGCGGTGGTCGACGCTCTTCTGGAGCGCGCGGTTCACGATGGCCACCATCTCCTTCGACACGTTCGGATTCAGCGTGTGCAGGTCGGACACCCGGCCGAGCCGCACTTTCTCGAGAACGCCCAGTTCCGAATCCGCCTGGAAGCAGCGCTCACCAGTGAGCAGCTCGAAGAGCACCAGGCCGAGGGAGTAGAGGTCCGAGCGGTTGTCGAGGACCTGGCCCGTGGCCTGCTCCGGGCTCATGTAAAGCAGCTTGCCCTTGAGCGCCCCGGCCACGGTGTGGCTGGCCTTGCTGGCCGCCTTGGCGATGCCGAAATCCACCAGTTTCACCGCGCCTTCGGTGGAGAGGATCACGTTCTGCGGGCTGATGTCCCGGTGGACCAGCTTCAGCTCCCGATCGTCGAACCCCCGCTTCCGATGGGCGTAGTCGAGGGCCGCGGCCACCTTCATCACCACGAAGGCCGCCACCTGCTCCGGAAAGGGGTGGCCGCATTCCCGCACCTTCCGGAGCAGGGTCCGGAGGTCGCGGCCATTCACGTACTCCATGGCGATGTAGTAGGAGTTCCCGGCCTTCCCCAGGTCGAAGATCTGCGCGATGTTCGGATGGGTCAGCTGAGCCGCCAGCTTGGCCTCGTCGATGAACATCGTGACGAAGTCCTCGTTGTCGCTGAAGTGCGGCAGGATGCGCTTGATGGCCACGATCTTCTGGAAGCCCTGCACACCCCGCTGCTGGGCCTTGAACAGTTCTGCCATGCCGCCGATGGCGATCTTCTCCAGCAGGAAGTAGTTCCCGTACTCCTCCAGGACCTCCGGCGTTCCCACGGCTGCCGGTTTGGCCTCCTGCGAGAGAGGAGGCTCGGGGGCGCCAGCCGGGCCGCCGGACCAGGCGAAGGGATCATGGACTCCGGAGATGCCGCTGAGCGTGAACTCCGACGGTCCCAAGGGGCCATCGGCCGGAGCCGGGGACCGGGAGGGGCCAGACGCCGAGGTCATGGCCGGGACCACGCGCACCAGGTTTCTCCCCTGGACGGGTTCCGGGGGGGCCTCCACCTCCTCGATGACGCGGCCGAAGATCTCCGCGGCGCTGAGCGGGGGGTGGGCCGTCTGGACCTTCGGTTCCGCTTCCGGGGAAGCCGGTCCCGGCCCCTCTTCCAGATCGGCCAGCAGATCGCCGAAGATGTCGCTGGTCGTGAGCTTCGCGACCTCCGGGCGGTAGCGGCGGAGGATGGCGGCGATCTCGCCGTCGGGGCGGGTCCGTTCCAGGTATTCCTGCACCCCCGCCTCGGCCATGCCGCCGCTTCCGGAGCCTTCGGTCAGCACCAGCACCGGCAGGCGCGGATTCTGGGCGCGCAGGTGCTGGACCAGGTCGCCGTCCGCCCCCCCGGGCGCTGCGGAGTCCAGCAGCAGCAGGTCCGGTTCCTGGCCACTCTGCAGGAAGGCAGTGGTCCCATCGTGACGGATCCACTGGACTTCCCAGCCGTCGCCTTCCATGGCAGACACCAAGCCGGGAGTCCGCAGGGACTCGCCGTCCACGATGAGAAGGAGGGGGCGCGGCATGGGCATCCGGAAGAAGCAGTGAGGATTAAGGGTAGCTGGACGGATTCCGCCTCGCCATAACCCCAGTGCTGAGGTAGACTTTTCGTTCGGTCCGGTCCTGCCTGGCAGTCCCGCTCCAAATCCACGGGAAAGGAGGTGCATCCACATGCCTTTGGTCAAGGTCAAAGAAGACGAAACCTTCGAGTTCGCCCTTCGCCGCTTCAAGCGGAAGTGCGAGAAGTCCGGCATCCTCAGCGAGCTGAAGAAGCGCCAGCACTACGAGAAGCCCAGCACCAAGCGCAAGCGCAAGATGCTCGCCGCCCGCAAGAAGACCCTGAAGCGCCTGGCTCAGGAGCGCCGCATGATCGGATGAGATGAAGCTCCGCTTCATCTCGAAAAAGGCCCGCGGAAGCGGGCCTTTTGTTTTACTGAAGGCTGAAGATGTCGCCCATGAACCCTGAACTCCATGCCCTTGAATTCCCCGATGCGGTGCGCCTGATCCAGTCGGGAGCCCGCACGGCGCCGGCCCGCGCGGCGTTGGGCGCCATGCAACCCTGGGACGGGCTCGCGGGCCTCCGTCGGCTGCACCAGATGGAGCTGCAGGATCTCTGGATGCAGTCGCCGGACCTGCTCCCCGTGTTCCCCATGGACGAGGCCCTGGACGAGCTGCTCAATCCCGCGGGCTGGCTGCAGCCGGAGCACTGGCGGCAGCTGCGGGAGGGCCTCCGGGCCATGGCCCGCCTGCTGCAGAGCCTCGCCGCCCAGCCCTGGCCCGAGGCCCACCCCGCCCCGGCGGGCACCCATCTGGGCATCGACCGCCTCCAGGTGACGGCGGTCCTGCTGCCCGACCCCGCGCCCATCGCGGAGCGCCTGGCCAAGAGCTTCGACGCCGACGGCCGCCTGGATCCCCTGCGCATCCCCGCCCTGGCCAGCCTCCACCGGCACCGCCAGGACGCCTTCCAGGCCGTGCAGGCCAAGCTCCAGAAGCTGCTGCGGGCCACGCCCGACGCCTTCAACGAAGCCACCATCGTCGAGCGCAATGGGCGCTACTGCCTGCCGGTGCGCCAGGAGCGGCGCAGCCTCGTCCCCGGCCTGGTGCTGGACCGCAGCGGCAGCGGCGCGACGGTCTTCATCGAGCCCATGGAGGCCGTGCCCCTCAACAATGCCTTCGTGGAGGCCGACCGCGACTACGCCCAGGCCGTGCAGGCCTTCCTGAGGGACCTGCTGGTGGAGCTGCGGGGCCGCCGGGAGGACTTCACCCGCTGGCGGGCCCTCCAGGCCCAGGCGGACCAGGGCCTCGCCCTCCTGCGCTGGGCGGCGCTCTGCGACGGCCGCCTGCCGGATGTGGAGACAGATCCCAAGCAGGGCCGCCTCTGCCTGCTGGACGCCCGCCACCCCATGCTGCTGCCCGCCGTTCGGGAGGCCATGGGCCTGGAACCCCTGCCCCACCCCGTCGTGCCCCTCAACCTGGTGCTGGAAGCGGAGAAGCCGGGGCTCGTCATCTCGGGCTCGAACACCGGCGGCAAGACCGTGGTACTGAAGACCGTGGGCCTGCTCTCGGTGCTGGCGGCCTGCGGCTGCGCCGTGCCCGCCAAGGAAGGCTCCAGCTTCCCCGCCCTGCCCAGCCTTCATGCCGACATCGGCGACCACCAGACCATCACGGGAAGCCTCTCGACCTTCAGCAGCCATGTCCTGCATCTGAAGAAGATCCTGGAAAACGTCCATGATGGCGGCCTGGTGCTTCTGGACGAGCTGGGCACGGGCACGGATCCCAAAGAGGGCGCCGCCCTGGGCATCGCCCTGCTCCAGACCCTCTCCCGCCGCCGCTGCTGGATCCTCTGCTCCACCCACCTGGGCGAGATCAGCCAGTGGGCCCTGCGGCACACGCGGTTCCAGAACGCCTCCGTGCAGTTCGACGAGGACCGCCTGGCCCCCACCTACCGTCTGCTGGTGGGTCAGCCTGGCCAGAGCCGCGCCCTCACCATCGCCGCCAAGCTGGGCCTGCCCAAGGCCGTGCTGGACCACGCGGACAAGGTGCTGGGCAAGCGGGAGCAGGACTGGCGGGACTTCCTGCGGGAGCTGGAGGCCGAGCGCACCCGCCTGCTGGAGGAGGCCGAGACCCTGCGCCAGCAGACGGTCGCCGCCGAGAAGGACCGGGAGATCCTCCGCCAGCGGGAGGAGAAGTTGCGCGCCGAGCGGGAGGCCTTCCAGAGGGAATCGAAGGAGAAGGTGGCTCGGGTGCTGGACTTCCTGGACCACGAGGGCAAGCGGCTGGTGAAAGAGCTGAAGGAGCGGCAGAAGGCCGCTGACGTGAACGCCGACCGCCTGGGCACCGAGGCCCACGAACGGGTGAAGCAGCTCACGCGCCTGGCGGAGGCCGAGCTGGTGCCGCGGGGCGCGAGGACGCAGGCCGCAAGCCAAGCATCCGGACCCCTGGAGGTCCGGGAGGGCGGGTACGCCCGCCACCGCGGCCTGGGCGTGGAAGGCAAGGTCGTCTCCCTCAAGGGCGACCGGGCCACGCTGGAGACACCCCAGGGCCGCCGCCTGGCGTGCCGCCTGGGCGAGCTGGAGCCCATCGGGGCCCGGGAGGCCGCACCCAAACCCACGGGCAGGGTGCGCGTGCGGACCGAGGCCCTGGACATCGAGTCCGAGATCAACCTCATCGGCCGGGCCAGCGATGATGTGGACAGCGAGATCTACCGCTTCGTGGAGGAGGCCCTGGCCGCGGGCCGGCGCTTCGTCCGCATCGTCCACGGCCACGGCACCGGGAAGCTGAAGGCCGCCGTCCGCGAGGCCCTGCGCGGCCATCCCGGCATCGCCCGGGTGGAGGACGCCCCCCAGAACCAGGGCGGTGCCGGCGCCACGGTGATCACGCTGCGCTGAATCCGGCACGAAGAAGGCCCCGCCAGCGCGGGGCCTTCCCATTCAAGCGGCGAAGATCAGAACTTGGCGCGAACGCCCAGCTGGACCTCGCGGGTCTTGTCCTTGGCCACCGTTCCGAGCTGGCCGAACTCGGCATTCGAGAGGATGTAGCCATTCGGGGAGCGGACGCTGTAGTCGGCCTTGTTCAGGACGTTGTAGATGTCGAGGATGCCCTCGATCTCGAACTTGCCGTAGATCTTGAAGTTCCGGCTCAGGCGGAGGTCGAACTGAGTGTAGCCGGGCTGGCGCAGGTCGCCGCGGGTGTGATCAGGGGCGAAGTGGTTGGCCATGCCGTCCCCGTTGATGTCCCCAGCGAGGTAGGCGGAATAGGGGAGGCCGCTCTGGTAGAGGCCGCGAACGGAGCCCTCCACGCCCCACCAGATGGGGAAGTAGGCCACGACATTGACCACCCAGCGCCGGTCGCTGTCCCCGTAACCGTAGTTGGAGGCGGGATCCTGGGGGTCCGGCGTGAGGGAGGCGCCCAGCTCGCTGCTGAAGTTCGGGCCGGAGGATGTGTAGGTGCCGCGCTCGAAGGAGCCGGTGTCCTGGGCCTTGGACCAGGTCACGTTCCCGATGACGCCGGTCTTCTCGTCCCAGGTCTTCTTCAGGTTGAAGCTCAGGCCGCGGTAGTGGCCCCAACCATCGGTCTTGACCAGGTAGACATCGCTGAATCCGCCGACGGGATTGCCGGCAGCCAGGCTACCCGGGCGGAAGTCCACCCGGTGACCCCGGATGATGGCGTAGCCGGGACGGTTGGCTGTGACGTTGGACCAGTAGTTCGTGCCGGCGCTGTAGCCGTCCTCATAGTGGCCGCCGGCCACCAGGGGTCCGCCGGCCCCGGTCAGCTGGCCCAGGTTGATGTTCTCGAACCGCTGGAGATTCTCGTACTTCACGTAGGTGGCCGTGAAGCCCATGGTCAGGTTGTTGCCGAAGTCATGCTCGATGCCCAGGCTGGCCTTCTTGGAACGGCTCAGCTTGTTGTCGGGGTCCCACAGGGAGGTGGATGAAGTGACCGCGGGCAGCGCGGCCAGCTCGGTGTCCGTCAGGTGGCGCATGGAGCTGCCGCTGATCAGGTTGCCGGCGCTGAGGAGGCCTCCGGGATTGAAGGTGGCCAGGTTGGTGGCCCGGTTCAGGCTGAGGCTGTAGTTGGTGATGATCTGGCCGTTGCCCGTCATGGTGTTGGAGTGCAGCAGCAAGGGCGTCGGGCTGCTGAAGGAGCCGTAGCCTCCGCGGATCACGGTCTTGCCCCGGCCGTCCAGGTCGAAGCTGAAGGCGAGACGGGGATCGACCGCATGGGCGCTGGTGGCCTGGTCCAGTCCCTGGAAGTTGGGATTGGGGGCGGGGTTGTCCGAGAAGGACTGGCTGAGCGTGCGGAGGCCGGCCGTCAGGGTCAGGCGCCGGTCGAACAGGCCGGAGTACTGGGCCTGGCCGAAGAAGCTGCTGGTTTTCGTCCACATCTGGATGCGGCCGTTGTACGGGCTGACCGCTCCGCTGTAGGTGATGGCGCCGCCGGGATCGGAGGTGGTGCCGAGCGTCCCGTTGGCCCAGGCGGCAGCCGCCCCGTAGGTGCCGAACTGGAAGCGGCCGGCGTTGTTCTGGAAGAACTGGTTGTCCACGTCGACCTTCATGAGGTCGAGCCCGCCCTTCAGCTGGAGGTCACCGTGGTTCCAGGTGGTGGCGCTGTAGAACTGGTTGGTGATCTCGTTGCTCTCGCGGGGCGTGGAGGTCTTGGTGCCGAAGGCCATGAAGCTGGCGCTGGTGGGCACCTCGATGGAGGGGACGCCGACCACGGAGTTGTTCCGCATGGGCCGGGCCTCCCGGGCGATCTGGAGGCGGCTTTCCGTGAACAGCTCGCTGGTCCAGATGTCGTTCGCCTCGAGCACCCAGCTGATGGACTGGGTCTTGGTGGGAATGTTGTTGCTCTCGGCGTTGTTGGGATTCGCACTGGTGTTGTTCAGCGTGTCATCCATGGTCTGGAAGTTCATCCGCAGGACGAAGCGGTGGTTCTCGTTCATCGCGTAGTCCAGGCGCCCGAAGTACACCGTGTTGGTGTTCTCCATGGGATAGGCGTGGGGTGGGATGCCAGCGCCAGGATTCCCGAACTCCTGCGCGAGCGTCAGGCCGCCCAGGTTCGTCACCACGCCGCCCAGGGGGCTCGCCACCAGGTTGTTGAAATCCGTCTGGGTCATCCCGGCCGCGCCACTGATCGTCGTCGGATTGGGATTGGCCGTGATGCTCTTGTTGTAGCGCTCCACCCCGACGAAGTACCAGAGCTTGTCTTTGAGGATGGGCCCGCCGACGTTGAAGTTCACGTTGGTGGAGTCGTTGAACCGCTGGAGGTTGGTGGGCGTGTTGAAGGTGTGGTTGGGATCGAAGGGAACCGGCTTGGGGCGGGCGCTCCAGCTGGTGCGGCGGATCTGGTAGAGGGCACTCCCTGTGAAGTCGTTGGTGCCGCTCTTCGTCACGGCGTTGACCGTGGCGCCGGCCTGGCCGTACTGGACGTCATAGCCGTTGGTGACGATCTGGAGTTCCTTGATGGTGTCCGCGCCGAAGATGAAGGGCGTGTAGACCCCGCCGCGCTGCTCGTTGAAGAAGGCCGAGTTGGTGCTGGCGCCATCGATCTGGATGGCATTGAAGATCTGGCGGCCGCCCTCCACCACGAGGCGGTTGTTGCTTCCGGATACGACCCCCGGCGACAGCTTGGCCATGTCGGTGAAGTTGCGGCTCACCAAGGGGACGGCCTCGATCACCGTGGCGTCCACACTGCTCATGACGTTGACTTCCTTGGTGTCCACCCCGCCCGAGGTCCCCACGATCTCGACCATGGCCTCGGCCTCGGCCTTGTCCAGGCTGAAGTTCGCGACGGTCGCCTGGCCCAGGGACACCACGACATTGGCATCCTTGAGGCTCCGCATGCTCGGGGCGGTCACGGTGAGCTCGTAGGCGCCCACGGGGAGGAGCCCGATCTGGTACTCACCCTGGGCGCCGGAGACGGCGCTCCGCGTGAGCCCCGTCTCCCGGTTCCGCAGGGAGAGGGCGGCCCCCACGACGGGCTTTCCCGCCTTGTCTCTGACGGCGCCACGCACGGCGCCGGCCGTGGACGTGGTCTGGGCGGAGGCGACCGTGGCACAGGCCAGGGCCGTCAGGATGAGGGGGGTCCAGCGTCGGGTCATCGTCGCTCCTGGGGCCGGATGTCCGGCCATCTTGGGGTCCCCATGGTCGATGGGCTTCCGGCCACGGGTCATCGGGGAATCCCCAAGGATCGTCTGTGTTGCCCCAGAGACTCAAGCACCTTTTTTAGGTAAAAAACGGTTACATTCCTGCTCCCCACCCATTTCAGGGGCCATGGACAGGGCGAACAGGGCGGCCCCCCCGCGAAGGATCCACCACGTCCCGCCCCGGTCCGGCATCAGCAGGTCTCCGCCAGGCTGGCGACCGGTCGCTCAGGCCAGATTCCGCGACTTCAGGAAGGTCACGAACCCGAAATCACCGTCACTGATGTGGTGCTTCAGCCAGCCTTCCATGAAGGTCGGCACCATCAGGGCCAGGGCGTGGGGGCTCTCCTGGAACTTGCTGAGCAGCTCGTGGAGGCTCGTGAGCATGGACGCGTGCTCGGCCACGTGCTGGGTCAGGTCCGGGTAGGCGTACCGCGCCATGAAGGATTCCTCCGTGGCGAAGTGGCGCTCGGAATGGCTGACCAGCGTGGCCAGGAGCCCCTCCACCTCCGTGCGGTCAGCACCGGATTGGACGGAACTCCTGAGGCGATCCACGGTGGAGAAGAGTTCCTGGTGCTGCTCGTCGATGATCTGGATGCCCGTGTTGTAGCGGGTGTTCCAAACAACATCCATGGGCCAGATCCTTTTCGCGGCGACGGGGTTTTGGATCCGGTCAGAGGCCGACGCGAGCAGGCATGCACCACACGGATCTTTCCTCAGAGGACTTCCAGGTGAATGTAGTCTTCCACGACATCCAGATCAAGAAGATTGTGATTTCCCACCTGATGCCAGGCAGCACAGGGGAAAGGGCCCCACTGGGGCCTTCGGGTGGTACCGGTGGTCGGACTCCGGTTCCCGCCGCGCCTGAGGCGTTCCCGGCGGCGCCTACCTGGCCGCCATCCGCGACTTCGAGCCCGACCACCGGATACGAGAAGGGCCCCGTCGGGGCCCATGGGTGGTACCGGTGGTCGGACTCGAACCGACACTCCTTTAGGGGGAAACGGATTTTGAGTCCGTCGCGTCTGCCATTTCGCCACACCGGCACGAAGGGTCAGGATAGCGCGGCGGCGCGGGTTCGCGATAGCTCCAGTCCAGGGGCATCCATGCCCTTTCAGGAGCCCGTCAGCGGCGCCCGGCTTGGCGGTGCACCGCGCGGGGATCCGGGGGTGTGGCGCAGCGTGACCCCAGATCCTCGCAACGCATGCGTTGCGAGGGGACCCCCCAGACCATCAAAGGGCCGTGAGGGGGATCCTCCGTCCGGCACCAAACGCCTTGGGGCTCACCTTGAAGGCGAAGGGAAGCTGGCGCCGCTTGAACTCGCTGCGGCGCAGGAGGCCGAGGATGCGGGGCAGCGCGGCCCGCGCCTGGCCCAGAGCCGGGCCGTCCAGCAGCAGGGCCAGGTCATCGGCGAGGCCTTCCTCGGGGCGCTGGGCCTCGAGGGCCGCGCCCAGGATGGCATCCAGCTGGGCGTAGGGCAGCAGACTGGCCTCGTCCGTCTGGTCCGGACGCAGCTCCGCCGTGGGGGGGCGCTCCAGCACGCCGCGGGGCACGGCCTCGCCGAGTTCCCGCGCCACCGCGTACACCCGGGCCTTGAGGCAGTCGCCCAGCGGCGCGAAAGCCCCGATGCCGTCGCCGTAGAGGGTGAAGTACCCTGTGGCCGCCTCGCTCTTGTTGCCCGTGTTCAGCACGGCCACCCGGCCGGTGCCGAGACGGCGGTGGACCTCCGGCTCCGACGTCAGCGCCATGAGCAGGCTGCCGCGGCAACGGCTCTGCAGGTTCTCGTCCGTGAGGCTGAAGGGGCGACCGGGAAGCGCCTGTTCCAGTGCGGCGGTGAACCCTGCGAACGGCGCGTCCACATCGATGTGCAGGAAACCCATGCCGAGCTGCCGGGCCTGCTGCTCCGCCAGGGCCGAGCTCTCCCCGCTGCTGAAGCGCGTGGGCAGGGCCACGCCCAGCACGCGGCCCGGACCCAGGGCCTCCACCGCGAGCGCCGCGGCCACGGCGCTGTCGATGCCGCCGGACAGTCCCATCACCAGGGCCTCGAGCCCCTGCTTGGCCAGGTTCTCGCGGATCCCCAGCACCAGGGCGGTCCGCAGCCAGGATCCCTCCTCGACGGGCCGCCAGGCCCCGCCGGGTTGCCCCGTGTCCACCATGAACAGGCCCTGGTGGAACGGCTCGCAGCCCTGCCAGCGCCCATCGGGAAGGGCGAGACCCGATCCACCATCGAAGAGCAGCCAGCTCTCCGCGCCCACCCGGCTGGCGTAGGCGATGGGAACCGCGTGCTTCTGGGCGAGCCCCGGCAGCAGGCGCTGGCGTTGGGCGTCCTTCGAGGGGATGGCCCAGGGGGTGGTGCGCCCCTGCGGCAGCCAGCTCCCGAGGGCACTGGGGCTCGCGCTGGCGTTGAGGATCAGCGTGGCGCCCGAGGCGGCCAGGTCCGCGATGGGATCAAGGCCGTAGTCCACCGGCGCATTGCCCAATTGCGGATCCGCCCAGAGGTCTTCGCAGATGGACAGGCCGATGCGGTGGCCACCGAAGGCCACCAGGGGCTGGGGCGAGAGGTCCGGCTCGAAGTAGCGGTGCTCGTCGAAGATGTCGTAGCTGGGCAGCACGCGCTTGTGGGCGCAGTGGCGCAGGCTGCCGCCCTCGCACCACCACAGCTCGTTCCAGAGGCGGCCCGAGGGCGCGGGCCGCGCCGTGCCAAAGAGCAGCGGCACGGCGCCCGTCAGGGCGGCCAGGCGATGGGATTCGCGCTCGATCCGGTGGCGCAGCCCCTGCTCCCAGAGCCGGTCCTCGGCCAGGTATCCGGGGATGGCGAGCTCCGGCGCCAGGACCAGCTCCGCCCCCGCGGCCACGGCCTCCGCATAGGCGGCCTCCAGGACCCGGCCGTTGCCTTCGGGATCCCCCAGGCGGGCGTTGAGCTGGAGCAGGGCGATGCGCATGGCTAACAACTTACCAGCGGATCTCCGCGCAGGTGCCACGCCCCTCGCGGGGCGCCAGACGCAGGTCCGCCCCCTGGGCGTTCAGCCATTTCAGCGCCAGGGGGAGCCCGAGCCCGGTCCCGTCCGGCCGGCCGCTCTCGAAGGGCCGGAGCATGCGGATGGCGGTGTCTTCGGACAGCCCGGGGCCGTCGTCCAGAATATCGATCCGCCCCTGGGCCACCCTCACCAGGATCCGCCCGCCCAGGGGCGTGGCCTGGCAGGCGTTCTCCAGCAGGTTCACCAGGGCCTGATGGAGCAGCAGCGGGTCGCCCGTGGCCTCCCCTTCCCCCTCCACCGCCAGGACGCGGCCCTGGCTCACCGGCCGGCGCTTCAATTCCACCACCGCCTGGGCGACCGTCTCCTCCAGGCGGAGCGGTTCCGCGGCCGGATCCAGCGGCTTCGCCCACTGGAGGAACCGCTGGACGAGCCGTTCCAGATCCTCGGTCTCCTCCAGCAGGGCCTCCGCGGCCTCGCCGTGGCCGCTTCGCTTCAGCATCTGGCCCCGGCCCTTGAGGACCGCCAGCCCGTTCTTCAGCTGATGGGCCACGCCCGCGGTCATCTCGCCCAGGTCCGCGAAGCGCTCTCGCAGCTGCCGGCGATGCGCCTCCGCCTCGGCCTCGGTGACATCCTCGAACTGCACGAGCGCGCCGATGCGATCCGGGGCTTCGATGCGCTGGAGCCGCCAGCGGCGCCCGCCGGCGGCGCACCGCCAGGGAGGTCCGGGATCCCGTCCCAGGGCCTCCCGCAGCCAGGGGAAGGGCTCCAGCACGAACGCCGCCTCCAGGCCCACCACACCTGGCCGCACCCCCAGGAGGTCGCAGCCCCTCTGGTTCAGCGCCGCCAGCCGCTGGCGCTGATCCACCCAGAGCACGCCCATGGGCAGCGCGTCCAGCAGCCGCTCGTGGACGGTCCGGAGTTCTCCGAGGGAGTTCGCCAGCTCGCCCCGCTCCCGCAGGCTGCCGGACACCGCCGAGAGCAGGAGGGCTTCGGGATCCGCCTTCGCGCGGCGGTGCAGGCGCGCCAGACGCACCAAGACGAGGGCCAGGCCGCCGAGGGCCACTCCCGCGGGAAGGGCCAGCGCGAGCCACACGATGGTACGGGACAGCGGTTCCATCGCCCCAGGGTATGCTCATTCCCATGGACAGACAGCCCATCTACGTGGTGTCCGGAGGTTCCGGCGAGACCGCCATGCGGATGGTGCAAGCGGCGCTGACCCAATTCGCCAAGGGGGAGGGCTCCGCCCTGGTCCGGAGGTTCCAGAACGTGCGGTCCAGGGAGGACATGGACCGGGTGCTCCAGCTGGCCGCGGACAAGCGGGCGGTGATCATCCACACCACGGTGTCGCGGGAGATGAGGTTCTACCTCGCGGACCGCTGCGCGGAGCTGAGGCTCACCCAGGTGGACCTCTTCGGCAACCTGCTGGACACCCTGGCCCTCTACCTCCGGGAACGCCCGGAGGAGCGCCCGGGCAGCTTCCACGCGGTGGGCGACAAGTATTTCCGCCGCATCGAGGCCATCGAGTTCGCGCTGAAGTTCGACGACGGCATCGACATGGCCGGCCTGCCGGACGCCGACATCGTGCTGGTGGGCATCAGCCGCACCAGCAAGACGCCGCTCTCCATGTACCTCGCCATGGAGGGCTACAAAGTGCTCAATGTGCCGCTGGTGCCCGGCGTGCCGCCGCCCCCCGAGCTCGATTCCATCCCCCAGGGCCGCATCGTGGGGCTCACCATCCAGCCGGACCGGCTCCAGGAGATCCGCGCCTACCGCCTCAAGCGCCTGGGCGCCTCCGGCAGCGCCGACAGCTACAGCGATCTGGGGCGCATCCTGGAAGAGCTGGTCTACGCCGACGAAATCTTCAAGCAGCACCGCCGATGGCCCATCCTCGACGTCACCGGCCGCAGCATCGAGGAGACCGCCGGCCTGGTGCTGGACCGGGTGTTCGGCAAGGAACGGGCGGTTTAGAGTTCTCAGCTCTCAGTAAAGGCGGCTGTCAGCCTCTTTAACCGACAGCTGAGAGCTGACATCCTCCTAAAGCTCCTCCTCCAGCCGCTTCACAATGGTCCGGAGGATCTTGATCCGGCCGTAGTACTTGTCCTCGCTCTCCACCAGGGTCCAGGGGGCGATCTCGGTGCTGGTGCGGTCGAGCATGTCGCAGATGGCCGTCTCATAGGTCGGCCACTTCTCGCGGTTGCGCCAGTCCTCCTCCGTGATCTTGAAGCGCTTGAAGGGGGTCGTCTCGCGCTCCTGGAAGCGGCGGAGCTGCTCCTCCTGGCTGATGGAGAGCCAGAACTTGAGGAGGAGGCTCCGGCTGCGGACGATCTGGTCCTCGAACTCGTTGATCTCGCTGTAGGCCCGCTGCCAGTCCGTCTCGGAGCAGAATCCCTCCACCCGCTCCACCAGCACCCGGCCGTACCAGCTGCGGTCGAAGATGGCCACCCGGCCGCGGCGCGGCAGGTGGCGCCAGAACCGCCAGAGGTAGGGCTGGGCCCGCTCCTCCTCCGTGGGCGCCGCGATGGGATGGATCTGGTACAGCCGGGCATCCAGGGCCTGGGTGACGCGGCGGATGCCGCCCCCCTTCCCCGCCGCGTCCACGCCCTCGAAGGCCAGCACCACGGCGTGTTTCCGGAAATTCCGGTGGCGGGTGAGCAGGTTCAGCTTCCCCTGCAGCGTGAGGAGTTCGTCCTCGTAGTCCTTCTTGTCCATCCGCCGGGTCAGGTCCAGGGCACGCAGGATGTTGACTTCATCGATGGGCCTGCGGGGCGGGTGGCTCGGCAGGACCGGCGCCACGGGCGCCGGCTGGTCGAGCCGGGCCCGCAGCCTCTCGAGCAGGATCTTCCCCACCGTGAGCCGCTGGTAGCGGGGATCGGTGGCCTCCACCACGATCCAGGGGGCATCCCCCGTGCTGGTGGATCGGAGGGCCCGTTCGGACACCTCCCGGAAGGTGTCGTACATCTCGAAGCGCTTCCAATCCCCCGGCGTCACCCGCCAGCGGGTCTTGGGATCCTTCTCCAGCCCTTTCAGGCGCTTCTTCTGCACGTCCTTCCCCAGGTGCATCCAGAACTTCAGCACCAGGGCGCCTTCGTGGATGAGCATCTGCTCGAAGCGCGCCACCCGGGTCATGTCCTGGTCCAGATCCGAGGTCTTGATCCGCCCGTAGGCCCGCTCCAGGATGGGCCAGGTGTACCAGGAGCCGTCGAAGATGCCGATCTTGCCCTTGGGCGGCAGCAGGCGCCAGTAGCGGTACATGTGGGGCCGCTCGCGTTCCTCGTCGGAGGGCTCCGCGAGGCCGTGAGTCTGGATGTGCCGCGGGTCCATCCACTCGTTGAGGGTGTTCACGGTCTCGCTCTTGCCGGCCCCGTCCACGCCCGCCACCAGGATGATGACGGGGAACTTCGCCGAGGACAGGTCGTACTGGGCGTCCAGCAGCGCCTCCCGCAGGAGGGGAACCTCGCGCTCCCACACCTCCTTCTCGATCCTGTGGCCGAGCTCCGCGGATTCGAACATGGCTCCTCCGGGGCGGATGGTCCGCGCGTCGGGCCGACAGCGCGATGGGTGATTCTAGGCCGCTTCCTGGGATCATGGGGGCCTGGAGCCCTCATGATCCGACCCGCCGCCCTCCTGATCCCCGCCTGTCTGGTCTCCCCCTGCCTGATCGGCGCCCAGGCGCCCGGGACGCCGCAGGAGGCCCCCCACGCTCCGGTCCGGGCCATCGCCCTCGCCCTCGCCCTCAAGGGGACCGCATCCAGCCTGGATCTCCCGGGCATCCAAGCGGAGCTCACCGGTCTCCTCAGGACCGGAGGCATCGCCGTAGTCCCCACCTCGGAGGCCTCGAATGCCCAGGGGGCGTACCGGCTGGATCTCTCCCTGGAGGTCACGGACTTCCCGGAGGGATCCCATCTCGTGGCCGTCCAGGGGGCCCTGGAGCGGCTCACGGATCTGGATGGGCTCGCCAAGGGCGAGGAGTTCCGATGGGTGGGCTATTCCACCTCCGCCCACGCCGCGGGAGAGGCTTTCCCCCTGGAGGCGCGGCGCCTCGCATTCCTCGTGGCCGCCTCCCTCATCAGCAAGGCCGCGGCGGCACACGACCTTGCCACCTCCTCGGCCCCGAGCGCAGCCGCACCTGCCGCCATGCCCTTCCCCATCCCGGCCTCACCCTTCCCGAAGGCGGTGGAGGTGCCCTTCAGCAAGGAGCGGATCAAGCACCAGCCGCCGGCTCCCGCCTACGCCTCGGCCGCCAAGGGGGTGGGGATCCAGGGCACGGTCCACGTGATCGTCACCGTGAACCCCGAGGGTCGTCCCGTCCGAGTCCTGGCCGAATCCGGGCCGCAGGAGCTCAAGGCCGCGGCCCTGCGGTACGCCCTCCAGTGGCGGTTCGAGCCGGTGGTCCGGGACGGGACCCCGCGGTGGGCCTGGTTCAGGCTGCCCATCCCCCTCAAGCTCGGGCAGCCCGTTCCCTCGGCGAACTAGGTTCGGCCTGGGGGCTTCCCCGGCCGGCTCCGAGATCCGCCCGCTCAGTATTCGTTCGCCAGGTCTCCCACCCGCACCTGCTTCTCGAAGGGCTGGAACACCGGCGCGCCCGCGGCCTGGGCGATCCACTCGGCCACGCGGATGCCGTCCACGGCGGCACTGGTGATGCCGCCCGCGAAGCCGGCGCCCTCGCCGCAAGGATAGAGGCCAGGGTGGGTCACGGACTGTCCGTCCTCCCCCCGCAGGAGCTGGATGGGGCTGCTGGTGCGGCTCTCGATGGCCAGCAGGATGGCCTGGCTGCTGGCGAAGCCGTGGATCTTCCTGTCGAAGGTGGGTAGCGCGCCCGCCAGCTGCTCACGCACGAAGTCCGGCAGGCAGGTGCGCAGGTCCGCGGCCACGGCGAAGGGCTTGAAGCTGGTGCGGGGGAGGCGGCCCGTGGCGCGGCCCTTGAGGAAATCCAGCACCGACATGGCCGGGGCGCCGTAGGTATCGCCCGCGGCGCGGAACGCCGCCTGTTCCCACCTCCGCTGGAAGTACATGCCGCCCAGGAGGTGGTCGCTGCCGAAATCCGCCGTGTTCACCTTGGCCACCAGGCCCGAGTTGGCGAAGCCCGAGTCGCGCTTCTCGTTGCTCATGCCGTTCACCACCACGCCGCCTTCTTCGCTGCTGCACTGGATGACCTCACCTCCGGGGCACATGCAGAAGCTGTAGGCGGCGCGGTTCAGCCCAAAGTTGCAGACCAGCTTGTAGTCCGCCGCGGGCAGCGAGGGATGACCGGCGCTGGGGCCGTACTGGGAGCGGTCGATGAGGTCCTGGGGATGCTCCACCCGCACGCCCATGGCGAAGGGCTTCTGGCGCATGGCGACGCCATGGCCGTGCAGCATCTCGAAGGTGTCCCGGGCGCTGTGGCCCGGCGCCAGCACCAGGGCCTCGCAGGGGATCTCCTCGCCGCCGGCCAGCACGGCGGCGCGGACGCGGCCCTGGTCATCGAAGCGGACATCCGCCAGCCGGGCCCGGAAGCGGTACTGCGCCCCCCGGGCCTGGGCCTCCTTCCGGATGAGCACCGCGCAGCGGCGGATGACATCCGTGCCCACGTGGGGCTTGGCCAGGTAGAGGATCCGCGGATTCGCGCCGAAGCGCACGAAGGCCTCCAGCACGTATCGGGTGGCCGGATGGCCGATGCGCGTCGTGAGCTTGCCGTCGCTGAAGGTGCCCGCGCCGCCTTCGCCGAACTGGGCGTTGGCCTCGGGATCCAGCACCGCGTCCTTCCACAGGCCCGCGATGGCCTGCACGCGCTCGCCCATGGCCGGGCCGCGCTCGAGCACGATGGGCTCGATGCCGTAGTCCAGCAGGCGCAGGGCGCAGAAGGTGCCGGCGGGGCCGCTGCCCACCACCACCACCCGGGGCCGGCGCGGCGGCGCGGCCACCGCATAGGGCGCCGGGGCCGGGGCCACGTCCAGCTTGAGGCCACCGGGCAGCGCCCCCGGTTCCAGCCTCCGGTCCGTGTCGAAGCTGACCGTCGCCAGGAAGCGGATGGCCCCCTTGTGACGGGCGTCAAGACTGCGGCGCTCGAGGGTGACGGCCTGGTACTCCTCCGGCTTCCCCCCCAGGGCATGGGCCAGGGGAATGGCCAGGTCGAGCGCCTCTTCCCCCAGGTTGAGCGGCAGGTTGGAAAAAAGGTAGCGCATGAGGCCTCGGCAGGGGGGCCACCGGGGCCCAAAGCCAGGTACCAGCCTAGCGGTCAGCCTCACGAATCGAGACAGAATCTCTTGGATACAAACCCGTGACACTCGATGCAGAATGGGGGCATCCCCTTACCGCCGCGCACTGCGGCCCACCCCCCCAGGAGATTCCATGCGCCGTTCCATCCTCCTCCTCGCCGCTGCCGCCTTCCTGTGCACCGTGCCCGCCATGGCCAAGCCCACCACCGTGAAGGGCGCCAAGTGCACCACCTGCCACGAGGGTGCCCCCAAGGACAAGAAGTTCAATGCCGCCGCCGCCAAGATGGTCGCGAAGTACAAGGAAGCCCAGTGCAAGGATTGCCATGGCTGGGCGGACGGCAAGTTCACCACCAAGAAGAAGTAGCCTTCCCCGATCTCTGGAAGCGGCGCGGAAACCTTCCGCGCCGCTTTTTTATGGATCGACCGGAGCGCCCCGCTCATCCGATCGTCTTTCCATGGACAATCGAGTCGGTGTTTCCCCGGGAGGCGCTGTGGAATCGAAGGCTCTGAATCGGGTGGTGGTCGCCGGTGGGACAGGATTGGTGGGCCGGCCGCTCGTCCGCGACCTTCTGGACCTGGGGGCCCAGGTGCATGTGCTGACCCGTCGCGCGGCGCCTCCGGATCTGCCCGCGGGCGCTCATGCCCACGGATGGGAGGACCTCCCTGCTCTGCTGGATGGCGCGGACGCGGTGATCAACCTGGCGGGCGAGGGCATCGCCGACCACCGCTGGACCGTGGCCCGCAAGGCCGCCATCCGGGAGAGCCGGATCCAGGCGACCCGCCGGCTCGTGGAGGCCATGCGGGACTGCCAGAAGCCCCCCAGGGCCTTGGTGAACGCCTCGGCCATCGGCTATTACGGGGCCCGCGACAGGATCCCCGTGGACGAAGGCGCCGCGCCGGGGACCGGATTCCTCGCCGAGACCTGCCGGGATTGGGAGGCGGAGGCCATGGACGCCTCGACGATCGGGGTGCGCGTGGTCCGCATCCGCACCGGGGTCGTGCTGGCCCGGGAGGGCGGCGCCCTTCCGAAGATGGCGCTGCCGGTGCGGTACTACCTCGGCTGCGCGCTCGGGTCGGGAAAGCAGGGCTTCAGCTGGATCCACCGGGACGACCTCGTGGCCATGTTCCTGGAGGCGGCGGCGAACGACGCCTGGGAAGGCCCCTTCAACGGTACGGCACCGGGATTCCTGGACAACGAGGCCTTCACCGATCTCCTGGCGCGCCAACTGCACCGCCCTCTCCTTCCGATCCCCGGACGCCTCACCGCGGCCGCCATGAAGGTGGTGCTGGGCGACATGGCCGACGCCCTGCTGCTCCAGGGCGCCTTCGTGGTTCCGGCCCGGGCCAGGGCCCTGGGCTTCGAGTTCCGGTTCGCCGAGGCGGCCGTGGCGTTGGCGGATCTGCTGTGATCGTGCTCAGGCCCTTGCCAGTCCCCCGAAGCGGGCCATGATGCGCTTGTCCCCACCCTGGTCGAAGCGAACGGTGTAGGTGAGTCCTTCGCCGCGGCCGGTGGCGGCTAGCACGGTGCCCTCGCCGAAGCGCGGGCTCCGCACCCGGGTGCCCGGCTCGAACGCATTCGGATCCTTCGTTTCGGCAGGTTCGGAGAACGTACCGCCATCCGGCTCCGATGGCGGCACCTCTTTGACGCGGTCGAAGAAGCTGCGGATGCGCTGGAGCTCCGTCGCCACCGAGGACCCGCCGGCGCCCCGGCTGAAGGAGCTGCCGGGCCGCACGCCCTCGCCGGACTGGTAGAGCTCGGTGCCCCAGCGGATGGGCGCGGCCAGCGTCTCCGCCGGGATCTCCCGCAGGAAGCGGCTGGGCATGGAGAGCATCTCGGTTCCCATGATGCGCCTCCGCCGGGCCGCGCTCAGCGTGAGGCGCTTCTGGGCGCGGGTGATGGCCACGTAGAAGAGCCGGCGCTCCTCCTCCAGCCCCTCCGGCGTCTCCCGGGCGTTTCGGTTGGGGAAGACGTCCTCCTCCATGCCGATGACGAAGACGTAGGGGAACTCCAAACCCTTGGCGCAGTGGATGGTCATGAGGCTGAGCTGGGCGGATTCCTCCACTTGATCGGCGTCCGCGGCGAGGGTGATGCGGTCCAGGAACTCCGACAGGCGCAGGCCCAGCGACTCGGATTCCGCCGCGGCGCTGAGGAATTCCTCCAGGTTGCGGATGCGGCCCTCGGCCTCCAGGGTGGCCTCGTCCTCCAGGCTCTGGAGGTAGCCGCTCTCCTGCAGCACCCACTTCACCAGGCCCGAGAGGCCCTGGGCCTCCCGCTCGGCGGCGGCGCGGTGGAACAGCTCCAGGAACTTGCCCATCTCCCGCTGGGCGCGGCCCTTCAGCTCGCCCGACCGCAACAGCACCGCAAGCCCCTCGAGGGGCGTGCCGCCTTCGGGAATGGCGCCCTCGATCTTCCCCAGCGTGGTGGGCCCCACACCGCGGGTGGGCGCGTTCACGCAGCGGCGGAAGCTCACCAGATCGAAGGGGTTCGAGATGAGGCGCAGGTACGAGATGAGGTCCTTCACTTCCTGGCGCTCGTAGAACTTCACGCCGCCCACCAGCCGGTAGGACAGGTTCTGGGCCCGCAGGGCCTCTTCCATCTGCCGGGACTGCCAGTTGGCGCGGTAGAGCACGGCCACCTTGGCCTCGGGATCCCGGTAGCGCAGCTCCTGGATGCGCTGCACCACCCACTCCGCCTCCTGCCGCCCCTCGTCCGCCAGCTTGAAGGTGATGGTCTCGCCGTCCCCCAGGTCGGTCTTCAGCGCGCCCTTGCCCTCCACGCGCTGGGAGTTGTTGGAGATCACCTCCGAGGCCGCGTCGAGGATCTTCTTCGTGGAGCGGTAGTTCTGCAGCAGCTCGATGCGCACGGCCTCGGGGAAGTCCTGCTGGAAGTCGAGGATGTTGCGGATGTCGGCGCCGCGCCATCCATAGATCGACTGGTCTTCATCACCCACCACGCACAGGTTGTGGTGCCGCTTGGCCAGGTGCTGCACCAGCAGGTACTGGGCGCGGTTGGTGTCCTGGTACTCGTCCACCAGGATGAACTTGAAGCGCTCCCCGTAGGCCGCCTGCACCACGGGATCGCGGAAGAGCCGCTCGGTGTAGAGCAGCAGGTCGTCGAAGTCACAGGCCCGGTGGTTCCGGAGGCCCTTCTGGTAGAGGTCGTAGGCGTCCAGCACCCGGCGGGTCCAGGGGTCCAGCGCTTCTTCCCGGGCCTCCTCGGGCAGCAGGCAGCGGTTCTTGAAGTCGGAGATCAGCTCCAGCACCCGCTTCGGGTGGTACTGCTTCTCCGGCAGTTTCAGCTCCGCCAGCACCTGCTTCATGAGGCTCTTCTGGTCCGCCGGGTCGAAGATGACGAAGTCGCGGCCCACGGGCGTGCGCTCGCCCTCGCGCCGGAGGATGCGGGTGCAGAAGCTGTGGAAGGTGCTCACCCACATCTGCGCAGCGGGCACGGAGACGAGCCGCTGCACGCGCTCCCGCATCTCCTCGGCGGCCTTGTTGGTGAAGGTCATGGCCAGGATGGAGCCGGGGTGGACGCCCTCCTCTTCGATGAGCCAGGCGATGCGGCGCGTGATCACCGTGGTCTTGCCCGACCCCGCCCCCGCCAGGAGAAGCAGGGGTCCGTGGGCGTGGCAGACTGCCTCCCGCTGGGGCGCGTTCAGGTTGCGGAGCAGGGGGTGGTCGGATGGGTGGCGGGACGCATCGGGCATCCCTTCATCCTATCGGCCCGTCCCTGCCTTCGGCGCGATGGCTTTGCCCTTCTCGGCCTTCCTGAGGACCTCCTTCACCAGGAGTCCGGCATCATCTTCCGTCAGCTTGGCTTTGAAGGAGGGCATGACGAGGCCGAAGAAGATGCCTTTGCGGATGGTCTTGATCATGTCCGCGTCGGTCTCCTTCGCGGCCTTCTTCGCATCCGTGAAATCGAAACCACCCAGCTTCTTCCCCTCTGCGCTGTGGGCGGAACCATCGGGCCCGTGGCACTTGACGCAGTTCTCGGCGAAGAAGGCCCGCAATTCGTCCACGGATTTCGTGGGCGCCTGGGCCGTCAGGCCAATTGGGATCAGAAGGGCGAGGATCATCACACCGACCCGCATGGTCACCTCGATGAATGTTGAAACACGTGCCCAGCATGGGCCGGAAGCTGGCCTCCGCAAGGGCCCCTCAGGGTTTTTTGTGCGCCGCCAGGGGCCGCAGCACGTCAGCCACCAGGCGCCGGGCGTCCTCCTCCGAGAGCTGGCGCCCGAATCCCGGCATCGCTCCCCGGCCCTTGAGAACGGAGGCCGCCAGCGCAGCGTCCTCCTGGCGGACGAGCCAGCGACTGTCCGCCAGGTTCCGGCCTCCCAGCCGGGCCCCGTTGGGCCCTCGTCCCGTGCCATCCGCTCCGTGACAGACCAGGCAGCGTTCCCGGTAGAACTCCCGGAGATCCCTCGCCTGGGCGGCCGAGGGGGCAGACAGGGCCACCAGGAGCGGCAGCGCGATGGAACGGATCCCCATGGCTCGACGCTACCATGGGCCCGCGGGCCCCGTTAGGCTGGAACGGCGCGCCCGTGGCGGAATGGCAGACGCCGCGGACTTAAAATCCGCTTCCGGAAACGGAGTACCAGTTCGAGTCTGGTCGGGCGCACCAAGTCCAGGACTTAGCCCTGCTCGGACATCAGCTTCAGCAGGGGGATGAGGATCCCGTTGAACCGCTTCCAGCCGGAGAGGTCGCCACGCACCAGGCGGTGGACCTTCACCCAGTCGCCCTCGGCGGCGGCCTTGGGGACTTCCTTGAGCATGAAGTCGTAGGCCAGGATCCGGGCCGCCAGAGCCGGCTCCAGGGCCCGTTCCGGATCTTCCACCAGATCGGCGCCCACCAGCTTCCCGAACCGGGCGTACTCGGCCCGGCCCCGCACGGGAATGAAGCCCCTGCCGCAGAACCTGGCGCCGTCGCCTGGCTCCGTGTTGCCCAGGGCACGCTTGAACTCGTACATGCGCCGGAAGTAGGCCTCACTGCCCGGCTCCCGCTCCGGGGCGAACAGGTAGCTCTCCGCCCCGATGGTGGCGATGGCCGCCACCTCCGTGGCCGGCTCCAGGATCTGGAGGGAGGCCAGGGCATCGACCACCAGTGGCCAGTGCGTCTCCACGCTCGCGAGGGGCGCGTGAAGGGTCGTCGCGATGACGTCCGCCTTGAACACCATGACTGGCTCCCGGAGGAATGCAGGCTAGGCGGGCAATCTACCACGGTCCGGTAATCTGGCGGCATGGACATCCACCGATTGCACACCGGCGAAGCCGAGGCCCTCATCGCCGCGACGGGCGCCGAGCTCCAGGCCCTGCGCCTGGGCGGACACGATCTCCTATGGGAGGCGGGCCCCCTCTGGCCCCGGCACGCCCCCCTGCTCTTCCCCATCGTGGGGCGGGTCAAGGACGACACCCTGCGACACGCAGGAAAGGTGTTCCCCATCTCCCGCCACGGCTTCGCCCGGGACCGGGACTTCACCTTGATCGAGGGCACCGCCACCACCTGCACGGCCGAGCTGCGGGACGACGAGGCCACCCGCGCGGCCTATCCGTTCCCCTTCCTCCTGCGCGCGGCCTACACGCTGACTGCCACCTCGCTGCGCATGGACCTCACGCTCCGCAATCCGGGCGAGGCGCCCCTGCCCGCCAGCCTGGGCCTGCACCCGGCCTTCCGCTGGCCCCTGGGCTCGAACGCTCCCAAGGCCGCGCATCGGCTGGTCTTCGAGGCGGACGAGCCCGGCGCCCTGCACCGCCTGGGCGCCGATGGCCTGCTGGATCCCGCGCCGCGCCCCACTCCGATCCAAGATCGGGTGCTGCCTCTGGACGAGGGGCTGTTCCGGGAGGATGCCCTGATCTTCCTCGAGCCCAGGAGCCGCAGGGTGCGCTTCGAGGCCGAGAGCGGCCCCGGCCTGGAGCTTCGCTGGGAGGGCTTCCCCCACCTCGGGATCTGGGCCAAGCCGGAACCCGGCCCCGCCTTCCTCTGCATCGAGCCCTGGGAAGGCCATGCCAGCCCCGCGGACTGGGACGGCGACATCAGCGCCAAGCCCGGGGGCTTCCTGCTGGCGCCCGGCACCACCCGCCGCTGGAACCTCACCCTGAAGCTGACGGCTGATAGCTGACGGCTTCCTAAACCAGCTCCGCGCCCAGGAAGTGCGGGCTGGCCAAGGTGATCCTCGCCTGCACCAGCTCGCCGAAGGGCAGCTCCCGGCCGGGGCCGACGGCCAGGTGCACAGTCTTCCACTCGCCGCTGCGGGCCAGCCACCAGCCCTGCTCCGTGGGGCCGTGGGTCTCGACGCGAACAGGGATCTCACGGCCCACGAAGCGCTGGTTGCTGGCCCGGGTCAGCTCCGTCTGGCGCTTCTGGAGGCGGGCCAGGCGATCGGACTTCACGGCCATGGGCAGGTCGTCCTTGAGGCGCAGGGAGGGTGTGCCGGGGCGCGGCGAGTAGATGAAGCTGAAGGAGGCGTCGAAGGCCACCTGGTCCAGCACCCGCAGGGTGTCCTCGAAGTCCTCGTCCGTCTCGCCGGGGAAGCCCACGATGAAGTCCGTGCTGAGGGCGATGCGCCCGCGGGCCTCGCCCAGGTAGCCCAGGCGCTCCAGGTACTCGGCCACGGTGTATTCCCGCAGCATGCGGCGCAGCACGCGGTCGCTGCCGCTCTGCAGGGGAAGATGGAGGAAGGGCGCCACTTTGGGGTTGGCCGCCAGGACGTGGGCCAGTTCCTTCGTGAAGTTCATGGGATGGCTGGTGGTGAAGCGGATCCACTCCAGGCCCTCCACCTCGGAGACGCGCTCCAGCAGCTCAGCGAAGGTGCAGCCGCCGGCGTAGCTGTTCACGTTCTGGCCCAGCAGCTCCACCTCGCGGTAGCCGCGCTCGACCAGCCCCCGCACCTCGGCCACCACATCCGCGAAGGGGCGGTGGCGCTCGGCCCCGCGCGTGGTGGGCACGATGCAGTAGGTGCATGCGTGGTTGCAGCCCTCGGTGATGGTCACCAGCGCCTTGGCCGTGTCGCGGCGCCGGGCCACCGAGGGCGGGAACAGGTGGTTGTCCGGGTACTCGCCTGTGTCCATGACGCGGGCCTTGCCGGATCGGGCCTCGGCCACCAGGCGCGGCAGCTGCTTGAGGGCCATGGTGCCCAGCACGAAGTCGATGTGGGGGGCGCGCTTGAAGAGGGCGGCCTGCTCCTGCTGGGCCAGGCAGCCCGTGACGCCCACCAACAGCGGGCGCCGCTGCTTCTCCTCCCGCAACCGGCCCAGCTCCGAGTAGACCTTGTGGACGGCCTTCTCGCGGATGGAGCAGGTGTTCAGCAACACCAGCTCCGCGTCCTCCGCGGCGTCCACCGCCTCGAAGCCCTCCGCCGACAGCAGCCCCGACAGCTTCTCGCCGTCGTGGTCGTTCATCTGGCAGCCCCAGGTCTCGATGTGGAACTTCATGCAAGGCCTCGGTCCTGGGGCTGCTGGATGAAGGGGACTACCCCCCGATCGCACGGCGCCTCGCGCCGTGCTCCCGCTCCCCGGCTGCGCCGGCTCGTGGAGGGGGCCCCGTTCTGGCAGCCCCGGGTCTCGATGTGGAATTTCATCGGTACGCCCAAACCTTCGATTCTACTAGGAAGCCTGTCGGAACGCCTTCCTGCGTCAGAACCGGCATCGGGCGCTCAGGTCCACCCGGCGCCCGGGCAGGAGGTAGTACTGGCTGTCGCCCAGCTCGCTCTCGGCCACGGGCGGGCGCCGGTCCGTGAGGTTGCGGCCGTCCAGGCGGAGTTCCCAGGCCTTCGCGCGCCAGCCGAGGCTCGCCGCGAAGGTGGCGTAGCCGCCGTAGGGCGCGGTGTTGCGCTGGTTGAGGAAGACGCCGCCGGTGTAGGCCATCTCCACGGAGGCCGTGAAGCCGCGGGCCGGGGCGTAGGAGATGCCCAAGCCGCCGAGGTGGTAGGGGGACATCTCCAGGCGTTTCCCAGCCAGCTGCGTGAGGGTGCCGTCGCCGAAGTCCTTGGCGTAGTCCCGGAACCGGGCGTCGTGGTAGCTGTAGGCCAGGCGGGCCGCCAGGTCGCTGGTGAAGCGCCAGGAGGCCGACGCCTCCACGCCCTGGAAGCGCTCGGTCCCCGCATTGGCGAGCACCGGCGATGCCGTCCCGGTGGCCGGGTCGATGACGCTCTGGGACACCACCAGGTTCTCGAAGTCCATGAGGAAGCAGCTGACCTCCAGGGCCAGGCGGCGTCCCAGGAGGTCAGCCTTGGCGCCCAGGTCATAGCTGGTGGCGGTCTCGGGCTTGAGGATCTGCGCGGCGCTGTCCAGGCCGAAGTCGATGGCCGCGGGCTTGAAGGTGCTGCGAAGGCCTGCGAAGAGGTTCACGCGATCTTCGCCGGCCTGCCAGGCGGTCCAGGTGGCCCCCGCGCTGCCGCCCAGGCGGGTGGTGGTGCGGGCATCCACGCCGGTGTCGAGGGCTCCGCTGGCAAAGTCCAGCGTGGCGGCCCGACGGGTCTCCTCGGCCCGGGTGAGGCGCAGGCCCGCCTCGAGCGTCAGGCGCGGCGCGGCTTGCCACTGGGCGAAGGCGTAGAGGCCCGTGAAGTCCCGCCGGTCGTCGATGCGGATGTCCGCCTGGCTGGGCGTGGCGGAGGCGTCCGGGGCGCCGGAGCCGTCGAGGTTCACAGCGTAGTCGAAGTCCCCACCCCGACCCCGGCCCTGCCCATGCAGGTGATCCAGGCCCGCCACCACCTTGAGGCTGGTTCCAGCGGTCCACGTGAGGTGCGTATCCAGGTAGAGGTCCGTGAGGTCGATGCGCTCGCGGAAGCCATGCGCGTTGGGGGCGGTGGTGGTCACGTCCGTGAGGAAGCCTCGGAAGGCATCCTGGCGCGCCCGGGAGGCCGACCACGTGGTGGACCAGAGCACGGCGGCATCCAGGGCCCGATCGTAGCCCATGGTGAGGGTGACGCGCCGGTCGTTCAGGAAGGCCCCGCCGGGGTTGTGGTTGGCGTCCAGCGGCACTTGATCCGTCAACGCCCGGCCCACCCGGGGGAAGGGGCTCGCGGGCTGCTGGTCCACGGCCGCACCCTCCAGGTCGAACCGGACCACCCCATCCAGGGCCTGGACGCGGTTCCGCCACAGGAGGTGGTTGCGCTTGAAGCCGGTGCGCGGATCTTCGAAGCCCCGCGTGTCGTGGTCCACCGTGAGGGTGCTGTCCGTGGCAGACCCGACGGGCAGGTGCAGATTGACGGCGCCTCCGAAGGTCCCATGGGCTCCGGCGGACAGCCGGCCGGAACCCTTCGCATCCAGCGGCAGGCCACGGATGACATGGATGACGCCCACGAAGGAGGTGGCGCCGTACATCACCGGAGCGGCCCCCCGCTGGACTTCGATGCGCTCGACGCCCTCGAGGCTCAGGGTGGCGAGGGCCGGGTTGAAGGCGCCGCCCCAGGGCACGCCATCCACCACGAGCAGGAAGGCGTCGAACTCCTTCAGCCCCCAGAACTCCGGCACGCTCCCGGCCGGGCCGCCGTCGCCGCCGGGAGCGATGAACACCCCGGCCAGCAGCGCCAGAGCCTCGCGCAGATCCGTGGCGCCGCGATCGGCAAGCTCCCGGGCGGTGAGCACGGTGATGGAAGCCGGCACCTTGGCCGGATCCTCGGGAAAGCGCGTGGCGGTGACCTCCACCACGGCCGCGGGTGGAACGGGAGGGAGGGATTGCAACATCAGGATTCCTTGTGCTCGGGGGTCGAAGGATCGGCCTGTGGCATGCGGACCCGAAGGGATCCGTCCAAGGCTTCGACGGCCAGGTTCATGTGATCAGCCATGCCTCGCAGCCAGAGCCCGGCGAGGCTGCGAGGCGCCTCCGGGGGCCACTCAGCCTCCAGGGGCCGCGGGAGCGGGGAGTCCGTGACCCAGCGCAGGATCCAGGCCCCTGGAACGGCTTCCGCCTCCAGGCGCAAGGGGCCGGGCGCGGCCCAGGGGAGGATCTGCCGGGTGAACGCCACGACCCAGTCCTGCAGCAGGGGGGCCGGCCAGGATGCCTGCCCGGCGCCCGCATCCACGAGGTTCACGGGACACCGGAAAAGGGCGCCTGCGGCTTCGAGCCGCTTCCCCAACCCCGCCTCCCAATCCTTCCAGGGGATGGGCTCCGTATAGGGGAGCCGCCCCAGGGCCACGGCACGGGCCATGGAGATGAGAACCTTCCCATCCTCCAGAAGCGTCTCCAGCCGCGCGTGGTTCTGGGGATCGAAGGGGAGGGCCGGATCGCCCAGATCCGCCACACCCTGGAGGCCCGTCAGCAGATTGTTGAAATCATGCAGGGTCGCCCGCCAGAGTTCCTCAGGATCCATGCACCCTCCCGGCCACAAAAGCCTTGAATGACGTTACCTTGGGGACCACCCTCTGTGCATCACCGTGAAGACCGACGTCCCCAGGACTCCCTCATGCAGCAACCGATCAAGCGGCTTGGCGAACTGCTCGTGGAATCCGGGCTCATCACCCCGGCCCAGCTTCAGAGCGCCATCACCCACCAGAAGATCGCCCGGGGACGCCTGGGCAGCAACCTCGTGGCCCTCGGCTACATCAGCGAGGAGGTCCTCATGGACTTCCTCAGCCAGCAGGCCGGCGTGCCCCGGATGGACGTGCGGAATCTCGCGGTGCCGCCCGAGGTGCTGAAGCTGGTCCCCCACCGGCTGGCGGACCAGTTCACCGTGCTCCCCGTGGCCACCCGGGAGCCGAAATCGCTGGTGCTGGCCATGTCCGATCCGTCGGACCTGAATGCCATGGACAGCGCCCGGTTCGCGTCGGGGCTGCACATCCAGCCCGTGGTGGCTTCGCACAGCGCGCTGCGCAAGGCCATCGGTGAGCTCTACCGGAACCTCGAGACACCCTCTCCCGGGGCCCCCGTCACGGTGGAAGTGGGCGCCTCCCACGACGAGGACGAGGCGCTCCCGGTCACCTTCAGCCTCAGCCCGCTGCCCGTGCCCACACCCGGCCCCGTTGCGGAACAGGCCTTCCCGCGGGATCCCTTCTTCGACGCCACCGGCGCTCCGTCCTACGACACCACGGATCTCGATCCGTTCCGGTTCTTCGAGAAGGCGGACCCGCCTCCGGCTCCGCCCGACCTCATCCCCGGCCGCACCCTCCGCGAGTCGGTGCCCACCCTGGAATCCTACGAGACCCGCGCCATCCTCCTGGGCATGATCCGCCTCTTCCAGCGGCGCGGCATCCTTGGCGAGGACGAGCTCCAGCGCCTGCTCGCCAATCTCGTGGAATCCGGCGAGATCAAGAACACGAAGACGGACTGAGGTCAGCCCTCGACTTTCATGATCGCCAGGAAACCTCGCCTCGCCGGGTGCCGGCTCGAGGCAGGGCATTCAGCCCTACCTGCTCGCCACCCGGCTGAGGCTCGGCCTGCGGGATCTCCACGTTGCCAATGGCAGGCCATCGGGGCCGCCCAGGACGTCAGCCCTCGACTTTCAGGATCGCCAGGAAGGCCTCCTGCGGGATCTCCACATTGCCGATGGCCTTCATCCGCTTCTTGCCTTCCTTCTGCTTGTTGAGGAGCTTCTTCTTGCGGCTGATGTCGCCGCCGTAGCACTTGGCGAGCACGTCCTTGCGGCGGGCCTTCACGTTGGTGCGGGCGATGATCTTGCTGCCGATGGCGGCCTGCACGGCCACGTCGAAGAGCTGCTGGGGGATCACTTCCTTCATGCGCTGGCAGAGGGCGAGCCCCAGCGTCTGGCTCTTGCTGCGGTGGACGAGGATGGACAGCGCGTCCACCGCCTCGCCGTTCACCAGGATGTCCATCTTCACCAGATCGGATTCCGTGTAGTGCTTCATGTGGTAGTCGAAGCTGGCGTAGCCCTTGGAGATGGACTTCAGCTTGTCGTAGAAGTCCAGCACCACCTCGTTCAGGGGCAGCTCGTAGACGAGCATCACACGGTCCTGGCTCACGTATTCCAGCTTCTGCTGGATGCCGCGGCGCTCCTCGCAGAGCTTCAGCAGGCCGCCGACGAAATCCGTGCGCGTCAGGATGGTGGCCTCGATGATGGGCTCCTCGATCTTCGCGATCTTCTGCAGCGGCGGCAGCTTCGAGGGGTTGTCCACGGGGGTCTCGCTTCCGTCCGTCAGGTGCACGTGGTAGCGCACGCTGGGGGCGGTGGTGATGAGGTCCAGGTCGAATTCGCGCTCCAGGCGCTCCTGCACGATCTCCATGTGCAGCAGGCCCAGGAAGCCGCAGCGGAAGCCGAAGCCCAGGGCGGTGGAGGTCTCGGGCTCGTAGGTGAAGCTGCTGTCGTTGAGGCGCAGCTTGTCCATGGCGTTGCGGAGGTCCTCGAAGTCATCGCTGGACGTGGGGAAGATGCCCGCGAAGACCACGGGCTGGATCTCCTTGAAGCCCTTCAGCATCTCCTTGGCCGGCTTGGTGGTGTTGGTCACGGCGTGGGTGATGGTGTCGCCCACCTTCACGTCCACCAGCGACTTGATGCTGGCCACCAGGTAGCCCACCTCGCCCACGGACAGGGTCTCCTGCTTGTCCATCTTGGGATCGAAGATGCCGATCTCGTCCACCCGGTGCTCACTGCCCGTGGACATGAAGCGGATCTGGTCGCCCGCCTTCAGCGTGCCGTTCACCACGCGGATGAGGTTCACGATGCCGCGGTAGGCGTCGTAGTAGCAATCGAACACCAGGGCCTGCAGCGGCGCGTCCGGATCGCCCTGGGGCGCGGGAATGCACTTCACGATCTGCTCGAGCACCTGGTCGCAGTTCTCGCCGGTCTTGGCGCTGACGTTCACCGCGTGGGCCGTGTCCACCAGGCCGATGACCGTGTCGATCTGCTCCAGCACGCGCTCGGGGTCGGCGCTGGGCAGGTCGGTCTTGTTGAGCACGGGGAACACCTCCAGCCCGTTCTCCAGGGCCAGGTAGGTGTTGGCCAGCGTCTGGGCCTCCACGCCCTGGGTGGCGTCCACCACCAGGATGGCGCCCTCGCAGGCGGCCAGGCTGCGGCTCACCTCGTAGGTGAAGTCCACGTGGCCGGGCGTGTCGATGAGGTTCAGCGTGTACGTCTGGCCGTCGAGCGCCAGGTACTTCAGCGTCACCGCGTGGGCCTTGATGGTGATGCCCCGCTCCCGCTCCAGATCCATGTCGTCGAGGATCTGGGCCTGCATGTCGCGGTGCGCCACCGTCTTGGTGAGTTCAAGAAGACGGTCCGCCAGCGTCGACTTGCCGTGGTCGATGTGCGCGACAATGGAGAAATTGCGGATGAGACTGGGATGAGCCACTGAGGAACCTCGAACTGGTCATTGTACTGTTGGAAACCCTCACTGTCTGCGGGGTTTTACCTACTGGGGCCTCAAGCCGTGGTTGATCCGAGCCGATGGGACCTTTAACCTCAAGGCCGAGAGCCAAGGAGTCCGCTTGTCCCACTTCGCGTCTCCCATGACCATCCTGATGGTAGAGGACAATGCCCTGCAGCGGCGGCTGCTGGAGGCGCAGATCCAGCCGCTGGGGCACCACCTGATCGTGGCGGCGAACGGCGAAGAGGCCCTGGCGCGCCTCCGGTCGGACCGGCCCGAGCCCGACATGGTGATCATGGACGTGGTGATGCCGTCCATGGACGGCTTCAAGGCCTGCGAAGCCATCAAGTCCGACCCCGCCACGGCGGACATCCCCGTGCTGGTGCTGACGGCCCTGAGCCGGGACGCCAAGGACCGCAGCTATACCGCCGGGGCGGATGACTTCATCCGCAAGCCCGCCAGCAACCTGCTCCTCCAGATGCGCATCCAGACCCACCTCCGCGTCCGGGCCCTGTCGCTCCGCACAGGTCCGCTGCCCCCCGCCCGCCCCAAGGTGCTGGTGGCGTCGGCCAGTTCCATGGTGCTCACCCAGGTCCAGAACCACTTCGGCAAGGACCAGGCGATCTTCATCGAAGCCCAGGGCGAAACCCAGGCCCGGGCCCAGATCTTCGCCGAATCCCCCGATGTGCTGGTGCTCGACACGGATCTGGCCGATGGCAGCGCCCTGGACCTGGTGGCGACCCTGGGCCAGTCACAGGATCTGAAGGACCTGCCCATCCTCCTCCTGCACGATCCCGGCGAGCTCGAGGCCTGGTCCCG
This sequence comes from Geothrix terrae, assembly GCF_022808775.1. Taxonomy (GTDB): domain Bacteria; phylum Acidobacteriota; class Holophagae; order Holophagales; family Holophagaceae; genus Geothrix; species Geothrix terrae. The sequence goes on from NZ_JAKZLA010000005.1 coordinate 231,872, forward strand.
CCTCCGCGGGCCCGTGTGCGACGCGCTGGAGAAACCCCTGGCGGCCCCTGAAACCCGCCGCCGGGTGGCCCTGCTGGCCCGGCTGGCCCACCTCCAGAAACGCGTCGGTCAGGCATGAAGGCACGCCATGGCCGAACGAGGGGGGCCGCCTTCGGACTCCTGGTGGCCCTCGCCGCCTCCGCCTCCGCGGCCTCCGTGGAAGGCCGCGTCACGGATGGCCACCGGGGCCTGGCCGGCGTCCGCGTCTACCCGGACCGGCAGCCGAGAGTGTCCCCCGCGGGGGATCCCCCCCTGGCGCTGACGGACGCGGAGGGCCGCTTCCACCTGGACCTGGAACCCGAGGATGCGGTCCTGGCCGTGGAGAAGGACGGCTGGCGCCGCGACCTGGTGCCGGCCGCCGAGTGGCGCGGTGACATCGCCCTCAGCCCGGAGCCCAGATTCCGAAAGGAGGCCATCTTCATCGTCCGCCTCGACTTCACGGACGAAGCCTCCAAGCTGCCGGACGGCGCCCTGCGGGAGCTGATCTTCTCGCGCCGCCCCGGGGTGGCCAGCGCGGCCAACTACTTGTACGAGGTCAGCAAGGGGGCCGTGTCCCTCGTCGAGGGCCGCTTCCTCAAGCTGCGGAGCGCCGATTTCCCCGCCCCGAGGACCGATGACCGCAAGATGGCCATGGCCGGCTGGGTGCTGGAGCGCCTGCAGGGCGAGGATCTCGGCGACTGCGACCGCCTCGACAACCGCACCGGCGCGGTCCGCCCGGACGGCAAGCCCGACCACCTCTGGGTCATCACGCCCGGCAAGCCCCAGTCGCTGACCGCCGACGAGGCCGATCTCAAGGCCGTGAGCCTTCTCCTGCCCCTGCCCTGGGACAAGACCCGGCGCTGGCCCCTGATCTTCATGACCGAGGAAGTCCCGCTGGGGAACATCGTCCACGAGGCCTTCCACTCCATGGGCGAGCACCGCGTGGACGACCTCTACCTGGACTGCGGCGATCCCCTCACGGCCGGCATCTGGGATCTCATGGACGCGGGCCAGTATCGCGGCTGGGACCGCTCCCACCCCGAAGAGGGCCCCTGGGTGGAGGACACGGGCTACAGCCCCTCCCATCCCACCGCCTGGGTGCGTTCCGAACTCTGGTACCGCGGCTGGTTCCGCGGCCTGATCAACCGGCTCTCCGTGAAAGGTCCGTCCTGGGAGGGCTGGATCGCGCCGGTCTCCCGCGCCCCCGGCGCCGATCCCCAGTGGGTGACCTTGCCCGATCCCCGGAAGAAGGGCCGCTTCTTCAGCCTGGAAGTGCGCCGCCCCTGGGGCTTCGAGCGCGGCCGCGTAGGCGGGCGCTTCGGGCCGGGCCACGAAGGCCTGGTGGTGGCCACCATCGATCCCTCCCTGCTCAGCCCCGACGAACCACAGGGCCCCGTGCGCGTGGTGGACGCCCACCCCGGCAGCCCCGAGCCGCCCAAGCCCCGCTTCCCCTGCGGCCGCTGGGAGCTGGATGACGCGGCCTTCAACCTGGGCCCCGGCGAAACCCCCCGGGGCCGCAGCGGACCCCTGTCCTGGGAGGTTCTCGACACCGATGCCAGCGGCCGCATGCGAGTCCGGGTGAGCCTGGCCCGGCCCTTGGCAAAAAAATCCCGCGCCCGGGCGTCTGCCAAGTAAGATGAGGCATGAAATCAGCTCGCTGCCTCCTCTTCCTAGCCGCTGCCTGCCTGGGTGCCCAGACGTCGCCCCAGACGCTGCCCCAGGCACCCTCCCAGACCGCCCAGGCCACGGCCGAACGCCTCCGCGTCGAGGCCTTCCGGACCCACGGCGCCTACACGGACCTCGTCTGGCTCTGTGACCGCATCGGGAACCGGCTGAGCGGCTCGCCCCAGCTGGACCAGGCCATCGACTGGGCCCAGGGGCGGCTGAAGGCGGCGGGGTTCGTCAATGTCCATGCGGAAAAAGTCATGGTGCCCCACTGGGTGCGCGGAAGGGAATCCGCCGAGCTGCTGCTCCCCACCCCCCAGCGGGTGAACCTGCTGGGCCTCGGCGGCAGCGTGGGCACCCCCGAGGGCGGCCTCACGGCGGATGTCGTCGTGGTGGGCTCTTTCGATGAGCTCGACAAACTCGGCGAAGCCGTGAAGGGGAAGATCGTCCTCTACGACGTGCCCTTCCAAGGCTACGGCCGCACGGTGGCCTACCGCCACGACGGCGCCTCCCGGGCCGCCAAGTACGGCGCGGTGGCCGCCCTGGTGCGGTCTGTGGGCCCCGTGAGCCTGGACACCCCGCACACCGGCGTCATGGGCTACGATCCCGCCTACCCGAAGATCCCCACCGCCGCCGTCACCATCGAGGCATCCACCCAGATGCGGCGCATGCAGGACCGGGGCGAGCGCATCCGCCTGAAGCTCGAGATGGGCGCGAAGATGCTTCCCGACGCCCCCTCCGCCAACGTGGTGGCCGAGATCCGCGGCACCGAGAAGCCCGACGAGGTGGTCATCCTCAGCGGCCACCTGGACAGCTGGGATGTGGGCCAGGGCGCCCAGGACGACGGCGCGGGCACCGTCACCGCCATGGAGGCCGCGCGGCTCCTCCAGTCCCTGGGCCTGAAGCCCCGCCGCACCATCCGCGTGGTGCTCTGGACCAACGAGGAGAACGGCCTGCGCGGCGGCCTGGGCTACCGCGACGCCCACCGCGCGGAGCTGCGCAACATCGTGGCCGCCTTCGAGACCGACTCCGGCAGCGAGCGCATCAAGGGCTTCGGCCTGGATCTGCGCACGGCCTCGCCGGAGGCCAAGGCTGCCGCTTTGACCTCCCTGAAGAAGATCGGGAAGGACGCGCTCGAGAGCTTCGGCACCATCGACCTGCGGCTGGGCGGCTCCGGCGCGGACGTGGGCCCCATGGTGGCCGAAGGCGTCCCCGGCCTCGGCGTCGGCCACGCCGCCACCCACTACTTCGACATCCACCACACCCAGGCCGACACCGTGGACAAGGTCAACCCCGACGACTTGGCCTGGAACGCCGCCGCCCTCGCCAGCTTCGCCTACGCCCTGGCCCAGTCGGATGTGCGGTTCAACTAGGCCAGCCAACCCAGCGAGTCAGGGTCACCTGCCGATCACTGGCTGATCCGCACCAACTCCACATCGAAGACCAGCATGCCCGGCGGCATTCCCCGGGCACCCCGGTAGGCCAGCTTCTCGGGAATCCAGAATCGCCTACGCTCGCCTTCCACCATGAGCTGGAGTCCCTCGACCCAGCCCGGGATGGTGCCCTTCAGCTGCAACGGCACTGAGACACCTTTTGTCAGCGAGCTGTCGAACATCTTCCCGTCCGTGGTCCAACCCGTGTAGTGGACGGAGACCCAGCTGGCCGGAACGGGATGCGCCTTTCCCGTTCCGGGCCTGAGGACCTTGAAGGCCAGGCCGGAACGCAGCACCGTCGCGTCCGCTGGCGGGGCCGCCACCTCCGCCGGCGCCTGCGCGGGAGGTGGCATCGTATCCAGAAGTTCCAGGTCCATCACCACCGCCCCGGCCGGCCGGCCCTTGGCGCCCCCGAAGGCCTGGGCCTCCGGAAGCCACACCCGCCGCTGCTCGCCCACCGCCATGGCCAGCAGCATCTCCCGCATGCCCGGCATCAGCCGGTCCAGGCCCAGGTATGGCGCCTCATCCAGCGCCCGGGTGTTGGCGAAGACCGCTCCGTCCGCGCCCCACCCCGTGAAATGCACCCGAACGACTCCCCCGGGCGCGGGGCGGGCATCCCCCTTCCCGGCCTGGATCACCCGGTAGGTCACGCCGCTGGGGGTGCGAAGGGCATCCGCAGGAGGGACCACCAGATCCGGTGGCGCGGCTTGGAGGCAGAGCGCGGAGAGCAGGACAGGGATGGGGCGCAGGGTCATGGTGGCGTTCCAGGGGGATCAGGATGAGCCAGATCCAGGATAGATAAGGGGCGCGGCGCGTCACAGCCCCGGCGGGAACCCCACGGCCAGCCTCACGCCGGCGATGGCGGGGTCCACGCTGCCATCGGCGCGGCGGATGAGGATGGGGGGCTCGACCTCGGGGCACTGGGCGCGGGTTTCGAAATCCCCGGGGTAGTCCTGGCGGCGGCCGGCGGCGAAGACATCCAGGCCGTAGGGCTCACCCTCCTTGAAGACGATCTCTCGGCGATGGAGGCAGAGCAGGCCGGCCTCCCTCAGGGCCGCCAGGGCGCGGTCGCGCTGGTCGTTGGGGAAGACGCAGGCGAAGATCCCTCCCGGGGCCAGGATCCGGGCCGCGGCCTTGGCGTAGTCCGCGATGCTGCCTCGCACTTCCAGGCGGGCGGGCACGGACTGGGGATGGGTCGCGGGCAGGCGGTGGCCCTCGGGCCAGTAGGGCGGCGTGCCCGTCACCAGGTCGAAGGGGGCTTCGCCTTCGAACAGGGCGGGATCGCGGAGGTCGCCCATGTGCGGGATGATGCGGGCCTCCTGCCCGTTGTAGCGGATGCTCTTCCGGGCCAGGCGCAGGCTCGCCTCCTGGGCCTCGACCGTGTGCACCACGGCGCCGGGACAGCGCCAGGCGGCCATGAGGGCCACGCTGCCGATCCCCGAGCCCAGGTCCGCGATGCGGCCCGCCCGGGGGCACCAGGTGGTGCCGTACCAGGCGGTCACCAGGTCGTCCGTGCTGAAGCGGTTGCCCTTCTCCAGCTGGAAGATCCGCCAGCGCCCGCAGAGACCGTCCAGGGTCTCGCCAGGCTCCGCCTCCACCCCGCCCGGAGGCACAGGCCCGGGCCGGGTCCAGCCCTTGTAGGCGGAGGCATCGTCGGGGGCGGAGCGGCGCGGCATCCCACGAGTGTCCGATAAACCGCCTGGATTCAGAAGCGCCCCTGCGCGACACTCAACCATGGCCGTGCCTGGGAAAACCCTGGAGCCCGTCCTCCGCGAGGGGGAAGGCTCGGCCTGCGAAGGGGACAGTTGCCTCACCCTGGATGGGGCCTTCGACCGCGTGAAGGCGGCCTTCCTCCAGCACCATCCCAAGGGGGACGTGGCCCTGCTCCGCCGGGCCTTCACCGTGGGCCGGGACATGCACGCCACCCAGCTCCGGAAGAGCGGCGAGCCCTACTTCTTCCACCCCCTGGCCGTGGCCCAGAGCCTGGCGGACTGGCGGCTGGACGCTGTGAGCGTGGCCTGCGGCCTCCTGCATGACGTGGTGGAAGACACCCTCATGACCCTGCCCCAGGTGAAGGCGCAGTTCGGGGACGAGATCGGCGAGATCGTGGACGGTCTCACCAAGATGAGCAAGCTGGCCTTCACGGACAAGCACCTGCTCAACGCGGAGAATGTCCGCAAGCTGCTGGTGGCCATGGGCAAGGATGTGCGCGTGCTGCTGGTGAAGCTGGCAGACCGCCTGCACAACATGAAGACCCTGGGCGTCATGGAGGAGGAGAAGCGGCGCCGCATCTCCCGCGAGACCCTGGAGCTCTACGCGCCCCTGGCCAACCGCCTGGGCATGGGCGTGGTGCGCCTGGAGCTGGAGGACCTGGCCTTCCGCCAGCTGGAGCCCGAGCAGTACGAATACCTGAAGAACGCGGTGGAATCCAAGCGCGCCAAGCTGTCCGGCACCATCCAGGAGATCCACGGCTCGCTCCAGGCCATCCTCCGCCAGCAGGGCATCAACGCCCACGTCACCGGCCGGGTCAAGCACCTCTACGGCATCTGGAAGAAGATGGGCGCCCAGGCCAAGGGCTTCGAGGACATCCACGACTGGCTGGCCTACCGCATCATCTGCCCGGACCGCGCCAGCTGCTACACGGCCCTGGGCCTGGTGCACGGCCTCTACCGGCCCGTGCCCGGCAAGTTCAAGGACTACATCAGCCTGCCCAAGGAGAATGGCTACCAGAGCATCCACACCACGGTGCTGATGAGCTCCGGCGACATCTTCGAGGTGCAGATCCGCACGGAGGAGATGCACCTCCACGCCGAGGCCGGCATCGCCAGCCACTGGACCTACAAGGACGGCCGCATCGCCAACCGCCTGGAGATCAACCAGGTGGCCTTCCTCCGCCGCATGGTGGAGCTGCACCAGGACGCCCAGGACAGCCGGGACCTGGTGGCCAACCTGCGCGGCGAGCTGACCTTCAACCGCATCCAGGTCTTCACGCCCAAGGGCGACCTCCGCAGCCTGGTGGAGGGGAGCACGCCTGTGGACTTCGCCTACGCCATCCACACCCAGGTGGGCCACCGCTGCGTGGGCGCCAAGGTAAACGGGCGCATGGTGCCGCTGAAGCACACGCTCCAGAACGGCGACCGCGTGGAGATCCTCACCCGGCCCGACCACAAGCCCAGCCGCGATTGGCTGGGCTTCGTCAAGTCCGCCGGCGCCAAGAGCCGCATCCAGGCCTTCATCCGCGAGGAGGAGCGCGCCCACGCCGTCACCCTCGGCCGGGAACGGCTCGAGCGGGAGGCCCGCGTCCTGGGTGTGCGCCTGGACGATCCCGAGTCCCAGGCCAAGCTCGAGGCGCGGCTGGTGGAACTGAAGCTGGCGAACTGGGACGCGGCCCATGCCGCCCTGGGCTTCGGCCGCATCACGGTCCACAAGCTCCTCGAGCCCCTGATCCCCGAACCCGAGCGCGCCAAGCCCAAGGAGAACGTCTCCAACCTCATGGATTCGGTGGTGGTGGGCGACACCGCCGGCATCCTCTATGCCCTGGCCGCCTGCTGCAAGCCCATCTGGGGCGACGAAGTGGTGGGCTACATCACCCGCACCCGCGGCACCGCCATCCACCGGGCCGACTGCCCCCAGCTCACCAAAGGCACCATGCACCCCGAGCGCCGCGTCAACGTGGCCTGGGGCAAGCACGGGACGGAACTCTACGACACGGAGATCGCCCTCACCACCGAGGACCGTCCCGGCATGGTGGCCGCCATCTCCGAGGGCATCCAGCGCGTGGGCATCAACGTGCAGCGCTTCCACGGCTCGGCCACGGAGGAGGGCGCCGGCCTCTTCCACATCGCCCTGCGGGTGCGGGACCGGACCCACCTGGTGGAGCTCATGGCCGGCCTGCGCCGCATCCGCGGCGTCTACACCGTGGAGCGGGTGAAGGGATCCGTGTTCGGGAAGGTGAAATGAGCGCCTGGCGTCCCCCCGACGAAGCCCCACCGGTCCCCTGGGCCCGCATCGCCGAGAGCCTGCGGCGGCCCCAGCTCGGGCCCGATCCGCACAAAATCAGCGCCCGCATCCCCGAGGATCCGCGCCGGGCGGCGGTCGGGGTCATCCTCTGGGGGGATGTCGCGGGCGCGCGCAAGATCATCCTGGTCCAGCGGGGCTATGGCGCGCCGCATCACCCCGGCGAGATCGCCTTCCCGGGGGGCATGGTGGAACTGCGGGACCGGGACCTGCCCGCCACCGCCCGGCGGGAGGTGGCCGAGGAGATCGGCGTGTCCACGGGCCTCTGGGAACTGGGCTGCTTCCCCGACGGCGTGGCCAAGGCCCGGGTCCGGTTCACCCCGGTCTTCTTCCGCTGGGAGGAGCCGAAGCCCAGCTTCCGCCTGGACCACGAGCTCGAACAGGTCCTCCTGCTCCCCCTGGTGCCCCTCATGGAAGCGCCCTGGACCATCGAGCGCCTCGAACGGCACGGACTGGCGCTCGACGTGCCCAGGCTCGAGCTGCCCCAGGCACCGCTCTGGGGGGCGACCGCCTTCGTGCTGAAGGCCTGGCTGGATGTGCTGAAGGCCTGCGCCGACCCGGTGAAGCCGGCGCAGGCCTAAGAGTGCCTAACAAACCCCCCACGGGGCCGCGCGGGGGCCGCCGGGCGAGCGAGGCGAGGAACGCGAGGGAGGCTCCGGCTCCACAAGCCGCAGGCGAGTGGGAGGCACGCAAAGCGTGCCGTCAGGCGGAGGGCGTAGCGGCATCGCCCTCCACCTGACGGGCCCTGCCCCGCAGGGCCCTCCCACTCGCAAGCTCGCGGAGGTGGAGCCTCCCCGCCGGCCCTCGCCCGGAGGGAGAAAGCCAGGTGGGCGCCCCGCGGCGTCAGGGCCCTTGAACGATGTCCCGCATCGCCCCGCGGGCCCTTCCTTGCGGTGCATCCCACCTGGCTTTCTCGCGGCCTCGTCGGGGTTTTGTTAGGCACTCTAAGCGGCTACTTCACGTTCACGGCCAGCCAGGCGGTGTTCACGGTGGCGTACTCGGTGGAGGAGGCTCCATAGAGGTCCGCGGCCGCGCTCAGGGTCGCCACGCGCGCGCCGGCATAGTCCGTGCGCTTGGTCATGTAGACGGTGAGGGCCCGGTACCAGATGCGGCCGGCCTTGTCGTTGCCGAGGCCGGTGATCCCGGTGACGTCATTGGTCATGGGCGAGGCGATGTTGCCGGAGAGGTCATCCACCTGGCTGCCATGGGCCAGGAGGAAGAAGAAGTGGTTGGCCACGCCGGAGCTGTAGTGGACATCCAGCCGGCCGAGCGTCTTGCTGTAGAAGTCCGGGCTGCGGCCGTCGAGGCTGGGCTTGTACATCCAGCGCAGGGGCGTGCCGCCATGGCCCCAGCTGTTCTCGAACAGCTTGTAGTTGGCGGTGATGGGGCCGGGGCCCGCCGTGCTGGGGATGAAGCTGCCGGTGGCGTTGTTGAGGGTGTAGAACTCCACCAGGGTGCCGAAGATGTCCGAGTTGGCCTCGTTGAGGCCCCCGGACTCCTTCCGGTAGATGAGGTTGGCGGTGGCGGAACATACGCCGTGGCTCATCTCGTGGCCGGCCGTGTCCAGATCCGCCTCGCCCACGGAGCCGCCCACCTGGCCGTCCCCGTAGGTCATGCAGAAGCAGCTGTCGGACCAGAAGGCGTTGTCGTACTGGCTGCTGTAGTGCATGCGGCTGAAGGTGGCCCGGCCGGCATCGTCGATGCCGTCCCGGCTGAAGGCGTTCAGGTAGAAGTCCCAGGTGGCCTGCATGCCCCGGTGGCCGTCCACCCCCGCGGTCTGGGCGTTCGCGCTCATGCCCGCCGTGCCGTTGTACTGCAGCCCATCGCCCCAGGCGTTGTCGGCGTCGGTGAAGATCGAGCCCGTGCCGGAGGTGCCATTGAGCAGGTTGGTGGTCACGTTGTTGCCGAAGGTGCCGCCCGTGCCCCGGGTCATATCCCGCAGTTCGTAGCCGGTGGCGGTGCTGTTGGTGCTGAGGCTCACGGTCCCGTACCACTGGGACTGGCCGGTGCCGGTGGTCCCGGCGGTCCGGAGAGTGTCCCAGGATTCCAGGATCCGGCCCGTGTGGGCATCCACCAGGAAGTCGGTGTGCTTGGTCTCCTGGGCCCCGTTCTCGAGCTCCGTGTGGACGTGGTAGGCCAGGACGTACCGCGTGGCCCGGCCGGGACCGTCCGGCTCGAGGCCCGCCACGACCAGGGTGGCGGTCGGCTCGTAGGCGTAGGCGCCGCGGGGGGCCAGGGCCCTGTGGGCCGCCGCCAGGACCTCGGCCCGGCCCAGGGTGGGCTCCACGCTGAGAGCCAGGCCGCGCACCAGGTCGTCGGTCAACGCCCGCACCCGGCCGTTCCGGAAGTGGACGATGGCCTCGCCCTCGAACACGGGCACGCCCTTGTAGGTCTGGTCGAGCCGGACGTGGTCCTCGCCAAGGGCGTCGGAGACGAGGTTCCGGAAGGTGAAGCCGGCCTGCGGGCCCAGGCCCATCTGATGGGCCCGCGCCGTCAGGTGCCCCCGGGCCTCGCGGACCAGGGCATCGGTGCGGGCCTGGTCCGCGGGCGCGGCCAGCAGGCAGGCGGGGAGGAGGAAGGGGACCACGGAGCGCATGGGACCTCCAGGCGAAAGGAGGGTCGGGGTGTCCAACCGACCTGGGGCCACGATGCTACTCCCGGTGGTTAAGTTGTGTTAATTTTTCGACTATTTTTGTTTTGCTTGACCAATTATTACCGACACAGCACTTGTGCAGCCACGAAAAGGCCCGGGCGCGCACTTGCGCGTCCGGGCCCTCCGGGTCGAGATTGGGACTACTTCTTCTCGGCCTTCACCGAGCCGTCCTTGTCCAGGTACTTGTCGGGATCTTTCAGGAGGGCCTCGCCGCAGTACTTGCTGCACACGCGGTACTCGCGGCCCCGGACGGCGACGGCGGCGGACTTCGCATCCACCGTCATCTTGCAGACGGGATCCTTGGTGTTGACGGCGGGCTTGGCCTTCTGGGGCGCGGGGGCGGCCAGGACGGCGAGGGTGAGCAGGGCGGCATGGATCATGGAACCTCCAGTGGATCGGCCTTCAGTCTAATCCGCCCGGCTCATCCGCGCGCGGATGCCAGCTGTTCCCTGGCCAATCGACCCAGAGTCGAGAGCGCCCGCGTGAATGGACCTTCCAGCGAGTAGCAGGCGGAAAGGCGGAGGTAGCGGTCGTAGCGTCCGGACGGGGAAAAGAGGTTGCCGGGGGTCACGGTGATCATCTCAGCCAGGGCTTTCTGGAAAAGGCCCTGGGCTGAGCAGCCTTCCGGCAATTCGACCCAAAGGAGGTACCCGCCCGCGGGCGAGGTGGCCCGGGTGCCCGCGGGGAGGTGATCGGCGACCAGCCCGCGCAGCCGGTCCATCTGGATCGCATAGGCGCGGCGCAAATGCCGCAGGTGCGCTTCGTAACCGCCTGATTCCAGGAACACGCCAACGGCCTCGGCCAGGAGGGCCGGCTGCGCCACCGACGATGCGAACTTGATCTGGGCCAGCTCCCGGTGGAAGCGGCCTCCCTCCAGCCACCCCAGGCGGAATCCCGGCGCCAGCGTCTTGCTGAAGGAGGAGCAGACGATCACCCAGCCATCCGCATCGAAGGCCCTTACCGCGGGTTCCAGCGGGGCGCGGAACTGCAGCTCTGCGTAGATCGCATCCTCGATGAGCGGCACCTTGTGGAGGTTCACCAGCGCCGCGAGCCGTTTCTTCGCGGCCAGGGGCATGATGCTGCCCATGGGGTTGTGGATGTTCGGCATGGCTATGACAGCGGCGAGACGCTTCTCGCAGAGGAGCGCCTCAAGCGTGCCCAGGACGAGGCCGGTCTCGGGGTGGGTGGGGAGTTCCCGGGCCTTGAGTCCCAGTTCCGCAAGGAGCGGGAGAAGGCTGAAGTAGGTGGGCGACTCGATGCCGACGGTGTCGCCCGGCCGGGTGACCCCGCGGAGGGCGATCTGGAGGGCCTCCAGGCAGCCGTTGGTGAGCACGACACGATCCGGGTCCAGCTTCATCCCGAGGGTTTGCGCGTGCCGCGCGATCTGATCCCGCACGAGCGGAGGCCCCGGCGGCAGCGAATAGGTGGTGATCAGCTCGGGACGCTGCTGGAGGAGCCTGCTGGTGATCCTCCCGAGCTTCTCGCCGGGGTACCAGGGACCCAGCCGGGGGCACGCCAAGGAAAGATCCACAGTGCCGGGAAGGGCCTGGGCCGTGATGACGGCGGTGATCTGATCCAAGACGGCCAGTTCGGTTTCCCGGGCACGTCCCGCCTGCCGCAGCGGCCTCCCTTCCGTGATGGGGAGTTGTGCCTTCACGAAGTACCCGGAGTGGGGCTTGGCCTCGACCAGTCCCCGGGTTTCCAGGAGGCGGTAGGCCGCGAGCACGGTGTTCATGCTGAGCCGGCGCATGGTCGCGGTCTCCCGGATGGACGGCAGGCGGGCGCCGGGTGCGAGCCGCCCCTCCTCCATGGCAGACCGCAATTCCGACGCCAGGGCGAGATAGAGGGGATCGCCGGTGTGAAGCGCCATGGAAAGCCTTCCTGTTCATCCGCCAAAGCTGCGCTGGGAGGAAGCCGCATGGAGGCCGGCCCAGACCTTGGAAAGTGTACCCAACATATTTTCAATGTTGTGTATCTGTATCCACCCCTTCTCGCTCCGTTAGGATCGCCTCGCATCCATGGAGGAGAGATGCCCTTGAACCCGTCGGACTTTACGATCACCTCGATCAAAGATGACTTGGTCGGCACCCGCAAGGCTCTGCACCGGATTCCGGAAGTCGGGTTCCAGGAAACCAAGACGGCCTCGTACGTGGCCGACTACCTGGAAAACCTGGGCCTGGACGTCACCAGGGGCGTCGCGGGAACGGGCGTCGTCGCCCTGCTTCGAGGAGAGCAGGCAGGACCGACCCTCGCCCTGCGTGCCTGCCTGGATGCCCTGGCCATGACGGAGTGCTCGGGTGTGGATTACGCATCCGAGCATCCGGGCGTGTTCCACGGCTGCGGCCACGACGGCAACATGACCTTCGTGCTGGGGGCGGCCACCGTGCTGTCCAAGCACAGGGACCGGCTGCATGGAAACGTGAAATTCATCTTTCAGCCCTCGGAGGAGGAAACCGGCGGGGCGGCTGCCATCATCCGGGCCGGGGGCCTGAAGAATCCCGACGTGGACGCGATCATACACCTGCACAACTGGCATGACCTCGAGGAGGGAGTCATCGCCATCAAGGCGGGCCCCGTGCTCGCCTCCAGCGACACCTTCCGCGTCGAAATCATCGGAAGCCCCGGGCACGGCGCCTGGCCGCACCTGGCGGTGGATCCCGTGGTGATCGCCGCGGAGGTGATCACCGGACTCCAGAAGATCCTGAGCCGCGAGATCGACCCCTTGAAGCCGGCCCTGCTGACCATCGGCCGGATCCACGGTGGCACGGCCGTGAACATCATTCCGAAGTCCGTCGTCATCGAAGGGCTGGTGAGGGCCTACCACCCCGACGTGCGGGACCACCTCCAGGCCCGCATCGAGGAAGTCGTGCAGGGGATCACCCGCGCGGCCCGGGCGACCCATCAGATCACCTACCACCGGATCATGCCTCCCGTGAACAACGATGAAACCCTCGCGGCCTGGGCAGCCCAGGTCCTGGGCAGACTGGCCGAGCCGCCGATCACGCTCACCGATGCCACGCCGGGTGGAATGGGGGCGGAGGATTTCTCCCTGTACCAGCAGGACATTCCCGGGCTCTTCCTCTTCATCGGCAAGGACCAGCCTGGGCACGATGTCGTCCCGATCCATGCGCCCAACTACGTCTTCAACGACGAGACCCTCGTGGTGGGGGTGAATGCCCTCTGCGCCCTGGCGCTGGATTTCTGCCAGAAACCATGAATCCGTCCATCCGTCCCGATCAGGGCGGGCGCCCCCGCGGCGGCCTGTCGCGGGGGCGCCGGGTCCGCGCCTAGGGCTTCTTCGCATTCTTCGGGGTGCCGTCCTTCTCGAGGTACTTGTCGGGATCCTTGAGCAGCTGGGCGTCGCAGCCGCCGCAGCAGAGGCGGTATTCCTGGCCGCGAACAGCCACGGTCTTGGATTTCTCGGTCACCTTGCCGCCGAGGACGGGGCACTTGGTGTTGGTGGCGGGCTTGGCGTGCGGCGCGGCCGCGACGGCCAGGGTGAGCAGGAGGTTGAGCATGGGAAGGTCCTTGTTCGGATGATGGCCCATTCAGGACCGGCGGAACCTGGGCCGTTCGCGGGGCCGCCGGGGAGGGAGATGGAGGAAAGGAAGGCGGAGCCTCCCCAAGGCCGGCGCCGGCGGCGCCCTGAACCCTCCAGAACGGGGCGGCGCCGGTGCCGGTGGCGTCCCGCGGGACGCCATCCCCTCCGGCCCGGAGCCGGCGCCAGGAGCTCGGCGCCGGATTCTCTGGCAGGAAGGAGAGTCGGGGTTGGATAAGGGACCTGCTTCATGGGCTCAGGCCAGTTGCGGCGCGGGCGCGGGCGTGACGGGCCCTTCCACCACCTCCCTGCGCTTCCAGAGGTAGTAGATGGCCGGATAGACCAGCAGCTCCAGCAGGAAGCTGGTGGCCAGTCCGCCCACCATGGGCGCGGCGATGCGCTTCATGACGTCGGCGCCGGTGCCCGTGCTCCACATGATGGGCAGCAAGCCCATGAACGCCGCGAAGACCGTCATGGCCTTGGGCCGCACGCGCTTCACGGCCCCGTGGATGATGGCCTCCACCAGGTCGCCGGTGGTGTTCAGGCGGCCCTCCCGTTTCGCCTCGTCGTGGCTGAGGTCCAGGAAGAGCAGCATGAACACGCCGGTTTCCGCATCGAGTCCCATGAGGGCGATGAGGCCCACCCACACGGCGATGCTCATGTTGTAGCCCAGGGCCCACAGCAGCCAGAAGGCGCCGATGGCGCTGAAGGGCACGGCCAGCATCACCACCGAGGCCTTGAAGGCGCTCTTGGTGTTGGCGTAGAGCAGGCCGAAGATCAGCACCAGCGTGATGGGCAGGATGACCTTCAGCCGCTCCTTCACGCGGATCATGTTCTCGTACTGCCCCGACCAGGTGAGGCTGTAGCCCGGCGGGAGCTTGAGGTCCTTCTCCACGGCGGCCTTGGCGTGGTGGACGTAGGTGCCCACGTCGAACTTCGACGTGTCGAAGTCCACCAGCACGTAGCCGTTCATCTGGCCGTTCTCGTCGCGGATCATGGCGGGGCCGTTGGCCCAGGTGAGGTCCGCGATTTCCTCCATGGGGATCATGGCGCCGCTGGGCGTGGGGATGAGCACCCGCTTCAGGGCGTCGGGGCTCTCGCGGAAGTCGCGCGCGTAGCGGACGTTCACGGGGTAGCGGGCCCGGCCGTCGAAGACCGTGCTCTGGTTGTCGCCGCCGATGGCGGTCATCACCAGCATGTTGGCCTGCTCGACGCTGAGCCCGTAGCGGGCGAGCTGCTCGCGCTTGAGCACGAAGTCCAGGAAGTAGCCCTGGGCCGTGCGCTCCGCGAAGGCGCTGCGAGTGCCCGGCACGCCGGCGAGGATGCGCTCGGCGTCCACGGCCACCTTCTCGATGGTCGCCAGGTCCGCGCCGTTGATCTTGAGGCCCACGGGCGTGCGGATGCCCGTGGAGAGCATGTCCTGGCGGGCCTTGATGGGCATGGTCCAGGCGTTGGGGATGGCCGGGAGCCGCACCACGCGGTCCAGGTCCGCCACGATCTCCTCCTCGGTGATGCGGTCCCGCCAGATGGGACGCAGGGCGGCCTTGAGGAAGTCGGGCGCCCAGGCGCTGAACCAGCGGGGCTTGGCGCGCCACTGCTCTTCGGGCTTGAGGACGATCACCGTCTCCATCATGGAGAAGGGCGCCGGATCCGTGGCCGTATCGGCGCGGCCGGCCTTGCCGAAGACGCGCTCCACCTCGGGCACGGTGCGGATGAGGCGGTCCTGCACCTGGAGGATGCGCTGGGCCTCGGTCTGGCTGAGGCCCGGCAGGGTCGAGGGCATGTAGAGGATCGTGCCCTCGTTGAGGGGAGGCATGAACTCGCTGCCCAGGCTCATGAAAGCGGGAATGGTGGCCGCCACCATCAGGACGGCCACGGCGATGGTGGCCTTGGCGTGCTTCACCACGAAGCGGCAGGGCCCTTCGTAGATCCGGTGGAGGAAGACGCTGATAGGGTGCTTCTCCTCGGCGTAGTACTTGCCCACGGCGAGCTGGGTGAAGGTCCAGGCCAGCCACTTCGGCTTGAACATGAAGGGCTCCACCCGCGCGAAGAGCATGCGCATGGCGGGGTCCAGCGTGAGCGCCAGGATGGCGGCGATGGCCATGGCCAGGTTCTTGGAGTAGGCCAGGGGCTTGAAGAGGCGGCCCTCCTGGTCCAGCAGGGTGAAGATGGGCATGAAGCTCACCGCCACCACCAGCAGGGAGAAGAAGACGGAGGGGCCCACCTCCATCAGGGCCTCCAACCGCACGTGGTGGAAGCTGCCGGGTTTTCCGGCCTCGATCCACTTCTCGATCTTCTTGTAGGCATTCTCCACCTCCACGATGGCGCCGTCCACCAGCACGCCGATGGAGATGGCGATGCCGGCCAGGCTCATGAGGTTGGCGTTCTGCCCGATGCCGTACATCGGGATGAAGGCCAGCGCCACGCTCACGGGGATGGTGATGATGGGCACGATGGCCGAGGGCACGTGCCACAGGAAGATGAGGATGATGATGGAGACGACGATCATCTCCTCGATGAGCTTGTGCTTCACAGTCTTGATGGCGTTGTGGATCAGCTCAGAGCGGTCGTAGACCGTGATCACGTCCACGCCTTCGGGCAGGCCCTGCTTCAGCTCGACGATCCGGGCCTTCACGCGCTCGATGACGTTGAGGGCGTTCTCGCCCTGGCGCATGACCACGATGCCGCCCACCACGTCGCCCTGGCCGTCCAGGTCCGCGAGGCCCCGACGCATCTCGGGCCCCAGGGTCACGGTGGCCACGTCGCCCAGGCGCACGGGGGTGCCGTTCTCGGCCTTGAGCACCGCCGACTCCAGGTCCTTCGTGGCCTTCACGTAGCCCCGGCCCCGGACCATGTACTCGCGGCCGCTGTATTCGACGAGGCGCCCGCCCACTTCCGCGTTGGCCCCCTTCACCGCCCCGATGACGGACTCGATGGGGATGCGGTAGGCCGCCAGCTTGTTGGGATCGACCTGCACCTGAAACTGCCGGGCCTGGCCGCCCACGGTGGCCACCTCGGCCACGCCGGGCGTGCTCTGGAGGCCGTAGCGGAGGAACCAGTCCTGGAGGGAGCGCAGCTCGTCCGAGCTGTGCTTCCCGCTGCGGTCCACCAGGGCGTACTGGTAGACCCAGCCCACGGAGGTGGCGTCGGGGCCGAGGGAGGTCTGCACCCCCGGCGGCAGGTTGGCGGTGATCTTGGAGAGGTACTCCATCACCCGGCTGCGGGCCCAGTAGATGTCCGTGCCGTCCTCGAAGATCACGTAGACATAGGAGAACCCGAAGTCCGAGAGGCCTCGCACGGCCTTCACCTTCGGGGCCCCCAGCAGGCTGGTGACGATGGGGTAGGTGACCTGGTCCTCGACGATGTCGGGGCTCCGGTCCCACTTGCTGTAGACGATGACCTGGGTGTCGCTGAGGTCCGGCAGCGCGTCCAGGGGGATGTTCCGCATGGTCCAGAAGGACATGGCCAGCAGCACCGCCGAGGCGGCGATGACCAGCCAGCGGTTCTCCGCCGAGAAGCGGATGATCCGCTGGAGGAAGGTCGGGTGTTCGGGATCGTAGGCCGTGGTTCCGCTCATCTCGGCCCCCTCAGTGCTGGTGGCCGGACGGGGCCGGCTGGGAGGCGCCCGCGGGGGCCCCGGGTTGGGCGTTCTTCTGGCTCATGTGGGCCAGGGCGGCCTTGAGGCGGGATTCGGAATCCACCAGGAAGTTGGCGCGGACGACGACCTCGTCCCCGGCCGCCAGGCCGGAGCGGATCTCCACCTGCTCCCCCACCGTGGCGCCGGTGGTGACTTCGCGGGGCTCGAACTTGCCGTCCCCCAGCGACACGAACGCCACCTTAGTGGTGCCCGCGTCCAGCACCGCATCCAGGGGGATGAGCAGGCCCTTGCGGCCCGGGCCGTGGATCACCACGTCGCCGAACATCTCCGGCTTGAGGAGGCCGCCGGGGTTGGGGAACTCCAGGCGGGCCCGGGCGGTGCGGGTCTTGGGATCCATGACGGGATCCACGAAGGCGATGCGCCCCTTGAGGGTCTTGCCCGGGGCGGCCTGGACGGTGAGCTCGGCGGGAAGGCCCACCTTCACGCGGCCCAGCTCGGCCTCGTAGACGTCCACCTGCACCCAGACGCGGCTCAGGTCCGTGATCTCGAAGGGGATGTCCGCCGGCGTGAGCCGCGCGCCCTCCACCACGTTCTTCGCGGTCACGATGCCGGAGATGGGGCTGCGCAGCGTCAGGGCCCGCTGGACTTCGCCCGTCTTCTCCAGGCGGTCGATGGCCTCGGCGGGCACGTCCCAGAGCAGGAGGCGCCGCCTGGCGGACTCCAGCAGGTCGCCGCCACTGGCCTGCAGCGAACCACCGGACAGGGCCTTCTGGGTCTTCAGGGCCAGCAGGTACTCCCGCTGGGCGCTGACGAACTCGGGGGCATAGAGGCTGAACAGGGGCTGGCCCTTGGCCACGGGCTTGCCGACGAAGTCCACGAAGAGCCTCTCCACGAAGCCCTCCACCTTCACGTTCACCTTGCGGACGCGGGTCTCGTCGATAACCACGCGGCCCAGGGCCCGCAGCTCGCCGCTGACGGTCCCCTCCACCACCTTCTCGGTGCGGAGGCCGATGAGCTGCTGGCGCTCGTGGTCGATCTTCACCGTGGCGTGGGACTCGATCCCCGCGCCTTCGCCCTTCAGATCGCCTTCGTAGACGGGGACATAGTCCATCCCCATCTCGTCTTTCGTGGGCACCGGGGAGGTCTGGCTCGGATTCATGGGCGAGCGGTAGTAGACGATCTTGCCCCTGTCCTTGGGGGCCTCGCCTTCCATGGGCACCAGGTCCATGCCGCAAATGGGGCAGTTGCCCGCGTGGTCCTGGATGATCTGGGGGTGCATGGGGCACTGGTACATCTGCTTCTTGGGCGCCGTCGCGCTGGCGGCCTCGTGCTCGTGGTCGTGCTTCGGGGTGGGCCGCAGCATCAACGTGCCGCCGATGCCGGCGACGAGGCCCAGGGCCACCAGGCCGAGGGTGCGGAGACGCGGGGCGCGGGCCGGCGCCGGGGAATCGAAATCAGGTCGTTCGGTGGTCATGGGGGGATCTCCTACATCTTCGACATGGCGGGGCCGCTGTCCTGGGCCTGGCCCGGGGCTTTGGCGGAGGCTTTCGAGGCAGTGGGCGCGGCGGCTCCGGCGGACAGGCTGGCCGAGGCCAACGCGCCGCCAGTGATGGACGGCGTGGCGCCGAGGGCCGCTTCGCCCAGGGCGATGTGCTGGGCCTGGAGCTGGGCCAGGGTCTGCAGGTAGGCGCCCTGATCGCCCACCCAGCCGTTGAGGGCTTCGAGGGCTCCGAGGAAGGGCGCGCGGCCGGCCTCGTACTGGGCGAGGGCCGCCTTGAAGGTGGCCTCGCTCTGCACCAGGAGGCCCTCGCGGTAAAGGTCTCGGGTGCGGCGCAGGGTCTCGATCTGGATGGCCCGTTCTTCGGTCCGCTGGCGCAGGAGGGTGCGCACGGATTCCACCTCGGCGCCCTGGCCGAGGCGGTGGTGCTCATGTTCCGCCACGGCCCGCTGCTGCTTGTGGCGGCCGTAGATGGGGAGGGAGATGCTCACGCCCACCTGCCACATGGGGTCCAGGCTGCCCCGGGGCATGATGCCCGCGGTGACGGCGAAATCCGGGCGGCGATCCAGCTTGGCCAGCTCCAGCAGCTTCTCGGTCTGCCGGACGCTGGCCCGGGCGCCCGCCAGCTCGGGGCTGCGGGCCTCGACCTGCTCCGGCGTGAGGGGGGCGGGCTCCGGCAGGTCCGCCAGCGCCGCCGTGGTGGGGATGGGATCCGCGGGGTCGTGCTGGCGCAGACGGTTCAGGCCGGCGAGGGTGGCGCGCTCCTCCGCCTCCAGAGCCCACGTCGCCTGCTTGAGGCGCGTGAGTTCGAGCTGGGCGCGCAGCAGGTCGCCCTGGCTGCCCTGCCCCACCTCGTAGCGGGTGAGGGCCAAGCGCTCGGCCTGCTCCAGGAAGACGGACTGCTGGACCAGCAGCTCCTTCTGGCCGCGCACCAGCAGCAGGGCCGCGTAGCCGCGCCGCACATCGGCCTCCAGGCTCATCTGCACGCGGCTGCGGGTGGCCTCCGACACGCCGACGCCGGCGGCGGCGACCTCCTTCCGCAAACCGCGCTTGCCCGGCCAGGGGAAGGGCTGGGTGAAGGCCACGCTGTAGAAGCTGGTCTCCATCTTCCCGATCTGGAGGCCGTTGAAGCCGTCGTTCTGGAGGCCCAGGGACAGGGTGGGATCCGGCAGCACGCCCGCCTGGGGGATGCGCTCCTGGTCCATGCGCACGGTGGCCTCGGCCCTCTGGACGTCTGGATGCTTCCCGAAGGCCTCGGCCAGGAGGCCCGCCAGGACCGGGTCGGCTTCCGCGGTCGGCGTGGAGGTGGATGGATGGTGGATGGGAACCTGGGCCAGGGCCGGCGCGGCGAGCACCAGGGCCGGGGCCAGGCGCAGCAGTGTGCGCATGGGGATCTCCGGAAACGGGAAAGAGGAACGGCCTGCCCACGGGCAGGCAGAGCTTCACTCAATCCCGGATCAGATCCGGAACGTGTTCAACCGCGCCAGGTGCCGCCCCAGGTCCGGGTCGCGGCCGCCGTCGGCAGAGACGGAACGAACGATGGTGCCGGCTTCAGAGGCCGCCCGGGCCCAGCCGGCCGGCTCGGGCCGGGGCTCGGTCCGGCGGGCGCCCTGCTCGGCCCGGCGGGCCGCCGGGGCGACGACCACCTGGCGCTCGGCGCAGGCGCCGCGCTGAGGTGTGCGGTTTCCCTCGGGCTTTGGGCAGGGGCAGGAGTCGTCCATGCCGCCGGGCATCATTCCGCAGCAGCACTCATGGGGCTGGGCCGCCGTCCGGTCGCCCGCCAGCACCCAGTCTCCGCCCACGCCGCCCAGGAGCAGCGCGACGGCCAGGATGGCGCGCAGGATCGTCCGCACGGAGAAACCTCCGGATGGATCCCATCATAGGCCCTCCACCCGTGTGGCAACATGAAAAGGTTGACGCTGGTCACAGCGGCGGGGCTCCGCCGGATCGCCAAACCGAGATCCGGCGCGCATCGGCGCTACGATGGACGAATGGGCACGATTGAAACCGCGGACGTGGCGATCATCGGCGGCGGCATCGCCGGCCTGAGCCTGGCCTTCCACCTGGCCCGGGCCGGCCAGCGGGGCATCGTCCTCCTGGATCGGGAGGACCAGCCCGGAACCTACGCCAGCGGCCACAACGCCGCCGTGGCCCGGTCCCTGACGGGCCGCGACGAGCACACGGCCCTCACCGTGGAAGGACGCCGGCGCCTGGCGGAGGCGGGCCTGATGACCGTCGGCGGCGGACTCCTGGTGAGCGTGACGCGCGGCCCCCTGGATGCCTTCGAGGCCGAGGCCGCCCGTCATGGCGTGGAGGTCCACCGCGGCCCGGGCATCCCCCTGCCCGGCCTCCGGGCCGCCGAGCACCTGGCCATCCCCGGCGACGGGGTCATCGACGCCGCGGGCCTGCTGCAGACCTGCGCCGAGGGCGCCCGGGCCGGCGGCGTGGACCTGCGCTTCAGCTGCGCGGTGGCCGGCATCCGGAGCACGGAGGACGGCTTCGACCTGGACACGGACCGCGGGCCGCTTCACGCGAAGACGCTGGCCATCGCCGCCGGCGCCTGGGCCGGTGAGCTGGGCCGCCAGGCGGGCTCACAGATCGCCTTCACACCCCTGCGCCGCTCCCTGGTGTGGAGCGGTGCCGCCCATCCCCAGCGGGAACCCTGGGCCTGGTGGGTGGACCGCCCCTTCTACCTGCGGCCCGAGAGCGGCGGCGTCCTCATGTGCCCCTGCGAAGAGGTGGCCGTGCCCCTGCCGCCGCGCGGACGCCAGCCGGACACGGACCCAGCCGTGCTGGAGGATCTCTACGCCAGCCTGCGCGAGCTGGCGCCGGACCTGGCGGATCGGCCCGTCACCCGCTACTGGACGGGCCTGCGCACCTTCGCGCCGGACCGGCGCTTCGTCATCGGCTGGGATCCCTGGAATCCGAGCCTGTTCTGGTCCGCCGGCCTCGGCGGCCACGGCATGACCAGCGGCCTCGCCGTGGGCGCCCTGGCGGCCCAGCGGTTCATGGACCGCAGCGGGGGCGGCCCCCTGGATCCGGCCCGCTTCCGCTGATCGCCACCTGGCTCAGCGGGGCGGGAGCACCGCGATGGTGAGCCGCGAGATGCAGGTGGGCCGGCCCGCCTCGTCAGCCAGCTCGATCTGCCACACCTGAGTCGAGCGGCCGAGGTGCAGCGGCCGGCCGGTCCCGATGACCCACCCGGAGGTCAGGCTGCGGAGATGGTTGGCGTTGATCTCCAGGCCCACCACCTGGTGGCCGGGCGGCACGGCGAAGGCCGCGCCGCAAGAGCCGATGGTCTCGGCGAGAACCACGGAGACGCCCCCGTGCAGCAGGCCCATGGGCTGACGGGTGGTGGCATTCACCGGCACCCGGGCGCGGATGAAGTCATCCCCGACTTCCAGGAACTCGATGCCGAGGTGCGACACCGCCGTGTCCGCGCACATGGCCGTCAGCCGTTCGACCGAGGGAGGGGTTTTCCAGACCTGTTCCACGCGCCCATCCATCCGGGAGCCCGATCGGCTCCGGTTCCAGCGTATCGCCCCCGGGCGCGGAGCGGCGCCGGCGATCGGGTAGGATCAGGCCATGCGCCCCGCCTCCCTCCGCGTCGCCCTCGTCCAGCAGGACACGGTCTGGCAGGACCCGGCCGCGAACCTGGCCCGGGCCCGGGGCTTCGTGGAGCAGGCGGCCCGTGCGGGCGCGCGGGTGGCGGTGTTCCCGGAGCTGTTCACCCTGGGCTTCACCATGGCGCCGGAGCCCTTCGCCGAGGCCCTTCCCGGGCCCACCACCGAGGCCGTGGCGGCGCTGTCGCGCGAATTCGGCCTCTACCTGGTGGGTTCCGCAGTGGAGGCCCACACGCCCCACCCCCGCAACGCGGCCTTCGCCACCGCGCCGGACGGGTCCCTCGTCGCGGCCTACCGCAAGATCCACCCCTTCTCCTACGGTGAGGAACACGAGCACTACAGCGGCGGCGAGGACTGCCCCCGGTTCGAGGTGGATGGCATCCCCTGCGGCCTGCAGATCTGCTACGACCTGCGCTTCCCCGAACCCTTCCGCGCCCTGGCCGCCAAGGGCGCCGAAGTGGTCTTCATCCCCGCCAATTGGCCCGTGCGCCGCATCGCCGCCTGGTCCACGCTGCTCGCCGCCCGCGCCATCGAGAACCAGATGGCCATCTGCGGCGCCAACCGCGTGGGCCGCGACGGAGCCGGCCTCGACTACCCCGGCGCCTCGGCGCTCCACGACGCCTTCGGCGAGGTCATCGCCAAGGGCGACGCCGCCGAAGGACTGGTGGTAGGCGACCTCGACCTTTCGGCGCTGCGGGCCTGGCGCGCGCGGTTCCCCGCGCTCAAGGACCGCCGGCCGGAGGTCTACCGGCGCCTGGAGGCGTGAACCCGGGGTCCACCGCCCTCGAGGGCCTTTGATCGCCCCTACCTGGGCCGCGCGCGGAACCTAGAATGGGTGCGTATGCGAAAGGTGCCGCGCTGGGCCGCCGTCCTCCTCGCGATCGGGGCCGGGGCGGTCCTTCTCGTGGCGTGGCTCCTCCGGAAGCCGAGCCTGGAGGTGAAGGTCGCCCGCGCCGAGGCGGGGCCGGTGGAGGAGATCGTCGCCAACACCCGGGCCGGCACCGTGAAGGCCCACCGCCGGGCCAAGCTCTCGCCGCAGATCCCTGGCGTGGTGACCGCCCTGCCCCACCGCAAGGGCAGCCGGGTGGCCGCCGGGGAGCTGCTCCTCCAGATCGAGGACTCGGTGCAGCGGGCCGCGCTGAACCTGGCGGAGGACCAGGTGCGCACCGCGGAGGCGCGCACGCGGGAAGCCTGCCTCGCCGCGGACCTGGCGGAGAAGGAGCTGGCCCGGGGCCTGGCCCTGAGCCGGGACGGTGTCCTCAGTCCCCAGGCCCTGGACGCCCTCCAGAGCGCCCGCGACCGCGCCATCGCCACCTGCCAGGCCCTGCGCGCCGCCCTGGAGGAGGCCCGCAGCCAGGTGCGGCTCGCCCGGGCCCAGCTCGCCCTCACCCAGCTGCGCGCGCCCTTCGCGGGCATCGTGGCGGAGTGCTCCGGCGAGGTGGGCGAGTGGATCACGCCCTCGCCCACGGGCATCCCCATCCCGGCGGTGCTGGACCTCTTCGACCCAGCCACGCTCTACGTCAGCGCACCCATCGACGAGGTGGACTCCCAGCGGGTGAAGGCCGGGATGCCGGTGCGGATCGCCGTGGACTCCCACCCCGGCCAGAAGCTGGCGGGCCGCCTCGACCGCGTGGCCCCGTACGTCCTGGATGTCCAGGAGCAGAACCGCACGGTGGAGGTCGAGGTGTCGCCCCTGGATCCCTGGTCCGCCCAGGGCTTCCTGCCCGGCACCTCCAGCGATGTGGAGGTGATCGTGGCCCGCCGGGATGGCGTGCTCCGCATCCCCACCGCGGCCATCGCCGAAGGCGGGAAGGTGCTGGTGCTCGAGGGCGGTCGCCTGGCGGAGCGCACGGTGAAGACCGGCCTGCGCAACTGGCAGTTCACGGAGGTCCTCTCGGGCCTCGCGGCGGGGGATCAAGTGGTCACGGTGCGGGATTCCACCGCCATCCGCGCCGGAGCCCGTGCCCATGCCCAGGCCCAGGATCAGGATCAGCGCCGGGAGGGGCCATGATCGAGCTGCAGGGCGTGTGGCGCACCTACCCGGTGGGGGAGGGCGTGGTCCATGCCCTGCGGGACGTCAGCCTCACCATCGCCCCCGGCGAGCACGTGGCGCTCATCGGCCCGTCGGGATCCGGCAAGTCCACGCTGCTGCACATCCTGGGCTGCCTGGACCGCCCCAGCCAGGGCCGCTACTGTTTCGAGGGCCGGGACGTGGTGGCGCTGCCGGAAGCCGAGCGATCGCTGCTGCGCCGGACGCGGATCGGCTTCGTCTTCCAGTTCTTCCACCTTCTGCCCCGGCTCACCGCCCAGGGGAACGTGGAGCTGCCCATGCTGTTCGGCGGCGTCCCCCGCGAGGAGCGGAAGGCGCGGGCGGCCCAGGCCCTCGCCTCCGTGGGCCTCCTCCCGCGGGCCGGGCACCGGCCGGACCAGCTCTCGGGCGGGGAGCGCCAGCGGGTCGCCATCGCCCGGGCCGTGGTCATGAACCCCGCCGTGGTGCTGGCCGACGAGCCCACGGGCAACCTGGACCGCGCCTCGGCCCAGGACGTGATGGGTGTGCTGGAGGCCATGAACCGGCAGGGGCTCACCCTGGTGGTGGTGACCCACGACCCCCTGCTCGCCGCCCGGGCGAAGCGGGTGGTGCACCTGGCGGACGGGGTGCTGGCGGACGCGCCCGCCGGGGAGGCCTAGATGGCCTTCCTCGACCTGCTCGGCTTCGCCGTGGGCGCCCTCCGGGGCCACCGGCTGCGCACCGCGCTCTCGGTGGCGGGCGTGGCCATCGGGATCACGGCGGTCCTCGCGCTCACGGCCCTGGGGGAAGGCGCCCGGCGCTACATCGTGGACGAGTTCGCCACCCTCGGGTCCAACCTGGTCATCATCCTGCCGGGCAAGGTGGAGACCACCGGGGGCGTGCCCTTCGGCGGCGTCACCCACGACCTCACCCTGGAGGATCACGCCGCCCTCGCCCGGCTGGGCCGCCTGCGCTGCGCCGCGCCCATCGCCGTGGCCACCGAGACGCTGCGCTTCCGCGACCTGGGCCGCTCGGCCCCCATCCTAGGCACCACCGCCGACTACCAGGAGATCCGCCGCCTCCGCCTGGCCGCCGGCTCCTTCCTGCCCTCCGGCGATCCCGAGCGCTCGGGGACGGAGATCGTCCTCGGCACGAAGGTGGCCCAGGAGCTGTTCCGCGGGGAGAACCCCCTGGGCCAGGTGGTCCGCGTGGGCCCGGACCGCTTCCGCGTGGTGGGCGTCCTCGCGCCCCGCGGCCTGTCCATGCTCGGCTTCGACCTGGACGAGGCGGCCTTCATTCCGGTGCGCACCGCCATGCGGCTGTTCAACCGCACCAGCCTCTTCCGCATCGTGGCCGAGGTGCGGATCTTCGCCGAGATGGACCAGGCCAAGGCCGAGGTCCTCACCCTGCTGAAGAACCGCCACCGGGCCGAGGACGTGACCGTCTACACCCAGGACGCCATGCTCGCCTCCTTCTCCGCCATCCTCCGGGTCCTCACCCTCTCGCTGGCGGGCATCGCCTCGGTCTCCCTGGTGGTGGCGGGCGTGGGGATCATGAATGTCATGCTCGTATCCGTCACCGAGCGGCGCGCGGAGATCGGCCTGCTCAAGGCCCTGGGCGCCCCGGCCCCGCGCATCCTCCTGGCCTTCCTGGCCGAGGCGGTGATCCTGGCGGCCCTGGGTGGCGCGGCGGGGCTGGCGGCGGGCGGCGCCGGCGTGGGCCTCCTGGCGCTCGCCTACCCGGACTTCCCCGTGGCCATCCCCCTCTGGGCCGTGGGCGCGGCCGTGACCCTCTCCTTCCTGGTGGGCGTGGGCTTCGGCGTGTGGCCGGCCCGGCGGGCCACGCAGCTCGACCCCATCGCGGCCCTGGCGCGGAGGTGAGGATGCTCCTGCTGCCCTCCGCCGAGCTCCTCCGCTTCGCCCTCGGGGCCGTGGCCGGCCACCGGCTGCGCTCCGCCCTCTCGGTGCTGGGCGTGGGCATCGGCGTGGCCGCGGTGGTGCTGCTCACTTCGCTGGGGGAGGGCACGCGGCAGTACATCGTGTCCCAGTTCAGCCAGTTCGGCACCAACCTGCTGGCCATCAATCCCGGCAAGGTGAAGACCATGGGCCTGCCCGGCGTGTTCGGCGGCACCACGCACCTGCTCACGCCGGAGGATGCGGAGGCCCTCCGCCGCCTGCCGGGCGTGGAGGCAGTGATCCCAGTCGCCATGGGCCAGGGGCGGGTGGAGTTCGGCGGGCGGGGCCGCAGCGTCTACATCTACGGCGTCAACCACGAGCTGCCCCGCGCCTGGGGCGTGGGCACGGCCCAGGGCAGCTTCCTCCCGCCCCTGGACCCCGGCCGCCGGGCCTCGCTGGCGGTGCTGGGGCCCAAGCTGGCCCGGGAGATCTTCGGGACCGCCTCGCCCCTGGGCCAGCGGATCCGCATCGGCTCCGAGAGCCTCGTCGTCATCGGCGTCATGGAGCCCAAGGGCCAGCTGCTGGGCTTCGACCTGGACGACACCGCCTACATCCCCGTGGGCACGGCCATGGGCCTGTTCAACCTGGCGGAGCTGCAGGAGATCGACCTGCTGGCCTCCACCAGCGAGGGCATCCCCGCCCTGACGGGCCAGATCAAGGCCACCCTCATGGCCCGGCACCGCGGCGAGGAGGACTTCACCCTCACCACGCAGACCGAGATGCTGGATGTCTTCGGGCGCGTGATCGGCATCGTGACCCTGGCCGTCACCGCCATCGCCGCCATCTCCCTCGTGGTGGGCGCCATGGGGATCCTGACGGTGATGTGGATCTCCGTGCACGAGCGCACCGCCGAGATCGGCCTCCTCCGGGCCCTGGGCGTGGACGGCGCCACGGTGCAGGCCCTCTTCTTCCTCGAGGCGGTGCTGCTGGCGGTGGGCGGAGGCGTGGGCGGACTGGCCTTCGGCGTGCTGGTGCAGGCGGTCCTCCGGACGATCGTGCCCGGCCTGCCCCTGGCGACGCCGCCGGAAGCCGTGGCCGCGGCCCTCCTCATGACCCTCGCCGTGGGCGCCGCCGCGGGCGTGCTGCCCGCGAGGAAGGCCGCCGGGCTGGATCCCATCGAGGCCCTGCGGGCGGAGTAGGTTCGGGGTCGACGCGGTCTCAGCGCTGAAGGGCCCGGATGACCCTTGAGGACAGGTGATCAGGGTTGAGCGGGGGTCTTGGCCTTGCGCTTGAGCTGATGGGCGAATCCGAACCACTTTCCCGCTTTTCGCAGCCGTGTCACGTAGATCGCGACAACCCCGACACCAACGAGGAGAAAGAGGTAGTTCCTGGCTCCGGAGGGATCCCCTCCAAGCCAGGAACGAACCGCCAGCGTCACAAGGAACAACGCAGGCGTGACCTTGCCGGTGTAGTAGATCCACCGCCCCGACGGAGAACCGAGCACGCGTTCGGCCTCCTCCTGGCGGACCAGCCAGAGGGTGGACAGCACCTTGGCTAGCGCCAATAGTCCTGCGATGAAAAGCAGGATGTTGCTTGCGTTCAGAGGCATGCGCTTCCCCCGGGTGAGTGAAGAAAATCCATGTCGAAGGCTTCATGAGAGCGGCTGACCGGCCCTGAACGCACCGAGGCGACGAGCGGATCTGAGGAAGCGGGAAGATGGGAGCGCGCGGAAGGCCGTACAGGCGGGGTCTGGATGGAGCGTAAGGTCAGGCCCGAAAATCACTCATTCGGGTGCGCAAGCGAGTTCGAGAGCATGTCAAGAAAGCCCTTGTACCAGCCGTCATCGGCCTCTTTTTGAACCCCCGTGCGGTAGGTTCCTTGAGTCACATAACTTTCCTGCCAGGCAAGGGTCAGCTTGACTTGGAGGACCGTGGAGTGCGGGGTTTGCGCTTTGACCAGAATGGTTCCTTCGAGAACGTTCACATGTTTCCGTGCGTTGTTTGGAGCATCTTCAGATTGATTCCGGAAGCTGATGACACCGACCTGCTGGTTCGCGGTGAGGATGATGGAGTCGTTGTTGACAAGGGCCACCAGCAGCTTTGAGAAGGTGGTGTCGTACGCCCCCTGGAGGGTCAAGGTATGCGGCTGGGGACTCTTTTGAGCCCATGTGCCTGGGCCCTGGAAAAAGAGAAGGCCGAACATGACATACGTGAGGATGTTGAGTGCCCTCATGGAGCCCCCTTTCGGGATCGGGTAAAGGTTCTGGCACGAGGAAGGTTGGACTTGGGAAAGCCTGACGAGGGTGGCTGGCCGGCCACGGCTGCATCGGGAAGAGGAGCGGAACTGCGGAAGCGGAAGAGCTACTTCAACGCGGCCTGGAGCTCGTCAAGAAAGCGGCGGTACTCTTCTGGGGCGAGCTGCGAGTCCCGGGCCGTCGTGGGGTGCCCCCTGAGAAACAGGTGAACCTGGACCGAGGTCCCCTGCTTCGTGATGTGCAGCGTGCCTTCTTTGGTCGAGATCCAGGGATTGCCCTGGAACCGGTAGGTTGTTTTCTGCTCGAAGGACAACAATCCATTGGCCGAATCAGAGGCCGTGATCCGGCATTTCATGTTGAGAAGCGCCTCAGTCAGGCTGCCAAATGCCACATCCGGTGATAAGGGGAGGGTTCTGATCTCCTCGCGGGCCATGCTCTGAACGGCGATTGGATCTGATGGATTGTAAGGAATTAGGTAAGGCGGGGTACAGCCGACAGACACCAGGATCAGAAGCATCGAAGGAAGTGACAGGGCTCGCATGGGTCCTCCTGGGTGATGGCCGTTAGCCCGATTCATGCCAAGAATGAGGCGACCGCTGGACGCCCCTGCACCGAGGCGACAAGCAGAGCCGAGGAAGCGGGAGGATGAGAGAGAACGAGAGGCCGTGCAGGCGGAGTCCGGGTCAAGCGAGCGGTCAGTGGGCGTCGCTGGAGGGAGGGTCCCCGGCTGAAGCGAAGGCCGCCTTCACCTGGCTGGCCAGCGAGGCGATGTCCACCGGCATCGAGGTGTCGACGCGGATCACCACGCCCGCTCCGACCGGGCCGTCGTATTCCTTGAGCAGGTCCGGCGACAGCTCGCGGAGCGGATGCGCCGCGTGCGCACCGGCGGCCGCGCGAAGGGCGAATCGGCGCGCCGACTCCGCGGCTCCGCAGTCGCAGAACACCTCGACGACCTCTGCCGTGAGGGCACAGAGCCGCTCCCTCTCATGGGAGCTGTGGGGCCGGAAGTTGGCCTCGAGCACCGCGGCTGGCGCGAACTCGGCGAGCTTCCAGAGCAGCTCCATCGCCGCCCCACCCAGCTGGCGGGAATAGGCAAGCTCCTGGCTCGGGCCCTCCAGCGCCTCCACCAGCGTCTCCTTGAGGAAGTCCTTCGAGAAGAGCGGCCAGCCCAGGGCTGCCGCGAGCGGCACGGCGAGGGTCGTCTTGCCGGCACCCGGCGCGCCGGAGACGAGCACGAGCCGTCGACGCGGGGGTGGGACGGTGTCCTTGAGCGGCATCGGGTGGAGGTGATCCATGACAGCGCCTATTCGGCACACAACCGTTGATTTGCCAACACGGCGGCCTGGAGCAGGGCCTTGAAGGCCCTGGCATCAAGGGTCTCCCCCTCCCGAAGGTCGATGGCCCTGCGGGTGCCTCCCCCCAGGCTGGCGTTGAAAAGGCCATCGGGGTCATTCAGGGATGCACCTCGCGCAAAGGTCAGTTTCACGACCTGCTTGTAGGCCTCACCCGTGCAGATGATCCCGCCGCAGGACCAGGTGGGCACGCCCAGGGGATTGGTGGGCTTGACCCACTTGCAATCCTCTTCGATGGCGGGGACGGCCTCATGGATGAGGCGGCGGACCTCGGCCAGCGTGTCGGCGCGCCAGCCTCCGATGGACCGGATGGCCTCACCGACCCGGGAAGACGGGCCCGACGGAGCCTTGGACTTGCCACCCTTGGTCACCATGGATCACCCCTCAAGTTGTCGTGCTGCCAAGCGAATGAAGCCAACCGGCCCCGCCTGCGCCGGGATGGCGAGCGGAGCCAAGGAAGCGGGAAGGCAAGAGAGAACGGAAGGCCATGCCGGTGGGGTGCGGGCTGGGCGTGAGGTTGGGCCGAGTGGGAATGAAGGCGGGAGTGGTCGTCGATCACGTCAGGCCAGGCGCTCCGGAATCGGCTTGAGCTTGTAGATCTCATGGAAAAAGAGATCCGCTTTGTGCTGATCTTCGCAAAAGTTGGTGACCTCTTTGATCTTCCCGTCTTCAAACCGGAAGACGAGGCACCACATCAGGTCAAGGCCCGACCCGGCCGTGCTCCATCCGCGGTGGTGATCCACGACGAAATCGCCCTGTTCCACCACGACGATGGGCTGGGCTTGGAAGGCGGCTTTGCCAAGCTGGTCGAAGAACGCAAGCACTTCAGGAATTCCGCGCTTGTCGCCTGCGAGGGGGTGGTGGCCGGGAATGCGCCAGATGATGTCTTCGGACATGGCGTCCTTCACGGCCGGGACATTCCTGCTTGCGTAGGCGGTGAAGAAATCCTGGATCTTGGAAAGATTCGACACGTGGACTCCGTGGGGGAACTAGGACAAGGCCGGACTTTGGATCAGGCGCCCCGCTGGGATGCAGGCTCACACCCGGTTCGCCAGGGGTGATGGGAAAGTATCTTCGAACGGAATCAATGGGGTGTCCACCCTTCATCCGGCCGTCGGATCATTCGTACGGGCCGGCATCCGGTGACCGGCCGGCCTCGATCCGGAAGGATCGCGAAGGACGCAGATGGGCGCGAAGCGCGGCGGTGATGGGTCGCCTGGGCCTTCGATCCTCAGGTGGTGGCCACCAGCAGCTCTTCGGCGGGGTTGGGGGGGCGGAGGCCGTCGGTGCGGTTTGCGAAGTAGCGCTGGGCCAGGGTGCCGGAGGAGACGTGCCGCGCCTCGTGGAAGCCGGCCTCGCGGGCGAGGGCCACCAGCTCCGGCGGGTCGAAGAAGCTGAGGAAGGGCGTGCCGCTGGCCCGCGCGCCCTCCATGGCCCGCGCCATGCCCGGGCGCACCCCGGGATCGGCCAGCTCGAGGGGCACCAGGAAGGACATCACCAGCGTGGAGCCCGGCGCCAGGGCCGCGACCCAGCCCAGCGTGGCCGCCACCGCCTCCCGGGTGAGGTACATGCTCACGCCCGTGGAGGCCACCACCGCCGGCCGCGCCGGGTCGAAGCCCGCCGCCGCCAGCCGCTCCCACTCGCCGTCACCGGCCTCGAAGTCCACGGGCACAAGCCGCAGCCAGGCCGGGAGGCCGTAGCCCAGGTCCAGCAGCCGCTGGCGCTTCCAGGCCTGGGGTCCGGGCTGGTCCACCTCGAAGACGGTCATGCGGGCGGCGAGATCGGCCCGGCGCTGGGCGAAGGTGTCCAGCCCCGCGCCCAGGAGCACGTACTGCGCCACGCCCCGGCCCGCCTGCTCCTCCACCCAGTCCTCGATGAACCGCGCCCGCGCCAGGATGGAGGCCCGGAAGGGCCGCGTGAACGGCCCCATGTCCGGCCGCTCCCGCCACCCCGCCTCCGGCGCCGCCAGCCGCAGCCCCACCTCGTCCCGGAACACCGGCGGCGGCGCATCCACCTCCAGATGCAGCGCCCGCCACAACGCCACCCGAATCGCCGTACTGTCCGGTGAAGCCACCGATTCCTCACGCATCAGACCCTCGAAAGAACAGCCACCGAGGGAAGTCTAGCCGGGGGGCCGAAGCAGTCTTTAGTCAGTACAGAGACCAAGAGCGTGCCAATTTACTTGTCAGTTCGCGCAATTGAATCCAGATTGACTAAAAAGTACTGAAAAATCAAAACAGTCGAATAATTAAGCAAAACCTCTATTATTAATCAATCTTGGCCATACATAAGGATCGCGATAGAATTAGCCAAATATCAACTAAAACAATAAGCGAATCATAAAATATACGGGCCGATGGCGCACCAGATAGATAGTATGACAAATGCATAAGTCGAACAATATTAATAAATCATAATCATAATTTTAAACATAAAACATCCTCTAAAATAATTTAATGAATTGCTCGATATATATATGCATCTTCAACTAATTGACCATTTATAACATTACGACTGAACCGAATACCTGAAATACCAGGTCCGGTAGAAATAACCGTTCGAATCATCAGAAAAATTGGATTTTTATCCTCTACTACCGAAACGTCCTTCATTCCAACTGGCGTTATATTTCGAGGAATTTTCTTAATAGCCATTGTTATTTTTCGATACACAGCCTTGGGACCATGAAGGCGAACTTCAGGAGAGGCAATAACGAGGCGCCAATTTTTCTGATCCGGAAGCAGGAGCCAAAAGGCACCTTTAACCATTAGATTTAGTCTATCGAGCGCCGTGATAAGCGCAGCACCAGAATTGATCATGTCGGAAGTAAGGTACTCGCCTACCAATAATTCTTGAGCCATTTGAGCAACCCGTGGGTTCGTGATGTACATGCCGAATAAAGGTCTCGAGCCTGACCTTCGGAAATAGAGAGAATATATCTTGAACTTTCATTCCAGTCTTTTGCAACAGCCCAGTTTAATTGGAGCATTTCATTTGCTCTCATTGCGGCCTCGAAAGCGGTCCAAATTCCAGCTGTTTGAAGTAAAGACTTGAGATCATGGGAGAAGCTTTCATTAGCCAAACGCTTATTAGGAAAGTCGTAACGGCGAGTTTGTTTGGCTATCGCTGCCTTTACGGCACATTCGACGGCATATCCCATGAGGTAGTAGCTTCCAGCATAGCTGCCTCGCTCGAGCAACATTTTCGCCTCGCGCGATCGAAGGCGAGATAGACGTTGTAAGTCCTGCCGATTCATGATTTGAAGTCACCCCAAAACAGTCAGCAAGGTCAAGCTTAGAGCCAACTGAATCGTTACGTTGAGAGATTCCCACCGGTTCGTCAGAGGTTCTTGGCAAGCATCTTCGAGCAAAACCAATGGGGTGTCCACCACTCATCATGCCCCAATCCCACCCACTTTTATCGGTGTTCATCTGTGTTCATCGGTGGTTACTTTCTTCTTTTTCATTTCCCAGGATTCGCCGGCGCATCCCGCTTGTACCACTGCGCCTGCCCATAGACGGGCTTCACCTTCTGCTCCAGCGCTTCAAGCTGGCCGGCATTCAGTGGCAGGAACTCCCCCGCGATGCGGACGTTCTCTTCGAGCTGGGCCACGTTGTCCACGCCGATGATGACGGTGCTCACGGGGTGGCTCAGGGTGTAGCGCATGGCCTCTTTGATGGTGAGGGTGCCGGGGCGGTCGTATTTCGCGGGGCCGCGCTGCTTCTCGGGCGGGGGCGGCTGGACGCCGGCCAGGAGGCGGCCGCGGGCGGGGATCTTCATGCCGATGATGCCCATCTCCTTCTCCACGGCCAGGGGCAGCAGAGTCTTCTTGAAGGGCAGGTGCCAGGTGTCGGCGGCGTTGAAGGCCATGAGCACCGTGTCGAAGGGGAAGCGGCGGATGGCCTCGGCCAGCACGTCCGGGTCCGTGTGGCCGCTGAGGCCCAGGAAGCGCACCAGCTTCTGGTCGCGGGCCTTCTGGAAGGCCTCCAGGGCGCCGCCCTTGGCGCAGACGCGCTCGACGTCGTCCATGGTGCTCATGGCGTGGAGCTGCCAGAGGTCCACGTGATCGGTCTGGAGCAGCTTCAGCGAGGTCTCCAGCAGCCGCAGCGAGCCGTCCGCCGTGCGGTCGTGGGTCTTGGTGGCGAGGAAGGCCTCAGCCCGCCGCCGCTTCATCACCTGCCCGAAGTACTGCTCGCTCCAGCGGGCCTCGCCGCCATAGCGGGCGGAGGTGTCGCAGTAGTTCACGCCCAGGTCCAGGGCCCGCTCGATGAGGGGGATGGCCACCTTCTCGTTGTGGGGCTTCTCGATGGACGCCTGGCCGCCGAGGCTGAAGATCCCCACCTTGTGCCCCGTGCGCCCCAGGTTGCGGGTGGGCATGGCCTCGGCGGTGGCGGGGTTGAAGGGCGCGTGGGGCGTGGGATGGTGGATCACGGGCTCCGCGCCCGCGACGGCCTCTACTGCCGCGAGGCGGGTGGCGACAAGGCCCGCCGCGGCGGCGGCCCCCAGCTTGAACAGATCGCGTCGGGTGGTGCCGGCCTCGGACATGGCGTCCTCCGTGGGATTCAGGATCTCGCCATCATGATCGCACCAGGAAGGCCTCCAGGTGCGCCAGGGCCTCATCAACGGCCCCGTAGGTCCGGAAGGCCACGCCGTCCTGCCGGATGCCCGTGAGCATCTTGCTGACGCGCACACCTTCGCGGGCTAGGCAGAGCACGGGCTTGCCGCGCTCCAGGGCGTAGGCGATCTCGAAGCCCACGCCGTGGGAGGGCGTGCTCACCTCGGCCACGACGGCTTCGCTGGCGCGGAGCCAGGCCGTGTCCCTCGCGAACACCGCCTCGGGGGCCAAGCCGCCGTCCGAAGCCATGGCCGATTCGGCGGCCAGGTGCGCCGTCAGCACGCGGTGGCCCAGGGCCTCCATGCGGTCCACCAGGGCCGCCACCACGGGCTGGTCCCCGCGACCGCCGGTGAGGGAACACGAAAGGTACAGATCCACGGTCCTACCTCCCCAGCAGCTCATCCGCGAGGTACCCGCCGCCCATCACTTTCCGCAGGGCCTCGAGGATGGCGCGGGCATCGGTGGCCACGGCGCGCTTGGTGTCGGGGTCGTAGACGTAGTAGCCGCCCTGCCCTTCGAACACGCTGTCGAAGTTGATGCCCACGAACTCGCCCTTCGCGTTCACCACAGGGCTGCCGCTGTTGCCGCCCACGGTGTCGCAGGCGTAGATGAAGTTGAAGGGGGTGGCCAGGTCCAGCTTCGCCTGCCGCTTGAGCCAGCGCTCCGGCAGGGTCCAGGCCCCGTGCTCCGCCGCCGCGGCGTTGCCGCCCCAGCCCAGGTGCCGGTCGTACATCCCCATGAACGTCGTGAAGGGCTGGGCCAGGGTGCCCGTGCCGTTGGCGTAGGTGGCGACGGGGCCGTAGCCCAGCCGCAGGGTGAAGGTGGCATCCGGATAGACGGCCCGGCCGAAGGCCTTGAAGCGGGCCTCGGCGATGCGTCCACCGTGCTCGTTGAAGACACCGGTGACCTCGGCCTCCATCCGCGTGTGGATGGCGCGGCCGAAGGGATCGACCTTCCGCGCCAGGAGGATCATGGAATCCGTGCTGGCGTCGATCGCGGTCTTGCCGCCTTCGGCCAGCGCCTTCCGCACGGCGGGATCGTCCAGCTTCGTGCCCGCCACCGCGGCCTGGGCCACGGCCTCGGGGGTCTGACCGCCCAGCAGGGCCTTCACGAAGGGATGCTCCGCGCCCAGCTCGTCCTGGGCCTCCCGCAGCCCCGCCGCCAGCAGGGTGGCGTCGATGGGCTTCTGCACGGGCCGGGGCGAGAGGAGCTGCGCCCGGGTGGCCTTGAGGTTGCCCTCGCTGAACTCGCTGAGCCGCTCGGCCGACGGCTTGGCCAGCTCGTCCGCGAGCCGCACCAGCGTGAGGGCGTGGCGCAGGGTCGCCACCCGGCCCACCAGGGTGCCGCGGCCGGCATCGAGGTAGGTGGCCTCCTTCAGCAGCGCCTTCTGCCGTTCCACGGCCTGGGCCACCCGGTCCCAGCTTCCGCCCACGCGGGCCTGCAGGGCGGGATCCTTGGCCACGGCGGCCTTCAGGGCGGCCTCGGCATCGGCCACCTTCTTCAGGTTCTCCGGCTTGGCGAGGCCCAGGAGCTGGCCGCTGAGCCGCTTGTGGCCGTTCTCGATGCCGTAGATGGCCTCGGCGGCGAGGCGGTGCGCCTCGGGCGAGGTGGCCGAATACGCCTGGAGGGCCTGCTTCTGGCGCTCCAGGGTGCGGAGCTGGAAGGGGATGCCGGTGTCGCGGGCGTAGGCCATCTGGGCGTGGGTCTGCTGGCGGTAGGTGATGCCCGGATGCCCCGAGATGAAGGTCAGCTCGCCCATGGCCACGCCCTTCGCGCTGAAGGGGAGGAGGGCCTCGGGCCGGTAGGGCTTCCCGTCCTCGTAGACGCGGAACAGGGAGAAATCCAGGTTGTGGCGGGGGTAGGTGTAGTTGTCGGGGTCGCCGCCAAAGGCCGCCACCTGGAGCTCCGGCGCCGCGACCAGCCGCACGTCGCTGAACTTCTTGTAGCGGTAGAGCCAGTACTCGCCGCCCTGGTAGAGGGTGACGGGCTCGCAGGTGAGGCCGGTCTTTGCCTCCTCGGTCCGGCGGAGATCCGCCAGGGCGTTGAGCCTGGCCATGAGCGCCTCCTGGTCCGACATGCCGGGCTTCACGGCGCCGTTCACCCGCGCCGTCACGTCCTTCATGGAGACGAGCATCATCAGCTCCAGGCCCGGCACCTTGATCTCCTGGCTCCGCCGGGCCGCGGTGAAGCCGTTCTTCACCAGGTCCGCCTGGGCCGTGGACACCTGGGCGATGGCGCCCCGGCCCACGTGGTGGTTGGTCACCACCAGGCCGTCGCGGCTCACGAAGGCCCCCGTGCCGCCGGGGAAGCGCACCGTGGCGAGCTGCAGGTTCTTCAGCCAGGCCGCGTCCAGATCCACGCCGTACTTGGCCTTGATCTGCTTCACGGGAATGTTGTCGAAGGTCCACATGCCTTCGTCCGCGCGCAGCGCGGGCAGGGCGGCAAGCAGGAGGGCGAGGGCGGTGAGGCGCATGGGGGCTCCGAAAAGGGGCCCCGAAGGGCCCCTGGCATCAGTCGTTCGGGCTTACTTGCCGGTCAGCTCGGCGGCGAGGTGGGGCGCGTCGTAGATCTTCACGAGGGCCTCCAGGATGGCCCGGGCGTCCACGGAGACGCTGCGGTTCACCTTCTCGTCGTAGAAGTAGCGGCCGGCGTTGCCTTCGATGTTGCCGTCGAAGAGCAGGCCCACCAGCTCGCCCTTGCGGTTCACCACGGGGCTGCCGGAGTTGCCGCCGGTGGTGTCCACGGCGTGGGAGAAGTTGAGGGGCGTCTTCAGGTCCAGCTTGCCCATGCGGTCCAGCCAGCGCTGGGGCAGGTGCCAGTCGGTGTAGTCCTTCGCGTCGTTGCCCCCCCAGCCGAAGTGGCGGTCATAGAGGCCGGCCCAGGTGGTGAAGGGCTGCTGGAGGGTGCCGTTGGCGGGATAGGTGGCCACGGCGCCGTAGGTGATGCGCAGCGTGCCCGTGGCGTCCGGCGGCAGGGTCTTGCCGTAGACCGCGAAGCGGGCCTTGGCGATGCGGGCGCCGTGCTCTTCCAGGATGGCCTTCACGTCGTCCTGCTTCTTGCGGAGGCCCAGCAGGATGGGCTCCAGCTTGCGGGCCAGCACGATCATGGGATCGGTGCTCTCGGCCACGGCCTTCTGGCCGCCGTCAACCAGAGCCTTGCGCACGGCGGGATCGTTCAGCTTCGTGCCCCCCACGGCGGCCTTGGCGACGTCCTCGGGCTTCTTGCCACCGAGGATCGCGGCCACGAAGGGGTGCTGCGGGCCCAGCTCCCGTGCCGCATCCTCGAGGCTCCGGGTGAAGAGGAGGGTCTCCAGCTCGGGGCTGGGGGACTGGCCCATCATGCCCATGGCGGGGCCGGAGAGGCGGGTCTTCAGGGCCTTGAGGCCGCCCTCGGAGCGGTACTCCGTCAGGCGCTTCTCCACGGGCAGCTCCTGCTGGGCGGCCAGGCGCACCAGGGCCTGGGCCTGGCCCAGGGTCGCGGAGCGGGCCGCACCGACGACCTGGGCCTCCTTCATGTAGCCCTTCTGGAGCTGGATCGCCTGCTCGACGCGCGCCCAGCTCTGGCCGGTGGTGGCCGCCAGCTTGGGATCCTTCGCCACGGCGGCCTTCAGGGCCTTCTCGGCGGCCTCGAGGCGCTTCATGGCCTCCGCATCCTTCAGGCCGGCCAGGGAGCCCTCATTGGCCTTGGCGCCGTTGTTCACGCCCAGGATCAGGGTCTGGACCTGGCGGGCGTGCTCGGCGTCCTGCTTGCCGTACTCCTCGAGGATGGCGCGGGTGCGGTCCGCGTTCTTCAGGTAGGTGGGGATGCCGAAGTCGCGGTCGTACTTCATCTGGGCGAAGGTCTGCAGGCGGCTGGTGCGGCCGGGGTGGCCCACCACGAAGGTGAGGTCGCCGGCCTTCAGGCCCTCGGTGCTCCAGGTGAGGTGGTGGGCCGGATGGTAGGGCTGGTCGTTCTCGTAGACGCGGACCATGGAGAAGTCCAGGTCGTGGCGGGGGTAGGTGAAGTTGTCGTAGTCGCCGCCGAAGGCCGCCACGGCGATCTCGGGCGCGGCCACCAGGCGGATGTCCTTGAACACCTTGAAGCCGTACATCCAGGTCTCGCCGCCCTGGTAGAGGTTCACCACGTCATAGGTGAGGCCAGTCTTCTTCTCCAGCTCGGCCTTGATGGCGTCCAGCTCCCTGGCGCGGACTTCGGCGGCCTGCTTCTCGGTGAGGCCGGGCTTCACGGCCTTGGCGACACGCTCGGTCACGTTCTCCATGGCCATGAGGGTGCGGTAGGTGAGGCCGGGGATCTTGATCTCCTGGTCGCGGCTCATGGCCACGAAGCCGTTCTTCACCAGATCGCGGTCCTTGGTGGACAGGCGGGCCAGGGAGCCCCGGGTGCAGTGGTGGTTCGTGACCACCAGGCCGTCGGCGCTCACGAAGGAGCCCGTGCAGCCGCCCAGGGTGAGGGTGGAGAGGCGCACATGGTCGATCCAGGCCTGGCCGGGCTCGAAGGCGTACTTCTCCTTGAGCTGCTTCAGGGGCAGGTTGTCGAAGGTCCACATGCCCTCTTCGGCCCGGAGGACCGGCAGGGCGAGCGTCGAGACGAGGGCGAGGGCGAGAATCGGAAGGCGTCGCATGATGGCTCCAGGGTGGGGGCTACTTGCCGGTCAGCTCGGCCACGAGGCCGGAAGCGCCATAGACCTTGTCGAGGGCGTGCAGGAGGCCCCGGGCATCCACGGAGACGCCCCGGTTGGCCTTGTCGTCGTAGAAGTAGTTGCCGGGCAGCATGTCGATGTCGCCGTCGAAGATGAGGCCCACCAGCTCGCCCTTGCGGTCCACCACGGGCGAGCCGGAGTTGCCGCCGATGATGTCCACCTTGTGGACGAAGTTGAAGGGCATGGCGGGATCGAGGGCGCCGCGCTTGTCGATCCAGCGCTGGGGGAGCGTCCAGGCCCCGTCATGCGCCGCGGCGGCGTTGCCGCCCCATCCGTCGTAGCGGTCGAAGAGGCCGCCGAAGGTGGTGAAGGGCTGGATGAGCGTGCCGTTGGCCGGGTACTCCGCGACGGGCCCGTAGGTCAGGCGGAGGGTGAAGGTGGCGTCCGGGTAGGTGCCCTTGCCGTAGGCCGCGAAACGGGCCTTGGCGATGCGCATGCCGCACTCGGTGAGCACGCTCTGCACCTGATCCACCTGCTTCCGGCGCACCTCGCGGGACAGGGGATCCAGCTTCCGGGCCAGGAGGATCATGGGGTCCTGGCACTCGGCCACGGCCTTCTTGCCGCCGGCCAGGAGCACCTTGCGGAATTCGGGATCCGCGAGCTTGGAACCGGACACGGCCGCCCGGGCGACCTCCGCCGCCGGCTTGCCGCCCAGCATGGCCTGGACGTAGGGATGGGCGCCGCCGAGCTCTTTCGCGGCGTGCTCCAGCCCCTGAGTGAACAGGAAGATCTCCTGCTCGGCGTAGAAGGGTGCGCGGACGCAGAGGCGGGCCTTGGCGGCCTTCAGGTTCGCGTCGCTGTATTCGGGCAGGCGCTTGTCGCTGGGGAGGTGCTCCTCATCGGTGATGCGCACCAGGGCGAGGGCGTAGCCCAGGAGGCTGGAATCCGCGGTGCCGACGATCTGGTTCTCCCGGGCCAGCCCCTCGGAGGCCTTGAGCGCCGCCTCGATGCGTCCCCAGGCGTCCCCGACCTCCGCGGCGAGCCGGGGATCCGCGGCCACCTTGGCGCGAAGGTCCTTCTCGGCCGCGGCGATCCGGGCCATGGCCTCGGGGTTCTTGAGGCCGGACCAGTAGCCGTTGACGGCCTTCAGGCCGTTCTCGACGCCGAAGATCTGGGTGTTGACCTGGCGGGCGGCCTCCGGCGAGGACTTCCCGTACTCGACCAGGGCCTCCTTCCGCCGCTCCATGGCCTTGAGGCGCATGGGAATGGCCACGTCCCGGGAGTAGATCATCTGGGCCAGGGTGTCCTGGCGGCTGGTGCGGCCGGGATGGCCGGTCACGAAGGTCAGGTCGCCCGCCTTCAGGCCCGTCCGCGTCCAGTGCAGGAACTCCTTCGGGTGGTAGGGCTTCCCGTTCTCGTAGACCCGGAAGATGGAGAAGTCGAGGTTGTGCCGGGGGTAGGTGAAGTTGTCGTGGTCCCCGCCGAAGAAGGCGATCTGCATCTCGGGCGCGAAGACCAGCCGGACGTCGGTGTGCTTCTTGTAGCTGTAGATCCAATGCTCGCCGCCCTGGTAGAGGGTCACGTGCTCGCAGGTGAGGCCGCTCTTCTCCTGCATCTCCTTCTTGATCCGCTCGATCTCCGCCCCGCGGAGCTTGTGGGCCTCCGACTCGGGCGTGCCGGGCTTCACGGCCTTGGCCAGCCGGTCGGTGATGTTGTCCATGGCCATGAGCGTCAGCAGCTCGAGCCCCGGGACCTTGATCTCATGGTCGCGGTCCTGGGCGGCGAAACCGTTCTTCACGTAGTCGTGGTCCTTGTCGCTGACCCGCTGGATCCAGCCCCGGCCCACGTGGTGGTTGGTGAGCACCAGGCCATCCGCGCTCACGAAGGAGCCGGAGCCGCCCGGGAAGCGCAGGGCCGACAGGCGCACATGGTCCAGCCAGGCCTGGTCCGGAGCCCAGCCGTAGGCCGCCTGGATCTTCTTCGTCGGCAGGTTG
This sequence comes from Geothrix terrae, assembly GCF_022808775.1. Taxonomy (GTDB): domain Bacteria; phylum Acidobacteriota; class Holophagae; order Holophagales; family Holophagaceae; genus Geothrix; species Geothrix terrae. The sequence goes on from NZ_JAKZLA010000005.1 coordinate 272,672, forward strand.
TCGAAGGTCCACATGCCCTCCTCGGCCTTCGCCGACCCGGAGGCCAGGGTGAGGACGAGCAGGGGGAGGGTCAGGCGTCGGGCACGGAACGACATGGATGCTCCACAGGGGGGATGACCATCGTATCACTACGTATCCCTGGATCCGCCTGGCATCCTGGCTCGGGGCCGGGATCTGACCGGCCTTGGCTAGACTGGGACCCGCAGCCTATCTTCAGCCTGGTGACAGGCATCACTTCTCAACCACGAGGTCTTGAATCTCGTTTTCTTGAGACTCAGTATCACCTTTATGACGA
>NZ_JAKZLA010000006.1 GCF_022808775.1 Geothrix terrae
GCGGCTTGACGGGCTTGGGCGGGGGCGGGGGGGCCTCGAACAAGAAGAGGTCCCGCTGCACCTTGGCCCCAGGAGGAAGCTCTCCCGCCCGGTCGAGGGCGGCCAGGTCCGGGAGTTTCCTAAGTCCCGCCAGTTGGCGCGGGTCCAGGTTCGGCCCCGTTCCCGAAGCTGTCGCGCGCCGCGTCCGGGGGGCCTCGGGCGCCAGGACGGTGTAGAGGGCGTAGGTGAGGACCAGGGCGAAGGCCACGAGGGCCGCCTGGGTCCGGCGGTTGGCCCGGAGCTCCTGGATCATGCCCTGGAAGTCGAAGGCGCGGGCCGGCGTGGTCATGCCTCCTCCTCGCGATCCGGGCCGCCGGCCTTGCGGAACGCCCGCAGCACGATGTCGATGCGGGCACCTTCGGGGCTTTCCTCCAGGCGGCCATCCCTCACGGCGAAGGGAAGCCCGGATCCCTCGAGGTCGAGCATGAAGGCCTTGTGGTTGGCGTAGATGCCCACGGCGACGAATTCCACGTCCACGGCTTCCAGGTCCGACCCGCGGGTCCCCTCCCGGCTGGGCAGGCCGTACTTCACCATCTGGAGGCGCAGGTCATGCTTCTTGGCCAGCTCGTGCAGGGTCTTGCTGAGGTTCCACTGGAGCTCGCCGGCGGAGCCGCGCGGCAGGCGGGCTTCCAGGTTCTCGAGGGTCTCCCGCCCCCGGCGGATCCGATCGGCCAATTGCTGGAGTTCCTGGAGCTGCTGCACCTGCTGGTTCCGGTTGCGCTCGGCCTCCTGCTTGGCCTTGACCTTCTGGGACCGCTGCTGGGAAGCGTCCGGGAGCAGGAAGATCGCCACGCCGAGGCCCAGGGCCAGTCCCAGGATGCCCAGCCCCAGGCGGAGGCGGCTCGCGCGGAGGGGACTGTTCATCGGGGGGGCCTCCTCGACAGGCGTGAGCCTCGGGGCGGACGCGATTCTTCATCGTCGTTCGGCGCCGGCATGGGGCGGGTCTGGGCTCCAGCCTTGTCACCCGGTGCCAGGGGGGAGGCCGGCGACGCCGGCGGGGGCGTGAGGCGTGCGGCCCCCGGGGCCGCAGGCGCGGGCGCTGGGCGTGGCGTGGCGGCTACCGGTTTGGGTGGGGCGGCCGGAGCGGTGGGCGCGGGGCCGGTCTTCACGGGGCGCAGTTCGAAGGGCGGGGGCACGGCTGCGGCGGGCACGCTCAGCTCGAAGTCCCAGCCGCCGCCCTGACGCTCGGATTCGCGCTCCAGGATCACCTCGGAGAAGACCGGAGCCGTCCTGAGCGCATCCACGAAAGCGGCCTCCGCCACGCGGCTCTGGGCCTCGGCCTTGAGCTTCATCACCACCTGTTGGCCATTGCCCCGGGTCCGCTGGAGGCTCTTCAGCCGCATGCCCGGGGCCATGCACTGCTCGAGTTCCGCGGTGACGCGGGACCAGGGCAGGCTCCGCTCCTGGAGGATGCGCTCGGCCAGCTTCCACCGGGCCTGCTCGCGGGTGGCATCCATGCTCTGGAGGGCTGCCTGGATCTGGGCCTCGGAACGCGCAGCCCGCCGGGTCTCCTCGGTCAGGCTCACGGCGTCGCGGCCCGCCCGGCTGGCCTGGTGGTAGACCCGCCAGGTGAGCCCCAGGGAGCCGAGGAGGAACGCGCCGCCGAGGCCGAGGGCGGCCCAGCCGAGGACGCGATGGTGCTGCCGCCACAGGGTCGGCCGGGGCGCCAGGTTGAGGTGGAGGACGGGAACGGCCATCAGGGCGTCTCCACCAAGGCGAACCGGTCATCCAGGATGCGCGTGGGGAGGCCCGTGTCAGGCCACGCCGGAGCGCCCCAGATCGCCAGGCTCTGTGGGGTCCGGGACTCCCGCTGGAGGAAGGCGGCACTGGGGGTGATGCGCTCTTCATTCCAGGCTTGGGGATCCAGGGGTTCCGTCCACTGGCGGAGCAGGCAGAGGGTGCGTCCCCAGGCCACCAGGGTGCCGGCGTAGCGGCCCTGGCCGGAGGGACTCAGGGAGAGGAGCATGCCCGGGAGGTCCAGCGACGGGGCCAGAAGGTTGTAGAGGTGCAGCCAGCGGGGCATGAGCCCGTGCAGGTTCCGGTCGAGGCGGAGGCCCAACTGGAGGAGGGTCTCCCGGAATTCCTCGCGGATCCCCGAGGCCAGCCAGATGCCGGGCTCGATCTCCAGAGCTTGGACGAAGTGGGGTTCCTCAAGGGCGAGGGTCTGGTTGAACCGCCACCGGAAGAAGGCCTCCTGGGCCTCGGCGCCCTTGGGCAGCTCGGCCAGGTCCCTCATCAGGACGGATGGGGTCCAGAGGTCGTCCAGCACCCAGCGGGTGGGGCCCTGGGGCAGGGAGGACAGGGCCTGGGCAAGTTGATCCTCCGTGGGGGGGCCTGAAAGGGCACGCCGGTGGATGCCGGCGTGGATCCGATGGGCTTCCAGCCACACCAGGGTCGCCGCAGGGGCCTGGAGGAAGGGAAATCTCATGGCCTTGCCTCCGCGTTTCCGGCCCCGCGTTTCGGGCACGGCGCTCCCGACCGGGCGTCCGTGGCCGGGTCGCACAGGAGAAAACGGAGGGGATGCACAGACGGCTCCTGACAAGACAGGGGAAGGAATCGAGTCTAACGGGCCTGCTCCGGATTCCCAAGGGACGGACAGCACGTCTGATATGGAATGATGGAGGCAGATGTTCCCCACCCCTTCTCCTGGAGCGCTGACCGCGTGCGCCTGATCTCCCTTGAACTCCATGGCTTCAAGTCCTTCGCAGACGCCCAGAAGCTCAGTTTCCCAGGAGGCATGACTGCGGTCGTGGGGCCCAACGGCTGCGGCAAATCGAACATTTCCGACAGCCTGGCCTGGGTGCTGGGCGAACAGCGGGCCTCGATGCTGCGCGGCGCGGAGATGGCCGACGTGATCTTCGCGGGCACGGCCCAGCGCCGGCCCACGGGCCTGGCGGAGGTGAAGCTGGCGCTGGAGATGCCGGACCCTGCCCTGCCTGGCTCCACGCGGGAGGTGACGATCTCCCGCCGCCTCTACCGCGACACCGGGAGCGAGTACCGCATCAACGGCCGGGAGGCGCGGCTCAAGGACGTCCAGGACCTGCTGCTGGACACGGGCATGGGCACCCGGGCCTACAGCTTCATCCAGCAGGGCCAGATCGACCTGATCCTCAGCAGCAAGCCCAAGGACCGGCGCCTGCTGCTGGAGGAGGCCGCCGGCATCACGCGCTACAAGCTGCGTCGGGCCGACGCGGAAAAGCGGCTGGACGAGACCCGCGGCAACCTCCAGCGGCTGGACGACATCCTCTACGAGCTGACCAAGCAGATGGATTCGCTCCGCCGCCAAGCGGCCCGCGCCCGGAAGGCGAAGGAACTCGATGCGGAGATCAAGGCCACGCAGCGGGTACTGCTGGCGGGGAAGGCGGTGGAGCTGGAGGAGGCCAAGCAGCGGATCCTGGACCACCTTGACGAGGTCGAGCGGCGGGTGGCCGAGCTCACGGCGCAGGTCTCCGAGAAGGCCTCCGAAGTGGAGGCCCTGCGCTTGTCCGTGGACGAGCAGCAGCAGGCCCAGGCCAAGCGGGCGAGCGCCATTCTCGGTCTCGACCAGCGCCTCCAGCTGGCCGACCAGGAGCGCAGCTTCCAGGAGGACCGGAGGGTCGAGGCGCGGGACCAGCGGGCCCGCCTGGAAGAGCACATCCAGATGCTGGTGGCGCGGTTGGCCGAATCCGGCGATTCCTTCACCGCGCTGGAAGCCCAGCTGAAGGAGGCCGGCGAGCGCCTCGCCCTTCAGGAGACGGAGCTGGCCAAGGCCGAGGAGGCCGTGGCCCTCGCCCAGGGGGCCCTCCGGCATGCCGAGGCGGAGCTTCATGCCCATCGCGAGCGCAAGGCCGACTCCCAGAAGGAGGCCCTGGCCCGCCAGAAGGAGCGGCTGGGGCTCCAGACGCAGATCGCCCAGCTGGAGGGCCGCCTGGACACCCTCAACCACGAGGAATCCGTCCGCGCGCCCCGCCTGGAAAGCCTCGAGGCCGAGTCGGGCCAGGTGGAGCGGGCGCTGGAGGGGCTGCTGTCCCAGCTCGAGCAGGCCGAGGAGGCCTCGCTGGATCAGCGCCGCCGGGCCGAGCAGCTGGAGGAGGCCCAGCGGGTCCTGGCCCAGGATCACCATCGGGCCGAGGCGGAGCTGGACGCCGCCGAGCGGCGCCTGCGGCAGATCTCCGACCTGCTGGCCAAGAGCTTCGGCGAGGCGGAATTGCAGAAGGGGCTCGCCTGGCTGCGGGAACAGGGCGTCCGCCCCCAGACCCTGGTGGATCTGCTCACGGTGGACGAGGCCCTGCGGCCGGACCTGGAGCGCCTGCTGGGCAGCTGGCTCCAGGTCCTGGCCGTGGAGGCGTCTCTGGCGGGCCGCGCCGCCGAGGCTCCGGGCCACCTGCTGCTGGCCTTGGAGGACAAGGGGGACCTGCCGCCTGTCCCGGAGGGTTGTGAGGCCCTGCGGGACCACCTCACGTGGACGGGCGCGAACCGCCCGCTCGGTGCCTTGCTGGATCGGGCCTTCCGATGCACGGACGCGGCCCTGCCCGCCCTGGCGGTGGCCCATCCGGACCTGGCCTTCGTCTCGCCCGCCTTCGTGCGCCTGCCCTTCGGTCCCGTGCAGCTCGGCGTGTCCGCCCCCGCGGCCTCTCCCCTGAAGCTGCGGGCGGAGCAGGAGGAGGCCAAGGCCACCCGCGAGGCCCTGCTGGACCGCATCGAGGATCTGGAGACCCGGCGCGGCAAGGGCGGCGACGACAGCCGCGCCGCCCGGGAGCGATCCGTCGAGATCGACGAGGACCTGCGGGCCCTCCGGCGGCGGGCGGACACTCTGAAGGCCCAGCGGACCTCGCTGCTGACTCAGCTCTCGGAGATCCGGGCGGCCAGCGAGCGGGCGGACGCCCTGTGGGAACAGATCGAGGCCGAGATCAAAGGCCTTCAGGGCCAGCTCCGGGACCTGGAAGCCCACCCGGAGGAGGCCAACGACACAGCCCTGGAAGAGGCCATCCGCCAGGCCGAGGAACTGGTCCGCGAGGCGCGGCATCGGCTGGATGAGCGCCGGGATCAGCGCGGCGAGGTGGCGCGCGCCCGTGACGCGGCCTGGGCGGAGCGGGACGGCCATGAGCGGCATCTCCAGCTGGCCCAGCGGGGCCGCTTCGACCTGGAGGCGGAACGGCAGCGCCTGGAGGTGGAGGCCTCCGAGCAGGGCAGCCGCATGGAAGCCTGCGTCCAGCGCCTCGCCGGCCTGGAATCGGAATCCCAGGGCCTGCTGAGGGAGCGGGAGGAGGTGCAGGCCCTGGCCCAGGAGGCGCAGCCCCACCTCGAGCTGGACCAGGAGACTCTCCGGGTGCAGGAGCGGGCGGCCCGCGAGCTTCAGGAGGCCCTGGAGAACGCCCGGGCCCAGCACCAGGAGGTGCTCATCCATGGCGCGCAGGTCCAGGGCAGCCAGGAGGCACTGGCCAAGGAGGTCGAGCTGGCCCTGGGGTTGGAGATCCCCGCCTTCCTGGCCGGCATCACTGAGGCCGAGCGGGAGGCCTGGGCCGAGGGCGGGCTGGTCCACCAGACCCGCCTCAACGAGCTCCAGGGCCGGCGCATGGACCTGGGTGGGGTGAATCCCCTGGCCATCCAGGAACTGGAGGAGGCGGAGACCCGCCTGGCCTTCATGAACGAACAGCGGGCCGACGTCACCGCGGCCATCGGCAACCTCGAGTCCACCATCCAGGAGATCAACGCCACCAGCGAGGAGCGCTTCAGGGAGGCCTTCGACTTCGTGAACACGCGGTTCCAGGAGGTGTTCCGGGAGGCCTTCGGCGGCGGTCAGGCCCAGCTGAGCCTGGAGGACCCCAAGAACCTGCTGGAATGCGGCATCGAGATCACCGCCCAGCCCCCGGGCAAGAGCGCCAAGGCCCTCACCCTGCTGAGCGGCGGCGAGAAGGCTCTGACGGCCATCTCGCTCCTCTTCGCCATCTTCCACTTCAAGCCCAGCCCCTTCTGCGTGCTGGACGAGGTCGACGCCCCGCTGGACGAAGCGAACGTGGGCCGCTTCGCCGCCATGGTCCAGAAGATGAAGGTCGACACCCAGTTCATCGTCATAACCCACCAGAAGCCCACCATGGTGGCCGCGGACACGCTCTACGGCGTCACCATGGAAGAGGCCGGTTGCTCGCGCCTGGTGAGCGTCCAGCTCCGCGAGGCCGAGGCCCTGGTCTGAGCATCCGGTGTGACGGAATGGGTGGTGAACACCCTTTTCGCCCTCCGGTCCATGCCCTGCAAGGGCGATCGGCCTGTCAATGCGAAAGAAAGCGTAAATTGTGGAAAACCCCGGATTGGAATTGTCCGGCAGATCCGTCAGACGTATTTAATTTAAAAATTGATTTGATTCAATTTGAATAGATGCAAATCGACATTAAAACACCCCCGAAGTCCATCGAGGAACAGGGTTTAGCCCTTCCAGAAAGGATCAATCCACAGGCTTTTCCACAGAGGCGTCCTGGCGATTTGTAACTATCTGGTAATGCTGGGGTGACTTCGGTGTGTCAGCTTTCCAGCTCGGCGGCGAGGAACTCGGGCCGCAGCCATTCGCGGAGGGTCTCTTCGCCCACGCCCAGCTTGGTGAGATGCTCGGTGGCCATCTTCATGCTCTGGCCCGCGTCCCGGCAGATGAGCAGCCGCTGCTTCCAGGCTTCGATGGCGCGATGTCGCAGGTCGGGCTCGCCCTGGTCCATGCGCTTCTCCAGCACGAAACCCAGGTTGTTGGCCGCTTTGCGATGGCTGGGCTCCAGGGTCAGGGCCTTTTCATAGGCCTCCGTGGCCTCCGTCAGGCGTCCCGCAACTTCCAGGGCCACGCCCCGGGCGTTCCACACATCCGAGTCATCGGGGGCGAGGGCCATGGCCTGGTCCACCATGCCCATCTGGTCCTCGGGGCGGTTGGAGGAACGGTAGACCTCGGACAGCCCGAGGTAGGCGCTGTACTCGCCGGGATCCGTCTCCAGGGCCTTCAGGAACGCCTGCTCGGCGGCAGGCCCCTGGCGGGTCTCGATGAGGGCATAGCCCAGCTGGACCTGGAGGTCCGCCGCATCGGGTTCCCGCATCATGGCCTCGCGGTAGCAGCGGAGCGCGTCCTCCCAGCGGGATTCCTCGCGGGCCATGTCGCCCAGCGCGGCCCACGGATTCGCGGCTTCCGGATCGGTCTCCGTGGCGAGGCTGAAGTAGGAGACGGCACCTTCGCGGTCCCCCATGTCGCGCTTCAGCTCGCCCAGCAGGGCCTGGGCCTCCGCCAGCACCGGCGCGGGGGGGGCGAGGAGCATCAGGGTGTGGAGCTGGCCCTGGGCGAGCTCCAGATGTCCCTGCTCGCTGAAGATCTCAGCGAGGATGAAGTAGCTGGCCGGATCGCACACGTGCAGGCTGCGAGCCCGTTGGATGCAGCGCAGGCCTTCCGCGAGTTCGCCGCGCTTCAGCAGCATCTCACCGAGGGCGTGCCAGCCCCAGTAGTAGGACCCATCCGTCTGGAGCGCCGCCACCAGCTGCGCCTCGGCGCCGCTCCAGTCGGACAGCTGGTCCATGGCGATGGCGAGCAGGCGCAGGGTGCGGGGATCCGTGGGCCGCAGGCTGAGGGACTTCAGCAACCAGGCCTTGGCTTCCGCGGCCTGGCCGCGATGCAGGTGCACGAGGCCCGTGAGCTCGAGGGCCTTGGGATCCTGGCCGTCGAGGGCGAGAGCCTGGTGGAGGGCGAGCTCCGCCCCGTCGATGTCCTGGAGGAGAAGGCGCAGGTAGCCCAGGTTGCGCAGGTGGCCGCCGCACTCGGGGTGCTCATCCCGGAGGGATTCGAGCTGTGCCAGCAGGTCAAGGCCCTCTTCCTCCTCGGCGTTGTCGCTGAAGCAGAGCAGGCGCTCGAACCAGGCCTCCGCGTGGGAGCGGTCCTCGACCAGGAGCTGCTCCAGGACCTCTTGGGCCTCTGCGTGCCGGGCGCGGCCGTTGAGGGCCCGAGCCAGCTTGAGGCGGTCAGCAAACGACGTTCCGGCCGCGGCCTTGAGGGCCGTCAGGTCCGGGTCGAGCAGCTTGATCCAGGGGCGTGCCATGGGATGCCTCGTGAGGGAGTCCAGGGTATCACCGCGATGGTGCCAGCGCTGCCGCGAGCCCGTCGCAAAGCAGCTGCGCCATGGCGCCGCGGGTCTCGACCGTGGCGGAGCCGAGGTGGGGGAGCAGCACGGCGCGGGGTGCCTTCAGCCAACGCGGATTGAGGCGCGGTTCACCTTCGTACACGTCCAGGCCCGCCCCGCCGAGGCGGCCCGATTCCAGCAGGTCGATGACGGCGTTCTCATCCATGATGCCGCCGCGCGCGGTGTTGATGATCACCGCGCCCTGGGGCAGCTTCTCAAGCGCAGCGCGGCCCAGCATGCCGCGGGTCTGGTCCGTCAGCGGGCAGTGGAGGGACAGCACGAGGCTCTTCGGGAGCAGGTCCGCCAGGGGCAGGCGCGCGGCCCTGCCGGCGCCGAAGTCCACCTCGCCGCCTCGGCCCTCGCGATCCCAGAACCAGGGCGTCATGCCCAGGGCCTGGGCACGGCGGGCGAAGGCCTGGCCGATGGGGCCGCTGCCGAGGATGCCGCAGCCCTTGCCGGAGAGGCCCAGGCCCAGCAGCTGGTCGGGCGCCCAGCCCTTCCACGCGCCGGACCGCACGAGCGCCTCGCCTTCCGCCACGCGGCGGGTCACGGCCATGAGCAGGGCCAGGGCGATGTCGGCGGTGGCGTCCGTCAGCACGCCGGGCGTGTTCACCACGGCGATGCCGCGGGCCTGGCAGGCCTTCACGGGCAGGTGGTTCACGCCCACGGAGTAGGTGCCGATGGCCTTCAGCCTCGGCGCGGCGTCGAGGTCCGTCTCGGTGATGGGCTCGGAGAGCATCACCACCAGGGCCTCGGCCTCGGGCAGGGCGGCGTTCCATTCCGGGGAGCGGAAGGCCGCCAGCCGGAGGTCGGGAAAGCGGGTGCCGAGCTCGGCCAAGGCGGGGCCGACGAGAGGGGAGGTGGAGAGGATTCGCGTGCTCATCGCTGCAGGGCCTTCAAAGCAAGGCGGATGGCCTCCGCCAGGGGCGGCTTCGAGGTGCGGAGGTCCGCCACCACCGGCAGCACCACGTCCTCCTTGAAGCCAAGATTCGTCAGGGCGGAGCGGAGGTTCTCCTCCCAGGGGTCGCCCGCAGGCCCGCCCGCCAAGCCGTCCAGGCCCGACAGGCCGCCCAGCTTCTCCGACAGCTCGAAGCACATCTTCTCGGCGGTCTTCTTCCCCACGCCGGGGATGCGCGTGAGGGCCTTCACGTCCCGGCCCCGGATGGCCCGCACCAGGTCCTCGAGGCTGAGGGCGCCCAGGGCCGCCAGGGCCATCTTGGGCCCCACGCCGTCCACCTTCACCAGCAGCCGGTAGAGCTCCCGCTCCTGGGTGGAGGAGAAGCCCAGCAGCGCGATCTCGTTCTCGCGCACCAACAGCTCCGTGTGCAGTACTACCTGGGAGCCCGACTCCGGCAGCAGGCCGTAGGTGGAGAGGCTGATGGCCGCGGCGTAGCCCACGCCCCCGCACTCGACGAGGGCCAGGTTCGGCAGCTTCTGGATGAGTTCCCCGCGCAGGCGTCCGATCATGTTTCGAGGATACCGGAAGGGAAACCCCCGGGACGGCGGCGTTTCCTGCCGCTACATCCAGTAGCGGAAGAGCGAGTCCACCAGCCGGGCGACCACGTCGCCGTTGCGCCGGTTGCGCTCCTCGCGGCCGGGAAGCTCCGGATAGGCCGGCACGGGATCGTGCAGGGTCCGCCCGACTTCCGGCCCCAGCAGGTCGCGCCAGCGGTCCAGCCATGCGTCGGGAAGCCTTTCCGGGATGGGGAGGTCCATCAGCGTGAGATAGAGGATCGTCCAGACCCTGGCCACGACCTGGGCCTCGTAGCCGCCGCCCAGGGTGAAGAGCGCCCGGCCCTGGGTGTGGTCGGCGGCCAGGTCGAGGATCCGGCCGTAGAGGGCCTGGAAGGCCTGGGTGGTCAGGGCCAAGTCTCCGAGAGGGTCGGCGAAATGCGCGTCCGCGCCGGCCTGCACCACCAGGACGTGGGGCGAGAACCACTCCAGGGCCCGCGGCACCACGGCGTCGAAGGCCTCCAGGTAGCTCTCGGACTCCGTGAAGGGCTCCAGGGGAATGTTGACGCTGAGTCCCCGCGCGGTGCCGGCGCCCAGCTCCTGGATGTGGCCGGTGCCGGGATAGAGGTAGTGCCCCGTCTCATGCAGGCTGATGGTCAGCACCTGATCACTGTCGTAGAAGAGGCTCTGGACCCCGTCCCCGTGGTGGAGGTCGATGTCGAGGTAGGCCACGCGCCAGCCATGACGCACCATGGCCCGGATGGCCACGGCCAGGTCGTTGTACATGCAGAACCCCGCCGCCCGGTTCTTTTGGGCGTGGTGCAGCCCTCCGCCCAGCTGGAGCACCCGGGTCTCGGCCCCCTCCATCAGGAGCCGCGCCCCGTGGAGGGTTCCACCCACCAGCCAGCGGGCCGCGAGGTCCATGCCGGGGAAGATGGGGTTGTCCGGCGTCCCCAACCCGAACTGCTCGGCCTCGGGTCTGGACCCGCCGTGATCCAGGGCCTCGACCATGGCCACGTAGGCCTCGTCGTGGATCGTGAGGATCTCCTCCCGGGTGGCCGGAGGCGCCGCGATGGGCGAGGTGGCGTGACCCAGGGTGTGGATCAGGTCCAGGAGCATGGCGAGCCGCGCCGGCGTGAAGGGGTGCTCCGGCCCGAAGTCGTACCCGGCGTACTCCGGGCGGTAGATCAGTGCTGCCATGGCTTCTGGATGGGCCACAGGACCTCGAACTCCGCCTGCCGGAGCTCGTCCGCCAGGGGGCGGATCTGGTTGGAATCCACCCGCAGCACCGTGCGGACAGCCTCGGGCGAGGGGTAGGTGAGGATGGAGTGGATGTTGACGTGGCGCTCCGCGAGGAAGGCCGTGAGGCGGGCCAGCTCGCCGGGCCGGTCCGCAAGGGCCACCTCGAGCCGGGAAGAGGGCTTGGTCACCCCGGTGAGGATCATCAGGGCGTCCAGCAGGTCCATGCCCGTGAGGATGCCCACCAGCTCCATGCCGTCCACCACAGGCAGGCAGCCGATCTTGTGCTCCCGCATGATCCGGGCGGCATCCTCCACGGGATCCAGGGGATCCGCCGTCAGGGGCGGGCTGCTCATGACGGCGGAGACGGGGTCCCCGGCGGGTCGGGGGTGCTGGCAGAGGCTGCTGGTGGCCAGGCGGAGGTCGCGGTCCGTGAGGACGCCCACCAGGCGTCCCCGGTCCACCACCGGCAGGTGGCGGAAGCCGCGGTCCTGGAGCAGCTGGTAGGCCTCTCCGATGGTGGCCTCCGCGGAGACCACTGTCACCGGCCGGCGCATCATCTCCTTCACGAGCATGGCGGTCCTCCTCGGGATTCAGGGCTTGCGGAACCCGACCTGGGTGAAGGTCAGGCGCAGGTCCGGCTGCAGGGGCAGAGGGCTGAGGGCGCCGGTCTCACCGTGTACGGCGACCTGGGCCTCCAGGGTGTGGAGCCAGGGCAGCTCCTCCACGAGCTGGGTCAGGCGGCCCAGAGTCTCGCCCAGCCCGTTGCCAGGCGGCAGGTGCATCCGCTCGAGGACGTCGGCGATATCCAGGTCCGTGAGCGGGGTGATGCGCAGGATGGAGCCCACGCCCTGGCGGTGGAAGCGCCAGATGGGCCCGAAGTCGGGATCCGTGGTGAGGTTGAGCCCCACCCTGGGGCCTCGCCGCTCGGCGGGCTCCGGGAGGTTCGTGACGGGGACGCCGAAGAGCCCCATGAGCTCCCGGGCCTGGGTTGCGGAGAGGATCGCCTGGGCGGAATCGGGCAGCTTCTCCACCAGCTGCTCCACGCGCCGCCGGGCCTCGCCGGCATTGATGTCCGCGTAGCCCTGGAACCGGCCCGGGGGCTGCCGGCGGAAGTGGGCGTACTGGACCACCTTGGACAGGGCCAGGGCCGCCGACTCCGGAAAGCGGTAGGAGGGGAAGGTTCGGTTCAGGCCGCCGCTCTCGCCGAGGGCGGTCGACCCCACCGGAATGGCGCCGCTCACGCCCATGAGGGAGAGCAGGGTGGGTTTGGGGATGCCCGTGGTCTGTTCGGCCCGCACGGCGGCCCGCCGGATGGCCCGGGCCACCAGGTCAGGATCGCAGTCCCCCAGGCAGGCGAAGGAGGCGATGAGGGCGTCCACCTCGGGATGCTCCAGAGCCTCCCGGCAGGCCCGTTCATAGTGTTCCGCCGTGGCCATGGCGTGGAGGTCCACCACGCCGGGACCCGCGATCCGCATGCCGTGGGATTCGCAGGCGTCCGCGCAGATGGTGGCCACGCCGCCGGAATTGCTGACGATGGCCACCCGGTCGCCCCGCGGGAGGGGCTGGTGCGAGAGCAGCAGCGCGATGTCGAACAGATCCTCCAGGGTGTCGGCCCGGATCACGCCGGCCTGGTGGAAGAGGGCCTCCACCTCCGCGTCGTTCTGGGGACTCGCCGCGATGTGGGCCTGGGCGACGCGCCGCCCGGCATGGCTCCGGGCGCTCTTCACGCAGAGCACGGGCTTGCGGTGGGAGATCCGGCGGGCCAGCCGGGCGAAGCGGCGCGGATTCCCGAAGGTCTCCAGGTAGAGCAGGGCCAGGTCCGTGTCCGGGTCCTCCTCCCAGTACTGGAGCAGATCGTTGCCCGAGACGTCGGCCCGGTTCCCGGCGGAGACGAAGGAGGAGAACCCCAACCCGCGCTCCGCGGCGTACTGCAGGATCACCACGCCCAGGGCCGCGGAGTGGCTGAAGAAACCCACCCGTCCGCGCGGCGGCATCGCCGTGGCCAGGCTGGCGTTCAACTGGACGGCGGCGTGGGTATTGAGGAGCCCCAGGCAGTTGGGGCCCACCAGGCGCGCCCCGCGGCTGCGGGCGAGGCGCACCAGCCGTTCCTGGCGCCGGGCCCCCTCCGGGCCCGTCTCGGCGAATCCGGCGGTGAGGACCAGGAGGCCGCGCGCGCCCTTGTCCAGGGCCCGCCGGGCGAGGGCGGACACCTTGGCCGCCGGCACCGCCAGTACCACCAGATCCGGGGCCTCCGGCAGGGAGGCCAGGGAAGGATAGGCCTGCATGCCTTCGATGGTCTTGGCCCTGGGGTTGACCGGATAGACCGTGCCTTGGAAGCCTCCCTTGAGGATGTTGCGGAAGATGGTGCTCCCCACGGAGCCGGGATCCCGGGAGGCCCCCACCACGGCCACGCTGCCCGGCCGCAGGAGCGGCACCAGGGAGTTGGCGGTGGCCACCCGCTCGCGGATCTCGGCCCGTTCCCGCTGGGCCTCGGGGGCGCTCAGGGGGAACCGCACATGGATGATGCCGCCCTCCATGGCCCGGGTGGTCTCGAACCCGGAGTCCCGGAAGACATTGACCATCTTCTGGTTCTCATGGAGCACCTCGGCCTCGAAGCCGACATAGCCCGCGCCCGCCGCCAGACCTGCGAGCCGCTCGAGGATCAGCGTGCCGATGCCCCGCCCCTGATGGGCGTCCGCGATCATGAACGCAACCTCGGCGACGGCCCCGCCATCGCCCACGTAGTTCCCCAGGCCCAGCACCTGCTGCTCCGCCCCCTCGCCCTCGATGGCCAGGAGGCAGGCCCGCTGGCGGGGGTTCTCGTCGCAGAGATCCTCCACGAACTTGCGGGAGACGCTCGACACGCCGCCCATGAAGCGCATGGCCATGCTCTCCCGGGAGAGCCCGCGGATGAAGGTCTCCACGCGGTCCGTGTCCTCCGGGGAGGCGATCCGTAGCAAGACCCCCTGGCCGTCCTTCAGGAGGACGAATTCCCGGTAGCCTGCGCCGTCAGGGATGATGCTGAACACAGGGTGCCTCGCGGATCGGGGTGCAATGCGACCACCCTATCATGCGCCCCCGGGGCCGGGCCCTACTTGAGATCCTTTCTCCCCCTGCATGTCGTTTTTCATCCTGGACGGCCAGTCATGGCCGTCCTAGATTGCTCTATACCCCCCAAGCGAATCAGGAGGACCAGATGAATGGTCGCGAAGCGTTTCTCCAGGCCAGGGACTTCCTCGTCCAGCACCGGGAGGACTATGAAGGTGCCCGAAGCGGCTTCCGCTGGCCCGTCCTCGACACCTTCAACTGGGCCCTGGACTACTTCGACACCTATGCCGCGGGCAACGACCGGCCCGCGCTGTGGATCGTCGAGGAGAACGGGACGGAGACGAAGGTCAGCTTCCGGGAGCTCTCGCAGCGGAGCAACCAGGTGGCCAACACCCTGCGGGCCATGGGGGTGAAGCGCGGCGACGGCCTGCTGATCATGCTGGACAACGTCCTCCCCCTCTGGGAGGTGATGCTGGCCTGCATCAAGCTCGGCGCGGTGCTGGTTCCGTCCACCCTGCTGCTCTCCCAGGCGGACCTCCAGGACCGCATCGAGCGCGGCGGCATCCGGCACCTGGTGGTGGATTCCGCCCAGACGGCCAAGTTCGACGGCCTGGATGCCAGTCTCACCCGCATCAGCGTGGGCGCCGCGGTGCCTGGCTGGCACGACGTGTCCGAGCTCTACGCGGGCTCAACCGCCTTCGCGCCCGATGCGCCCACCCGCGCCACGGACCCCATGCTGCTCTACTTCACCTCCGGCACCACGGCCAAGCCCAAGCTGGTGGTCCACACCCACCAGTCCTATCCCGTGGGCCACCTGTCCACGATGTACTGGGTGGGCCTGCGGGAGGGCGACGTCCACTACAACATCAGCTCGCCGGGCTGGGCCAAGCACGCCTGGAGCAGCTTCTTCGCGCCCTGGAACGCCGGGGCCTGCATCTTCGTCTACCGCGCGGCCCGCTTCAGCGCCTCGGCCACCCTCAAGACCATCGTCGACAAGGGGGTGACCACCCTCTGCGCACCGCCCACTGTGTGGCGCCTCTTCATCCAGGAGGACCTGGCGGCCTACAAGGTGAAGCTCCGCGCCCTGGTGGGCGCCGGCGAGCCCCTGAACCCCGAGGTCATCAGCCAGGTGGAGAAGGCCTGGGGCCTCACCATCCGCGACGGCTACGGGCAGACGGAGACCACCGCCATCGTGGGCAACTCGCCCGGGCAGGCCGTGAAGTCGGGCTCCATGGGCCGCCCTTTGCCGGGCTTCCATGTGGCGCTGCTGGACTCCGAGGGGAAGGAGGCGGAGGAGGGCGAGATCGCCCTCAAGCTGAACCCCCGACCCACCAGCCTCATGGCCGGCTACAAGGATGATCCGGAGAAGATGCGCAAGGCCGAGGCCGAAGGCTGGTACCGCACCGGCGACGTGGCCACCTGCGACGAGGACGGCTACCTCTGCTTCGTGGGTCGTGCGGACGATGTCTTCAAGAGCTCCGACTACCGGATCAGCCCCTTCGAGCTGGAGTCCTTCCTCATCGAGCACGAATCCGTGGCCGAGGCGGCGGTGGTGCCGAGCCCGGACCCCCTCAAGCTCTCCGTGCCCAAGGCCTACATCATCCTGCGGGCGGGGTATGCGCCGGACCGGGCCATGGCCCTGACCCTGTTCCGCTTCATCCGCGAGCGAATCTCCCCGTACAAGCGCATCCGCATCATCGAGTTCGGCGACCTCCCCAAGACCATCTCGGGCAAGATCCGGCGGGTGGAGCTGCGGAAGCGGGCCGCGGATCCCACGTCATCCTCCCTAGAGTTCCGCGAGGAGCAGTTCCCTGAACTGAAGTAGCCATCGCCCTGGGAAGCCCGCTGCAACTTACCTGAGGACAGGTATTGGAAGGGCGGGCTCCCCATCGAAGAATGGAGATCCGTCCCCGTTCCCGTCACCCATCCCCTCAGCCACGCTTTCCGGAGGTTCCCATGAAGTACCTGGACGATGCCCGTGACATCAAGTTCAACCTCCTCGAATGGCTGGATCTGGATGCGGTCTTGAAGGCCGAGGCCTATCAGGAGGTCGATCGCGACCAGCTGGCCATGGTGCTCGACGAGGCGCTCAAGGTGGCCAAGGGCAGCGTGGCCGCCTGCAACGAGGTCGGCGACCGGGTCGGCGCCCAGTGGGAGAGCGGCAAGGTCCGCCTGCCGGACGGGTTCGCCGAGGCCTTCCAGGATCTCGCCTCCGGCGGCTGGATCAGCGCCACCATGAATCCCGAGTTCGGTGGCATGGGCCTGCCGGAAGCCGTGGGCACCGGCATCAGCGAGTACCTCATGGGCGCGAACACGGCTCTGGGTCTCAAGGTGCTGCTCACCCGAGGCGCCGCCCACCTCATCGAGACCTTCGGGAGCGACGAGCTGAAGGCGGTCTATTGCGAAAAGATGTACACCGGGGAATGGACCGGCACCATGTGCCTCACCGAGGCCGGCGCCGGCAGCGACCTGGGCGCGCTCACCACCAAGGCCGTGAAGCAGGCGGACGGCTCGTACCTCATCACCGGCGAGAAGATCTTCATCACCAGCGGTGACCACGAGCTCGTGCCGAACATCGTCCACGCCGTGCTGGCCCGCACGCCGGATGCTCCCGCCGGCCCCAAGGGGCTCAGCCTCTTCGTGGTGCCCAAGGTCCGTGTGAACGCGGACGGCAGCCTCGGCGCGCCCAACGATGTGGCCTGCGCGGGCATCGAGCACAAGCTGGGCATCCACGGCTCGCCCACCTGCAGCCTCGTGTTCGGGAGCAACGGCGGAACCCAGGGCTTCCTCCTGGGCCAGGAAGGACAGGGCCTCCCCCACATGTTCCTGATGATGAACGCCGCCCGGTACGAGGTGGGCGTCCAGGGCCTGGGCAACGCCAGCGCCGCCCACCAGGCGGCCCTGGCCTATGCGAAGGAGCGCCTGCAGGGCCGCGCCCCCGGGGCCGCCAAGGGCGCCTCGCAGTCGCTCATCGTCGAGCACCCGGACGTGCGCCGGATGCTCCTCATGCAGTCCGCCTACGTCCAGGCCATGCGCGCCCTCGTGACCTACACGGCCTGGTGCATGGACATGGCTCACGTCTCCGCCGGGGAGGAGCGCGACCGCTGGCAGGGGCTGGTAGAGCTGTTCACCCCCGTCTGCAAGGCCTGGTGCTCCGACTGGGGCTTCCGGGTGACCGAGTGGGCCCTCCAGACCTTCGGCGGCTACGGCTACACCATGGAATACCCCGCGGAGCAGTACCTCCGAGACTGCAAGATCGCCTCGATCTACGAAGGCACCAACGGCATCCAGGCCCTGGACCTGGTGGGCCGGAAGTTCCGCATGCAGGAGGGCCGTCCCGTGAAGGCCCTGATGGGCCAGGTGGGGGCCGCGGTCCAGGCCCTGGCCGCGGATCCGGTTCTCGGTCCCTCCGCCCGCCAGCTGGGCGAGGCCGCGAAGGCGTTGGGAACGGTGCTCCAGGAGATCCCCGCCCACGAGAACGCCGCCCTGCTGACGGGTCTGAACGCCGTGCCCATCCTGGACATGGTCGGCCACATGGTGGCGGGCCACTTGCTGCTCCAGCAGGCCGTCCTGGCCAAGGGGAAGCTCACCGCGCTGCTGCAGGAGCGAGGCGTGGACGCCGCCGATGCCAAGGCCGTCCAGGCCCTCCTGGCCGGCAGCTCCGAGGCCGCCTTCTACCAGAACAAGGTGCAGGCGGCGATCCACTTCGCCCATCGCGGCCTGCCCCTGGTGGCCGCCCAGGCGGTGGCTCTGCGCGCTGGCGAGACCGCACCCATGGAGGCGGTGTTCTAGGCACCTGCCCGCCCATGAGAAAGCCCCCTGGCGACAGGGGGCTTTTCCTTTGGTGGACCTGATCAGGATCATGGGGCCCGCCTCCGCGAGCCGTGCGAGCGGGAGCAGGCTCCAGTGGAGCCTGCGATAGGTGGGCTGACGACCGACAGGAGATATCGGCGAGGTCGTCCATGACAGAGAAACGGCGGCCCGAAGACCGCCGTAACCATGAGACTGGTGGACCTGATCAGGATCGAACTGACGACCTCTGCATTGCGAACGCAGCGCTCTCCCAGCTGAGCTACAGGCCCTGGATCCCCCAGTTTAGCGAGCTCTCGGCTCGCGTCAATGCAATGGATGGGGGGCCAGAAGATCCTCCAGGAAGAAGGCGGCGAGTTCTGCTCGGCCCTCCAGCCCAGCTTTGCGGTAGATGGCCTGCGCCTGCTGGCGGACCGTGGGCTCCCGGGTGTCACGAAGGGCAGCGATGTCCCGGGTGCTCAATCCCTTGAGTAGGAGCAGGGCCACCTCCCGCTCCGCGTCGGTCAGGTGCCACCGGTCGAACTGCTGGTCGATGGCTTCCGAGAGCCCCCGGAGCAGATCGGCGGCCTCCGCGCGCCAGTGGTTGGCCTCGGCCTGCACCTTGGCCAGGTCGCGACGGAGCCGATGGACATCCTGGCTGCGCGCCTGGAGCGCGCGAAACATCCAGAGCGACATGGCGAGTGCCAGGACCGCCGCCAATCCTTCGACGATGAGATGACCCCAGCCTGCGGAGCGGAGCAGGCGGTCGGTCGCCAGATCCAAGATGAGCAGGGCACCTACCGCCAGCAGCGCCAAGGCGAAGGCGCGGGTCGGGTGCCATCGGCCTTCTGTCGGATCCTCCCGTCCAATGCCTTGCCCCATGAGGCCCTCCCTGCATCGGCCATGCGTTGGATGGCCCGTCTTTTCACTGTGGCTGATGCTGCTCAGGCGGGAGGCTACCATGACCGAAAATGGTTCGACTTCAACGGAATCCAAGGATGATCCAGCATCCCACGTGACGATCCGGGTCTGGGACCTGCCCACTCGCCTGCTGCATTGGGCCTTGGCAGGCCTCTTTGCGGCCGCGATGGTCCTGGCCGGGCTGACGTCGGAGCACAGCCCCGCATTCCGGTGGCACATGCTCGCAGGTCTGATGATGGTCGCGGTTGTGGCGCTAAGGGTGGTGTGGGGGCTCTTCGGATCGAAACATGCCAGGTTCGGCTCCTTCCTGTGTGGCCCGGGGGCGCTGTGGCGTTACCTGGGAGACAGTTTGAAAGGCAGGGATGCCAGGCAGGCCGGCCACAACCCAGGGGCTGCCTATGGGGCCATCGCCATGCTGGTTCTGTCGCTGGCGATCGTCGCGACAGGTCTGATGATGCAAGGGCGGAAGGATGCCTTCGAGGATCTCCACGAAGCCTTGGCCTATGGGATGGCGGCGGCCGTGGCGGCCCATCTCCTGGGCCTGGGATTCCATGCTTTCCGCCACCGGGACCGGACGATCGGGAGCATGGTGACTGGCCTGAAACGGGGCATGGGAAAGGAGGGAATCTCCTCGTTCCACCGCATTCCGGCACTGGTTGTGCTCCTGCTCTTGGGCGGATGGGGCGCCGTCCTGGTGACCTCCTTCGATGCCCACACCGGATCCCTGGTCGTTCCTGGGACTCAGGTCAGGCTGCAACTTGCAGAGGGAGCCGAGCGGGGCGGCGCGCCCCTCTCGGAGGATGACGACGACTGAATTCCGCTCCAGATACGACAGGAGGCCGCCTTTCAGCGGCCTCCTGCATCGTTGGCTTGGCCTGGGTTGCCTACATCAATGCCTGCATGATCTTGTCCAGCTCGGCGGGGCTGGGCTTGAGGAGATCCTCGCCCAGGGTGGCCAGGGGCTCGTCCACCAGGTTCAGCACCTCGGGGAGGGGGGGCTGGGTGGGGTTGATGTAGAGCAGGCCCGTGAGGAACTCTCCCTTGGCCATGGACTCATGGATGGCCTTCATGGCGCCGAAGCGGTCCGTGGGCTCGTAGCCCTCGTGGATGGCCTTGATGGAGACCTTGGAGCCGTCGGGGAAGGTGACGATCTCGGTCTCGCCGGCGGGGATGTCCACTTCTTCCACCTCGGAGTACTGGATGAAGCCCAGGTCATGGAGGGGGAAGTCGTGGTCCTTCACGTGCTTGTAGGATCGGGTCGAGGCGTCGTGGTTGTTGAAGGTGACGCAGGGGCTGATGACGTCGAGGACCACCGTGCCCTGGTAGGCGAAGGCGGCCTTCAGGATGGCGTTCAGCTGCTTGGGATTGCCCGAGAAGCTGCGGGCCACGAAGCCACAGCCCAGCTCGATGGCCAGGGTGCAGGGGTCGATGGAGGGGAAGTCGTTCACCGCGCCGGACTTCAGGTGGGAACCCTTGTCGGCGGTGGCGGAGAACTGGCCTTTGGTGAGGCCGTAGACGCCGTTGTCCTCGATGATGTAGATCATCGGGATGTTGCGCCGCACGGCGTGGACGAACTGGCCCATGCCGATGGACATGGAATCGCCGTCGCCGGAGACGCCGATGTTGATCAGCGTCCGGTTAGCGAGGGAGGCGCCGGTGGCGATGGAAGGCATGCGGCCGTGGACGCTGTTGAAGCCCCAGCCCTGGTTGATGAAGTAGGCGGGCGTCTTGGACGAGCAGCCGATGCCGGAGTACTTGGTGACGCGGTAGCCCTCGAGGCTGGACTCGAAGGCGGCGTTGATGATCTGGGCGGTGATGGAATCGTGGCCGCAGCCGGCACACAGGGTGGACTTGGAGCCCACGTAGTCCTGCTTGGTGAAGCCGAGCTTGTTGGTGGGGGCGGAGGGGGCCGGGGTGGCAGAAGTCGTGGTGGTCATGGTCGGCTCCTCAGTTACTTCTGCTCGAAGGCGGTGATCTGGTCCACGACGGACTTGGCGTCGATGGCGTGGCCGTCGTAGTGCAGGACGCTCTTGAACTTGGTGGCGTGCTCCGGATAGGTCTCACGGAAGAGGTTCGCCATCTGGCCGTCGCGGTTCTGCTCGACCACGTAGACCACCTTCTTCTCCTTCACGAAGGCGTCCACCTCGGCGGTGAAGGGCAGGGCCCGCAGGCGCAGGTAGTCGGTCTTGAGCCCGCCCTCGGCCAGGATGTCCTGGGCCTCGATGACGGCGGGATCGCTGGAGCCGAAGGCCAGCACGCCCTTGTCGGAGCCCTGGTTGCGGAACACGGGGCCCGGCACGTGGGACTTCGCCGTCTCGTACTTCCGCTTCAGGCGGTCCATCACCTCGAGGTAGTCCTCGGGCTTCTCGGAATACTGGGCGTAGGCGTTGTGGCCGGACCCGCGGGTCAGGTAGGCGCCCTTGCCGCCGGGGGTGCCGGGCAGGGTGCGGTAGGGGATGCCGTCCCCGTCCACGTCCTTGTAGCGGCCCCAGTCCTTCACCTCGGCCAGCTGCTGCTGGTTGAGCACCTTGCCGCGGTCATAGGGCTTCGAGGGGTAGGCGAAGGGCTTGGAGGACCAGTTCTGCATGCCCAGGTCGAGGTCGGTGACGACGAAGATCGGCGTCTGGAACCGCTCGGCCAGGTCGAAGGCGTCGTAGGCGAACTGGAAGCACTCCTCCATGTTGCCGGGGTAGAGGTTCACGTGCAGGGTGTCGCCGTGGCTGCACTTGGCGCAGAGCTCGACGTCGGACTGCTGGGTGCGGGTGGGCAGGCCCGTGCTGGGGCCCGTGCGGGCGACGTTGAAGAACACGCCGGGCGCCTCCACGTAGTAGCCCAGGCCGATGAACTCGCTCATCAGCGAGACGCCGGGACCGGCGGTGGAGGTCATGGAGCGGGCGCCGGCCCAGCCGGCGGACAGCACCACGCCCGCGGAAGCCAGCTCGTCCTCCATCTGCACGATGGCGACGGTGGACTTCCCGGTCTTGGGATCCTTGCGGTACTCCTCGGCGTACTCGATGAACGTCTCGACCAGGCTGGAGGCCGGGGTGATGGGGTACCAACCCACCACGGTCACGCCGGCGAAGAGGGCGCCCAGGGCGCAGGCCTCGTTGCCGTCGATGATGATGAGGCCCTGCGTCTTGTTGTCGCGCACGACCTTGATGTGGTCCTGATCCTCCAGGTTTTCCATGGCCCAGTCGTAGCCGGCCACGCAGGCGGTCTGGTTCAGCTCGATGGCCTTGGCCTTGCCCTTCAGCTGCTTGGCGATGGCCTTCTTGACCTCCTCCATGTCGATGCCGAGCAGGCGGGCGGCCACGCCCACGTAGATCATGTTCTTCACGAGCTTGTGCAGCTTGGGCTCGGGGCAGGAAGCTGTCACGAGCTTCTGGAAGGGCACGGGCGTGTAGGCCAGATCGCTGCGCAGCTTGTCGAGCTGCAGGGGCTCGTCGTAGATCACGAGGGCGCCGGGGTCGGCCTTGGCGATGTCTTCCTTGGCCGTCTCGGGGTTCATGAGGATCAGCATCTCGTTGCTGGCCTTGCGGGCCACGTAACCCTTGGCGCTGGCGCGGATGGTGAACCAGGTGGGCAGCCCCGCGATGTTCGAGGGGAAGAGGTTCTTGCCGCTGACGAACACGCCCATCTGGAAGATGGCGCGCAGGAGAACCGTGTTAGCCGTCTGGGAACCCGATCCGTTGACCGTGGCCACCTGGATGGAAAAATCATTGATCCGGGTTTTCGCTCCACCGACGGGCGAGGGGGCGGCAAGGGCGGCAGTCATAGGACTCCTTTCTCAGCGGGGCAATGGCGACGAAGAGGGCGTAAATACTAGGTTCACCAAAGCATCCTCGAGTATGGCAGAGGCCACCGAGGGCATCCAGGCAAGGTGTCGGAACCGCCTTCTGGAGGGATCTGAAATAAAGCGAAAAAAAAGGGATTGACGACCCAGGGATCGACTCTTACTTTGAAGAGCATGAAAGCCAGCGATCTCACCAAACGCCAGCAGGCCGTCCTGATGTTCATCCGCACCTTCGTGCAGGAGGAAGGGCGAAGCCCGACCCTGGCGGAAATCGCGAAAGGGGTGGGGTCGAGTGCCGTCTCAACCATCCACAAACACGTCCAGCACCTGATGGACAAGGGATTCCTCGTCCGCAGCCACGGCAAGGGGAACAACCTGGTGGTGGCCGCGGGACCGGTGATGGATGAGGTGTCCCCGCGGACAGAGCGTGCCGAGCCCCTGAGCCCCGTGCGGATCTTCCCGTTCTGTGGGGATGTGGCCGCCGGTTCCCCCATCCTGCCCGAGAGCCGGGCCCTCCCCATCGAAGTGCCGAACAGCATCCACCGGCAGAAGGAGGAGCTCTTCGTGCTGAGGGTGCGGGGTGACTCCATGGTGGACGACGCCATCCTCGACGGGGATCTGGTGGTGCTGCAGCGCAAGGGCGAGTATCGCAACGGCGACCGGGTGGTGGCGCTCATCGACCAGGAAGAGGTCACTCTCAAGGAGTTCCGAAGGGACAGCAGGGGCGTGTGGCTCATTCCCCACAACCCCGAGCTCCAGCCCCGCTGCTACGCCCCCGAGAACATCGACATCCAGGGCGTGCTCGTCGGCGTCATGCGCAGCTGTTGACGCTGACAGAGCATCCATTGGCGTCATGCGCAGCTGTTGACGCCGACAGAGCATCCATTGGTGTCATGCGCAGCTGCCGAAGGCCGAGTGCTCTCCTGGAAAAGATGAGATATGCGGAGGATCGCTGAAGGGCTGAGGAAAGCGGAGAACAGAAACAGGCCTTCACCTGCTCTCCGCTTTCCTCCCCTGCGCCACAACCCCCCGCTTCTATAAAAGTTTTTCCAGAAGACCTGAGATGCTGCTTCTAGGGCAGCCGCTCGCGGATGGCCCGGCCCATCGCGGCGGTGCCATGGGTACCGCCGAGATCATGCGTCTTCGCGCCGTCACGCAGGGCGGCTGCCACGGCTTCTTCCACCGCCATGGCCTCGGGTTCCCAGCCCAGATGGCGGAAGAGCAGGGCGGTGCTGAGGATCATGCCCACGGGGTTGGCCAGGTTCCTTCCCGCGATGTCCGGCGCGGAGCCATGCACCGGTTCCGCCAGGACCGCGCAGCGGAAGGGGCGGTGGGGCGCCCAGCTCAGGGAGGGAGCCGTGCCCATGCCCCCGGCGAAGGCCGCGGTGAGGTCGCTGATGAGGTCTCCCAGGTAGTTGTCGGCGGCGATGACGCCAAAGGGACGGGGATCCTGCACCAGGGCGCAGAGCAGGGCATCCGCGTGCATGGCGCGGGCGGACACCTCGGGATGCAGCGCCTGGAGCTCCTGGAACAGCCGCACCCAGAGGCCGTGGCCATGCTTGAGCACATTGGCCTTGTGGGCCAGGGTGAGGACGCGGCCCCGTTGCGCGGCCCTGACGAAGGCCGCTTCCAGCAGGCGGCGCACGGCCGGCGCGGTATGCACCGCCAGATCCACCGCCCGATCAGGTTCGGTGCTGCCCTGGAGGCAGTAGGGGCCCTCGGTGTTCTCCCGGAAGACCTCGAGGTGGAGTCCTTCGGGTCCGGTACCGGGAAGGGGCCGGCAGGGGCGGAAGTTGATGGTGAGCTCCAACCCCTGGCGGAGGCGCAGGAGGATCTCCTCGGCATGGCGCCCGTCCGGCACCCGCGGATCGCCCACGGCCCCGAACAGGATGGCGTCGAATCCGTCGCGGAGGTCGGCATAGGCGGCCTCGGGCAGAGTCTCGCCCGTGGCGAGGAAGTGCTCCGCCCCGTAGGGCATCGGGACCGCCTCCAGATGGCGTCCCCGCACCCTGGCCCAATCCAGCAAAGGTCTGGCCTCGGCCATGACCTCTGGACCGACCCCGTCGCCGGGGATGAGGGCAATACGTGTCGCGACATTCAACGTGTCTACTCCGTTTTCTGTTTCTGTGCCAAACCGATGGTGCCACACTGCCACCCCTCGGGAGGCGGCCATGGGCGGGGGATGGAGGGCGGCGATGGGAATCCTGGCGATCTTCGGGGCGGCCAGTGCAGGGGTGGTCAAGGAGGGCATGAAGGCCCCGGCCTTCGAGGCCCCGGACCAGCACGGGACCCACGTCCGCCTGGCGGATTTCCAGGGTAAGTCGGCCGTGGTGCTCTATTTCTATCCCAAGGACGACACGCCCGGCTGCACCACCGAGGCCTGCAGCCTGAGGGATGGGTTTGCCGCCATCCAGGCCGCGGGGGCGGTCATCCTCGGGGTGAGTGCGGACACCACGCAGAGTCACAAGGCTTTTGCCGAGAAGTTCCACCTGCCCTTCAGCATCCTGGCGGATCCCGACCGGCGGATCATCGAAAGCTACGGGGTGAAGATGCCCCTCCTTGGCATGGCCAAGCGGATCACGGTCCTCATCGACCGGCAGGGCATCGTCCGGAAGGTCATCACCGAGGTCCGCACGAAGGACCACGATCAGCAGGTGCTGGCCCTTCTCAAGAACCTGTCCTGAAGGCGGAAAAGCCGCATTTGCGTTGAGCCCGGCGGGTTTTCCGGGCTAAACTTATTTCTCCCAAGAGGTTCAGGAATGGTCTTCTTCAACCACGCCACCCGGCAGATGACGGCGAAGATCGTCTACTACGGGCCCGGCCTGTGCGGAAAGACTACCAACCTCAACACCATCTACAGTAAGACGAGCCAGAAAGCCCGCGGGGAGATGGTCAGCCTCAACACCGAGACGGACCGGACTCTGTTCTTCGATCTGCTGCCCATGGACGTGGGCGTGGTGGGCGGCTTCAGGACCAAGCTCCAGCTCTACACCGTGCCCGGCCAGGTGTTCTACAACAGCACCCGCAAGCTCGTGCTCAAGGGCGTGGACGGGATCGTCTTCGTGGTGGACAGCCAGGTGCCCATGCTGGACGCCTGCCGCGAGAGCTGGATGAACCTGGAGGAGAACATGCGGGAGCTGGGGCTCAACCTCCAGGACATCCCAGTGGTTTTCCAGTGGAACAAGCGCGACCTGAAGAACGTGGTCTCCGTGGACGAGCTGGAAGCGGTCTTCAACCCCCGGGGCGTGCCCAGCTTCCAGTCCGTGGCGTCGGACGGCACGGGTGTCTTCGAGACCTTGCGCGGCATCACCAAGCTGGCCTTGTCCCACATCAAGACCCATGTGCTCGAGGAGCCTCAGGCGGCTCCCGGTCCCATGGCTTCCAGGGCTCCTTCCGAATCGTCCGAGATCGAGGCCCTCACCCTGTCGGATCTGCCATCCGTCACGGATCTCCTCGACATGGACGGTCCCGTCCAGCCGTCCGGGATCGGCCCGCTGCCGGATCTGGACGACGATACCGGCATCTTCATCGAGGCCCCCCATCTGCCGGAACCACCCGCGGAGGACGACGGTCTGGCCTTCCTCACGGAGGAGGGCGAGGCCGGGTTCGATGCCGAGGCCTTCTCGGCCTTCCAGGGGGAAGCCGTGGCCGCCGAGGCCCAGGGGCCGGCCGCCGAGGCCCAGGGGCCGGCCCCCGAGGCCTTGACGCCTTGGGAACCCGCACCCGCCGTCCCCCCGCCCGCGCCCAAGCCCATCGTAAAGGCTGATCCGCTGGCGGCCCTGGCCTCCCTGAAGGTCGAGACGCGGCGGTCGGCCCCGCCCTCCAAGAACCCGGATCCCAGGGATGCGATTTCGTCGCTGCTCGAGGAACTGACCCAGGTGGGCCGCCAAGGTGCCCCGTCGGTGCTGCGGATCGAGGTTCCCTCGGATCTGGAGGGCCAGGAGATCGAGGTGGTCGTCCAGCTGCGCCGCCAGGGGGTGGTCCTGGCCGAGGGGCAGATCCAGCGGCCGGCCCCGGCCAAGGGCAGCACGGCCAAGCTCAGCGTCGAGCTGAAGCGGAGCTGAGATGGCCTTCCGTCCACATGCCTTCTGCCTCGCGGCCCTGCTCGCGGGGCCCCTGGCCGCAGCCCTGCCCGGGTGGTGGACCGCCTTCCCGAAGGTGCCGGTCCTGGCGAGCCGCTTCCGCCAGGAGAGCGACAGCGCCGTATTCGGGAAGATGGCCCGGGAGGGAAACCTGCTGCTGGCCCGGGGTGGGAAGCTCAAGGTGACCTACGACTCGGGCCTGACCGTGACCTCCGATGGCCGCCATCTGGTGCAGTACGATCCCGACACGCGGACGGCCCAACGGGTGGAACTCGCCCGGGCCGTGCGCGACTTCCCCCTGCTGGGGATCCTGCTGGACCCCGCCCGGATCGGGACCCTCTACCGGGCCGAATCCGCCGGCGGGGAGGCCGTGAAGCTGGTGCCCCGGGCGCCAGACATCCCCGCCCTGACCGCCACGGGACGGAAAGGGCTGCTGCACACCCTCGAGTGGACGGATCCCACGGGAGCCCGCCAGCGGCTGGAGCTGCTGGATGCGAAGGTCGCCCCGCCGCCCGCGCCCTCGGCCTTCAAGGCCCAGGTGCCGGCCGGTACCCGCTGGGCTACTCCGAACGGCTGAAGGCGTCGAACACTTCCGCCTGCGGGAACCGCTCCCGCAGCCAGACATCCAGCTCCGGCACCGTGTCGAAGATGCGTTCGGCTCCCGCCTCCTCCAGTTCCCGCCGGCTGCCATAGCCCCAGCCCACCCCGATGGCTTCGAGGCCGTGGTCCCGGGCCGCGACCATGTCGACGCCGCGGTCGCCGATGAACACGCCGCCGGGCCAGAGGGTGCCCTGGCGGACCAGGCCCGCCACCACGTCGGTCTTGGGCTGCCAGCGCCCCTTCAGGGTGCTGCCGAAGATGTCGTCGAAGATGAGGTTCAGATCGAACTGGTAGGCGATGCGCCGGGCGAAGAGGGTCGGCTTGGCGGACACGATGTAGATGCGGTGCCCCTGGCGCTTCAACCGATGCAGGAGGTGGAAGACACCCGGATACAGCTCATGCTCGAAAACGCCGTCCTCCCGGTACCGCTCCCAGTAGAAGTCCAGGGCCTCCTCCAGCCGCTCCGGATTCTCCAGGCCCTGGAGCGTGGCCAGAGATTCGCGCATGCCGAAGCCGATCCAGCCGCGGACGGTGGTTTCGTCCGGAAGGACCAGGCCGAAGGCGTCGCAGGTCTTCCGCAGACAGTTGCGGACGCCCAGCAGGGGGTCCACCAGGGTTCCGTCCAGGTCGAAGCAGACGAGGCCGGGCGCCTCCTCCGAAGCCGTCATCGGTATCCTACTTCTTCTGCTTGTCGAAGGCCTCGATGGCGGCCCGCACGAAGGCGTGGGCCTCGTCCTTGCCACCCCAGCCGTCGCTGGAGACGCTCTTGCGCTCGAGATCCTTGTACGTGAGGAAGAAGTGCTCCACCTCGAGCAGGAAATGCGGGGGCAGGTCGCTGCGGGATGTCACGTGGGCATAGGTGGGGTCGTCCGTGGCCACGGCCAGGACCTTCGAATCCAGGCCCTTGTCATCCCTCATGCGCAGCAGACCGATGGGCCTGGCGCGCATCACCACGCCGGGATAGGTGGCGCCGTTGATGAGCACGAGGATGTCCGCGGGATCGCCGTCCTCGGCCAAGGTGCCGGGGATGAACCCGTACTCGGCCGGATAGTGGAAGGGGGAGAACAGCACGCGGTCCACGTGGACCAGGCCGGTGTGGTGGTCGATCTCGTACTTGATCCGGGAGCCTGTGGGGATCTCGATGATGGCGTTGACGATCTCGGGCGCCTGCTTGCCGGGATCAAGGTGGACCAGAGACATGGAAGCTCCGCGAAGACCTCGATTTTCACATGTCCTGTGATGCGCGTCACGCGCTCAGGTGGTCCGCTCCAGGAGGCTGAGGAAGGCTTCGCGTTCCTCGCCCCGGGGCTCGGCCTCGATCACTCGGCGGAGGGTGGCTTGCGCCTCCGGAAGGCCCAGGTGTGCCAGGGCCCGGGCGGCGGCCAGGCGCACCGGCGGGGGCTCGGAGCTGGCGAACAGTCCCTTCCGGCGCAGGAGGTCGGCCAGGGCGGGCAGGCTCCGCGGGGACGCGATGAGGCCCAGGGTATCGATGGCCTGGACGCGGAGGCGTTCCTGGACGCGCCGGTCCTGGGCCAGCCCGGCCACCTGGGCGACGCTTCCCTCGGCGCGGAGCTGGCCCAGGGCGAACAGGATCTCCTGGAGCGTCTCGAAATCCGTCTCGCCCAACCGGGCCAGGAGATGCGACTCCGAGGCCGGTCCCCCAAGCCGCCAGAGGGCCCGCACCGCCGTGCGGCGCACCCGGGGCTCCGCGTGGCGCAGAAGGGGGGCGATGGCGGGCAGGCAACCCGCATCCCCCAGGTCCGCCAGCAGCGTGAGAGCGTTCCGTACCAGGTACCAGGCCGGCGAAACCAGGGCCTCCTGCAAGGGGGGAAGCGCAAGGGGGCCCAGGCCGCGCAAGGCCTCTACCAGGCGGCCTCGCCGGGTGCGATCACCTTCATCCTCGAGCCGGGCCACGAGGTGGCGGGCCATGGGCGCTCCGAGGAATTCCAGGTAGGGCTGGACCTCGGCGACCATCTGGTGCCGGTCCACCCCCAGGATGTGGGTCGCGGCGGCATCCAGCAGCTCGGGCCTCGCCAGGGCCGCCCGCAGCCGTCCCACGGCCTCCATGCGCCATGGCTGCGGCTCTTCCAGGAAGGCACACAGCTCCTCGAGCTCCCGCAGCTCGGAAACCACCCGGCCCAGCTCGCCCCGCAGGACCGTGGCCGCCAGGAGGGCGTCCAGGGCCTCCGCGGTCCACCGGTGCACCGGGGGCTCCGGCTCCCAGGCAAAATGGGCACGGAGGGCCTCGGTCAGGGCGCCTTCGCCGCCGGGCGGCAGTCCCGGCTCATGGGCCCACTTGGCCACGCCGGCCAGGGTCTGGGCCGCCTTGAGCCGGACCTCGACCCGGTCGTCGCGGAGCGTGTCCAGCAGGAGGTCCTGCACCCGGAGGAAGGCGTCGAACTGGCGGAGGTCCAGCAGCTCGCGAAGGAAGGCCAGGCGCTGGACGAGGCTCAGCTCGAACAGGTGGCCCTCCTCGAGGACCTTCACCAGCTTGGCCTCCAGGCTGAGGGCCTCCCAGTCCGCCTGGCGGAGCAGCAGCTCAGCCTGGCTTGCGTCGTGGCCGGCGCTTCGGAGCTGGGCGGCCAGGATGCGAACGAGGGATTCGCGGTCAGGCAGCGGAAGCAGGATGCGCTCGAGGGGACCCCGGAGCTGGGGCCAGGTCGCCCCCAGGGCCAGGGCGGAGGTGACCGACACCGAGAGGATCTCGCCCGCCAGGGCCTTGATGCCCAGGGCCAGCCCCGCGGGATGGGCCGGCAGCGAAGCCAACCCTCCCAGGAGGCTCAGCTGCACGTCCGGCTCCAGGCCCATGAGGATCTGGCGCAGGGTTCCGAGCTGGGCCGGCGAGGGCATGGTGTCATCCAGCCCCAGCTCATGGCCGAGGGGGCCGAGGCCGCTCAGGTCCGTGGCCTGGAAACCCTGCAGGAATCCGAGTCCCCGCCGCCCGCCGGGCCCAGGAGGGCCCGGGATGCCCGGCAGCACCGCCAGCAGGGCCTCCCGGATGGCCTTCACCAGTGGATCTTCAGCGGGTCGCGGGGGCGCGACGGTCGCCGGCTGGGCCACGACATCCTCCTGCCCTTCATGCACCGCCTGGTAGCGGATCTGCGACACCTTGATGCGCCGCACGTCCGCCGCCTGCAGGAGGAACTCGAGGCCCCCCAGCTCCTCGAGCTTCTGGGGCTTGAGCGCGAGGGCCTGGAGGAAGGCGAGGCACTCCGCCTCGGTGACCCCCCGCTCGAAGACGAGGCCTCCCACGCCCCGCTCGGACACCAGCCGCACCAGCACGGCGACATGGGGATTGCGGCCATCCTGGACCGCGCCATCGACGAAGGCCTTGGCGCCGGTGACCACGAACTGGAGGCGCCCAGTCTCCGCCAGCCAGCGCTCCAGCTCGGCATGGGCGGCGCCCACCGCATCCTTGGCCCGCGGGTGGGCCGCGGTGTACATCTGAAGGGCCTTGAAGGCCAGGGCCAGGGCCTGGGCGAGGGAGAGGAAGTCGCTCATGGGGGCGTGGCCTTCATGGGATCGGACCATTCCCGGCGCAGCTGGGCGTAATGGGCCTCCAGGAAGGTCAGGCGCCGCCGGCCCTCCTCCCGGGCGGGCTCGGTGTTGAAGCTGGCGGTGATGCCCCTAGCCAGGTCCAGCCAGGCCTCGCCGCGCCGGAGGATCTCCGCCGTGGTGATGGGCTGGAAGGCGCCGCTGATGCAGCCGAAGTGGATGAGGCTCGCCGCGCCGATCTTGCTGAGCTTGTCGCAGTCCCAGAGGCAGGCGGTCTCCAGAGGCTCCAGCCGCTTCGTGAGCTTGAGGCCCACGTGGTGCTCGATGGCGTGGCGCACGGCGGGGATCTTCTCCGGCGGGAAGTCCGTGGTCGATAGGATTTCCTCCACCCGGGCCGAGGCGTCCTGGGCGTGGGTGTCCTTGGCCTGGGGGTCCTTCAGGCGCTTGGCCACGTCATGGAGCCAGGCCGCGCACTCCACCACCTCGAGGTCCGCGCCCACCAGGGGCGCCAGCCACCGGGCCAGGAGCACTGCCGCGTAGGTGTGCTCGAAGCGGTAGTTGAAGATGGGCTGATACTCGCCGTTCACCTGGTGGCCGATGCCCCAGAACCGGATGGCGTCGGCATCGGAGAATTGCCGGAGCGCCAGTTCGCAGGCAGGCCGCCAGGGAGTCGTCATGGGCAAACGTCCTGGTGGGCGCGGAGGGCGCCAAGGGTGGCGTCGATCTCCTTGAACATCACCCGGTCGGTCCAGGGGGCGCAGGCCTCCGCCAAGCGGGCGACCAGGGGCTGGAGGCCCGCGGCCGGAGCGAGCCCGACAATGCGCAGCCCCTCGAGAGCCATGCGGGCCTCGATGGCCAGCACCTGCTCCAGGGCATCCACGGCGCGCAACAGCTTGCGGGCGGCGATGGGGCCCATGCTGACGTGGTCCTCCTTGCCCGCGCTGGTGGGGATGGTGTCCACACAGGCCGGGTGGGCCAAGCCCTTCATCTCGCTCACCAGGGCGGCCGAGGTGACGTGGGCCATCATGAAGCCGGACTCGAGGCCGCCATTCTGGGTGAGGAAGGCCGGAAGATCCGAATAGGCCGGGTTCACGAGGCGCTCCTGGCGGCGCTCGGAGATGCTGGCGAGGTCCGCCGCCGCGATGGCGAGGACATCGCAGGCGAAGGCGGGATACTGGCCGTGGAAGTTGCCACCGGAACGGGACTCCTGGGTGTCTGTGAAGATCATCGGATTATCCGTGGCACTGTTGAGTTCCCGCTCGAGGATGGCACCGGCGAACTGGAGGGCGTCCCGCGTCACTCCATGAACCTGGGGGATGCAGCGCAGGCTGTAGGCGTCCTGCACGCGATGGCAGTCCTTGTGGCTTTCCGAGATCTCGCTGGAGGCGCCCAGGATTTCCCGCATGCGCTCGGCCACGGCGATCTGGCCCGGGTGGGGCCGCGCGGCGTGGATGCGGGGGTCGAAGGCGGCGCGGGTGCCCCGCAGGGCCTCCAAGCTGAGGCCCGCGATCTCATCCGCCAGGGCCGTCAGGCGCGTGAACTTCTCCACGGCCAGGTTGCCCAGCGAGGTGATGAGCTGGGTGCCGTTGATGAGGGCGAGCCCCTCCTTGGCCTGGAGGGTCACCGGCTGCAGGCCGGCCTGGGCCAGGGCCTCGCCGCCGGGGATGTGGCGCCCTTGCGACCAGGCAAGGCCCTCACCCACCAGCAGCAGCGCCATGTGGGCCAGGGGGGCCAGGTCGCCGCTGGCGCCCACGCTGCCCTGGCTGGGCACCACGGGCACCACGCCGCGGTTGAGGCATTCTGCCAGCAGGCGGATGGGTTCGGGGCGGATGCCGCTGTGGGCCTTCAGCAGGCAGTTGATGCGGGCCGCCATCAGGGCCCGAGTCTGGTCCACGGGCAGGGGCTCGCCCACGCCGGCGGCGTGGCTGCGCACGAGGTTGAGCTGGAGCTGCTGGAGCTGGTCCGGGGGGATCACCACCGTGGCGAACTGGCCGAAGCCCGTGTTGATGCCGTAGACCGTGCGGCCCTCGGCCACGATGCGGTCCACCACGACCCGGTTCTCGGCCACGAGGGCCAGGGCGCCTTCATCGAGGGAGACGCCCTCGCCGGCGGCGATGCGCGCGAGCAGGGGGGCGGTGAGGGAGCGTCCATCGAGGCGGATCATGCGGGCACCTTGCGGGAGAGGGTGAGGGCGAGGAGGAGGGCGAGGCCCATGGTGAGGCCGGCCACCGTGTAGGAAGCCTGGCCGCCCCAGCGGGCGAAGGCGAAGGTGCCGACGGCCGGGCCGATGATGCGCCCCAGGCCCGTCATGGCATTCAGCACGCCGAAGAGGCTGCCCTGGTCCTCCGGCGGGGTCAGGCGGCTGGCGAGGGCCGAGCCGGCGGTGTTGCTCATGCCACTGCCCCAGGAGAGGGGGATGAACAGCAGCACGAAGGGCCACATCCAGGCGGCCTTCGGCATGAGGGGCAGGGTGATGCCCAGGAGGAGCAGCCCGGTGATGAGGGCCATCCGCTCGGGGATGCGCTTGGACACCATCCGGACGAGGCCGCCCTGGTAGATCACCATGAGGATGCCGATGCCCGCGAAGAGGAAGCCCACCTCCCGCTGGTGGAAATCGAAGCGGGCATGCACGAGCAAGGCGAAGGTCCCCTCCATCATGGAGAACCCCGCCATGGCCAGCAGGGACACGATCAGCAGCTGGGGCATGCCCGGGCGCTTGAAGGCCTTCACCAGGGCATGGCCGCGGGTCTCGCGGGACCGCGCCCGCGCCTCCTGGTCCAGCGTCTCGGGCACCCACAGGGCCACCAGGAGTGAGGCGGTCAGCGACAGCCCCGCCGCCACGAAGAAGGGCAGGTGCCAGCCGCGGGTCGCCAGCAGGTGATGCCCGAAGGCGCTGCCGCTGAGGATGCCGGCCATGGCCGGGCCCAGCACGAAGCCCAGGCCGAACGCGGCGCCGATCATGCCCATGGCCTTGGAGCGTTCCTCCGGGGCCGAGCTGTCCGCCATGGCCGCCTGGGCCACGGAGATGTTGCCGCCGGTGATGCCGTCCAGGATCCGCGCCGCCAGCATCCACTCGAAGCGGCTGGTGAGGGCCAGCATCAGGTAGCCGATGGCCGAGCCCACCAGGCTCATCCACAGCACGGGCTTGCGCCCCACTTTGTCCGAGGTGCGGCCCAGGATGGGCGAGGCGATGAACTGCATGAGGCTGAAGCTGAGGAAACCCACGCCGGCCCAGAAGGCTCCCGGGGTGGTGCCCGTTCCGCCGAGGCCGAGGAAATGGTTGACGCCCTCCATCCAGGCGCTCGGGTGGTCCGCGATCTCCTTGGCATAGAGGGGCAGGATCGGGATGACGATGCCGAAGCCCAGCAGGTCGGTGAACACGGTGAGGAAGATGGCCAGCCTGGCGCGCTTGGAAGACGGCATGAGGATCTCCAGCCGACCAGTTTAGCTTGGGATGCGTCTCAGCTTCCCAGGGCTCTCTGGATGACGGCCTTCAGATCCTTGAGCTGGTAGGGCTTCTGGAGGAAACCCGTCGGTCCGCCCTCGGGGAAGGTCTGGAGGGAGTCTTGCTCCGAATACCCGCTGCTGAGGACCACGGGGATGGTCGGATCCAGGTTCCGCATGGTCCGGAAGGCCTCCCGGCCATCCAGGCGCGGCATGGTGAGGTCCATGATCACCAGATGGAGGTCCTTCCCGTGTTCCCGGAAGCGCTCCAGGGCCTCGAGGCCATCCTGGGCCACCAGCACCTGGAATCCGAGTGAATCGAGGGCCATCCCCGTGGTCCGGAGGATTTGCTCCTCGTCGTCCACGAGCAGGACCAGACCGCGGAGGAGAGGCTTGTCGGGCATCGGGACCGGCGGCTCCGCGCATGTGGAGGCCCCCTCCACGGCGGGGAAGCAGAGCCTGAACCGGGTTCCCAGGCCGACCTGGCTGCGGATGTCCAGCCCCGCGCCGTGGCCGCGGAGGATTCCGAGCATGGCGGAGAGGCCCAGGCCGCGCCCCGTGGCCTTGGTGGTGAAGAAGGGGTCGAAGATCCGCTCCATGACCTCCGGCGTCATGCCGCAACCCGTGTCCTCGACCTCAAGGACCACGTGGCGGCCGGGTCTCGGAGCCTCGAGCCTGAACTCGTTCCGGAGGGTCGAGTCGTCGAGATCCAGGGCCGAGGTGGTGATGTGGATCGTACCTTCCTGGTCGCCGATGGCGTCAGACGCGTTGGTGACCAGATTCATGATGACCTGCTGGAACTGGGCCGCGTCGGCCTCGACGGCCGGGAGGGCCGGCGCCAGGTCCAGGTGGAGGCGGATCTTCCTGGAGATGGACACCTCCAGCAGGTGGGTCAGGTCCCGGACCACGGCGTTGAGGTCGTGGGGCCGGACCTCGAAGTGGCCGCGCCCCGAGTACGCCAGCATCTGCTTCGTCAGCTCCGTGGCGCGCAGGATGGCCGCTTCCATGTTTGCGAGGTAGGGACGGGCCCGGGAGGTGTCCTCGAGCTTGAGCTGGGCCAGGTTCAGGTTCCCCAGCACCACGGTGAGCAGGTTGTTGAAGTCATGGGCGATGCCCCCGGCCAGCACGCCGAGGCTCTCCAGTTTCTGGGCCTGGCGGAGGGCATCCTCGGCCCGCCGGCGGTCCGTGATGTCCGTGGCGATGCCGATGACGGATTCAAGGTGGCCGCGATCGTCGAAGACGGGTGTGAGCAGGTTGTCGAAGATCCGGTCCCGGAACCGGGCCACTTCGCGGGAGGGCTCACCGTGGAGGCTCCGGCGGATCTGGTCCAGCACCA
This sequence comes from Geothrix terrae, assembly GCF_022808775.1. GTDB lineage: Bacteria > Acidobacteriota > Holophagae > Holophagales > Holophagaceae > Geothrix > Geothrix terrae. The sequence goes on from NZ_JAKZLA010000006.1 coordinate 35,362, forward strand.
CCGGGTCCCATCCGGCGGGCTCCAGGAGGGCGGAGTGTCCCACCACCTCGCCGGGTCTCAGGCCGATCTTCGCGAGCCCCAGGCCTTCGGACAGGGTGAAGCGGCCTTCGGGATCCAGCTGGTAGATGATGGCCTCGGAATAGGCCAGGACGGTCCGGAGGCGCCGCTCGGCGATTCGCAGCGCCTGTTCCGCGGCCTTGCGGTCTGTGATGTCGCGGGTGATGGAGAGCAGGCAGGGCGTGCCATCCACTTCCATGAGCTTCCCGGACATGAGGCCGGTGACGACTCCGCCATCCTTCCGCCGGAACCGGGCTTCCAGGCCTGTGAACGCTCCGTGTTCCTGGATGAGCTGGACGGCCCGATCCCGATCCTCGGGGTCGGCCCAGATCCCCAGCTCCAGGACCGAGCGACCTACGGCCTCCTCCCGCGTCCAGCCGGTGAGGCGGGTGAACCCTTCGCTGACATCGAAGTAGGAGCCGTCCGCCAGCCGGGTGAGGTTGATGGCATCCGGGCTGGCCTGGAAGGCCTTCGAGAACTTGTCCTCGCTGAGTCGCAGGGCATCCTCGGCCGTCCTGCGCTCGATGGCCATGGCCACCTGGCCCGACACGAACACGAGCAGGTCCCGTTCCTCGGGGGTGTAGTGCCGGTCGCCCTCGTAGATCTGGATGGCCAGGACCCCGAACACGCCCTCGGCGCCCAGGAGGGGGGCCCCCAGCCAGTCCAGGAAATCCGTTCCGAACGGCTCGACTTCGCCTGAAGCCTCCAGCTGGTGGAGGATGTCCCGGTCCAGGAGCAGCGGCCGCTCCGTGCGCAGCACGTACTCCGTCAGCCCCCGGCGGAGTTTTCGGGGTTCCGGAACGGGATCCTGGGTGTCCACGAAATAGGGGAAGGAGACGGTTCCCGAGGGCCGGTCCCACAGGGCGAAGTAGAGGTTCTCCGCCGGCATGAGGTCGCGGATGATGGTGTGAACCCGGCCGTAGAGCTCTCGCAGGTCCGTGGCCCGCATGGCGGCTTCCGCGATGCGATAGGTGGCCTTCAGGTACCGACGCACCAGAGCCAGAGCCTCGGCCGGATCCCGGGGTTCCCTCGGTGGATGCATGGGCTCGTTATCGGCCCTTCCTGGTGGCCGCACAAGTAATGGATGGTCTCAGGCCCAGCGGAACCGTCGGACCGCCAGAGCGAACGCGGCCAGGCCCCAGGCGGCCACGATGGCCAGGCCGGTCCCATGTCCGACCAGGGAGCCCCCGTCGTTGAACACGGCCCGCAGCGCCCGGAGGAAGGGAGCCAGGGGCGCCAGGGCCACGGCGTGCTGGAGCCAGGCCGGAGCGGAATCCAGCGTGAAGTACACGCCGCTGAGCAGCATCAGGGGGAAGAACACCAGGTTCGAGATGGCGGCGTAGCCTTCCGAGGTGTCCGCGAAGCCGCTGAGGGCGAAGCCGAAGGCCATGAAGCAGCCGGTGCCCAGGGTCATGATGAGGAACAGATCGACGAATGATCCCTGGTTCTCGATGCCGAAGACCAGGCGGCCCACCAGCAGCAGGATGGCGGCCTGGATCACCGTCACCGTGAGCCGGTGCAGCACCTGGCCCAGGAGGAAGATCCACTTGGGCAGCGGCGTGACGGCCAGGCGGCGGAACTTGCCCTTCTCGCGGTAGGACACGTTCACCATGCCCACGCTGAAGAGCCCCATGCTCACGAGGTTCAGCCCCAGCAGGCCCGGCAGCAGGAAGGCGGCGTAGTTGGCGGAGTGCTTGTGGCCTGGGCTCTCCACCGAGACGGGGATCCGCTGGGGCTCGGGCGATCCGTTCAATCGCGCCTGGGCCATGAGCCAGGCCTGGTTCACCAGCCCCGCCGTGGCCCCGGCCTGGGCCATGAGGTAGCTGTTCAGGCGCAGGCGATAGCCCGCGCCATCGGTCTCCAGCTGGGCGGCGGTCTCGCCCCTCGCCCAGCGGGCCTCGGCCTCGGGCTTCGGGAGGGCCTGCACCTTGAGCTGCACATCGGTCAGCGCCTGGTCCAGGGCGGTGTCCTGCGGACCTGGAGCCGGGGCCTGCACGCGGACCACGGAGAGCTTCGGTCCGCCGCCATCCCGGAAGATGGTGCCGAAGCCCAGGAGCAGCACCACCGGGAAGGCGAAGGTCCAGAACATGGCCACGCGGTCCCGGCGGTAGAGCCGCCATTCCATTGCGAACTGGCGCCAGAGCATCATCGCTACTCCCTCAGGCTGCGGCCGGTGCGGTGCAGGAAGACATCCTCCAGGGTGGCCCGGCGGACATGGACCTGCTGGAAGGGGACGGCGGCAGACTCGGCGGCCTCGAGCAGCCGCGGCAGCAGGGCCTTGGGATCCGGCGTGGGGATCTCCCAGAGGTCCGCGCGGCGCTCCACGGCCTGGCCCAGCCGTGCGGCGAAGGCCACGGGGTCGGGTGCGTCGCCCTCGAAGGTCAGCTCCACGACGCTGGGAATGGCCAGGTCCGCGATGAGCGAGGCCGGCGTGCCCGTGGCGATGACCTGGCCGTGGTCCATGATGGCCAGGCGGTCACAGAGCGCTTCCGCCTCATCCATGTAGTGGGTGGTGAGGATCACCGTCCGTCCCTCGGCCTTCATGCGCCGCACCACATCCCACAGGCTGCGCCGGGCCTGGGGATCGAGGCCCGTGGTGGGCTCGTCCAGGAAGACCAGCTCCGGATCGTTCACCAGGGCCAGCGCCAGGGCCAGTCGCTGCTGCTGGCCGCCGCTGAGGGTGATGTGGTAGGCGTCGGCCTTCTCCTGGAGCTGCACCAGGTCCAGCAGCTCCGAGGTGCTCCGGCGCTTCGGGTAGTAGCTGCCGTAGAGGTCCAGGGCCTCCCGGGGCGTGATCTTGTTGAAGAGGCTGGTGCTCTGGAGCTGGACGCCGATGCGGGCGCGGATCTCCTGCCCCTGGTTCGCCCAGGTGAGGCCCAGGATCTCGATGTCGCCGCCGTCGGCCTCGGTCAGGCCCTCGATGATCTCCAGCGTGGTGGTCTTCCCCGCGCCGTTGGGGCCCAACAGGCCGAACACCTCGCCCCGGGGAACCTCCAGATCCACGCCATCCACTGCGAGCGTCTTGGGGTACTGCTTCCTGAGCCCCCTCACGTGCAAGGCAAGTTCGGCCATGGCCACCTCGATCCTTCAGATTTCCACGATGCCCTGCGCGTGACCACCCCAGATCGGCGAAGTCTGGAATTCCGCCGGCCGGCGGAGGGGCGGGCCGGCGAGTCCGATGGCACCGGCTTCCGCCTCCATTTTCCTGTGTGGACACCATGTGCATGCGGTGCCACCCTGACGGACCCGTCCATCTCCGTGGAGGCAGGATCATGGAACCGTCGAGCTCTCCGGCCCTGCCACCACCGGCCGCCCTCGCGGTCCCCGGCTTCGACCCGGCCGGACGGGCCTTCCGCGTGGCGGCGGGCCTCCTCGTGCTCGGCTATGTCGCCGTGCAGGGTTTCCAGGACTATGTGTTCAACGCCTTCCGGCCTCCCCTGGATGTGGCCGAGGAACTGCTGCAGGGCGCCGCGGGGCTGCACCTCGCCCGCTCGGCCCTCATGCTGATCTGGATGTTCGCGCTGGTCTTCATCGCCTGGGTCATCTGCGCCCAGGGCATGCGCCGGCGCCCGCTCCTGGCCTGGGCCGCGTTCCTGGGGTTCTTCATGTTCGGCCTGTTCGAGGTGGCCCTGCGCTCGGTCGAGCTCTTCTGGACCCAGATCCAGCTCCCGGCGGAGTACCTCAAGGCGGTGGATCCGGTGATCCGCGCGGGAATCCTCGACAAGGTCGCCACCTTCCAGTCCGTCCAGCATGCCCTCTACTTCCCCCTGATGCTCGCGCCCTGCCTGGGCAGCCTGGGGGTGTACTTCCTGTTCCCCGGAAGCCCGCGCATCCACTGGGCCCTGAAGTCCGTCATGGCGATCGCCGTCGCGCGGATGACGGTCCGGCTGCTGACCTACGCCGGCATCCACCTCATGAGCATGGCCTTCTACGAGCGGATCTACTTCCTGCTCGTCGTGATCGAGCATCTACCCAAGGCCTACTGGCTCTTCCGGGTGGGGGACGAGGACCTGCCATGAATGGCGGACCCCCTCGTGATGCCTGAGCAAAGCCCAGGCATCACGTCTGCGATCCCGGCGGGATGCGCCTAGGACAGGTGGGCCAGGGGGATGATCCCGAACCACAGGAGGTAGGTCAGGGCCAGGGCCATGAGGCCGTCGATGCGCTCGCAGGGCGCGCCCCGGCGGAGGTAGCGGAGGATGGCGCGGACCAGCAGCAGGGCGTGGGGGATGGCCAGGTAGACGACGAGTCCGCTGGTCCCGCCGAAGAGGCCCCACTGCTGCCAGGCCACTCCGCAGGCGGCAGCCGCCACCGCGAATCCCAGGGCGGCCCAGGCAGCCCCCCGGCGGCCCAGGAGCACCGCCAGCGTCCGCTTGGCCACGGCTCCGTCCGCCTCGTGGTCCGGCAGGGCCGAGAGCGTGATGGCGGAGAGGGTGGCCAGGAACAGGGGCAGGCCCATGAGCCAGGGGAACGGGTCCCGCCAGATGCCGGACTGGAGCAGGCCCCCGACGAAGATGGCCGCGAAGCTGTGGGTGAGGCCCACGTCCAGCTCCCCCAGGCCCCGGTAGACGAGCTTCAGGGGGGGCACGGTGTAGCCCGCGGCGAGCGCCGCCAGGGCGATCATCGCCGCCAGGCCCGGCCCGCCGGACGGGGCCAGGGCGGCGCTCAGGGCCGCCAACCCCGCGCCCAGCGCCAGGGCCAGCCCGGCCATGGCCCGCCGGACGCTGCCGGGGCCGAGTTCCCCGTCCGCCAGCACGCGGCTGCCGCCGTTGAAGGGGCCCGCGTGGCGGTTGAGGCGGTCCGTGTCCTGGTCGAACCACTCGTTGCTGACCACGGTGAGCGCCTCCATCAGGAAGAGGCACAGGTAGCCGAGCCAGTAGACGGGGTGCGAGAAGGAGCCGTGCCGCGCGGCCGCCAGGGCGCCGATGGTGTAGGCCACCCAGGCCATGGGGTAGAACTGCAGGCGGAGCAGCCGCAGCCAGGCCCCGGCGCGGTGGAGGAGGGCGTGCCGGTGGAGGCGACCGGGCAGCCGGGCCGCTTCGGCTCGCGCCTGGTCCAGCCACCGGGCCCGCGCCTCCTCAGTGGCGGGCTTCACGGGGGCGAAGGTGGAAATGAAGGTGGGCGCTACGCCGCAGAAGCCCAGGGTGGCGCGCCGCATGGCCTGGTGGCCGGGCTGGCGGTAGATGAGCCGGTAGACCCAGGATGGCGTGTCCATGGTCACCAGCAGGTGTGCCGAGCGCCCCTTCAGCAACTTCGTCCAGTTGGCGGGATCCTCCTCGTCGGCCGCGAACGCGAAGCCGGGGGTGAGCACGCGATCGAGGAAGCCCTTGAGCAGGGCGGGCAGGGTGCCCCACCAGGCCGGGTAGACGAAGACCAGGTGGTCGGCCCATTGGATCAGCGCCTGGGCCCGGGCCAGGTCCGGCTCCAGGGCCTGGTCCCGGGGCGAGGGCAGCCGCACGTGGGGATCGAAGGTGAGACCGGCGAGGTCGAAGCGCTCGACCTCGAACCCGGCGGCCCGGGCGCCTGCCTCGTAGGCACTGGCCAGGGCCCCGCAGAAGCTGCCCACGCGGGGATGGCCGAGGATCACGAGAATCCTGGGCGTTGCGCCTTCCGTGGATGCCGCCACCTGCCCTCCGTCCGGATGGGATGGGGCCATCCTACTCCTGGGGTCGATCAGACGCGCCAGAGGCCCCAGTTGGGCCGGAGGCCGGAGATCTGCGTCGCAGCGGCATCCCGGTCCTGGACGCTGTCGTACCGGGCCGCCCAGCAGCTGCCGGAGCCGCAGAGCAGGGGCTCGCCGCCGGTATCGCGCAGGGCGTCGCGCACCTCGGCCAGGGGCGGGCACACCCACAGGGCCGCGCCCGTGAGGTCGTTGCGCCAGGGCGCCGCGGCGCCTTCAGATTGCGAGGCCAGGGCCTCGGGAAAGGGATAGCCCACGTCCTGGAGGGCCCGGTACACGCTGGGCGTGCTCACATGCAGGCCCGGATGGACCAGCAGGATGGGTTCCAGCGGCACCGGCCGCAGGGGGAATACCCGCTCGCCCCGGCCCAGGCCCAGCACCGTCCCGCCCAGGAGGAACAGGGGCACGTCGCTGCCCAGGCGGGCGGCCATCCTCAGCAGCACCTGATCTTCCAATCCCAGGTCGAACATCCGGTTGCCCAGGCGCAGGGCCGCCGCCGCATCGCTGCTGCCGCCGCCGAGGCCGGCGCCGTGGGGGATGCGCTTCTCCAGGCGCAGGGCCGCGGGCAGGGGCCGCTTGGCGGCCTCCTCCAGCAGGCGCCAGGCCTTGACCACCAGGTTCGATCCGTCCGCCGTCAGGCCCTGGCCCGTGGGGCCAGTGATCTCGAGCGTCAGCGCCGGGGCTGGCTCGGCCGACAGCGTGTCCGTCAGCTCTGCCACACCCTCCAGCACGGTGGTGACCAGCTCCAGCTCGTGGAACCCGTCCGCGCGCCGGCCCAGCACGGCAAGGAAGCGGTTGAGCTTGGCAGGGGCGGGAACCTGGAGAGCCATGGCTCCAAGGTAGCGCATCGCTCCGCTAGGCTGGTCGGATGGTCCTCTTCTTTCGCACCCTCTGGAAACTGCTCACGCTCTGGCGCCGTCCGGCCCTGGATCCCATGGGCGTCTCCGTGCTCCATTTCCGCGTGTGGCCCAACGACCTGGACATGAACGTCCACATGAACAACGGGCGCTTCCTCAGCATCATGGACCTTGGCCGGTTCGACCTCACGTTCCGGACGAAGCTGGGCCGGGCCATGCTGGGCCACCGCTGGAAGCCGCTGGTCGGCGGCATCACCATGCGCTACCGCCGCAGCCTCGAGCTGTTCGAGCCCTTCACCCTGCACACGCGGCTGCTGGGCTGGGACGAGAAGTGGGTCTTCCTGGAGCAGCGCTTCCTGAAGCGGGACGGCGACCTCGCCGCCGAAGGCGTCGTGAAGGCCCTCTTCCGGGGGAAGGCCGGCAACGTCCCCATGGCCGAGGTGCTACGCCTGATGGAGTACAAAGGGCCCCAGCTCGAAGTGCCAGAAGCCATCAAGCGGTGGGCGAAGGGGTGAGTCGAAAAATGCATTCGCGTTTTTCGTAGGCGCACGGGCATAGCCCGCACGCCTGAAGACTGCCCTACAGCCCGTCCTCCAGCTCGTGGCATGAATTCGAGCAGGGCCCCACTCGCAGCGCCGCCGGTGCGGCGTTCCTTGCGACCCTTGGAGACCGGGCCTACAGCCCGTCCTCCAGCTCGAATTCAGGATCGGGAATGCTCAGGATCTCAGGGCCGTCCTTGGTGATGGCGATGTCGTGCTCGAACTGGGCGGAGAGCTGGCCGTCGCGGGTACGGACGGTCCAGCCGTCGGGTTCCACCAGGCACCTGTGGCTGCCGATGTTGAGGATGGGCTCGATGGTGATGGTCATGCCCGGCTCCATGCGGAACCCGGTGCCCGGCCGCTGGTCGGCGAAGACCACCTGGGGATCCTCGTGGAGGTCCCGGCCCAGGCCGTGGCCGATGTACTCGCGCACCACCGAGTAGCCGCGCTCCTCCGCGAAGGTCTGCACGGCGGTGGCCATGTCGCCCAGGCGCTCGCCGGGGCGGCAGTGCTCGATGCCCACGAACATGGCCATCTGGGCGGTCTGGATGAGGCGGCGGGCCTCGTCGCTGATCTTGCCCACGCCCACGGTGAGGCAGGTATCGCCGTGATAGCCGTCCAGCTTGGCGCCACAGTCGATGGCGATGATGTCGCCCTCCTGGAGCACGTACTTGGACGGGATGCCGTGCACCACCTTGTCGTTCACCGACGTGCAGAGGGTGGCGGGGAAGCCGTGGTAGCCCTTGAAGCTGGGCGAGGCGCCCTGCTGGCGGATGTAGGCCTCGGCCACGCGGTCGATCTCCAGGAGGCTCACGCCGGGTTTCGCGGCGCGGGCGGCCAGGCGGAGCGCGTTGGCGGCCACGCGGCCCGCCTCGCGGAGCTTCTCGATCTCCTTGCGGCTCTTGTAGCGGATCTGTTCTCGGATCAGGACCATCTTGCCCTCGGTCACCAGTCTAGCGGGGTGGCGGTAGAATGTCGGCATGGCGCGAGCTCTGAAGATCCTGGCGACGACAACCCTGCTGGCTTCCGCCCTGGTGGTGGGCCTGATGGCCTGCCGTGGCGTTCCCGCCCGCCCCGCCTCGGTCTCCTCCGAGGCTATGTGGTGCGCGGAGGCCAAGGAGGGTGTGTTCCTCAAGGTGGGAGGCCACCAGGGTACGCTCTGGCAGCTGGAGATCTGGGACCGAAAGGGCCGCTCCCTGGCCTCGGGCTCCTTCCGGCTGCGCGGCTTCGCCAAGGCCAAGATCGTTCCCGAGGAAGTGGTGTCCTGGCAGAACGGCGTCCTCCAGCTGAGGGACGGCACCGTGCTGGTGCAGGAAGCCCCGGCCGCGCCCTGATGCCCTATACCCGCGAGGAGAAGGACTGGCTGGAGCGCGAGTGGGCCTTCCGGGCCTGGGGCCGCGCCGGCCTGCTCAGCACCGACGACTACCGCCAGGTGCTGGCCTGGGAGGCCGATGGCGTGCCCATGGACTTGGTGGTGTCCGCCCTCAACGCATTCTTCGACCGCCGCGAGAAGCGGGAGAAGCCGCGCACCTTCGTCGCCCTCAAGCACCTCGACCGCGACGTGGCCAAGGCCGTGAAGCTGCGGGAAGCCGTGGTCCGCGCAGGCCCGGAGCTGGATGCGGGCAAGGGCTGGGATCAGGTCAAGAAGCCTCTGAGGGGGGATCCCGCCGCGAAGGCTGCCTTCGAAGCCTGGCAGCGTCTGCGGGCTGCCGCACCCTCGCCGGAATCCGCCGGCTACCTGGCCCATCATGACCAGGAGCGCGATGCCCGCGCCGTCCTGCTGGCCTTGGCCGAGGCGGCCCTGGGGTCCGCGGCCGAGGCGCTGAAGGCCGACCTGCGCCAGCGGCTCGAAGCCTCCGACATGAAGGAAGGCAGCCTCGTGTGGAAGCGGGCCTGGAACCACCACTGGGCCCGCCACGTGGCCGCCGCCTGGAACCTGCCGCTGGAGGGCGCATGACCGTGGATCCCCGCTGGCAGCATGAGCTGGAGGCTCCGACGGAACAATTCTTCGGGAGCTTCGCGGCGCAGCTCGCCCAACCGGACGGTGTGCGCGACGGGGTGCGTGAGGCAGTGAAGGCCCTCGCCCCCCGCATCGACTGGGAGGCCTACCTGCCCCACGTGCCGCACGGCATCCTCGGCCTGCGGGCGGTGCTGCGGCTACAACCGCTGCTGAGCGAGGCGGGTTTCCGTCGCGCCCTGGCCACGCAGCTGCACATGGCCGCCCATGAAGGGCGCCGGTCGCCCCAGAACCTGGCGCAGGTGTCGGCCGCCAAGGGCAGCGGCCAGTGGCGGAACCTGGAGGCCTTCATCCAGTCCCGCCGGCCCGGGCTGGCCTACGCGGAGGCCCAGGGTTTCGACGTTCCCGCAGAGGATGACTTCCAGCGCCTTCGCGGGCTCACCGAGCTGGACATGGCCACGGTCGGGCACAAGGCGGTGGTGTGCGACCATCTCGCCGACCTGCACGCGAGGCTGGAACGGCCCAAGGCCACCGGGCGGAGGCTCTTCGGTTTGGCTGCCTGGGTGGCGGCCACGCCGGAGGACACCTTCTGGGCCCGCCGAGCCGCCAAGCGTTTGGGGGATGCAGCGGTGTCCGTGCCCTGGGTCCCGGCCACGCTCGGCGAGGCGGCCTGGGAATCCCAGGTGCGCGAGATCTGCGACCTGGGCCTGGTGGCGCTCCTGGATCCGTTCACGGCTCGGCTGAAAGCGGGCCAGGGAAGCGGGGACACGCTGGCGGCCCTGGTGCTGGCCGCTTCCGAGAAGCAGCTGGATGCCCGGCGCGACCTGGAGGGCAAGACCGCCTGGACCTACGTCTACCTGGCCGCGGTGGCGCGGGCCCGGCCGGCGGATCCGCGAATCTGGTGCCAGGCCGCGGCCCTGGTGAACCTCTTCCCCACGGACGAGCCCGAGGAGCGGGTGCGGGCGGCCCACATCGGGGAACCGGATGCCGGGGCCCTGACGGAGGCCATCCTGGACGTGGAGCCGGCCCTGGCCATGGCCCATGCCGGTGGGCTGGCGCGGACGGGTCGGGCTGAGGCGGCCCTGGCTGCTCTGGCGGAGGCGGCAGCCCAGGACGACCCCACCTTCAACCACGCCCACCAGGTGTTGGCCGTGGCGGCCGCCGCCGACCTGCTGCCCGAGCTGCCGCCTCCCGCAGGCGAGGCCATGCTGGTGGCGCTCGCCAAGAGCCTGGCCAACAGCCAGGGCAGCGGGGACCTGGGCCGGCTGGCGGACCGGGCGCTGGCCGCAGCTCGGCCGTGAGCCGAACCTTTGCCTTCCTCCGTGCCATCAATGTCGGTGGCCATACGGTCACCATGGAACGGCTGCGGGAGCTGTTCGCGGACTTCGGTCTGCGGGACGTGGAAACGTTCATCGCCAGTGGCAATCTCATCTTCGAAACTGGCCGGGAGACCGAGGCGGTCCTTTCCAGACGCATCGAAGCGGGTTTGAAGGCAGCCCTGGGTTACGAGGTGGCGGTCCTTCTCCGAGGAGAAGCGGAATTGGCTGCCTTGGTGGCGGGGTGTCCCTTCCGCGAGGCCGAAGTGTCCGCCGCCAAGGCCTTGAACGTGGCCTTTCTCGCCGCGCCGCTCACGGAGGCCCAGGAAACGAAGCTCCAGACCCTCGCCACGGCGGTGGATGCCTTTCGAACCACCGGCCGCGAGGTGTGGTGGCTCTGTCAGGTGAAGCAGAGCGAATCCACCTTCTCCAATGCCGTCATCGAGCGGGCCCTCGGCGTGCGGGGCACCATCCGCAGCTTCAGCACCTTGAAGCGGCTGGCGGCAAAGCACCTGAAGGCTTGACCCCCCGGCCTCTGGCTATGGAACAATCGCGGATCCGAGGTCACGCATGGGCAAGAACCGGCTGGAAGCATTCAGTGACGGCGTGCTGGCCATCATCATCACGATCATGGTGCTGGAGCTGAGGGCGCCCCGTGGCGACGCATTCTCGACCCTCCAGCCGCTCCTGCCGACCTTCGTGGGCTATGCGCTGAGCTTTATCTACATCGCCATCTACTGGAACAACCACCACCACCTGCTTCATACGGCCAGGAAGGTGAACGGGCCGATCCTGTGGGCCAACACGCACCTGCTGTTCTGGCTCTCCCTGGTGCCCTTCGTCACGGCCTGGATGGGTGCCAACCACTTCGCGGCCCGGCCCGTGGCCCTCTACGGGTTCGTCCTGCTCATGGCGGGCCTGGCCTATTACTTGCTGAGCCAGTGCCTCATCCACCACCACGGAAGAGGGTCGCTTCTGGAGGCCGCGGTGGGCGGAGACTTCAAGGGCAAGATCTCCATCGCGATCTATGCCGCTGCCATACTCCTGTCCTTCGTCAGCCGCTGGGCCGGGTTCGCCCTCTACTGGGTGGTCGCCTTCATCTGGCTGGTGCCGGACCGGCGCATCGAGAAGATCCTGGCCCGCGAGGCCGCCGGGGAGGACGGCTCCGGGCGCTGACGGGAGGGGAGGGGATCCAGGTCAGAACCGGTAGGTGGCGCCCAGCGCGAAGGAGGCATCGTCGGTGTTTTCGTGGTGGGTGATGTTGTTCACGTAGCGGAAGGTCAAGGTGGTCCGGCGGTTCAGGTAGGCATGGAAGCCCAGGTCGTGCTGGAGGCTGTTGTCGTGCAGCTTGGCGAAGGGCTGGGGTGTGCTGAAGCCGCTCAGGAAGTAGAGCTGGATGAAGGGCTGGATCACCTTGTTGCGGCGCCCCTGCCAGGTCAGGTGGGCCCCCAGGTCGGAGGTGTAGTCGAGCTGGTTGTAGGCGGCGTTGCCGCGCCCCCGGTGGGTGTAGGCGGCGCCCGCGTAGACCACCTGGGTGGCGGAGGGCTGCCACCAGCCGCTGAGCCCGCCTTCGACGTCCCAGCCTGACTTGAACGAGTTGTAGGTGCGGGCCAGCGGGGGTTTCACGGTGAGGGTGGCGCTCAGGCCCGTGGACGCGTCCTGGTGGATCAGGTGGACCAGGCCGAACAGGGGATCCTGGACGCGGGTGGGCTGGGCGCCCTCCCGCACGAAATCCAGGCGTCCGTACCGGATGGTGGCCACCACGGCCTGGTTGCGGGCCACTTCGGTGCGTCCCCACTGCTCGAAGCCGAAGGTCTTGTGGAAGGCTTCGATGGGGGCGTCCAGGTCGCCCCCGCCATGGCGTTCCACCGGCAGCTCCGCCCAGACATCCGTGCGTTCCGTGAGGCCGCGCCGCACCTGGAGGGTGGTCCGGGCAATCTCCTCGTCGAAGTAGAAGACGAAGGGGGCGGTGGGATACTCGGCGGCCAGGGCCTCAAGGGAAGCCCGGTCCATGCGGTGGCGCCCCTGGAACCAGGCGGGCGGGTGGTCCTTGATCAGGTCGGAGAACTCGAAGACGTTGGCCCGGACATGGGTGAGGGTCACCTGCCAGCGACCCTCGCCGATGGGGCGTGGGGCCTGGGGCTGGTAGGTCATGGGGGCCTGGAGCAGGGTGAACATGTTCCGGGTGGGCAGGGGGCCCATCTCGGGGTAGGGCTCGTCCTGGGCCTGGAGGGACAGGCCGAGGGCCAGCGCGAGAACGGCGCGCATGGGAGGTGCTCCTTGGTGAAGACGGGTCGATGACCCTCCCCAGCCACGCGGGGATGCCGCTGGCGATGGGTGGTTGGATGCCGGAGTCGTCCGGTTTGTGCTTTCTTTCGGGAAGCCTATTTCCCTATGAAAGCAATATTGAGATCACGGCTTCCCCTTGTCAAGCAGCTTTCTTTGGGATAGTTTTGTGGTGCCCCCGAGCTCTCCCGGGCCCATGGACCGCCTCATGAACCTCTCCGAATCACCCAGCTGCCGCTGCTTCCGCATGGCCATCGACCTGCTGGGCAAGCCCTGGACCGGCCAGATCCTGTGGATCCTCCAGGAGGGTCCCCTCCGGTTCAATGAGCTGGCCACGCGGGTCCAGGGCATCGGCGAGAAGGTCCTTTCCGCCCGGCTGAAAGAGCTGGAGTGCCAGGGCCTGCTGGTGCGCCGCGTCCTGCCCACCACGCCCGTGCGGGTCGAGTACGAGCTCACCTGCAAGGGACAGGGCTTCCGCCAGGTGGTGGAGGCCGTCACCCAGTGGGGAACCCAGATCGCGGACGCTGAGGATCAGGCCCGGTAGTTCGGCATCGCCTGGCCTTTGGCCCACTCGAAGATGAGGCTGGTCTGGATGTGGGCCACCTCGGTCCGGGTGGTGAAGGCGTCCAGGGCCAGATCGCGCAGGTGGTGGGCGTCCCGCACGGCCACGTGCACCTGGAAGTCATGGGTGCCGGCCACGTGGAAGACGGCAAGCACCTCCGGCAGGCCCATGGCGTGCTTCCAGAAGGCCTTCACCTGGGCCCTGCTGTGCTGGCGCAGCTGCACCGCGATGAGGGCCTGGAGGCCCACCCCCAGGGCTCCGGGGTCCACGTCCGCATGGGCGCCCTTCAGCACGCCCTCGGAACGCAGGCGCTGCACACGCGCCAGACAGGAAGACGGCGCCAGACCCACGGCGGCGGCCAGTTCCTTGTTGGATAGCCGAGCATCCTTCTGTAGAAGATCCAATATGGCGCAGTCGATTCTGTCAAGTTCCATGAATGACATCATTCCACGAAAAAGATTCGGGGGATTGCCGAATTCATGAAACCTACATTGGGGACAGGAGTGTCCCCATGTCCAAGCCCAACACCGCCCTGTCCATCGAGACCCAGGCCGTCCACGCCGGCCGCGAGGTGCTCCACGAACAAGGCGTCCATGCCCTGCCCATCGATCTCAGCAGCACCTATCCCCTGCACGACCTGGATGAGGGCGGCCGCAGCCTGGAGGCCATGGCCATGGGCGGCCTGCCCATCGGGAGCCCCGTCTATTCCCGCCTCTACAATCCGACCACCGCCCGCTACGAGCAGGCCCTGGCTCAGATGGAGGGCGCCGAGGAGGCGGTGGCGTTCGGTTCGGGCATGGCGGCGGTGACCGCCTGCCTCATGGCGGCGAAGCAGCGCGGCGGGCATGTGGTGGCCGTGCGCCCCCTCTACGGCGGCACGGATCACCTGCTGGCCTCCGGGATGTTGGGCCTCGAGGTGACCTGGGCCGCGGCCGACGGCATCGCTGCCGCCATTCGCCCCGACACGGCCATGGTCATCGTGGAGACGCCCGCCAACCCGACCCTGGCGATGGTGGACCTGGACGACGTGGTGCGCCAGGCGGGCAAGGTCCCCGTGCTGGTGGACAACACGTTCGCCACCCCCATCCTCCAGAACCCCATCAAGCAGGGCGTGACCCTGGTCCTCCACAGCGCCACCAAGTTCCTGGGCGGGCACGGCGACGTGCTGGCGGGCATCGTGGCCACCAACAACGACTGGGCCACGGAGCTGCGCAAGGTCCGCGTCATCACCGGCAACGTGCTGCACCCCCTGGCGGCCTACTTGCTGCACCGCGGCCTGCCCACGCTGCCCCTGCGCGTGCGCGCGCAGCAGGCGGGCGCCCAGGTGATCGCCGAGCGCCTGGCCAGGCATCCCGCCGTCTCCGCCGTCCACTTCCCGGGCCTTCCCGGCCAGGATCCCAAGGGCCTGCTCGGCCGCCAGATGAAGGGTCCCGGTTCCCTCATGGCCTTCGAGCTGAAGGGGGGCTTCGAGGCCGCCTCCGTGGTCATGGCCGAGGTGAAGCTCATGACGGCCGCCGTATCCCTCGGCAGCGTGGATACGCTCATCCAGCACCCGGCGGCCCTCACCCACCGCGTGGTGGATCCTGCGGCGCGCGAGCACAGCGGCGTGTCCCAGTCCCTCATGCGCCTCTCCGTGGGTCTGGAGAGCCCCGAGGATCTGTGGGCCGACTTGGAGCAGGCCCTGGCCAAGGCCATGGCGAAGCAGGCTGTCGGTACTGCCCGCTGAAGGCTTCGGTTCGTCCGAGATCGGGTCGGCAGATCGATTGACCCGGGTCGTATGCTTGGGTGTCTCCATGTCGGAGAGGCCCATGGCTTCACGTGACAGCCTGATCCACCTCCACTGCGGCGATGCCGCAGCCGCGGTGCATCGGCGGTCCGGCCTGCCTGGCATCGTGCGCGTCTGCCGGGATTCCCCCGCGGTGGGTCCCTGGACCTCCGAAGTCTCCCGGTTGCCTGGATTGAGGGCCGCCTGGTGGGACCTGCCCGGGGATGAGGCCCCGCCAAAGCTGGTCCTGGACGACCTGGGCGGCACCGCTGAGCCCGTCCTCTGGTTCGGTCCGGACCCCTGGGAGCAGGCCTGCCTGCTGTGGGTGCTGGCAGGGCTGCCCGAGGGCACCCTCGCCGATCTGGTCCCCCTGGACCGGGGCGTGTCCCAGACCGCGCCGGCCGCCCTGCCTGGCCTGTTCGCCGGGCGGGTCCTGCTCGAGGAGGAGACGCTGGCCCAGGCCCGGGGCCTCTGGGATGCGTTCCTGGAAGGGGGCTGGCGGGCGCTCGCCGGCTGCGGCATCCCGGCCCTCCCCTGGATGGCCCGGGCCCTGGCGCGGCTCGCAGAGGACCATCCCGTCGCCGGCCCCGGCCGGACCCGGACCCAGATCCGGGGCCTCGTGGACCGCGGGATCCTGGATCTGCCGGCCCTGATGGCTGGTCTCCGGAAGCTGGAGGATCCCCGCCACGGGGCCTGGTACGGAGACCGCTACGTCGCCAAGATGGTGGAGTCCATAGAGGCGCGGCTAGGCTGAAACAGCCGCCATGACGCTCGCGCCCCTGCCCCTATCCACCAAGGTCACGGTCCTCCGGGGCCTGGGCCCGGCGCGCGCGGCGGCGCTGCAGGAGGCGGGCGTCGACACCCTGCGGGACCTGCTGTGGAGCCTGCCCTACCGCTATGTGGACCGGGGCAGCCTGCGGACCCTGGGCAGCCTGGACCTGAGGGGCTTCGAGCCGGTGGATTCGGGGATCGTGACCGTCCTGGGCACCTTGCGGGGCCTGCGCCAGAGCACCACGCGCGTGCAGCGGATGGCCCTCACCGAGGCCCTGCTGGAGGATGGCACCGGCACCCTGCGCCTCATCTGGTTCAACCAGCCCTACCTGGGCCGATCGCTGAAGGTGGGCGACCGCCTGCTGGCCTTCGGCCCTCTCTCGGTGGGCCGCCAGGGCCTGGAGATGCGCGCGCCTCAGTTCGAGGTCATGGGCCGGGGCGAGGATCTCGCCTGGGTCCGGCGCTTCCTGCCCCTCTACCGCAAGCTGGGACCCCTGCCGGGCCGGGCGCGGCAGAGGCTGGTGCAGGAGGCCCTGGGCCGGGCCCATGCGGCGGAGGAGTGGCTCCCTCTGGAGCTGGCGAAGGATCTGCCGGACGCCATGACGGCGTTCCGGCTGCTGCACGATCCCCCGGACGGCAGCGATCCCGCCCTGCTGGAGAAGGGCCAATCGCCAGCCCACGAACGCCTGGCGGCGGAGGAGCTGTTCGCCTTCTCCCTGGGTGTGGCCCTGCGCCGCGCCGGCCGCCTGAAGCGCCGCGGCCTGGTGGTGCCCACCTCACCGGAACTCCGCGAGCGGCTGAGGTCCTTCCTGCCCTTCCACCTCACGGGGGCGCAGCGGCGGGCCTTCAAGGACATCGTGGACGACCTCACCTCGGGCCGCGTCATGAACCGCCTGCTCCAGGGCGACGTGGGCAGCGGCAAGACGCTGGTCGCCCTGCTCTCCATGGCCATGGTCGCCGAGACGGGCGGGCAGGGGGCGCTGCTGGTGCCCACGGAGGTGCTCGCGCGTCAGCACGCGGCCAGCTTCCGGCGCTACCTGGGGGATCGCGCCGACAGCCTCCAGCTCCTGCTGGGCGGCATGAAAGCCGCGGAGAAGCGCGCGGCCCTCGCCCGCATCGCCAGTGGCGAGGCCCGGTATGTGGTGGGCACCCACGCCCTCTTCCAGGAGGCCGTGGCCTTCCACAGGCTGCAGCTGGTGGTGGTGGACGAGCAGCACCGCTTCGGCGTGAAGCAGCGCGAGGCGCTGAAGGAGAAGGGGGGCGATCCCCACTGGCTGGTCATGAGCGCCACGCCCATCCCGCGCTCCCTGGCCCTGGCGATCTTCGGCGACTTGGACCAGAGCGTGCTGGACGAGCTGCCACCGGGCCGGCAGCCCATCACCACGAAGCTGCACAAGCCCGAGTCCGCGGAGCGGGCCTGGGAGCAGGTGCGGCGTGAGCTGGCCGAGGGCCGCCAGGCCTTCGTGGTGAGCCCCAGCATCGACCCCTCCGACGAAGGGAAGGTGCAGCTCCGCGACATCCAGGCCATGGAGGCCCTGCTGCGGGGCATCTTCCCGGAGGTGGAGCTCGAGGTGGTTCACGGCCGCGTGCGGGCTGACGAGATGGCGGCCCGGATGGCGCGGTTCGCCTCCGGCGAGGCCAAGATCCTGCTGGCCACCACCGTCATCGAGGTGGGGGTGGACGTGCCCAATGCCACGGTGATGGTGGTGGACCACGCCGAGCGCTTCGGCCTCAGCCAGCTCCATCAGCTGCGGGGTCGCGTGGGCCGGGGGGCGCACCGCAGCCACTTCCTCATGATCAGCGGCTCGGAGACTGAGCGCCTCCAGACGCTGGTGGAGACCCAGGACGGCTTCCGCATCGCCCAGCGCGACCTGGAGCTGCGCGGTCCCGGGGAATTCTTCGGCGTGAGGCAGGCGGGGCTGCCCCAGTTCCAGGTGGCGGATCTGGTGCGCGACCGCCGGCTCCTGGCCCGCTGCCGGGAAGCCGCGGACCGGGCACTGGCGCACGGCCTCAGCGAGGCCCAAGCCGCCTGGCTGCAACGCGAGCAGGTGCGGCTGAGGCTGGCCGAGGTGAGCTGACCCCCGGACCGGAGCACAGGCGCCGATGAACTGAACGTCGCCGCTCTTTCAGTGGATCCACGGGTTTGTTGACATGGTCTTTGTAAATGACCATGTTATCAAAATCGTATCGTTGTTTTTTCTTGATGAAGGTTTCTCGATGCAAACCTGCTGCCGGCATTCCGGCAGTCCTAGAAGGAGATGGACCATGAAGTCCCTTCCCACCGGTCTCTTCTTGACCCTCGCCCTGGCCGGGGGCGTCGCCCTGGCCGCGGACGCTCCGCGCGCCTACCTGATCCTGGCCCGGGGGCAGGGCCGCGGCAGCACCAACCTGGACGATCTGGTGGCCTCGGCCGGTGGCGCCATCACGGGTCGCCTACCCGACATCGGTGTGGTGCTGGCGACATCCGCCAACCCAGCCTTCCTGGCGCAGGTGACCGCCGATGCCCGGGTGCAGCAGGCCGCCGAAGACCTCGAGGTGCCGTGGCTTCCCGACGTGCACGCCACGGCGGCGCAGGACTCCGACCTCCAGGCGAATGGGCTCAACAGCGAACCCTACTGGAGCTACCAGTGGAACATCCGCCAGATCCACGCGGACCAGACGGCGCTCAACGGCGACCAGGGCTGGGGCCTGACGCGGGCGCGGGTGGCCGTCCTCGACGCGGGCATCTGGAGCGGGCATCCCGACATCGGGCCCAACGTCAACCTGGCGCTGAGCCGGTCCTTCGTCCCCGCCGAGCCCAACATTGACCCCATCGTGTACGGCTTCAACCATGGCACCCATGTCGCCGGGATCATCGCCGCGCCGATCAACGACCGCGGCATCCAGGGCGTGGCCCCCAAGGCCGAGATCGTCGCCGTCAAGGTGCTGCGCAGCGACACGGGGAGCGGGTCCTTCTCGTGGATCATCTCCGGCATCCTCTACGCCGCGGGGCCCGAAGTCCGGGCCGACGTGATCAACATGAGCCTGGGGGCCACCTTCGACCGCATCAATGCGGGCGGCAGCGGGTCCGGCCCGCTGATCGCGGCCCTCAACCGGGCCATCACCTACGCCACGGCGGCCGGCACCCTCTGCGTGGCCTCCGCGGGCAACGAAGGCGTGAACCTCGACAGCCGGCTCTGGGCGATCCCGGCCCAGTCGGGCAACGGCATGGCCGTATCGGCCACCGGGCCGTACGGGCTGGCCGACTTCGACCGGGCCGCCTCGTACACCAACTACGGGGTTTCGGTCGTCAATGTGGCCGCTCCCGGTGGCGACTTCGCCTCCACAGCGGGCTACCCCTTCGACATGGTGATCAGCCCCGCAGGCCGCACCAGCGGGGGTGCTTGGCAGTACTTCTTCGCGGCCGGGACCTCCATGGCGGCGCCGCATGTCTCCGGCGTGGCGGCCTTGATCGTGGGCAGGTACGGCAAGATGACGCCCGCCGAGCTGAAGCGGAGGATCGAGCAGCGCGCCGACGACATCCTCAAGCCCGGAGTCGATCCCTACTCGGGCCGGGGCCGCGTGAACGCCCTGGAAGCCCTGCGCTGAGACCTGAAGGCTGATGGACCCTCCCCCGGGGCCGGCCCTGTCCGGCCCCGGCTGCGCCTGGGTGCTACCGTGGGGTGGGAGGCCGATGATGCTCGATGCAACCGTTCTTGCCGTGCTCGAAGCAGAAGGGTCCGCGACCTTCGTGACGAAGGGGCCCGAGGGGCCGCACCTGGTGGCGACCTGGCAGAGCTATCTCGAGGCGGTCGATGCCACGACCCTGGTGTTTCCCGCAGGAGGCTACCGGGTGACCGAGGCGAACCTCGCCAGGGATCCCTCCTTCCAGATGATCATCGGCCGGCAGCGGAGCGCCGCGGGCCCGGCGGTCGGGTTCCGCCTCTCGGGGACGGCGGAGGTGCAGTCGGGCCAAGCGCTCCACGAGCGCATGAAGGCCAAGTACCCCTGGTGCCGCGGTGTGGTCGTGATGCGCGTGGCGAAGGTCGAGCGGATCCTGGGCTAAGAGAGCCCAACCCTCCCCGGGGAGCCTACCGGTTCATCAGCCGGTCCGCGATGCGGCTGCGCAGCACCTCGGGCACCAGGTCCGCCAGGTTGCCGCCCATGCCGCCGATCTCGCGGACGAAGCGGCTGCTGACGGCGCTGTACTTCTCCTTGGGCATGAGGAAAACCGTCTCCAGCTCCGGGGCCAGCTTGCGGTTCATGAGGGCCATCTGGAACTCGTATTCGAAGTCGCTGAAGGCCCGCACGCCCCGAATGATGAACTGGGCGTTCTGGGCCTTGGCGAAGTCCACCAGCAGGCCGTGGAAGGTGGTCACCTCCACCTGGGGCAGGGCGGCCGTCAGCTCTCTCAGCATGGCCACGCGCTCGTCCACGCTGAAGGCGGGGGACTTCGCCGGGTTGTGGAGGACGGCCACCACGAGGCGATCCACGAGCTTCGCGGCCCGCTGAATGAGGTCCCAGTGGCCAAGGGTCACGGGATCGAAAGAGCCTGGATAAATGGCCGACCGCACGGGCGCTCCGTCAGGATGGGGAATCAGCCTAGCGCAACCTCGTCGCATCCCGCGTCAAAGGTGATCCCGATTCTCATGGCTTGAGGATCCAAGTCCGGAAGCGGCCCGTCCCCTCGGCCTCGCACCAGCAGGGTGTGCCTTCTTGGCGGAACTGGTCCAGCAGGGGCTCGGGGCGGAAGGGGCTCAGGAGCTGCATAGCCTCGCCGGAGGCTAGGGTCAGCAGAGCCCGTCGGACGCGGGCCAGGGGATGCTCGCCCGCTGCCATAAGGGCATCCGCGTCCAGGGTGGAGCGCACGGTGCTGGAGCGCGCCCAGTCGGGGCGGAGATCCTCCACCGGGGCCGTTCCCTCCGCCACGGAGCCGGCGGCCTCGCCGGCTAGCTCCCGTAGGAAGCGCACCAGCTCCGCCGTGGGGAGTCCGGCCATGCGGGCCGCGTGCTCCACCGTGGCCAGCTTCGCCACCGTGCGGCGGAGGACGGGATTGCGGAGTCTGGCGAACTCGGGGACGCGGGCGATGAGGGCCTCCTGCTGGTCCGGGTGGGCCGCCAGGAAGTCGCCGATCTTGGTTTCGGGGGTGATGGCCATGGGATGCCTCAGGCTTCGTCGTAATGGAGCAGGCGTCGGTCGCCCTCAAGGGCGCGGAGGCGGGTGAGGTCCTGAGTGACTTCCAGGGTGCCCAGGTAGGCCCCAGCCTCGTCGCGCACGGCGAAGTAGCGGATGTGGACGAACTTCCCCTGCATCTGGATCCAGAACTCCGCCACGGTCTGGCGGCCGGTCTTGAAGTCGTTGAGGATGCGCTCCACCACGTCCACGCTCTTGGGCGGGTGGCAGTGCTTCACCTCCCGGCCCAGGATGGTGCGGCTGCGGGCGAAGACCCGGTCGGGCCCCTCGCTGAAGAAGGCCACGCGGTCGTCCGCGTCCACGAAGGTGATATCCACGGGTAGCGAGGAGAAGATGCCGATGAGCTGCTGGACGCTGAGGGCTCCGCTGGGGAAGGCCACGGCCGAGGCATTGGGCAGGCGGATGGGATCCTCGGGCAGGGTGGCCGCCGGCGGCGTGTAGCCCGCGGCAGGCTCCACCAGGCACCAGCCGTAGCGTGGGCTGTCCCGCCAGACCTCGCCCCACTCCTCTTCGGTGAACAGGCCCAGGCACATGGGCAGGAGGATGGTCTCCTCCTTGTAGACCATGGACTCCAGGGCGGCCAGGGCCGGGCGCAGCACCGTCGGGACGAGGATCTTCAGCTCGGCGCCGCTGAGGCTCTCCTCCCGCAGCACCTCGATGGCCCCCTTGAGCAGCTCGCGCACCTCATCGTCCTTGGCCCACATGACCTTGGAGGGTCCCGTGTTGCCGTGGCGCTCCAGGATGGAGAACACCAGATGCTCCTTGCGCTGGTAGTGCTTGTCCACGTCCATGAGGGCGTTGAAGGCCCCCAGCACGGCCAGTCGCTCATCAGTGGGGTAGGCTTGATCCGCCACGGATTCCAGGGCGGCGACCTGCTGCCGGGCCGTGCCAATGGCGGCTTCCAGTGCCCGGTTCTCCCGGCGGAAGGTGTCCACGGGATGCCCTGCGGGCAGCTCCATGGCCTTGGGCTGGACCACGGTGTCCTGGAGCACCTCCGCGTGGAGGTCGCACATGGACTTCACCTCCTCGGGGCTCATGCCGTCGGCCATGAGGGACTGCTCCATGGCCGTGATCTCGCTGGCATCCACCTCGCCCACGAGGTGGGCCAACCGTCCCCGCACCTCCTCGGGGGCCTCACCCCGATGGAGGTGCAGGATGATCTCCTTGAGGGTGGCGATCCGGTGTTCCCGGTTGTTGAGGAGTTCGCTCATGGTGACTTTCCGTGGGGGCATCCCCGGGAACATGAGTATCAGATAAAAATGATCAACAATTCTTAAATGTGACCTTCGTCGCACCCCACCTGGGTTTCATCCCCGAAGAGCCCGCCAGGGGCGAGTGCTAGAGTAGGGGCATGAGCGAGAAACTGAGCGTCGGCCTCCTTTTCGGCGGGGAATCCCCCGAGCACGAAGTCTCCATCGTCACGGCCCGGGCCATCGCGGAGCACCTGGACCCCGAGCGGTTCGAGGTGCGGCCCATGGGCATCGCCCGGAACGGCGTGTGGGTGGTGACCGGCGACCCCTTCACGCGCCTGGCGGCCGGGGAGCTTCCGGAGCGCAGCAGCCATCCCTTCCTGCCCCTGGAGAGGGGCGCCGAGGCCACGCCCCTTCCGGACCTCTTCTTCAACGCCCTGCACGGCGCTGGTGGTGAGGATGGCCAGATCCAGGGCTACCTGGAGCTGCTGCACCGCCCCTACACCGGGGCCGGCCTGCTGGCCATGGCCGCAGGCATGGACAAGTGGATCACCAAGCGCCTGTGGGAGTCCGAAGGCCTTCCTGTCGTGCCCTACGTCGGCCTGACCGAGGAACGGTGGCGGCGGGAGCAGCCGGCCTGCCTGGCGGAATGCGCCAAGCTGGGGCTGCCCCTCTTCGTCAAGCCCGCGAACCTCGGCAGCAGCATCGGCGTGGAGAAGGTGAAGCGCGCCGAAGACCTGCCCGCGGCCCTGGACCGGGCCTTCACCTTCGACCGGCGGGTGCTGGTGGAGCAGGGCCTGGATGTCCGGGAGATCGAGGTGGCGGTGCTCGGCGGCGACGAGCCCCTGGTGTCCCAGCCGGGGGAGGTCATCGTGGCCGACGAGTTCTACACCTTCGAGGACAAGTACCTCCACGGCAAGAGCCGCACGGAGATCCCGGCCAACATCCCCGAGGAGCTGGCGGATCTGGTGCGGAAGCTGGCGGCCAAGGCCTTCGCGGCCTCCGACGGCTACGGCATGGCCCGGGTGGACTTCTTCCTGGAGCGGCTCACGGGGCGGGTGTTCCTGAACGAGCTGAACTTCATCCCCGGATTCACCAGCATCTCCATGTATCCCAAGATGATGGCCGTCAGCGGCGTGCCCTACGCCGAGCTGCTCACCCGCCTCATCAACCTGGCCCTGGCCCGCCACGCCCAGACCGCCACCAAGCAGAGGGGCTTCCGGTCGGGCAGCGACTGGTTCCGGGGCTCGCAGGGCTAGGCTCGGCCGGGTGGGTGGAGCCGGGTTTCCGCGGGCCGCGGATAGCTGACAGTGGACGGCCCATTTCCACGTAGACTGTCCCCATGCACGCCCGTACCTGGCTCTCGGTGTTCTCCTTCCCCCTCGTCGCGGTCTTCACCCTGCCGGTGATCCAGCGGGGCGAGCCATCCCGTCCCCAGCCCAAGCCGGGAGTCAAGGCTCCGCCCCAGGACCCCCTGGCGGGCCTGTCCGACATCCAGGACGTCCTGTCCCTGGTGCAACAGAACTACGTCGATCCGCCCGACATGGAGAAGGTCGTCTCCGGCGGCATCCAGGCCGTGCTCGAACGTTCGCACCCCCTGAACGCCTACCTGTCCGCCGACGACCTGCGGTTGCCGGATCCAGGCCCGGCTGAGGCGGGCCTGGTGGTCGTGAAGCGGGGCATCTACGCCACGGTGCTGGCGGTGACGCCCGGCGGCCCGGCCGCCAAGGCCGGCATCCAGCCCGGCGATGTCATCCGCAAAGTGGATGGCGATTCGGTGGGCCGGCTCAGCGCCTGGACCCTGGAGCGCCGCCTTCGGGGGACCGAAGGCACGGCCGTGGACCTCTACCGCTACAACGCCACCGGCGACCTGACCAAGACCACCCTGCAGATGCAGCGGTTGCCCAAGGCGCCGGTGACCCTCAAGCAGGGGGCCGGCGCCCTGATGGTGTCCCTGCCAGACCTGAATCCCGGCCGGGCCGAGGAGCTCAAGAAGCTGCTGGCGCCGGTGGACCGGAAGCAGACGCTGGTGCTGGATCTGAGGCAGTGCGTGAAGGGCACGCCCGATGAGGCCGCCGCCGTGGCGGGTCTCCTGGGCGCCAAAGGTCCCCTCGGCACCGTCCAGGAAGCGGGCAAGCCCGACCAGGAGGTGCCGCTGGCCGGAACGGGCGCTCCCTTCGCCCGCCTGTCGCTGCTGGTGGGACGCTCCACCCTGGGCCTTCCCGAAGTGCTGGCCTCCTGCCTGAAGAAGGGCGGCGCGCGGACCTTCGGGGAGAAGACCCCGGGCCTGGGCGTGGAACGCAGCCGCTTCCTCCTGAAGCAGGGCGGGGCGGTGGAGCTGGTGTCCCGCCGCTGGGTGGGCCTGGGCGGCGAGAAACTCGATCGCCAGGGCGTGGCCCCGGACCAGGTGCTGAAGCTCACGGATGCCGATGACGCCCTGGCCAAGGTGCTGGCTGCCCTCGAGGCGCCGGCGCCCGCCACACCCACGCCGACGAAGGCCGCCTAGCTTGGCTCGAGGCAAAGGGAAGCGCACGTCCACCCTGGCCCTGCTGGGCTGGGCCACCTTCACCCTGCTCCTGGGCCTGGGCGCGGGCCTGATGCTCGGCCAGCAGGGCTGCGGCCGGCGCCAGGTTCCCGCGAAGCGGGAGGCGCCGAGCCCGGAATTGAAGAAGCCCGAGAAAAAGCCCGCTGAGCCGAAGGCGAAGCCCACCTCCGAGGCCGCCAAGCCCCAGAGCGGGGAACCGGAACATTCGCTGCCCCGCCTTGCCCTCGTCATCGACGACCTGGGCTACATGCAGCCGGAGCTGGTGACGCGGCTCTGCAGCCTGCCCGTGCCCTTCAGCGTGGCGGTGCTGCCCTACCAGGAATTCACCCGCGACAGCGCCGATATCGCCCACCGCCTGGGCAAAGAGGTCATGCTCCACCTGCCCATGGAACCCATCGGGTACCCGGGGCCGGGTCGCGATCCAGGGCCCAACGCCATCCTCTTCAACCTCCCGGAGCCCGAGGTCCGCCGCCGCGTCCGCATGGCGCTGGACGGCATCCCCCACCGCGCGGGCGTGAACAACCACATGGGCAGCCGCATCACGCCCGACCGCACCCGCATGACCTGGGTGCTGCAGGAGCTCAGGGCGCGGAAGCTCTTCTTCGTCGACAGCCGCACGGAGAAGGACAGCGTGGCCTATGACGTCGCAGAGGAGCTCGGCATCCCGGCGGTCCAGCGCAAGGTGTTCCTGGATGACGACAAGGCTTTCCCCGAGATGGAGAAGCAGTGGGACCGGGCCCTCAAGCTCGCGGAGAAGGATGGCTCGGCGCTCATCATCGGGCACATCTACCCCGAGACCGTGGAGGCCCTGGAGAAGCTGGTGCCCCGCAGCAAGGGGCAGGTGCGCTTCGTGAAGGCGAGTGAACTGGCGAAGTGATACGCTGACGCTGGCGATGGCGTCCGCCCCATAACCGCCGGCCGGTCGGCTGATGACGCCTGTGGATCCTGGAGGACACAGGCATGGCTGTCTATTCGTTTCTGGCGGTGGGCGTCGGCGCGGCCCTCGGCGCGTGGCTGCGCTGGGGCCTGGGCGCCCTCCTGAATCCATTTCTTCCCTCGCTGCCGCTTGGCACCCTGGCGGCGAACCTGCTGGGGGGCTACCTTGTGGGCGTGGCCGTCGCTGTGTTCACCCAGCATCCGGGCTTGGCTCCCGAGGCGAGGCTCCTCGTCATCACGGGCTTCCTGGGGGGGCTCACCACCTTCTCGACGTTCTCGGCCGAGGCGGTGCATCTCTTGACCCGCGGCGAATATGCCTGGGCCGCCGGCCACATGGCCGTCCACCTGGCGGGATCCCTTTCGATGACCCTGCTGGGCCTGCTGACGGTGAAGGCGTTCGTGAAAGCCTGAGGAGGCGTCATGAAGGGCACCTACCTGACCTTCTTCGTCCAGGAGGACCGGACACACCACGGCGTCCTGGTCTACGAATGGCTGCTGAAGGAGGCGCGGCGGCTGGGTCTCAAGGGTGGCACCGCCTTCAAGGCCATCGCCGGTTTCGGCCGCCACGGGCTCATCCATGCGGACCACTTCATCGAGCTGGCGGGCGATCTGCCCGTGGAAGTGACCTTCATGGCCACCGAGGAGGAGGCGAACCGCCTCATCGCCTTCATCCAGGCCGAAGGTCAGTCCATGTTCTACATCTCCGTGCCCGCCGAGTGCGGCTTCATCAACGAGCAGGTGCGTTCCTAGGATCCGCGGGTGTTCTAGCCGCGCTCAGTGCCCGCAGCCGCACCCGCCCGTGAAGCAGGAGCTCTTCGCCGCGCGGGTCATGCCGAGGCCCTCCTTCCCGATGAGGAACGCCAGCCCCAGGGCCGCGGCGGCGTCCACCCACCAGAGGGCGGGGGCGATCAGGAAGAGCAGGCTGCCCGCGAAGAGCACCACGGAAAGCTGGATGCAGGCCAGGCTGCAGGCCGCGTCCGCCGCCACCGTGGCGCTGTCCAGGGCCTGGGCCGCCCGGAGCTTGGCGCGCCAGAGGAACACCATGAAGGCCAGCGAGAGGGCCGAGATCACGAGTCCTGGCACTGTGGTGGGTGGGTGGGCGCGGGCCGTGAGCTGGAGGACGGCGCCGCCCGCGATGCCCGCGGCCAGGAAGAGGAACAACCGGCCGATGCCGAGCGTGGCCTTGCGCTCGCGCTCGAGGTTGCCGTGGTCCAGGAGCTTCCACAGCACCAGCAGCGCCGAGGCCACCTCGATGAAGCTGTCGGCGCCGAAGCCGAAGAGGGCGACCGAGTCGTCCGCCCAGCCGAAGGCCATGGAGACTAGGCCTTCCACCAGGTTGTAGGCGATCGTGAAGCCCGCCAGCCAGAGCGCCCGGCGGCGCCAGTCCGGACCGCTCATGCGTGGGCTTCCCGTACCTTCCGCGCCTTCACGAGCACCAGGGTGGAGCCCTGGGGATGGCATTCCATGTGGACCTCGTCCATGACCTGGCGCATGAAGTACACGCCCCGGCCGCCCGGCTTCAGGAGGTTCTCGGGCAGGTTCGGATCGGGCAGGGCCTCCAGGTCCACGCCGGGTCCCCGGTCCTCGATGCGGATCTCGAAGCGGTCGGTCTTGGGGGTGAAGGTCACCTTCACGGGCTTGTCCCGGTCCAGCTTGTTGCCGTGGCGCATGGCGTTGGCGATGCCTTCCTGGATCGCCAGCCACAGGCGCTCACCATCCTCCTGGGTGAAGCTCAGGTGCTTCAGGAACTCCGCGCCCACCACCTGGATGAGGTCGATGAAGCGCAGGTCCGTATTGCAGGTGAGGACGACGGGCAGGAGGGCGGGGTGGGCCATGGGACGGGAATTCCCTTTCAGAGATCAGGCATGCCAAGGTCAAGGTACTTGGAATCTGCCTTCCGAAGCCAGAGGTTTTGCCATGTCCCGATAGGCATCCGGGGAGGGTGAGGGGCGTGTCGGAGATCACAATTAAGAATTAATGGTCCTAAATATGGAGAATTGTGGAACACTGCTGTCCGGCGCCCAGAGCGGGCAAGACGGAGGTTTCCATGAAGGCAAGGTGGTGGCTGGTGTTGCTGGTGCTCCTGGCGGGCTTCGGCGTGCTGGGGTTGGGGGGGAGGCAGATCGCCCAGAACGCTCCGCCCATTCCGCAGCATGTGGTGGCCGAGGATGGCACCCAGCTGGTGGGCCCCGGCCAGATCCTGGAAGGCCAGGTGAGCTACCTGGGCCACGGCGGCCAGCACATCGGCTCCATCTGGGGCCATGGGGCCTATCTGGCGCCTGACTGGACGGCCAAGGCGCTGCACCAGTGGGCCGCCCACACCCTGGACGGCGTGAAGGCCCAGGGGGCATCCCTCGCGGACGCGAAGGCCACCACTGTGTCCATATTTCAGAGCAATCAGTATGAAAATTCCACGGAAACCCTGAAGCTGAATGCCGCCCAGGCCGCCGCCTACCTGAAGGCCCGGGAGGAGCTGGCCAAGGTCGCCGTGGAAGGCGACAAGGGCGCGGCCATTCCTGCCCACTGGATCCCCACCATGCAGGAGGGCGAACGCGTGGCCGACTTCTGGCTCTGGACCGCCTGGACCGCGGCCGCCCGCAGGCCCGGGGCGGACCACAGCTACACCCAGAACTGGCCCCAGGAGCCCCTGGTGGGCAACACCATCACGCCCATCAGCCACCTCTGGAGCATCCTGTCGATCATCCTGCTGATCCTGGGCGTGGGCCTCATGGTCTGGCACCACGCCAGCCAGCCCGCCGAGGAATTCCCGGACCCCAAGCCCATTCCGCCCGCCCCGGCGACCCCCAGCCAGCGCTGGTCAGCCATCTACTTCGCGGTGGCCATGGCCCTGTTCCTGGTGCAGATCGGCATGGGCGTCCTGACGGCCCATGACGCGGTGGAGGGCAACGGGCTCTACGGTCTCGACCTCTCGCACATCCTGCCCTACGCGGCGTCCCGCACCTGGCACCTCCAGCTGGCGGTCTTCTGGATCGCCACCTGCTGGCTGGCCACGGGCCTCTACCTGGGCCCCAAGCTCAGCGCCAAGGAGCCCAAGGGCCAGTGGCTGGGCGTGGCCGGCCTGCTGGCGGCGCTCGTGGTGGTGGTGGTCGGCGCCCTCGCCGGCGCGCACCAGGCCATCGTGGGCAAGCTCTCCGGCTCCTTCATGCTGGGCCACCAGGGCTATGAGTACGTGGAACTGGGCCGCCTCTGGCAGATCCTCCTCACCCTGGGCATGGTCATCTGGCTGGTGCTGGTGCTGCGCTCGCTGATCCCGGCCCTGAAGGGCGAGAAGGGCCGCCTGGGCCTGCTCAAGCTCTTCGTGCTGTCCGCCATCGCCATCCCCCTCTTCTACTCCGCGGGCTTCATGTACACCCGCGAGACGCACCTCGCCCTGGCCGAGTACTGGCGCTGGTGGGTGGTCCACCTCTGGGTGGAGGGCTTCTTCGAGGTCTTCGCCACCGTCGCCATCGCGCTGCTCTCCACCCGCATGGGCCTGCTCCGCGAAGGCACCGCGCTGCGCGCCGTGAGCCTCTCCATGGGCCTCTTCCTGGGCAGCGGCGTCATCGGCACCTTCCACCACCTCTACTACACCGGCTCCCCGGCCTCCATCTCGGCCCTGGGCTCCGTGTTCAGCGCCCTGGAGATCGTGCCCCTCACCATCGTGGGCTTCGAGATCGCCATGAGCCTCAAGGCCGGCCGGGCCCTCGGCAGCGGCTATGAGTGGCCGTTTAAGTACTTCGCGGCGGTCTGCTTCTGGAACCTGCTGGGCGCCGGCGTCTTCGGCATGCTCATCAACCCGCCCTCGGTGCTCTACTTCGGCCAGGGCCTCAACACCACGCCCATCCACAGCCACGCCGCGCTCTTCGGGGTCTACGGCTTCCTGGCGATCTCCCTCATGCTCTTCGCCCTGCGCGGCATGACGCCGGACAAGGCCTGGGACGAGAAGTGGCTGAAGTGGGGCTTCTGGGGCCTGAACCTGGGCCTGGTGCTGATGCTGGCGATGTCGCTGGTTCCCAGCGGTCTCTACCAGATCACCCAGAGCCTGAACCAGGGCACCTGGTACGCCCGCAGCGCCGAAGTGGTGCAGAGCCCGCTCATGCGCACCTTCACCTGGCTGCGCATGCCCGGCGACACCCTCTTCGGCCTCGGCGCCCTGGCGGTGATCATCTTCACCTTCAAGGCCGTCATCGGCGCCTGGGGTTGGAGAACCGCGGAAGAGACCAAGCCCGCCCGCGAGGTCGTGGACGGCGCCCCCGCCTTCGCCCTGAACGAGGACTGAGGTTTCCCGCCCACGGACAAGGCCCCCGCCGCGAGGCGGGGGCCTTGTTGTCTATCCCATCATGATGCATTGACGCCCAAGGATGGCGAATGTAGATTTCCGTGCCGTTTCAAAATAATGAGACACGGTATCAATCACCATTCGGTCCTGAATCGCGTCCGGATCCCCCGGACATCATCACGGAGGGCGGTATGAGGTGGATGAAAGCACGTTCGGTGATCCTCGGATTCGGGCTGGGCCTGGCCAGCCTCGCCGGGCAGGAGGCTCCCCCAGTCACCCACGGGGACATCCTGATTCCCGACACCAGCCTTGAGGCCCGGGAGGATATCGGCCTCAGATCCCACACGAACCACCTGATTCTGCTCCGTCCAGCCGGGGGCCTGGGACCGGGGGGCGGCATGTCCCCGACGCAGCTCCGCGACTTCTACCACCTTGCCGCCACCGGGGGCCATGATGTCATCGCCATCATCGACGCCTACCACTACCCGACGGCCCTGAGCGACTTCAACACCTTCTCGGCCCAGTTCGGCCTGCCGCAGGAGGCGTCCACCAACCCCACCGCCTCCACCAACACCGTCTTCCAGGTCGTCTACCAGGGAGGGAAGAAGCCCCGGACCAATTCCGGCTGGGCCCTGGAGGCGGCGCTCGACATCGAGTGGGCCCACGCCCTGGCGCCCAACGCCAAGATCGTCCTCGTGGAGGCACAGTCCAACAGCAACGCGAACCTCTACGCCGCGGTGGATCTGGCGGTGTCTCTCGCAGGCGTGAAGCAGGTGTCCATGAGCTGGGGCGGCAGCGAGTCCTCGGGAGAGACCGCCTACGACACGCACTTCAACGTGAACGGGCCCGTGTTCTTCGCCGCCAGCGGGGACACCGGCGGCAAGACCATCTACCCCTCCACCTCGCCGTACGTCGTCGCCGTGGGCGGCACCAGCGTGGCCACGGACGCCAACGGAGCCTTCACGGGCGAGACCGGCTGGAGCTCCGGGGGAGGCGGCAACAGCCCGTACGAGGCGAAGCCCAGCTGGCAGGTGGCCGTGTCCATGACGGGTTCTGGCCGCGGCGTGCCGGACATCTCCTCCGATGCGGATCCGAGCACGGGGGTGGCGGTGTACGACACCACGTCCTACCAGGGACGGTCCGGCTGGTGGGTGGTGGGCGGTACGAGTGTCTCGTCCCCCTGCATGGCCGGCATGGTGAACCTGGGCGGAGGGACCTTCACCAACACCACCCAGCTGCTCACGGCCATCTATGCCAACTACCTGAATCCGCCAGCCACGCCGGTCTTCCGGGATATCACCTCCGGGAACAACGGCTTCCCGTGCCTGGTGGGATGGGATTACGTCACGGGCGTGGGCTCGCCCCAGGGGACCGGAGGGTTCTGATCTGCGCATCGGACCGCGTGAAGCCGGAGCCCTCTTCATCGAGGCCCGGCTTCACCCGCTGTTCCGCAGTCCTGCGGCGATGCCATTGATGGTGAGCAGGATGCTGCGCACGGTGAGGCCGTCGCTGTCGCGGGCCTGATCGCCGGCGCGGTAGCGCCGCAGCAGCTCCACCTGGAGGTGGTTCAGGGGGTCGATGTAGGGGAAGCGGTGCTGGATGGAGCGTCTCAGCGTGGGGTTGTCCTCCAGCAGCTGACCCTGTCCGGTGATGGCCTTCAGGGCCTGGATGGAGGTTTCACATTCCTTCTGGAGGCGCTCGAAGATCTCGCTCCGCAGCTTCGCGTCCTCCACCAGGCCCACGTAGCGTGACGCGATCCCGAGGTCGACCTTGGCCAGCACCATGTCCATGCTGGAAAGCAGGCTTCGGAAGGTGGGCCAGCGGGCGTGCATCTCCCTCAGCAGGGCCATGCCCCGCTCTCCGTGCTTCTGCTCGAACGCCGAGATCGCCGCGCCGAATCCGTACCACCCCGGTAGCATCACGCGGCATTGGCTCCAGCTGAAGACCCAGGGGATGGCTCGAAGGTCGGTGATGGCCCGGCTCGCCTTCCGGCTGGCGGGTCGCGATCCGATGTTGAGCCTGGCGATCTCGGCGATGGGCGTGGATTCCCAGAAGAACCGCTCGAAACCCTCGGTGCCGTAGACGAGCTCGCGGTAGGCCCGGCAGGCCTCGTTCGAGAGCTCATCCATGGCCTGCGCGAAACGCGGATCCAATCCGGAGCCGTCGGCGTCCGGAAGGCTCGCCTCCAGAGTGGCGGCCACCAGCACTTCGAGGTTCCGGCGCCCCACGGCCGGGTGGCCGTACTTGGCGGCGATCACCTCGCCCTGCTCAGTGAGGCGGATCTGGCCCTGCACGGCGCCGGGGGGCTGGGCCAGGATGGCCTCATAGCTGGGGCCGCCCCCCCGGCCCACGGACCCTCCCCGCCCATGGAAGAGCCGGAGGCGGACGCCGTGCCGTGCGGCCACCTCCACGAGGCGGAGTTCGGCTTTGTAGAGCTCCCAGCGCGAGGTGAGGAAGCCACCGTCCTTGTTGCTGTCCGAATAGCCCAGCATCACCTCCTGCACCCCCCCGCGGCTGTCCAGCAGACGCCGGTAGAGGGGCAGGGTGAGCAGGCCATCCAGGATGCCACCGCAGCGCTGGAGGTCTTCGATGGTCTCGAAGAGGGGGATGAGGTTGATGTCCAGGCGACCCTCCGCCGGACGCAGAATCCCGCCCTCCCGCAGCATCACCGCCGCTTCCAGGAGGTCGGAGACGCTTTCCGTGTGGCTGACGATGCAGCTGGGGAGCGCCTCGGTTCCCAGGCGCCGCTGCGCCTCGGCGGCGGCCCGGAACAGGGCCAGCTCGCCGCTGGTCTCCGGGCTGTAGACCAGGTAGGGCGAGGCGAGGGGCCGGGGGCTTTCCAGCTCGGAGGCCAGGAGGGCCACCCGCTCCGCTTCGCCAACGGCCAGGTATCCAGCGCCAGGGCGCACCGCCTCCAGGAGCTCGGCCACCACCCGCTCGTGGACATCGGAACTCTGACGCAGGTCGAGAGGGGCGAGGTGGAAGCCGAAGACCGAAACCGCCCGCCGCAATTCCCGCAGGCGCCCCCGGGCCAGCCGGCGCCCACCGTGGGTTCGCAGGGAGCGGTCCAGGGCATCCAGATCATCCTTGAGCTGGGCAGGGGAATCGTAGGATTCCCGGGGACCAGGCGCGGCGCCTGCCTCCTGGGTCACCTCCTTCCGATGGGTGGCCGTCAGCCGGTCGAAGATCAGGGACAGGGCACGCCGGTAGGCTTCGTCCGCGTGCCGGAGGGTCTGGTCCGGGGACCGTTCCGCCAGGTCCAGCACCTCCTGGGAGGCGCTGGACACCTGCAGGCTCAGGGAAAGCTCCTCGGCGAGGGCCCGGGTCTCCCGCAGCAGGTGTTCGAGGACGACGCGGGACTGGGTGCGCAGGGTCTGCTGGAGCACCTCGGCCGTCACGAACGGATTGCCATCCCGGTCGCCGCCGATCCAACTGCCGATCTGGAGAAAGGGCGGAAGCTCCGTGTCGCCCCAGGCGGGATCCTCCCCCAGGCGGTCCTCCAGGTCCGCATAGAGGGCCGGGACCTCCCGCAGGAAGGTGTGGTCGAACGTGGAGAGGGCGCTGGAGACTTCATCGGCGACCGCGGGGCGCTGGGGGCGCAGCATGCGGGTCTGCCACAGCAGCAGGACCAGTCGCTGCAGGTGCTCGTCCCACAGGGCCGCTTCCCTGGGCGTCCAGGCGCGGCGGTCCCGCTCGTCCAGCAGCCGGGCGATCCCGAGGTGGGCATTGAGGATGCTCTTGCGGTGGACTTCGGTGGGATGGGCCGTGAGCACGGGCCGGACCAGCGCCCCGCTGAAGAAGGCGCGCAGGTCCGCCGCATCCAGCCCCGCCTCGGTGGCCCGGTCCAGGGCGTGGTCCAGGGAACTGGGCCTGGACGTGGCGTCCTCCATGTGGTGGGCCCGGGAGCGCCGGATGTGATGCTGATCCTCTGCCAGGTTGGCGAGCTGCGAGAAATAGCTGAAGGCGCGGACCACTAGGATGGCGTGGCCAGGGCTGAGGCTCTTCAGAATCGCCTTCAGGTCGTCGTCGGTGCCGGACTCCCGGGTCCGGCGGAAGCGGACTGAACTCTGCCTGATCCGCTCGATGAGCTGGAAGACCTCCTCGCCCTCCTGCTCCCGCACCGTGTCTCCCAGAAGGCGTCCCAGGGTGCGGATGTCCTCCTTCAGGGGCAGGTCCTTGTCGGAGGGCGTGGCATCCATGAGGGGATCCCCTGGAAACGGAAGTCGGGCGGAGTGGAGCCAGGGTACCCGATTGGTCCGATCCCATCCGGCCCATCTGACAGGCGCCCCACTCGCGGTATGATGAATATCTTGACCAACTCGGTCAGGTTTATGGGGCTCCCATGAAAGTCATCGTCGCCAAGACCGCAGGGTTCTGCTGGGGAGTGAAGCGCGCCATGGACGCGGTGCTGGAGGCCTCCGTGCGCAACGACGGCCGCAGTGTGCAGACCCTGGGCCCGCTCATCCACAATCCCCAGGCCCTGGAGCTCATCGGCCGGCGCGGCGTGGGGGTGGCCGAAGCGCCGGAGAAGGTGCAGAACGGCACGGTGGTGATCCGGGCCCACGGCATTCCCATCCAGGATCTGCGTGGCCTGAAGGAGCGGCAGAAGAAGGGCGAGCTCAAGATCGTGAACGCCACCTGTCCCGAAGTGGCCAAGGTCCACCACAAGATCAAGAAGTGGAGCCCCAAGGGCTACTTCACGGTGATCCTGGGCAGCCACGGCCATGCGGAGAGCGTGGCCCACCGCAGCTTCGCGGAGAACGGTTCGGTGATCGTCTCGAACATGGCGGAGGCGGAAGCCCTCACGGACGAACAGCTGAAGAAGGTCCTGGTGGTGGCCCAGACCACCTTCACGGTGAAGGACTATCACGCCATCACGGACTACCTCCGCGCCCGCGCGGTGGACGCGGTCTTCGAGAACACCATCTGCGAAGACACCTGGATGCGCCAGGACGAGGCCCGGGAACTGGCCCGCACCGTGGATACCGTCATCGTCGTGGGCGGCAAGACCTCCAGCAACACCAAGCACCTGGCCGAGCTGGCCCACCACTACGGCAAGCCCGTGCAGTACGTGGAGACGGCCATGGAGCTGGATCTGGGCGCCTTCACAGGCCGCGAGACCGTGGGCGTGCTGGCGGGCGCATCCACCCCCACCTGGCTGGTGGACGAGGTGGTGGATGTGCTGGAGCAGCTGGGGGACGGCCCGAGCCGCTGGCGCAGCTTCCTCCAGGCGACCTTCGGCAGTTCCTCGCTGATGGCGGTGGGCGCGGCGCTCATGACCCTCGGTGTCCACAGGTGGCTGGACCTGCGCATGGGCTGGCGCTACCCGCTCCTGACGGGAACCTACGTGTTGGCCATGTACCTGCTGACGCCGTTCCTGGACCCCCTGGGTCTGGGCGTCAAGGGGCCCGCGCGGGCCCGGTTCCTGGAGCGCAACCGCAGGGTCCTCGTGGCCCTGGGGGTGGTGGCGCTGCTTCTTACCCTGGGGCTCGCGGCGAGCCTGGGGCCGAAGGCCCTGGCCGTGGCGGCGGCCGCGTCTCTGGTGGGCGCGGGCTACAAGCGGCGCTTCCAAGTCGGTGGGTGGGTCCTCAGCCTCAGGAAGGTCCCCGGCTCCAAGGATGTGGTGGTGGCCCTGGCCCTGGCCACGGTGGCCGTCATCATGCCGGTCTGGCAGGAGGGCCGGGCCTGGGACCTCCGCGCCTTCGCGGCCATGTTCCTGGTGGGGGTGCTCACCTTCGTCCGGACGGTCATCTACGAAATCCGGGACATGCAGAACGATCAGATCGTGGGGAAGGAGACCTTGCCCATCTTCATGGGCAAGTCCGCCACCAAGGCTGTGCTGGTGGGCCTCCTCGGCACGCTGCTGGCAGGCACCCTCTGGCTCACCTTCGAGAACCGCCAGCATGGGCATCCCCTGGCCGTGGCCCTGGTGCTGGTGGCCTGCGCGGCCTACCCGGTGCTCTACCTGTGGCTCTACCACGAGCGCTTCACGGCGGGGAAGCACCGCTTCGAGCTCAGCGTGGACCTGAGCTTCTGGATGGTGGGGCTGCTGGCCATCGTGTAGTTCTTGCCCTTTCATGGGGGACTGCTAGCCTTGGGGCACCTTTTCTAAGGAGAGCCCCATGCGCATGAAGTCTCTCGCCGTCCTGTCGGCCACGGCCATTCTCGGCGCCGCCCTCGGCTGGGCCGCCGCGGCCGCCAGCTACCAGAAGACCGGCACCGTGAAGGAAGTGGCCCCAGACAGCTTCACCCTCGACCTCGGCAAGGAAGCCTGGCGCTTCTACACCGACGGTGGCACCGCCGGCAAGGAGGCCCTCAAGGTCGGCGACAAGGTGACCGTCACCTACAAGCAGGTGGCCACGAAGATCGAGGCGAAGGGCGCCGCCAAGGCTCCTGCGAAGAAGAAGTAGTCGGTTCTTCGCACTGCCCACCTTCGAGGTCTCGCGTATGGCCGCAAGGCCATGCCGAGAAGATCGAGGCGAAGGCTGCGGCCAAGGCCCCCGCGAAGAAGAAGTAGTTCACGATGAGGAGTGTTGCCTCGGCGGTCTCGCGTATGGCCGCAGGTCATACCGAGAAGAAGTAGCAGTTCCGCCGCAGGCGGCAACGGCAAAACGGGGCGCGTTCGCGCCCCGTTTTGCCATGTATGGAAAGATGGCTGCATGCGGAACTGGGTCCTCATCACGGGATGTTCGACGGGTATAGGGCGGGCGCTGGTGCCCCTCTGCCGCGCGGCGGGCTGGGGCGTGGTGGCCACAGCGCGGCGGGTGGAGGCCCTGGCGGACCTGCCCGCGGGCGAGGACCTGCGTGTGCTGCCGCTCGATGTGACCGATGGCGCGAGCGTTGCCGCAGCAGTCACCGCCTGTGGAGACCTGCCCCTCAAAGCCCTGGTGAACAACGCCGGCTACGGCCAGGTAGGGCCCCTTGAACTTCTACGTCCGGAGGAACTCCGCGCGCAGTTCGAGACCAATGTCATCGGCCTCCACCACGTGACCACCGCCTTCCTGCCCCTGCTGCGCCGGGAGTCAGGGGCGCGGATCCTCCAGGTGGCCTCCATGCTGGGGCGCCTGTCCATCCCCCTGGCCGGGCCCTACAACGCCTCCAAGCATGCGGTGGTGGCCCTGGCGGAGAGCCTGCGCCTGGAGATCGGCGAGTCGGTGGCTGTGGTGCTGGTGGAACCCGGCGCCATCCGGACGGGGTTCAGGGAAACCCTGACCAAGGCCTGGGGCGACCTGCCCGAGCGGGCCCGCGGCACCCGGTACGAGGCCATCCTCGCCCGCTACCTGGCGGTGCGGAAGCACCAGGGTGAGCGCTTCGCCATGGATGCCGAGCGCTGCGCCCGGAAGATTATGAAGGCCCTGGTGGCCGGGCGCCCCCCGCGGCGCGTGGTCATCGGCCGGGACGCTTTCTGGGTGGGCAAGCTGAAGGCCCTCCTACCCGCGGCCTGGTGGGAGGCGATCCTGCGCAGGGCCTACGGGCTGCGCTAAGCCGTTCTGAGATCGCGGTGAAAGAGGTGCCATTCCAGGGCGCGGAGTCCGTCTCCATGGAAGGGAAGGATCGCGGCACTCACGCCTTGGCTCAGGAAGGCCACTGATCGCTCCACCACGGCGGCATCCCGGAGGATCCGGCGATGACCCAGTCCCTCCGTGCTGTGGAGGTGTGCCGCGGGCCAGGCCGATACGATGGCCGCGCCGCTGGACCAGGGAACTTCCCGGTCCCCTCGGTCATGGATCACCAGCAGCGGTGCGGAGAGTCGCGGCGCGAGGCTGCGCAGACGCACACGGGCCCAGGGGACGCCGAGGCGGGCCGCGAAGGCCTCGAAGGCGGCCGGGTGCTCTTTTTCAGGGACGCCGAGTGCCGAAAGGAGTCCACCGTAGAAGGGATCCGGCTCTGCGGGCGGCGCGATGAAGACCGCGAGCGGTACGCACGCGCCGCGATCCATGGCGATGGCCGCGCCGGCCGCGCCGAGCGAATGGGCCACGATTCCGTGGATGGGGCCGATCTCGTTGATCAGGGCCTCCACAGCCTGTGCCCAGATCAACGGCCCGGCCTGGCGGCCCTGGGAACGGCCATGGCCGGGCTGGTCAAAGCTGATGGCGGAGAAGCCCGCTTCCACCAGGGGATCGATGAAGGCGTGGAACTGGGCGCCGCGGCCCTCCCAGCCGTGGAGGAGCAGCACAGCCGGGCCTTCGCCCCAGGCGTGCGCTTGCAGGCGCAGACCATTCGATTGGACCTGGAAGGCACGGCCCCGGCGAAGGGCGGCCAACTCCGGCTCCGGCTCCCGGTGCCGGCGGGGCGTGCAGAAGAGCCGCTCGGCCCAGCGAAGCGCAAGATCGGGCGATGCGGCCCGCAGCACCAGGAAACCGAGCCGCAGCGCGCGGAACTTGAAGGGAAGGGCGGATCTCCGGTTCATGGCGTCCTCACAGCGGTGAGAAGCGCGCGCCGGGCGCGCTGAAGGTCTTGAGCCGCTCCTTGATGGCGCGGCGCGCCATGGCGAAGGTGCGGTGATCCCGGTGGAGCTGATAAGTTCCGTTGGCGCCCATCGACAGCGCATCGAACTCGAAGGCCAACTGCTCCGGATCCGCGCCGCGGGACAGCTCGCCCGTGTCCTTGGCTTCCCGTACCAGGCGGGCGAGGGAACCCATCCAGTCCATCATGCAGGCTGCCACGAGGTCCCTGACTGGACCGGGGCGGCCGTCGAATTCCACTGACACCTCGGCGAAGAAGCATCCGCCGCGGAACATCTCGCGCTCGGCGTAGTCCAGCCAGGCCGCGAGGACGGCACAGAGGCGCCTGAGGCCCCGAGGCGCCTTGAGCGCAGGCAGAAGGACCCGTTCCTGGAAAGCCGCCCTGGCTGCCTGGACAGTGGCCAGCTGGAGTTCCTCCTTGGATCCGAAATGGGCGAAGAGGCCGCTCTTGCTCATGCCCGTCGCCGCCGCAAGGGAGCCGATGGTGAGCCCTTCCAGTCCGTTCACGGAGGCCAGGTCCATGGCCTCATGCAGGATGGCCTGCCGGGTGAGGGTGCCCTTCCCTAAGGCGAGGGGGATGGCAGGGCTGGCGTTTGAGGCGGGCATGGGAAGCTCCCGATCGGTCATCCAAAAATAGAACGATCGTTCGTGCTGTCAAGAGGCTATCCAAACAGCCCGAGGAGGGGGGACCTGGGCACGCTTGAACGAGGTGGGTTCTGAGACACTGGAGGCATGTCCGAAGACCGCCTGTATCTCATCGACACCTTCGCCTTCATCTTTCGAAGCTACTTCGCCAACCCCCGGCTGAAGAACGGCGCCGCCTACACCTTCACGAGGCTGGTGCTCCAGCTGCTGGAGAAGCACCAGCCCACGCACATCGCCTGCGTGTTCGACATGCCGGGGCCCACGTTCCGGCACGAGATCTACCCCGAATACAAGGCGAACCGTGCCGAGATGCCCGAGGACCTGCGGCCCCAGATCCCCATGATCCGCCAGCTGGTGGAGGCCCTCTCCATCCCCATCGTGGAACTCTCTGGATACGAGGCCGACGACGTCATGGGCACCCTGGCCCGGGAATCCGCCGCCCACGGCCTGCCGGCCGTCATCGTGAGCCCGGATAAGGACCTGCTCCAGCTGGTGGACGACAGCCTGAAGATCCAGGTGCTGAACACCAAAGATGGGGAGATCTGGCACGACCGCGAGGGCGTGAAGGCCCGCATGGGCGTGTGGCCCGAGCAGGTGGTGGACTTCCTCAGCCTGGTGGGCGACGCCTCCGACAACGTGAAGGGCGTGCCCGGCATCGGCGAGAAGGGCGCAGCCCTGCTGCTGGAGAAGCACGGCAGCCTGGAGGGCGTGATCGCCGCCAAGGCCGACCTCAAGCCCAAGCAGAGGGAGGGTCTGGAGGCCGCCGCCGAGTGGCTGGACCTCACCAAGCGCCTGGTCACGGTGGTGACCGACCTCGACCTGCCCCTGCATCCGAAGGATCTTGTCTACTCCGGCGTGGACGAAGCCAGGGCCCGGGAGACCTTCAAGGCCCTGGGCTTCCAGACCCTCACCAAGGAGTTCACGCAGAGCGCCCAGGAGGCGGGCAGCGCCCGGAAGTACCGGGCCGCGGCCACCGTGGCGGATCTGGAAGCCGCCGTGGCCGCCTGCCGCGCCGCGGGCCGCTTCGGCCTCGACACGGAGACCACCAGCATCGATCCCACGCGGGGGCACATCGTGGGCCTCAGCCTGGCCTGGACGGCCAACGAGGGGCTCTACGTGCCCCTGGCTCACCTGAAGCCGGCCACCGCGGATATGGAGGGCTCCCTGCCGGGGCTCCTGCCGGACTCGGGCCTGCCCGCGTCCCTGCTGGACCTGCGGGGAGATGCCGTGACCTTCTTCGGCGAGCTGGCGCCCCACCTCGATCCCCGGAACGTGCCTTTCGCAGAGGCCCGGCGCATCCTCGCTCCACTGCTGGCGGATCCCGCCGTGGGCAAGTGCGGCCAGAACCTCAAGTACGACCTGCAGGTGCTGGCCCGCCACGGCCTGCCGGTGGCCGGGCTGGCCGACGACAGCATGGTGCTGAGCTTCCTGCTGGACAGCGGCGTGCGCCACAACCTGGATGATCTCTCCGTGCGCCACCTGGACGTGAAGCCCATCGCCTTCGAGGAGGTGGTGGGGAAGGGCAAGGCCCAGAAGCGCTTCGACGAGGCCGTGTTCGAGCAGGCCGTGCAGTACGCCGCCGAGGATGCGGACTTGGCCCTCCAGCTCTGCGACAAGCTGCGGGCCCGGCTCACGGACGAGCGGCTGAAGCGGCTCTACGAGGAGGTGGACCTGCCCCTGGTGGACGTGCTCGCCGCGCTGGAGGGCCATGGCGTCAGGCTCGATCTGGACGTCCTCTCCCAGATCGCCGTGCGCATGAACGGAGAGCGGAAGCGCGCGGAAGCCCGTGTCCTCGAGCTGGCTGGCGAGCCCTTCAACCTCAACAGCCCCACCCAGCTGGGCGGCATCCTCTTCGGCAAGCTGGGCTTCAAGCCAGTGAAGTACACCGGCAAGACCAAGGCGCCCAGCACGGACGAGGACGTGCTCCAGGAGCTGGCGGAGAAGCAGGGCGCGGAGATCGCGCAGGAGCTGCTGCGCCACCGCCAGATGGTGAAGCTGCTGGGCACCTATGTGGAGGCGCTGCCCCAGATGGTGAACCCCGTCACGGGCCGGGTGCACACGCGGTTGCACCAGGCGGCCGTGGCCTCGGGGCGGCTGGCCTCCAGCGATCCCAACCTCCAGAACATCCCCGTCCGCACCGAGGAGGGCCGCGCCATCCGGGGCGCCTTCGTGCCCGGGCCCGGCTGGGTGCTGCTGGACGCGGACTACAGCCAGATCGAGCTGCGCGTGGTGGCGGCCCTGGCCGAGGATCCGGTCCTGCTGGGGGCCTTCGCGGCCGGCGAGGATATCCACCGCCGCACGGCTTCGGAGGTCTTTGGCGTGCCCATGGACCAGGTCACCTCCGACCAGCGCAGCGCCTCCAAGGCCGTCAACTTCGGCCTGCTCTACGGCCAGGGGGCCTTCGCCCTCGCCGCCAACATCGGGGTCAGCCAGAAGGAGGCCAAAGCCTTCATCGAGCGCTACTTCGAGCGCATGCCGAAGGTGGCCGCCTGGATCGAGCACGCCAAGGAGCGCGCCCTGGCCGAGGGCTTGGTGCGCACCCACTGGGGCCGCATCCGGCGCATCCCCGAGCTGGAGAGCCCCAACAAGCAGTTCCAGGCCCAGGGCCTGCGCGAGGCCGTGAACACCATCGTCCAGGGCACCGCCGCCGACCTCATGCGCCGGGCCATGGTCCGCCTGCACCGCAGCCTGAAGGCCTCGGGCCTCCAGGCGCGCCTGCTGCTCCAAGTCCACGACGAGCTGCTCCTGGAAGCGCCGCCGGAGGAGGTGGAGCGTGCCTCGGCCCTGCTGAAGGAGGCCATGGAAGGGGCGGACGACCTGGGTCCCCTGGGCGTGAAGCTGGCGGCGGAGGTCCGGACCGGCGACAGCTGGCTGGCTGCCAAGTAGTTTTTGACGATCTGTAGGTCCGGAGAGCCGAAACGCACGTTTTCGGCTGGATTTGTGATGGCCGCCCGGGCCCGAAGTTAACGGGGAGGTCATGATTGGGCGTTCCCGGCGCAGCCTGTGCCGTACCCGCAGACCCCTTGCGAAGGAGCCTGATCATGAGCCAGTTCAACATCGCGTGGTTGCCCGGTGATGGTGTGGGCGTGGAAGTCATGGAGGCGGCGAAGATCTGCCTCGATGCGCTGAAGTTCGACGCCCAGTACACCCATGGCGACATCGGCTGGGAGTTCTGGTGCAAGGAGGGCGAGTCCTTTCCCCAGCGCACCATCGACCTGCTGAAGCACAGCCACGCCGCCATGTTCGGGGCCATCACCTCGAAGCCGGTGAAGGACGCCGAGGCGGAGCTGGTGCCCGAGCTCAAGGGCAAGGGGCTCGTCTACCGCAGTCCCATCGTCCGCATGCGCCAGATGTTCGACCTCTACACCTGCCTGCGCCCCTGCAAAGCCTATCCGGGCAACCCCCTGAACTACCAGGACGGCATCGACATGGTGATCTTCCGCGAGAACACGGAGGATCTCTACTCCGGCGTGGAGTTCAGCCCTGTTCCGGATGAGCTGAAGGACACGCTGAAGAAGCTGAGCAAGCCCTTCGGCCACTTCGCGGAGCTGCCGGGCGACGAGTTCGCCATCACCTGCAAGGTGAACACGAAGAAGGGCTGCGACCGCATCATCCGCGCCGCCTTTGAGTATGCGAAGGCGTTCAACTATCCCAAGGTGACGATCATCCACAAGGCCAACGTGGTGCGCGCCACCGAGGGCATGTTCCTTGAGACCGGCAAGCGCATCGCCAAGGAGTACCCGGGCATCGCCATGGACGACGCCAACGTGGACGCCATCACCATGTGGATGCTGAAGAACCCGAAGAACTACGGCGTCATGGTGGCCACGAACCTCTTCGGCGACATCGTGAGCGACCTGGCGGCCCAGATGGTGGGCGGCCTGGGTTTCGGCTGCTCGGGCAACATCGGCGAGAAGCTGGCGGTCTTCGAGCCCAGCCACGGCAGCGCGCCGAAGTACGCCGGGCAGTACAAGGTGAACCCCATCGCCACCATCCTGGCTGCCAAGATGATGCTCGACTGGCTGGGCGAGACGGAGAAGGGCGCGCGCCTGGAGAAGGCCGTGGCCGCCGTCATCGCCGAGGGCCAGGTCCGCACCTACGACATGGGCGGCAGGGCCTCCACCCTCGACATGGGCGAGGCCATCGCGCGGAAGCTCTGAGGTCGCCATGGATCGCATCCTCATCCACGAAGTCGGCCCCCGCGACGGCCTCCAGGTCGAAGCCGCCGTGGTGCCCACGGAGCTGAAGCTCGACTGGATCCGCCGCGTGGCGGACTCGGGCGTGGACATCGTGCAGGTGGGCTCCTTCGTGCGGGGCGACAAGGTGCCCCAGATGGCGGACACGGACGACCTGTTCCGCATCCTGGCGAAGGAGCCCCGCCGGGCCCTGCTGTCGGGCCTGGTGCTCAACGAGAAGGGGTTGGAGCGGGCCCTGGAGGTGGGCGTGCCGCTCATCTGCCTGGGGGTGTCCGCCTCGGAGACCCACAGCCGCAAGAACACCGGCATGGGCACGGAGGAGGCCCAGCGGCGCATCATCGCCACGGCGCTGGTGGCGAAGCAGGCCGGCCGGAAGGTCCAGGTGAGCGTCCAGAGCGCCTTCGGCTGCGGCTTCGAGGGCTCCATCCCGGAGGAACGCGTGCTGGACATCGTGGCCGCCTACTTGGAGTCCGGGCTCACCGCCATCAGCCTCGCGGACACGGCGGGGCACGCGCACCCGAACCAGGTCCGCCGCTACGTTCAGAAGGTATTGGCGCTGGATCCCGCCGCGGAGGTCACGGCCCACATCCACAACACCTACGGCCTGGGCATGGCCAGCGTCTACGCCGCCATGGAGGCCGGTGCCACGGCCATCGAGACCAGCTTCGGCGGCCTGGGCGGCTGCCCCTTCACCAAGGTGGCGGCAGGCAACGTGGCCACGGAAGACCTGGTGCATGGCCTCCAGCGGACCGGACAGCGCCTGGACATCGATCTGGCGGCTCTCATCGGCGTCACCCGGGATGTGGCCATGCACTTCGGCCGCGAGCTCCCCGGCTGCGTCTACAAGACGGGCCCCATCGCTGCGAAGGTGACGGCATGAGCAGGAAGATCCTCGAAGGCATCAAGGTCCTGGA
Organism: Geothrix terrae; assembly: GCF_022808775.1. Taxonomy (GTDB): domain Bacteria; phylum Acidobacteriota; class Holophagae; order Holophagales; family Holophagaceae; genus Geothrix; species Geothrix terrae. Next base: position 79,494 of record NZ_JAKZLA010000006.1, read on the forward strand.
CCTCACCAACGTCCTCTCCGGGCCCTTCACCACGCTCCACATGGCGCTGCTGGGGGCCGAGGTCATCAAGGTCGAGAATCCCAAGGACGGCGACCTCGCCCGCAAGCTGGGCATCGTGCCTGAGCTGAACAAGAAGCTCATGGGCACCAGCTTTCTGGCTCAGAACTGCAACAAGAAGTCCGTCACCCTGAACACCAAGTCCCCCGAAGGCAAGGAGCTGTTCCGTCGCCTGGTGAATGACGCTGACGTGGTGGTGGAGAACTTCCGCCCTGGCGTCATGGACCGCCTAGGTCTCGGCTACAAGGCCCTGGCGGAGCTCAACCCCCGCCTGATCTACTGCGCCATCTCCGGCTTCGGCCAGACGGGGCCAGACGCCCTCAAGCCCGCCTATGACCAGATCATCCAGGGCCTCTCGGGCGAGATGGCGGTCAACGGCGACGAGCGGCTGAACCCCCTGCGCACGGGCTTCCCGGTGTGCGACACCGTGGGTGGCCTGAACGCCGCCTTCGCCGTCATGGCGGCCCTCTTCCACCGGGAGCGCACGGGGCAGGGGCAGGCCATCGACATCGCGCTGCTGGACAGCATCATGCCCCTCATGGGCTGGGTGGCGGCGAACCTCCTCATCGGCGGCGAGCAGCCCGCGCTCATGGGCAACGACAACTTCACGGCGGCACCCAGCGGCACCTTCCGCACCCAGGACGGCCACATCAACATCGCCGCCAACAAGCAGGAGCAGTGGGAAGCGGTCTGCGACGTGCTGGAGGTGCCGGAGCTGAAGACGGACCCCCGGTTCCAGGAGCGGGATACCCGCAAGAAGCACCGCCGGGAACTCACGCCCTTGCTGGAGGCCAAGCTAGCCCAGAAACCCACCGGTTTCTGGGTAAGGGAACTGAATGCGAAGGATGTCCCCAGCGGGGAGATCCTGGGGCTGGAGGAGGCCCTGCGGCAGCCGCAGATCGCGCATCGCGGGGTGCTCCAGAAGGTGCAGGTCGGGGGCGTGGGCGAGATCGAGGTCTTCGGCCTCACGGCGCTGTTCGAGAAGACGCCGGGCTCCGTGGACGCGCCACCGCCAGCGCTGGGCGAGCACAATGCCGAGGTCTATGGCCACCTGGGGCTTGGCGAGCCTGATCTGGCTGACCTGAAAACCAAAGGTGTCATCTGAGGAGGTTCCCATGGGTATGACGGTCGTCGAGAAAATCCTGGCCCGCGCCGCGGGCCTGCCATCCGTGAAGGTCGGGGATGTGGTGGAGCCCAAGGTGGACCTCGCCATGTCCCACGAGAACGCGGCGCTGGTGATCAACCAGTTCCTCGAGGTGTTCCAGGGTACGGGCCTGGCGCCGAAGATTTGGGACCCTTCGAGGATCGCCATCATCTTCGACCACCGCGTCCCGGCGGAGTCCCCGAAGACCGCCACCAACCAGAAGAAGATCCGCGGCTTCGTGGCCGAGCACGGCATCACCAAGTTCCATGATGTGCGGGGCGACGTGGGCGGCATCTGCCACCAGATCCTCCCGGAGTACGGCTATGTCCGGCCGGGCTACGTGGTGGTGGGCACCGACTCCCACACCACCAGCCACGGGGCCCTGGGCGCCTTCAGCTTCGGCATCGGCGCCACGGAGATGGCCTCCGTGTGGAGCCTGGGCATCGCCGTCAACATCGAGGTGCCGGCCACCATCAAGGTGGTGGTGAAGGGCGAGTTCCCGCCCATGGTGGGGCCCAAGGACCTGATCCTCCACCTCATCGGCAAGCTGACGGCCCAGGGGGCCAACTACAAGGTGCTGGAGTTCCATGGCGAGACCATCCGGAAGATGAGCACCAGCGGCCGCCTCGCCATCTGCAACATGAGCGTGGAGGCGGGCGCCACCTCGGGCATCGTGCCCGGAGATGCGGAGACCCTGCGGTACCTGCGGGAGGAGGCGGGGGTGACCGACCCCATCCCGTGTGTCACGCCGGATCCGGAGGCCACCTACATCCAGACCGTGGAGATCGACGTCTCCACCCTGGCGCCCCAGGTCGCCTGCCCGCACATGGTGGACCACGTGAAGTCCGTGGATCAGGTGGCGGGTACCAAAGTCCAGCAGATCGTCATCGGCAGCTGCACCAACGGCCGCCTGGATGACCTCGAGGCCGCGGCGGACATCCTCCGCGGGAAGAAGGTCGCGGAGGGCACCCGCATGCTTGTGTTCCCGGCCTCCAGCAAGATCTTCGCGAAGGCCCTGGACAAGGGCATCGTCCACGACCTCATGAAGGCCGGCGCGGTGGTGATGAACTCCGGATGTGGGCCCTGCCTGGGCGTCCACGAGGGCGCCCTGGGCGACCACGAGGTGGCCCTCAGCACCACCAACCGCAACTTCAAGGGCCGCATGGGCAACCCCACGGGTGAGGTCTACCTCTGCAGTCCCGTGGTGGCGGCGGCCTCCGCGATCACCGGCGTCATCACCGATCCGAGAAAGGGCTGATCCATGTCCAAGGTCATCATCGCGCTCGGCAACGACATCAGCACGGACGACATCTACCCCGGCCGCTTCATGGCCACGGTACTGCCTTCGGAGACCCCCCAGTTCGCCTTCTTTGATCGCACGGAGTTCAACGCGCAGCTGAAGGCCAAGGCCTTCCCGCCCGGATCGATCATCGTCGGCGGCGAGAACTTCGGCTGCGGCTCGAGCCGCGAGCAGGCCTGCTCCACACTCAAGGGCCACGAGGTGGCCGTGGTGGCCCGCAGCATCTCGCGCATCTTCCTGCAGAACAGCATCAACCTTGGTTTGCAGGTCGTGATCTGCCCGGGCATCGAGGCCAGCGAGGGCGACGAGCTGGAGATCACTGCCGACCAGGTGATCAACCGGACCACCGGCCAGCGCTTCGAGCAGATGAAGCTGCCCGCCGCGCGCAAGGGCATCATGGACGCGGGTGGGCTCATCCCCTACACCCGCGCCCGGCTGATGGCGCGCACCTAAGTCGGATCTGGGCCACTACCGCGATGAACCGGGGACAGGCCAAGCCCCTGCTCCAGTTCGTCGCGGCCTAGGGGCGTGATCCACAGCGCCCGGCTTTTCGGATCCCGCTGGAACCAGGCCGCACTGGCCATGGCCCCCGCCAGCGAGCGGCCGAGGCGGCCGGCCAGGTGGCCATAGCAGAGGCGGCCGTGGCGCAGCGCCTCCGAAAGCCCGGACCTCGCCCGGCGTGCGGGTCCCAGGTTTGGGCGCGATGCTGGCGGAGCTCTCCAGGAAGGAGGCGATGCCTCCGCCGGCCAGGCGGTAGTAGCGATAGCGGCCCTGGGGATGCACGGTGATCCAGCCCCGTTCGAGCAGCTTCGACAGGTGCGAGCTTCCCGTGGAAGGTTGGATGGCGGCGGCTTTGGCCAGCTCCGCGGCGGTCCAGCTCCGTCCATCCAGGAATCGGCTGAACATCGCGGCCCGGGCGGGACCGGCGAGCAGGGCGGCCGCGGTGGCCAAATCGGGATCTGAGCTCATTTCGATCCAGACCGAAACATGGGTCGCCCAGGATGGACCGGAGGTGAAAGGAGCCTGACATGACCCTGACGTGCATGATCCGCTACCAGATCGATCCCTTCCAGCGTGAGGCCTTCAAGGCCTATGCGGAGGCCTGGGGTCGCATCATCCCCCGCTGCGGCGGCCACCTGGTGGGCTACTTCCTGCCCCACGAAGGCACCAACGACATCGCCTGGGGCCTGATCGCTTTCGACAGTCTGGCCGCCTATGAAACCTACCGTTCGCGCCTGCGGGCCGATGCCGAGGGTCGCGAGAATTTCCAGTGGGCCCAGGATATGCGTTTCATCTTGCGGGAAGAGCGCACCTTCGTCGAAGTGGTGGACGGAACTTTCGGACTGCGGCCAATGGAGGCCCGGTCATGATCGCGGTCCTCTTCGAAGTCATTCCCGCCGAAGATCAGCTTTCCACCTACCTCGACACGGCCGCGGCACTGGTGCCGACTCTGGAATCCACGGATGGCTTCATCTCCATTGAGCGCTTCCGAAGTCTCAAGCATCCTGAAAAATTTCTGTCCCTCTCCTTCTGGCGGGACGAGCAGGCCGTGGCGGCATGGCGGAACACCGAGGTTCATCGCGAGGCGCAGTCCATGGGCCGAGGTGGCGTTTTCCGGGACTACCGCCTTCGGGTGGCCGAGGTGATGCGGGATTATGGCCTGCATGAACGGGAACAGGCTCCCGCGGACAGCCGCACCCGTCACAAGCACGCTTGAGGCGCGCCCCTACTCCGTCGTCTCGAGGGCGTCCTCGGGGCAGGGGTGGTGATGGCTCCGGATGGCGTGGACGGCCAGGTCGTAGTCGGGTTCCTTGGTGAGCTCCGGTACCAGCTCGGTGTGGATGATCGTGCCGTTCTCGTCCAGCGCCACCACGGCCCGGGCCAGGAGGCCGCGCATGGGCCCGTCGATGAGGGTGACCCCGAACTGCGCCCCGAATTCGGGGTGGCGGAAGGCGGACATCGGGTGCGCCCGCTCCAGCTCCCTGGAGCCGCAGAAGAGGTCCTGAGCGAAGGGCAGGTCCATGGAGACGCACAGCAGCACCGTGTCGCTCAGATCCTGCGTCAGGACATTGAACTTGCGGACGCTCTCCGCGCAGGTCGGCGTATCCAGGCTGGGGAAGATGCTCAGCAGGACGCGCTTCCCCTCCAGATCCACACTCGTGATGTCACGCAGGTCCGTGCGGGTGAGGGCGAACGCAGGGGTGGGGGAACCGACTGCGGGCAGCTCGCCACAGGTATGGGTGGGGGTGCCGTTCAGGGTGATCGTGGCCATGGGGACCTCCCGGCGCGCACATGCTACTCCCAATGGAGAATTCCGGCACGAATTCTTGGCCGAGCGCGAGCCTTTGGCTGGGCTCGCCCCTGATAAGCCTCGACTCGCCCCACCTTTCCTGGCGGGAACGGCTTCACGTTCCTAGTCTTGGACCATGGAACCCACGCTCGGCAAGTGGCGCTGGTACTGGAGCATCTGGGGCCTGATGGGCCTGTACATGGCCACCTGGGACATGGCTATGTATCCGGCCGCGCCGGTGCTGCGGCTGCTGGGGATGAACCTCCTCCAGAACGGGGCCTGGGGCCTGCTGGGTCTCCTCCTCATCCGGCTGGCGGACCGGAAGCCCATCGAGTCCTTCGCGTGGAGCCAGTGGCGCACCTGGGGCCTGCACCTGCTGGCCAGCGTCCTGGCGGCCACCCTCGGGCTGTTCCTGGCCTACCTGATCTCCCTGGCCGTGGAAGGAGGCGGGAGGCACCTGGATCTCGCGACGGTCCGGAAGGGGCTGCCCCGGTTCTACCGGGCCTACTTCCACACGAATCTGCTCTTCATGTGGGCGGTGGTGGCGGCCTTCCACGGCTTGCGGATCTACCGGAAGTACCAGATCCGCGAGATCGAGGCCGCCAAACTCGAGGCCCGGTTCGCCGAGGCCCGGAACCAGGCCCTGTGCATGCAGCTCCAGCCTCACTTCCTCTTCAACACGCTCAACTCCATCTCCGCCCTTGTCCATACGAACCCCGAGGGGGCGGACGACATGATCAGCCGATTGGGGGACTTCCTCCGGATGACCCTGGAGGCGACGCCGGACCAGATGGTGCCGCTGTGGAAGGAACTGGCCTTCATCCAGGCCTATCTCTCCATCGAGCAGGTTCGTTTCCAGGGCCGCCTGCGGGTCGAAGTGGATGCGCCCTCCACCGTCCAGAACCTGCGGGTGCCCACTTTCATCCTCCAGCCCCTGGTGGAGAACGCCCTCAAGCACGGCCTTTCCGACCGGCAGCAAGGCGGCACGCTCGGGCTGCGGGCCTCGCGGGATTCCGAATGCCTCGTGCTGGAAGTTCGGGACGATGGTGCGGGCTACCGACCGGGCCGGGAGGGGGTGGGCCTGAGCAATGTCCGGGCCCGCCTGGGATTGATCTACAAGGGTTTCTATCACCTGGACATCCTCGGTGTGGCCGGCCGCGGCACCCTGGTGACGCTCCAGTTGCCCCTTGGGGATGCTGGCGGGGGCGTGTCGTGAATCTCCGCGCCCTGGTGGTGGATGACGAGACGCTGGCCCGGCAGCGTATCCGCCATCTGCTCCGCCGGTCCACGGACATCGAGGTGGTCGGGGAGTGCGCCAACGGCCTGGAGGCGGTGAAGGCCATCGAGGAGCTGGCTCCGGACCTGGTTTTCATGGATATCCAGATGCCCGAGCTGGATGGCTTCGGGGTGGTGGAGGCCATGGGCGCGGATCGCATGCCGCCCACCCTCTTCATCACGGCCTACGACCAGCACGCCCTCCGGGCCTTCGAGGTCCATGCCGTGGACTACCTGCTGAAACCCTTTTCGCCTGAGCGGTTCCACCATGCCCTCGAGCGCGCGCGGCGGTGGTGCCGGTCCTCCACCCGGGAGAAGGGGCAGGACCTGGAAGCCCTCATGGCCGGCCTGCGCCGGGACCGGCCCTGGGCGGATCGCCTCCTGGTCCGGCAGGGGGACCGTCACCTTCTGGTGAGGACGGACGCCGTGCAGTGGATCGAAGCGGAGGACAACTACGTCCGCCTTCACGTCGAAGGTACCTCGCACCTGGTCCGGCAGACCATGGCCGGTCTCCTCGCAAGGCTCGATCCCGCCCGGTTCCGGCGGATCCACCGCTCCGCCATCGTGAACCTCGACTGCATCCGGGAGTTCCAGCCCTGGAGCGGAGGGGACCACCTGGTGATCATGCGCGACGGCACCCGCCTGACCCTCAGCCGGACCTACCGGGACCAGTTCGGCGAGTGGCTCTGACGCAGAAAGGCCCGGCGCCGAGCCGGGCCTTTCTGCGCGGGGGAGCGGGTCACTCCGGGGCGAGGACCGTGACGGTGGCCATGCCCGCCTCGCGGAGCACCAGGGCGCCCTTTTCGGTCATGGTGCGGCTGGGCAGGATGACGTCCACGGTCCCGATGAGTCGGTCCGTCACAAGCAGTTCGCCGTTGGTGCCGTCACCCACACTGAAGACCGCCCCCTGCCTCAGGGCCACGGGGGTGGTGGCGATGGCGGGCACGCCGCGCCTCCCGAGCTGGGAGATGGCCTGGGTGGCGCCGATGGAACCATCCCGGAACATCCGGTCTCCGGGCAGCAGCACCAGGTAGTCCGCATGGTGGTTGGCGATGAGATGGGCGGCGGGGACGGCCTTGTCCCAACTGCGCGCGTCCACCACGGTGATGTATGCGCCTTCGCCGGCCGCCCGGGCCAGGGCCAGCACCGCGTCCTGACTGGCCGGGTAGTCGCAGATCACGCCGATGTGCTGCTTGGCGGGCCAGGTGGCCTGGGTGGTCTTCATCAGCGGGCGGAAGTCCTCGGCATGGAGCGCCAGGCCGACGAGGGCCGTCGCGGCCACCACGAGGGATGCTGAGATGCGGTTCATGATGCCTCCGGAAGAAAGGCGGTCGGGGACGGATCCCCGGCGACGGGTGGAAGGGAGCCCGAACGATGTCCGACGGGCGGGGTGAACGCCGCCAAACATGAGCGGCCGTCTCAGCTCAGGCCATGGATCTGGGACGAACAGGCCCAGATGGGGGCGAGGGGTTTCTTTCCGGGGGTGGGTCCGGCCCTGCTCCGGGCGATACTTGGGGTTCGGAGGCACCCATGAAAATCCTGATCCTCGGCTCGGGCGGACGGGAACACGCGCTGGCGCTGAAGCTCAAGGCTTCGGCCACCCCGGTGGAACTGGTCTCCGCGCCGGGCAGCGATGCGCTGGCGGAATTGGGGACCTGCGTGGCACTTGACCTAGGCTCTCCGGCCGCCGTGGCGACCTGGTGTTCCGCGAACCGGCCGGACCTGGTGGTGGTCGGTCCCGAGCTGCCCCTGGTGGCCGGGGTGGCCGATCTGGTGCGGTCCATGGGCATCCCAGTGTTCGGCCACGATGCCGCCACGGCCCGCCTGGAGGGCAGCAAGGCTTTCGCCAAGGCCTTCATGCAGCGCCATGGGATTCCCTGCGCCGCGAGTGAGACCCTGACCGACCTCGCCGAGGGCGTCGCCCTGATCCGGGGCTGGTCCTACGGCTATCCCATCGTCCTCAAGGCCGACGGCCTGGCGGCGGGGAAGGGCGTGGTGCTGGCCCAGAGCGAGGCCGAGGCGCTCGAGACCTTCCGGGCCTTCCTGGAGGGCCAGTTCGGGGACGCCAGCCGCACCGTGGTCTTCGAGGAACCCCTGCACGGCATGGAGCTCTCCCTGCACGTGCTGGTGGACGTGGACGCGAGCCACGTGGCCTACGCCATGCTGCCCGCCTGCCAGGACCACAAGCGCATCTTCGAAGGCGACCATGGCCCCAACACCGGCGGCATGGGCGCCTTCGGACCCATCCCCTTCCTGCGGTCCGAGGATGTCGAGCGGATGCGGGTCGAGCTGGTGGAGCCCACGGTGCGCGGTCTTCAGAAGGACGGCCTCTCGGGGCGGGGCGTGCTGTTCCTGGGCGTCATGTGGACGACCGCGGGCCCCAGGCTGCTGGAGTACAACGTCCGGTTCGGCGACCCCGAGACCCAGGTGCTCATGCAGCTGCTGGACGAGGACCTGGCCTCTCTGCTGCTGGAGGTGGCCGAGGGCCGGCTGGCCTCCCGCGAGCTGAAGCTGAAGGCCCATACCGCCATCACCGTGGTGCTGGCGGCGGAGGGGTATCCGGAAGGCGCCAAGAAGGGTGTGCCCATCTCCCTCGGGACGCCCGGCGTCACGGTGATCCACGCCGGCACGCGCAAGGAAGCCGGACAGTGGCTCACCCACGGGGGCCGCGTCCTGAACCTGGCTACGTCAGGGCCGGACCTGGCCGCGGCCCGCGCTGCCATCGAGGCGGCCCTGCCGCAGGTCCACTGGCCCGGCATGCAGGTCCGCCGCGACATCGGCCTCAAGGCCCTGCGGCACGCCCAGGCGGGCAAGACCGTCCAGGACCGCTGGTGAGGCTTGGTGAGCGCTGGTGAGCCCTGGTGAAACTGGTTTCCTAGCGGTTCCGGAGGAACCAGGCTGCCAGCGTGAGGCCCGTAAGGATCAGGGTGACGGCCCCGGCCGCGCGATGGATCCGCGGGACGGTGGCCCGGGTGCTGCGGCCTTCGCGCCAAGCCAGGGCCGCCCGGCCCAGGAGCAGGGTGGTCCCGGCCACGGCCAACAGCGCCAGCCACAGGAGGAGGTGGCGAAGGGCAAGGGCCCGGGGATGCAGGACCACCCGGAGCAGCACCACGGTCACGGTGGCGGCCATGAGGTGCCCATGGAGCCGGTGGTCCCCCCGCCGGACGGCGCGCAGGGCGAAGGCCAGCAGGATGGCGGCGGGGATGAGCAGGAGATCCAGCATCCGGGCCAGGGTACCTCAGGTGGCTCAGAGCGGGAGCGCTTCCTGGCGCTTCTCGCCCTCCCAGCGGTAGAAGCCCGCGCCGGACTTGCGGCCCAGGCGGCCGGCGGCCACGAGCTGGCGCAGCACCGGGGGCGCCTTGAACCGGGGCTCCCCGAAGGCCTCGAACAGCACCTCGGCCACGCTCTGCATGGTGTCGAGGCCGATGAAGTCGCTGAGGTGCAGGGGGCCCATGGGATGGCCGCAGCCCAGTCTCATGCCCGTGTCGATGTCGTCCACGGTGGCGAGCTTCTGCTCGGCGCAGCGGATGGCGTCCAGCAGGTAGGGCACCAGGAGGCGGTTCACCACGAACCCCGGGGCGTCCGGCGCCAGCACGGCGGTCTTGCCGAGCCGCTGGACGAAGCCCTTCAGGGTGGCCAGCGTGTTGCCGTCCGTGGCGAGGGTGCGGACGATCTCCACCAGCGGCATGGCGGGAACCGGATTGAAGAAGTGCAGGCCCGCCAGGTTGGGCAGGCGGCCCGGCGACAGCACCGGGCTGAGGTGGGCGACCGTGAGGCTGGAGGTGTTGGTGCAGAGGATGGCGTTCGGCTCCATGACCTTGTCCAGCGCGGCGAAGGTCTCGAGCTTGAGGTCCATGCGCTCCGGCACGGCCTCCACCACCAGGTCGCAGCCGGCCAGCGCGGCGAAGGTGAGGGTGCCGTGGAGGCGGCGGGCGAAGGTGGTGCTCTGGTCCTGGGTGATCCTCCCCTTGGCCACGGCGCGGCCCCAGGTGTCCTGGATCCGCGCCAGGCCCTTGGTCAGCAGGGAGTCGTCCACCTCCTTCACCCAGACCTCGCAGCCCGTCTCGGCCGCGCACTGGGCGATGCCCGAACCCATGAGTCCGCAGCCGACAATGCCGATGCGCTGGATGTCCATGTCGCTCTCCCGCTGGAATGGTGATGGTCTGGTCTCCATTCTCCGACGATTGGGGTCCGGGCGGAGCGATGACCTGGAGTAGGGTGCTTCCGCTATGATCGGCCAGTGCCCGGGGGTGCCCATGACCGGCCTTCTGAAAGATCTGCTTGGCCACCAGGCCTGGGCGGATGCGATGTTCTTCCATGCCTGGGGCAAATCGGGTTTCACGGAGGATCCCGAGCTGCGGGCCAGGACCAGCCATCAGGTGGATGTCCAGGAGGCCTTCCTGGACATCCTCAAAGGCGGGATGCCTCCTTCGGAAGAGCCGCCCACGGGCGCCTTTCCCGACCTGCTGCGCCGGTGCCGCTCTGCCCAGGAGGCCTTCCGGGCGCTGGGCCGGGGCCTCGACGAGGCTTCTCTGGCCCGCGTCGTGCGGGTGCCCTGGTTTCCGGATCCGCCCTGCCTGGTCTCCGTCGGTGAGGCGCTGACCCAGGTATGCCTGCACTCCCAGCACCACCGCGCCCAGAACATGGCTCGCCTGAAGGCCCTGGGCGCTGGGGCGAAGAACGTGGACTACATCATCTGGCTCTGGAAGCAGCGGCCCGAACCGCGCTGGGACCTTTGAACGCGGTGACCGTGGGACGGAACCATCTCTGGGGAAGCCGATGAGGATAGATGGGAGTGCCCTGCGATTCATGCGGCGCGCCATCGAGCTATCCCGCATCCACATGGAGGCGGGCGAAGGCGGGCCCTTCGGCGCGGTGATCGTGAGAGGCGAGGAGATCCTGGGGGAGGGCTGGAACCAGGTCACGACGAGCCATGACCCCACCGCCCATGCGGAGGTGATGGCCATCCGGCGGGCCTGCGCGCGCCTGGGCACCCACCAGCTGCGGGGGTGCGAGATCTACACGAGCTGCGAGCCCTGCCCCATGTGCCTGGCGGCCATCTACTGGGCCCGCCTGGACCGCGTCTGGTACGCCAACGGCAGGGCCGACGCCGCAGCCATCCGCTTCGACGACGACTGGCTCTACCGCGAGCTGGCACTCCCCCTCGAAGCGCGCCGTCTGCCCGCCTTCCAGCTGCTCCGCGAGGAGGCCCTGCCCGTCTTCCACGCCTGGGACGCCAAGACGGACAAGATCCCCTACTGACCGCTGAGAGCCGATAGCTGACAGTTAGATTTCCAGATACGTGTGCAGGTTCCGTTCTTCAGTGAGCAGGGCCCGCAGGGCCTCGGCGGCGTCGCTCTTGGCGCTGGTCTTCCGCTTGGTCTGGGGGCCCTGGACGAGCACGTCGGGATCGTAGTGGACGCTGCGGAGCACGTGATCCACCGTGTCGCCCCTGACGAGGTGCTGGATCTTGAAGGTGTCATCCTCATCCACCACGATGTGGGCCTCGTTGGGGGCGCCGAAGAGGTTGTGGCGCATGCCCAGGATGTCCTGGTAGGCCCCGGTCAGGAAGAAGGCCACGTAGTAGGCCTCCCCGCCGCGGGGCTCGTGGAAGGGGAGCTCGTCGCGGACGTCCTTCAGGTCGATGAACTTCTCCATCTTCCCGTCGCTGTCGCAGGTGATGTCGCAGAGGGTGGCGGAGAGGCCTGGCTTCTCCTTGAGCCGGTGGATGGGCATCACCGGGAAGAGCTGCTCGATGGCCCAGTGGTCCGGCATGGACTGGAAGAGACTGAAGTTGGCGATGAGCTTGTCCGCCAGGCTCTTGTTGAGGTCCTGGAACTCCTCGGGGACGTACTTCAGGCTCTTGCTGCTGAGGATGCGGGAGAGCTTGCGGCAGACCTCCCAGAACAGCGTCTCGCCCTTGCTGCGGTCCTCCAGGCCCAGGTAGCCCAGGTTGAAGAGGGTGAGCAGCTCGTCCTTCTGGGTGATGGCGTCGTGGTACATCTCGGCGAAGTTCTTCACGGAGATGTTGTCGCGGGTGTAGGCCAGCTCCTTGAGGATCTGGGGCTCGTTGCCGGTGAGCGTCACCGTGTACTTGGTGTGGGTGGTGTCGATGAGGCCGATGATGTCGACCACGACGACCTCGTGGTAGGCCACGATGGCGCGGCCGGACTCGCTGAGCAGATCGGGCATGGGCACCTGCTCCTGGGTGCAGATGTCCTTGGTGGTGTAGACCACGTCCGCCGCGTACTCGGCGATGGTGTAGTTCATGGAGCTGCTGAAGGTGGTCTTGCTGCCGTCGTAGTCGACGCCGAGGCCGCCGCCCACGTTGAGGTAGCGGATGGGCACGCCCAGCTTCCGCAGCTTGGCGTAGATGCGGGTGGCCTCCTTCATGGCCGACTTGATCTTGCGGATGTCCGTGATCTGGCTGCCGATGTGAAAATGCAGCTCGATGACGCTGTCCAGGAGGTCGCGCTTCTCCAGCACCTCGACGGCGTCCAGGATCTCTCGGGTGGTGAGGCCGAACTTGGCGTGGTCCCCGGCGCTGGTCTCCCACTTGCCCGAACCCTGGGCATTGAGCTTGGCGCGCAGCCCGATGAGGGGCTCGACCTTCAGTTCTTTGGCCACCTTCAGGATCAGGGGCAGCTCGGTCATCTTCTCGACCGTGATGACCACCTTGCGCCCGGCCTTGCGGGCCAGCAGGGCCATGCGGATGAAGGACTCGTCCTTGTAGCCGTTGCAGAGCACCAGGGCCTCGGGATGCAGGTCCTGGCTGAGGGCGATGATCAGCTCGGGCTTGGAGCCGGCTTCCAGCCCGTAGTGGTACTTGTTGCCCGAGCGGATGATCTCCTCGACCACTTCCTTGGTCTGATTGGTCTTCACCGGGTAGACGCCCTGGTAGCCGCCCTCGTAGCCGAACTCGATGATGGCGCGCCGGAAGGCCTCGTTGACCTCCACCACGCGGTGGTCCAGCACCTGCGGGAAGCGCAGGTTCACGGGGGTGCGGATGCCCTTCTTCTTCAGGTGCTGGACGATCTCGTAGACGTCGCAACTGAGGGACTCGTCCTTGGTGGGCGTGATCTCCAGATGGCCCTTGGCATTGATGCCGAAGTAGCCGTTCCCCCACTCCTTCACGCCGTACAGGGTCGCGGCGTCCTGGACCGTCCAGTGCTTCATGGGCATCCGAGGTGCCTCCTCAATACCAAGGCGGCCACCTTTGGCCGGAAGTTTGTTTATAGGAAAAAAAGCCAAGCATTACCAATGAAAATTCACGGGTTCAGAATTCTGGCCAGGGTCGCCCGCCAGTGGCGGTCCCGTACGCGCCTCAGGGCGGTCCGGCGGGTGAGCTTCCGCCACTGGGCGGCACCTTGGGGGAGATCCTCCGCCGGGCGGGTGTGGAGGGGGCTGGGGCCGCCCCAGAGGGCCGGATCCCCCCATACCGGGGCCCGGTTCCAGGGGCAGGCCTCCTGGCAGGCGTCGCAGCCCGCCGCCCAGCGGCTCGAAGCCAGGGCGGCGGCGATGTCCGGAGGCGGCTCGGTCTCGGTCTCGATGGTGTAGGTGGTGAGGCAGCGGGCCGGATCCAGGCGGAAAGCCGAGAGGGCCTGGCTGGGGCAGGCCTCCAGGCAAGCGGTGCAGGTTCCGCATTGCTGGGTTCCGAAGGGCTCGTCCGGGGGCAGCTCCACGGACAGGAGCAGCACTCCCAGGAAGCCCCAGGAGCCGTCCTTCTCCGCGATGAGGAGGGTGTGCTTGCCCTGCCAGCCCAGACCCGCCCGGGCCGCCAGCTGCCGCTCCAGCAGGGGGGCCGTGTCCACGCAGACCCGGCCTTCCAGCCCCGGCCAGCGGACCTGGGCCGCTTCCAGCAGCCGGGCGAGCCGTGGCTTGAGGATCATGTGGTAGTCGGGGCCCCAGAGATATCGGCTGAGCTTGAGGGTGGCGGGGGCCGCGCCGGGGACGGCGTCGGGCCGGGCGTACGGGAAGAAACCCACCAGGGCCGTGCGGGCCTGGGGCCACAGGGCCCGCGGATCCAGGAGCGCGGCCGGGTTCAGGTAGGGAAGCAAGGAGCTCCGGCCTTCCTGGAACCAGGTCCGGAGATGGCCTTCCTCTTCATGGAAGGGGCCGCAGGCGGCGAACCCCGCCCGGGCGAACCCGGCGGCGAGGGCCTCGGATCGAAGCCAATCCCTGAATGCCAGCGGTTCCGGCGGTTCGACTGGCACGCGGCGGCCTCCTCCCCAGGGGATATCCTCGCCCCCGGATCCCCGGATGTCACGGCCTTCCGGGCCTGGGCGGCGGCTCGGTCCGGGAAAAGGCGGTAGGCTGGATGCGGAGCCGAACGCCCGCCATGAACCTGCCCAACGTCCTGTCGCTCGCGCGGATCCTCATGGTCCCTGTCCTGGTCGTGGTGCTCATGACCAAAGTGACGAACCACGAGGTCATCGGCGTGCTGGTGTTCTGGGCGGCCTCCATCACCGACGCCCTGGACGGCTACTTCGCCCGGCGCTGGAAGCAGGTGACCACCCTCGGCAAGCTGCTGGATCCGCTGGCGGACAAGCTGCTGGTGTCCGGGGCCCTGATCTCCCTGGTGGAGCTGAACCTGGCGCCAGCCTGGATGACCTTCATCATCCTGGCCCGGGAGTTCGCCGTGACTGGCCTGCGCGGGATCGCCAGCGAGGAAGGCCACACCATTCCGGCCGGCACGATCGGCAAGTGGAAGATGGGCTTCCAGGTGGCGGCCATCTCCTGCCTCATCCTCGGCCCCAGGCTCGACTACTGGCTCTACGAGTGGACCCACAAGGACATCTTCCACCTCTTCATCCAGCTCAACCGGCCCTACAGCTTCTTCTGGGGCATGGGCGTGCTGCTGCTCTGGGGCGCCGTCATCCTGGCCATCTGGAGCGCCATTTCCTACTTCCACGGCTTCTGGAAGGTGGTGGGGCCCAGCATCATGGCGGAGGACGGCCGCCTGACCGGAAACAAGGACACCGAAGGACACTGAATGATCCGCAAGTACCTCCTCGCAGGTCTGCTCTCGGCATCCCCTGTGGGGATGCGCGAGACGCTCGGTGGGGCGTGGTCCGTGTGCCGACTTGGGGTGTGCCGATGATCCGGAAGTACCTCCTCGCGGGCCTCTTCACCTTGCTGCCCCTCGTCGTGACGCTCTGGATCCTCAAGGGCATCTTCACGGCACTGGTGGGCATCTCGCGGGAACCGCTCACCTGGGTGGCCCACCTGACCCACATGCCCGATCCGCCCACCTGGGCGCTGGCCGCGATTTCCGCCTTGGTCACCGTCCTGCTGCTGCTGGTGGTGGGCGCCCTGATGGGCAACTTCATCGGCCGCCAGCTGCTGGGCTGGATGGACGAGCTGATGATGTCCCTCCCCGTGGTGAAGACCGTCTACGGCGCCACCCGTCAGCTCATGGGCGCCATCCAATCGGGGCAGGGGGGCAGCTTCAAGGAAGTGGTGATCGTGGAGTGGCCCCATCCCGGGTCCCACACCCTCGGCTTCGTGGCCAGCCGGGACTGCTCCTGGGCCATCCCCGGGGGGCAGAACCTGATCGCGGTCTACATCCCCACCGCCCCCAACCCCACCTCGGGCTACGTGGTGATGATCGAGGCCTCCAAGGTGCAGCCGGCGGACCTCAGCGCCGACCAGGCCCTGACCTGGGCCATCAGCGGCGGTGTGGTGACCCCGCCCCGTCCGGGAACGGGCTCCTTCCGGATGCCGGGGAAGCCGTGAGCGCCCTCCAGGGGCGGCGTCTCCTCGTCACCGGCGCCGGCAGCGGCATCGGACGCGCGGCGGCACGGCTCTTCCGGGACCGCGGCGCGGACCTGATCCTGGCAGGCCGGCGCCTGGACACGCTGCGGGAGACGCTGCCGGACGCGATCCACGTGGTCCTGGATCACACGGACGACGCGGCCGTGGCCACCTTCGCCCGCGAGTGCCCGGAGCTGGACGGGATGCTCCTGAACGCAGGCGGATTGCTGCTGGGCTCGGTGGAATCGACGCCGGCGGCCGACTTCGATGCCGCGATCGCCGTGAACCTGCGGGGCCCCTGGCTCATGGCCCACCACCTGGGCCCACGGATGAAACCTGGCGGCAGCGTGGTGCTGGTGGGCTCCAACATCGGCCTCCGGGCCATCCCGGACAGCGCGGCCTACAGCGTGGCCAAGGCCGGCGTCCACATGCTGGCGAAGGTGCTGGCCCTGGAGTGGGCGCCCCGGCGGATCCGCTGCAACGCCATCGCGCCCGGGCCAATCCGGACGGCCATGGTGGAGGCCCGCCTCGCCGCCAGCGCAGACCCCGAGGGCGACCTGGCCGCGCTGTCGGCCGTGAATCCCCTGAAGCGCATGGGCACCGAGGTCGAAGTGGCCGCCCTGGCGGCGCACCTGCTGGGCAGCGAGAGCGGGTGGACGACGGGGATTGTGATCCCGATTGATGGCGGAGCCGACGCGGTCTACTAGGCCCGCTGGCCAGGTGATGCTCAGCAGGGCGGGGCCCCGCTCGGGAGGCTGCCGCGCAGCCTCCGCTCGCGACCCGCCTCTGCTTCGCGGCGGGGCTGACGCCGCCTACTGAAGCGTGGACTACTCCACGAAATCCAAGTCCCGCCCGTGGGTCTCGGCCATGCCCCACAGGGAGACCAAGGCCAGGGCGAAGCAGACGCCGCCCACGGTCCAGGCGGAGCCGATGTAGCCCAGGTGACCTCGCAGCATGACGAAGCTGCTGGTGATGAGGGGCACCGCGCCCCGCACGAAGTTGGGCACGGTGGTGGCCACCGTGGAGCGGAGGTTGGTGCCGAACTGCTCCGCGGCGATGGTGACGAAGACGGCCCAGTAGCCCGTGGCCAGGCCCAGGAATCCGGCCAGGGCATAGAAGGCCGCCGGCGTGAGCCCATGCAGGGTGAGGTAGATGGCCACCCCGGCCAGGGCCCCGAGGATGAAGAGCAGCACCACCTTCTTCCGGCTGCCCCACACCTGGCTGAGGATGCCGGAGGCCAGGCTCCCCAGGGTGATGCCGCTGTAGCAGAAGGCTACCGCCGTGCCTGCGCTGACCGGACCGGCCACCCCGATCTTGGGGGCGAACTCCGGCGCGGAGGTGATGAGGATGGCCACCACGAACCAGGTGGGCAGGCCGATGAGGATGCAGCGAAGGTAGCGCAGGAACCGCTCGCCCTTCGTGAACAGGCTGAAGAAGTCGCCCCGCTTGACGTTCTGGTGGCCCAGGTCGCGGAACATGCCGCTCTCCCGGAGACCGAAGCGGGTGGCCAGCAGCAGCAGGCCCAGGCCGCCCCCCGCGAGGTAGGCCACGCGCCAGGGCAGGTACTTGCCCACCAGGCTGGCGGTCACGGTCCCGAAGATCCCCACGCCCGCCACGATGGCCGTGCCGTAGGCCCGCAGGTCCGTGGGGAGGATCTCGCTCACCAGCGTCACCGCGGCGCCCAGCTCGCCTGCGAGCCCCAGGCCCGCCAGGAACCGCCACACGGCGTAGGCGGGGATGCCGTGGACGAAGGCGTTGGCGATGTTGGCCACGGAATAGAGGGCGATGCTGCCGAACAGGGTGCTCAGGCGGCCCTTCTTGTCTCCCAGCACGCCCCAGAGGATGCCGCCCAGCAGCATGCCCACCATCTGCGCGTTGAGCAGCAGGAAGGTGGCCGAGACCTGGGCGTCGCCCTGGGGCACGCCCAGGGCCGTGAGGCTGGGCTGGCGCACGATGGGGAAGAGCAGCAGGTCGAACATGTCGACGAAGTACCCCAGGGCGGCCACGAGGACCGTGAGGTTCAGGATGGCGCGAAGGCGTGTCTGGGGCATGGGGGTCATTGAACCATACGAATCCTTGTGAGATCCCGGCACACTGCTGGGGAGGTGCCCATGTCCGACGCCGCCTGGCCCGCCCCACCCCAGGGACCCTGCGCCCTTCCGCCCCGCCTGGAGGTCGAGGTGGCGATCCTCGGCGCCGGCATCCACGGCGCGGCCCTCGCCCGGGAGCTGACCCTGCGCGGCGTGTCCTGCGCCCTCGTGGACCGGGGAGAGGTGGGCGGCGGCACCAGCCAGTGGTCCAGCCAGCTCCTGCACGGCGGCATCCGCTACATGCTCACGGGTGACATCCGCCAGATGCGCGAGGGCCTGGCCGAGCGGGCCACCTGGGCCCGTATCGCCCCCCGCCGCTGCCGCTGGGAGGCTTTCTGGATGCCCCACCGGTCGCGGCTGGAAGGGCTCGCCCATCGGGTGGGCATCGGCCTCTACGACTTCTGGGGCTCCGAGCGCCCCGGCTGGCCCGCGGACCTGCGCCTGGGCCGCGTTTCTCGGCCGGATTTCCTGATCGATCCGCGGGCCACCCTCGGTCCCTTCCGCGGGGCCACGGCCTACGCCGACCTCATGACCTGGGACCGCGACCTGACGAAGGACCTGGCGGCCTCCAGCGAGGCGCTGCTCCTGGATTTCCACGAGGCGGAGCGGTTCGATCAGGGCAGCGACGGCTTGAAGCTCCTCCACCTCGTGGATCGCCGGGATGGTTCCCTCCGGCAACTCGCGGCTCGCCGCTGGGTGTTCGCCCTGGGGCCCTGGACGGACGGTGCCATGGCGCGCTGGTTCGGCGAGAGCCGGAAGCGCCTGCGCCTGTCGGCGGGCGTCCACCTCTGGTTCGATGCGGTCCCCGGTTGCGAGCGGCCCTGGGCCATCCGGCGTCCGAAGGGGCGCATCCTCTTCGTGATCCCCCGGGACGGCATGCTCCAGGTGGGCACCACCGAGCGGGAGGTCGAGGACGGCTGGGTGCCCATCCTCAAGGCGGAGCGAGAGGAACTCCTCGACGCCCTGGAGGCCAACCTGCCCATCCTCCCCTGGCGCGAGATGCCCGTGCAGGCCGAGGAGCTGGGCGTGCGGCCGCTGGTGGCGGCCCGGGGCGCCACGACCCACCTCAGCCGAGAGGCCGTGCTCGAGCGCCACTCTCAGTTCCGGAACCTCACACTGGTGCTCGGCGGCAAGCTAACCACCGCCCGCGCCCTCATGGACCGCCTGGCCACCGACCTCACCGGCCGCCCCTGCGACGCCTCCCGCACCGCGCCCCTGCGCCTTTGGGATGGACAGCCCGCGCAGATCCGGTAGAATCATTTCTTCACGCGGTCCCGTAGCTCAGCTGGATAGAGCATCAGACTACGAATCTGAGGGTCGGGCGTTCGAGTCGCTCCGGGACCACCACTCGTTACAACACTTAGGCCCACCTGATCCGGTGGGCCTTTTGTTTGGTCCTGCCTTCTTCCTGCGTCGACTCGCGCGGGAAGATGGGCTTCTCCTCGGGGCCTTCTGCCAGGGCATGACCGGCCTGGAGAAGCCACCCCGAGTTGAGAAACCGGGCGGATCAGATGACCTGGCTGATGTGCATCGCCTGGAACGCCCCGCCGCTCTGCTCCGCGGCGCGGGTCAGCTGGATCAGGCAGCCGGGGCAGGCGGTGACGACGACTTGCGCCCCGGTTCCCTGGATGTCCTCCTGCTTGCGGCGGAGGATGGCCTCGGCCGCGCGGGGGTGCTCCAGGTGGAAGCTGCCGGAGCCGCCGCAGCAGCGCTCCTTCTCCGCCAGCTCGATCAGCCTTCCGGCCTGCTCCAGGAGCTGCCGGGGCTGGCGGCGGATGCCCTGGCCCCGGGCCAGGTGGCAGGGGTCGTGGTAGGTGAAGGTGGCTCCGGGAAGAGCCTGAGGACGGTAGCCGGCCGCGGCGAGGTACTCCGTCAGGTCCATGACCTTGGTGGAGAACCGCGCGGCCCGGTGCTCCCAGACGGGATCGTCCGCGAACCACGACGCCAGGTGCTTGAGGGTTCCGCCGCAGCTGGCGCAGTCGGTCACCACCAGGTCCGCAGCCTCGAAGGCCCGGATGTTCTCCCGCGCCAGTTCGAGGAACGCCTCGCGCTGGCCGTGGGCGAGGTGGGGCAGGCCGCAGCAGGGATGGTCCGGCTGCTGGAAGGGCGAGAGCTGGGCAAGGATCCGCTGGGTGCTCCGGGAGGCATCCGGGAAGAGCAGCTTCATGCCGCAGCCCTGGAAGTAGGCGACCTTGGCGCCAGGATGAAGGGCGGGTTCCGGTCTCGGACCGGGGGCGCCCAGCAGGGCGGGGCCGGCGTGTTCCGCGAGGTAGGCCTGGCGGGAGGTCTCCCGGGGTACGAGCTGGGACGGTAGCAGACGATGGAGCCCCACCGCCCGCAGCCCGGCCAGGGTGGCGGCACCCAGGGCGACCATCCTCCGGCGGCGGAGCACCCGGCCGATCCAGCGGCTGCGGAGTGGGGTGCTCCCGAGCGTGTCGGCGAGGGCCTGGCGGACCTGCAGCATGGCCTCCTCCGTGGGGACCTTGCCGGGGCAGGCGTCCGTGCAGGCCCGGCACAGGAGGCAGAACTCCAGGGCCTCCTGGGCTTCCCGGTCCGGCGGGATGAGGCCCTCGGCCAGCCCCCGGACGAGGGCGTTCTTGCCCCGGGCGCTGGCCCGCTCCACATCCTGGACCTGGAACAGCGGGCAGACCGGCAGGCAGGTGCCACAGCGATCGCAGCCCAGCACCTTCCCCCGAGCGGCCGCGAAGGGCCCTTGGCCGGCCTTCGTGGCGGCGGTCACCATATCTTCCCCGGATTGAGGAGCCCCAGGGGATCCAGGGCCCGCTTGACGGCCCGGTGCGTCTCCAGGCTCACGGGTCCCACGGCGTTGGCAAAGTAGGGCCGCTTGGTGATGCCGATGCCGTGCTCCCCGGACAGGGTTCCCCCCAGGTCCAGGGCGGCCTGGAAGATGCCGTCCACCGCCTGGTGAGCCCGGGCCGCCTGGTCGGGGTCCGCCAGGTCGCAGAGCACGGAGGGATGGAGGTTGCCGTCTCCGGCGTGCCCGAACACGGGGATGCGGAGTCTGCTGGATGTCGAGATGGCGTTGATGCGTCGCACGACTTCGGGGAAGGCGCTGCGGGGCACCGAGATGTCCTCACCGAGCCGGTTCGGCGCCATGGCCGCCACGGCGGAGCTGAGACCCCGGCGCTCGGCCCAGATCGCCTCGGTCTCCTCGCGGGAGGCCGCGGAGCGGAAGGCGATGCATCCGGCCCTGCCGGTGATGGCCTCGATCCGCCTGGACTGGGCTTCCAGGGCCTCGGCGCCGTCCCCGTCGATCTCCAGGATGAGGCAGGCGCCGGCCTCCTCCTCCACCGGGGTGTTCCGGGCCCGCGCCACCGCTTCCAGGCAGGTGGCGTCCATGATCTCGGCGGCCGAGGGGGTGACCCCGTCCAGCAGCATCTCCTGCACGGCGGCACAGGCCTCGTCCATGGTCCGGAAGACCACCCGGAGGACGCCCCGGGCCTTCGGCAGGGGACGGAGCCGGAAGAGGGCCCGGGAGACGATGCCCAGGGTCCCCTCCGAACCCACGAACAGGCCCGTGAGGTCGTAGCCGGTGACGTTCTTCACGGCCTTGCCCCCGGTCTCGAGGATCGAGCCGTCCGCCAGGACCACCTCCAGGCCCATCACATAGTCCCGGGTCACGCCGTATTTCACGGCGCGCATGCCTCCGGCATTCTCGGCGACGTTGCCCCCCAGCGTGGAGAACTTCCAGCTTCCGGGGTCCGGGGGGAAGAACAGCCCGTGGCGGGCGCAGTGGTCGTGGAGGTCCACCGTGCGCACGCCGGGCTCGGCGCTCACCATCATGTTGGCGGTGTCCAGCTCCAGGATGGAGGTCATCCGGTCCAGGGACAAGACGATCCCTCCTTGCAGCGGTACGGATCCCCCTGTCCGGCCGCTGGCGGCCCCCCGCGGCGTGATGGGGATGCGCCGCTGGTGGGCGAGGGCCATGACCCGGCTGATCTCGGCGGTGGTCCGTGGGCGCACCACCGCCTGGGGCATGGTGTTCCGGTCCAGGGGCAGGAAGGATGCGTCGTAGGAGTACCCGAAGACTTCCAGGGGCGACTCGATGACGTGCTCGCGGCCGACAGCGTCGCGGAACCCGTCCAGCACCTCCGGTTCGAATGCGGTGAAGGTCGTCATGGGATCACCGCGTCAGGCCGAGCCAGTACCAGTAGGTGAGGGAGACCAGGGACATGAAGGTGGCCGCCAGCACGCTCATGACGGCGCCCGTGCGGATCATCTCCCGGGAGGTGACATGGCCGCTGCCCATGGCGACCGCATTGGGCATGTTGGTGACCGGCAGCAGGTACTGGTGCTGCATGTTCATGCCGAGGACGAGGGCGAAGGCCATGGGATCCACCCCGATGGCCAGGGCGTGGGCGATGACGATGGGCGTGAGGGCCGTGGTCTTCGGGCCGCCCCCCGTGAAGAAGATCTGGAGGGCCGTCACGACCCAGATGAGGATGATCACCTGCAGGACGTGGGCCATCCCCGCGATGGGGCCCAGGAAGACGCCCGCCATCCACTTGGCCGCGCCGGAGGATGCCAGGGCCGTGCCCAGGGAGAGGCCCGCCCCGTAGAGGACGAACACGTTCCAGGGTACCCGGGTCTGGGCTTCCTTCCACTTCATGATGCCCTTGCCCGGCCAGAGCAGGGCGATGACGGAGGCCGCCCCCACGAGGACGACGTTCACCTTGTGGAAGGCGTCCGTGGCCCAGAGGAGCAGCGTCAGCAGGAAGACCGCCAGGGTGTACTTCTCGGCAGCCGAGAAGGGACCGAGGGCCTCGAGCTCCTTCTGGATGTAGTCGGCGCCGCCGCTGGCGGCTTCGGATTCGGGGGGCCACATCCAGCGGATCACGAACACGCTGAGGAACGCCAGCAGGAAGGCCGGCATGCCGCCCACCTTCAGCCAATAGGACCAGGAGACGGCGCGCTTCGTGGCCGCCTCGATGAGGCCTGCCGTGATGGGGTTGCCCACGTGGGCCGTGAGCACGCCCAGGCTCATCATCGTGCCGCTCATGGCCACGATGAACATCAGGGCCTTCATGGTGTTGCTCTTCCCGGGCTCGGCCCTCACCGCCTGGCCGATGCCGAGGATGATCGGAAGCATCAGCAGGGTGCGGGCCGTGATGGAGGGGACCAGGAAGGTCATGACCGCCATCACCAGCGCCACCGCCCAGTAGATGCGGATGATGCTGCCTCCGGCCCGGGCCACGAGCCAGAGGGCCACCCGCTTGGAGAAGCCGGACTTCTCCATGGCGCCGGCCATGATGAAGCCGATCACGATGAGCCAGAGCGCGGTGTTGGAATACCCGGCGAACGCCGCCGCCAGAGGGACTGCGTTCAGCACCGCCAGCAGGAACACGATCACCAGGCCGCTGAGGGCGTCCTCCAGGGCTTCTGTGACCCACACCACGATGGCGAAGACCGCCACGGCGATGGAGGCCTTGCCCTGGGGGCTGAGCCCCTTGACGGCGGGCGTCAGCCACAGGATCGCGGCGAGCAGCGCGAACGCGGCCACCAGCGATGCGATTTTCCTTGGACCCATGTCCACCCTCCTCGTAGGCGCAACCGGGCCCCTCGGCCCGCCACAGGCATCAGATCGCGACAAGGGGGTCAAGAAAATCCCCTGGGCGACGAACGGCCCTCAGGCGCCTACGAGCGGCCTTGCGGAAACCTTAAAGGTGGAAATGGGTCCGGATCCGGTCCGCGTAGGCCCGGCCCACGGGCACCTCGGTGGCCTTCTGGTCCCGGGGGGCCCGGAGCTTCAGCAGGTAGCCGTGGTTGAACCAGGGCGTGAGCTGCTGGACCTGGTCGAGGTTCACGATGAAGTTGCGGTGGCACCGCATGAACATCCGCGGATCCAGCTGCTCCTCCAGGTCCCGCAGGCTGGCGCGGATGGGCCACTGGCGCCCGTCGAGGGTCTCGACGAGCACCTCCCGCTCCCGTGCCAGTACCAGGCGGATGCCGGATACCGGAACCACCTCCAGGCTGGCCCCGTGCTCCACCAGGAGGGTGCGGACCCAGGGTTCACGGTCCGGGTGCGGAGCCGGGGCCGGCCGTGGAAGCACCCGCTCCGCCACCCGCCGGAGATCGCTGGCGTCGAAGGGCTTGAGCAGGTAGTCCACGGCCCTCACCGAGAAGGCCTCCAGGGCGAAGGAGGCGTGGGCGGTCACGAAGACCACCCTGGGAGGCTGCGGGAGGGACAACAGGCGTCGCGCGACCTCCAGCCCATCCATGCCCGGCATGTCCACGTCCAGGAAAACCAGATCGGCTCCTTCCGCCTCGAGGAAGGCCAGGGCCGAGGGGCCATCGTGGTACACGCCCACCACCCAGGCCCAGCCCTGCTCCTCGAGCAGGCACTTGAGCTCCCCGCAGATGAGCGGCTCGTCGTCCACGAGGACGGCCTTGAGGCGCTTCATGGGGCCTCCTCGCTTAGCGGCAAGTCCAGGGTAGCCAGCGTTCCGGCGCCCTCCCGGGCCCGCGAGAGCGTCAGCCCCGCGGGATCACCGCACAACAGCTCGAGCCGGCGCTGCAGGTTCCGCAGCCCGCTGCCTTCCCCGTAGCCTCCGGGCTCCCGGCGGTTGATCTGGTCCAGCCGGTCCTGGGGGAGGCCCAACCCGTCATCCTCGACGCGGATGAGCAGCCGTCCGCCCTCGCGCCCAGCCGTCACCGCCACCTGGCCGCCTTCCGGCCGGGGGCCGATCCCGTGCTTGATGGCGTTCTCCACCAGGACCTGGACGGAAAACACGGGCACCAGGGCGTGCGACAGGGCAGGGTCCACCTCGATCCGGCTGGCGATCCGGGGGCCGAAGCGGGCCTTCTCGATGCCCAGGTAGAGCTCGACCGTCTTCAGCTCCTCGGCCAGGGGGATCTGCTCCTCGCGACGGTGCAGGGACCTCCGCAGGAACTCCGAGAGATGCTTGACGATCTCCCGCGCCCGGTCGGGGCTGGTGCGGGTCAGGGCGCCGATGGTGGCCAGGGTGTTGAAGAGGAAGTGCGGGTTCACCTGGGCCCGGAGGGCCTGGAGTTCCGCCTGGACCTGGAGCGCCTGGTTGCGGGCGTCGGCCGTGGCCTTCTCCTGTTCCCGGTACACGTCCTTCACCACCAGGAGGAAGATGGCCACGGCGGTGGCGTTCGCCAGGAGGGTGGGCACCGCGATGGTCTTCTCGAGCTTCCAGGCCATGTCGAAGGGCTTGGACAGGGTCAGGATGCAGGCCTTCAGCACCAGCTCCCCCGCCACACCCGTGAGGAAGGCCACGGGAACCGTGATCCGCCGGTAGCCCAGCCCAGTCTGGACCCAGCCCCCCACGAGGCCCGCCAGCACGTTCGCCACGAGGGCCGCCAGGGCCGTATAGCCGCCCATGGCATAGCGGGCCAGGCCGCCCAGGATGCCGGCTCCGGCCCCCACCCAGGGGCCTCCGATCAGCCCGCCGGCGATGGGCCCGACGATGCGTGTGTTCGCGATGGCTCCATGGATGGGCAATCCCAGGAAGTTGCCGAGGATCGAGAACAGCCCGAAGACCAGGATGAGCACCAGCGTGTCCAGGCGCCGGGAGCGGGTTCCCGTGAGGGCGCGTCGCACCGCGCTCAGGCGGGTCACGAAATAGGCGCCCATGCCGTTGAGGGCCAGGTTGCGGAGGACATCCCAGAGCAACTTGCCTTCGAACGGACCCCACGAGAAGTTCGTCCAGTCCATCATCCGCTCAAGTATCCACCGCGCGACCGGCCCCACCAAGGGCGCGTCCCGCCCCCGGACGACACGGCAAAGCCCAGGCCTGCCCGGTCAGGCAGGCCTGGGCTGGATCGCCGGGGAAGGCTCCGGGCCCTAGAACGCCACCAGCAGGGCGGCGACGACGGTGTTCCCGCCCTGCTCGCCGGTCTCGGTGCCGAAGGGCTTGAGGAAGTTCTTGCTGCGGGCGATGTAGTTGAGCTTGAAGTTGGCGGCCTTCACCTTCTCGGGAATCCAGGCATAGGTGTAGCCGACGGTGACCTCGGTGTACTTGGGGCTGTAGTCGGTGCCGGTGGGCAGGCCGGTGGCCACGTTCGTGGTGTAGGGGTTGGTGGCGGTGTACCAGTCGTCCCCGCTGTTGAGGTTCATCAGGTCGTAGCGGGCCAGGAAGCTGTGGGGGCCGAAGGTGTAGCCGCCCGTCACGTAGTAGCCCGTGAACTTCTGGTCCAGGTGCTCGCGCTTCACCGCGGGGGCGGTGGCAGCGAGGGTGGCGAAGCGGCGGCCGAGCTGGCCGGTCATGTATTCCGCGGTGAAGGTCCAGGTGCCGTCCTGGTAGGCGTAGAAGGCGCCCAGGTTGGTGGTCTTGTCCTTGTTGTCGTAGATGGCGGCTTGGCTGGGCCAGAGGCCCCCAGGGTTCGCCGCGATGGCGGTGGGAGGGTTGCCCTTGTCGGCCACGTCCGTGCCGCCCTGGAGGGTGTAGGCGCCGAACTTGTGCGCCTTGCCCAGGCTGAAGTCCAGGCGCAGGACGAAGTCCTTCTGGGCATTGGTGTCGTTGGTCTTGCCGGAGGTCGCGTCGTTCATGCCGTTGAACACGGCCGCGGTGACCTTGCCGGCGAAGCCCTTGGGGTCGCCGTAGGAGAAGCCGAGGGCGAGGCCACGGTCGCGCTTGTCGCCGAACATCCGGCCCAGCTGGCTGCGCTCCGCGAAGAGCAGTTCCGTGGAGCTGGTCACGCCCTCGTAGGTCTGGAGGTTCTTGAACTGGCCGGCCTTCACATCGATGCCGGCGATGGGCTTCCAGACCACGAAGGCGTCCTGCAGGATGATGGGATTCGACGCTCCCGTGGAGATGGAGGGGTCGAACATGACCTCGTAATCCACGCCTTCGGCCACATTGCCGGAGATCTTGATCTCGGACCGGCGGATGGCGAACGTGTTCTCCTTGAACTCGCTGCGGAGGTTGTAGTACCCACCGGGAGCAGCGCTGTTGTACCGGAGATTGCTGTCCATCATCTGCGTGTACCAGAGCTGGATGTCGCCGCCGATCTTCGCGGTCTGGGCCGAGGCGGGCAGGGTGGCCAGGGCGAGGGCCGCCAGGCTGAGGGTGCGCGTGCGCTTCATGAGGTCTCCTAGGGGCCGACAGGCCGATGGGGGAAAGGTTCCCGGCTCCCTGTGACATGCCCGCGAAGACCTTGGTCCGGTCCTGTGTCTGAGACGTGAATTCAGTCCGCCCCCCGCCGGTCCCGATTTTCTACAGGGGGCGCAGGCTTATGGAAATCTGGATTTGCCCAATCCACCCACGGTTCTTGACCAGTGCGGACCTTGGCCGATCACTCGTTGCGAAGGGGGCGGGATCTCCTGCCAGCCAGGCGGCCCTCGAGGTGTCGCCACACCTTTGTGCCTATCATCACAACCATCGGAACTTTTGGTTCATTTTTGATAGACGCAAGCGACTCCCCCGTTTAGCTTGAATCCGTTTGATCATCCCCCAGATTTTCCGCGACTGATGTCCCAGACATCTGGTGGTCTGACCTGATCCGTCCGCTCATCTCCTCCACCCTTCAATCCCCTCAACCCTCCCTTATTAGGAGCCCACCCATGAAGATCACCCGCCTTGCTGGCGTTGCCGCCCTTCTCGCCGCTGGGGTCACCCAGGCCCAGGCCCAGGACGTCAAGCTCACCGGCGTCCTCATCGAGTTCTGGCAGACCCAGATGCTGGACAGCAACCTGCGCAACAACGCGACCGCCACGGCCGGTGCCTCGAAGTACTACGGCCTCGACTCCCGGTTCCAGGAGAACAACTTCGCGGTCAAGCGCGCCGAGATCTACCTGAACGGGAAGATCACCGACGACGTCAGCTGGAACCTGATGTTCGATCCGAACAACAGCAACACTGCCGCCGTTCCCAACAACGTGCTGCACGATGCCGTCATCACCTGGAACATCGGCAGCGGTTTCAGCGTGAAGGCCGGCCAGTTCAAGATGCCCACGACCTATGAAGCCACCATGGTCGCCGCCACGAACATCCTGTTCTTCGAGCGCAACCAGATCAACCGCGTGTTCGGTGACAAGCGCGACCGCGGCGTCTGGGGCATCTACAGCTGGGGCGACGCCAAGGGCTGGAACGGCAAGATCAACCTCGCCGTCTCCAACGGCACCACCGATGACGGCAGCGGCGGCAAGAACAACGAGAACACCGTGACCGGCTCCGGCAACGCCCAGAAGGACTGGACCACCCGCCTCGAGTTCGCCTACGGCCCCGAGCACAAGTTCGGCGCCTACTACCGCGAGGGCGTGACGAACCTGAAGGATTCCACCTTCAACAACGCCTCCGCCTGGGTGACCGCCGGCTATGTCAGCGCCGCCCAGATCAAGGACAACAAGGACAAGACGACCCTGATGGGCGCCTACTACGCCTTCGACAACGCCACCTGGCATGCCAGCGCCGAGTTCGCCACGGGCCTGCTGGGCCGCCGCTTCCCCACCCTCTTCGCGGCTGCCACCACCAATCCCCTCCGCGAGCACCTCGACCAGAAGTTCCAGGGCATCGCCGTGGATGGCGCCTACAAGATGGGCCGCCACTGGTTCACCGCCCGCTACGACGTGATGAACTACAACTCGGGCGACGACTGGTACACCGCGACCAGCCCCTACACGCCCGCCGCTGGTGGCGACTACAGCCCCAAGTACACCGAAGTCACCGTGGGCTACAACTTCCTCTTCAACCCGGCGAAGTACAGCGCGGGCAAGCTGAAGCTCGATTACGTCCACCGCAGCAAGAACTTCCTGGCTCCCCGCGCCGGCCAGACCGGCGAGCAGGGCGGCGACAGCCTCGTCGCTTCGCTCATGATCGGCTTCTGATCAGAGCACGTTCTACCTAGCAGATCCTTCTCTCTGCACGGTCACGGAACTCACGGGTCACAACCCGCGGGTTCCGTGATTTTTTTGGCCCTCGGCAGGTGTAGACTTCCCATACCTTCCAACCACATCTCTTTTGCATTGGAGCTGCCATGCGAAAGCACCTCTTGGCCCTGGGCGCCGTTCTAGCCCTTTCTCCGTGTCTCATGGCGCAGAAGATCGGCGTCATCAACTCCATGAGCGGACCCGAGGCACCCATCGGGGAACACATCACCAACGGCATCAAGCTCGCCGAAGAGGACCTCAAGAAGAAGGGCATCAACCTCCAGCTCGTGTGGGAGGACGACACGGGCAAGCCGCAGATCTCCATGAGCGCCATGGAGAAGCTGGCCACGCGGGACAACGTCGTGGGCGTGGTGGGCCCCTACACCTCGGCCTGCTCCAACGCCGTCGCCAAGCTGGCGGAGAAGTACCGGGTCCCCCTCCTGATCCCCGCCGCCGCCAAGGAGGAGATCACGCGCCAGGGCCTCAAGTACGTCTTCCGGATGAACGCCCCCGCGGACAAGTACGCCTCCAGCCTCATCGATGCCGCCGCCGCCCTCGGCAAGCCGAAATCCATCGCCTTCATCTACGAAAACACTGACTTCGGCACGTCCACGACCAAGACCGCCAAGGAGTACGTGGCCAAGAAGGGCATGCAGGTCGTGGCCGACGAACCCTACCCCAAGGGCGCCGCGGACTACCGGTCCACTCTGGCGAAGGTGAAGTCGAGGAACCCGGACCTGGTGTTCATGGTGTCGTACGTGGCCGACGCCATCCTGCTCATGCGGCAATCGAAGGAAGTGGGCCTCCAGCCCCAGGCTTTCCTGGGCGCCGGCGCGGGTTTCACCACACCCGAGTTCGCCAAGGAGCGCGCGATCTCCGAGAACGTCATCTCCTGCACCCAGTGGACTGGCGACGTGAACTGGCCCGGAGCCAAGGAATTCGAGGCCCGCTTCAAGGCGAAGTTCGGCAAGGAGCCCACCTACCACGCCGCCTGCGCCTATGCCTCCATGATGATCATGGCGGAGACCGCCCGGAACGCGGGCGGCGACCGGGCCAAGACGCAGCATGGCCTGAAGGCCGGCAAGTGGAACGGCGTCATGGGCGAGGTCCAGTTCGCCGACTACGACGGCTTCACCAACCAGAACAACCACCAGATGCTCGTGCAGCAGATCATCCAGGGGAACTACGAGACGGTGCTGCCCGCCAAGTTCGCCACCAAGAAGGCGATCTTCCCCTTCCCGAAGTGGAAGTGAGGCTGAATCTGACCGGGGGTTCCGCGCTGCGCGCACACCCCCGGGCCCCCGTGTCCCGGTCCGGCGGAGCCGGACTGGGACTTTCCTTCCGGAGCCCCGCGAATCCATGGCTGTCTTCCTACAATCCCTCATCAGCGGCGTCCTGATCGGTGGCGTATACGCGCTCATCGGCATCGGGCTCACGCTCATCTTCGGCGTGATGCGCGTCATCAACTTCGCCCACGGCGACATCATGATGGTCGGGATGTACCTCACCTATCTGCTGTTCACGCTGATGGGTGTGGACCCCTTCGTTTCCGTGCTCATCAGCTTCCCGCTGATGTTCTTCTTCGGGGGATTCCTCCAGAAGGTCTTCATCAACCGCGTGCTCAACGCCGTCGCCCAGAACCAGATCCTGCTGACCATCGGCCTGGGCCTCATCATGAGCAACACGGTGATGCTGATCTTCACGTCGGACTACAAGATCCTCACCACCTCGTACTCCTCTTCCACCATCCAGGTGGGTGGCGGGGTGTCGATCTCCACCCCCCTGCTGGTCTCCTTCCTGATCACGGCCGTCATCACGGCGGCCCTGGGCTGGTTCCTCCTGAAGACGGACACGGGCCAGGCCATCCGGGCCACGGCCCAGGACCGTGACGCGGCCCAGTTGATGGGCATCAACGTCAGCCGCATGTCCGTCATCGCCTTCGGTCTCGGCGCGGCCCTGGCCGGGACGGCGGGGGCACTGATCTCGCCGACCTACTACATCTTCCCGCAGGTCGGCGGCACCTTCACCCTGAAGGCCTTCGTCATCACGGTGCTCGGCGGCATGGGCAGCGTGGTGGGCGCCACGTTGGGCGGGATCCTCATCGGCATCACCGAATCCATGAGCGCGGTCTACATCTCCTCCGGATGGAAGGATGTGGTGGTCTTCGTGCTCTTCCTGCTCGTACTCCTTTTCAAGCCCTCGGGCCTGATGGGCAAGTCGCGGACCTGAGGAGGACGACATGAACAAGAGCATGCTCAAGGCCGCGATCGGCCTCATCGTACTGGCGGGCCTCCTGGTCATTCCGCGTTTCGTGGAGAGCCCGTACGCGTTGCACATGATGATTCTGCTGTTCCTCAGCGTGTCCCAGGGCCAGAGCTGGAACATCCTCGGCGGCTACGCGGGTCAGTATTCCGTCGGCCACGCCGCCTATTTCGGCGTGGGCGCCTACACCACCATGATGCTCATGTATTCCAAGCAGGTGGCGCCTTGGGTGGGGGTCTGGGCCGGCGTGGCGGCGGTGATCGTCGTGGCCCTCGTGATCGGCAGCATCTGCTTCCGGCTGCGCGGCCCCTACTTCGTGCTGGCCTCCATCGCGGTGGCCGAGATCATGCGGCTGTCCGCCATCAACCTCACCACGCTCACCAACGGCGCCGAGGGCATCCTGGTCACCGAGATCCCCGCCTTCAAGATCGGCGGGCGGGTGGTGACGGACTTCCTCACGAAGGTGCCCTTCTACTACATCGGCCTCTTCCTGGCCCTGCTGACCCTCGCGATCGCCTACTGGGTGCAGCACTCCAAGCTGGGCTACTACTTCCAGGCCATCCGGGAGGACCAGGACGCGGCCCACTCCCTGGGCATCCACATCTCGGTCTACAAGAACATCGGGCTGGTCATCTCGGCGGTGCTGACGTCGCTGGCCGGGAGCTTCTACGGCATCTACGTCGGATTCGTCGATCCCCCCACGGTGCTCGGGCTGGATGTGTCCGTCCAGATCATGCTGATCTGCATCATCGGCGGCATGGGCACCATCTGGGGCCCGGTGCTCGGCTCCCTGTTGCTCGTTCCCCTCTCCGAGGCCCTCCGCAGCAACATGATCACCGAGGGGCTCGTGAAGATCGGCCTCGTGAGCGCGGACTCGAAGGTGGGGCTCTTCCTCAAGGAGAACCTCGCCCACGCCCACGTCCTCCTCTACGGCATCCTCGTGGTGCTGGTGATCCTCTTCATGCCGGACGGCCTGATGGGCTTCGTCAAGAAACTGGCTTCGCGCCGGAAGCGGGAGGCGGCCTGATGCCCATCCTGGAGATCAAGAACGTCAGCAAGTTCTTCGGAGGCCTGGCGGCCAACTCCGATGTGTCCTTCTCCATGGAGCAGGGCATGATCATGGGCCTCATCGGACCCAACGGCGCGGGCAAGACGACCCTCTTCAACTGCATCACCGGCTACTACCCCCCATCCAAGGGCGAGGTCATCTTCAATGGCCGGCGCATGAACGGGCTCCAGCCCGACAAGGTCTGCAAGCTCGGCATGGTCCGGACGTGGCAGAAAGTCCGCCCCCTGGCCAAGCTGTCCGTGGTGGACAACGTCATGGTGGGGGCCCTGGTCCGCACCATCTCGCTCAAGACCGCCCGGGACATGGCCATGGAGCAGCTCAAGGTGGTCCGCATGGAGCACCGGGCGGACTTCCTGGCCGGGGGCCTGCCCATCGGCGAACGGAAGAAGCTCGAGGTGGCCAGGGCCCTGGCCACGCAGCCGAAGCTCCTGCTGCTGGACGAAGTCATGGGTGGCCTCAACCCCGCCGAGAGCGAGGAGATCATCCAGCTCATCCTGGACATCAAGGCGCAAGGGCTGACGCAGATGGTCATCGAGCACGACATGAAGGCCATCATGCGCATTTCCGACCGGATCGTCGTCCTCACCTCCGGTGAGAAGCTGACCGAGGGCACCCCCCAGGAGGTGGTGAGCAACCAGGACGTGATCGATGCCTATCTGGGTGAGAGCCATGCTTAAGGTCGAGAAGCTGAATTTCGCCTATGGCGATTTGAAAGTCCTGTGGGATGTGGATCTGGAAGTCCACGAAGGCGAGATCGTCACCGTGGTCGGTGCCAACGGTGCCGGGAAATCCACCACCCTCAAGAACATCTCGCGGCTCGTCAAACCCGCCTCCGGGAGCATCACCTTCCAGGGCAAGGATCTCGGCAAGATGCTCCCGCATCATGTGGTCGAGGCTGGGCTCGTCCAGGTGCCCGAGGGGCGCCGGATCTTCCCGGAGATGACCGTGATGGAGAACCTCCGCATGGGGTCCTACGTCAAGGCCACCCGGGCGGATCGCCAGAAGAACGTCGACTGGGTCTTCGAGCTGTTTCCGCGTCTCAAGGAGCGCGAACAACAGCTGGGCGGGACCATGTCCGGAGGCGAGCAGCAGATGCTGGCCATCGCCCGGGGCCTCATGGCCAACCCCAAGGTGCTCCTCCTGGATGAGCCCTCGCTGGGCCTGTCGCCCCTGCTGGTGAAGAACATCTTCGACATCATCACCGGCATCAACAAGCAGGGCGTTACCATCCTTCTCGTGGAGCAGAACGTCTACCAGTCCCTTCGCATCGCGCATCGCGCCTACGTCATGGAGACGGGCCGCGTGGTCATGACGGGCCGCGGGGAGGAACTGCTCGCCAACGAACACATCAAGAAAGCCTTCCTGGGCATGTGAGGAGACCCTTCATGAATACCGTCGAAAAGTGGATGACCAAGAACCCCATCACCATCGAGGAGGATGCCTCGATCATCGAGGCCATCCACCTCATGAAGGAGAAGGGCATCCGGCGGCTCCCCGTCATGGCCAGGGGCGCGTTCGTCGGCCTGATCACCGAGCGCATGATCAAGGACTACACACCCGGTAAGGCCACGTCGCTGGACACCTGGGAAGTGCACTACCTGCTTTCCAAGACCGCCGTGAAGGAGGTCATGAATCCGAATCCCCACACGGTCACGCCGGACACGGACCTGGCCACGGCCGCCCAGTCCATCCTCGATCACAAGCTCTACGGCCTGTGCGTCGTGGATGCCAAGGGGCAGCTGGTGGGCATCATGTCCGTGGGTGACATGCTCAAGGCGGTGGTGGAGTTCGCGAAAGCCAGGGAGTAAGTCCTCCATCCGACACGCCACCGGGGCCTCGCGGCGCGATGGCGGCGGCCTCCCAGGCGCTTCCCAGGCAGGCTCCTGGAGGGCATGGGTTGACCCTGCCTCCGGTTCCCCGGGAAGATCGAAGGTCATCATCCTTCCCCAGGAGGTCCCTTGAGCCCAGCTCGACGCTTGCGTGAGATCCGCGACGGATTCGAACGCCCCTTCTGGGTCGCGAACGTCAGCGAGCTGTTCGAGCGGCTCTCCTACTACGCGGCCTTCGCCTCCCTGGCCAGATACCTGAACGAATCGCTGGGGTTTCCGACCCAGGATGCCAGCAGCCTGGCCGGGTTGTTCGGAGGGCTGGTCTGGTTCCTGGCGGCCTTCGGGGGCGCGGTTGCCGATCGCCTCGGCTTCCGTCGCGCCCTCTCCCTCGCCTATCTGATCCTTAGCTGCTCCTATTTCCTTCTGGGATCGCTCGGCTCCTCCTGGATGGCTCCGGTGAGGGGCCTGGTGCCGCTCGGGGCGCTCGTGGCGTTCCTGCTGATGCTGCCGGCCCTCGGCATCGCGCTGGTGAAGCCGGCCGTGGTCGGAACCACCGCGCGCGCCTCGAAGGAGAATGTCCGCTCCATCGGTTATTCGATCTATTACACGCTGGTGAACATCGGCGGCGCCGCCGGTCCCTTTGTGGCATCGTACGTCCACCGGCACATGAGCGTGGAGAATGTATTCCGCGTAGCGGCCATCAGCGTGTTCCTGATGTTCTTCGCGGTGTTGCTGCTGTTCAAGGAACCGCGCAAAGAGGGCGATGTGCCGCCTCCCTCTCTGGCGGAGACGGGCAGGAACTTCCTCACGGTCCTTTCGAACCCGAAGTTCATGCTGTTCCTGCTGATCTTCACGGGGTACTGGGTGGTGTACTGGCAGGAATTCATCACGCTGCCCCTGTATGTCGCCAAATACATCGATCCGAAGGCGGACACGGAACTGCTGCTGATGACGGGCCCGCTGGTCGTGATCTCCCTGACGGTCCTGATCAATTTGGCCACCCAGAAGATCGCCTCGGTGAAGGCGGTCACCCTCGGCACCTTGATGTCGTCCCTCGCCTGGATCGTGCTGATCTTCAGGCCGACCGTGACGGGCGTGATCATCACGCTCGTCTGCGTGGCGCTGGGGGAGATCGTGCAGTCGCCGCGCTACTACGAGTACATCTCACGCCTCGCCCCCCCGGGTCAGCAGGGGACCTACATGGGCTTCGCCTTCCTGCCCATCGGCCTTGGCTCCCTCATCGGGGGCTGGTTCGGCGGGAAACTGATGCACCACTTCGGCGAGGTGACGCACAAGCCGGCGGGCATGCTCTGGACGATCATCGGCGTGGGCGTGCTCACGGCCGCGCTGCTCTGGGTGTACGACCGTATGCTGCCCGCAACACGGGAAGCCTGATCTAAGAGTGCCTAACACAACCCCGACGGGGCCGCGAGAAAGCCAGGTGGGATGCTCCGCAAGGAAGGTCCCGCAGGGCGATGCGGGACATCGTTCAAGGGACCTGACGCCGCGAGGCGCCCACCTGGCCTTCTCCCTCCGGGCGAGGGCCGGCGGGCGTCGCGATGCCGCGTCACGCTCGTCGCGCGTAGTACCCGCTACGCTTTACTCGCGTTCCTCGCCTCGCTCGCCCGACGACCCTCGCGCGACCCCGTGGGGGTTTTGTTAGGCACTCTATAGGTACTTCGACAGGAACTCCCACATGGCCTGGAAGCGCGCCCAGTTGTGCTGGGGCGCGCGGGGGCTGTGGTCGGAACCGGGCAGCAGCACGATCTGTGTGGAGAGCCCGGCCTTCTGGAGGGCGTCGATGAGCATGACGGTGTTCTGGGGATGGACGTTGTCATCCAGGGTGCCGTGGAGCAGCAGGAGCCTGCCGGTCAGGTTGGCCGCGGCCTTGAGCACGGAGCTGGAGTCGTAGCCCGCCTTGTTGTCGCTGGGCAGGCCCATGTAGCGCTCGGTGTAGATGCTGTCGTAGAGGTGCCAGTCCGTCACAGGCGCTCCGGCGATGCCCAGCTTCCAGGCCCTGCTGTGCGTGAGGCCGTAGGTGGTCATGAAGCCGCCGTAGCTCCAGCCGTCCAGGCAGATCCGGTCCATGTCCACCCAGCCCTGGGCCTTCAGCCAGGCCAGGCCGTCGAGCTGGTCCTGGAGCTCCTGGGCTCCCAGGTTGCGGTAGATGCCATGGGCGCTGGCCAGGCCCTTCCCCGAGGCGCTGCGGTTGTCGCAGATCCAGGTGGCGATGCCCTGCTGGGCCAGGAACTGGAACCAGGGCATGTCCCGTCGCCAGAGGTTCCGCACTTCGGGGGCCATCGGCCCGCCGTAGAGCGTCTGGAACACGGGGTACTTCTTCGCGGGATCGAAGTCCACGGGCAGGACCAGCATCGTTTCCATGGGGAAGCCATCGCGGGTTCTCACCTGCTGGAAGGTCACCTTGCCGAGCTTCAGGGCCTTCCAGGCTTCGGCGGGGTTGGCGTCGACGAGACGGACCAGCTTGCCCTGGCCGTCATGGAGCGCCTGCTGGAACGGGGTGTGGATGTCGCTCCAGGTGTCGAGGAAGGCGGTGAACGCGGCGTTGAGCTTCACCCGGTGGGTGCCGGGTCGGTCTGTCAGCCTCACGAGGCCCTTCCCGTCGAGTCCCACACGGTAGGTGTCCAGGCCGATGGGGCTGCGTTCGGTTGCGTCGAAATAGAGCTGCCCAGTTCCGGAGTCCACGCCATGCACCTGCCGGACATCCCAGTCCCCGGCCGTGACGGCGCCGATCAACTGCCCATCCTTCCCGTAGCGATAGACGTGGTGGCGCCCCGTGCGCCCGGACTCCCACAGGAAGCCCCCATCGGAGAGGAAGTGGGGCAGGGGCAGCCGCTCCTGCCAGGCGCGGCCGTTCTCATGGATGAGCAGCCGGGATGTGGCCCCATCGTAGCGGCGCAGGTCCAGCCAGCTCTGGATCCGGTCCTGATGCGTGGCCAGCAAGCGACCGGCCGGATCCCAGCCCACTTGCACGATGAGGGTCTCCTGGCCGGGATAGGGCTCGTCCATCCAGGTGGTGGCCCCCGTGAGGTCCACCACGCCCAGGCGGACGGTGGGATTGGGATCACCGGCCTTGGGATAGCGGGCCCTCAGGGCCTTCTGGGGCTGGAATCGGTCATCCATGAGGGTGTAGACCGGCACTTTGGTCTCGTCGAGGCTGAGGTAGGCCAGGCGCTTCGAATCCGGGGCCCACCAGAAGGCGCGGAAGCTGCCCCGGCCATAGACCTCCTCCTGGTACACCCAGTCCAGGCGCCCATTGAACACGGTCTCCCCGCCACCGGTGGTGAGGCGCGTCTCCCTGGCTGTGGCCACCTCCACCCCATAGAGGTCGTTGCCCTTGAGATAGGCGACCTGCCGGCCGTCGGGGCTGAAGGAGGCTTCTTCCGGATTCCCCCCTGCGAGCCGCTTGGCCGTGGCCGCCTTCACGTCCACCAGGAAGAGGTCGTCCGCCACGGTCAGCAGGAAGGCGCTGTGGTCCTCCTTCCAGATGAAGGCGCCGCGCCCGAGGGCTTCCTTGGCAGCGGCGTCTCCGGCCCCCGCCGTCACGAGAGCCGATTGGAGGCGGGCGGACTCCAGCAGGGGCTTCCGTTCCCAGGTGGCGGGGTCGATCCGGTAGAGGGCCACCTGATCGCCCTCCCGGCGGGTTTCCACCAGGGCGCCGTCCGGCAGCCAGTCCAGGTGCGTGGCGGGCCGGCCCGCATAGGCCACCCGCTTCGTGGGATGCGCGACGGCTTCGAGGGTGAGCTGGCCGGAGCCCTGCCCCAACAGGGCGGGGACGAGGATCAGGCAGGCCAGGAGGGCGCGGACGGGCATGGAGGCTCCAGGGGATCATCCATGTATATCGGAAAACGAGGCTTCGTCAGCCCACTGCTTCATCCAACCGGATCTCCACCCAGGCCAGGGTTCCTGTGGCGAGTGGGATCAGGCCCATCTGCCCCCCCATCAGGTGGACGATGCCGGCGGCCAGGGGCAGGCCGATTCCGAGCCCGCCGCGCCGCCGGCGGAGGCTGCGCTCCTCTTGTTCGAAGGGTTTCAGCAGCCGCTCCCAGTCCGGCGGCAGGCCGGGGCCCTGATCCTCGATCTCGAGGCGCAGGTGCCAGGCGCGGCCCTCAGGTCGGGCGACCATGCGGAAGGACACCGTGCCGCGCTCGGTGAACCCCACGGCGTTGTCCAGCAGGGCCTCCAGGGCTTGCGAGAGGCGGGCCGCGTCGCAGGCCAGGGGGACCGGAAGCGGGTCCAGCTCGACCCTCGCCTCCAGGCCCTTGCTCCTGGCTTGGCTTTCGAGTTCCTTCCCGAGCTGTGCGAGATGGGAGCCCAGGTCCGTGGGGCCGGGCCGCAGCGTGAGGGTCCCCTGGGCGAGACTGGCGAAGTCGAGGAGCCCCTGCACCAAGTGGCCCAGGCGGGTGGTCGTTTCCTGGGCCCGTTCGAGGAGCGCGGTCTGCTCCGGCCCGAGCCCCAGGTCCCGCACCATCTGCAGGTGCCCCGCCAGCACCTGCACGGGCGTGCGCAGCTCGTGGTGCGCGTTGTCTGTGAATGCTTCCTGGGCGCGCCGCAGCCGCTGCTCCGCCTCCAGGGTCCGGCGCTGCTCATGGATGATGCGGGATTTCGCCGACACCACGCTGAAGAGCGTGAGCCAACTCAGCAGCACCACGGCAAACGTGGCGAGCACGAAGATCAGGACGAGGTGGGCTTCGGACACAGGAAGACTTTGGCGAGCATGACTTCATGGATGACGTGGATGAAGCCCGCGACCACCCAGGGAATGGGAAGCAGGTGCGGAGGGAGGGTGCGGAGAAAATAATTCGAGCTGGCGTTGAAGATCAGGGTGCCTGAACTGTACACCAGCAGGGCGGCAAGCAGCCAGAATGCCGGGAGACCAGCCAGGTGGTTCTCCTCTTCGGATTGAGTGAGGGTCTTCAGCTCCCAGGTGACCAGGCCGAGGTACACCAGGCTCATCGTGGAAGTGAAGACCGAGTTGCGCCATTTCACTCCGTTCAACTCGAAGCCTATGACGGCAGCCGCCAGGCCAGCCGCCAGGCACACGCCGTAGAGGGTCCGGCGCCTGCGCGACCCGGGGCCAAGGCGGAACAGAGTCCAGAGGAACCCCAGGAATACCAGTGGCTGGGTCAGGTGCCGCAGCCACTGGTTGTTCTGGTGGAGAAGGGCCAGTGTGATGAACACCGAACCCTGGGCAAGGTCGAAGACTTGGGTCCAGAGGAAAGGGCGGATCCAGGGCGGTTCCTGGTACCCGGTCCTGAATCGGCTCCAGGCGTATCCCAGCATGGGTGCCAGGATCCACGGGTCGATCAGGCAGATCAGGATCCAGTAGTAGACCGACTTGGATGCCACGGCCCCCTGCCGTTCAGAGGCCGGCCGAGAGGCTGGATCCGGCGCAGAAGGGGGGGCAGTCGTGTGAGTTCTGGATGTAGGTGGCCTCGGGGGAATTCAGATCCACACCATTCGCATCCACGGCCACCATCACCATGGTGGGCGACCCGTCCTCATGCTGGGCCCGGTAGATGCGGATGCCCGCGGCACCAGGCTGGGCGAGGAGCTGTTCGAAGGCGCTGCGGTTGAAGGCGGAGGCCCGGTGGGCGCCGGCCTCGGCCCGGGCATGGAAGTTCCGGACCAGGCTGACGGCCTCCTTGTGGGTGATGCGGTGGTCGCGGGCGGGGTCGAAGGGCTGGGCGGACACAGGGAGACTCCTGAAAGGCGGCCGAGGGCCTGGTTGGGAGGTAGATCAAAAGGATGACCCCCCCATCAGACCCGAAGATCTGTCGACTCACAAGATGGGACCGGAGCAAAACGCTCGGATGACCGGTCCGGATCGGGCGTCGAAACGTTTTTTGCCCAAAGCCTCAGTTCGGCAGGTGGGATCCGGTGAGGTTGCGATGCCAGGTGGGAGTCACCAGCAGGTTGTCCTCGATGCAACGGGGCCCCCTCCGCGAAGCCGAAGGCTGAGTGGGAGCACAGCGCGGGGCGCTGTGCGATCGGGGGGTAGTCCAGATCCGCAGGCTAGTTGGGGAGGTGAGGCCGGGTGAGGTTGCGATGGCCGATGGGAGTCACCAGCAGGTTGTCCTCGATGCGGATCCCGCCGCAGGGGGTGAGCTCGTCGATGAGCTTCCAGTCGAACCTTGCCTTGTGCTCGTTCTCCCGGAAGGGGCGCAGCAGCATGGGGATGAAGTAGAGGCCTGGCTCCACGGTGAACACCTGGCCCGCCTCGATGGTGCGGGTGGTGCGCAGGGTGGGGTGCTGGGGCGGCGGAGGCGCGAGGGTGCCATCGGGCGCGCCCTGGCGCCCGGCCACGTCGTGCACCTGGATGCCCAGGTGGTGGCCCAGGCCATGGGGGAAGAAGGGGCGGCTCAGGCCTTTTTCCACGGCCTCCTCGGGATCGGCCTTGAGGATGCCGTGCTCCTTCAGGAGGGCCGCGATGGCCAGGTGGCCCAGGTGGTGGAAGTCCCCATAGGGCATGCCGGGCTTCACAGCGTCGCAGAGGCCGAGTTCAAGCTTCACCATGCCGTCCACCAGGTCGGCGAAGCGGCTGTCGCAGTGGGGCGCGGCCACGGTGCGGGTGATGTCGGCGGCGTAGCCCCGGACCTGGGCGCCCGCGTCGATGAGGAGGACATCGCCGCTCCTGATGTTGGCGCGTTTGTGCTCGTAGTGGAGGATGGCGCCCTTCTCGTTGAGGGCCACGATGCTGCCGTAGGGCATCTCGTGATCCACGATGCCGACGGCCTGGATGTAGGCGTAGTGGATTTCCAGCTCACTGGCGCCGGCCAGGAAGGCGGCCCGGGCGGCCAGGTGGCCCCGGGCGGCCAGCACCGTCGCCTCCTCGATGCTCTGCACCTCGTAGGCGGACTTGTTCGTGCGGTTCCAATCCAGGCGGGCGGTGAGACCCGCCGGATTCAGCTCCAGGTTGGCGGCCTCGGCCCGCTCAGTCTCGTTGCCGATGTAGGCGCCCCCGGCGGGGGTTCCCACGCGCTTCCACACGTCCTCGACGGTGCCCGCCTCCTCGATGTCGAATTCCTGGGCCCAGAACGGGTTCCCCAGGGGCAGCTGCTCGTACCAGAAATCCTCGGGGGCGTACCGGATGAGCCGGGGGCGCTGGCCGGGCCGGACCACGAGGACGTGATGGGGGCCCGCCATGGGGCACCAGTGGGCGAAGTGGGGAGTCGGATGGAAGGGGGCGTCCTGGTCGTCCGCGAAGTGCGTGTAGACCTGGCCGCTGGAGATCACCAGGGCGTCGAAGCCCGTCTCGGCCAGGGCCTCGGCGGCGGTCCGCTGGCGCTCGGCGATGTGGGCGTGGAAGAGGGAGGAGAGGTCGGTCATGGGGCGTCCTGGTGGGGGTGTCGGTGGAGGGCGTGCTCAGAGGAACCGCAGCGGCTTTTCTTCAGGCGCGAAGCCGTGCCGCACGGCCTTCTCGAAGAAGAGAGCGAGGCTTTCGCGCTCGGCCTCGCCCAGGGTGTAGCTGATGTTCTCCGTCAGGTATTCGTGGAGCTCGATCTTGGTCCAGCCGATGGTGCGCCGGGCCTCCTCGATGATGGCCGGGAGCTGGGCCATGCCGATCTCATAGCTCTTGTGGAAGAAAGAGGCCACGCCGCCGGGCACGGGAAGCTGCGGGGCGTTCTTCCGGACCAGCCACAGGGCGAAGACGAAGGGGAGGCCGGTCCAGGCGTGCCACTCCTCCGCCAGGTCCAGCACGAAGAGCCCCTGCCGGGGGGCCCTCATGGCCGAGTCGCCGATCATGATGGCGGCGTCGTGGGCTTCGAGCATGGCCGGCAGGTCCGGCCCCATGTCCGTGATCTCGGGGCTCACCCCGTACCGCTCCCGGAGGATGAGCTGGCCCAGCACCACGCTGGTGCGGCTGGAGGTGTCCAGGGCGAGGGTCCGGATCTGCTCCGGCGGCACCTTGGAGAGGATCACCACACTGCGCACGCGTTTCGGCGATGCGATGCAGAGGCCAGGCACGATCAGGAGATCCGGGATCCGCAGGTACTCGATGGAGCTGACGATCCCGGCGTCCACCTCGCCGGAGCGCAGGCGGTCCGCGCAGGCCGAGGGATAGTGGAACTTGAGGTGGAAGTGCTCCCAGCCGAGGCCATGCTTGAATCCGTGGTTCAGGGGAGCGGCGTTCAGATAGTCGATGATGGACAGGCGGAATGGTTCAGTGGCCATGGAAACAGTCTACCGACCCTGCGATGATTCCCTGATGGTCCTCTGGCACTACGAGATGAACACCCTGCTGGGGCCGATGCGTGCGGCCTTCGATGGGCGTGGGCGTTTACGCGAGCTGGCCGTGGAGGGCCTCGATCCCCGCAAGACCAGCCCGTTGCCGCCCAAAGAGCAGCGGGAGGCCAAGCGCTACCTCGACCGCCAGCTGGACGCATACCTGGCGGGAACCCTCCGGACGTTCACGGTGCCCGTGGATCCCCAGGGCTCGCCCATGCAATTGCGCATCTGGGACACGGTGAGAACGATCCCCTACGGCCAATTCCGCCGTCCCGCCGACCTCGCCGCCTGGCTGGGGGTGGACGAGGACCTCATCGTCATGACCTGCGCAGCGAATCCCATCGTCCTGCTCGTCCCCTGCCACCGGGTGGTCCTGCCCGGTGAGGGGCCCATTCCGAAGGCGCTGCGAGAACTGGAATCGGGTCTGGGTTGGCGAAATCCCTGATCCGTTGCAACAAAAAACCGTGATTCTGGCATGCTGGTGCCTATGAACGGGCCCCTGCATCTGCTGCGCACCCCCCTCGGGGACCTGGGCGCGGCCTTCGACGGGGAAGGGCGCCTCTCTCATCTGGTGCGGCTGCACGGCCAACCTCCCCCGGTTCCGGCCGGCCCTGAGCCGAAGAGCCTCCCCTTCCTGAAGCGCCAGCTGGAGGCCTACTTCTCGGGAAATCTCCGGAATTTCAACATTCCCATGCACGCCGAAGGCACCGACTTCCAGGCCCGGGTCTGGAAGGAGCTGCAGAAGATCCCCTACGGGCAGGCGATCTCGTACCTGGAGTTGGCCCGGCGCCTGGGGGATGAGAAATGCATCCGCGCGGCAGCCCGCGCCAGCGGCGCCAACCCCATCTCCATCCTGATCCCGTGCCACCGGGTCATCGGCTCGGACGGATCCCTGGTGGGCTACGCCGGGGGCCTGGACATGAAGGAATTCCTGCTGCGCCTCGAAGGCGTGCTGCCCAAGGCCCCGCCCCAGCCCAGACTGCCGCTGGAGTGGGATTGACGCGGAAAGAATTCCGGCGC
Organism: Geothrix terrae; assembly: GCF_022808775.1. Lineage (GTDB taxonomy): Bacteria > Acidobacteriota > Holophagae > Holophagales > Holophagaceae > Geothrix > Geothrix terrae. The sequence continues at coordinate 122,682 of NZ_JAKZLA010000006.1, forward strand.
CGCCCATCGGAGGACTTCCCCACGGCGGGCTTCTAGCATGGAGCCATGCGCTGGTCGGATGAACACCTCTACGAACGGATCCTGGCGAAGGATGCCTCCTTCGACGGGCGGGTGCTCACGGGCGTCCTGACCACCGGGATCTATTGCCTCCCCTCCTGCCCGGCGCGGAAGCCCCTGGCCCGCAACGTGCGGTTCTTCCTGGATGAAGCCGCTGCCCGGGCGGCGGGGTTGAGGCCCTGCAAGCGCTGCCGGCCCGATGCCTTCTACCGGGGCGAGGACGCGGACCTGGTCCGGCTGGAGGAGGCCATGGCCCAGGCCCGGGCGGATCCGGCCGCTTTTCCTGAGGTCGAGGTCCTGGCGGAGGTGGCCGGGGTGGGTCTCACGAAGCTGAAGGCCCTGTTCCGCGAGCATGCCCACACCCAGCCCGCGGCCTTCCTCCAGCGCGCCCGCATCCAGGTCGCCTGTGCCCGGCTGAGGGCGAGCGCCGTGCCTCTGTTGGACCTCGGGGCCGCCGTGGGCTTCGAGAGCCCCTCCGGCTTCCACGAGGCCTTCCGGCGCCAGACGGGCCTGGCGCCCGGAGCCTACCGGGACCTGCTGGGCTCCGACCGCTTCACGCTGCCGCTGCCGGAGCGCACCCGACTCGGCGATCTGCTCCGGTTCCATGGCCGGGATCCCGAAAGCGTGTCCGAGCAGGTGCAGGGCGACACCCTGCGCAAGGCCGCCCACTTCGCCGGCCAGCCCGGGGTGCTGAGCCTGGCCTTCGGTTCCGGGGACGTGGTGGTGACCCTGGCGGGCGCCCGCGGCCCCGAGGCCATGGCGGAAGCCCATCGGGCGGCCCTGCGGCTGCTGGCCTGGTACGGGGATGCCGCCCCTTTCGAAGAAGCGCATCCCCGTCTGGCCCGGGGCCGCGAGGGCCTGCGGGTGCCCCTCACCCTGGATTCCTTCGAGGCGCTGGTCTGGGCCATCCTGGGCCAGCAGGTGAATCTGGCCTTCGCCTACGCCCTCCGGCGCGACCTGATCCGCCTGGCGGGAACCCCCGTGGGCGGCCTCATCGCGCATCCGGATGCCGCCTCCATCGCGGCCCTGAGTCCCGCAGACCTGACGGCCCGGCGCTTCTCGCGGCGCAAGGCCGAGTACGTCCTGAACGCCGCGGCCCTGGTGGCGAGGGGCGAGCTGGACCTGGAGCGCCTGCTGACCGCCACCCGGGCCGAGAAGGCGCTCCTGGCCCTGCGCGGCTGCGGTCCCTGGACGGCCCAGTACGTGCTGATGCGCGGCCTGGGCTTCCGGGACTGTGTGCCCGTGGGGGACTCGGCGCTCACCCTGGCCCTCCAGCGCTGGTTCCAGCTCGAGTCGCGGCCGGGTCCCGCAGAAACCCAGCGGCTCATGGCACCCTTCGCGCCTCACCGCAGCCTCGCCACCTTCCACCTCTGGGCCAGCCTGAAGGGAGTGCCCGCATGACGGGAATCCATCGCCTCGAGACCTCTCTCGGTCCCGTCCAGGTCGCCTTCGATGCCGAGGGGGCCGTCATCTACCTGGGCTTTGCGGACCATGAATTCCGCGGGGCCCTGCTGACCAAGATCGCCCGGTTGGGCCCGGTGGCGTTGCCGGATCCTGGCGTCCTAGCCTGCCTCCGCGACCAGTTGGAGGCCTACGCCGCCGGTCGGAGAACCACCTTCGAGCTCCCCGTCCACCTTCACGGAAGCCCCTTCGAACAGCGCGTCTGGGCTGAGCTCCAGCGCATCCCCTTCGGCGAGACCCGCAGCTACGGCCAGCTGGCGGAGGCCCTGGGCGGCGCGAGCCTCAGCCGGGCGGTGGGCCGCGCCAACGGCGCCAACCCGGTGTCCATCCTCGTGCCCTGCCATCGCGTCATTGGTGCCGACGGCACCCTCACAGGCTATGCGGGCGGCCTCGGGATGAAGGAGCGGCTGTTGCGGCTCGAAGGGGCGATCAGGGATGGACCGCCCGCAGGGGCCCGCGCTCCAGCGCCATCCGGGTTTCCCCCGTGGCCTTGAAGGCGGCATGAAGGACCGCCAGGCCCCGGCCCATGTCCACGGGCCCGCAGCTGAAGAAGTCCACGGCGGCGAAGCGGTGCTCGGGCCAGGTGTGGATGGCCAGGTGGCTCTCGGCAATGATCACCGCCCCGCTGACGCCATGGGGGCTGAAGTGGTGGAAGCTGTGGGTGACAATGGTGGCGCCGGAGGCCCGGGCGGCATCCAGCATGGCGGTGGTGATCCGCTCCAGGTCCGCGAGGACGGCGGCGTCGCAGCCCGTGTATTCCACGAGCAGGTGACGGCCGAGGGCGCTCCCGGGGGCGCTCACGGCCGTTTGGCCAGCAAGGCCACGCACTCCACGTGGCTGGTGAGGGGGAAGAGGTCCAGCACGGCCAGCTGCTCGAGGTTCCACGCGGGCGCCAGGCGCTTCAGGTCCCGGCAGAAGGCGGCGCCGTCGCAGCCCACCAGCACGAGCTTTCCGGCTCCGGCGGTGCAGAGGCGCTCCGTGAGGGCCGGCTCCAGCCCCGCCCTCGGCGGATCCAGCAGGATCACGTCCCCGGGGTGCCCCAGCCCCTCGGGCACCCAGGCGGCCACATCGCCCACCTGGCATTCCGACGGCAGGCCCAGGGCCGCCAGGTTGCGGCGGGCCCAGGCCACGGCCGCCTCGCCGGACTCGACCAGCACACGGTGGTCGAAGCGCTTGCCGAGCAGCGCGGAGAAAAGACCCACGCCGCCGTAGAGGTCGTAGAGGGTGCGGCCCCTCACGTTCCAGCCTTCGAGCAGGCTGCGGAAGGCCTCGGCGGCCCAGGGCGGGCTCACCTGGAAGAAGGCGCCGGGTTCGTGCCGGAGCGTGATGCCGCCGAGGCGCTGCGCGAGGGGCTCCTCGCTGCGATGCCAGCCATCGGGCTCCAGGCGCCAGGTGCGGCCCCGCTCATCGGTGGCGAGCACTTCGCTCGCGGGCGTGCCGGTGGACAGCTCCCAGCGGCCCGGGCGGGAGGTGAGGATGTGCGCCTCCAGGGCTTCCTGCAGGCGCGGAATGGCCTGGGACAGGGGTTCCGCGGCGGCAGGACAGGCGGAGACAGGTACCAGCGCATGGCTGTGGCGACGGAAATAGCCCAGGGCCGAGCCATCCCAGTGGAGCTGGATGCGGTGGCGGCGGGCCTCCTCCGGGGCGGGGCGCCAGTCCCAGACCACCTCGTCACCCAGCTGGCGGCGAAGGAGGTCGGCCACCATCTGGCGCTTCAGCTCGGGCGCGTGGCGGCCGGCCTCCCACAGCTCGCAGCCACCGCAGGTTCCGGCCACGGGGCATTCGGCCGGGGAGCGGCGGGGGTCCCGGCTGATCCAGCGGGTGACGCGGCCTTCGCCATGGCGGGCCTTCCAGATGACGGTGGCCTCCACCTGCTCGCCGGGGAAGAGGGCGAGCGGCGCCTCCAGCAGCAGCAGGCGGCCATCGGCCTCGTGGGCCACACCCCGGCCGCCCCAGGCCAGGCGGTCCACGGGTCCCTGCCAGGTCGCGGTGGGGGCGGGGGAATTCCGATATGCTGACGGGACTTTCGTCTTCGCCTTCCTGGAGCCTGCATCCGCCTTGCGCTTCACTGTCGCCGTCCCCCCAGAGCACCGTAGCATCCTCCTGGACCGCGTGGCCGGGGAGTTGAGGAAGGCTCTGGCCTTCGTGGAGGGCGGGCGGGCCGACGTGGTGCTGGGGGTGCCCGGCGACGGCACCTTCGCCGATTGCGAGGTCTGGCCGGGCCTGGAGGCGGCCGAAGCCCTGGTGCGGGCGGCCTGGGCGCGGCTGCAGGATCGCCGGGACATGGAACGGCTCCATGAGGTGGGCCGGGCCCTGGCTTCGGAACAGAACCTGGACCGGCTGCTGGATCTGATCCTCACCAAGGCGAGGGAACTGCTGAACGCCGAAGCGGGGTCCATCTACCTGCTCACCGGCGGGGAGGATCGCCCCGAGCTGCTCTTCGCCCACACGCAGAACGCCCGCGTGAGATTCCCCTTCCACCGGGAGGCCCTGCCCATCTCGCGGGAGAACCTGGCGGGCTTCGTCGCCCTCTGCAAGGAATGCCTGAACCTGCCGGATGTCTACGACCTTCCGGCCGGGGCCCCCTACCGGTTCAACGACAGCTTCGACCGCCTGGCGGGGTACCGCACCACCTCGATGCTCGTGGTCCCCATGCTGGACACGGAAGGCGAGATCCTCGGGGTCCTGCAGCTCCTCAACCGCCTGGATGAGGACGGGCGCGCGATCGCCTTCTCCGCCTCGGACCAGCGGCTGGCCCAGAGCCTCGCCGGCCAGGCAGCGGTGGCCGTGAAGAACGCCCAGCTCCGGGAGGAGATCGAGCGGCTCTTCGAAGGCTTCGTGGCGGCCTCCGTGACGGCCATCGAGGCCCGGGACCCGGTCACCAGCGGCCACTCCGGGCGTGTCGCCGAGCTCACCGTCGGCCTCGCGGAGGCCGTGAACGCGACGCCCAACGGAACCTACGGAGGCCTCTCCTTCAGCGACCGCCAGCTGCGGGAGCTGCGCTATGCCAGCCTGCTGCACGATTTCGGCAAGGTGGGCGTTCGCGAGCAGGTGCTGGTGAAGGCCAAGAAGCTCGATCCAGGCCAGCTGGAGATCATCCTCCAGCGCCTGCGCCAGCGGGAACTGGAGCAGGCCCTCGAGGCCCTGGCCCAGGTCTGGAAGGGCGGGGGGGGGATCGACCAGTGGGAAAGCGCCATCCGGGGTCGACGGGAGGAATCGGAGCGGCTCATCCACCTGGTCCGCCAGAGCAACGAACCCACGGTGATGGCCCAGGAGCTGGCGGAGGGGCTGGGGCTCCTGGATGACCTCACCTTCACCCATTGGAGCGGCGAGCGCCGGACCCTGGTGGAAGCCGGTGACCTGGCCAGCCTGCGCATCCGCAAGGGCAGCCTCTCCGAGATGGAACGCCTCGAGATCGAAAGCCATGTGACCCATACCTTCCGATTCCTGGAGCAGATTCCCTGGACCCGGGACCTGGCCGGCATCCCCGACATCGCCTACGCCCATCACGAGCGGCTGACAGGCCGGGGCTACCCCCGGAAGCTCACGGAGCCGGATATTCCCGTCCAGAGCCGGGCCATGGCCATCGCGGATGTCTACGACGCCCTCACGGCCCAGGATCGGCCTTACAAGGGCGCGGTGCCCGTGGAACGGAGCCTGGCCATCCTGGAGGACGAGGCCCGGGCGGGGGCCCTGGACAGGGGGTTGCTGGACCTGTTCATCGAAGCCCGGATCTACGAGCGGACGGCCCGGCGATCCTGAGGCTGGAGGCCGGAGGGCGGAGCCGGTAACCTATAGGATTGGAGTGCCCATGTCGGAACGCGAACCCCGAACGATCGACCTGCAAGGAATCCTGGACCTGCTGCCCCACCGGTATCCGATCCTCCTAGTGGATCGCATCCTGGATTTCGAGCCCGGGCAGTGGATTCGGGGGCTCAAGAACATCAGCTTCAGCGAGCAGGTCTTCCAGGGCCACTTCCCCAGCCGCCCCGTGTTCCCCGGCGTCTACATCCTCGAGGCCATGGCGCAGACCGGCGGCTGCCTGCTCCTCCAGGACATTGAGGACCGGGCCCGCAAGGTGATCTACTTCATGGGCATCGATGGGGCGAAGTTCCGGAAGCCGGTGCTCCCGGGCGACCAGCTGGTGATGGAAGTCAAGGTGGTCCAGCTGAAGGGCCGGATCTGCAAGATGCGTGGCGAGGCCTTCGTGGATGGACAGAAGGTCGCGGAAGCCGAATTCATGTCCATGCTGATGGACCTGGCCGAGGGAGAAGGACGATGAGCACGCAGATCCATCCGAGCAGCGTGGTGAGCCCGGAGGCCCGGCTGGGCGAGGGCGTGGTCGTGGGGCCCTTCTGCGTCATCGAGGGCAATGCGGTCATCGGGGCCCGCACGCTTCTGCGCAGCCACGTGGTCATCGGCCCCCACACCGAGATCGGCGAGGACAACGACATCTATCCCCACGCCACCCTGGGCATGGGGCCCCAGGACCTCAAGTTCAAGGGCGCGCCCACCCGCCTGAAGGTGGGGAACCGCAACGTGATCCGGGAGGGCTGCACCCTCCACCGCGGCACCGAGGGCGGCGGTGGCCTGACCACCCTGGGCGACGACAACTTCCTGATGACGGGCTCCCATGTGGCCCACGACTGCCATGTCGGGAACAAGAACATCTTCGCCAACTGCGCCACGCTGGCCGGTCACGTGGAAGTGGGCGACGGCTGCAACATCGGCGCCTTCTCCGCCGTCCACCAGTTCTGCCGCGTGGGCCACCATGCCTTCATGGGCGGGTTCACCGTGGCCACCCAGGACGTGCTGCCCTTCATGAAGACCGCCGGCGCCCGTGACACCAAGAGCTACGGCGTGAACACCATCGGCCTCCAGCGCAAGGGTTTCCCCGTGGAGGTCATCGAGGCCCTGAAGAAGGCCCACCGCCTGCTCTTCCATGCCGGGCTGCTCCGCGAGGAGGCCATGGCCCAGACCGAGAAGGAAGTGGGGCATGTGGCCGAGGTGGCCTACCTGCTGCAGTTCATCCGGGAAGCCAAGCGGGGCGTGCATCGTGGCTGACCAGCCCGGCACGGACCCGCAGCGGCGTCACGCGACCATCGCCATCATCGGTCTGCCCAACGCTGGCAAGTCCACCCTGCTGAACGCCCTGCTGGGCCAGAAGCTCGCCGCCACCAGCCAAGTTCCGCAGACCACCCGCACCCGGGTGTTGGGCGTGGTGAACCGTGGCGACGTGCAGCTGGCCTTCCTGGACACGCCGGGCATCCACCTGCCCAAGCACGCGCTCAACGAGCGCATGATGGCCCACGTGGAGCAGGCGCTGGAAGCGGCCGACCTGCTGCTCTGGGTGGTGGATGCGGACGACTATCTGGGCACCGGCGAGCATGCCCTGGCCAAGCGCCTGCGCAAGATGGGGCGGCCAACCTACCTGCTGCTGAACAAGATCGACCTGCTCTCCAAGGGCCGGCTCCTGGAGAAGGTGGCCACCTACAAGGACCTGCTCCCCTTCAAGGAGATCGTGCCCATCGGCGCCAAGATGGGCCTGAACCTGGATCCCCTGTGGACCCTGCTGGAGCGCGACGCCGCCCAGCCCGGCTGGCTGCACGACGAGGAGACCTTCACGGATCAGACCGAGCGCTCCTTGGCCGCGGAGTTCATCCGCGAGAAGGTGCTCCGCAAGACCCGTGAAGAGGTCCCCCACGGCGTGGCGGTGCTCATCGAGCAGTGGATCGAGCCCGGCCACGCGGACTATCCGGAGGACCTGGGCCCCGAGGGCGTCTTCATCGCGGCGCGCATCCTGGTGGACCGCGACGGCCACCGGAAGATACTGCTGGGCAGCCAGGGGGACATGATCAAGGACATCCGCCAGAGCGCCCAGCGTGAGCTGAAGAAGCTCCTCCAGCGCCCGGTGCGCCTGGAGCTGTTCGTGAAGGTGGACGAGGGTTGGCGGGACCGGCCCGATCGTCTGGACCGACTCGAGATCTGATCTCCGGCGCGGCCGGCTAGATCGACAGGTCCGTGGCCCGGTGCTCCGTGTCCAGCGGCGCCAGGCCCGCCGTGCCCGTGACCGAGGTGTACTGCCCCCGGTCCGGATCGAACGCGAATACCTCGCCGGTCTCGATCTTGTAGACCCAGGCATGCAGGTGCAGCATGCCACTGGCCACGGCCTTGGCCACGGCCGGGTGGCTGCGGAGGTTCTCCACCTGCACGAGCACATTCTCCTCGACGGTGGCGTGCAGCAGCTCATGGCCCTGGAGGTGGCCATAGCTCTCCCACATGATCCGCTCGGTCTTGCGGGCATGGGCCAGCCAGGACTTGGTGGCGGGAAGCTGCCCCAGCTGCTCGGGCTCGAGCAGGGCCTTCATGGCGCCGCAGTTGGAGTGGCCGCAGACGATGATGTCCTTGACCTGGAGGACGGTGACCGCGAACTCGATGCCTGCGGCCGTGCTGCCCAGGCTCTCATAGGGGGGCACCAGGTTCCCGACGTTGCGCAGGATGAACAGCTCGCCGGGCTGGGTCTGGGTGATCAGGTTCGGGCTGATGCGCGAATCCGAGCAGGTGATGAACAGGGTCTCCGGCGCCTGGTCCCTGCCCAGGCGCTCGAAGAGGTCCCTGTGCGACTTGAAGATCTGGGTCTGGAACTGGTGGATGCCGTGGACGAGCTTCTGCATGCCTCCAGTCTACCGGAGGTAGGCTAGAGATTCAGGTGAGCCAGGTGCTCTTCGGAGCTGATGGGCGTGTTCGGCTCGTCATGGATGATCTTGCCGTCGCGCAGCTTGATGATGCGGTGGGCGTGGCGGGCGATGTCCTCCTCGTGGGTGACGAGGATGATGGTGTTGCCCTTCTGATAGAGGTCCTCGAAGAGGGCCATGATCTCCACGCTGGTCTTGGAATCCAGGGCGCCGGTGGGCTCGTCCGCCAGCAGGATGGACGGATCGTTCACCAGGGCCCGGGCGATGGCCACGCGCTGGCGCTGGCCGCCGGAGAGCTGGTTGGGCATGTGGTCGCTGCGGGTGCCCAGGCCGACGTTCTCCAGGGCCTTGATGGCCATCTGGTGCCGCTCGGCGGGTGTCTTCCCCGCGTAGATCAGGGGGAGCTCGACGTTCTGGAGGGAGGTGGTGCGGGCGAGCAGGTTGAAGGTCTGGAAGACGAAGCCGATCTCCTCGTTGCGGATCTGGGCCAGGTCGTCATCCGTCATGGCCGAGGCCAGCTTGCCGTTCAGTTCGTAGGTGCCGCTGGTGGGGGTGTCCAGGCAGCCGATGACGTTCATCATGGTGGACTTGCCGGATCCGGAGGGGCCCATGATGGCCACGTATTCGCCTCGGCGGATCTCCATGGACACGCCATCCAGGGCCCGCACTTCCATGTCGCCCATCTGATAGACCTTGGTGATGTCGGTGAGCCGGATCAGGGGCGCGTCGGTCATGGGATCCTCGAGGGGCCTCCGAAGGCCCTGGTCCATCTTCGCAGAAGCCCCGGGTCAGGTTTAGGGCACCTGGCAAAACCCCAGGAGGCCTCGCCGGGGGCCCTTCCTGGATTCCCGCTACAATCCTTGATCCGCCTACATCCTGCCGTTAGGTTCCGCCACGATGATCGATTCCCTGATCCGAGCCCTGGGTCAGCCGCTGTTGCGGCTGCGCTACCGAATCCACACCGAGGGCCTGGAGGCCGTCCCCTCACCCGCCAAGCCGGGGATCCTCTTCCTGGCCTCCCACCCGAGCCTGGTGGATCCCTTCATCCTGGGGGCGGGATTGCACGGACGGTTCGCGCCCATCCTGGTGATGGGCCGCGACCATGCTGCCTCCGCGCCCATGCGCTGGCTGGCCCTGGCGTTGGGGGCCCGGCCCCTTCCCGACCCTGTGGACCATGGAGACCGCACCCGGGAAGCGCTGGACAGGGAACTGGCGGCGCTGGCGGGCCGTCTCGCCTCCGGACGCAACATCCTGATGTTCCCGGGCGCCCGATTGGCCCGGCAGAAGACCCAGGACCTCGCCGACAACAGCGCCGTCGCGGAGATCCTCCGCCAGGCCCCGGGCATCCGGGTGGTGGTGGTGCGCCTGCACGGGCTCTGGGGCAGCCGGTTCAGCGCTGCGTCGGGGCGGCGTCCCTCCGTCGGACCTGAATTGTTGAAGGGGTTGGGCTATCTGCTGGCCAACGCCCTGTTCTTCATGCCGCGGCGGGAGGTCCGGGTCGCCTTCGAGGAGCTCCGTGACCTGCCGGTGGCGGCCGGGCGCGACGCCATCAACCGCGTGCTGGAATCCCGCCTGAACGAAGGCGCCACGCCACGCATCTTCGTGCCCTACCTGGTCTGGAGGGATCACGCCCCCCGCACCCTCCCCGAGCCGCCCCGGCCCAGGGTGGAAGGCAATCCCCGCAGCGTGCCGCCCCAGGTCAGGGATGCGGTGAGGCGCCACTTGCAGGCCGTGACGGGCCATCCGGACATCCAGGAGCACCACCACCTCGTGAAGGACCTGGGCCTGGATGTCCTGGGCCATCGGGAACTGGAGATCTGGCTCGAGCAGGCCTTCGGTTATCCCTGCAGTGACCCGGCCTCGCTTCAGACGGTGGGCGATCTGCTGCTGGCGGCCACCGGTGCGGCGGTCTCCCTGCGCCAAGGGGAGCTGAAGGCGGTGCCCCATCCCTGGTTCCATTCGCGCACGGACCTGCCCATCGAGATGCCCGAAGGAGACACCATTCCCGAAGTCTTCCTCAAGCAGGCGCGGCGCGACCCGGGACGCGTGGTCCTGGCGGACCAGCTCGGCGGTGTGAAGACCTACCGGGATGTCATCACGGCGGTGCTGGTCCTGAAGCCCATCTTCGAGCGCCTGGAAGGAACCCATGTAGGCCTGATGCTGCCCGCCTCGGGCGGCGCCAGCATCCTCTACCTGGCCCTGCTCTTCGCCGGAAAGACCCCCGTGCTGGTGAACTGGACCGCCGGGGCCCGCAGCACGGCCTATGGTCTGGACCTGGTGGGCGTGAAGCACGTGGTCACCGTGTCCACCCTGGTCAATCGGCTCCAGGCCCAGGGCGTGGACCTCTCGGCCGTGAAGGATCGCCTGCTGCTGCTGGATGAGGTCGGGAAAGGCATCACGCTGCGAACCAAGGTGTCTGCCGCGCTCCGTGCGCGCCTCGGCCGGTTCTCCCTCGATCCGGCGAAGGCCCCCTCCACGGCGGCCCTGCTCTTCACCAGCGGCAGCGAAAGCCACCCCAAGGCCGTTCCCCTGAGCCATGGGAACATCCTGGCCAACATCCGGGACATCACCCAGGCCATCCATTTCCATGAGGATGAGCGGGTGCTGGGTTGCCTGCCGCCCTTCCACGCCTTCGGCCTCACCACGACCACCATCCTGCCTCTGCTGTTGGGTCTGCGGGTGGTGTACCACCCCAATCCCACCGAGGGTCGGATGCTGGCCCGCCTCATCGAGGCCTACCACGCCACCCTGCTGGTGGGGACGCCCACCTTCCTGGGCGGGATTCTGCGCACGGCCGAGGACCGCCACCTGGAATCCCTGCGGATCGTGGTGTCTGGTGCCGAGAAATGTCCGGATCAGGTGTATTCGACCCTGGCCCGGCGCTGGCCCAGGACCACCGTGCTGGAAGGCTACGGCATCACCGAGTGTTCGCCGGTGGTGTCCGTGAACCGGGAGGAGGATCCCCGGACCGGGACCATCGGGAAGCCGCTGGTGTCCGTGGAATGGGCCATCGTGGACCTGGAAGCGAGACGCCGGGTGGAGCCGGGCCAGGCCGGCATGCTCCTGGTTCGCGGACCTAGCATCTTTTCCGGCTACCTCAACCCCGATGTGGAATCGCCCTTCGAGTCCTTCGAGGGTCGGGACTGGTATCGCACGGGGGATCTGGTGCGCCAGGAGCGGGGCGTGCTGGTGTTCGCGGGGCGCCTCAAACGGTTCGTGAAGCTGGGGGGCGAGATGGTCTCCCTGCCGGCCATTGAGGAGGCCCTGGCCAAACGCTTCCAGGGGGAGGATGAGGTCGAGCCCCTGCTGGCGGTGGAAGCCACCACGGAGGACCTCAACCCCGACCTGATCCTCTTCTCCGTGGCGGGCATCGGCCGGGATGACGCCAACGCAGCCATCCGGGCCGCGGGACTTTCCTCTCTGCACAACATCCGCGTGGTCCGTCAGATCGACCAGATCCCCACCCTGGGAACAGGGAAGACCGATTACCGGGCCCTGAAGGCCATGCTGGAAGAGGCCGGGGTCTAGGCGGACACCTCCAGGAGCAGGGCCAACCCCAGGCCCCCGCCGATGCCGAGGGTGGCCACCCCCAGGCCTCCGCCCCGCTGGCGGAGCTGATGGATCAGGGTCACGACGATGCGCGCTCCGGAAGCACCGATGGGGTGGCCCAGGGCCACGCCCCCACCCGCGATGTTGAGGCGATCCTCCGGCAGGTCCAGCTGCCGCTGGCAGACCAGGAGCTGGGCCGAAAAGGCCTCGTTCAGCTCCCACAGGTCGATGTCCGCCACGGTCAGCCCGTGAGCCGCCAGCAGGCGTCGCACGGAAGGGACGGGCGCCTCGCCCATGTCCAGCGGGTCCACCCCCGCCTCGCTCCACCCCAGGACCCGGGCCAGGGGAACGGCACCGCCGGCCTGCTCCCGCCGGGCCAGGAGAATCCCTGCGGCGCCATCCGACAGGGCCGAGGCGTTCCCCGCCGTGACCTGGCCGTGGGGATCGAACACCGGGGCCAGGCGTCCCAGATCCTCCACCGTGACCTCCTGACGCACGCATTCGTCGTGATCCAGCGCCGGATGGGGCAGGAGCTCCGCCCGGAAGTCGGCCCGGGAGGCCCGCCGATGACTCCCGGCCGCCCAGGTGTCCGCGTCGATCCGAGTAACGCCGCGTTTGGCCGCCAACCGCTCGATGGTCTCCCCCATGAGCAACCCGGTCACCGGACAGCGCAGGCCGTCGTGGTGCATGACGTCCGGCAGCTGGCGGTGGCCCATTCGGAACCCCCAGCGCAGGCCCGGGACCAGATGCGGCGTATCCGACATGGCTTCGCTGCCGCCGATGAGCACCGGGGCCTCGGCGCCATCCTTCAGGCGCTGGGCGGCGAGGAGGAGGGCCTGGAGGCTGGAGCCGCAGGCCATGTTCACGGTGAAAGCCGGGGTGTCGAAGGGCAGGCCCGCCTGCAGGGCCAGGGTGCGGGCAGGGTTCATGCCCTGGGTGTGACTCCGCGCCATGCCCCAAATCAGGCTGCCGGGCCTGGGCAGGTTCGGCCGGGCCAGGAGGCCCTCCACGGCGGCGCGTCCGAGGGACACGGCGCCCAGGCCCGCCAGACTGCCGCCATAGCGGCCCTGAGGAAGCCTCCCCGCGGCGAGGATCAGCAGATCCCGGGCTTCGTTCATGAGGCCGGATCCCAGTCGTCCGGGGTGGGCTCCCGGGGACCCAGCCGCGCATCCGGCGGGAACCAGGCATCCCAGAGGGCCAGGTGCCTGGCGACGTACTCGCGGATCCAGTAGCGGATTCGATTCACGGGTGGGCGGCTCTCGGTGGAGGCGGGGACGCCCCATGCCTGCAGCCCAAGGTGATCAGCCAGGTAGAGGGCCCGGGGCAGGTGGAAGTCCGAGGTGACGATGACCACTCTCTGCTGGCCGAAGACGGTCTGCGCGCGCTTGAGGCTGTCCCAGGTGCGGAAGCCCGCGTAGTCGCTGATGATGCGGGTGGGGGAGACGCCCTGCTTGACGAGCCAGCGTCGCATGGCCTGGGGTTCGTTGTAGGAGGGATGGCGGTTGTCGCCGGACACCAGGAACCAGCGGACCTTCCCGCTCTGGTAGAGGCTCAGGGCCGTGCGGAGGCGGCCCTGGAGGAGTTCGGTCGGCTCTCCATCGCCATAGACGCCGGCGCCCAGCACGAGCACCGGGCCGCCCACCACCGGAAGCTCCTCAGCCTGGTAGATTTGCTGGTGGTGCATGGCCGGGAACCTTCCCAGGGTCCAGAGCAAGTCTCCCAGGAGGAGAAGCGCCAGGGCCAGAAGCAGGGTCCGCCGGTGCGGCCTGAAGCGATGAAGAAAGGCGGAGATCGGCATCGTGAGTTAGCATAGACCTTCCGTACGCCCCAGCCCCATGGACCTCCCGCCTGAACGAGACGCCTTGATGAACATGAGCCTTGATCCCGCAGTCCGTTCCACTCGTCTGTCCCCGTCCCGCCTCCCGTTGGCCCTGGCCCCGCTGGCTTTGATCCTGGCCGGGGGCGTCACGGGCTGCTTCCGGGCCACGGGCGTGGGCCGGCCCACAGTGGCGGTGGAGGAGATCCCCGCTTCGGGAGGCGATCGCCTACACGGGCTGAAGGCGACCTCGGGACCCGGGGATTTCTACCTCGGCAACGATGCGGTCCAACTCGCGGTGGACGGCGCGGCCTTCGGGAACCGGGAAGGCCAGTTCGGCGCGCCCTCCGGCGGCGCCATCCTCGACGTGGGCAACGTCGCCCTCGACCAGAACTACAAGCGCGTGTCCCTGCCCACGGACATGGTTGAGCGCCTGGGGCCCGTGGTGAACCAGGACCCGGACCTGCCGCTGGTCTTCGACCGCTACTCGCCCGGGACGGGCGTGAACGAGGTGTACCTGGACATGCAGGGCTACCTCCTGGACCCCAAGGGGAAGCTCGGAGTGGCCACGGATGCCCAAGGGAGAGTGCTGGGAGTCAGCGTCACCCACCGGATCGCCCTGAACAAGGCCAATACCTACTTCACCTTGGAGACCACGATCACGAACGGGGGGACGTCGGCTCTCCCCATCCGGAACCTCGGGGACTTCCTTTCGCAGCATGGCGGTGGATTCCGGTTCGTGGTGCCCGCCGTGGCCACCTTCGACGGGACCCCGATCAGCAGCTGGGGCGTGGAGATTCCGGGATCGGACTTCACGGCGCCCCTGGCCACGAGCGTGGTGACGCCCATGGTGGCACTCATGGGCGCGGAATCGTCCGGGGACACACTGGACGCGCACTCCACTCTGGGCATTCTGCCGCTGGATGTGGATCAGGTGCTGGTGGCCTCGGACCCGCAGCCAGCGCTCACCGAGCTGCGCCCCCGCTTTCCCGGTCGCCTGGTCGTGGGCAGCCCCGCGGCGGCCAGCCTGCCGGCGGGACAACCCATGACCTACCGGCGCCGGCTGTACGTCCTGGGCGGAGAGTTCGGGAATGCCAGCATCTCAAGCACCCAGCCGGCCCAGGCGACCGCGGTTTTCAATGAGATGGTCCAGGCCCGGCTGGGATTCCACAGCGGCGAATATGGCATCCTCACGTTCAACACTTTCGGCACGGCCGCCCGCACGGGTCCTCTCCAGACCGAGTTCCGGTTCGATCGCTACACCGGCCTGAGCGCGGATCCGTCCACCGACGCCGATCCCTCCCATTGGGTCACCGAGCGCGTGGAGTGGCGGGAACCCAGCGACATCCCTTCGTCCAGTCTACCCATCGGCGTGCTCCTGCCGGCCGTCGCGGATGCCCGCGGCACGGGCCTCAGCCAGCCTTACCGGGTGACCGCGCGCAACGCTTTCCAGAGCAACACCCTATACCTCGGCACCAATACCTCCAACGCCGACCGGCCCTACCTGCCCACCCCCATCACCCCGTCCAAAAGCCAGATCTGGACCTTGGCGGAGAACCTGAGCCCCGAGCGGGCCGAGGTCACGGACACGTCAGGGAACGTGGTCCGCGACAAGCAGCAACGACACTCCTTCCTGGTCCGGCAGGCGGGAACCCTGGAGGTGGATGGCCTGAATCCCCTCCGCATCACCCTGGCGGGCCAGGGAGGAGTTCCCGATCCCTCCATGAAGCGGCTCCGCCGTCTGGCTGGCTACTACGACCGGGTCTACAAGGCCAAGGTGATCTCGAGCACGAGCGTGGCGGACTACCAGTACACCGCTGGGAATCAGGTTTTCGGAACCTCCTTCCGGTTTTCCGGTGGAGGAGCTTCGGTCTTCCTGCCTCCGGGAGACTACATGGCCTACGGCACCCGCGGCCCGCTGTCCCATCTGGACGCCCTGCCGGTGAAGTCCTATGACGGCCAGACAGATTTGAGCCATACCTTTGTGACCCTTTCTCCGACCTTGCCGGCTAGCTGGAAGGCCTTCGATGTCCCGAGCCCCACCCAGGCAACCACCGGCGGCCTGAACCCGGGCGAGATGCTCAGCTCCGCCCTCGCGGAGGGGGTGGATGCGGTGGCCCGCACGGAAGAGGATCATCTGACGGATCCGACGGCCCTCAGGACCGAGTTCCGGACGGAGATCGAGAATGCGGCGATCACGGACGCCCAGCGCGTTCCCATCGGCATCGATCCGCTGGTGGTCGGCGCCCGCAGCTCCACGCTGGCGGACGGGTTCGTGACGGCCCTGTTCACGCCCGCGCCCAATGGGGATCGCAACGGCGGGGCCAGGCCCTCCAAGGGTTGGACCCTGGCGGACTTCATCACTCAGGCGGAAGGGCGCTACAACATCGTCCACCGGCCCCGAGGGCCGCAGGGGTTGTTCACCGTCCGCGGGTTCGATCCCACCGTTCCCCTCGGATCGGGAGTGAACGCCTGGTGGACTCAGACCGGCCCCGTTTCCCTCGGCGCGCACCAGGGGGATTTCGATGCCCTGGAGCTGATCCGGGCCGAAGGGTGCGATCCCGCGGATCCCACCGCCTGGTTCGCCGAGTTCAAGGTCGTCCGGAGCGACTGGTTCTCCCTGCTCAGCCAGCAGACCCCGACGGCCTTCACCAAGGCGCTGGGGCTTTCCGCCTCGAAGTTCAGCTACGACACGCCTGTGGGCCTGGCCCGCACCTACCTGAAGCTCGGTTCCGGAACCTTGACCCAGGACACCCTCGATCCTCTGTTGACCGCCCTTCGCGGTGGTGCGGCCGTGGCCTCCACCGGGCCCCTGCTCGACGTGGCGGTCAATGGCGTGGGCCCCGGGGGGCTGGTGACTGGGCCCGCCGCCACCGTATCCATCACCATCTCGCTCTACGCGGCGGACTGGGTGCCGGTCGATGAGGTGCGTGTGGTCGTGAACGGTGTGGCCCAGACGGTGCCCATGAGCAGCTTCACCGCCTCCCCCACGGACTTCCGTCTCCGCACGGCGACTCTGGATGGCGTGGCCATGCCCACGGGCAAGGACGCCTGGGTGGTGGTCGAAGCTGGTGTGCCCCTGGCCACGACTGGGGCCTATCAGGCCGGAACGCCTTGGAACAAGATCATGAAGGGCATCTACCCCATCGCCGTCACCAACCCGATCTTTGTGGATGTGGACGGCGGGGGGTACACTCCTCCGGGACTCTAGTCGGCAGGGGTGATGTGATGGCGGATTGGCTTCCGGAACGCCTTCCGGAGGATATCGATGCGGAACGGTCCTTTCTGGCCACCTGCTGCGCCCCCGGCGCGGGCTTCGTGGCCAGCGAGGCCGTCTTCGCCCTGGCGGAGGAGGACTTTGTCCACCCGGCCCACCGGGCCGTGTTCCGGGCCCTGCGCACCCTCATCGAGGCCCAGGTGGAGGTCAACTCCCTCACCCTGAAAGACGCCCTGGACCAGGACGACAGCCTGAACAAGGTGGGCGGCTACCCGGGCCTGGTGGAGCTGCTGGCCGGCGAGGATGTGGAGCGCCCCCAGGTGCTGGCGGACCTCATCCGGCGCAAGGCCAAGCTGCGCCGCCTCGTCCACCTGGGAGCCCAGCTGGTGCGCCAGGCCGCTGAAGAAGATGAGCCCCCGGAAGTGCTGGTGGATCAGACCGCCCAGAGCCTCTTCCACCTGGCCCAGGGAGATGCCAAAGCCAAAGGTCTGCTCCCCATCCAATCGGTGGCGGACGATGCCATGGAGCGCCTCCACGATCGCCTGGAGGGGCGCCTGTCGCCTGGCGTGCGGGTCGGTTTCCAGCGCTTCGACGAACTCACGCAGGGTTTCCAGCCCGGCAACCTCATCGTCCTGGCCGCCCGGCCCGGTGTCGGCAAGACGGCCCTGGCCCTCAACTGGATCCTGCGGGCCGCCCAGGAGCGGGATGGCCGTCCGGGCCAATGCGGGGCCTTCTTCAGCCTCGAGATGAGTCATGAGGAGGTCTTCCTCCGCCTGCTCGCCGCCCAGAGCCAGACCAACATGAAGGACCTCCAGTCCGGCCGCGCCACCGGGCGGCTGGATCACGTGATGCGGTCCCGGGACGAGCTGGTGCAGATGCCGCTGTTCATCTGCGACCAGGCCTCCATCACCGTCCCTCAGATCCAGAACATGATCGTGAAGCAGGGTAGCCAGAGCAACCGGCGGGTGGAATTCGTCATCATCGACTACCTCCAGCTGCTCAGCAGCCCCGAGAACAGCCGCGGCGCCAAGCAGAACGAGGCCATCCGCATCGGCGAGATCAGCCGCGGCCTCAAGCTCATGGCCAAGGACTTCGGCATTCCCGTGGTGGTGCTCTCCCAGCTCAACCGAGAAGTGGAACACCGCCAGGGCGGCCGGCCCCAGCTCAGCGATCTCCGTGATTCCGGCGCCATCGAGCAGGATGCGGACATGGTGGCCTTCATCCACCGCAAGTTGCTGCCCTCGGCCAACGAAGAACCTGACAACTCCGCCGAGCTCATCGTGGCCAAGCACCGGAACGGCCCCACCGCCATCATCCAGCTGCACTTCCAGGGGGAGTACGCGATGTACCGGGAGATGGTCAGAGAGACTTCTTCCTACGCATGAAAACGGCGGCCGGACGGCCGCCGTTTTCATGCGCGGATGGACCGCTATTCGAGCCCGAAGGTTGAGTTCTCGAGTTCCTTCTTCACGAAGGCCATGAAGAGATCAGCGGCGGCGCCGTCGACGATCCGGTGGTCGAAGCCGAGGCTGCTGAACATCACCTGGCGGATGGCGATGAAGTCGGTACCATCGGGGCCGGTGATGACGACAGGACGCTTCACGATGGCGCCCACGCCCTGGATGGCCGCCTGGGGCTGGTTGATGATGGGCAGGCCGAAAGTGTCGCCATAGACTCCGGGGTTGGTGATGGTGAAGGTGCCGCCGCTGATCTCGTCGGGCTTCAGCTGCTTGGAACGGGCGCGCTCGGCCAGGTCATTGAGGCTGCGGGCCAGGCCGCCGAGGTTCATCATGTCGGCGTTCTTCACCACGGGCACGATGAGACCCCAGTCCAGGCTCACGGCGATGCCGAGGTTGATGTCCTGCTTGTAGATGACGTTGTCGCCGTCCACGGAGGCGTTGGCGATCGGGTAGGCGCGCAGGGCCTTGCAGGCCGCCATCATCACGAAGGGCATGAAGCTCAGCTTGGTGCCGAACTGGGCCTCGAAGGCCTTCTTGTGCTTGTTGCGCAGCTGGGCCACGTGGGTCATGTCGATCTCGAAGATCGTGTAGGCGTGGGCCGAGGTGCGTCGGCTGGCCACCATGTTGTCCGCGATGATCTTGCGCATCCGGGTCATGGGCTCGACCTTCACCCGCTCTCCGGGGGCGAAGGCGGGCATGGCCGGGGCGGGGGCCACGGACATGCCCGGCGTCAGGCCCATGGTGGGCGCCGAAGGATCATGCACGGCGGGCAGGGCCGGGGCGATGGAGGGGGCAGGGGCGGCGGAGGTGGCGGCGGGGCCCTTGGCCATGTAGGCCTCCAGGTCCTCCTTAGTGACGCGACCGGCCTGACCGCTTCCGGAGACCTTGGCGAGGTCGATGCCGTGCTGCTTGGCCATTTCGCGGACGAGGGGGCTGCTCTTGGTTCGCAGGCGGCCTTCCAGGCTGTTGTCGTCATCCTCGGCCAGCGGGGCGGGGGGCGCGGCGACAGGGGCTTGAGCCGCGGCAGGGGCGGTCACGGCAGGCGCGGCTGCGCCGGTCGGCTTCTCCGAGGCGTCGCCGATGCGAGCCACCACGGTGCCCACGGGGACGGTGGCGTTGACGTCCACGAGGATCTCCAACAGGGTGCCAGCCGCGGGGGCGGGGATCTCCGCGTCCACCTTGTCGGTGCTGATCTCGTAGAGGGTCTCGTCCTTGGCGATCACGTCGCCGGCCTTCTTGTGCCACTTCAGCACAGTGGCTTCCGCAATGCTCTCGCCCATCTGGGGCATGACGACATCAAAGGCCATGGTTCGCTCCTATGCGGACAGGGTCGGGGTTTCGAGGTGGTGGCGGGTGAGGGACTGGAAGGCGTGGGCTGCCTCCAGCAGGCGGACATCCGAAAGGGCCGGCCCGATGAGTTGGATGCCGGCCGGCAGGCCGCCGGTGAACCCCGCCGGCATGGACAGGCAGGGAAGTCCCGCCAGGGCGGTGGGCACGGTGAAGACATCGGCCAGATACATGGACATGGGGTCGTCCGTCTTGGCGCCGAAGGGGAAAGCAGCGCCCGGGCTGACAGGGGAGGCCAGGATATCGGCATCGGCGAAGGCGGCGTGGAAATCGGCGGTGATGAGGGTTCGTGCCTTGAGGGCCTTCATGTAGAAGGCGTCATAATAACCCTTCGATAGGCAGAAGGTCCCCAGGAGGATCCGGCGCTTGACCTCATCGCCCAGGCCCGCATCGCGGGTCCGGGCGATCATGCCCGGCAGACCCCCTTCGGGTGAAGACTCCCGGAGGCCGTACCGCACGCCATCGAAACGGCTGAGGTTGCTGGAGACTTCGCTGGTGCAGAGCAGGTAGTACGTATCAATGGCGTAGCGGGTGTGGGGGAGGTTCACCTCCACCAGCTTCGCGCCCTGGCTTTCGAACACTCGGAGGGCGGCGTCGAGGAGAGCGCGGATGCCGGGTTCCAGACCATCCGCGAAGTACTCCTTCGGGAGGCCGACGCGGAGGCCGTTCAGGTCCAGGGGACGGAGGCGGGCCAGGCGCTCCACACCCGGCAGGTCCATCGACGTGCTGTCCAGGGGATCGGCTCCGGCCATGACGCTGAGGGCCAACGCCAGGTCCGCGGCAGTGGCGGCGATGGGTCCCACCTGATCCAGGCTGGAGGCCATGGCTGTGAGCCCGTAGCGGCTGAGGGCGCCGTAGGTGGGTCGCAGGGCCGTCGCATTGCAGAAGCTGGCGGGCAGGCGCACTGAGCCCCCCGTGTCGCTGCCCAGGGCCAGAGGCGCGTACCCGGCGGCCACGGCCACGACGGAGCCGCTGCTGCTGCCGCCGGGCACCCGGGAGGTGTCCCAGGGATTCCGGGCGGGAGCGAAGGCGCTGTACTCGCCGCTGGAACCCATGGCGAACTCATCCAGATTGGCCTTGGCGATGGGAACCGCCCCCGCTTGGATCAACCGGCGCACCACGGTGGCGTCGTAGGGGGCGACGTAGCCTTCGAGCACCCGGGAGCCGCAGGTCATGGGGAGCCCGGACCAGTGGAGGTTGTCCTTGAGGACGATCGGGAGGCCCAGTACCGGGGTTCGCTCCCCGGCCCGCAGGCGCCGGTCGGCATCTCGGGCCAAGGCGAGGCTGCGCGGCTCATCGACGGCCAGGGTGGCGTGGAGGGTGCCGTCCAGGTCCCGGATGCGATCGAAGGCGGCGAGCACCAGGCTCTCGGAGGACAGGTCGCCGGCATCCAGGCCTCCGCGCCAGTCCATTGCCTTGCCCAACGCCATGCGCGCTCCCGTGGAACCTTCTACTGTGCCATCACGCTGGAGCTTCTTCCAGTCTGGACGGGCCTGGCCACCACCGCCTCCTGGTGAGATTCCGCCATGTTTCGTGGTCCAAAAGCCTGCACGCGAGATGGAAATAGGCTACCATCCTCTGCTCAAGCCCTGTTCTTCCATCCCCATGCGATGCGCTGGCGCAGGGTGCCCTGTGGACCCCCATGAATCCTTTCGATGTGCTGGAAATCCCGTCCGATGCCTCTCCCGAGGACATCAAGGCCGCGTACCACCGGCTGGCCAAGCAGTGGCACCCCGACCGGTACACCGGCGCCGAAAAGGTGGAGGCCGAAGCGAGGTTCCGGGAACTGGCGGAGGCCTTCAGCACCCTGAAGGACCCCGGGAAACGCCTCGCCATGATGCAGCAGCTGCCCAAGACCCCAGTGGCAGCCCCCACGCCACCCGGGAAGGAAAAGGATGCCGAGGCCGCGTCGGAGCGGACCGCCGAGGACTGGGCTGCGCTGGCCAAGGAGGCCTTCGAGGGGGGCCGGGTGGACCAGGCGCAGGCACTCATCCAGTACGCGATCCGGATGGACGGCAAGAAGCCGCAGTACCACGCGCTGCTGGCCACCATCCTGGAACAGAGCGGCGGCGATCTCCGCACCGTGGTGAAGGCGCTGGAGGCTGCGGTCCGGTTGGCTCCGCGGGATGTGGACAGCCACCTCCGTCTGGCCGCCCACTTCCAGACGCTGGGGATGGTGGCCCGTGCGCAGCGACACCTCCAGACCGCTCGCGAGATCGCCCCCAACCATCCGAAACTGCGGCAGACCGCCTTCAAGGGCGGGAAGGGGGCTGCTGGAGCCGCGGGCCAGAAGGGGAAGGTCCAGACCGCCCCGGCCGGCCAGCCGGGTCTCGTGGATCAACTGAAGGACCTCTGGGGCCGATTGACGGGAAAGGGTTGACCATGAGGATCCACGCCGCGGGCAAGACCGATGTCGGTTGTGTCCGGAAACACAACGAGGACAGCTACCTGGCCGACGCGGACCTGGGGCTTTTCGTCGTGGCGGACGGGCTCGGCGGACATGCTGCCGGCGAGGTGGCCAGCCAGATCGTCGTGGATACCGTGGCCAAGTTCGTGGGCGATACCCGGGAGAAGGACCGGACCTGGCCCATGGAGTACGACCCCAACCTTTCCTACGACGGGAACCGGCTCAAGGTGGCGCTGCTTCTGTCGGACCGCGCGATCGCCGAGGATATCCGCCGCAATCCCGAGCGGGAGACCATGGGCTCCACCGTGGTGGCGGGTCTGCTCCACGACTCGCAGGTGACCCTGGCCCACGTGGGGGATAGCCGGGCCTACCTGTTGGGCCCCGATGGCATCCGGCAGGTGACGCGGGACCACAGCTGGGTGGCTGAGCAAGTGGCGAGCGGCATTTTGACGCCTTCTGAAGCCCGGGTTCACCCGTTCCGGAATGTCATCACGCAGGCGCTGGGCAACGGGGGGGACCTGGATATTGAAGTCCAGAACCTGGAGCTGGGCAAAACGGAGCGACTTTTGCTTTGCTCTGATGGCCTGTCAGGAATGATCGGCGATAGACAGATCTGGGACATCGTGACGCAGTCCTCGAACCTTCAAGAGGCTGTGGAATCACTTGTTCTGGCTGCCCGAGAGCAGGGCGGCGAGGACAATATCACCGCCATCCTGGTCGGTCTTGGCCCTGAATTGACCTGACGCAAAAATAGTTAACCTTGACCTAATCCATTCCAGCGGTACTATCTCCAATACCTATATTCTCCAAGTGAGGCATCCGGTGGGTCTCTTCGGAAGCAAACCCAAAAGTCTTGTTGGCTTGGATATCGGATCCAGCTCGGTGAAAGTCTGTGAGCTCCAGCAGATTGGAAAGGGTGGCCAGTCGCGCTACCGCCTCCAGAAGCTGGGCCGGGTCGCCCTGCCTCCCGATGCCATCGTGGACGGCGACATCATGGATAGTAATGCCGTGGCCTCCGCTATCCGCCAGGTCATGGCGGAACAGAAAATCAAAGCCAAGGATGTGGCCATCTCCGTGTCAGGTCAGCAGGTGATGGTCAAAAAAGTGACATTCCCGCTCATGAGCCAGGCGGAATTGGCGGAATCCGTCCGTTGGGAAGCTGAGAGCTTCTTCCCGGCCGGCCAAGGTTTGGATTCCTACGCCCTGGATTACTACCTCATCGAGGAACGGGCCGCAGACGGCAACATGGATGTGGTGTTGGTGGCCTGCCGCAAGGACAAGCTGGAAGCCTACGTCAGCTGCGTGGCTCAGGCCGGGTACAGCCCCAAGGTGGTGGATGTCGATGTGTTCGCCATCCAGAACGCCTACGAGGCCAACACCATGGGAGGCGGGCGCGACGAGGTCGTCGCCCTGGTCAACCTGGGCGCCACCTTCACCAACCTCACCATGATGGTGGGAGGCAAGTCGGTGTTCTGGCGGGACATGGCTTGGGGCAGCAGCCGCTACTCCGAAAAGCTCATGGAAGACTGGGGGGTGACCCGGGAGGGCGCCGAGCAGTTGAAGCGGAACCAGGCCGCCGAGGGGCACCAGCCGGACGAGGTCCAGCCGTCGATCAATGCCGTGTCGGATGCCTTCGCGGATGAACTCAGCCGGACCCTCGATTTCTTCAAGAGCAGTTTCAAGGTGGACCGCCTCGATCGAGTGCTCGTCAGCGGTGGCGGCTCCATGATCCATGGACTGATGGACGTGTTGGGCGATCGGCTGCGGGTTTCCGTGGACCGGTTCAATCCCTTCCAGCTCGTTGAGATCGATGGTCGGACCGAGGATCCCATGACGGTTCGCGAGATCGGCGGCGGCGCCACCGTCGTGGTCGGGCTGGCCTTGCGCCAAGTGGGGGACCGATGATCAAGATCAACCTGCTGGGGGACGCTCTGGCTCAGGCCGGGGGAAAGAAGGGGGCCAGCAAGGTGGCCGCCGAGCCCGTCCAGGTCTACACGGGTGAAGGCGGCAGCCGCTCGAGCCTGCCGATCGCCGGCGTGGTGGTGGGCCTGGCGATCGCCGCCTGCGGTGGCGTCTACTACGTCTGGCTGAACAGCCTCCTCACCAAGGCCGAGAAGCAGAAGGCCGACTTGGAGCGCGACAAGAAGCAGTACGAGCCCTACATCGCTCTGGAGAAGACATTCCGCGAGAAGAAGGCCGCCCTTCAGAAGAAGGAAGAGGTGATGACCGCCCTCAAGCGGCAGCAGTCACTCCCGGTGCACCTCATGGAGGAGCTCGCCAACAGTCTGCCGGACGACGTGTGGTTCAAGAAGATCAGCCAGAAGGGGGCCCTCATCACCGTCGAGGGCGAGGGCCGGAACTTCGAGGCCATCAATGCCTTCTACGGCAACCTCCAGTCCCGCACCCGCTGGTTCAAGAAGATCAATTATCCGAGCGCGAAGCGCGGGACCACCGGCTCCTTCGACTTCACGATCTCCTTCGAACTCCAGAACGCTGTCTGAGGTAGGCCATGAATCCCCAGCTTCAGAAACAGATCGGCGTCGGCGCGGTGGCGGGCATCGTCGTGGCCGGCTTGGTCTACTTCCTGCTCGGCGGGAAGCGGGGCGAGCTGGAAACGGTCCAGACCGAGGTGAAGACCCTCCAGGCAGAAGTGGACAAGGGCCGTCTCCTCAAGGCCAGCTACGAGAAGCTGCGAGACGAGGTCGCCAAGCAGGACAAGCGCATCGAAGAGCTGATCAAGATCATGCCCTCCGAAGCCGACTATGGCGAGATTCCCTACCGCATCAAGAAGCTTGCGGATGACGCCGGCATCGACCAGGTCTCCTTCGCCCTCAAGCCCGAACGGAGGGACACCTACTACACGGAAAAGCCCGTGGAGTTCGAGTTCCGGGCGGGATACCACACCTTCGGCCAGTTCACCTCGCTGGTTTCCGGCTACGACAAGATCATCAACGTCTCGAACATCGAGTTCAGCCGCAAGGTCGAGAAAGGCAGCACCTTCTATCCGGCCACGGTGAAGTGCACCGTCAGCGCTTTCATCTACAGCCCGGAGCCACCTCCGGCTGCGCCCGCCAAGAAACCCGCCCCGGCGCCAGCCGCCAAGGGCCGGGCCAAGGAGGATTGAGGAACTCGCCATGATCCATCGACTCCTGCCCCTCCCCTTGCTCACTGGCCTCGCGCTGGCCGCCCAGACCGGCCCGGCGGCCAAGCCCGCCGAGGCTCCCGCCGCGGCGACGCCGGCCCCCGAAGCACCCGCCCAGGACGTGGCCGTCATCAAGATCACGCCGTACAAGCCCACCATCCAGCGGGATCCCTTTTCCACTCCCCGGGATGACCGTCCCGCCGATGCGCTCGACCTCATCGACGATATCTCCGTCAAGGGCATGATTCGGAAAGACGGCAAGAATTTTGCCATCGTCTCCGACAGCCGCGGAACCGTCCGCTGGCTGCCAGTCGGCCACCGGTTCAAGGATGGCGAGATCGCCAGCATCACCGACAAGGCCGTGACGTTCCACCAATGGGATGTGAACACCACAAACCGCTCTGTATTCCGCACCATCACGAAGACGTTCAAGCGTGAGGAGGGTAAACGATGAATGCTCGCCTGAGTTCCTTGCTGGTCGCAGGGGGCGTGGTCCTGGCGGGGATCCACACGGGGTCCCTCTACGCCTCGCCGACCGTGGAAACCACCACCGCGAAGGCCGTGCTGGCCGCAGCGACCCTGGAGCCCGCCGGCGCGGGGGCCAAGGTCCTGCTCCGGATCCCGGGCATGGTGGGGCAACCCACCATCCAGGTCCTCTCCAGTCCTCTCCGCGTGGTCCTGGATCTTCCGGGTGTCGAGCGGGGATCCGCCGTCACCAAGAAGGACTTGGCCCTGCTGACCCATCCCCTGGTCCAGAAGGCCCGTCTCGGCCAGTTCTCCTTGGCGCCCAAGCCGGTGACCCGACTGGTGCTCGAAGTGGCGCCCGGTACCCAGGTGGTGGTGGGCAGCAATCCCGAGGGAGTGCAGCTGATGCTGAATCCCGGCGCGGGTCCTGTTCAGGCTCATCTTGAGGGCATCTACCACCCTGAGGCTCTGCCGCTTCCGACGGCCGTCAAGGCTCCGGCTCCCGTGGTCGTCGCTTCCGTCCCGGTGGCTTCGCCCAATCCCGGAACGTCTCCTGTCGCGCCCAAACCCTTGGCCAGCCTGCCCGCCGTGGGCAATTCCTTCCAGCTTCTGCCCCAGCTGGCCGCCTCCACGGCCCTTCCGGTGGCGAACCCCGAAGCGGTGCAGCTGCCCGAAGCCGAGAAGGCCCAGGCCCCTGCCCACAACCGCTACGCGGGCCGCACCCTCGGTGAGACCACCGCCAAGTACAGCGGCGCCAAGATCACCATCGACCTCCAGAACACGGATATCCGGGACTTCCTCCGCATCCTCGCGGATACCGGCAAGCTGAACCTGGTGATGGACCCGGACGTGCAGGGCAATTACGGGTTCAAGTTCAACGAGACCCCCTGGGACCAGGTCCTGGATGTGGTTCTCAAGAACGCCAGCCTCGGCAAGGAGATCCAGAACGGCGTCCTGCGCGTCGCCAAGGTAGAAAAGCTTCAGAAGGAAGAAGAGGAACGCAAGCGGCTGGAGGAGACGAAGGCACTGGCCGGCGAACTCCAGACCATTACCCGTCCTCTCTCCTACGCGAAGGTGAGCGATGTCCAGAAGATCCTCAAGGAGATGATGACCAAGCGCGGCTCGGCCATCCTGGATGACCGCACGAATACCCTCATCATCACGGACCTGCCTTCCCGGATCCCCGTCATCTCCGAGTTGCTGGACACCCTGGATGTCCAGATCCAGCAGGTGCAGATCGAGGCCCGCGTGGTGGAAGCCAACAAGGATTGGCAGCGCCAGTTCGGTGTCAAGTGGCCCCAGGCGAACGGTACCACTGCCAGCATCACTGGCGGAACTGGCACTTCTGGAACGCCTTGGGTGGGTTCCCAGGCACCTTTCTGGAACGGCATCCAAGGCTTCAACCGCACAGCTTCAGGCCAACACGCCGCCGTGGCCTGGGCACCCGGCGTGACCGGAGTGACTTCTATCACCGCCCCCGCGGGTGAACTGTGGCTTTCCTTCCTCAGCAACCGTTTGAGCATCAATGCGGTCCTGCAGGCGCTGGAATCCGACGGCACCGTGAAGATCGTGTCCTCCCCGAAGGTGGTGACCCAGAACAACAAGAAGGCCACCATCCTCAGCGGCGAAAAGATCCCCTATCCCACCCAGCAGGGCGGCGCCCAGGGTGGCGCAATCACGGTGGCTTTCGTGGACGCCAACCTGCAGTTGGATGTCACGCCCCAGATCACCAACGAAGGCACCATCATCATGGACATCAAGCTGGAGAAGGCCGAGGCGGATTTCACCCGAACCGTGAACGGCACTCCCACCATCCTCCGCAAGGCCCTGGAGACCCAGATGCTCGTGCGGGATGGTGGAACGGCGGTTCTGGGTGGCGTCTACATCACGAACCACACCGCTGGCCGGGTGGGCGTCCCCTTCCTGTCGAAGATCCCCCTCCTGGGCTTCCTCTTCCGGAAAGACACGAAATCCGAGTCGAACAGCGAGCTGCTGATCTTCATCACACCGCGGGTGCTGCGCCAGTAGTCTGGCGCTCCCCAAAAAGAAACGGCCCCGATAGGGGCCGTTTCTTTTTGGGGGAGAAGGACCTACTTGGCGATGGGGAGGGTGCGGACGAGGCGCTTGCAGCTGTTGCAGAGGATGGTGTAGTTGTCCGCCTGCTCGAAGTGGTACTTGAACCCGGGATCCTCCGAGACCTTCTCCAGGCGGCCGAAGTGATATTCGGCGATGCGCACGCTTTGGGGGGCGGTCAGATCGGCGCCGCAGTGGGTGCAGGAGATGGCGGCCATGCTTGCTCCTCGGGAAGGCTGGAGATTCAGGAATGGAACAGTTTCCAGAGCCCCCAGCTTAGCAGAGCCAGCGCGGCCAGGCCCACGAAGACCCGCAGCAGCGCCTTGCCGATCCGATATGCGACGTAGATCACGAACAGGAGGACCAGGCCTCCGGCCACGAGGAGGATGGGGCTCACAGGCGCCTCCCGTCTGGGTTCCAACTGTAGAAGCCCTTCCCCGCTTTCCGCCCGGTCTCCCCCCGGGCCACCAGCTGCCGAAGCAGGGCTGGCGGTTCGTACCGGGGGTCTCCAGAGCTCTGGAAGAGCCTCTCCGCGATCCGCAGGCGCAAGTCCAGGCCCACGCGGTCGGACAGCTCGAGGGGCCCCGCGGGGTGGCCATAGCCCAAGGTCATGAGCGCATCCAGGTCCTCCGCAGAGGCCACCCCGGCCTCCAGCAACCGCATGGCCTCCAGCCCCTGGGCCAGAGCCATGCGGGCCGCGGCGAATCCGGGCTGATCCCTCACGAACACCACCCGCTTGCGCAGGGCCTGCCCCAGGGTCTGGGCGCGATCCAGCAGGTCCGGTGGCGTCCCGGGTGGCACCGCGACTTCCACCACCGCCATGCGGGGCACGGGCACGAAGAGGTGGAAGCCCAGGAGGCGCCCGGAGATCTGGGAGGCCTCCGCCAAGCTCGCGATGGGCAGAGCCGAGGTACCTGACAGCAGCAGCAGGTCCGCGGCACCCCAGTGGGCGGCGTCGGTCAGGGCCGGGGCCTTCACCGCGGGATCTTCGGGCAGGGTCTCCAGGAGGAGGCCCACGCCCTCCAGGGCCTTCGGCTCGAAGGGGACCGCCTGGATCCTGGCCCGGACCTGTCCATGGGCCTCGGGCGACAGGATGCCCCTCTCCAGGGCCCCTTTCCAGCGCCGCTCAATCTCTTCCAGCCCCTGGCGCGCATGCGCCAGATCCCGGCCCAGAAGCCGCACCTCCAGCCCGCACTCGGCCGCCCACTGGGCCGTGGACAGGCCGAGGACGCCCGGGCCGAGGATGGCGAGGCAGTCGGTCAAAGCGGGGCCTCGGATCCCGGGATCCGGCATTCCAGGTGGCCCTGGCAGAGTCCCTCCCAGACCACGGCCCGGCCCGTGTTGAAGGCCTTCACGATGGAACCTCTCCCACCCGCCACCAGGTCGCCCGCCAGGAAGAGGCCGTGGACGGTGGAATGGTACCGGTGGTCCACCTGGGGGTGCCTGCCGTCCAGCTCCACCCCGGCCTGGCGCAGGAATCCTTCCGGCGTGGCGCCACCCAGGGCGTAGACCACCCGGTCGAACCGGGCCGTCCGGCCGTCCTTGAAGAGGACCTCGACCCGCGGGGCCTCCCCGGTGTCCAGGAGCGAGGCGATGTCCGCGTTCCGCCAGACGGCCGCCTGGCGCGAGGCTTCCAGTTCCTGGAGGATCCGGCGGTTCACCTCGTTGGCCTTGGTGAACTCCGCCCCGCGGTAGGCCAGGGTCACGGAACGCCCTGCATAGAGGTATTCCACGTACTCCAGCGCCGTGTTGCCACCACCGACCACCAGTACGCGCTCCCCCTCGGGAACCGCCTCGGTGAGGTCGAAGCGGACATGGCCCTTGAGGCTGGCCGGAATGGGGTAGTCCGGCTTGTTGGGGCGACCGAACACGCCGATGGCGATGACCACGGTCTTCGCCCGGTAGAGGGTCCCTTGGGCGTCCACGGCCTCGAACCCGCCCCCCTCCAGCGGGGTGATGCGGCTGACTTCCGTGTGGCTGCGGATCTCCAGGCCGTACTGGCACACGAAGTCGTCCAGGGTCGCCAGCACGGTCTCCCGGGTGCCGTCGACGATGCAGACTGCGCCCTCGCAATCCACCTCCTGGCCCAGGTAGACCTTGTCCACCCGCTTGCCGGGGGTGTAGAGCTTCTCGATGGAAAAGCTGTGGCTGGGCCCCTTTTCCAGCAGCAGGAGGCGCTGGATGCCGGCCCGGCGCGCCTCCACGGCGGTGGCGATGCCCGCGGGGCCGGCCCCGACGATCAACAAGTCCAGAAGATCCGTTCCCGCGGGGCCTTCAGCCATTAGATTCGCTCCTCCACCCGCTATGATGAACGGAAAGGGCCCTCCGTACCTCCCCGAACCCGCCGCTCGCCAGGGTTGTCATTCCTCATGCTCATCGATTTCGCCGCGATCACCCATCCGGGCAAAGTCCGGAGGAACAACGAAGATGCCTACCTGCTGAGCGCGTTGGATGGCGAAGAGCCCATCATCAATGCGCCCGCCAGCTCGCTGAAGGTGGGCGAGCCGGGCCTGCTGGTGGCAGTGGCCGACGGCATGGGTGGAGCCGCCGCGGGCGAGGTGGCCAGCCGGGAGGGATTGGCGGCGATCTCCCTCTACCTGTTCGGGCACTGGGGGCGCCTTGCGCCGGGCCAGGGCCGCGAGGCCGACCTGATCAAGGCCCTGGAGGCTGCGGTCCGGGAGGCCAGCGATGCCGTCCTGCGATACTCCGATGACGACCGCACCGCCCGGGGCATGGGCTCCACGCTCACCGCCGCGCTGATCTGGGGTGGTTGCGCCTACGTGGCCCAGATCGGCGATTCCAGGGCCTATCTGCTGCGCCAGGGGGCCCTCCACCAGATCACGGAGGACCAGACCCTCGTGAACGACATGGTCGCCCAGGGCACCCTCACCCGGGAGCAGGCCCGCACCCATCCCCAGCGCAACATGATCACCCAGGCCCTGGGCTCGCCCCAGCCGCTGAAGGTGGCCCTCTCCCGGCTCACCCTGCGCCGGGGGGACCGGCTCCTCTGCTGTTCCGACGGGCTCCACGGCGAGGTGGGCGATGGCCATATCCGGGCGGTGCTGGATCAGAGCCTCAGCCCCCGGCGCAGCCTGGAGCTGCTGGTGGACGAGGCCATCGCACGGGGTGGGCGGGACAACGTCACCGGCGTGGTCCTGGTCCTCAACGACCCCTCCCTTCCCCTGCCCGCGAAGGGGGAGCCCCTGGACCTGCTGCGCCCGGATGCCCGGGATCATGCCAGCGGTTTCTGGGGCCGCCTGCGGGGACTTTTCGGAGGCGGCGCCTCATGAGCATGCTTCAAGGGACCGTGTCCCTCAAACGCTTCCTGGTGCTGGGCCCTGTGCCCGATCCCAAGGACCTCCAGGCAGGCCTGGAGCAGGACCAGTTTCGTCCGTTCCAGGATGGCTCGGAAGAGGAGCGAATCGGCTGGTGCGACTGGCGCAACCCCCTCATCACCCCGCCCGACGAGAACTGGGTCAGCCAGGAGCGCTTCGCCGTGTTCGGCCTCCGCATCGACACGCGCCGGGTGCCGGCCACGCTGCTGAAGGCCCATGTGGAGCTCCGCCTGCAGACCATCCAGAAGGAGAAGGACCTGGCCTTCATCGGCAAGGAGGCCCGCATCTCCCTCCAGGATGAGGTGAAGGCCGAGCTGCTGCGCAAGGTCCTCCCCACGCCCAAGGTGGTGGAGGTGGCCTGGGACCTGAAGGGCGGCATCCTCTGGACGACCGCTTCTTCCAGCAAGGCCCAGGGCGCGCTCATGAGCCTCTTCATCAAGTCCTTCGGGTGCGAGGTCCATCCCCTGGCACCCCTGGTGCTGGCCGGGCGGCTGTGCCCGGAACTGCCCGTGGAGGGCCTGATGGCCCTGGATCCGCTGGATCTCGAAGTCGAGGAGGCCTAGGTGAAGCCGCTTGAACTGATGGAGCAGGGCCGCTTTCTCGGCGAAGAGTTCCTGCTCTGGCTGTGGATGAAGAGCATGACCGAAGGCGGCGCCAGCGGCGCGGACGGCGACGGCTCCGGCTGCTTCGTGGACGATGCCATCCAGCTGGCCTCCGAGCGCGGCGAGGTGAAGGAGATCAGCCTGCGCAAAGGCAACCCCTCCGAGAGCCGCGAAGCCTTCGAAGCGCTGGGCCGGGGCATGCGCCCCGCAAAGATGAAGCTGCGCATCCTCTCCGGCGACCTGGAGTGGGTGTTCACCCTCAACGCCGCCACGCTGGACATGGGCACGCTCAAGCTGCCGCCCAGCACCGGCAAGGCCCCCCACGAGCGGCTCCACGACCGGCTCTTCCTGCTGGAGGAGGGCGCCGGCCACCTGGAGCGCCGCCTGGCGATCTTCCTCCGCGCTCGTTCGGAGGATCCCGAGGGCCTCCAGGAATCCTTCCGCACCTGGGTGCGGGCGGGGCGCTCCGGCGAGGCGCTGCCCACGGGCGAGGCCCCGTGGGAGGCCTGAGCCTCCACAGGCTGGCAGGCCTGAGGCGCGCGGCGGTCCTGCTCCTGCCCGCGGTGATCGCCGTGGCGCAGGAGCCCGCGCCCGTGATGGCGCAGGCCCGCACGCCCGAAGGCCGGGCCATCCTCCTCCGCCTCCAGTTCCGCAAGGGCCTGAGTGTCGAAGGGAAGGCCCTGCCGAAGGCCTTCCTGGCCAAGGGCGCGGATCCCACCGGCTGGGTGGCCTTCGAGGGGCTCAGTTCCCAGGGCAAGCGCTGGGCCCTGTCGGCGCTGTTCCCGGACGATCAGTGGCGGCAGGAGGAGGTGCGACACACCGTCCGCCATCCCGAGGTGGAATCGGTCTGGACCCTCGCGGCGCTCTTCACCGGCCACGGCCAGAACTACGACCGGCTCATGGCCGAGAACCCCGACCTGCCGGAGAAGCTGCGGGAGGGCGACATCTGGCGCATCCCCCGCAGCCTGCTCTCGGCGGATCTCGGGGGCGCGGGCCGAGGCCCCGACCGCTCCCAGCCCGAGGACACCCTCGACGACGAGGCCCGCGTGGCGGCCTATCGCGCGCTGCTCTCCTTCGACGAGGACGCCCAGGGCAAGTTTGCCGCCTACCGCATGCGGAAAGGCGAGGCGCTGTATTCGAGCGTGGTCATCCGCTACACCGATCGGGTGGACCCCAAGGGCGTGAACGAGCTGGCGGACCTCATCGCCCGGCGCAGCGGCATTTCGGACGTGCGCGGCATCCAGCCCGGCCAGCTCGTCAAGATCCCGGTGGCCTATCTGGCGGATCCCTTCCAGTCCGAGGGCAGCTCGGGCCTGGCGGAGGAGCGCGAGGTCCGCGCCGAGGTGCGCCGCACCGCCCGCGTGGAAGCCGGGCCCAAGCTCAAGGGCGTGCGGATCATCCTGGACGCCGGCCACGGCGGTGTGGATCCCGGTGCCCGGGCCAATGGCCTCTGGGAGTCGGACTTCGTCTATGACATCGCCATGCGCGTCCGCCGCCTGCTGGAGCAGGAGACCGAGGCCCAGGTGAGCAGCACCATCCGCTATCCCGGCCTCGGATTCAAGAGCCGCGAGGCGATCCGCACGCCCAGCCGGGCCGCGGAGATCCTCACCAGCCCGCCCTTCGCCGTGGACGGCGAGAGCCCTTCGGCGGTGAGCGTCCACCTGCGCTGGGTGCTGGCCAATGACCTCTTCGCGGACTTCCGGAAGACCCGGGGCGACGCCCAGAAGACGCTCTTCCTCAGCTTCCACGCCGACAGCCTGCACCCTTCGGCGCGGGGCTCGATGATCTACGTGCCCGGGGCAGCCCTGGTGCCTTCGACCTTCGCCCTGGGAGGCGCCAAGACCGGCCGCGTGGCAGAGGCGCGGCGTTCCGGCCATGTGGCCTTCACGGGCCGGGAGAAGCTCCAGGGCGAGGCCCGGTCCCGCCAGTTCTCGGAGGCCCTCCTGACGGCCCTCCAGAAGGACAGCATCCCCGTCCACGCCAACCGCCCCATCCGCAACGTCATCCACCGCGGCGGCGGGAAGTGGATCCCCGCGGTCATCCGCTACAGCACCGGCGCCACCAAGGCCCTCATCGAAGTGGCCAACCTCACCAACGAGGACGATGCCGCCAACCTGCGCGACCCGGGCTTCCGCGAGCGCTACGCCGTGGCCGTGGTGAACGCGATCCGGGCGTACTACCGTAAATAACGGCTCTGCCACGGTGGCGGCAAAGTGGCGCAAAGGTGCCCTTTGCGCCTCGGAAAAGCGCGAGAATGGGGGCGGAGGATCGGATGCGACTGCTGCTCGTGATGCTCCTCCTGCTGGCCGGCCTCGGCTGCCGGAAGCCTGAGACCGTAGTGGCGCCGCAGGCGCGGCTCATCGTGCGGTTCCTGGATCGGGACGCCGTGCTGGACCTGGCGGCGGCGCCCGGAGAAGGCCCCTGGCGGGTGATGAACGCGGGGCAGTGGGAGCCCCTGGAGGTCCGCTGGAAGCCGGACGCCCAGGGCGCCGCCCCGCGCATCGGCGCCGCAGTCGTGGGCCGCACCGCCCCCGACTGGGTGCTGCTGGAGGATCCCGCCCAGGACACCCACCGCGTCGTCATGCGCGGCCCCGGCCCCGAGGAACTCCGCGAGCGGAACCAGCGCATGGATGACGACGACCGCGAAGCCCTGGCCTTCCTGGGGATCCTGTGGGCGCTGGGGTGGTCGCGGTGGTAGGAGGCGCCCTCGGGCTCCGCTAGAATGGCCCTTCCCAAGGCGGCCCTCCTGGCCCCTGGTGATTGAGAGGCGACCATGACGACGACTCCCCTGGTGGGCATCCTGATGGGTTCCAAGAACGACTGGGAGACCATGCAGCACACGGCGCTGACGCTGAAGGCGCTGGGGATCCCCTTCGAGGCCCATGTGGCCAGCGCGCATCGCACGCCGGAGAAAGTGGTCGAGTTCTGCAAGGGCGCCGAAGGCCGGGGCATGAAGGTGATCATCGCGGCGGCGGGCGGGGCGGCCCACCTGGCGGGCGTCTGCGCCAGCAAGACGCACCTGCCGGTGCTGGGCGTGCCCATGAAGGGCTGGGCCACGGAGGGCATGGACGCCCTGCTCTCCACAGCGCAGATGCCCTCGGGCATTCCCGTCGGCACCCTCGCCATCGGCAAGGCCGGCGCCATCAACGCCGCCCTGCTGGCCACCTCGATCCTCTCGCTCACGGATGCCGGCATCCGCGACCGCTACCTGGCCTACCGGCAGGCGCAGACCGAGAAGGCGCTGGCGGACGACAACCTCGTGATGCCCTGACATGGAGCGCGTCCACCTCATCACCCTGTCCGACCGCGCCTCCCGGGGCGAGTACCAGGACCAGTCCACGCCGCTGCTGACGTCGTGGCTCAAGGGGCAGGGGGTGAAGGCGGTGACGGCCTCGCTGATGCCGGACGACCCAGCGGCGCTGGAAGCGGACCTGCGGGCCGCCGTGGCCTCGGAGGCGCCCCTGGTGCTCACCTGCGGCGGCACGGGCTTCGGCCCCCGGGACACCACGCCCGAGGCCACGCGCCGGGTGATGGAGCGCGAGGCCCCCGGCATCTGCGAGCTGATCCGCGCCAAGGGTGGCCATCCCCTGGCCTTCGCCAGCCGCGCCGTCTGCGGCATCGCGGGGCGGACCGTGATCCTCAACCTGTCCGGCCGCCCCGCGGCGGCCCTGGAGCAGATCCAGCTGGCCTGGCCCCTCCTCCTGCATGCCGTCTCCGTGCTGCGGAAGGAAGGATCCGCTGGAGGGCCCTGCACGTGAAGGTCTGGGCCCGCATCAACCACGTGGGCTGGGTGCACCTCTGGCGTACCCGCGAGGCGTTCGAGGAGGCCGAGCCCTCGGCCCACTTCCTTCACGGCAAGACGGACCCGCGCTGGGCGGAAGCCTCCCTCACCTCCTCGCAACGGCGGGCCCTGGAGGCCGGGGATCTGGTCGAGATCGAGGATCCGGGTTTCTTCGACGACGAGGATTGATCAGGGCGCAGGCGTGGCCACCGTTGCTTCCAGCCGATGGTACAGCGCCAGCAGGGAGCAGCTGAGCCAGAGATTCATGGCGCCGCCCAGCAGGTTGAAGATCCAGAAGGCCGGGTGCTTCAGGCGGAGCAGGGCCCCGGGCCCCAGATCGGGGTCCGTGGGTGGCAGCAGGCGATCCAGGGCCCAGCCCGCGACGATCTGGTAGAGCAGGGCCACGAGCAGCAGGGCGAGCACCGTCTGGACGACCCGGGGCCAATGCCTCGTCATGGCGGCCTGGCTCCAGCGCAGGGCGGCCGGCACGGAATCCCCGCGCAGCAGCATCCGCAGGGGCGCCCAGCCGAAGAGGGTGAGGATGAGGATGCCGGGCAGCAGGAAGCACAGCAGGCCCAGACCGATGGCCACGCTCAGACCGAGGCGGAGCAGGAAGGTGCGCAGCCAGCGCCCTTCGAAGGCGTCGTGCCAGGCGGCGCTGGAATTGGCCGGATGGTCGCAGCGTTCCGCATCCAGTTGCGCGACCAGCCTGGGGATGAAATACATCTCCAGCGGCAGCAGGCCCGCGAGGCCGAAGAGGGCCTGGACCGGCAGGCTGGGACCGGCACCGGCCGCCAGTTCCAGGGCCGGCCCCAACTGGGAGAGGCCCATGGCCAGCAGCGCCAGCCCCAGGCAGAGCAGGGGGTGGCGGCGGAGCAGGGCGAGGCCCTCGCCCAGGGCTCCGAGGTGGGATGGTGCAGGCGTGCGCATCCCTCCAGGCTATCCGGGCGCGCCCCGTGGGCTATCATTCTCGGCATCATGACGCCTGAAGCCCCCTGCCTCCTGGTGGCCAGCCCCTCCCTCCTGGACCCCAACTTCCTGCACACGGTGGTGCTGGTGGTGGAACACGACGAGGAGGGCGCGCTGGGGATCATCCTCAACCGGCCCCTGCCCCTCGCGCTGGCCCAGGTTGGCGAGGAGGGGGGTCTGGACTATGAAGGCTCCGACGAGGCCACCGCCTGGCGGGGCGGGCCCGTGGATCCGCAGCGGGGCATCCTCCTGGTGCAGGGCGGTCTGCCGGCGGAGGAGGACACGGTGGTGGATCTCACCCATTTCGTGAGCCACCGCAAGGACCTGCTGGAATCCCTGCTGGCAGATCCATCGGCCCACTACCGCCTCTTCCTGGGCTACGCCGGATGGAGCCCGGGGCAGCTCGATCACGAACTGGAGGTGGGCGCGTGGACGCGACGTCCCGTGGTCTCCGAATGGCTCATGCATCCGGATCCCACGGGGCTCTGGCAGGTGGCGTTGGCCAGCGGCGCCAACGGCTGAACAGGGGCTGAACAGGGGCGCTTCCGGTCGTGGCTCCCGGGGGTGGTTATACGTGCATCAATAATTTTAATACATAGCGGTCTATTCATTAAATTGATTGATTCAAAGGTAGACTTTCCATCTTCAATTTCACCGGCAGGCCCACCCCGCTTCCCCGGAGGAACCGATGACCTGGATGCGATCCCTTCGTTTCGCCGCCATCCTGGGCGCGGGGCTCCCCCTGGCCGCCGCCGGGGCCGCCCCGGTGAACGACACGGGGACCACGGCCTGGATGCTGACCTCCACCACCCTGGTGCTGCTGATGGTGCCGGGTCTGGCCATGTTCTACGGCGGGTTGGTCCGCACCAAGAACGTGCTGGGAACGATGATGCACTCCTTCTCGGCCATGGCCGTGGTGGGCGTGCTCTGGACGGTGGTGGGCTACGCGCTGAGCTTCGGCCCCAACGCCCTCGGCGGCCTGGTGGGCTGGAGCCGGGATCTGATGCTCCTGCGCGGCATCGACCACACCATCCTGCCGGCCGGCGTGCCCGAGTACGCCTTCGCCATGTTCCAGGGCAAGTTCGCCATCATCACGCCGGCCCTGATCGCCGGGGCCGTGGCCGAGCGCATCTCCTTCCGGGGCTGGGTGGCTTTCATCACGCTCTGGGTGCTCCTCGTCTACTGCCCGCTCTGCCACTGGGTCTGGGCTTCGGACGGCTACTTCTACAACCTCGGCGCCAAGGGGGCCATCGACTTCGCGGGCGGCACCGTGGTGCACATCTCCTCGGGCGTGGCCGGACTGGCCCTGGCCCTCTTCCTGGGGGCGCGCCACGGCTACCCCAAGACCGCCATGGCCCCGAACAACCTGACCTTCACGCTCATCGGCGCGGGGCTGCTCTGGGTGGGCTGGTTCGGCTTCAACGCGGGCTCGTCCATCGCCTCGAACCTGGAGAC
Source organism: Geothrix terrae (assembly GCF_022808775.1). Lineage (GTDB taxonomy): Bacteria > Acidobacteriota > Holophagae > Holophagales > Holophagaceae > Geothrix > Geothrix terrae. The sequence goes on from NZ_JAKZLA010000006.1 coordinate 160,513, forward strand.
CGCCCGGGCCCTCACCGTTACCCAGGTGGCTGCGGCCGCGGGCGCCCTTACCTGGGTGCTCATCGAGATCATCCGCGAGGACAAGCCCACCAGCCTGGGCATGGCCTCGGGCATCCTGGCGGGCCTGGTGGTCATCACGCCGGCCGCGGGGGTGGTCCAGGTGGGCGGGGCCATCGCCATGGGCGCCATCGCCTCCTGCACCTGCTACGGCATGATCATGCTGAAGAACCGCCTGGGTTACGACGACTCCCTGGACGCCTTCGGCATCCACGGCACCGGCGGCATCGTCGGGGCCCTGGGCCTCACCTTCTTTATCCGCGGCTCCTGGTGGGCCGAGGCCGCGGCCAAGCACCCCGGCTGGGGCCTCATCTCGCAGCTCAAGGTCCAGGCCTTCGCGGTGGCAACCACCATCGTCTTCTCCGTGGCCATGACGCTGCTCATCGCCTGGCTGGTGGAGAAGGTGGTCGGTTTCCGCGTGGCCGAGGGCGTGGAGAAGACCGGCCTCGACCATGAGATCCACGGCGAGCGCGCCTACGGCTTGAACAACCTCAACTAGGCTGAACCAGGAGGCTTTGATGAAGCTCATCACCGCCATCATCCCCGAGGAGAAGCTCGACGAGGTCCGCGAGGCCCTCATCGAAGCCGAGATCGAACGCATCACCGTCTCCCGGGTCAGCGGCCACGGCCGGCAGCAGGAGATCATGGTCCAGCGTGGCAAGAAGATCGTGCCCAACCTGATCCCCAAGGTCCAGATCACCATCGCCTGCAACGACGAGTTCGAGGACATCACCGTGGACACCATCATCCGCACGGCCCGCCACGGGGCTGGCGCGGTGGGCGACGGCAAGATCTTCGTCCAGGATCTGAAGGAGTGCATCCGCATCCGCACCGGCGAGCGGGGCGGCCAGGCCATCTGAATCCTTGGCTTCCGGGCTAGGCTTTCTGCATGCGCAGCATCGTCTGGTTCCGGGGCAAGGACCTCCGCGTGGCGGACCACGGGCCGCTCACGGAGGCCGCCGCCGCGGGCGAGGTGATTCCGCTCTTCGTGCTGGATCCCTTCTTCTTCGCGCCGGAGCGGGCCCGGGACCTGCCCCATCGCATGCAGTTCCTGTTGGCGTCACTGGTGTCCCTGGAGGCCAACCTGGCCCGCCTGGGGTCGCGCTTGCTGGTGGTACCTGGGCGCAGCGTGGAGGTGGTGCCCCGCCTGGCCGCCCAGTGGAAAGCGGACCAGGTGCTGGCCCACCGCTGGGTGGAGCCCTTCGCGCGGGAGCGCGACCGCCGGGTGGAGGAGACCCTGACCCGCGCAGGCATCGCCTTCCGCCTGTTCGAGGGCGAGACGCTGCTGCCGCCCGGCTCGGTGCGGAACGGGCAGGGCGGCATGTTCCGGGTGTTCACGCCCTTCGCCCGGGCCTGCGGGGCGAAGCTGGACCTGGGACCGGCGCTGCCCGCCCCGCGGTCGCTCCCGCCGGTTCCCGGGGACCTCCGGGCCGAAACGGTGCCAGTCCCTTCGCTGTCGGACCTGGGACTCGCACCCAATCCCCGTATCCAGACCGGCGGAGAGCGGGCGGCCCGCCAGCGCCTGAAGGTCTTTCTGGAAGAGGCCTTGGCGGACTACGGGGTGCAGCGGGACCGCATGGACCTGCCCGGCACGTCACGCCTCAGCGCGGACCTGACGTTCGGCACCCTGTCCGTGCGTGCCCTCTGGCAGGCCGTGGTGGCGGCTGAGGCCGGCGAGTCTGGGCACCGCTACCTGAATGAGCTCCTCTGGCGTGAGTTCAGCCACCACCTGCTGTGGGAGTGGCCGGAGCTGCTGGAGCGGCCCTTCCGGCCGACGTTCGAGGGCTTCCCCTGGCGCGAGGACGAAGCCGCCTGGGAGGCCTGGACGGAAGGCCGCACGGGCTACCCCGTGGTGGATGCCGCCGCCCGGCAGCTGCGGGCCGAGGGCTTCGTCCACAATCGGGCCCGCATGGTGGCCGCGAGCTTCCTCACGAAGCACCTGCTCATCGACTACCGGCGCGGCGAGGCCCACTACCTGCGCTGGCTCACGGACGGCGACTGGGCCGCGAACAACGCCGGCTGGCAGTGGTGCGCCGGCTGCGGCTGCGACGCCCAGCCCTGGTTCCGCATCTTCAACCCCACCTCCCAGGGACTGAAGTTCGACCCGGAGGGCGCCTACGTCAGGCGCTGGGTGCCCGAGCTGGGCAACTGCCCGACCGCCTTCATCCACGAGCCCTGGAAGGCGCCGCAGGCGGTCCGCCTGCGCCTCGACTACCCCGGGCCCATCGTGGATCACGCCTTCGCGCGGGAGCGCTTCCTGACCACCGCGAAAGGCCATCTGGGGCCCGGGGCGCCCTGATAGAGTGGAGGAAGCGGCTCGCCGCTATCCCTTCTGCTTTATTGACTTATGGGTATTGCATGCACACGATCCGATTCGATGGCAAGAAACCCGGCAGCGCGGAGTGCGAGCAGGAGACGGCCCTACTGGCGGCCAGCACCCGGGCCGGTGTGCCCCTGAACCACCGCTGCGGTGGCCACGCCCGCTGCGGCACCTGCGTTGTCACCGTCGTCGAGGGCGCGGAGCACCTGAGCGAGAAGGGCAACGCGGAGACCCGCGTGCTCGAAGTGCTCAAGGCCGGCCCCGACCAGCGCCTCGCCTGCCAGGCCTGGGCCCGGGGCGACGTGTCGGTGAAGTACTGATCCAGCGGCCACTTCACTTGGTCCGGGTCTGAAAAGCGGAACGCGAAGAACACCAAGACGCCCTCCGGGCGCGCGGAGATCGCAAATGGGGCTTCGCCCCATCCCGGACATCCCTTCGAGGGCGACGGATGTGGGCGGCTTCGAGGGCCGCCTCGATCCGCCGCCCTTGAAGCAGGTCGCGCTGCACGCGGCCTGAGGCCGAAGGCCTGGATGTCCTGCGCTGGAGCGATGGGTAACCTCCGCGCTCTTCGCCAGGAGCGAAGCGCCACTTGGCGCTCTTCGCGTTCTTCCTTTGAAGGTTCTATCCGTCTGCCAGGAAGGGAAGGCTACCCGACGGGCCGGCGTCCCTCCATGGCCCGATCCAGGGTGAGTTCGTCGGCGTATTCGAGGTCACTGCCGATGGGGAGGCCCAGCCCGATGCGGGTGGTGCGGACGCCGATGGGCTCGAGGATGCGGGCCAGCCAGCTGGCGGTGGCCTCGCCGTCCACGGTGGGATTGGTGGCCAGGATGATCTCCTGGATGGCGCCATCCTCCAGGCGCTTGAGCAGCTCGCGCACGCGCAGCTGGTCGGGTCCCACGCCGCGCAGGGGCGAGATGAGGCCGCCCAGCACGTGGTAGCGGCCCCGGAAGTGGCCGCTGCGCTCGAAGCTCAGCACGTTGGAGGCCTCCGCCACGACGACGAGGCTGGAGGGGTCCCGCCGCGGATCCAGGCAGATGGGACAGGTGGGCTGGTCCGTGAAGGCGCCGCAGACCTGACAGAATCCCACCTTCTCGGCGGCCTGCTGGAGCTGGTGGGCCAGATGGGCCATGGCCTCCGGGCCCTCCTTCAGCAGGTGCAGGGCCATGCGCTGGGCGGACTTCGCTCCCACGCCCGGCAGCTTCTGGAGGCTTTCCACCACGGCCTCGAGGGGCGGCGGCAGCTTCATGGGATCAGAGCCCGAGGCCGGGGATGCCCAGGCCCGCGCCCATGCCGCCCATCTGCTTCTTCATGGCCTCGTCCACCTTGGCGGTGGCGTCGCGGAAGGCGGCCATGAGCAGGTCTTCGAGCATGGAGGGATCCTCGGGATCCATGGCGTCCTTGGCGATGGAGAGGCCCACCAGCTCCTTGGAACCATTCAAAGTCACCTTTACCAGCTCGCCGCCGGCGGTGCCCTCGATGCGCAGGTTGGCCTGGGCCTCGGCGAGCTTCGCCTGCATCTGCTGGGCCTGTTTCATCAGGAACCGCATGTCCATGTCAGTCTCCGGAAAGAGAGGTGGGGGCCGGTTTTGGGCGGCGCAGGCGGTGCGCCAGCCGCAGCATCAGAAAATATCCCACGGGGATGGCCAGCGCGCTCAACACGAAACCACCCAGCAGATAGGGCAGGAAGATGGGCTTCAGCATGGCGGCCGCCGCCTCGAAACCCTCGCGGGTGGTGAAGCTCTGCCAGCCGAAGCTCTTCCAGTCCACGCCCGTGAGGTCGAGGTGCAGGCCGCGCCCCAGCAGCACGTTGCCGAACAGGGCGGAGCCGGTGGCCATGGGCACCATGGTCCAGGGGTTGTTCGTGAAGGCGCCCAGGAAGGCGAGGGGCCGGTGCAGTTTCTTCACCAGGGCGCAAAACAGGACGACCAGCCCGGTGTGCGTGCCCAGCAGCGGATTCCAGGCGATGGCGAACCCCAGGGCGAAACTCCAGGCCAGGTGGTGCGGCTCCAGGTCGGGATCTGCCAGGAACCGCTTGGTTCGGGCCCAGATGTGCGTCTTGTCATGGTGCGTCATGAAGGTCCGAAGTGGTCGAAGCTGAGGTCGGGCAGGGGACGGAGCGAACCTCCATCATAGGCCAGCAGGGGGGATTCCCCGCGGGGCAGGACCTCGCCCACGGGAATCAGAGGCAGGCCGAGACGCTTCTCCAACGCTGCCTGAGGCAGGGCGGCGCCGAAGCAGCGCGCATAGTCCTCTCCGCCGCGCAGCATGTCCTCCTCCAGATCTGGAGCCACGGCGATGCTGAGTCCGGAGGCTTCCGCCAGGTTGCGGAGATCCCGGCTCAGGCCGTCCGACAGGTCCAGGCAGGCGTGGACCTCGGGGATCTCCGCCAGACGCAGGCCCAGGCCCAGGCCCGGGCGGGGCGCCAGGTGAGCCTCCAGATCCGCGTCGGGCTTCGCCGGGTTCCAGCGCTGACCCGCCTGAAGCTTGCGGAGCCCCCGCAAGCTGCCGCCGGGAGACTGGTCGACGAAGATCCGGTCGCCGGGCCGCAGGCCGTCCCGGCGCAGCCAGCGGGTGGCGAAGCCGAAGGCCGTGAGACCCAGGCCCAGACCGGCGGGCCGACCCACGGTGTCGCCGCCCAGGACTTGGACCTCCGCTTGACGCGAGGCCGCCGCCAAGCCCTCCAGGAAGGCCTCCAGCCAGTCGTCGTCGATCTCCGGGCCCAGAGCGAGCGTGAGGGTGTAGCCAAAGGGCCGTGCGCCGGAGGCGTCCAGGTCGGAGAGATTGACCATCAACAGCTTCCAGGCCAGGAGGTCCGGAGGGTGCCAGTCCAGGCGGAAGTGCTGGCCGGATTCCATGAGATCCGTGGTGACCAGCAGGATCTGGCCCGGCGGGGTCGCGGGCAGGGCCCCGCAATCGTCCATGAGCGTGCCGCCGCCGGGCAGCAGCTCCCGGATACGGGCAAGAATTCCCGTTTCCTTCAGGCGCATGGGCGGACCTCCGTCACAACTCCAGTCTCCCACGGCCCTGGAGGCGAGGCGATGCTTGGTCCGGGGCCCGCGCGATGCTAGGTTGGTTGGGTTCGCCCCTGCCAGGGCCCCCATTGAATCTCGAGGAGACGACCATGGCCATCACCAAAGTCTGGATCGACGAAGGCTGCATCGTGTGCAATGCCTGCGAGGCCGAGTGCCCCGACGTGTTCCACGTCACCGACACCAGCTGCAACATCAACGGCTCCGTGCGCGAGGACGGCATCGATTCCGAGAACCGGGATGAGCAGAGCCCCCTCTCCGGCAGCTTCGGCACCGACCTGGAAGCCAGCATCGAGGCTGCCGCGGCCGGCTGCCCTGTGGAAGTGATCAAGTTCGAGAAGGCCTAGGGCTGAAACGGCTTCGCCGTTTCAGATGAGAACGGGCGCCAATCGGCGCCCGTTCTGTACGTCGGGATGCAACTGCGTCACCATGGAAGTCCCCCGGAGGTTCCCATGCTCAACCGTCTTCAGGCCGATCTGAAAACTGCCATGCTGGCCAGGGATGCCCTCCGGACCCAGGTGCTCCGCATGGCCCTCGCCGCCTACAAGAACGAAGCGGTGGCCAAGGGGCTGGGTCCTCAGGGAACCCTGGCGGGGGCCGACGCCCTGGCCGTGCTGAAGCGCCTGGTGAAGTCCCGGGAGGACAGCATCGCCCAGTTCGAGAAGGTGGGCCAGGCGGATCGGGCCGCCCAGGAGCGGGCGGAGATCGAGCTGCTGAAGCCCTACCTGCCCGCCATGCTTGAGGGATCCGCCCTGGAAGCTGCGGTGAAGGCCGCCATCGCCGAGACCGGCGCCGCCACGAAGAAGGACATGGGCCTGGTGATGAAAGCCCTCCAGGCCGCCCATGGCGGCGCCTTCGACGGCAAGGCCGCCAGTGCGCTGGTGCAGAGCCTGCTGGGGTGATGTCGGGGTAGGCAACGGACGCGCCGGCCAGGCTTTGCCTGGACAGCGCGTGAGGGTTGAAGGGGGGACGTAGCGAGCGAAGCGAGCAGGCGGTCCCCCCTTCCTGAGATAGACTCGAAGGTTCGAGGCCCCGATGAAGCAGTCCAAGCTCCTGATCCAGACCCTGCGCGAGACGCCGCGCGATGCCGACGTGGTGAGCCAGCAGCTCATGATGCGGGCCGGCATGATCCAGAAAGTGGCCGCCGGCATCTACAGCTACCTGCCGCTGGCCTTCCGGAGCATCCGCAAGTTCGAGGAGATCGTCCGCGAGGAGCTGGCCAAGGACGGGTGCCAGGAGCTGCTCATGCCCGCCGTGCTGCCCGCCGAGCTGTGGCAGGAGAGCGGACGGTGGAAGTTCTACGGCGACGAGCTGCTGCGCTTCTGCGACCGCAAGGCGAAAGCGGAAGTGGCCGAACGCCGCGCCCGGGGCGAGAAGCCCGACGAGCGCGAGTTCTACAACTTCTGCCTGGGACCGACGCACGAAGAGGTGATCACCGACATCGTCCGGAAGAACGTGCGCAGCTACAAACAGCTGCCCATGAACCTCTTCCAGATCCAGACCAAGTTCCGCGACGAGCGCCGCCCGCGCTTCGGCCTCATGCGGGGACGCGAGTTCACGATGAAGGACGGCTACTCCTTCCACGTGGACGATGCCTGCGCCGACCGCGAGTACTGGGCCATGTTCAATGCCTACAAACGGATCTTTGGCCGCCTGGGCGTGAAGTTCCGCCCGGTGGAAGCCGACAGCGGCGCCATCGGCGGCAGCTTCACGCACGAGTTCCATGTGCTGGCGGGCAGCGGCGAGGACGCCATCCTCAGCTGCGACGGCTGCGACTACACCTCCAACATCGAGAAGACAGAAGCTCCGGCGCTGCCTGTCGGCGATCACGGGAAGACCTTCGAGCTGAAGAAGGACCACTTCCGCACGCCGGGCGTGGTGGGGCAGGTGGAGCAGGCGGCGGGGATGATCGACGCCGACCATCCGAATGGCATGCCCATCACCCAGACCAGCAAGTTCTTCCTCTACCGGGCCACGTTCGCGGACGGAACCACGAAGCTGGTGGGCGCGGTGCTGCGGGGCGACCACGAGGTGAACCCGGTGAAGGTGAAGAACTTCATGGGTGCCGCAGAGATGGAGCTGATGCCCCTGGAGGAGGCCGAGGCCTTCACCGGCGCCAAGAGCGGCTTCATGGGGCCGGTGGGCCTGAAGGAGGTCCAATTCCTGATCGACCGCAGCCTGGAAGGCGCGGTGAACCTCACCTGCGGCGCGAACCACACGGACTACCACCACTTCGGCCTGGATCCCGTGCGCGACCTGCCGGGCTGCACCTACGCGGACCTGCGCATGGCCGCCGAGGGCGACACCTGCACCCGCTGCGGGAAGGGGACGTACCAGGCCTTCCGCGGCATCGAGGTGGGCCAGGTCTTCAAGCTGGGATTGAAGTATTCCAAGAGCATGGGTTGCACCTTCCTGGACGAACAGGGCAAGGAGAACCCGATGGTGATGGGCTGCTACGGCATCGGCATCACCCGCACCGTGGCTGCCGCCGTCGAGCAGAACTACGACGCCGACGGCATCATCTGGCCCTGGCCCATCGCGCCCTATCAGGTTCACATCGTCTGCCTGGACCCGGCCAATCCCGAGGTGTCCGGGGTGGCCTCCCAGGTTGAGCAGGATCTGGAGAAAGCCGGCTTCGAGGTGCTGCACGACGACCGCGAAGGCATGAGCCCCGGCGCCAAGTTCAAGGATGCGGACCTGCTGGGCTTCCCTTTGCGCCTGACCGTGGGCGCCAAGGGCCTTAAGGACGGCATCGTGGAGCTGCGCGACCGCCGCACCAAGGAGGTCCTCAAGCTCAAGCCCGAGGCCGCCACCGCCGAGGTGGCCGCCGCCCGGGACCGCATCATGCAGGAACTGGAAGCCGCGGGAGGGCGCTGATGGCCGAAGGGCGTGTCCACCTCACGACCTTCATCGAGGGGGTGCTGGTCCATGGCCGACGGACGCCCTACGTGCTGCTCGTGCCCTCGCCGCACGCGCCGAACCGGGGCCTGCTCATGCCGGTCCAGGTCCCATGGTCGCCGGGCTTCCTGCCCACCGCCTTGCTGAGCGCGCAGATCGAGGCCGGCTGGGGCATGCCCTACCGGTTCGTGGACGGCTCCAAGCTCCCTGTGGTGTTCGACGAGCGCACCAGCCGCCTGCCCACGCCCTGGCTGCTCCGCCTGGAAGGCCTCGAAGGCCAGCAGCGCCTCTACTTGAGCCACCTGCTCCGCACCAAGGCGCCCGAGGATCTGGTGCCCCCGCCGCCCACCGGCGGCCAGTGGCTCAGCGAGAAGACCCTCCAGAGCGCGGACCTGCAGATGGGAGTGCGGCGCCTCTGCCAGGCCGCCCTGCAGGCGGTGATGGAAGGGTGAGGTTCTGTCCACCTTCCGTTCATACGAAAATCGGCGCCAGCGGCGCCGATTTTCGCAGGAGGCGAATGGATGTGGCATAACCTCCTCGTCGGGTCCCGATTCAGAACGCGCCACTGGCGCGCCCTTCGTCACCCGACGGCCGGTTACATCTGCTCGAAGGCGTTGAAGAAGTAGCTGACCTCGAACTTCGCGCTCTCGGGCTTGTCGCTGCCGTGGGTGGCGTTGCGGCCGATGCTGGCGCCGAAGCGCTTGCGGAGGGTGCCCTCGGCGGCGTTGGCGGGGTTGGTGGCGCCCATGAGGTCGCGCCAGCGGAGGATGGCGTTCTCGCCTTCGAGCACCATGATCGCCACGGGGCCCTCGGTCATGAAGGCCTCCAGCTCAGCGTAGAAGCCCTTGCCCACGTGTTCGTGGTAGAAGCCCTGGCAGATGGCGGGCGTCAGGCGGGTCAGCTTCAGGCCCACGATTTTCAGGCCGCTCTTCTCGATGGCGGTGAGGATCTCGCCCATGTGGCCATCCTTGACGGCGTCGGGCTTGACGATGGCAAATGTGCGTTCGAGGGCCATGGTTTCTCCATTTTCCAAACGATCAGTTTGCCTGGACAGGGTAACTTCGGCAACCAAGGAGGCTTGGGATGCCGCGCCTCCACTGGGCATGGGCCACCTGTCACGCTACAATCAACGGTTTACGCGACTGGACGGCTCCATGATCGACAATCTCCTGAAGAAACTCATCGGTTCCAAGAACGACCGGGAGCTGAAGCGGTTGTGGGCCAAGGTCCAGACCATCAACGCTCTGGAACCTGAGATTTCGGCGCTGAGCGACGAGGCCCTGAAGGCCAAGACGCCCTACCTCAAGGAGAAACTGGCCAACGGCGCCACCTTGGAGGACATCCTGCCCGAGGCCTTCGCCGTGGCCCGGGAGGCCAGCAAGCGCGTCCTCAAGATGCGGCATTTCGATGTCCAGCTCGTGGGCGGGATGGTGCTCCACGAGGGCAAGGTGGCCGAGATGAGGACGGGCGAGGGCAAGACCCTCACCGCCACGCTCCCCCTCTACCTCAACGCCCTGGCCGGCAAGGGCGCCCATCTGGTCACCGTGAACGACTACCTGGCCCGGCGTGACGCCGAGTGGATGGGCCGCCTCTACTCATGGCTGGGCCTCACCATCGGCGTCATCCAGCACGGGCTCGACGACCAGGAGCGGCGCGACGCCTACGGCTGCGACATCACCTACGCCACCAACAACGAACTGGGCTTCGACTACCTCCGCGACAACATGAAGTGGGACCTGGAGGAGTTCACCCAGCGCGGCTTCCACTACGCCATCGTGGACGAGGTGGACTCCATCCTCATCGATGAAGCCCGCACGCCACTCATCATCGCGGGCAGCAGCGAGGAGGACACCTCCAAGTACTTCCGCATCGACGCGGTGGTCCCCAAGCTCAAGGCCGAGATCGACTACAAGATCGACGAGAAGGACCGCCAGGTGATGCTCACCGACGACGGTATCCACCGGGCGGAGCAGCTGCTGGGCGTGGCCAACCTCTATGATCCGGGCAGCATCGAGACCCTGCACGGCCTCAACCAGGCGCTGCTGGCCCACAACCTCTACAAGCTCGACGTGGACTACATGGTCCGCCCCAAGGAGGACGGCAAGGGCATGGAAGTGGTCATCGTGGACGAGTTCACGGGCCGGCTCATGCCGGGCCGCCGCTGGTCCAATGGCCTGCACCAGGCCATCGAGGCCAAGGAAGGTGTGGAGGTCAACGCCGAGAACCAGACCCTCGCCACCGTGACCTTCCAGAACTTCTTCCGCATGTACGGCAAGCTCGCCGGCATGACCGGCACGGCCGAGACCGAAGCCACGGAACTGCACTCCATCTACAAGCTCGACGTCATCATCGTCCCGACCAACATGCCCATGGTCCGCAAGGACTTCGCGGACACGGTGTATTCGACCCGCAAGGGGAAGAAGAAGGCCATCGTCGAGGAGATCCGGGAGCTTCACACCAAGGGCCAGCCGGTCCTGGTGGGCACCGCCAGCATCGAGAGCAGCGAGGATGTCGCCGATGCCCTCTCGGCGGCCCGCATCCCCCACGTGGTGCTCAACGCCAAGCACCACGAACGGGAAGCCGAGATCGTGGCCCAGGCGGGCCGCAAGGGCGCGGTCACCATCGCGACCAACATGGCTGGTCGCGGCACGGACATCATCCTGGGCGGCAACCCGGAGGGCCTGGCCCGGGTGGAGGCCAAGAAGAAGGGCATCGCCCTCTACAACGAAGAGGGCCTGGAAACGGCCGAGTTCACCGCCCTCGTGGACCAGATGCGGGAACAGACGGCGGCCGAGCATGAGGAAGTGGTTGCCCTCGGCGGCCTTCACATCCTGGGCACCGAGCGCAACGAGAGCCGCCGCATCGACAACCAGCTCCGCGGCCGCGCGGGCCGCCAGGGCGACCCCGGCAGCAGCCGCTTCTACCTGTCCCTTGAGGACGATCTGATGCGGATCTTTGGCGGCGACCGCATCAAGAACCTCATGGGCGCCATGGGCATGAACGATGACGAGCCCATCGAAGCCGGCATGGTCACCCGGGCCATCGAGCGCAGCCAGAAGCGGGTGGAGGCCCACCACTTCGAGATCCGCAAGCACCTGCTCGAGTACGACGATGTGATGAACAAGCAGCGCATCTTCTTCTACGGGCTGCGCACGGAGATCCTCAAGGGCAACACCAAGGACTACGTGCTGCGCGTCGCCGGGGAGATCGCCGAGGGACTGGCCAACGACTTCCTGCAGGACAAGGGCGAGCGCGATCTCGCCGGCTTCCGCGAGCGCGTCGAGCAGCTCTTCACGCTCTCCGGCGAGGAGGTGGATGCCGTCGGCCACATGCCCCAGGCCCAGGCCAGCGAGGCGCTGATCGCGCTGGTGCAGAAGTACTACGAGGGCAAGGACGAGCGGCTGGGCGGAGAAGGCATGCGCAGCTACGAGCGCTGGTCCATCCTGCAGATCATCGATGCCGCCTGGAAGCGCCACCTCCTGGTCATGGATCACCTGAAGGAGGCCATCGGCTTCCGCGGCTACGGCCAGAAGGACCCCCTCGTGGAGTACAAGCGCGAGAGCTACGAATACTTCGAGCAGATGCGGTTCGGCTACGAGGACGAGATCATCTCCTACCTCTATCGGGTGGAGCCCCAGCCCGCCTATACGCCGGACGAGGATCTCTTCCGGGGTCCCGGCGACACCATCGAGCTGGGCCCCGACGAGCAGGGCAACGCTCCCGAGGGCATCCAGCGGGTGCTGCGGTTCACGGCGGGTGGGCTGGAAGACTGAATTCCTGGCTGTCAGCCGTCAGCTATCAGCTCTCAGTCACGCATTGTGGCGGGCCCCGGCTGGGGCCCGCTGTTTTTACTGATGGCTGGCAGCTGACAGCTGATAGCTTCTAGTCCATGGAACTCATCGTCGTCACGGGACTCTCCGGCGCCGGCCGCCACTCGGTGCTGGGCGCGCTGGAGGACAGCGGCTGCACGGCCCTGGACAACGTCCCGCCCCGGCTCCTGGAACCCCTGATCGAGCTGGAGTCGAAGCTCCGGCCGGGCCGGGAGCGGCTGGTGGTGGGGATGGACAGCCGCCAGGCGGACTTCGCGCAGGAGTTCGGCCCCCTGCTGGAGCGGCTGGGCGCCAGCCAGGTTCCGGTGCAGGTGGTCTTCGTGGAAGCAGACGATAGCGTGCTGCTGCGCCGGTATTCCGAGACCCGGCGCCCACACCACCTGGCCCTGCTGGGCTCCGCCGGTGAAGGCATCCAGCGGGAGCGGGAGCTGCTGGCCCCGATCCGCGCCCTTGCCACCACCATCCTCGACACCACGGGCCTGAGCCTGGCGGAGCTGCGCCAGCGCATCGCGGCCCTGGTGCCCCAGCTTCCCACCCGGGGCACGGCGGTCCGGCTCCTCAGCTTCGGATTCAAGAAGGGCGTGCCCGCCGATGCGGACGTGGTGCTGGATGCCCGCTTCCTGCCCAATCCCTACTACGTCGAGGCCCTCAAGCCGCTCACGGGGTGCGATTCCGCCGTGCAGGAGTACCTGTTGGAGTCCCCGGACTTCCGCGAGTTCCTGGAGCGGGCGGAGTCCTGGCTGCGCTGGTCCATGCCCCTGGTGCGCCAGGAAGGCCGCGCCTACCACACCCTCGCCATCGGCTGCACCGGCGGCCAGCACCGCTCCGTGGCCCTGGTGGAGCTGCTCGCCCACCGGCTACGGAACGACGTGGCCGCCCTCACGGTGCGCCACCGGGAGCTGAACGGCTGATCAGCCCTCGGTGAACACCACGCCCCGCTTCGCCAGTTCGGCTCGGATGAAGTCCCAGGCCCCGGGCTCCTGGCCGAGGAACTCCGGTGGGTTGATGCCCGGATGGACGAAGCCGCCCCTGGCGAGGAGCCGTACGGCGGCGGTGCAGGTGTAGCCGGTGGTCCGGGCCATGGAGGTGGTCTTCGTGGCGGGATCGTAGCGATCGAGGAGGTTCAACTCCCGGCGCATGCGCTGGCCGTCCTTGAGGCCGGACACGGTGACCCGCATGACCGTGAAGTCCTCGTCGCCCTCCTCCATGAACCACATGGGGAAGAGCAGGGCGGTGGTGAGGTCCAGCGGGCTGATCTCGACACCGGCCACCTGGAGCTTCTCCTTCCGGAAGAAGCCGGATTCCCGCAGCATCCGCATCTTCTCGATGTGACCGGGGTAGCGGAGCGTCTTCTCCTTCATGTCCGGCACCTGCGGGAAGCTCCGGATGAGGCTGCGGAGCCCGTCGGTGTTGAAGGACTCCAAGGTTCCCAGCCCCTCGAAGTCCAGGAGTTCGGGTTCGGACAGGGCGGGCAGCGTGACCGTGCGGCCATCCTTCACATAGCGGGCGGGCCGGGTGTACTCCTCGATGACATCGATGGGACTGAAGCCCGCTTTGTACTCGTAGGGCCAGGTCCGCACCGCGGGCAGGCCACCCACCAGGCACTCGAAGGCGTCCACGTGGTCCCACTGCCGGGCGGTGTCGCCGAGGATGATGTTCCCGCAGCCGGGCGCCACGCCGCAGTCCACGATGGCGGTGAGGCCCTGGGCCTTGGCCAGGGCGTCCAACTCGAAGCAGTCCTCGTCGAAGAAGGAGATGTCCACCAGGGGCTTGCCGGCCTCCAGGACGGCCCTGGCCGTGGCGAAGCCCATGAAGCCGGGCACGGCACCCACCACCAGGTCCGCGTCCGCCACGGCGGCCTTCACGCCGGCCGGCGCGGCCAGGTCCGCGGGCCGCGTGGCCAGGCCCGCCCCGCGCATGCGGGCCAGGGCGGATTCGGACCGGTCGGCGACGGTCACCTTGAAATCCGGGGCCAGGTCCTTGGCCATGGCGCCGCCGACACGGCCGGCTCCAAGAACGACGACGTGGGTCATGGGAGACTCCCTTCAGGGGCCGCGGCGCGGGGCTTCACGGCGAGGTAGACCGGCCAGCCCAGGGCTACCAGGGCCAAGCCCGGCCAGGAATAGCTGGGACGATGGATAAACAGGGCGCCGATGATGGCGATGGCGCCGAAGAGGTACAGCCCCGGAACGAAGGGGTAGCCCCAGACCTTCACCGGGCGCTCGAGGTCGGGCCGTCGCCAGCGGAGGAGGAAGATCCCGCCCACGGCCAGGACGTAGAAGAGGATCGTGGGCAGCATCACGAAGTCCAGCAGCTGGCCGTAGGTGCCCGTGAGGGTGAGCCCGCAGGTCCAGAGCGCCTGGATCCACAGGCCGAAGCCCGGGACACCGTGCTCGTTGAGGGTGGCCGCCTTCGGGTAGAACAGGCCGTCCTCCGCCATGCGCTGGTAGACGCGCGCGCCGGAGAGGATGAGCCCATTGAGGCAGCCGAACATCGAGATCAGGATGCTGCCGGCCATGATGAGCCCGCCGCCGCCACCCAGCAGGGCCTGGAGGGCCGCGCTGCCCACGCGGTCCTGGGGGGCGTGGGCGATGCCGGACGGGCCAAGCACCCGCAGGTAGGCCGCATTCGCCAGGATGTAGAGGCCGCAGACCAGCGTGGTCCCCACGAGCAGGGCGTAGGGGATGGTCCGCCTCGGTTCCTTCACCTCCCCAGCGATGAAGGTGATGGCGTTCCAGGCGTCCGCGGAGAAGAGGCTGCCGGTCTGCACCACCAGCAGGGCCGTGAGGAAGGGCAGGGCGGCGCTGTCTCCGGCGATGAAGGGGGCCTGGGAAGGGGCCGCGGCGGGTTTCAGCAGCAGGCCCAGCAGTACCAGGGCCGCGAGGCCGCCGATCTTGGCCACGGTGAAGAGGTCCTGGATGCGGGAGCCCAGCTTCACCCCGTAGAGGTTCACCGCGCTCAGCAGCACCACCACGGCGATGCCGGACAGGCGGGAGGGCGTGAGCCCCAGGTGGTAGGGTCCCACGGCGATGGCATGGGTGACCTTCATGAGCGGCACGTCGAGGTGGGGCCCCATCCAGGCCGAATCCGTGACCGCCGGCAGGAAGCTGCCCAGGTACTTCCCGAAGCCCACGGCCACGGCGGCGATGGTGCCGCACTCGATGACCACGAAGAAGGTCCAGCCGTACAGGAAGCCCACGGCCGGGCCGTAGGTCTCCCGGAGGTAGGTGTACTGGCCGCCGGCCTGGGGGAACATCCCCGCCAGCTCGCCGTAGCTGAGGGCCGCGAAGAGCGTGAGCACTGCCGTGAGGCCCCAGGCTGCCAGCAGGAAGCCTCCCGAGCCCCCCGTCCGCACCATGTCGGCGGCGACGATGAACACGCCCGAGCCGATCATCGAGCCGGCGATGAGCATGGTGGCCGAGAACAATCCGACGTGACGGCGGTAGCCGGGGGCGCTCATTGGGTTCCTTGGGTGGATGGATCCACGCTATCACGGCATTCTGGAGGCATGGCGCGATCTTCCATGTCCCTCAGGCTCTTTCTGGCCATCCTCATCCTGGCTGTGGCTCCGGTGGCGGGCGGCTGGTGGGCCTGGAAAGGACGCGGCCCGCTCCGGCAGGAGGCCACGGTCCTGGTGAAGAAGGGCGCCAGCATCAACCAGATCGCCGACCAGCTGGAGCGGGACGGGGTGATCCGGTCCGCCTCGCTCTTCAAGCTCTGGGCCCGGGCCCGTAAGCTCCAGCTCATCCGTGGCGAGTACACCTTCGAGCCCCGGGCCAGCCTGTCGGACGTCACGGGGAAGCTGCGCCGGGCGGAGATCCACTTCACCCCGGTGTCCATCCCCGAGGGGGCCCACGCATGGGCCGTGCAGAAGCGCCTCAAGGACTTCGTGCCGGAGGACGTCTTCTGGACCCTGTGGAAGAGCCCCCGCCTCGCCCGCACCGCCGGATTCGAGGATGCGGAAAGCCTGGAAGGCCTCGTGGCGCCGGCCACCTACAAGCTGCACCACGCCATGGAGCCCGAGGAGATCATGCTCATGCTGGTGGAGGCATTCCGGAACCACGTACGGCCCAAGCTCGAGGGGGGGCCGCTGCCGCCCTACGAGACCCTGATCCTGGCGAGCCTGGTGGAGAAGGAGACGAAGCTGCCGGAGGAGCAACCCCGGGTGGCGGGCGTGTACCTGAAGCGGCTGAAGATCGGCATGCGCCTCCAGTGCGACCCCACCAGCCTCTATGCCCGCTGGGTCACCGGCGACCTGCGCTTCACAGCGCCCACGCCGGAAGACATCCGGCGGCCCAGCCGTTTCAACACCTACACCGTGAAGGGCCTGCCGCCGACGCCCATCGCCGTTCCCAGCCCCTCGGCCATCGCGGCGGCGAAGGAGCCGCTCTCCGGCAAGGACCTCTACTTCGTGGCCACGGGCAGGGGCGGCCACAGCTTCGCGGCGAACCTCCGCGACCACAACCGGAACGTGGGGACCTACCGCAAGGAGCTGGCCCGGCAGAAGAAGGCGACTCGTGGCTAAGGTCCGGCTGGACCAGCTCCTCGTGCAGCGCGGCCTGTGCGAGACCCGCGCCAAGGCCCAGGCGCGCATCCTGGCGGGCGACGTGCTGGTGGCGGACCGGCCCGTCACCAAGGCGGGCACGGCCGTGGACGAGGCGGCCGCCATCCGGCTGCGGGGTGAGGCGCTCCCCTTCGTGAGCCGGGGCGGGCTCAAGCTGGCTGGGGCCCTGGACCGCTGGGGCATCGATCCCACGGGCCGGATCTGCTTCGATGCCGGGGCCAGCACGGGCGGCTTCACCGACTGCCTGCTCCAGCGTGGGGCGGCGAAGGTCTACGCGGTGGACGTGGGCACCAACCAGCTCCACTGGAAGCTGCGGAGCGATCCGCGGGTGGTCTCCATGGAGCAGGTGAACCTCCGCACCTGGGACCCGGCCGCCATCCCCGAGCGCTGCAGCCTCCTGGTGGCCGACCTGAGCTTCATCTCCCTGCGGCTGGCCATCCCGCCCGTGCTGCCGAGCCTGGAACCCAGCGCCGAGGCGGTGCTGCTGGTGAAGCCGCAGTTCGAGGCGGGCCGGGAGGACGTGGGGGCGGGCGGCATCGTCCGCGACTCCGCCGTCCACCGGCGGGTGCTGATGGAGACCTGGGCCTTCTTCGAGGGCACGGAGCTGCATCCCCTGGACCTGGCCGAGAGCCCCATCAAGGGCGGCGAGGGGAACACGGAGTTCCTGCTCAGGCTCGGTCTGGACGTCCCGGCCGGGAGCCTGGGGCCGGCCCTCGAGTCCCTGGGGCTCTGAACGGTCCCGAAAGCCGTCGCGTCGCTGCAGGGTCGTCTCGGGCCCCAGGGCACGGCGTCCAGCCTGTACACTGAGGGATTGCCGGAGCCCAGGTGTTCGACAGCCTTTCCATCCCCACCATCCTCGTCAGCTATGTGGCCCTCCTCTTCAGCCTGAGCGTGCACGAAGCCAGCCATGCCACGGCGGCCTACCTGCTGGAGGACGACACGGCAGCGCGGCTGGGCCGGATGACCCTGAACCCCCTCGCCCACATGGACCTGCTGGGCACCTTCGTGTTCCCCCTGCTGGGCATGGCCACCGGCTTCCCCTTCATCGGCTGGGCCAAGCCCGTGCCCGTGGATCCCCGCAAGCTGACCCGCCGGTTCACCCAGCGGGTGGGCTATGCCTTCGTGGCCAGCGCCGGCCCGGCCTCCAACCTGGTCCAGGCCGTGGTCTTCCTGGGAATCATGTTCCTGGCGGTGAAGGCGGTGGTGCCGGTCCCCGAGCAGGAATTCCGGGTGTTCGCCCGGGCCCTCCTGGCCGCGAAGGTGGAGAGCCTCCAGGTGCTCCAGCTGGGTACGACCGCCACGCTCTTCCTGGCCCTGCTCGGCCGCCTGGTGCTCATCAACATCGGCCTGGCCCTCTTCAACCTGCTGCCCATGGGACCGCTGGACGGGGCGGGCATCCTGCGGGGCTTCCTGCCCTGGCGCTGGCTGCCGAAGTTCGACCGGGTCCAGCCCTGGATGGGCGGCATCCTCATCGTGCTGGCCCTCACGGGCCTCCTGGGCTACGTCCTGGGCCCCGTGTTCGGGCTGGTGTTCTACGGCATCGAGCTTGTCGCCCGCCTCGTCCTCCACTTCTGATCCACGCGCACCCTCGGAGCAGTCATGCAACGCATCCTTTCCGGCATCCAGCCCTCGGGCTCCCAGCACATCGGCCACCTGGTGGGAGCCCTGGACAACTTCACGCGGCTCCAGGGCCAGGGCGAGGCCTTCTACATGATCGCGGACTGGCATGCGCTGACCTCGAAGTACGAGGCCGTCGAGGAGATCTGGCCTGCCACGCTGGAGCTCACGGCCACCTACCTGGCGGCGGGCCTCGATCCGCAGAAGGCGACGATCTTCGTGCAGAGCCTGGTGAAGGAGCATGCGGAGCTGCACCTGCTGCTGTCCATGGTGACACCGCTCTCCTGGCTGGAGCGGGTGCCGACCTACAAGGAGAAGCTGCAGAACGCCGTGGCGGACCTCGGCAGCTACGGCTTCCTGGGCTACCCCCTGCTGATGACCGCGGACATCATCCTCTACAAGGCCCACAAGGTGCCCGTGGGCGAGGACCAGCTCTTCCACATCGAGCTGGCCCGCGAGGTGCTCCGCCGCTTCAACTTCCTCTACAAGGAGGAGGTCTTCCCCGAGCCCGAGGCGGTGCTCACCCCGACGCCCAAGGTGCCCGGCCTCGACGGGCGCAAGATGTCCAAGAGCTACGGGAACTGCATCTACCTTCGAGACAGCAACGCCACGATCCTGGAGAAGTGCACGCGGCAGATGGCCTCGGATCCCGCCCGCGTGCGCAAGACCGATCCGGGCAACCCGGACATCTGCCCCGTCTTCGACTTCCACAAGCTCTTCAGCGACGACGCCACCGTGCAGATGGTGAACACCGAGTGCCGCCGGGCGGGCATCGGCTGCTTCGACTGCAAGAAGCGGGTGGCCGAGGCGATGATCCAGCGCATCGAGCCCCTGCGGGAGAAGATCGAAGCGTCCCTGGCGCACCCTGCGGACCTGGAGGCCGTGCTCCAGGACGGCAGCGCCCGGGCCCGCGCCGTGGCCGCCGGGACCATGGTGGAGGTCCGCCAGGCCATGAAGATGCCCGGCCTCTAGGAATGGGGCGGGGAACGAGCGCTTGCGTTCCGTTCCCATCCTGGTAGACTCTCTTTTGCTCGTGGTCCCTTAGCTCAGTTGGTTAGAGCATCTGACTCTTAATCAGAGGGTCCCCGGTTCGAGTCCGGGAGGGACCACCAGACCAGAAGCCCGCGGATCCAAAGTCCGCGGGCTTTTTCGCGCTGTCTCTCCGATCACATCTCGCGGCGCGCGGCGCCATGCGGTGGACGGAGGCCGGTATATTTGTAGGGCTGTCCGGTCGTGTCGAAGGACCGGGAAACGCAGGAATGACGGGAGGAACACCGTGGATCTGAAACGCATCGTTCTGGACCTCATGCCGGACGCGCTCGTCCGCACCTTCGCCGCGCCGTACTGCGCGGGCAAGGGCATCGCCAGCGGCATCGCCAAGGTCGACGAGATCCACACCAAGGGTGGGCTCTACTCGACCCTGGATCTGCTGGGCGAGGAGGTGTTCAAGCGGGAGGACGTGGAAGCCACGGTCCAGGTGTACTTCCGGATGATCGAGGCGGTGAAGGACCGCCGCAACGCCAGCATCAGCCTCAAGCCCACGCAGCTCGGCATCAACGAGAGCGAGGCCTACTGCCAGGAGAACCTCCGCCGCATCGTGGCCGCCGCGGCCGTGCATGGCGTCCACATCACGCTGGACATGGAGGACCGGCACTTCACGGATGTCACCCTGCGCATGTTCAAGGCCATCCGGAACGAGTTCGACAACTTCGGGATCGTGCTGCAGAGCCGCCTGTTCCGCACCGGCGAGGACATCAAGGCCCTCCACCTCAAGCCCTGCAAGGTCCGCATCTGCATCGGCATCTACCGGGAGCCCGCGGAGGTCGCCCTGCAGGACAAGCGGGACATGAAGGAGAAGCTGTTCGAGTACGTGCACCTGCTGCTGGACCACGGGCACTACCCCGAGATCGCCACCCACGACGAGCCCCTCATCCGGCGCTGCATCGAATCCCTGGACAAGCGCGGCGTGGCGAAGGACGCCTACGAGTTCCAGATGCTGATGGGCGTTCCCCGCGCGGAGATCCAGCAGGAGATCGTCAAGCGCGGCCAGGTCATGCGCCTCTACGTCCCCTTCGCCGAGGACTGGAAGTACGCCGTGGCCTACATGAAGCGCCGGCTGGGGGCCAATCCGGCCATGGCCGCCATGGTGCTGAAGAACCTGTTCGGGCACTGATCCCAATTCATTTGGACAAAGCCCCGGGTGCGGCTATGTTGCTCCGGTGGGGCCGTGTCCCACGCAGACGGAGAATCCCATGAAGAAGATGCTGGCGCTGGTCCTGATGAGCTCTTTCGCCCTGGCGGGCTACGCCGCCGAGGAGAAGAAGCCCGAGCCCAAGAAGGGCTGCGGGATGGCCTGCTGCGAAAAGAACAAGGCTGCCTCTTGCAAGGATTGCACCGAGTGCTGCAAGAAGAAGGATGCCGCTCCCAAGAAGGGCTGATGATCCCTTTTCCGGTGCCTCATCGCTCCGGAATATGAAAACCCCGGAGCCAAACTCCGGGGTTTTTGCGTTCCGGCCCGGTTCGTGATTGTCTGGATGGGATGAAGATCCGCACCCTGCTCCCTGGCGCCATCCTGTTGGCTTTGACGGCCGGCACCGTGGCCGGCTGGATGTGGACCCGGGATGTGCCGCAACCCCAAGGCCAGGAGGCGCCGGTCCAGCCGCAGAAGCGGGGCCGCCGGGGCGCGCCCGTGCAGCAGCGCCTGGTGGACCAGTCGCCGCTGCTCACCGCGCGGAGCCTGGTGCCCTTGGCCACGACCTTCGAGGAAAAGCAGCTGGCGGTCCAGGCGGAGCGCCTGGGCAACCACTCGGTGGACCTCGCCTTCTCGTATGCGCTCCGGACGGCGGCCACCGCCTCTGTGCCGAACACGCCGGAGATCAAGGAACTTTCGGAAGCCAAAGCCAAGGCCCAGGCCGCTGTGGAGGCCGGGGAGCAGCAGCTGGCCCGCCTGGGCCGGCTGCTCGGTGCGGCCCCGGAATCCAAGAAGGATGCGCTGGAAGACCAGATCGACCTCACCAAGGCCCAGCTGGAGCTGGACAAGGATGAACTCGAGACGGCCTCGAACGACCTGGCGCAGGCTGGCGGGGATCCCCAGGCCAAGATCCGGCGGCTGAAGGAGGCTCACGAGGCCGCCGACCGGGAATCCTCCCAGATCATGGCGGCGGCCAAGCCCCCCAGCGCCTTCCAGCCCGGCAGCCTCGTTGGCCGGGTGCTGGAATGGCGCATCCAGCGGGACAAGTGCGCGCGGTTGGAGAAGGCCCGGGCCGAGGCCCAGGTCAAGGAGCAGGCCATGGCCAAGCGCCGGGCCGAAGTCGAGGCCCAGGCGAAGAAGGAGCAGGAGGACCGTGAGGCGGCCCGCAGCGCGGCCTCGACCCTCATGAGGGGCGCCTCGAGCCATGGACTGGGCCGGGAGGAGGCCAAGGCCGCCGTGTCCTCCCTGAAGCAGTTCGGGGATGTGCAGCGGAGGCTGGCCACCATGGCCAAGCGGATCCAGGATCAGCAGGGCCTGGCGGAAACCTACGGAACGTGGCTCGGCCTGGCCGATGGCTACCGCAACGTCGCCCTGCACAAGCTGCTGTCCCAGGGGCTGGCCATCCTCGGCGTGGTGGTCGCCGCCTACCTGCTCGGCCTGCTCATCGACTGGCTGCACCGGCGCCCCGCCGCCGTGGAACGGGCCTCCGTGGGCGCCTCGAAGTCCGTGCTGAAGGTGATCATCCGGGTGGTGGCCGTGCTCACCATCGGGTTCATGGTCGTGGGCATGCCGGCCCAGGCCACCACCGTCTTCGGCCTCGCCGGCGCCGGCCTCACCGTGGCCCTCAAGGACTTCATCGTGGCCTTCTTCGGCTGGTTCATCCTCATGGGGAAGAACGGCATCCGCCTGGGCGACTGGGTGGAGATCCGGGGCGTGGGCGGCGAGGTGGTCGAGATCGGCCTGCTCCGCACGGTGATCCTGGAAACGGGCAGCTGGAGCGACGCGGGCCATCCCACGGGCCGCCGGGTGGCCTTCGTGAACAACTTCGCCATCGAGGGCCACTTCTTCAATTTCTCCACCTCGGGCAAGTGGATGTGGGACGAGCTCAACGTCGTCGTCCCGGCGGGACAGGATCCCTACCTGGTCATCGATGGCGTTCAGAAGCTGGTGGAGCAGCAGACCTCAGCCAACGCCAAGATCGCCGAGGCGGAATGGCAGCAGACCGCCGCCCGCTACAAGGTGAAGGCCTTCTCGGCCATCCCGGGCGTCCAGGTGGTGCCGGGCCCCAACGGCATGGAAGTCCGGGCCCGCTACCTCACCCGCGCCTTCGAGCGTCACGAGACGCGGCTCCGGATGAACCAGGCGGTGGTCGAGCTGATGCACGGTCCGCGGGCGGGCGCTTCAGCCTGAGGCCTGCCTGGCCTCCAAGCGCGGCGGGGCCCCTGTGGTACCCTGGAGGCACCGTAGGCTTGAGGATCCTGCTTTCCGCGACCTCGATCCCCTGTCTCTGGATTTGCCGCCGCCCAGGCCTGCCGGGCGACCCATTCTGCGCATCGGATTCCCATGATCTCGTTCTCCAGCGTGAGCAAGCAGTACGGCAAACAGGTCCTCTTCATCGAGGCGGATTTCCAGCTCAACCCCGGCGAGAAGGTGGGCCTGGTGGGGCCCAACGGGGCGGGCAAGTCCACGTTGTTCCGCATGATCATGGGCGAAGAATCTCCGGATGAAGGCTCCGTGACCCTGCCGAAGAAACTCACCCTGGGCTACTTCCGGCAGGAAGTGGACGAGATGGCGGGCCGTCCCGTCCTGGACGAGGCCATCGCGGGCAGCGGCCGCCTGGGCGACCTGCACCACGAGCTGCTGGATCTCGAGCACGCCATGTCGAACCCGGATACGCCGGATTTCGAGGCGGTGCTGGAGCGGTTCGGCCACGTCCAGGAGGAGTACCAGCACCTGGGCGGCTACGAGCTGGAGGCCCGGGCCCGGGCCTGCCTGCATGGCCTCGGCTTCGAGGACGAGCAGATTGATGGTGATGTGGGCGCCCTGTCCGGCGGCTGGAAGATGCGCGTGTCCATGGCCAAGGTGCTGCTGGGGAACTTCGATGTCCTGCTCATGGACGAGCCCACCAACCACCTGGACATCGAGTCCATCCTCTGGCTGGAGTCCTTCCTGAAGTCCGTGCCGGCCACGCTGCTGATGACCAGCCACGACCGCGACTTCATGAACCGGGTGGTGACCAAGGTGCTGGAGATCGACGGCGGCGACATCGTCACCTACTCCGGCGACTACGACTTCTACGTGCGGGAGCGGGAGCAGCGCGAAGCCAACCAGGAGGCCGCCTACGCCCGCCAGCAGGCCAAGCTGGCCAAGGAGCAGCGCTTCATCGAGCGGTTCAGCGCCCACGCCGCCAAGGCGGCCCAGGTGCAGAGCCGCATCAAGGCCCTGGACAAGATCGAGCGCGTGGAGCCGCCCAAGCGGCGCCGCGTCGTGAAGTGGGACTTCCGCATCCCCGGCCGCTCCGGCGACGACGTGGCCATGCTGGAGGGTGTCTGCAAGGCCTACGGCCCGAAGAAGCTTTACGACCAGTTCGCCCTCCACATCCGGCGCGGCGAGCGCTGGTGCGTCATGGGCCGGAATGGCGCCGGCAAGTCCACCCTGCTGAAGATGGTGGCGGGGGCCCTCCAGCCGGACACGGGCATCGTGAAGCTAGGGGCCAGCCTCAGCCTGGGCTATTTCTCCCAGCAGGCCCTGGACCTGCTGGACCCGGAGCTCACCGTGCTCGAGCAGATGCAGAAGGACTTTCCCATGGAGGGCCTCGGCGTGCTGCGCAACCTGCTGGGTGCCTTCCAGTTCTCCGGTGACGACGTGGACAAGCGCATCCGCGCGCTCTCCGGCGGCGAGAAGTCGCGGCTGGTGATGGCCCGCATGCTCTTCAACCCGCCGAATTTCCTGGTGCTGGACGAGCCCACCAACCACCTGGACCTGGCCACCAAGGAGATGCTCATCGAGGCCCTGAAGGACTTCGAGGGCACCATGCTCTTCGTCTCCCACGACCGTACCTTCCTGCGGGGCCTGGCCAACCGCGTCCTGGAGCTCGCGGGGGAGGAGCACGAGGCCCCCCTGCTGTTCCCGGGCACCTACGCCGAGTACGTGGAGCGCACCGGCCGCGAGGCGCCGGGCGTGCACAACTGAGCGATCAGGAAAACTCACGCAGAGGCCGCTGAGAAGGCTGAGGGTCGCGGAGTAACCCCAGCCCCTTTTCTTCCTCCGCGGCCCTCTGTTGCCTCTGCGCTCTCAGCGAGGGTGGTTGTCTTTCTCCAAAGTCCGCAGCAAGGGCGGCGGCTGGCACTCGAGGGTGAGCCGGGCGCCGGTGCGGGGGTGGCTCAGCTCCAGCCGGTGGGCGTGCAGCAGGTAGCCCGGGTCGCCGGGCAGGGCCTCGGTGTCCGGGAGCGGGCCTCCGCCGGGGCCGTAGAGCGGGTCACCCACCAGGGGATGGCCGGCGGAAGCCATGTGGATGCGGATCTGGTGCGGACGGCCCGTGAGGATCTCCACGTCCAGGAGGGCCGCATCGGCCCGCCGTTCCAGGACGGCAACCCGGCTCAGAGAGGGGCGTCCCTCTGGAGTGGCGGCATGGAGGGTGCCCAGGGGGCCGTAGGGCACCGCCCCGATGGGCGTGGTGATCTCGAAGGCGTCCTGCGCGGGGTGGCCCTGGCAGAGGGCCCGGTAGACCTTGCGCGTCTGTTCATCCTGGAAGGCCGCCTGTAGCGGGCCACGGGCGGCTGCGGTGCGCGCGAAGAGCACCAGCCCCGAGGTGCCCCGGCCGAGCCGGTGCATGGGGCTGGCCTCTGGGGCCCGGCGGCGCACCAGGGCCAGGAGGGTGTGCTCCAGGAATTCGCCGCCCCCGGGCAAGGTGGGCAGCGCGCTGGGTTTGGCCACGGCGAGCAGGTCTTCATCCTCGTAGAGCACCGCCGTGGCGAGGGGAACCTCGGGCTCCACCCAGGGGGGGCGGGCCCAGGTGATCCATTGGCCGGCCCGGAGGACCGCATCGGGAAGGGCCGGGGCCCCATCAAGGCGCACCAGGCCCTCCAGGATCCGGGTCCGCCACAGGTCCGGGCCAGCCAAGGGGTGCCGAGCGGCCAAGTGGGCCAGCAAGGTCTGTCCGGCTGCCGCGGCGCCCGACTGCTCCCGGTGGATGTAACCCTGGTTGAGCCCCATGTGGTGGTCCGCCCCTCCGGACTCGCCGGAATTCCATGATGCCTTGGTATCGCTAAGCCCAGAAAAGGTGTTGGGATAGGGATTAAATATTGCAAATGGCAACACGTTTTTTTCTGACACCTTTACTCAAGTTGCGCCACTCTATGGCCGTAGGGTAGGAAGCGCCGCACGCAGGGGTTGGCAGCAGGGGTTCCTAGAAACTCTCCCCGGGGGGGGGGAGTGGGGGGGGTGAAAGCCCCCCTTTTTTCGTGGTCAGGGTAGGCTGTGGGCTTTCCGCACTGGAGCGAGATCCATGACCATGCCCCCTCCGGCCCCGCCGCGGCTTCCGTACCGCAAGCCCAGCGAAGGGCGGGACTACTGGATCGTGGACGGCATCCTGCCGGATCCCATGGCCCTGGTGGAGCGCTTCCGGGCCCTGGAAGCCTGGGAGATGGGCTTCCCGTACACCCAGGAAACCTGGCCGGGCATGCGCTCGCGGGACGCCCTGGCGCCGGAGGAACTGGCCCTGGTCGAAGCCAAGGTCCGCGAGCTGACCGGCGCTCGGCGCCTGTGGTCGGAGACCGCGCCGGATGGCGCTTTCCTCAACCACAACGTGGTGCAGGTGGTGGGTGCCCGGGAATCCGGCCCCCGGCCCCATACGGACTCCCGGCGGCTCTGCCGCTACGCCGCCGTGATCTACCTGACGCCAAAGGCGCCGGCGGCCGCGGGCACGACCTTCTTCCGGCTGCGCTATCCCAACGGCGCCCTGGGCGGGAACCTCTGCCCGCCGCCGCATGCCAACCTGCGAGAGGCCCTGGGTGTGACCGGACTGCCCCTTCAGGCCTGGCACCCCGATGTCTCGGTGCCGAACGCCTTCAACCGCCTGCTGCTCTACCGGGCCGACCTGGTGCACTCCGCCAGCGGCTACTTCGGCCACGACCTCGCCACCAAGCGCATGACGGCGCTGTTCTTCTGGATGGCGGACTGAACCGGAGGCGGGCCGCAGGGTGCTGCCCGGGGGTCAGGCGTTCTTCAGCTTCCATCCACCATCGCAATCGAGGATGGTGCCGGTGACGAAAGTGTTGGCTGCCAGGAACAGGATTCCGCTGGCCAGATCCTCCGGGGTTCCGATTCGGCCCACGGCGACCTCGCGGGCGAGCTGTTCGAACAGGTCCTTTCGGGCCGCCTCGGAGACGCGCGACCACCATGGCGTGTCGACCACTCCGGGGACGATCGCATTCACCCGCGTGGGCCGGAGCTCCGAAGCCAGGATGGGGACCATCGCCTCCAGGGCCGCGTTGATGGCGGCGAGCCCAGAGGTCCCAGGTTTCTGCGCGCGCGAGGAGATGGCGCCGACGAAGGTGATCGATCCTCCGGCTTTCAGCGTCTGCAGCGCGGCCTGTGCGCAGGTCAATTGCGGCCAGAACTTGCCCTCGAAGCCTTTCCGGAGGTCATCAAGGGCCAGGTTGCGGAAGGGACCGGCCCCGGCCGAGCCCGAAGGGCAGAGCACCAGGTGGTCGAAGGGCCCCGCTGCCGAGAACAGGCGGCTGCATGCCGCCGGATCGCCGGCATCGAGCTGCGCCGTGCTGGCCCCGATGGACTGGGCCGCGGCGAATTTTTCGGGATCGCGGCCCGCCGCGACCACCGAATGACCGGCTTCCACGGCCATCCTGGCCGTGGCCAGGCCGATTCCCGAGGTTCCGCCCACGATGATGAACTTCATGCTTGATCACTCCAGGAGAGGCGGTCGGCGGAGGAAAGGCCGTGAAGGAGGCGTTTGCGTGGATCCGACAGGGCCTTCAAGGGCGGGTCAGGCTACTTCTTGGCCTTCTGCAGCCGGTCCAGCAGCTTCTGATCCACGTAGGCGGTGACCTCGGCCAGCTTCTCCGTGGACCGTGCGAGCAGATCCGTGCACTGGGCCTGCATGTTGGCCACATAGGCGGTGTCCGTGATGTCCTTGAGGTTGATCACGACATTCCAGATGCCGCCGCGCACGCCCGCATGGGCCATCTGGGCGCCCACGGCCGCGTCCGTGATGGAGGCCACCTTGCCCAGGCGCGCGGCCTCACCGGCCAGCTCCAGGGCCTCGAGGCTGGTCTTCGCGGTGTCCAGGGGCACGTCGATGGCCACCTTGAGCCCGGCCTGCATGGCCTCGTGCCGGGCGGCCTTCTGCTCGGGCGTGGCGTCCGGCAGGCGGCGCGCATCCATGAAGGCGTTGAAGGCGTTGGTGTCTGCGTCCACGGCCACCATGAGGCGGTCCTTGAGGCTCTGGGCCTTCTCGGCGAGGACGATGAGCTTGGCGTCCTTCCCGGCGTCCGCTCCGCCCTGGGCGAGATTGGCCACCATGCTGGCCAGGGCCGCGCCCAGGCTGCCGGCCAGGGCCGCGATGGAACCGCCTCCCGGGGCCGGGGTGTCGCGGCTGACCTCGTCCGTGAAGGCGTGGACGGGCATGGCGACGAGGGCCTTCGCATCGTAGGTGGGCAGGCCCAGCACCTTCTTTTCCACCTCGAAGGGAGCCACATCGCCGAGGCCCATGGAGAAGACGGCGGTCTGGAGGATGTCCTGGACGGGCACGCCCGTGGACTTGCCCATGGCCTTCAGGTAGTGCCGGCCCGAGGCCAGCAGGCACTGGAAGGGCACCAGGCCCACGATCTCGCTGCCGGTGACCACCAGGCCCCGCTCGCCGGCGAGGCGGCGGGCCGCCTCCAGCACCGTGTGGGGAGCCGTCTGCTTGTAGTCCGTGAGGTTGATGCTGATCTGGGCGCGGCGGTAGGTGTCCACGTACCAGCCGATGGCCTTGCAGTGGTCGTAGAGGCCCCGGCGGCGGACCTTCTGGCCCACGGGGTTCGCTGGATCCACATCGTTCAAGCGCATGAGGGTGGGCAGGTCGTAGCCGTGGGCGGAGGCGCAGTGGTCCACCACTTCCTGCCACGTGGCACCGGTGAAGTCGCAGTTGCCGCAGGGGAAGGATCCTTCGGCGTAGTAGATCAGCTCGCCGGCCTGGTAGTAGGGCTTCACTCGGCCACGGCGGGCCACGCGGCCCTTCTCGCGCAGCTCGAAGGCGATGTCCGTCGCATGGGCCTTGTCGGCGCTGTTCAGCGTCACGTTGTAGGCCACCAGGAACTCCCGGGCGCCGATGATGGTGGCGCCAGCGCCAGGGTTGTAGGGGGCGGCGAAGTCCGGCGCCCACTGGGGATCCCGCAGCTTCTTCTCCAGGCCCTCGTACTCGCCCCGGCGCACCTCGGCCAGGTTGCGGCGCTCGGGCCGCGAGGCGGCGGACTCGTAGAGGTAGACAGGGATGGCCAGCTCGGCGGCCACGTTTTTCCCCAGCCGCCGCGCCAGCTCGGCGCAGTCCTCCATGGTCACGCCCTCCACGGGGACGAAGGGCACCACGTCCGTGGCGCCCATGCGGGGGTGGGCCCCGTGGTGCTGGCGCATGTCGATGGCTTTGGCGGCTTCGGCGATGCACGCGAAGGCGCCCGCCAGCACGGCGTCGGGCTCGCCTACGAAAGTGATGACCGTGCGGTTGGTGTCCGCGCCCGGGTCCACGTCCAGCACCCGCACGCCGGGCACCGCGGCGATGGCATCCACCACCTGCTTGATCTTCGCGGCATCCCGGCCTTCCGAGATATTCGGTACGCACTCCACCAGCTTGCGGGACATGGATCCTCCGGATGGTCCGAGTCTAGCAGTGGCGCGG
This sequence comes from Geothrix terrae, assembly GCF_022808775.1. Classification (GTDB taxonomy): domain Bacteria; phylum Acidobacteriota; class Holophagae; order Holophagales; family Holophagaceae; genus Geothrix; species Geothrix terrae. Next base: position 189,693 of record NZ_JAKZLA010000006.1, read on the forward strand.
GTTTGAAGCGCACAGCGGCCCGCGTATTTGACGACAAGGTGTAAAATGAAGTCAGTTTTATACCAGGAGGAGCCATGGATGCACGCCTGTTCCTCAGAAGCACTGGCGCGGGGGTCTGCCTGGCGATGGGCCTGGGCTGTGCCTTCACCACGGAGACCATCCACATCGCCTACCCGGGACCTGTCTCGGTCGAGAAGGTGAAGGGCGCCGAGGCGATCAAGGTCAAGGTGGAGGTCAAGGACCTGCGGCCCAACCCGACGCGGGAGGTGGCCAAGAAGATCAACGCCTTCGGCGCGGAGACCGCCCCCATCTTCAATGATGAGGATGTGCTCCCGCTGCTGAAGCGGGCGGTCGAGATGGAGTTGCGGGCCCGCGGATACGACCTTGAAGGCGGGAAGGTGCCCCTTCAGATCGAACTGCTGACCTTCATCCACCGCTACAACTCAGGGTTCTTCTCCGGCGACAGCCTGGCCGAGGTGAGCTTCCTGGTGCGCATCCGGGACGCTCAGGGCCGGGAGGTGTACACCGACACGGTCATGGACTCCTTCAAGCACGCTGCCGGCGTGTTCGGAGGAGGCAACGTGAAGCAGGCCTATGAGCAGGCCCTGCCGGGCGCTGTCCGGAAGCTCATGGGCAAGGCCGAGTTCCACGCGGCCCTGGCCAAGGCCGCGGAAGGCGCCTGAGCTCGCGTCAGTTCTTCGCGGCCTCGTTCTTCACGCCGCTCACCACATGCCCCGTCGGCCCCACCTTGGCGGCGGTGTCGCAGTAGCCCGTCTGGTCGTCGAAGAAGAAGTCCGGCTCGAACTCCCGCAGGAAGTCGGCCTTCTCCAGGCCGCCCAGGAACATGGCCTCGTCCACTTGGATGTTCCAGGCCATGAGGGTGCGGATGGCACGCTCGTGGGCGGGGGCGCTGCGGGCCGTGACGAGGGCGGTGCGGATGCGCATGGGCGCGTCCGGAGCCGCCTCCTGGAGGGGCTGCAGAGCCTCCAGGAGAGGCTTGAAGGGGCCCGGGGGCAGGGGGACCGCCGCCCGCTCGATCTCATGGGCCTGGAAGGCGGCCAAGCCGCCTTGGGCATAGACGCGCTCCGCCTCGTCGCTGAACAGCACCGCGTCGCCATCGAAGGCGATGCGGATCTCCTCCGGATGGCGGTCCGCGGCCAGGGCGCTGTCGGGATAGACCCGCGCCGCGGCGAAGCCCGCGTTGAGGGCGGCGCGGACATCCTCCTCCTTGGCGGAGAGGAACAGGTTCGCCCCCAGCGAGGTGAGGTAGGGGTAGGGGTTCCGGCCGCGCGTGAAGACGCCGCGCTCCAGCTGGAGGTTCGACTCCTGGGCGCTGCGGAAGACCCGCAGGCCGCTCACGGGGTCGTTGCGGGAGAGGATCACCACGGCCACCCGGCCCTCGTTCCCGGCGTTGAAGGCCAGCAGCTTCTTCACCAGCGGGTAGGCCACGCCGGGTTGGGCGGGCACATCCAGCCGTGAGAGCTGGAGCTCCATGTAGGCCCGGTCGTCCGATTCCTCGAACACCCGGTTCTCCTCCTCGAAGTCGAAGAGGGCCCGGCTTGAGATGGCGACGACGAGCTTGCCTTCCAGGGATTTGGGCATGGGCCCAGGGTACATTGATGTCATGTCCAGGCTCTACTTCGATGCCAACGCCACGACCCCGCCCCATCCGGAGGCTGTGGAGGCGGTGCGGCGGGCCATGACGGAAGACTGGGCCAACCCCACCAGTACGCACCGGGAGGGTCAGCGGGCGCGGTTCCGCCTCGAGGAGGCCCGCCGGGAGCTCGCGACCGCCCTGAAGGTGGCGCCGGGGGAGCTGGTGTTCTGTGCCAGCGCCACGGAGGCCCTTCACCTGCTCATCCGCGGCCTTCATCCGGCTCTGGGGGACCGGCCCGCGGCGGTGTTCCCGGGGGAACACAGCGCCTGCCTGAACCCCCTGCGGGACTGGTCCCGGGTGGCCTGGCTGCCGGAGACCCCCGCGGACTGCGCCACGGTGGTGCAGATGGCCGCCAGCAACGAGACGGGCATCCTCTACGCGATGCCGTCAGTGCTGGATGCCGTGAGGATCAAGGATTGCTGCCAGGCCTGGGGCAAGGTGCCCGTGGACCTTTCGGACTGCGATGCCGCCGTGTTCAGTGGCCACAAGATGGGCGGCCCTCGGGGTGCGGCCCTCCTGTGGCTCCGGCCGGGTCTGCCTTGGGAGCCCGTCATGGAAGGCCCCCAGGAGCGGCGCCGTCGGGGCGGCACGGAGGATCTCCCGGCGATCCTGGGCCTGGCAACGGCGGCGCGACACTTGACGGAGCGTCAAGCCCGGAACGGCGCATTGGCCTCGGTTCGCGATGCCTTCGAGGCGGAAATCACCGCTTGGGATCGCGACATCGAGATCATCGGCCAGGGCTCACCCCGTCTGCCGAATACAAGCTGCGTCCTGTTCCGGGGTCGTAACGGCGAGGCGTTGCAGGTGGCCCTGGACCTCGCCGGCTTTGCCGTGAGCACGGGAAGCGCCTGCCACAGCGGGGCCGTGAAGCCCAGTCACGCAATCATGACCTTGGGGTATAGTTCGGACGACGCGCGCTCGGTGCTTCGTTTCTCGATGCTCCCGGACGCGCGGCCCGACGAGGTGGAGGCCCTGGCGGCGGCCATCCGGCGGTTGACATGATCCCCAGGTGATCCTGAGCGGGGCGGGCATGATCGAGCAGACTCTCTTCTTCTTCGCGCACAACCCGCTCCTGATGCTGTTCGCCGTGGTGGCACTGGGCTATCCCATCAGCAAGATCCGGATCGCCGGCGCCTCCTTCGGCATCGCCAGCATCCTCTTCGCCGGCATCGCCCTGGGCGCCCTGGTGATGGCGCCCGGCCTGGATCCCGGCCTCAAGAAGGACATCTCCCGCGAGATGAAGCTGGTCTACGAGCTGGGCCTGGCCGTGTTCGTCTACGCCATGGGACTCTCCATCTCCCACAGCTTCTGGGCCGCCTTCAGCCGCGAGGGCATGAAGAAGAACGCCGTGGTCGTCCTGGTGATGGTGGCCTCCATGGCCTTCGTGGTGCTCCTGGCCCGCCTGATGGGCTTCAACGCTCGCTACGCCGCGGGCCTGCTCACGGGCAGCTTCACCAACATGCCGGCCCTGGCGGGCGTCATCGAGCGCGTGAAGTCCATGGGCGCAGGTCCCCTGGAGCTGGCCCAGCCCACGGTGGCCTCGGCCATCGCCTACCCCATCGGAGTGCTGGTGCCCATGCTGGTCATCCTCGTGAGCCCGCGGCTCTTCCGGGTGAACCTGCAGGAGGAGGCGGACGGCCTCAAGGACTACCAGACGGGCCATCACAAGCTGGAGGTCTGGACTCTGAGGGTGACGAGACCCGAGGCGGAGTCCCTGACGAAGCGGGAGGTCCGCGCGGCCGGCCGGTTCCAGGTGGTCTTCGGGCGGGTGCTGCGCAACGCGGAGCTGCTCTTGCCGGGGCCTGACTTCCGGCTGAAGCTGGACGACCTGGTGACCGTGGTGGGCGCGCCGGACGATCTCGTCCAGGTGGCGGCACTCATCGGGGAGCGCAGCTATGTGGAACTGGACCGGGATCAGAGCGCGCTGGATGCCACCCGCGTCTTCGTCTCCAACTGGGAGGTGGTGGGTGTGCCGCTCGGCAAGCTGGATCTGGTGAACAAGCGCCAGGCCATCATCACCCGCGTGCGGCGGGGAGATCTCTGGTTCGTGCCGGCGGGCGACACGGTGCTGGAGCTGGGCGACAGGGTTCGTGTCACCACCCGCCGGGACAACATCGAGGCCATCGAGGCCTTCTTCGGGGACAGCTACCGCGCCCTCAGCGAGGTGAGCTTCCTCACCTTCGCCATGGGCCTGGCGGCGGGCCTGGCCCTGGGCCAGCTGCCCATCCCCCTGGGCCACGGCATCGTCTTCAAGCTCGGCTTCGCGGGCGGGCCCCTGGCCGTGGCGCTGATCCTCGGCCGCTTCCACCGGATCGGACCTCTGGTCTGGAACTTCCCCTACAGCGCCAACCACACGGTCCGGCAGTTCGGGCTGGTGCTCTTCGCGGCGGGCATCGGCGTGATCTCCGGCGAGGGCTTCCGGGCCATCGTGGCCGGCAACGCCGGCGTATTGCCCCTCTTCCTGGGCGCGGCCTTCCTGGTCTGCCTGATGGCCGATTCGCTCACCATGCTGATCGGGTACAAGGGCTTCGGCATCCCCCTCAACGTGATGTTCGGCATCGTGGCCGGAACGCACACCCAGCCCGTGGTGCTGGGCTACGCGAACCACCAGACGGGCAACGAGCTGCCCAACGTCGGCTTCGCCACGGTCTATCCGCTGGCCACCATCCTCAAGATCGTCCTGGCCCAGGTGCTGCTGGCGCTGATCCGCTGAGAGTGCCTAACAAAACCCCCACGGGGCCGCGCGAGGGGCGCCGGGCGAGCGAGGCGAGGAACGCGAGGGAGGCTCCGGCTCCACGAGCCGTAGGCGAGTGGGAGGCACGCAGAGCGTGCCGTCAGACGGAGGGTGTAGCGGCATCGCCCTCCACCTGACGGTCCCTGCCTCGGAGGGCCCTCCCGCTCGCAAGCTCGCGGAGGTGGAGCCTCCCCGCCGGCCCTCGCCCGGAGGGAGAAAGCCAGGTGGGCGTTCCGCGGCGTCAGGGCCCTTGAACGATGTCCCGCATCGCCCTGCGGGCCCTTCCTTCTCGGTATCGCCTTCGGCGATACGCGAGACAAACTGATATCTGCGGTGCATCCCACCTGGCTTTCTCGCGGCCTCGTCGGGGTTTTGTTAGGCACTCTGAGTCAGCGGGCGAGCAGCGCCGCCACGGGCTTTCCGTCCGGAGCCTGAGCCCACCGGACGCCCAGCCACGATGCCGCGGTGGGGGCAATGTCCCAGGCGGGCACGTCCGCCAGGGGGCCCTGGCCCGCCCCCAGCACCACCAGCCAGGACCGCATGGGCGCGGATTCCGGGCCATAGGCATGGGCGCCGGCGCGGCCGTGACGCTCGGATTCATCCTCGCGGCTGCTGCGGGCCTGGGAGAGCCAGGTGCCCAGCGGAGCCAGGACGACCACATCGCCCACCCGCGGGCTGCCGCCCAGGTGGTAGCGGACGGGCACCGCTTCGCGGGGCCATGCCTTCAGGCCAGCTTTGCGGAGGCGGGCCAGGGCGCGGGCCCGGTCCCCGGGCTGCTTCAGGTAGACGTAGGCGCTGCCGCCGTGGGTGATGAGGTCCACCGGGATGCCGTCGAGGACGCTCGGCAGATGCACGCGGCGCTTCATGGGGACCATGCCGTGGTCCGCCGTGAGGATCACCCGCAGGTCCGGATGGGCGGCCCGCATGCGCGTGAGCCAGGGGGCGAGCTCCGCGTCGATGGCCCGCAGCTTGGCCAGGGCTTCGGGGCTGCCGGGGCCCTTGAGGTGGCCCTCCTCGTCGCTGCCGGAGAGATAGGCCATCACCAGCCTGGCGCCGTCCGCCAGGGCCGATTCGCAGAAGGCCAGGCCCTCCGCGTCCGGCACGCCGAGCTGGAAGGGCCGCATGCGCCAGGGGGTCACGCCCTCCCAGGGGCCGGAGGCGCCCACCCAGTGGAAGACGGCGGTGCGGACGCCGCTGCGGGTGGCCGCCACCCACAGTGGCTCCCGCAGGATGTCCTCCACCCGGTTGGCGGCGGGGACGCGCTGCCGGTCCTCCGGCCGCAGGTAGCCATTGGCCACCACGCCGTGGTGCTCGGGCCAGCAGCCCGTAGCCAGGGTGACGTGCCCGTTGAAGGTGGTGGCGGGGAAGGGCGGGAGCACGGCGGCGCGTCGTCCCTGCTGAGCCAGGGCCCAGAGCTGCGGCATGGTGTCCGGGCGGAACTGGTCGGCGCCCAGGCCGTCCTCGCTGATGAGGAGCACCGGACCCGCTTCGGGCTTCGGGGCCCCGGCCCGGAGGGGCAGAAGGGCGAGGAGGAGGGCGAGCAGGGCGAAGCGGCGCATCGCTCTAGGCTATCAAGTTAATCTGAAGCCATGAACGTGCCCCGCTGGCCCTACCCGCTGCTCCGCCTCAAGCCCGGCAAGGAGGGACTCCTCTCCAAGCGCCACCCCTGGGTGTTCTCTGGCGCCTTGGCGCGGCCCTCGGAATCGACCCTGGTGCGCCTCGCCGATGATTCCGGCCAGGTGCTGGGCGTGGGCACGGCGAGCCCCGCGAATCCGCTGGCGGCGAGGATCTTCCGCTTCGAGGACGCGCCCCTGGACGAAGCCTTCTTCCGGTCGAGGTTCGAGTCCGCCCTGAGGCTGCGCAAGGATCTGGGCCTGTGGAGCGCCGAAGGTGGCTGCCGCTGGGTGTTCGGCGAGGGCGACGGCCTGCCGGGCCTGGTGGTGGACCGCTACGCCCAGGCGCTGGTGCTCCAGGTGGGCACGGCCGGCCTGGAGGCCCTGCGCGACACGTGGTGGCCCATCCTCTTCGAGCTCGGCAAGCGCGAGGGCATCACCGCCTTCGTGGAGCGTAGCCAGTCCGGCCGGAAGGAGGAGGGGCTGGAGCCCGTGAACCGCCTGCTCAAGGGCAGCCTGGGTGGGCCCGTGACGGTGCATGAAGGTGCCGCGAAGCTGAGCGTCGACCTGCTGCAGGGGCAGAAGACGGGCTTCTTCCTGGACCAGCGGGTGCACCGGCTGCAGGTGGGTGCCCACGCCGAGGGCTGCCGTGTGCTCAACACCTTCGGCTACACCGGCGGCTTCAGCATCCACGCGGGCCTGGGCGGCGCCTCGCAGGTGGCCACCCTGGACATCAGCGCTCCGGCCCTGGACCAGGCGGAACGGGACTGGGTGGCGAACGGCCTGGACCCGGCGGTCCATGTCCGCATGGAGGGCGACGCCTTCGAGCTCATGCGCCAGCTGGAGCCCGGCGGCTGGGACCGCGTCATCGTGGATCCGCCCGCCTTCGCCAAGCAGCGCAAGGACGTGGACAAGGCCTTCAGGGCCTACAAGGATGTCTTCCGCCTGGGCGCCCGCGCCACGGCCCCCGGGGGCTTCCTGTGGGTCTTCTCCTGCAGCCAGCACCTGGACCGCATGCGCTTCCAGGAGGCCGTGTGGACAGCCCTGCTGGAGACCGGCCGCGAGGCCCGCGTCCTGGCCCACCTGGGGCAGCCCGCGGACCATCCCTACGCGCTGAACCATCCGGAGGGGTTCTATCTCAAGGGGCTGTGGCTTAGGGTGGAGTGATACCCCCCCGAGGCCTCCATGGATCACGATCACTATGCACCCCCCCAGGCGTTCCTGGAGGATGTCCCGTCCCCTGCCACGGGTCCGCTCGTGCCTTTCGAAGACAAGGCCACCTACCCGGACCTGGGGACCCGGATCCTGGAGACCTTCCGCTGGATCCTCCGCGACCGGGAGCGGGCCGGTGAGGCGTTCCGGGAGACGGATGGCCTCGGATCGCCCCTCTGGTTCATGTGCCTCCTGGGGTACCTGCCGGCCGTGATCCCGGGTCTCCTGGCCGTGTTCCTGCCCCGGACACCGTTCTGGATGGCCTGGCTGCATCTGCCGCCTGCCCGCCCGGCCCAGGGATTCCTGCTGGTGATGGCGATCGTGTCCGTCCTGGTGTTCGCGCCCGTGGGCCTGCTGATCGGTGGCCTTGTCGGGGGCCTGCTCAACCACGCGGGGCTGTGGATGGCGCGGGGTACGAAGCATGGCCACGGGCTGAGCTCGTCCCTCCGGTCCACGCTGTACACCGCCGGCGTGTTCGCCTGGATCCTCTTCCCCTTCAACCTCGGGAAGTCGCTTCCGGGCTTCGCGGGCCAGGTCTTCCAGGCGCTCGCGGGACTGCTGCTGTTCCTCCTGCCCACTACCTATCAGGGGATCATGCTGGCGCGGACCCACCGGGTGGAGACCTGGCGCGGAGTGGCCGGCGCCTGGATCCCCGGCCTCATCTTCCTGTTCTGCCTCGGCTCCTGCCTCGGCCTGGCCTTCTGGTTCGCCGGGGACACCATCATGCAGGCCATCCGGCAGGCCAGGCCCGGCATGTTCTGATCCGGTTTCCGGGCGTCTACCCCAGCCGTTCCACGGCCTCGTCCACGCCTTTCGCGCTCAGCGCCCCCTGGCTCAGATCCAGCAGGTGGCTCAGCTTCACGTTGCCCATGGCGCCGAGCATGGAGGCTTTGAGGCGCGGGATGCTGCCTTCCATGGATGCGATGAGTTCCTTCACCTGCTTGCGGCGACTCTCCAGGCTGGAGCAGCCGCAGAGGGGGCAGCCGCAGGGCACGATGGGGAAGCCCCGCAGCCATGCGTAGCGCTGAAGGTCCTTCTCCTCGCAGGTGCCCAGGGGGCGGATGACGGTGTTGGCGCCATCGTCGCTCTCCAGGCGCAGGGGCATGGTGCTCAGGCGGCCTTCGAAGAACAGGTTGATGAGCAGGGTCTCCAGCAGGTCGTCTAGGTGGTGGCCCAGGGCGATCTTGGAGAAGCCGCGCTGCTTGGCGAAGGAGTAGAGCACGCCGCGCCGCAGCCGCGAGCAGATGATGCAGGGCAGCTCCTCGGGCTTCCTGCGCACCATCTTGTCGATGGGGGCGGGAATGATGTGGTGGGGCACGCCGAGGCGCTCGCACACCTCGGCGATGGGGTCGGGGTTGAACTGGGGGAAGCCCGGGTCCACCGTGACGGCCTCCACGGCGAAGGTCACCGGGGCGCGCTTCCGGAGCCGCTCCAGCACGTCGAGCAGGGCCCATGAATCCTTGCCGCCGCTCACGGCCACCAGGATGCGGTCGCCGCCCTCGATGAGCCGGTAGGCGGCGTTGGTCTCACCCAGGCGGCGGGCGATCTTCTTCTCGAGCCGGGGCAGGGTCTTGAGCTCAGCTTCGGTGGGTGGCAGGGCCAGGCTGGGGAGGGCGCAGGGATTGCTCACGACTCTACATCACGCCGCAGGCCTTGCGCTCGCCGCGGACAATCTGGCCCTGGACGTCCTTCACGTATTCGGGGCAGGTGCAGTCGGGGCAGGTGTTGCTGGCGGTCTCCGAGCAGAGGTCCGCGAAGGTCACCTTCTCCATGAAGGCCGAGATGTGATCGGAGAGCCGGTTCCAGAGCATGAGGCTCATGCGCTCGTCGGCCATGAGCACCTGGTTGGCGGCGCGGGGATCATCTTTGGCCACGGCGTAGAAGCTGCTGTCCGTGAGGCGCAGGATCTCGCCCACGCTGACCTGGTTGCAGGGCCGCGTGAGGATGTAGCCGCCCTTGGGGCCGCGCACGCTGGCCACGACGCCGGCCTTCTTGAGCTTGTTGAAGATCTGCTCCAGGAAGGGCAGGGAGAGCTTCTGGCGCTCGGCGATCACATGCAGGGGCACCGGCTGGCCGTGGCTGTGGTGGGCCAGGTCGAACAGGGCCTGCATGCTGTACCTGCCTCGGGCCGAGATCTTCACAAAACCTTCTCCAGGTTCCAGGCTAATATTCTTGAGTGATTGAGTCAAGTTTATCGCAAGACTAGACTGGCATCCGGAGATTCCCATGAAAGCTGTCTTCCTGGCCCTAGGAACCCTGGGATTGCAGGCGGAGCCGCCTGCGGTCCCGCCACCGATCCCGGCCACCACGCCGGGAGGCCTGCCCTGCGATGCCAAGGACCACCAGCCCCTGCTGCTGGGGCCGACCACCGCGAAGGAGATCCTGGCCCACCGGGCCGTCTTCCGGGACACGGTCGCGGGCATCCAACTGCCGGCGGAGCTGACGGCCCGATGGAAGGCCGTGCGCCGGCCCCTCACGCTGGTCGCCGTCTTCGGATCCTGGTGCGGCGACAGCCAGTATCAACTGCCGGACCTGCTGGCCCTGGAAGCAGAGCCCAGTTCGTTCATCGAGGTCCACTACCTGGGCGTCTATCGGGACAAACTGCTCACGGAGGCCCAGTGGCCCAAGGGCTGCGCCCCCCAGCCGGTGGTCCGCGTGCCGACCTTCTACCTGTTCGCCACCCAGCCAGGGGGCGGGCAGAAGCTGGTGGGGACCGTGGTGGAGAATCCGCCCCGAGCCGGTGAGCGCATGGCGGAGGCCCTGGTGGAGCTGGTGGAAACCGCCGCCAAGGATTAGATTTCAGTCCCACCGTGATCCGACCGATGGAAGGGGCACGATGCCTTGGCGTTCCCTCCTCCTGACCGTCTGCCTCTTCTGGGGCCTGGGTGCCGTTGAGCCCATCCGGGTGGCGGTGGACGGCTGGACCACGCTGAACCCCCTGCTCATGACCCGGGACACGGATGGCGAGGCGGTGGACCTCGTCTTCGATCGCCTGGTGACCATGAACGCCGACGGGACCTTCATCCCCGGGCTGCTGCAGGGGTGGACGGTCCTCAAGGGCGGACGGGAGGTCGTCCTCGACCTGCGCCCGGGCATGACCTGGCAGGATGGGACCCCCATCGAGGCGGAGGATCTCGTCTTCACCTGGAAGGCCCTCCGCATGCCCCAGGTCCGGGCCATCGCGGACACGGCCGGCGGGGTGGCGTCTCTGGACAGTCTGGTGGCCGAGGGTCCCCTGCGGGTGCGCATCCACCTGGCCCGGCCCCGCGGCACGCTCCTCTCCGACCTCTACAACTTCATCCCCGTGCCCCGGCGCCACTACCAGATCGGCCCGAAGCCCCAATCAGCCCCCGTGAACTTCCAGCCGGTGGGTTCGGGCCCCTATCGGGTCGTCGGCAAAGCCACCACCACGCACCTGAGGCTGGAGCTCTGGCCGGGTTACCACGGGGTCCACCCTGGGGCCTGGCCCACCTTCGAGTTCATTGATTCGTCGGAGGAGACGAACCTCGTCCAGGCCCTTCTGGAGCGCCGGTACCACTACGCTCTGGTGAGGGCTCTGCCGCACTACCTGGTCCGGAAGGGCGCCCAGGGCGGAGGCCGCCTCCAGGCCTTCTCGGTGCCCCAGGCCGCCTTCGGGGCCTTCTTCCTCAACTGTGACCCCAAGCTGAGTCTGCTGGGCGATGTCGCGTTGCGCCAAGCCCTGGCGGAACTGGTGCCCTGGCAGGAGCTGGCGCGTGCCCGGCGCTTCTTCCCGGCCCGCCTTGCCTCCGCCTTCTGGCCCCCCGAGAACTGGGCTCACGACGATACGCCGCGGCCGCTGCCCCAGATTGGACGGGCCGAAGCGATCCTGGAGGCCGCCGGATGGCGGATGGGTGCGGATGGGATCCGGCATGACGCGCAAGGCCGGCCCCTCACCCTGGTGGCCTACGAGCAGAACACCTCCGTCAGCCGCAGCACGGCGCGTCTCCTCGCGGAGGAGGCGGCGAAGGTGGGCATGCGCATCGAGGTCCGGCGGCTGACCTTCGAGGCGCTCACGGAGAAGTCCACGAATCACGATGGGGACATCTGGTCTTATGGATGGACGACCTCTCTGGATCCCGACGTGGATGCCCCCCTGTTCACCAAGGAGGGCTATCGCACCAAGGCGAACGTGAGCAGCTACCTGAATCCGGAGGTGGACCGGCTGTTCGAAGAGGGGCGCTACACGCTGGACCGGGTCTCCCGCCGGAAGATCTACCTGAAACTCTCGGAGATCATCTGGCGGGACAAGCCCGTGATCCCCCTCAACTACATTCTCGTGAGGGTGCTCGCGGACGCCCGGCTTCGCGGGGTGTCCTTCAATGTGCTGGGACAAGCCTACGGTTTCTGGCCCGGCAAGCGGGGCTGGAAACTGGAGGATGCCCAGCCCTGACCTGGGTCAGAGCCGGTCGAAGTGGATGACCTCCACCTTGCCGGGCTTGCCCTTGGAGGTTTCCTCCCGCTCCCGCTCGGGGCGGGGTTCGCGATGGGGCCTGGGCTCGGGCCGCGCTTCGGGTTTCGCCTCGGCGTGATGCTTGGGTTCGTGCCGGCGAGGTTCGGGCTCGGGCCGAGGCGCGGGCTTCGGCGCTGGGGCCGGAGCCTGGCGGTCCCGGCCAGCCCACACGGCGCCCACCTGCTTGATGCGGTCCACCAGCCGGGCGGGTTCCAGCACCTGGATGCCGTCGCCGAACTGCATGGCCCAGCGGGCGATGGCGCGCAGGTCCGTGGCGGTGAAGGACACGAGGGCCTGTCCGTCGCCCTGCTCCTCGATCTTGAAGCGGGGGAAGGCCGGGGGCGCCTGCTTCACGGCGAAGACCCACTGCTTGAGCAGAGTGGCCTTCACGGCGATGGGCTCGCCGCCCAGCCAGCCGCCGATCTGGTTGGCGGCGGTGCCCTCGGCGTAGGGGCCCTGGGCTGCCCGGCCCACGCCCTCCACCTCGTTCACCTCGGCCAGGAGGTCCACCCGGTGGTGGCGCTCGGCGTTGTAGCGGCGGTCCCAGCCCCACACATACCAGGCCTGGCTGAGGGCGTCGAAGGTGAGCTGCCGGGGTTCGAAGGTGCGCGGCGCGTTGGCATCCGCATCGGCGAAGATGAACTCCACGGCGCGACCCTCGCGGATGGCGGCGAGGAGAGCATCCACCAGGGCCGATGGCGCGGCGGCGACCGCGGCCTTCTTCGCGACCGGCTTCGGGGCCGGAGCGGCAGGGACGATGGGTTCCGGCGGTGCCGGCACGATCTCGACAGCCTTCGCGCCCTTGGCCTTCGCCGGGGCCTTGGCGGCCTTCTTGGCCTTGGGTTCGGCGGCCTCGACCTTCTTGGCGGGGGCCTTCTTCGCGGGGGTGGCCTTCGCCTTGGGGGCGGGTTTCTCCACTCCGGCGGCTGTAGCGGTGGGCTTCTTGCGGGGGGTCTTGGTGACGGCCATGGGTTCGCGGCTCCTGGCCCATCATCGCCCATTCCGCCAGGGGCGGTCCATTCACAAATCCGCGGGGGCCATCCTGCCCGTCCGCAGCCATGCTGGAGGGATGGGTCATCGCAACCTCCGCTTCGCCGCCGTCATGGGGCTCCACACGTTCATCTCCGCAGGCACTTACCTGTTAGGGAAGCCCGCCGCGGACGCGATCCCGACCCTGGCTCTGGGCCTGTTGCGCTTCCTCATCGCCGGCGCGGGATTCCTGATCCTGGCGCGGTTGCGGCACCTGGAGCTGTGGTCCGTGGCCCGGTCGGAATGGCGGGCCTACCTGTCGGCGGGGTTCTTGGGCGTGACGCTGAACCAGCTGGCCTTCCTCGGGGGCTTGGCCTTCACCTTGCCATCCCATGCGGCCCTGCTCTATGCACTGACGCCCACCGTGGTGCTCCTGCTGGCCTGGGCCCGGGGCCAGGAGCGGCCTGGCCCACGGAAACTGGGCGGGTTGGTCTTGGCCTTCTCCGGCGCGCTGGTGCTCTTCTCCGGCAAGGCGGGCGGCGTCCTGCCGCCCCGGTGGATCCTGGGCGACCTGCTGGTGTTGGTGGCGGTGGTCGCCTGGGCGGGCTATACCGTGATGAGCCGACCCCTGGTGCAGAGGCACGGGGCCCAGCGTGCCACCACCCTATCCATCCTCTTCGGCCTCGCGGTCTTCGCGCCCCTCGGCGCCCTGGGCCTCCCGGGCCTGAAGGTGGCCGCCGTCCCTCCCGTGGCCTGGGTGGGCCTGGTCTACCTCGGCCTGATGACCAGCGTGGTGTCCTACCTGCTGTGGTTCCATGCCCTCTCCATCAAGGAGCCGAGCCGGGTGGCCATTGCCACCAATGGCCAGCCCGTGGCCACGGCCATCCTCGCCTGGATCTTCTATGGGCAGGCCATCACTCCGGCCTTCGCGGTGGGCGCCGCGCTGGTACTGGGGGGCGTGCTGCTGACGCAGCTGTGAAGCCCCTCATCCACCAGATCGGGGGTGCATCTGGTCGTAGAGGGCGCGGAGCCGGGCCTGGTGGACGTGGGTGTAGATCTGGGTCGTGCTGATGTCGGCATGGCCGAGCATGGCCTGGACGGCACGGAGGTCGGCGCCGTGGTCGAGGAGGTGCGTGGCGAACGCGTGGCGCAGGACGTGCGGGCTCACGGCCTCCGGGCGGAGGCCCGCGGTGCGCGCGTAGCCCTTCAGCAGACGCCAGAGGTGCTGGCGCGTGAGGCCCTCGCCCCGCTGGCCCACGAACAGTTCCGCGCCTTTGGGCTTGAAGCCCGGGCGCAGCGCCAGCCAGGCGCGGATCCAATGCTCGGCGCCCGCTCCGAAGGGGATCAGGCGCTCCTTGCGGCCCTTGCCCATGACCTTGAGGAAGCCCTCATCCAGAAACACGGACAGAGCCGGGAGCTCGGCCAGCTCGGACACGCGGAGGCCCGAGGCATAGAGCAGCTCCAGCCAGGCGCGGTCGCGCACGCCCAGGGGGGTGGTGGTGTCCGGGGCCTGCAGCAGGACCTCCACCTGGCTTTCGCCCAGGGTGCGGGGGAGGATGCGGGGCGGGCGCGGCGGCTTGACCACCGCCTCGGGCCCCGCGCCCTCACCGCCTTCCATGCGCAGGAAGGACAGGAAGGCGCGCAGGCTCGAGCTCAGCCGGGCCAGGCTGCGCGGAGCCTTGCCCTCGGACTGCTGGGCCACCAGGAAGGCCGTGAGGTGGTCCCGCGCGAGATCTGTGGGGGAGACCTCCCGGCCGCAGGCCCAGGCGGCCAGGTGGTTCAGGTCCGAGAGGTAGCCCGAGGCCGTGTGGGGTGAAAGCCCCCGTTCCACGGCCAGGAATGTGCGGAACTCCCGCAGGCTGGCGCCCCAGCCCAGGGGCCATCCATGTTCGGGTTCTTCAAGGGTCTTGGGGCGGGGCATGGGTCCATCCTCCACAGCGCGGGCCCAGGCGCAATCCTTCTGCCAGCCTCCGAGCAAGGGTACGGGCGTCTTTACTCCGGGTTTGGACAATGGGGCGGGGGTGTGTTAGGGTTTCCAGGTTCGTTTGGAGGAGCCCACGATGGCTGATGTGCGTAAGAAGGTCATTGCGATCATTGCTGAGCAGCTGGCCAAGCCCGAAGATTCCATCTCCGAATCCAGCCACTTCGTGGACGACCTCGGCGCCGACAGCCTCGACACCGTCGAGATCATCATGGCCATCGAAGAGGCCTTCAGCCTCGAGATCCCTGAGAGCGAGCAGGAGAAGATCCGCACGGTGGGCGATGCCATCGCCTACATCGAGAAGCACGCGAAGGCCTGATCCATCGCGATCGTGACGTGCCGCAGCGCCCCCACGGCCCTGCGGCACGTTTGTTTTCCGTTTCAAGAGGTGAATCCATGACCAGGACCGTCCAGCGTCGCCGCGTCGTCATCACCGGCATGGGGACCATTAACCCCTGCGGCCTCACCGTGCCCGAAACCTGGGACAACCTGCTGGCGGGGAAAAGCGGCATCGGCCCCATCGATCGCTTCGACGCCACGGACTTCGCCTGCAAGATCGCAGGGCAGGTGAAGGGCTTCAACCCGGACCCCTTCATCGACAAGAAGGAACAGAAGAAGATGGACATCTTCATCCAATACGCCCTGGGCGCGGCCCACGAGGCGTGGGTGGATGCAGGCTTCGACCAGGTGCAACTCACCAAGGCCGAGCGGGAGGTGTTCGGGGCCTACATCGGCAGCGGCATCGGCGGCCTCAGCACCATCTGGGACGAGGCCAACGGCTACCGCGGCCCCCGCCGCACCAGCCCCTTCTTCATTCCCAGCCTCATCGTGAACATGGCCAGCGGCCAGGCCAGCATCAAGTACGGTCTGCAGGGGCCCAACAGCGCGGTGGCAACGGCCTGCGCCACGGGCGCCCACGCCATCGGAGACGCGGCCCGCCTCATCGCCTTCGGCTATGCGGATCGCATGATGGCCGGCGGCAGCGATTCGGTCGTCAACCAGCTGGGCGTGGGCGGCTTCGCCGCCATGCGGGCCCTCAGCACCCGCAACGACGAGCCCGAGCGTGCCTCCCGGCCCTTCGACGTGGACCGTGACGGCTTCGTCATGGCCGAGGGTGCGGGCATCGTCATCCTCGAGGAATACGAACTGGCCAAGGCCCGGGGCGCCAAGATCTACGCCGAGGTTGCCGGCTACGGCATGAGCGGCGACGCCAACCACATCACCAGCCCGGCTCCCGAGGGCGAGGGTGGCCAACGGGTCATGCGCGCGGCCATCAAGGATGCGGACATCGCACCCGAGGAAGTGGGCTACGTGAACATGCACGGCACCAGCACGCCCGTGGGCGACAAGCTGGAGTGCATGGCCATCCAGAAGGTCTTCGGCGACCACGCGAAGAAGATCAAGGTGAGCAGCACCAAGTCCATGCACGGGCACCTGCTGGGTGCCGCCGGCGGCCTGGAGACCATCGTCGCCGTCATGGCCGTCAAGACCGGGAAGATCCCCCCCACCATCAACGTGGACCACCAGGACCCCGAGTGCGACCTGGACGTGACCGCGAACGTGGCGGGCAAGCTGGACTCCGAATACGTCATGAACAACGGCTTCGGCTTCGGCGGCACCAACGGGTGCCTGATCCTGCGGAAGGTCTGAACAGCAGGCCGATTCGCCAAGAAGACCGAAAGCAGAACGGACGAAGACACTCGCAGAGAAAAGAGGAGATGAGCGGAGATCGCGGAGGAGGAAGGCCTGGCTTTTCTCCGCAGTCTCCGCCCTCTCCGCGGTCCTCTGCGTGAGTGGTTATTCTTTCTTTTTTTATTCGCGTCTTCGTGCTTTCCTTTTCTTCCCATGGCCAAGGCAATCCCCTTCAAGCTCGTGTCGCCTTACTCTCCCGCCGGAGACCAGCCGGAGGCCATCGCCCAGCTGGTGGCGGGCCTCGAGCGGGGGGACCGGGCCCAGACGCTGCTGGGGGTGACGGGCTCCGGGAAGACCTACACCATGGCCTCGACCATCGCCCGGGCCGGCCGGCCGGCGCTCATCTTCGCGCCCAACAAGACGCTGGCCGCCCAGCTCTTCAGCGAGTTCAAGCAGTTCTTCCCCGAGAACGCCGTCGAGTACTTCGTCAGCTACTACGACTACTACCAGCCCGAGGCCTACGTGCCCGAGCGGGACCTGTTTATCGACAAGGACGCGAAGATCAACGAGGAGCTGGAGAAGCTGCGCCTCAGCGCCACCCGCTGCCTGCTGGAGCGGCGGGACACCATCGTGGTGGCCTCCGTCAGCTGCATCTACGGCCTGGGCGATCCCAGCTCGTATCTGAACCTGTCGGTGACGTTGAAGACCGGCCAGAGCATCGACCGCGCCATGCTGCTGCGGGATCTGGTGGCCATCCAGTACCAGCGCAACCACCTCAGCTTCGAGCCGGGCATCTTCCGCGTGCGGGGCGACGTGGTGGAGGTCTATCCAGCCTACGAGGATGTGGCCTACCGCATCGAGCTGTGGGGCGACGAGGTGGAGCGGCTGTCGAAGATCGACCCCCTCCGTGGCGTGGTCATCGAGAAGCTGGACGAGCTCACCATCTGGCCCAAGACCCACTACGTGACCCCCGAGGACAAGCTCAAGGCCGCCATCCGCGACATCAAGGACGAGCTGGAGGCTCGGGAGGAGGAATTCCGCGCCGCGGGCAAGATCGTCGAGCTCCAGCGCCTCCACCAGCGCGTCATCTACGACGTGGAGATGATGAAGGAGATGGGCCACTGCAGCGGCATCGAGAACTACAGCCGCTTCCTCGACGGCCGCCAGCCCGGCCAGCCGCCCCACACCCTGCTGGACTACTTCCCCGAGGACTTCATCGTCTTCATGGACGAGAGCCACGTGGCCACGGGCCAGCTCCACGGCATGTACAACGGTGACCGCTCCCGCAAGACCACCCTCGTGGACTACGGCTTCAGATTGCCCTCCGCCCTCGACAACCGTCCTCTCAAATTCGAAGAATTTGAGAGCCGCGTGAAGCAGGTCGTCTACGTCTCCGCCACCCCCGGCGATTACGAGCTGCAGCAAAGCGGCGGGGCCTTCGTGGAGCAGGTGGTGCGGCCCACGGGCCTGGTGGATCCCCTGGTTGAGGTGCGTCCCGTGGGCAGCCAGGTGGACGATCTGCTGGAGGAGATCCGCAAGACCGTGGCCCGGGACGAGCGGGTGCTGGTGACGGTGCTCACCAAGAAGCTGGCGGAGCAGCTCACGGCCTACTACCAGGAGCTGGGCATCAAGGCGGAATACCTGCACAGCGAGATCGACACTCTGGAGCGCGTGGAGCTGCTGAAGAACCTCCGACGCGGCGTCTTCGATGTGCTGGTGGGTATCAACCTGCTGCGGGAGGGTCTGGACCTGCCGGAGGTGAGCTTGGTGGCCATCCTGGACGCGGACAAGGAAGGCTTCCTCCGCAACACCCGCAGCCTCATCCAGACCATCGGCCGCGCGGCCCGTCACGTGAACGGCAAGGCCATCCTCTACGCCGATGTGATGACGGGCTCCATGAAGCAGGCCATCGGTGAGACCGAGCGGCGCCGGCAGAAACAGCTGGCCCACAACGCCGCCCACGGCATCACGCCCGAGACTGTGAAGCGCAACCTGGACGACGTCATGGGCGAGGCCCTGGCGCGGGAGTTCATCAACGTCACCAAGGAGGAGCAGGCGGCCGAGGAGCCGCTGCTCTACTTGGAGGACAAGGCGTTCGAGCGCGAGGTGGCCAAGCTGGAGAAGCGCATGAAGGAGCTGGCTTCGCAGATGAAGTTCGAGGATGCCGCAGCACTCCGCGACCGCATCCTGCACGCCCGACGGGAGCGGCTGCTGGGCACCGGCGATTCGCCCTTGGCCATGGCTTCCGGGCCGGTGGTGGAGTGATGGACCGCGGCCTCCTGCCCTCCAGGACTTTCGCGACATGCATGATCGGGGCCTTCCTGGCCTCGGGGATTCCCTGGTGGCTGGCGCCTTACAACCGCTTCACCTTCTCCCATCCGGCGGCCATCCTCGGCTTTCTGGCTTTCGTGGTCCTGGCGGCCTGGTTCGCCGGGGGGACGGAGCTCGGCTTCGGCCGCACCGTCCTGGCCGCGGGCGCGGCGGTGCCGGCGGCGGTGATGATCCGGGTGATCGTGGATACCGCGAAGGATCCGACCTCGCACAACCTGTGGCCCTTCGAGGTGGCCCTCACGGGCGCTTTCGCCTTCGGCCTGGCGGCGGGTGCCGCCCTGCTGGGTCTGCTGTTTCGTCGCCTGCTCCGCTGACCGGGGCCGCTCTCCCGCGGGAAGGCAGGCCTAGCGAAGCCCTTCGTAGAGGTAGAGCTCGGACAGCACGCGGCGGTAGGCGTAGGCGTAGCCCCTGGCGTCCGGCGTGAGGAGGAAGTTGCTGACCGTCATCCCCGCGAGGTCTTCCGGGGCGATCTCCAGAAGCTTCTTCCGGGCGCCGGTGGTGAGGTCGAGGTGCGTCACGGTGCAGGGCATCTCGTGCAGGTCCACCACCCATAATCCCTTGCCATCGGGCGCCCAACGGACCACCCGTTCCAAGGGGTGGAGGCCCGGGATGGGTTGGGACTTGCCGTCCTCCAGAGAGAGGATCCGGTCCTCCTGTTCGCTGAGGCGGGTGGTGATGCGGCGCCCGTCCGGGCTGATGGGCTGCCCGAAGAACTGGTACCCCGGCGCGGTCAGGGACTCCGCCGGTCGGCCGTCCAGGGGGATGGCGAAGAGCCGGGTTCCCTCGCCGGGGCGGTTGGCCTGCACGAGCAGGCGGCGGCCATCCGGGAACCAGCGCAGGCGGTGGATGGTCTCCAGGCCGGAGGAGGCTAGGGTCAGGACCTCCCCGGCCCCCGTCGGGAAGATCTGGATCTTGTTGCGGGTTCCGGGAGAGAGCGCCGCCACCCGGTGTCCATCGGGGCTGAGGATGGGGTAGGCGCCCTTGGCCAGCCGCACCGCCGGGCTTCCATCCGTCTTCCGCAGGTAGATGTCGTACTGGATTCCCGAACCTTCACCCTGCTCGTTGAAGATGAGGGTGGACCCGTCCGCGGAGAGATCCTGCACCAGGGACCAGTCCAGCCAGGAAAGCTCGCGTTCGCGGTCGGCGCCGGGCCGCAGGCTCTGGATGCCCGTGCGCATCACCTCCTTGGCGAGGAGCACGCGGCGCCCGTCGCGGGAGATGTCATGGAGCGTGAGGGGGGCGGGCACATTCAGGACGAGCCGCGGTTCGCCTGAGCCGACGGCATAGAGGCCCCTGGCCACACCGTGCGTGGCGGCCGTGAACCAGACCTCGTTCCCCTTCCAGGCCAGCCCCTGGATGCTGGGCCAGGCGCCGGTCAGGGGATGGCGGTTCCCCTGCCGGTCCACCACGACGGGATAGCCGGCATCGTCGCCGGACACCGGATGCTCCAGGTAGGCGACCCGATCGCCCTTGGGCGAGACCCTGGGATGGCTGATCCATCCGGAGGATTCGGCGATGGGGTGTCCCAGCGGGAACTCGAGGCGGGCCTTGCCGTCCGCGTTGCGGACCACCAGCAGCTCGGATCCGTCCGGGCTCCAGTCGGCGGCCACCACCTGCTCCATCAGGGCCCTCGGGGCGCCTCCCGCCAGGGGGACCACCCCCAGGGTGCCCCGCCACATCCAGCTCTGGATGGGGCGGCTGCCCAGGGCGATGGCGAGCTCCCCGGTGCGGGAGAGGCCCAGGAGATCCGCTTCGGGCAGTTCAAGGGTGCGGCTCTCGGGGCTGTCGGGGCGGGTGGAGTGGACCATGAGCGGTCCGCCGGACCAGGCGGCGCTGTAGAGCACCTCCTGGCCATCAGGGCTCAGCCGCGCGTTCCGGATCAGCCCCTGCCGGAAGGTGAGCCGCTTGAACGTGGGCGGTTCCCGGTGGTCCAGATGATGGCCGAGGCCGAAGCCCAGGCCTCCCAGGACCAGCGCGAGGGCCACCCAGCCCACCCGGCCCTGGAAGATCCGGGCCAGCCCCTGGAGCGTCACCCCCTTGCGCTGCAGCGCCGCCAGGCGCGACGCCAGCTGCTGGGCCGTGGGGAGGCGGTCTTCCGGATTCTTCTCCAGGCAATGCTTCAGGAGGTTGATGAGCTCGGGCGAATAGGGGCTGGGGGACGCGGTCCGCATCGGCGGCTCATCCTTGAGGATGGCGTTGAGCACTTCCACCGGCGACTCTCCGGAGAAGGCGCGGCGGCCGAACAGCATTTCGTACAGCAGAATGCCGCAGACGAAGAGGTCGGCCCTGGGATCCACCTCCCGCCCCCGGATCTGCTCCGGAGCCATGTAGCCGACGGTGCCCATCATGGTTCCGACCTGGGTCTGGTGGCTCGTCTCGGGGCGCTGGATCAGGGTCTGCTCATCCAGTAGGGTCGGGAGCGCCTTCGACAGGCCGAAGTCCAGGATCTTGAGGCGGCCCTCCGTGGTGATGAACAGGTTCCCCGGCTTCAGGTCGCGGTGGATGATCCCCCGCTCGTGGGTGGCGGCCAAGCCAAGGGCCAACTGGTGGGCCAGGTCCATGGCCTCATCAGGCGGGAGGGCCCCGCGCAGCAAGCGCTCATGGAGGGTCTCGCCCTCGAGGAGCTCCATGGCGATGTAGGGTGTCACGCCTTCCGTGTCCCACCCGTAGATCGCCGGAAGGGCGGGGTGCTCGATGGCCGCCAGGGTCCGCGCCTCCTGCTGGAAGCGGGCCAGCCGCTCGTCGGCCTGGGCCGAGGCATGCCCCAGGACCTTGAGGGCCACGGGGAGCTGGGTGCGGGTATCCAGGGCACGGTAGACCTGCCCCATGCCGCCCAAACCGAGGGGAGACTGGATCTCATAAGGGCCAAGCCGGGTTCCGGGCGGGAGCATGGGAGTGGGAAGATTGTGGCTTTGATTAAAGAATAATCCAAGCCGAACTTCCAGACCCGCGTCCGCTATTTTGCGTACTGCCGGATGACCCGCTCGATGGCGGCCCGGCACGCGGCGCAGAACCCGACCTCGTCGCGGGTGAACATGAGGCAGTCCTCCTGGCTTCGGAAGTAGCCCTTGGCCTCGTAGTTGGCACCTTCGAAGGCGCCCACCTTCCCGCTGTGGGCGTCGGTGCCCAGGAGCTTCGTCTCGAAGACCTTCTCCCGCGCGAAGAGGGCGTCCATCTCGGACTCGGGCTTGTTCGCGGCGCGGATGGAGCGGCGCTCCTTCTGGTAGGCGTGGCTGTGCGCTTCGAATTCATCCTTCTTCCAGGGGGAGGGCAGGGGGACGCCGGGGCTGAGGAGGGTGCCCCACTTGGGCTGCTTCGGGTGGGCGGTGACGTTGGGTTCCCAGGGCTCGGGTCGCTCGGGGCTGTTGGTGAGGGCCACATCGGAGGTGTAGTACTCGTCCGCCAAGCCCGCGAAGTGGTGGCCGAACTCATGCACGAACAGGTAGCCGATGGTGCTGTTGCCCGCGGAGGCCGTGCTGTAGAGGTTGTGGATGCCGCCGCCGCCATAGGTCTCGGAGTTGGTGAGGATCTCCACGAACTCGTAGGGGGCCTGGGCCGCGATGTCGCGCCAGGTCCGGTTGTCGAAGGTCAGCACGTAGCGTTCGCTGCCGAAGGCGTCATAGGTGGCGCCGAGCGGAGAGCGCTTGTGGACGCCGGTGGAAGGCCGGGAGATGCCGCTCTCCTTCGCGGGCGGGCAGAGGGCCCAGACGTTGAAGTCGTTGCGGTGCTCCTTGAAGGGCGTCTGCTGGAAGAGCAGCTCCATGACCTTGCGCGCCTGCTGCTCGAACTTGCCCCGCTCGGCGGCCGTGTAGCCGTCGCCCAGGATGAGGAAGTCCACTTTGTCCGCCGGATCGCCGGCCTTCTGGAGGGCGAGGAGGGCGCCGGCTTCGGGAGCCGGGGCCCGCTCGATGAGGGGGTCCTTCGGATCGAGGTCGAAGGTCCAGAGGGTCCGGAAGGCGTTCTTGGCATCCCGCTTCTTCACCTGGATGCGCACTGGCGCGTCGGGCTGGGGGAAGCGCAGGGATTCGGAGAAGCTCCGGCTGAGGGCCTTGGCCTCGTCCGTGGTCTCCCATTCCCCGAAGATGCTGGCGAAGCCGCGGGAATAGAGGAGCTTCCCCGTGGCCTTGTCGGCCACCTCGAAGCAGTACTTCCCGAGGTTGCTGGTGTCCACGGCCTTGGCGAGGTCGCCGGGCCAGGGCAGGGGCTCCAGCACCACGCGGTCCACGCCGAAGCGTTCCGAGGCCGCGTCACCGGTGTGGCCGTAGTCCACCCGCAGGGTGCGGGGCGGGGCAGCCAGGCAGGCCAGGGCCGTGAGGGAGAGCAGCAGGCGACGGATCATGGGGGCACCTCGCCTTCGAGGATAGACTGGTCCGTGGAGATCCAAATGCTCAGCTCGAAACAGCGCCAGTTCCTCAAGGCCGAAGCCCATCACCTGAAGCCCGTCATGCATGTGGGCAAGGGCGGCGTGTCGCCGGCCCAGGCCGCGGAGCTGGACGTGATGGTGGACAGCCTCGAACTGGTGAAGATCAAGATCAACCAGAACAGCTTCGAGGACGAAGCCTCGGCCGCCGTGGCCCTCTGCGCCGCCGTGCCGGGGCTGGAGCATGTCTGGACCATCGGCCACACCATGCTGTTCTTCCGGCCCAGCCGCACCCACGACACGCGGTATCCTTTGCCCGCCTGATCCGAGTCCGACGCCCATCCACCCCAGGAGCCCGCCCGAGGAGTTCCGATGCCCTACTTGTCATGGATGGAGGGGAGCCAGCCCTTCAGGCATGCCGTGGTGGAGGATCCCTGCGTCCTGGGCCGCGATTCCGTGGCTAGCGCCGTCGCGCAGCCGGCCCTCGGCACCGTGTCGCCGGCTCATGCGGCCCTGACCCTCATGGGTGGCGTGTGGCATGTGAGGGATCTGGAATCGGCCAATGGCACCATGCTGAACGGGGTTCCGGTGGACCCTTCCCAGGCCCGCCCCCTGAAGGACGGGGACGAGCTGGTCCTCGGCTCCTGGCGGATGTCCTATACGGAGGGGTTCCCTGGGCTGGATGGGGTCACCTTCGCGGAACGGGTGGGAGACCTCTTCGACGAGATCCGGCTCCACCCGGAACGGGGCGACTGGTGCTTCGCCGACCTGCAGCAACTCTACCGCGCCACCGAGAGGCTGCTGGCGGAGGTGGATTCGGGCGACCTGGAGAGGGCGCTCCTGGAGGAATCCCTCCGCCTGACGGCAAGCGACCGTGGATCCTTGGTCATGCGGCACGAGCCGGGCGGTTGGCGCGCCGTCCACCATGTGGGTGCAGACGGGGCCGGGACGGTGCCGCCGCCTTCCGTCCTGGACTACGTGGCGAGGGAACACACGGCGGTCCTGTCCAATCAGCCTTCGGCGGACCCGAGGTTCGAACGGGCCGATCCGCTGGAGGTCGGGCCCGGCCCCTTCCTGTGCGCGCCCCTGAGGGTGGAGGGCCACGGCGTCTGCGCCTTGTACCTGGAGCGCGAGGCCGGCGGGCGGCCCTTCAGCCGCCTCGAGCTGGCCACCCTCCAGGCCTTCTCCCGCCGCGGGGCCCTGGTGATCCACCAGGCCCGGCTCCAGCGCCGGGCCATCGACCAGGCGGAACAGCAGGGGGAGCTGCTGCGCCTCCGGAGCCAGGTGCAGCGTGCCGAGGAATGCCGAGGCGAGCTGTTCGCGGCCATGGCGGCGTCCTTCCGGCGCATCCAGGGCTGCGTGCAGGAACTGCCCGAGGCGGCTGGCGGGGTCATCCGGTTCCAGCTTGAGCGGCTGTTCACTCTGCTGGACCAGGGCCCATGCGACGACCCGGCCGGCGCAGTGGGCGGCCATCCCTTCGCCCTCGCGGCCCTGCAGGAGGAGCTGGCCAGGCGCTGGGCCCCGCTCCTGGCCCTCCGCCAGGTCGAGTGGAGGGTCGCCCCGCCGCCGGACGGCGCTGCGTGGTGGCCGGAAGGTCCGCTTCTCCAGGCCCTGGACGGCCTGGTCGAGCCCCTGATCATGCAAGTGCCCCGCGGGGCCGAGGTCGCCCTCCAGTGGGAGCGCGAGCCGGGGTACCACGTGCTCCGGATCAGCCTCCCCGCCGTGGGGCGGAGCCCTGCCGACGGATGGAGCCAGCGGATCCTGAAGGAAGCGGGCCTCCGGTGGCGCTGGACGGACCGGGCGCTGGAGGTGCTCCTGCCCGAAGGGCCCGAGGAGATGCCGGAGGAGCCCGCTCGGCCTCTCCTGGGGCTGGTCAGTGAAGATCTGGGCCTGGTGGGCCTCTTCCAGACGGTGGCCGAAGCGGGGGATCTGATGCTCCACCCGCTGGAGGCCGAGCCGCCCGCCCCGCCCCAGCCGATGTACCGGTTCCTGGTGATCGACGCCAAGGGCGACCAGGAGCCCGAAGGAACCATCCGGGCCTACCGGCGCCATCCGTCCTTCGCCACCACGCCCATTCTGGTGGTCCGCTGCTCGGATGAGGACACACAGCGCCTCATGGAAGCCGGCGCCACGGATTGGCTCGCCGACGGATTCCGCTGGGAGACGCTCCACCAGCGCCTCCGGGTTTTGCGGGGCCACACGGAGCTGAGGCAGAGGGCCCTGGCGGCCGAGCGCCTGGAATCCTTCCGCCAGATGGCTGGCACCCTCAAGCACGAGATCAACAACCCCCTGGCGGTCATCTCGATGCAGGTGGAGATGCTCCAGCGGAAATACCCCGAGGAGGCCAAGCTCGCCAAGATTGGCGAGATGGTCGACCGCATCCAGAGCCTGGTGCAGGTGCTGCAGAAGATGCGGGAGACGCCCACGGAGGGCTATGCGGACGGGTCGAGCATCCTGAAGCTGGGGTAGGGGAGCTCTCAGCTCTCAGCTCTCAGCTGTCGGAAGCCGCGCTCGCTGAGGAGGGCCTGCACAGGCCAGTCGTGGGGGTCCACGGGGACGGGCAGGTGCATCTGGGCCTCGAAGCCCACGCCCACGGTCAGGATTTCCTCCGGCAGCTTTGCGAGGAGGGCGTCGTAAAAGCCGCGGCCGTAGCCGATGCGGTAACCCTCGTCGTCGAACGCGAGTCCCGGGACGAGCAGCAGCTGTACCGGCGGAAGGAAGTGCTGGGCCAGGGCCGGCTCGAGGAGGCCCCAGTGGCCTTTCTCCAGGGGTTCCGTGCCCCAGGCCAGCCGGGGGGGCTGGGTTGAAGCCACTCTCGGGAAGAACCAGAGCCAGCCCGGATGGGCCGCCACCGCGGGGCGCAGGTCGATCTCGGAGCCGAAGGGCCAGAAGGCTCCCACGCGGGTCAGGCGGCGGTCGCGGCAGAAGCGGTCGAGGTGGGTGGCGATGGCCGCGGACCAGTCGGCGCGGGATTCCGCCGGCAGCGCGTCCCGGCGGGCCTTGAGGTGGGCGCGGTACTCGGCTTTGGTTTCCACGCCTTCACCTCACCAGACCAGCGCCCGCCCCGTCAACGGAGTATCCTCGCACCTGGAGCGACGCCGCCATGACCCCACGTTCCCTGCTGCTGCCCCTCGCCGCCAGCTTGGCTTTCGGTGCCTTCCAGCCCGCCCGGGCGCAACCCGGGGACCAGAGCCCGGTCCCCAGCACCTCCCTCGTGCAGTCCGTTCCGGCCGAAACGGGCCTGGCGGATCCCACCCTGGCCTTCGCCAAGGATGCCTGGGTGGCGATGATCCGCGAGGCGAAGACCAGCGTGGATGCCGCGGAGTTCTACGTCACCAACCGCCCCGGCAGCGCCCTGGAGCCCGTGCTGGCGGAGCTGGAGAAGGCCGGGGCCCGCGGGGTGAAGGTCCGCTTCTTGCTCTCGGCGAAGATGCTCGACCAGGACCCCGCCTCGGTGGCCCGGATCCGGACCATTCCCGGCGCGGAGGTACGGAGCTTCGACCTGGCCGGCGTCTCCCGGGGCATCCTCCACGCCAAGTACTTCGTGGTGGACGGCCGTGAGGCGGCCCTGGGCAGCCAGAACTTCGACTGGAGGGCCCTGGAGCAGATCCATGAGCTGGGTGTCCGAACCACGGATCCCCGGATCGTCACCCGGCTCACGGAACTGTTCGCCCTCGACTGGGCCTTCGCCGGAAGCCGGAAACTGCCGGACCTTCCGGGCCGGTCCGTCCCCGTCCTCCGGCCCGACACGGAGCTGGTGGCCAGCCCGCCTTTCCTCACGCCGAAGGACATCCGGCCCGCCATCGACGCCCTGGTGGAGCTGATCGGCCAGGCGAGGCAGAGCGTGCGGGTGCAGCTGCTGACCTATTCGCCCATCGCGGGGCAGGACCGCTTCTGGCCCGTGCTGGACGATGCCCTGCGGGCCGCCGCGGTGCGTGGGGTCCATGTGCGCCTGATGGTGTCCGACTGGGTGCTGGGCGGCCGCGCCCTGCCGCACCTCAAGGCCCTGACGCTGATCCCCAACCTGGAGGTGAGGGTGGTCTCCATTCCCGAGGCCAAGGAGGGCCACATTCCCTTCGCCCGCACCGTCCACAGCAAGTACCTGGTGGTGGACGGCATGCACCTGGCCCTGGGCACCAGCAACTGGGAGGAGAGCTATTTCACGGATTCGCGGAACGTCGAGCTCATCTTCCGGGATTCGCCCCTGGCCGCCCAGGCGGCGCGCATCCATGAGCGTCTGTGGAACAGCCCCTACGCCTTCCCGCTGGACCCGGTGAAGACCTACGAGAAGCGCAAGGTGGACTAGGCAGCCGACCTAGACGTGGGCGTAGACGTTGTAGAGGTTGTCCCGCTCCAGCGCCTCGAAACCGGCGTCTTCAATGAGGCGCATCAGCTCGTCCCGCTTCAGGCCCTGGGGCGTCTTGGCGCCGGCGTCATGGGCGATCTCCTCGGCGATGACGGTGCCGTCCACGTCGTCCGCCCCGTAGCTCAGGCCCGCCTGGGCCAGGCCTGGCGAGATCATCACCCAGTACGCCTTGATGTGCGGGATGTTGTCGAGGAGCAGGCGGGCCACGGCGATCTCCCGCAGGTCCTGGGTGCCCGTGGTCTCGTGGATCACGTGGGTGGCGCTCAGCTCGTTGTCCTCGTTCTGGTAGGCCAGGGGGATGAAGGCGAGGAACCCCTGGTAGCCCGCAGCCTGGGAACGATCCTGCAGGTCCCGCAGGCGCAGCAGGTGGTCCACCCGGTGCTTCGCCTCTTCGATGTGGCCGTAGAGCATGGTGCAGTTCGTGGGCAGGCCCTTGCGGTGGCAGAGCTCGGCCGTGTCGAGCCACACCTGGGCGTCCTTCTTGCCGATGCAGATTTTCTCGCGGAGTTCCTCGTCGAAGATCTCCGCGCCGCCGCCGGGGCAGCTCTCCAGGCCCGCGGCCATGCAGCGGTCCAGGAAGGCCTCGGTGCTGAGGCCCGAGATGCGGGCGTAGTAGTCCATCTCGATCATGGTGAAGACCTTGAGGTGGATGGACGGGAAGCGCGCCTTGATCTTCGTGAACAGGTCCTCGAAGTAGTCGATCTTCAGCTTCGGGTTGTGGCCCGAGGTCATGTGCAGCTCGCGGACGCCCGCATTCTCGGGCTTCTCCAGCTCCGCGATGATCTGCTCGGCCGAGAGGGCGTAGGCCCGGGGATCGCCCGGCTTGGCCTGGAAGGCGCAGAACTGGCAATGGGTGAAGCAGACGTTGGTGTAGGACAGCCGCCGGCTCATCACGTAATAGGCGGCGCGGCCGTTCTTCTGGAGGCGCACGTGGTGGGCCATGGCGCCGACGCCCGTGAGATCCGGAGTCTCGTAGAGCAGCAGGCCGTCGTCAAAGGTCAGGCGTTCGCCGCCCAGCACCTTGTCCGCCAGGGGCAGCAGGCGCGGGTCGCGGATCTTCGAATGGAGTGACAACATCGAAACCTCGAACCCCCAGTGTAGCGCCGTGGGGCTTGGGCTCCGAGGCCGGATTCGGAGGGCCGCTCAGGAAGCTCGCGGCAGGCGGACCTTGAAGAGGGTCCCGGCCCCGGGGACGCTGATGAACCGGATGTCGCCCCCGGCCTTCTCCAGCAGCGACTTGACGGAGACCAGGCCCAGGCCCGTGCCCGCGCCGGAGCCCTTCGTGGTGAAGAAGGGCTGGAACACCTGGTCCTGGAGTTCCTCGGGGATCCCGCAGCCGGTGTCCTCGACCTCGAGCAGGGGGCCCAACCCGGATTCGTGGACCTGTGGTGCCCGGGCCCGCAGGGTGATGACGCCACCCCCAGGCATGGCGTCCCGGGCGTTGCTGATGAGGTTGACCAGGATCTGCTCCAGCATTCCCTGAGTGCCCCGGAAGGGCAGTGGACCGTCCGCCGAGCCCAGGCGCAGCACCTGGCCCCGGTGCAGGAGGGCCTGGAGGAGGGGCTGGACGGCGTGCAGTTCATGAGCCAGGTCCATGGGGCCCGGAGGGTCGGGCACCTGACGGCCCAGGGCCAGGAGCCGGGCGCTCAGGGAGGCCGCGCGGTGGGCCGTCTCCTGCAGCTTGGCCAGGTCGCGGCGATCCGGCGGCCGGCCTTCGTCCACCTGGAGGACCAGGAGCTCCGCGCGGCTCAGGACGGCGGTCAGCAGGTTGTTCATGTCGTGGGCCAAGCCTGCGCCCAGGGTGGCGATGGAGTTCATGCGCTCGGTGCGGAGGAGCATGGCCTGGGCCTTCTCCAGCGCCTCGGTGCGCTCTGTGACCCGCGTTTCCAGATGGCGCGAGAGGGAGGCGATGTCCCTCAGGGCGAAGTACTGGCGCGCCAGGAGGACCACCACCAGCCCGAAGGCGAGCCACACCAGGACGACCCGATGGCCCAGTCCGCCACCCGTGGCCAGCAGCCAGACTCCCAGGAAGGTGGCTCCCAGGACGGGGATGTAGGGCAGCAGGGGCACGAGGCGCTCCTTGACCGCGGCGCTTCCGGGCGGGACATCCACGGGGCGGGGGGACAGGGCCGCGGCGAGCTGGACCAGGGGCACGGCCCAGATCAGCGGACCCACGGCCAGGTGGAAGACGGCGGCGCCTGAGAGCACGTCCATGAGCCAGATGAAGTTGTGCAGGCTGGCGAGCAGGAAGGCCACCGCGAGCCAGCCCATGGGCCCTCTGAAGCGGGTCGGCTCCTCCATGCCGAAATAGACGGTCAGTCCCAACAGGAGGTCGTAGACCAGGAAGGTGCCCAGCCACATCAGGCGGTCCACCAGTGGGAACTGGCCGCCCAGGAAGACGGGCCCCAGCACCAGGCCCCAGAGAACGAAGAACACGGACAGGGCGAAGAGCAGACCGTCCAGGCCGTGGCGGATCCGCCGGAACCGCGTTCGGGGCCCGAGGTGCCAGCTCAACAGGGCGCCCACCAGGAGGAAGGTCCCGACCAGTTGCAGGGCAATGGAGGCGCTGTGGGCCGCGGGCGGAAGCGGGAGGCCCAGCATCACGGGGATGCGGGTGGCCTGGATGAGCCCGTTGATGGCCAGCGACAGGGAGAGGATCCACCACCCCCGGGCCTCGGACGGGAAGCGGCCGGCCCGCCGGGCCGAGGCAACAGAAGCCGTGAAGACCAGGACGACAAGGCCGGCCAGGATGGCGGCGGTCCGTGGCCGGCCCGAGAGCCCGAACTGGATCGCGGCACCCGCCAGGACCGCGGCACCGGTTCCTGCGATCAGTGCGGGGCTCCAGCGGCGCGCGGCGGGGCCTTCCGGGAGGGCATGGTCCATGGAGGCAGTATAGGGCCTGATGACTCGCGTAGGCCCCGCGCTCAGCGCCCCGCAGCCAATCCCCGGTGGATCCGTCCGGGGAGACGCGGCCCCTCGAAGATGAGGGCACTGTAGATCTGGGCCAGGACGGCGCCGTCATCCAGGGCCCCCTGGACGTCCTCCGCCGACCCCAGGCCGCCGCAGGCCACCAGGGGCAACCGATCCCGCAGGGCCGCGAGGATGCGGCGCCGGACTTCGCGGGCCTTGGACTTGAGAGGAACACCGCTGAGGCCGCCCGCGCCCTTGGATTCGACGAGGGCTCGGAGCGGTTCGGGCACCACGCCGCGGTCCAGCGTGGTGTTGGTGGCGATGAGGCCGGAAATGCCCGAGGCCACGGCCACTTCGACGATGGCGTCCAGGTCCTCCGGTGCGAGGTCCGGCGCCAGCTTCAGCAGCAGGGGCTGGCGCTCCAGGCCCATCTCCTTGCGCAAGTCGAGCATGCCACCCAGCAGGGGCTTGAGGGCCTCGGGGGCCTGGAGGTTCCGCAGGCCCGGCGTGTTGGGGCTGCTGACGTTCAGGGCGATGTAGTCCACCTGCGGCGCGATGAGCCGGTAGGCGGCGCGGTAGTCGTCCAGGGCCTGGGTCTCGGGTGTCTCCTTGTTCTTGCCGAGGTTGCCGCCGACGATCAGGCCCGCGGGGCGGCGCTTCAGGCGCCCGGCCACCACCTCCGCGCCCTCGCTGTTGAAGCCCATGCGGTTGAGGATCAGGCCCGCCTCGGGAAAGCGGAACAGGCGGGGCTTCGGGTTCCCGGGCTGGGGGCGCGGGGTCACCGTGCCGATCTCCACGTGGCCGAAGCCGAGGCTCTGCCACAGGGGCAGCAGGGTCGCACCTTTGTCGAGGCCCGCCGCCAGGCCCAGGGGCGTGGGGAAGTCCAGGCCGAAAGCCGTCCGGCGCAGGGAAGCGGGATGCTCCGGCCGGGGCAGGACAGGAAGGGCGCAGGCCGCTGCCCCCAGCCGGAAGGCCAGGTTGTGTGCGGTTTCGGGGTCGAGGCGGAAGAGCAGGGGCCGCAGGGCGGCGTACAGATCCATCACTTGACCGAGACGGTGGCCGTGGCGGTGATCTCCGGGAAGTCCTCGCGGCGGACCTCCACGTGGTAGGTTCCGGCCGTGGCAGGGGCGGTGTAGAGGCCGGCGCCCGTGATGCTTCCCCCCTCGGGTTCCACCACGCGCCACCCGACCGGCTGGCGCATGTAGCGGACGCCCTCGGGATAGTTGATCTCCGCCTGGAAGGCCTGGGTGGCGCCGCGGGCCAGGCTGATGGCCACGGGGCGGAGGCTCAGGGAAGGCTTGAAGGGCTCTTTGGGTTTGGCGGGCATGGTGTCTCCCGGGGTGGTGCAGGCGAGAGCCAGCAGGAGAGGAGCGAAGGATAGGGCGCGCGTCAGCATGGGAACCTCACACTCCGGTCATTTCGGTCACGCGATCCATCACCAGGGGAGGCTCTGTCCGGGCCTGGACCTCCTCCCGGGTGACGCCCGGGGCCACCTCCACGAGCCGCAAGCCCTCGCGGCCGGGCACCACGTCGATGACGGCCAGGTCGGTGATGATGCGGTGGACGCAGCGCTGGCCCGTGAAGGGCAGGGTGCACTTGCGGAGGATCTTGGGCTCGCCGTCCTTGCTGGTGTGCTCCATCACGACGACCACCCGCTTGGCCGAGGCGACAAGGTCCATGGCGCCGCCCATGCCCTTGACCATCTTCCCGGGGATCATCCAGTTGGCGAGGTTGCCCTCCATGTCCACCTGCATGGCGCCGAGGATGCTGAGGTCGATCTTGCCGCCGCGGATCATGGCGAAGCTGTCCGCGCTGCTGAAGAAGCTGGCCCCCGGCGCCGTCGTCACCGTCTGCTTGCCGGCGTTGATGAGGTCCGGGTCCACCTCTTCCGGCGTGGGGAAGGGGCCGATGCCCAGGAGGCCGTTCTCGCTCTGGAGGATGACCTCCATGCCCTCCGGGATCGCGTTGGCGATGAGGGTGGGGATGCCGATGCCCAGGTTCACGTAGTAGCCGTCGCGCAGTTCCTGCGCCGCACGGCGGACGAGCTGATCGCGGGACAACGCCATGCGGACCTCGAGAAGGGGGACCAGGATAGCGCAGGCGGCCCGGGCCTCAGAAGACGCGGAAGCTCTGGAAGAGGCTGAACGTCCAGCCCCAGCGGACGGAGGATCCCGGGACCTCGTCCCGCCGCGAGGCCAGGGAGGCGCCGATCCGGCCCGTGGGCGTGCGCCACTGGGCCTCGCCCTGGAGGAACCAGAACCCTGGGGCGAGAGGAGAGGCCGAGGTGCCCCGCACCCCCCGCAGGCGCCCTTGGCCTTCGAGGAAGAGGGGCATGCCGAGCTCCACCGTCCGGGTGATGGCCTCGCGGCCGAAGGCGGCGCCCAGAGGGTCGCCGAAGGTGGAGGAGCCCGCGAGGTAGGCTGGCTGGCTGAAGGTTCCGGAAGGGGCTGACGGGCCGGCCCCGGCGTACTCGAGTCCGACATCCCAGCGGTCCCAGACCAGCTGGAGCCCGCCGAGCGAGCGGGCCGGGGTCAGCGTGAGGGCCCGGTTGTCCGGGGCG
Organism: Geothrix terrae; assembly: GCF_022808775.1. Classification (GTDB taxonomy): domain Bacteria; phylum Acidobacteriota; class Holophagae; order Holophagales; family Holophagaceae; genus Geothrix; species Geothrix terrae. The sequence continues at coordinate 222,489 of NZ_JAKZLA010000006.1, forward strand.
GCACTCCGGGACAGGTGGATGGCTGCGCCCCGGGCCCCGACGAAGCGGGCCAGGACGGGGATCCGCACCTTCACCTCCGCCAGGCTCCAGGTCCTGGCGGATGAGGCGGGAGCTGTCCGGCCGGCAGGGTCCTCACCACCTTCCATCCGGACGGATCCAAGGCTGGCCTCCAGCACCGAGCCGAAGGCGGCCCGGAGCATGCCTCCGTAGATCCACGGCCGGCGAAGATCCAGCCCGCCTGCCTGCGCCGCGAGGCGGGCCCCGCGATCAGGGATCCAATCGGGGATGGGGCGATCGGCTTCCAGTCGGCCGGCAAAGGCTTCGGCCCGCCCGCGCCCGAAGGGCAGCGAAGCTTCGGGAGTGCTCCATGAGAGGCGGGGGAAGGGACGCGCGGCGTCGCCCAGCAGGTCGCCACCCTCGAACCCCGCTCCCCAGTCGAACGGCTGTTGTTCCAGGGCCAGCCGCCATCCTGATTCCCACCGGTAGGCGATCGCGGCGCGGAGGAGGTAGCCGCGGGTCATCCCGCCGACCCGCAGGCCCAGGGCCGTGGCGGCCACGGACCAGCCTCCGCTGACGTAGCGGCCCTGCAGGCCCAGCCCCCAGCCCTCCACCGCCCGGCCCAGGCCCTCGCCCCCGACCAGCGGCGCGTACCGGCCCTCCGATCCCGCTCCTCCCAGGCCCACTTCCAGGGATGGGAGGGCTAGCGGCGGAAGGGGTTCCTCGCCGGTGGTCCAGGTCCGCTGCGCCTGTCTGAGGGCGGTGGCGCCATCCTGCAGCACGGGTGCCTGGGCGCACAGCCCGGTCGCCAGGCTCATCACCGTGAGGTGGAATGGCCAGCGCCTCACGGTTCCAGCACCTTGACGGACAGGATCCTCGCGCCCAGTTCGAGGTCATCGAGGATCTTCATGGCGGCATCCAGGTCCTCCACTTCGCCCATCCGTGTGTATTTTCCCGTGAGATGGGGGGTGGCGTTGGTGGTGATGAAGAACTGGCTGCCGCCCGTGTCCTTCCCCGCGAGCGCCATGCCCACGCTGCCAGGGCCGTACCACTCGAGGCTGTCTTCGCAGCGGACGGTGTACCCGGGCCCGCCGTCCATGGTGTCGAAGGGCGAGCCCATCTGCACCACGAAGTCCGGGACCACCCGGGGCACCAGCCGGCCATTGAAGTAGCCCTTCCTGGCCAGCAGGGCAAGGTTGGCGACGTTCATGGGGGCGACGGCGGGGTCGAGGCGGAGCGTAATGCTGCGCTTTCCGCTCAGGGAAATGCGAAGCCGGAGGGGCTTGCCGCGCTCGGTGAGACGGGTGGCCTCCCTGAGGATCGCGGCGTCGGTCACGGTGGGTTTCGGGGCTCTGGGCCAGGGTGCGGCGGGATCCAGCTTCACGAGAGCCTGGTAGGCCTCCCAGCGGCAGGTCCAGCTGGGATGCTGCAACCAGGGGCGAAGGTGGGCTTTCTGTTCCTCCCGCGGCAGCTTCCAGCGGGCATAGCTCTGGATCAGCGTCTGCTGGGGCTCGAACTGGGCGTCGCTCCAGACGCGCCTGGTGAGGACCTCCAGATCGGCGGGGGCCGATGGGAGGTCCTCGATGCCGGCGGCGCGGGCGGTGGCGTCCGCTCCGGCGAGAAGGCGCGCCCGGATGAGGTCCGCCCGGACGGGGTTCTGGATCCGCAGGGCGGGGAGGAGGGTGCCCATCATCAGGGGGGTGGTGGCGCCGAACGGAGCCTGCTGGTCCACCAGTGTCCGCAGGCCGGGCAGGGGGGAATCGAGCTTGGCCAGGGCCTGGAATCCGTACCACTGGGCCAGGGGGTGGGTCGCACAGGGCCAGGGGCCGCCCTCCACGTTGAAAGCCTCCGCAGGCGCAGGCCTGGGTACCCCCTCGGCCAGCCTGGACAGGATGCCGACGCAGGCCATGTCCAGCGTCGCCTGGTCGGGACGGGCAAGGCCGAGCCTGGCCCAGGCTGGGGATTCCGGCGTGAGCGAAGTGAACGCCTTCAGTGCCAGGTCCCGGCGCTGAGGCCATGGCGCACGGTTCCACGCATCCATCAGGGCCAGAATGCTCCCGGGCGTGGCAGGCACCGGCGGCAGGAGCTGCTTCTCCTTTCCCGCCATCACCAGCCGCAGCCGAGCCGCTTGGGCGCGGACGGGATCCACCTTGCCGGCCTTCTGGAGGGCGTCGAGAAAGGCCTGGAGGCCGGGGGAGATCTCGGCGCCGTTCAGGCGCGCCGTGGCGAGGGACGCCTCCAGGTGCAGGTGTCCGGGCCAGGTGGCGGCATCCGCGGCGACGAGGCCGTCGAGGGCCATGAGGGCTTTCGGGCTCTTGAAGCGGTCCAGGAAGAACAGGGCATCGAAGCGCTCGCGGGGTGTTCGGGCCTCGGCGGCTTTCGCCAGCCACAGTGCCTCGGTGGGTTGGTCCAGCTCCGGCGGCAGCAGGGCCGGGGCACCGGGAGCCCCGATACGACGGATCGCTCGTTCCAGGCGGGCCCGGTCCGCCGGCGCCAGGGCCGCTTTCTGCGCATCCGTGAAAGCCAGGGGTTGCCGGGCCCATTCGGCCCGTATGGCGTTACGGGCGGTGAAGCCGGAGGGCTGGGCAAGCAGGGGCAGGCTCAGACTGAAGAGGAGGCGGCGCATGAGATCCTCGGGAAGCCTACATGCTACCGGCAGGGCCCCGTACCGGTCCGGCGCTTCGGGCACAATGGAGATTGGAGGTGGCGTGGTGGGCAATGGCAAGCCGGGGCATGAACGGTTGAGGGAAGCCCTTCCCGCCTTCGAACAGCCTGAAGTCTGGATCCGGTTTCCGCGACAGCTCGGCGATGTGATCTTCTCCATCCCCTTTCTGTACGCTCTCCAACGCGCGTGGAACGGCATCGCGGAATCCCAGGGTCGGAAGATCCGCTGGGTGGCGGTGGGGCACGCCATCGGCGCAGCTGTCTTCAGCGAGGCCCACCCTGACTTCATCGCAGAGAGTGTCATCGAGGCCCGCCGGGACCAGAAGCCCGATCCCTGGGCGCTCGTCCGGCGCTGGCGGAAGCAGCCTCCCGTGGCATTCGTGAACCTCAGCCAATCCGCGCGGCTGGCCTTCGCAGCCTGGCTGGCGCGGGTGCCTCTCCGCGCAGGCATCGCGGACAACCAGCTCTCGGTCCTGTACCACTACCCCTTCGCCTACCGGGATCTCCCCATCCACCTGGTGCGCCGGTATGAACCACTGCTGGAACAGTTGACCGGCAGTTCGAGGCTGGAGTGGATGCCCATGGGGCCGGAGCGCCTTGGGGGCCTGGGCGGGCTCGAGAAGCTGCGGGCGGCCGGGTGGAAAGGTGGCCCCTATGTCACCCTTTCCTACGGCACACGAGGCTTCAACAAGCGCTGGTTCCCCGAGGTGCCCCAGTGGACCGGATTCGCTCAGCTCGCCAAGGCCAACGGCTTGGAGGTGGTCTGGCTCGGGGGGCCGGACGAGATCGAGTTGGGGAAGCGCCTTGCGGAGCTTTCCCCGGGAACCCTGAACCTGACCGGCCAGACCTCCATTCCCGAGGCCTGCGCCATCCAAAGCCGGGCCTGGGGCAATGTGGCCGTGGATACCGGACTGGCGCACACCGCAGCTGGGACGGGACGTCCCACGATCACTGTGAACGGCGCTTCTCCCGAGCACCTGATCAATCCCCTGGGACCCTTCGCCCTTTCGGTGCGCGGTCCCTGCATTGATGTGGCTGATCCGCAGCCGCTGGAGGGCGAGGTGGACATGAACAGCACCGCCTACCGGGTTTCGCCGCTGCGGGTGTGGAACCTCCTCCAAGGACTTGTCGCGGAATCCGGCGGGCGGATGCTCGATCCGGTTCTTCCGGAGGCCATCCGTGGACGTTCCTGAGGGGGCTCTCTGGGTCCGCATGCCGCGGTTCATCGGAGATGCGATCATGATCGCTCAGGCCGTGGCGTCAGTCCGATCCCTTGGCCATGACCTCGTGGCCTGGGGCCCCGCGCCGGTAGTGGAACTCTTCGAGGGTGGGGCGGAGCCGTTCCAGGCAGTCGTGCCCGATCCGGTGGCCAAGCCCCAAGTCTTCTCCATGGCTACCCTGCTCAGGCAGCACCAGGCTGCGGGTGTCCTGAACTTGCCGCGAAGCCTGCGGGCGACCTTGGCGGGCCTGCTGGCAGGCTCATCTCTGCGCGTGGGGTGGGCGTCGGGGCTCACCGCGCTCCTGCCTAGCCATGGGCTGGACTACCGGAAGCTTTCAGGCCACCAGATGGATCGCTACCGGCAGCTCTTGGACAGGGCATTCCCGCCCCAAGGAGAGGCCCATCCCCTGGTCTTCCGGCCCAGGACAACCTCAGTGCAGGCGGCCCAGGATCTCCTGGCTTCCCGATTGGAGGGGGCTCCTTACGCCACCATTTCCCTTGGCGCCATGAGCTGGAGCAAGCGCCTGGGCGATGACCGGGTGGTCGATGTGATACGCCACCTGGATCAAGCTGGTCTGCGGACCGTTCTGCTTGGCGCTCCGGGAGAGGACCAGGCACATGCGGCTCATGTGAGCGAGCAGGCGCCCGGGGTTGTCGACCTGACCGGGGGGACCCCGCTTTCGGTCGCGGCCGGGGTCCTTCTCGGCGCCCGGGTCGCCGTGGGCAACGACTCCGCGCTCAGCCACCTGGCCGCGGCCTGTGGTGTCCCGGCGGTGGTCATTTTCGGTCCCACGGATCCGGCCCTGACCTGCCCGCGGGGACCCTGGGTCCGTGCGGTCCGAGATGAGTCTCTCCCATGCCTGGTCTGTCAGCAGGGAGCCTGCCCCGTGGAAGGCCATCCGTGCATGAAGGGATTGGATCCCAGCCTGATCTGCCGCGCGGTGGACGAGGCGCTAATAGCGGGGGTCCCTTCCTCGGCGGTTGCGGGCGGCCGCGAGCAGACCATCGAACGTGGGCTTCAGTAGCCGCCACCGGCCCTGGAAGAACCGTTTCTGTAGAAGGTCCACTCCCATCAGGAGGCGGGCCAGCCCTTTCTGTGGCTGGATTTCCCTGTGCAGGAACAGGCGGTTCCTGACACCGTAGAAAACCGTCAGCGGGGATCTCCGGCCTGTGGTGGTCCCGCGTTCGTGAGAGATGGTCCGGTCCAGAAGGGCCATCGGTAGGCCCAGGCAGTGGGCCCGGTGGCAGTAGGCGGCGTCTTCGTAGTAGAGGAAATAGTCGGAAGGCCAGGGGCCAATTCGCTCCCATTGCGCGCGGGATACGAACAGAGAAGCGCCGCTAAGGCTTTCGCGGGCGGTGAGGTACCTGCATCCCGGAGGGGGGAGCGGGAAAACTGGCTGGGGAAGAGCGTACCAAGCTGGGTGGCGGTCGGGTCCGATGCTTCGCCCTCGCTCGCGCTGGGTGTGTCCCCAGAAGGCGACCTCCGGGTGGCTCCTTGCCAGCGCGGCCAGTTCCTCCAGCATGGGAGTTTCGATCACCGCATCGTTGTTGAGGAACCAGACGCATTCAGCTCCCTGCCGGAAGGCTTCTTCCGCCCCCAGGTTGCACCCGGCGCCAAACCCTGGATTCTCGTGAGCCGAAAGGATTCGCAAGGCTGGATGGACGCCTTCGAGGGCCAGGGCCAGGGCCAGGTCCGGACCCGGACCGTGATCCACCACGATCGCCATATGTGGGGAAGGCTCGTGCAGGGCGAGAGACCGGAGGCATCGCTTGGTCGCCGCGGGGTCTCCGTAGTGGACGAGTACCACGGCATGCGAGGATTTTACGGATGTCCCGGAACTGTGGGAGAATGCAACGCTCATCAACGAGGGCGCCTGTTCTGAGGTGGACGTGTGGATATGAAGGGTGTCGTTCTGGCCGGGGGCACCGGCTCCCGTCTGTTCCCGCTGACCAAAGTGACGAACAAGCATCTGCTGCCGGTGGGCATGGCCCCCATGATCTGGCATCCGCTGTGGAAGCTCAAGGAGGCGGGGGTCGAGGAGATCCTCATTGTCACGGGCACCGAGCACATGGGTGACGTGGTGGCGCTGATGGGATCGGGCAAGGACTTCGGCTGCCGCTTCACCTACAAGGTCCAGGACGAGGCCGGCGGCATCGCCCAGGCCCTGGGGCTGGCGGAGAACTTCGCGGGGGGCTCGCCCATCTGCGTGATCCTGGGGGACAACATCTTCCAGGACAGCCTGAAGCCCGAGGTTGAGGCGTTCGGCAAGCAGGGGAAGGGCGCCCGCATCCTGCTGAAACCCGTGGAGGATCCCCAGCGCTATGGCGTGGCCGAGGTGAAGGACGGCAAGGTATTGGGCATCGAGGAGAAGCCCAAGGCGCCGAAGTCCAACCTGTCCGTGACGGGCATCTATTTCTACGACGCCACCGTGTTCGACATCATCCGCACCGTGAAGCCCTCGGGCCGGGGCGAGATGGAGATCACGGACGTGAACAACGCCTACATCGCCAAGGGCCAGCTCAGCTTCGGCACCTTCCAGGGCTGGTGGACCGACGCGGGCACCTTTCCGAGCCTGGCTCACGCCAACGAGCTGGCCATCCAGGAGGCGACGCCGTTCCCCGTGGCCAACGGGAGGAAGTAGCCATGGCATTCCAGAAAGGCCCCATCGAGGGTGTGGTGATCACCTCGTTCCGCAAGTTTGTGGATGAGCGCGGCTGGCTGGCGGAGATCTTCCGCCACGACGAGCTGCCCGCCTGGTTCCGGCCCGAGATGTCGTACGTGAGCGTCACCAACCCCGGCGTGCTGCGGGGACCCCACGAGCATGTGGATCAGGCCGACCTCTTCTGCTGGGTGGGCCCGGGCGACTTCAAGCTCACCCTCTGGGACAACCGCCCAGACAGCCCCACCTACCGGAACCGCATGGAAGTGGCCATGGGCGCCAACAACCCGGGTTCCGCCATCATCCCCAAGGGCGTGGTCCACTGCTACCGCTGCATCAGCGCCGAGCCCGGCTTCGTCATCAACTGCCCCGACCGCCTGTTCATGGGGCAGGGCAAGGCGGAGCCCATCGACGAGATCCGCCACGAGGACGATCCCGAGAACCCGTTCGTGAAGGACGAGCGGGCCCGCCGGGTGCACGCCTGATGCGGGTCCTCGTCACCGGCGCCTCGGGGCAGCTGGCCCACGCCATCCGCCTTGTCTGGACGGACCACGAGCTGATCCTCCCCGAGGAGTCGGTGCTGGATCTCTCGAAGGAGGAAGCCATCCATTCGGTGGTGTCCAGCGTCCGCCCGGACGTGGTGGTCAACTGCGGGGCCTTCACCCAGGTGGACCGCTGCGAATCCGAGCCGGAGCTGGCCCAGAAGATCAATGCCACCGCCGTAGGGTGGCTGGCGGAGGCCTGCGAGGCGCAGAAGAGCATGCTGATCCAGATCAGCACGGACTATGTCTTTGATGGCACCGGCACACGGCCCTACCGGGAGGACGATCCCACGAACCCGGTGTCGGTCTACGGCCGCACCAAGCTGGAAGGCGAGCGCCAGGCCGCCCGCTGCACCCGGCACCTCATCGCCCGCACCAGCTGGCTCTACGACGCCTGGGGGAAGAACTTCCTGAACACCATGCTGAACGCCGCCGCCCAGGGCCGGGCCCTTCGCGTGGTGGACGATCAGCGGGGGGCGCCCACCACCTGCCGCGCCCTGGCCCGCCAGCTCAAGGTAGCCGCCGAGCAGGGCTGGCAGGGCCTCGTGCACACCACCTGCGCCGGCGAGACCACCTGGCACGGCTTCGCGAAGGCGATCTTCGAGGGCAAGGGCATCACCGCCGACCTTCGCCCCTGCACGACGGCCGACTACCCCACACCCGCCAGGCGCCCGGCCTATTCCGTCCTCGATGGCGCCCATCGCCGTGCCCTCGGCCCCGACCTCATGCCCGACTGGCGCGACGCGCTCCAGGACGTGATCGATCATCCCGATCCCGTCTGACCATCCTGGCTTTTACCAGTGTTCATCAGCCTGTATCAGTGTTCATCGGTGTCCAGCATCTCCCCTTCTCGTTGGTGATCCCCCATGCCTGAAACCATCCTCATCACCGGCGGCGCCGGCTTCATCGGCAGCAACCTGGTGCACCGCTGGCACCGGAACCATCCAGGCGACCGCATCCTGGTGCTGGACAAGCTCACGTACGCCGCGGACCCCAAGCAGATCGAAGGCCTGGACCGGGTGGAGCTGGTGGTGGGCGACATCCAGAACCTGGAGCTGGCCCGCCACCTCATCGAGAAGAACCGCGTCACCAAGGTCTTCCACCTGGCGGCGGAAAGCCACGTGGACCGCAGCATCACGGGCCCGGCCGAGTTCATCCAGACCAACCTGGGCGGCACCTTCGCCATGCTGGAAGCCGCCCGCCAGGCCTGGGCCGGCCAGAAGGACTGCCGCTTCCTGCACATCAGCACGGACGAGGTGTACGGCTCCCTGGGCGAGACGGGCAAGTTCTGCGAAACCATGGCCTACGCCCCCAACAGTCCCTACAGCGCCAGCAAGGCCGGCAGTGACCACCTGGTGCGGGCCTACCACCACACCTACGGCCTGAACGTGGTGACGACGAACTGCTCCAACAACTACGGCCCCCGCCAGCACCCCGAGAAGCTCATTCCCCTGGCCATCACCCGCATGGCCAAGGGGGAGCCCATCCCCATCTACGGCGACGGGATGAACATCCGAGACTGGCTCTACGTGGAGGACCACTGCGCCGCCCTGGAGACCGTCATGCTCAAGGGCACGGCCGGCGAGACCTACTGCGTGGGCGGCGATAACGAGCAGACGAACCTGTCCCTCATCGATCTGCTCTGCGACCTGGTGGATGCGCATCTGGGGCGCGCGGAGGGCACCAGCCGGAAGCTGAAGACCTTTGTCCAGGACCGCGCCGGTCA
>NZ_JAKZLA010000007.1:0-39740 GCF_022808775.1 Geothrix terrae
TGAGGATCTCCTCGACCCCCGCCTCCTTGAGCTTCCACAGCGGATGCCAGATCATGGGGGCCATGCCCACCGGCAGCAGATGCTTGTTCGTCACTTTGGTCAGCGGGAACAGACGGGAGCCGGTGCCACCAGCCAGCACAACACCTTTCATGATCTCTCCTTCAATCCACCTGGCCGAGAATCCAGATCGTCAGATAAGCCGTCTATGCGCGGGTTCGGCCATCAAGAAACGGTTGGAAAGAATCAGATTATCGAGATTTCGGGCCGGCGCCCAGCGGAGTCCAACGAGACAAACACGAGAAAGGGCGGGATCGCTCCCGCCCTTTCTCGTGTCGTGAAGATCGCGGCTACAGGTCTTCGCCGTCGATCTCGGTCATGCCCTGGAGCTCTTCGACGTGCTGGGCCATGCGGGCGTATTCGTCGTCGAAGTCCTCGCCGCCCTGGAACTCGTTGGGGGTGGGCTCGGGGTACTCGCCCTCCTCGATCTCCAGGTTGCGGTAGTGGGCCATGCCGGTGCCGGCGGGGATGAGCCGGCCCAGGATGACGTTCTCCTTGAGGCCGCGGAGGTAGTCCACGCGGCCTTCCAGGGCGGCCTCGGTGAGGACGCGGGTGGTCTCCTGGAAGCTGGCGGCGGAGATGAAGCTCTCGGAGGTCAGCGCGGCCTTGGTGATGCCGAGCAGCAGGGGCTCGCAGGTGGCGGGCTGGCCGCCATCCTTCATGACCTGCTCGTTGATCTCCTTGAAGCGGTGCTTGTCCACCTTCTCCTCGACGATGAGCGGGGTGTCGCCCACGTCGGTGATGAGGACCCATCGCATCATCTGGCGGATGATCACCTCGATGTGCTTGTCGTTGATCACCACGCCCTGGGCGCGGTAGACCTCCTGGACCTCGTTGACGAGGAAGGCTTGGAGGGCGCGGTCGCCCTGGACTTTGAGCAGATCATGGGGGCTGACGGCGCCCTCGGTGAGCTTCTCGCCGGCGCGGATCTCGTCGCCGTCCTGCACCTGGATGTGCTTGCCGCGGGGGATGAGGTATTCGCCCTTCTCCCCGGTCTCGGCCTCGACGATGACCTTCTGGTTGCCGCGGACGCGGTTGCCGTACTTCGCGATGCCGGAGACTTCGCTGATGATGGCGGGTTCCTTGGGCTTGCGGCCCTCGAACAGCTCGGTGACGCGCGGCAGGCCGCCCGTGATGTCGGAGGTCTTGGCCTGCTGGCGGCTGGTCTTGGCGATGACGTCGCCGGGCAGCAGCTCCTGGCCCTCCTCCACCTCGATGTAGGCACCGGTGGGGATGTTGTAGCGCTTGAGGACTTTGTGGTTGTCCCCCTTCACGTTGATGTGGGGGTGGATCTTGTCGTCGGTGGGATCGATGACCTTCTTGCGGAAGTTGCCGGAGATCGGATCCTTCTCTTCCTGGTAGGAGACGTTGACTTCGAATTCCTTGAAGTCCGCGACGCCGCCCACTTCGGTGAGGAGCACGTCGTTGTAGGGGTCCCACTCGGCCAGCACGGTGCGGGGCTCGACGGCCTCCTTGTCCTTGACCTTGAGGATGGCGCCGGAGGTGATCTTGTAGCGCTCGCGCTCGTTGCCATCCGTGTCGGTGACCAGGAGGTAGCCGTTGCGGGTGAGGGCCACGGTCTCGCCCTTGCGGTTGACCACGGTCTTGCCCTGGAGGCCTTCGTACTTCACGATGCCGGCGATCTGGGCCTCGTGGGTGCTCTTCTCGGAGGTGCGGCTCGCGGCGCCGCCCACGTGGAAGGTGCGCATGGTGAGCTGGGTGCCGGGTTCGCCGATGGACTGGGCGGCGATGACGCCCACGGCCTCGCCGAGGTCCACCAGGCGGCCGGTGCTCAGGTTCAGGCCGTAGCACTTGGCGCAGATGCCGCGCCGGGCCTCGCAGGTGAGGGCGGACCGGATCTTGACCTTGGCGATGCCGCTGGTCTCGATCTTGAACGCCAGTTCCTCGGAGATGAGGGTGCCCGCGGGGGCCCGCACGATGGACGGATCGTAGGGATCCACGATGTCCTCGAGGCAGACGCGGCCCATGATGCGGTCGCGCAGGCGGGAGCGGATGGTGCCGTCGCTGTTGACGATGGCCTCCACCTCGATGCCGCCCAGGGTCTCGCAGTCGTCCTCGTTGACGATGACGTCCTGCGCCACGTCCACCAGCTTGCGGGTGAGGTAGCCGGAGTCGGCCGTCTTCAGCGCGGTGTCCGCCAATCCCTTGCGGGCGCCGTGGGTCGAGATGAAGTACTGCAGCACCGAGAGGCCTTCCTTGAAGTTCGCGGTGATGGGCGTCTCGATGATGTCGCCGCTGGGCTTGGCCATGAGGCCGCGCATGCCGGCCACCTGGCGGATCTGCGTCTTGGAGCCGCGGGCGCCGGAGTCGGCCAGGATGTAGATGGAGTTGAGGAACGTGTCGTTCTCGTTCCGCTTCTCCAGTTCCTTCATCATGTCGCTGGCCACCTGGTCGCTGGTCTTGGACCAGACTTCCAGGATGCGGTTGTAGCGCGTGGAGGAGTCGAGGCGGCCCTCGTAGGCTTCCTTCTCGATGGCGCGGACGTCCTCGGTGGCGCTCTTGAGGAGCTTGCCCTTGGTGTCGGGCACCACCAGGTCGTCGATGCCCACGGACACGCCGGCGCGCATGGCCCACTGGAAGCCGGTGTCCTTCATGGCGTCCAGCATGCGGATGGTGACCTCGGGGCCGTTCAGCTTGTAGGCGCGGTTCACGAGGGAGAGCAGGCCCTCCTTCTTGAGCAGGCCGTTGATGAAGGGCAGTTCGGCGGGCAGGGCGCGGTTGAAGAGCACGCGGCCCACGGTGGTGGTCTTGAGCTGGTTCTTCACGGTCTCCGCGGGCGCCTCGAAGACCTCCTGCTCGGAGTTCTTCTTGGGGTCCTTCGCGTGCCAGGCCTCGGTGTCCACCCACTCGCCGGTGTAGCGCAGCTGGATGATGGCGTGGGTGTCCACGACGCCGGCATAGTGGGCCGCGACCACGTCGTTGACGCTGCCGAAGACCATGCCCTCGCCCTTGCGGCCGGTGCGCTTCTTGGTGAGGTAGTAGCCGCCGAGCACGATGTCCTGGCTGGGCACCACGTTCGGGCGGCCGTTGGCGGGGTTGAGGATGTTCTGGGTGGACATCATCAGCACCTTGGCCTCGATCTGGGCCATGGGGCTGAGGGGCACGTGCACGGCCATCTGGTCGCCGTCGAAGTCGGCGTTGAAGGCGGTGCAGACCAGGGGATGCAGACGGATGGCCTTGCCTTCCACCAGCACGGGCTGGAAGGCCTGGATGCCGAGGCGGTGGAGGGTGGGGGCGCGGTTCAGCAGGACCGGGTGGTCCTTGATGACCTCTTCCAGCACGTCCCAGACCTCGGGACGGCCCTCTTCCACCATCTCCTTGGCCTGGCGGATGGTGGCGGCGAAGCCCTTGTGCTCGAGCCGGTTGAAGATGAAGGGCTTGAAGAGCTCGAGCGCCATCTTCTTGGGCAGGCCGCACTGGTGCAGCTTGAGGTCGGGGCCCACCACGATGACGGAGCGGCCCGAGTAGTCCACGCGCTTGCCGAGCAGGTTCTGGCGGAACCGGCCCTGCTTGCCCTTGAGGGCGTCGCTGAGGGACTTCAGGGGGCGGTTGCTGACGCCGCGCAGGAGGCGGCCGCGCTTGCCGTTCTCGAAGAGGGCGTCCACGGCCTCCTGCAGCATGCGCTTCTCGTTGCGCACGATGACATCGGGGGCCTTGAGCTCCAGGAGCTTCTTGAGGCGGTTGTTGCGGTTGATGACGCGGCGGTAGAGGTCGTTCAGGTCGGAGGTGGCGAAGCGGCCGCCGTCGAGGGGCACCAGGGGGCGCAGCTCGGGGGGCAGCACGGGCACCACGTCGAGGATCATCCACTCGGGCTTGTTGCCGGAGCGGTGGAAGGACTCCGCCACCTTGAGGCGCTTGGCGATCTTGCTGCGCTTCTGGCTGGAGGTCTCCTTCTTCATGAGGTCGCGGAGCTCGATGGTGAGCGCCTCGATGTCCACCTGCTTGAGCAGCTCCTTGATGGCCTCGGCGCCCATCTGGGCCTTGAAGCCCTCGCCGTGGAGGCTGCGGGCCTCGCGGAACTTGTCTTCGTTGAGGATCTCGCCTTCCTTCATGCCGGTGCCGCCGGACTCGGTGACGGCATAGGCCTCGAAGTACAGCACCCGCTCAAGATCCTTCAGGGGGATGTCCAGCAGGTAGCCGATGCGGCTGGGCACGCCCTTGAAGAACCACACGTGGCTGACCGGGCTGGCCAGCGCGATGTGGCCCATGCGCTCGCGGCGCACGGACTTCTTGGTGACCTCGACGCCGCACTTGTCGCAGGTGACGCCTTTGAACTTCTGCCGCTTGTACTTGCCGCAGAGGCATTCCCAGTCGTTGACGGGCCCGAAGATGCGGGCGCAGAAGAGGCCGTCGCGCTCGGGCTTCAGGCTGCGGTAGTTGATGGTCTCGGGCTTGGTGACCTCGCCCTTGGACCAGGAGCGCATCTTGTCCGGGCTGGCCAGGGACACCCGGATGCACTCGTAGGCGTTGATGTTCTGCTGCTCAGGATACATGTGGACCTCTCAGGATTCGTCGGGAACGGATGCGGAAGGAGATCAGCCTTCGATGGTGAAGACCGCGGGTTCCTCTTCCGTCAGGCCTGGATCCAGCTCCTCGCGGGTGAGCATCTCGACATCGATGCACAGCGCGTTGAGTTCCTTCTTCACGACGTTGAAGCTCTCGGGGAGGCCGGGATCCTTGATGGTCTCGCCCTTGATGATGGCCTGGTAGATCTGGGTGCGGCCGTGCATGTCGTCGGACTTGTAGGTGAGCAGCTCCTGCAGCACATGGGCGGCGCCGTAGGCCTCGAGGGCCCACACTTCCATCTCGCCGAAGCGCTGGCCGCCGAACTGGGCCTTGCCGCCGAGGGGCTGCTGGGTGATGAGGCTGTAGGGCCCGATGCTCCGGGCGTGGATTTTGTTGTCCACCAGGTGGTGCAGCTTGAGCATGTAGACGCAGCCCACGTTCACGGGCTGCTCGAAGGCCTCGCCGGTCATGCCATCGAAGAGCATGGTCTTGCCGGTGATGTCCGGGCCCAGCTTGCCGTTCTTCTCCCAGGCCTGGGTGAGGAAACCCTTGATGTCCGCCTCGCGGGCGCCGTCGAAGACCGGCGTGGAGAAGTGGACGCCGAGGGTCTTGCCGGCCCAACCGAGGTGGCACTCGAGCACCTGGCCGATGTTCATACGGGAAGGCACGCCGAGGGGGTTCAGCACGATGTCCACCGGGCGGCCGTCGGGCAGGTAGGGCATGTCCTCCACGGGGAGGATGCGGCTGACCACGCCCTTGTTGCCGTGGCGGCCGGCCATCTTGTCGCCGACCTGCAGCTTGCGCTTCACGGCCACGTAGCACTTCACGGTCTTGAGGACGCCGGGCATGAGCTCGTCGCCCTTGAGCAGCCGCTCCATGCGCTCGTCGAGGATGTTGCGCAGGACCTTGAGCTGGCTCTCGGTCTTGTCGAGGATGTCCAGCACCTCGGTCTCGATGCGGTTCTTGCCCGCGGCCACGGAGATCTGCCGGAAGCGGTGGTAGGGCACGGCCTCGAGCATGTTCTGGGTGAGCTTCTTGCCCTTGGGCAGCAGCTCCTTCTGGCCCTTGTCGTCCGTGAGGGTCTCGGAGAGCTCCTTGCCCTTCAGCAGGGCCACGATCTTCTTCTTGGCCTCGGCGCGGATGATGCGCTCCTCGTCGGAGAGATCCTTCTCCCACTTGGCGATCTGGTCGCGCTCGATCTGCTGGGTGCGGAGGTCCTTCTCCTGGCCCTTGCGGGTGAACACCTTGATGTCCACCACGGTGCCCTCGATGCCCGGGGGCACGGTCAGGCTGGCGTCCTTCACGTCGCTGGCCTTCTCGCCGAAGATGGCGCGGAGCAGCTTCTCCTCGGGGCTGAGGATGGTCTCGCCCTTGGGCGTGACCTTGCCCACCAGGATGTCGCCGTGGCGCACGGTGGCGCCGGTGCGGATGATGCCGCTCTCGTCGAGGTTCTTGAGGGCCTCCTCGCGCACCTGGGGGATGTCGCGGGTGATCTCTTCGGGGCCCAGCTTGGTGTCGCGGGCGTGGACCTCGAACTCCTCGATGTGGATGGTGGTGTAGAGGTCTTCCTTCACCACGCGCTCGGAGATCAGGATCGCGTCCTCGAAGTTGTAGCCGCGCCAGGGCATGTAGGCCACGACCAGGTTGCGGCCCAGGGCCAGCTCGCCGTGGTCGGTGCAGGGGCCGTCGGCCAGGATCTGGCCTTCGGTGACGTACTCGCCCTTCTTCACGAGGGGCATCTGGTTGAGGCAGGTGTTCTGGTTGCTGCGGGCGAACTTCACCAGGGTGTAGATGTCCACGCCGGACTCGATGCCCTCGGTGTCGGGGTCATCCTCGACGCGCACCACGATGCGGTTGGCGTCCACGGTCTCCACGATGCCGGAGCGGCGGCAGACCACGCAGGCGCCGGAATCCTTGGCGGCCACGTATTCCATGCCGGTGCCCACGATGGGGGCCTCGGTGCGGATGAGGGGCACGGCCTGGCGCTGCATGTTGGCGCCCATGAGGGCCCGGTTGGCGTCGTCATTCTCGAGGAAGGGGATGAGGCTGGCGGCGACGGAGACCACCTGCTTGGGGCTCACGTCCATGAGCGTGACCTTGTCGCGGGCGACGATCTTGGTCTCACCGGCCACACGGACGGTCACGTCCTCGTCCAGGATGGCGCCTTCGGCGTCCACGGGGACGTTGGCCTGCGCGATGACGTGCTCGTCCTCCTCCCAGGCGGAGAGGTAGAAGGCATGCATCTCGAACTTGGCGGCGCGCTTGCCGGCCTTGGTGAGCTTCTTGTTCTCGGCTTCCAGGTCCTCGAGGCGGACCACGTCCATGTAGCCGAACTTGGAGTCGCCCACGCTGGTGACCTTGGCGAAGTGGACGATGCGGCCGTTCTCCACCTTCAGGTAGGGGCTCTCGATGAAGCCGAACTCGTTGATGCGGGCGTAGCAGGAGAGCGAGCTGATGAGGCCGATGTTCGGGCCTTCAGGCGTCTCGATGGGGCAGATGCGGCCGTAGTGGGAGGTGTGCACGTCGCGCACCTCGAAGCCCGCGCGGTCGCGGCTGAGGCCGCCCGGTCCGAGGGCCGACAGGCGGCGCTTGTGGGTGATCTCGGACAGCGGGTTGGTCTGGTCCATGAACTGGGAGAGCTGGCTGCTGCCGAAGAACTCCTTCATGGCCGCGATGACGGGCTTGCTGTTGATGAGGTCATGCGCCTGCAGGGGGCTGTTGGGATCCTGCGCGATGCTGAACTTCTCCTTGATGGCCCGCTGCACGCGCACCAGGCCCACACGGAAGCCGTTCTCCAGCAACTCGCCCACGGACCGCACGCGGCGGTTGCCCAGGTGGTCGATGTCGTCGGCCCGCACGGGGGCGATCTCGCCGATGTCCTGGCGGGTGGTGTCGTACTTCTTCAGGCGCAGGAGGTAGTGGACGGTCTGGACGAAGTCGTCCGTGCCGAGGGTGCGGAAGTCCAGGTCGGTGCCGAGGCCCAGCTTGGCGTTGATCTTGTGGCGGCCCACCTTGCTGAGGTCGTACTTCTGGGGGTCGAAGAACATGCCGTAGAGCAGCTTCTTGCTGGATTCCAGCGTGGCGGGCTCGCCGGGCCGGATCTTCTTGAAGAGCTCCTTGGCGGCTTCTTCGCTGTCCTCGGTGTGGTCCTTGGCCAGGGTCTCGGAGAAGATCTTGCCGGTGACGTCGGCCTCGGGGAAGCAGACGTCGAAGGACTGCACGTCGTTGGCCAGGAACATCTCCAGGTGGGTCTGGAGGAAGGGCTCATTGGCCTCCATGAGCACTTCGCCGGTGCCCATGTTCACGATGTCCTGCAGCAGCACGGCGCCGTCGAGCATCTCGCGCTCCACGGGCACGTCCTTGATGCCCGCCTTCTCCATCTGCTCGAGAACGCGGCGGGTGATCTTCTTGTCCTTGGGGAGGATCTCCTCCTTGGTCTTGGGGTGCTTCACGGCCTCGCCGAGCTTGCGGCCCACCAGCAGCTCGCTCACGGCCACGCTCAGCTTGCCCTTCTTGAGGAAGAAGGTGGCGGGGGCGTAGAAGTGGCGGAGCATGGTCTCGTTGGAGCCGAGGTCCTCGCTGAACAGGCCCAGGGCGCGCATGAAGGTGGCGCCGAGGAACTTGCGCTTGCGGTCGATGCGGGCGTAGAGCAGGCCCTTGGAGTCGAGCTCGAACTCGATCCAGGAGCCGCGGTAGGGGATGATCTGGGAGCTGTAGAGGCTCTTGTCCGGCGCGATGCTGAAGAAGACGCCGGGGCTGCGGTGCAGCTGGCTCACGATCACGCGCTCGGTGCCGTTGATGATGAAGGTGCCGCGGTCGGTCATGATCGGCAGGTCGCCGAAGTAGACTTCCGAATCCTGGCTCTGCTTGAAGCGCCGGTTGCCCTTGTCGTCCTTGTCGAACTGGTTGAGGCGCACGCGGATCTTCAGGGGGGCGGCCATGGTGGCGCCGCGCTCGACGCACTCGTCCATGCCCATCTTCTGCTTCATCGAGACGGGCTCCTGGCACACGTCACAGATGGTGGCGGCGTTCTTGTTGCGGGTGCCGCACTTGGGGCAGTCCACCGTGGGATCCTTCGGGTGGTCCGACACGATGCTGTGGCCGCACTGCTTGCAGCTCGTGCGGAGGTGTTCCAGACCCAGGTACTTCTCGCACTTGCAGGCCCAGTGGCCCACGGTGTAGTCGAGGAACTCGACTTCGAGGGTGGCGTCCGTGCCATCGGCGTTCTTGCCGTTGTGCACGGGGAACATCGACTCGAACACGGCCTTGAGGCCGCGGGACTCCCGCTCGCTGTGGAGCAGGTTCATCTGGAGGAACTCGTCGTAGCTCCGCTTCTGGATGTCGATCAGGTTCGGGATGGGGACCAGGGACCGGATCTTCGAGAAGTTGTGGCGCTGGCGGTAGATGTTCTGCTGAACACTCATGGTTCGCTCCAGATGAAGTTGGCGGAACCTTCGATGAACGGCGCGCGGCGGGATGGTGCTTGGCTGCGGGCCTTGAGCAAAGACGGCGATGCCCCCGGAGCCGCGGCCCCGGGGAAGGGATCAGAGGTCGGTGACGCGGATCACGCAGGCACATGCACCGAAGGCCACCCCGCCACCCATCGGTGGAGGGAGCGGCCCAGCAAGGTGATTGGCGCTGCGGCGGAAGGCGTTTCGCAACCAGGGGCCTTTGAAGGTGGCGGGACCGCCCGAGGGGTCGGGCGGAAGGAATAATCGTACCATGTCCAGACAAAACCGCAAAGCGCAAGGTGCAGGAGGCACCCCACGCTTTGCGTTAGTGCAGGAAAAGGAACTACTTGATCTCGACCTTGGCGCCAGCGGCTTCGAGCTTTTCCTTGATCTTCTGGGCTTCGTCCTTGGCCACGCCTTCCTTGACGGGCTTGGGGGCGCCGTCAACGAGGTCCTTGGCCTCCTTGAGGCCCAGGCCGGCGACGATCTCGCGGACGGCCTTGATGACGTTCAGCTTGTTGGCGCCGGCGTCAGCCAGGATGACGTTGAATTCCGTCTGCTCTTCGGCAGCGGCGGCCGGGGCGGCGCCGCCGGCGGCGGGAGCAGCCATGGCGGCGGCGGAGACGCCGAAGCGCTCCTCGAGGGCCTTGACCAGGTTCGCCAGGTCAAGGACGGTCATGGTTTCGATCTCAGCGATGAGCTGGTCGGCGGTGAGAGCCATGATGGCCTCCTACATGCGATGAAAGGTTTTGGATTCGGGGTTGGGAGCTACTCGCCGGCCTTCTGCTTGCGGATGCCCTCGAGGGCGACCGCCAGACCGGAGATGGGGTACTGCATGAGGTAGAGCAGCTTGGCGATGAGCACGTCGCGGCTCGGCAGCTCGGCCAGGGTCTGCAGCTGGGCAGCGCTGATGGCCTTGCCGTCCATGATGCCGGCCTTGAAGGTGGCGGCCGGATTGTCCTTCAGGAAGCCGTTGACGGCCTTGGCCAGGGCGACGACGTCGTCCTTGGTGGTGGCCACGGCGCTGTTGCCCTTGAAGGAACCGCCGAGGCCCTCGAAGGTGGTGTCCTTCACGGCCAGGCGGAGCAGCGTGTTCTTGCCGACGCGGTAGTGACCCTTGCTCTCGCGGATGTTCTTGCGGAACGCGGTGTCCTTCTCGACCCCGAGGCCCTTGAATTCGATCACGACGGCCGAGGTGGCCGTGGCGAAGGTCTCCTTGAGTTCGGCGACTTCAGCGATCTTCTGGTTCTTTTCCATGGTCGGCCTCCTACTTCTCAACGCTTGTGGTGTTGAGGGTGACCGAGGGGCCCATCGTGGAGGCGATGTACATCGTCTTCACGTACTTGCCCTTCGCCGTGGCAGGCTTGGCCTTGTTCACGGCATCGATGAGCGCCTTGGCATTCTCTTCCAGCTTCTCGACGCCGAAGGAGAGCTTGCCCACGGGCGCGTGGATGATGCCGGTCTTGTCGACGCGGTACTCCACCTTGCCGGCCTTGATCTCCTTGATGGCCTGGGCCACGTTGAAGGTCACGGTGCCGGTCTTGGGGTTGGGCATGAGGCCGCGGGGGCCCAGCACCTTACCGAGACGGCCGACGCCCTTCATCATGTCGGGAGTCGCGACCAGGGCATCGAAGTCGAGGAATCCGCCGGCGATCTTCTCGACCAGCTCGTCCCCGCCCACGATCTCGGCGCCCGCCGCTTCCGCTTCCTTGATCTTCTCGCCACCCGCGATCACCGCCACGCGCATCGTCTTGCCCGTTCCGTGGGGCAGGACGATGGTGCCGCGGACCATCTGGTCCGCGTGGCGGGGATCCACGCCGAGCCGCATGTGCACTTCAACCGTCTCGTCGAACTTGGCGTAGGCCGTGTCCTTCACGACGGTGAGCGCATCCTTGAGCTCGTAGGGGCGATCTTCGATCTTGGCCGCGGCAGCCCGGTACTTCTTTCCAGGTTTTGCCATATTGGCTCCTACTCGAACGATCTCCCGCGATGACGGTCGCGGTGGCCGGGATCGCCGCACGGCGCGGCTCTCCAACAAAAACGAAACGCTGAAACGAGGCTCGCACGGGCTTGGGACCCGTGCGAAAAACATCAATCGACGACTTCGACGCCCATGGAGCGGGCGGAGCCGGCGATGGAACGAACGGCGGCCTCGAGGCTGCCGGCGGTGAGGTCGGGCATCTTCACCTTGGCGATCTCGGCGAGCTGGGCCTTGGTGATCTTGCCGACCTTCTGCTTGTTGGGCGTGGGGCTGCCCTTGTCCAGGCCGATCTTCTTCTTGATCAGCACGGCGGCGGGCGGGGTCTTGAGGATGAAGCTGAAGCTGCGGTCGGCGTAGACGGTGATGACGACGGGGAGGGTGGTGCCCTTCTCCACCGCGCCCACGGACTTCGCGTTGAACTGCTTCACGAACTCCATGATGTTGACGCCGTGCTGGCCCAGCGCGGGACCGACGGGAGGGGCCGGCGTGGCCTCGCCCGCGGGCAGCTGCAGCTTGATGTAGCCGGTGATCTTCTTTGCCATGGGTGTGCTCCCGCGGGGGATTCCGGCGCATGCCGGCGACGCCCGCCTTGTAGGGTGGGGATCCGTTGGATCACCCAGCCGGGTTGAAAACGTCCCGGACCAGACGGACCGGGACGTGAAAGTTTACCTGAAGGACAGGAGAAAGTCTTCAGGAAATGCGGGGAAAGCCGTTGCCCGGCTGCGCCGGGTGAGGGCGCGGGGGCTCCGGGGGTGTAGCGCGCAGCGCGGTCCCCCGGACAGCATTCACCTCTTTTCCACCTGGATGAAGTCCAGCTCGACCGGGGTGGACCGCCCGAAGACCGTGACCATGACCTTGATGGTGGAGCGCTCCTCGTGGACTTCCTCCACGTCGCCCTCGAAGTTGGCGAAGGGGCCATCGATGATGCGCACCTTCTCGCCCCGCTCGAAGTGGTACTTCGGCTTGGGCTTCTCCTGGGTCTCCTCCGTGTGGTGCATGATCTGGCGGACTTCCTCGTCCGTCAGGGGCGTGGGGCGCTTCTTGTTGGCGCCCACGAAGCTGGTCACCTTGGGCGTATTCCGCACCAGGTGCCAGTCGGCGTCCGCCATCTCCACGGAGCCGTCGGGCTTGCGCTCTACCTGGATCTGCACGAGCAGGTAGCCGGGGAAGGACTTGCGCTTCTTGACGACGCGCTCCTTCTTGCCGGACTTGGCGTCGACCTTCATCTCCTCGTAGGTCTCCTCGGGGATCTGGATATCCCCGAAGTTCCCGTCGCGCTCTTCCATCTTGATGCGCTGGCGGAGATGCTCCATCACCTTGGCTTCATAGCCCGAGTAGGTGTGGATGATGAACCACTTGAGTTCGCGGCCCTGGGTCTGGGCGGGAACCACCGTGTCCTGGGGAGTGCTCATGAGATCGGTCATGGCTGCCTCCGGCTCAGCGGGTCTTCAGGAAGAAGTAGGCGAAGCCCTTGGAGAAGACCCAGTCCGCCGCCCACAGATAGGCCCCGACGAACACCGAGACGATCACCACCGTGTAGGTGGAGGTCAGCACTTTCTCTTTGCTGGGCCAGTCCACCCGGTCGAGCTCTGCGAACAGATCCCTGGCCTGCTGTTTGATGGCACCAATCACGATGGACCCCGTGGAAAGGATTCGGTGAGAAAAACCTGGCCCCGGGCGGTATCGCCGGGGCCGGGAAGGTGGCAGGGGAGACAGGGTTCGAACCCGCGACCTGCGGATTTGGAGTCCGCTGCTCTACCAGCTGAGCTACTCCCCTGTGGGACCGCCCGGCATCTGGTGAGCCGGGCGGGAACCCTCGGGACCGGAGCCTACTTGGCCTCTCGGTGGACCCGGTAACCACCACAGAACCGGCAGAACTTGTTGAATTCAAGCTTGCCCGTGGTGGTCTTCTTGTTCTTGGTGGTGCTGTAGTTCTTGCGCTTGCAGTCCTGGCACTGCAGGTGAACGATGTCGCGCATGGTGACCTCCTGAGTCGGAGGGCGGACTGGCTTTAGGCCAGAATCTCGCCCACGTTGCCGGCGCCCACCGTACGACCACCCTCACGGATGGCGAACTTCAGGCCCTTGTCCATGGCGATGGGCTGGATCAGCTCGACCGTCAGGGTGACGTTGTCGCCGGGCATCACCATTTCGCGGCCGGCCTCGAGCTCGATGGAGCCGGTCACGTCGGTGGTGCGGAAGTAGAACTGGGGACGGTACTTGTTGAAGAACGGGGTGTGGCGGCCGCCCTCTTCCTTGGTCAGCACGTACACCTGGGCGTTGAACTTGGTGTGGGGAGTGATGCTGCCGGGCTTGGCGAGCACCTGGCCGCGCTCCACATCCTTGCGCTCCACGCCGCGGAGCAGGATGCCGGCGTTGTCGCCAGCCTGACCCTGATCCAGGGACTTGCGGAACATCTCGACGCCGGTCACGACCTTCTTGACGGTGTCCTTGAGGCCGACGATCTCGACTTCCTCGCCCACCCGCACGATGCCCTGCTCGATGCGGCCGGTCACCACGGTGCCGCGGCCGGTGATGGTGAACACGTCCTCGACGGGCATGATGAAGGGCTTGTCGATGGCGCGGACGGGATCCGGGATGTAGGCGTCGACGGCGGCCATGAGCTCATGGATGCAGGCGCAGTCGGGGTGCTCGGGGGTGTCGGCGTGATCCAGGGCCAGGCGCGCGGAACCCTTGATGATGGGGATCTCGTCGCCGGGGAACTGGTAGGAGGACAGCAGGTCGCGGATCTCCATCTCCACCAGCTCGGCGAGCTCGGGGTCGGCGATGTCGATCTTGTTCATGAAGACCACGATGTAGGGCACGCCCACCTGACGGGCCAGCAGGATGTGCTCGCGGGTCTGGGGCATGGGGCCGTCGGTGGCGGCGACCACGAGGATGGCGCCGTCCATCTGGGCCGCGCCGGTGATCATGTTCTTCACGTAGTCGGCGTGACCGGGGCAGTCCACGTGGGCATAGTGGCGCTTCTCGGTCTGGTACTCGACGTGGGCGGTGTTGATCGTGATCCCGCGGGCCTTCTCTTCGGGCGCGGAGTCGATCTGGTCGTAGGACTTGGTCTCGCCACCGAACTTCTTGGCCAGCACGAACGTGATGGCGGCGGTCAGCGTCGTCTTGCCGTGGTCCACGTGGCCAATGGTGCCGATGTTGACGTGGGGCTTGGAACGATCGAATTTCTCTTTGGCCACGGATGCCTCCTGGAAGGTGGGAGAGAAGATGAGGAAGGGAAAATGTGCAAAGGGTGGAGCCCACAACCGGGCTTGAACCGGTGACCTCTTCCTTACCAAGGAAGTGCTCTACCGCTGAGCTATGTGGGCTTTGAACCTTCCCGCCGGAGCGGGGGGCCTTGCCGTCGGGCCGGGCGGAACCGGCGGGACGGGGAGGGTGGAGCGGGAAACGGGGCTCGAACCCGCGACATTCAGCTTGGAAGGCTGACGCTCTACCAACTGAGCTATTCCCGCGGTGGAATCCCGAAAGCGGGATCCAGCGATCTGGATGGGATCCAGAGGACTGGTGCCGAGAGAAGGATTCGAACCTCCGTAACGCGATGCGTGGCAGATTTACAGTCTGCTGCCATTAACCACTCGGCCATCTCGGCATTGTTTGTCCAGCGCCCCTCCCGGGGCTTGTCAATGCTTCCGGGAAGCCCGGGAAGCCTCCCCTCGGAACCCCTGCCGGGGCTCCGTGTCAGGGTCGCTGCGAGGCAGGGCTTTCCTGACAGGGAACCCCAACGCTATCACGCGCCCATGGGGGCCTCAAGCGAAAACTTCGGCGCGTGGCTATCCACGGCGCGCCAGCACGCGAAAGAGGGTCACCGCCGCGGCGGCGGAGACGTTGAGGCTCTCGGTGCCTCCGGGCATGGGGATGTGGAGGAGGATGTCGCAGCGCTCGCGGATCTTGAGGTGCAGGCCCTCACCCTCGGCGCCCATCACCAGCACCGCGGCGCGATCGAAGGGTTCCTGCAGGTAGTCGCGGCTGCCGGTCCCCGCCGCCAGTCCGTAGATCCACGCCCCGGCCTCCTTCAGGCCGTCCAGGGCGCGGCCCAAGTTCACCACGCGGCACACCGGCACACGGCCGGCCGTGCCCGCGCTGGCGCGCACCACCGTTTCGTTCACGGCCGCGGAGCGACGCTCGGGCAGGATCACGCCGTCCACGTCCGCCGCGGCGGCGGAACGCAGGATGGCCCCCAGGTTGTGGGGATCAGTGACGCCATCCAGCGCCAGCACCAGCGCGGCTGCGCCCTTGGCCCGGACACGGGAGGCGACCTCGTCGAAGTCGGCGTAGGCGAAGGGACCGCCTTCGCCCAGGACCCCCTGGTGGCGCTGGCCCTGGCTGCGCCGATCCAGGCCCTCCATGGGTTCGCGGTGGATGACCACGCCCGCCGCCCGGGCCTCCGCGATGAACTTGGCCAGTCGCCCGAAGGCCGCCGGTGCGATCCAGGCCGTGTGCAGCTCCCCGCGGGCCAGGGCCTCTTCGCAGGCGTGGGGGCCGAGGAAACGCATCTAGGGCTCCATCCGGGGCATGGTCAGAACGTCTTCCGGTACCCGATGGCCAGGAGATGCCCCATGCCTTCGATCCGCTCGAGGGTGCCCGTGGAGCGGAAGCCGGAGGAGCTCCAGACGCCGTCCAGGCGCCGGGTGCTCAGATCCTCGCTCTGGCGGAACTGGTAGCCGATGCTCAGCTCGCCGCCCCAGGTCTTGTAGCCCGCCCCCACGGAGAAGGCCGCGGTCCGCCCCCCGCCCAGCAGGGGCTCGATCATGGATTCCTCCACGGCACGCTGGTCGAGCGCGAGGCCGCTCCGCAGGGTCCAGAACTTGCCCAGCTCGACCTCGACCGAGGCGCTGAGACCGAGGTGGCCCCTGCCGCGGGGAAGCTCCGCCGGGGCCGTCACCAGCCCCGAGGGGGTGGACACCTGGGCGAAATCGGGCACCCTCAGGCCAGCGGCGGTCCAGCGCAGGTCCGCTTCCCAGGTCACCATCGGATGGGCGCGGTGCCGGATGCCCACCACGGTCTGGGAGGGCAGTTCCAGCCTTCCGGAACCGCCGGCCACGGGCGTCGAAGCCGACAGGATGCCGGGGGACCGGAGCTCCGTGCCCAAGGGGGCGGCACTCAGCCCGTCGTTGGCGTAGAGGCCCAGACTGGCGCCCCGGTAGCCCGCGCTCATGTCGAGATCGCCCTTGAGCCCGGACTGGTGGGTGGCGCCCAGGGTCCAGCGCGGATTGACGGCCCAGCGGAACCCCAGCGAGTAGCTCGGAACCACCTTGTTCCCGCTCTGCCCCACCCGCTGCTCCACCACGCCCTGGACGGTGTTCGTGCCCGAGACGGGCTGGGAGGGGTCGAGGGGCACGCCGAAGCGCATGACGCTGCTGGATTCATAGCCGAGCCGGGCCACGCCGAGGCCCAGGCCGATGGACATGTTCGGATTGAGGGCCCAGGCGGCCTGGCCTTCCAGGCGGCGGGCCGACAGGTCGATGCCGTCGCCGAGGAAGCGGCTGGGCGCATCGTCCCCGAACTTCCCATGGCGCAGGTAGGGCTCGTCGAGCTTGAGCCCGAGGGTCAGCTTGGGCGAGAGGCGCATGGACAGCCCGAAGGCCCCGATGGCTCGGTTGCGGTCGGAGGTGTACCAGGTCTTCTGGTTCGATTCGAGGCTCTCCTGGCTGGAGGCCAGCTCCATCCCGCCCGCCACATAGAAGCCCACCTTCTCCTTCAGCGAGGCCAGCAGGGCGGGATTGGTGGAGGCCGCCTCCAGGCTGTAGCCGTAGGCCACCTGGGCCCCGCTGCGGGCGATGCCCACGGGATCCGCGGCCGGAAGGGCCAGGCTCTGGGCCGCCGCCGGCAGGGCGACCGCGCCCAGCATCAGTCCTGCCTTGACCACTCCACGAACCGCCTGCGCCATATCGACCTGCCTCCGGGACACGCTTCTTGAATGGCCCGAACCCGGGAAGGGTTCAAGCCCAAGGCTCCAGGATCGCCAAAAGGGCCCGATTCACCAAGCGCATTCCCGCGAGGTCAGTGCTCGGACTCGCCCATGAAGCGGACCAGGAGCCGGTCCACCAGCTCCCAGACCTCCAGGAGGGCCGCCAGGCACATCACCAGGCCGAGGCCCAGGGCCACGGCCCGCCCCCAGGGCCCCACGAGGGCCCGGCAGAGGTCCGGCCAGTGCCACAGGAACGGAGGCACCTTCAGGCGCCCGTAGAAGGCCAGCGTGGAGAGCAGCATCCCGCCCCACAGCAGGTAGAAGAATCTCAAGGTTCGGATGAGGACGTCCCAGGGGAAGGGACGGTGGCGGGAGGGCATCGGCCTAATCTACCCGCGGAGGACCTGCCAACCCAAGCGCAGAATGAGGGCGCCCACCACGCCGATGAAGACGCCCCGCACCCAGCGGCTGCCCCGGCTCAGGGCCACGTGCGCCCCCAGGTAGCCGCCCACGCCGTTGGCCGCCGCCATGCCCAGGGCCACCGAGGGGATCCAGCTCCCCCGCCAGACGAACAGGCCCATGGCGGTGAGGTTCGAGGCCCAGTTCACCGCCTTGGCCAGGGCCGAGGACCGCAGGAAGTCGAACCCCAGGATCGCGACGAAGAGGAAGATCAGCACCGAGCCCGTGCCCGGCCCGAAGAACCCGTCGTAGAAACCCAGCCCCAGGGCGATGAGGGCCGCCAGGCCCCGCTGGTGGTGGAGGCCGTACCGGGGCGCGTGCAGATGGCCCAGGTCCGGCTTCAGCAGGGTGAAGGCCAGCATGGCCACCAGCAGGCCCAGCATCACGGGCTTCAGGAAGTCCGCATGCACCCGGTAGGTGAGCCATACCCCCCCCGAGGCGCCGAGGCCCGAGGCCAGCACCGGCACCACCATCTCCCGCCAGGCCACGGCCCCGGAGCGCAGGAACTTGCCCGCGGCCATGGTCGTGCCCGTCACCGCCACCACCTTGTTGGTGCCCAGCAGCGTCGGCAGCGGCGTGCCCGCGGGCAGGCCGAGCAAGAGGGCCGGCACGGTGATGAGCCCGCCGCCCCCCACCACCGCGTCGATGAAGCCCGCCAGCAGAGCGGCGAGCAGGAGGAGCGTCAGGACGGGCAGGGATGGCATCGGACCTCAGCGCTGGCGGCAGGTCCGGAATCCCGTTCGACCCCCAGGCCATCCTAGCAAGGGGAATCGCCCGCATTCTCCCCCGGTCACAGGGGCCGGAAGGCGAACCGGAAGGTCCCGGCTCCCACCGGAACCCGCAGCACCACCTGGGAAGCCAGCTGCGTCTTGGTGTGGAACACCACCCTCCCACGCAGGCCGTAGCCGGGTTCGAGGGTGGTCTTGCGGAGGCAGTCCTCCTCCCAATGGCGTCGCTGCTCGGCGAGCCCCGTCAGCCTCTCACCGGACCGCCGGTCCGCCTGGTCCATGTCCCGGTAGGTGTCCTGCTTGCCCCGCTGCGCTTCGCGCTGCTGGCGCGGATTCCGCTGAGTGCTCTGGGAGAGGGTGTCGCCGAGGTCCGCCAGCAGGAACAGGCCGCGGAAGGCGGTCGTGTCGGATTGGGAAGCCTTCTCGGCGGCGCTCGCCTGGATGATGGCGCGGATCCGCGCCTCGGGATCCACCGCGGGGATCTCCCGGGGCGCCAGGGTGTCCGCCGGCAGCGTCAGGTCGCAGAAGCACCGCTCCGGGTCCACGAGCACGGTCGTGGTCCCCCGGTTGGCCACCACCAGGTCGAACTGGAGGGACCCAGGCCCAGCCTCCACGAAGGCCGCCTGGACCTCGACGCCCGCCTGCTCCTGCTTCAGGTAGGCACGCCCCTTCAGCCAGCGATCCGGAGCCTCCACCGGCTGGAGCGACGGATTCACCCCGGGAGGGCGCATGCAGCCCGCCAGCAGGCCGAAACCCAGCGTCAGGAGGATGCGGAAGGGCCGTCTCACGGGGGTGCCTCCAGCCACCAGGCCGTCAGACTTTGAGAATCTCCGCTTCCTTGTGCTTCAGGGCCTCCTCGATCTCCTTGGTGTGGAGGTCGGTGAGCTTCTGGATGTCGTCCAGGGCCTTCTTGGCGGCGTCCTCGGAGATGTGGCCCTCCTTGGCCTTCTCGAGCTTCTTCACTTCCTCGTTGGCGTCGCGGCGGATGTTGCGCACGCCGGTCTTGATCTCCTCGCCCAGGCGGTGGAGCACCTTCACCAGCTCCTTGCGCCGCTCTTCCGTGAGCATGGGGATGGGGAGGCGGATCACCTGGCCGTCGTTGGCCGGGTTGATGCCCAGGTCGGACTTGAGGATGGCCGTCTCCACGGCCTTGATGGCGCTCTTGTCGAAGGGGGTCACCACCAGCATGCCGGACTCAGGCACCGACACGCTGCCCATCTGGTTCAGGGGCACCATGGACCCGTAGTACTCCACGTGCACGTTGTCCAGCAGGCTCGCGTTGGCCCGGCCGGTGCGGATGGTGGCCATCTCCTTCTTCAGGGCCTCCACGGACGCATGCATGCGGCGCTTGGTTTCCTGCAGGATCGCATCGGGGGTCTGGGCGGACATGGGCACCTCGGAATGGCGGAAGCTTTCTTTTATACCTCAGAGACCCAGGAACTTGGCGTGCTAGAGTGGGGCACTTCTGCGAGGTCCCCATGCGCACACCCCGCCTGCTGGCTCCTCTCGCGGCCCTGATCCTGGCCGCCCCGCTGGCTTCCCCATTGGCCGCCGCCTCCACCGAGATGGCCCTCACGAGCCCGGACGGCTTCGCCCTCAAAGGCACGCTGACCCTGCCCGCCGCCAAACCCAAGGCCAAGGTCCCCGTGGTGATCCTCGCCCACTCGTTCCACTCGGACCGGACCGGCTGGGCGCCCCTCACCGAGAAGCTCCTGGCGCGGGGCATCGGCGTGCTGGCCCTGGACCTCCGCGGCCACGGCGAGAGCGCCATGAAGGACGGCGTCGAGACCCGGGTCACCCCCGACTTCACGGCCTCGGCCAAGGCCGTGGGCTTCGACAAGATCCCGGCGGACCTGGCCCAGGCCGCCGCCTGGCTCCGCAAGCAGCCGGGCGTGGACGGCCGCCGCATCGGCCTGGCCGGTTCCAGCGTGGGCGCCTTCGCGGTGCTCCTGGCCGCCCCGGAAGTGAAGCCCCTGGCCGTCCTCAGCCTCAGCCCCGCCGGCACCGCCGCCTTCGGGGACAGCGCCCGGGACCGCCTGAAGGGCGCCGTGCTCCGCAGCCGGCCCTCCATCCTGGTGCTGGCCTCCATGGAGGACAAGGACGCCGCCGAGAACGCCCAGGTCGTGAAGGACCTGCCGGGTGTGGCGGTGGACCTGAAGGAGGGCAAGGACCACGGGTTCGCCTATTTCAAGGATTGTTCCGACCTCATGGCCGTCTACTTCGGCGAGTACCTCACCTACCATCACACGGGGAAGAAGTACGCCGCCGTCTCCGCCCCGGCCCGGGCCGAGGCCGCCGCTCCCGCCTCGACCGAGGGCATGACCGGCGGCCCGGCCGCCGAGGAAAAGAAAGCGGACGCCCCGAAGTAGGGCGTCCGCTCCAGATCCCGCCGGGACCTAGTGGAACTGCTGGGACTCGGTGGAACCCACCAGGGCCAGGGTGGAAGCCAGGCCGCCGCTGACGGCCTGGGCCACCTCGTCGAAGTAGCCGGTGCCCACCTCGCGCTGGTGCTTAGTGGCCGTGTAGCCCCGCGCCTCGGCGGCGAACTCGGCCTCCTGCAGCCGCGCGTAGGCGGTCATGTGCTCCGTGCGGTAGGCGCTGGCCAGCTCGAACATCCCGTGGTTGAGGCTGTGGAAGCCGGCCAGGGTGATGAACTGGAACTTGTAGCCCAGGGCGTTCAGCTCCCGCTGGAAGGTGGCGATCTCCTCGTCCGAGAGCTTCTTCTTCCAGTTGAAGGAGGGCGAGCAGTTGTAGGCCAGCAGCTTGCCGGGGAACGCGGCGTGGACGCCCTCGGCGAACTCCCGGGCCTCCTTGAGGTCCGGCGTGGAGGTCTCGCACCAGATGAGGTCCGCGTAGGGCGCATAGGCCTTGGCGCGGGCGATGGCCATCTGGACGCCGCCGGTGATGCGGTGGAAGCCCTCGGCGGTGCGCTCTCCCGTAAGAAAGGGCCGGTCGCGCTCGTCGATGTCTGACGTGATGAGGCGGGCCGAGTCCGCGTCCGTGCGGGCGATGATGAGGGTGGGTGTGTCCATGACGTCCGCCGCCAGGCGGGCCGCCACCAGGGTGCGGATGAAGTGGCCCGTGGGGATGAGCACTTTGCCGCCGAGGTGGCCGCACTTCTTCTCGCTGGAGAGCTGGTCCTCGAAGTGGACGCCGGAGGCGCCGGCCTCGATCATGCCCTTCATGAGCTCGTAGGCGTTGAGGGGGCCGCCGAAGCCGGCCTCGGCATCCGCCACGATGGGCAGGAACCAGTCGCGGCTCACGCCGCCCTCGCCGTGCTCGACCTGGTCCGCCCGCTGGAGGGCCCCGTTGAGGCGCTTCACCAGGGCGGGGACCGAGTTGGCGGGGTAGAGGCTCTGGTCCGGGTAGGTCTGGCCCGAGAGGTTGGCGTCCGCCGCCACCTGCCAGCCCGAGCAGTAGATGGCCTTCAGGCCGGCCTTGGCCATCTGGACCGCCTGGCCGCCGCTGAGGGCGCCCAGGGCCCGGGTGGGCTCCTCGTTCTGGAGCAGCTTCCACAGCTTGCGGGCCCCGAGCTTGGCCAGGGTGTGCTCGATGCGGAGGCTGCCGCGGAGCTTCTTCACCGTCTCGGCGCTGTAGGGCCGAGTGATGCCTTCCCAACGGTGGGCCTGGAGGTCGTCCTCGATGGGAGGGATGGGGAACTTGGGGGTCATGGGGCACCTCGGGATGGGGGTTGGGGGTGGCGTAGTGTCAAAGATTGACCTATTCTTTCGTGAGTCAACCAACGGCTGATTTGACAGGGGTTGAACTGAAAATTTCAGTCAATTCTTTTCATTGATTTTGTAAATTGATGTAAACGAGGTCCCCATGCCCTCCGCCGCGCCCACCAAGCCCGCCGCCCGCCTCGGCGCCAAGATCCGCCTCCTCCGCCGCCAGGAGGGCCTCAGCCAGGTCCAGCTGGCGGAATCGCTGGGCATCAGCCCCAGCTACCTGAACCTCATCGAGGGCAACAAGCGGCCCCTCACGGCCCCCCTGCTCATCCGCCTGGCCCAGCAGTTCCACCTGGATCTCAAGGCCCTGGCGCCGGACGAGGACCAGCGCCTCTCGGACGACCTCATGGAGGCCTTCGGCGATCCGCTGTTCGAATCGCTGGGGCTCCAGGCCCAGGACGTGCGGGAGCTGGTGCAGAACAGCCCCACCCTGGCCCGGGGGGTCTTCGAGCTGTACCGGGCCTACCAGCACAGCCAGGACAGCCTGGACACGCTGGCCGACAAGCTCAGCGACGGCCAGGGCTTCGACCCCGAGGCCACGCGCCTGCCCTCGGAGGAGGTGGGCGACTTCATCCAGCAGGCCATGAACCACTTCCCCGAGCTGGAGGCCGTGGCGGAGGAGCTCTGGACCAGCGCCGGCCTGGACGCGGACCAGCCCTACCCCGCCCTGGCGGCGGCCTTCGAGGCCCGGAACGTCCAGATCCGCATCCACCGCGTGTCCGAGGGCCCCGGCCTGCTGCGCCGCTTCGACCCCGACCGCCGGATCCTCAGCCTCTCGGAGCTGCTGCCCCAGCGCAGCCGCACCTTCCAGCTCGCCCACCAGCTGGCCCTGCTGGACCACGGCGACCTGCTGGACCGCCTGGCGGACCATCCCCTGCTGCGCACGAACGCCTCGAAGGCCCTGGCCCGGGTGGCCCTGGCCAACTACTTCGCCGGGGCCGTGATCATGCCCTA
The DNA here is from genome assembly GCF_022808775.1 of Geothrix terrae. Classification (GTDB taxonomy): domain Bacteria; phylum Acidobacteriota; class Holophagae; order Holophagales; family Holophagaceae; genus Geothrix; species Geothrix terrae. The sequence goes on from NZ_JAKZLA010000007.1 coordinate 22,820, forward strand.
CGAGCGCTTCCTGCGGGCGGCCAAGTCCGAGCGCTACGACATCGACATCCTCTCCCGGCGCTTCCAGGCCAGCTTCGAACAGGTCTGCCACCGGCTCACGACACTGCGCCGGCCGGGCTTGGAAGGCGTGCCCTTCCACTTCCTGCGCATCGACATCGCCGGGAACATCTCCAAGAGCTTCTCCGCGTCGGGCATCCGCTTCGCGCGGTTCTCCGGCGCCTGCCCCCGCTGGAACGCCCACGCCGCCTTCCTCACGCCGGGCCTCATCCGCACCCAGCTCAGCGAGATGCCGGACGGCCGCAAGTACTTCTGCATCGCCCGCACCATCCAGAAGGACACGGGCGGCTACCGGGGTCAGCACGCCATGCAGGCCCTGGGCCTGGGCTGCGAGATGGGCCTCGCCAAGGAGCTCATCTACGCCGACGGCCTGCGCCTGGACCAGCCGCCCGTGCCCATCGGTGTCACCTGCCGCCTCTGCGAGCGCACGGACTGCGAGCAGCGCGCCTTCCCGCCCCTGCAGCAGGCCTTCAAGGTCGAGGAGAATCTCCGCCGCACCAGCTTCTACGCGCGGATCGGCGGGGCCTGATCAGCCCTTCCCGCCCCGCCCCAACCTCCCCAGAGGCTCCTCGATCCACCGGTGGACCGCCCAGGCGGCCACGAGGGCCAGGCCGAGGGACAGGCCGAAGCCCAGAAGGCCGGAGGCCCGCGGTGCCACCAGCTTCATGGTGAAGGGGTGCAGCAGGTAGAGGCCGTAGCTCCAGGCGCCCAGGCGGGCGAGCTGCGTCCCGAACCAGCCGGGCTCCCCGTCCCGGGTGAAGGCCGCCAGCGCCACCAGGCCCGTCACCGCCAGCAGGTAGCCGTAGCGCCACCAGCCCGTGAGGGCCGCCAGGTGGTCGAAGAACTGGGGCGTGGGCTTGATCAGCAGCCAGACCAGCGGCAGCGCCAGCAGCAGCGCCAGTTTGGGTTCCAGCCGCCGCTCCGTGCCTTCGTGGAGCCCCGCCAGCAGGGCGCCCCAGGCCAGGAGGAAGAGCTGGTTCGGCGCCAGCACATAGGTGTGGAAGCGGTTCCACAGGGGCTGCCCCATCACGCCGTGCAGCGTGGAGGGAAGGCTCCAGACCCAGAGACCGAGGGCCAGCGCGACCAGGAACGGGAGTCCGCCCTTCTCCCGCAGCCAGGCCAGGACCGGGTAGGCGAAGTACAGCAGCGCCACCAGCCCCACGTACCAGCCGCCGGTCACCAGGGCATGGTTGGGATGGATGGCGCCGAAGGTCAGGGTCAGGTTCTCAAGGATGAACCGGAGCGAGACCTCGGGCCCCATGCCCAGGCGGAAGACCACGTTCACCGCGCAGAGGAGGTAGAACACCGGGGCCAGGCGCAGGAAGCGCCGGAGGTAGAAGCGGCCCGCCCCCTCCTTCCGGACGCGACTCCAGGGCGTGGTGCGGAAGAGCACGAAGCCGCTCAGCACGAAGAAGCCCGACACGCTGTAGTTCCCCAGGCGCGCCATGGCGATGTTCGCGCCACCGCCCGACTGCGAGATGTCGAACCACACGCCCAGGTGGTAAACGGCGACGCACAGGGCCAGGATGCCCCGCAGGGGGTCCAGCAGGCCCAGTCGGGCGGAGCGGGCGGGACGGACTTCCACGGGTGCGCTGGTCAGAACCGTCCTCCCTGGTCAGGGGTCAGTGGACCACCGATGGCCCGCCTTGGCCACCGTCCGGTTGGCCGTCCACTGGACTGGTCAGGCCGCCTTCAGGCCAGGGTCACCTCCTGGTGCCGCTCGTAGGCGGGTTCCGGCGCGGGGTCGGCCGGCAGGTAGCAGGGGTTCCACATGGCCGCCGCCACGGCGCCCGGGATGTCCTCGTCCGCCAGGGGACGGGCCGCCACGCCCATCTCCCGGGCCTCCCGCACCACGGCCGCGGCCACGTGGGCCGTGACCTCCCGGATCCGGCCGGCGGAGGGGAAGAGGCTCCCCACAGACAGGTCCTCGGGCCGGACCTCCTCGGCCAGCTGCCGGGCGGCGGCGGCGAACATCCCGTCGGTCACTTCGCAGGCCTCGGCCACCAGCACACCCAGGCCCACACCCGGGAAGATGAAGACGTTGTTGCTCTGGCCGATGCGGTATTCCCGCCCTTCGTAGGCCACCGGATCGAAGGGGCTGCCCGTGGCCACCAGGGCCCGGCCCTCGGTCCAGGCGAGGACATCCCTGGGCTTGGCCTCCGCCTTGCTGGTGGGATTGGACATGGGCAGCACCACGGGCCGCTCCACCTGGGCGGCCATCGCGCGGATGGCCTCCTCCGTGAAGGCCCCGGCGGTGCCGGAGGTGCCGATGAGCATGGTGGGCTTGAAGGCCTTCATCACGGAGAGGAGATCGCGCTTCTGGCCGCGCCCAAGGCCCATGCGCTCGGCCAGGGCCACCGGCCAGGCGAAGTCCCGCTGCAGCGGATCCAGGCTGGGGTCGTCCTCCACCAGGAGCCCCTGCACGTCGAGGTTGGCCATGGCCAGCACCAGGTCCTCCCCTTCGAGGCCCTCCCGTCGCAGCGTCGAGCGGACCAGCCGGGAGATGCCGATGCCCGCGGCGCCCGAGCCCAGGAAGAGGACCCGCTGCCGCCTGAGGGGCGTGCCCGTGGCCCGGGCCCCCGCCAGCAGGGCTGCCACGCCCACCGCCGCCGTGCCCTGGATGTCGTCGTTGAAGCTGGTGAGCACCTTCCGGTAGCGGTCGAGCAGGTGGAAGGCGTTGAACTTCTTGAAGTCCTCCCACTGCAGCAGGGCCTTGGGGAAGACTTGGCGGACCGCATGCACGAACTCGTCCACCAGGGCGTCGTACTCCGGGCCCCTCAGACGGCGGGAGCGCCAGCCGAGGTAGAACTCATCCTCCAGCAGATCCAGGTTGTCCGTGCCCACGTCCAGGCTCACGGGCAGGGTCTGCCAGGGCGGAATGCCTGCGGCGGCGGTGTAGAGGGCCAGCTTCCCGATGGGGATGCCCATGCCGCCCACGCCCTGGTCGCCCAGCCCCAGGATGCGCTCGTTGTCCGTCACCACGATGAGCCGGATGTCGTCGAAGGCTGCGTTCCTCAGCACATCCGCGATGTGGCCGCGGTGCTCGGGCGTGATCCAGATGCCCCGGGCCCGGCGGAAGATGTGGCTGAACTCCTGGCAGGCCCGCCCCACGGTGGGGGTGTAGACGATGGGGAGGAACTCCTCGATGTGGTCGATGAGCACCCGGTAGAACAGGTGCTCATTGCGGTCCTGGAGGGCCGCCAGGCCGATGTACTTCTCCAGCGGGTCCTGCTTGCGCTGGATGCTGGCGTACACCCGCCGGGCCTGCTGCTCCATGCTGGTCACCGCGTGGGGCAGCAACCCATCCAGGCCAAGGGTCAGGCGCTCCTCCTGAGAGAAGGCCGTCCCCTTGGTGTACATGGGGTTGCGCAGGAGCCGCACGCCTCGGAAAGGCACGGCCAGGCGCTTCTTGCCGCTGGGTTCGCATTCCACACCGAAGCGTTCCATGGGACCTCCTCCGCCGGGACAGGAACTCCTCCAGGGCACAGGCCATGAAGTCGGTCCGCCCCCCTCGGAGAGCCTTCCCGCAGGCAGGGAGAGGCGGCCGGAAACCCGGGCAACGCCCCAATATGCGTCCCGGCTTCCGGCCGGGCCAACAATTGATGATCTATCGGTAGCGAACGGCCCCGGCGCCCTTCACCAGCCGCCCCAGCACCCAGGCGGGCTCCTCGTCGGCGTGGAGGTGGGCCAGCACGTCGCCGGCCAGCTCGGGCTTCACCACCAGCACCATGCCCACGCCAAGGTTCAGGGCCTGGCGGGCGTCGTCGATCCCCAGGCCGCCCTTGGCCATGAGGAAGCGGAACAGGGCCGGGATCTCCCAGCTGGCGGTGTCGATCTCGGCATCCAGCGTCTTGGGCAGCACGCGGGGGATATTGTCGGTCAGGCCGCCACCGGTGATGTGGGCCATGGCCACCAGCTTGTGCGCCTTCACCAAGGGCATGACTGGCTTCAGGTAGCTGCGGTGGATGGCCAGCAGGGCGTCCGCCACCGTCCGGTCCATCCCGGGAAGGGTGTCCTTCACGTCGAGCTTCTCCAGCTCGAAGCAGACCTTGCGGGCGAGGGAATAGCCGTTGGTGTGCAGGCCCGAGCTGGGCAGGCCGATCAGCACATCGTCCTCGGCCATGGCGTCGAGGCGCGGCAGCAGGTCGGCCTCGTCCACCACGCCCACGATGGTGCCGGCCACATCCACTTCGCCCTCGGCATAGACACCCGGCATCTCCGCCAGCTCGCCGCCGATCAGCGCTGAGCCCGCCGCCTGGCAGGCGGTGGCCATGCCCTTGACGATCTGCTCGATGACCTCGGGCTCCAGCCGCTGGGCGGCGATGTAGTCCAGGAAGAACAGGGGCCGGGCGCCCTGCACCAGGATGTCGTTGATGCAGTGGTTCACCAGATCCTGGCCCACCGTGTCCCAGATGCCGGCCCGCCGGGCCACCTTCATCTTGGTGCCCACGCCGTCCATGCTGCTGACGAGGATGGGCTTGGCCTCGGGGAACTGGGCGCTGTAAAGGCCGCCGAACAGGCCGATGTCGCTGCGGACGCCGGGGGTCTTGGTGGCCTTCACCAGGGGCTTGATGCGCTTCAGGGCCTCGTCCTGGCGGTTGATGTCCACGCCGCTGGACGCGTAGCTGACCTTGGCTTCGCTCATGACCTCTCCCGAATCCCCCATGATCCCACAGGCGGCATTTCGGGCCGATGCCAAACCTTCCCAGGCCGCCCGGGCGTAGACTGACCGGACCATGGCCGACTCCCCCGTCCCGTCCTTCGACCGCGCCGCCTCCGAGGCCGCCGTCCGCGCCCTGCTGCGGGGCCTGGGGCAGGATCCGGACGCGCCGGAGCTGCAGGAGACGCCCGCCCGGGTGGCGGAGTTCTGGGCCGAGCGGCTGGCGGGCTACGGCGTGGACCTGGCCGCCGAGCTGAAGCCCCTGCCCGGCGACCTGGCCCCGGTGCCCATCATCCTGGAGCGCATCCCCTTCGTGAGCACCTGCGAGCACCACCTGGCCCCCTTCGAGGGCCACGCCACCATCGGCTACCTGCCCGCCAATCCCCCTGTCGGTGGTGGCACCGTGGGCCTGTCCAAGCTCGTGCGCGTGGTGCAGGCCTACGCCGCCCGCCTGCAAGTGCAGGAGCGCATGGCGCGGCAGATCGCCGACGCCCTCCAGACCCACCTCCGCCCCGCCGCCTGGGGCGTGGACCTCGTGGCCGTCCACACCTGCATGGCCCACCGCGGCGTCCGCACCCCCGGCGTCCCCGTGCGGACCACCCTCCTGGGCGGCGCCTGGGAGACGAACCCGCCCGCACCGTTCAGGGGCTGATCTGCCACCGTTCGGCGGAAGCCGGCCAGGATGATCCGGGCCCTGGGTATGCTGGGTCCGCTGTTCCCGGACCCGGAGATTCCCATGACGCGCGCCCTCGGCCTCGGCCTCGGCCTGGCCTTCTGTCTGATGCTGCTTGGTTGCGGCGGGGGTGGCGGATCCTCCAGCCCCGCCACACCCGGGGCCCCCCAGCTCAACGCGACCTATGACCCCTACAAGGTCGAGATCAAGCTCACATGGACCGCAGCCGCCAGCAATATTGACGGCTACAGCCTGGAATACAGCTACAACTCCAGTGCCTATGCTCCGATCAACCAGACTCCGATCTTCGGCGGCGTGACCTCGGCCTCCCTCACGTTCACGTCAACGCCTCCCGAACTCGGGGTCTTCGATTTCCGGATCTGCAGCGTCTGGAATGGCGCCAAGGGGCCCTATTCCAACGTCGCGGAGATCAAGATTCCGATCGCCCCGCCGCCGTTCCTGGACGCGGTGTACTCCGCCACGGATGGGGGTGTCCACCTCAACTGGGCGTCGCCCTCCCTCCTCGCCGACCATAACGTCCTGGAGCGGGCTCCCTGTGACACCTCCGGCCACGTGTCCGGCTCCTGGTCCAGCCTGCCCCTGCCGTCTCCGCTGACGTCCACCTTCCTGGACACAACCGTGGTGGAGAGCCAGGGCTACCTCTACCGCGTCACCGCCTGGATGGGAACCCTTCCCAGCCCGACGACGGGTCCGACCCTCCCGGTGGTCATCCCGCCCCTGCCGCCGGTCTCCTTCGCCGCCCAGGCCCTTCCTGGAACCGTGGGGCTCACTTGGGTGAACCAGAGCAAGACCGTCACCCAGATCCAGATCATCCGCCGCGTCCCGGGAATCCCGGGGACGACCGTCGTCCTCGCGACCCTTCCGGGCACCGCGACCACCTATCAGGACACCGGCCTCGCGCTCGGCTACTACGGCTACAGCCTCAGCATCTCCGATGGACGTACCACCGTCACGACCCAGGAAATCCTCGCGGCTCCGGCCAATCCTCCCGGGTCCCCCACCCTGACGGCGGCCACCCTGGCCCCCAGCCCGTACACGAGCGCCTCCGCCCTTTCCCCCAACGGCCTCTGGGCCTTCGGCACCCGGACGCCCTTCACGGCCCTCCCCGCCGACTGGGGAACCTGGCCCGCCTGGTCGCCGGCCAGCATGTTCTCCGCACCCGCCGAATTCCTGCAGTTGGACGCCCAATCCCGGCCGCACGTCCTCTACCAGAGCCAGACCTCCGTGGCAGATCTCCTCACCCATGCCTGGTTCGATGGCAGCACCTGGACCACCGAGGTCGTGCAGACAATGCCCACGACCAGCAACGTCCTCGCCACCGCCTTCGCCCTGGACAAGACGGGCGCGCCCCAGGCGCTCCAGGACACGGGCCCAGGCGGCACCCTCGCCGGACTGGTGTACTCCCACAAGGTGGCGGGGGCCTGGATCCAGGAACCCCTCGACCCCTCGGCCGGGACGACCACCTTCCTTGGCACGCCGACCCTCTTCCTCGACGCCTCGGACACCCCCCATGCCCTCGTCGCCTCCTGGTCCAGTGCCCAGGCCCCCATCCGCGAGTACACCCGGAACGCCAACGGCACCTGGACCTCCCAGATCCTGCCCAACCCCCAAACTTCCGGTGGCTTCTACCATTTCCAGGATGGCGTGTGGGCGGACGCGGCCACGGCCTGGGTGGCCTACCAATCCTCGGACCCCAGCAACCCCTCGAACGATGGCTTCTGGGTCCAGCGGAAGGTGGCGGGCGCCTGGCAGCCGCCCATCCTCCTCAAGTCGTATCTGCACACGGGCACCCCGATCGACGGGATCACTCTGTCCCCGGATGGGACGCGGGTCGCGGCCGTGTTCAACACGACGAGCGGCCTGTACCTCAACACCTGGACCGCCACGCAGGGATGGGTCGAGTGCCTGCTGCCGATCCCCCCGGACACCCAGCCCTTGCCCTACCTCAAAGCCGCCTTCGACGGCGCGAACCACCTGCACATCCTGGTGAAGCCTTCCATCTTCAGCGGAAACCTGGTGGACCTGCACGAATGACCCCTGGGCGGCGGACTCACCGCCCCGCTCAGCGGGTGATTCCATATCGTTTGTTCGTTAGATTTACTCCATCAACCGGGTTGTCTTATCACTAAATTTCATCCCAAGGGAGACCTACATGAAGATGCCAGGCGTCATCTCTGGTTCCATTTGTCTATTGGCATCTACCGCCTGCATTCCGCCCATTCCGGATCTGACCCCGAAGCTATACCTTCACCCGGTCAAAGGCCCCATGGTCAATCTGCACCCGAACGCGGCTATCACTGGATTCTCAACGGGAATCGGCTCGGGCTCGATATCATTTCAATTACCCAGCGGAGAATCATGCAAAGGGCCATGGGAGCCCATCCCTCAGGACCAAGCAGATTCCAACCTAGCCAGCTACTGGGATCTTGTTTATGGCGAGGGCTATTTCACCAGACACGTCCTCGGATCCAAGTGGCGCGGTAAATCCAAAATTACGGGCGACAAAGGTTCCGAGTTTCAGTTGGAATTCTATCGTGACACTCCCAAAGATTCGCCGTTGCTCGGCGTGGCAAAAGATACGGCCGGTAACGTTTACAAAGTGACCCAATAGGCTCGATCCCCCCCCTCAGCCCCACCCGCATAACCTCCCTCCCGGGAACCCCTGGCCACCGGCCCGACCATTCGCCACCTGAAACCGCCCGTTCGGCGGTGTGGAGGCCTCCGGAGGCCAGGTGCCGATATGCTGCTCCCAAATGTCTCTATCTATGGGGAATGTCATGAATCGGATCTGGGGCCTCAGCCTTGCACTCGGCCTGTTGCTCACCGGTTGCGGTGGGAGCGGCGGCGGCGGAACCACCTCCGCTCCCCCGGTCCCCGCAGGCCCGGCAGCCGTCCAGCTCCAGGCCACCTATGATCCGGCGCAGGTCCAGGTCACTTTGACGTGGACGCCCCTCTCCACCCCCATCGATGGGTACAACCTCGAAGCGCAGGTGAATGCAGGCTCCTTCACCCAATTGAATGACACCCTCATCCCGGCGGCGGCCACGGGCCTTCTCGTGACCTTTACGTCCAAACCTCCGGAGCTGACGAAGATCGGCTTCCGGGTCCAGGCCGTCCGGAATGGGATCGGCGGTTCCTTCTCCAACCTCGCCGAGATCCACATTCCTCTGGAGGCTCCACAGACGATCTCCGCCTGGTACTCGGGCTCTGATGGAGGCGTCTATGTGTCCTGGGACACGCCGTCCCTCTTGGCAGACCGCTACGTCCTGGAACGGGCCACCTGCGATGGCGCGGGTACGATCACCGGGCCCTGGACGGCGCTCTCGATGAGCTATGCCCTCGGGTCCCACTACACGGACGCCAACCTGGACGAGACCTTGCAGTACCGCTATCGCGTGACCGCGTGGTCCGGTTCCACGTCGAGCAGCACGACCGGGCCGACCCTGCCCGTGGCCATCCCGCCTCTCGCCCCCACGGGACTGTCGGCGCAGCCGCTGGCCAATGCGATCGGGCTCAGCTGGGTCAACCGGAGCCAGGCTGCCACCCAGATCCAAGTGTTCCGGGGCGGTGTCGGAACCGCCAACACCCTTCTGGCCACCCTGCCACCCACGGCCACGAGCTACCAGGACACGGGGCTTTCGCTGGGCTACTACACCTACACCCTCGTGGTCACGAACGGAACCCTGTCCACCACCGGCCCCTGGATCACCTCGGCCCCCATCAACCCGACCGGGGCGCCGACCCTGGCATCCACCCCCATGGCAGGCAGCCCCCAGACCGACGTCGCGGCTTTGTCTCCGGCCGGCCTCTGGGCCCTTGGCGTCACCTCGCCGCTGGCCATCCCCGCCACCACCTGGGGTAGCTGGACCAGCTGGACCGCCCCGACCGCCGGCGGAGGAGCCTACGCGGTGACGGCCCCCCTCGCCCTGGGCCCCCAGTCGAGACCCCACACGATCTACCTGGCCACCTCCTCCATCGCGGAGGACCTGACCCATGCCTGGTTCGATGGGACCACCTGGCAGTCCGAGGTGATCCGTCACCTGGCCACCTCGCCGACCTACACCTTCCCGAGTGCCACCTTCACCCTGGACCAGGCCGGGATACCCCGGGTGCTCGAAGACACGGGCGCCACCAAGGGGTCCTTCGCCGCTCTGGCCCTTCATCAATGGATCAATGGGGCCTGGACCCAGGAGCCCCTGTTCCCCGGCGGCGCAACCGACTGGTACACCGGCACACTGCGTCTCTCTGTGGATCCCGGCGACACGCTGCACGCGCTCATCCCCACCTGGTACGATCTGCGGGCCCTCGACCGCCATGCGGACGGGACCTGGTCCGCCCAGACACTGCCGGACACCCGCCCTTGGGGGGGCGGCTATGCCTTCGCCGACGGGGTGTGGGCGAGCACCGACACCGCCTGGACGTTCTTCCAGGTCGCCGACGCGGCGAACCCGCTGAATGACGCTTTCTGGGTGCTCCCAAAGGTTGGAGGCGCGTGGCAGGCCCCGACCCTCCTGCGGTCCTTCCCCCACATGGGCATCACCCAGGCCAGTATTGCGTTGAGCCCGGATGGCACCCGCGTCGCGGCCGTCGTTGCCACGACGAATGGCCTCTACCTCTACACTCAGACGCCCCAAGGCTGGGTGGAGAGCCTTCTGCCGATCCCTCCGGGCGACCTGGCCTATCCGTATTTCAAGGTCGCCTTCGACGGAGGCAACCATCTGCACATCCTGGTGAGGCCCTCCGCTTACAACACGGCCATGGTGGACTTGCACGAATAGCTCTGCAGCCCAGGAAAGCCCCCCAGGCAGGAGGTCCGAGTCCCGGCTCGCCCCTCCAGACTCGAGGACTGCACCGGAGGATGGACAGGCCCTGACGCATCCCTTCCGCTACCCTTCTGCCATGTCCCTCCCCACCCCTGAACTCAAGCTCGGCTATGAGCTGTTCTCCAAGCTGCTGACTTGGGCGGCGGGGAAGCGGCAGTCGAAGCGGCTGGAGGCGCTGAAGTCGGCGGCCTTCCAGGAGCTGCTGAAGGGCGACGCGGCGGATCTGGATCTGGTGGCCTCGGTGCTCAAGGAGATCCACAAGGCGGCTGACACCTCGGCCAAGGCCGTGCGCCTGGAGCACCTGTACGACCGGGCCGCGGCCCCCGTCCCGGTCAAGGGCGGCCGCAAGTCCGACCGCCGCAAGCCAGCCAAGAAGGCGGGGTCCAAGGGGTAGGGTGCAAGGTGTTTAAATAGGTAAAAAATCGCCATTAAACTCAATATTTTGCATTTTTTCCACGACACCTATCCTTGGGGTGTATCTGTCCATGGAGGATGCATGCATTACCTCCTGATCTACGAGGTCGGTCCAGAATATGTGGATCGCCGGGGAGAATTCCGGAAGGAGCACCTGGCCCTGGCCTGGGCTGCCCACGAGCGGGGCGAGTTGGTGCTGGGCGGGGCCGTGGCGGACCCCGTGGACATGTCCATCCTCCTCTTCCAGGGGGACTCCCCCGCGGCGGCCCAGCGCTTCGCCGCGGCGGATCCCTACGTGCTCCACGGGCTGGTGCATCGCTGGCAGGTGCGCCCCTGGATCACCGTGGTGGGCGCGGACGCGGCCACGCCGGTGCACGCGTAGGCCTGCAAGCGCCTGCGCATGTAGGTGCATCGGTTCTCCGCTTCGCCGCCGGATCTGGGCAGAATGTCACCACATCTGCTCGGAGGGCGCTTCATGTCATGGCTTGAGAAGTACGCCGACCCCACCTACGCGCTGCTGCGTATCGTGTCGGGTCTGCTGCTCGCGTTCCACGGGCTCCAGAAGCTCTTCGGGGTGGCGGGCGGCTTCCAGCCCCCGGTGGGCTCTCAGATCTGGATCGGCGGCCTCATCGAGCTGGTGGGCGGCCTGGCCATCCTGGTGGGCTTCCAGACCCGCCTGGCGGCCTTCCTGTGCAGCGGCATGATGGCGGTGGCCTACATGCAGTTCCACTGGAGGTTCCAATTCGGCGCCGCCTTCTGGCCCGCCGTGAACAAGGGCGAGCTGGCGGTGGTGTTCTGCTTCGTGTTCCTCTTCATCGCCGCCAAGGGCGGCGTGAGGTGGTGCCTGGACAAGACCGCATGAAGGCCGCCACTCTCAGATCCCTCGCGGGCCTGGCCCTCATCGCCCTGGGCGCCGCGGCCCTGGCCTGGCCGGAGTTCAGCTACACGAAGGACACCCACGACGCCAAGCTGGGCCCCCTGGAATTCACCCTGAAGGAGAAGGACACCCTGCGCATCCCGGCCTGGGCCGGGTTCGCGGCCATTGCCGCGGGCACGGTCCTCGTGTGGCGGCGGAAGGGCTGATGCGGATCCTCGCCCTGGCCGGCAGCCTGCGGGCCGGCTCCCTCAACGCGCGGCTGCTGCGGGAGGCGGCGCGCCTGGCGCCGGAGGCCACGTTCGAGTTCTGGGAGCGCCTGGACGACCTGCCCCACTTCAGCCCGGAACGCGACGTCGAGCCCGCGCCGGACCCCGTGGCCGACTTGCGGGCCCGGATCCTGGCGGCGGACGCCCTGCTCGTCTGCACCCCCGAATACATCCACGCCATGCCCGCGGTGCTGAAGAACCTGCTGGAGTGGGTGGTCTCCTCCGGTGCCTGCGTGGGCAAGCCCGCGGCGGCCTGGAGCGCCTCGCCCTCGCCGGAGGGCGGCGCGAAGGCCCAGGCCTCCCTGGCCCACACGCTGGCAGTGATGTCGGCGCGGGTGCTGCCGGAGGCTTCGCTCTGCCTCACCCTGGCCGCCTCCGGCCTGGACGCGGAGGGGCGCCTGGCGGATCCCGCCCAGGTGGCCCGCGTGGCCACGGCGATCCAGGCCCTCATCGCCGCCGGGCCCGCGGCATGAGCGACATGAGTGTCGGGGCGCCCGCCATCCGCATCTTCGTGGACGCGGACGCCTGCCCGGTAAAGGAGGAGGTCTTCCGCGTGGCCACGCGCTGCGGCCTGAAGGTCCTCCTGGTGTCCAACGCGCCCCTGAGGGTGCCCCGCAACCCCCTGTTCGAGTCCGTGGTGGTGGCCCGGGGCCAGTTCGACGGTGCCGACGACTGGATCGTGGCGAACATCACCACCTCGGACATCGCCGTGACCGCCGACATCCCCCTGGCGGCCCGCTGCCTCGAGAAGGGCGCCCGGGCCCTGGACGCGAGGGGCCGCGTGTACACGCCGGATTCCATCGGGGACGCCCTGGCCAGCCGCGAGCTGATGAGCCACCTGCGCGCCATGGGCGAGCTGGGCACGGGTCCGGCTCCGTTCAGCGCGAAGGACCGTTCCACCTTCCTGCAGCGGCTGGACGACCTCATCCAGGCGCTCCGGCGGACGAGGCGGTAGACTAAGGAAAGGGCTTCACAGGCTTCAACCTTTTTCGAGATCGGACGCGCCATGGCCAGAAAGCCCAACTACAACTTCGAGAAGCGGCAGAAGGACCTGGCCCGCCAGAAGAAGAAGGAAGAGAAGCTGCAGAAGAAGGCGTTGAAGAAGGACGCCCAGGGCAACGACATTCCGGAAGTCGAAGGCCCGGACGAGTCCCCCGAGGGCGGCCAGGCTCCCGACCAGACTCCCGACCAGGCCCCCGAGTAGGCGCCGCCTCTGCAACCCGCGCCGTGGTAGAACGAAGGGCCTTCCTGGAGTCCCCATGAGCCGGATGCTGTGCGCCGCCCTTCTCCTGATCCAGACCCTCCAGGCCGCGCCCCCGGCCCCAGTCCCAGCCCCGGCCCCGGCCCGCCTCGCCGCCCTGGAGGCCCGCTCAGGCGGGCGCCTGGGCGTGGTCGCGCTGGACACGGGCACGGGCCGCCGCATCGCCCACCGCGGCGACGAGCGGTTCCCCCTGTGCAGCACGTTCAAGGTCCTGCTGGCGGGGGCGGTGCTCGCACAGGTGGAGCGGGGCCGGGAGCGCCTGGACAGGCCCATCGCCTACACGACGGCGGACCTGCTGGAGTACGCGCCCGTCACCGCCGCGCGGGTGGCGGAGGGACGCATGACCGTGGAGGCGCTCTGCGCCGCCGCCGTGGAGGCCAGTGACAACACCGCCGCCAACCTCCTGCTCCAGGCCCTGGGCGGGCCCGCCGAGGTGACGGCTTTCGCCCGCCGTCTGGGCGACCCCGTGACGCGGCTGGATCGCACCGAGCCCACGCTGAACACCGCCATCCCCGGCGATCCCCGGGACACCACCAGCCCCGCGGCCATGGTGGAGGTCCTGAAGGCCATGCTGCTGGGCGGGGCCCTCGAACCGGCCTCCTGCCAGCGCCTGGAAGGCTGGATGCAAGGCTGCCTCACCGGCGGGGACCGCCTGCGGGCCGGCCTCCCGGTCACCTGGGCCGTCGGTGACAAGACCGGCTCCGGCGCGCGGGGCACCGTGAACGACGTGGCCATCCTGCGCCCGCCGGGCCGGGCGCCGATCCTGGTGGCCGCCTACTACACCGGGTCCCGCGCCCCCATGAAGGACCGCAACGCCGTGCTGGCCGAGGTGGGACGCATCGTGGCCGCCGCCTTCCCGAACTGACCCGGCCGAGGAGCCCCTCATGGACCCGAACACGGAAGCGACGCTCCACGCTCTGCTGACGGGACTTCCCCTGGCCTCCCTGGGCACCCTGCACGAAGGGGCGCCCTTCGTCTCCATGGTGCCGGTGGTTCCGGCGCCGGACGGCGCGGGCTTCCTCATCCACGTGAGCGGCCTGGCCCAGCACACCCGCGGTCTGCGGGCGGACGCGCGCACCAGTCTGCTGCTCGTGGTGCCCATGGAGGAAGGCCAGGACCCGCTGGCCCTGCCCCGGGTGACCGTGCAGGGCGTGGCCGAGGAGATCCCCCGGGAATCCAGCCGCCACGACCAGGCGGCCGCGGCCTTCCTCGCGCGGTTCCCGGAGGCGGAGATGACCCTGGGCCTGGGGGACTTCTGCTTCTTCCTCATCCGGCCCGCCTCCGGGCGCCTGGTGCTGGGCTTCGGCCGGGCGCTCAGCCTGGACGGCGCTCAGATCCTGGCCAGCCTCCGCGCGGTCCCCTGACCGGCCCGACTCACGGCATGCCGAGGATCCGGCTCTCGGCCGGTCGGGATTCTCTTGGGAAAGCTCTCCTTGGAATTTACAGAATTTGTTCAATGATTTGACTTATTGCTTTGGCACGAGGATGGCTCTACCTTGATGCCGCCGATCGCGGCCCACGAGGAGATGCCATGTCCTTCACCGATTCCAAGACCCACCAGAACCTCAAGGCCGCCTTCGCCGGCGAGAGCCAGGCGAACCGCCGCTACACCTGGATGGCCCAGGTGGCCGAGAAGGAAGGCCTGAAGGAGGTGGCCGACCTCTTCAAGCACAGCGCCGACGGCGAGACCGGCCATGCCCTGAGACACCTGATGTTCCTGGCGGAGAAGGCCGGCGATCCCGCCACGGGCCTGCCCCTGGGCGACACGGTCACCAACCTGAAGTCCGCCGTGGCCGGCGAGACCTACGAGTACACGGACATGTATCCCGAGTTCGCACGCCTGGCCAAGGAAGAGGGCTACCCCGAGATCGCCGCCTGGTTCGAGACCCTGGCCAAGGTGGAGCGCTTCCACGCCGGCCGCTTCCAGGAGGCCCTGACCAAGCTGCAGGCCGGCGCCAAGCCCGCCTTCGCCCAGCCCGCCGCCGACATCGCCCAGCATGTCTAAGACCCCGGTGATGCTCGCCTTCGATTCCGCCACTGAGCGCGCCCGCTTCGAGGCCCGGCAGGCCTTCCTGGCCCGCCAGGCCGCCCTGCGGCTCGACCTCGCCGAAGGCATCACCTTCCAGCCCGAGACGGCGGAGAGCGTGGAGGACCAGGTGGTCGAGACCCTCTGGGCCGAAGGCATGACCCTGGACTCCGCCCCGGCGGAGGACCTGGCCGAGGCCCGCGCCTCCTTCGCGGTGCTGGCGCCCCGGCGTGAGCCGGAGGGCGTCAGCGTGGCCGCCACGCTGATGCTGGGCTTCCCCGACGAGGTGCGGGACCGCCGCCTGGCGGCCCTGCACACGTTCCCGGACCAGCTGGCGCTGGAGCTGGCGGATGGATCCCTCGTCACGCCCTCCGTGGATCGCGGGGCCGCCGGACCGGAGGATCGCCTGCCCTCCGTGCTGGCCCTGCGCTACCTCATTCCGGACGGCCGCGCCATCGCCGCCCTCGTCTCCACCCACGCCGGACTCCCCGGCCGCTGGCCCGCGCCGGCCGCCTGGACGTCCTGGCCTTCCTGAGGAGAAGCCATGAACCGTTCCGTCATCGATCACCTGAATGCCGAGCTGGCCACCGCCTTCGTGCTGGCCCTCAATGCCAAGCGCTACCACTGGACCGTCACCGGCCCCCACTTCCGCGACTACCACCTGCGCTTCGAGGACCTCTACACCGCCGCCGACGGCACCGTGGACGAGCTGGCGGAGCGGATCCGCATGATGGGTGGCGTGCCCCTCCACGCCCCGGCCCAGATCGAGGCCCAGACCAAGGCCGCCATCTCCAACCCCTCTGCCCGCCTGGATCCCGAAGCCATGCTGAAGGAGGCCCTGGCCAACGAAGAGGCCACCGTGTCCCTCATGCACGAGGGCATCGAGCTCGCCAACGACGCTGGCGATCCCGGCACCGCCGATCTGCTCACCCGCTTCGTGCAGGTCCACCAGAAAGAAGCGTGGTTCCTGCGGGAGATGCTGGGCTGATCTAAACGAGGGGGGACCGCCCGGACGCTTCGCGTCCTCTGCGTCCCCCCTCGTGCACCCCCACGCGGTGTCCGGGCCAAGCCCGGCCACCGCATCTGATACCGGACCCGCACCTGAACATTGTGCCTGTTTCGTCCAATTTCCGACTTTTTAAGTAAACTACTCATCCGCGCGTCGCGCAGCCAAGGAGACACCCATGGCCTACACCGCCAAGAACTACGACCACCTGAAGGGCGGCGCCCTGAAGGGGCTCAGCGATTCCCAGCTGGACCAGCATTTCGGCCTCTACAAGGGCTACATCACCAAGCTGAACGAGATCGAAGAGAAGCTGGCGACGGCGGACAACACCAAGGCCAACTACTCCTTCAACGAGTACAGCGAGCTGAAGCGCCGCGAGGCTGTGGCCTTCAACGGCTCCTTCCTCCATGAGCTCTACTTCGAGAACCTGGGCGCCGACCAGACCATCAGCGCCGGCCTGAAGACCGCCCTGGGCGCCGCCGGCGGCAAGGACAAGGTGATCGCCGACCTCAAGGCCACGGCGCTCTGCGGCCCCGGCTGGGCCGTGCTCACCCGCAACCGCCGCGATGGCAAGTTGCACACCTACTTCATCGCCGAGCACCACCTGGGCCTGCCCATCGAACAGGACCTGCTCGTGGTGCTGGACTCGTGGGAGCACGCGTTCATGGTGGATTACGGCACCGCCCGCGCGAAGTACCTCGAGGCGTTCGTCGAGAACATCAAGTGGAGCGAAGTCAGCAAGCGCTTCGGGAAGTGACCGACCGCCCGGGGGGGGGGGGGGGGGGGGGGGGGGGGGGCGGGGGGCCCCCCCCCGCGGGGGGGGGCACCCCCCCCAGC
>NZ_JAKZLA010000007.1:39750-225053 GCF_022808775.1 Geothrix terrae
ACCGACCGCCGGGTGACTACGCAGGCTGCGGGGCAGCCTGCGTAGTCACCCGGCGAGGAGGTTATGCCACCGACGCAGAAGGCCGCCGAAAGGTGGCCTTCGTCATTCAAGCAAGCCCATGCGCGCGGGCGCCTCGGCGCCTCTCAATGCGTGCTCGCGGTTGGGCCCCCGGATCGGGGGTCCACCTGGTTTTGGGCGTAACCTGATGGCACTCCCCCGGAGGCGACGTGGCTGCGAAGACGACTTCCTCTGGACTGGAGAACCCGCTGGGTCCCGGCCTCTTCCGCTTCCTGAAAGAGCTGAAGGCCCACAACGAGCGCGCGTGGTTCCTAGAGCACAAGGCGCGGTACGAGACCGAGGCCCGCGAGCCCATGCTGCGGCTCATCGCCGCCTTCAGCGGCCCCCTGGCCTCCCTCAGCCGCCACTTCATCGCCGACCCGCGGCCCTCGGGTGGCTCCATGTTCCGGATCTACCGCGACACGCGGTTCGCCAAGGACAAGACCCCCTACAAGACCCACGTCGCGGCCCACTTCCCCCACCGGGCCATGCTGGCCGGCGGCGTTCACGGGCCTGGATTCTACCTCCACCTGGAGCCCGGCGGCAGCTTCGCGGGCGGCGGCCTCTGGCACCCGGATCCCGATTCGCTGATCAAGGTCCGCCAGGCCATCGCCGCCAAGCCCGCCGCCTGGAAGGCCCTCCGGAAGTCCGGGCTGGAGATCGAAGGCGATGCGCTCAAGCGGGTTCCCCAGGGCTTCGATCCCGCCCACCCCTGCGCAGAGGACCTCAAGCTCAAGGACTTCTACACCTCCGTCGGCTTCACGAACGCTGAGGTGCTAGCGTCCGATTTCGTCGACCAAGTGGCCGCCGCCTGCCGGCAGGCCTCGCCCCTCGTCGCCTTCCTGTGCAAGGCCCTGGACCTGCCCTGGTAGCTGGAAGGACGGTTCGGCCCAGCTTCAGTTCACCTCCCCCGACATCCAGATGCCGGAAGCCGGCGTATCCCTTTGTGTCCCCCCATCGGGCGGACGGATCACCGGGCCGGGCCCGGGAGGGGGGTGCATGGCTTCGCAGATGGATCGGCTCACGTTCCTGAAGGTCATGGGCATCGGGGGCGCCGTGTTCGCCACGGGACTGCCGGGCTTCGCGGAGGCGCTCGGCCCCGCGGGCGGCAAGGCCGGTGCAGCGGCTTCGGACTTCTACTGGGTGCAGCTCTCGGACACGCACTGGGGCTTCGAGGGGCCCAAGGTCAACCCGGATGCGACCGGCACCCTGGGCAAGGCCATCGACGCGGTGAATGCCCTCGACCCCCAGCCGGATTTCGTCATCTTCACGGGCGACCTCACCCACGACACCGACGACCCGCTGCTCCGCCGCAAGCGGATGGCGGAGTTCAAGCAGCAGGCCGGCCGGCTGCGGGTCCGGCAGATCCGCTACCTGCCGGGCGAGCATGACGCGGCGGAGGACCGCGGCGAAGCCTACCGGGAGGCCTTCGGCATCTCGCACTACGCCTTCACGCACCGGGGCGTGAACTTCCTCGCCCTGGACAACGTGTCCCAGGTGGGCTCCATCCTTGGCGCCGAGCAGCTGAAGTGGCTGGCGGGCGAGCTGAGCCATACGCCCAAGGACGAGCCCCTCGTGATCTTCGCGCACCGGCCCCTCTTCGACCTTTATCCCGACTGGGACTGGACCACCCTGGACGGCCAGAAGGCCCTGGACCTGCTGCAGGACCACCGCTTCGTGACGGTGTTCTACGGCCACATCCACCAGGAGCACCACCACCGCACGGGCCACATCCAGCACCACGCGGCCACTTCCCTCATCTTCCCCCTGCCGGCCCCCGGCTCCGCTCCCAAGCGGGCACCGGTGCCCTGGGATCCGGCCCACCCCTACCGGGGCCTCGGTTTCCGGCAGATCCACACCCAGCCTCAGCTGAAGACCGGCGAGGGACTCCAGGTGCTGGCCGAGAAGCCCCTGGCCGACTCGCTGAAGGGCGCGGGGGCGCCGGCATGAGGACGGAGCCCCTCGACGGCCCGCCCCAGGTCTCGGTCCACCCGCGACGCACCTTCTGCGCCACCCTCGGCCTCCTGCTGGCGGGCGCGGCCCTCCCGGGTGGAGCACAGCCCCCCGCTCCGCCGGAGCTGCCGCCCGATCCCCACCCGCTGAAGCTCACCGAGGCCACGCGGGCGGACCTGATGCCCGGCAAGGTGCTGGACTACCGGCGGCTCGGAGCCTTCTTCCTCATGGCGGACGAGCGCGGGATCTACGCCCTGTCCGGCATCTGCACGCACCTGGGCTGCATCGTCCATTCGGAAGGCGCTGCCGGCTTCGCCTGCCCCTGCCACGGCAGCGAGTACGACGGCCATGGCGAGGTCACGCATGGGCCGGCCAAGCGCCACCTGCGGCACCTGGACGTCAAGGAGACCGACCCCCAGGGGCTGCTGCTGGTGGACACCGCCAGCACCGTGCCCCCTGAGACCCGCCTTTGACCCGGATTCCGGGCCCACCGGGACTGGCCCGGGGGCCCGTGAGGGAAGAGGATGAAGCCACGATGACCGTCCCGGTCCCCCCTTCCCCCGCCAGCCCCCTCGGAGAGGAGGACGCGATCCTCGTCCAGCAGGTCCGGGAAGGGCGGGAGGAGGCCCTCCAGCAGCTGCACCGGCGCTATGCGCCCCTGGTGTTCCACCTGGCCTGCCGCTCGCTGGACCGCGCCGCGGCCGAGGAGGTCGTGCAGGACACCTTCCTGGCGGTGTGGCGGAAGGCCGGTGAGTTCGACCCGGCCAGAGGATCCTTCCGCACGTGGCTCCTGGGCATCAGCCGGCACCGGATGCTGGACGAGCTGCGCTCCCGGTCCCGGCGACCCCAGTCCTCCGGCGATCCCCTGCTCGAGCAGGTGGCCTTGTCGGCGGAGGATCCCCTGCCCGATGAGGCCCTGTGGCGGGAGTACCAGAAGGACGCCGTGGCGGAGGCCTTGTCGGCCCTGCCGGAGCCCCAACGGAAAGCCCTGCGCCTGGCCTACTTCGCCGACCTCACCCACGAGGAGGTGGCCCGGGCGCTCCAGGTCCCCCTGGGCACGGCGAAGACGCGGATCCGCAGCGGCCTGCGGCTCCTGGAGCGGCATCTGGGCGGCCTGGTGGCCATCCTGGTCGCAGGGATGGCCGCCACGGGGACCTGGCTCTACGACCGGCACACCAGGCGGGATGCCCTGGGGCAGGAGGCCATCCACCTGCTGGCGGACAGCCAGACGAAGGCCCTGCGCCTGGTGCCGCCCGGGGCGGCCGCCGGGGAGGCCGGCCTCCACGCCGCCTACCGCAGCGCCCCGGGCGCCCGTCTCGCCGTACTGACCCTGTCCCACTTCCCGCCGGCCCCCGACGGAGAGCGCCTTGTGCTGTGGGTGCGGACCGCCTCCGGCTGGCGGCACTTGGACCTCCAGGGCCCCGACCGCGAGGGGAAGGGTCTGCAGATCCTGGAGGCTCCTTGGCTGGCGGAGGCCTGGCCCCTGGAACTCCGCATCACCCGCGAAGCCCGGCCCGGAGACCGACCCGCGGGCACCCTGGTGGTGGCCTGGGAGGGCGCGACTGAGGGCGGTCAGCCCTTGGCACCCTGAGCGGAGCGCGAAGCCCGCAGCACCGCGCGGAAGACGTCCTCGACACCCTGGCTGTCCAGGCCTGCTTCCTGGGCCCAGGCGCGGCGGGCCTGGAGCTGCGAGGCTTCCCGGTCGGGGTCGTGCACGGGGAGGCCCAACTCAGCCTTGGCGCGGCCAGCGCGGAGCACCAGCTCCGTGCGGCGGGCCAGGAGGGCCACCAGCTCCTGGTCCAGGGCGTCGATGTGGTCGCGCGTTTCCTGCAGGATCGGGGACCGCTCCCCGAGGCTGGGGATGGCCAGCTGCTGCTCGTCCGCGCCTTCGGCCACGGCTTCCGCCAGGGTCTGGTGGATGGCGGAGAGGGCCTCCAGCAGGCCTTCCCGGGCCCCGGCGGCGAAGGGGTTCTGGTTCTGGAGGGCGGCGAAGAGGTGGCCGGCGTCCTCGCGCACGGACTCCAGCGTGCGGGCGATGGCGTGGAAGGAGGGCGGCGTGAAGGGCAGCTCGGCCCCGGCGCCCACGGCCAGCAGGCCCTTGGCGATGAAGAAGGTGAGGGCGTGGGTGGTGGCCATGACCCGGTCGTGGTCCTCGGGGCTCTGGCGCAGCACCTCGCAGCCCAGGCTCTCGAACAGGGCCTGCACCCGGTCGGCGGTGGCGGGATGGTGGGCCGAGGGGCAAAGCACCACGCGCAGGGGCCGCTCCGCCCGGGCCAGGCTCACGGGCCCGAAAAGGGGATGGGTTCCGGCGTGGGGGATGGCGTCCCCCAGCTGGGCGTCCATCAGGGCGCAGGGGCCCGACTTCACGCTGCCCACATCGAAGACCAGCTGGTCCGGCCGGAGGTGGGGCCGCAGGCTCGCCAGGGCCGCGGCCTGGGCGGCCACGGGCACCGCCAGCACCAGGCCCTCCGCGTCCACCAGGTCCTGGAGGCCGGCGGCCCGGCGCTCGGCGGGGACCTCCGCGGCGGGATCCCAGGCCCGGTAGCCATGGCCGGCCTCGCGGAGGAGCTCGCCCAGCGCGCGCCCGAAGCGGCCGTAACCCAGGATGCCGATGCGCATGAACGCCCCTCGCGGTGTGGGGAAATCCTACCGCAGCAGGTCGCGGATGGCCGCCACCGTGGGCACGTGGCCCTGGCTCTTCACCGCGCCATCCACCACCAGGCCCGGGGTGGACATCACCCCCCGGGCCACGATGTCCGGATACTCCGTGACCTTCACCAGTGTGAAGTCCACCCCCAGCTCCTTCGCGGCTTCCTCGGCCCGCTCCGCCAGCAGCTTGCACTTGGCGCAGCCGCTGCCCAGGATCTCGATCTTCATGGCATCACCTCATGATTAACAGGCATGAAAATCACACGCAGAGAACGCGGAGGGATAGGAGGTACGGAGAGAAGGGAAGGCCAGACCTTCTCCGCGCACCTCTGCTTTCTCCGCGTTCTCTGCGTGAGTGGTTTCCCTTGCAAGTCATAGCAGCGTATTGAACAGGAAGCCCACCAGCACGATGCCCGCGGTCACCACGCCCAGGAACACCGCCAGCAGCCGGGGCTTGAGCACCTTGCGGAGGATGACGGTCTCCGGCAGCGACAGGCCCGTCACCGCCATCATGAAGGCCAGGGCCGTGCCCAGGGCCGCGCCCTTGGCCAGCAGCACCTGCACGATGGGGATGATGCCTGCGGCGTTCGAGTACAGGGGCACGCCGATGAGGACCGCCAGGGGTACGCTCCACCAGGCGGACTTGCCCATGACGCGGGCCATCAGCTCGGCGGGCACATAGCCGTGGAGGAACGCGCCGACGGCGATGCCCATGAGGACATAGAGCCACACCTTCCCCACGATGTCCTTCGTCGCCTGGAGCGCCAGGTCCAGGCGCGCCGGGAAGCCCAGGGTGGCGTCGGAGGCCTTGGAGGCTTCAAAGGGGATCTCCAGGATCCAGGGTTCCAGGTGGCGCTCCATGCGGAGCTTCCCGAGGATCCAGCCCGCCACGAAGGCCACCGCCACGCCCGTCACGGTGTAGAGGAGGGCGATGCGCCAGCCGAAGAGGCCGAAGAGGAGGAACAGCGCCACCTCGTTCACCATGGGCGCCGACACCAGGAAGCTGAAGGTGGCGCCCAGGGGCACGCCCACCCGCACGAAGCCGATGAAGAGCGGCACCGCCGAGCAGGAACAGAAGGGCGTGGCGATGCCCAGCAGCGAGGCCAGCAGGTTGCTCCAGGCGCCGGTGCGCTTGGCCAGCAGGTCGCGGGTGCGCTCGGGGCTGATGAACGTCTGCACGAAGCTGACGCCCAGCACCACGGCCCCGAGGAGCATCAGCACCTTGGGCGCGTCATAGGCGAAGAAGGCCACGGCCTCGCCCAGGCGGCTGCCCGGGGCCAGGCCCAGGACCCGGAAGGCCAGCCAGTCGCCGGCCGGGTGCAGCACGACGTAGAGGCCGATCCAGGCCGGGAGGGCGGCCAGCAGCCACCCTCCCGATTTCCAGAAACCGCCGCCCGGAGCTGACGTCGGCGCGGCACAAGCACAGCTTTTCGAAGCATCCGTCATGACACCCTCACCCGCAGCAGCCAGGGGCGCAGCAGGCCCGATCCACCGCCTTAGCCGCCTTGGTGGCTTCCACCTGGACGCTGAGCACCGAGCTGGCCAGGTGCTCCAGTTCCTCCGGACTCATGCCCGGGTAGCGCTGCTTCGCCAGCGCCATCAGCTCCGGCGAGAGTTCCGCCAGGCCGAAGCGCCGCTCGGAAGCCACGGTCACGCCCCCGAAGCCCGCGGCGCGGATGGCGGCCAGGTAGTCGTCCTTGAGCATGGCGCCGGACACGCAGGCGGCGTAGATGTCCATGTCCTGGAGCAGGGCCTCGGGCAGGGGCCGGGCCAGCACCAGATCGGAGACGTGGAGGCGGCCACCGGCCTTCAGCACACGGTAGGCCTCGCGGAAGACTTTGGCCTTGTCCGGGGCGAGGTTCACCACGCAGTTGGAGAGGATCACGTCCACGCTGGCGTCGTCCACAGGCAGGGCCTCGATGTCGCCCTGGCGGAACTCGACATTCCCGTAGCCATGCTTCCGGGCCAGGGACGTGGCGCGCTCGATCATCTCCGGCGTCATGTCCACGCCGATGACGCGGCCTTCGGGGCCCACGCGCTGGGCGGCGAGGAAGGCGTCGAAGCCCGCGCCGGAGCCCAGGTCCAGCACGGTCTCGCCGGGCTTCAGCGCGGCCAGGGCCACGGGGTTGCCGCAGCCCAGGCCCAGGTTGGCGCCCTCGGGCACGGCGGCCAGGTCCTTCGGGTCGTAGCCCACATCCAGGCTGGCGTCACCGGGAGCGCAGCCGCAGGAGGCGGCAGGCCCACAGCAGCTCTGGTTCTTGCTGACGAAGCCGGCGTAGCGGTCGCGGACGGCGGATTTGAGGGTTTCGGGTTCCATGGTGGGGCCTTTCAGATGGAGGTTTCCCGGGACACCGGAGGCATCCACGTCCCAGGACGATGGAAGGTCAGTCCCTGTCGCAGCAGGGCGAGGTTGGCGGCGGTTCCGCCGCGCCACCGGCGCAGCAGTCCTGCCAGATGTAGTCGGTGAGGGCGTGCAGCACGCCGAAGTCGGCGCGGTAGCGGAGCGTGGTGCCTTCCCGGGCCACCTGCACCAGGCCGGCGTCGGCGAGGGTGGCCAGATGATGGCTGAGGGTGGAAGCCGGGATGTCCAGGCGCGACTGCAGCTCTCCGGCGGGCGTCCCCGCCTCGGGGCCCTGCACCACGCGGCGCAGGATGGCCAGGCGGACCGGATGCCCGAGGGCCTTCAGTCGCTCTGCCGCCTGTTCCACACGCCCGGTCATGGTCTCCTCCTGTCTTAATTCTATGTTTGTCGAAATAGCGTGCAAGGTCTAATTTCGATTTTTTTCGAAATTCAGGAAACCCAGCCCCGCTCCCGGCCGAGGGCCTCCAGGCGGCGGGCGATCTCGTCGCGGGCGGCGCGGAAGCGGGCGCGGAGGTCCTCGGGGGCGAGGGCCGGGTCATCGCTGGCCGGGTCGGGGATGGGCCAGTGCAGGCGTTCGGCCCGGCCCAGGAAGGCGGGGCAGACTTCCTCGGCGCAGAGGGTGATGACCAGGTCCACAGAGGCCGGGTCGATGTCCGACACGGGCTTCGAGGTGTGCGTCGAGGCATCGATGCCCCGCTCCGCCAGGGCCTCGAGGGCGTAGGGGTTCACGCGGCTGGGCCGGCTGCCGGCGCTCTGGATGCGGAAGCCCGGGAACATCCGGCGGGCCAGGCCCTCGCCCAGCTGGGACCGGGCGCTGTTGGCCACGCAGAGGAAGAGGATCGAGGTCATGGTCATCCCTTCAGAGCAGCAGTTCCCAGAAGCCCACATCCACCCAGGCGCCGAACTTCCAGCCGGCCTCGGTCATGTGGCCCACCTTCCGGAAGCTGAGTTTTTCGTGCAGCCGCACGCTGGCCTCATTGGGCAGGCTCAGGCAGCCCAGGGCGGAATGGAAGCCCCGCTTCCGGAGCTCGTCCAGCAGCGCCTGGTAGAGCGCGGCGCCCTGCCCCTTCCCGTGGTGGCCCTGGGCCAGGTAGATGGTGGTCTCCACCGCGAAGCGGTAGGCATGCCGGGTGCGCCAGGTGGAGCCGTAGGCGTAGCCCCGCACGACGCCGTCCTCCTCCCACACGAGCCAGGGATAGGTTGCCGTCACCTTGGCGATGCGGGCGCCCATCTCCGCCGCCGAGACGGGCTGCTCCTCGAACGTGATGATGGTGTCCCGGATGTAGGGGTTGTAGATCTCGGCCAGGGCCGGGGCGTCGGTGGGCAGGACGGGGCGGATCATCGGTGGCCTTTCCGGGGGCGCAGGACGCAGGGACAGGGCCCGTAGAGGAGGGCCGCGGCGTCCGTCGCCACGGGCAGGCCCTCCTGGTCCCAGAGGAGCATGCCGCCGTTGAGGCAGGCCACCTGGGTGAAGCCGTGGTCGAGCAGCAGGTGGGCGGCTTCCTTGGTGTAGACACCGGCGCTGTCGGCCAGGAGGAGGGGACGGTCCGTGGGCAGCTCGGCGAGCAAGCCAGAGAGCTCCTCGTGGGGGATGCGGATCGTCTCGGGCACCTGGAAGGCCTTCATCTCCGCCAGCTCATCGAGACGGAGGTCCACCAGGACCGCGCCCTCGTTCAGCACCGCCAGCGCGTCCTTCGGCGCCAGGAAGCGCAGCCCCTGGATCACCATGCCCCGGCCGTCGAAGATGGCCATGGTTCACCTCCTGTGGGAATCCGCCGAGGGTTCGGTGGCCGGGCCACCGGCGGCTGCGACCTCCTCCGCGCTGGCGGCGTACCACTTCCGCCGCAGCCAGAGGGCCACGTTGACCAGGCCGATGAGCACGGGAACCTCCACGAGCGGCCCGATGACGGCCGCGAAGGCCGCCCCGTGGGCGATGCCGAAGGTGCCGACAGCCACGGCGATGGCCAGCTCGAAGTCATTGGAGGCGGCCGTGAAGGAGAGGGTGGCCGTGTGGCCATAGGGGGCGCCCAGCCGGTGGCTGATCCAGAACGAGACGAAGAACATGATGAGGAAGTAGAGCAGCAGGGGCAGGGCCACCCGCGCGACGTCGAAGGGGACCCGGACGATGCTGTCGCCCTTCAGGCTGAACATCACCACGATGGTGAACAGCAGCGACACCAGGGTGATGGGGCTGATCGCCGGCACGAAGCGATGGTCGTACCATTCGTGGCCCTTCATCCGGACCAGGACCAGGCGGGTGAGGAGACCCGCGACGAAGGGAATGCCCAGGTAGATGAGGACCGTCTTGGCGATCTCGCCCATGGTGATGTGGATGGCCACCCCGTGCAGGCCCAGCCAACCCGGGGCCACCGTGAGGAAGAACCACGCATAGACCGAGTAGAGCAGCATCTGGAAGACGGCGTTGAAGGCCACGAGCCCCGCGCAGTACTCGCGGTTCCCGCAGGCCAGGTCGTTCCAGACGATGACCATGGCGATGCACCGCGCGAGGCCCACGAGGATGAGGCCCGCCATGTACTCGGGCTTGTCGCGGAGGAAGAGCACCGCCAGGAGGAACATGACCACCGGCCCCGCCACCCAGTTCTGGATGAGGGAGAAGGTCAGGACCTTCCGGTTCAGGAACACCTTCCCCATCTCCTCGAAGTGCACCTTCGCCAGCACGGGGTACATCATCAGGATGAGCCCCGCGGCGATGGGCAGGCTGGTGGTGCCCACGTTGAGGCTGTTGACCGCCCGGTTGAAGCCCGGGACGGCGTAGCCCAGGAGGATGCCCAGTCCCATGGCCAGGAAGATCCACAGGGTCAGGTAGCGGTCCAGGAAGGCGAGGCGCTTGGGCGCGGTCATGGGTGGACTCCAGGGGAAAGGGCGGGATCTGCCGCGAGGCAGGCGAGGGGCTCGAGCACGACGGAGGGCGTGTGGCGGAGGAGCTCGTCCAGGAAGCGGGCCTCCTGTCCCTGGCGCGCCTTCAGGATTGGATCCGTGACCGCCAGGGGCGTAAGGCTCTGGTTCACCACCCAGGCGAAGGGATGGATCCCCGCGCGGGCGAGGTCCCGCTCCAACTGCATGGCCTCGTGGATGGGCGTGGCCTCCGGAAGGGTGACGAGCAGGATGCGCGTGAAGGCCGCATCGCGAAGCCGCGGCAGGAGCTGCCTCACCGCTTCCGGCACATCGCTGGCCTGGCGGAGCACCTCCCGGTGGTAGGCCTCCGCCGCGTCCAGCAGGAGCAGGGTGTGCCCCGTGGGGGCCGTGTCGATGATGACGAAGCCCTCCCGGCCCTGGGCCACCGTCTCCGCGAAGGCCCGGAAGACGGCGATCTCCTCCGTGCAGGGCGAGCGCAGATCCTCCTCCAGGAGCGCGCGCCCCGGGGCGTCCAGGTCCGGCTCCGCCGCAGCCAGGACCTCGGCCCGGTACTGGTCTGTCACCCGCCCGGGATCGATGCGGGTCACCCGCAGCGCGGGCGGCCGCACGCCGACAGCCGCCTCCACATGGGCCGCCGGGTCCGTGGTGGTGAGCGTGACCGGGAAGCCCGCGCCGGCCAGCCGCAGGGCCAGGCGGGCCGCCAGGGTGGTCTTCCCCACGCCGCCCTTGCCCATGGTCATCACGACGCCCTTCCCCTGGGCCGCCAGACGGTCCGCCAGGGCTTCCAGCGTGTCGAACCGCGACGGGTCCACCGCTTCCCCGGCCGCTTCGATTCGCGGCGAGCCGGCGTCGCCGCCCATGCTCCGCAGGGCCTCCAGGCCGACGAGGCCGTAGGGCAGCAGGGGGACGGTGGTGCGGGGCAACCCCCGGAGCCCCTCGGGCAGGTGGCCCAGGGCCTGGGCTTCCCGGGCCTGAAGCTCCGCGGCGACGGGGTCCGAGGAACCCATCGCCCGGAAGAGGCCATTGAGGATCAGGTGGACCTGCCGGAGGCCCAGGTGGGCCAGCTCGATCCGGGTGCGCTCCGCTTCCCGCAAGGAGGCCTCGTCGGGCCGGGCCACCAGCACGAGGGTGGTGCGGCCGGTGTCCCGGAGGGCGGCCTGGGCGGCCGCATAGAGTTCCCGCTGGGCCGAGAGCCCCAACAGCGGCCCCAGGCACGAGTTCCCTCCGACATTGGTCTCGATGAACGTGGACCAGGCCGCGGGAAGTTCCAGCAGGCGCAGGGTATGGCCGGTGGGAGCCGTGTCGAAGAGGATGTGGTCGAAGGCGGCCGTCCGGGCCGGATCGCCCAGCAGGCGGGAGAACACATCGAAGGCCGCGATCTCCGTGGTGCAGGCCCCCGAGAGCTGTTCCTCCATGCTGGCGACGACCGCCTCGGGGAGCAGGCCCCGAACGGGCGCGATGATGCCCTCCCGGTAGGCGCGGGCCGTCTCCTCCGGATCGATGTTCAGGGCCCGGAGGCCCGGCACCCCCGGGACCGGCAGCGGCTCGCCGGAAAGCGCCGTGCCCAGCACCTCGTCCAGGTTGGAGGCCGGGTCCGTGCTGACGAGCAGCACCCGCTTCCCCACGTCGGCGAGCGCGATGGCCGTGCTGCAGGCCGCGGAGGTCTTGCCGACGCCCCCCTTTCCTGTGAAGAACAGGAGCGGCGTGGGATGGGGAACCAGGAGAGCCATGAGATGCGCTTCAGCGGCAGGAGCTGGGGGTCTGGCCGGTGCCCGCACCGCCTTCCATCGAGGCAGCCGGGAGCTCGGACCCGAGGTCCGGGGCCTCGATCCGGCTGCGGGAGGGCTGGGCCAGGTAGCGCTCCGCCAGGCCCAGGACGGACTTGGCGGGAACCTGCTTGACGCTCTGGGCCGTCTGGACGGCCCGGAGCATGTCCTCCCGCGACACGCCGAGGCGCCGGGCCTTGTCGTAATGGAATTTGAAGCAGTTCTCGCAGTTCGACGCGACGGCGGCACCGATGGCGACGAGCTCCTGGACCGCCTCCGTGAAGAGGGATGGTTCCGGAGCTCCCAGTCCCACCCATGCGGCGAGTTCCTCCCTCGCTGGGTAGCGTCCGCGGCTCCGGACCTGGCCCTCCACCTTGATCAGCGGCAGGGCCTTCTCTCCTTCACCCTGGAGCGCCGCCTTGACCTCGGGATCCTGGGCGAACGCGAGGGGCTGCTGCGCGAGGTTGTACCGCTCCACGGCCACGTCTTGCGTCTTCACCCAATCCAGATCCGCGGAGAAGCGCACGAGCTTGGGATCCACGGAGGGACCGCAGACGCCGGTGGCGCAGCACATGGGGGGATCGAACACCTGGACGCGGATCACGGGACCTCCTCTGGCGCTGAGTTCACCTGTTTCGATTCCGGCCTCCGGCCCGCCCCATCGCGGGCCGGGAAGGCCGCGATCGGGGAGGACAAGCGATCCGGAGACATGAGGGCTCCCTAGCCGCAGTCGCAGTCGTCGCCGCAGTCGCCCTTCTGGCCGCCCGCCTCCTCGCAGGCACAGGCACCGCCGCAGCAGCCGCCAGCGCTCTCGCCCACCAGCGTCGTCTGGGCCAGGGCCATGATCTGGGAATGGGGGTCCCCCTTCACGCGGAGGGCCATGTTCACGGCCTCGATCATGTCCTCCTTGGAGACACCCAGCTCCTCCAGGCGGCTCTGGTGGGCGCGGAAGGCCCGCTCGGCGTTGGAGCCGATGGCGGCGCCCAGGGCGATGAGGTTGAGGGTGGTCTCGCTGAGGCCGGATTCGGTCGAGGTCTCAGTCTGGGCCTGGGTGGTCATGCATGCTCCTTGAGGGTGCGTGAAGGGGGACAGTCGGCGGGATCGCAGACATCGCAGCGGAGGGCGCGGGCCTGGGCCCGGTCGCGGGAGAGCTCGGCCTCGGCGCCGGCCATGAGGGGCCACAGGGCCTCCAGCAGGGGGCGGGTGGCGGCCTCGTCGGAGAGGGCCACGTGGACCCAGCGGCCCACCTTCCACTCGCGCACCAGGCCCGTGCGGCGCAGGCCGGTCAGGTGCTCGGAGACGGTGGAGGGGGCCAGGCCCAGCACCTCGGCCACCTCGCAGACGCAGAGCTCGCCTGCGTGCAGGAGCGCGAGGATGCGCAGGCGCACGGGATGGGCCAGGACTTTGAGGGTGTCCACGAGGGGGCGGAGGGGGTCGGAGGTCATTTCGCAATTTCCCGAAACATCGTCATCATACCGGCCGAAAGGAGCATTGCCATACCTCGTTTTTTGATGTTTGATGAAACCAGCCTTCCCCACAGGAGTTCCCATGCTGCGGATTCCCTCTGCCCTGGCAGGGCTGGCCCTGGCCGCCCTCCTCCAGGCCCAGACGCCCTTCCCCCCGGCTGCCCCCGCGCCCTCGCCGGTGCCCATCCTGAAGGAATACCCGGACACTCCGGCCGGGAGGCTGCTACGCGAGATCAAGGACCACGCGGAGGTGGTGGCGCGGGTGGAATACCTGTCGGACGTCATCGGCCCCCGGCTCACGGGCTCGGACAGGCTGCGACAGGCCCAGGCCTGGGCCGGGGCCGAGATGGCGCGGCTGGGGGCCGCGAACATCCATGAGGAGGCCTACGACTTTGGTCTGGCCTGGACCCGCGGCACGGACGGCGCCCGGCTGCTCACTCACAACGGCATCCGGTTCCGGGTGGACCAGCAGGCCTGGACCCCGGCCACCCGGGGCGCGATCCAGGGCGAGCTGCTGCTGGTGGACGCCCGGAACCTGGCGGAGTTGCTGGCCTTCAAGGGGCAGCTCAAGGGGAAGATCCTCCTGCGCACCAACCCCGACGACAAGCGGCCCCCGCTGGCGCGCCGAGGGGCGGACTTCGCGGCCTACCAGGCCGAGCAGGCGGCCATGACCCAGTTCCTCCAGGAGGAGGGCGCCCTGGCGGCCCTGACCATGTCCGGCCGGAAGAACGGCCTGGGTTTCGCCTCCGGCGGCGCGGGCCGCGATCCGCAGAAGGCGGGCCTCCCCGCGGCCTACGTGCCCCAGGAGCCTTACAAGATGCTGCTGCGCCTGCTGGCCCGGAAGGAGCCCGTGAAGCTGGAGCTGACCCTCGGCGGCGCCTTCTCCAAGGCCCCCGTCCAGGCCTTCAATGTGGTGGGCGAGCTCCGGGGCAGTGAGCGGCCCGACGAGGTGGTCCTCCTCGGCGCGCACCTGGACAGCTGGGACCTGGGCACCGGCGCGACCGACAACGCCACAGGCAGCGCCATCGTCCTGGAGGCCCTGCGCGCGCTCCAGGCCACGGGCCTGAAGCCCAAGCGGACGATCCGGTTCGTGCTCTTCAGCGGTGAGGAGCAGGGGCTGCTGGGCTCCCGGGCCTACGTGGAGGCCCACCGGGCCGAGCTGGACGCCATCCAGGCCGTGCTGATCCACGACATGGGCACGGGCATGGTGAAGGGCTTCACCCTCCAGGGCCGCGAGGCCTGCCGCGGCCCCATGGCCCAGGCCATCGCGCCCTTGAACGACCTGGGCGTGAAGGACCTCTCGCTTCGCGTCATGGGCAGCACGGACCACGCGCCCTTCGACCGGGCCGGCGTGCCCGCCTTCGCCGCCATCCAGGAGCCCGCGGACTACTTCCTGGGCACCCATCACAGCCAGATGGATTACCCCGACCACCTGGTGCCGGACCAGCTCGTGCAGGGCGCCCAGGCCATGGCCGTCACCGCCTGGGAGCTGGCGGAGATGCCCGGCCGCCTGCCCCACGGGGTGAACCTCCGGCCCCCCACCGGGGCCGTGAACCCCTCGGCCCCCCGCTGAGTGGCCCGCTAACTGGCCCCGCGCTGGCTAGCTCCGCCCCGGCTCGCGTCCCAGCAGCGCCTCGGCCTGATCCAGGGCCGAGGCCGGGCCGCTGAGGGCCAGCAGGTCGCCCGCCTGGAGGCGCGCCTCGGGCCGGGGCTCCAGCAGGTGTCCCTCCCGCAGCAGGGCCACCAGGGCCGCCCCTGAACCGCCCGGCAGATCCAGGTCTCCCAGGCTGCGGCCCAGCGAGGGGCAGCGGGGCCCGATGCGGAGGGTGCGCCAGCCCCCGGCCGGAGCCGCGGAGGCCGCGCTTGGATCGCCCCAGGGATCCCGGGCATCCGTGCCCATCCAGTCGGCGCCGGCGTCCAGGTCCCTCTGGAGGCCCCTGGCCCGCCGCCAGAGCAGCAGCGGGATCGCCAGGGCCGCGGCCGCGCCCAGCGCGCCCAGGGAGGCGAGGGGGATGAGGGCCGAGACCGCCGCCAGCACAGGCAGGCCCGTGAGCAGCAGCACGCCAAGGCGCAGGCCCGTGCGGAAGGCGCGGCGCATGTCGGGGCGGCTGCCCAGGCCGCCGGGACCCGGGAGGTCCAGCAGGCGCTCGGCCAGGGTCCGGGTGCGGCGCACCATGCGGCTCACCAGGAGGCCCACCACGACCACCGCCGCCAGCAGGACCGCGCCCTGGGCCAGGGTGTGCCCCAGCGCGCCCCGCCCTTCGAGCCAGGTGGCGCCCAGCCGCATCACCCGCGGGGCGAGGACCCCCACCAGGCCGATGAGCACCGCATCCAGCAGCAGGCGCAGGAAGGTCCGCCGCACCGCGACCCCCGGGGCCTTGCGAAGCGCCGGGGCCCGCAGGGCGGCGGCCCAGGACTGGTAGAGGCCCAGGTAGGTCTTCAGGGCCACGGGCAGGTGCCGCTCCACGAACCGGGCCGCGGGCTCCCCTCCGCTGAGGAGCGCCGGCGTGGCCAGGGCCGTGGCCACGCCGATGGCCGCCAGCAGGGCGTAGCGGGAAGGGTCCACCACGCCCAGGCCGATGCCCGCGCTGAGGAGGATGAACCCGAACTCCCCCACCTGCCCCAGGGCGAGGCCCGCGCGCACGCCAAGGGCCAGGGGCAGGCCCGCGAGCGTGGCCCCCACAGTGACGGAAAGGGCGTTCACCACGATGACCAGGGCGGTGAAGAGCAGCACCAGCGGCCAGTCGCGCGCCACCACCGCCGGTTCCATCAGCATGCCCACCGCCACGAAGAACATGGCCGCGAAGAGGTCCCGCAGGGGGTGGACCAGGTGCTCCACCTTGCGGCCCCGGCCGGATTCGCAGACCAGCATGCCCGCCACGAAGGCGCCCATGGCCACGGAGAAACCCGCCCAGGCCGCCAGCTGGGCCAGGCCGAAGCAGAGGGCCGCGGCCACCACCAGCAGCACCTCGTCCCGGGCATGGTCCGCCACCCAGCGCACGGCGCGGGGCACCACCAGGCGGCCCATGCCGATGAGCACGGCCAGGAAGGCAGCCAGCTTGAGCAGGGTGCCCGCGATGGCCCTGGCGCTGGGTCCGCCCAGGGAGGCCGCCGCCGTGAGCGCCGCCAGGAGCAGCACGGCGTGGAGGTCCTCCACCAGCAGGACGCCCAGGATCGTCTCCTTCAGCGGGCCCCGGATGCCCCGCTCGTCGAAGAGCTTGGCCAGGATCATGGTGGAGGCGATGGCGAGGCTGGCGCCGAAGAAGGCGCTCTCCAGGGGCGGCCACCCCAGCAGCCGCGCCGCGAGGAAGCCCACCACCAGCTGGGTCCCCACCTGCAGCGTGCCCGTGAGCAGCGCCTGCGGCCCGGCCTGCAGCAGCTTCGACAGGCTGAACTCCAGGCCGATGGTGAACATCAGGAGGATGACGCCCAGCTCGCCCATGAGGCGCACGTTGTCCAGGTCCGCCACCAGCGGCACGGGCACATGGGGGCCGACGATCATGCCCGCCAGGAGGTAGCCCAGGACCGCCGGCTGCTTCAGCTTCTGGAAGAGCACCGAAGTCAGCGCGGCGACGCCCAGCACCATGGCCAGGTCCAGCAGGAGGCGCGCGTGCCCCTCCACGGCCTCAGCCCTTGGCCAGCCGCGTGAGGGTCTCCAGCGCGTCCGGCGGCCCCATCACCAGTAGCTCGTCGCCCTTCTGGAAGCGCTCCTCCCCGGAGGGATTGAACCGCAGGCCGGAACCGGGATGCACGAGGCCCACCAGCAGCGAGCCGGTGGCGTGGCGCAGCCGGGCCTCCCGCAGGGTCTGGCCCACCAGGGGCGAGCCGGTGGCGATGGCGATGCGCTCCAGCCCAAGCTCCAGCTGCTCCTGCTGCAGCACGATGTCGAAGAAGTTCATCATCTCGGGCTTGAGCAGCAGGCCGGCCATGCGGCGCCCGCCGATCTCGTAGGGGCTCACGATGTGGTCCGCGCCGGCGGCCTTCAGCTGACGCTCGGTGCCCAGCTTGGCGCTCCGGGCCACCACGGGGATGTCCGGACGCATCTGCTTGACGGTGAGGGTCACCAGCACGTTGTCGGCGTCGGTGGTGAGGGCCGTGATGAGGCCGCGGGCCCGCCGGACGCCCGCGCGCTCCAGCACCATCTCCTCCATGGCGTTGCCGTAGAGGATCATCTCACCGGCGAAGCGCGGGCTGCGGCCCTTGGTCTCGTCCTGCTCGATGATGACGAAGGGGATGCCCGCCTTCTTCAGCTCCCAGGCGGCCTGGAAGCCCATCTTCCCGAAGCCGCAGACAATGATGTGGTCCTTGAGGTCGTCCAGACGCTTCTGCATGCGGCGCTCCATGATGTAGCCCTTGAGGTCCCCCTCCAGGAGCAGGGCGGTCAGGTTCGATACGGCATAGGAAGCCGTCCCCAGGCCGATGACGAGGTAGAAGATGGTGAAGAGCTTGGTCTGGGCGTTCACGTCGCCCAGCTCCCGGAAGCCCACGGTGAACAGGGTGGTGACGGCCATGTAGAGGCTGTCGAGGGCGTTGAGGTGCGCCAGCTGGTGGTAGCCGAGCCCCCCGCACACGATGACCGCCACCAGCAGGGCCAGGGTGTACTGCAGGCGCCTCAGAGGGACGGCCTGGCGCCCGTTCCGCTTCTCGGGAAATGGCGTCCCGCCCCTCACGTCATCCTCCGAGACCGGCCTTGATGGCGAAGTTGGCGGTGCTGTGCGCCACCAGGTCCGGGCCGCAGGTGAGCCGGCACGCGAGGATGCCGCTGCGGCCGGAGATCCGCACCACCTGGGCTTCCGCACGAACCTCGCCCCGGGCGGGCTCCAGGTAGCGGATGTGCAGGTCCGAGGTGGCGAAGGGCATGGCCCCGTCGAAGGCGGTGCTGAGGGCGAGGGCGCTGACCATGTCGGCGATGGTGGCGAGGACGCCGCCGTTCACCGTGCCGCGGCTGCCGTTGATGACGGCCTTGGTGGGTGCCAGCACCATGACGGCCTGGCCGGGGGTGACGGACTCGATGGTGAGCCCCCAGCCGCTGATGAGCGGCCAGGGGTGGAACCGCGTGCGCAATCGCTCCAGGAGATCCGGCGCCAGGGTCTCGGGTATGTGCGGCTTGACCATGGTCCAGGATAGCTCCATTCGCCGGGGTCACGGCAAAGGAGCCCGGGCTTCACGACCGCGTCACACCGCCATGGGGCAATGGTTCCGGAGGAACTCCCATGACCTTTCGCGCGATCGTTCCCATCGCCCTGCTCGCCGTCGGCCTGGCCTGCCAGCCGCCCCGAGCGGTCCCCGTATCCGCGCCTCCCCCGCCCCCCGCGGCCCGGGAAGTGGCCCTGCCCGCCTACGCCGCGGAGCGGCCGGTATCGGGGGAGCTGAAGAGCGTGGGCTCGGATTCCATGGAACCGTTGATGGTGCTCTGGGGCGAGGACTTCAAGAAGGTCCACCCCCGGGTCGCCACGCAGTTCATCTGCAAGGGCTCCGCCACGGCTCCGAAGGCCCTCCTGGAGGGCAGCGCCATCATGGGCCAGATGAGCCGCGAGATGACCGACGCGGAACTGGCGGCCTTCCAGGCCAAGTACGGCTACGCGCCCACGCGCATCCCCGTCGCCGTGGACGCCCTGGTGGTCTACGTCAACGCCAACAACCCCATCAAGCAGCTCCGCATGGAGGAGATCGACGCCATCTTCTCCACCACCCGCAGGAGCGGCGCGAAGCGCGACATCCTGCGCTGGGGCGACCTGGGCCTCGGCGGCGACTGGAAGCAGCGGGACATCCAGGCCTACGGACGGGACGAGAACTCCGGCACCCGCGCCTTCTTCCGGGAGCACGTCATGAAGAAGGGCGACTTCAAGCCCGGCGTGAAGGCCTTCATGGACCAGTTCGCCGTGGTGGAGGCGCCGGCGGTGGATGGCGGCGGCATCAGCTATGGGCCCCTGCAGTACGCCAACCGCATGGTGAAGGGCGTGCCCGTGGCCTCCTTCGGCAGCGACACCTTCGTGGAACCGGCCCTGGAGACCATCCAGAGGGCCACCTACCCCCTGACCCGCTTCCTCTACATCTACGTGAACAAGGCCCCGGGCCGGGCGCTGGACCCCACGGTGAAGGAATTCCTCCACTTCGTGCTGTCCCGGGAGGGCCAGGCGGCGGTGGCCAGCTTCGGGGCCGTGCCCATCCCCGGGGACCTGGCGGCCATGGGCGTGGGCAAGCTCAACTGAGGTCGCCATGCCGCCACTGAGGCCACTGCTGATGCCGCTGCCGCTCGCCGCCCTGCTCGGGGCCGGGCCGGAGCCCCTGCCCGCGCCGCCGCCCCACCGTATCGTCCTGCAGCTGCCGGTGACGCCCGCGGCAAGAGGAGCTGCGGACCTGCGGCTCCAGGAGAACGGCTCGACGTACCCGGTGCCGGCGGGGCTCGAAGTGCCCCTTCGGATCGAAGGCGACCTCACGGCGCCTCCGACGGATCCCGGCCGCACCCTGATCCACTTCAGCCTGGAAGCGCCGGTCTATGACGCGCGCCGCCGCGCCCTGCTGCTGCCGGCCGGCACCCGACTGGTCGGGTTGGTCCACCTGCTGCGCGGCGAGTACCGGTTCGTGGCCTTCCAGTCCCTGACCCTCCCGGATGGCCGCAGCCTGGGGGCTCCGGAAGAAGGGTTCCGCCTGGGTCCAGGAACCCAGCTCGACATCCATGACGGCGGCCGGGCCATGCTTACCGTGGCCCGGCCGCTCCGGGTCGAGGCGTTCGGGAAACCTTAGGACCTAGAGCTTCAGCACGCCCTTGAGGGTCTCCGCCATGTCCTGGAAGACCTTGGTCTGGACACTGTGGGGGTGCTCCGCCACGAAGGGCTTGCCGCTGTCCCCGCCCTCGCGGATGGCCAGGTCGATGGGGACCTCGCCCAGGAAGGGCAGCTCCATGCGGATGGCCGCGGCCTTCACGCCGCCGTGGCCGAAGATCTGGGTCTCCTTCCCGCAGCCGGGGCAGATGAAGCTGCTCATGTTCTCGATGATGCCGAGCACCGGCACCTTCACCGTGCCGAACATGCCGATGGCCTTCTTGGCATCGAGGAAGGCCACGTCCTGGGGCGTGCTGACGATGACCGCGCCGTCCACCTGGGCATTCTGGATGAGGGTGAGCTGCACGTCGCCGGTGCCGGGCGGCAGGTCGATGAGCAGCACGTCGAGGTCGCCCCAGGCCACGTCCTTCAGGAACTGCTGGAGGGCCTTGTTGAGCATGGCGCCGCGCCAGATGACCGGCCGGTCCTCCTCGATGAGCAGGCCCATGGACATGACCTTGATGCCGAACTTCTCGAGGGGCAGGATCTGGCCATCGGGCGTGCCCAGGGGCGAGTCCTTGAGGCCCAGCATCATGGGGATGGAGGGGCCGTAGATGTCGGAATCCAGCAGGCCCACCTTCAGGCCCAATTGGGACAGCGCGATGGCGAGGTTGGCGGTGACGGTGCTCTTGCCCACGCCGCCCTTGCCGGAGCCCACCACCACGCAGCGCTTGATGCCGGGGATGAGGTTCTTGAACTCCACCTGGGCCGTCTTCTCCCAGCCGATCTCGATATCCGCCGCCGTGACGCCGGGCTGGTTGAGGATCAACTCCTCCAGCGCCTGCTTGATGACCGCCACGCGGTCCCGGTAGGCGTCCATGAGCTGGAGCAGCACCGTCACCTTGCCCTCGGTGACGTCGATGCCCTTCACCGCCTTCAGGTTCGTGAGAGTGGCGTTGGTTCCGGGAACGACATAGGCATTCAGGGCTTCGAACAGGGCGGCGCGGCTGATCTTCGTCATGCGTGTCTCCAGCCCATTAGTCTGACACGGGGAATGAATGGCGGCACGCGATGGTCCCGCGCGGCTCCCAGCCCCGTGCGGAGTTCCAGCCGGGGCGAGGCTCCACCTCCGCGAGCCCAAAGGGCGAGTGGGAGCCAGGCCCTGCGTGGCGTCAGGTGGAGGCGCGCAGCGCAACCCTAGGTCCCCGCAACGCGTGCGTTGCGAGGGGGGCCCCTGGAGGGCTGCCAGCCGAGGCAAGGTCCCCTTGCCTTGGCGCGGGGGTCCCGGGGTGTTCGCGAAGCGAGGAACCCCGGGAGAGCATCAAATATCCGGATCCAGCGGCCCCAGCTTCTGGGTCAAAGCTCCCACCCCGCTGGCCAGGAGGGTGTGCTCGTAGATGCGGAGCTGGCTGCGGAGGGGCGGGTCCTGGGGATCCAGGCCCCGGCGCAGCACATCGCCCTCGGGACCGAGGACCCGGCCCTTCAGGGTGTCATGCAGCTGGAGCTCCACCATCTCCATCACCTGGGCGGCCAGCACCGGGTCCACCAGGGGGAAGGCCAGCTCCACGCGGCGATCCAGGTTGCGGGGCATGAGGTCGGCGCTGGCGAGCAGCGTCTCGGGCTGTCCGTCATTGGCGAAGTGGTAGATCCGGGCGTGCTCCAGGAAGCGGTCGAGGATGGACAGCGCGCGGATGTTCTCCGACAGCCCCGGAACGCCGGGCCGCAGGCAGCAGGTGCCCCGCACGATGAGGTCCACCTTCACCCCCTCGCGGCTGGCCTCGTAGAGCAGCTGGATGAGCTGCGGGTCCACCAGGGCGTTCATCTTGAGCACCATCCGCGCCGGGCGCTTCTTCCGCGCATGGCCGATCTCCCGCTGGATGCGCTCCTTGAGCGCCTTCTTCAGGTGCTGGGGCGCCAGGAGGATCTGGTTGAACTTCGGGGGGCGGGTGTAGCCCGTGAGCATGTTGAAGAGGTTGGAGAGGTCCTCGCCGAACTCCGGCCGGGCGGTGAAGAGGCCCAGGTCCGAGTAGAGGCGGCTGGTCCGCTCGTTGTAGTTGCCCGTGCCCAGGTGGCAGTAGCGCTGGATGCCGGCGGCTTCCTGGCGCACCACGAGGCAGGCCTTGCAGTGGATCTTGTGGTTGGGCAGGCCGTAGACCACGTGGACGCCGGTCTTCTCCAGGCGCCGGGCCCAGGCGATGTTGGCGGCCTCGTCGAAGCGGGCCCGCAGCTCCACGATGGCGGCCACCTGCTTGCCCCGCTCCGCGGCGCGCTCCAGGGCCGCGGCCACGGGGCTGTTGGCCGTCACCCGGTAGAGCGTCATCTTGATGGCGAGAACCTTGGGATCCTCGGCGGCCTCCCGCACGAAGCGCACCACGCTGTCGTCGAAGCTCTGGTAGGGATGGTGGAGGAGGATGTCGTTCTTGGCGATGGCATCGAAGACGCTGCCCGCCTGGTCCAGCTGGGGCACGGGCAAGGGCGGCAGCGGCGAGTCCTTGAGGTGGGGCAGGTCCAGCTGGACGTAGAGCTGCATGAGGTCCGAGAAGGCCGTGAGGCCCGAGCTCGGGTAGAGGTCTTCGGGGCTCAGCTCCATCTCCTCGATGAGCAGGTCCAGCACCTTGGCCGACAGGCCGTGCTCGTACTGGAGGCGCACCACGGCGCCCCGGCGCCGGTCGCGCAGGCTCTCCTCCACGGTCTTGAGCAGGTCCTCGGAGGGATCCTCCTCCACCGGCTGGTCCGAGTCGCGGGTGACGCGGATGGCGTGGCAGCACTTCACCGCATAGCCCAGGAAGAGGCGGGACAGGTGATGGCGGACCACGTCCTCGAGCATGACGAAGGCGTGGGCGTCCGGCCCCGAGGGCACGCGGAGGAAGCGGGAGGCGAGGCCCGTGGGCACGTGGATGAAGGACAGCTCCGAGGCCGGCAGGTCCCCGTCCAGCAGGTCCTCGTCCGGCACCAGCTCCACCACCAGCACCAGGGCCCGGTTGCCCAGGCGCGGGAAGGGGTGGCCCGTGTCCACGGCCAGGGGCGTGATCAAGGGCAGGATGCTGCGCTCGAAGTAATCGAGGACGAAGGCCTCCTGGGCCCCATCGAGCTCCCTCGGATCGAGGATGCGGATGCCCGCGGCCTCCAGCTGGGGCTCGAGGATGGCGTGGAACAGCTCGTGCTGCCGGGCGGAGTAGGCGTGGATCCGCCCCGCCACACGCTCCAGCAGCTGGCGGGGCGTGAGGCCGTCCGGGCCGGGCTGGGTGATCCCCGCGTCGATCTGGCGCCAGATGCCCGCCACCCGCACCATGAAGAACTCGTCCCAGTTGTTCGATACGATGCCGAGGAACTTCACCCGCTCCAGCAGCGGCACCGAGGGGTCCTCCGCTTCCTCCATGACCCGGGCGTTGAAGTCCAGCCAGCTCAGCTCGCGGTTGAGCAGCTCCTCGGGACGGGGGATGGGGTGGAACATGGAAGCAGGATAATCCCGGCCCGTGGCGGTCGTGCGCCGGGGCGCGGTGAATATCCCCTTTGGTTTCGGGGCTTTTTCGGGCAGAATCGGGGATTCGGCCCTCCATGGGGAGGCGCCGAGCGGTCCGCCCGGACCCACCCCAACGAGAGGGCGGCATCCAGCCGCCAGGTAGGAGGAAGACATGTCCCAGGAAGTCCTGGTCGTCCCCAAGCGCGAGACCTTCGGCAAGGCCGCCATCCGTGACCTCAAGAAGAACGGCATGATCCCGGCCGTGGTCTATGGCCTGAACGAGGCGCCCATCGCCATCGCCATCAGCCCCAAGGCCGTGGCCCGCGTGCTGGCCAGCGACGCCGGCATGAACTCCGTGATGTTCCTCCAGCGCGAGGGCACGGACATCAAGCGCCACGTCATCATCAAGGACCTGCAGCGCGACCCCATCACCGGCCGTCTCCGCCACGTCGATTTCATGCGCGTGGACATGACCCACAAGGTGCGCGTGAAGGTGCCCGTGCGCCTCATCGGAACCTCCATCGGCGTGAAGAGCATGGGCGGCATCCTCGACTTCGCCCACCGTGAGATCGAGCTCGAGTGCCTGCCCAGCATCATCCCCGCCCACATCGACGTGGACGTGACCAACCTGGCCGTGGGTGACAGCATCCGCTTCGAACAGATCGCCCTCATGCCCAACGTGGCCTTCGTGGGCGACGCCCACCAGACGGTGTGCTCCGTCCGCGGCAAGGCCGCCGAGGAGGAGGAAGCCGCCGCTCCCGCGGCCGCCGCCGCCGAACCTGAAGTGGCCAAGAAGGGCAAGAAGGAAGAGAAGAAGTAACTTCTGGCCATCAGTTTTCAGAAAACGGGCGCCCTGCGGTGCCCGTTTTTTTTGGGATTGACAAAAGTAAGTACTTACTTACAATCAAGTCATGGCCCGACCTGCCCTGGAGCTCACCCCGAAGCGCGCGGAGATCGCGGACGCGGCGCTGCGTGTCATCGAGACCCGAGGCATCGCGGCCTTGACGACCAGCGCCCTGGCCGCGGAGCTGGGCGTCAGCAGCGGCGCCCCCTTCCGCCACTTCGCGAATCGCGATGAGATTCTCGAGGCCGTGGTCCTGCGGGTGGAGGAACTGATTCTCGGCACCTTCCCCCCGGAAACGGATCCGCCCCTGGAGCGCATCCAGTCCCTCATCCGGGCCCGCGCGAAGGTGGTGGGCGGCCACCGGGGCATCGGGCGGCTGATGTTCTCCGAGCAGTTCGCCCTGGCGCTGCCGGAGACCGCCGCCGTCCGCCTGCGGACCGTGGTCGCCCGGACCCGGGCCTTCCTCCTGCAGGCCCTCGACGAGGGCCGCAGGGAGGGCACCGTCCGCACCGATCTCTCGCCGGAGGCCCTGCTGACCGTGACCTTCGGGATGCTCATGCACCTCGTCTACGCCCAGGCCGCCGGCCAGGGCCGCCTCCAGGATGCCGGCGAGACCTGCGCCATCCTGCTCACCCTGCTCCGACCCGTCTCCGCGCCCTGAGCGCAGCACCTCACAGGAGTCCCCATGCGCAAGTTCCCCCTCCCAGCCCTGCTCGCAACCATCCTGATGGGGCTCTCGACCCTGCCCCTGGCCGCCCACTGCGACGCCCTCGACGGTCCCGTGGTGACCGCCGCGCGTCAGGCCCTCGCCAAGGGCGACGTCAACCCGGTGCTGGCCTGGGTGAAGGGCGAGGACGAGGCCCAGATCCGCGCCGCCTTCGCCCGCACCCTCAAGGTCGGCGCCCTGGGCCCCGAAGCGAAGGAGCTGGCCGAAACCTACTTCTTCGAGACCCTGGTGCGCGTCCACCGGGCCGGCGAAGGCGCGCCCTACACGGGCCTCAAGCCCGCGGGCCTGGACCTGGGCCCCGCCATCCCCGCCGCGGACAAGGCCATGGCCTCCGGCGACCTGAAGCCCGTGTTCGAGCTCATGCACGGCGTCCTCAAGCCGGGCCTCGAGGCCCGCTTCAAGGAGGCCCGCGCCACCCGGAGCCAGGCCACCTCCGATCCCGCTTCCGGCCGCAAGGCCGTGGCCGCCTATGTGGATTTCCTCCACTACGTGGACGGTGTCTACCAGGCCGCCGCTGGTGGCGGCGCCCACGCCGAAGGTGCCGAAGCAGAAGCCCATGCCGCCCCCGCCAAGCCCGAGCCACACCACCAGCATTGAAGGCTCTTCACTCCGGGAGCGGGCGCCAGACGGCGCCCGCTGCCTTTCCCGAGAGCTGACAGCCGACAGCTGATAGCTTCAACCCATGTGGACCCTCGTTCCCCTCGGCAACCCCGGCCCCGAGTACCAGGACACTCGGCACAACCTCGGCCGTCTCATGCTCCAGCGCTGGATGGCGGACCGGAAGCTGGCGCCGTCCCCAACCAGGCGTTTCCCCTCGGGCACGCTCTATCCGCTGACGGAGGGCCTCCAGGCCCTGGTGCCCGCCACCTACATGAACCTCTCCGGGGAGGCCTGCCTCCAGGCTGAAGCCGCGGGGATCTACCCCCGCAACCTGGTGCTCCTCTACGACGACAAGGACCTGCCCCTGGGCACGGGCCGCTTCCGGCTCGACGGCTCCAGCGGCGGCCACAACGGCCTCCGCTCCGTGTTCGAGTGCCTGGGCACCACGGACATCGCCCGCCTCCGCCTGGGCATCGGCCCCTTCCAGCGCCCCCTGGTGGACTACGTGCTGGAACGCTGGACCGATCCCGAGTGGGAGGTCATCGACCGGCTGGACGCCCCCTTCGCCCGGTTCCTGGAGTCGCTGGGCCAGGCCGGGGATCTGGCGGGCCTGGCCAACCAGGTGAATCCGGCGGCGTTCTGGACCCCGGCCGAGGCTTGAGCCGCACGACTTTCCATTGAATTTCCTGGCCTTCCACGCGAAACTATCCGTTCGCGCCTCCGCTGGAGGCGTCTTCCTTGCTCCCCGGAACCCAGAGGGGGGCTTCACATCCACAAGGAGGACAGATGCGTCATTACGAGACCATCTTCATCGCCTCCCCCACGCTGACGGACGAGCAGAGCGATGAGCTCGTCAAGCAGTTCGAGGGGATCATTGCCGAGCAGGGTGGCGAGCTGCTCAAGACCGACAAGTGGGGCCGCAAGAAGCTGGCCTACGAAGTCCAGAAGTTCAGCGAGGGCTACTACACGCTGTTCGAGATGAACGCGGGCCCCGACCTCATCGCCGAGCTGGAGCGCCGCTTCCGCAACCACGATTCGGTCATCAAGTACCTGAGCGTCCGCATGGACGAGGCCGAGAAGGCCGCGGGCCGCGCCAAGCAGCGCATCGAGCGCGAGGCCAAGCGCAAGGCCCAGGCCGGCATCAAGGAACGTTCCGCTGAAGAGGTGATGGGATGAAGCGCCGCGCCGATGCCAAGAAGGGCAAGCCCAAGAAGAAGAAGGCCTTTGGGGGACGACGCGCCAAGTTCTGCAAGTTCTGCGTCGAGAAGAGCACCCTCATCGACTACAAGGACGTGAAGACCCTCCAGGCCTTCACCCCCGAGCGCGGCAAGGTG
Organism: Geothrix terrae; assembly: GCF_022808775.1. Classification (GTDB taxonomy): domain Bacteria; phylum Acidobacteriota; class Holophagae; order Holophagales; family Holophagaceae; genus Geothrix; species Geothrix terrae. The sequence continues at coordinate 66,613 of NZ_JAKZLA010000007.1, forward strand.
CTGCCCCGCCGCACCAGCGGCGTGTGCGCCGTCCACCAGCGCGCCCTCGTGGAAGCCATCAAGCGCGCTCGCAACATCGCGCTGCTCCCCTTCGCCACGGACTAGTCCTGGCGCTGGCGGACTTTCAACGAAGAGGGGGCCGAGCGGCCCCCTCTTCGTTTCCGCACGAAAGCCTCCCCCGGAGCCTCCTCCGCGACCCGCATCGTCCCTCGCATCGCGCTGCTGCCGTTCGCCTCGGATTAGGCGCTGTCAGGCCGAGCCTGCTCGGACGTTACGGCGCCAATTCCCGTACTTCCGCAGGAAGTTCGGGGCCAGTCCTGATCGTAGTAATCGACAAAGCGGGGGTGGGCGCCCCCGCTTTGTCGGATCCGGCTTCCATGCCAGCGGCGACTCGGATGTCAGCCGCCTCGCCAGTTCAAGGGAGGTCCGGCACCCCCGGCTGGGGCATGAACACACGTTTATCCTTGTCGATGATCAGGTAGGAAATGGGCTTGCCGAACAATCCCATGGGCGAGCCGTAGAAGGCCCGGTGCCTGGAGGCGTCTTCGGGGCTGGGCACCGACCAGAGCGTCGCCATCCCGGGCATCCGCTGGCCCAGGAGATTCCGGATGGATTCACTTATCAGAGCGTGCGACGCATGGTCCTGCCAGCCTGGATCGATGCCCTGGAGCCTGCCTGCCAGGTCAGGGCTGGAAAGCACGATCACGGGGACAGTCCACTCGGAAATGCCGCATTCCCCGGGCAGATTCCCGTGGGGAGCCTTGGCCTGGAAATTTTGCCCATGGTCGCTGGTATAGAACACCAGGGTACCCTCCGGAAGCCGCCCGGCCACGCCCTGTAGGAACGCCAGCGAGGCCCGGGAGATCGCGATGGAATAGGGGTTCGGGGCCCCGGCCAGCTCAGGCGGAAGGCTATGCGCATAGGGGAAGTGGGTCCCGACCTTGTTGATGAGGGTGAACGTCCGCTCCGCCTTCCCCAGCTGGCCGATCAGCGCGGGGATGGCATTGAGATCCCGTTCCGTTCGCACACCCAACGCCCCGGACGGCAGGACTTCGTCGATGAAGGACTTCTCGAGGTCATCGAAGTAGTCCTGGATGGCCAGGTCGTTCAACACACCCTGGCAATCGATGTAGGCAGTTCGGAAACCAGCCTCCTTCGCCATCTGGAAAAGGCTGGGGAAGTGGCGAAGGGATGTTCCCGGATCTTTCGGATCAGCGCCCCGCCTGAGCATCAGGTTCGACGCGGCGCTGGAATTGGCGAAGCTGTACCCCAGACCGAGATTGCGGAGGTTCGGCAGGTGGGCCCGATCGACCAGGTCCCGGAACGCGCCCCCTTCCACCGATTCGTCGATGACGAGAACGAGGTGCCGCACCATGGGGTCAATGGGAACGTGCTGGAACGCCGCCGCAGCTTTCCCGTCCTGTACCCATCGGCGGGCCGCGGCGTCCACGGCCAGAGTTCCGGCGTGCAGCCCCGCCTGGAACTGCATGGGAAACCCATTCAAAGCCGTGTCTCCACCGATGGCCAGGATCGCCACGTACATGACGACCGCGGTCAGGCTGGCGGTGATCATGGGGATGCTGTTCCTGGCCCGCAGGGCGACGCGGATCCAGATAAGCAGGACCAGCACCCCCAGGATCTGCAGCACCACGATGAGGATGGGTGCCGTGAATTGGGATAGCGCATCTCCCGTGTTCCCGACCGATTCCAAGAGGGTCTTCCCGTCGACCAGGGTCAGGGGCCGCCCCCTGATCCTGAAGAAGGAGGTGCCGACCAGAAAATTGAGAGAGAAGAAAAGCCCCCCCAGGATCGCCCACCGGCGACGGGCGAGCCCGCAACCCACCAGCGCCAAGACTGCGGCCAGGATTTCCACCAGGTAGATCACCTGTTTCAGCGGGTGCCCCAAGGTGGCCATCCGGTGGGGGATCTGGGGATTCATCCACAGCGATAGCGCCACCAGCAGCGCGCACGCGACCAGCACCTGCGCTCGTCGGGTCAACTTGAGAGGTCTGGGCAGGATCGATTCCGTGACCACTGGAGGCTCCGGATCAGGTCACTGTGAACACCTGACGCCCCAAGGACAAGTATTGCGGATGGGGGGAATCAAGAAGCCTATATTGATCTGCCTTTGGGACTTTAGTCAGAGAATTCGAAGCGGACGCTCTGGGAGGGTCAGACGAACCGGGCTGGGACTCAGCGGAGACAAGGTGGTTCCATTTCAAGAGCCCCGGACGAGGCCAGGCGCTGGCAGATATTCAACGAAGGGAGCCATCCGGTCTCCTTTGGAGCCTACCCGTCCCTTCGGAACCGGTCGCCTTCTGCCGCCCTCCAACTCGCCTCCATCTGACGGGCGCCCCTCCGGGTGCGCCCTCCCACTCGCTCCGCTCGTGGAGACGGAGCCTCCATGGAAGCCATCAAGCGCGCACTCCGGACGGCGGAGCCCCGCTCCGAAGGCTCCCCCGGAGCCTCCTCCGCGACCCGCATCGTCCCTCGCATCGCGCTGCCGCCGTTCGCCACGGATTAGGTTCGTTTTTGATCCTGCGAAAAAGCGGGGGCCTCGGCCCCCGCTTTTTCGCATGGCATAAGACAACTACTCAGTCCGTCACCGCGAACACCACGCGGTCGTTGCGCAGGCGCTCGGGGTCCAGGATGCGGATGGTGGCGTTCTTCCGGTCGTCAGCGAGGATCACGGTGTAGTCCTTGTCCTTCTGGAGGGAGCCGGGCACCACGTTCACCTTGCTGATCTTGGCGAGGCCCACGTCCGAGGCCTGGATCTGGACCTGGGGATTCGGATCATCCAGCGGGAGATCCTTCACGAAGCGGGAAGCCACGGCCTTGGGGCCCATGCGGTCCTTGGCGAAGACGGGCACCACGATGACGCCTTCGTTCTCCAGCTGTTTGCGCTGGCCGACCAGGTAGTGCATCGAGTTGAGCTTGACCTTCTGAGCCTGGCTCAGGGTGGTCAGCTCACTCACCTGGGCCGTCAGGGTGGTCTTCTCGGAATGGAGGGCGTCCACCTCCTCTTGCACCTTGGAGCGCTCGGTCTTCAGGTCCTGTACCTGGGTGGAGAGATCATCTCGATCCTTCTGCAGGGCCGCCCGCTGGTTGTGCAGGTACTCGGTGGGGCCGATCTCGGCCTTGCCTTGCGTGACAGCGGTGAAGTAGGCGCCGCCGGCGTACTGCTGGTAGACCTGCCAGCCAGGCTGGAGCTCTTCCAGGATGTTCGCCCGGGCGGCGAGGGCCTTGGCCTTCTCCTCCGAGAGGCCCTTGCCCTTCAGGAAGCGCACGGCCATGGCGAAGTGGTTGTCCTTCTCGGTGGCGATCTGGGGCTTGGGCAGCTGGGACTGGAGCTTGGCGACCTTGGTGTGGAGCTCGCCGATCTGCTTGTCGCGATCGAGGATCTCCTGCAGGAGGGCCGCGGTGCCGTTGTTCTTCTCGGCCTTGATGCGCGCCTCCAGGAGGGCCCGCTGGTCCTCCGTCAGCTGGATGCCCGCGGCGTTGGGCTGCAACCCCGCCTTGGCCATGGCTTCAGCCTGGGCCTTGGTGGCGCCCTGGGCCTGTCCTTCAGCCTGCTGGGCCTCCGCCACCTTGCTGGCGAAATCCTTGGATTCCGTGGACTCGGACTGCGACTTCTGATTGCACCCGACCGCGAGGGCGAGCGGGAGGACCGCGAGGGCGGCCCCGAGGGCGAAGGGTTTCAGGAATGTCATGCACACCTCCTCAGGGAGCGGGGAACGTTGGACCTGAAGGGTGGTGCCGCCTCCGGATTCACGCAAGTTAATGTAGATACACCATTTGTTCTACCACCAACCCATCCCTGCGGAGGTGCGCCCCACTTAAAGGCCGTGATCTCTTCACTCAAGGAGGGGTCCATCGAAGCCGCGGCCGCGAAGATTTCTGCGCCGGCACAAAAAAAGCGGGAGCCGGAGCCCCCGCTTCTCCTTCAGGTGTGGAGGCCCTACTCCATCTCGTTGGCCAGGACCGGCACCTCGACCACGGGCGCGGGCGCTTCCGCCTTGCCGCCCAGAGTGGCGTGGAAGGTGTCCCAGTCCAGCTCCTTCTCCCAGCTGGCCATCACGACAGCGGCGATGCAGTTGCCGATGTGGTTGGTGATGGCACGGGCCTCGGACATGAACTTGTCGATGCCGAGGATCAGCGCCATGCCGGCCACGGGGATGCTGGGCACCACGGCCAGGGTGGCGGCCAGGGTGATGAAGCCCGAGCCGGTGACGCCCGCAGCGCCCTTGCTGGTGATCATCGCCACCACGAGGATGCCCAGCTGCTGGCCGAGGGTGAGCTCGATGCCCAGGGCCTGGGCGATGAAGAGGGAGGCCAGCGTCATGTAGATGTTCGTTCCGTCCAGATTGAACGAGTAGCCCGTGGGGATCACCAGGCCGACGATGGACTTGGAGAGGCCCAGCTTCTCCATCTTCTCCATGAGGGGGATCAGGGCGGATTCGGACGAGCTGGTGGCCATGACCAGCAGGAGCTCGCTCTTGATGTAGCCCACCACCTTGAAGATGTTGAAGCCCGCCAGCCGGGCGATGATGCCCAGCACCACGAAGATGAACACGGCGCAGGTGGCGTAGAAGAGGAAGATGAGCTGGGCCATGGGGATCAGCGACTTCAGGCCGAACTTCCCGATGGTGTAGGCGATGGCGGCGCCGGCGCCCAGGGGGGCGAGGTAGAGGATCTGCTTCATGACGCCGAAGAACATCTTGCTGAGGTTGTCCAGCATGGAGACGACCGGGTCCTTGACCTTGTCAGGCAGGGCCGCGAGGGAGAAGCCCATGAGCACCGAGATCAGCAGCACCTGGAGGATGTCGCCCTCCGTGAAGGCGCTGAACAGGGTCTTGGGGATCATCTTCAGCAGGTGGTCCGCGATCGTCAGGTGCTGGGCCTGGGTGACGTAGTTGGCCACGAGCTTGGGATCGAGCTTCGACGGGTCGGCGTGGAAGCCGCGGCCGGGTCCGAACACGTTGGCCATGACGAGGCCGATCACCAGCGCCAGGGTGCTGACGATCTCGAAGTAGAGGATGGCCTTCCCGCCCACGCGGCCGGCCTTCTTGATGCTGCCGGAGCCCGCGATGCCCAGCACCACGCTGCAGAGGATCACCGGCGGGATGAGCATCTTGATGAGGTTGATGAAGCCGTCGGCCAGGGGCTGCATCTTCACGGCGACGCCGGGGTAGAAGTGCCCCAGCATCGCCCCGAGGACGATCATGACGGCGACCCAGTTGTACAGTTTTGATGCGGCACGCTTGAACATGCGGATGGTCCTTTCAGAGATCCAGACATGGGTGACAGGCGGCCCCGATGGGGCCGGATGGGAACGTGGTGGGAAAGATGCCGGAGGTCTGAGCGGAAACCCGGGAAGGGTCCAGGGTGCCGGACAGGCGCACTGCTCACACGACCTGCGGGTAGGTTTCCTGATTCTCGGTCAGCCTCCCCGGAACGCGCCGTTCTGGAAGTTGATTCCCCGATTTGGAACTTTTGAAAGTGCCCCCCCCCAAAGTATCGAAGCGAGGTCCGGCTTCGCCGGCCGAGCGCGGGGGTCCGGGGGGAGGCTCCGGCTCCACGTGCCCGGCGTGTGGGAGCGGCGCGTCAGACGGAGGCGCGCGGCGCGCCCATAGATCCCTGCCACGCCTGCGTGGCGGGGGACCCCCCGGAGCGCATCAGAGGAATTTCTGGACCTCGCGCAGGTACCCCTTCTGGAACTGGAAGCGGTGGACCGGCCGCCCCCCGGTGCCGTACCCGGGTTCCATCCGGAGCACCTTCAGCGTGCTGAGGAACTCGAAGTACTTCCGCACGGAGACCCTGGAGATGCCCACCTGGTGGCCGATCTCCTCGGCGGTGAACCATGGGGACGGCCCCTGCCAGGCCGCGACCGCCTTCACCACCCTCTCCAAGGTGTTCCGGTCCAGGCCCTTGGGGAGCCCTTCCGCCTTCCGGCCTTCCATGGCCCGCCCGGCCAGGCGCTTGTCGAGCTCGGTCTGATCGAGGACCTGGCCGCCCCGGATCAGGCGGCGGGTCTCACCGTAGCGATCCAAGGCCTGCTTGAGCCGCTCGAACTCGAAGGGCTTGATGAGGTAGTCCACCGCGCCCAGCTTCAGGGCCCGATCGATGGTCGCCGCATCCCTCGCGGCCGTCACGAAGATGACGTCCACATCCAGGGCCTGCCGGCGGATCTCCCCCATGAGCTCGATGCCGCTCTGTCCGGGCATGAAGATGTCCATGAGCAGCAGGTCCACGGTGTGGCGCCGCAGCAGGTCCAGGGCCTCGGCGGCGCTGCCGGCGGACGCCACGGTCTCGAAACCCGGCACGCGGCTCAGATACATCCGGTTGAGCTCGGCCACCATGGGATCGTCTTCGACCAGCAGCACCCGGATCATGGTTCCTCCCGGAGGAACAGGGTAAACGTGGCCGTGAAGAGGGCGCCGCCTTCTTCGCGATTCTGCGCGACCAAGCGCCCACCCCGGGCCTCGATGGCCCGGGCGGCCTGCCAGAGGCCGAAGCCGCGGTTCTCCCCCTTGGTGGAGAACCCCAGGTTGAAGGCTTCGGCCAGGATGTCCTCGGGCATCCCCGGGCCGCTGTCTGCGACGGATAGGTGCAGCAGGGTGCCTTCAGGCCGGAGGGACACCTGGATCTCGCGGCGCGGGCCGTCGCCGATGGCCTCGACGGCATTCTCCAGCAGGTTGCCGAGCACGGTGACGAGGTCGTGGGAGGCCGCGTCGTCGGGACAGGGGGGCAGCGAGGCGTCCTGGTCCAGCTCCATGTGGATGTTCTGCTCCCGGGCCGAGGCGAAGCGGGCCAGCAGGAAACCCGCGATGACGGGGTCCTTGATCCGCTGGACCACGAAGCCCACCTCGTCGTCCAGCCGGCCCACCACGCCGGCGATGTAGCTCTTGAGGCGCCCGTACTCCTCCAGCCGGACCAGCCCCAGGATCACGTGGAGCTTGTTCATGAACTCGTGGGCCTGGGCCCGGAGGGCGTTGGCGTACAGGCGGACGCCCGTGAGCTGCTCCGCCAGCCGGTTCATCTCGGTGATGTCGCGGAAGGTGGCGAGCGCCCCGGTGATGCGGCCGTCCACCAGCACGGGCACCCGGTTCGTGAGGATCTTCAGGCCCAGGATGTCGCCCTCCTGGTCGTACTCCGCCTGGCCGGTCTCCATCACCGTGCCCAGCCTGGAGCTGGGGAGGACCTCCTCCACCGGATGACCCACCAGCTCGCCATGGCTTCCCGCCAGCGCGAACAGGCGCAGGGCCTCCTCGTTGACGATGGTGACCACCAGATCCCGGTTCACGCCGATGATGCCCTCCCGCACCGAGTGCAGCATGGCGTTGCGCTGCTGGAGCATGGTGGCGATCTCCTGCGGTTCCATGCCCAGGAGGATCTTCTTGATGCGGCCGCCCAGGTACATGGCCCCCAGGATCCCCGCGGCGAACCCGATGACGCCCCCGATGACGATGCGCTTGCGCACGCTCACGATCGTGCGATCCACCCCCGACTGGAGGATGCCCACCGCCACCGCCCCCACCTGCCGGTCCCCCTTCCACACGGGCGTGAAGGCGCGCAGCGAGAGGCCGAGGGTGCCCTTGGCGATGGAGAGGTAGGACCGCCCGCGGTACACCTCCGCATCGTCGCCGCCGGCGAAGCGGGCGCCGAGGAGGGACACGTTGGGGTGCGAGAGCCGCATCCCGCGCATGTCCATGACCACGACGTAGTCCACGCCGGATTCGATCCGCATCCGCTCCGCGAGGTCCTGGACGTCGGCCTGGGAGCGGCTCCCCGCCAGGGCGTCCCGCACCACCTCCGCCTCAGCGGTGATCCGCGACAGCAGGACCACCTTCTGCCCCAGGACGTCCCGGGTCTGGCGGGCCATCCGCCAGTCCACCATGGCCCCCGTGACGGTCAGGGCCAGGGCCAGGATCAGCGAGACCAGGATGGTGATCCGGGTCCGGAGCTGGAGGAACGGGCGCATCCGCGGCATGGTAGGGACCATCGTAGGGCGGAAGGACGAGGAAAGGCGAGGCCGGCGGAGGCCCGCCCGTTCTGGGGTAACCTAGGGGCATGACCGACGACAAGTCCGTTCCACGGCTCCCCATGCCCCTCCGCCGCCAGAAGGCCGTCCAGGCCGCATGGAAGCCGCTGCTGTTCCAGTGGCTGGTGCCGGGGGCGGGCTACTGGATGATCGGCGAGAAGGGCCGGGCCAAGGTGTTCTTTGGTGTCTGGGTCCTCTTCTGCCTCCTTGGCGCCCTGCAGATGCAGCACGGCGCGGTGGCGGGAGTGAAGGGCGGCGTCTTCGTGCCCCAGGCCGGGGCCTGGCTGCCCACCCTGGGCGCCTTCGCCACCGCGGGCATCGGACCGGTGTACGGCGTGTTCGCCTGGGCCTTCGGCGGCGCGGGCACTGAGCCCGTGCGCACACTCACCCAGGAGTACGGGGCCACTTACGTGATGGTCGCCGGCCTCCTCAACTGGCTCTGCTGCTTCGACCTCTGGGACCGCATCACCGGGCGCTGGGTCTTCCGCCTGCCCAAGGACGAGCAGGAGAAGATCGCCAAGGGCGAGTAGCCATCACGCCCTCCGGGCCGCCGCTGGGCGCGCCTTCGGCTGCGCACGCGGCTCTGGCTGCCCGCGATCGGACGTGCCACTGGCACGTCCTCCCACTCACGGGGCCTGCCGCCCCATTCGCGGAGCGGGGCCCCCGGTCGCCGGCCTCCTCAACCGGCTCTGCTGCTTCGACCTCTGGGACCGCATCACCGGGCGCTGGATCTTCCGCCTGCCCAAGGACGAGCAGGAGAAGATCGCCAAGGGCGAGTAGCTATCGGCTGTCGGTGATCGGTGATCGGTGATCAGCCCTCGGTCTTGAGCGACTTCGCCAGGAGCTGGGCGCGGATGAAGGCGTCGATGTCGCCGTCGAGGACCTTCTGGGTCTGGCTGGTCTCCTCGCCGGTGCGGTGGTCCTTCACCATCTGATAGGGCTGGAGGACGTAGCTGCGGATCTGGCTGCCCCAGGCCACGTCGGCCTTGTCGCCGCTGGCGGCGGCCACCTTCTCCTGGAACTTGCGCTGCTCCAGCTCGTAGAGCCGGGCCTGGAGCACCTTCATGGCCGTCGCGCGGTTCTTGATCTGGCTGCGTTCGTTCTGGCAGCTCACCACGATGCCCGTGGGCAGGTGGGTGAAGCGCACGGCCGATTCGGTGCGGTTCACGTGCTGGCCGCCGGCGCCGCTGGCGCGGAAGACATCGATCTTGAGGTCCTTCTCGGGGATCTCGACGTTGATGGTGTCGTCCAGCTCGGGGCTCACGTACACGGCTGCGAAGCTGGTGTGGCGCCGCTTGGCGGCATCGAAGGGGCTGATGCGCACGAGCCGATGGACGCCCGCCTCGGCCCGCAGGTAGCCGTAGGAGAAGGGCGCGTCGACGATGAAGGTGGCGCCCTTGATGCCGGCCTCCTCCCCATCCTGGTAGTCGATCATCTCCGTGGCCCAGCCCTTGGATTCGCAGAAGCGCAGGTACATGCGCAGCAGCATGGCGGCCCAGTCCTGGCTCTCGGTGCCGCCGGCGCCGGGCGCGATGGCGACGATGGCGTGATTGTTGTCCAGGTCGCCGCTGAGCATCATCCGCAGCTCGGCATCCTCCACCGCCTTGCGGAGCCCCGTCTCCACGGCCTCGGCCTCGACCAGCATCTCAGCATCCTCGCGGGCCAGCTCCAAGCCCGTCTCCAGGTCCTCGAGCCCACCGGACAGGCGCTTGGCCAGGGCGATGTCGTCGCTGATGGAGCCCCGCTTCTGGAGCAGGGGCTTGGCGGCCTCGGGATCGTCCCAGAAGCCCGGGGCGGTGGTCCGCTCCTCGATCTGTTCCAGTTCCAGGGCCTTGCGCTCGGGATCCAGGTGGGCGACCAGCTGCCGGACCCGGGGCTCCAGTTCGTTCTTGGCCCGCACCAGGGTCTCGAAATCCATCGTCCGCGTCTCCAGCCCGGCCTTCCGGGGAACCTTTAAGTTTAAGCGAATCGGGGATCGGCCGTCCCCACGGTATTCTGATCGGATGCATGATCCCACCCCCGTGCTGCCCGCCGACCTGGAGCCCACCGCCCGTGGGGTCCTGTCGGGCCATGGGGGCGTGACCCTCGCCTACGCGCGGTGGGAGCACCCGGAGCCCAAGGGGCGGGTGGTCATCTCCCACGGCTACGGCGAGCACGGCGAGCGCTACCGCCACACGGCCCGCTGGCTGCACGGGCTGGGCTGGTCCGTGTCCGCCATGGACCACAGCGGCTTCGGGCGCTCCGGAGGCCTCCGGGGCGATGCGGATGGGATCCGCGTCTTCGTGGACGACTTCGCCCTCTTCCTGCGCCAGGAACGCCGCCACGACGCGGAGCGCACCGGCGCCGCGCCCCGGGTAGTGGACGGCGTGCCCATGCCGCCCCTGCCCGTCTGCCCCCAGGTGGTGCTGGGCCACAGCTTCGGGGGGCTGGTCGCCCTGCTCACCCTGCTCTGGCATGCGGATACCCTGGATGGATTGATCCTGTCGAGCCCCAGCGTGGCCGTGCGGTCCAACTCGAAGGCCCTGGTCGTGCTCTCCCGCCTCCTCAACTGGCTCATGCCCCACCGGCCCATCCAGCTCCACGGCGACAAGAGCCGGGTCTGCTCGGATCCCGTCCTCGTGCAGCGCTACCAGACCGACCCCCTCTGCCACCGCTGGGCCACCGCCGCCTTCGGCGCCGCCCTGGACGAGGGCCGGGCCGAGCTCCTGCCCCTGGGCCAGGAACTGGATCGCCCCATGCTCCTGCTGGAATCCGGCGAGGACACGGTGGTGGATCCGGACGCCTCCGAGGCGCTCTGGTCCGCCGTGAAGCCGGGCCTGCTGGAGCGGCACCGCCTGCCCGGTTTCTACCATGAGGTCTTCCACGACCGCCGGCGCGCGGAGGCCCAGGCCCTGGCCGAGCCCTGGCTGGACCACCTGTACCAGGCCTGGAATCCCTCCCAACGCTCCCGGAACCCTTCGCTCCGTCCCGCCATGTCTGAAATGCTGTCCCCGGAGTCCGCATGAAGCGCATCCTCACCGCCCTGTCCGTCAGCCTCCTCCTCGCGGGGCTGGGATTGGGCTGCCGCAAGCCGAAGACCGCCAGCCAGGCGACCCTCAGCTCCACCGTCCTGATGGCCGAGGCGGACAAGCAGATGAAGCAGGGCAAGTTCAACGAGGCCCGGACGACCCTCCGCCAGCTGGAGCAGTACCTTCCGGGCTCTCCCGAATTCCCCAAGGCCAAGCTCATGCTGGGCGACAGTTTCTTCTTCCAGTCGAACCCCAGCTTTCCCGAAGCAGAAGTGGAGTACACCAGCTTCCTGAACTACTTCCCCCGCCACGAACTCCGGGACTACGCCCTGTACCACCGGGCCCTGTGCCACTTCTCGTCCATCGAGAGCGCCGAGCGCGACCAGACCGAGACCCGCAAGGCGCTCGACGGGTTCCAGCAGCTGCTGACGGAATCCCCGGGCAGCCCCTATGCCCCCGAAGCCAGGTCCAAGGTGGTCCAGTGCTGGCGGCGCATCGCCGAGCACGAGCTGATCGTGGGCATCTTCTACGTGAACGTCTACTACTACCCCGGGGCCGAGCGGCGCCTGAAGGCCCTGCTGGAGACCTATCCCGACTACGTGGACCGCGAGCGGGCCTACTTCTACCTCGGCGAGGCCCTGCGCCAGCGGCTGCTGCTTCCCGAGGAGCTGAACCAGTTCGAGAAGGACTACGCCAAGAAGCTCCAGAAGGAAGATCTGAAGGAACTCACCCGGGAGCAGGGCATGCAGTACCAGAAGGACTTCACCACCTTCACCACCGAGCGCATCAAGGGTTTCCGCGACGAGGCCAGGAGCTACTACCAGAAGCTGGTGGAGAGCTACCCCGGCTCCGAGTGGGCCCGCCGCGCGGCGGACCGGCTGGTGACCATGGGCACCGATGGCGTGAAGGAAGATCTGGATAGTTGATGTCGTCCGGGGGTTCCGCGCTTCGCTTCGCTGCGCGCACACCCCCGGACCAAGCCTCGACCCTTCGGGAAGTCCTCAGGTGAGCGAACACCTCCTGGGCTCTCCACCACCCATCCGGAGGCGCCATGGACCTGAGCAGCCTCGGCCTCGGCACCTACCTCGGGGAGGCCACCTCCGCCGTCGATGAGGGCTATGTCGCCGCGGCCCGCACCTTCTTCACGGCCGGGGGCACCGTCTTCGACACAGCCGCCAACTACCGGGCCGGCCGCTCGGAGCGGGCCCTGGGCTCCGCCTTCGCCGGTCTGCCCCGAGAGGCGTTCTTCGTCTCCACCAAGGCCGGCTACCTGCCCATGGGGGATGGGCTCACGGAAGAAAGCCCGCGGGACTGGTTCCGGCGCACGCTGGAGGCCCCGGGCATCCTGTCCGCCGAAGATGTGGTGGACGGTTGCCACGCCATGACCCCCCGCTACCTGGCCCACCAGCTGGAGGTGAGCCGGGCCGCTTTGGGCGTGGAGGCCGTGGATCTCTTCCACCTGCACAATCCCGAGCAGCAGCTCCCGCATCTTGGGCCGGAGGCCTTCTACGCCGTCGTCCAGAAGGCCTTTGAAGCCTGCGAGGGCTTCGTGGCCTCCGGAGCGATCCGCGCCTACGGCGTGGCCACCTGGAACGGCTTCCGGGTGCCGCCGGGGCGACCCGACCACCTCAGCCTGGGGCGCCTGCTGGCCGCCGCGGAGGCCGCCGGAGGGCGGGGCCACCACTTCCGCTGGATCCAGCTTCCCCTCAACCTCGCCCTGCCCGAAGCCTTCCTCGCCCCCACCCAGCCATTCCGGGGCGAACGCCTGACGCCGCTCCAGGCCGCCCGCGCCGCCGGCCTGTCCGTGCAGACCTCCGCCTCGATCATGCAGGCCCGCATCCTCTCCCAACTTCCCGCGGACCTGGTGGAAGCGCTGGGAGGGGCGACCCCTGCCCAGGCGGCGCTTCAGTTCACCCGTTCCTGCCCGGGCGTCACGGTGGCCCTCTGCGGCATGGGCCGCGCGGACCACGCCACCGAGAACGCCGCCGTGCTGGCCCTGCCGAAGGTGGCCCCGGCCGTGCTGGAGGGCCTCTTCGGATGATCCTCCTCGCCATCACGCCGGGCCTCGGCTTCGACCGCCCCCGCTGGGCGGCCGTGCTGCGCTCGGGCGTGGACGGCTTCCTGATCCGCGAGAAGCAGCTGGAGGCGCGCGCGCTCCTGGAGGCCGCAACCTGGTGCCAGGACACCGCCCCGGAGGTGGCGCTCTGGGTGGCTGGCCGCCTGGACGTGGCCTTTGCCGCGGGCTGCGGCCTGCACGCCCCGGAAGCCCATCCGGAGGTGGAGCCGGGCCTGGTGCCGCTGTCCCGCCCCCTGCACGACGAAGACCAGTGGGCCGCCCGCAGCCGAGTGGACCAGCTGCTCATCTCGCCGATCTTCGCCAGCCCCGGCAAGGGCGCGCCCTGGGGGCCGGAACGGCTACGCCGCTTCCTCGACGGCCTGCCGGCGGAGGGCCCGCGTCTTCTGGCCCTGGGCGGAGTCGAACCCGCGAAGGCGGCCCTGCTCAGGCATCCGCGCCTGGCGGGAGCGGCGGCCATCCGGCCCTTCTGGGACGGGGATCCGCGCCGTGCTGTCGCGGCCTTCCGCGAGTCCTCCTAGCCGGTGGATCTGGAACCGGCTGGTATTCTGAAAGCGGAGGCTCCATGGATCTGCCCGAGAACCTGCATCACCTGGTCAGCGAACTGGGCGATTCGCTGGTGAAGGCCTTGGCCGAAGACGACCACTGCCGCGACCTCACCTTCCAGATCCAGGCCCAGGGCTACGGACTCATGCTCATCCTGGAGGCGGCGCCCATCCGGCTCCGCGGGGAGGGTCCCAGCGAAGGGCTGCCCCAGGAGGGCCCCGAGCAGCCCTTCTCCGAGGACGACAAGCGCCTGATGAAGTCCTTCAAGATCCGGATGGACTGACGATGCCCCCGCTGTGGGATCTGCCGGCCCCTGAAGCCGGCCACGCCGCGCGTCCCAATGCCGCGGGCCAGGATGCCGCGGGCCTGAAGGCGCTGGTGTCCGCCCTGGGCGAGCCGGCCTGGCGTGGCGGCCAGGTCTTCGAGGGCCTCTACCGGCAGCGCTGGACCCGCTGGGAGCAGTTCTCCAGCCTGTCCAAGGCGCTGCGGACACGCCTGGAGGCCGAGGTGGATCTGGCCTGGCCCGCCATCGTCCAGAGCCAGGCGTCGGAGGACGGATCCACCAAGCACGCCTTCGAGCTCACGGACGGGAAGCAAGTCGAGGGTGTATGGATGCCCTACGACGACCGGGTGACACTCTGCCTCTCCAGCCAGGTGGGCTGCGCCATGGGCTGCACCTTCTGCGCCACGGGGCAGATGGGCATTGTGCGCAACCTCACGGCCGCGGAGATCGTGGGCCAGGTGGTGGCCATGCTGAACCACCACGGCCACCCCGAAGGCCGGCCCGTGAACCTGGTGTTCATGGGCATGGGCGAGCCCCTGCACAACCTCGACCACCTCATGGCGGCCTTCGCCATCCTCACGGATCCCAAGGGCCTGGCCATCCCGCCCCGGCGCATCACCGTGTCCACCTCCGGCCTGGTGAGCGGCATCGAGCGCCTGGGCGCCTTCCCGAGGCGGCCGCGCCTGGCCCTGAGCCTCAACGCCACCACGGACGCCCACCGCTCGGCCATCATGCCCGTGAACCGGGTCTGGAACCTGGAGGCGCTGGCAGCGGCCCTGGCGGCCTTCCCCCTGCAATCCGGCGAGCGCGTCACCCTCGAATACGTCCTGCTGAAGGGTGTCACCGACAGTCTGGAGGACGGGCGGCGCCTCGCCGCCTTCGCCCGCCGCTTTCCCGCCAAGGTGAACCTGATCCCCTTCAACCCCCACGAGGGCAGCGGCTTCGAGCCCCCGGACGAATCCCGCGTCGGCGCCCTCTGCCGCCTGCTGTCGGAGGTGGGCCTGCCCGTGAGCGTCCGCCGCAGCCGCGGCCAGGACGTGGCGGGCGCCTGCGGTCAGCTGGTGCGGGAAGGCCAAGCCCGGAAACCGAAAGACTCAGGCCTGAAGACCGGGGACTGAAGGCCTTTTTCCGTCATCCTGGAGGGGTGCTGTCCACCCCGAAGCCCTTCTTCGAGACCCTCCACGCCCTGCTGGACGCGGAAGGCGAGGTCACGCTCGGGGAGCTGCTGGACGCCGCGGGCGAGCAGACCTACGGCCTGCTGACCCTGCTGCTGTCCCTCCCGAGCCTGGTGCCGGGCCTGAACCTCGGGCTGGCCCCGGTGGGCGGCATCGGGCTCATCGCCCTGGGCACCCAGCTGGCCTGGGGCACGCCCCATCCCTGGATGCCCCGGCGGGTGCAGACCCAGCCCATCCACAAAGGCCGCATCAAGAACGCCCTGGCGAAACTCGAGACCCAGCTCGACCGCCTGCGCTGGCCCAGCGCCCGGCGGCGGCCCATCAACCACCGCTGGGTGGGCGCCTGCATCGCCTGGACGGGTTTCCTGCTGGCCATCCCCGTCCCCCTCCCCTTCGGCAACCAGCTCCCCGCCGCGATCCTCTGCCTCCTGGGCGCCTCCCTCCTGGAGGAGCGCCCCCTCTGGGCCTGGATCGGCGCCGCCGCCGCCCTCGCCAACACCCTGTACTTCGCCTTCAGCTTCGACCTCATCGCCCGCACTTTCATGAAGGCCTTCCACGCGATGATGAAGTGATGCGCATCGACGCCCTCACCCTCTTCCCGGAGTTCTTCGAGGCCGCCCGCCTCGGCGTCACGGGGCGCGCCTTCCGGGAGCTGGGGCACACCCTCCTCACCCACAGCTACCGCCCCTTCGCGGGCAATCCCTTCGGCCACGTGGACGACGCCCCCTTCGGCGGCGGGCCGGGCATGGTGCTGCGCCCCGAGGTGCTGCGCGACACCCTGGCTTCCGTGCCCCGGGCGGCGTCGAGCCGCGTCATCCATTTCAGCCCCGCCGCGCCGCCCCTCAGCCACGCCAAGGTGCTGGAGCTGGCCCGCCTGGATCAGCTGATCCTCGTCTGCACGCGCTACGAGGGGCTGGACCAGCGGGCGGTGGAGCGGTACGTGGACGAGGAGCTCAGCGTGGGCGAAGCCGTGCTCAGCGGCGGTGAGCTGCCGGCCCTCTTCCTCGTCGACGCGGTCTGCCGCTGGCTGCCGGGCGTGCTGGGCAATGAGGCCAGTGCCGAGGAGGACAGCTTCGCCACCGGCCTGCTGGACCACCCCCACTACACGCGCCCCGCCACCTTCGACGGCCTGGAGGTGCCGGCGGTGCTCCAGGGCGGCGACCACGGCGCCATCCGGCTCTGGCGCCTGCGGGAGGCCATG
The DNA here is from genome assembly GCF_022808775.1 of Geothrix terrae. Classification (GTDB taxonomy): domain Bacteria; phylum Acidobacteriota; class Holophagae; order Holophagales; family Holophagaceae; genus Geothrix; species Geothrix terrae. The sequence goes on from NZ_JAKZLA010000007.1 coordinate 82,941, forward strand.
GCCCGGACCAGGCGCCTGCGGCCGGACCTCTGGACCGCCTACCTGCGGGACCGCCTGCCCGCCCTGGACCGGCCCGCCCAGTGGTGCGCCTGGCAGGTGGAGCACCCACAGGACTGGGACCGGGTCAAACCCAAGGGATGGAAGGGCTGGACGTAGATCCAGGTCGATTTCCTTGGATCCGGACTAGACCTCCGGATACAAGATGCGTAGGTACCATTAGCCCCATCGGGCGGCCGGGGCCTCGGAGGCCCCCAGACCTGTCCGATGGACCTCGGCCCCGCATGGGCCTCAAGGAGATTTCATGACGATCCGCGCACTCATCCTGGCCGCCGCCGCGCTGGTGGCCCCCGCCCTCTCCGCCCAGGAAGGCCCCCGCTTCGGGCTCCAGGCGGGCCTCAACCTCCCCCAGAGCGACCTCAAGGACGCGGTGGACAGCAAGGTCGGCCTCAACATCGGCGCCCAGGTCACCTTCAACCCCACCGGCGGCCACATGATCCGCCCCCGCCTGGACTACACCTGGTTCCCCGAATACTCGGAGAGCGCCTTCGGCGCTTCGGCGAGCATGAAGATCTCCAACTTCGCCCTCGGCGCCGACTACCTCTACTTCGTGGACGGCAAGCCCCAGGGCTTCTACGTTACGGGCGGCCTCTCCGTTGTGCGCTGGAAGATGGAAGTGAGCGCCTCCTACCTGGGTTCCAGCGCCTCGGCGAGCGAGGACACCACCAAGCTGGGTCTGGCCGCCGGCGTCGGCTACCAGTTCAACAAGACCGTGGGCGCCGAGGTCCGCTACCTGAAGAGCAGGGCCTGGGATGCGGACATGGACATCATCCAGGTGGGCGCCACCTTCCGCTTCTAGCCAGCCAAGCTGGGAAAGGGGCCTTCCGCGGCTTCCCGTGAAAGGCCCCTTTCCTTTCCTGCCTTTTCCGATACACTGATGGACTCCCCGACTCCGGGGACATCGAGCCATGTCCGCCGATTCCGGCCCGGGACCGCTGGCCCAGGAGCCCACATGAGCCACATCATCGACCAGCTCGAAGCGAGCCTGCTTCGTTCCGATCTGCCCCGCATCCAGCCCGGCGACACCGTCAAGGTGCACGTGAAGGTGAAGGAAGGCGAGAAGGAGCGCATCCAGCTCTTCCAGGGCATCGTCATTGGCATCAAGGGCGGCGGCATGCGCACCTCCTTCACCGTCCGCAAGATCGCGAGCGGCGTGGGCGTGGAGCGCATCTTCCCCCTGAACAGCCCCACCATCGACAAGCTGGAAGTCGTGCGTCACGGCAAGGTCCGCCGCGCCAAGCTCTACTTCCTGCGCGAGAAGCTCGGCAAGGCCGGCCGCCTCAAGGAGCGCCGCTCCGAGAACGGCGAGTAGGTTCGACCGCTTCCCCGAAAAGGCGCCCGCGAGGGCGCCTTTTCATTGGAAATAACCGGAATCGGATTCACCTCAACTCAAGCTAGATCTTTATTTCTAGTTCCATCTTTTCCCGCCCGAATGAAGGGTGACCTCCCCATTTTTTGTGGGAATATGGCCCCGGCGCCGGTCGGCCCGCCCTGGGCCCGCGCCTTCCGGAGGAACCATGAAGATCCTGTCCCCGCTGACCCTGGCCATCCTGGCCGCCGCCGCCCTGTCCCTCCAGGCTGAAGCACCCCGATACGGCGTGCAGGGTCTCGTGAACATCCCCCTGGGCGACCTGAAGGACTACGTGGACAGCAAGCCGGGCCCGGGCATCGGCGTACATGGCACCTTCGATCTGGGCGATGGCCACATGCTGCGCCCCCGCCTCGACTACTCGGTCTATCCAGAGTCCAGCTTCGGCAGCCTCAAGCAGGACGCCAACAACCTCAGCCTGGGTGGCGACTACCTCTACTTCATCGCCGGCAAGCCCGAGGGCCTCTACCTGACGGCGGGCCTGTCCGCCATGCGGTGGTCCTTCGAGGTGAAGGATCCCGTCCTCGGCGACACCACGAGCCACACCACCAAGCTCGGCCTGGCCGCCGGCGCCGGCTACCAGTGGAACGCCACGGTGGGCACTGAGGCCCGCTTCATCCACTCGCGCATCACCAGCCAGTTCCAGGCCGATGCCCTCCAGGCGGGCGTCACGATCCGGTTCTGATGCTCTCCGGGGGTCCCCCCAGCCACGCATGCGTGGCCGGGGTCTAAGGTCGCGCTGCGCGCACACCCCCGGGGCCCCCGCGCAAAGCCCGGCACAGCCGGGCTTTGCTTTGTACTCTGATTAGAGGCCGTATTCCTTCCAGCGAGCCTCCAGCCGGGCCAGGATCTCCTCCGGGAAGACCAGATCCCGCGGCCACTCGCGAGGGAAGCCGTCCCAGGGGCGGTTCTTGCGGGTGGCGTCGATGCCCACCTTGCTGCCGAAGGCGAAGCGGTCGGCGCTGTGGTCCAGCACATCCAGGGGCCCTTCGGTGAAGAGCATGTCGCGCTTGGGGTCCACGTTGCTGGTGAGGCGGAAGAGCACCTCGTTCAGGTCGTGGGGGTCGATGTCCTCGTCCACCACCACGATGCCCTTGGTGAACATGATCTGGCCCGTGCCCCAGATGGCGTTCATCACCTTCTGCGGGTGGCCCGGATACTCCTTCTTCATGGAGAGGATCACCAGGTTGTGGAAGGCCCCGGCGGCGGGCAGATGCATGTCCCGGATCTCGGGCAGCACCATTCTCAGCAAAGGCAGGAAGATCCGCTCCGTGGCCAGGCCCAGGTAGGCGTCCTCCTGGGGCGGCCGGCCCACGATGGTGGCGGGGAACACGGGGTTCTTCCGCATGGTGATGGCTTCCACGTGCAGCACGGGGTAGTCGTCCGCCAGGGAGTAGTAGCCCGTGTGATCGCCGAAGGGGCCCTCCCGCCGCAACTCGCCGGGGTTCACGTAGCCCTCGATGACGAGCTCGCTGTCGGCCGGCACCTCCAGGTCGTTCGTCACGCAGGGCACCATCTCGATGCCCTCGCCCCGCAGGAAGCCCGCGAACATCACCTCGCTGAGGAAGGGCGGCAGGGGGGCCGTGGCGGCGTAGGTCAGCGCCGGGTCGCCGCCGAAGCTCACAGCCACGGGCATGCGCTCGTCCCGGCCATAGCCGTGCCGGTTCCGGGCGCCGTCGTGGTGGAGCTGGGTGTGGAAGCCCAGCGTGCGGTCGTCGTAGACCTGGAGCCGGTAGAGGCCCGTGTTGCGGTGGCCCGTCTGCTTGTTGCGGGTGTGGCTCATGCCGAGCGTGATGAAGGGTCCGCCGTCCTCGGGCCAGGTGGTGAGCACCGGCAGGTCCGAGAGCCTCACCTGGTCGCCCCTCAGCACCACCTCCTGGCAGAGGCCCTTGCGCACGGTCTTGGGCATCCAGTTGGAGACCTCCGCCAGCACGGGCAGCTTGGCCAGCTTCTCGAAAAAGCCCGTGCCCGGCTTGGGCATGGCCTCCTGCACCAGCTTCTCAATGCGATCGGCGATGGCATCCAGGCCCCGGGGCTCCCGGTCCACGCCCAGGGCCATCTCCATGCGCTTCAGGCTGCCGAAGGCGTTCATGGCCACGGGCATGGCCTTGCCCCTGGGCCGGTCGAAGACCAGGGCCCTGCCGCCGCCGGGCTGCTTGGACACCCGGTCGGCGATGGCACCCATCTCCAGGAAGGGATCCACCTCGACGGCCACGCGGGCCAGCTCGCCGACGGCCTCAAGCTGCTTCAGGAAGGTCTGGAAATCACGGCCCATGGGATGCTCCGGATCCCGATCATCCCATCCCCGGGGCGGGGCCGGAAACCAATGCGCCTTGGCCACAGGCCTACGGGCTCCCAAGTCGCGGGCCCACGGCCCGTGGTTTCAGGAATTTCCCTTGAGGGGGCAGGGATTTTCCCGCATACTGATGGGCCTTGCCCTGGCCGTGGGCTCCCAAGTGCGTCCGATGGACCGCCGCCCCCGCGCCCCAACCGAATGAGGTTTCCATGTTCGCAATCATCAAGACCGGCGGGAAGCAGTACCGCGTCGCCGAGGGCGATATCCTCCGCGTGGAGCTGCTGGAGAAGGATCCCAAGCAGGCCGTGACCTTCGAGGATGTGCTCCTCATCGACAAGGACGGCGACCTGAAGGTGGGCCAGCCCACCGTGAAGGGCGCCAAGGTCGAGGCCGAGGTCATCACCCACGACCGTGCCAAGAAGGTGATCATCTTCAAGAAGAAGCGCACCACCACCTATCAGCGCACCCAGGGCCACCGTCAGGGGTACACCGAGGTCCGCATCAAGGCCATCAAGGGATGATGCTCTCCGGGGGTCCCGCGCTGCGCGCACACCCCCGGACCCCCGATGCACGCACGGGCCAAGCCCGCACTCGCATCCTTCCCTCCATCCACGAATCCTGATTCTGAAGAGGTATTCCCATGGCTCACAAAAAAGGCGTCGGTTCCAGCCGCAATGGTCGTGATTCCCATTCCCAGCGCCTGGGCGTGAAGGAGTTCGGTGGCGAGGTCGTCACCGGCGGCTCCATCCTGGTCCGCCAGCGCGGCACCAAGTTCAAGGCCGGCATCAATGTCGGCATGGGCAAGGACCACACCCTCTTTGCCAAGATCGACGGCAAGGTGCGCTTCCAGGACAAGGGCCAGTCCGGCCGCTTCATCCACATCGATCCCATCGAGGGTTGATGTTGTCCGGGGGTTCCGCGCTGCGCGCACACCCCCGGGCCCCCGTTCACAGGCCGGGCGGAGCCCGGCCTGTGAACATTCAACCCCCTTCTTGAAATGACCCTCCACCATGTTCCTTGACCAAGTCCAGCTCCGCGTCGCTGCTGGCCACGGCGGTTCCGGCGCCATGAGCTTCCGCCGCGAGAAGTTCGCCCCCGAGGGCGGGCCCGATGGCGGTGACGGCGGCAAGGGAGGCTCCATCTTCCTCCGGGCCAACCGGGCCCTGAACACCCTCAACCCCTACCGCCACAAGCGCGACTTCGCCGCCGACCGGGGGCGCCAGGGCGAAGGCTGCCTGCGCCACGGCAAGGACGGCCTCGACATCACCCTGGACGTGCCCCTCGGCACCGTGGTGAAGGACGGTGACACCGGCGAGGTGCTGGCGGAGCTGCTGGTCCACGGCCAGGATGTCTGTGTGGCCCGCGGCGGCCGCGGCGGCCTGGGCAACACGAACTTCAAGAGCTCCACCAACCGCACGCCCCGCCACCACCAGCCCGGCGAGGAGGGCGAGGAGCGCACCCTCGACCTGGAGCTGAAGCTCATCGCGGACGTGGGCCTGGTGGGCTTCCCCAACGCCGGCAAGAGCACCCTCGTGAGCCGCCTCAGCGCGGCCCGGCCCAAGATCGCCGACTACCCCTTCACCACCCTGGAGCCCCAGCTCGGCGTGGTGAGCCTGGACCGCTTCGGCGGCGACCTGCTCGACAGCTGGGTCATCGCCGACATCCCGGGCCTCATCGAGGGCGCGGCGGGCGGCGCGGGCCTCGGCATCCAGTTCCTCCGCCACGTGGAGCGCACCCGCATGCTGCTCCACCTGGTGGATCTCTCCGATCCCGTCACGGAGCCCGTGGAGGCCGTGCGCGTCATCGAAGGCGAGGTGGAGGCCTTCAGCCCCGTGCTGGCCGCCAAGCCCCGCTGGCTGGTGGGCACCAAGCTCGACGCCCTGCAGGACGAAGAGCGCCGCGACGCCTTCGAGGCCCTCTGCGCCGACCGCGGCCAGAAGCCCATCTTCATTTCGGGCGTCACGGGCGAGGGGCTGCGCGAGCTGGCCTTCGCAGTGGATGCGGCCCTCAAGGACAAGGACGCGGCCCAATGAAGCGCGTGGGCCTGCTCGGTGGGGCGTTCAATCCCCCCCATGAAGGTCATCTGAAGCTGGCGCGGCTGGCCCTGGACCACTTGGACCTGGATGAACTGCGCTTCGTGCCCACGGCCATCAGTCCCCACAAGCCCGACCCCGGCGGTCCCGCGCCCGGAACCCGCCTGCACCTGCTGGACGAGGCGCTCCGCGCCTTCGACGCGCGCTGCGGCGTCGAGACAGCGGAACTCGAGCGGGGTGGCGCCAGCTACACCGTGGACACCCTGGAGGCGCTGACCGCCCGGGAGCCCGGCACGGCCTGGATCCTCGTCATGGGCAGCGACCAGCTGGCGGGCTTCGCCACCTGGCGGCGCCCGGAGCGGATCCTCCAGCTGGCCTCCCTGGCCGTGGCCCTGCGCCCCGGCGCCCCCGCGAATGCTCCGGCCTTCCCCGGGTTGCGCCCGGCGTCCATCTGGTCCGGCGGAACCGGTGAGCTGGTCTGGCTCCCGTCCACGGACACGGACCTCGCCTCCACGGAACTCCGCCACCGTCTGGCGGCGGATCCTGCCCACGATCCGGGCGGCATCCCACCCCAAGTTCTCGCTGCCATCCGCGCGGAAAACCTGTATCGTTAGCCCTGTTTCGGAGCCCGCATGACCCTTGATTCCCGGCTCGCGACCGTCGTCGAAGCCGCCCGGTCCAAGAAAGCCTTCCGCATCCGCCTCCTGGACGTGAGGGACATCGCCAGCTTCACCGACACCTTCGCCTTCATGAGCGGGGGCAGCGACCGACAGAACCGCGCCATCGCCGAGGCGGTGGAGGATGCCCTCAAGCTCACCGGAGAGCGCCCCATCTCCCGAGAAGGCGAGGCCAACGGCAACTGGGTGCTGCTGGACTACGGGAACCTGGTCGTCCACGTCATGGACGAGGAGACCCGCCGCCACTACAACATCGAGGGGTTCTGGAGCGCCGGCCGCGATCTGGAACTGCCGGCCGAGACCCATCCCGCCCAAGAAGCCCGTCCGTAGGAGATGCCCTCCATGCTGACCAACCAGACCAACGCCTTCGAGGCCATGCAGGCCCGTCTTCGCGTCGCTTCCCAGCTCTACGGCCTGGATGACGCGCTGTTCAAGGTCTTCATGGCTCCCAGCCGGTCGATGATCGTGAGCCTCCCCGTGCTCATGGACAGCGGGCATTGGGAAGTCTTCACGGGCTACCGCGTCCAGCACAACATCGCCCGCGGCCCCGCCAAGGGCGGCATCCGGTACGACCTGAACGTCACCCTCGACGAGGTGAAGGCCCTCGCCGCCTGGATGACCTGGAAGTGCGCCGTGGTGGACGTGCCCTTCGGCGGTGGCAAGGGCGGCATCGTGTGCGACCCCTCCCGCCTGAGCCTGGGCGAGAAGGAGCGCCTCACCCGCCGCTACATCGCCGAGATCATGGACATCCTCGGCCCCGACCGTGACGTGCCCGCGCCCGACATGGGCACGGACGCGCAGACCATGGCCTGGGTGCTCGATACCTACTCCATGCACGTGCGCCGCACCGAGAACGCCATCGTCACAGGCAAGCCGCTGGGTCTGGGCGGCAGCCTGGGCCGCAACGAGGCCACGGGGCGGGGCATCCTCATCACCGCCCGCGAGGCCATGCAGCGCCTGGGCAAGCCCCTGGCCGGCGCCACGGTGGCCGTGCAGGGCTTCGGCAACGTGGGCAGCCAGGCCGCCCGCCTGCTGCACGAGGCCGGCGCCCGCGTCGTGGCCATCAGCGACATCCAGGGCGCCGTGAGGAACGACCGCGGCCTGGACATCCACGCCCTGCTCAAGCATGTGGCCGAGGCCCGCACCGTCGTGGGCTTCCGGGGCGCCGAGCCCATGGACCCCAACGCCCTCCTCGCCCACCCCGTGGACATCCTGGTGCCCGCCGCCTCGGAGAACCAGATCACCGAGACCAACGCCGCCCAGGTCCGGGCCAAGGTCATCGTGGAGGGCGCCAACGGCCCCACCACCCCCGAGGCCGATCCCATCCTGCTGGAGCACGGCGTGCTGGTGGTGCCCGACATCCTGGCCAACGTGGGCGGCGTGACCGTCAGCTACTTCGAGTGGGTGCAGAACCGCCAGGGCTTCTACTGGCGGGAACGCGAGGTGAACGAGCGCCTCGTGGACTACATGACCCACGCATTCCAGGCCACCTTCGCCACCACCGACAAGTACAAGACCAACCCCCGCATCGGCGCCTACATCCTGGCCCTGGACCGCGTGGCTCAGGCCATGAAGTACCGCGGATTCTACGCCTGAGGCCGAATCCAGGGCCCGCGCTAGGATGGAGGCTCTTTCCGCCGGCAGGAACCTCCCGCTCATGTTGAAGCCGCTTCCCAGGTCCCTCGCGACCCTGGCCTTCGCCGGGATGCTCCAGGCGCAGTCGCCCATCGGCACCCTCATTTCCGAGCAGTCCCGCACCAACTTCGCTGTGCAGGGGGCGGGCGCCCGGGCCATGGGGCTCGGCGGCGCCTTCATCGCCGTGGCCGACGACGCCACGGCGGTTTCCTTCAACCCCGCGGGCCTGGCCCAGCTCCTCCAGCCGGAAGTGAGCTTCGTCGCCCGGGGGGCTCAGCACAACGTGGGCTACCAGGATTTCGAGACGACGAGCCAGGGACGGGTGCTGGCCGCCAGCGACGCGGTCACCACCAGCACCCGGTGGGATCCCCTCTTCGCGTCCGCCACCGCGCCCCTCCGCCTCGGCGGGCGGAACCTGGTGCTCCAGCTCTCCATCCAGCGGGCCTTCACCCAGAACGAAGACAGCGACCGCGCCATGACCGAGGTCCCCACCACCGGTGATCCGGCGACGGGAGGGCACCTCGACCAGAGCATCAACCAGTCCGGCCAGATCGATCTGTATTCGCTGGCGGTGGCCTACGAGGTCTCCCAGCGCATCCTCCTGGGCGTGGCCTACAACCGGTGGCGGGGACGCTGGGACCTCGACTCGTCGAGCGCTTGGACCTCCTCCCTGGGCACCACTCAGGTGGCCTACCGGCAAGTCAACGCCCTCGATGGGGAGAACTTCAACCTCGGCCTCATCTGGCGCTGGCCCACCTGGAGCCTGGGGATCGTCCATCGCACGGGTTTCCACGCCGACTACACCTTCGCCACCCACCTGGCCACCAGCTTGGCTCTGGGCAACCGCCAGTACGGCCCGATCACCACCGGCCTGCACTGGCCCTCCAGCACGGGAATCGGGTTCGCCTACCGCCCCGCCTCCCATTGGCTCCTCACCTCCGACCTCACGCACACCCTCTGGTCCACCACCCGCTACATGTCCGATTCGCGGTATCTCAACGGCCAGAGCTTCTTCGACTTCGACAAGGGCAGCCGGACCCCCGACGCCACCACGGCCCACCTGGGCGTCGAATACCTCATCCTCACCGAAGCGGACGCGGTCATTCCCCTGCGGGCGGGCTTGAGCCGCGAACCCCAGCCGGTGGTGGACGGCGTGACGGGGGAGCAGCGCGTGATGTACCGGGTGTCGGTGGGCAGCGGTTTCAAGCGCGGGAACGCCGGCCTCGACCTGGCCTACCGCTACGGCTGGTCCCACCGCCGGGCCTCCCAGTTCCTCGAGATCGACCAGATCCTCAGCCACACCCCCCCGACATCCGTGGGCACCGAGCGCATCCGGGAACACCGGCTGGATCTTTCGTTCATCTACAAGTTCGACCGGAGGCCCCTGGAGCGCGCCCTGCACTACCTGTTCGTGGGGGACTGAGATGCGCGGCGCCTGGCTCCTTCCGGCCGCCCTCACCCTGTCGGCCCAAACCCAGCCCACCTTCTACGCGGCCTGGCAGGACGGGCTCGACGCGGAGCACGCGGCCCGCTGGCAGGAGGCCGCGGCGGCCTACCGCCGGGCGCTGGAGCTCCGGCCTGCGCCCGCGGCCCGGGCGTTCACCTACGGCAACAACCTGATCCGGGACTACTACCCCCGCACCCGCCTGGCCCGGTGCCTGGTGGAGCTGGGTGATCTGGACGGCGCCGAAGGCGTCCTCAGCGCGGCCCAGGGCGAGCCTTCCGCCGCGCGGGAAGCCCTGGCCACGCGGATCGCCAGCCTGCGAACCGCGCGGATCGCAGCATCCGTCCCGGCCAAGCCGGAGCAGGTCTCCACCTCGGCCCCGCCGGCCGATCCCGCGCGACCCCAGGTGGCGCCGCCGCCCTCAGCCGCCGCGTCCGAACAGACCTCTGCCCAGACTCAGGCACAGGCTCAAGCCGCCTCCGGATCGCCTTCCCCCGGGGCCATCCCCATCTCCCCCGCTCCGGACCGGCGCCTCCCGGCGACGGAACCGCCTTCCCCGCCACAGCCCCAGACCCAGATCGCCCCCTCCCTTCCCGCGCCCTCGGAACCTCCTCCGCTCCCCCGCTGGCTGCCCTGGGCGGCCGGTCTGGGCTTGGTGGCCCTGGCCGCGGCCCTCTTCGGCCGCCGCCGAAGGAGGCCTTTGTTCTCGCAGGCGCAGCCGGCCGATTCCAGGGGCCTCGAATATGCCCCGCCGTCGGCCGTCGGCCCCTATCGGGTGGGACCTCTCCTCGGGCGCGGCGGTTTCTCGAGCACGTACCTCGCCTGGCACCAGGAGACCGGCCAGGAGGTGGCCCTCAAGCTGCCCCATCCCCATCGCCTGGATGATTCCGAATTCCAGCTGCGCTTCCGGCGGGAGGCCCAATTGGGAGCGCAGCTGGACCATCCGAACCTGGTGCGGATCCTCGATCCGGGGCCGCCGGAGGGTGTCCCGTACCTGGCCATGGAATACATTCCCGGGCCCACCCTGGACCAGCGACTGAAGGAGGGGGGCCCCCTGCCCATCGAGGAGGCGCGCGCCATCGCCTTGGACGTGGCCCGGGCCATGGCCTACGCCCACGGTCGGGGCGTGGTCCACCGCGACCTCAAGCCCGGCAACATCCTGCTCACCGGCGCGGGGGCCCGGGTCATGGACCTGGGCATCGCCCGGGTGATGGACGCCGCCACCGTCACCACGACCTACGCCTTCCTCGGCACGCCCCTCTACGCAGCGCCGGAGGCCCAGCTCAAGACCCACGTAGGCCCCGCCGCGGACCGCTACAGCCTCGGCGTGATCCTCTTCCACATGCTGGCGGGGGCTCCGCCCTTCCAGGGGGAGACGCCCTTTGAAATCCTGGACCGGCATCGCACGGCCCAGCCTCCCGACCTCCGGTCCCTCCGCCCCGAGGTGCCCCCGGTCCTGGCCCGGCTGGTGGCCCGTCTCCTGGACAAGGAGCCGGATCAGCGACCCGACGACGAGGAGGTGGTGAACCTCCTGATGGGGCGGATCCCGCTCATGGCCCGGCCAGAAGGCGCGCCGCGGGATTGAGCACCACCACCGGCGCCCGCCGCCGATGGGAGGGCTTGAGCGTCGAGGCTTCCGTTGGCAGGGTGCTGCCGGCCGGGATCTGATCGGCCACCGACGCCCACCAGGCCGGTTCCACCAGGGCCACCACTGGAACCGGCGCGGCCAGAGCGGCCTGCAGGCCGGCGGGCGTGTCGAGCTCCGGCAGATCATGGCGCAGGCGGAGGCTGGCGAACCCCAGCTGGGTTTCCGTCAGCTGGCTCTCCACCACCCGCGCCCCGTTCCGCTCCAGGCGGAGGGCCGCCGCATAGGGGGCGGCGAGGGGACGCCAGATCTCCCGATCCCACTGGGGCACCGCGATCGCCAGGAAGAGGGCCAGGAAGACCGCCCATTGGGTCATGCCCCAGTCCAGGGCCCCCCGGAAGTCGCGCCGCCACAGCCGGCCCAGAGATACGATGCTGAGGGCCAGGGATCCGGCGGACAGGCCCAGCGCCAGGGGCCAGGGCAAATGGGCCCGGGCCATGGCGATCCAGGGGAAGCCCACCGCCAGGATGCCGACCAGGAAGAAGCTGAGCCCCAGGACGGCCATCAGCGTCCGGTCGATGCGGCGACGCGCCCGGGGCACCCGCATGTCCAGCCACAGGGCCGCGTGCAGGAAGGTGATCGGGAAGACCGGGAGGATGTACTCCATGCGCTTCTCGGCCGACAGGGAGAGCAGCAGCAGGTTCAGGGCAAAGGCCAGGGGCAGGAAGTAGCTCCGCGGGGACAGGTGGTGCCGCCGCCGGCGCGGGAAGGCCGAAGCCATCGCCGCGGCCCAGATGGCGAGCCAGGGCAGCAGGTTGCCGGGACTGCGCTGGAGGTAGAAGGCAAAGGGCTCCACGTGCTCGCCAAGGCGCCCAGTGCGCGGCACCAGGCTCGGGTCCGCCATGAAACGGCCGAGGGTATTCCTCAGGAAGACCTCCATGAGGAATTCCTTCCCGCCCCGGAGGGCGAGGGGGATCACCCATCCCAGGGCCAGCAGCACCGCCACCGCCATGCCCCAGCTCGGCCGGAGGAAGGCCTTCGCCAGCTCGCGATCCTGCTGGATGAGGACCGTGATTCCCAGGGGCAGCAGGATCAGCACCGGGCCCACCAGCCCCTTTGCCAGGAAGGCCAGGCCCAGGCTGGTCCAGAACCAGGGGATCCAGCGCCCGCGATAGTAGGGCTCCACCAGGGCGAGGAAGGCCAAACCCAGGCTGAAGCTGACGGCGGCGGTCAGGGTCATGTCCACCACGGCCATGTGCCCGACCTGGAAGAAGAGCACGCTGGTGCCCACCATGAACCCGGCCCAGCCCCCGGCCCGGGCCGAGCTCAGGCGCCATCCCAGAAAGCTGGTCCACACCACGGTGGCGAGGGCGAGGAGGGCCGAAGGCAGCCGGAGGGCCCAGGGCTCGAAGCTGCCCGTGGCCCGGCAGACCAGGGCTCCCAGGACATAGAAGAGGGGCGGCTTCTCCAGGTAGGGATGGCCGTTCAGGGTGGGTACGACCCAGTCGCCGGTGGTGGCCATCTCCCGCACGATGCCGGCCACGTAGGGCTCGAAGTAGTCCCACAGCTCGTGGTTCCGCAGACCCAGCCCATAGAGGGCCAGGGCCGCCAGGGCCGTCCAGAGCAGGGTCTGCCATCCCAGGATGCGCCGCCCGCTGACCTTCAGCGTCTCGGAGGTATGGGCCTTGAAGGGGGTGACGGGGCGCATGGGCCCCTCAGGTTACCTCACCCTCGAGGACGGCGGCGGCCCGTCCCCGGACCGCCGCCTTCGGACCGGCCAGCCTCACAACCCCAGGTTCACCGTCAACGTCAGGCCCGCCGTCACGGTGGCAGGCTGGACCGTGGAGGTGCTCACGGTGGTGGTGCCGTCGGCGTTGAGGGTGGTCCGCACGGCCTGCACGCTGTAGGCCCCGGCCGGCACCGTCGCGAAGCCGTAGGTCTCCGTGGAGGTGCCCACGACGGCCATGCCGCTGTCCACGATGAAGGCGAAGCTGCCCGAGCCTGTGGTCAGGGTCTGGAGGAGGTTCACCGCGTCGCTCTGGCTGCTGGTGGCCACGGGCGTCAGGCCGCCGGACACGCCGCCGGTGGCCGCGTCCGCGGTGAAGGCCGCGCTGTAGGTGAAGACGGGCGTGGTCGCGCTGAGGGCATAACCGTCGCTGGCCTTGGCGTCATAGGCCTTCGGCGTGGTGGTCCCCAGCACGGGCTGGCTCACCACGTAGTAGGTGGCGCCCACGGGCAGGAGGTCCAGGGTGTAGGCGCCGGTGGCGTCCGTGGTGGTGCTGCGGGCGATCCGGGCGTTCCCCGCGGTGTCCAGGGTTTCGGCGTAGACCACGGCGCCGGCCAGACCCGTCGAAGTCGCGGCATCCGTCAGCTTCCCGGAGATGGAGCCCGTCACGATCTTGTCGTAAGCCCAGACCGTGGGCCGGAGGAGGTACTGGTTCGACGCCCCGGCCTGCACCACCTGGATGGAGTGGGCCGCATCGAAGTCGATCCACACGTCCTTGGTGGTGCCGGCCGCCACGTCAAAGCTCACGATCAGCTTGACGCCCGTCTGGAGGCCCGAGGGCACGGTGAGGGGCTGGACGCTGCCATCCGCCAGCTTCACGGTGTTGCCCGATCCGAGGATCAGCCGCATCTGCTGGTAGTGGCCCGCGGGCAGCGTCGTCCCCGAAGCCAGCATCTCGCTCACGCCGCCGGTGAGGCTCAGCAGGTTGTAGGTCTTGTCCGGGTTGCCAAGGGTGATCCAGCCGCCATTGCCGCTGATCTCCACGGACTGGATGTGGACGTTCACCTCCTGGTAGCCCGTGATGGGGCCGTCCACCAGGTGGACGTTCATGGTGCCCGTGCTGGAGCCCGACGAGCCCCCGCAGGCCATCAGGAACGCCAATCCCAGGGTTGCCAAAACAACGATGGTTAATCCACGCCAACGGCTCATGGTTGCCTCCTCGGGAGTTATTGAGTCCCGAAACCATTCTTTGGTTGAAGGGCGGAAAGACACCATCACGGCCAACCGGCAAGAATATGAGTGTTTATACAAAATCATAAACAACGATAAAAATCGGAAGCCGTCGAGTGCCTATTTTTGTGACGTTTCACCCCCATCCAAAGGCGTAGCTCCATCTCGACTCTTGGTTCCGATCCGCCCCAGCAGGCGCAGCAGGCCATCCAGGATCGTCAGGGGGTGCGGCGGGCAGCCGGGGATGAAGAGGTCCACGGGCACCACGCTCGCGGCGCCGCCGAGCTGCTCCTCCTGCTGGTAGTAGGGCCCACCGGCGATGGCGCAGGCCCCCACGGCGATGACGAGCTTGGGCCCTGGGATGGCGTCGTAGGTCTTGCGCACGGCCAGCGCCATGTTCTTCGTCACCGGCCCGCAGAGGAGCAGGCCATCGGCGTGGCGCGGCGAGGCCACGTATTGGATGCCGAAGCGTCCCAGGTCCCAGGCCAGGGTGCCCAGCACGTTCACGTCCACCTCGCAGCCGTTGCAACCTCCGGCGCTCACCACCCGGAGCTTGAGCGACCGACCGAAGAGCCGCTTCATCTCCCCGTCCAGGGCCGCCGCCAGCCGGTATTCCTCCGTGGAATCCCACACCAGGTCCTCCCGGCGCCGGGTGGCAAGGCGGTGCTCCTGCGTGTACTCGATGGCGCCCTCGGGACAAGCCTCGACGCAGTCGGGGCAGAAGAGGCAGCGGCCGAGATCGAGGCGCGGCCCCGTGGGTCCGAGCGTGATGGCCTCGGTGGGGCAGGCCTCCGCACAGGCCCGGCAGCCCCCGGAGTAGTTCTCGGAGCAGCGCTCCGGGTGGATCCGTGGCCGCCCCCGGAACCGCTCGGGCAGCGCGGGCAGCTCCTTCGGATAGGGCAAGGTGCGGTACCCCTGGCGCCAGCGGGAGAACAGGATGTGGATCATAGGTCGTGCCCGCAGTAGGAGAGGTTGAAGCTCTTGTTGCACAGGGGGAAGTCGGAGACCTGCTCGCCCCGCAGGGCCAGGGCCAACCCGAACCAGTTGTGGAAGGAGGGATCCACGATCTTGTAGCGGGCGAAGCGGCCCTGCGCGTCGGTCCAGGCCAGGTGTAGCACCTCGCCGCGCCAGCCTTCCGTGAGCGAGACGCACAGGTGCTCCGGGGCCCGCGGCGGCAGGGGCCGGGGCCTGGGATCGGCTTCGCTTTCAGCCAGCGAGGCCAGGGCCGTGGAGAGGAAACCCGCGCTCTCGCCCAGTTCCAGCCAGCGCACCCAGGCCCGGGAGTGCACATTGCCGCTCTCGGCCTGGGCCACGGGGATGGGCCGGCTCCCGTAGGGCCCGAACGGATGGTCGTGGCGCACATCGCGGCCCAGACCGCAGGCCCGCGCCGCCACGCCCACCAGCCCGATCTCGCGGGCCTGGCCGGGATCCACGCGGCCCGCCGCCTCGAAGCGGATCATCACGGAGGCGGCGCCCCAGAGCAGCTCCACCGCGTCCTTCGTGTCCGCCCAGGCCCGCTCCAGGCGCGGTCGCATGGCGGCGGCCCGGGCCGGCTCCAGATCCTGCCGCAGACCCCCGGGGCGCAGCCAGTCCCGGCCCAGGCGGCTGCCGCAGCCCTCGGCGCTCAGGTTCAGCCAGTCGCCCCGGATGCGCCCGCAGAAGGAGGCCGTGGGGAGGAAGCCCACATCGCCGGACAGGGCGCCCAGATCGCCCACATGGTTGGCGGCGCGCTCCAGCTCCAGGGCCACGCCGCGCACCAGGTCCTCACGGGACGTCGTTTCCACACCCGCCAGGCCCTCCAGCAGGCGGCAGTAGGCCCAGGCGTGGGCGATGCTGCTGTCCCCCGACGCGGTCTCCGCCTGCTTGAGGCTGAGGGGATGGGGCCCGCCGAGCAGGGCCCTCTCCAGCCCGCGGTGCTGGTAGCCCAGGGCGATCTCCAGGTGGAAGACCCGCTCGCCGTGGCACTGGAAGCGGAAGTGGCCAGGCTCGATGACGCCCGCGTGGACCGGCCCCACGGCCACCTCATGGACTTCCTCGCCCTCCACCCGGTAGAAGTCGGCCACGCCGGGAACGGGAGCCCCGCCGTGCTTCCAGGGATCCGGCGCGCCGGTCCAGGGGAGGTGGAAGCGCACGGGCTTCAGCCAGGGATGGCCCTCGGGGATGATGCCGGTCTGCTCGGCGAGCTCCCGCTCGAAGAGGTGGGCCTGGGGACAGTCCGGCGTGAGGGCGGGATAGCAGGGCGCGTCCAGCTTCGTGCGGAGGACGCGGAGCGCCTGCCCCGCATCGTCGGCCAGCACCGCATAGAGGTGGAGGTCGAAGTCGGCGCACAGGCAGGCGAGGCGGTCCCCTTCCTGCACGCGCCGCAGGATGGCTTCGCGGAACTCGCGGATGGGCAGCTCGGGCACCTCCCGCAGGGGCAGGCGCTGGCCGTTGCGGAGGCTGGGCAGATCGGCGTTCATGGCCGGACCTCCAGGCGGGCGGAGAGGGCGCCCTCGGCGGTGGTGCTGGCCTGGTCGAGCATGGCCTGGAGGGGCCGGGGCATCCAGATCCCCAGGACCAGCGCCAAGGCCAGCGCCGCGATGAGGGGCGCCGTGGTGGCCGGCGCATCCTTGTAGGGCGTGCGGACCCGCTGGGCGCTGGGCGTGCCGAAGACCACCTTCACCACCGTCTCGCTCATGGCCAGGAAGATGCCGCCCAGCAGGACGAGGAAGGCCGCGCCGCTGGCGAGGTGGCCGGTTCCCAGGGCGCCCGACGCGATGCTGAACTCGCTGAGGAAGGGCGCGAAGGGCGGCATGCCCGTGATGGCCAGGAAGCCCAGGAGGAAGAGCCAGCCGGACACCGGCGTGCGGCGGAGGGCGCCGGTGACGAAGGGCAGCTGCTTGCTGGCGTAGCTGCGGTGGATGTTGCCCGCCGACAGGAAGAGCACGCTCTTCACCAGGGCGTTGGCCGCCAGGTGGAACAGGGCGAACTTCGCCGCCAGGCCCCCGATGCCGATGCCGAAGACGAGGATGCCCATGTGCTCCACGCTGGAGTAGGCCAGCAAGCGCTTGATGTCCGTCTGCCGGATCATGAAGACCAGGGCCCAGGCCATGGAGAGCATGCCGAAGGCCACCAGCAGCTCCCGGGCGAAGGCCCCCTCCCCCGCCGCGGCCACCACGCCGTAGATCCGAAGCAACGCGAGGAACGCGCAGCTGGTGACGCCGCCCGCCAGGAGGGCGCCCACCAGGCCCGGCGTCTCGCCGTAGGCATCGGGCTTCCAGGTGTGCAGCGGTGCGAGACCCATCTTGGTGCCGTAGCCCACCAGGGTCAGCACGAAGCCCGCCCGCAGCCAGGGCCGCGACAGGAGCGAGGCGTTCTCCATGAGCCGCGTGTAGCGCAGGGGCTCCTCCAGTCCGCCCATGTGCGCCGCGTAGGCGATGAACAGGGTGCCCAGCAGCGCCAGGGCGATGCCCACGGAGCCGATGACCAGGTACTTCCAGGTGGCCTCCAGCGAGCGGCGGTTGTGGTTGAAGTAGATGAGGGGCGCGGTGACCAGGGTGGTGGTCTCCATGGCCACCCAGGCGATGCCGGGGTGGCGGGCCTGCGCCAGCAGCGAGGCCAGGCCCAGGAAGCCCAGGAGGCAGGTGGAGAGCACGCGGTGGTCGCGTTCGGGCCGCAGGGCCAGGTAGGCCGGGGCGTAGAAGGCGCAGATGCAGAACAGCACGCTGATGACGAGCAGCACCCAGCCGCCCAGGGCGTCGAGGCCGAACCAGGCATTGATTGGCAGGGTGCGCCACCCGCCGAGCGCCGCGAGCAGCAGCCCCAGGTGGAGGACGCCCACGGCCGGCAGGATCCAGGCGCGGAGGGTGGGGGACGACACGGCGAAGGCCAGGGCGGCGGCCAGGAGGGGGACGAGGATGAGCAGCCAGGCCATGGGTCAGTCCTTCAGCTCGGCCAGGTGCCGGGTATCGGTGGAATCGAAGGCCACGCGGATGTGGTTGATGACGATGCCCATCACGAAGATGCCGACGAAGAGGTCCAGCAGGATCCCCGCCTCCACCAGGGCCGGCATGTCCTCCACCAGCAGCAGGCCGAAGAGGTAGATGCCGTTCTCCAGCACCAGGTAGCCCACCACCTGGGTGAGGGCCTTCCGGCGGGACACCAGCAGCAGGAAGCCTGTGAACAGCGTGGCCAGCGAGGCCGGCACCATCAGCACGTACTCCGTGCCCGGCTTGAGCGGCAGGTTGTGGGCCAGGAGCAGGCTGAGGCCCGTGCCCAGGGCGCAGAGCATCAGCGACACGGTGTAACCGATGTAGGGATCCACCTCGCGCTGGATGTGGACCTGCTTCAAGGCGCGGCGGAAGAGGAAGGGGATGAGCCAGCCCTTCACCGTGACCGCCGCGACGGCCAGCAGGACGATGTGGAAGTGGCGGCCCAGGCCCATGGCCAGCGGCATCAGGCCCAGCAGCACGCCCTGGAGGACGGCGAACTGGATGGCCTTGCTGACGCGGCTGGTGGCCACGAGGCTGAAGTTGGACAGCATGGTGAGGGCGATGAGCAGGTCGGGCAGCATGGCTACACCAGCATCAGGAGGAAGGCGAAGGCCGTGGCCAGCACCCCGGCCACGAGGAACTGCGGGACCTTGGTCATGCGGAACCGCGCCATGGAGCTCTCCACCAGGCCCACCCCCACCGCGAGGCCGGCCAGGGCCGCATAGAACGCCAGCCAGTTCTGCCAGGCCTGCGGCGCGCGGGGCAGGGCCGGCGTCAGGATGAGCGCGCCCAGCACCAGGAGCTTGAGGCTGGCCCCGTAGAGCACCAGGGCGAAGGGGCGGCCCGAGTGGTCGAGCACCATCACCTCGTGGATCATGGTGAGCTCCAGGTGCGTGTTGGGGTCGTCCACGGGGATGCGCGAGTTCTCCACCAGGTAGACGATCACCCAGCCCGCCAGGATGAGGATCAGGGGCCCCGTGAACCGCGCCGTGAGGCTGCCGGGGAAGGCCAGCATGGTCCCCAGCGATAGGCTGGCGTTGGCCTTGGCCAGGGCCGCGAAGCCCAGGAAGAGCGCGGGCTCCGCCAGGGCCGAGAAGGTCGCCTCCCGGGCCGCGCCCATGCCCTCGAAGCTGGAGCCCGTATCCAGGGCGGAGAGGATCGTGAGGAAGCGGGCCAGCCCGAAGAGGTAGGCGAAGAGGATGACATCGCCCTGGAAGGAGACCGGCGCCGGGGTATGGCCGAAGGGCACCAGGCAGGAGGCCACCAGGACCGCGGCCACGCCACCCACGGGACCGGCGAGGAACACCCAGGTGGTGGTGCGGCTGAAGACGGCCCGCTTGCGGGCGAGCTTGGCCAGGTCGTAGTAGAGCTGAAGCACCGGTGGCCCCTTCCGGCCGGCCATCAGGGCCTTGGTCTTGGCGATCAGGCCGGGGAGCAGGGGCGGCAGCAGGAGCACCGTGAGCCCGTGCAGCAGGAACTGGAGCATCGCCGGGAGCATGGTTGGGGGCGTTGTCGGGAGCAGGGATCGAACCATGTCAGGCCACCATCCAGACCAGGAGCGCGAGCAGGGTGAGCAGGACGTAGAGCAGGTAGACGGGGAGCGCCCCGCCCTGGGCCACGCGGAGGAGGCCGGCGCCGCGCACGGCAAGCTGGAGCGCGGGCGAGGCCGCCCGGTCCAGGGCCGGATCCGGCACATGGCTTTCATACCGCGCCGGATGGGGGAACCAGCCCGCCACGCGGGGGAGGTGCGCCACGGGCCGCAGGGCCCAGCGGAGGCCCCGGACCAGGCCGTCCGCGAAGGAGGAGGCGGTGTACTGCATCCGCGCGTCTGCCGCTGCGTAGCCGCAGTCCCAGGTGGGCAGATCCCTCCCCTGCGGCACCAGGCGGAGCCAGCGCCCGAGCAGGAGGGCCAGCAGCGCCAGGATCACCGCGGCCCAGGTCAGCATGCGCAGGGGGGCCAGCGCCATGAGCGTCTCGCCGCCAGCCAATGTTCCTCCACCCAGGGCTCCGCCACTCAACACGCCGACCACCCGCTCCAGGGCCGGCGCGAAGAGGGCGGGCACCACCCCGATGGCCAGGCAGGCCAGGGCCAGCAGGCCCATGGGCAGGAGCATGGTGCGCGGCGATTCCGGCGCCTGTTCCGCCGCCTGGGTCCGCGGCAGCCCCAGAAAGGCCGCCCCGAAGGCCTTGGCGAAGCAGGCCAGGGCCAGGGCCCCGATGAGGGCGAGGGAGACGAGGATCACCAGCGGCCAGGCCTGACGCCCCAGCCCGAGCTCGAGGCCCAGGCCCCGGAAGGCGCCCAGGTAGATCAGCCACTCGCTTACGAAGCCGTTGAGGGGCGGCAGGCCGCAGATGGCCCAGGAGCCCGCCAGGAACGCGCCGGAGGTCCAGGGCATCGTCCGCCCCAGGCCGCCCAGGCGCTCCAGGTCGCGGGTGCCCGTGGCGTGCAGCACGGAGCCCGCCGACAGGAACAGCAGGCCCTTGAACAGGCTGTGGTTCACCACATGGAGCAGGGCCCCGGCGAAGCCCAGGACCTGCATCACCGGGTGACCCGTCGCCTTGCCGAGGGTGCCGAGCCCCAGCCCCAGCAGGATGATCCCGATGTTCTCGATGGAGTGGTAGGCCAGCAGGCGCTTCAGGTCGTGCTGGCCCAGGGCGAAGGCCACGCCGAGGATGCCGGACAGGGCGCCCAGCGCCACCAGCGTCCCGCCCCACCAGGACGGCGGGTCCGGCACCCAGGAGAGAAAGCGGACGATCCCCAGGATGCCCATCTTCAGCATCACGCCCGACATCAGCGCGGAGACGTGGCTGGGGGCGGCGGCGTGGGCCGGCGGCAGCCAGAAGTGCAGCGGCAGGACGCCTGCCTTGAAGCCGAAGCCCAGCAGGAACAGCGCGAAGAGGGCCGTGCCCCCGGGGGTGGCCGCGAGGCCCGCGGGCAGGGCGCCGAACCCCCAGTGGCCCTGGACCTTGGCCAGCAGCGCGAAGGCCGCGAAGAGGAACAGCGTGCCCGTGTGCGTAGCCGCCAGGTAGATCCAGCCCGCCCGCCGGGTCTCGGCTTCCCGGTCCTCGGCCATCACCAGCAGGAAGGCCGCGATGGCCATGCCCTCCCAGGCCAGCAGGAAGGTCAGGGCGTGGGACGCCATCACCAGCATCAGCAGCGAGGCCGTCAGGAGCCCGAAGACCAGACACAGGATCGGCGTGTGGCCCCGGTGGCCCTCCCAGTAGCCCACGCCGTAGAGCCCTCCGCAGAACGAGAGCAGCAGCACCGGAATGGAGAAGAAGGCCGCGAGCGGATCCAGCACCAGAAGCCCCGGAGCGCCCAGCGCCGCGGTGCGGAGCAGGAGGGTCCCGCCGGCCCCACCCGCGAGCACGCGCAGGGCGGCCGTCAGGCCCAAGAGAGCCGCCAGGCCCAGCAGACCCGCGGCCACCTCCCCGCCCCGCCGCCGCAGGAACAGCCCCGGCACGCCGGAGACCGCCGCAGCCAGCAGGGCGAGGAGGTAGAGGCTCATCCCAGAAGCCTCCCCCTCAGCAGCATCCAGAGGAAAGCCCCCAGGAGGGTCAGCAGCACATAGAGGATGTAGATCGGGAGGTGGCCCTGCTGGAAGCGCCGGAACCGGAGCAGGCGCTCCGCCACCCGGACCACCCGCGGCTCCAGGAGCACCTCGCCCACCGGCTCCCGGAAGGCCTGGCGGAAGGAGGACCCGCCCGGGAACAGCCCCCGGAGGCGCGGCCGCCGCGCCCGCAGGCCCGGCTGGACCGGAGCCCAGGCATCCGCGAAGGAACTGCCGGTGTACTGAGCCCGGGCCACGGCCGCGGCATAGCCGCAGTCCCACGTGGGGAGGTCCGCCGCCGGCGCCTCGGCTGATCGGCGGAGCCAGGCAAGGCCCGCTCCGACGAGGGCCAGAAGCCCCAGCTCCACCCCGGCCAGCAGGTGGAAGTCCACGCGGAGGCCCGCGGCCAGCAGGGCCGGCGTCCCGGGCGCCACCACGGCGATCACCCGGTCCAGCAGGGGCAGCAGCAGGAAGGCCCCCAGGCCCACCGCCAGGCAGAGCCCCGCCAGGACGGCCATGGGCAGCAGCATGGAGCCGGCGGGGTCATGGGCGTGATCCGCGAGCTCGCTCCGGGGCGAGCCCAGGAAGAGGGTGCCGAAGAATCGGGCGAAGGCCACCGCCGCCAGGCCCCCCGCCAGGGCCAGGGCCACCAGGCCCAGGGCCGCGGACCAGGGATAGCCCCGGCCCAGGGAGGCGAAGAGGCCCCGGTAGAGGAACCACTCGCTGAGGAAGGCGTTGAAGGGCGGCAGGGCCGCCACCGCCAGCACCGCCGGGAAGACGGCCAGGGCCGTGCGGGGCATCCGCCGCGCCAGGCCGCCCAGCGCCTCCATGTCCCGGGTGCCCGTGGCGTGCAGCAGGGCCCCGGCGCCGTAGAAGAGGAGGCTCTTGAAGAGGGCGTGGTTCCAGACGTGGAAGATCGCCCCGCCGAAGCCCAGGGCCATGAGCCAGGGATCGTGCGTGGCCCGGCCCGTCCAGCCCAGCCCCACGCCCATGGCGATGACCCCCAGGTTCTCGATGCTGGAGTAGGCCAGCAGCCGCTTGTAGTCCCGCTGGGCCAGCGCGTTCCCCACGCCGTAGAGGGCGGTGAGGGCGCCCAGGGCCAGGAGGGCCCCGCCCACGCCCCGGGGGATGCCCGGCAGCAGGCTCGACACCCGGAGGATGCCGTAGACGCCGGCCTTGAGCATCACCGCCGAGAGGATGGCCGAGACGTGGCTGGGGGCGCTGGCGTGGGCGGAGGGCAGCCAGAAATGGAGGGGCAGGAGGCCGGCCTTGAAGCCGAACCCCATCACAGCCAACAGCAGGATGCCACCCTCCAGCCAGGGCGAGGTGGCGGCGGGGAGCACCCTCCACAGGAGCCCGCCGGACCGCCGCGCCAGCAGGATCACCATGGCGGTCAGGAGCAGGGTGCCCGTGTGGGTGCAGGCCAGGTAGATCCAGCTGGCGCGCCGGACTTCCGGCTTCTCGTGCTCCGAGCCCACCAGGAAGAAGGCGGACACGGCCATCAGCTCCCAGGCCACCAGGAACACCAGGCCGTGGCGGGCCAGGAAGAGCAGCGTCATGGCCGCCACCAGCAGGCCGTAGAAGAAGCGCAGGGAGCGCCCCGAGCCCCAGGCCAGCTGCACCGGCCAGTAGCGTTGCCCGTAGATCAGCCCGAGTCCGCCCACCAGGTGGAGGGGCAGCAGGAACGCCGCGGACAGGGCATCCAGCTCCAGGCGGGCCGGGAGGCCCCAGACCCGGAAGTCCAGACCCGAGGCCGTCCCCCCGAGCAGGAGGTGGAGCGCCGCGCCCAGGGCCAGGATGCTGCCCAGGAGGCCGAGGCCCGTGGCCAGGCGCTCCGGCGCGCGCGGGGAGGCCGATACCAGGGCCCCCGCGAACCAGCACCCGGAGGACGCGAGGACCAAGGCCACATCCAGCATCTGCACGCTCCGGGTTCAGGAAACGAGCCCGGCGGCTCAGGTTTTGGCAGGCGCCACCCGGGAAGGGGGCTCGTCATCAGATGGGCCGGGGTCGGTTGGGCCCATGCTACTCCCAACCGAGGCGTGTCTTCAAAACCGATGCGGACGAGAGGTCCGGCCCCACGGACAGGACAAGGCCCGGAGACCCCGTGTCCGGGGCCTCCGGGCCTTGATGTGGGCGACCTCAGAGCCCCAGGTTCACCGTCGTCGTCGTGCTCGCGGTCACCGTGGCCGGCTGCACGGTCGAGGTGGTCGTGGTGGTGGTGCCGTCCAGGTTCAAGGTGCTCCGCACGGCCTGGACACTGTAGGTCCCGACCGGAACGGTGGTGAAGTCGTAGGTCTCCGTGGAGGTGCCCACGACGGCCATCGTCGTGCGCACGATGAAGCTGAAGGTGCCCGAGGACGTCACCAGCGACTGGAGCAGGTTCACCTGGTCGCTCTGGCTGCTGGTGGCCAGCGGCGTGAGGCCGCCGGACACGGTGCCCGTGGAGGCGTTCGCGGTGAAGGCCGCGCTGTAGGTGAACACCGGCGTCGAGGTTGTCAGGGCGAAGGCCTCGCTGGCCTTGGCGTCATAGGCCTTCGGGGTCGTGGTCCCCACCAGCGGGTGGCTCACCACGTAGTAGGTCGTGCCCACCGGCAGCAGGTCCAGGGTGTAGGCGCCATTGGCGTCCGTCACGGTGCTGCGCGTGATCCGGGCGTTCCCGGAGCCATCCAGGGTTTCGGCATAGACCGTCACGCCGGGCAGGCCCGTCGAGGTGGCGGCGTCCGTCAAGGTGCCCTGGATGGAGCCTGTGGCGATCTTGTCGAAGGCCCAGATGGTGGGACGCAGGATGTACTGGCCGGACATCCCGGCCTGCACCACCTGGATGGAGTGGGCGGCGTCGAAGTCGATCCAGACATCCTTCGTGGTGCCGGCCGCCACATCGAAGTTCACGATCAGCTTGATGCCGCTCTGCATGCCCGAAGGCACCTTCAGGGGCTGGACGGACCCATCGGCCAGCTTGACGGTGTTGCCGGAGCCGAGCACCAGCCGCATCTGGCCGTAGTGCCCCGCGGGCAGGGTGGCGCCGGTGGCCAGTGTCTCCTCCACGCCGCCCACGAGGCCCAGCAGGTTGATGGTCTTGTTGGGCGTGCCCAGGGTGATCCAGGTGCCGTTGCTGTTGATCTCCACGGCCTGGATGTTCACGTTGATCTCCTGGTAGCCGGAGATGGGCCCGTCCACCAGATGCACGTTCATGCTTCCGCTGGCGACATTGCCGCCGCTGCCGGAGCCAGAGCCAGAGCCGCTGCACGCCAGCAGGAACGCGAGGCCCAGACCGGCCAGCGTCAGGAAGGTTGCGCGCCATTTCAGCATGTTCACCTCCGATCTCATGCCCCGGATAAGGACATCAGGACAGCCATCATGGTCCCGGAGGCGCCTGTCCGCAATTTAAAAAATTAGTTTTAAACTCAATCAAATAAAGATATAGACCTTTTGGTCTAACTTTCTTAGAACACCCTGAGCAGGGCCACGTACCCGTTCACGGTGCGGACACCCGCGATGTCGCTCTGCACGCCCACGCCCAGGTCCACGCGGACGGCGGTGAAGAGCCAGAAGCCCGGCAGGTCTCCTGTGATGCCGACGCCGCCCATGCCGTAGGTCTTCTGGTCATCGAGGCTGCGGGCCCGTGCGTACTCGAGGCTGAGGGACAGGCGCAGGTTCGGCCCCGTGGGGATGGCGAGGGCCGTCTTGGCATAGGAGAGCCGGTCCGCCGTGATGGCGTTGGCCCGGATGCCGGCGATGCGCACCACGCCGCCCAGGCCGCCCACATCCAGCGCCTTGAAGCGGTCGAAAGCGCGGCCCGAGGCCCACCCGGCCTCGCCGTGGAACCAGAGCCCGGGCGACACCTCGCGATCCAGGCCCAGGCTGCCGCCCCAGCGGCGGAAATCGCCTCCGTCGGGAACCTCCTGGAGATCCGCGGCCAGGCCATAGGTCCCGTCGGGACGGCGGCCCCAGCCGTGGTAGGCCCGCACCTGGAAGCCCCGGAAGAGCCAGGAGCCCTGGAGGGTGCCGATGCGGGTCAGGCCCGAGGGCGGCAGCTGGTAGCCCGGCGTGCGGTACTTGCTGTCCCCCTCGCTGAAGTCGTCGTACTCGAAGTCGCCACGGCCCTCCAGGCGGAAGCCCAGGCCCAGGTCCCGCCCCAGTTCCAGGCCCATCTTCCCGAAGCGGCGTCCCACGCCGTCCTGGTCCGAGAGCCTCCCGTTCACCACGGGACGCTCCGTGCCCTTGAGCAGCAGGGCGGTGGCGTCGGCGCCCACGTCGAAGCTGCCCAGGCCCCGGGGGATGGCCAGGCTGGCGGTGTTGAAGAGGATGGCCGTGAGGGCGTTGAGCTGCACGCCCTTCCCGAAGGCGTTGTAGTCGAAGTAGAGGAGGCCGCCCAGGGGCGCCACCGGCGGTGTGAGGCCCGGGTCCGCCAGCACCACCGCAGCCAGGGCGCGGCCGCTGCTCTTGGCCTTCTCCTCGATCTTCCGGGTGCCGTCGCCCTGCTTGGTGAAGTAGCGGGCCCCCTCCGGCGTCACCTTGAGCATCGTGGCCCCGGAGGCCCGGGCCGCGGTGCGCGCCGCCTCGAACCCCTCGCCGTTCACCTGGAAGTCCCGGTAGGCGAAGCGGCGCTGCACCTGCACCACGCCATCGGCGCTCACCCAGCGCTCGAAGGTCTGCACGGAGACGGGCCGCCACAGGCCGGGCGCCGCCTCGCCGTAGGTGAGGATCTCCCGCTCGCTCTTCACGGTGCCCGGCAGGTCCGCCCGCTCCCGACGCTCCACCAGGATCCGCCCCGTGGCCTCCTCCACCTCCAGGTCCCCGGAATACAGCAGGGGATCCGCGTCCACCGGCTCGAAGCGCAGCCGCCGCCGTCCCGGGCCGGCTGGGCCGCCGTCCCGGTAGCGGTAGCGCTCGGTCATGCCCAGGGCCACGGGCAGGGACATGGACTGGCGGCTTTCGATGAGGGGCAGCTGCACCTCGCCGTCGAGCTTGGCGGTGACGCCGTTGAAGCGGACGGCCTTCTGAAGCAGCTCCGGCCACTCGCCGGCCTGCTCGAAGTAGCCGAAGCTGAAGCCCAGGTCCCCGCCCCGCCCCGAGGGCGCCTGGAGATGCAGGTCCAGCTCCGCCTTGGCCTGCACCGTGCGGACCGCTGCCCGGGCCCGGAGCTGAGCCGCCCGCACCTTGGCCAGCAGGGCGCCCACATCGTAGGCCTCGGCGGCGCTCACCGCCACCTCCGTGCGGTCCTTGGGCAGGGGCACCGCCGACCAGGCGCCGCCGGCGAAGGTCCAGCGCCGCATGGCCCCGGCCCGGTTCCGGAGGGTGAGGTCCCCCAGGCCGCCCTCCACGTCCGTGAAGCCCGCGGGCAGCGCCTCCGCCAGCCGGGCCCCGGGGCCGCCGGCGGGCACCACCACCCGCCCCCCGTCGCCCATGAGGACGGACACCAGGGCCCCCGGGTCCAAGGGCAGCCAGAGGGTCCAGGGGCGGCCCGGGAAGCTGTCCTGGGCCCGGGTGAGCTGCGCCCGCCACTTCACCGGATCGAGGTTCAGGTCCGCGGGCACCAGGGCGCCGCCGTCCACAGCCCCCCAGGCGGTCTCGTCCAGGAGGGGCGCGGCCTCGGGATCGAAGGCCACGTAGAGGCGCTGGGCCGGCGACTGGGCCTTCAGGGCCTGGGCCGCCGCCAGCAGGAGGGGGAGCCGCCCCTCGCCGGAGGGCAGGCGCAGCCGCACGGCGGAGGCCTCCTTCAGGCCCGCCACCAGGGCGGTCCAGCCCTGCCGGGCCGCCTCCACCTGGGTCGCGTCCCGGTTGTCCCGGGGCACCAGGAGCGTCCCGTCCACGGCGCGCAGGTCCAGGACCGCCGGCTCCGCCACGCCCGTTCGCAGGGGCGCGGAGAGCGGCGCCTGGGCTGCCAGGGTGAAGGTCAGGACGGGCAGCGCAAGGAGCGGGCGAAGCGGCACGAGGCCTCCGGAGGATCCCCTGAGGCTATCCGGTCGGGGGCGGTGCCTCCAGACTCCGGGCTTCCTTTCCCGCTATCCTCAAAGCTCCCAGGTGCCCATGCGATTCACGGTCCGGCTCACGCATTCCAATGGCGACGTCCTCGTGCGGGACTTCGAGGCGGAGAGTGTCGAGGCGCTGCGGGCGCGCGTGCTGGCCGAAGGCGGCTTCCCCCTCGAGATCACCCGCACGGACACCGCCTTCCGCAGCCGCACCCAGCTCAAGACCGAATCCCTGGTGCTCTTCAACCAGGAGCTGCTGGCCCTGCTGAAGGCCGGCATCCCCCTGCTGCAGTCGCTGGAGCTGCTGGTGGGCCACGGCAAGGATCCCCAGCTGCGCCGCGCCCTGGCCCACGTGGTGGAGCTGGTGCGGGAGGGCATGTCCTTCTCCGACGCCCTGGAGCAGGCCGGGGCCTTCCCGCCGGTCTACCGCAGCAACGTGGTGGCGGGCGAGCGCAGCGGCACCCTGCCGGAGGTGCTGGCCCGCTGGCTGTCCTTCCAGAAGTTCGCGCAGAGCAGCCGCCGGCGCATCATCGAGGCCCTCTTCTATCCCGCCTTCCTGGTGCTGGTGCTCATCCTGGCCCTGGGCGTGATCTTCAACGTGGTGCTGCCCCGCTTCGCGGAGTTCTACGCCGGCGGCGACATCGAGATGCCCCTCGTCACCCGGATCCTGCTGGGGATGGGCAAGGTGGTCAGCTCCACCCTCTGGCTCCAGGGCATCGTCCTCGCGGGCCTCGCGGTGCTCATCCGCTGGATGGCGGCCTCGGAGGCCGGGCGCAAGCTGGCGGAGCGGATGCTGCTGATGCTGCCCAAGGTCGGCACCCTCTACCGCATGTACCACTCCAGCGTGTTCTCGCGCACCCTGGGCGTGCTGCTCTCCGGCGGCCTGCCGGTGGTGCAGGCCCTGGAGGTCGTGCAGCGCACCAGCCCCAGCGAGCGCCTGAAGGGGGGCCTGGCCGTGGTCACCGAGAAGGTGCGGGCCGGCAGCAGCCTGCACCTGGCCCTGGAGCAGGCGAAGATCCTCGATCCCCTGGCCGTCGAGATGGTGCGCGTGGGCGAGCAGAGCAGCGCCCTGCCCGAGATGCTCGATCACGTGGCCGACTTCTTCGACCAGGAAGTGGAGAAGGCCACCACCGCCGTCACCAGCCTCATCGGACCCGTGCTCATCCTCTTCATGGGCGTCGTCGTCCTCGCCCTCCTCCTCGCCATCTACGTGCCGCTGTTCAACGCCAGCAACGTGGTGCGGTAGGCCTTGTCCCGGGGGCCACATGGCCTTTCTCGCCGCCCTGTGTCTCCTGGCCCTTCCCCTGGCGGGCATGCATCCCGATGCCGGGGGCCAGACCCCGGCCAGCGCGGGGCCCCTCCAGCCCTCATCGAACGAGGCCCTCCAGAAAGCGGCCTCCCAGGGGGATGCCGCGGCCGCGCACGCGCTCGGCGAGCGGTACGCCGAAGGGCGCATGGGATTGCCCAAGGACGAGACGAAGGCCGCCGCCCTGTACCAGCAGGCTGCGGCCAAGGGCTTCGCCGATGCCCAGGCCGACCTGGGCTGGTTCTACATGAAGGGACTGGGCGGGCTTCCGGTGGATGAGGCCAAGGCGTTCACCTGCTTCCAGCAGGCCGCGAAGCAAGGTCACCGCTACGCCACCCACATGCTCGGCTGGATGTACGAGCTGGGTCGTGGAATCGAGCAGGACGACCGGTTGGCCGCCGAATGGCATGAGAAGGCCTCCAAGCTGGGGGACATGGACTCCCTGGCCTCTCTCGGCTGGCTCACCCAATCGGGCCGGGGGGTTCCGAAGAACGAGGCGGCGGCCGCCCAGATGTACGCGGTGGCCGCCCGCAATGGGAACGCGATGGCGATGACCAACCTCGGGTGGTTCTTCGTCGAGGGGATGGGCGGTCTCCAGAAGGACTACGGCACGGCCCGGCGGCTGTTCGAGTCCGCCTCCTCGCTCGGCTGGGCCCGGGCAGACGGCAACCTTGGCTACCTCTACCAGAATGGCCTCGGGGTCCCGAAGAACATGGCCACCGCCCTGCGGTGGTTCAAGCTCTCTGCCGACGCCGGCGACCACCTGTCCCAGGAGCATCTGGGCCAGGTTTACGAGGGCTTCCATGGGGTGGAGCGGGACCTCGGTCTGGCTTTCCATTACCACTCGCTCGGGGCCGCCCAGGGATGGGACGCGTCCATCAACGGGCTCGTCCGCGTCCTGGTCACCGGCTACCGGCCCACCTCGCAAGAGGCCGACAGCGTGGCCGGATGGATGGAGAGGGACCTCGCGGCCGGGCGGGGTCGGCTCCGTCTGCCCCTGGCGCTGCTGCTGATCCGCCGTGGGGACCCGCCTGCCGATCCGGCACGGATCCGGGCCCTGGTCGCCGAGGAGCAGGGATCCCAGTCCCCGAGCCCCCTGCTTCCCATGACCCTTCGCCTTCTGAGCGGCGGCGCGCTGGGAAAGCAGTACATCGCAGTGGGATCCGACCTCCTGTCGAAGGCTGCTGAACAGGGTGGGCCAGGGGCGAAGCTCGAGTGGGCCAAGACCCTGGTCCACGGTTCCTCTGCCGAGCGGGCGCAGGCCCTCCATATCCTTGAGGCCCTGGAGGACCAGCATCACCCAGAGGGCACGTTTGAGCTGGGCCTCCTGTACCAGAACGGCGAAGTGGTCCCCCGATCCCCCTCGAAAGCCCTGCACCTCTTCACGGCCGCCGCGAACCTGGGGTGGGCCCCGGCGATGTTCCATCTCGGCCTGATCCACCACCAGGGGATCGGGGTCAAGAAGGACCTGGAACAGGCGAAGGTCTGGTACCAGAAGGCGGAAGCAGCCGGATACCCCCTGGCCAGGGGTCGGGTCCGCCCCGACGGATCCCTGGCCCCCCTCGAGGATCTGACCCGTCCCCCCGCAGGCGCCCGCACGGCGAGCCCGAGATAGGACTGCAATCCCGACCCGCTATCGGTACCTCTGCTTCAGCCACTTCTGCGGATCCTGGGGCTGGGCCTGATGGCGGATCTCGAAGCCGAGGCGGGGGCCGTCCACGGTGTCGCCCACGGCGCCCACCCGCTCGCCGGCCTTGAGCAACTGGTCCTTGGCCACCTGCAGGCCCTGGAGGTGCGTGTAGAGGGTGAACCAGCCGCCGCCGTGCTCGAGAATGACCATGGGGCCGTAGCTCTGGTAGTAGTCCGCGTAGACCACCTTACCGTCGGCCACCGCGGCCACGGGGGCGCCGCTGGACGCCGCGATGAGCAGGCCGCTCTGCATGGTCTTGGTGTGGAATCGGGGATGCAGGTGCTCGCCGAAGCCCTGGGCCAGGGTGCCATCCACGGGCTGGGGCAGGCTGCCATGCAGGGAGGCGAAGGCCACGGCGGATTCGAAGACCTCGGCCCTGGGCTTGGCGAGCAGGCCCGCCAGCAGGCGCTCCAACTGGATGGCCTCCTCCGCCAGCTCCGCCTGGACCTGCCGCTGGGCCGTCTCGTCCTTCTGCAGGCCGTCGAGAAAGCTGTTGAGCTTGTCCTCCTGCAGGCGCAGCGCGGCCTGGAGCTGGGCGGCCTCCTGCTCCTCCCGGGCCAGCCGGGCCAGCACCTCCTTGAGGGACTTCTCCTTGGCGGCGAGGTCGCCCTGGAGGCGGTGGATCTGGTCCAGGCGCTTCCGCTCCTGCAGCCGCGCCCAGGCCAGGAGGCGGCCCCGCTCCAGCCAGGCGTCGGGATCCTTGAAGGTGGTGTAGACGCCCAGGTCGCCCAGGGGCCCCAGCGCCTGCATCCAGCGCACCTGCTTGCGGAGGTCGCCCTGGAGCTTCAGCACCTCGCCCTGGATGCGGGCCTGCTCGCGGCCGATGATCTGGACCTCGCTCTGGGCCTGGTCCCGGCGCAACCGCGCGCCATCCACCTGGGCCTTGGCCCGGTCCCGCTGGAGCGCGATGCCCTGCATCTCCACCAGCACGCCCTTGCGCCGCTTCTTCAGGGCCTCCAGCTGCTGGTCCACCTGGCCCAGGCGCCCCTGGATGGCCGCCAGCTTCTGGCGCAGCTCCGCCGGATTCTGGGTCCCCTGGGCCGCCAGCACCGGCGGCAGGAGCAGCAGTCCGACGGCGGGGCGCATCCGCTTACTTCCGCCCCCCGGCCGGCAGCAGCATGGCCAGCGCGCCCAGCACCAGCGGGCCGCCGATGGACAGGGGCAGCGCCAGCGGCGAGAAGGGATCCGAGGGGAGCTGGGCCATGGGCAGCAGCCGCACGAAGACCTCCAGCACCTTCACCTGGCCTGCGCTCCAGCCCAGGTCCTGGCCGAAGTCCAGGAAGAAGCTCAGGCGCGGGCCCAGCTCGCGGAGCAGCAGCGTGAGCAACAGGGCCAGGCCGGCGCTGGACTTCAGGAGCCGCGACAGGAGCACCGCCCACAGCAGCATCTGGAGGCCCAGCAGGAGGCCATGGAGGTCCGCCCGCAGCAGCTCCGGCGGCCAGGCCTGGCCGATGAGGCGCCAGCTCAGCGCCCACACGGGGAGGAGCGCCACCTGGGAGAGGAACAGCCCGTGGGCGAAGCCCAGGCCTGTGCCGGCGAAGAAACCCTTGAGCCGCTCGCCGCGGGAGGCCGCGGCGGTCCACTGGCTCACGGGACCGAAGGCGCCCAGCAGCAGCACCAGGGACACCAGCCAGTACATGACGCCCTGCAGGCCGCCCAGCGAGTAATCCTTGAGCGATTCGGCCCCCAGGGGAACCGCCGTGCCGAAGACCACCACCTGTGACCCGTCCGGCCCCTGCTGCCCGCGGATCGCCATGAACACCAGCCCCGCGAGGAACAGGCAGACCAGCGTCCAGCCGATGCGCAGCTTCGAACTCCCGAAACGATCCATGGGGACTCCCAGACGGTCAGGAGGTCAGTCTAGCGGCTGAAGCCCCTACCGCGCCGCCACCACCCGAGCGAGGTGCGCCTTCACATCGGCCAGGCGCTCGGGCAGCACGGCGACGAACACGGTGTCGTCCCCGGCCAACGTGCCCATCTGGCCGGGCAGCGGATCGGCGTCGAGGCTGAGGCCCAGCGCCTGGGCGAACCCGGGCGCGGTGCGCAGCACCAGCAGGTTGGGCGGCACCTCGGTGAGGGTGATGTCCGGCAGGACCTGGGCAGCGGCCTCCACGCGGCGGTAGCGGCCCTGGACCTTCTGCACCCCCAGCCGCTTGAGGCGCCGGGACAGGGTGGACTGGGTGAGCTCGTGGCCCTCGGCGGACAGCCGCTCCAGCAGATCCGTCTGGTCCGCGATGGGGTGGGCCTCCAGCAGCTGGAGGATGAGCTGATCCAAATCCATGCATGGATGTTGCATGAAATTGCATGAATTAGCAAGCCATTCACGGGACTTTCTCACAAAAGTCGTGAAATAGTTCTTGCTTCGCGGAATTCAATCTGTGCATATTATGCAATCGATTGCATGGTTATGCATACCCATGCACGCATATGCACAGGATTTCCGTATGCCCACCACGCCCGCCGTTCCCGCCCTGCTCCCCACCTATGCCCCCTATCCCTTCCCGCTGGTGAAGGGCGAGGGCGACCGGGTCTTCGACGACCAGGGCCAGGCCTGGTGGGACTTCTACGGCGGCCATTGCGTGTGCGCCACGGGCCACAGCCACCCCAAGGTGGTGAAGGCCGTGGCCGACCAGGCCGCCTCGCTGCTCTTCTACTCCGCCGCCGCGGCCCTGCCCGTGCGGGACGCCGCCGCCGCGACGATCACGGCCTTCTCGGGCATGGATTCGGTCTTCTTCTGCAACAGCGGCGCCGAGGCCAACGAGAACGCGCTCAAGGTTGCCCTGCTGCTCACGGGCCGGAAGATGCTCGGCGCCTTCGAGGGCGGCTGGCACGGCCGGACCACCCTGGCCCTCTCCGTGACGGACGATCCCAAGATCACCCGGCCCTTCGCGGACAGCCTCACGCCCTGCCTGCGCCTGCCCTTCGGGGACCTGGCGGCCCTCGACGCGGCGGACTTCTCGGACATGGCCGGCGTCATCCTCGAGCCCATCCAGAGCATGGCCGGCATCAAGACCGCCTCCCGCGAATGGTTCCAGGCCCTGCGGGCCAAGTGCGACGCCAGCGGCACCCTGCTCATCTTCGACGAGATCCAGACCGGCATGGGGCGCATGGGCACGCCCTTCGCCGCGCAGTTCTATGGCGTGCGGCCCGACCTCATCACCTCCGCCA
The DNA here is from genome assembly GCF_022808775.1 of Geothrix terrae. GTDB lineage: Bacteria > Acidobacteriota > Holophagae > Holophagales > Holophagaceae > Geothrix > Geothrix terrae. The sequence continues at coordinate 116,651 of NZ_JAKZLA010000007.1, forward strand.
AGGGCCTGGCCTCCGGCGTGCCCATGGCAGCGCTCCTCATGACCGCCGCCGTGGCCTCGAAGCTCAAGGGCGGCGACCTGGGCAGCACCTTCGGCGGCGGGCCCCTGGCCTGCGCGGCCCTTCTGGCCACGGTGGACATCATCGAATCGGAGGGGCTGATGACACAGGCTTCCGAAGCCGCGGCGCGGCTCCGGAAGGAATTGAAGGGATCGGTCGTCGAGGCCATCCAGGGCGAGGGCCTCCTCCTGGGCCTCCGCACGCCCCACGCCGCGGCTCTCAAGAAGCACCTTCTGGCGCAGAACATCCTCCTGGGCGGCTCCGGCGATCCCCAGGTGCTGCGCCTCATGCCGCCCCTCAACGTCAGCGACGCGGCCCTCACCGCCCTCGTCGCCGCCATCCACGCCTTCGCCAAGCCCTGACTCCGGGAGCCGACATGAAGCACTTCACCCGCATCGCCGACCTGGGCCCCGAGGGCGTCCAGCAGATCCTCGCCAAGGCCGCCGCCTGGAAGAAGGAACGGCCCGGCGCCATCTTCGCGGACCGCATCCTGGGCATGGTCTTCTTCAACCCCAGCCTGCGCACCCGGGCCAGCTTCGAGGCGGCCATGCTGCGGCACGGCGGCCACGCCATCGTGCTCGAAGTGGGCGCCGGCACCTGGAAGCTGGAGGACCGGGACGGCGCGGTGATGGACCAGGACCGCGCCGAGCACGTGCGCGAGGGCGTGCCCGTGCTGGGCCGCTACGTGGACGCGCTGGCCGTGCGGACCTTCTCCCACGGCGATGGCGACGCCATCGACGAGCTGGATCCCGTCATCAACGCCTTCCGGCGCTTCTCCACCGTGCCCGTGCTGAGCATGGAGAGCGCCCGGGAGCACCCCCACCAGGGCCTGGCCGACCTGCTCACCATCCAGGAGGCCCATGGCACCACCAAGGTGCCCGTGACCCTCACCTGGGCGCCCCACATGAAGCCCCTGCCCAAGGCCGTGCCCAACTCCTTCCTGCTGACGGCCGCGGCCTGCGGCGCGGAGATCCGCGTGGCCCACCCCAAGGGCTACGAGCTGGCGCCGGAAGTCCGGGCCGAGGCCGAGAAGTACGCCGCGGCCACCGGCGGGAAAGTCGTCTACACCACGGACCAGGACGCCGCCCTGGAGGGCAGCGCCGCCGTCTACGCCAAGGCCTGGGGTCCCTCCACGACGTCGGGCCTGGAGGCCGCGCCCATGGCCGACCTGGGCGCCTGGATGCCCACCGCCGCCCACATGCAGAAGGCCGCCAAAGAGGCCATCTTCACCCACTGCCTGCCCGTGCGCCGGAACCTGGAAGTCCACGACAGCGTCCTGGACGGCCCCTGGAGCCGCGTCGTGGACGAAGCCGAGAACCGCTTCCACGTGCAGCGGGCCACCATCGACCACCTGCTGAACGGATAACTGCATTCATCACGAAGACCACTAAGACCACGAAACAAGCCATCAACTCAGCACGTCACCCTTCGTGGTCTTCCCGTCTCCGTGGTTTTCATTTTGTTCTATATCGAGGTTCCCATGCCGCTCTCCCCCAATCCCTACGCCGCCCTCAAGGAAGCCTCCCGGTACGTCCGCCTGTTCCGCGGCAAGACCTTCGTGGTGAAGGTGGGCGGCGAAGTCATCGCCGAGCCCAAGATCCGCAAGGCCTTCTGCGAGCAGATCGCCCTGCTCTGGTCCTTCTCCATCCGGGTGGTGGTGGTGCATGGCGGCGGGGCCGAGCTGGACGCCGTCTGCGAGGCCATGGACATCCCCGTGCAGAAGGTGGCGGGACGGCGCGTGACGAGCCCCGAGGTGCTGGACGCCGCCAAGATGGTCTTCGCGGGCCAAGTGCACATGGACCTGCTGGCGGAGCTGCAGGCCGCCGGCGTGCCCGCCGTGGGCCTCACGGGCCTGGACGCCGGGCTGCTGAAGGCCACCAGGCGGCCTCCCGTGCCCGTGGTGCCCGACGGCGCCACCGAGCCTCAGCTGGTGGACTACGGCCTGGTGGGCGACATCGACACCGTGGATCCCCACGTGCTGAGCCACCTGCTCGAAGGGGGCTTTGTGCCGGTGGTGGCACCACTTTCCGGGGGGGAGGACGGCGCCATCTACAACACCAACGCCGATACCATCGCCGCCAGCCTGGCCGAGGCCCTGCACGCCGAAAAGCTGTTCTTCCTGCTGTCGGTGCCCGGCCTGCTGAAGGATGTCAGCAAGTCGTCCTCGCTCATCCCCCACGCCACCGTCGGGGAGCTCGCCTCCCTCGAGGCCAAGGGCAGCATCAGCGGCGGCATGCGGCCCAAGCTCGCCGCCGTGAAGTCCGCCCTCCAGGGCGGCGTCTCCAGCGTCCACCTGGTGAGCGGCATCGCCCCGGATGCCTTGCTGGCAGAGATCTTCACCAACGAGGGCAGCGGGACGATGATCGTCCCCGACGCCACCCCTGTCCCCGCGTCCATGTCAGGGACCAAGCCATGAGCCCAGCCGAGCTGCTCACGCTCCTGGTCGGCACGCCCAGCGTGTCCGGCGAAGAGGGCCCCCTCGCCGACCTGGTGCAGAACCTCCTGGCCACCCAGGGCTTCCAGGTCCAGCGCCAGGGGAACAACCTCTGGTTCAGCTTCGGAAAGCCGGGCGGCGCCCGGCTGCTGCTCAACTCCCACCTCGACACCGTGCCGCCCAGCGCCGGCTGGGAGGGTGATCCCTTCACGCCCGTCTGGCACGGCTCGCGGCTCCAGGGCCTGGGGGCCAACGACGCCAAGGGCTGCGTGACGGCCATCCTGCTCGCGGCCTTCGACCTCGCGGCACAGCCCCTCGACGGGGAAGTCGTCGTGGCCCTCACCGCCGAGGAGGAGACCGGCGGCCAGGGTATCGCCACCATCCTCGACCAGCTGGGCCCCCTGGATGGCGCCGTGGTGGGCGAGCCCACGGGCCTGCGGGTCTGCGCCGCCCAGCGGGGCATGCTCCTGCTGAAGTGCACGGCCCGGGGCCAGAGCGGCCACGTGGCCAACGCCCAGATGCTGGGCGCCGAGAACGCCATCCACAAGGCCGCCCGGGACATCGCCAAGGTCGCGGCCATGGAGTTCCCGGCCCACCCGCTACTGGGCAGCCAGAAGGCCCAAGTCACGCAGATCACCGGCGGCCTGCGCCGCAACCAGGTGCCCGACGCCTGCGAGTTCTTCATCGACCTCCGCACGGGCCCGGACCAGGACCACGACGCCCTGTGCGCCGATTTCCAGCGGCAGCTGGAGAGCGAGGTCGCCATCCACTCCAAGCGCTACCTCCCCAAGGGCACCGATCCGGGGCACGCCATCGTCCGCGCAGCCCTCCAGGCCGCGAAGAAGGCGGGACCGGTCGGATCGGGCACCACCTCGGACTGGGCCTTCCTGGGCGGCATCCCGGCGGTGAAGGCCGGCCCCGGCGACACCTTCCGCAGCCACAGCCCCAACGAGTACCTGACCATCCAGGAACTCGAGGCGGGGGCGGACTTCTATGCCAAGCTCGTTCCCGCGTTCTTCAAGATGCAGGTGCCGCATGAGGCCTGAAGCCACCACCCTCTGGGCGAAGGACATCCCCCTCGATGCGGCCATCCACCGCTTCACCGTGGGCGAGGACCCCGAGACGGACCTGGCCCTCCTGGCCTGGGACGCTCTGGGCAGCGCCGCCCACGCCCGGATGCTGGCCGCCACGGGCCTCATCCCCGAGGCGGACGCCGTCCCGCTGGTCCGCGGCCTGCGGCGCATCGCCAACCTCGCCAAGCAGGGGGCCTTCCCCATCCCGCCCCACATGGAGGATGGCCACACCGCCATCGAGGCGGACCTCACCCGGCAGCTGGGCCCCGCGGGCGGGCGCATCCACCTGGCCCGCTCCCGCAACGACCAGGTGATCCTGGCCCTGCGGCTCTACCTGCGGGACAAGCTGGTGCGCTTGGGCCTCCGCGTGGCCGACCTGGCCGGGGGCTTCCTGGCCTTCGCCAAGGCCCACCAGGACACGCCCCTGCCGGGCTACACCCACCTGCGGCGGGCCATGCCCAGCACCTTCGGCCTCTGGGCCACGGCCTTCGCCGAGGGCCTGCTGGAGGAGCTGGAGGCCCTGCAGGGGGTCTACGGCCGCCTGGACCGCTGCCCGCTGGGCTCGGCGGCCGGCTTCGGCGTGCCCCTGCCCATCGACCGGGCGCTCACGGCGAAGCTGCTGGGCTTCTCGAAGGTCCAGCGCAGCCCCATCGATGTGCAGAACAGCCGGGGCCGCCACGAGACCGCCGTGCTCCAGTGGGCCGCCTCCGTGGGCGGCGTGCTGGAGAAGTTCCTCTGGGACGTCTCCCTCTACAGCACCGAAGAGTTCGGCTTCCTCAAGCTGCCGGACGCCTTCACCACCGGCTCGAGCATCATGCCCCAGAAGAAGAACCCGGATGTGGTGGAGCTCGCGCGCGGCCGCTGCCGGGAGCTGCGCGGCGCCGCGGGCCTGGTGGAGCAGCTCGCCTCCGGCCTGCCCTCCAGCTACCACCGGGACTTCCAGCTGCTGAAGCAGCCGCTGATCACCGCCCTCCGGCACGCCGAGGACCTCTTCACCGTGCTTGGCCCGCTCCTGCCCGCCCTCCAGGTGAAGGCCGACGCCGCCGCCGCGGCCTCCAGCGACGAGCTCTACGCCGCCCACCAGGCCTACGTCCTCGTGCAGGGCGGCCTGCCCTTCCGCGAGGCCTACCGCAAGGTGGCCCAGCAGATCCAGGAGGGCACCTTCGCCCCGGATCGCACGGCCCTCACCGCCACCCACCTGGGCGGCGCCGGCAACCTGGCCCTGGACGCCCTCGAAGCCGACCTCGCCGCCGCCCGCGGCTGGATCGAGGCGAAGCAGCGGGCCCACGCCGACGCGGAGGCTGCGCTGTGGGCGAACTGAACGGATTCACCACGAAGGCCACCCAGACCACGAAGGATTCCCTATGAGCCAGCTCGCCGTTCTCGCCTTCTCAGGGGGTCTCGACACCTCCTTCTGCGTGCTCTACCTCAAGGAGCAGGGCTATGACGTGGCCACGGTCACGGTGAACACGGGCGGCTTCTCGCCGGAGGAGCTGGCCCGCATCGAGGCCGCCTCGCCCCGCTTGGGCGCCGTGAGCCACACCACGGTGGACGCCCGGACCGGGCTCTTCGACGGCTACCTGCGCTACCTGGTCTACGGCAACGTGCTGCGGGGGCAGATGTACCCCCTGTCCGTGTCCGCGGAGCGGGTCTGCCAGGCCAAGGCCGTGGCGGAGCTGGCCAAGGACATGGGGGCCGCCGCTATCGCCCACGGCTCCACGGGCGCCGGCAACGACCAGGTGCGCTTCGACGTGGCCTTCCGCGCCCTGGCGCCCGAGCTGGGCCTGCTGACCCCCATCCGGGACCTGGCTCTCTCCCGGGCCGAGGAGATGGCCTACTGCGCCGACCGGGGCGTGATCTTCCCCCCGAAGACGAAGGACTACTCCATCAACGAGGGCATGTGGGGCACCAGCGTGGGCGGCCGGGAGACCCTCGATCCCTGGACCACCCTGCCCGAGGCCGCCTTTCCCGGCGGCGTCATCGGCAGCCTGCCGCCCAAGTCGCTGGTCATCGGCTTCGAGGCGGGCGTCCCCGTCTCCCTGGACGGGAACAGCATGGACCCCGTCACCCTCATCGCCCAGCTCAACGCCGTGGGCCGGCCCTATGGCATCGGCCGGGGCGTGCACCTGGGTGACACCATCCTGGGCATCAAGGGCCGCGTGGGCTTCGAGGCCCCGGCCGCGCACCTGCTCATCGGCGCCCACCGGGAGCTGGAGAAACTGGTGCTCAGCGGCAAGCAGCTCTTCTGGAAGGAGAGCCTGGGCAACCTCTACGGCTCGCTCCTCCACGAGGGCCACTTCTTCGACCCGCTGGCCCGGGACCTGGAGGCCTTCCTCGCGTCCAGCCAGGACCGTGTGAGCGGCGAGGTGCGCCTCACCCTGCACCCCCGGGCCTTCGTGGTGGAGGGCGTCCAGTCGCCCTACTCCCTGATGGACCCCCGCATCGCCACCTACGGTGAGGCCAACAAGCTCTGGACCGGGGAAGAGGCCGCCGGCTTCGCCAAGCTCTTCGGAGTACAGCAAGTTCTGACACTGAAAGCGAAAAGCAACTGATCCACCACGAAGACAGGAAGACCGCGAAGAGAAGGCTGAAGAGCAATCTGTTTTCGTGGTCTTCCCGTCTTCGTGGTTCATCGATTTTTGAGGTCCCCATGCGCATCCACGTCGACAAGCTCGCCTCGGTCACCCGCAATCTGCGGCTGGGCCGGACCCTCACCCTCGGGCCGGAGATCCTGCTGGAGGAGGGCTCGGTCATCGCCTGCCGCATCCGGGGCGAGAAGACCACGTACAACCAGCTGGAGGACCCCTACGGGCGCATGAGCACCCTGCACGACGGGGACATCCTCGTGGGCGCCCTGGGCCACCGCAACGCCTTGCAGGGCTACGAGGGCATCATGCCCGAGTCCCTGAAGCCCGGCGACACGGTGAACCTGCTGAACATGGGCGGCGTGCTCGGCAAGTGCCTCTCGCACAACCCGGACGTGGGCAAGCCCTTCGAGCTGGAAGTGCTGGGCCAGGTGCTGGTGTTCCCCGAGTTCCAGTCCCGGGCCGGCCAGCCGGCGCACATCCGCATGGGCGCCCTGAAGGGCACGGGCCTCTCCGCCCGCTGCCCGGTGGTGTACGTGGCGGGAACCTGCATGAACGCGGGCAAGACCGCCGCAGCCTGCGCCAGCATCCGCGTGCTCAGCCGGGCGGGCTACCGCGTGGGCGCCTGCAAGCTCACGGGCGTCTCCCTCATGCGCGACGCCCTGGCCATGCGGGATTACGGGGCGGAGGTCGCCCTGGACTTCACGGACGCCGGCAGCGTGTGCACGGACGCGGGCTCCGCCGCCGCCATGTCGCGCATCATCTTCTCCGAGCTGGCCACGCATGGCGTGGACGTCATCGTGGCCGAAACCGGCGATGGCATCATGGGCGAGTACGGCGTCCAGGCCATCCTGTCGGATCCGGACCTGAAGGCCCTGGGCGGCGCCTTCCTCCTCTGCGCCAACGACCCCGTGGGCGCGGCGGGCGGCGTCCATTACCTGAAGTCCGCCTTCGGCATCCAGACGGACCTGGTGGCCGGCCCGGCCACGGACAACCGCGTGGGCGAGCGCTTCATCGCCACCCTGGGCCTTCCCGCCCGCAACGCCCGCGCCGACGCCGAAGCCCTCGGCAAGTTCGTGCTGGGGCTCGTCGAGCCCAAGATCGGGGCCAAGGCATGAGCAAGGTCGATGTCCTCATCCTCGGCGCCTCGGGCTACGGCGGAGGGGAGCTGCTGCGCTGGCTCTCGAACCATCCGGCGGTGGCCTCCCTTCGGGGCACGGCCCGCAGCCACGCGGGCAAGCCCTTCCACGCCCAGCATCCGAACCTGCGGGGGCTGGTGGAGGGCGCTTTCGAGGCCACGCCCGATTGGGCGGCCCTGGCCCAGAGCCCGAACCCGGTCCTCTTCTCGGCCCTGCCCCATGGCGAGCTGGAGAAGCTCTGGCCCGAGATCGAGGCGGCGGGGAAAGGTCACGGTCTCCTGGAGCGCCTCATCGTCATCGACCTCTCCACGGACTTCCGGCTGGATCCCGCCTGGGTCTACGGCCTGGTGGACTGGAAGCCCGAGCGCATGAAAGGCGCCCGGCGCATCGCCAACCCCGGCTGCTTCGCCACGGCCCTGCAGCTGGCCCTGCTGCCCCTCGCCGGGTGGAAGCCCGCCTTCGTGGCCGTCACCGCCGCCACGGGATCGAGCGGATCCGGCGCCGCGCCGTCGGACACCACCCACCATCCGACGCGGGCCACGGACTTCCGCGCCTACAAGATGCTCTCCCACCAGCACGAAGCCGAGGTGCTGCGCACCCTGGCCGCGGAAGGCTGGGAGGCGCCCCTCAGCTTCGTGCCGCAGAGCGCGCCCATGGTGCGGGGGATCTTCGCCACGGCCCAGTTCCCGCTGCCCGCGGGGATGGATGCCGCCGCGCTCAAGGCCCACTTCGAAGCCTTCTACAAGGGCCGCTTCTTCGTCCGGATCGTGGACGGATCGCCCCGCGTGGCCGCGACCACGGGCAGCGCGTTTGCGGATATCGCCGTGGCGGCCAGGGGTGGCCACGGCGCCGTGATGGTCGCCCTGGACAACCTGGGCAAGGGCATGGCCGCCCAGGCCGTGCAGAACCTCAACCTGGCCCTGGGGCTGCCGGAGTGGACGGGACTGAAGGTGGCCGGAGGCTATCCGGGGTAAAGCGGGTTCCCCCTGCAAGAGACGGGACCGGCGCTAATCCGAGAGCGAGGCGCGCACCCCCGCCACGATCGCGTCCACGACCTTGGCCATCCCCTGCAGGTACGGGGAGCGCTGGACCGTGACCGTGAGCACGAGATCGAGCCCTTTGACCTCCACTTCGACGATACCCGCGGGTCGAGTCCGCGCGAGCAGGCGGCGAGGCATCAGGCTCCATCCGACCCCCTCTTTCACCAATGCGAGCTGGAGCCGCGCATCCTGCACCTCCGCCGCGAGGTCCAGGCGGCCGCCATGGCGCGCCACTTCAACGGCGAGGCGTCGACGCGCGTCGCAGGGTTCCGGGCTCAGGATCCACGCCTGGCGACCGAGGTCATCGGAAAGCCCCCTTCCCTTGGCAACGGACCGTGAAGAGGCGATGACCGCCAGCCGCTCGTGGCCGAGGGGGCCCGGGCCATCCGCCGCGGCCTCCCCTGACAACAGGATCGCGGCATCCAGCCACCCCCGCCGAAATCGCTCCGCGAGATCGTCGCTCCATCCGGTCGTCAGCAGGATCGACACCCGCGGGAAGCGCCTCCGGAGGTCCTTGACGATCCGGGCGAGGCCATCGTCGGCCAGGCCGTTCGCGACCCCCAGCCGGAGACGGCCCTCGGGCTCGGAGCGCCCCATCCGGTTCTTCATTCCGGCATACGCCGCAAGGATCTCGCGGCAACAGGCCAGCGCCTCGACCCCGGCGGGGGTGAGCCCGGACGGTTTCAGGCGGCGATCGAGCAATGCCACGCCGAGTTCCTGTTCCAGGCGCTGGATCTGCCGGGTGACGGCGGGTTGGGTCAGCGGCAGCCGTTCCGCCACCTTCTGGATCGATCCCTCCTCGGCCAGGAGGACGAACGTGCGCATCTCATCGAGCATCATTCCATCCATGCATGATTATTTTAAATATAATGAATTTGAACAATACACAAGCCAATGCCATCTTCGCCATGGAAGTCACATAAGGAGAAGCAGATGAAAGCGATCGTGCTCCACGGCGAACCGGGCGATGCCCGATTGCAACTGGTCGACCGGCCGATCCCTGAACCGAAGCGGCACGAAGTCATCGTGCGGGTCAGGGCCAGCGCGCTGAACTACCGCGATCTGGAGATCGTGCGCGGCACGTACCACACCTCGTTCCCGCTTCCGCTGGTCCCCCTTTCCGACGGCGTGGGGGAAGTCGTGTCCGTGGGAGAGGGCGTGACGCGCGTCAAGGCCGGAGATCGCGTGTGCAGCGCCTTCTGGCAGCGCTGGGTCGCTGGGAGCTTCGACATGGCGGAACCCTCGTACCAGCTTGGCGGTCCCATCGACGGAATGCTGGCGGAATACGCGAAGCTGGACGAGCAGGCGGTCGTGCTCGCGCCGGGGCATCTGAGCGACGCGGAGGCAGCCACGCTGCCGTGCGCCGCCGTCACCGCCTGGCACGCCCTGATCACCGAGGGCGCCCTGAAGCCCGGGGAGACGGTTCTGGCGCTGGGGACCGGAGGTGTCTCGCTCTTCGCACTCCAGTTCGCGAGGAGCGCCGGCGCCCGGGTCATCGTGACGTCAAGCAGCGACGAGAAGATCGAGCGCGCCAAGGTGCTGGGAGCCTTCGCCGGCGTCAACTACCGGCGCCACGAGGACTGGGCCGGGGAGGTGCTTCGGCTGACGGACGGGCGGGGTGTGGATCACGTCCTGGAGGTCGGCGGACCGGGAAGCTTCGCCCAGTCCCTGCGGGCCGTGCGGCTGGGCGGGCAGATCAACGTCATCGGCTATCTCGGCGGGACGGAAGGCACCATCAACCCGCTGGACATCTTCCGGCGGCAGGCCCGGGTGCGGGGCATCCCGGTGGGATCCCGGGCCTCCTTCGAGGCCATGGTCCGCGCCATGGAAGCGCAGGAGCTCCGGCCCGTCATCGATCGGATCTTCCCGTGGACAGAGGCCGCCAACGCCTTCCGGCACCTCGAAAGCGGGGCTCACTTCGGAAAGGTCGTCCTGCGGCACGACGCCCTGTCTTCCTGAAGGGCGGGGTCCCCGGGCCCGGGCCATCGACCATGATCGACCTCTGCGTCCATTTATGGACATCCCTGGGCCTTGTGGGATGATGATTGACCCTTTCCGGAGCGTCTATGAATCCGTCCCTTCTCACCCGTGAAGCCCTGGGGCAGTTCGCCAGCGCGAGCCGTGCGGCCTTCGAAGCGGAGCTGAAGACCCTGGTGGAGATCCCCTCCATCAGCGCCGATCCGGCCCGCCAGGGCGACGTGCGGCGCGTGGCCGAGGCGGCGCGGGCGCTCTTCGAGCGGCACGGGGGCAAGGCCGAGATCCTGGAGACCAGCGGCAACCCGCTCATCCACGGCTGGTTCGGCGAGGATCCGAGCTGCTCGACCATCACCGTCTACAACCACATGGACGTGCAGCCCGCCAATGAGCCCGAGTGGACGGCGGAGCCCTTCACCTTCGTGGTGGATGGCGACACCTATCGCGGCCGCGGCAGCACGGACGACAAGGGCCCGGCGGTGACGGCCTTCTTCGGCGCCCTGGCGGCCCGGAAGGCGGGCGTGCCCCTCAACATCCACTTCCTCTGGGAGACCGAGGAGGAGATCGGCTCCCCCAGCTTCGAGGGCGGCCTGAACCGCCACAAGGACCGCTTGAAGACCGACGCCATCGTGGTGAGCGACACGGTCTGGATCACCCGCGGCAAGCCCAGCACGCCCGCCGGGCTGCGCGGCCTCAAGGGCTTCCGGCTCACGCTGGAGACCGCGGACCACGACCTGCACAGCGGCGTGGTGGGCGGCGCGGCCCGCAACCCCCTGGCCGAGCTCATCAAGGTGGTCGCCGCCATGATGGACGGCGAGACCGGCAAGGTGAAGATCCCCGGCTTCTACGACGAGGTGGTGAAGCCCTCCAAGCAGGAGCTGGAGGAGTGGGCCCATGCGGGCTTCAGCGTGGAGACCTTCAAGAAGGACCACATGATCACCGGCATGCGCACCGAGGATCCCATCAAGGTCATGAAGCGCGTGTGGGGCCGGCCCACCATGGAGGTCCACGGCGTCGTGGGCGGCTACACGGGCCCCGGCATCAAGAGCGCCGTGCCCCCCCGGGCCGAGGTGAAGCTCTCCTGCCGCCTGGTGCCGGACATGGACGAGCACACCACCATCGAGCGCATCCGCGCCTTCGTGAACGAGCACTTCCCCGACGTGCAGTTCCACGAGGAGCACGGCCTGGCCCCCTTCAAGGGCCACGTCACCGGCCCCTACGCCGAGGCCATCAAGGACGCCTACCGCTTCGCCTTCGACGCGCCCTGCTCCTTCACCCGCGAAGGCGGCAGCATCGGCGCCGTGAAGACCATGGAGGACATCCTGGGCTGCGAAGTGTTCTTCCTGGGCCTCAGCCTCCCCAGCCACGGCTACCACGCCCCCAACGAGAACTACGACTGGGAGCAGGCCAGCGGTGGCATCGCGGCCTTCGCCCACTACTTCGAGACGGTGAGCTCGTTCAAGAACTGAGGGCCGTTCCTTGCGAAAATCGCCGGCCGATGGCCGGCGATTTTCGTTGGAAAGTGCGCTGCATCGGCTCCCCGGCCGATGGTCAGTTCCTGGGTGTTCGCTCGATCTGTCAATTTACTACTAATTCATTCCAATTTTAGTTTTTCATGGACGCCCATCTCGTCCCGCCCTAACCTACTAGCGAATTCCTAATTGAATTGCCAATTAGTAGGTGTTCATGAAACTCCCCCACCCGCCTCCAGAGATATCCAGCCTTCTTTCAACCATTGAGGCTGGGGACATCCAGAAGATCCTCGAACTCCAGCCGGGCCCCCTGGTCAAGGAGGCCTACCTCCACTGGGACGAATTGAGGCATCGGGCCCCCCCGGAGGGCCTGGATCACGAGCGGTGGTGGCTGGGCGTCAAGTGGGCTCGGCAAACCTTCCTGAAGCCCCTTCCCCTGTTGGACAAGAAGGGGCGGCCCTTCTCCTTCGGCACCCCCGAGCCTGTCCAGATCGATCTGCACCACATCGACCAGGATGCGGCCGGCGAGATCAAGTCCGCCACCGAGGCCACCACGCCCGCCACTCGGGACAGGTACCTCCTCAAATCGGTCATCGAGGAGGCCATCACCTCGAGCCAGCTGGAGGGGGCTTCGACGACCCGGAGGGTGGCCGCGGAGATGCTCCGGTCCGGAAGGGCCCCGAAGGATCGAAGCGAGCAGATGATCTTCAACAACTTCCTGGCCATGCGCGCCATCCAGGGTTTCAGGAACGAGCCCATGACCCCGGCACGGCTGCTTGAGATCCACCGCAGGGTGTCCGAGCACACCCTGGACGATCCCCGGGACGTGGGAAGGCTGCGCCAGTCCAACGACATCCACGTGGTGGACAACGATGACGGCACCATCCTCCACCAGCCGCCGGACCATCGTGAGCTGCCGGAGCGGCTGGAGCGGCTCTGTGCCTTCGCCAATGCCGGAGAAGACCAGCGCCCCTTCGTGCATCCGGTCCTTCGGGCCATCCTGCTGCACTTCATGGTCGGATATGACCACCCCTTCGCGGATGGGAACGGGCGGACGGCCCGGGCGCTCTTCTACTGGTCCATGCTCCGGAGCGGGTACTGGCTGGCCGAGTTCATCTCCATCTCGCACATCCTCCGCAAGGCGCCGGCCCAGTACGGGCGAGCCTACCTCTTCACCGAAACCGACGGCGGGGACACCACCTACTTCCTCATCCACCAGCTGACCACCATGCGGAAGGCCATCCAGAGCCTCCACGACTACCTCGCCCGGAAAGCGAAGGAACAAAGAAGCATGGAGCGCCTGCTGGCGGAGTCCCCCGCCCTGCGTGTCCGACTCAACCACCGCCAGAAGACCCTTCTCACCCATGCCTTGAAGCATCCCGCCGCGGGCTACCGCATCGAGGAGCATCAGAAGACACATGGCATCGTCTACCAGACCGCCCGGACCGACCTGCTCCAGCTGGCGGAGCTCGGGCTCCTCGAGAAGATCAAGGAAGGGCGCGCGTTCCTCTTCGTCGCCCCGAACGACTTGGCGGCGCGGATGGCCCGCCTCGAACCCTAGGACCGATCCTGGAACGCGCGGCGCGGCGGCCTGTGGCTCGCCCTAGAACGTGCCCTGCACCAGCCCCCCGTCCACCAGCAGGCTCTGGCCGGTGAGGTAGCTTGCGGGGATTCCGCAGAGGAAGGCGATGACGGCGCCGATCTCGCCGGGGTCGCCGAGGCGGGCGGCGGGGATGGCGGCGGCGGTGCGGGCGTAGTACTCGTCGGTGGTGATGCCTTCGGCGGCGGAGCGCACCTCGGCCAGGTGGGCCTGGCGGTCGGTCATCACGTGGCCGGGCAGCACGGCGTTCACCGTGATCCCATCCGCGGCGGTCTCCAGGGCCAGGGTGCGGGTGAGGCCCGAGAGGCCGGCCCGGAGCGTCGAGCTGATGGTGAGCAGGGGCGTGGGCTGCTTGGCCACCAGGCTGGTGATGTGGACGATGCGCCCCCACTGGGCCGCCCGCATGCCGGGCAGCGCGAGCCGCGAGAGGCGCACCACGTTCATGAGCGTGGAGTCCACCCCGGCGGCCCAATCGTCGTCGGAAAGCCCCGAGAATCCGGCGGCCTTGGGCCCGCCCGTGTTGGTCACGAGGATCTGCACGGGGCCCAGGGCCACGGCCGTGGCCTGGTGCCAGCGGGCCAGGTCCTCCGCCTTCGCCACGTCCGCGGCCAGGGCCAGGGCGGGCACGCCCAGGGCCTCCAGTTCGGCCTTCACCGCCGCCAGGGCCTCGCCGCCCCGGCCGCACACCGACACCGCGCAGCCCTCCGCCGCCAGGGCCAGGGCCGTGGCCCGGCCCAGCCCCTTGCTGCCGGCCGCCACCATGGCCACCTTGCCGCGAATGCCGAGATCCATGGGTTCCTCCTGGGCTACCGGGATGAAGGTGGGGGCGTGGGTTCGGGGGGCGTGAGTTCGGGGGACGTGGGTTCGGGGGACCGGCCCGCGGTGGGGGCCGGGTCGACGCGGCGGGGCGCGGCGGGCGGCGGGCAGCCCTGGGCCTGGCCCAGCCCCTTGAGGTAGGCCCGCCGGGTCAGGCCCGCGGCCACGGCCTCGGCCACCAGCCGGGAGTGGCGCTCGGCGCCGCTCAGCTTCCGCACCCAGCCCCGGAAGGGGATGAGGCCCTCGGTGGTGTGGCGCACGGCGCCCACGGCCGCCCCGCTGGCCTCGGCCCGCCCGCGTTCGCCCAGGGTCGGATCCGCCGTCGGAGGGGCGTCCAGGTCCGGCGGCAGGGCCGCGTCCAGCTGCCGCACCTCCGCCACCAGGCCGGCGCAGGTGGGGTCCGCCGGCGGTCCGTAGGGGGCCTTCTGGGCCGCCAGCAGGATGGGCGGGATCTTGGCGCGCACCAGGTTGAGGTCGCCCAGGGGCGCGGTGGCGGCGTCGGACAGGCCGGATGTCTTGGGCCTGGCGCAGGCCGCCAGGACCAGCAGGGCGACGACCGGGAGGAGGGCGGGCTTCATGGCGCCCAGCATACCGGCTCACCGGCCCTGATGGCCCCTGACGGCCCCTGATGGCTCTCAGCGCGCCACTGCTACCCTCGGAGGATGCCCGCTCTGGAACTGGCCTCCCTCACCAAGCGCTTCGGCGACAAGACGGCCGTCGAAGACCTCAGCCTCGCCCTGGAACCCGGCACCTTCCTGGGCCTGCTGGGCCGCAATGGCGCCGGGAAGAGCACCACGCTGAAGATGGTGACGGGCCTGCTGAAGCCCACCTCCGGCCGCATCCGCGTGCTGGGCCTGGACCTCCAAGCCGATCCCCTGGCGGTGAAGCGCCAGATCGGCGCCATGCCCGAGGACATGGCCCTGCTGGACATGCTCACAGGGCCCCAGTACCTGCGCTTCGTGGGCCGCATGTACGGCATGCCGGACGCGCTCATCGACGGCCGCCGGGAGGAGCTGTTCGACACCCTGGACCTGGCACCCGGCCCCAAGACCCTCATCGCGGACTACAGCTTCGGCATGAAGAAGAAGGTGGCCCTCTGCGCGGCCCTGATCCACGGGCCCCAGGTCGTGTTCCTGGACGAGCCCTTCGAGGGCATCGACCCCGTCACCAGCCGCACCATCAAGGACATCCTCCAGAGCCTGCAGCAGCGCGGCGTGACGCTGGTGCTCACCAGCCACATCCTCGAGGTGGTGGAGAAGCTCTGCCCCCTCATCGCCATCCTGGACGAAGGCCGGCTCAAGGGCTTCGGGCCCCTGGACGAGCTGCGCCGCGGCGGCGAGAGCCTGGAGCAGCTCTTCGTCGGGCTCGTGGGCGGCGCGCAGAAGGGGGCGCTCTCGTGGTTGTGAGCCCCTTCCGCGCCCTGCTGGCGGCCCATGGGCAGGCCACCTGGAACCGCTCCGCCCGGGAGCTGGGCCGCCAGGGCGCCTGGGTCCTGGCCCTGGTGGTGGGGATCTTCGCCGCCTTCGCCGCCCTGGGCCTGATCCTGGGCGGCGGAGCGCTCGGCTGGCTGCTGGGCAGCCGCCTCGGACGGCCGATCGTGGCCGCCCTCCTGGGCGCCCTGCTCGCCTTCTTCAGCTTCGGGGGCGGCCTCATCGGCGGCGTGCTGGGCGGGGCCCGGGAGCTGGCCTGGGAGGCCTACCGGGGCTTCCCCCTGCGGCTGCGGACCCTCTACCTGGCCGAGCTGATGGCGGGCCTGGCGGACATGCTGCCGCTGACGATGGCCCTGGCTCTGACGGGGCTGCTGCTGGGCCTCGGCGCGGCCGCGCCCCGGACCCTGCTGCTGGTGCCCCTCGTCCTCCTGGAGACGCTGCTGATGCTGCTGGCCCTCCAGGTGCTGATCGGCGGCCTGGCCTCGGCCCTGGTGAAGCGCCTCCGCGTGGCCCTCACGGCGCTGGCCATCCTGGCCTGGCTGGGCTCCACGCTGATGTCCCCCGGCCTGTCGGCGCGCGGCCCGGCCTCCACGGCCCGGCCCCTCCAGGCCGCCCAGGTCGAGAGGGTCCAGGCCCTGGGCCGGGGGGCCGCCCGGGTGCTGGAAGCCCTACCCACCCACGCCGCCGCCCGGAGCCTGGCCGAGGCGCAGGCGGGTCATTGGGGCGCGGCCCTGGCCCTGCACCTCTACCCGCTGGCCCTGCTGGCCCTGGTGATGGTGCTGGGCGCCCGGATCATGGCGCGGGAGACCAGCGGCACCGCCGTGGCCCCGCAGACCCGCGGCCCCGACCGCCTCTGGAGCTTCCGCCACCCGGCGGAGGGCCTGGGGCGGCTCCACTTCCAGACCCTCATGCGCAGCCACCTGGGCCGCTTCGCCTTCCTCATGCCCCTCATGACCGTGGTGCTGCTGAAGGGCCCCTTCGCCCAGTTCAAGCCGAACCCGCTCTGGACCGTGCCCGCGGCCTTCGCCTACCTGTCCCTGGTGGCGAACAACTTCGTGTTCAACCAGTTCGGGCTGGACCGGCACGGCGTGAAGGGCCTGCTGCTCCTGCCCGTGGGCTCGGAGGACCTGCTCAAGGGGAAGCTGCTGGGCCTGGCCGCCCACCAGGGGCTCCAGGCCCTGACGCTGGCGCTCCTGCTGCTGGCCCTGGACCACGCGGGCCCGGCCCCGCTCCTGGGCGGCATGCTGCTCATGGGCTGCATCTTCCTGGCCCAGACCGCCGTGGGGCAGTGGACGTCCACCTGGGCGCCGCGGCCCATGGCCATGGACAGCCTCAAGAACAACAACATGCCCTTCGCCCTGGGCCTGCTGAGCATGGGGACCTCGGCCTTCTGGGCCGGCCTCTTCGGCGGCGCCTACGCGCTGCTGGCCTGGGCCTCGCCGCGGCTGCTGGTGCCGGGCATGGCGCTGCTCTTCGGGCTGGTGCTCACGGCGCACCTGCTGCTGCTGCCCGCCGCGGCCGCGGCCCTGGACCGGCGCCGGGAGAAGCTGGTGGAGGCCCTGGGATGAGCCCCGAGGCGCTGCGGCTGGCGGCCGAGCTGGGCGGGGCCGTGCTCTCGGTCCCCGGCGCTGCCGGTGCTTCCGGGGGCGGCAGCCTGGTGCTCGTGGAGCGCATCCAGGGCCACGGCCTGTCCCAGGTGCTGGTGCTGGGCCGCACGGCGGAGGACCTGCGGGAGCCGCTGGACGCTGCAACCACCGTCCAGGCCCGGGGCCTGGCGGTGAACGTGCTGGGCCTCGTGCCCGCGCCCGGCTGCGACCTGGCCTCCGCCCTGGACCTGCACCGCCGCCGCCTGGGCGCCCTGGTCTGCGCGCTGGACGCGGGCCTGCCCTGGCTGGACGGGAAGCCCATGCTGGTCCGGCGCCTGCCGGGCCGCCTCGCCCGCGCCCTGCCCGTGGCCCTGGAGAAGGCCCCCATGGGCCCCCTGGAGAAGGCCGAGCTAAAGGGCTTCCTGGCGGACTGGGACAAGGCGGATCGCAAGCGGATCTTCCGCCGGCCCGAGTGGCGGGAAGCCCCCGATCACGGACAGCATGGCGGCTTCGAGGCGGACCTCTGGCCCGGCGTGCCCCTGCCCGAGGGCGCCGAGCTGCGGGTGCCGCCCCTGGTGCTGCCGGAGGGCACGGCGCTCACGAACGCCCTGCGCACGGCCCTGCGCGCGGCCACGGGCCAGCCCATCCCCTTCCTGCCCCTGCCCGGAGACCCCGCGCCCCTCCACGCCCTGCGCGCGCTCACCCCTGAAGCCACCGCCTTCCGCGGGCCCGCCCGAGCCTGGGAGCTGGCTTTCGAAGGCCTCTCCCGCCTGCCCGCGCCCCCGCACTTCTGCGCGCGCTGCTGAACGCGAAGGACGCGAAGACGCTCCTGAAGGGGTCGGAGATGGGCGCAGAAAAGGCGTCCATAAGCGGAGGTTGGCGGAGGAGCCGAGGAAAGCGGAGGAAAAGAAAGCGCACCGAGTGCTTCTGTGCCTTCCGGGTTCCAGCTTTCCCGGCTGAGGCACACCGAGTCAGCACGAAACGCTTTTTGACTGGGTCCGAGGGGAGGCCTGGAGGGCAGAGCCCTGGCGTTCCCCGCGATGTCCGGTGGAGGCAGCGGCCCGGCCTTCACTCTAGAATCCAGGGAAGCGTTCCCCTCGCAGCCCCGTTCCCGGAAGCCCCATGCCCGACCACATCGGCAAGTTCGAGATCCTCCGCACCCTGGGCCAGGGGGCCATGGGTGAGGTGTTCCTGGCGCGGGACACGACGCTGGGGCGCGAGGTGGCCCTCAAGACCATCCGGCCCCAGGCGGACGCCGAGGCCCTGGGCGATCTGAAGGCCCGCTTCGCGCGGGAGGCCCAGTCCGCCGCCGGGCTGCACCACCCCAACGTGGTGACCATCTACGAGTTCGGCGAGGCGGACGGGCTGCTCTACTTCGCCATGGAGGTGGTGGAGGGCCCCAGCCTGGAGAGCCTCCTGCGCCGCCAGGCCCTGGCGCCCCGGGCCTTCCTGGAGGCCATGGCCCAGGTCTGCGACGGCCTCCAGGCCGCCCACCAGAAGGGCATCGTCCACCGGGACATCAAGCCCGCCAACATCATGATCGCCCGCGAAGGCGAGCGGCCCGTGGCCAAGATCCTGGATTTCGGCGTGGCGAAATCGCTGGGCCAGGAGGCCACCCAGACGGGCATGGTGGTGGGCACCCTGGCCTACATGGCCCCCGAGTACCTGAGCCGGGGCCAGGCCACGCCCTCCGCCGACCTCTTCGCCGTGGGCGTCATCCTCTACGAGGGCCTGGCGGGGCACCGCCCCTTCCAGGGCGACACCAACGGCTCGCTCATCTACTGCATCCTCAACGAGCCCACCCCCGACCTGGACCTCGAGTCCCTCGACGGCCTGAACCCCGCCCTGCGGGACCTGGTGACCCGGGCCCTGGCCAAGGATCCCCTGGAACGCTTCGGCTCCGCCAAGGAGCTGGGCGAGGCCCTGCGCGCCGCCCTGGATCCTGCCTGGCGGCCTCAGGACCAGCCGACCGTGGCCCTGCCTCACCCCGCCAAGGTCGCGCCCCGGCGTCGCTGGGCCTGGGCCCTGGGACTGGCGGGCCTGCTGGCCGCGGGCGGCGGGGCCTGGTGGGCCCTGCGCCCGGCCCCGCCGAGGAACGCCGCCCTGGACGACGCCGCCCTCAAGGGGGCCGAGGCCCTGGTGGACAGCGACCCCCTCAGCGCCCTGCGCATCATCCGCGACGTGCTGGCCCAGGCCCCGCCCGGCCAGCGCGTGGACCCCGACGCCCTGGCTCTCCTGCTGGTGGTCCAGTACCGCGCCAAGGACCTGGAAGGCTTCCTCGCCACCCTCAAGGACGCCGAGGCCCGGGGCGTCCCCGCCGCCGACCTCCTCCAGAACCGCCGCTACAAAGCCATGCTCACCCAGGACCGCAAGGCCGGGCGCCTGCCGGCGGAGCTGAGGGCGAGGCTGCTGAAGGGGGAGTACGGGGCGTGAACCTGGGCTCGGTCCGACCTACCGTTCGGGGCTTGATTTCACCCGTTCGGGGGATTTTCTTGAAGATACAGGATCAGTATGTCTTCATAAGTTGGAACAAGGTTCTTTCAGTGCACCGAGCGTACAGGTCGTCTCTATTTGGACTTCTTAAGCGGACCGCTCACACCGTTCATTCTAACACCCACTCACTAGTTACAGTTTTATGGTTTTGGAATATATAATTTCCATGTGCTCTTAATCTTGACATCCAGATTCTGATTACACGATTTTGATATGGCCATTCAACCACAACAACGCAAGTAATAGATCAAACTACGGAGCAATGAGATTATGGGAAAAAATGATTTTTTAAACCTATCTATACAAGACAATCAAAACGCAATTCGTGGTATTGACAGTAAAATTAACACCATGATCGCTCTTCAAATTGCTCCGATTCCAATGCTTCTTGGGGCATATAAATTTTCATCCACCATAACAAAATATATTGGACCTATTTTATTTATAATTATTGTTGTAATATTTATTTTAACATGGCTGTTTGCTATACTATCATCAACATGGTGCCTATTCGCGCGTCACGGGCAGAAAATCAATATTGAAATGCCTGAACCTTCACCCAAAAGTACTTATTTTTTAAACCCAACCACATACATACAACAAAGCAAAAACAAAAAATCATACAGCCTTGAGCGATTCATTAAAGATCTACCAGACGATGATTCAAAAATTGAACATGAACTAGCATTCGAATTGCTCAAAATTTCTATAATTCGCGATTTCAAGATGCAATATCACAGAATAGCATCTATATTGAGTCTTGTATGGTTAATTATTGGTTTTTTAGGTTTTGTAATGTACGCCATCATCATTGCTTGGATTAAACCATGAAAAAACGAATGCCTCAGAAAGAACTTGACACCCTTAAGCGGTTTATTGAAGAAAAAATATCTGAAGCGGAAGACATTTGGCAACAGGTGGTGCCAGATATTATGGAACTAGCAGAAGATGGTTCTTTAAGAAAGTTCGCAAAAGCCATTACTCAGATTCCTGGATACGAAGAAATCGAAGAGGATATCAACGTAGTTGACGACTTTGTCATTCTTATGGCCGATATGCGAAACTCAACGAAGCATCTCACAACAGCTTGTTCCGACGCAACGCAAGGTGCAACCGGACTAAAACGGCTATTTATAGAAACATCCATTTTGCTGCCAGCGATGGCAAAAACCATATCCTTCGGAAAGGGTAAAACATTAGAATATCTTGGAGATGGTGTTCTCGCGGCATATAGAGTTAAAAAGGGCACTGAAAGCAGCGTTATATATGATGCGCACCACTCAGCAGAAAAAATTGTTGAGTGTGTCGTCGATATAATTAATCCACTTATTAAACACTATTACAATTTACCGCCCCTTTCAGTTGGAATTGGTATAGCTAGAAGTCAAGGCATCGTTCGTATGGTAGGAATTGAAAATTTTCTTGTTCCAAAAGTTTTTGGCAAATCCGTATTCTATGCCAGCAAACTCTGTGGAGGGGAAAACGAAATATACCTTGATGAAATGGCACATGGAATGTGGCCAAAAGTAAAGCCGGGTGAAAAGGCTGTAGTTAGTTTTAAAAAAATCCCTATTATAAAAAATGGCGAAAAATCATGTGATGGATATAAAATTCAATATAACGAATAGCATCATACGGTTAATAAATTTATTTAAGTAATCAGCTACTGCTATATTGCTGCTAGCATCGAATTTCTCAAATCTCTCGATTTCTTTTTACTCAATATTCGGCTAATGGGAAGCCCAGTCAGCCTCTTTCATTACTTCCATTGCCTCCCAATATGCCAAAAACCGCCCATTCGGGCGGTTTTTGGCATCTCTCCGCGCCCTAACCGGGCGCGATTCCCAACCTACATATTCAACGCCCGCCCGTACACCGCCCTGGCCGCCTCGGGGAAGACCTCGTTCAGGCTGGGGTGGGGATACATGGTGTTGATGAGCTCGTCCACGGTGAACTCGCCGCCCATGAGGGCCACGCTGGAGGCCACGAGCTCGGTGGCCTTGGGGCCGAGGATGTGGATGCCGAGGATCTCGCCGTACTGCTTGTCGGCCACGATCTTGATGAAGCCGTGGGGCTCGCCCACGATGTTGGCCTTGGCCATGGGCGCGAAGGGGAAGGTGCCCACCTGCACGTCGTAGCCCTTGGCCCGGGCGGCCTTCTCGTTGAGGCCGATGGTGCCCACCTCGGGATCGCAGTAGGTGCAGGCGGGGAAGCGGTCGTAGCGCACGGGGTGGGGATGCACGTCCTTGCCCAGGCTTTGCGCCGCGTGCTCGGCGGCCACGATGCCCTCGTCGCTGGCCACATGCGCCAGCCAGGGGGTGCGCACGATGTCGCCGATGGCGTAGAGGCCGGGCTCGCCGGTCTGCATGAACTTGTCGATGAGGACGCAGCCGCGGTCCACCTGGGCCTTGGTGGCCTCCAGGCCGATGCCCTCCACCATGGGCGCGCGGCCCACGGCCACCAGCAGGTGGCTGCCCACCACCTCGCCGGGGGTCTCGCCTTCGAGGAAGCACGCCACGCCGTCGTCCCGCTTCTCGATGCGGGTGATCTTGGTCTTGGTGCGCACGTCCATCTTGTAGGTCTTCTTGAAGATCTTGGCCAGCTCCAGGCCGATCTCCTCGTCCTCCAGGGGCAGGATGGTGTCCATGAACTCCACCAGGGTCACCTTGGAGCCCAGGCGGCTGAACACGGAGGCGAACTCCACGCCGATGGCGCCGGCGCCCAGGATCACCAGGTGGCTCGGCAACTCGGTGAGGTCCAGGATGTGGTCGCTGTTGAGCACGCGAATGCCATCCGTCTCCAGGCCGGGGATGGGCTTGGGGGCCGAGCCCGTGGCCAGGATGATGCGCTTGGCCTCGTGCACTTCGCCGGCCACGTCCACGCGCCCGCCGCCCAGCAGCTTGCCGAAGCCCTTCAGCACGGTCACCTTGTTCTTCTTCATGAGGAACTCGATGCCCTTGGCGTTCTTCAGGACGATGCGGCCCTTGCGCTTGACGATGGTGGCGAGGTTGGCCTTCAGGCTCTTGGCGTCCACGCCGTCAATGCCGTAGTCGTCGGCCACCTGCATCTGCTCGAAGCGGTGGGCGCTCTCCAGCCAGGTCTTGGCGGGGATGCAGCCGCGGTGGAGGCAGGTGCCCCCCAGGCCCGCATCCTTCTCCACCAGGGCCGTGTTGAGGCCCAGCTGGGCGCCGCGGATGGCGGCGATGTAGCCGCCGGGGCCGGAGCCGATGACGATGAGGTCGAAGGAAGCCATGCTGCGCTCCAAAGAACGGGGTTCCGTGGCGGAACCCCATGATCCCATATTGCCCGGGCCGGGTCGGCCCTAGGCGTACACCAGCGCAGACCGCACTTCCAGGCGGGCGGCCTTCCACTCGGCCCAGGCGCTGCGGAGCTCGGCGCGGTGCAGGGCCAGGGCGGCCTTCCACTCGGCCTTGGCCTCGCGCCAGGCCTCGGCTTTGGCTTGGCCCTTCGCTAGGCCCTTGGCCCGCCACTCGGCCTGCTTCGCCTGCCAGGCTTCGTGCCGGTCATGCAGGGCGGCCAGGGCCGTGTCCAGCTTCAGGCGGGCGGCCTCCAGGCGGTCCCGCATGGGGTGGGCGCTGCCGGGGCTGGCCAGGGCCAGGCGCTCGCGCAGGCGCTTCTCCTCCATGTGGAGGCGGGCCCGGGTCATGGCCGCGGCGGGCACCCGCCGGAACTGGCCCACGAGGCCCATCCAGCCCAGGACGTTCAGCAGCCACTTGGTGGTGTCCCACTGGTACCAGAGGGCGCCGTTGCGGTAGTCCCACTGCCAGAGGTGGTGGAAGTTGTGGTAGCCCTCGCCGTAGGTGAGGGGCGCCAGGATCCAGTTGTCGCGGGCCGTGTTCGCGTCCGTGTAGGGGCGGCTGCCGAACATGTGGGCGGCGCTGTTGATGAAGAAGGTGGTGTGGTGCGTCACCACGATGCGCAGCACCACGCCGAAGACCAGGTGGCCCAGAACGTTGCCCGTGGCCAGGCCGATCACGAGGGGGATGCAGGCCACCACCGCCCCGATGAGGAAGTGGTGCCGGTGCTGCCAGCGCACGAGGGGATCCTTCTCCAGGTCGGCCACGCCGGCCAGGGCCAGGCCCTTGGCCTCCATGACCCAGGTCCAGTGGGCGTACCAGAAGCCCTTGCCGATCTGGTAGGGATCCTGCTCGGTGTCCACGTGCTGGTGGTGCACCCGGTGGTCGCTGGACCACTTGAGGACCGAGTTCTCGAAGGCCGCGGCGCCGAAGCAGAGGAAGAGGAAGCGCACGGGCCAGGAGGCCTTGTAGGCCCGGTGGCTGAAGAGCCGGTGGTAGCCGCCGCTGATGGCGGTGCCCACGGCGAAGATCATGGCGAGGAAGACCAGCCCTTCGCTCCACCGCAGGCCGGAGGTGGCCAGCCGCCAGGGCACCAGCGCCACGGCCAGGGCCAGGGTGCCCGTGAGGAAGAGCGTGTTGAGCAGGTTCCAACGCTTGGATGGGTTCATTCCATAGACTCCAAAAGGAAGCTCAATTCTACCGGAGGACTGTCACAGGAACCCCATGCCAAACTGGGCGATTCCCTCGTGAGGTTTCTGTGACGCCGAAGCGCCCCTGGTACCGCTCCAGCACCTTCTGGATCTTCATGGGCCTGATCCTGGGCGTGCTCCTGGGCGGCTCCCTGCCCCAGGACCAGTACCCCTGGGCCTACGACACCTTCCGGTTCCTCTCCAAGGCCTTCATCAGCCTCATCAAGGGCCTCATCGTCCCGCTGCTGGTCTCCACCATCATCGTGGGCATCGCCCAGACCGGCGACATCCGGGCCGTGGGCCGCATGGGCGCCAAGGCCCTCATCTATTTCGAGGTGATCACCACCCTGGCCCTGTTCATCGGCCTCTTTGTGGCCAACTGGCTGAAGCCCGGGGCCCACCTGCCCATGGACATGGGCGCCCACGCGGCGGTGGCCACCGCCAAGGCGAAAACGGGCTGGGAGATCGCCCTCCACATGTTCCCGTCGAACCTCATCCAGCACGCGGCGGACGCGGACATCCTGCCGGTGGTGATCTTCGCGACGATCTTCGGCATCGCCCTCACGAAGGTGGGCGAGCGCGGACAGCCCGTGCTGGCCTTCTTCGATGGCGTGGCCCAGACCATGTTCAAGTACACGGACTTCGTCATGACCCTCACGCCCCTGGGCGTCTTCGGCGCCATGGCCTACAACGTGAGCCACATGGCCGCGGGGCACGCGGTGAACGGCGCGGTCATCAAGGGCTGGCCCGCCGTCTTCCACCTGCTCAAGCAGTACAGCCTCCTGGTGGGCAGCCTCTACCTGGCCCTGACCCTGCTGTTCGTCCTGGTGTTCGTGCCCGTGGCCTGGCTGGCGGGCATCCGCGTCCTGGGCTTCGTGAAGGCCATCAAGGATCCGGCCCTGACGGCCTTCAGCACCGCCAGCAGCGAGGCCGCGCTGCCCAAGCTGCTGGAAGAGGTGGTGCGCTTCGGCGTGCCGCGCCAGGTGGCCAGCTTCGTCATCCCCACGGGCTACAGCTTCAACCTGGACGGCTCCACCCTCTACCTGGTGCTGGCCAGCCTCACCATCGCCCAAGCCGCGGGCATCCACATGAGCCTGGGCCAGCAGTTGCTGATGGTGTTCACCTTCATGCTCACCAGCAAGGGCGTGGCGGGCGTGCCCCGGGCGACGCTGGTGATCATCGCCGCCACCTGCGGCAGCTTCGGCCTGCCGGGCGAAGCGGGCATCGCCATGCTGCTGGCCGTGGACGAGATCATGGACATGGCCCGCACCACGGTGAACGTCATCGGCAACGGACTGGCCAGCGTGGTGGTGGCCCGGTGGGAGGGCGTGTTCGGGACGGACCCGGAGCTGCTGCCGGACCAGGAGGTCTGATCAGTCCCTACCGGGAGTAGGCGGCGGAATCCTTGTCTTGAAAGCCTTTCGCCGGTACCCTGGTGGATTCCCACTGCGGCGCAGCATCAGGATCCGACCGGGGGCCCCATGAAGATCATCGTGACCGACGAGGTGACCGGCGAAGGCCTAGCCCTGCTCCAGCGGGACCCGCGGGTCACCCTCGACGTGAAGCTGGGGCTGTCCCGGGAGGCGCTGCACGCCTGCATCGGCGGGTACGACGCCATCATCACCCGCAGCGGCACCACGGTGGACAAGGCCCTGCTGGACGCCGCCACGAACCTGAAGATCGTGGCCCGGGCCGGCGTGGGCATCGACAACGTGGACGTGGACTACGCCAGCTCCAAGGGCGTCATCGTGGTGAACGCGCCCTTCGGCAACACCAACAGCGCCGCGGAGCACACCCTGGCCCTGCTGCTGTCCGCCTGCCGCCACGTGCCGGCCGCGGACGCCAGCCTCAAGGCCGGGGAGTGGAAGCGGGCGAAGTTCACGGGCGTGGAGCTGAAGGGCAAGACCGCCGGCGTCATCGGCCTCGGCAAGGTGGGCGGCCGTGTGGCCACGCGGCTCAAGGCCTTCGAGTGCGAGGTGCTGGGCTGCGATCCCTACATCAGCGCCAAGCGGGCCCAGGACCTGGGTGTGCGCCTGGTGGACCTGGACGAGCTGTGCCGCACCTGCGACATCCTCACGGTGCACACGCCCCTGAACGACGAGACCCGCGGCATGATCGGCCCCGACCAGCTGGCCCTGATGAAGGAGGGCGTCATCCTGCTCAACGTGGCCCGGGGCGGCATCCTGGACGAGCCCGCGCTTCTGGCGGCCCTCGATGCCGGCAAAGTGGCCCTGGCCGCCGTGGACGTCTGGTCCGAGGAGCCCCCCAAGTCCGAGCTGCTCAAGCGCCTCATCGGCCACGAGCGGGTGGTGGTCACCCCCCACCTGGGCGCCAACACCCAGGAGGCCCAGGTGAATGTGGCCATCGACGTGTCCCGCGAGATCCTCAGCTACCTGGACCGGGTCCCCCTGGAGAACGCCGTGAACCTGCCCCGCTTCGATCCGGCGGTCATGGACCAGATGCGGCCCTACTTCAAGCTCATGGCCGTGCTCAGCGAGTTCGGCCTCCAGCTGGTGAAGGGCAGCCTGGACCGCGTCACCTTCGGCTTCTCCGGCGCCATCGCCCACCACGACTGCTCGCCCCTCACCGTGAGCGGCCTGGCCGCCCTGCTGGGCCGGGCCACGGACCAACCCGTGAACATGGTCAACGCCAACCTGGTGGCCGAGCGCATGGGCCTGGTGGTGGAAGAGCGCAAGTCCACCGAAGGCGGCGCCTTCTCCAACCTGGTCACCCTCACGCTGGAGGGCAGCGGGAAGACCCGCGTGCTGTCCGGCACCCTCTTCGAAGGCACCCCCCGCATCGTCCGCCTGCGGGACTACGCCATGGACTTCATGCCCGAGGAGCACATGCTGCTGCTGAGCTACCAGGACCGCCCGGGCATGATCGGCAGGATCGGCACGGTGCTGGGCCAGCACGACGTCAACATCGCCTTCATGAACCTGGGCCGCCGCGAGAAGAAGGGCGAGGCCATGGTGGTGCTCTCGGTGGATTCGCCCGTGCCGCCCGCCGTGATCGCCCAGCTCCAGCAGGCCACGGAGGCCACCTTCATCCGGGCGCTGCACCTGCCTTCGGCCTGATCCGGAGGGCGGAGCCCCACCGCGCGGTCTGCCATCATGGAGGCCGGGAGGCCTCTTTGAAACTCATCGCCTGGGACTTCGACGGCACGCTGGTGGACAGCCGCCCCCTCATCGAGGCGGGCATGGCCCACGCCCTGGACGCTCTGGGCCAACCGCGCTCGGTCATGGACGAGTGGCTCAAGTACGTGGGCCTGCCGGTGGAGGCGGGCATCCGGAACACCTTCGGCCCCCTGGGCCTGGACTACGACACGGTGCTCAAGGCCTACCGCAGCTTCGGCCATGCGGAGCACGAGCACCTGATGCAGCCCTTCGAGGGCATCCCCGAGCTGCTCGAGGAGCTGCGGGGGCGCGGCCAGCGCATGGCGGTGGCCACCTCCAAGCGCCGGGTCCCCCTGCTGCGCCAGATGGCCCGGTGGGGCTGGGAGGCCTACTTCGACCCCATCATCACCCCCGATGAGGTCACCCACGGCAAGCCCCACCCCGAGAGCCTGGAGAAGATGCAGGCCCTGACCGGCCTGGCCCCGGAGGAGATCCTCATGGTGGGCGACACCCCCTTCGACCTGGACATGGCCCGGGATGCCGGGGTGCCCAGCCTGGCCGTGGGCCACGGCTTCTACTCCCAGGAGGCCCTGGCCGCCTGCGGCCCCCTGGCCTACGCGCCGGACACGGCCGCGCTCCGGGACATTCTCCTGGCCTATCTATGATCCGGGGGGGACCGCCTGCTCGCCTCGCTCGCGATGTCCCCCCCGGAGCCCCCCGCCTCGATCTCAGGCTAAGCCTGAGATCGAGGCCATCCCCAACCCAGGAGCCGACATGGCCGAGCTGACACACCTCGATCCCGAAGGCCGCCCCAAGATGGTGGACGTCTCCGCGAAGGCCGTGACGCGGCGCCTCGCCGTGGCCGCGGGCTACCTGGAGCTGGACGCCCCCGCCGCCGAGGCGCTGTCGAAGGGCGGCGGCCCCAAGGGCGATCCCTGGTCCGTGGCGCGGATCGGCGCCGTGGGCGGCGTGAAGCGCGCCTCGGACCTGATCCCCCTGGCCCACCCCCTGGCCATCGAGGCCGTGGACGTCGTCCACCACTGGGACCCCGCCACCCGGCGGGCCTGGCTCCGGGTGGCCGTGAGCTGCGAGGGGCGCACGGGCATCGAGATGGAGGCCCTGGCCGGCGTGACCGTGGGCCTGCTGGTGCTCTACGACATGCTCAAGGCCGTGAGCCACGGCATGGCCCTCGGGCCGGCCCGCCTCCTCCGCAAAGAGGGGGGGCGGCGGGGCACCGTGACCCTGCCCTGGGAAGGGTGCCCCTGGGCGCCCTGAGCCCGCCACGCCAGTTGGAAAACATTTGCATATGCAAGGTTCCAGGACCCCGGTAGGATTGGGGACTGGACTGTTCCTTATTCCATCGTCGACCGGGGTCACGACCCCCCCAAGGAGGCCTAGCGAAGCAGGCTTTTCCGTTCCAGCCGGGAGTTCATTCATGCGTCTTGCCGTCTTGACCCTCGTTCTCGCGTCCCTCAGCCTCGGCCTCCAGGCCGCCCCGAAGCGGACCTCCAAGAAGACCTCCTCCAGGCCCGCCGATGATGGTGCCGTCCACATCGTGCGCAAAGGCGAGACCGCTGCCGCGATCGCCCGCGCCCATGGCATGAGCCTGGCCGACCTGACCGCCCTGAACCCCGGACGGAAGCTGTCCAAGCTGTCCCTGGGCATGAAGCTGAAGGTGCGCGCCTCCAAGGCTGAGACCCGGGCCGAGACCCGGGCTGCGGCGCCGGAGGCGGAAGAATCGGCCGTCCAGCCTCTCCCGGCGACCCCCCGGCCCGCCCTCGCCGCCCTGCCCGCGCCCGCCGTCGTGCCCCCGGCGCCCATGCCCCACCTGGAGCGCCTGCTGCCCTACCAGGTCCGCGCCGTGGCTCCCGAAGCCCGGACCGGCGGGACCTCGGGCCACCTCGAGGCGCACCTGCCTCCGGACAACCCCTCCCAGCTCCTGGCCCGCATGCAGCCGGTCATGCCGCCGGTCAGCGAGGCCGAACTGAACGCCCTGCTGCCCACCTTCACGCCGGCCGACCCGGGCCACCTCGACCTGCTCTGGCCCGTGGAGACCCGGACCATCAGCTCCGCCTGGGGCCCCCGGATGCGCACCAAGACCGTGCGGGTGAAGAACCAGCGCAAGAAGCGGATCCGCTACAAGGGCCGGCACCGCGGCATCGACCTCAACGCCCCCGCCGGCACGGCCGTGTTCGCGGCCCTGGACGGACAGGTGGTGATGGCCGGGAAGCACAAGCAGTACGGCAACTTCGTGGTGGTGGATCACGGGAACGGCGTGGCCACCCTCTACGCCCACCACCAGCTGAACCTGGTCCATGAGGGCGACATCGTCCGCCGGGGCCAGAAGATCGCCGAGGTGGGCCGCACGGGCAACGCCACGGGTCCGCACCTCCACTTCGAGCTCAAGATCGATGGGGTTCAGCAGAATCCCCTGCCGGTCCTCAACGACGAAGAAGAGGTCTCCGCCGAACTCGCCGCCCAGAACGCCCTGCTGGGGGCCGGCGCCAAGCGCTGAGCGCCACCAGGTACTCTGAACCTCCGCGCCACCCGCGGCACTGGAAGGAAGCGCCCCACCGTGTCCCGGCGCGGGACCGGCCGCGGACGCCATGCTAGACTTGATCCTTTCGCCGTTCTGAGGTGGTCATGCCGTTGTACCGAGCTACCCTTCGGGCCCTGGGGGCCGTCGTGCTTCTGGCCTCGGCGCTGGCCTGCGGGGGGAAGAAGGGCGGGGATAGTGCCGCCGCCACCACCATCACCGTCTCGGGCACCGTCACCTACACTCGCGTGCCCCTCGCCACGGACGCCAATGGCGTGCCCACGGGACTGGTGGACAGCACCGTGGCGACGAACCTCAAGTCGATGCCCGCCCGGTACGCCAAGATCCGGGTCTATCAGCGCAACGACCAGCTCAACCCCGACGGGGTGACCAAGTCCACCTCCTGGATCCAGGTCTCCTCCAAGGACGATTCGACCTACACCGACGCCAACGGGGCCTACAGCGTGACGGTGGCCAAGGACAAGCCCCTGATGGTCGAGCTCCTGAGCACCTTCGACGGGGGGGGGACCCCGGTGAACCTGATCGGCGATCCGGCCGGGATCAACAGCACCATCCCCCAGGCCACCCGCTACCGCTACGCGATGCGCAAGGCCGTGGACGGCACCGCCCCCTCGGGAGATCCGACACCGTCGGCCCTCCCCGCCGGAAACAGCGTCGTCAACTTCACGGTCGGGCTCTCGGATGCCTGGTGGCTGGTCGATCCGACCCTGTTTTCCGGCTACCTCATGTCTCCCGAAGGGGTCAACCCCGTCCTTGAGACCAGCCTGCCCGGCAGGACCACGGGCACCGGCAGCCGCGTCCTCGCCATCGGCGACACCATCGCCAGCTTCCGGAACGCCTTCGGGACCGCCACCCCTGGCACCGTCCTCGACCTCCACTATGCTCCGGGCGTGTCGGAACCCCGCGGCTCCTTCGTGGAATTCGACCAGTCTGTCTATCCCCTGTCCTACGACTACCTTCGCCAGTCTTTCCATTATTTCGGATCCATCCAGGGTGGCCCGACCAACGACGATGCCTGGGACGAAGGCGTCATCCTGCCCCTGATCGCCCGTGGCGCCCTCTATGCCAGCGGATCCGGCCGGACCTTCTCCATCCCCCGGGCCCCCCTGTTCCCCGTCGGCGCGGCCCTCGCGGACCTGAGCCCGGACATGGCCCGCATCGAAGGCCTGGCCGAGGCCATGGCCGCCGATGTCCTGAAGTCCCCCTACCTGGCGGACACCCAGGGCACCGGCCTGGCCGCCCCCGTCGTCGACATCCGGGATCTGAGCGGGCTGACCTCCGCCCAGCTCACGCCCTACGCCGCCCCCGCCCTCCGCGCCATGGCCTGGGAGATCATCCTCAAGGCGAACAGCCTCGCCAGCCCGGGGACCTCCACCGATTGGGCCAAGATCGACCCCATGGCCACGGCCAGGCTCTTCCTGTCCCCCAGCAGGACGAACTCCGACGGCCTCCGGGATTCGGAACCGCTCAACATCTACTCCCAGGTCGCCCGCCTCAAGGAGCTCAAGACCGCGGCCGAGCCGGTCGATCTCGCGGCAATCTTCACGGATTCGACCTTGAGCGCCCTCACGACGCCCTTCGGCGTGCCCTGGCCGCGGCCCACCACCGGGGCCCTGGCATCCTTCGTGGAGAATTGGGGCACGGATCCCAACGCCCTCACCACCCCGCTGGCCCCCTTCACCCTCAGCATGGCCAAGGCCGTCCAGGTCCGGGGCAGCTATCCGAACCAGTCCGAAGGCGAAGTGTTCTACAGCGGCTTCAACGTCAGCGCCGACCGGCGCTACGTGGTCGGCGTGAGCATCTCCCCGGCCCTGGCGCCCGGGAGCGAGGTGGATCTGGACCTGCCCTTCATCGACCGGAGCTTCGCCTTCACCGGCGCCGGCGGCACCACGGGCGTCGTCACCCTCATCGCCTACCGGACCCCTCCGGCCTACCATCCGGTGCGGGTGCGGCTGAAGAGCCCGAGTGCCATCCAACCCGACGTGATCGTGACCGTGAGCTTCACGCCCAGCCTCTAGTCCTCCGCCCAGGAGACGCCATGACCGCCTCTTCCGCCCTCCAGGCCCTGCAGGCCCGGGCGCCCTTCGTCCCGGATCTCGCCATCGTCCTGGGTTCGGGCCTGGGCGCCCTGGCGGAAAGCCCCGAGGCGAAGGCCGGCGTGGCCGTCCCCTTCACGGACCTTCCGGGCTTCCCGGCCCCCACCGTGGCCGGCCACGGCGGCAAGCTGGTCTTCTGCGAGTTCGAAGGCCGGAAGATCGTCCTGCAGGCGGGGCGCTTCCACTTCTACGAGGGCCATCCCATGCCGCTCGTCGTCACGCCCATGCGCCTCTACGGGCGCCTCGGCGTGAAGGCCGTGCTGCTGACGAACGCGGCCGGGGCCCTCAACCCGGCCTTCGGCGTGGGGGAGCTGATGGCCCTCACGGACCACATCAACCTCTTCGGCACCAACCCCCTCATCGGCCCCAACGTGGAGCCCGGCCCGCGCTTCCCTGACATGACGGCGGTCTACGACTCGGCCTTCCGGACCCATCTCAGGGCCTGCGCCACGGGCCTGGGCCAGACCTTGCGCGAGGGCGTGTACCTGGGCCTGACGGGCCCCAGCTACGAAACGCCCGCCGAAATCCGGGCCTTCCGGGTGATGGGCGCCGACGCCGTGGGCATGAGCACTGTGCCCGAGGCCATCGTGGCCCGGCACGAGGGCATGCGCGTGGCCGGAATCTCCTGCCTCTGCAACATGGCCGCCGGCCTCCTGCCCCAGCCCCTCACCCACCAGGAAGTGCTGGAGGCCGGAGCCGCCGCCGCTGGCCGCTTCGAGGCGCTGGTGCGCGCCTTCGTGCGGGACCTGCCGTTGTAGAGGCCTGAACACCCGTCTCCCTGTTGTGGGAAAGAAGAAGCCCGGCTCTGCCGGGCTTCTTCGCGGGGGCCCGGGGGTGTGCGCGCAGCGAAGCGGAGCGCGGAACCCCCGGACGGTATCAGGCGTTGCTCTTCTGGTGCTCCTCCACGAGCCGGCTGACCACGTCCGGTTCCGCCAGGGTGGAGATGTCGCCCATGCCGTCGTATTCGCTGGAGGCGATCTTGCGGAGGATGCGCCGCATGATCTTGCCGCTGCGGGTCTTGGGCAGGCCCGAGGCGATGTGGATGACGTCGGGCGCGGCGAAGGCGCCGATGACCTGCCGCACCTGCTCCTTGAGGGCGCCGACGAGCTGCTGGTTGTCGGCGAACCCGCTGTTGAGCAGCACGTAGCAGTAGATGCCCTGCCCCTTGATGGGATGCGGGTAGCCCACCACCGCGGCTTCCGCCACGGCCTCGTGGGCCACGAGCGCGCTCTCCACCTCGGCGGTGCCGAGGCGGTGGCCGCTCACGTTGATCACGTCGTCGATGCGGCCGGTGATCCAGTAGTAGCCGTCCTCATCGCGCCGGGCGCCGTCCCCGGTGAAGTAGTAGCCCGGGTACTGGGTGAAGTAGGTCTCGCGGAACCGCTTGTGGTCGCCGTGGACCGTCCGGGCCTGGCCTGGCCAGGGGGCGCCCAGGCAGAGGGCCCCCTCCACGCCGTTGCCCTCGATGGGCACGCCCGTGGAGGGATCCACGATGACGGGCTTCACGCCGAAGAAAGGCAGGGTCGCCGAGCCGGGCTTGGTGGGGGTCACGCCCGGAAGGGGGGTGATGAGGATGCCGCCGGTCTCGGTCTGCCACCAGGTGTCCACCACCGTGCAGCGGCCTTCACCCACCACATCGTGGTACCAGCGCCAGACCTCGGGGTTGATGGGCTCGCCCACGGTGCCGAGGATGCGCAGCGACTTGCGGCTGTACTTGTGGATCCAGCTGTCGCCCGCCTGGGCCAGGGCGCGCAGGGCCGTGGGGGCCGTGTAGAGGATGTTCACGCCCAGGTCGTCCACCACCTGCCAGTAGCGGCCCGCATCCGGGTAGAGCGGCGTGGACTCGAAGATCACCGTGGTGGCGCCGTTGGCCAGGGGGCCGTAGACGATGTAGCTGTGCCCCGTGACCCAGCCGATGTCGGCGGCGCACAGGTAGATGTCGTCGGGGTGGTAGTCGAAGACCAGCTTGTGGGTGAAGGCCGCGTAGGTGAGGTAGCCGCCGGTGGTGTGCAGCAGGCCCTTGGGCTTCCCGGTGCTGCCCGACGTGTAGAGGATGAAGAGGGGATCCTCGGCGCCCATCCACTCGTTGGTGCAGGTGGAGCGCTGCCGCGCGGCCTCTTCGTCCAGCCACAGGTCCCGGCCGGGCTGCATGGGCACGTCGCTGTCCGTGCGCCGGGCCACCAGGACCGTCTCCACCAGGGACATGCCCTCGATGGCGCGATCCACGGTCTTCTTGAGGGGCACTTTCTTGCCGCCGCGCAGGCCCTCGTTGGCAGTCACCACGACCTTGCAGCGGGCATCCACGATGCGATCCCGCAGGGACTCGGCCGAGAAGCCGCCGAAGACCACGGAGTGCACCGCGCCGATGCGGGCGCAGGCGAGCATGGTGTAGACCAGCTCGGGAATCATCGTCATGTAGACGCAGACCCGGTCGCCCTTCTTCACGCCATGGGAGAGGAGGACGTTCGCCACGCGGGCCACGTGGTGCTTGAGGTCGCGGTAGGTGATGTGGGTATAGACGCCGGGCTCGTCCTGGGCCCAGATGATGGCGTCCTTGTCGCCCAGGTGGGGCAGGTGGCGATCCACGCAGTTGAAGCAGGCGTTGAGGCGCCCGCCCAGGAACCAGGAGAAGTCCACCTCGTTGTAGTCCGCGTCGAAGACGGACTGCCAGGGATGGAACCAGGTGAGGGACTTGGCCTGTTCCCCCCAGAACCACTCCGGGTTGTCCAGGGACAGTCGGTACAGGCGGTGGTACTCCTCCATGGTCTTGATGTGGGCCCGCTCCCGGATGTGGGGCTTCACGGGGTAGAGGTCTTCGGACATGGGTCGGCTCCGTGCCAGAGGGTGAGATGAAGGCGGGAAATGGCGGAGGAGCGTGTGGATGCCGGTGGAGGCCTGGATCTCCACGCAGGTCCGTCAGGCTGTGAAAGACGTTGGAAGGGGGGAGGAGGCGATCATTCTCCGGCCCGCTCTGCCCCTTGTCCAGCACTCGTTACCTCGGGTAGAGCCTCCAGTCCGGTGCCCAGAACCCAAGCGGTGGGGTCGGGCGAAGTCCCCTCCGCCCGACCCCTTCTGCCTTCCCGGCGGCCCGGCCGCCGGGAAGTCCGATCAATGCTGGTAGGTGGTGATGTCGCGGTCCTTGGTCTCCTTCAGGAAGAGGGCCCCGATCACCACGGTCATGAGGGCCACGATGACGGGATACCAGAGCCCGAAGTAGATGTTGCCCTTCAGGGCCACGATGGCCGTCGCGATGAGGGGCAGCATGCCGCCGAACCAGCCGTTGCCGATGTGATAGGGCAGCGACATGGAGGTGTAGCGGATGTTCGTGGGGAAGAGCTCCACCAGGAAGGCGGCGATGGGCCCGTAGACCATGGTCACGTAGATGAGGAAGACGAACAGGATCAGGAGGGTCATGGGGTAGTTGACCTTGGACTTGTCGGCTTCCTTGGGATAGCCGAGGTCGTTCAGGGCCTTCTTG
Source organism: Geothrix terrae (assembly GCF_022808775.1). GTDB lineage: Bacteria > Acidobacteriota > Holophagae > Holophagales > Holophagaceae > Geothrix > Geothrix terrae. Next base: position 152,104 of record NZ_JAKZLA010000007.1, read on the forward strand.
AGGGCGCCTTCCGAGGCCGCGTTCCAGCCTTCCACTCGGGTGGTGGTGACCTGGCCCGTGGCGGTGTTCCTGCCCTGGATCGTGGCGACCACCATCTTGCCGGCCTCGGGCGCCACCTTGGTGAAGTTGAGGCCCTGCTTGCCGAAGAAGTCGTTCACGCGGTCCAGCTCCGTGAACTTGCTCCAGGGGCCGACGAAGAGGTTGAAGGTTTCGTCCTTGGGATTGCCGGCCACCGTGATCACGGTGCTGTTCTGGAAGGTCTCCAGGGCGGGGTTCACGTAGTGGGTCAGCTGCTTGAACAGGGGGAAGAAGGTGACGGCGGCGATGAGGCAGCCCGCCAGGATGATCTTCAGGCGGCCGATCTTGTCCGACAGCCAGCCGAAGAAGATGAAGAAGGGCGTGCCCAGCAGCAGGGAGGCGCCGATGAGCATGTAGGTGGTCTGGTAATCCAGCTTCAGCGTGATCTGCATGAAGAAGAGCGCGTAGAACTGGCCGGTGTACCACACCACGCCCTGGCCCGCGGTGGCGCCGAGGAGGGCGAGCAGCGCGTACTTGTTGTTGGGGTACTTCAGGAAGCTGTCGCTGAGGGGAGCCTTGGAGGTCTTCCCCTCGGCCTTCATCTTGGTGAAGATGGGCGACTCGTGCAGCTTCAGGCGGATCCAGACGGACACGCCGAGCAGGAAGATGGACACCAGGAACGGGATGCGCCAGCCCCAATTGGCGAAGGCCTCCTTGGTCATGGTGCCGCGGCAGGCCATGATGATGCCGAGGCAGAGGAAGAAGCCCACGGTGGCCGTGGTCTGGATCCAGCTCGTGTTGTAGCCGCGCCGGTCATGGGCGGAGTGCTCCGCCACGTAGGTCGCGGCGCCGCCGTACTCACCGCCGAGGGCCAGGCCCTGCAGGAGGCGCAGCGTCACCATGATGATGGGCGCCAGCCAACCCACCGTCTCGAAGGTGGGCAGGAGGCCCACGCCGAAGGTGGAGAGGCCCATGACCATGATGGTCACGAGGAAGGTGTACTTGCGCCCGATGAGGTCGCCGATGCGCCCGAACACCAGGGCGCCGAAGGGGCGGACCAGGAAGCCCGCGGCGTACGCGGCGAACGCGGACAGCAGGGCGGCCGTGTCGTTCCCCTTGGGGAAGAACAGGTGGGCGAAGAACGGCGCCAGCGTGGCGTAGAGGTAGAAGTCGTACCACTCGAACACCGTCCCCACGGACGAGGCGACGATCACCATGCGTTCTTCTTTGGTGAGCGGGGTCTTGGTGGCGATTTGCTCGGTTACGATTGCCATGTCGTGTTGCCTCCTTGAATGTTCCTTCGGTTGAAGCTGGGCGTTCAGTGGTCCTTCTCGTGGTCGAGCCGGATGGCAGCTCAGGTGCGGAACCTTTCGAAATCCCCCTTCGTGAGGCCGGCTGAGCCGGGATGGTGGTCTGAGTACGCCCGGATGGCTCCAGGCTGAATGCGACGGATCGTTATGGGGTTCGCGGTGGACATGCCCCGCGGAACAGGTTTGGATTGGGTTGGCTGATCACTAGCTAACGCACTCCTTTCCTCCCGGTCAAGCAAGTCCATGTCCGGAGACCCATTTTTTTTGGGGCGGGAAAATTTGCCGCAAGTCTCGCTCTAAAGCGACCTTGTGATCGCCTTCGGGCCGGATGCCGGCCGCGGGAAGGCGCCATTCGCGACCCTGCCGACAGGGGTTGTCAGATTCCGCGCCTCCGCGCGGGGACATGGGTTCTCGGGGCGAGAGAACCGGACTCCGGCGCGCTCGAGCCCCTATCATGGTCTCTGACCCTCCACCCCTTCCGGATGCCCCCATGCGCATCGCCCTCCTGGCGGATATCCATGCCAACCGGCTCGCGCTGGAGGCCTGCCTGGAGCATGCCCAGGCACGGGGCGCGGAGCGGCTCGTCTTCCTCGGCGACTATGTGGGCTACGGCGCCCAGCCGAACGACGTGGTGGAGCGCATCCAGGCCGAGGTGAGCCGGGGCGCCATCGCGGTGGCGGGCAACCATGATCAGGCCGTGGCAGAGGATCGGGAGTCGATGACTTCCGACGCCGAGACCGCCATGGCCTGGACCCGCGGCCAGCTCGGCCCGGAGGCCCGCGAGTTCCTGGCCAGCCTGCCCATGCGCTTCGAGGACGGTCCGCGCCTCTACGTGCACGCCAGCCCCCAGACCTACCCGCCGTGGCTCTACATCCGCGAGGGCCGCGACGCCCGCCGGGCGCTGGAAGCGAGCCGGGCCCAGATGGTCTTCTGCGGCCACACGCATGTTCCCGCCCTGCACGGCATCACCGCCACGGGGCAATTGGTCTCCTTCAAGCCCGTCCCCGCCGTGCCCATCCCCCTGCTGATCCACCGCCGCTGGCTGACCGTGATCGGCTCGGTGGGCCAACCCCGCGACGGCCATCCGGGGGCGGCCTACGCCATGCTGGACACGGCCTCCTCCGAGCTCACCCATTTCAGGGTGGCCTACGACATCCAAGCCGCCGCGACCTCCATCCTGCAAGCCGGCCTCCCGCGCGCCCTCGCGGCCCGCCTCCGGAAAGGGCTCTGACCATGCCGCAGACGGCCATCGCACCTGGGACCAACCTTGATGGCTTCCTCGTCGGGGAGCGGATCCACCGGGGTGGCATGGCCTCGCTCTGGGCCGCGTCCCATCCCGGATTCGACTTCCCCTTGCTGGTCAAGGCGCCCGTGCTTTCGGAGGGCACGGATCCCGCCGCCATCGTCGGCTTCGAGATGGAGCAGATGATCCTTCCCCGGCTGTCGGGCCCGCATGTGCCCCGGTTCATCGCCACGGGCTCCACCGGCTTCCAGCCCTACCTGGTCATGGAGCGGATCCCCGGTCCCAGCCTGCTACCCCTGCTGCCCCTGCTGCCCCTGCCCGCCATGGATGTGGCCGCCCTGGGCGCCCGCATCGCCACGGCCCTGGACGACTTGCATCGCCAGCGGGTGGTCCACCTGGACGTGAAGCCCTCCAACCTCCTCACACGGCCCACCGGGGAGATGGTGCTCATCGACTATGGACTCTCCCACCACGAGGAGCTGCCCGACCTGATGGGCGAGGAGTTCCGCCTTCCCTACGGCACGGCACCCTACATGGCCCCGGAGCAGGTGCTCGGCCTGCGCCGGGACCCCCGCAGCGATCAGTTCGCCTTGGGGGTGCTCCTGTACTTCTTCGTCACGGGCGTGCGGCCCTTCGGCGACCCCCAGCGCCTGTCCGGCCTGAAGCGTCGGATCTGGCGCGATCCGGTGCCGCCCCGCCGGCTCCGCCCGGACTGCCCGCCCTGGCTCCAGGAGATCATCCTGCGCTGCCTGGAGGTGCACCCGGCCTGGCGGTATCCCACCGCGGCCCACCTGGCCCTGGCCCTTCGCCATCCGGACCAGGTGAAGCTCACGGCCCGCTCGGAGAAGCTCCGGCAGGATCCTTTCACCACCGTGCTCCGGCGCCGCTTCGCCGACCGCGAGCTGGTCCTCCCCGGCGGGAAGACCCCCAGCCGGAACGACGGCGATGCGCCGATCCTCGCCGTGGCCATCGATCTCTCCCCCGAGGCCGCCCCCATCGCCGGAATCCTGCGCAGCATGGTGGCCCACATGCTCCCCGCCCTCCCCGGCGCGCGGGTGGCCTGCCTGAACGTGTTCAAGCTGGGGCGCATCACCCTGGACGAGCAGGTGGACGCCGAAGGCCGGAACCGCCACCTGCAGCGGCTCGTGGAGCTGCGCCACTGGGCCGAGCCCCTGGGCCTCGAGGAGGGACGAATCAGCTTCCACGTCCTGCAGTCGCCGGACCCCGCGGGAGCCATCCTCCAGTACGTGAACGCCAACCACGTGGATCACGTGGTCATCGGCGCCCGCGCCAGCTCCCTGCGGCGAACGCTCCTGGGCAGCGTGTCCAGCCAGGTGGCCGCGCAGGCGCCTTGCACCGTGACGGTGGTGCGGGCCCGGCGCTTACGGAAATTCGACTTCAAGGACGAACCCGAGGACAAGGGCGAGGGCACCTGGACCGTGGGCTGAGACCGTACATGGGAACGCCCCGGCGGGCCGGGGCGTTCCCATGGCTGCGGCGGAATGCTACTCGGCGTCCTCGGCCTTCGGCTCGGGGAGGGTGTAGTCCACGAACTCGATGAGGGCCATGTCGGCCGCGTCGCCGAGGCGATGGGCCATCTTGAGGATGCGGGTGTAGCCGCCGGGACGACTCTCGAAGCGCTTGCGGAAGTCGGCGCCGAAGAGCTTCTGCACGGCGTCCTTGCTTCCGAGGCGGGCCATCGCCAGGCGGCGGTTGGCGACCGAATCGGTCTTCGCGAGGGTGATGAAGGGTTCCACGAAGCTGCGGAGCTCCTTGGCCTTCACCAGGGTGGTCTCGATGCGCTCGCTCTGGATCAGGGCGGTCGCGAGGTTCTTCATGAGGGCCTTGCGCTGGTTGGTGGTGCGGCCCAGGCGCTTGCCGGAAACGTTGTGACGCATGGGGGCTCCTTACACTTCCTGCTCGAGCCGCATGCCGAGGGAGAGGCCGATGCGAGCGAGCTCGTCCTTGATCTCCTGGAGCGACTTCTTGCCGAAGTTCTTGGTTTTCATCAGTTCAGCCTCGGTCCGCTGGACCAGCTCGCCGATGGTGGTGATGTTGGCGTTGCGGAGGCAGTTGTTGGCGCGGACGGAGAGCTCGAGCTCCTCGACGGACTTGCCCAGCCAGGTGTTGGCGGCCTCGGCGCCCAGGGTGGCGGCGCCCATCTCCATCTCGGTGAAGTCCTCGTCCTGGCGGGCGAACACGAGGAAGTGGTCGCGCAGGATGAGGGCCGCGTCGGAGACGGCTTCCTTGGGGTTGACGGCGCCGTTGGTCCAGACCTGGAGCGTGAGCTTCTCGTAGTCGGTGCTCTGGCCCACGCGGGCGGGTTCGACGATGTAGTTCACGCGGATGATGGGGCTGTGGTTGGCATCCATGGGGATGAAGCCCAGGCCCAGGCTCTCGTCGTGGTTGTGGTCTGCGGTCACGAACCCGCGGCCCAGACGCACCACCATCTCGATCTCCAGCTCGCCCTCTTCGCCCAGGGTGGCGATGTGGATGTTGGGATCCACGACCTCCACGTTCTGGTTGCAGCGGATGGCGGCCGAGGTCACCGTGCCCTCACCCTTGGCGGAGATGGTCACCGTCTGGGGCTCGGGGCTGTGCAGCTTGAACGGCACTTCCTTGAGGTTCAGGAGGACATGGGTGATGTCCTCCCAGACGCCCGGAAGGGTGGTGAACTCGTGCATGACGCCCTTGATGCGGACGTTGGTGACAGCCGCGCCCTGGATGCTGCTGAGCAGCACCCGGCGGAGGCTGTGCCCCACGGTCGTGGCGAAGCCACGCTCGAAGGGGTAGGCCACGAATTCTCCGTAGGAGTCCGTGAGGGACCCGGGGGTCACCTCCGCGAATCGCGGCCTCTGGAAATCGCTGAGGTTCAGCATCCTGCCCCCTTACTTGGAATACAGTTCAACGATCAGCTGCTCGTTGATGTCCAGGGTGATGTCCTCGCGGGCCGGCGCGGCGAGCACCTGGCCCTTGAAGGCGGCGGCGTCCAGGGAAAGCCACTTGGGAATGCCACGCCCGGTGGAGGTTTCGACGGAGGTCTTGACGCCGTCGTTCTCGCGGGCGCGCTTGCCCAGCTCCACCGCCTGGCCAGGCTTCACCTGGTAGGAGGGGATGTCCACCCGCTTGCCGTTGACCAGCACGTGGCCGTGCATGACCATCTGGCGCGCGGCGGTGCGGCTGGGCGCGAAGCCCAGGCGGTAGACCACGTTGTCCAGGCGGCTCTCGAGGAACCCGAGCAGGTTGTGGCCGGTGACGCCCTTCTTGGCGTCGGCCTTCTCGAAGTAGTGGCGGAACTGCTTCTCGAGCACACCGTAGATGCGCTTCACCTTCTGCTTCTCGCGGAGCTGCAGGGCGTAGCCGGTGGGCTTCTTGATCTTCCCCGCGCCGTGCTGGCCGGGAATCTTGCCCTTGCGGGTCTCGAAGGAGCACTTCTCCTTGAAGCAGCGCTCGCCCTTGAGATAAAGCTTCATGCCCTCGCGGCGGCAGAGGCGGCAAACGGCGTCTGTGTAACGTGCCATGTCTCTCCTCCTCTCTTAAACCCGGCGCCGCTTGGGCGGCCGGCAGCCGTTGTGGGGGATGGGGGTGACGTCGCGGATGCTGGTCACCTGGATGCCGGCGGCGTTGAGGGCGCGGATGGCGCTCTCACGGCCCGCACCGGGGCCCTTGACGCGGACGTCCACCGAGCGGACGCCCTGCTCCTTGGCGGCCTCGGCGCAGACGCCGGCGGCCACCTGGGCTGCGAAGGGCGTGCCCTTGCGGGTGCCGCGGAAGTTCTGGTTGCCGCTGGAAGCCCAGCAGAGCATGTTCCCCATCGGATCGGAGATGGAGATGATGGTGTTGTTGAAGGACGCCTGGACGTGAGCCACGCCGTGGGGGACGTTCTTCTTTTCCTTCTTCTTGACCACCTTCTTGCCGGCGGTCCGGGTCTGGGTCTTTGCCATGGTTTCCTCGCCTTACTTCTTCTTGCCGGCCACGGTGCGCCGCTTGCCCTTGCGGGTGCGGGCGTTGGTATGCGTGCGCTGGCCACGGACGGGGAGGCCCTTCCGGTGGCGCAGGCCGCGGTAGCAGCCGATGTCCATGAGCCGCTTGATGTCGAGGGCGATGTTCTTGCGGAGGTCGCCCTCCACGGTCTCCTCGGCGGTGATGACGCGGCGGATGCGGCCGACCTCGTCCTCGGTCAGGTCGCGCACCTTCGTGCCGAAGTCGACCTTCGCGCGGGTCAGGATGCTGTGCGCCTTGGCGCGGCCGATGCCGTAGATGTAGGTGAGCGCGATCTCGATGCGCTTGCCGATGGGCAGATCAATGCCTGCGATGCGTGCCATCGTGTCTCCTTAACCCTGACGCTGCTTGTGCTTGGGGTTCTTCTTGCAGATGATCCGGTTGATGCCTTCGCGCCGGACCACTTTGCAGTGCTCGCACAGCTTCTTGATGGAGGGCCGAACTTTCATGGTGTCCTCTCGTGTCGTTTACTTGAATCGGTAGATGATGCGGCCGCGGGTCAGGTCGTAAGGGGTGACCTCGACGAGGACCCGGTCACCGGGGAGGATGCGGATGAAGTTCTTGCGCATCTTCCCGCTGATGTGCGCCAGCACCTGGTGCTTGTTTTCCAGTTCGACCCGGAATACCGCGTTGGGCAAGGCCTCGACCACTGTGGCTTCGAGCTCAATGGCTTCTTCTTTGCTCAAGCGCGTTCTCCGAAGACGTGACGCAGCGATTCAAACACCAGCTCCGGCGCGCGATTGCCATCCACGCTCCGGAAGGTCGGCCGATGCTTGTAGAAGCCGAGGAGCGGCTGGAAGGTCGAGTGGAACTCGGCCATCCGGCTCCGGAAGGCTTCAGCGGTGTCGTCGGAGCGGTGCTTCAGGGGACTTCCGCACAGATCGCAGACACCGGCCTGCTTGGGGGGCTTGGACTCCAGGTGGTAGATGGCGCCGCAGGCGTTGTTGCTGCAGACGCGCCGGCCCACCACACGGGCTTCCAGCACATCCTGGGGGACATCGACCAGCACCACGTGACCCGTCTTCATGCCCTTGGAGGAGAGGAAGTCTTCCAGGGCCTGAGCTTGCTGAAGGGTGCGTGGGTAGCCGTCGAACAGCACGTCAGAGGTCTCGTCCAGCAGCCGCGCGAAGACAAGGCCATTGACGGTGTCGTCGTCCACCAGTTTTCCCTCGGCCATGATGGCTTTCGCCCTCAGGCCGATCTCCGTCCCTTTCGAGACGGCATCTCTCAGAATGTCACCGGTTGAGAGGTGAGTCAAAGAGAATGTTTCCACCAGGCGCTTGGCCTGGGTGCCCTTCCCGGAGCCCGGGGCCCCGAGGAGGATGTTCGCGATCAGACTCATGCCTCACCCCTGCGGGTGGAACGGCCGCGGATGCGGCCCTTCTCGAGGAATCCGTCGTAGCGGCGCATGACCAGCAGACTTTCCAGCTGGGCCGCGCTGTCCATGGCCACGCCCACCACGATCAGCAGGCTGGTGCCGCCGAAGTAGAAGTTGAGGCCCTGGATGTTGTTGGTGATGAGCAGGGGCACGATGGAGACCAGGGCCAGGTAGATGGCGCCCACGAAGGTCAGCTTGGACAGGATGCTGTCCATGAAGACGCTGGTCTCCTTGCCGGGCCGGATGCCCGGGATGTAGCCCCCGGACCGCTTCATGTTCTCGGCGGTCTCATCGGGATTGAAGACGATGCTGGTGTAGAAGAAGGAGAAGAAGACCGTCACCCCCACGAAGACCGGCGTGTAGATCCAGAAGTGGGTCTGGGGGCTGAGGTAGGCCGCTGCCTTGGCCAGCCACTCCCAGCGGGTGAACTGGGCGATGGTGGCCGGGAAGAAGATGACGGAGCTGGCGAAGATGACGGGCATCACGCCGGCGGTGTTCACCTTCAGCGGCATGTAGGAGCTGCGCTGGCTGGACATGCCGGCCGAGTCGGCCCGGCGGGCGTAGTGGATGGGGATGCGCCGGTAGGCGTTCTCCACCAGCACCACGGCCAGCAGCACCACGGTCATGGCGCCGATGAGGAGGATGAAGATGCCCGGGGGCGGGACGTTCGGGGCGTTCTTCAGGGACTGGGTGATCATCACGGTCAGGGTGGTGAGGCCCTGGGGCAGACCGGCCACGATGCCGGCGAAGATCAGCAGACTGATGCCGTTGCCGATGCCCCGCTCGGTGATCTGCTCGCCGATCCACATGACGAAGATCGTGCCCACGGATAGGGTGAAGGCCGCCAGGAAGCGGAAGGCCGTCGGCGAGATGGCGTTGGTCACCACCTCGAGGCCGGGCGCGTTCTGGCTCTGGGCCAGGGAGGCGATGCCCATGCCCTGGATGAAGGCCAGGAGCACGGTGAGGTAGCGGGTCCACTGGGTGATCTTCTGCCGGCCGGCCTCGCCTTCCTTCTTCTGGAGGTTCTCCAGGTAGGGCACCACGGCCCCCATCAGCTGCAGCACGATGCTGGCCGTGATGTAGGGGGCGATGCCGAGGGCGAAGACCGAGAACTTCTTGAACGCACCACCGGAGAACAGGTCGACGACGTCGAAGAGCCCGCCGCCGCCGCGCTTGAGCGCGGCGGCCAGGTTCTCGGCGTTCACCCCCGGCACGCTGACGTGCACCCCCAGGCGGTAGATGGCCAGGAGGATGAGGGTGAAGAGGAGCCGCTTGCGCAGCTCCGGGATTGCGAAGAGGTTCTTGAGGCGGTTCATCGGCCGTTACTCGGCAGACTTCGCGCAGGGCTCCTGGATCGTGCCACCCTTGGCCAGGATGGCTTCACGGGCGCCCTTGGTGATGCGGTCGGCCACGACGTTCACCTTGGTGGTGAGTTCGCCGCTGGCCAGCACCACGATCTTCTCGACGCGGGAGTTGACGAGCTTCTTGTCCCTGAGGGCATCCAGGCAGACCGTCTCGCCATCCTTGAAGTGGATGGAGATGAGGCCGAGGGTGATCTCCTTGGTCTCGGGAGCGAAGATGTTGGTGAAACCGCGCTTGGGCAGGCGGCGGACGAGGGGCATCTGGCCGCCCTCGAAACCGCGCTTGCTGCGGTAGCCGGACCGGGACTTCTGGCCCTTCTCGCCGCGGCCGGAGGTCTTGCCGAGGCCGGAGCCCTTGCCGCGGCCCAGGCGCTTGCGGGTCTTGGTGGCGCCCTCAGCGGGCTTGAGTTCGTTGAGCTTCATGACCTACCCCTTCACCTGAACGCTGATGAGATGGGGCACAAGCTTGACCATCCCATGGACGTTGGGGGTGTATTCGCATTCGCGGGTATCGCCGGGACGCTTCAGACCGAGGGTCTGCATGAAGGCCCGGTGCTTGGGAGTGGTGCAGATGATGGAGCGCTTGAGGGTCAGCACCACCTGCTTGCCGATGAACTGCGACATGTTAAACCTCCGCCTGGTCCAGGCCCCGGTTGGTCAGGACCGTGTAGGGATCCATGAGGTCCTTCAGCCCTTCGAACGTGGCGCGAACCACGTTGTGGGGGTTGGAGGAGCCCAGGCTCTTCGTCAGCACGTTGTGGACGCCGGCGGCCTCCATGATGGCGCGCACCGCGGCGCCGGCGATGATGCCGGTGCCCTCGGGGGCCGGCTTCAGCAGCACGCTGCCGGAGCCGAAGATGCCCGTCACCGGGTGCGGCAGGCTGCCGTTCGAGGTGAGGGGGACCTTGATCATGTTGCGCTTGGCGCTCTCGATGCCCTTCTTGATGGCGGAGGGCACTTCCAGGGCCTTGCCGAGGCCGAAGCCGACCTTGCCGTTGCCGTCGCCCACGACCACCAGCGCGGAGAAGGAGAAGTTCTTGCCTCCCTTCACCACCTTGGTGACGCGGCCCACGTAGATGACCTGGTCCTTGAATTCCCCGGCTTCGGGATTGTTGCGGGTTTCCTTGTTGTCCTTGAGCTCTGCAGTCGCCATGGTGATCCCCTAGAACTGGAGCCCGGCTTCGCGGGCGCTGTCAGCCAGCGCCTTGACGCGGCCGTGATAGACGTAACCGTTCCGGTCGAACACCACTGCGGTGATGCCCTTCTCCTTCAGCCGGGCGGCGATGCTGGCGCCGACGGCCTTGGCGGCCTCGATGTTGGCGCCGTTCTTCAGCTTCTCGCGCAGGTCCTTCTCGAGGCTGCTGGCGGAGGCCAGGGTGATGCCCTTGCTGTCGTCCACCGCCTGCACGTAGATGCGCTTCAGGCTCTTGTAGATGGTGAGGCGGGGCCGCTCGGGCGTGCCGCTCACGCGGCCGCGGATGCGGGCCTTGGTCTTGTCACGCCGAATGTTGATATCGTTCGCCATGGGTTCCCCTTACTTCCCGGTCTTGCCGGCCTTGCGGCGGATGACTTCGCCGGTGTACATGACGCCCTTGCCCTTGTAGGGCTCGGGCTTGCGGAACTTCCGGATGTCGGCGGCGACCTGGCCCACCAGCTGCCGGTCGATGCCGGTCACGACGATGTGGGTGGCCTTCTCGACGGCCATCTGGATGCCCGCGGGAGCCTCGTACTTGATGGGATGGCTGTAGCCGAGCTCGAGGTTGAGCTTGGCCCCGTCCATGGCGGCCTTGTAGCCGACGCCGACGATGTCCAGCTCCTTCTTCCAGCCCTCGGTCACGCCGGTGACGGCGTTGCCGAGCAGGGCGCGGGTCAGGCCGTGGTAGGCACGGGTCTGGGGCTCATCGTTGACGCGGGTGAGGTTCACGGAGTCGGCCTGGACTTCGAGGGTGATCCCGGCGGGGATCGGGCAGGTGAGCTTGCCCTTGGCGCCCTCGACGACGGCCTCGGACCCGGTGACTGTGACCTTCACGCCCTTGGGCAGCGTCACGGGCTTCTTTCCGATTCGAGACATGGTGGATTCCTTAGATGAGGGCGGGCATGCCGCCCATTTCAGGATGGGTTACCAGACGTGGGCGAGGACTTCGCCGCCGACGTTCTGCTTCTTGGCGTCCTTGCCCGTCAGGAGACCCTTCGGGGTGGACAGGATGGCGATGCCGAGGCCGCCGTGGACCTCGGGGATCTCCTGGGCGCCGGAGTAGATGCGGAGACCGGGCCGGGACACGCGGCGCAGGCCGTGGATCACGTTCTCCTTGTCCTTCACGTACTTGAGGTTGAGGATGAGGTACGCGCGGCCCTCGTGCTCCACCTGCTTGAAGGAATGGATGTAGCCCTCCTGCTTCAGGATGCCGCAGAGGCCGGCCTTGATCTTGGAGGCGGGCACCACCACGGCATCGTGACCGGCCATGATGCCGTTGCGGATGCGGGTGAGGTAATCAGCGATGGGATCGGTATGCATGGTCCCCTCTCCTTACCAGCTGGACTTCTGGACGCCCGGCAGCTCGCCGTTGAGGGCGAACTTGCGGAAGCACAGACGGCAGAGTTCAAACTTGCGCATGAAGCCCCGGGGCCGGCCGCAGCACTTGCAGCGGTTGCGGTGCTGGGTCGAGAACTTCGGCTTGCGCGAATCCTTGACGATTTTGGAAATCTTGGCCATCGGTATGATCTCCTTAGCCTATTTGCGGAAGGGCATACCGAGGTGGGCCAGCAGGGCCCGCGCTTCGGCGTCGTTCTTGGCGGTGGTCACGAAGGTGATGTTCATGCCCTTCATCTTGTCCACCTTGGAGTAGTCGATCTCCTGGAAGATCAGCTGATCCTTGAGGCCCAGCGTGTAGTTGCCGCGGCCGTCGAAGGACTTGGTGGGCACGCCGCGGAAGTCGCGGACGCGGGGAAGGGACAGGGTCACCAGGCGGTCGAAGAACTCCCACATGCGGGGACCGCGCAGGGTCACCATGCAGGCGATGGGCATGCCGGCGCGCAGCTTGAACTGGGCGACACTCTTCTTGGCCTTGCGCACGACGGCCTTCTGGCCGGCGATGGCGGTCAGCTCGTCAACAGCCACGTCCAGGACCTTGATGTTCTGGATGGCGTCACCGACGCCCATGTTGATGACGATCTTCTGCAGGCGGGGCACCTGCATGGCGGAGGTGAAAGCGAACTCCTCCTTGAGCTTCGACACCACCTCCTGGTGGTAGCGAGCCTTGACGCGGGGCTCCGCGTGGTCCTGCTTGGCAGTCATGGATGCCTCCATTTCCGTGGGGCGGCTATGCCCCAGGGGTTCGGGAGGGCGGGGGGGCTTGGGACGGCGGTCCGGCCCGTTTCCCCCCAACCTCAGTTGTCATGGCGCGGGATGCGCCGTGGATTCCCACCCCGCGCACGGGGCAGAACGAAGATCTTCCCACGAACGAGGGGCCCCTGGGAAGGGAAAGTCTTGGATTTCAAGCCCGATTCCGACGATTGGCAGTGCCCGTTCGACCGTTTCGGGAAAGCCCGAGGAGGCTCCGCCTCCGAGGGCGCGGGGTCCGGGGTGTGCGCGCGGCGGCGAAGCGGAGCGCGGACCTTAGATCCCTGCAACGCATGCGTTGCGGGGAAACCCCCGGAGAAAGATCAGGCCCTTTTGCGCGTGCCCTTGCCCGTCTTGGCATCGAGGAGCATGACGTTGGAGGCGTGGATGGAGGCCTCCTTCTCGATGATGCCGCCGCCCTCGCCGGTCTGGGGATTGGGCTTGGTGGCCTTCTTGATCATGTTGACGCCGGCGACGACCACCCGGTTGGTGGCGGGGCTGACCTTGGAGATGGTTCCGGTCTTGCCCTTCTCCTTGCCGGCGATGACGACGACCTGATCGCCCTTTTTGAGCTTCATCTTGGTGGTGGTGGCTTCCATTACAGCACCTCAGGGGCGAGGGAGACGATCTTCATGTACTTCCGCTCGCGGAGCTCGCGGGCCACGGGGCCGAAGACGCGGGTGCCCACGGGCTCGCCATCCTTCTTGATGATGACGGCGGCGTTCTCGTCGAAGCGGATGTAGGAGCCGTCCTTGCGGCGGTAGGCCTTGCGCTGGCGGACGATCACGGCCTGGACGACGGCCTTCTTCTTGACCGTGCCGCCCGGGATCGCTTCCTTGACGGAGGCGGTGATCACGTCGCCGAGCTGGGCGATCTTGCCCACACCGCCGCCCAGGGGCAGGATGCAGCAGATCTTCTTGGCGCCGGAGTTGTCGGCGACGGTGAGCATGGTTCCCATCTGGATCATGTGAGCTCCTTACTCGCCGGCCTTCTGGACGATCTCGAGGACCGTCCAGCGCTTGCGCTTGGAAAGGGGGCGGGTCTCCACGATCTTGACCACGTCGCCGATGCCGCAGGCGTTGGTCTCGTCGTGGGCCATGAACTTGGCGGTCTGCTTGACCGTGCGGTGGTAGAGCGGGTGCTGGAACTTGCGCTCCACCTTCACCACCACGGTCTTGTCGGCCTTGTTGGAGACCACGACGCCGTTACGAATCATCTTGTTTTCGAGGCTCATGGGATCTCCTAGGCCAGCTTCGTCGCCAGGGCGGTTTTGACACGGGCGAGCTCACGGCGAGTCTTGCGGATCTCGGCGGTGTTCTCGACCTGGCCCACGGCGTGCTGGAAGCGGAGGGTGAAGCGCTTGGCGGCCAGTTCGGCCTCCAGCTGCGCCAGCTCCTCGACGCTCTTGCCGGTCAAATCGGAAAAGGGATTCTTCTTGGTCATGGCGCTCACTCCTCCGGCGGCGTGCGGGTGACGACTTCGGACGCCACGGACAGCTTCATCTGGGCCAAGCGCAGGGCTTCACGCGCGATCTCCTCGGTCACCCCCTCCATCTCGAAGAGGATGCGGCCGGGGCGGATCACCGCCACCCAGCCGTCCGGAGCTCCCTTGCCGGAGCCCATGCGGGTCTCCGCGGGCTTGGAGGTGGTGGGACGATCCGGGAAGATGCGGATCCAGATCTTGCCGCCGCGCTTGATGTGGCGGGTCATGGCGATACGGGCGGCTTCGATCTGGCGGTTGGTCAGCCAGCAGTGCTCCGTCGCCTTGAGGCCGAAATCGCCGAAGGCGAGATCGTTGCCGCGGGTGGCGACGCCGCGGGTGCGGCCCTTCTGGGTTTTGCGGTTCTTGACCTTCTTGGGCATCAGCATGGGGTCACCTCAGCGCTTCACGGTCTCGGCAACCTGGTCGCCCAGGTTCACCCAAACCTTGATGCCGATGATCCCGTAGGTCGTGCGGGCCTCGGCGAAACCGTAATCCACGCCCGCGCGAATGGTCTGCAGGGGCATCTGACCGGAGAGGTAGTCCTCGGTCCGGGCGATCTCGGCGCCGTTCAGGCGGCCGGAGACCTTGATCTTGAAACCCTTGGCGCCGAAGCGGATCGCGGCCTCCTCCGCCTTGCGCATGGCGCGGCGGAAGGCGATGCGGCGCTCGAGCTGCTGGGCCACGCCCTCGGCCACGAGCTGGGCATCCACCTCAGGCTTCTTGATCTCCTGGATGTCGACGGACACGGGGCGGTTCAGGCGCTTCTGGAGGTCTTCGCGCAGCTTGTCGATCTCGGCGCCCTTGCGGCCGATTACGATGCCGGGGCGGGCGGTGAAGATGCGCACGGTGACCTTGTCCGCGGCGCGCTCGATGTCGATCTTCGAGATCATCGCGTTCAGGCTGTGCAGCTGCTTCTTGAGCTCGCGGCGCAGCTTGATGTCCTCATGCAGGAGCGTGGAGTACTCGCGCTTGGAGAACCACTTGCTGTGCCAGTTCTTCTGGTGGACGAGGCGGAACCCGTAGGGGTGGACCTTCTGACCCATGACTACTCCTCCCCGGCCGCAGAAAGCTGGATGGTGATGTGGCAGGTGCGCTTCTGGACCCGGTAGGCGCGGCCCATGGGCGCAGGGCGGACGCGCTTCATGCGGAAGCCCTCATCCACGAAGGCCGTCTTGACCATCAGCTCGTCCGGGTTGACGGACGGGTTCTTGTCGATGGCGTTGGCCACGGCGGAATCCAGGAGCTTGCGGATGGGGGCGGCGGCGTACTTCTTGGCCTGCGCGAGCACCCACTGGGCCTCGCCGACGTGCTTGCCGCGGATCATGTCCACCACGAGGCGGGCCTTCTGGGCCGAACCGCGCAGGTGGCGAACGGTGGCGCTGGAAACGATCTCAGCCATCGCTACTTCCCCTTCGCCTTGGTGTCGGCCTTGCCAGCGTGACCCTTGAAGGTGCGGGTCAGGGCGAACTCGCCCAGCTTGTGGCCGATCATGTTCTCGGTGACATAGACAGGAATGAACTTGTTGCCGTTGTGCACGGCGAGGGTCAGTCCGATCATCTGCGGGACCACGGTGGAGCGGCGGGACCAGGTCTTGATCACGCGCTTGTCGTTGGCCGCCTGGGCGACTTCCACCTTCTTCTGGAGGTGGGCGTCAATGAACGGGCCTTTTTTCAGGGAACGTGCCATTGTCGGGCCTCCTAGTTGATCCGCTTGACGATGAACTTGTCCGTGCGACGGTTGCCACGGGTCTTGTAGCCGCGGGTCGGCTGGCCCCAGGGCGTCACGGGGTGACGGCCACCGGAGGTGCGACCCTCGCCGCCACCGTGCGGGTGGTCGACGGGGTTCATGACCACGCCGCGCACGGTCGGACGGATGCCCTTCCAGCGGGTGCGACCGGCCTTGCCGATCTGGATGTTCTCGTGCTGCAGGTTGCCGACAGTGCCGATGGTCGCGTAGCAGTCCAGGTGGATCTTGCGGATCTCGCCGGAGGGCATGCGGAGCTGGGCGTAGTCGTCCTCCTTCGCCACGAGCTGGGCGAAGGTGCCGGCGGCGCGGGCGATCTGGCCGCCCTTGCCGGGCTTCATCTCGATGTTGTGCACCGTGTTGCCCACGGGGATGTTCCGCAGGGGCAGCGCGTTGCCCACCAGGATGTCGGCGGTCTTGCCGGCCACCACGGTGCGGCCCACCTCCAGGCCGTCGGGGGCCAGGATGTAGCGCTTCTCGCCGTCCGCGTAGACCAGCAGGGCGATGCGGGCGGTGCGGTTGGGATCGTATTCGATGGTCGCGACCTTGGCCGGGACTTCGAGCTTGTTGCGCTTGAAGTCGATGATGCGGTACTGGCGCTTGTGGCCGCCGCCGATGTGGCGGGTGGTGACCCGGCCGGTGTTGGACCGGCCGCCAGTGCGGTTCTTCTTGGCAATCAGGGAACGCTCAGGCGTATCCGTCGTGATTTCCTCGAAGCCGAACTTGGACATGCCGCGCTGACCGGGGGTCGTGGGCTTGAGCTGCTTGATGCTCATGGGTGTCCTCTTGCCTCAGGGTTGAAAGGGGCGGGCGATAGTGGGCAAAGCTTGTCCGTCCGCCATGGATCGCCTACTCGGACGCGGGTGCGCCCTCGGCGAGTTCGACATAGGCCTTCTTGCGGGGGCTGGAGGTCCCCACGAAACGGCCGAGGCGCTTGGTCCGGCTGGGGATCCGCACAGTGCGGACGCTCTTCACCTTGGACTGGAGCAGGAGCTCCACGGCCTCCTGAATCTGGTGCTTGGTGGCCCAGGTGGCCACCTCGAACACCTGGATGTTCTTCTCCCGCAGGATCTGGCCCTTCTCCGTGAGGAGGGGCTTGCGGATCACGTCGAAGATCTTGGTCATGGCTTCACCACCTCCTGGAGGGCCAGGACGGCTTCCTTGGAGAAGATCACCTGGTCGTACTTGAGGAGCTCATAGACGTTCACGCCCAGGCTCTCGACGGTCTGCAGCTTCGGGTTGTTGCCGGCGGCGCGGGAGAGCTTCTCGCTGGCTTCGGTGCCCACCAGGAGGGCGGAACCGGTGACACCGAGCTTGCCCAGGGTCTGGATCAGGGCCTTGGTCTTGTGGGACTCGACCTCCCAGCTCTCCACCACCAGCATCTGGCCGCTCGCGAGCTTGGCGGACAGGGCGTTCCGCAGGGCGGCGCGCCGGGCCTTCTTGGGGAAGGCGTAATCATAGGAACGGGGGTGGGGGCCATGGACCGTGGCGCCGCCCTTCCACAGCGGGCTGCGGATGGAGCCCACGCGGGCGCGGCCGGTGCCCTTCTGCTTCCAGAGCTTCTTGCCGGAGCCGCTGACTTCCCACTTGTCCTTGGTCTTGGCGGTGCCGGAGCGGCGCTTGGCCAGGAAGTGGCGCACCGCTTCCCAGATCAGGTGCTCGTTCAGGTCCTCGAGCTTGAACACCTCGGGCAGGAGGTCGACGGTGCCGACCTGCTTGTTGTCGAGGTTGACGACGGGGTGCTGGAACGCTGCCATCCTAGGCCTCCTGCTTGATGACGATGTACCCACCCTTGGGGCCGGGGACGGCGCCCTTGATGAGCAGCAGGTTGTTCTCGGCGTCCACCTTGGCGATCTCCAGGTTGCGCACGGTCACCTGGGCGTCGCCCATGTGGCCGGCCATGCGCATGCCGGGGAACACGCGGCTGGGATAGCTCGATCCGCCGATGGAACCGGGGGCGCGGTGGAACATGGAGCCGTGGGTCGCGCGGCCGCCGGCGAAGTGGTGCCGCTTGATGACGCCGGCGAAGCCCTTGCCCTTGCTGATGCCGGTGACGTTCACCTTGGTCTTCGCCTCGAAGGCGCTGGCCAGGACGCTGTCGCCTGGCTTGGACGTGTCAGCCGCGTCCACCTTGATCTCGCGCAGCACGCGGACCGGAGCGACGCCCTGCTTCTCGCAGTGGCCCTTCTCGGCCTTGGAGGCGCGCTTGCCGCCGTTGGGGTCCACGTAGCCGATCTGCACGGCCTCGTAGCCATCCTTGGCGGAGGTCTTGCGCATCACGACCACGCAGGGGCCGGCCTGGATGACGGTCACGGGGACGATCTGGCCCTGCTCATTGAAGATCTGGGTCATCCCCAGCTTCTTGCCGATGATTCCTTTGGACATGTTTTCTCCCCCCTCTACCGGTTGCCCTGACGGCTGAAGACCTTGATCTCCACGTCGACGCCAGCGGGCAGGTCCAGGCGCATGAGAGTGTCCACGGTGTTCTGGGTCGGGTTCAGGATGTCGAGCAGCCGCTTGTGCGTGCGGATCTCGAACTGGTCCCGGCTCTTCTTGTCCACGTGGGGGGAACGGTTCACGGTGTACTTGTTCGTCCGGGTGGGGAGGGGAATCGGTCCCGCCACCTGGGCGCCCGTGCGCTTGGCGGTGTCCACGATCTCGCGGGTGCTCTGATCGAGCAGACGGTGGTCGAAGGCACGCAAACGGATGCGGATGTTGTCTTTCATGCTCACTCCATTGGGACGGGGACCGTCCATAGACGTGGGGCGCTGACCGCCCATGTAAATCCGTCCCAACGACAGGGACAGGGCTGATCAGCATAACAAAAGCCGCTGCAAATTCAACGGCTTTTTGAGAGAACGCACGACCTCCCGGAGGAGGAAGCGGGTGGATCAGGAGGCCCGGCAACCCGAAGGTTCGAAGGACGGCCTCACCCCCGGAGGGGCTTAAACTGCAGGTAAAACAAGAAATGATTGTTAATGCTGGCGACGAGGACCGGCTTCGCCGGGCCGAGCAGCGGGGGTGCGGGGGTGTGCGCGCAGCAAAGCGGAGCGCGGGACCCCCGCGATATTACTTGGCACCCTTGACCTTGGCGATGATCTCTTCCGCCACGTTCCGGGGAGCCTCTTCGTAGTGCGAGAACTGCATGGTGTAGGTGCCGCGGCCCTGGGTCATGGAGCGCAGAGTCGTGGAGTAGGCGAACATCTCGGCCAGGGGCACCTTGGAGGTGATGACCTTGGAGCCGGAACGCTCCTCCATGTTCTCGATGCGGCCACGACGGCTGTTCAGGTTGCCGATGACGTCGCCCATGTAGTCCTCGGGGGTCTCGACTTCCACGGCCATGATGGGCTCGAGGATCACGGGGCTGGCCTTTTCGCAGCCGGCCTTGAAGCCCATGGAACCGGCGATCTTGAAGGCCATTTCGTTGGAGTCCACTTCGTGGAAGCTGCCGTCGTAGATGGTCACCTTGATGTCCACCACGGGGTAGCCCGCGAGGACGCCGGAGTGCATGGCCTCCTGGATGCCTTCGTCGGTGGGCTTGATGTATTCCTTGGGAACCACGCCGCCCTTGATCTCGTTGATGAACTCGTAGCCCTTGCCGACCTCATTGGGCTCGACGATGAGCTTGACGTGGCCGTACTGGCCGCGGCCGCCGGACTGGCGCACGAACTTGCCCTCGGACTCCACCCGCTTGCGGATGGTCTCGCGGTAGGCCACCTGGGGCTTGCCCACGTTGGCCTCGACCTTGAACTCGCGCATCATGCGGTCGACGATGATCTCGAGGTGCAGCTCGCCCATGCCGGCGATGATGGTCTGGTTGGTCTCGGGATCGGTCTTCACCTTGAAGGTGGGATCCTCCTGGGCCAGGCGGGCCAGGGCGATGCCCATCTTCTCCTGGTCGGCCTTGGTCTTGGGCTCGATGGCGACCTGGATCACGGGATCCGGGAAGTCCATGGACTCGAGCACCACCGGGTTGTTCTCGTCGCAGATGGTCTGGCCGGTCAGCACATCCTTCAGGCCCACGGCGGCGCCGATGTCGCCCGTGCGGACCTCCTCGATGTCCTCACGCTTGTTGGCATGCATCTGGAGGAGGCGGCCGATGCGCTCGCGGCGGCCCTTGTTGGCGTTGTAGACGCCGGAGCCGGCCGGCAGGATGCCGGAATAGACGCGCAGGAAGGCCAGGGAGCCCACGAAGGGATCCGCCATGATCTTGAAGATGAGGGCGCTGAAGGGTTCGCTGTCGTCGGCCTTGCGCTCCACCTCGTTGCCATCGCTGTCCATGCCCTTGATGGCGGGAATGTCCAGGGGCGAGGGCATGTAGCTCACCACGGCGTCGAGCATGGGCTGGACGCCCTTGTTCTTGAAGGCGGAGCCGCAGGTCATGGGCGTGAAGGCCAGCGACACGCATCCCTTGCGGATACCCTCGCGCAGCTCGGCCTCGGTCAGCTCCTCGCCGCCCAGATACTTCTCCATGAGGTGCTCGTCGGTCTCGGCGACCATCTCGACCATCTTTTCGCGCCACTCCTTGGCGGTCTCCACCAGGTCGGCGGGGATCTCGCCGTAGAGGGTCTTGAAGCCCTTGTCGGCATCGTCGAAGGTGACAGCCTTCATGAGGATCAGATCCACCACGCCCTTGAAGTTCTCCTCGGCGCCGATGGGGATCTGGATGGGGCAGGGACGCGCCTTCAGGCGGTCCTGCATCATCTTGACGACACGGAAGAAGTCCGCGCCGGTGCGGTCCATCTTGTTCACGAAGGCCAGGCGGGGCACACCGTACTTGTCGGCCTGGCGCCACACGGTCTCGGACTGGGGCTGCACGCCGCCCACGGCGCAGAACACGGCCACGGCGCCGTCGAGCACGCGGAGGCTGCGCTCCACCTCGGCCGTGAAGTCCACGTGGCCGGGGGTGTCGATGATGTTGATGCGGTGCTCCACGCCCTTCAGCTGGCCGGTCTGGGGCGTCCAGGCGGCCGTGATGGCGGCGGAGGTGATGGTGATGCCCCGCTCCTGCTCCTGCACCATCCAGTCGGTGGTCGCGGCACCCTCATGCACCTCGCCGATCTTGTGGATCTTGCCGGTGTAGTAGAGGATGCGCTCCGTCGTGGTGGTCTTGCCGGCATCGATGTGCGCCATGATGCCGATGTTCCGGTAGCGCTCGAGGGGGGTCTGGCGGGCCACAGCGGCCTCCTGAAAGGATCAATGCAGATGCGGAGTCGGGAAATGCTTCAAAGACCTTCGCGGAAGGAGCCGCCGGGTCGGCGGCTCCTTCCGGTCGGACGGGCTGCTACCAGCGGAAGTGCGCGAAGGCCTTGTTGGCCTCGGCCATCTTGTGGACGTCGTCCTTCTTCTTGATGGCGGCGCCGCGGAAATTCATGGCGTCGAGGATCTCGCCTGCCAGCTTGTCGCGCATGGTGCGCTCGCCGCGGGAGGCGGAGTAGATCTTCAGCCAGCGCATGGCCAGGGACTGGCGGCGGTTCTGGGGAACCTCCACGGGCACCTGGTAGGTGGCGCCGCCCACGCGGCGGGACTTCACTTCCACCGAGGGCTTGATGTTGTTGAGGGCCTTCTGGAAGGCCTCCAGGGCCTCCTCGCCGGACTTCTTGGCGACGATCTCCAGCGCCCCGTAGAGGATGCGCTCGGCGGTGGCCTTCTTGCCGCGCTCCATGAGGATGTTCACGAACTTGGAGACGACGAGGCTGTTGTAGACGGGATCCGGGAGAATCTCACGCTTGGCGGGTGCGGAACGACGGGCCATGTTTCACCTCCCCTACTTCTTCTTGGCCGGCGCGGCGCCAGCCTTGGGGCGCTTGGCGCCGTACTTGGAACGGGACTGGTTGCGGCCCGCGACGCCGGTGGCGTCCAGGGTGCCGCGGACGACGTGGTAGCGCACGCCCGGCAGGTCCTTCACGCGGCCGCCGCGGATGAGCACGATGCTGTGCTCCTGCAGGTTGTGGCCCACGCCCGGGATATAGGTCGTGCACTCGATGCCGTTGGTGAGACGCACGCGGGCCACCTTACGAAGCGCGGAGTTCGGCTTCTTGGGGGTGGTGGTGAACACGCGGGTGCACACGCCACGCTTCTGCGGGCAGGCGTCGAGCGCGGGGCTCTTCGTCTTGTTCTGGAACGTCTTCCGCCCGAGGCGGATCAGCTGATTGATGGTAGGCACACCATCCTCCAAGGAAGGCACCGGTGGATCCGGGCCTGGGCCCGAGAGGTTCGCCGCGATGGAGGCTCCGGAGAACGTCGGACGGATGAAATCCTGCGCCGGCCCACGGGGCCGGAACCATCTAGGCTATCGGAAATGCCCTGAAAGTCAACGCATCAACCGGCGAACGGGCATCCGCACGCCCCGCCCGCGCAGCCGCCCGAAGAAGCGGGCGAGGAGGGGGCCGGGGACGCGGGTTCGGAGGCCGATCCCTTGAACCAGCCGCCGCCCACCAGGGAGAAGGCCGAGACCGAGATCTGGCGCTTCATGCCCTCGGGGGCCCCGCACGCCGGACAAGCATGCGCCTGGGGCGCAGACAGGCTCTCGAGCTTCTCTTCGGGCTTCCCGCAAGCTTCACATCGGTATTCGTAGAGGGGCATGGCATCCTTCTCCAGACAGGCACTTCCGCAGGTCTCCACTATATTCCCTTCTAAGCATGTTGTCATCCTCCCGTTTCTTCCCCTCTGCCCAGGCCTTCCTGGAAGCCGTGCCGCGTCCCGGACGGCTCTGCTTCACCAATGGCTGCTTCGACCTGATCCACCCCGGCCACGTGCAGTACCTCGCCGAGGCCCGCGCCCTGGGCGACTTCCTCGTGGTGGGCCTCAACAGCGACGCCTCCGTGGCGCGGCTCAAGGGCCCGGGCCGCCCCCTCCAGGACGAGGCCGCCCGCGCCGCCATCCTGCTGGGACTGCGCAGCGTGGACGCCGTGGTCCTCTTCCACGAGGACACGCCGCTGGAACTCATCCGCGCCCTCCAGCCCGATGTGCTGGTGAAGGGCGGCGACTACACGCCTGACACCGTGGTGGGACGCGAGATCGTGGAGGGACACGGGGGGAAGCTGGTCCTCCTGCCCTTCCTCCCGGGCCACAGCACCTCGCGCATCGAGCAGCGGATCCGCAGCGGGCGCGGCGTCACGCTCGAGCCCCGCGCATAGATCCTTCGGATGATCCAATTGTGACGGTACCTCGCTAGGCTGGGACCGGCCTCACACCGGGGCCCGCCATTGTCGGAGGTCTCATGCGTCACCGCGTTGCCCTTGCCCTCGCCCTTCTGGGCCTGCCCCTTGCCGCCCAGGACATCACCGGCGGCCTGCAGACGGGGCTCTCTCTGCCGGTCGGGGACCTGAAGGACAAGACCGATTTCGGCACCAACCAGTTCTTCGGCGCCCACATCGGCGGTCACCTGGACTTCAACATCACCTCCCACCATCAGGTCCGCGCCCAGCTGACCTACCACAGCCTTCCGGGCTCAGGCTGGGGCGGCCCGGCTGATGTCAACAACGACTTCAAGATCCTGCAGATTGGCGCCGACTGGGTCTACAACTTCCAGAGCCCGAACCAGGGCTGGTACACCATCGCCGGCGCTTCCCTGAACAGCGTCAAGGACGATTACAGCGGAAACGGCTTCAGCGGCAGCGCCAGCCAGAGCGGCAAGCTCGGCCTGCGCGGCGGCGGCGGCTACACCTTCAACAAGATGTTCTCCCTCGAAGGTTCCCTGAACCAGGTCTTCGTGGACAAGAACGGCAACGACGGCTTCGGCTTCGACACCGCCACCTGGCTCCAGGTCAGCGCTGTGTTCCGGTTCGGGCGGTAGCCTCCGTTCCACCCATGAAAAACGGGCCGCGATCGCGGCCCGTTTTTCATGGGAACTGGGAAAAGCTAGAGCAGTGGCGACAGCAGCTGCCAGTACTTGGGCAGGGGCCAGAGGTCGGCGTCGCAGGCCTCCTCCAGGTGATCCAGCACCTCGCGCAGGGCGTGCTTGGCTTCATTCACCTTCTGGCCGAAGGCCTCGGTCCTGGCGTGCAGGTCCTCGATGGCGTCCGCCTCGGCCAGGGCGACCTTCATGGAGGAAAGGCGCGACTGGGCCTCGCCAGCGAGGGTGGCCTGGGCCTGGAGCGAGGCCTTCAGGGTCTCGGGCACCGCGATGCCGGCGGCCGCCAGCCTGCCGAGGCTCTTGGCCCGGGCCCCCAGGTCCGCCGTGATGGAGGGCAGGATCTGGGTCTCCGCCATCTCGCGCAGCACCTGCGTTTCGATGGCGATGGCCTTCTGATACTGCTCGTGGCGGATGTGGATGCGGGATTCCAGCTCCCCCTCGGACAAGATGCCCTGCTTGGAGAATACGGCCTTGGCCGCGGCGTTCTCCCAGATGTGCAGGGCCGCCACCGTATCCTTGGCGTGGGGAAGACCGCGACGCTCGGCCTCGACCTTCCAGTCCTCCGAGTAGCCATTGCCTTCGAAGCGGATGGACTTGGTCTCGATGATGGCCTCGCGCACCACGGACAGGACGGCCGCGCGGTGTTCCTTGCCGGCCTTGATCTCGGCGTCCAGCTTGGCGTTCAGCCCTTCCAACGCCTCGGCCACGGCGGCGTTGATCACCGTCAGCGGCAGGGCGATGGGCTGGCTGGAGCCCACGGCCCGGAACTCGAACTTGTTGCCCGTGAAGGCGAAAGGGCTGGTGCGATTGCGGTCCGTGGCGTCCTTCTCGATGCGGGGCAGGTTGCCGATGCCGAGATCCAGGATGCGCTGGGAGGAGGCGTCCGCGGCCGCGCCCTTCTCGATGGCGTCGAGGATGTGGCTGAGCTGGGCGCCAAGGAACACGGACATGATGGCCGGCGGCGCCTCGTTGGCGCCCAGGCGGTGGTCGTTGCCGGCGCTGGCGATGGCGGCGCGGAGCAGGCCGCCGTGGGTGTGGATGGCCTTCAGGGTGGCGCTGAGGAAGTAGAGGAACTGCAGATTCTCTTCGGGCGTCTGCCCGGGCTCCAGCAGGTTCTGGCCCTCGTCCGTGGCCAGGCTCCAGTTCACGTGCTTGCCGCTGCCGTTGACGCCGGCGAAGGGCTTTTCATGAAGGAGGATGGCCAGGCCGTGGCGCTCGCCCACGGACTTGAGGATCTCCATGAGCAGCTGGTTGTGGTCGCTCGCGATGTTGGCGGCCTCGTAGATGGGCGCGATCTCGAACTGGTTGGGCGCCACCTCGTTGTGGCGGGTCTTGGCGGGGATGCCCAACTTGAAGCACTCCAGCTCGACCTCCTGCATGAAGCCGAGGACCCGCTCCTTGATGCTGCCGAAGTAGTGGTCCTCCAGCTCCTGGCCCTTGGGCGGCTTGGCGCCCTGGAGCGTGCGGTTGGCGAACATGAGGTCCGGCCGCTGCTGGGCCAGCTCCAGGTCCACGGCGAAGTACTCCTGCTCGGGGCCGCACTGGGCCACCACCGCGTCCGCGGCCACGCCGAAGTGGGCCAGGCCCTCGCTGGCGCGCCGGGAGACCACCTCCATGGACCGCAGCAGGGGCACCTTGTGGTCCAGGGCCTCGCCGTGGTACCCCACGAAGGCCGTGGGGATGCAGAGGGTCTTGCCGATGGGGCCTTCGATGAGGAAGGCCGGGCTGGCCGGATCCCAGGCCGTGTAGCCGCGGGCCTCGAAGGTCGCGCGCAGGCCGCCCGAAGGGAAGGAGCTGGCGTCGGGCTCGCCCTGGATGAGCTGGCTGCCGCTGAAGCGTTCGATGACCTGGCCCGGCTCGTCCCAGGCGATGAAGGCGTCGTGCTTCTCGGCGGTGGCGCCGGTCATGGGCAGGAACCAGTGGGTGAAGTGGGTGCAACCCTGCTCCAGCGCCCAGTCCTTCATGGCCTGGGCCACGCTCTTGGCCACCTCCGGCGACAGGGCCTCGCCGCGCTTCAGCGCCTGGCGGTAGGCCTTGTAGACATCCTTCTGCAGGCGGTCGCGCATGGTCCGCTCGCTGAAGGTGTTGCAGCCGAAGTACTGGCTGATCTTGGTCTGGTCCAGCCGTGAGATGCTGGAAGTGTCTGGCGCCGGCGCCTTGGCCATGTGTCCCCCCTTCGGACGGTGGTGAAAGATGACTGTAAATACAAAAGGACCGATGTCCGCCCCTCGGGGGCAGCCATCGGATTCCCATGTCCACCTGGATCCTGCGATCCATCTCCAGGGTAGCGGAATCCCCCTTGTGGCAACAGATTTTCCCGTCTGCGGACGGGCTCTTTTTCTCCTGGGGGACCTCCAGAAGCGGCAGGAAGGGCTTCCCCGTCCCGCCGCCCTGGCCTGGGAACGGGCGGCCTTCGCCGCCGTCTTCGACGACCCGGGTCCGGGACAGCGGATCCGCCGGTTCCTTGAGAAGGCCTAGAATATGAGCATGGACCTGACCGCCCCCTACGTCCCCAACCTCGAGAGCATCCCCGCGGGCCTCGATCTGCCCGCCGAGATCCGGCGGCTGAAGGCCGAGCGGCGGGCCGTCCTTCTGGCCCACTACTACCAGGAACCGGAGATCCAGGATCTGGCGGACTTTGTGGGCGACAGCCTCCAGCTCAGCCAGCAGGCCGCCAGGGCCGACGCGGAC
This sequence comes from Geothrix terrae, assembly GCF_022808775.1. Taxonomy (GTDB): domain Bacteria; phylum Acidobacteriota; class Holophagae; order Holophagales; family Holophagaceae; genus Geothrix; species Geothrix terrae. Next base: position 178,530 of record NZ_JAKZLA010000007.1, read on the forward strand.
GTCATCGCCTTCTGCGGCGTCCACTTCATGGCCGAGACCGCCAAGATCCTCAACCCCGGCAAGACCGTGGTCATCCCCGACATGGATGCCGGCTGCAGCCTGGCGGACCGGTGCCCGGCGGACTACTTCGCCGAGTGGCTGAAGCAGTACCCCGATCACGACGTGGTGAGCTACATCAACTGCTCCGCGGGCGTGAAGGCGCTCAGCACGGTCATCTGCACCAGCAGCAACGCCGTGCGCGTGGTCGAGAGCCTCCCCAAGGACCGCAAGATCGTCTTCGCGCCGGACCGGCACCTGGGCAAGTGGGTGATGCAGCAGACGGGCCGCGACATGGTGCTGTTCCCGGGTTTCTGCATCGTCCACGAGCAGTTCACGGCCAAGCGCCTGGCGGCCCTCAAGGCCCAGCACCCGGAGGCCAAGCTCATCGCCCATCCCGAGTGCGACGCCACCGTGAGCCAGCTGGCGGATTTCGTGGGCTCCACGGCCGCCCTGCTGAACTACGTGGCCAAGGACAGCGCCAAAGCCTTCATCGTCGCCACCGAGGCCGGCATCCTCCACCAGATGCGCCGGCGGCGGCCCGACGCCGAGCTGATTCCCGCCCCGGCGGACAGCGGCTGCAACTGCAGCCTCTGCCCTTACATGAAGCTCAACAGCCTGGAGAAGCTCTACCTCTGCCTGCGGGACCTCCAGCCGGAGATCCGCCTGGACGAGGCGGTGCGCCTGAAGGCCCTGAAGCCCCTGGAGCGGATGCTGGCCCTGGGTTAGAGTGCCTTACAAAACCCCCACGAGGCCGCGCGAGGGTCGCCGGGCGAGCGAGGCGAGGAACGCGAGGAGACGCGTAGCGGGTACTACGCGCGACGAGCGTGACGCGGCATCGCGGCGCCCGCCGGCCCTCGCCCGGAGGGAGAAAGCCAGGTGGGCGCCCCGCGGCGTCAGGGCCCTTGAACGATGTCCCGCATCGCCCTGCGGGCCCTTCCTTGCGGTGCATCCCACCTGGCTTTCTCGCGACCCCGTCGGGGTTTTGTAAGGCACTCTTAGGCGCCCGGAAGAGGCCAACGGCCGCTAAGCTGGCTGTCACCCCCTTCCCGCCGAGCCCCCAATGCCACGCCATCGCACCTCCCGCTTCCGCGTCCTCCATCCCGGCTTCGGAACCTCCCGGTGGCAGCGCCTCCAGCAGCAGAGCGGCATCGTCCTCCTGGTCCTGGCGGGCCTGCTGACGGCGGGGGTGCTCTATTTCGCCCCCCGGTACTACCTGATGGATCAGATCGGCAACGCCCAGCAGGCCTACATGGAGGCCCACTGGGTGGACTTCGAGGCGGTGGAGCGGCACTGGAAGAGCCTGCCGATCCTCCACAGCATCCAGCGGGGCGATGAGGAGGACGTCCGCCGCTTTCTCGGCGACCAGCCCCTGGTGGTGGCCCTGCTGGACCGCTTCGAGGGGCGCCACCTCTGGGTCCGCGAGGGCGACCACCTGGTCCCCCCCCGGGACCCCGCCCAGACCCAGCAGTACCTGGGATGGATGACCCACGCCGAGATGGCCCAGCGCTTCGAGTGGAACCCGCCGCGGGAGCAGGATCCAGACTTCGGGAAGGTGGCCACGGTGGTCCTGCTCTCGGACCGCTGGCTGGTGATCAAGCGCTGGCGGCCCGGGGCCCCGGAGGTGGAACGCGAGCTGGGCATCGCCCTGGCCCCGCGCCGGGCCCTGCGCATGGGGCTGCTCCGGGAGTCGGACGCCACGCGGAAGGATCTGAAGCCCCAGCCCTGGGGGGCCCAACCCAACCTCCAGGCCGATCCCCAGCGGCTCATCGCCCTGCCCCTCGGCTCCATCACCAAGACCAACGCCTTCGGAGAGGGCTGGTCCCTCGGCGGCGTGGCCTTCGACGACGACCAGGCGGCCTTCCGCCGGACGCTCAAGTCCCAGCGGCGCATGGTCTCCGGCGTGGCCCTCTCCGTGGGGCTGGCCATGCTGCTGGGCCTGTGGCTGCGGCACCGGACCCGGCGCAAGGCCGAGCTGGACGCCGACCGCATGGCCTCCATGACCCACAGCCTCAAGACACCCCTGGCCATCCTCAAGTTCCGCTGCGATTCCCTGCGCCTGGGCCGCCTCAGCCCCGAGCGGGCCGACGAGGAGCTGCTCAAGATCGGCGAGGAGGTGGACCACCTCACCACCATCATCGAGACGGGCCTGCGGGTCATCCGGGGCGGCGGCGCCTCCGGCCCCCACGGCCTGGCCACGCCCGCCTGGATCCGCGATGTGGTGGAGGATCTGCGCCCGGGATTCGAGGTCGAGAATCGGCCCCTGGAGATCCAGCTGGCGGAGGCATCGGGACGGGCCCCGCTCCCGTCCCTGCGCTCGGCCCTGCTCACCCTGGTGGAGAACGCCCTGACCCACGGGCGGGGCCGGGTCACCCTGGAATCCTGGCGGACCCGGCGCCGCCTCTGCCTCCGGGTCACCGACGAGGGGGACGGGCTGGAACCCCACCAGCTCAAGGCCCTGGGCAAGCCCTTCCAGCGCCTGCGCTCCAAGGGGAAGGAGGGGTTCCTGCGGGAAGGCCAGGGGCTCGGCCTGAGCCTCCTGGTGCAGGTGGCGGAGCAGGAGGGCTGGGGCCTCTCCTTCACCTCTGCCCCGGGGGAGGGCCTCTCGGCCCTTCTGGAGGTTCCGGTCGCCTGACCCGAAGGCCTCCATCCCCGCTCGGTTTCCACCCATCTGGCACCTTCAGAGATGACCAGGATCACGGGGCACGGCTCCTCCCGGGACCTACCATCAGGGCGGGCGATGCCCGCCCGATGGGGGAAGTCATGGCGCGTTCATGGATGGGCCTCGTGGTTCTCAGCCTGGGCGTGGTGGCCGCCGAGCCACCGAAGCCCGTCCAGGTGCCCCTGAAGGCGCCCCAGGAGGCGACCATCCCCCCGGGGCCCGTCGGCGAGGCGATCCGCCTGGGCCAGAAGATCTTCACGAACACCCCCAGGTACGCTCCGGCGTACTCCGGGAATGCCCTCAGCTGCAGCAGCTGCCACCTGGACGCCGGTAAGGCGCCCCATGCCGCGCCCATGGTGGGCCTCTGGGCCGTCTTCCCCACCTACCTGCCGCGGGCCGGACGCGTGGGAACCATGGAGGACCGCATCAACGGCTGCTTCCTGCGTTCCATGAACGGCAAGCCCCTGCCGACCAGCAGCGAGGAGATGCGCGGCCTGCTCGCCTATGTCTGGTGGCTGTCCAAGGACGTCCCCGTGGGCGCCGAGGTGGCGGGCCGGGGGAATCCGCCCCTGCAGGCTCCGGCGCCCGCGGATCCGGAACGCGGCAAGGCAGTCTATGCCCGGGCCTGCGCCGTCTGCCACGGGGAGGACGGCCAGGGCTCCGCGGACATTCCGCCGCTCTGGGGTCCCCGGTCCTTCAACCTCGGGGCCGGCATGGCCCGCACCAGCAAGGCCGCGGCCTTCGTGAAGGCCAACATGAGCGGGCTCGGCGGAACCGATCCCCTCACCGCCCAAGAGGCCTACGATGTGTCCGCCTACTTCACCCATCAGCCCCGGCCGGACTTCCCCGGGAAGGTGAACGATTGGCCCCGCGGCGGGAAGCCTGCGGACAGCCGGTATTGAAGGAAGGCCCGCACTAGGAAATTGCAGCCGATCTAGCTTGCCTTTCCAAGGCAATGCTCGCATCTTGGATGAAGCACGATCCTTGAGCGAGATGCCGTGATCCACATCCTCGTGGTGGAGGATGAGCCCTCCCTCTGCCAACTCCTCGTCAACAACCTGAGCTTCGAAGGCTACTCCGTGGAGGCCGTGGAGGACGGTGTGCCCGCCCTGGCGGCCCACACGGCCCGGGCCGCGGATCTCATCGTGCTGGACCTGATGCTGCCCCAGCTGGACGGGTTCGAGGTTCTCCGCACCCTCCGGGACCGGCGGGACCACGTGCCTGTGCTCCTCCTCACGGCCCGGGGCGAAGAGGCGGATCGGGTGAAGGGCCTGAGCCTGGGGGCCGACGACTACCTGGTGAAGCCCTTCTCTGTGCTGGAGCTCGTCGCCCGGGTGAAGGCGATCCTGCGCCGGACCCGCCCCGTGGACCGGCCGACCCTGCTGCGGTCCGGCCCCTTCCGCTTCAACCTCCCGCGCCTGGAGGCCCGGCGGGAAGGGAGGCCCCTGGAGCTGACCCCCCGCGAGTTCCGCCTGCTGGAGATCCTCATCACCCACGCGGGCCGGACCCACAGCCGCAAGGAGCTGCTGCAGCTGGCCTGGGAGCCGGACGCCCGCCCCAGCGCCCGCACGGTGGACGTCCACATCGCCAACCTGCGCCGCAAGCTCGGCGAGGAGCTCGGTTCGCCCTGGATCACCACGGTCGGCGGCGAAGGCTACCGCTGGATCACCCCCGTGGAACCGGAGCCCGGCGGGACCGTGTCGAACGGGTAGACTGGACCTTCGTCCCCGAGGTCCGATGGCGCCCTGGAACCCCCACAGCTGGCAGCGCTTTCCCGCCGCGCAGCAGCCGGCCTATGAGGATCCCTCCGAGCTGGAGGGCGTCCTGGCGCGGCTCCGCCGCATGCCCCCCCTGGTGGTGCCCCAGGAGGTGGACCGCCTCCGGGGCCTGCTGGCCGAGGCCGCTGCGGGCCGGCGCTTCCTCCTCCAGGGCGGCGACTGCGCGGAGCAGTTCAAGGACTGCACGGCGGAATCCATCGCAGGCAAGCTGCGGGTGCTGCTCCAGATGTCCGTGGCCCTCACCCACGGCGGGCGGAAGCCCGTGGTGCGGGTGGGCCGCATCGCCGGCCAGTTCGCCAAGCCCCGCAGCAAACCCACCGAGCTGGTGCGCGGCCGGGAGCTGCCCAGCTACCGCGGCGACCTCGTGAACGGGCTCGAGGCGGACGAGGCCGCGCGCCGGCCCGACCCCGGCCGCATGCTGGAGGCCTACTTCCACGCCTCCGCCACCCTGAACCACCTGCGGGCCCTGGCGGCTGGCGGCTACGCGGACCTGCACCACCCCGAACGCTGGGAGCTGCCCGGCGAGGCGGGCCGGGTGCCCGAGTACCGGCGCACCCTGGACCAGGTGCGCGAATCCCTGGACTTCCTGGAAGCCCTGGGCGGCGTGCAGCGGGACGCCCTGGAGCGCATCGACTTCTACACCAGCCACGAGGCCCTGCTCCTGCCCTATGAGGAGGTCCTCACCCGCTGGGTGGGCGAGACCTCCGCCTACTACAACCTGGGGGCCCATACCCTCTGGGTGGGCGAGCGGACCCGCCAGCTGGACGGCGCCCACATCGAGTACCTCCGCGGCCTCCGCAACCCCATCGGCGTGAAGGTGGGCCCCAGCGCCACGCCCGAACACCTGGAGGCCCTGCTGGACCGCCTCGACCCCGACCGGGAGCCCGGGCGCATCACTCTCATCTCCCGCTTCGGCGCGGCGAAGATCCAGGCGGCCCTCCCGCCGCTCCTGAAGGCCGTCCAGGCCACGGACCATCCGGTCCTCTGGAGCTGCGACCCCATGCACGGCAACGGGGCCGAGAGCGCCCAGGGCCTCAAGACCCGCGACTTCGGGGCCATCCTCTCGGAGCTGCGCCAGGCCTTCGAGATCCACCGGGACCACGGCTCGCACCTGGGCGGGGTCCACATCGAACTCACGGGCGAGGCCGTCACCGAGTGCACCGGCGGCAGCGAGGGCCTCTCCGAGGCGGACCTGGCCAAGGCCTACGAGACCGGCTGCGACCCGCGGCTGAACGGCACCCAGAGCCTGGAGATGGCCTTCCTCATCGCGGAGATGATGCGGGGCTAGGCCCCGTCCGGAATCTCCGGTTCGACCAGCTGCGCCAGCAGCGTGAGCGACTCCTGCCAGCCCAGGTGGCAGGCCTCGGGCGGGATGACGGCCGGGATGCCCGACTGCACGATGTCCACCTCGGTGCCGACGGACACGGCTTTCAGGGAGATCGTCGTCTCCATGGCTCCGGGCAGGTTCGGATCGTCGAAGGTGTCCGTGTGCCGGATGCGCGTCCCGGGCACCAGCTCCAAATACTCGCCGCCGAAGCTGTGGCTGCTGCCCGTGCCGAAGTTCGTGAAGGACATCCGGTAGGTGCCGCCGACCTTCGCCTCCAGGTGGTGGACCTTCCCCGTGAACCCGTGGGGCGGAAGCCACTTGGCCATGGCATCCGGGTCGAGGAAGGCCCGGTAGACCTTGTCGGGGGTGGCGCGCAGCACGCGGTGGAGGCGGATGGTGTTCGTGGGCATGGTCGCTCCTCTGGCGCTGGGCCGCAGGATAGCGCCGATGGAACTGTCGCGACACCCATTCCGGACCGGTCCAACCCGGACCAGTTCCTGAGCCATGGGTCAGTGCACGGTGGGGTGGATCCCCTCCGACCCGGCCCGCAGGATCAGGGTTTCGAAGGCCGTGCCCACCAGGACCTCGGCTCCCGGCAGCAGCTCCTGCAGGGGCTTGAGCTTCGGCACCGGCAGCAGCAGGGCCTCGCCCGGGCGGAGGGTCGGCAGCTCCAGGCCCTCCCAGGCCCCGAGGGGCGTGCTGCGGCGGGCGGCGCCGGCCCGCAGCTCCAGGCTCCCCTCCGGCCAGGCATCCACCATCCAGGCTCCCAGCAGGACGCTTCCACCGTCCTCCAGGGCCAGGCAGAACCCTGCCGCGCCCCCGCCCGCCAGGCCCAGGACCGCCAGGCCAGGGCGGGGCAGTTCCGCCAGCTCCGCCCCGGGTCCCCTCACCCGGAAGCGGTCGAGGGCGGTCCCATCGGCCCGGTGCAGCGCCGCGGGCCGGGGCAGGCAGGGCAGCAGGTCCGCGGACTCCGGGGATGGGGCCAGGGATTCCGGCAGGGTGCCGCGGCGCTCCCATTTCTCGGCGTAGGCCAGGGTCTGCTTGGCCCGGGCCAGGGCCCGGGCCCCGCCTTCCAGCAGGCGCCGGAGGCTTCCCGGGACCAGGGCCTCGGCCAGCCGCTCCGGGTCGCCCTCCCCCAGCTTGCGGAGGCGCATGGCCTCGATGCGGTTCAGGTCCGCCAGGCGGCCCGACGCCAGCCGGCCCACGAGCGTCCGGCGTTCCAGGGGCCCCTCGGCCCAGGCGGCGGTGCCCAGGAGCATGGGGTCAGCTCTGGGCCTCGAGCCATTCCCGGGTCGAAGCCGAGAGCGGCTTGGGCCGGTTGGTGGCGAAGTCCAGCATCACCTGCACGCTCTTCCCCTCGGCGAACACCGGGCCGCCCAGCCCCTTGGTGAGGCGGTAGGCCAGGTCGAAGGAGCTGTTGCCCACCCGGGCGCAGTGGAGCTCCACCCGGACGTCGTCGCCCAGGAGGATCGGCATGCGGTAGTCCACCTCGATGCGCGCGATGAGGAAGCCTTCGTCCGTGAAGGCCCGGCCGCCCAGGAAGCTGCGCCACCACTGGAAGCGCCCCTGCTCCATGAAGCTCACCACCACGGCGTTGTTCACATGGCCCATGGCGTCCAGGTCGCTGAACCGCACCTCGATGGGATGGGAGAAGGGCATGGAGCCTCCGGAATCTCAACCTTACCGCCAACCGTGGCATGATGCGTCCCGATGCCCGCGCCCCTGCTCCTCGCCTACGATCCGGCCTGCACCCTCTGCTGCCGCATGGCCCTCTGGCTGGCCCGGCGCGATCGCCGGGGGCTCCTGCACATCGCCTCCCTGCGCGATCCGGACCTGCTGGCCCTGGGACCCGAGTTGGCCGGGCACCCCCTGGAGACGGAAATCCACGGCCTCGACCTGGGCACGCGCCAGGTCTGGGCGGGGGCGGACCTCCTCCGGCCCATCGCCCGGCGGCTGCCGGGCTGGCGCTGGGCCGCGCCGCTGCTGGCGATCCCGGGCCTGCCCCAGCTGCTGAACCGGGTCTACCTGTGGGCGGCGGTCCGCCGCTTCCGCCGCACGGGCCGGCCGCCCTTCGCGTAGCCTGGGAGCCATGGAACCCCTCACCCCGCGCCCCTGGCACCCGGACCGCCGCTGGGCCGATCCCCTCATCGCCTTCCTGACCCTCCTCGCCCTGATGGCCGCGGGCCTGACCCTCCGCGTCCGCCAAGAGGGGAACCACCGCCCCTCGGGCCGGACCACCCTCCAGGGCCAGATCCTCGAAGCCGGCCTGGCCGGATCCCACCTGCTGAGGGGCACCCCCATCCCATCCCAGGAATGGGCCAAGGCGCGACGCGGGGTGACGGACCCGTGGGACCGGTCCCTGCTCGCGGTGCTCATGGCGGAGGCGGGCGACCCGGCTGGGGCGCGGGAGCTCGTCCAGACCAGCCTCCCGGCCGGTGCTGCGGGAGCGCGCTTCCAGCGCACCTTCGAGGCGGCCTATGAAGGCGCGCCGGTCCCGGACGCCGCCACGCGCGCCGAGGTCCAGCGGCGGCTGGGGAACGGCTACACGGCCCGCCTGCTGGAGGCCCGGCTGCGGGATCGGGAGGGGGGGCCAGGCGCCGGCGAGCCGCTGCGCGCCCAGGCCCGCGGCCTGCTGCTCACCCGCCTCGCCGCCCTGGGGGGCCTCGGGCTGCTGGTGATGGCCCTCGCCGCCGGAGGCCTCGCGGTGGGCATCTACCTCTGGGCCACGCGCCGGCAGCCGCCGACCCGGCCCCTGCCCGCCTGGGGTCTGTCGGGCCGGGCGGCGGCCCTGGTCTTCCTGGGCTGGTTCATGGCCTTCTTCGCGGCGGGCAACCTGGCCGGGCTCATCCTCATGCCCTGGCCTTCCCTGCGCTGGGCCGTCGTGCCCCTGGGCACCCTCCTCCATGCCGGGGTGGGCCTGCGGTTGCTGGGGTGGGCGGAAGGTCTCTCCTTCGCCGGGCTGTGGCGGCGGGTGGGGCCGCCGCCGACCCGCCGGGACTTGGCCTGGGCCGTGGCCTTCCTCGCCCTGGCCGTGTTCCTGGTGCTGGTGGTGGCCATGGCCACGAGCCAGGTGCTGAGGCCGGAGCAGAACCCCCAGCGGGACCTGCAGGAATTGTTGCGGGGGCTGGCAGGCTGGGGCCCCACCCTGGTCATGTTCATGGTGGTGGCGGGCGTGGCCCCCTTCTTCGAGGAATTCCTCTTCCGCGGGTTCCTGTTCCCCGTGCTGGCGCGGGGAGGCCGCGTCACCTTCGCCCTGGTCGCCTCGGCCCTGCTCTTCGGAGCCATCCACCTGCAGCCCGCGGGCCTGCCCATCCTCAGTACGCTGGGCCTGGTGCTCGCCCTGGCCGTGCGGCGCACCGGCAGCCTCCGGCCCGCCATCCTCGTCCATGCCTGCTGGAACGGGTCGCTCTTCCTGCTGATGCGGGCCTTCTCCTGAGCCCGTCCTAAGCTGTTCCTGACGCCGTCCGGGGCCAGCCTCTCAGAACTGGAGCCTCGACAGGGCGGGCGCCAGCCACCAGAAGAGCTGGAGGACGATGAAGGCCAGGACGATCCACTTCAGGACCTGGCCCCAGTTGGTACCCGGGCCCCCGGAACCGGCCTGGCGGCCGGCGCGCTTCTGGGTGGAGAGGTAGGATTCCACCGGATCCTCGGCCAAGGCGATCTTGAGGGGCGCCGTGCCCCGGGCGCGGGACTCGTGGGATCCGGATTCCGCCGCCGGCGCCGGCGCCGGCTCGATCTGCCGGAACCGCGCCGTGGAAAGGCTGCCGGTGCCGTCCTCGTCCTGCCCGAGGAACGTGAACAGGCGGGCCCGCATGCTGACGGGGCCCGGCAAGGCGTCGATCAGCTCTTCCATGAACTCGGGCAGCGTGGTGTAGCGGTCGTCGGGATCCACCGCCAGGGCCCGCCGGAACACGGCGGCCATGCGGGGGGACACATCCGCCGGGATGGCCACGGGCTCCTGGAGGATGTGGAGGATGATCTCGGCGAGGCCGCTCCCCGGGTGCGGCAGCTTGCCGGTGAGGAGTTCGAAGGCCGTGGCGGCAAAGCTGTAGCGATCCGAGGCCGGCGTGCCCTCGCTGCCCCGGAGCACTTCCGGGGGCGCATAGGCGGGGGAGCCCAGGAAGTCGCCGGAGGAGGTCAACCGGAGGGCCAGCGTCTGGGCCAGCGCGGCGCCATCTCCCTCCGTGAGGGGCATGTCCAGGGACTGGTCGGAACCCGGGCCCAGGTGGCCCAGGGTGCGCGCGATGCCGAAGTCCATGAGCTTGGCCCGGCCCTCCTCGCTCAGCAGGATGTTGTCCGGCTTCACGTCGCGGTGCACGATGGCGCGGCGATGGGCGGCCCGCAGGGCGCGGGCGGTCTGGATCAGGACGCGGGCGCTGGTTTCCGTGTCCAGGTCCTTGTCCTTGATGTGGCGGCCGAGGCTCTTCCCTTCCACGTACTCCATGGCGAGGAAGGGCCCCAGGTCCTCCTCCACGCCGACGTCGAAGACCGTCACCAGGTTCGGATGGTTCAACTGGGCGCTGATCTCCGCCTCGCGCCGGAAACGCAGGGTGGCCTGGTGCCGCGCGGCGCCCGTGACCCGCACCACCTTGATGGCCACGCGCCGCTTGAGCAGCGGATCCTCCGCCAGATAGACAGTCCCCATGCCGCCCTGTCCGAGGGGCCGCAGGACCTGGTACCTGCCGATGGTTCTTGGATCAGCCATGGAACTGAAATTCTAACCACGAGACCCCTCTCCGAAGCCGGGCTAGAATGGAGGATTCGACATTCTGGAGTGCCCATGGCCGCCCTGCTCGAAGCCATCGAAATCAAGCGCAAGATGTTCTTCGAACACGAAGACACGCCCTACCACTGCCTGGATGTGGAAATTTCGACCCCCACGGCCCGGGGTGGCCAAACGCTGGTGCGCATCAAGATGCGCAACCTCCTCACCCGCGCCGTCTTCGACAAGACCTTCAAGGCCGGGGACAAGTTCAAGGAGCCGGATCTGGTCCTCGCGCCCGCGAGCTACCTCTACAGCGACGGCGAAGGGTCCCACTTCATGGACCAGGAGACCTACGAAACCCACACCCTGGGTGCTTCCCTCATGGGCGACGCCCTCGACTACCTCACCGAGGGTCTCATCGTCCAGATCCAGAAGTTCAACGGCAACCCCATCGGCCTGCAGATGCCCGGCCAAGTGGAACTGTCCGTCACCTACACGGAGCCCGGCGCCCGCGGCGACACGGCCAGCGGCAACGTCACCAAGCCCGCCAAGCTGGAGACCGGCATCGAGATCAAGGTGCCCCTCTTCATCAAGGAGGGCGAGAAGGTGAAGGTCAGCACCGAGACCGGCGAGTTCGCTGGACGGGCCTGATGATGGGCGAAGGGGACCGCCTGCTCCACGCGGTCGCGCTGCGTCCCCCTCGCGCACCCCGCGCGCCGATCGGGCAGAGCCCGACCAGCGCGCCTGCTCCTCTCCCGGTCCAGCTGGGTAGTGGGAGGGCTGCCGCATGACCCGCAAGTTCCGCCTCGGCCAGAGCCGGGAGGCCCAGGACCTGGACCACCGGGAGGCCTATTCCCGCGAGCGGGCGGCGGACAGCAAGCGGCGCCAGCGCCACGCCGAGCGGCTGGAGACGGGCATCGAGGCCCACGACTCCGAAGCCCTGCTGCGGCTGCCGGATCCCGCCCCCTGGATGCACCTGCCCGAGGCCACCCTCATCCAGCGGCACAGCCAGTGGGTGGATCTGGAGCTGGCGGATCGCACGGTGATGCGGGCCACCCTGAGCGGCAAGCTCAAGGGCGTGCGCCTCGTGTGCGGCGACCGGGTGCGCTACTCGGCCGTTCCCGTCGAGATGGATGAACCCAGGGCCCCCGCCTCCCCGTCCGTCCGCGGCGACGGAGGCTCCCCCGAGGCCCAGGTGGTGGCGGTGATGCCCCGCAAGAGCCTGCTCAAGCGCGGCGGCATCGACGACCGCGAGCCCTGGCAGCTCATCTGCGCCAATGCGGACGAGCTCTGGATCTGCGCCGCCGTGGTGGATCCTCCCCTGCGCCCCGGCCTCCTGGAGCGGGCCCAGGTGCTGGCCCTGGATGCGGGCCTCGCCTTCCGCGTCATCGTCACCAAGCGGGACCGGGCCTCGAAGAAGGACACCCTGCCCGAGCTGGATCCGCTGCGGGGCCAGCAGGTCCCCATCCACGAGACCTCCGCCCTCAAGGGCGAAGGCCTGGAGCCCCTGCGGGACCTCCTGCAGGGCAAGGTGGTGGTGTTGCTGGGCCACAGCGGCGTGGGCAAGAGCACCCTCGTGAATGCCCTGCATCCGCAGGCGGCCCTGAAGATCGGCGGCCTCACCAAGTTCGGCACCGGCAAGCAGACCACCACGGCCGCCCGCTGGCTGGCCCTGGAGGGGGGGACCCTGGTGGACACGCCCGGCATCCGCACCCTCAGCGTGCGCGGCTTCGACCGGGCCCTGCTCGCGGAGGTGTTCCCCGAGTTCCCCGCCGAGGTGCTGGAGGATCCGTGCGCCTTCGACGCCGACGACGACGCGACGCTGGACCGCCTCGACCTCGAGTACCCCGAGCGCCTCCAGAGCCTCCAGCGCCTGTGGCTGGAGATGGAGGACCGCAATCCCAACCAGAACGTGTGGCGCTAGGAGGCCGGGGATGCAGGACCGGATGCAGTCCGACTCCAGGCTCCTGGGCCTCGTCTACGGGGCGGTCTTCGGCTCGCTGTTTCCCCTGTTCCACTTCGCGGCCCGTTCCTTTGCCCGGCGCGAGCGGGGCCACGAGATCGCCGACCAGATCGCCCACGCCTTCGTGACGCTGCGCCCCAAGTACCTGGAGGCCATTCTCGGCAACACGGCCCAGATGCTGGGGCTGCGCCCCACGCACCCGGAGGTGGACCGGATCGCCCGGGACATGGTGCGCCAGCACGCCCGCGCCTGGGTGGACTTCTTCTACTACGGCCAGCGCGCCCCGGAGGAGGCCCTGGCGCAGTTCGCCTCCCTGGAGGGCCTGGAGCACCTGGATGCGGCGATGGCCGAAGGTCGGGGCGTCATCCTCCTCACGGCCCACGCGGGGAACTACGAGCTGGGCGGGCTGCTGCTGCGGGCCCGGAGCTTGAAGATCCACACGGTCTACAAGCCCGACCGCTTCGAGGCGGTGGAGCGGCTGCGGGAGCAGATGCGCGCCCAGGGCGGCGTGGTGGGCATCCCCGTGGATGGCGTCGGTTTCTCCACCCTGCCCCTGGTCAAGCTGCTGCGGGAAGGCGCCCTGGTGGGCATGCAGGGGGACCGGGACTTCAGCCTGAACGGACTGCCCATCCCCTTCTTCGGCCGGGAGGCGCCCTTCCCCCGTGGCCCCTGGGAACTGGCGGCCATGACCGGTGCACCTATCGTCACCAGCTTCTTCTATACGGACGAGGCCCGGCGCTTCCATGCCCGGTTCGGCGAGCCCATCCAGGTCCTGGGCCGCAGGGGGGAGCGGCAGGCCGCCATCGAGGCGGGGATGCGAACCTATGTCTCCACCCTGGAACAGTTGATCCGCCAGCACCCCAGCCAGTGGTACTGCTTCTATCCCTTCTGGGATGATCCGATCCGGGCCTCCGGCCCCATGGACCCGGGGCAAACCACCTCTGCGGAGCCTTTGTCGACGGTCATAGGTGTTTGACCGTAAGCTTCAGGGTCCCGTGGCCTCTTCCCGGTTCCTACAAGGAGTCCCATCCATGCGCAGCGCCCTTCCCGTCTTGCTCATCGCCGCGGCCATCGTCGGCTGCAACTCCAACAAGTCCCAGGCTCCCGTGGTCGCCGCCCCCATCCAGGGCCAGATCGCCGCACCTGGCGCCGCGCCGGCTGGCGCGCCTTCCACGGGCCTGTCCGTCACCGGGAAGCTCCTGGAACGCATCGCCGCCTCGCCCTATTCCTACCTGCGCATCCAGACCGCCCAGGGCGAAGTCTGGGCCGCCGTGCCCGAGACCAAGGTCGAGAAGGGCGCCGACGTCACGGTGACCGGCGCCATGATCATGCGGGACTTCGAATCCAAGACCCTGAAGCGGACCTTCGCCGAGATCTATTTCGGCACCCTGGCCGGCAGTGGACCAGCCGCGGCTCCCGCTGGCGATCCCCATGCTTCCGCAGGCCAGCCGGTGGTCGTGGAAGTGGGCAAGGTCGAGAAGGCTTCAGGGGCGGACGCCCGCACCGTGGCCGAAGTCTGGGCCCAGAAGGGCGCCCTCAAGGGAAAGACCGTCACCGTGCGCGGCAAGGTCGTGAAGTACAACGCCGGCATCATGGGCAAGAACTGGCTGCACCTGCAGGACGGCAGCGGTGACGCGAAGGCCGGCAGCAACGACATCACCGTCACCAGCAATGACCCGGCCGCCAAGGGCGACACGGTCACCGTCACCGGCGTGGTGCGCACGGACAAGGACTTCGGTTCCGGCTATTCCTACGCGGTCCTCATCGAGGATGCCAAGGTGAAGAAGTAGGCCCCGGCCCTCCGTTTCCAGTCTTCAACCTTCGACAAGCGGGCGCCCCCAGGCGCCCGCTTTTTCAGGTGGGGCCAGGTTGACCTTCAGCACTTCGAAGTTGGCGCTCAGGTCGAAATCCCGGGGCATGATGTAGCTCGGGTGCCGCGAGATCACCTGGCGCGAATGGGAGGCGGACGCATCGCCGACCAGGGGCTGCACGGGGAAGCCCACCCGGTAGAAGGCCTTGGCGATGAGGGCCGAGCAGATCACCTCGCGGCTGCTGGAGCTGCCCAGGTACAGGGGGCGCCGCCGCCAGCGGGCCGGCAGCAGGTGGACGGGGGTGAGGTAGCGCCCCAGGTCGAAGATGTTCCTCCGGTCGTAGCGCAGCCCGAGGTGCCGGAGCATCTCGGCCACCACCCGCTCCAAATCGTCGGTGGAGAGGCCCTGGGGGCGGCAGACCCTCAGGTTGTGGTCCGCGTACCAGGCCACGGGAAACACGCGCACGCCTTCGGCCATGTCGCTCTCCAGGACCAGGTGGGAAGCCTCGGCCCCGAAGCGATCCAGCGCCGACTCGGCATGGGGGCCACCCCAGCGCAGCAGGGCATCGCCGATGTACATGGCGGCGTGGCTCCACGAACTCTGGCTGAGGCTCATGATCATGCGGCTGATGCGGGACTTGCCCTCCACCAGCACCACGTCGCCGGGGCGGAGCCCGGCCCGGAGCCGCTCCACGTCGTTGGGCACCCGCCGCTGGTAGCTGGGCAGCTCGGCCGTGAGGTAGCGGACGAGGCCCTTGGTCAGCGCGTCATGGAGGAACATGGGTTCCCCCCTTTCCTCCGCTAGACGGTGGCGGGAACGGCGGCCAGCTCCTTCACCCAGGCGGGCAGGGTGCGGACGCCCTTGGGCGCCTGCAAGGCTTTCTGGTAGCGGCGGAGCTCGCCCTCGTGGTTGACGATGAAGTCGCTCTCTTCGGCATAGCTGGTGATGGGCAGCCAGGCGGTGGCGGCGCGTCCCAGGTCCGAGGCCTCCACCTCGAAGGCCAGGCTGAACGCGGCGGCCTTGAGGATCTGGCCCAGCAGCTCGGCTTCCTTGGCGCTGGTGAAGGCGGCGTCGTGCAGGAGCGCCACGGCCTTGACCTCGCCCTTCTGGACCTTGCCCAGCAGCTCATCCAGGGCGCCGAAGCGGTAGCCCCGCTCCGTGAAGCCACGGCGATTCAGGATGCCATCCTCGCTGGTCTGGTACTTGGGCAGCACCACGGGGATGGTCTTGTCGCCGCTGCCGTAGCGCAGGCTTTCGGAGGCCGCCAGGTCGCCCAGGCGCTGGGCGGTGTCGCAGCCGAAGGTGCCCTGGCCGATGACCGCCACGGGGCCCGCGGCCTGGAAGGCCTCGCGGATGGCATCGAACGAGGCCGGGGTGCCCTTCAGCAGGGGCGCGGGAGTACCGCCCTGCCGGTTGTAGTGCACGTAGGCGTAGCGCTCCGCGTCGCTGATGAAGTGCGTGGTCTCTTTGCCCTCCAGGGGCCGGGGCCGGAAGCGGTGGATCTCGTTGCCCTCGTGGTCGATCCAGATGGGGTTGCCCAGCGCCGAGTGGCGGCTGATGGAGGGCGTGTTCTTGAGGTACCAGACGCGCTTGCGGAAGCGGAAGTCACGGCTGGTGAGGGCGCCCACGGGGCAGAGGTCCACCACGTTGCCCGCGTAGGGATTCTGGTCCAGGCTCTTGCCCGTGTAGGTGGTGACTTCGAGGCGGGAGCCGCGCTGGGCCACCGTCAGCTCGTAGCCGCCGCTGATCTCCTTGGTGAAGCGGACGCATCGGGTGCAGTGGATGCAGCGGTTCTTGTCGATGACGATCTTGGCGCCCAGATCCTCGTAGCGGTAGCGCCGCTTCACCTCGGCCATGCGGGAGTCGCCGCTGCCGTAGTGGTACGAGTAGTCCTGGAGCTTGCACTCGCCCGCCTGGTCGCAGATGGGGCAGTCCAGCGGGTGGTTCATGAGGAGGAATTCCATCACGCCGGCCCGGGCATCGGCCACGGCGGGCGTGTTGGTGAAGACCTCCATCACCACGGCCTCGGGGTTGTCCTTGGGCGCGGGCGGCACGGTGGTGGTGCAGCTGGTGGCGAGCTTGGGCTGGCCCTTGATCTCCACGAGGCACATGCGGCAGGTGGCCACGGGCGTGAGCGCCGGGTGGTAGCAGTAGTGGGGGATGTCGATGCCCACGGTGCGGCAGGCATCCAGCACCAGGGTGCCGGGGTTCACGCTCAGTTCAACGTCGTTGATCTTGATCGTCGGCATGGGCCCACTCCAGGCTTTCCAGAATGGGGCTTGGGGCGCTGGAGGTAAAGGTGGACGCCCCAACCCCTTCCAGCGGCCAAGACCCTTCCGGGGGCCCGGAAGTCCAGGGAATCCGCCAGATCCGGCCGATGGCGGCCCCCTGTGGCGGGAGTCACATTCGGGACGGGCGCCCGCTGCCGGCACTCTGGAAACCGGTGGGGCCGGACCTCGGGGACACCGGGGACATCCAGCCCTTCCGGATGGGGCCACGGCATGAAAAAATCAAGGGTTCAGGGGGCGGACATGCCTACGGCATTGATCTCGGTGTACGACAAGACGGGGCTGCTGCCCTTAGCCAAGGGACTGCTGGCCCAGGGCTGGCGCATCCTGGCCACCGGAGGGACCCTCCGCGCCCTGCAGGAAGCCAAGCTCGAGGCCCAGGAGGTGGCCGCCTACACCGGCGCCCCGGAGTGCTTCGACGGCCGGGTGAAGACCCTGCACCCCCGGATCCACGGGGGCCTGCTCTACCGCCGCGACCTGCCGGAGCACGTGGCCGACGCCAAGGCCCAGGGCATCGATCCCATCGATCTGGTGGTGATCAACCTCTACCCCTTCGAAGCCACCATTGCCCGGGAAGGAACCACTCCCGCCGAAGCCATCGAGCAGATCGACATCGGCGGCCCCAGCATGATCCGCAGCGCATCCAAGAACCACGCCTCGGTCACCGTGCTCACCAGCCCCGACCAGTACGAGCCTTTCCTCGCGAAGCTCAAGGCCGGCACCTGGGGGCTGGAGGATCGCCGCCGCTGCGCCCTGGAGGCCTTCCGCCGGACCGCCGCCTACGATGCCGCCATCGCCGGCTGGATGGAGCGGGAGCTGGCCCACGGCAAGGCCGCCGAGCTCCCCCACCACCTCTGTCTGAACCTGGTGCAGAAGCAGGGCCTGCGCTACGGAGAGAATCCGCACCAGCCCGCGGCCTTCTATGTGGAGCCCGGGCGCAAGGTGGAGGGCATGGCCGCCTGCCACCAGCACCAGGGCAAGGAGCTCAGCTTCAACAACCTGCTGGACGCCGACGCCTGCGCCAAGCTGGTCTGGCAGTTCCCGGCCCCGGCCTGCGTCATCGTCAAGCACAACAACCCCTGCGGCGTGGGCCAGGGGCCCCATGCGCTGGAAGCCTTCATGCGGGCCCAGGCCGGCGATCCCGTCAGCGCCTTCGGCGGCATCGTGGCCTTCAACCGGCCCGTGGGCGTCGAGGTGGCGCGCGTTATGGCCCAGACCTTCTGGGAGGTGATCCTCGCGCCGGCTTTCACCGGCGAGGCCCTGGAGGTCTTCGCGGCCAAGAAGCAGCTCCGCATCCTGCAGACCCCGGACCACTGGCCCCAGGCCGCCGAGGGCCTGGATACCCGCTCCATCGGGGGCGGCTACCTGGTCCAGCACGCGGACGACGGCTTCGTGCCCTTCGAGGATTGGGAGGTCAAGGCCAGCGGGCCCGGCGCCAAGCCCCGGGCCGAGGACCTGATGCTGGCCCAGCGCGTGGCCAAGGCCGTGAAGTCCAACGCCATCGTGCTGGTGAAGGACGGGGCCACCGTGGGCATCGGCGCAGGCCAGATGAGCCGCGTGGATTCCGTGGAGATCGCCTGCCGCAAGGCCGGGACGAGGTCCCGCGGGGCCGTGCTGGGCAGCGATGCCTTCTTCCCCTTCGCCGACGGCCTCGAGCTGGCGGCCAGCCACGGCGTCACCGCCTTCGTGGAGCCCGGCGGCAGCCTACGCGACAACGAGGTCATTGCCGCCGCCCAGAAACTCGGCGTGTGGCTCTTCTTCACGGGCATGCGGCACTTCAGGCATTAATGCTGTCCGGGGGACCGCGCTGCGCGCTACACCCCCGGAGCCCCCGCGCGCGGCACGGGCAAAGCCCGTTCCGCGCTTTTCTTTCCGATCGTCCGGTATCCTGGATCACTTATGAAAACTTCTGAACTCCGCCAGCGATTCCTGCAGTACTTCGAGCGCCAGGGGCACCGTCGGGTGGCCTCCAGCGCGGTCATCGGGCCGGCGGACGACCCCACGGTGATGTGGACGAACTCGGGCATGATCCAGTTCAAGGACGTGTTCCTGGGCAAGGAGAAGCGGGACTACAGCCGCGCCACCACCAGCCAGAAGTGCCTGCGGGCCGGCGGCAAGCACAACGACCTGGATCAGGTGGGCTTCACGGCCCGCCACCACACCTTCTTCGAGATGCTGGGCAACTTCAGTTTCGGGGACTACTTCAAGGCCGACGCCATCCGGTACGCCTGGGAGTTCGTCACGGGTCCCGTGGACCAGGGGAACCTGGGCCTGGATCCGGCCCACCTGTGGATCACGGTCTTCGAGGGTGCCGACGGCGTGCCCGCGGACACCGAGGCCGAGGAGCTCTGGAAGGCCGCGGGCGTGCCCCCCGATCGCATCATGCGCTTCGGCAAGAAGGACAACTTCTGGCAGATGGGCGACACCGGCCCCTGCGGCCCCTGCTCCGAGATGCACTACGACCGCGGCGCCCACATCCCCGGAGACGCCACGCCCAACGGCGAGGGCGACCGGGTCATGGAGATCTGGAACCTGGTCTTCATGCAGTACGAGCGCGATGCCAAAGGCGTGCTCGCCCCGCTGCCCCGGCCCAGCATCGACACGGGCATGGGCCTGGAGCGCACCGCCAGCATCCTCCAGGGCGTCGACACCAACTACGAGATCGACCTCTTCGAGCCCATCTTCGAGGCCATCTGGAAGGTGGCGAAGGTCAAGGCCGACGAGCGCCGCGAGCACGCGAACCGCACGGCCTCCCAGGTCATCGCCGACCACATCCGCGCCGCCACCTTCATGTGCTACGACGGCGTGGTGCCCAGCAACGAGGGACGCGGCTACGTCCTGCGCAAGATCGTGCGCCGGGCCCTGCGCTTCGGCCGCAAGCTGGGCATCGAGGGGCTCTTCTTCGCGGACCTGGCGCCGGCGGTGGCCCAGGCCATGGGCGACCAGTACCCCGAGCTGCTGGGCGAGCTGCCGCGCATCCAGAAGTCCCTGCGCCACGAGGAGCGGCAGTTCAGCCAGACGCTCTCCACCGGCCTGAAGATCCTGGAGGCCAGCGCCATCGCGGACGGCGCCCTCGCTGGCTCCGACATCTTCCGCCTCTACGACACCTATGGCTTCCCGGTGGACCTGGTGGAGGACTGGTGCCGGGAGCGGGGCATCCGCGCCGATCTCGACGGCTTCCAGCAGGAGCTGGCTGCCCAGCGTCACCGCGCCCGGGCCGCCATGAAGTCCCACGACCTGCGCCTGGCCGGCGACCTGGCCGCGCTGGCGGACCTGCCGCCTACCACCTTCACGGGCTACGACCACCTGGACGGCCAGGCCCACGTGGTGGCGCTCTTCGACGCCGCCAACCGGCGCGTGAAGCAGCTCACGGGCGCCGGCTCCGTGCTCCTGGACCACACTCCCTTCTACGCCCAGTCCGGCGGGCAGGTGGGTGATACGGGCCAGCTCCGCTTCGAGGGCGGGCTTGCGGAGGTGCTGGACTGCACGGCCCCCGCCCAGAAGCGCCACCTCCACAGGGTCGAGGTGACCGGCACCCTGCTGGAGAACATGGCCGTCACCGCCCATGTCCACCCCATCCGGCGCCGCCGCGTCCGGGCGCACCACACGGCCACGCACCTGCTGCATGCCGCCCTGCGGGAGGTGCTCGGCACCCACGTGAAGCAGGCCGGCAGCGTGGTGGACGAGCACCGCCTGCGCTTCGACTTCACCCACTTCGCGCCCCTGGACGCCGAGCAGATCGCCGAGATCGAGCGGCTGGCCACCCGCGAAGCCCTGAAGGCCCTGCCCACGTCCATCCAGGAGATGGACATCGACGCGGCGCTCACCTCCGGGGCCATGGCCCTCTTCGGCGAGAAGTACGGGGACGTGGTGCGCGTGGTCCAGGTGCCGGGCTTTTCCACCGAGCTTTGCGGCGGCACCCATGTGGGGAACACCGGCGAGATCGGCACGGTGAAGATCATTTCCGAAGGCGCCGTCAGCGCGGGTGTCCGGCGCATCGAGGCCGTGGCCGGCGAGCTGGCCCTGGAGTTGCTTCAGGCCGACGAAGCCATGATCCATGGGCTCTCCCGCCAGGCCAATGCGGCCCGCGAGGTCCTGCCGGAGCTCCTCACGGCCAAGGATCAGCGCATCACCCAGCTGGAGCGTGACCTCAAGGAGGCCAAGCTCAAGGCCGCCAGCGGCGGCGGTAGCGCCGAGCAGGTGGAGCAGGTGAAGGGCGCCACCCTGGTCACGGCCGCCGTGGAGGGACTCGAAGGCAACGCCCTGCGGGAGTTCATGGATCAGGTCCGCACCCGGCACCGGAGCGCCGTCATCGTCCTGGCCTCGAAGACCGCCGAGGACAAGGTGGCGGCCCTCGTCTCCGTGTCGCCGGATCTGGCCTACGACGCCGGTGCCCTCTTCAAGACCATGCTGCCGGCCCTGAACGGCCGGGGCGGCGGGAAGAAGGACCTGGCCCAGGGCGGCGGATCCAACCCTGCCGGCCTGCCCGAGGCCTTCGCCGCCCTGCGCTCGGCACTCTGATCCCGCAAAGGGTTATCTTCCACCCTCCGGGTCCGACAAGATGGAGGTCACACTCCCCCGGAGGCGTCCCACCCATGCTTCCCATCCGTCGCCTGCTGTTGCGGGATCACCTGATCCTCATGACGGGTCTGTTCACGCTGCTCCTGGGTCTGGCCTGGTGGGGCCAACAGCGGGCGCTGGAGCGGCAGGCGGGCGCACGGGCCAAGACCGCACTGCGCCACCTCGACGAGCTGCTCCGGATCGATCTCCAAGCCTCCCAGTCCCTCGGCCAGGTGGTCCATGACTGGTGGGCGGACGGGACCCTGGACCCGGCCCAGCCCGAGCAGGCCGCCCGGATGATCCTGCCGGTGCTGACGGCCCAGCACAGCATCACCAGCCTCAACCTGGCCACCACGGACGGGCGGTCCCTGCTCTTCCTGAGAATTGGCAACGTCTGGTCCCTCCGGGAACTGGAGAGCGCGGGGCCCGGGGCCCGGATCCGCTGGCGGCGCCTGGACTCCACCGGGCCCGGTGCGCCTCCGGGGCCCTGGACGCCGATGCCCTACGATCCCCGCACCCGGCCCTGGTACGCCGCCGGAGCGGCGGCCTCGGCCCCTGCCTGGACGGAGCCCTACACGTTCTACACCACTCAGGATCCCGGCATCACGTACACCCTGCCCTTCCGTGACGGAGCCGGCCTCCGGGGCGTGGTGGCCCTCGACTTCCTGCTGGACGACCTCACCCGCCGCGTCTGGTCCGCCCAGCCCACGCCCGGCAGCCAATCCCTCGTGGTGGATCCCCAGGGACGGGCCCTGATCCTTCCGCGGGATGCGGCCTACGAGTCCCCCGAAAACCGCCGCCAGGCCTTCCTCAAGGCCCCGGAAGCCCGCTTCCCGAATCCGGGGATCCGACTGGAGGACGATGCGAACGATGGGGCGCCCCGCCGCATCAGCCTGGGGGGCCGGACGGCCATGGGGCTGTCCCGCTCCTTCGAGGGCCTCCCGGGCCTCCACTGGTCGCTGTTGCTGGCCATCCCCGAGGATGACCTGCTGGGTCCGCTGGGATTCCGGGTGGCTGGCCTGCTCGGCCTGGTCATCATCGGCCTCGCCCTGGCGGCCTGGCGCATCCATCACATCGCCCGCCGGGTGGCCGAACCCATCACCGCCCTCGGAGCCATGGCCGAAACCCTGGGTCAGGGCGGGCCCGCCCCCACCGTCCGCTCGGACATCCAGGAGATCCGCAGCCTGGAGCGGGCGCTCGTCCGGGCGGACGAGAGCCTCGCGGATCGCGCCCGCCTGCAGAGCCAGCTGGAGCACAGCCAGCGCATGGAGACGGTGGGCACCCTGGCGGGCGGCATCGCCCACGACGTCAACAACCAGCTGGCCGCGATCCTGGGCCAGCTCCACCTGAGCCGGGAGCTGCTGCCCGAGGGGCATCCGGTGATCAACCGGATCCTCCGCGCCGAGGAGGCCACGAAGCGCTGCGCCCAGACCACCAAGGCCCTGCTGTCCTTCAGCCACCAGTCCCGGCCGGAGCTGAAGCCCCTCGACCTCAACGCGCTCATCCGCGATACGGCGGCCCTCATGGAGCGCCTGCTGGGGGGCATGATCCGGCTGCACCTGGCCCTCGACCCCGACCTTCCCCGGGTGGAGGGCGACTCGGTGCAGCTGGAACAGGTCCTCATGAACCTGGTGGTGAACGCGCGGGATGCCATGCCGACGGGGGGCGGCCTCAGCCTCCGGACCTTCCTGGGCGAGGAAGGCCAGGTCTGCATGGAGGTCCAGGACACGGGCACGGGCATCCCCGAGCACCTCCTGCCGCACATCTTCGAGCCCTTCGTCACCACGAAGGACGCCACCAAGGGCACTGGACTGGGCCTGGCCATGGTCTTCGGCATCGTGAGGGCCCACCAGGGGCAGATCTGGGCGGAGAACGCCCCGGGCGGCGGGGCCTGTTTCCGGATGTGCCTCCCGCCGATCCGCACGGGCGCGCCTCAGGAACCCCCGGTTCCGACTGATCCCGCCGGGGCCCCGGGAACCCTGGCGGGACGGCGGATCCTGGTGGCCGAGGATGAGGCCCTGCTGCGCGACATGCTGGCGGACGCCCTGACCCTCGCCCGGGCCCAGGTCACGGCCGCACCAGATGGCGGCGTGGCCTGGCAGGCCTGGCAGACGGGCCGCTTCGATCTGATCCTGAGCGACCATCGCATGCCCGACTGCACGGGCCTGGAGCTGCTGGAGCGGATCCGCGCCACGGGCTCGACGGTGCCCTTCATCCTGGTGAGCGGCCAAGGACTGGAAGGCATGGAGGCGAAGCTGGCCCAGGTGCCCCGGGTGCGGCTCCTCCCCAAGCCCTTCGAGCTGTCGCGGCTGCTGGGCCTGATGGCGGAGATGCTGGCGGGCTGATCAGCGGGTCTCCAGGTCCTCCGCCACCTCCACCTTGAGGCTCCCGGTGGCCTTGGCCGTCCCCCGGGTCACGGTGACGGTGTAGAGCCCCGGCTTGACGAATTTCGAGCCCTCGCCGCGGTACTCGGAGACCAGGTCCGGGGTCGGCTTCAGGTCCCAGGCGATGCGTTGGAGGCCGGCCCGTCCCGCCGCCTTGAGGTTGGCCACCGGCCGCCCGTCTGGAGCCTTGATGGCCAAGCTCAGGTCCTCCCCGGTGTCGCCCTTGACGTAGATCTGGAAGGTGGCGCCCAGGGGTGGGTTGGTCCCCCGGAAGGTCCCGGCCTTTCCCTCCTCGCTGGCGTTGCCGGGCAGGAGCTGGCGGGCCAGGACGGGCCGGGGCGCGAAGAGGTGGAGCTCTCCGTCCAGCACCTCCGGAGACAGGCCCTGCAGCACGGAGAGGTCATCCAGCACGTAGAGGCTGCGGCCGTGCGTGGCGATGACGAGGTCATCCTCCCGGGCCTGGATGGCCAGGTCGTCCACGGGCACCGGCGGCAGGCCGCCCAGGGGCAGCCAGCGCTGGCCCTGGTCCAGGCTCACGAACAGGCCGCCCTCGGTGCCGCAGTAGAGGACCCTCGGGTTGACCGGGTCCTCCTTCACCACGTGGGCCGGCTGGTCCTGGGCCAGGCCCGC
This sequence comes from Geothrix terrae, assembly GCF_022808775.1. Classification (GTDB taxonomy): domain Bacteria; phylum Acidobacteriota; class Holophagae; order Holophagales; family Holophagaceae; genus Geothrix; species Geothrix terrae. The sequence goes on from NZ_JAKZLA010000007.1 coordinate 202,674, forward strand.
GCCGAGCCCCTGCCAGGACTTCCCCCCGTCTGCCGTGCGGTAGACCAGCGGCGCGTAGGAGCCGGTGCGGTAGGCCTGGGCCACCAGGTAGGCCACGCCGGGTTCCCGGCCGGCCTCGAGGCGCTGGATCCACTGGCCCTTCACGGCCGCCGGCAGGTTCGGCGTCAAGTCGGTCCAGGAGGCGCCTTCGTCCTCGGTCCGCCAGACCTTGCCGTCGTCCGTGCCAGCCCAGAGCAGGCCGGCCCTGACGGGGGATTCGGCCAGGGTGTAGATCACGCCGAAGGTTTCGGCACCGCTGCCGCTGGTGCGGGTGCGCCGGGGGTCCTGGGTGGTGAGGTCGGAGCTGATGGGCCTCCAGCGCTCGCCCCGGTCCGTGAGCTTGAACACGCGGTTCCCCGCGAGGTAGAGCACGTCCTTGGCGTGGCGGCTGCGGAGGAAGGGGCTGGCCCAGTGGAAGCGGTAGGCCTCCTGCCCCTCGGCGGGCTCGGGCCGCAGGAACTTCATGGCCCCGCTGCGGAGGTTGACCCGGAAGATGGATCCCCCCTGGCTCTCCGCGAACAGGACGCCGGGATCGGCGGGGTCGAACAGCACGTGGAAGCCATCGCCGCCGCCCAGGTTCGTCCAGTCCTGGTTGAGGATGCCGTCCTTGCTGAAGGTCCGGCTGGGGCCCACCCAGTTCCGGTTGTCCTGGAGGCCCCCCGCCACCCGGTAGGGCGCGCTGTCGTCCACGGCGATGCGGTAGTACTCCCCCGCGGGGAAGCGGTTCAGTGCCTCCCAGGACGCGCCCGCGGAGTGGCTCTGGTACAGGCCGCCGTCGGTCCCCAGCAGGAGGTGCTTCGGGGCCTTCGGGTCGAAGGCCAGCGCGTGCAGGTCCGGGTGCACCTTCTCGGAGCAGTCCTCCCGCCAGGTGGCGCCCCCATCCTCGGAGACGTGCAGGCCGAAGCCCAGGACGTAGATACGGCGGTCGTCGTCCGGGGCGATGCGGATCTGGCTGAAGTAGAAGGGGCGGGGGTTCAGGGGACTGGTGCGGATCCAGGTGTCGCCGCCGTCCTCGGAGCGGAAGGTGCCGCCGGCCTTGCTCATGATGTCCATGATGGGGACGGTGCCACCCTCGTCGCTCTGCACCACGGCCATCACCACGCCAGGCTTCGAGGCGCTGACGGCCAGGCCGATGCGCCCGGTGCCCGCCGGCAGGCCCTTCGTGAGCTTGGTCCAGGTGGCCCCGCCGTCCGTGCTGCGGAAGATCCCGCCCAGGTCGCGCCCCTCCGTGGCCGCCGGCCCCGCCTGGAAGGCCCAGGGGAAGCGGCGCCGCGCATAGAGGGCGGCATAGACGATGTCGGGATTCCGGGGATCCAGGACCACATCCCCGCAGCCCACCCGGTCGCCGAAGGGCGCCGGGGCCGTGAGCACGGCCTTCCAGCTCATCCCGCCATCGGTGGTCTTGTAGAGGCCCCGCTCGCCGCCTGGCGTCCACAGGTCGCCCATGGCCGCCGCATAGGCCATGGTCGCGTCCTTCGGGTGGACGGCCAGGCGAGCGATGCAGCGACTGGCCTCCAGGCCCGCGGCGGCCCAGGTGGCCCCGCCATCCGTGCTGCGGAAGACGCCCTTGCCCCAGCCGGAGCTGTTGCGGTCGTTGGCCTCGCCCGTGCCGGCCCACAGGACCTTGGGATCGGCGGGGGAGACGGCCAGGGCGCCGATGGAGGCCACACCCGCCTTGTCGAAGACGGGCTGGAAGCTGGCGCCTGCGTCTGTGGTCTTCATCACGCCGCCGTGGGCGAGGCCCACGTAGCAGGTGGAGGGATCCGAGGGATCCACGGCCACGTCGGAGATGCGGCCGCCCATGACGGCGGGCCCGATGGCCCGGGCCTTCAGGGGCTTCAGGAAGGTGGCGTCCACCGGAAGGGCCGGGGCCGCGGGCGGCGTGGCGGGCTCAGCCTTCCGGGGACGGCCCGCGGCGGCCAGCGGCGAAGCCAGGCAGATCGACAGGGCCAGGGGGCTCAGGATCATCAGGCGCATGGGGGACCTCACGCACGACGGTGTCAGCCTCGTGTCTTGAGGTCAACCCGTGGACGATCCTGCTTCGGGGCGGTGCCGGGTTTCGCGTGGCACTCCACGCAGGCCGCCAGGTGCGGATCGGGGCTCCGCCAGTAGACCCCGTCCTGGCCCTCCACCTCTCCGCGCCGGGCTTCCGGCACCCGGGGCCAGTAGAAGGCGAAGGCGCTGCTGCCGTCGGCCTTCGTCTCCTTCATGTAGAGCGGACCCGGCTCGGATCCCGGCCGGCCGTGGTCGTCTTCGTAGGTGGAGAGCACCGCGTAGGCCCCCGGGGGAAGCGGCTGGCCGGCGCGGTAGGCGTCGATCCCCGAGGCGGTGACCCAGGCGCGCTGCCAGCGGTCGCCGTGGGCCGTGCTCCGCACCGGCGCCGGCGTGGCCGGTTCCAGGCTCGCGTAGTCCAGGGCCCGGATGGGCAGGTCCGCCTCGGTGTCGGCGCGCCTGGCGGCGTCCGCCTCGGCCGCGGCCCGGTTGGTGTCCTCGTTGCCGAAGACCATGATGCCGCCCAGCTTCCCGCTGAAGCCCCAGCACCCCAGCCAGATGACGCCCACCAGGAACGGACCCGCCCCCACCCCCCGCTCCCAGAACCGGCGGCCTCCCCGCCGGGGACGACCCAGCGCCGCGGGGGCGTCGAGCCGGCGCCAGGACCGCCACAGCAGCCACAGGCAGAGGCCGCCGACCAGGAAGCCGCTGAGGGCCGCCAGCTCGTGGAGCTGCAGGATCCGCTGCAGGACCTGCTTCTCGGTGGCCACCTGCGGGAGGAAGGCGCCGGGCGGGATGAGCGCGATCTGGCGTCCCCATAGGAGGCCGCTGGCCAGGGCCACGGTGCTGCCCAGCCATCCCACGAGGGCCAGGAAGAACGAGGTGCCCGTCCACAGGCGGACATGCCTCGGGTGGAAGGAGGCCAACATGGCCAGCGGTAGCACGGCGATCAGGCCCAGGGGGATGTGGACGAAGGCCGGGTGCTCCCGGGCGATGAACTCGAGCAGGGGGGCGGTGGACACGGGCGGGCGACCTCAGAACACGCGGACGACGTTGAAGCCGATGGACCACTGGGAGGAGGACCTGGGTCCGCCCCCGTAGTCCCCGCTGAGGACCTGGTTGGCCGTGGTGCCCGGGACGTTGGTGCCGATGAGGGTGAAGCGGTGCTTGAAGGTCCGGTAGGAGACCCCGGCGGCGAAGCCCGGCCGGTAGGTGCTGCCGTCGGTCACGACACCGGGCGTGGCGTGGGAGAACTTGGACGGCCGCGGATAGAATTCGCCCATGAAGGAGAACTTCTCCGTGAACCCGAAGCGCAGGCCCAGGCCCACGTTGAACACGCCTCCCGTGTTGGGCGAGGTGTTGGGCGCTGCCCCGGGGGGTACCGCGAGGATCGTGTCGGTGGTGGTGGTCTTCGTGATGTAGGTGGGCACCACCGAGAAGATGAGGTCGTCCGTGAGGAAGATCTCCGTGGGCAGCTGGAAGACGCCACCGGCGACACCCACCCTTCCGATGGGCGTGCTGGTGGCCTTCACCACCTCGTCGAACCGCTCGGCCCGCACGGCCATGCGGATGCTGTCCAGGTCCAGCACCTGCTGCTGCAGGCCGAAGGTGAAGGTCTTGTTGTCCGCCGTGCGGTAGATGAACGCATTGAGGCCGGGGACCGGCTTGATCCCGAACGTGAACCCCAGCCCGGCATAGGCGTAGCCGTCCAGGCCGTAGACATCCTTGCCGTGGTCCTTCACTGGCGTGACGAAGCGGTGGGTGAAGGCGAGGCCGATGTCCCAGAACTGCATCCGCTCGGCCGTGGGGAGGTTGATGGCCAGGGGATAGTCCGAGGACTCGGCGTGGAGGGCACCCGCGGCCCCGAGGGCGCAGGCGAGGGAGAGGAGCTTCCGTGGCATCCGGCCTCCACTCAGCGCTTGGCGGCGAACTTGCGGACGATCTCGGTGATCATCCTCTGGGCGTCGGCCTCGGACATCTTGTCCTTGAACGCCGGCATTTTGTCCTTGCCCTGCATGGTGACCTTCACCCAGTCACTGTCCTTCTTCTTGTTGGCCTTGCGGCTGTCGGTGAAGTCGAAGCCGGCGTCGGGAAGCGGCTTGCCGCTGTTGTCGCGGCCGTTGCCGTTGACGCCGTGGCAGCGGGCGCAGGCATCGGTCCAGTACTTCTGGAGATCGCCCTGGAACTTGGGCAGGTCCTTGGCGGGATCCCCGGCGGACAGCGTGACGCCGGCGAGCAGCAGGAGGGGAAGGAGGGTACGGCTCATGGAGGAATCTCCTATGGGGAGGGTGGATAGGCGGGGGGAGTCAGTTCCAGACGTTCCCCGTGGTGGTGTGGGCCTGGCCGTGACAGGTGAGCGCGCAGCCGCCCTGCCCCTGGGTGGTGGACGTGACGGTGTAGGTGAGCGCGCCGGTGGCTGGCTGCGAGCCGCCCCCGAACTTGATGGTGTCGCTGGGGAACTGGTCGGCGGGCGAGCCGGTGACGGCTCCGCTGACCACGCTGGTGTCGAGGTATTTGAAGTGGTTCTGGGCGCCCGGCCTGGCCTGGGTCATGTCATGGCAGTAGTCGCAGGTCTGGTTGTGGTCGCTCGGATTGTTGTGCCGGCCCGTCGCGTCGTTGTACTGCGTGGGCGTGGAAGCGATCTTGTGGCAGGCCAGGCAGTAGGTGGTCGCATTCACGGCGAGCGTCCCCGTCTGCCAGTTGGGGGTCGCCTGACCGCCATGGCAGCTCACGTTGGAGCAGGTCAGCGCGGTGGCGCTGAACCCGGCCGTGCCCGACTGGGCGTTGAACGTGGCCACCAAAGCCACCGGGGCCGGGGAGGTGGGCTGGGAGACGCGCGCATTGGCAGCGTTGTAGTGCGTCAGGCTGCCGGCGCCGATGCCGTTGTGGCAGGTGTTACAGGTCAGCGAGGTCCGCAAGCCCATGTGCTTGGCGTGGGCCCCGGCCAGGCTGGGGAAGGCCGTGCCCGTGGGGCCGGCGGGCAGGCCGGCCGCTCCCACGTGGCAGGAGAGGCAGGTCCCCGGGCCCTTCCCGGCATCCAGGGGGGAGGCGGCCTGATGGCACACGCTGCAAAGCGGCGCCCCCGACACGGGAGAGGTTCCGGCCACCGCGTGGCAGGACGCGCAGTCCGCGGTGAACTGGGCCTGGGTCACCGTCGTGTGGGTCGTGCCCGTGAAGGGGACGGGATGGTTCGGCGCGGCGGGGCCGTTGGCATGGCATCCGACCGTCCCGTGGACGCCGTTGTCGAACGAGGCCGAGTAGCAGCTCGGGGCCGCGGGCAGGGGCGCGGTCCGGCCCTGGACGAGGCCGTCATGGCAGGCCTGGCAGGCCACGAGGTTGCCCGCGTTGCGATGCGAAGGCACATAGCCGGGGAAGGTCTGGACCGGAGCCTGGTACCAGGTCGTGGAATGGGCGAAGGCCGCCGTGTGGCAGGCGGAGCAGGCCGTCGACGCCGTGCCGCCATCGAACTTCGGGGTGCCAGGCGTGCCATGGCAGCTCTGGCAGTAGAGCAGGTCCTGCTTGGCCTGGATCCCATGGAACGAGGGGCTCGTGGCATCCGTCCAGACGGGGCCGAGCGGATGGGGCGCGCCGGCGTTCGCGTGGCAGAGGGTGGCGTTGTAGCAGCCGGGCTGCGTGCCCGCAGGGGCCGGCGCGGCCGGATGCCCCGCGGGGTTGTTGGGGGAGCCCGGGTAGTGGCACTGGGCGCAGACCGCGGCATTGGAGGGATCGGTGGTGGTGTGCGTGTGGAGCGATCCGGCGGAAAGGCGCCATGGCTTGGCGGGGTGCGGCGCCTGGACCCCGTGGCAGGTCACGCAGGCGTTCGCCGAACCGCCCCCGGAGAAGTCCTTCCCGTGGCAGATCTGGCAGGAGGCGAAGCTTCCCCCCGATGGGCCCGCCGCCAGCTTCGCCCGCAGCCCATGGAGGTCCGCGTTCGCCCAGCCCGGCTGGGTGCCGTGATGGCAGGCCGAGGTCATGCAGGACGGCACGCCGCTGCCGACCTTCAGGACCGTCAGCTCATGGCACTTGGCACAACTGCCCAGATCGGCCAGGGCCTTGCCGGGGTGCTCGTTGATCCAGCCGGCCGGGTGGTAGTAGCCGTAGTACACCACCGGGTCGGCCGTTCCCTTCCCGCACCCGATGAGGGCCGCCACCGCGAGGAGAAGGATGCCGCGAAGCCCCATCCAGGCTGGGTTCCTGAGCATGCGGGCACCTCCGGGCGGCGGCCGGCGCCGCAGGCCTCTGAAAGAGGACAGAGGGAAGCTCGGATGGCCGGCCCCGCTGTCCGGGTATCCCCGGTGCTCCTGGCCATGCCGGGAACCCGGGAAGGATTTGGATGATGAGGAACGATCTCTCGGTCGCAGGCCCATGTCGATACACCCAATGAATGTTGTTGCTAGGCCTTTAGATGTAAGACCGTCATCGTGATTCAGATCTCGCGGCAGCTGGGCGCTCGCTCCTGCGCCGGCCCCCATCCGCGGGGACCTCCGAGATCCCTGGTTGCCCGCGCCTCGGGGATGGCCTAACCTGCTGCTTCCATGATCATGGGCTGGGCAGGTTTTCAGGGCTTCCGCAGAGGCTGGGCCGGGTGGTGCGCCGCCGCCCTGTCGCTGGGGATCGCGATGCCCATGATGCCCCTGGCGCCCACGACCCTCGCGGCCCGCGACTCCGTCCGCGCCCAGCCCCCGGGTCAAGGGCACCGGATCTGGCGGAACCAGCCGGGACTGGCCCAGGACACGGCCACGGCCCTGCTGGAGAGCCGGGACGGATTCCTGTGGGTGGGCACCGAAGATGGCCTGGCCCGGTTCGATGGGGCCCAGTTCGATCGCCTGTCCCGCCGCGAAGCACCCGCCTTCTCCCACAACGACGTGCGATGCCTGGCCGAAACCCCGGACGGCAGCCTGTGGATCGGCACCTCGCAGCCGGGCCTCTTCCGCCTGAAGCAGGGCGTCTTCAGCACCCTCGGCCCTGCGGAAGGCCTGCCCGACAGCCCCATCCTCCGCCTGGCCACGGACCCCCGGGGCGCCCTCTGGGCCGCCCCGGCCGAAGGCCCGCTGCTGCAGCTGGTCGGAGAGCGGTTCCAGCCGGTCGCCTGCGACGCCGTCCACCTGCGGATCCAGGCCATGGCGACGGACCGCGACGGCACGCTCTGGGTGGGCACCGCGGGATCGGGACTCTGGCGGGTCCGGGACCGGCGGCTGGAGCTGGTCGCCCTCTCGGCCGGCGACATCACGGCCCTCGAGCAGGACGCCGCCGGGACGCTGTGGGTGGGCACGCGAACCCAGGGCCTCCTCACCTTCGCGGATGGCCGCCTGGGGCCTTCCAGCGGCCTGGGCGGTCTTCCCGCGCGGGCCATCACCACCCTCCGGGCAGATCGCGGCGGCGGCCTCTGGATCGGAACCGAACAGGCGGGGCTGTACCACCGGATGCGGGACGGCCGGCTGGAGACCGCGCCCGATGGGCCGCAGATCCGGTGGACCGTGCTCTGCCTGCTTGAAGACCGCGGCGGCACCCTGTGGGTGGGAAGCGAAGACCGCGGCCTCCGCGCGGCGGTCGCCGTCCCCTTCCAGGCCGTGCCGGTAAAGGGACCCGAGCCCGAAGAAGCGGCCCGGATGGTCTGCCAGGATGCCTCGGGCACCGTCTGGTGCCTCACGGGGGACCAGGCCCTCGGCCAGGTCCGCGAAGGCCGCATCGAACCGTTCGCCCTGACCGGGACCGTCGGGCCGGGGCCCATCTCCGCGCTATGGCCCCGCAGGAATGGAGGCCTGTGGATGGGCACCCGGAAAGGGGGGCTGTTCATCCTGGAGGGGGGAAAGGCCCGGGCCATGCCCTGGCAGGGCGGACCGGAACCCGACGAAATCCTCAGCCTCTACGAAGACCCCGCCGGCGACCTGTGGATCGCCACCCCCCGTCAGGGGTTGCTGAAGCTCCTGTCCAGCGGCGCGCACCAGATCTTCCCACTGGCCCGGGGCGTGGTGGCCATGGCCGGAGGCGGCCCGGAGCCGCTGTACGTGGCCAGCCCGTCCCAGGGGGTCGGGATCCTGGACACCGAGGGCCTGCACTGGTTCGGGACCGCCCAGGGTCTGGCTTCCGCGGGCGCCCAGGCCCTGCACCTGGATGCCACGGGATCCCTCTGGGTGGGCACTTCGGACGGCCTGCGCCTCTTCCGCCATGACGCCTTCCGGACGTTCACCGGCCCCGAGGGGCTCCTGAAGACGGCCATCCACGCCATCCTGGAGGACGCGGACCAGAACCTATGGCTCAGCACCAGCCAGGGGGTGCTCCGCGTTCCCCGCCCGGTCCTGAGCCGGGGCCTGCCCGCCTCCGGTCCCTCCCCCCTCGCCACCTTCGATCACTGGGACGGCCTGCCCGCCCGGGAGACCCACGGAGGCCCCCAGCCCGCCGCCTGGCTCACCCGTGAAGGCGAGCTCTGGATTCCCACCAGCCGGGGCATGGCCCACGCGGACACCCACCGGCCGCCGCCGCCCCCGTCGCCGCTGCGCCTGTACCTGGCCAAGGTGCTGAGCGACGAATCGGCGCAGCCCATCCCCGGCCCCCTGGTCCTGGCCCCGGGCAGCCACCGGCTGGAGATCCACTACACGGGCATCAGCCTCACGGGCGCCGAGAAGCTGCGGTTCCGGTACCGCATGGAGGGGATCGACCCCGGCTGGAACGAAGTGGGCGACCGGCGCTTCGCGGTGTACTCGAACCTGCCACCGGGCGTGCGGCGCTTCCGCCTCCAGGCCTGGCGGCCCGGGGAGGAGGGCCCCCCGCAGGAGGTCTCCCTCGAGGTGCGGGTCCAGCCCTTCTTCCACCAGCGTCCCGTGTTCTGGGCCCTGTGCGCCCTGGCGGCCGGCCTCTTCGGATGGTGGCTGCTCCGCCTCCGCCTCCAGCAGGTGGAAGCCCGCTCCGCCGTGCTGGACGAACGCAACCGCATGGCCCGGGAGATCCATGACCACCTGGCCCAGGGCTTCACGGGCGTGCTGCTCCAGCTCGAGGCCGCCGAGGCCGGCCTGGCCCGCCTGGCGGGCGATCCCGTCCCGGTGCTCACGCGCCTCGGCCGGGCCCGCGAGCTGGCGGCAGCCAGCCTCCAGGAGGCACGCCGTTCCGTCATGGCCCTGAGCCCCCGCAAGCCCGAGGGGACCGACCTGCTGGGCGCCCTGCGCATCCTTTCCGATCGCCTCCTCGCAGGCACGGGCATCCGGGTGGAGTTGGCCCACACCGGGGAGCCGAGACGCCTGGATGCCAAGCTGGAGGAGGAGCTGCTGCGCATGGCCCAGGAGGCCCTCACCAACGCGCTCCGCCATGGCAAGGCCAAGTGGGTCCGGGTGACCGTCCACTACAAGCGGCGGGAGGTGGGGCTGCGCGTCGAAGACGACGGCAAGGGCTTCGACCCCGCCGCCGGGGCCGCGGGCTACGGCCTCCGCAGCATCCGTGAAACCCTGGGCAAGCTCCGGGGCCACATCGACATCGACAGTGGACCGGGACGGGGCACCCGCATCACCATCATCCTGCCCCTCCGGAGGTGGCGCCCATGACCACGAACCCTTCCGATCCCATCCGCCTGCTCGTCGTGGACGACCATCCCGTGGTTCGCGACGGCCTGGTTGCCATCCTCCACCAGGGGGAACCCGATCTCGAAGTGGTCGGCGAGGCCGGCGACGGCAAGGAGGCCGTGGCGGCCTGGCGCACCCTGCGCCCCACGGTCACCATCATGGACCTCCAGCTTCCCGGCCAGACGGGCGTGGAGGCCATCGCGGCCATCCGGCGGGAGGATCCAGACGCGCGGATCCTGGTCCTCACCACCTTCGACGGTGATGCCGACATCCAGCGCGCCCTGGAAGCCGGGGCCCGGGGCTACCTGCTGAAGAGCATGCGGCGCGGCACGCTCATCGAGGCTGTCCGCGCCGTGGCTGCCGGGCAGCGGTACCTGCCTCCCGCCACGGCCGCCCGCCTGGTGGAGGGCATGGAATCCGAGCGCCTCACCGCCCGGGAGCTGGACGTGCTTCGCCTGCTGGCCCAGGGCCACCGGAACCGCGAGATCGCGGACTCCCTCGGCCTGGCGGAACCCACGGTGAAGATCCACGTGAACAACCTGCTGCGCAAGCTCCAGGTGAAGGACCGCACCGAGGCGGCGATGGTGGCCCTCAAGCGGGGCATCATCCACCTGGAAGGCTGACGCCTACTTCCGGAACGTGAAGAACACGGCCCCCACGAGGCAGAGCCCCGCCCAGAGGTGGTTGAGGTGCAGCCGTTCCCGCATCCAGGCCACCGTGAACACGGCGAACACCATCAGCGTCACCACCTCTTGGATCACCTTCAGCTGGGGGAGGCTGAAGCGCCCGTAGCCGAGGCGGTTGGCGGGAACCATGAGGCAGTACTCGAAGAACGCGATGCCCCAGCTCGCCAGGATGGCGATCCAGAGCGGGCTGTCGCGGTGGTGCTTCAGGTGCCCATACCAGGCGAAGGTCATGAACACATTGCTGAGGACGAGCAGGAGGACGGTCCGCATGACTCAAGCTTCGAGCACGCCCTGGATCTTGGCCAGCAGCTCTTTGGGGCCGTACGGCTTCTGGATGAAGCCCCGGAGCCCCTTGCCCACGAAGCGGCCCATGGCCTCGCTCTCGTTGTAACCCGAACTCAGGATGACGCGGATGTCGGGATGGAGGCGCCGCATCTCCCGGAAGGCCTCCTCGCCGCCCATGCGGGGCATGGTCATGTCCAGGAGGACCACGCCGATGTCGCTTCCCCGGGTGCGCACCAGATCCACGGCCTCCTGGCCATCCTGGGCCTCCAGCACCTGGAGCCCCCGCTTCTCCAGGATCTGCCGGGCCACGATCCGCACGGTCTCGTCATCGTCCACAACCAGCACGAGGCCGTGGCCGGCCCAGGGGGCCTCTTCCACCACCACGGCGGCCTCGGTCTCCAGGTCGAGGGCCGGCAGGAGCACCTTGAACGTGGTCCCGTGTCCCACCTCGGAGTAGACGCGCAGGGCGCCCTTGTGGCCGCGGACGATGCCCATGATGGCGGATAGCCCCAGGCCCCGGCCCGTGAACTTGGTGGTGAAGAAGGGTTCGAAGATCCGGCCCTGGGTCTCCGGGTCCATCCCGCAGCCCGTGTCGGCCACCTCCAGGAAGACGTAGGGGCCCGGCGCCACATCCTGCCCCACCAGCATGGTCTGGGCGGAGGCCGCATCCACGCGCTGGAGCCCTGTGGCAAGGGTGATCGTGCCGGAGGCCTCTCCGATGGCCTCGGCCGCGTTGATCACCAGGTTCATGATCACCTGCTGGATCTGGGACGCGTCCGCGGAGACCGCCGGCAGCCCTTTCTTCAGGCTGAGGCTCAGCACCACGGTCTTGGGCAGGCTCACCTCCAGGAGGTGGAGCATCTCCTCCACCTGGACGCTGAGATCCAGGTTCCGGACCTCGAACCGCCCGCGACCGGAATAGGCGAGCATCTGGCGGGTCAGGTCCGCGGCCCGCTGGCCCGCCTTCTGGATGGCCTCGAGGTTCCGCCTGGCGGGGTGCAGCGGGTTGAGCTGGTCCAGGGCCAGGCCCGCGTGCCCGAGGACGCCCATGAGCAGGTTGTTGAAGTCGTGGGCGATGCCGCCAGCCAGGACGCCCAGGCTTTCCATCTTCTGGGCCTGGAACAGCTGCCGCTCCAGGGTCGCGCGCTCCGTTTCGGCCCGCTTCTGCTCCGTGAGATCCCGGAGGACTGCGTGGTAGATGTGCTGAGTCCCCAGGCGGTACTGGGTGATGGCCACGTCGCAGGGGATCTCCCGGCCACTCGCGTGGAGCAGCACCCACTCGAAGCGGTTGCGGGAGCCGGCCTTCACTTCGGCCAGGAGCGCCAGCGCCGCCTCGCGGCTGGGCACGCCCGAAGGTTGCCGGGCCGGGCTCAGCCGGGTGGGGTCCTGGCCGAGCAGGGCCGAGCCAGGCTGCCCGAGCAGATCCATCGAGGCCCGGTTCACATCCTGGATCACCCCATGCACCAGGAGGATGGTGGGGTCGGGGGAGTGCTCGAACAATCGACGGAACCGTGTCTCCTCGGCCTCCAGGGCCTTTCGGGCATGGAGCCGGTTCAGCACCAGACCGGCGGTTTCCGCCAGGCTCTGGAGTGCCTCGAACTGCTCCTCGGAGAGCACCACGTGGCCCTGAGCCCCGAGGGAACCGCCGCTGAGCGATCCCACCACCGTGCCCTCGTGGGCCAGGGGGAGGCCCACCCAGGTATGGAGGGGTCCCGGCCACTCCGACCGGTTCGCTTGCACCGGGAGGTCCTCCCACCGGCGGATGTGGACGGCCTTCTGCCGGAGGTAGACCCGCTCCAGGATGGGATCCCCATCCACTGCATCGGGCCGGCGGATGCCTTCGACCGTGCCATGGGCCTCCAGGCCGCGGGTCCAATGGGTGGTGCGACACACGCGGGCCGAGGCATCGAATAGGTTGAACCACCACTCGGGGAGGGGAGCCAGCCGCCCGGCCCACTGGAACAGCTGGGCCACCAGGGTGTCCTCGTCCGCCGCCTCGGCCAGATCATGCGCGGCGCGGGCCAGGTCCCGGAAGAGGAGGGCCGTTTCCGCCAGCCGAGCCTCCGCCTGGATGCGCTCCAGCACCAGGGCGCTGACCCGAGCCAGGCCCTGGAGGGTGGCCAGCTCGCCCTCACCGGGATGGGCGGCCTTCCCGTCTCCGAGGCCGGCGCCGAAGAGCACCCCTCCGAGGCGCCCCTCGTGGACCAGGGGGACGCCGAGCAGGCTGCCGAGGCCCGTGGCTTCCACGAGCCCGGACGGCACCTTCTCGGGCATGGCGGCGGCATGTGCCACGAAGACCGGGCGATGATGGTCGCAGATCTCCCGTACCAGGCCGGCCTCGAGGAGCGAAGGACGGAACTCCCGGAGGGCCGCCTCGAAACGCGGCTCCAGGGGCGGGAGGGAGGCCACCACCGGCAGGGCTCGCTGGCGCTCCCGCTCCTCGATCTGGCCGACGAACCACTGGGCGCGGGGTTGGATCTCCAGCGCCCGGCCGAGGAGCACGCGGAACACCTCCTCCCGGGTGCGGGCCAGGCTCAGGGAATAGCTGCCCTCCGCCAGGTGCCGACGCAGCCTTGCGGCACCCGCCTCCTCATCGACAGGGAGGGGATCGGAAGGGTTGGGCGGGAATACGTCCAAGAGGAATCCGGCCGGTGGGTATTGTCTGCCAGGACTCTATCAGACGCCGTGCTCCCTACCGCGCGATTTCCACCGCGCGGAGCTCCCGCATGACCGTCACCTTGATCTGGCCGGGGTACTGCATCTCCGATTCGATGCGGCGGCTGACGTCCTTGGCGATCCAGTAGGCCTGGTCGTCGTTGACGGAGCCGGCGTCCACCAGGATGCGGATCTCGCGACCCGCCTGCATGGCGTAGCTCTTCTGCACGCCCTTGTAGCTGCCGGCGATCTCCTCGAGCTTCTCGAGGCGCTTCACGTAGGTCTCCAGCATCTCGCGGCGGGCGCCGGGCCGGGCGGCGCTGAGCGCGTCGGCGGCCGTGATGAGCATGGCCTCCACCGTGCGGGGCTCGAAGTCGCCGTGGTGGCAGCTCATGGCGTGGATGACCTCCTCCTTCTCGCCATACCGCTGCATCAGCTGCATGCCGATCTCGATGTGGGTGCCCTCCACCTCGCGGTCGATGGCCTTGCCGATGTCGTGGAAGAGGCCGGCCCGGCGGGCCAGCTTGGCATTGGCGCCCATCTCGCCGGCCATGTACTCGGCGATGCGGGCCACTTCCTTGGTGTGCTCCAGCACGTTCTGGCCGTACGAGGTGCGGTAGTTCAGGCGGCCCACCAGCTTGTGCAGCTTGGGGTGCACGTCCGGGAAGCCCAGCTCGATGCAGGCGGCCTCGCCGATCTCCTTGAGATGCTGGTCCATGTCCACCTTGACCTTCTCCACCACCTCCTCGATGCGGGCGGGGTGGATGCGGCCGTCGGCCAGGAGCTTGAGGATGGCCTGCCGGGCCACCTCGCGGCGGATGGGGTCGAAGCTCGACACCACGATGCTCTCCGGCGTGTCGTCCACGATGAGGTCGCAGCCCGTGGCCTTCTCCAGGGCCCGGATGTTGCGGCCCTCGCGGCCGATGATGCGGCCCTTGAGGTCGTCGCTGGGCAGCTGCACGGAGCTCACGGCCTGCTCGGCCACCACGTCCGAGGCCACGCGCTGGATGGCGGCGCCGATGGTCCAGCGGGCCTTCTTGGCGGCCTCCTCCTGGGCCTCTTCCTCGATGCGGCGCACCAGCTTGGCGGCGTCCATCTTGGCGGCGTACTCCAGCTGGGCCGTCAGTTCCTTCTTGGCGTCCTCCCGGGTGAGCCCGGCGATCTCCTCCAAGCGCTGGGCCTGGGCCTCCACCAGCTGCTTGGCCTCAGCCTGCTTGGCTTCCAGCTTCTCCAGCTCGGCCTTGCGCTTCTCGTTGAGGGTGTCCAGGTCCTTCGTCTTCTGGTCCACCTGCTGGAGCTTCTTGTCGAGCCCCTCCTCCTTGGTCTGGAGGCCGGTCTCCTTCGTGTGGAGGCGCTGCTCCTGCTTCTCCAGGTTGGCTTGGCGCTCGGCCAGCAGCTTCTCGGCCTCCTGGCGGGCCTGGAGGGCCTGCTCCTTGGCCTTCAGCGCCGATTCCTTGCGGAGGGCCTCGGCCTCCTGCTCGCCCCGCTCGCGGAGGCGCTGGGCCTCCCGCTGGGCCTCGTCCAACAGCTTCTCGCGCTGGGCCTTGATGTCCGCCTCGGCCCGGGCCTGCGCCTGGGAGGCTTCCACCGTCGCCTTCTGGGCCCTCAGCGCCATCAGGAGGCCGACGCCGGCCGCGGCGAAGAAGAGGAGAAGGAAAATCCAGCTGATCAGGTTCATGGGCGACTCCAGGGAATGGGATCCGAAGAGCCACCAGCACCAGAATGTGAAAGAAAATCCCCGCTCAGTCGTGGAGGCTTGCCGAGTTCCCTAGCTGGTAGGGGGGAGTCCAGAATCCCTGGCTAAGGCGCGCCGACGCGCGGAACGCACAGGACAGGGGGAAGGTCTCCCAGGTCGACTTACGGAACAAGCGCTTGGCCATGATCACGGGCCTCGCAGGGAAATCAGTCTCCGTCCTCGTCGAGGAAGGGCACGGGGGCGGAAGGTTCGTCCGGAACATCGTTCAGCAACTTTGAAAGAGTCTGTTCCAGGTTCTGGGTGTGCTGGTTGGCTTCCTGCTCGAGGCGCGCCACACGGTGCGCCAGGTTCAGGGCGCCCAGGAGGTACCAGGACGGGGTGTCCAGGCCCTTCGGGACGCTCCCCCATCTTAGCTGGCATTGCGAGTCCATGTCGCGGAAGGTGTCCTCCAGGATGCGGACCGCCGCCGCCAGGGTCTCGGGCCGGTCCGTCTGGACCTGGAGCTCCCGCCCCAGGACCGACACCGTGGCGGCCCGGACCCCCGGCAGGGGCGGCTGGGGCTTCATCCCAGGGCCTCCAGGGCCTGCAGGATCGCGGCCACCTGGGTCTTCACGGCCTCGCGGTCCTTCTCCAGGGCGGCCTTCTCGGCCTGGGCCTCTTCCAGCCGAGCCCGGAGGGATTGGAGCTCCTGCTCTCCGGCCGAACCGGCGGCCTTCAGCGCATCCAGCTCTTCCTTCAGCTGGTTGCGCTGCTGCACCAGGGCATGCATCTTCGATTCGAGCTGTTTCAGCAGGTCCATGGATCCCTCTGGGGCGATTCTACGCTCGGAGTCCCTAGGTCCGCAGCTTGGCCCCGAGGGCCTCGGCGGCGGCCAGGGCCGAGGCCACCCAGCCGTCCACCTCGCTCCCCATCAGGGTTCGGTCCACCTGGAAGCGCAGACGGATCAGCCAGGCCTGGCGGCCTTCGGGCAGGCTCTTGTGGCGAAACACATCCACGCAGCGCAGGTCCTGGAGGGCATCTGCCGGGAGGGCCGCCCGCATGGCCGTGGCCAGGGCCCCGTAGGACTGGCCCAGGTCCACCAGGAGGGACAGGTCCCGCTCCACGGAGGGGAAGCGGCTGAAGGGACGGAAGGTGGAGACGATCCGCTCCCCGGGCCGGGGCAGGTCCGCCACGGGGGCCTCGAAGCCGAAGAGACCTTCGCCCAGCCCACGCACCTCGGGAATTACGGCCAGTCCCAGGTCCTGGGCGATGCCGCGGAGGTCAGCCTCCCGCACGGGGCGGGCGGGGCTCAGGTAGTCCTCGCCGCCCTGGGTGCCGCCCCAGGCAAGACCCAGCGTGAAGCGCTCCTCGGGACCCGCTGGGCCGCTGGAATAGGTGGGCGCCACCTCGAAGAGGCGCACCTCCCGGGTCCCCTGGCGGAGGTTCTGCTCCGCGGCCTCTTTCAGGCTGGACAGGAGGGTCCCCCGCAGCACGGAGTATTCCCGCCCCAGCGGGTTGGCCAGGGTGCGGCCCTCGGGGGCGTTGCCTGGCGCCGCGAAGGCGGCATCCGCCTCGGGGCTGATGAACCCGTAGGTGACGGTCTGGTGGAAGCCCAGGTGGGCCAGGCGCCGGGCCAGGGCCCGGCGCAGGAGGTAGTCCGGCGACAGCCGCTGGGGAGGGCCCTCTAGGGGCGGCAGCACCGAGGGGATGTGCTCGTAGCCCCGCAGGCGCAGGACCTCCTCCGCCAGGTCATCGGGGATGGCGAGGTCGTGGCGCCAGGTGGGGGGCTGGGCGGCCAGGGCGTCGGAACCAGCCACCACGGCGCAGCCCAGGCGCGTCAGGGCCTCGGCGGCCTCGGCCAGGGTCAGCGGCTCGCCCGCCACGCGGACGAGCATGGCTTCGGACAGGGTCACGGGCGCGGCGGGGGCCGGCAGGGCGCCGGCGGTCCAGGCCCCCTCCAGGGTGGCGCCGGCCCAGGTGCGGAGGCGGTCCACCAGGAGGTCCCGGGCCACGGCGGCCATGGCGGGGTCCGCGCCGCGGCCGAAGCGGTGGGAGGCGTCCGTGTGCAGGCTGTGGCGCCGGGCCGTGGCCCGCACGGTCTTCGGATCGAACCAGGCGCTCTCCAGCAGCACGCGGCGGGTGGCTTCCGTCACCTTGGTGCCGTCACCGCCCATGACGCCCGCCAAGGCGATGGGACCGGCCTCATCGGCGATGACAAGGTCCTGGGCCAGGAGCGTGCGGGTCACGCCGTCCAGCGTCACCAGCTTCTCTCCGGCCACGGCCCAGCGCACGGTGACCGCGCCGCGGATGCGATCCGCGTCGAAGGCGTGGGTGGGATGGCCGTAGCGGTGCAGCAGCTCGTTGGAGGCATCCACGGCGGGCAGGCCCTTGGCGGAGGCGTCGAGGGCCCGCAGGAAGGCCTGTGCTTCAACCGGGGTTCCGCCCCCGCCCAGGCCCGGATTCAGGGTCAACAAGGCCGTGGCATACAGGGGGCAGGCCGGGCTCTCCAGGCGTACGGGGACCTTCGGCGCGCCTTCCGCCACCGGGGGCGGGGCTAGGGGCGTCAGGGGCTGGCCCAGCTTCGCCGCCACCTCCCGGGCCATTCCGCGGTGGGACATGGCGTCGCCGCGGTTGGCGGTGATGTCCACGTCCAGCACGTCGCCGCCTTCACGGGAGGCCACCCCATCCACGGGGAAGCCAAGGGCGGCCAGCAGCTCGCAGAGCTGGCGCGTGTCCAGGGCCGCGGCGGCGGGGATTTCAGCGGCGAGGGCCTTGCGTTCGATCCACATCAGTCGAGCCCTCCCATGGCCCTGAGGAAGCGCTGGTCGTTCTCGAAGAAGAGCCGCAGGTCCGGCGTCTGGCTCAGCATCATGGCCATGCGCTCCACGCCCATGCCGAAAGCCCAGCCCGACCATTCCTCCGGATCGATGCCCGCGTGGCGCAGCACGTTGGGATGGAGGAGGCCCGCGCCCAGGATCTCCACCCAACCCGATCCCTTGCACACGCGACAGCCCTGAGCGTCGCAGAGCGGGCAGCTCACGTCCACTTCGCAGCCCGGCTCCACGAAGGGGAAGTACGAAGGCCGCAGGCGGATCTCCGTGTGGGGGCCGAACAGCGCTCGCAGAGCGTATTCCAGGGTGCCCTTGAGGTGCTGCATGCCGATGCCGTGACCCACGAGCATGCCCTCCACCTGATGGAACATGGGGCTGTGGGTGGGGTCGATCTCGTCCTTGCGGTAGACGCGCCCAGGCGCCAGGAAGCGGATGCCGCCGAGCCTGTGGAGGTCCGGCGCCACGCGCAGGAGCGTGCGCACCTGCACGGGGCTGGTGTGCGTGCGGAGCAGCAGCTCCGGGTGGGCGGCCAGGTAGAAGGTGTCCGAGGAGGCCTTCGCGGGGTGGTCCTCGGGGATGTTCAGACCGTCGAAGTTGTGGGCCTCGGTCTCGACCTCGGGGCCCTCCTCGACATGGAAGCCCAGGGGCCGGAAGACCTCCACCAGGCGGTCCATAAGGCGGTTCAGAGGATGCAGCGCGCCGCGGGCGGGCACGGGCGGCGGCAGAGCCGGATCCCAGCTCGAGGCCAGCGCATTCAGGCGCTTCTTCGCCGCCTCCAGCTCGGTCTGGCGGGCCGTCAGGCCTTCCTCCCAGCCCTGCTTGAGACCGTTGATGGCGGCGCCCAGGTCGCGCTTCTGCTCCTTGGGCGCAGCCTTCAGCAGATCCATGAGGCGTGCGGCATGGCTGCCCTCGCGGCCCACGTAGGCGCCTTTCAGGCGCAGGAGGGCGTCCAGGTCGGCACAAGCGGCCAGGGCCTCCGGGAAGGCGCGGTCCGCCTCGAGAATCTCGGCTGGAAGCAGGTGGTCCATGGATCCCTCGGAAGAGGTGTCTCAAAACAAGGGAAGGCCGCTCGCGCGGCCTTCCGGGTGTCTGCGATGGGTGTTCGCGATCAGCCCTTGGCCACGGCCACGAGCTTGGTAAACGCTTCGGGATTGCGCACGGCGAGATCCGCGAGGATCTTTCGGTCCAGATCCACGGACGCCTTCTTCAGGCCGCCCATGAACTTGGAATAGCTGGTGCCGTTCTGCGTGCAGGCGGCGCTGATGCGCACCACCCAGAGGCGGCGGAAGTCGCGCTTCTTGACCTTGCGGTCGCGGTAGGCATAGCCGAGGGCCTTCTCGACGGCTTCCTTGGCGGAGCGGTACAGCCGCGACTTGGCGCCGTAGAAGCCCTTCGCGAACTTCATCATCCGCTTGCGGCGCTGGGCCCGCTTAAAACCGCGCTTTACACGAGTCATCTTGATTCCTTTCCTCGAGGCAGCTCAGAACGAGCGTTTGAAGGCCTCATCGGGGGTGGCCACGGCCACCGGGTTGAACCTTCGATCCTAGGACCTCAGGCCTTGGAGAACAAGCTTCGTGCAGGCTCTGCCTGCGCGAAGCGCGGGGGCCAGGGGGTGTGCGCGCAGCGCGCCCTTAGATCCTTGCGACGCAGGCGTCGCGAGGGGAACCCCCTGACAACATCAATCAGGCGTAGGGGAGCATCGCCGCGACGGCCTTCTGGTCGGCCTTGGCCACCATGCCGCCCATGTCCAGCTGGCGCTTCCGCTTGGCGGTCTTCTTGGTCAGGATGTGGCGCTGGTGCGAGCAACCGCGCTTGAACTTGCCGCCGGCGGTCTTCTTGAAACGCTTCTGGGCGCCCTTGTGGCTCTTGATCTTGTAGCTCATGGTTTCCTCACTGGATCTTGGCTTCGGTTTCAGGGGTTTCCGGCTGGGCCGGCTTGGGCTTCTTGGGCGCCTTGGGGACTTCGATAATCCGGGGGGCGAGGATGGCGTGCATGTCGCGTCCATCGATGCCGGCACCCTTCTCGACGATGGCCTTGTCGCCGACCCGGCGGATGACCTCCTCGATGATCCGGTAGCCGATGTCGCGATGGACGACTTCACGTCCGCGGAACATGACCACCACCTTGACTTTGTCTTCTTCCTCCAGGAACCGCAGGATGTGCTTCATCTTGAAGTCGAAGTCGTGGTCGTCGGTCTTGGGGCGGAACTTCACTTCCTTGACCACGATGTTCTTCTGCTTGGCCCGGGCCGCGTGTTCCCGCTTCGCTTCCATGAACTTGTACTTGCCGTAGTCCATGATCCTGCAGACGGGCGGATTCGCGTTCCCGGCCACTTCCACCAAGTCGAGGCCGCGCTCTTCCGCGATCCGGATGGCCTGGTGGGGGGGCATCACGCCGAGCTGTTCGCCATCTTCAGAAATGACGCGGACCTCGGGGGCCCGGATGCCGTCGTTGATGCGGGTCTCGTTCGGACGAATGGTTCCTCCCCTAGTTGCACAAGGACAAAAAGTCTACCACTTGGATGGATTCATGCCAAGCAAGGAAAACAGGCTCAGCGCTGTCGCTCCCGGACTTCGGCGGCGAGCCCCTTGAGGAAGCCCTCCAGGGGTTGGACGCCCAGGTCACCCCGGTGGCGATGCCGCACGGACACCGTCCCGGCCTCCGCTTCGCGATCCCCGATGACCAGCATGTAGGGCACCTTGGCCAGCTGCGCCTCGCGGATCTTGGCCTTCAGGCTCTCGTTCCGGAGATCGACCTCGGCCCGGAGGCCCAGGCCCTTGGCCTGCGCCGCGGCCTCCGTGGAGAAGGCGTGGGCCCGGTCCGTGATGGGCAGGATGGCCACCTGCACGGGCGCCAGCCAGGCCGGGAAGGCCCCGGCGGTGTGTTCCACCAGGATGCCCATGAAGCGCTCCAGACTGCCGAGGATGGCGCGGTGCAGCATGACGGGGCGTCCCTCGGCGCCGTCGGCCTTCGTGTACTTCAGGTCGAAGCGCTCCGGCAGCATGTAGTCCACCTGGAGGGTGCCCAGCTGCCAGGGGCGTTTGAGGGCATCCAGGATCTGGAACTCGATCTTGGGCCCGTAGAAGGCGCCTTCGCCGGGGTTCAGGGTGTAGGGCATGCCCGCTTCGTCCAGGGCCTCGCCCAGGGCCTTCTCCGCCGCATCCCAGATCTCGTCCGACCCCAGCCGCTTCTCGGGCCGGGTGGACAGGGCCACGCGCATTCCCTCGAAGCCGAAGGTGTCGTAGACCTCCTTCAGCAGGGCGAGGAAGGCGGCCATCTCGGTCTTGATCTGCTCGGGCGCGCAGTAGATGTGGGCGTCGTCCTGGCAGAAGGTGCGCACGCGGGTGAGGCCGTGGGTCACGCCGCTGCGCTCGTAGCGGTGCAAGCGGCCGAAGTCCGCGTAGCGGATGGGCAGGTCCCGGTAGCTGTGCTTGTGGCTGCCGAACATGATGCAGTGGCCCGGGCAGTTCATGGGCTTCAGCGCGTACTCCCGCTCCTCGGCGGTGGTGAAGTACATGTTCTCGGCGTAGTTCTCATAGTGGCCACTGGTCTTCCAGAGGGCCACATCCAGCACCTGTGGGGTGATGACTTCGCTGTAGCCATACTTGAAGTACAGCTCGCGCATGTAGGTCACCAGCTCGTTGTAGACCTGGGTGCCCTTGGGGTGGAAGAAGGGCGAGGCGGGCGCCTCCGGATGGAAGGAGTAGAGGCCCAGCTCCTTGCCCAGCTTTCGGTGGTCTCGGGCCTTGGCCTCCTCCAGCCGCTTGAGGTGCTCGTCGAGCTCCTTCTGGGTGTGGAACGCCGTGCCGTAGATGCGGCTGAGCATCTGGTTCTTCTCGTCACCCTTCCAATAGGCGCCCGCGATGCTGAGCAGCTTGAAGGCCTTCAGCTTCGAGGTGTTGGGGACATGGGGGCCGCGGCAGAGGTCGTAGAAGTCGCCCTGCTTGTAGCCGCTGATGATGTCGCCGGTGGGGATGCCGGAGACCACCTCCACCTTGAGAGGCTCCCCCATGGCCTGGAATCGTGCCACGGCGGCATCCCGCCCCAGGTCCTCGCGCTCGACCTCGACACCCTCGGCCACGATCTTCCGCATCTCCGCTTCGATGGCCGGCAGATCCTCGGGGGTGAAGGGCTTGTCCACCCAGAAGTCGTAGTAGAAGCCATCCTCGATGACGGGGCCGATGCCCACCCGGGCTCCGGGGTAGAGGCGCTTCACGGCATGGGCCAGGAGATGGGCGGTGGAGTGGCGGATCAGCTCCAGGCTCTCGGGGCTCTTGCTGGTGACGATCTCGACCTTCGCCCCGTTCGCCAAGGGCGCCTTCAGGTCCACCAGGCGGCCGTCCATCTTGATGGCCAGGGCCGCATCCAGCAGGCGGGCCCCGATGCTGGCGGCCAGCTCGGTCCCGGTGGCCCCCTCGGGCAGCTGCCGGAGGGAGTCGTCAGGAAGGCGGACCTCGATGGACATGGATTCCTCGAAATAGGAGAAGAATTTTATCAGTAAAACAGCTCCGGGCCATCAGTTGTGATGGCCCGGAGGGGATTTAACGTCGCAGCGACCTACTTTTCCACTCCTGTGGGGAGCAGTATCATCGGCCCTCCAGGTCTTAACGGCCGTGTTCGGGATGGGAACGGGTGTGACCCCTGGGGAAAAGCCGCGACGAAG
>NZ_JAKZLA010000008.1 GCF_022808775.1 Geothrix terrae
TCGGTGAAACCAGAAGGACGAGGAATGATGCGGGTTTGCCGCCAGAGCAAGCCAGGCTGACGAAGCTGGGCCAGAACCCCACCGCCAAGCAGACAGAAAGAGAAGGGCGAACGAGGCCTAACGAATGAAGCTAACCGGACCCGCCTGCACCGAAGCGCTGAGCGGAGTCGAGGAAGCGAGAAGGTGAGAGAGAGCGGAAGGCAATGCAGGCGGGGTCCGAGTTGAGCGGAGGGTTAGGTGGCGAACATCGCAATGAATGATGTGCCAAGATTCGCCGAATTACAAACTTAGTGGTAGCCCCAAAAGTATTTTGCTTTCTGTATTAACCCACTTGAGAATAGCAAATACCCATCTTCGTTATACCCGCTGTGCCAAAACAGCAGTTCAGATTGCCCATCGCCATCGAAATCACCCGAGCCAACTAGTTCCAGGCCCGCGCCAAGATATGTGGCTCCTTCTGAGAGTAGGAATGTGTGCTGATCCCAGGCGGTATCGGGAGGACCATCACAGGTTTCAGACTCTTTGATGGGCCGAAGGCGCAGCGTGACGAGTTGCCGACCATCTTTGTCTTTAAGACAGTCGAGAACTTCGATGCTTTTTAGGGTGTATTGAAATGGAACAGAAGTCTCTGGGTCTTTGGGGCAAAAGAACGCACGGCCAGCCACTTTCTTGAATACACCGAAAAGTCGTTCTTTGTTTTTCATGCTTAGAGTTGATCGTGTCCATTTGGATGGGTCAATTGCTGACCCTTCAGAAAGGACGATCAACGGGCGATCTTCTGGAATTGAGCACCAGCCATGAAAACGTTTCCCTTTATTTTTAACTGAAGAAAATGAATGACTTGAGATTGGATTCAATACCCTGTCTCTTGAGTAGGTCCACGGATATTCAGTGCTGAACCCAGGATCTGTCGTTTCAATAGAACCTAATTTCTTTCCTTCATAAATGACGATCCATTCCATTTTGGTGATGAGAAACCTGCGCCCAGCTTGATCGTTGTCTAATGAGATCCAATTCTTTCCACTCTTCGCGAACAAGGCCCTAACACGAATGCCACTCTGCTCTTTGCATTGCGGTGTTTCCAACACACCGAGAACAGAGGGGTTTCCGGCTACCAGCCGGAATGGAACGAGTGTCAGAAACAGTAGGAAGCTGGAAATCAAGCGGATCATTCTTGAGCGACCTAACGAATGAAGCTAAGCGGCCCCGCCTGCACCGAGGCGACAAGCGAAGCCGAGATAGCAAACTGCTGAGAGAGAGTGAAAGGTAATGCAGGCGGGGTCCGACTTGAGCGGAGGGTTAGGGCTCGGGACGCGATGACGGTGCTTTGAGTGTAGTGCAAAGGAAATTTGCCAAGAATCCTTGCTCGGACCTGGCAATGAAACGACCGAGCCCAAAGATCGCCCAAAGGAAGGCAACCATCAATAGAAGAATAAACGATAGATCGCCCTTGCTACGACTGGAATACCACACGGTTCCGCACCAAACAGAAACCAGAACTGAGAACCAGAACGGGATTCGATTTACACGAAACTTGATAAACACCTGAGACCCAGTTGCAGTAGGTGAGATTTGGCCATACACAAATGTTTGGAAACTGTTGCGATAGTTAATTCTCTTGTGGAGTCGGAACCCAGAAATTGATGCGATACCTAAAACAGGCCGAGTGCCGCGCGGTTCCCACAAAATCGAATTCTGAATATCGATAACATCGGTTAACGCCGAAAGGCATTTCTCAGGCTCCATTGGTGTGATGAATTCAAGGGTGTTGGATCTCAATGCAGGAGCCCTAACGAATGAAGCTAACCGGCCCCGCCTGCACCGAAGCGATGAGCGGAGCCGAGGAAGCGGGATGAAGAGAAAGAGCGGAAGGCAATGCAGGCGGGGTCCGAGTTGAGCTAAGGGTTAGGCCGATGGTGGCCATGGCCGGATTATGTAAGGAAGCTGGGATTCTAGCTGCCAGTTTATCGGCTTACGTTCGGGGTAAAACCATAGGCAACCCTGATTCACCCAAGATTGGTAATGCTGTTCGTGGTCGTCGTATCCGTAATCACACCCGCAACATTCGCAGATGTCGTAGGACCAACGGAGCTCCTGCGCTGAAGCATAGGCGGAGTTGAATGGCCCATGCCCGCAGACAGGACAATGAGTAATCGTGGCTTCCATGAGAGGCCTAACGAATGAAGCTAACCAGCCCCGCCTGCACCGAGGCGCTGAGCAGAGCCGAGGAAGCGAAATGTTGAGAGAGAGCGGAAGACAATGCAGGCGGGGTCCGAGTTGAGCGGAGGGTTAGGCGTGTGCCGAACCATTAGCTTTCTGGATCTGGTTGACGTTCTTCGGCTTCTTTGTCGGAGACGATGCGGTGGATTGGCAGTTCAACCCAACCATCCTTGAAGATCAGGCCAATATTCCATAGGAAACAGGAACAGTCGCCATCAAGATCAGCTGGTTTCCACAGTTCAAGAACAGTAGGGCCAATCTTGGCTTTGGCTTTTGATCGGATATCGAACTGCTGCCTCTTTGTCAGCTTGATCTTCATGCCGGGCTTGAACTGGCTTCGAACCAGGGCTGCCTGAGCTTTCGTGAGTTGAATTTCAATTACCGGCTCGTCAGCGAGTCGCCCTTTCGTGAATTTGAAGCCATCTGCAAGCAAAGTGGTAGTTGAGGCGACGAGCCAGCAAAGAGCGAGGATGGATTTTCGGAGGCTCATTGAACGCCTAACGAATGAAGCTAACCGGCCCCGCCTGCACCGAGACGCTGAACGAAGCCGAGAAAGCGAGATGTTGAGAGAGAGTGGAAGGCAATGCAGGCGGGGTCCGAGTTGAGCGGAGGGTTAGGGCGATCAACGATACGTCTATTCAAATTGAACAAAACTAGGTTTGATCTTATCTGGGTTCTGAAGGCCATTTACAATCAGGAATTCAGCGACATCCATTCCGAATGCCTTGGCACCCTTTTCGGCCCAAGTCCACGCTATTGCTGGATTCCGCTTAATGCCCAATTCCTTCGATCCGTACGAATAGTATCGAACCAGATGAACTGCAGCCTCGCCCTTTCGTTGCCCCATCTGGGTGGAACGCTTCAGCCACTCAAATCCTTTAGCTTTGTCGATAGAATCATCATCGAGCATTATTAAAGCGTACTCAAAGGGGGCCTCAGGGTGGCCTTTGAGTGCTGCTTGCTCAATCCATGGGAGGCATTCCTTCTGAGTAGTCAGCCCCTCCTTGGCAAACATCCGACTGTAAGCGCCAATGCGGTACATTGATTCGATATCACCTGAATGAGCTTCCATCATCAATTGTTTGAATGCACGGTTGAGTTCAAGATGAAAAGCTTTTGCATGAGCTTCTCTATCGCTCTTCGGTAGTTTTCGGTCGTGGGAAAGCCTGTCTTCCACCAGCGCATGCTTCAAGAAACCCACGCCAGCACTCTCACTGACACGAGAGTCCTGCAAATGACCCGGAGCAAGCAGGACAATAAGTGCGATTGGGAAGGCGGGTAGTAGGGTCATGCGAGAGCCCTAACGAAGGAAGCTAAGCGGCCACGCCTGCACCGAGACGATGAGCGGAGCCGAGATAGCGAAATGTTGAGAG
The DNA here is from genome assembly GCF_022808775.1 of Geothrix terrae. Classification (GTDB taxonomy): domain Bacteria; phylum Acidobacteriota; class Holophagae; order Holophagales; family Holophagaceae; genus Geothrix; species Geothrix terrae. The sequence goes on from NZ_JAKZLA010000008.1 coordinate 3,594, forward strand.
AGAGCGAAAGGCAGTGCAGGCGGGGTCCGACTTGAGCGGAGGGTTAGGCTGATTTCGAATAGAATTATTTTGATTTCAGTTCGGCTAAAATTGCAAGATTAAGACCCTTCTCTACTTGAACTTTATCTTTCTCTTTCAAACTCAGATACTCCTTCCTTTCTTCTTCTGACATCCCATCTTTGATCAATTCGAACATCTGTAAGTCAGGAACAAGGGTCCCTTCTGCTGTCCGCCAGGCAAATGCCGTAAGAACAGCTTCGTTTCTAATCATGATTTCCAATTGTTCTTTCTTGGTAGCAGAGGCGGTTGTCGGTTTTTGGAGCATTATTGAAGCGATCAATCTTGCCATTTCAGAAGTCATCTTGGGTTTGTGGCTGGCGAGTCCCTTATGAACTTCTCTAATCTCTGTAAGCGTGTCGAGCAGGTCCTGGATTTCTTCAGATTCGACGTTCGTGCCGAGTTTCTTCATCATCCCATCGACCATATCCATGTATTCATTCCCATACTGCTTCTTTGCCTTGTATAAATGCAAGAAGATGAGAATCGCCGCTATTAAAGTAATTACGACAAGTGCTGCCATTTTTCCCCCAGTGCATAGAATGGGCCGAGAGGTTGAACTAACAATGGACGCAGATGTATGAACAAAGGCTGAGTAATTTCCAGCAAAGGTGGAAGCCTAACTTTGAATTGGACGATGAGGGGGGAGGGGGTTGAGGGTCGTCTAGCCCGGGTTTGGGGGATGGTAAGTGTTGAAAATCCCGTGGGACTACAGCAGCAGGAGGGCTGATTAGGCAGACTAAAAAAGAGCGGATCGGGGGCGGGGCTAGCGGGCGGCTTTGAAGGTGGGTTTGGTGGGGGCGTTGGCGACGGCTTGGCCGAGGTCGAAGGTGAACTGGGCCTGCTGGAGCATGCCGCGCAGGTCCCAGGTGGGGTCGTATTCGTCGGTGACCTGGTGGTAGCGCTTGCCGTAGGCGGCGGCCTTGGCTTTCAGGGCGGCGGGGTCGGCACCCAGGTAGTCCCGGCCGCCACCCACGGACAGGGCGGGCACGCCCGCCTGGACGAAGCTGAAGTGGTCCGAGCGGAAGTAGCCGCCCGCGGTATCGGGACGGGTGGAGGCGACGGCGAGGCCCGAGGCCTTGGCCACGGCGGTGCCCAGGTCGCCGAGGGTGCTGCGGTTGCCGAAGGGCAGGCCGATGTCCCGCGCGGGGGCCACGAAGTTGAGGCTGTCCAGGTTCAGGTCTGCCGCGGTCTTCGCCAGGGGCCAGAGGGGGCTGGCGGCGTAGGCCTTGGAACCCAGCAGCCCCTGCTCCTCCCCGCAGACGAAGAGGAACATCTGACTGCGCCGGGCCGGGGCGTGGACGGCGGCCTGGGCCATGGCGAGCAGGGCGGCGCAGCCCGAGGCATTGTCCACGGCGCCGTTGTAGATGTCGTCCCCGTCGTGGCCTGGGTGGCTGTCCGGAGCGGGGGCGGCGCCCTTGCCCAGGTGGTCCCAGTGGGCGGAATAGATGACGACCTCTTCCTTCAGGGCCAGGTCGGAGCCGGGGATCACGCCGGCCACGTTGAACTGGTCGAGGGTGCGCACGGCGCTGGCGAGGGTGCCTTTGAGGCGCAGGTCCAGGGGCACGGGCCGGAAGTCGCGGCGCTGGGCGGCGGCCCGGAGGGCGTCGAGGTCCCCGCCCCCCTGCTTCACCAGGGCCCGGGCCACCTCCTCGGTGACCCAGCCCTCGAGCGGCGCCCCCTCGGGGCCCCTGGCCAGCCGGAAGCGCTCCGCGTCCCAGCCATTGCGCACCACGGGCCAGCCATAGCTGGCGGAGGGGGTGGTGTGGATGAGCAGGATGCCGGCGGCGCCCTGGCGGGCGGCCTCCTCGAACTTGTAGGTCCAGCGGCCGAAATAGCTGAGGTCGGGGCCCTCGAACCGCTCCGGTTCCTCGGCGGTGGGGGCGGGTTCGTTCACGAGCACCAGCAGGACCTTGCCCTTCAGATCCACGCCCTTGAAATCATCCCAGCGGTCCGCGGGTGAATGGATGCCGAAGCCCGCGAAGACCACGGGTGCATCGAAGGACTGCTCGGCCCTGGCGGCGCCGGAACCGTAGACGATGCCCGAGCCGAAGGCGGGCGTGGCGCAGGCCCCGCCGCCCATGAAGCTCAGGACACTGCGGTCGGTGAGGGTGCGGAGGCCCAGCAGGGAGACGGCCTGCCGGTACGACGTTCCCTGGGCGGGCTTCAGGCCCAGGGCCTGCAGCTGGGTCTCCAGGTAGCGCACGGTCAGCTCGGCCCCCCGCTGCCCGGTGCCGCGGCCCTCCAGCAGGTCATCCGCCAGGAAGGCCAGGTGGGCGCGAAGGGGCCCCTCCTGCACGGGGGGCGCCGCCTGGGCGAGAAAGGGGACCGTGGCCAGGAGGAACGGCAGCACGCGCATGGGGACTCCGGAGGGAGCCTCCAGCTTACCTCGCAAGACGGGGTTTGTCGGGAGGCCTTCCCAGCTCGAACTGCACGGCCCCCAGCAGGGCCACGGGGGCGGTGACGGCGCGGAGGATGCTGCGGCCCAGGCTCACGGGGCACCAGCCGGCGACGGACAGGGCGGCATACTCAGCGTCCGTGATCCCCCCTTCGGGCCCGCAGGTGAAGGCCAGGGCCTCCCGGCGCAGGTCCGGGTTGGCCTGCCCCGTGGCCAGCTCGTAGGCCACCCACTTCTGGGGCGCGTCCCAGGCCGGCAGCGCGTGGAAGGGAATGGGTGAGCGGAGCTCGGGCAGGCGGCTGCGGTGGCTCTGCTCGCAGGCGGACTGGAGGATCCGAGCCCAGCGCTCGGCGCGGGCGGCGGCCTTGGCGGAATCGAACTCGCTGCGGGCGTAGGCCACGGGCTGGATGAGCGTGACGCCCAGCTCCACCAGGGGCGCCAGCCAGTCGTCGAAGAGGCTGAGCTGCGCAGGGATCGGCAGGCAGGCCTGAAGGGAGATGGGCGACTCGCGATCCTCGTGCAGGGGGGCCACCAGGCGGGCCACGGCCCGGCCGCGGTCCAGCTCGGCCAGGTCCGCCATCCAGGGCTGATCCCCCAGGACCAGCTCCAGGGCGTCGCCGGGTTGGAGGCGCAGGGCCCGCAGGTGGCGCGCGGCCTCGACGCCCAGGGGCAGGATGACGTTCTCGGCGGCGTCAGCCGGGGGGGCGAGGAAGAGTCGGGGGAGGCTCACGGGCACCATCATCCCATGGGAGAGCGCTCCCTCTGGTCGGGGGGCTTCCGGCGTTCGATAAGCTGGATGTCCTGGAGGACTCCTTGGTCGATGCCCTGCTGCAAGCCGCTCCCTGGTGGGCCTGGGGGGGCTTCCATGCCTTCGTGTTCCTGATGCTCACCCTGGACTTGGGCGTGTTCAACCGGAAGATCCACGCGCCCAGCATGCGGGAGGCCGGGATCTGGAGCGCGGTCTGGATCACGCTGGCCCTCATCTTCAACGTGGTGATCTTCCAGACGGAGGGCACCCAGAAGGGGCTGGAGTGGTTCACGGGCTACGTGCTGGAGAAGTCCCTCAGTGTGGACAACCTCTTCGTGTTCGTCCTGGTGTTCCAGAGCTTCCAGGTGGACCTGCGGCACCAGCACCGGGTGCTGTTCTGGGGCGTGCTGGGGGCCCTCGTCATGCGGGCCGCGATGATCCTCGCGGGTACGGCCCTGCTGAACCGCTTCGAGTGGATGATGTACGTCTTCGGGGGCTTCCTCCTCTACACCGGCGTGAAGATGCTGCTGGTGAAGGGCGAGGATCCCGATCCCACCCAGAACCCGCTGGTGCGCGCCTTCCGCCGCTTCGTGCCCTACGACGAGCGGGGCGGCCACGAGCACTTCTGGTCGTTCAAGGAGGGCCGCCGCCTCGCCACGCCCATGCTGCTGGTGCTCATCACCATCGAGGTGACGGACCTGGTCTTCGCCGTGGATTCCATCCCGGCGGTGCTGGCCGTGAGCCGCGATCCCTTCGTGGTCTACACCTCGAACATCTTCGCCATCCTGGGCCTGCGGAGCCTCTACTTCCTGCTGGCCAAGATGATGGACCGCTTCCACCGCCTGAAGACCGGGCTGGCCATGGTGCTGGCCTTCGTAGGCGTGAAGATGTGCGTCGCGACCTGGGTGCACATCCCCGTGCAGTACAGCCTGCTGATCATCGCCGCGATCCTGGCCGGCAGCGTGGTGGCCAGCCTGGCCTGGCCCGCGGAGCAGGACGGCGCCGAATGATGCAGGTCTGGCGCCACACCCTGGAGACGGCCCCCGCCGCGGGGCCCTCCATCGTCACCCTGGGGACCTTCGACGGCGTCCACGCGGGCCACCGGGAGCTGTTGCGCATCGCTGCCAGCCGGGCCCGGTCCGCGGGCCTGCGGGCGGCCGTGGTCACCTTCGATCCGCACCCCACGGTGGTGGTGGCGCCCCAGCGCAAGCCGAAGCTGCTGATGACTCTGGAGCAGCGCCTGGAGGCCTTCGAATCCGAGGGCATGGACCTGGCCTGGGTGATCCCCTTCAGCCGCGCCTTCTCGGAGCTGAGCCCCGCCGCCTTCCTGGGCGGCGTGCGGCGGGCCCTCTCGCCCGTGGAGCTGCACGTGGGCCGGGCCTTCTGCTTCGGCCGAGACCGCAGCGGCAACGTGGACACCCTGGAGGCCTGGGGCGCCGAACACGGCTGCGCCGTGCACACCCTGGCCCTGCGGGCCCCGGATGGCGGGCGCCTCTCCAGCACCCGCATCCGGGAGGCCCTGGACCGGGGCGAGGTGGAGGCCGCCGCGGAGCTGCTGGGCCACCCCTACACCCTGACGGGAGTGGTGGTGGAGGGGGACCGGCGGGGGCGCCACCTGGGCTTCCCCACGGCGAACCTGGCCTGGGACCAGGAGCAGCTGCCGGCCTACGGCGTCTATGTGACCGAAGCCTTCCTGCCGCACCACCATCCTTCCCTGGGGGGGCCCCGCCTGGGACTCACCAACGTGGGCGAAAAGCCCACCTTCGAGGGCCGGCGGCTCACGGTGGAGACCCACCTGCCGGGCTTCGAGGGCGACCTCTACGGCGCCCGCCTCCACCTGCGCTTCCTCCACCGCCTCCGCGGCGAGGCCCGTTTCGCCTCGGTGGACGAGCTCCGGGCGCAGATCACGCGCGATGTGGCCGAAGGCACGGCCTGGTGGAAGGCCCGCCGGGCCTGAATCAGCTGGCGGCGGCCACCCGCCAGCGGGTGAGGGGGCGCTCCGAGAGGTCCCAGACCTGGAAGCCCAGGGGGAGGCGGCTCACGCCGAGGCGCTGGCGGATCTGGGCCTTGGCCGCCTCGAGGCTCTCCGCCTCGATGGGGCCGTACTCCATGAAGTAGCCGCTGAACTTGTAGCCGAAACTGCGAAAAGAGGTCCGCATGGGGGCTCCGTCAATTCCGTTTCCCAAATATTCGTCTTTTATTCGCGTTCGTCAAGACTGAATGACGAAAAAAGTCGGAAAACGGGAGAGAACCCTTTCAGCTTGGGCCCGTCCATGGGACAGGGGCTGTCGAATCCGCGGGCTGCCAGATCCTCCGGTTCAGTGGAACCAGAGCTCCACGCGGGCCTGGAAGGGCGGGGCCAGAGGCCGAGGCAGGGGCCGCGGCAGCGGCTGGAGGACCACGCGACCCGCTTCGCAGTCCTCATCGCGGTAGGGCCGGACGTAGGCTTCGGGATAATAACCCCGGCGCTCCCAGCGGTCGTCCTCCCAGCGGCGGTAGGAATCCCCGCAGGCATCCCGTTCCACCACCACCACGCGGCGGGAGGGACGGCGCCAGGGGTGGTGGGCGGAGAGGGGGAAGGCGGCGAGGGTGGCGAGGGCGAGCAGGACCAGACGGCGCATGGGACCTCCTTGCTGGGGTGGGGTGGGTCACCCCGTGCGGAGGACGTCTCACGACCCGTGCCAGATCTGGAAGTGAAGCCAACAGCACGGTTGACTTCGTGAAGGCGCAGGGTCGCCGCGCGAAATGCAACATCGGAGCCCGCGGGCGTGGCAGGGGACGACGCGATCAGCGGTGCCGGCGGTCCCCCACCACCACGGCGGGCACCCCCGCGACGATGGCCCACTCGGGCACGTCCTTCGTGACCACGGCCCCCATGGCCACCACGGCGTGGTCGCCGATGCGCACGCCGTCGGTGACGCCGGCGTTGGCGCCGATCCAGACATCGCGGCCGATGTGGATGCCGCGGGAGCGCACGGGCTGGTCCTTGAGGTCGCGGTCCGGCTTCATCCCGTGATCGAAGGCGTAGAGGGCCGCCCCGCTGGCGATGCGCGTGCCGTCGCCGAGGGTGATGCCCTTGCGCCCACCGTCGAGACGGGCGCCGGCGTTCACGCTCACGTCGCGACCCAGGGTGAGGGGCCCGTGCAGGAAGGCCTGGGCGGCGATGGCGCAGCGGTCGCCCAGCACCACGCCCCGGCCGGGTTCGCCGAAGATGGCGGCGTCCGGCGCGATGAAGCAGCCCGAGCCGAGGGTCACGGTCTCCTGGGCCACGAGGCGCGCCTGCACCTCCGCCTGCCAGGCCTCGGCCCAGGCGCGGTGGCGGGGTTTCAGGGCGAAGTAGAGCCAGGGCATCCAGGCCAGCCGGCGCTGGTGCTGCTCCCGCAGGGTCTCGAGGTCGCGCATGGGAGAAGTTTAGGGCCTGTTTTCAAAGTGGGACGCCGCCGCGACGGTGTCCAGCCGCGCTCATGGCAAGGCGCCGGCCGAAGGGCGATGCGGGACATCGCTCGAGGTTGGCAACGCAGCCAGGGGCGCGGCTGGCCATCGTCCCGGAGGGCAAGGGGCGGCGCCCGGCGCGATGCTGCGTCAAGCTCCTCGCCGATAGGAGCCGCTATCGCCTTCGTCGCTTTCCTGGCCTCGCTTGGGCGGCGCCCCTTGCGCGGCCACGCCCCCCTTTGAAAACAGGCCCTAGCGGCTACAGTAGGCCATGCCCCACCTCGGCCCCCTGCCCACCTTATCCTTCGCCCTCGGCGTGGCGACCTCGCTGTTCTCGGTGCTGAATCCCATCAGCGCGGCGGCCATCTTCGCCAGCGCCACCGCGGGCATGGAGGCGCCGGCCCTGCGCCGCAGCGCGAAGAAGGCGGCGCTGACGGCGGGCGCGGCCATGCTGGCCTTCGCCCTGGTGGGCCAGTTCATGTTCAGCCTCTTCGGCTTCACGGCGCTGGCCATGCGCTTCGTGGGCGGCGTGCTGGTGCTCTACCGCGCCATCGCCATGCTCTACGGCGAGGATCCCCGCGAGCGCACCACCGAGGACGAGAAGGCCGAGGCCAGCCGCAAGCTGCCGGAAGACTTCGCCATCATCCCCTTCGGCATCCCGCTGGTGGCGGGCCCGGGCACGCTGTCGACGGTGATGGGCATGATCGCGGGCATCAGCTGGCTGGAGTACGGCGTGGTGCTGCTGGCCATCTTCCTGAACACCTGGATCGTCTACCTCTTCCTGCGCAAGGCGCCGGCCGTCTTCGCCCGCCTGGGCGCCATCGGCACCAAGGTGGTGAACAAGCTCATGGGCCTCATCCTCGCCGCCGTGGCCATGCAGTTCCTCATCAACGGCGTGAAGGCCCTCTACGTCGAGATGCGCGAGACGCCGCCGGCGGCCGTGGTGGCGACGAAGTAACTACTTCAGGGCGGACTCGATGGCGGCTCGCAGGTCGGGACTGTCGGGAGCGACCTTGCTGGGGAAGGCCTGGAGCACCTGGCCGTCCTTGCCCACGAGGTACTTGTGGAAGTTCCAGGCGGGCTCGCCGTGCTTGGCGGTGAGGAACTGGTACACGGGGGCCTGGTGCGCGCCCTTCACGTCCAGCTTCTCGTAGAGGGGGAAGGTCACCCCGTAGTTCTTCTGGCAGAAGCTCTCGATCTGGGCCGCGGTGCCGGGCTCCTGGGCGCCGAACTGGTTGCAGGGGAAGCCGAGCACCACCAGGCCGCGGTCCTTGTAGTCCGCGTAGAGCTTCTGCAGCCCCGCGTACTGGGGCGTGAACCCGCACTCGCTGGCCACGTTCACGGCCAGCACGACCTTGCCCTTGTAGGCGGCCAGGGACTGGGGCTTCCCATCCAGGGTGCGGAGGGTGATCTCGTGCAGGGACATGGGAACCTTCCTTTCAGCGGCGGGCAGGGACAGGGCGAGGAAGAGGGCGAGGGCGGCGCGCAAGGAACCTCCAGGGACACCGGTTGGATGCCTTCCCCCGGGGAGTCATGCCGGGCTGAGGGAAAAAGGCCCGGGACCAGCGATCCCCGGGCCACGGCACCGGCCTGGGACTGGCCATGGTGCTCAACATCGTCCGGCAGCATCGGGGGACCTTGCAGGTGGGTACGGCCCCCGGGCGAGGCACCGCCTTCCGGGTGCTGCTGCCGCGGGCCGGGAGCGGTGCGGCGGGGTGAGGCTTCCGCTACCTCCGCAGCTTCATCAGGTCCAGGAAGATCACCAGGGCCATGAGGGAGGCCAGGAGGATGAAGCCGCCCGTGAGGATCTTCTCCTTCAGCTCGATGGTGAGATCCTTGCGCCGCAGCTTCTCGAAGGCCAGCAGGGCCATGTGGCCGCCGTCCAGGGCCGGGATGGGCAGGGCGTTGAGGATGGCCAGCTGGAGGCTGATGGCTCCGCACATGAAGAGGAAGGTCTCCCAGCCATGCTGGGCGGCCTTGCTGCCCTGCTTGATGATGCCGATGGGACCGGCCACTTCGGCGCTGCGGGCCTGGAAGGTCACGAGGCGCTTGAGGAAGCTGAAGACCTGGCCCGTGAGGCGCCAGGAGGTCTCCACCGCATAACGGCCACCGGTCCACAGGTCGCCCGCCTGGAAGGGGCGGAACTCCAGCGGCGTGGCCACGGGCAGGGGCATGAAGCCCAGGCGTCCCTTGCCGCCCTCGGCCCGGGGCGTGAGCGGGAGCTCCATGGGCTTGCCGTCCCGGGTGAGACGGAAGGGCACGGGCTGGTCCGGGTGGGCCTGGATGTAGGCCACGGCCGCCTCCCACTGGGCGCCCGGGAAGCTCAGGTCGCCGATGCCGCGCAGCTCGTCACCCACCTTGAGGCCGCCCTGCTCCGCGGCGCTGCCGGGCACCACCTCCACCACGGTCCAGGTCTCCTGCACCTTGGTGACGCGGGCCTGGTGGACGCCCACGAGGCCGAAGAGCACCAGCGTGGTGGCCAGGTTGGCCAGGATGCCGCCGCTGTAGAAGAGCATCCGCTTGTGGAAGGGCTGCTGGAGGAAGCCGTAGGGATCCTCGGCGCCGGGCTCCTCGGGGTTGAAGCCCGCCAGCTTCACGTAGCCGCCCAGGGGCAGGAGGGACAGGCGGACATCCGTCTCGCGCCACTTGAAGCCGAGGAGGCGGGGGCCGAAGCCCAGGGAGAAGACCTCCACGGGCATGCCCATCCACTTGGCCGCCAGGAAGTGGCCGCCTTCGTGAAGGAAGATGAGGCCGCCCAGCATGAGCACGGGCCCCCAGAACCCCACGCCGGGAACTTTGAGGGCGACGATCGAAACGGCGGCGAAGGCGAAGCAGAACGACAAAGGCAGGCGGAGGCGGTTCATGGACACCCGAAAGATCGGACCCTGGTTCGGACCCATCCTTCAGCATGACGCCTCGCGGCCCGGTCTGCATCCAGCACCTGGCCCAGGGAGGCCAGGGGCGCGGCGGGAATCCGGGCCAGGGTGTCCCGGTTGCAGGCCTGGATGTCCCAGAACCCCAGCTGGCCTTGGAGGAAAGCGGCCACGGCCACCTCGTTGGCGGCATTCAGCAGGGCCGGGGCGGTGCCGCCCTCCCGCAGGGCCTCGAAGGCCAGCCCCAGGCAGGGGAAGCGCGCCAGGTCCGGGGCCTCGAAGGTCCAGGTACGGGCTTCCTCCCACGGATAGGGGGCCACGGGACCGGGCTGCTTGTCCGGGTAGAGCAGGCAGTACTGGATGGGCAGCTTCATGTCGTTGGCGCAAACCTGGAGCTGGTAGCTGCCATCGTGGAAGCCCACCATGGCGTGGACTTGGCTCTGGGGGTGTACCGTGACGGCCACCTGGTCGGCCGTGAGCCCGAAGAGCACCGAGGCCTCGATGACCTCCAGGCCCTTGTTCATCAGCGTGGCGCTGTCGATGGTGATCTTGGGGCCCATCTTCCAGGTGGGGTGGTTGAGGGCCTCTTGGATGGTCGCGGCCTGGATCCGCGCCAGGGGCCAATCCCGGAAGGGGCCGCCGCTGGCGGTGATCCTCACCTCGCGGATGGAGGCGGGATCGCGCCCGTCCAGCAGCTGATGCAGGGCGGCGTGCTCGCTATCCACGGGCAGCAGCTCGCCGCCGCCAGCGCGCGCCGCCTCGTGCATGAGGGCGCCGCCCACCACCAGCGATTCCTTGTTGGCCACGCAGACCCGGCGGCCGGCGCGCAGGGCGGCCTCGGTGCTCGCGAGCCCGGCGCTGCCCACGATGGCGGCCACCACTGTGTCGGCGTCGGCATGGAGGGCGCAGGCCAGGAGGCCGTCGTCCCCCCAGTGGACCTCGGGCCGGTAGGAGAGGTTCGCGCGGAGCCACTCCGCGTCCCCCTTCGATCCCACGGAGACGCAGCGGGGCCGGAAGGCGTCGCACTGGTCCCGCAGCAGCTCCCGGTTGCGCCCGCCCGCCAGCGCCACCACCGAGAGGCGGTCCGGATGCGCCCGCACCACGTCCAGGGTGGAGGTGCCGATGCTCCCCGTGGAGCCGAGGAGGGCGAGGTGTCTCACGTCAATTGAACCCGTGGACGAAGTGGACATACGCGAACAGCACCGGCGCGGCGAACACCAGGCTGTCCACGCGGTCCAGCACGCCGCCGTGACCGGGGATGCTCACGCCCACGCAGGAATCCTTGACGCCCGCGCTGCGCTTCCAGGTGCTCTCCACCAGGTCCCCCAGCTGGCCCGCGATGCCGAGCAGCAGCCCGAGGGCCACGGCGTCCACCACGGACCACTCGGAGCAGACCGTGGCCTTCATGAGGAAGGCCCCCAGGAGATTCCCGCCCAGGTTGCCGAAGGCGCCTTCCCAGCTCTTCTTGGGGCTCACCCGGGGCGCGAGCTTGTGCTTGCCGAGGAAGGTGCCCACGAAGTAGGCGGCGCTGTCGCCGAACCAGGTGATGATGAACAGGGCGAGGATGAGGCGGCTGCCGGTCCTGGGCAGGGTGCCCTGGAGCATGAAGAGCTTCTGCTGGAAGCCCAGGCCGAAGCCCAGGTAGAGCGCTCCGAGCCAGGTGATGGCCTGGCTGGGCAGGGCTTCCTCCAGCTTCCGGTCGAAGAAGAGGGCGCTGAAGTGGATCACCAGGCCCCCGGCCGCGAGGACCAGCCAGAGCGGCAGGGGATCCTGGCCGCCCGTGGCCAGGAAGAAATGGGCGAGGATGCCCCAGCCCACCAGGGTTCCCGCGGCCAGGGAGGGGTTGAAGCCCCGCACCCGGGCCATGAGGGTCATCTCGCGGACGCCCCCGAGGATGGCGAGGGCCATGACGGCCAGGTAGGTCCAGGGGGCCCAGGGCTGGTCGCCGAACCAGAGGAGGCTGAAGAAGAAGACGCCGAAGACCAGGGCCGTGGCGATGCGCACGGTCATGTTCTTCGTGTCGACCTTGGGCGTGGTCCGTTCCATCAGATCCCCCCGAAACGCCGTTCGCGCTGGGCGTAGTCCTCAAGCGCTTCTTTCAGCTCCGCGGGGCCGAAGTCCGGCCACAGGAGGTCTGTCATGTAGAGTTCGGCATAGGCGGACTGCCAGAGCAGGAAATTCGAGATGCGGTGCTCGCCGCTGGTGCGGATGAGCAGGTCCACATCCGGCACGCCGGCGGTCCAGAGGCGGGCGCCCAGGGCGGTCTCGTCCACCTGATCGGGACGGAGGCCCTCCTCCACGCAGCGCCGGGCGGCCTGGGCCAATTCCAGGCGGGATCCGTAGTTCACGGCCAGGTGGAAGGTCATGCCCGGATTCCCCGCCGTGGCCTTCTCCAGGGCCCGCATGTCCGCCTGGATGCCGCCGGGCATCCCCTCGAGGGCGCCCAGGTGGTGGAAGCGGATGCCCTTGCGGGCCAGCTGGTGGACGAACATGCGCAGGTACATGCGCAGGAGGGCCATGAGGGCGGCCACCTCCTGGGGGGGGCGCTTCCAGTTCTCGGTGGAGAAGGCGTAGAGGCTCAGGTGCCGGATGCCCGCGTCCGAGGCGGCCTCCAGGATGCGCTCCACCGCCTGCACCCCGGCCTTGTGCCCCTTGATGCGGGGCCACCCCCGCTGCGCCGCCCAGCGGCCGTTGCCGTCCATGATGATCGCGACATGGGTCGGGACAGTCATCGCGGGCCCCCGGAGGGAGGGAAGCCTGCCCCTTCCGCGTGGCCGGTCTCGCGTATGCCCGGAGGGCATACCGAGAAGATGATCGCGACATGAGTCGGGACGGTCATGACGCCAAAAACCTCGGAAAGGTGAAAAAGGTCATGCTATCACGGGGCCTGCCGTAAAGCTGGGGAGCGGCTTGTCTTCCGAAGGCCCGTGTTAGGCTTGACTCCACTTTTTCCCTGGCGAACCCATGGTTCAGTTCAATACCCGTGCCAATGAGATCCTGCTCAAGCTGGTCTACTACGGGCCGGGCCTCTCGGGCAAGACGACCAACCTTCAGTCCCTGCACGCCATGTGCTCGGACCGGCAGCGCGGTGAGCTCTTTTCCGTCAACACCCAGGAAGACCGGACCCTCTTCTTCGACCTGCTGCCCATCAACCTGGGCTATGTCTACGGCAACTCCATCCACCTGCAGATCTACACCGTGCCGGGCCAGGTGCAGTACGACGCCAGCCGGCGGGTGGTGCTGGGCGGGGCGGACGGCGTGGTCTTCGTGGCGGATTCCAGCGAAGCCAAGATGCAGGACAACGTGGACTCGCTGTCGAACCTGTACCACAACCTCAATGCCAACCGCTTGAACATCAAGCAGATCCCCTTCGTCCTCCAGTACAACAAGCGGGACCTGCCGGACGCCCTGGCGGTGGGCGTCATGAACCGCCGCCTGAACTTCCGCAACGTGCCCTACTTCGAATCCGTGGCCAACCGCGGTCCCGGGGTGCTGGACACCTTCCTGGCCATCACCCGGGAGACGGTGGACTACACCTTCCGCAAGTACCACCTGGACAAGAAGATCAAGGACTTCGACGGGATGCTCGCCCTCATCGAATCCAACGTGCGCTCGACCCTGCGGGAGCTTCCGCCCCCGCCGGATCCGGCCAGGACGGAATCCGGGACAGAGTCCGCGCCGGTGGCGGATGTGACGGTCCTGAAGCATGGCAACGTGACCGTGGCCGACCTCCAGCCCGGCCGGGCGGCGGATCCCCAGGAGCTGCTGGAGAGCGCCCTCCAGTCGAACATGGAGACGGCCCGGCTCTATTCCGAGCTGAAGCAGGCCAAGGAGTCCCTGGAAAAGAAGAACGAGGAGATGACCCAGCTCTACGCCCAGCTGGAGCGGGTGAACCAGGACAACCAGAAGACCAGGAAGTACCTGGAAGGCCTCATCCAGAACATGGGCGAGGCCCTGGTGTCCTTCTCGGCCGACGGGAAGATCCTCACCTGGAACGCCGCGGCCGAGCGCATCTTCGGATACTCGCGGCCGGAAATCGTGGGCCACAGCATCTGCAAGCTGGCCCCCGGGGGCGAGCGGGGCGACCTGGACCAGGTCATCCAGCAGGTGAGCCGGGGCCAGGTGGTCCGAGACATCGACACGGTCCGGGTCCGGAAGGCGGGGGAGACCTTCCCCGCCAGCGTCACCTACGCCCCGGTGCGGGGCGCCGATGACCGCGTCCTGGCGGTGTCGGCCCTGGTGCGGGACACGAGCGAGACCCAGGCCCTGGAGACGCAGCTGGTCCGTTCCCAGAAGCACGAGGCCCTGGGGCGGCTGGTTCCGGCTCTCTTCCACGAGGCCTCGAACCGCCTCACCCCCGTGCTGCTGGAGGCCCGGCTCATCTCCGAATCCGCCCTGGATCCCCACCAGGCGGAGCAGGCCGCGCGGCTGGTGAAGGCCGTGGACTCGGTGCAGAGCCTGCTGGACCCGCTCCAGACGGTGCTGAACCCGCCCACCCCCGCCCGGGTCCGGACCCAGCTCAACCAGGTGATCCAGGAGGCCGTGGACCTCGTGGAATTGAAGGCCCGGCGCATGGAGGTCGACCTGGACCTGAGCCTGGACCCGACCCTTCCCGAAGCGCCCCTGGACCCGGTCCTCATGCGCCAGGCTCTGACGAACCTGATGCTGAACGGCCTCCAGGCCCTGGCCGCCAGCCCGGTCAAGCGCTTGCGCGTGGCCACCCGCGCGGTGGACGGCCACATCCAGGTGGTGGTCCAGGACTCGGGAACCCCGCTGCCGGAGGCCGAGCTTCCGGACCTGTTCGATCCCGTCTCGGCCTCGACCCCGGAAGCCCTGGGCCTGCCAGTGGCCCATCTCATCGCCCGCCAGCACGGCGGGCAGCTCACGGTGCGGAGCCAGGCCGGCCTGGGGAACGCCTTCCTGATGGAGCTGCCCCTCGCGGGGGCCGCGGACCCGGCGGTGACCGCGGACTCGGCGGCGGCCGGCGTCACAGGGCTCCAGGGGCGCCGCGCCCTGGTGGTGGACGACGAAGCCTTCCTGCTGGAGTGCCTGGTGGACGCCCTCCAGGTCTGGGGCTTGGAGGTCACCTCGGCGGGGCGGGGCGATGAGGCGGTCGAGCGCCTCAAGGCCGCGACCTTCGATCTGATCGTCTCCGACATCCGCATGCCGGGGCTGTCGGGGGTGGACCTCTTCGAGTGGCTGCGGGCCCAGCAGCCGGCCCTGACCCGCCGCATCCTTTACACCACCGGCGATTCCTTCGACACGAAGACCCGGGACTTCCTGGAGACGAACCAGGTGCCCCACCTGGGTAAGCCTTTCGATCTAAAACAATTGAAACGAAGCCTGGAGCAATTGCTAGAGACTCCGATCGAGGCGTGAGCCCCCCCGCTGCGGCATAATGGGGACTCTCATCGCACCCTCAACGAGGAGCCTCCTATGCAGCGTCGCTGGGTCTTGGCAGTCATCGTGGGTTCGGGCCTCCTGGCCCAGACGCCCCAACCCGTCCCCCCTCCTGCGCCCGCACCTGCCCCGGCCCCCGCGCCGGCTCCGGCGCCAGCCCCTGCACCCGCGCCCGCGCCGACCCAGGTGCCCGCCCCCGAGCCCAAGCCCGCCGAGGTGAAGGCCGAGGCCCCGGCCGCGCCCCAAGCCGAAGCGAAGCCCTTCGACCAGCTCCGCCCCAGCCAGCGGAAGCTGGCCTACACCCTGCAGCGCGCCGCCCTCTCGGCCCATGAGCTGGGCTACTACCGGAGCCACCCCAAGGCCGTCGAGGTGCGCGACACCCTCGGCGCCCTCGTGGCCGTGAAGTCCATCCTCCCGGAGAAGGCCTCGGCCGCCATTCCCGCCGTCGAGACGTACCTGGCCAAGGTGCGCGCCCAGCACGGGCTCTATGACGCCGACGGGAAGAAGCTCCTCCTCGAGACCACCTGGAAGGACCTGCAGGCCGCCGCCCGTGCCGCCGCGAAGGCCGACGCCAAGGGGCTGGAGCCGCGCCTCGCCAAGCTGCGGGGCCTCCTGCTCGATCCCAAGGTGGACGCCGCCGCTCCTGCCTGGACGGCGCCCGAGCCGCCGGCCAAGGGCAAGAAGGCCAAGGCCGCCAAGGGGCCCAAGGCGCCCGAGGGTTTCGCCAATCAGAAGGCCATCACGGCCCTGTGGGTGAAGCGGGCCCAGGCCTGGATCGACAACACCCGCCAGGAGGTGGACGTCAAGGGCGAGAAGAAGCTGCGCAGCGTGCCCGATCCCGCGCAGACCAAGGCCCTGAACGCCCTGATGATCTGGCTGGAGAACGAGGACCTCGACCTGCTGCGGGATCCCGGCTTCGGCTGGCTGGACCTGCGTCGCCTCGGAGCGACGCCCGGCGCCGCCCTGCTGGCCCACGCCGATGCGATCGCCACCTCCAAGGCCCCCGAGGGCCCGGCGGGCGAGCTGACCCTGCTGCCGGCCCTCGAGCCCGTGATGGCCGAGAGCAAGTTCAGCAAGGGTGACGAGAAGCGCCAGGTCCTCTCCGACGTGAAGCAGGGGGCCCCCGCCGCCAGCCTCGCCGAGCAGATGACCACCTTCGAGAAGCTGGGCCGCAGCCGCGAGATCGAGGTCAAATAGTCGTTCCCGAAGGGAAAGCGGGGCGCGACCGCGCCCCGCTTTCCTTGATTCCAAGGACGCCAACCGCCCTCGAGTACCCGCTCAGAACCGGAAGGTCACGCCGGCCTGGAGCGCATTGGCGGTCGGATCCCAGGCGGTCTGGTTGGCGTAATGAGAGCTGACATAGCGGAGCTCGGCCCCGACGGTCCGGTTGAAGTTGTATCCAAGCCCGGCCGAGTATCCAAAGCGGGTCGAGGACTGGGACGCCGAGGATGCCGGGAATGGGGCGATGGCGGGGGTCTCGGTGTCCACACGCCAGCGGTGGAGGCCAAGCCCGGCGGTCAGGTAGAGGCCGCCGGGTGTTCCGCCGGGGAAGTAGAGGTAGTCCGCGCCCAGGCTGAGATCGTTCGCCTTGGTTTTGAATCCGTTGACCGTGCCTTCGGGATAGAACACGGCGTCGAACCTTGGCCTGATCACGTGGCCCGCACCTAGATCAAACGTGACATGGGCGCCGAGCCCGGCACCGGGCTTGTTGTCGACCGCCGTCTTGAGGTCGCCGGTCGGGAAGTTCGCGTGGAGCTGAAGGCCGAAGCGCGGCTCCTCGGCCCGGGCCTGAACCGCCCCGAAGGCGAGGGCCACGGCCAACGCGGTGAACAGACGAGGACAAACGGGCATGAAGCCTCCGGATGGCATCCATTGGGGATGGGTGGGTAAAAGATACCCCCATGGATGGGACCATCCCGCCCTAAGTTCCGGGTTCGGATCAGCCGCGGAACATCACTCCTCGCCCTTCCGCTGTTTCCCTTCGGGATCGAACTGGTAGCCGACGCTGCGGATGGTGTGGACCCAGCGCGGATGGTGCGGGTCCAGCTCCATCACGCGGCGGATGCGGACGATGAAGTTGTCCACGGTGCGGCTGGTGGGGTAGGCGTCCTCGCCCCAGACCTTGTCCAGGATGTCCGTGCGGCTCACCACCTGGCCGGGCCGCTCCATGAGCAGGCGGAGGATCATGCACTCCTTCATGCCGAGCTGGAAGGGGCCGTTGGGCCCCTCGCCGCAGTAGTTGTCGAAGTCCACCCAGTGGGCGCCGAAGGCCTGGCGGCTGCTCATCTCGCGGCTCCGGTACCAGGCTTCGCGGCGGAGGATGGCCCGGACCCGCAGCAGCAGCTCCTTCACCTGGAAGGGCTTGCCCAGGTAGTCGTCGGCGCCGGTCTCGAAGCCGTGCACCCGGTCGTCGTCCGTGTTCTTGGCCGTGAGGAAGAGGATGGGCGTGAAGTTCTTCGCCTCGCGCACCTTCTGGCAGATGGTGAAGCCGTCCATGCCCGGCAGCATCACGTCGAGGATCACGAGGTCGTAGGCCTCGGCCAGGATCTGCTTCAGGGCCTGGTCGCCCCGGGGAATCCAGGTGCAGGCAAGGCCCTCCAGCTCGAGGTTCAGCTTGATGCCCTCGGCGAGGCTGAGCTCGTCTTCCACCAGCAGGATCTTGGGCTCGGGCATGGCTGACTCCAGGACAGCTATAGATCCTACTAGAATGAGGGGTTGGAGCGCCCATGGACCCCTATCTGAGCATCGTCATCCCCATCTACAACGAGGAGGAGAACATCCCCACGCTGTGGGCGCGCCTGTCCAAGGTGATGGCGGAGTCCTTCACGGATCCCTCGAAACCCTGGGAGGTCATCTTCACGGATGACGGCAGCCGGGACCGCAGCCTGGTCCTGCTGGTGGCCATCGCCAAGGAGGAACCCCGCGTGAAGGTCGTGGAGTTCAACCGGAACTACGGCCAGCACAGCGCGATCTTCGGCGCCTTCGCCGAGGTGAAGGGCCGCGTCGTCGTCACCCTGGACGCGGACCTCCAGAACCCTCCCGAGGAGATCCCCAAGCTGGTGGCCAAGGTGGAGGAGGGCTACGACGTCGTCGGCGGCTGGCGCCAGGGCCGCCAGGAGAACGACAGCTTCTTCCGCACCATGCCCAGCAAGATCGTCAATGCCGTCACCCGCAAGACCACGGGCGTGAAGCTCCACGACTACGGCTGCATGCTGCGGGCCTACAGCCGCGAGGTGGTGGACGCCATGCTGCTCTGCAAGGAGCGCTCGAGCTTCATCCCCGCGCTGGCCAACAGCTTCGCCAAGCGCATCACCGAGGTGCCCGTGGCCCACGCGGAGCGCGCCGCCGGCGAGAGCAAGTACGGCCTCTGGAAGCTCATCAACCTCCAGTTCGACCTGCTCACCAGCTTCAGCCTGATCCCCCTCCAGGCCCTCAGCGTGTTCGGCGTCGTCACGGCCGCCATCGGCTTCATCCTCTTCCTGGGCCTGGTGGTCTACCGCTTCCTGCACCCGGAAGGCACGGCCCAGGGCGTGTTCACGCTGTTCGCCATCCTCTTCTTCTTCGTGGGCTGCCAGTTCATCGCCTTCGGCCTGCTGGGCGAGTACATCGGCCGCATCTACCAGGAAGTGCGCGACCGGCCCCGCTACATGGTGAAGAAGGTCCACCAGGCGCAGTAGGGCGGGGATCCCGGCCTATCGGGTGGCTCCGGCTGGGAACGCCACCGTGACGACCAGGCCGGGACCCGTGGTGGGATCCGACAGGCGGACCTCGGCGCCCAGGGCGCGGGCCACTTCCTGGACGATGGAGAGCCCCAGGCCGCACCCGGGCGTGTCGTAGCTGCCGAGCCGGCAGAACCGCTCAAACACCCGGGCGCGGTCGGCGGGGGGGATGCCGGGCCCGTTGTCCTCGATGGACAGGACCGGACGCCCCTCGACCCGGCGGAGCGAAAGCGTGACCCGCCCGCCCGGGGGCGTGTAGCGGAGGGCGTTGTCCACGAGGTTGGCCACCAGCTCGTGGAGCATGGTGGACGAGGCGGGCAGGTCCACGCGGTCCTCGGGGCGGTCGAAGCCCAGATCGATGCGGCGGGCCTGGGCCAGGGTCGCCTGCTCCTCGAGCACCCGCTGGGCCAGCTCCGTCAGGTCCACCACCTCGCCGGGCCGGCGGGTCTGGGCCCCGGCCTCGGCCCGGGACAGGGCGAGCAGCTGGTTCACGAGGCGCGTCCCCTGGCGGACGCCTTCGGACATGGCCCCGAGGGTTTCGTCCTTGACGGCCGGATCCGGGCTGCGGAGGCCGTAGTTGGCCTGGGTCTGGAGCACGGCGAAGGGGGTGCGGAGCTGGTGCGAGGCGTTGGCGATGAAGCGGCTGCGGACCGCCATCTGAGCGTCCAGGCGCTGGATGTAGCCGTTGAGGGATTCCACCAGGGGCCGGAGCTCCTGGGGCATGGGTCCGGCTTGGATGGGTTCCAGCGAGCCCGGCTTGCGCCGTCCCACCTCATCCCGGAGGCGGAGGATGTCCTTCAGGCCCCGGCGCAGGGCGAACCAGATCAGGAGGCCGGCGAGGGCCAGCGTCCACAGGTCCTGCCGCAGGGTGGTGGTCCAGAGCTTGCGGGCCAGCTGGTTGTGGTCCTGGAGGGTCTGGGCCACTTCGATGATCACCGGGCCCTCGGCGGGGGCCGCGAAGACGGGCTGGGCGTAGGCCACCACCCGTACGGGCTCGCCCCGGACTTCCGTCTGGAAGTACACCGATTCCTCGGGTCGGGGCGCCTCCGCTGGGGGGGGCAGCTCCGCGTAGCCCGAGAGGAGCACCCCCTTGGGCGAGGCGATGCGGTAGTACACCCGGTCCTGGGCCCTGGACTGGAACAGCTCCAGGGCCGCCGGGGGGATGGCCACGTCCAGGAGGCCATCCTCGAACTGGATCTGCTGGGCGATGATGCGGGCCGATCCGAGCAGCAGGCGGTCCTGCACCATGTCGGCCGTGTGCCGGGCCTCCCGCCGGGCCAGGGTGAGGTTCGTGAGGGCGAGGACGCCCAGGGGCACCAGCAGCCACAGCAGCAGGCGGGCCCGGAGGCTGAGGGCGGACTCAGAGGTCATATCAACACCCCACGAGGCCGCGCGAGGGCCGCCGGGCGAGCGAGGCGAGGAAGGCGAGGAGACGCGTAGCAGGCACTACGCGCGACGAGCGTGACGAAGCATCGCGACGCCCGCCGGCCCTCGCCCGGAGGGATGAAGCCAGGCTGGCGCCCCTCGGTGTCAGGGCCCTTGAACGATGTCCCGCATCGCCCTGCGGGCCCTTCCTTGCGGTGCATCCAGCCTGGCTTCATCGCGGCCTCGTCGGGTGTTGATATGACCTCTTAGGCCTCATGGCGTGGCTTCAGGAGGTAGCCGAGGCCCCGGAGTGTGGCGATCACCACGTCGCCGTCCTCGAGCTTCTTCCGGAGGCGGTGGACGTAGATCTCGATGGCCTCGGGGCTCACGTCCTGGTCGAGTGAGTAGAGGCTCTCGGCCAGGGCCTTCTTGCTCACCGTCCGGCCGGCCTTCATCATCAGCCCCTCCAGCACGGCGTGCTCTCGGGGTGTCAGGGCCAGGGGCGCGCCCGACAGGGTGAATTCGCGGCGGTTGCTGTCGTAGACCAGGGAGCCGCAGGCGAACACCGGGTTCTTCTGCTGGTTGACGCGCCGGAGCAGGGCCCGGATGCGGGCTTCCAGCTCATGCACCTCGAAGGGCTTGACCATGTAGTCGTCGGCCCCGAAATCCAGGCCCTCCACCCGGTCGCGGGTGGCGTCGAAGGCGGTGAGGATCAGCACCGGCACGGCATTGCGCCGACTCCGGAGGCGCTTGAGAACCTCCCGGCCATCCAGCCCCGGGAGGGCCAGGTCCAGGATCACCAGATCGTAGGCCTCCGTGCGGAGGAGACCGTCGGCCTCCAGGCCGTCCTGGGCGCACTCCACCGTGTACTTGTCCGCCCTCAGGGTCCGGGCCAGCCACTCGGAGAGGGCGCGGTTGTCCTCGACCAGCAGGAGTTTCATGGGCGGCGGATTCCGGGAGAGGTCACTTGACGGCGTTCACGAATTCCAGGGTATAGGTGCTGGCGAGGTCCACGGCCTTCCCCTGGAGGGATCGCTCGGTGTGGGTCAGGATGCGCAGGACGTTGGCGGGGCCGTTGGCGGGCATCCGGCCGTCGGGGATGAAGATGGGTTTGCTGCGCGCCAGGGCCCTGATGTAGATGGCCTTGTCCTGTCCGTAGTAGTCGGCGGGGACGTGGGCGGCGATCTCGGCCGCCGTGTGGCCCTGGATGTAGCGGAGGGCCTTCACCAGCGCGTTGACGAGCTTCTGCACCTCGGGCTTGTGGCGATTCACCCAAGCGGTCTGCATGTAGAGGCAGGAGGCCGGGTAGGGACCGCCGAGCGCCCTGGCCGTGTCCTCCGGGGTGCGGAGGTCCACCAGCACCCGCGCCTGGCCGGTGGCGAGCAGCCGCGACGCCGTGGGCTCGGTGGTCATGCCGGCGCCGATGGTTCCACTGCTCATGGCCTCGATGAACGACTCACCGGTGCCCACGGGCTTGAAGGTCACCTGGTTCAGCCGCAGTCCTGCCGACAGGGCGAGGTAGCGGGAGAGGAACTGGGTGGATGAGCCGAGCCCGGTGACGCCGAGGGTCTGGCCGCCGAGATCGGCCATGGTGCGGACCCTGGGCAGCCGGGAGGACACCAGCTCCACTTCGCCGGGAGCCTGCGAGAACTGGACCACCGACACCACAGCCTTGCCCTGGGTCTGCATGTAGACGGTGTGGTCATAGAACCCGACCACGCCCTGGGCCCCGCCCACGAGGAGCATGTCCACCCCGCGGACGCCCGCCCATTCGCTGTGGACCTCCACCTCCAGCCCTTCCTGCTCGAAGTAGCCCAGCTGCTGGGCCAGCTTCACGGGCAGGTAGATGATCTTCTCGATGCCGCCCACCATCAGGACGATGCGCTCGGCGGCGCGGCCGGGCCAGGCGGCTCCCGCCAGCAGGACAGCGGCAAGCGCGAGGGACCTGGGCGTGCGCGTCATGGCGGCTCCGGATCGGGTTCGGGGGTCTTCCAGGATGATCGCACCGGCGCGCGCCGGACGCGCCGCGTGACCGTACGCACATCCGGAGGCGCTGAAAGCTGACTGAAAGGTTGGCCTCCTAGATTCCCAGTGATCCATCCCGCTTCGCCCTGATCCCTCTCCCGGGGGGCGACCTCCGGCTGTCCGTCTCTCCCGATCCCGCTGTACCCATCCCTCACACCAAGGAGTCCCCATGCATCTCCGCACCCTGGCCTGCCTTGCCGCGGCCGCCCTCCTCCCGGCCCAGGAGGTTGACGTCAAGGCCGAGCTGGCCAAGCAGAACGCGCGCATCGCCGAGCTGGAGCAGAAGCTGGCGTCCAAGCCTGAAGCCAAGCCTGAAGCCAAGGCGGAGGCCTTCAAGTTTCCCGCGGAGCTGACCCCCTACATCCTCATCGACGCCACCCTAGGGTCCAAGACCAACGCCACCGCCGACGGCCGCACCAAGGTGGACTTCATGGAGTCCTGGTTCAGCGGCAGCCGCTGGGGCCTGAAGGGCGCCATCAAGACCAACGTCGACGGCCTCAGCGTGATCTACAAGCTGGAGAGCGAGTACTTCCTCTACGACGGCGAGCAGGGCAAGGCCAACACCCTGTTCAACCGCGACGCCTGGCTGGGCATCAAGAGCAAGGAGCTGGGCCAGCTCACCTTCGGCCGCCAGAACACCCTGGCCCGCGACTTCGCCGTGATCTACGGCGACCCCTTCGCCCATGCCGAGGTGAACTACGACGAGGGCGGCTGGACCAACAACAACAACTTCAAGTCCCTGGTCTACTACGCCGGGGCCGTGAGCGTGGGCTCCCCCACGGGCGGGCCGGCCCAGACCCGCATCGACAAGGGCGTGGTGTGGAAGAAGGTCACCGACGGCGGCTTCGCCATGGGCGCGGCCTACAACCTGAACTACGAGCCCAACACCACCACCAAGAACTCCACGGCCTCCATGGCCCTGGGCTACAACGCGAAGGCCTTCCACCTCGCCGGCTTCTACACCCAGGCCAACAACAACGGCTTCACGCAGAAGTCCGCCTCCCTGGGCGGCAACGTGAGCCCGGTGGCGTGGCTGCGCCTGAACGCCGGCTACTTCCACTACACGGCCGAGCAGGGCCTCAACCACCCGGACCGCAGGGATTCCGCCTTCACCGTGTCGGCCTCCATCCAGACGGATCCGAAGTGGAGCTACTACCTGGGCTTCCAGTCCATGAAGGCCGACGACGCCGGCTTGGGCGCCGCCACGGGCGCCTGGCAGAACCCCTTCGCCGACACCGCCAACAAGGCCTACTTCGTGTCGGGCCGCCGGGACACCACCTACGGGGCCGTGCGGCGACACCTCAGCAAGAAGATGGAAGCCTACGTGGTCTTCGACTACCTGAAGCTGCACGACGCCTTCCGCCTCTCGGCCACCAACCCCCACGACTCCCAGACCGAGTTCGCCATCGGCATGCGCATCCGCGCCCTGTAGGTGGCCCTCCCGCCGGGTCCGGACGACTGGGCCCGGCGGTCTCTCGCGACCCCCAACCCTGGCGCCAGCCCGTCTGGCCCCTCCCGCAGGTGCTGATATGTCCAATCCGGAATCCCAAGGCGGTGGATGGCAGGGGGCCAAGCCCCTCCGCCTCCTGGCCACCCTCGCGGTGGGCTGCCTCCTCTACGTCATCCTTCCGCGCGTCGCGCCGGTGCCCGACGCCAAGTTCTTCGCGGGAAGCGCCGCCGCCAAGGCCAAGAACGGCGAGAAGGGCGCGAAGCTCGGCGAGAAGTCGGCCAAGCCCGCCGACAAGTCCAAGCCCGCGGAGGCCAAGGCGGCCGAGCCCAAAAGTGAGCCGAAAACCGAACTGAAGGCTGAGCCCAAGCCGGCCGCCGCGGCCAAAAAGCTGAGCGCCAAGGAACTCGACGTCCAGCGCATCGAGGCCGAAGCCAGGGTCAAGTTCGAGGCCGCCGCGAAGGCCAAGGCCGAAGCCGAGGCCAAGGTGAAGGCGGAGGCGGAGGCCAAGACGAAGGCCGAGGCCGAGAAGGTCCGCCAGGCCGACTGGGTCCGCGGGCTGCACCTCTTCGCCATCTTCGTGGCCACCATCCTGGGCATCATCCTCCGCCCCCTGCCCATGGGCGCCGTGGCCATGATCGGCGTGGGCCTCACCGCCATCACGGGCACCCTGCCCATCGGCGACAGCCTCAGCGGGTTCGCCGAGAAGACGCTCTGGCTCATCATCGTGGCCTTCATGTTCGCCCGGGGCTTCATCAAGACGGGCCTGGGCACGCGCATCGCCTACTTCTTCATGCGCCTGCTGGGCAAGCGCACCCTCGGCCTGGCCTATGGCTTCGCCGCCACCGAGTTCGTGCTGGCGCCCGTGGTGCCCAGCAACACCGCCCGCACGGCCGGCATCATCATGCCCATCATGCGCTCCCTGGCCCGGGCCTACGGCAGCAACCCCGAGGACGGTACCGCCCGCAAGATCGGCGCCTACCTCACCATGACCTGCTTCAACCTGGACCTCATCGTCAGCGCCATGTTCCTCACGGCCATGGCGGCCAACCCCATGACCCAGAAGTTCGCCGCGGACTTCGGCATCACCATCACCTGGAACAGCTGGTTCGTGGCCGCCATCGTGCCCGGCCTCGTGGGCCTGCTGGTGATCCCCTACTTCTTCTACAAGCTCTACAAGCCCGAGATCACGGAGACGCCCGAGGCGGTGGAGATGGCCACGGCCAGGCTGAAGGAGATGGGCCGTCCGTCCATGTCCGAGTGGCTGATGGTCGCCGTGTTCAGCTTCGTGCTGGTGCTCTGGGTCATCGGCGAGAAGAGCTTCGGCATCGATGGCACCACGGCGGCGCTCCTGGGCCTGGCCCTGCTGCTGCTGACGGGCGTGCTGACCTGGAAGGATGTCCTGGAGGAGCACAATGCCTGGGACGTGCTCATCTGGACCGGCGGCCTGATCATGATGGCGGGCTTCCTGAACAAGCTGGGCATGATCCCCTGGTTCAGCAAGGTGGTGGGCGCCTCCATGGCGGGCCACAGCTGGCAGTTCGGCTTCCTGGTCTTGGCCGTGACCTACTTCTACGCCCACTACTTCTTCGCCAGCATGACGGCCCACGCCGGCGCCATGTACGCGGCCTTCCTGGGCGTGGCCATCACGCTCGGCGCGCCGCCCATGCTCGCCGCGCTGGTGCTGTGCTTCTTCTCCAACCTGCACGCCAGCATGACCCACTACGGGACGGGCCCCGCCCCGGCCATGTTCGGCCTGGGCTATGTGCCCATCGGTACTTGGTGGCGCCTGGGCTTCATGGTCAGCGTCGTGAACATCCTCATCTGGGTGGTCGTGGGTGGCGCCTGGTGGAAGGTGCTGCACCTCTGGTAGGTTCGCAGTCACCGAGGGGGACCTGCCGGGCGCGGGTCCCCCTCGCCCTTCCTGTTTTCCACGGATGACCATGATCGAACACGAGACCCTACCCGAGGATCAACCGGGGCCCCGCTCCCTGACGGACCTCTTCCTGACCTTCACCTGGCTGGCCGTGCAGGGCTTCGGCGGCGTGATGGCCGTGGCGCACCGGGAGCTGGTCGAGCGGAAGCGGTGGCTCAGCCAGGCCGCCTTCGTCGAGGAATGGGCCGTGGCCCAGATCATGCCCGGCCCCAACGTCATGAACCTCTCGCTGGTCATCGGCGGCCGGCGCTTCGGCTGGCGGGGCGCCCTGGCGGCCATGGCCGGCATGCTCGCGCTGCCGCTGCTGCTGGTCCTGCTGCTGGCCGTGGCCTACGGCCGGTTCGGCGGGCATCCCGCCGTGGCCCGGGCCCTGCGCGGGATGGGCGCCGTGGCCGCAGGCCTGATCATGGCCGCGGGTCTCCGCCTCTCCGGGGGCCTGAAGGGCCACCCCCTCGGCGCGCTTGCCTGCGGGGCCCTGGCCGTGGCCGCCTTCGGAGGGGTGGCGCTGCTGCACTGGCCCATGCCCTTCGTCCTGCTGGGGCTCGGCGGCGTGGCCTGCCTGGCCACCTACGCGAGGCTGGACCCGTGACGGCCGCCCCGGGAGCCTTCCCTCTGCACGGCTGGGACTGGCTGCAACTCTTCGGCCACTTCCTCCTGCTGTCGCTGCTGTCCGTGGGCGGCGCCCTCACCACGGCCCCGGAGATGCACCGCTACCTGGTGCTCCAGCAGCGGTGGCTCAGCGAGACCCAGTTCAGCAGCTCCATCACGCTCGCGCAGGCGGCGCCGGGCCCGAACATCCTCTTCGTGGCCCTCCTGGGCTGGAACCTGGGCATGAACTCCGGCGGGCCGCTGCTGGCGCTGGCCGGGGTGGTCCTCTCCCTGACCGGCATCCTGCTGCCCAGCACCATCGTCACGCACCTGGCCTCCCAGTGGGGGCACCGGAACCGGCACCTGCGCGCGGTTCGGGCCTTCAAGCAGGGCATGGCCCCGGTCGTCATCGGCCTCATGCTGGCCACCGGCTGGATCCTGGCCCGCACGGCCCACGATGCCGGCCCGGCCTGGCCCCTCTGGCTGCTGACCGCCGCCACGGCCCTGCTGGTCTGGCGAACGCGGGTCCATGTGCTCTGGCTCCTGGCGGCCGGCGCGCTCCTCGGCATCCTCGGCGTGGTCTAGACCCCGCCCCTCTCGCGAGTTCCCCATGCAGCCCTCGGTCCTCAGCGGCATCCGCGTCCTCGAGCTGGGCCAGCTCATCGCGGGGCCCTTCGCGGCCAAGATCCTCGGCGAGTTCGGGGCGGAGGTCATCAAGGTCGAGCCGCCGGGCGCCGGCGACCCCCTGCGCAAGTGGCGCCTGCTGAAGGACGGCACCTCCGTCTGGTGGCAGGTGCAGTCGCGCAACAAGCGGTCCGTGGCCCTGGACCTGCGGAAGCCCGAGGCCCAGGCCATCGTCCGCGACCTGGCGAAGGAGGCGGACGTCCTCATCGAGAACTTCCGCCCGGGCACCCTCGAGAGCTGGGGCCTGGGCTGGGAGGAGCTGCACGCCCTCAGCCCCGGCCTCGTGATGCTGCGGATATCGGGCTACGGCCAGACGGGGCCCTACCGGGACCGCCCGGGCTTCGGCGTCATCGGCGAGGCCATGGGCGGCCTGCGCCACCTCACGGCCGAACCGGGCCGCACGCCCGTGCGGGTGGGCGTGTCCATCGGCGACTCCCTGGCGGGCCTGCACGGGGCCCTCGGCGTGCTGCTGGCCCTCTACCACCGGAAGGTGAACGGCGGCGAGGGGCAGGTCATCGATGTGGCCCTCTACGAGGCCGTCTTCCACATGATGGAGAGCCTGCTGCCCGAGTACAGCGCATTCGGCGTGGTGCGCGAGCCCTCGGGCAGCGCCCTGCCGGGCATCGCGCCCACCAACGCCTACCGCTGCGCGGACGGCGGCTACGCCCTCATCGCGGGCAATGGCGACGGCATCTTCAAGCGCCTCATGGTCCGCATCGGCCGGGAGGACCTGGCCGAGGATCCCGGGCTGGCGGGCAACGACGGCCGCGCCGCCCGGGCGGCGGAACTGGATGCGGCCATCGGCGCCTGGTCGGCCACGCGATCCCTGGACGAGGTGCTCGGGGCCCTGGACGAGGCCCGGGTGCCCGCGGGGTGCATCTACAACGCCCGGGACATCGCCGAGGATCCCCACTACCGGTCCAGGGACATGATCCTCCAGGCCCGCCTGCCCGACGGCCAGGCCATCGAGGTCCCGGGCATCGTGCCCAAGCTGAGCCTCACGCCGGGCCGGGTGGAGCGCCCCGCGCCGGCCCTGGGGGCGGATACGGAGGCCGTGCTGCGCCGGGCGGGTGTGTCCGAGGCGGCCATAACGGAACTGCGCGCCAAGGGCGTGATCTGAGGGATCCCATGTTCGAGCACCACTTCCCCCATCCCATCCACATCCAGGAAGTGGGCCCCCGCGACGGCTTCCAGATCGAGGACCGCTTCGTCCCCACCGCCGACAAGATCGAGCTGATCGATGCCCTCGGCCTCTGCGGGCTGGCCAAGATCGAGGTCACCTCCTTCACCTCGCCCAAGGCCATCCCCGCCCTGGCGGACGCCGACGAGGTCATGCGCGGGATCCGGCGCGTCCCCGGCGTGGTCTACACGGCCCTGGTGCCCAACCTCCGCGGCGCTGAGCGGGCCCTCGCCGCGGGCACGGACGAGCTGAACCTGGTGGTGTCCGCCAGCGAGACCCACAACCTGCTGAACCTCCGCATGACCCGCGAGCAGTCCGTGGCGCGGCTGCTGGAGGTGGTGGACCTGGTGAAG
Organism: Geothrix terrae; assembly: GCF_022808775.1. GTDB lineage: Bacteria > Acidobacteriota > Holophagae > Holophagales > Holophagaceae > Geothrix > Geothrix terrae. The sequence goes on from NZ_JAKZLA010000008.1 coordinate 31,799, forward strand.
GGGACCGGGGCGGCCCTGAACGTGTCGATCTCCACCAGCTTCGGCTGCCCCATGGAGGGCGCGGTCCCCGAGGCTACGGTGCTGGGCCTGGCCGAGCGGTTCCTGGCCCGGGGCGTGGCGGGTATCACCCTCTGCGACACCACGGGCATGGCCCATCCCCGCCAGGTGGCCTCCCTCTGCGCAGCCTTCCGGGCGCGGTTCCCGGAGGCTGAGCTCACGGCCCACCTTCACAACACCCGGGGCATGGGCCTGGCGAACGCCCTCGCGGCGCTGGAGGCCGGGGTCGTCCGCTTCGACGCCTCCCTGGGCGGGCTGGGGGGCTGCCCCTACGCGCCGGGCGCCACCGGGAACGTCTGCACCGAGGACCTGGTCCACATGCTCCAGGCCATGGGATTCCCCGTGGCCGTGGACCTGCCGCGCCTCCTGGCGGCCGCCCGCAGCCTGCCGGAGCTGGTGGGCCATGACGTGCCTGGCCAGGTGATGCACGCGGGGCGCAGCCAGGACCTGCATCCGGCGCCTGCCAGCCTGGAGGCCATCCGGGCCCGGGCCGAGGCCCAGGCTCAGGCCTGAAGCCGGATCAGCCCTCCTCGCCCTCGCCGCTCCAGCCTTCGCCGTCCTCCTCCTGGGGCTTCTCCGGGACGCGGTAGCTTTCGCTGGCCCAGGCGCCCAGGTCGCGGAGCCGGCAGCGCTCGGAGCAGAAGGGCTTGAAGGGGTTGCCCTCCCAGGCGGTGGGCGTTCGGCAGATGGGGCAGGGACGAAGCGTCATGATGTCAGCATATCCCTTGAAGGGCGTTAAGCGACCAAGAAGAAAATATGAGTCAAAACTAGAAGATCATATTGACAAAGAGTGCCCAGCTTGTATCCTCGTAGGGCCAGGGTGGGCGCAGCCCGGCCTGACTCCCCAAGCAGACCCCAGGAGGAACGACATGGGCAAGATCATCGGCATTGACCTCGGCACCACCAACAGCTGCGTGGCCGTCATGGAGGGCGGGCAGCCGAAGGTGATTCCGAACCCCGAGGGCGCGGACACCACGCCTTCCGTGGTGGGCTTCAACCCCAAGACCAGCGAGCGGCTCGTGGGTGCCCCGGCCAAGCGCCAGGCCGTGGCTCAGCCCAAGAGCACCATCTATTCCATCAAGCGCTTCATGGGCCTGCCCTACGCCGACTCCGACAAGGAACAGAAGCTCGTCCCCTACACGGTGGAGCGGGCCGACAAGGGCGGCTGCGCCGTGGTGGTGAATGGCAAGCACCTCAGTCCCGAGGAGATCAGCGCCGCGGTGCTGAACAAGATGAAGGAGGCCGCCGAGGCCTACCTGGGCGAAAAGGTCACGGAGGCCGTCATCACCGTGCCCGCCTACTTCAACGACGCCCAGCGCCAGGCCACCAAGGACGCTGGCGCCATCGCGGGCCTGGACGTGAAGCGCATCGTCAACGAGCCCACAGCCGCCGCGCTCGCCTACGGCCTGGACAAGAAGAAGGACGGCACCATCGCCGTCTTCGACTTCGGCGGCGGCACCTTCGACATCAGCATCCTCGAAGTCTCCGAGGGCGTGGTCGAGGTGAAGTCCACCAACGGCGACACCCACCTGGGTGGCGACAACATCGACCAGGCCATCATCGACTGGCTGGCGGACGAGTTCCAGAAGGCCGAGGGCATCGACCTCCGCAAGCAGGCCGACGCCATGCAGCGCCTCAAGGAGGCCGCCGAGAAGGCCAAGATCGAGCTCTCCAGCACCACCCAGACCGACATCAGCCTGCCCTACATCACGGCGGATGCCAGCGGCCCCAAGCACGTGAACCAGACGCTCTCCCGCGCCAAGTTCGAGCTGATGATCGAGCCCATCCTCCAGAAGCTGAAGGGCCCCTGCGAGAACGCGGTGCGAGACGCCAAGCTGGCCCACCACGAGATCGACGAGGTGGTGATGGTGGGCGGCTCGACCCGCATCCCCAAGGTGCTGGAGATGGTGAAGTCCATCTTCGGCAAGGAGCCCAACCACAGCGTGAACCCCGACGAGGTCGTGGCCCTGGGCGCCGCCGTGCAGGCCGGCGTGCTGGCGGGCGACGTGAAGGGCGTGCTGCTCCTCGACGTGACGCCGCTCTCCCTGGGCATCAACGCCAACGGCGGGCAGATGAGCGTCATCATCCCCCGCAACACCACCATCCCCACCAAGCGCAGTGAGATCTACACCACCGCCGTGGACAACCAGCCCGGCGTGGACATCGAAGTGTTCCAGGGCGAGCGGCCCGTGGTCGAGGGCAACAAGCTGCTGGGCCAGTTCCACCTGGGCAACATCGCGCCCGCGCCCCGCGGCATGCCGCAGATCGAAGTCACCTTCGACATCGACGCCAACGGCATCGTCCACGTCACCGCCAAGGACAAGGGCACGGGCAAGGACGCCAGCATCACGCTGACGGGCAGCACGGGCCTCTCCAAGGAGGAGATCGACGCCAAGGTGAAGGATGCCGAGGCCCACAAGGCCGACGACGAGGCCCGCAAGGCCCTGCTGGAGGAGAAGAACCACCTCGACCAGATGGTCTACCAGGTGGAGAAGCTCCTGAAGGACAGCGGCGACAAGCTGCCCGAGGCCGACAAGAAGGAGGCCGAGGAGGCCATCGTCGAGGCGAAGGCCGCCCTGGCCAGCCTGGACCAGGACCGCATCAAGAAGGCCCTGGAGACCCTCACGGCCAAGAGCCACAAGCTGGCGGAGACCCTCTACAAGAGCGAGCCTCCTGCCGGTGACGGCCCGGCTCCGGGCGCGCCTGGCGCACCCGGAGGTGAAAAGAAGGGTGGGGACGACAACGTCATCGACGCTGAAGTCGTCAGTTGACCTTCCCCGGGGGTCCCGCGCTCCGCTTCGCTGCGCGCACACCCCCGGACCCCCTCGCGGAGTCTCGGCCCAGCCGCGACTCCGCTTTTTTTCGGCGAACGAAATCTTAGTGTCCTAGACTAAAGCCATGCCCCATCCCGACTACTACAAGATCCTGGGCGTGCCCCGGACGGCGTCCGAGGAGGACATCAAGAAGGCGTACCGCAAGCTGGCGCGGAAGCACCACCCGGACCTGAACCCGGGCGATGCCCAGGCCGAGGCCGAGTTCAAGAAGCTCTCGGAAGCCAACGAGGTGCTCTCGGACCCCGAGAAGCGGAAGAACTACGACACCTACGGCGATCCCAACGGCCCCGGGGCCCAGGCGCCGCCGGGCTTCGAGCAGGGCGGGGGCTTCTCCTTCGAGGACATCTTCGCGGGCTTCGGCGGGCGGCCCATGCGCCACGGGCCCGAGCGGGGGGAAGACCTGGTCCATACCGTGCGCCTGGGCTTCCGCGAGGCCTTCGAGGGCACGCGCCTGAGCCTGCGCGTGAACCGCTCCGAGCCCTGCCTGGCCTGCCGCGGCACCGGCGAGAGCTCCCGGAAGCAGGAGGTCTGCCGCACCTGCAACGGCAAGGGCAAGCTGGGCGGCGGCGGCGGGTTCCTCAGCTTCGGCCGGACCTGTCCCGACTGCCAGGGCCGCGGCATGCGCGCCCCGGCCTGTCCCGAGTGCGGGGGCGCGGGCCGGCATCCCCGCCAGGAGACCGTCACCATCGCCATTCCGGCCGGCGTGGAGGACGGCGCGCGCCTGCGCGTGGCGGGCAAGGGCGAGGCGGGCCGCCGCGGCGGCGGGCCCGGCGACCTCTACCTGCAGATCAGCATGGAGGCGGACGCCCGCTTCGAGCGCAAGGGTCCGAACCTCTACGTGAAGCTGCCCGTCAGCTTCTCCGAGGCGGCCCTGGGGGCCAAGGTGGAGGTGCCCACGCCGGAGGGCCACCAGACCATCAAGGTGCCCCCGGGCACCCAGACCGGCGCCAAGCTCCGCCTCAAGGGCCAGGGCATGCCCATCCCCAGGAGCAGCCAGCGGGGCGACCTCATCGCGGAAGTGGCGGTGGTGACGCCCCAGATCCAGGACGAGCGCAGCAAGGACCTCCTCCGCGAGCTGGCGGAGCTGAACGACGCGGACGTGCGGAAACAGCGAGGACAGCATCATGGCTAAAGATCCCCGCCTCGGCGCCTACATGATCGGCGTGGTGTCCATGCGCTACGGCGTGCATCCCCAGACCCTGCGCCTCTACGAGCGGGAGGGCCTGCTCACCCCCAGCCGCACCGAAGGCAAGACCCGCCTCTACAGCGACGAGGACCTCGAGCGCCTGGAGTTCATCCTCAACCTCACGCGGGACCTGGGCGTCAACCTGGCCGGTGTGGAGGTGGTGCTCACCTTGCGGGATCGCCTCAATCGCATGCAGGAGGACCTGGAGCGGCTGGCCCAGGCCCTGGAGGCCGCCGGCGTGAAGGATGTGCCCTGGCCGGCCAGCGGCACGGGCCTGGTGAAGCTCACGCCCCACGGATTGCGCAAGCGCTGAAGCCGGTCGCAGTTGCCCTGGGGGCGCGGATCGCTTGCTATGCTGGTTCCTCCCCCAAGGTGTTCCGTGCCCCTCCGGCATCTCGAAGAGCGTTCGCTCGACAAGTACTTCGACTCCATCCGCCACCTGCCCCTGCTGACGGCGGAGGAGGAGCGCATCAACGGGCGCCTGTGGCAGAACGACCGCAACCCGGAAGGCCTCCGCAAGCTCGTCGAGGGCAACCTCCGCTTCGTGGTGAAGGAGGCCCGCAAGTTCGAAGGCATGGGCCTGGACCTGCTGGACCTCATCAGCGAGGGCAACCTCGGCCTCATCGAGGCCGCCAAGCGCTTCGACCCGGAACGGCAGAACAAGTTCCTCACCTATGCCTCCTGGTGGGTGCGGCAGGCCATCTTCCACGCGCTCGCCGAACACGGGAACAAGATCCGCCTGCCACAGAAGGTGGCGGGCCACCTGGTGCACCTGAACCGCGTCACCCAGCGGCTGAGCCAGTCCCTGGGCCGGGTGCCCATGCTCCAGGAGATCGCGGACGCGGCCAACCTCACGGTGGAGGAGGTGGAGCGTCTCCAGCTCCTCCAGCAGACCACGTCCACCGTCTCCACCGAGCAGGGCCTGGGCGATTCGGACCTCACCGTGGGCGACAGCCTGGAGCAGGAGGTGGAGCCCTCCGCCATGCACACGCTGGACCAGGAGGCTTTCCTGGAGCAGATCGAGGCCAGCCTTCAGACCCTCAGCGAGAAGGAGCGCAAGATCATCGCCCTGCACTTCGGGCTGGGCGGCCAGGAGCCCCTGACCCTGGAGCAGATCGGCAAGCAGTTCAACCCGCCCATCTCCCGGGAGCGGGTGCGGCAGCTGGAGGAGCGAGCCTTCTCCCGCATCCGCGAGCGTCGCCGCGAGGTGCTGGGAGGCTTCCTGCGCGGCGGGGACGGGCCATGAGCGCAGCGGCGGGTTCAGGCCCGGCCGGAGCGGTCCCATGGTGAAGGGCCGCCCTGACTGCCCCCGCTGCCAGGGGCAGGGCCTCATCTTCGATCCGGATCCCCAGAAGCCGGTGCGGGTCTGCGGCTGCACGGCCGACGTGGCGCCGGACGCGGAGACCCTGGGCCTGCCCGCCCGCTACCGCGAGGCGGATTTCACCCGCTTCTGGAAGTGGTGGAACAACGCCCAGGCCAGCGGGGCCCGGTCCATGCTGGAGCGCGTGCCGGACCTAGAGGAGTGGCTGGCCCGGCCCGAGGAGGAGGTGGGGCCCATCCCCTTCCGGGACGACCTGGCCCGGCTCCTCACGGCCCTCCGCAAGCGGCCCGAGCACGGCATCCGCCCGGCGGGCGCCGAGGCCCTGTCCCAGTGGGCCACCACCGGCAAGCACAAGTTCCGCCACGGCTGGGAGCTGTGGTGGATCCACGGCCCCGCCCAGAGCGGCCGCAGCACCCTGGCCGCCGCCGCCCTGCGGGCCTGGACCGAGCGCACGGGCCGCGGCGGGCGCTTCGTCTCCGTGCGGACCCTCAGCCAGAGCATCAAGGACGCCTACTACGACATCCGCAGCTTCCAGAACCAGGCCTTCCAGAGCGTGCGCGATCTCATCGAGCCCCTCCAGGACCCGCCCCTCCTGGTGCTGGATGACTGGGACCGCATGGACTCGGACCTCCGCGTGGCCGCGGCCCTGGCCCAGCTCCTGGACCACCGCTACAGCGAAGAGCTGCCCACCGTCCTCACGGCGGCTGGTCCGCCCGAGGCCCTGGACCGCCGGGAGAACCATCCCCTGGCCCGGCTGGAGGATGGCAGCCTCATGGAGCGGTTGCGGGGGGCGGAGCGCGTGGAGATGGTGCCGGCCCTGAAGCCCTGGATCGATCGCGCCGGCGCGGACAGGTGATGAAAGCCCTGCTGCGCGGCCTGCTCCGCCTGCACCTGTCCCGGTCCCGGGGACTCTGGATCCTCACGGCGGGCCTGACGCTGGCTCTGGGCTGGGGCACCCTGCGCGTGGAGCGGGCCCTCGACCTGATGAGCCTGCTGCCCTCCGAGCATCCCGCCGTGCGGGCCAACCTGGAGGCCGGCGTCGGCCAGCAGGAGCTGATCTGGCTCGTGGCCGAAGGGGGCCCGGCCGACCTGGAGGCCCGCCGCGCCTGGGCCGAGGGCCTGGTGGACCGCCTGCTCACCAAGGGCGACCTGCCCCTCAACGGGCTGGCCGCCGAGGGTCGCCTGTCCGATCCCATCCCGGTGCCCGGGCCGGGAGGCGTGAGCCCCTGGCCCGCGCTCCTGGCCGTGGGGGCCATCACCGAGGGGGACGCGGCGGTGAGCCGGCTCACCACGGAAACCCTCTACTCCCTGGCCCCAGCCTGGCTGGGGGACCGCCTGGAGCCTCTCAAGAACCCGGCGGAAGTGAAGCGCCGCCTGGAGGCCACCGCCCGGGCCCTGGGCTCGCCGGAACCGCTCCCCGCGGCCCTGGCGCGGCTGGATCCGCTGGGCCTGCGGACCCTCGCCCCCCAGAACGGCGAGGGCATGGCCAAGGCCGTGCAGCTGGGCCGGGCCTTCACCCTGCGCATGCGGACCGGCTACCTGGAGACCAAGGATGGCCGCTTCATCCTGGTGCCCCTGGTGGCGGGCTTTCCCGCCTCGGATGTGAAGGCCACCACCCGCGTCCTGGCCTGGCTCGGGCGGGGCGCCGAGGGGCCCCTGCCTCCGGCCGCGGCCCTGAAGGCCGTGGAGGCGGCCCTGACCCCCCAGGCCGACCGCCCCTTCGCCCTCCAGGTGACGGGCGCCCATGCCATCACCGCCTGGGAATCGCACCGGCTTAGCTACGAGGTGGCCCTCAGCCTGGTCCTCAGCTTCGTCCTCATCGGCCTCGTGTACTGGCTGGGCTTCCGCACCCTCGCGGGCTACGGCTTCGTCATGGGGCCTCTGCTCGTGGGCATGGTGTGGGCTCTGGGGCTCACGGGGTGGATCCTGGGCCGGGTGAATCTCATGGCCGCCGGCTTCGGCGCGGTGCTGCTGGGCGTGGGCGATGACGTGGGCATCATGCTCTTCAGCCGCTACCGCGAGGAGCGCCGGGCGGGCCGGGCCAAGGCGCGGGCACTCCGGGCCGCGATGCTGGGCACGGGCCCCGGCGTGGTGGCGGGCGCCCTGGCCACGGCCCTGGCCTTCCTGGCCCTCGCCTTCGCGCCCTTTCCGGGCATCCGGGACCTGGGGCTCACCACGGGCCTGGGCCTGCTGGCCTGCCTGGTCGCCACCTTCCTGGTGATGCCGCCCATGCTGATGGGGCTGGACCGGGGCCGGGGCACCTTCGCTCCGGGGCCGCCCCCGCCCCGCCCCCGCCGCCGCGTCTGGGCCCCCTGGGCCGCCCTGGCCCTGCTGGCCCTGGCGCTGGCGGGCGCGCCCCGCACCCGCTGGGAGGAGGACCTCCGGCGCTTCCGGGCCCAGGGGAACCCGGCCCTCACCCTCCAGGCGCGGCTGACGAAGACCCTCGGCGCCAGCCTCCAGCCCCTGGCCCTCCAGATTCCGCTGGAGGACCCGGACCGTCTCCCGGCCCGGTGGAACAAGCTGAGCCCCATCCTCCGCGAGGCGGGCCTGCCGGTGCCCGATTGGCAGAGCCTCGATCCGGAGCTGCAGCACACCCTGGGTTCGGAGACCTGGCGGCACCAGGTGCTCGAGGCCGCCGCCAGGGCGGGGCTGGACCCGGCGGGGCTGGAGGGGCCCCTGTCGGCCCTGGCCGCCGCCGCGGTGGACCCCTCCCAGCCCGTACGGGCGCTCCAGGTCCTGCTGCCCCGGTCGGCACCCGCCCCGGAGGGCCGCCATCCCTGGACCCTCTGGGGTCGCCTGCACCATGGATCGATGCCCGCTCCCCTGGCCCCGGCCCTGACGGTCCCCATCCGGCTGGATGAGGCCTCGCTTCTCCGGCTCACGCCCGAGGTCGAGGCGGCCGGCGGGCGCTTCGTGGGCACCCAGCCCCTCTTCCGCGTGGTGAAGGGCATCGCCCGGGACACGGTCCGGCAGGCGGTGCTGCTGGCCCTGGCGGGCATCCTCGTGGTCATCGCCCTCTTCGGCCGCAGCCTGCGCTTCGCCCTGCTGGCCCTGGTGCCCCTGGCGGCCAGCCAGGTGGGGGCCCTGGGCGCCCTGGGCTGGACCGGGGAGCCCCTGACCTTCCTGTCGCTCATGGCCATTCCCATCGCCCTGGGCGTAAGCGTGGACACGGCCTTCAACCTGCTGCACCGGGCCCGGGGCGAGGCCGACGCCCCGGAGCGCGTGGCCCGCGTCAATGGCGTCTGCGCCGGCACCACCCTCGCCGGCTTCGGCGGCATGGTCTTCAGCGGCTACCGCGGCCTGCGGGGCCTGGGCCTCGCCTGCCTAGGCGGTGTGGCCCTGGCCCTGATCCTCACCCAGTGGCTGCTGCCCGTGCTGCTGGAGAGGTGGCCCCTGGAGAAGAAGTGAATCCGCTGAACGACCTGCTGCAGACCCGTCTCGCCTCAGGCCCCGTGCCCGCCTCGGAGGTGATGGCGCTGGGCCTCTACCACCCCGAGCACGGCTACTACCGGCGCCAGGAGGGCCCCTGGGGTTTCGAGGGCAAGGACTACTACACGGCCCTGGACCTGGGCCCCCTGCTGGGCCAGACCCTCGCCCTGCGCCTGGAGGCGGCCTGGGAGCGCCTGGGCCGCCCGGCGCGCTTCACGGCCCTGGAGCCCGGCGCAGGCCGCGGCTGGCTGGGCCGCGACGTGCTGAATGCCGTCACCGGGCCCTTCGCCGAAGCCCTGGTCTACGTCCACCGCGACGACAACCCCGCCGCCAGAAGGGCGGCGGAGGAATCCCTGGCGCCTTTCCTTGCGGCGAATCGCGCGCGATTCGCCTCCGAGAACGAAACGCTGGAACCCTTCACGGGCGCCATCTTCAGCAACGAGCTCTTCGACGCCCTGCCCGCCCAGCCCTGGCGCTGGGACGGCGAGCGCTGGACGCGCGAGGTGCTGACGGCGGCGGGCCCCGAGTGGCAGGCGGCGGATCCCGGCGAAGCCGGAGCCTGGTTCGCGGAGCAGACCGACGGCCTGGAGCCCCGCGACGGCAGCATCTGGTGCGAGGCCCTGCCAGGCCTGGTGCGCGAGCTGGCGGCGCCCCTGGAGGCGGGCCTCTTCCTGGCCGTGGACTACGGCGAGTCCGCGGACCGGTTGCTGGCCAAGGGTGCCGACCTGCGCCGCTTCAAGGCCCACACCGTGGACGGCAACTGGCACGAGGACCTGGGCGAGGCGGATCTGACAGCCGATGTCGATTTCACGCGCCTGGCGCGCCTGCTGGAGGGCGAGGGCTTCACGGGCCTGGGCCACATGGAGCTGAGCAAGTGGATCCGCACCCACGCCCCCCTGGAACAGTGGGCCCCCGGCTGGATGGCCCTGCCGGTCCCCGAGCGCGTCAAGCGCACCGAGAACCTCCTCCAGCTCACCCTGCCGGATCGGATGGGCAGCCGGTTCCGGGTGCTGGAGGGTTGGAAGGGAAGTGCCTTTTAGCCACGGATAAACGCGGATGGACACGGATCAAGAAAGCCTCCGTGTCCACCCGTGGCTCATTCCCGCGCTTCCGACCAGACATTCACGCCGAGGCTGCTGGGCCGCGCCGCGTCGTGGAAGACGGTGTGGGTGGCCTTCTGGTAGTCCCCGGGTTTCGCGTCGTTGATGTTCATGAACACCTGGGGATTGCGGTCCATGAGGGGGAACCAGGTGCTCTGGATCTGCACCATCACGCGATGGCCCTTCCTGAAGGTGTGGAAGATGTCGTTCATGGACCAGGCCACGCGGGTGGGCTGGCCGGGGACGAAGGGCGCGGGCTTCTCGAGGCTGTCCCGGTACTTGCCACGCATGACCTCGCCGCGCACCAGCTGCTGGTAGCCGCCCATGGGATTGGGCGTGCGATCCCAGGGGGAGCCGCCCTCCTTGAAATCCGGGTTCCTGAAGTCGTCGGGGTAGACGTCGATGAGCTTCACCACCCAGTCGGCATCCGTACCCGTGGTGGCCACGAAGAGCTCAGGCTGCAGGGGACCGGCCAGGGTCAGGTCCTCGGAGAGGGGCCCAGTCTCGAATACCAGCACGTCCGGACGCCGGCCGGCGAAGCGCTGGTCCGCGGTCATGTAGTCCTTGGGCATGCCGATGGCGACTTTCTCGATGAAGGGCACGGGCTTGGCGGGATCGGAGACGAAGGCATCGGCGCCGCCCTCCGTTCCGGGCGCCGTGAAGGCCAGCCCCCCGTGGGGCTGCAGGTAGAGCCTCGCCTCCCGGGCCTGCTTCGGCGGCCAGGCATCCAGCTGGCGCCAGCGGTTGGCGCCGGTCTCGAAGACCGTGGCCTTGGGCAGGGCGGGCTCCTTCGCGCCCTTCAGGTGCTGCATGAAGAAGGGGAAGAGCACTTCCGCCTGGAACCAGGTCGCGGTGTCGGCCCCGAACTGCACGGGGCCGAGGTGGTCACCCTTGCTGCGCTCCCAGCCCCCGTGGAACCAGGGGCCCATGACGAGGTGGCTGTCGGTGGCCGGGCTCTGGCGGCCCAGGGTCTTGAACACCTGCAGGGTGCCGAAGAGGTTCTCCGCGTCGAACCAGCCCCCCACCGTCAGGACCGCGGGCTTCACATCCTTGAGGTGGGGGCGGAGGTTGCGGGCCTGCCAGAAGGCGTCGTAGTCCGGGTGATCCAGCATCTCGTTCCAGAAGGCCACGTCCTGCGTGTACTGCCGGGTGGCGCCCGTGGATCCTAGCCGCAGGAACCACGCGTATCCGTCCGAGGTGGTGCGATGGAACGGCGTGCCCCACTCCGAGGTCGGCTTGGGCCGGGGCTTGCCGAAATTCACCATGAAATTGAAGGCATGGGGCAGCCACAGGGCGCCGTTGCGGTGGAAGTCATCGCCCTGGAACCAGTCCACGATGGGCGCCTGGGGGGAGACGGCCTTGAGGGCCGGGTGGCCCGACAGCATGCCCGTGGCGGTGTAGAAGGCGGGGTAGCTGATGCCCCACTGGCCCACCTTCCCGTTGGTGTGCTCGACGTGCTTCACCAGCCACTCGATGGTGTCGTAGGTGTCCGTGCTCTCGTCCACGGCGGCGCCGCTGGCGGCGCGCTGGGGCCGCATGTTCACGAAGTCGCCCTCGGACATTTTCCGGCCGCGCACGTCCTGGTAGACGAAGATGAAGCCCTCTTTCTGGAAGGGCGCCGAGGGGCCCAGGTGGTCGGGGTAGGCCTCCGGCCCGTAGGGGGCCACGCTGTAGGGCGTGCGCTGCAGGAGGATGGGGTAGGCCTGGCCCGTGGCCCTGGGCGTGTAGATGGCTGTGAACAGCTTCACGCCATCGCGCATGGGGATGAGCACCTCGCGCTTGTCGTACTGCTCGCGGACCGAGGCGGCGGAGGCCGCGGGCGGCGCTGCCGGTGTGGTCAGGGCGCCGAGAAGAAGGACCGGAAGGAGCGCGGCGCGGAGGGCGCGGATCAGGGACATGGAGGCTCCGGGACGATGCATCATGATATGCGGCATGACGCGTCCCCGGGGAGATTCCTGTCGTCGCATCCATCGGGAGCTGCCTCCCCGCAATAAGCCTCGACGGAAGAAGGCCCTTTTGATGAACTGGAGGGTGCTCCCATCCGGGGCCGCATCCTGTCCAGGGGTTCCGCACCATGTCCCATCCGACCTGCCGACAACCCGCCGAGTGGGATCTCCACAGCGCCTGCTGGCTGGCCTGGCCCGGCCACGGCCACCTCTGGCGGGAGAACCTGGCCCCGGCCCAGAGGGAGTGGACGGCCCTCTGCATCGCCATCGCCGAGCAGGGCGGCGAAGCCCTGGACATCCTGGTGGGAGACGAGGCCTACGAGGCGGCGGCCCGGCAGGCCCTGGCTCCGGTGGCGGATCGGGTCCGCTTCCACCGGGTGCCCGTGGGCGACATCTGGCTGCGGGACACGGCGCCCATCTTCGTGAAGGACGGCGCGGGCGCTCTCCAGGCCGCCTGCTTCGGGTTCAACGGCTGGGGCGAGAAGTACGTCCTGCCCGGCGATGACCGGGTGGCGGGCCGCGTGGCGGCCCTCAGCGGCGCGCCCCGCCGCGACCACGCCTTCATCCTCGAGGGGGGGTCCGTGGAGGTGGACGGCGAGGGCACGGTGCTCACCACCCGCCAGTGCCTGCTGAACCCCAACCGCAACCCGGGCCTGGACCGGGCGGAGCTGGAAGCGGCCCTGGCCGACGGGCTCGGCGCCGAGAAGGTGCTGTGGCTGGACGAGGGTCTCCTCAACGACCACACGGACGGCCACATCGACACCCTGGCCCGCTTCGTGGCGCCGGGCGTGGTGGTCTGCATGGAGGCCCGCGATCCCGCGGATCCCAACGCCGCCACCCTGGACCGCCTGGCCGCAGACCTGGCGGGCTTCACCGATGCCAGGGGCCGGCGGCTCCAGGTGGTGCGCATCCCCTCGCCCGGCGTGGTGCGGGACGAAGAAGGCGAGCTGATGCCCGCCAGCTTCGTGAACTTCTACATCGGCAACCGCAGCGTGGTGGTGCCCACCTACGGCACGCCCTACGATGGGGAAGCCGTGGCCGCCCTGGCGCGGCTCTTCCCGAACCACCGCGTGGTGGGCCGCTCCGCCCGCGCCATCCTCAGCGGCGGCGGCGCCTTCCACTGCATCACCCAGCAGCAGCCGGAGGTCCGATGAGCGCCGAGTCCCGCACCATCCGCGTCGCCGCCACCCAGTGCGCCTTCACCGGGGACCTGGCGCAGAACGTGGCCCGGGTGGAGGGCCTCGTCCGCGAGGCCGCCGCCACGGGCGCCCAGGTGATCCTGCCTTCCGAGCTCTTCGAGGGCCCCTACTTCTGCCGGGAGGAGAAGGACGCCTTCTTCGACTGGGCCCGGCCCGTGGAGGGCCATCCCACCATCGCGCGGTTCCAGGCCCTGGCGAAGGAGCTGGGCGTGGTGATCCCCGTCTCCTTCTTCGAAAAGGACGGGCCCCACCACTACAACAGCCTGGCCATGGTGGACGCGGACGGTTCCATGCTCGGTGTCTACCGCAAGAGCCACATTCCGGACGGACCTGGCTACGAGGAGAAGTTCTACTTCCGCCCCGGCAACACCGGCTTCAAGGTCTGGGACACCCGCTTCGGGAAGCTGGGCGTGGGCATCTGCTGGGATCAGTGGTATCCCGAGTGCGCCCGGGCCATGATGCTGATGGGCGCGGAGGTCCTGCTCTATCCCACGGCCATCGGCACCGAGCCGGAGAGCCCCGAGCTGGACACCAAGAACCTGTGGCAGCGGGCCATGATCGGCCACGCCGTGTCCAACGTCGTGCCGGTGGTGGCCGCGAACCGGGTGGGGACGGAGGGCGACCAGACCTTCTACGGCCACTCCTTCATCGCCAACCACCGCGGCGACAAGGTGGCCGAGCTGGGCCGCACGGACGCCGGCGTGATCACCGCGGACTTCGACCTCGAAGAGATCCGCCGGAACCGCGCCTCCTTCGGCTTCTTCCGGGACCGCCGGCCGGAGCTCTACGGAATCCTCTCCAGGGCCTGAGCCCCCGGTCAGCCTTCACCCAGGATGCCCGCCACGGCGGAGTAGGGGTCCTGGGCGTGGTCGGCGATGGCCTGGATGGCGGCCTCCAGGCGCTCGGGGCCGGCCTGGGCCCGGGCCCGGCGCAGGGCGGCTTCGGCCAGGAGCGATTCGAAGCGCAGGCGGGCCCGCTCCCGGGCCTTGCGGGCCAGCCCGCCGTGGGCCCGCAGCCAGGCGCCATGTTGCCGGACCTGCTCCAGCAGCTCCGGCACGCCTTCGCCCCGCTGGGCCACGGTGCGCAGCACCGGCGGATCCCAGGGCCGCGTGGCCGCCATGGACTTCATGGCCACCAGCTCCTGCTCCACCTGGTCGGCCCCGTCGCGGTCGGCCTTGTTGATCACGAAGAGGTCCGCGACCTCCATGATGCCGGCCTTGATGGCCTGGATCTCGTCGCCCATGCCCGGCACCAGCACCACGCAGCAGGTCTGGACGCAAGCCACCACGTCCACCTCATCCTGCCCCACGCCCACGGTCTCCACGATCACCGTGTCGAAGCCCGCGGCATCCAGCAGGTCGATGGCGTCTTGGGTGGCCCGGGCCAGGCCGCCCAGCGCCCCGCGCGTGGCCATGCTCCGGATGAAGATGCCGGGATCGGCGGCGATGCGCTGCATGCGGATGCGGTCGCCCAGGATGGCCCCGCCGCTGAAGGGCGAGGTGGGATCCACCGCGAGGATGCCCACCTTCTGGCCTTCCGCCCGCAGGGCCCGGGCGAGCTGGTCCGTGAGGGTGCTCTTGCCGGCGCCGGGGGAGCCCGTGATGCCGATCACGACTGCCCGGCCCAGGTGGGGCCAGAGGCGGGCCATGAGGGCCCGGGCCTCGGGGTGGCCATTTTCCATCCAGGAGATGGCCCGGCCCAGCGCCCGCGCCTCCCCGCGGCGCAGGGGCTCCAGGAGATCGGCGGCAGAAGGCATGGGCCCAGGATGCCATCACCCCGCCGGGACCGGAACTCGCCGGGGGGGATCCGATGGGGTACCCTAAACCTTCCGGCCCGCGCCGCAGTAGGACCATACAACGATGATCAAAGGGCTGAAACCCTCGAAAGACCCCGCTTCCGGGGACGCGGCGCCGGAGGCGACGCGCGGGCCGGGCCAGGCCCCAGTCCGGCTGACCAAGCGGGCGCCCGTGGCTCCTCCGGACCCCAAGTCGCCTCGGGAGAAGATCTGTGCCGAGTGCGGCATGCGCTTCAAGGTGGAGACCGGCCAGAAGTTCTACCTCTGCCCCGACTGTTACCGCCGCTCCTTCACCTACAAGCGGAAGGGGGGGAAGGAGGCCACCCGGGTCCTCACGCACATCACCTGCGCCACCTGCGGGGCCCAGGAGTACCTGCCCTTCGTGCCCGAGGATCCCGCCAAGGCCCTGTGCCGGGCCTGCTATGCCAAGGATCGGCCGGAACCCAAGGCCGCTCCTCGGCACTCCCGTTCATGAGTCAGGAGATCTGATGCGTTACACCGTTCTGCCTCTGCTGTTCACCGTGTCGCTGCTGCCCGCCCAGGGCCCGGCCCCGGCCAAGCCCGCCGCCAGGCCCACTCTGAAGACGGCCCCGAAGGCCGAACCCACCTCCGAGGCCGCCCGCCGGACCTTCCTCCAGGTGCTCGACGCCGTGGATGCCGGGTGGTTCGGCCAGCCCTACCAGGGCATCACCTCCGTGGAGATGCAGGGCACCCTCGGCGTGGCCCTCAGCGGCGCCGCCGTGAACCAGAAGGTGGACAGCCTCAGCCAAGGCCAGGTGAAGGGCAACAGCCAGGGCGGCCAGGCCAACCTCCGCCTCAAGGGCACCTACTTCGCCAATGGCGACTTCCGCACGGACCTGGCCGGGGACTTCGGCAACCTGCTCTACACCCGCCGCGGCACCCGGGGCTTCCTGTACAGCAAGGAGCAGAACGCCTACACCACCCGGGTGGAGCCGCCTCCGTCCGACGCGCCGCGGACCTACATGGCCTGGTTCCGGCAGACCCTGAACGACATCAAGGCCGTCTACATCGACGCCCCCACCTTCAAGGCCAGCCTGGCGGGCGAGGAGACCAGCGGCGGCCGGACCCTCCAGCATCTCGTCTTCAACGCCCCCACCAAGCCCTGGGACGCCAAGCGCCGCGAGCAGAGCATGGCCCAGAGCCTGGGCTTCTGGAAGCGGGGCCGCCTGGAGGTGACCGTGGACAAGGCCACCCAGATGCCCCAGCGCGTGGAGTTCCGGAATGACGAGCAGGGGGTCCACACCCGCATGGACTTCACCTACGGCGCCGGGAACAAGCTCCAGGCCGTGAACCTCACCAACAGCAGCCGCGGCTTCGAGGGCCCGGGCTGGCTCCGCCTCGGCTACGGCGGGGACGGCCTCATGTCCCACATCGCCGGCGAGCTGGCGAGCCAGGACAAGAAGATCTCCTTTGCCATGGATCTGGCCTGGTCCAAGACCCGCACCCCCAACGACCTCATCGCCATCCCGCCCGCCGGGGCCACCAAGCGCGGCCGGGAGGACATGGAGATCCAGCTCATGGTGGGCCTCGCCTCCAAGATCTTCGACCTCCAGCGCGCCGGCCTCAACCTCCGGAGCGTCGCCATCGGCGGAAAGTAAGTAGACTGGATCCATCGGAGCGTGGCGCAGCCTGGTAGCGCATCTGCTTTGGGAGCAGAGGGTCGCGAGTTCGAATCTCGCCGCTCCGACCAAGAAATGGGGGGCCGAACGGCCTCCCATTTCTTGGTCGGAAAAGACCCGGCGATATTCGAACTCGCGAGTGGCCTTTCTACGGCAGGACCAGATGTCCTGCCGTAGAAAGGCCGGCGGCTGGCGAAGCCAGACGCAGTTCGAATCAGCCCGAGTGGGTCGGTCGGACCGTAGGAGCCTCCCTCGCGCCGGAGAACGGCCTGCGCGATGAGCCTGACAAACCCTTCAGGCCGACTCGGCTTCCCCGGAAGACGCCTCCGATCCGGCCATGGGGGGCCGGGACGATCCCCGCATGGGGAGCCTCAACAGGACGGCCTTCTTGTCGCGGCGGTACTCCGCTGGGTCGTAGTCCGGCGTCGCGGCCAGGCACCACTCCGCATATTGATGGATGGACATGACGGGCTTGGCGGGGTTGCCGCAGGCCAGGACATCCGGAGGGATGTTTCGCGTCACGACAGATCCGGCGGCGATCACAGAGTTCGGGCCGATGGTCACTCCGGGGAGGATGATGGCCCGCTGGCCGATCACGCAGTTGTCCAGCACCGTGATCCGGCCGAACTTGATGACCTTCTTGTAGCGCTCCTGATCGCGGAAGACGTGGGTGCCGCCGTCATGCGTGAGGAAGCAGACTTCCGCGGCCATGGCCACATGGTGGCCAATGGTGACCAGGTAGGGTTCTGACCCGAAGTCCGGGAGCCCTCCCAGCTTGCAATCGTCCGGAAGGGTCAGGCCGGCCCTCCGGAGCTGCCAGAGCCGGAGGCGATTGTAGATTTTGCGCGCGGAACTGACGATGAGCATTTACCCCCCTGCGGGCGCCCGGGATCGCGGAAAAGGGCCGATGGGCGCGAGGCTTGCGGTTTGACAGCCCCTCCAAAATTTGGAGGGGGAGGGCCTGGCACATTCACGGGTCTGAGAAATATTGTAACCGTTTTTTCAATAGTCATATCCATTGAATAGCTGTAAAACAAGCATACATTCTGGGGATGCTGATGCCAGGAATGAATTGCCTCGGGCATCCCAATCACTGACACCGAAGGAAGGAGAAAGATCATGATCGCCGACTCCAACTCCGTTGCTCCCGAGCTCCGCGAGTTCATCTCGCGGAACTTCCTGTTCAGCGACCAGGGCTTCAAGTACGGGGATGACGCCTCCTTCCTCCGGGAAGGCATCATCGATTCGCTGGGGGTCATGGAACTGGTGACCTTCGTGGAGAAGCAGTACGGCATCGCGGTGGCCGACCACGAGCTCCTGCCCAGCAATTTCGATTCCGTGAGCCGGCTGAGCTCGTTCATCACCAGCAAGCTGGCGGGCCATTCATGAGGGGTTCCGGGTGCTTGTCCACGAATTCCTGACCCGCTCGGCCGCCCGCTTTCCGGAGAAGGTCGCCCTGGTGTGTGATGGCCGGCGGCTGACCTACGCGGAGCTGGACGACATGACGGACCGGCTCGGGAACGCCCTCGTCCAGGGGGGCGTGGGCCGAGGCGACCGGGTCGCCCTCCACCTGCCCAACTCTGTGGAGGCGGTGGTCGGGATCTTCGCCGCGCTGAAAGCGGGCGGCACCTTCGTGTGCATCAACGCCTCCACCAAGGCGGAGAAGCTGGCCTACATCCTGAACGATTGCCGTGCCAAGGCGCTGTTGATGCAGGAGCGGACCGGAGGCTGGGACGCCGTTCCCTCCCTCACCCTCAGCGTTCTCTGCGGCGCGCAGGAGAGGCCCGCGGATGCGCGCCTGCGGCGCTTCGAGGAGATCCTGGCCGAAGCCCCCGCGACCCCCCTGCCCCTCCGCAACATCGACCTGGACCTGGCCTGCCTGGTCTACACCTCGGGCAGCACGGGCGAACCCAAGGGCGTGATGTGCGATCACAGCAACGTGGATTTCGCCAGCACCGCCATCATGACCTACCTGCAGAACCGGGCGGAGGACATCATCCTCAGCGCCCTGCCCCTGTCCTTCGACTACGGCCTGTATCAGCTCCTGATGGCGTTCAAGGTGGGTGGGACGCTGGTGCTGGAGCGGTCCTTCATGTACCCGACGGTGATCCTCCAGCAGATCCAGGAGGAGCGCCCCACGGGATTCCCCGGGGTTCCCACCATCTTCGCGATGCTGGTCCAGAAGGACCTTCGCGCCTACGACACCTCCAGCCTCCGCTACCTCACCAACACGGCGGCCTCCCTGCCGCCCAGCCGGATCCTCGAGCTGCAGGCCGCCTTTCCGGGCGTGGCACTCTATTCGATGTACGGCCTCACCGAGACCAAGCGCACCCTCTACCTGCCCCCCGACCAGCTCGCCATCCGGCCCGGCTCCGTCGGCATCCCCATTCCCGGCACCGAGGCCTGGATCGAGGACGAATCCGGGCGGCGCCTGGGCCCCGGCGAGACGGGCGAGCTGGTGGTGCGCGGCCGGCATGTGATGCGCGGCTACTGGGAGGCCCCGGAGGCGACGGCCCACCGGTTCCGCCCCGGCCCCATCCCGGGCGAGCGGCTCTGCTACTCCGGGGACCTGTTCCGTCAGGATGCCGACGGGTACTTCTACTTCCTCAGCCGGAAGGACGACATCATCAAGAGCCGCGGGGAGAAGGTGGCACCCAAGGAAGTGGAGAACGTCCTCCACATGCTTCCCGGCGTCACGGCCGTGGTGGTGGGTGTTCCCGATCCGACGGCCGGGGAGGTGGTGAAGGCCTTCGTCGTGGCCCAAGGGGCGCCGCTGACGGAAGCCCAGGTGATCGCCCATTGCCGGGCGCACCTGGAGGAATTCATGGTTCCGAAATACGTCGAATTCAGGACCGACCTGCCCATGACCTCCTCCGGGAAGATCAGCCGGCTCGGACTGCGATAGGAGCGTCAATGTGCGGCATCGTGGGCATCTGCGGGCTCAACGGGGGACCCCCGGCCGAGGTCTCGACCCTCCGCCGCATGCTGGGGATGATCCGCCACCGGGGCCCGGACCAGTTCGGAATCTACGTGGACGACCACGCGGCCCTGGGCAGCGCACGGCTCAGCATCATCGACCTGAGCACCGGCCAGCAGCCCATCTCCAACGAGGACGGCACCCTCTGGATCGTGTTCAACGGGGAGGTCTTCAACCACCCGGAGCTCCGCCAGGAGCTGGAGCGGAGGGGGCACCGGTTCGCCACCGCCTGCGACACGGAGACGGTCCTTCACGCCTATGAGGAGTACGGTCCGGACTGCCTGGCGAAGTTCAACGGCCAGTTTGCCATCGCCATCTGGGACACGCGCAATCGCGCCCTGTTCCTGGCCCGGGACCGGCTGGGCGTACGGCCCCTGTTCTACACCTTCGCCGACGGCCGCCTGGTGTTCGGCTCCGAGATCAAGGCGATCCTGGCCGGCCCCGGCGTGGTGGCCGCCGTGGATCCCCTGGCGCTGGACCAGATCTTCACGTTCTGGAGCCCCCTCTCGCCGCGGTCCTTCTTCCAGGGGATCGAGGAGGTCCCACCGGGCCACTTCCTGCGGCTGCAGGAAGGCCGGGTGGCCCTGGAGCCCTACTGGCAGCTGACTTTCCCGGAAGGACGCCCGGAACCGGCGCGCTCCCAGGATGAGTACGCCGCGGAGTTGCGGGAACTCCTCATCGATGCCACACGCATCCGGCTCCGGGCGGACGTGCCCGTGGGGGCCTACCTGAGCGGAGGGCTGGATTCCTCCACCATCACCGCGATCATCCGCCATCACACGGCGAGTCCGCTGGAGACCTTCTCGATCTCGTTCTCGGATGCGGACTACGACGAAAGCGGGTTCCAGACCCGGATGGCCCGGCACCTGGGCACCGATCACCACGTGGTCCACGCCTCCGACGCCGACATCGGGAGGGTGTTCCCGGAGGTGGTCTGGCACGCCGAGACCCCGCTTCTCAGGACTTCTCCGGCGCCGATGTTCCTCCTGTCCGGGCTGGTCCGGGAGAAGGGGTTCAAGGTGGTCCTCACGGGCGAGGGGGCCGATGAATTCCTGGCGGGCTACGACCTGTTCAAGGAAGCCAAGATCCGGAGGTTCTGGGCGGCCCAACCCGACTCCAAGCTCCGCCCGGCCCTGTTCAGCCGGATCTACCCCTGGATCTCCGGGCTGACCCAGGGCGGATCGGCCTATGCGACGGCCTTCTTCGGGCTGGGGCTGGAGGAAACCGCCTCCTCCAGCTATTCCCACAGCCTCCGCTGGCGCACCACCAGCCGGGTCAAGCGCTTCTTCAGCGACGACATGGCGGATCGGATCCGCGCCGCCGGTTCCGGAACCCACCTGGATCCCTCCTTCCCCGAGGGCTTCGACGGCTGGGATCCCCTCCACCGGGCCCAGTACCTGGAGATCTCGATCTTCCTGTCCCAGTACCTGCTGTCGTCCCAGAGCGACCGGGTGGCCATGGGCCACTCGGTGGAGGGGCGGTTCCCCTTCCTGGACCATCGGGTGGTCGATTTCTGCAACCGGCTTCCCCCGGACCTGAAGCTCCATGGTCTCAAAGAGAAGTTCCTGCTGAAGGAGATCAGCCGCGAATGGCTTCCCGCGGAGATCACCGACCGGCCCAAGCAGCCCTACCGCGCGCCGATCCATCGCGCCTTCTTCAACGACTCGCCCCCGGACTACCTCGAGGAGCTGCTCTCGCCCTCCGCCATCCGCGCCTCGGGCTTCTTCAATCCCGTGGCCGTGGACCATCTGATCGCCAAGGCCCGGCGGGGCCAGGGCCTGGGTGAGACCGACGACATGGCCCTGGCCGGCATCATCTCCACCCAGCTCGTGGACGCGCAGTTTCTGTCCGGATTCGTACCCACCCCTCCCCTGGACGATGGCGACGACGTGAAGGTCGTGATCGGTCGGGGCGTCTGTCCCTGAGGAATGCCCATGCCCATGAACCCGCGAGTCCTGGATATCGATGCTGCCGCCGAAACAGATCGGATCGTGCAGTGGCTGAGGGAGAACATGCGGGGTCTCCATCGCATGGGAGCCGTGCTCGGCATCAGTGGGGGGATCGATTCCTCTGTCTGCCTGGCGCTCTGCGTCAAGGCGTTCGGACCCGAGCGGGTGGTGCCCCTCCTGCTGCCCGAGAAGGATTCGGATCCCGCCTCCGAGGATCTGGCCCGGATGCTGGCGGCCCACTACGGTGTCACGCCCGTGCTGGAGGTCATCACGCCGGCCCTGGACGGCTATGCCTGCTACCAGCGGCGGGATGAGGCCATCGCGCGGGTGTTCCCCGAGTACAACGCCAGCGCCGGGTACAAGGCGAAGATCGTCCTGCCCCCCGGGCTTCTGGACCAGGGCACGCTGAACGTCTTCTCCCTGACGATCATCACCCCCGGGGGCGAGGAGAAGAGTGCGCGGCTGCGCCCCGCGGATCTGGCCCAGATCGTGGCCGCGTCCAATTTCAAGCAGCGCACCCGCACGGCGATGCTCTACTACCATGCCGAGCTCAGGAACTACGCGGTCATCGGGACGCCCAACAAGAACGAGCACGACCAGGGATTCTTCGTCAAATACGGCGATGGCGGCGTGGACCTGATGCCCATCGTCCACCTCTACAAAACGCAGGTGTACCAGCTGGCCCGCCACCTGGATGTTCCCGAGGTGATCCAGAAGCGCCCGCCGACCTCCGATACGTACAGCGCCCCCACGACCCAGGAGGAATTCTTCTTCCGCATCCCCTTCAGGACCATGGACTTGCTCTGGTACGCCCAGGAGAACCAGGTCTCTGTGGAGGAGACGGCCGCGGCCCTGGACATGACGTCCGATCAGGTGCGTCGTGCCTTCGAGGACTTCACCCAGAAGAAGCGGTCGACGTACTACCTGCGGACCCCTCCCTTGAACATGACCTCCCTTGGGACGCCGGCCTTCGCGGGCCGCTGATTCCGCTCCCGCCGCCTTGGAGGGCCCCATGACATCGATGCCCGGATCTCCGCCCCCGAAACCCGCCCTGGTGTGGATCAGGAGGAGCTTTCTTCCCGCGGCGGCGGCCCTCCTCCTGACCTGTTCCCCCGGGGCGGGGACTCCCGGAGCCGCCCAGCCCAAGGAGCGCGTCGTGCCGCCCGAACCTGCCTCAAAGATCCTCTTCCTGCACCACAGCACCGGCGAGGCCATCTGGGAGGCCGGCCTGCCCCAGTTCTTCCAGGCTTGGAACGCGAACCACGGCACCCGCTACGCCATCACGGAGATGACGTATCCGATGGCCAACGGGGGGCACACCCGGCTGGACCGGATGCTCCCCACCCGGGTGTTCCGGCGTCTGGTGCACGACCGCTACCCCTGGGACAACTACCCCTACGACTACTGGAACCTGTGGGTGACCCACGCCGGGGCCGCGAGGGACCGACAGGAGCCCAACCTGGATGACCTCGCCGCCTCCCACGACGTCATCGTCTTCAAGCACTGCTTCCCCATCAGCCGGGTCCAGCCCGAGGACGGAGCCCCCAGCGTGGCCTCCCCGAAGAAGACCCTCGCCAATTACCGCCTGCAGTACGAGGCCCTCAAGACCCGCATGCACCAGTTCCCCCACACGACCTTCATCGTATGGACGGGCCCGGCGCTGACGGAGGCCTCCACCACCCCGGAAGAGGCCGAGCGCGCCCGGCAGTTCGCCACCTGGGTGAAGGAGAGCTGGGATGAGAAGGGCGACAACATCTTCGTGTGGGACTTCCGCGAGCTGGAGACGGAGGGCGGCCTGTACCTGAAGCCGGCCTATGCGGATGGACCCACCAATGCCCATCCCTCTCGGACCCTCGCCGCGAAGGCTGCGCCGCTGCTGGGGCGGCGCATCGTGGAGGTCCTCGAGGGGCGGGGAGACCAGTCCAGCTTGACCGGAGGCTGAGGCCCGCCATCCGGGTACACAGGAGGCAGTCGGCTTGACCAGGGAGGACCGATGAAAGACGACAAGGTGAGCGTAAGCGTCGATGCTGTGACCCGGACGGAGGATCCGGGCCCCGCCGCCCGGCTTGCCGCCGGGCACCACCGCTTCCTGGGGGTGGACCTGCTGGTGGGTGAGGATGTCCTGGTTCCCCGGGAGGAGACGGAGATCCTGGGACGGGAGGTCCTGGCCCTCCTCCGCGCTCGGTCGGTCGAGGAACCGGAGTGCGAGCTGCGGATGATCGACATGGGCTGCGGATCGGGGAACCTGGCCTGCATTGCGGCGCTGGGGGTGCTCTCCGTGAGGGTCTGGGCCTCGGATACCTCGGACGCCTGCGCCCTCCTGACGCGGGCGAATGTGGCCCGTCTTGGCCTGGAAGATCGGGTGGTGGTCGCCCAGGGGGATCTCTTCGCGTCCCTCGCGACCGAGGGCCTTGAAGGCACCATGGACCTGGTGGTGATGAACCCGCCCTACATCCCCTCCCATGTGCTGGAGGCATCCCTGGCCGGCCTGCTTCAGCACGAGCCGAGGGCGGCGTTCGACGGCGGCCCGTACGGGATCACGATCCTCACGCGGCTCTTGAAGGAGGCGCCGGCCTTCCTGAAGCCAGGGGGGCACCTCCTGTTCGAGTTCGGGCTGGGGCAGGCCGGGCTAGTCCAGGCCCTGGTGGAGCGGAATCGGCGCTATTCCGCCCTCCGGTTCGTCGGGGATGCCCAGGGCCGTCCGAGGGTGGCCGTCCTCGGGCTGTAGCCCCTCACCAGATCGGAGCCGCCTCCAGCATCCGGGCCACGAGCTGCCGGGCGGCCCCGGCGATGGCGTCGGCCTGGGGGGCGAAGGCCTGCTCCAGGGGGTAGCTGGCGGGGGCCGGGGCGTCCGGGCCCGTGAGGCGGAGGATGGGGGCCCGCAGGGCCTCGAAGGCCTGCTCGGAGATCAGGGCCGCCACCTCGGCGCCCACGCCGCAGAGGCGGCTGGCCTCGTGGACGAGGATGGCGCGGCCGGTCTTGCGCACGGAGGCAAGGATGGTGGCTTCGTCCAGGGGCTTGAGGGTGCGCAGGTCCACCACCTCGGCGGAGACGCCCTCGGCCGCCAGGGCCTCGGCGGCGGCCAGGCAGGTGTGGGTGGTCTTGGCGTAGGAGATGAGGGTGACGTCACGGCCTTCGCGGCGGACGGCCGCCTTCCCGAGGGGGACGACCTCGTCGGTCTCGGGCACCTCGCCGGGGGCGAAGGCCAGGCCGATGTCCATGAAGAAGAGCACGGGGTTCTCGTCGCGGATGGCGGCCTTCATGAGGCCCTTGGCATCGGCGGGCGTGGACGGCATCACCACCTTGAGGCCCGGGGCATGGACGAACCAGGCCTCCAGGTTGTGGTTGTGCTGGGCGCCCACGCTCCAGCCGCCGCCGGTCATGGCCAGCGCCACCATGGGGAACGAGAACTGGCCGCCGGACATGTAGCGCAGCTTGCCCGCGCTGTTCACCAGCTCGTCCATGGCGAAGCAGAGGAAGGGCGCGAAGAGCAGGTCCACCACCGGGCGCAGGCCCGTGGCGGCGGCCCCGGCGGCGGTGCCGGCGATGATGCCCTCGGCCAGGGGCGTGTTGCGCACGCGCTGGGGTCCGAAGGCCTTGAGCAGGCCCTTGCGCTTGGTGGCGGTGCCCTCGCCGAACATGAGCACGCGGGAGTCCCGGGCCATCTCCTCGTGGAGGGCGGCTTCGACGGCGTCGTGGAAGGTCATCTGGGTCATGTCGGCTCCTCAGGCGTAGACGCCGGTGGCGAGGTCGGCGGGATCGGGATAGGGCGAGGTGGCGGCGAAGGTGGCGGCGTCCTCGATGGCCTGGCGGGCCTGGGCGTGGAGGGCCTCGAGGCCGTCCGCCGTGAGCTCGCCGGCCTCCAGGAGGCGGGCCTCCAGGCGGGCGATGGGGTCCTTGGCCATCCAGGCCTCGATCTCGGCGGGATCCACATAGGACTGGTCGTGGGGCTCCATGTGGCCGCGCTGGCGGTAGGTCCAGGCCTCCAGCAGGAAGGGCCGGCGCGTCTCGCGCACCTGCGCGGCGGCGCGCAGGGCGGCCTTGCACACGGCCTCCACATCGTTGCCGTCCACGGTGAGGCTGTCGATGCCGTAGGGCGCGGCCCAGGGGGCCACGTGGTCGCCCACCATGGTCTCCTTCCGGTGGACGAAGGCCTGCCACTGGTTGTTCTCGCAGACGTAGAGCACGGGCAGGTTCCAGACCGAGGCCAGGTTCAGGGACTCGTGGAAGATGCCCTCGCAGGCGGCGCCGTCGCCGAAGAAGCAGACCACGATGCCCTCGCCGCCCAGCATGGCCCGCGACAGGGCCACGCCCGGGGCCAGGGACAGCTCGCCGCCCACGATGGTGGAGGTGAGCACCACGCCCAGCTCTTTCACGGAGATGTGCAGGGTGCCGCTGCGGCCCTGGCAGTAGCCGGTGCTGCGGCCCATGACCTCGGCCAGCATGCGGCCGGGGTCGGCGCCGCGGGCCAGGAGGTGCCCGGCGCTGCGGTGGTTGGTGAGGATCTGGTCCTCGGGGCGGAGGGCGGAGACCACGCCCACGGCGGCGGCCTCCTGGCCCACGGAGGTGCAGACGTTGGGGAAGGGACCCGCGGCGTGGAAGGCCACGATCTTCTCTTCGTAGGCCCGGATGCGCAGCATGGTGGCGAGCAGGTCCTGGCGGGTGGACACGGTTCCAGAAGGGGTCATGGGACCTCGCGTGGGAAGGGGTTGGGATTCAGTGGGACGGGACGAAGGGGGCGTCGGCGATCCAGCGGCGGACGTGGTCCACGGCGGCCTGGTCCACGCGCACGGTGCCCAGGGGGGGCATCTGGGCGATGGGATCCCGGCTGCCCATGCGGTGCAGCAGGGCGCTGCGCTCCGGGTGCCCGGGGCTGAGGATGCGGCTCTCCGGCTGGCCGGGCACGGGGAAGCTGCCCGCACCCGCGGTCGTGCGGAGGGCATGGGCGGGGCGCAGGTCCAGGTCCAGGCCCGGGATGGGCCGGTCCGCCCGGTGGCAGGTGGCGCAGTTGGCCTGGAGGTAGCCCAGGGCCGCGCGGGTGGCGGGATCGCCCGCGATGCGGGGAGGGCGGCTCAGGAGGTCCGGCCGGGCGCGGCGAAGGAGGCGCCGGGCCACCAGATCCTTCAGGGTGATCATGCCGGGGCGGAGGGGCTCCCCGTGGAGGGCCCCCGGGTCCCGGTCCGGGGAGAGCTGGAGGGCCGTGAAGCCGAGGACCTCCACCCGTTCCTGGCCGTGGCAGTCCCGGCAGTCCGCCCGCGAGGGGATGCCGTGGCGCAGCCCCGGGGCCACCTCGGCGGCATCCGGCAGCCCGCCCTCGGGCACGAGGACAGCGTCGGTCTGGGCCTCGTTCCAGGCGTAGCTGGCGAAGACCCAGGTCCCGGGCCCGGTCTTCCAGAGCAGGCGCGTCTCCACCTTGCGGCCCCCGAAGGCAAACTCCTTCCAGGCCTTGGTACCCACGGGGAACACCCAGCCCGCCTCGTCGCGGCCATCGATGGCTGCCGGCAGGTGGATCCACCGGGCCTTGGCCGCACCGTCGGTCCACAGGGGGTACTGGGGCGCGTAGGGCAGGTTCCGGGCCGCCACCAGGCCCGGGGCGGCGTAGAGGCCGGTCTGGGAGAGCAGGCGGGGCGGGGCGGGAGCCTTCGCGGCCCCCGGCCACGCGCCGAGGGCCAGGAGGGCCGGGAGGAGGGTGGGCATGGCGGGATCCGGCTCAGTGCATGGGGATGGGCGTGGGGGCGGGCGCGATGGGCGCGGGCACCTTGTTCTTCACGGCCGGGATCGAGTGCAGGTAGGCGAAGATCGCCTTCAGGTCGGCGTCGCTGGCGGCTTGGAGGTTCTGGATGGGCATGGGGGGCAGGATGGCCCGGCCCTGGCCCAGGTGGCGGGCGCTGCGCACCATCTGGAAGAACTGGGCCTCGGTCCAGGCGCCCAGGCCGGTCTCCTTGTCGGGCGTGAGGTTCGCGGCGTAGCTGACGCCCCAGGGACCCGAGAAGGCGGTCATGGTCAGGGAGCCGGCCCAGCCCCAGGGGGCCTCGGTCAGCTTCGGCGCCGGCGGCATCTGCAGACCCTCGGGATGGCCCGACAGCATGCGGCTCATGTCCGGCTCGGGGCCCTTCGGACCCATCTTCAGCGGGGTGTGGCAGTCGTGGCAGCCGGCCACCCGCACGAGGTAGGCCCCGTGCTGGACGAGCTTCGTCTGCGCCGGAGGGGCGGCCTGCGCGGTGCCCGTGCCGAGCGTGAGGCCGAGGATGGCCAGGAGGAAGGAGCGGTTCAGGGTCATGGTGTGCCTCATCAGGAAGGTCGGGACTCGAAACCCGATGAGGGATATATGCCACCAATGACGAATGGTTTATTTGTTTTTTCCATCCTTAAGAAAGAATTAGCAAGCCTTTAAGAAGGTTTTAAGAAAAGGCAGGTCCAGGGTCAGGCTCCGGGGTCCATGTCCTCCAACTCCAGGGGCCGGGCCACCAGCAGCCGGAAGCGGCCGCGGCCCGTCTTCTCCAACTGCACGCAGGCCTGCCGCTCCGCCAGGCGACGGTGGAGCAGGACGAGGCGGGCCTCCAGGTTGTCGCTCTGGTCCGGCAGGCGCACCCGGGGGTCGGCGCGCAGCTCCCGGTTGCTGAACTGGGTGCGGCCCAGGGCCTGGTGATCCTGCAGGAGCGTCCAGAGGATGTTTCCGGCCACGCCTTTGATGAGGTAGTCGTCCCCCAGGAACACGCTGTCGTTGGCGGCGTAGTGCCGCACCCGCAGGGGCGCCCCGCCCGGCCGGGGATCCCGGGCCGCGGCGGGCTGGGCCTCGTCGCCCAGCTCCAGCTCCGCCAGGAAGAGGCGGAAGAGGCCCCCCACCTGGGTGGCCAGGGCCACCAGGGCATCCTCATCGGCGTGGGTGAAGCGCATCTCCGTGGGGCTCTCCACGAAGAGCACGCCCAGGGGCTCGCGGGCTCCGGGGATGGGCACGGCCAGCTGGCTGCCGGGCGAGGCCAGACCCGGGAAGGGGATCTCCGTCTCCAGCCGGTCGCCCATGCCCTGCCGCTCGGCCCCCTCGCGCATGGCGAGGCCGTAGGCGTACTCGGAGGTGACGTGCGAGATGCGGATGGGCACGCGCTCCCGGGCCGCCACGCCGATGACGCCATCGCCCAGCGGAATCTCCGAGCCCACGCCCGAGGTCGCATAGCCCCGGCTGGCCACGGTGTAGAGCCGGTCCCGCCGGGGATCCAGCATCATCACCAGGGCCTGCTCGATGGCGAAGTGGGCCTGCAGGCCGTCCAGCAGCGCATCCAGGAGGGACTCGGCGTCTGAGCTGGTGGGCAGCCGCTCCATGCAGGTCCGCAGGGCCAGGAGGGGATCCACCGCGGAGGCCGGGGCGGGCAGCGTGCTGCCCGGCACCACCTCCGCCCCTTCGATGCGGTAGATGTCGGAGCCCAGCAGGCGGAATACGCCGCTCATCCCGGTGTGGGACGCGATGCCCGCCAGCTTGGCCTTCATGGATTCGAAGACGGGACCCTGGGTCTCCGTGCGCTCGTAGACGAGGTGCAGCCGGTACTGCTGGGCGGTCTGGGGGTGGATGAGGCCCAGGGTGACCCGCGGATTCGCGAGCAGGTTCTGATGGGTACGGTTGAAGAACTGGTAGGAGAGGGCCAGGTGCCGGTCGTCGAGGTACTGGCCCTGGGACATGTAGGCCACGTTGGGGGTGCCGTCCGGGGCGCAGGTGGAGACCACGCCGGGGATGACGCCATCCAGGCAGTCGCGGAGGGCGCGGATGGGGATCATGGGGCCCCCGGCGTCGGGGGTGGAGTCAGGGCCGGGATCAGGGGCGTTCCGGCCTGGGCCCCCGGTGTCGAGTTGAAGAAGGCCGAGGGCGTGAAGGTCAGGGCCACCAGCGCTTCGTCGGGACAATCGAGCAGGGTCCGGACCATGACTTCCGTGAAGCCGAGGAAGACCAGAGACTGCGCAAAGGCCGTGCGGTAGGCCGTGACGCAGGCCAGATCGTCCTCGGCCAGAGGGACGAGCCGGGCGTCCTGGCCCTTGATCTGGACCGTCCGGTGGGTGGGGGGCTCGCTGAAGACCACGGCCAAGGCTCCGCTGGCCGTGGCATCCCGGATCAGATCCGCGGCCTGGGGCGCGGAGAAAAAGAGGGTGATGCGGCCCGTGCCCGGGTCCACGCGGCAGCCGAAGGCCCGGCAGAGGCTGGGGAGACCCTCCGCACCGCCGGAGCCCGCATTGATGGACACGCCCCCCATGACGAAGCGGGTCAGCTCCGGATCGAGGAGGAGGGATGGGAGGGCGGGCATGGGGGGATGATTTTATCCAGTCTCCATCGGCCGGTGGGGCCGAGGAACGGGGTCCTGGCTCCCACCCTGGTCAGGGGCTTCCTGATGCTCTGGTATTCTTTGCACGTGAATCCCGCCCCTGTCCCTCGAAGCGCGAAATCCCCCGTGCGCTGGCGCCCCGAGCTCGAAACCGGGTTGGGAGCCATCGACCAGCAGCACCGGGAGCTCTTCGAGGCGCTGGCCCGGCTGGCCGGGGACCTCGAGGCGGGGATGCCGGGAACCCTCCTGGACGAGCCGCTGGCCGCCCTGGCCCGGCACCTCATCAAGCACTGTCAGACCGAAGAAAGCCTCATGAAGGAGGCGGGGTTCCCAGGCCGCGTCGCCCACGCGAACCAGCACCAGGAGGTGGTTCTCCGGGTACGCGATCTCCAGTACCGGCGGATGAAGGGCCAGGCCGTCGGTCGGGACGCTCTGGTCGAGCTGGGAGCCTGGCTCGAGCAGCACATCGGTGAAGCGGACCAGGCCATGGCGGGCTACTTGAGGAGCCTTCACACGGCGTGAGTCCAGCTAGGCGCCTGAGTGGGCGCCGGCCCACGTAACGCTGGACTCGAACTGCGCTCGGCTGCGCCGATCGCCGGTTTCGCTTCGGTGCGACATCTAGTCGCACCTCCGCGATCCCACTCGACGCTGGACCCCGGCCGAGTCCGCGCGGCCGGGGCTGGCCCGAGTCCAGCTAGGCGCCTGAGTGGGCGTCGGCCCACGTAACGCTGGACTCGAACTGCGCTCGGCTGCGCTGATCGCCGGTCTCGCTTCGGTGCGACATCTAGTCGCACCTCCGCGATCCCACTCGACGCTGGACCCCGGCCGAGTCCGCGCGGCCGGGGCTGGCCCGAGTCCAGCTAGGCGCACTTGGTGCGCCTAGCTGGACTCGAACCAGCGACCTGCGGCTTAGAAGGCCGCTGCTCTATCCACCTGAGCTATAGGCGCGCGAGGGATAGTCTAGCGGGTTGGGGCGTGCCTAGACTGGGGGCTCCGGGAGGCGCCCATGTCTGAGACCCTCGACCCCATCCAGGATGAGGTGCAGGACCACGCCAGGGACAGCCGCCTCAATGGGTTCATCGCCCTGTTCGTGGCGGTGGTGGCGACGTTCATGGCCCTGTGCAACGTGAAGGACGGCAATGTCGTCCAGGCCATGCAGCAGTCCCAGGCCAAGGCGGTGGACCAGTGGGCCTTCTACCAGAGCAAGAGCACCAAGCAGCACATCGCCGAGAACGCGGTGGAGATGCTGAGGGTCCAGCTCGACATGAGCCCCGGGTTGAAACCGGAAGCCCGCGCCAAGGTGGAGGCCCGGATCGCCGCCCAGGAAGCGGCCGGGAGGAAATACGAGCAGGAGAAGGAGCAGATCAGGATGGAGGCGGAGCGGGCGGCCAAGGACTACGACGCCATGAACGTCCATGACGACCAGTTCGACTTGGCCGAGGCCTGCCTGAGCGTGGCCGTGGCGCTGGCCGGGGTCACAGCCCTCACCCGGAAGCGGTGGCTCTTCGCCGTGGCGGGGATCTTCGCGAGCATCGGTCTGGTCTTCGGCCTGGCGGGGTTCCTTCACTGGAACCTGCACTCCGACGTGATGGCGAAGCTCCTGGGCTGAGCGCTCCTGGACCGAGCCTCACCGGGTAAACGAAAGGGGGACCCGCAGGCCCCCCCTTTCGAGCCTTCCGAAGGGATCAGAAGTGGATCTGCAGCTGGGCCATGGGCGCGGTGACGCGCTTGTTGGTGGCGGGGGCGGGGCCGTCGTTGTTCGGGCCGCCGAACTTGTTGTTCCAGTACTCGAAGCCGGGGCCCACGTAGACCTTCTTCTTGGTGCCGAAGAGGGGGCTGATGTCGAAGAGCAGGGAGAGGTTGGCCAGGGTCTCGGGCTTGGTGTCGATGCCGAAGCCGTCCTTGCCTTTGGCGCCTTCGTAGTTGGCGTAGCCCTTGAACTCGGCGCCCACCTGGCCCACTTGGAAGGGGATGCCCCAGGCGGCGGTGAGGTAGTACGTGGTCTTGAAGTCCACGGACCGGCCCACGATGCCGTTGTAGTTCTGCTCGTGGCAGGCCAGGAGGCCCAGGTCGAAGAAGCCGTCCGCCACCTTGAAGTTGAAGGTGGGCCCGGCGACCAGGAAGCGCTTCTTGGAGGCGAAGGCGTTGTCCTTGGAGTTGAAGTCGAAGCCGGCGGTGAGGGAGATGTCGCGCACTGGGCCGAAGCCGAGGTCGGTCTTCGTGAGCTTGCCGAGGCTCAGCGAGCCGCGGTAGAGGGCGTAGACCTCGTTGGCGCCGCTGTTCCCGCTGGCGGTGGGGTCGTTCCGGTCGGACATGAGCATGTCCACATTGAAGAAGTTGGTGCCGTAGGCCCAGCCGCTGACGTGGCCGAGCTGGACGATGTTCTTCTTCACGGTGCCGTCGATGCCGGGCTCGCGGAACTGGGTGCCGGTGCGGTAGCCGATGAAGGTGTCGCTCCAGTCGGCGGCGGCCAGGGGCAGGGCGGCCGCCACGAGGAGGGCGAGGGCGAGCTTGGTCATGGGTTCTCCGGGTTGGGGCGGGGTCCTAGGCGGACAGGAAGAGGAGCTTGAGGAGGAAGATGACCGAGAGCACGAGGATGATCGGGTTGATCTCCTTGAAGCGCCCGGTGGCGGCCTTCAGCACGGTGTAGGCGATCATGCCGAGGGCGATGCCGTTGACGATGGAGAAAGTGAAGGGCATGACCACCACGGCCAGGTAGGCGGGGATGGCGTCGGTCACGTCGTCGAACTTGATCTCCTTGATCTCCGACAGCATGAAGAAGCCGATCATCATGAGCGCCGGGGCCGTGGCCTGGAGCGGCACCATGAGGAAGAGGGGCGAGAGGAAGAGGGCCAGGGCCAGCCAGCCCGCCACCACCAGGGCCGTGAGGCCCGTCTTGCCGCCCTCGGCCACGCCGGAGGCGCTCTCGATGTAGGCGGTGATGGCCGTGGTGCCGAACATGGAGGCGAAGGTGGTGCCCACGGCGTCCGCCATGAAGGCTTTCGACGCGCCCGGGAACTTGCCTTCCTTGTCCAGCAGCTTGCCCTGGGCGCCGATGCCCATGAGGGTGCCGATGGTGTCGAACATGTCCACGAAGAGCAGGGTGAACAGGATGATGAAGATGTTGATCATGCCCCCCAGGGACCTGGCCCAGCTCCAGTCGTACTGGAACATCTTCGGCCAGCTGGGGATCTGGAAGAGCGTGCCCTTGGGCAGGTGGGTGAAGCCGCCGCCGAAGCTCACGGGCAGCAGGCCCACCAGGGTGATGGCCAGGATGCCCAGGAGGATGGCGCCCTTCACGCGCTTGGCCACCAGCACGGCGATGAGGAAGAGGCCCACCACGGACCAGAAGGCGGGCGTGAGGTGGCCGTGGTCCCAGAACTTCGCGATGAAGAGGTTGTTCACGTCATGCAGGCCGAAGAGGGCCGAGGGGTCGTTCTTCAGGACCGGGAAGATCGCGTCGGGCTCGAACTTCAGGCCCACCTGGGTCACGCCGGAATCCACGAAGCCGATGATGGCGATGAAGAGGCCGATGCCCACGGAGATGCCCTTCTTCAGCGAGAAGGGGATGGCGTCCATGAAGGCTTCGCGCACCTTCATGGCGCTGAGGGCGATGAAGACCAGGCCTTCGAGCAGCAGGGCCGTGAGAGCCACCTGGATGGTGTAGCCCATGCCGCCCTGGTTGGCGGGGGCGCAGACGGTGAACGCGAAGAAGGCCGAGAGGCCGATGCCCGAGGCGAAGGCGATGGGCAGGTTCGCGTAGAAGGCGCCGATGAGGGTCGCGAGGATGGCGCAGATCACGAAGGCCGTGAAGCCCTGCGCCGGCGCGATGCCCGCCACCTTGAGGAAGGCGTTGGGGATCAGCGAGATCACGTACGCCATGGAGATGAAGGTGGTGGTGCCCGCGAGCACCTCCGTGGCCACCGTGGTGCCCTTGGCCTTCAGGTGGAAGAACCGGTCCATGCAGACCTCCGGAAAAGGGGAGAAAGGATCAGGGTTGCGTGTCGGTGTCGTTGCTGAGGCCGAGGTGGTCGAGGCCCCAGAAGAGCAGGCTGAGGACGATGGCCACCACCGTGCCCAGGGCCATGCCCTTGAGCTCCACGGTGCCCAGCTTCACGGCCGCGCCGCTGATGCCGCTGATAAGCACCACCGAGGTGAGGATCAGGTTGCGGGACTGGGTGTAGTCCACCTGCTTCTCGATGAGCATGCGGATGCCCGCGGCGGCGATGACGCCGAAGAGCAGAATGCAGACGCCGCCCATGACGGGCACGGGGATGCTCCGGATGAGGGCCGCCAGCTTGCCGGAGAAGGAGACCAGGATGGCGATGACGGCCGTGCCGCCGATGACCCACACGCTGTAGACCTTGGTGATGGCCATGACGCCGATGTTCTCGCCATAGGTGGTGTTGGGCGTGGCCCCGACGAGGCCCGACAGCACATTGGAGATGCCGTCGCCCAGCAGGGAGCGGTGCAGGCCGGGGTCCTTCATCAGGTCCTTGCCCACGATGTTCCCCGTCACCACCAGGTGTCCCACGTGCTCCGCCAGAACCACCAGCGCGGCGGGCAGGATGATGAGGATGGCCTGCAGGTTGTAGGTGGGCGCGTAGAGAGTGGGCACCTGGAGCCAGGGCGCCAGGCGCACGGACTGGAAGTCCACCACGCCGAGGCCGAGGGAGATCAGGTAGCCCGCGATGACGCCCAGCAGAACGGGGATCACCGCCAGGAACCCGCGCAGGAGGATGGAGGCCAGGATGGTCACGGCCAAAGTGGACAGCGAGACCACCAGGGCCAGGCGCAGCGGCATGCCCAGCACCGCGGGGCCTGCCGTGAGCCCGGCCATGTTGGTGGCCACGGGGGCCAGCTCCAGGCCGATGATGGCCACGATGGCGCCCATGGCGGCCGGGGGGAAGATGACGTCGATCCACCGCGTGCCCGCCACGCGCACGACCTGCGAGAGCAGCATGAAGATGAGGCCGAAGACGATGAAGCCGCCCTGGGCGGCCGAGTAGCTCAGGCCCGCCGCCAGCACGGCGAAGACCGGCGAGAGGAAGGCGAAGCTCGAGCCCAGGTAGGCGGGGATGCGGCCCTTGGCCACGACCAGGTAGATCAGCGTGCCCACGCCGTTCATCAGCAGGCAGGTCGCCGGGTTCACCTTGAAGAGGAAGGGCACCAGCACCGTGGCGCCGAACATGGCGAACAGGTGCTGGAGGCTCAGGGGCGCGGTCTGCAGCAGGGGCAGGCGTTCGTCGACGTCGATGGTGCGGCGCTGCATGGGGGCCTCGGCGGGTTTGGACCTTGTGAAGGCACCGCGGGGTGGCGCCTGGCTCCGGGGCCGGGGAGGGTCCCTTCGGTCCGGAGGCACAAGGACCACCCGATTGTCCCCTGCTTGGACGTTTGCCGTCGTCACATTATGTTTTTTCCAGGGACCATTCTCGATGTGTCGCGTGCGATGGCCCGCAGGGAGGGGACCAAGGCGGCTCTAGCGGGATCCCCGGCCGCGGCCCGCCGGGGCCGCCTGGAGAACCTTCGCCTCCTCCCGGGGTCGCCCGGAGGCCTTCCTCAGGAACTGCTTCGTGGACATGAACTCCAGCATGGCCTCGAAGGCGTCCGCCGGCTGGGGCCGCCCCAGCAGGAAACCCTGGAGGCAGTCGCAGCCGAGCAGCTCCAGCGCGTCGCGCTGGACCTCGGTCTCCACGCCCTCGGCCACCACCGTGAGGTTGAGGCTGTGGGCGAGCTGGATCACCGCGCGCACGATGGCGTCGGAGGCGAGGCCCGGATCCTCGGACTGCAGCGCGGCGATGAAGGACTGGTCCAGCTTCAGGGTGGTGATGGGCAGGCGCTGGAGGTAGCCCAGGGAGCTGTAGCCCGTGCCGAAGTCGTCGATGGCGATCCGCGTGCCGATCTCCCGCAGCCGGTGGAGCGGCGCCAGGTCCTCATGGCCCTGCCGCATGACGAGGCTCTCGGTGAGCTCCAGCTCGAGGCAGCCGGGCTCCAGGCCCGTGTCCGCCAGGGCCCGGGCCACGCAGGCATCCCAGTCCCCGTTGGCGAACTGGAGAACGGAGACGTTCACCGCGAGGATCAGCGGGGAGGGGCTGATGGCCTGCCACCGGGCCATCTGGCCGCAGGCCTCCCGGAGCGCCCACTCGCCAATGGGCAGGATGAGGCGGCTCTCCTCGGCCAGGGGGATGAACTTCACGGGGGGCACGGCGCCCAGCAGCGGGTGGTTCCAGCGCATCAGCGCCTCGGCCCCCGCGAGCCGTCCGTCCATGAAGAACTGGGGCTGGTAGTACATCTGCAGCTCGCCGTTCTGTAGGGCGCTCCGCAGGCAGCTCTCCAGCTCCTGCCGCTCCAGGGAGACCTCGTTGAGGGTGCTGGTGAAGCACTCGATGCGGTTGCCGCCGCGCTCCTTGGCGCGGACCAGGGCGGATTCCGCGTGGGCCTCCAGGATGTGGGCGTCCATGCCGTCGTTGGGGAAGACGCAGACCCCGATGCTGGCGGTGAGATCGATCTCCCGGGACCCGGCGCGGAAGGGCACCTGGAGGGCCTCCAGGAGCTTCTGGCCCACCCGGGCGGCGGCCACCACATCCTTGATCTCCTGGAGCAGGACCAGGAACCGGTCGCCGCCCATGCACGCCAGGGTATCGCCCTGGCGCAGCGCCTCCTGGAGGCGCTGGCCGAGGAGCCTCAGCACCTCATCGCCCCCCGGGTGTCCCAGCAGGTCGTTGACGCGCTTGAAGCGGTCCACGTCCAGGAGGAGGACGGCGACGATGTGTCCGTGCCGCTGGGCCACCAGCAGGGCCTGGGATAGCCGGTCCGCGAAATGCCGATGATTGGGCAGGCCTGTGACCCCGTCCAGCAGGCTCAGCTCAGACACCCGCTGCTCCAGCGCCTGGATGCGCCGCTCGGCGTTCCGGAGGCGGCCGATCGCATCGAGACGGTCGATCTTGAGCATGAAGCCCTTGAGATCCAGACCGTGGGGACGCTCGTTCGGCAAATGGACTCCGGAAGACAAACCCATCCTAAGGCGCCCGTGAGAACAGCGCCACGGGGAATGGATTGCCCCAAGAAAAAAGCGCTGAATGGAATCTGGTTCGGAATCTAAGGTCCGGCCTAACGTCTCGTGAGGCCGGCGCGGCTGGTCAGGGCCCCTTCGAGGACCGTCGTGTAATAGGCGAGACGGGAGCCGCCAGGCAGGAGGGTCTGGGCGCGCCGCAGGACCGCGATCGCTCCAGCCGTGCTCAGGGCGGGGGCCAGCCAGGGATGGAAGTGGATGCTGAGGTTGTGCGGCTCCACCTGGTAGCCGAGCTGCCGCTTGTAGCGGTCCAGCCCTTCGTTGGGCAGGATCGAGGTCATGCCGTTCCCGATGAACCGGATCCCGGGATCCGCCGCGGCGTCCCGGATGATGGCGAAATCCAGGGCGTGGTTGGGGTGGTGCTCCTGGCCCGTCCGGGAGGACATCTTGTAGATGAGGTGCAGCCACTGGCCGTCGCGGCAGGAGATCAGGTAGGTGGCGAGCCGCCCCTCCACGAAGGCGCCATGGACGGTCATGCCGGGGCAGCGCCCCACGGCCTGGACGAAGGCCTTCCACCGGACGGGGTCGAGGAAGGTGGCATCCTCCCGCGCCTGCCGGGACAGGGTTTCGCGGTTCAGCGGCATGCCCTGGTGCAGCAGTTCGTCCGCGCCGAGGGTCCGGAGCTCGCAGGCCTCGAGCCCGCGCGTCACGTGGCCGCGCTGCTTGCGGTTGACGGCCGCCAGGCCGTAGCCCTCCGGGCGGATGACATAGTGGCCGGCGGGGAGGCCGGGCCGGTCCGAGGGGAAGCACAGTCCCGGGATGCGGGCGCGGCTGAGGATCTCCCTGGCCTCGTCGGGCCCGACGTCCGCCTTCAGCTGGAAGGGGAGGCTGGTGTAGAAGGGCCCCCGGTGGTGTCCCCACCAGATGCCGTGCATCTCGAACACGGGCCGTCCCCGCAGCTCCCAGAATCGGACGAGGTTTCCGCTGCTTTGGGCGGAACAGACGGTGGCGGGTCCGGTCTGATGTCCCTCCTGTTGGTGCGAGGTATCGTGGACCGCTTCCTGAATCAAAGGTCTCTCCTGGAGGTCGTTCGAGGATCGGCCCGGAGCGCTTTGCGGGCCGTGCGTGGATCGCGGCGGCATCAGGGCGGCACTCCGTTGCCAGAGAGGGCGTTCTCCGTGATGGTGTTGCCCGAGGACAGGTACTCGAGGATGCCGTTCAGGCGGTTCTGCGTCACGGTGTTGCGGGTGACGGTCGTGCCCGTGACCCCGTTCCTCAGGTAGATGCCGAAGCCGGCATTGCCCTGGACGGTGCTGTTCTTCACGACATGGCCGCCGGTGTTGGAGACCTCAAGGCCGCTGCGGGGGCCCGAGCTGAGGCTGCTCGCGCCATTGCCGCTCATGGTGTTGCTCTCGATCACCACGTTGTAGATGAAGGCCAGGCCGGAATAGGCGATGGGCACCCCCACCTCGATGCCGTCGCCCGCGTTGTTCGTGAAGACGCAACCCGTGATCAGCACGTTGTTGACCGTCTGGCCGCTGTTCGGCTCGATGTCGAGGCCGTCCTCGGGAAGGGTGCCGCCGGTGTTGGCGAAGCGGGAATCCCGGACGATGACGCCGTTCCCCCCGGTGATGGAGAGCCCCTGGCGGCGGTTGTGGTCCGCGGTGACGTGGCAGAGGGTCACGTCGCTGGCATCGGCGACCATGAACCCGTCGCCCCAGCATTCCCTCGCGGTGACCCCCACCACGGCGATGTGCTGGGCGCCGCCCGTGATCCGGAGTCCCATGCCCTGCTCGCCGGTGGTGCCCGTGTGGGCGCTGCGCTCGCCCAGGAGGGTGCCGCCCAGGATGTTCACGTTCGAGACCCCGGACACGCGCAGGATGGTGTAGTTGTCCGCGCCGTTCGGGATGGCGGCCAGGATGGCGCCGCTGTCGAGGGAGAGGGTCATGCCGCTCCTCAGGAGCAGGGAGGTGAGGGCATCCACCCGGTAGGTTCCCGCCGGGACCGAGACGGTGCCCCCGGTGCCGCCGACGGCATCGATGGCCTTCTGCAGGGCGGCCGTGTCATCGGTGGTTCCGTCGCTCTTGGCGCCGTAGGGCGCCTCCTTGACGTTCACGACCCGGGAGGATGCGGGCGTGGGGGTGCAGCTCGCCGCCGGCGGCTCGACCCCCCCCGCCGCTCCGGATCCACCCCCGTGGCAGGTGCACAGGAGGAGTCCCCCGCCGATCGCCAGGCCCCCAAACATGCCCTTCCACTTAGGTGGCAGGTTGACTCCGCGGGGAGCGGATCCGGCCTGTCGGCGCCATCGGATTCCGGGGCCTGGGGGTGGAAGGGGGAGGGGCTGCATGGAGGGCCTCTGGATGCGAACCATATCATCGACCAACTTGCGCAAGCGTGCTGATTTTCCTTGCGAGCTTGTGGTAAATAGCGATATATCTATCAGCTCCTCTCGGAGACTGCCGTGTGTCCACAAGACCCGTCTAGTGCTCGGATTCAAACCGTCGGTTCAGCACCCGCCGCGCCGCGCCATTCCGCGGTTCCAGGCCGGGAGATGGGGATGCGTCCCCGGGCCAAAGCCGCTCCGGGAGCCACTCCGACGGTCGCTTTGGGAGCCGCCCTGGGCGCGATCCTGCTGCTCAGCGCATGCCGGGCGCCGGGCATGAAACTGCGGGAGCAACCCTCCCGGCCGGAAACCACCCGGGTTGAAGGTCTCACGGTCTCCCTGCAGCCGCTGAACCTCACGGCCGTCCAGGCCCAGGAGCGGCCGGCCGGCGAGCCGCTCGCGCTGGAGGGTCTGCTCATGCAGAATCCCCCAATCTACCTGGTCGGCCCCCAGGACATCCTGCTGGTCACCGTCTGGGATCACCCCGAGATCACCCTTCCCCTGGGTCAGTACCGGCAGGACACCGCCGCCGGCACCGTGGTGGATGAACGCGGCGACCTGTTCTTCCCCTATGTCGGGAAGTTCCATGTCGCGGGCCTTTCCGTGGGCCAGGTCCGGGACAAGCTCGCCGCGCTCCTGAACAAGGTGCTGCAGAACCCGCAGGTGGACGTGAAGGTGATCGCCTACCGATCGCAGAAGGTCTATCTGGGCGGAGAGGTCCGGAATCCGGGCGTCTATCCCGTCAACGATGTGCCGCTCACCCTGACCGAGGCCCTGAACCGCGCCGGCGGACTCCTCCCCACGGCCGATGACAGCCGCCTTCTCCTCTCCCGGGGCCAGAAGACCTGGACCCTGGATTTCCAGGCCCTGCTTTCCCAGGGCAACCGGGTGAGCCAGATCCTGCTGCAGAACGGGGATTCGCTCCAGGTGCCGCACCTGAACGATGCCCCCATCTACATGATGGGTGAGCTCCTGAGACCCGGGACGACGCCCCTGGTCCACGGCCATCTCTCGCTCGCAAAGGCCATCCAGGACTCGGGCGGCATCCAGGGGCAGACCGCGGACCCCAGGTGCATCTACGTGATCCGCCAGGGTTCCTCGCTCAATGCGGTGGATGTCTTCCACCTGGACGCCCGCAATCCGACGGCCATGATCCTCGCGGACCGGTTCCCGCTGCGGCCCCGGGACATCGTCTACGTGGACAAGGGCACGGTGGTGCGCTGGGGCCAGGTCGTGAACCTCATCCTGCCGGCCTACAGCGGCCTGCTGCAGACCGCCGTGAGCGCCAAGTACCTGGGCTCCTCGTCGAACTCAAGGCCATGAAGACTGGTTGTACCCCCGCCATTCACCGCATCCTCGTCATTTGTGAAGGCAACCACTGCAGGGGCCCCATGGCCGAGGCGATGCTGCGCGCCGCCCTGGCTCCGGACATCCAGGTGGCGTCCGCCGGGTTGAACGCCCTGGAGGGCCTCCCGGTGGATCCCGAGGTGTCCCGGCTGATGGCGGAGTCGGGCCTGGATGTCTCCAGCCATGCGGGCCGGCAGCTGACCGAAGAGATGCTGCTGGCGGCCGACCTCGTCCTGGTGATGGACCTTCCTCAGAAAGCCTGGTGTGAAAAAATGACTCCCAGCCTCCTCGGCCGGATCTTCCTCTTGGGGCACTGGCGCCCGGAGGGGGCCCGGGAGATCCCGGATCCCTTCCGCCAGGGTTCCGAGGCTTTCCGCACAGCCTGTGAGAACATCCGCCTATCCGTGTCAGACTGGCTGCCCCGCTTGGCACATGAGCAGAGGTCTGCATGAACAGTCCCCTCGCCACCGGCATTCGACCCCCCCGGCTGGATCCGGAGGAGCCCCGCCCTCGGCCCCTGGGGCGGTTGCACGAGCCCGAGGAGATGGGGATCACCGAATGGCTCGCCAACCTCTGGGAGGGGAAGCTCCTCATCCTCACGGCGCTCGTCGTGTTCGTCGGGCTGGGCGGCCTGTACGTCTGGCAGGCGGCCCCGGTTTACCAGGTCCAGGCCCTGCTGCAGGTCCAGGCCAAGCGGACAGGCCCGTCAGACCCGGCCTTCGCGAAGATGGAGGGCCTGCTCTCCGCGCCTTCCGACACGCCGAGCGAGGTCGAGATCCTCCAAAGCAACCTGGTGCTGGGCCGGACGGTGGAGGCGCTCAGCCTCGATCTCAAGGCCCGCCCGAAGCTGTTCCCCATCATCGGCGCCGCCCTGAACCGCGGGAACCCCGAGGCCCCCAAGATCGACCTGGAGTCGTTCGACGTGCCGGACGATCTGCGCGGAACGGTGTTCGGCCTCCGCGCCCTGGGAGACGGGGCCTTCCAGCTGGACTCCCCGAAGGGCGCCCCCCTGGGCAAAGGCGAAGTGGGCCAGCCTCTGACCGTGTCGTACGTGGGGGAACCCCTGAAGCTGGTCATCCGCTCCATCCGGGCCAAGCCCGGGCAGCTCTTCACGGTCGAGCGGAGCCCTGTGACCGACGGGATCTCCTCGCTGCGCGCCAACCTCGACGTGGCGGAAAAGGGCAAGCTCACGAACGTGCTGGGGCTGACCCTCACCAGTACCAACCCGGCCCTCGGCGCGAAGATCCTGAACGAGATCATCGACCAGTACATCCACCACAAGGTCGAGGGGAAGAACTCCACGACCATGAAGACCCTGGAGATCCTCAAGGAGCAGTTGCCCCAGGTGAAGGCCAAGCTGGAC
Organism: Geothrix terrae; assembly: GCF_022808775.1. Lineage (GTDB taxonomy): Bacteria > Acidobacteriota > Holophagae > Holophagales > Holophagaceae > Geothrix > Geothrix terrae. Next base: position 73,646 of record NZ_JAKZLA010000008.1, read on the forward strand.
GATTCGGAGAACCGGCTCAACCAGTTCCGGACCCGGACTGGATCCGTGGATCTCGCCCGCGAAGCGGATGCCTACCTCCAGCAGAGCACCAACCTCAAGACGCAGGTCTCCTCGCTCCAACAGAGGCGCCAGGAACTCCTCCGGACCTACCGGGAGGACGCCGACGTGGTGGCCACCCTCGACAAGCAGATCGCCCAGCTCAAAGCGGAGAACGGGCGGATCGAATCGAAGGTCCGCACCCTGCCGGGAGCCCAGCAGGAGGTGGTGCGCCTGTCCCGCGAGGTGGCGGTCAACACGGAGCTCTACACCGCGATCCTGAACAACATCCAGCAACTGCGGATCGCCAGCGCCGGCGAGGTGGGGGGCATCACGGTGGTGGATTCCGCCACGGCGGATCCCAAGCCCGTGGCACCCCGGAAGACCCTGCTCATGGGGCTGTACACCTTCCTCGGCCTCCTGGTCGGCATCGGTCTCGCCATCCTCCGCAAGGCCATCAATCCGCGCATCGAGGACCATCGCCTCGTCGAATCCAAGCTCGGGCTGCCGGTCCTGGTGACCATTCCTCACAGCAAGGCCCAGGAGGCCCACACCCAGGCCATCCAGAACGGCGAGGACGGCCTGCATCTGCTGGCGGCGCTCAACCCGGACGACCTGGCCACCGAGAGTCTCCGCAGCCTGCGCACCACCCTCCATTTCTCACGGAAGCACGCCTCCTGCCAGACGATCATGATCACGGGCCCGTCGCCGAACATCGGCAAGTCCTTCGTGGCCGGGAACCTGGCCGCGGTGCTGGCCCGGTCCGGAAGCCGGGTGCTGGTGGTGGACGCAGACCTCCGGAAGGGCGCCCTGCATCGTCAGTTCTGGTCGAAGGACCGGGCGGGCGGACTGGCCGATGTGCTGGCGCGGACCGCGGAATGGGAGACGGTGGTCCACAAGACCGCGGTGCCCCGGCTCTCCCTGATGATGTCCGGATCCATCCCCATGAACCCCTCCGAGCTCCTGATGGCGGAGACCTTCGACTCCTTCCTGGCCCAGGCCTCGAAGGCCTACGACTACGTGATCCTGGACGCACCGCCGGTGCTGGCGGTCACGGATGCCATCATCATCGGCTCACGGGTCGACGGGGTGCTCCTGGTGATGAAGTACGGCTCGCATTCCCTGGACGAGCTGCGGACCTGCCTGACCCAGCTCGAACGCCAGGACCTGCCGCTGATGGGGTGCGTCTTCAACGACGTCCAGCCGCTCGGAGTCGCGGGGAACTACACGCACTACCGCTACGCCTATCACTACCGCTACGAGTGAGGGGCCGGGGTGGTTCCGCCGACCTCACCCCAGCCCCATGAAGGCCATGATGTCCGCCGAGACCCGGCGGACATCGTACTTCGCCTCGGCGATCCGCCGGCCCTCGGCGCCGAAGCGGCCGATGAGATCCCGGTCGGAGGCCAGCTTCGACAGGGCCTCCGCGAGCGCGGCGCTGTCCCGCACCGGCACCAGGAACCCGTTGCCTCCGTCACGGACGGTGGCCCGGCATCCAGGCGCGTCAGTGGTAACGACGGCCCGCCCCATGGACATGGCCTCGAGCACGGAGCGGGGCGTTCCCTCCCCGTAGGAAGGCAGGACCAGGACGTGGGCGGCGGCCAGGGCCGGGCGGACATCCCCGGTCTCGCCGAGGTATTCCACGATGCCTTCGCGGGTCCAGGCCTCGACCTGCTCCGCCTTGATGGCGTTCGGATTGCTGTCCAGGGGGCCCAGGATCTGGAAGCGCGCCCCCAGATGCCGGTCCGAGAGGGTCCGGCAGGCCTGGACGTACTCGTTCAGGCCCTTGTCCCGCAGCAACCGTCCCACGAAGAGAAAGGTCACGGATCCGGGGGGGAGCGGCGACTGGACATAGTGATCCAGATCCACGCCGGAGCCGTTGACGATCCGCCAGGGGTGGCCCTCCGGCAGCATCCCCTCGTTCCGGAAGAAGGCGAGATCGTCCTCGTTCTGGAAGAGGACCCCCTGGCACTGTCGCAGGGCGCGGCGGTAGAAGGCCTTCACCAGGCGGCGGACCGCCCGCTCGCGGAGTCCCGTGGGGGAGCCCTGCAGCGTGGTCCCCCGGCCGGTGATCATGGCGAAACGCTGGCGGACCCCCGCCTGGCGGGCGGCCAGGGTCCCGAAGGCCACGGCCTTCACCTCGTAGGCCAGGAGGGCTTCGAGGCGCAGGCGGCGGAACAGGTTCCGCAGGCGGACGAGGCTGGCCAGGTCCCGGAGGGGGTTCAGTCCCGTGCGGTCGAGGACGATGGGGACGTACGTGGCGCCGAGCGCCTCCAGGCTCGCCCGGATCTCGGGAGTGCCGCCTGGGGCGATGCCGTAGACCTCGTGCCCCGCCCGGACCATCTCCGAGATGAGGTGGCCGCGGAAGTTCACGAGGTCTCTCGCCTCGCCTCCCAGCACCGCGATCCGCATCAGAGCCGGGCGGCCTGGGCCGCGAACCAGGGGACCAGCTCATCCAGCCCCTGGGCCACGGAATGGGTGGGTTCATAGCCCAGGTGGGCCCGGATCTTGGAGAGATCCGCCTGGGAATGGCGGATGTCACCCTCGCGGGGCGGGCCGTACAGGGGGTCCCGCCGCTCGAACCCGGGATGCACGGCGGCGAGGCGCTCCACGATCATCCAGTAGAGGTTCGTCAGGGACGTGGTGCCGCCGTAGGAGACGTTGAAGACTTCGCCCAGGGCGCTCTCGGGGGCCACGCTGGCCAGGAGGTTGGCCTGGACAGCGTTGGCCACAAAGCAGAAGTCCCGGCTGGTGTCGCCGTCGCCGTGGATGGTGCAGGTCTCTCCGTCGGCCAGGGCCTGGAGCCACTTGGGCATGACCGCCGCATAAGGGCCGTTGGGATTCTGGCGGGGGCCGAAGACGTTGAAGTAGCGGAAGCCGAGGGTCTTGAACCCATAGGTCCGGGCGAAGATGGCGGCGTACTGCTCGCCGATGACCTTGGTCAGGGCGTAGGGAGAAAGGGGGTGCCCGGTGCGTTCTTCGACCTTCGGGAGACCGGCGTCGTCCCCGTAGACGGAGCTGGAGGAGGCGTAGGCCATCCGCCGGACACCGGCGTCCCGGGCGGCCACGAGCATGTTGAGGAGGCCGTCCACGTTGGACTGGTGGCTGGCGATGGGGTCCTTGATGGAGCGGGGGACGGAACCGAGCGCTGCCTGGTGGAGCACGACCTCGCGGCCCTCGCAGGCCTGCCGGCAGGTGTCCAGGTCTCGGGTGTCCCCTTCGATGAAGGTGAACCGCGCCCACGCCGCCGGGGAGACCCCCTGGCGCACGTTCTCCAGGTTCCAGGGCTTCCCCGTGGAGAAGTTGTCGAGCCCGACCACGGTCTGGTCCAGCTCCAGAAGCTTCTGGAGGACGGACGAGCCGATGAACCCGGCCACGCCGGTCACGAGCCACCGCTTCGGGTGGACCCTGAGGTCCTCGCAGAGTGCCTGGTACAGGCTCATCACAGGCTCCAGTAAGAGATGGGATCCGGGAAGTCCGCCGGTTGGAAGCAGGACTTCACGTCCACGACCACGGAGGTCGGCTTGAGGCAGGCACGGAGAGAGGCGGCCCCGCCGGCGAGGAAGACCTGGTGGCTGACGGCGAAGACCAGGGCATCGAGATCCCGGAAGCTGTCGAAGGGCGAGAGGTGGATCCCGTACTCCTCATGGGTCGCCTCATGGTCGGCCAGCGGATCATGGACCAGGGGATCGACCCCGAACTGGCGGAGTTCCTCGACGATGTCGGGCACCTTGCTGTTCCGGATGTCGTGCACGTTCTCCTTGAAGGTGAGGCCGAGGATGCCGACCTTCGCGGTCTTCACGGGGATCTGCTGCTGGATGAGGAGCTTCACGAGCTTCTGGGCCACGTAGGCGCCCATGGTGTCGTTGATGCGCCGGCCCGCGAGGATAACCTGCGGCTGATAGCCCAGCTCCTCGGCCTTGGTGGTGAGGTAGTAGGGATCCACGCCGATGCAGTGTCCGCCCACGAGGCCGGGGCTGAAGGGGAGGAAGTTCCACTTGGTGCGGGCTGCGGCCAGCACATCCGCCGTCCGGATCCCGACCTTTTCGCAGATGATGGCCAGTTCGTTCATGAGCGCGATGTTGATGTCGCGCTGGGTGTTTTCGATGACCTTGGCTGTTTCGGCGACCTTGATGGAATTGGCCTGGTGAATCCCCGCGCGGATGACGGCCCCGTAGACGCTGGCGATGGTTTGGCAGGTCTCCGCATCCTGGCCCGAAACCACCTTTACGATCTGATCCACCGTGTGGACCTTGTCTCCGGGATTGATGCGCTCCGGGGAGTAGCCGAGCTTGAAGTCCTGTCCGCTCTTGAGCCCGGAGTACTGCTCCAGGACGGGCCCGCAGATTTCCTCGGTGACACCGGGGAAAACCGTCGATTCGTACACGACGATGGCGCCCTTGCCGAGCACCTTGCCGACGGTTTCGCTGGCCTTGAGCATGGGGGTGAGGTCCGGCCGGTTCCAGCCGTCGATGGGCGTGGGCACGGCGACGATGATGAAGTCGGCCCCCCGCATGTCTTCGGGATTCGCGGTCATCTTCAGCGTGGTGCTCTTCAGGGCCTCGGATTCCACTTCCCGGGTACGGTCCACCCCGGTCTGGAGTTCGGCCACCTTCGACGCTTGGATGTCGAACCCTACCGTATTCGGGAATTTCTTCGCGAGCTCGAGTGCCAGTGGCAGTCCTACGTATCCGAGACCCACAACCGCGATGCGCATGATGCTCCACTCCGTGAGACGTGCGTTGGATGGCCGTTCAGTTTGCCCTGTGGCGAGATTGCCGAGGCGATTATTTCTCAATCGAGTGTATATTTCTAATGGGAATTTTTGAAATAGTACAAACTGCAAAGCTCGCCCAGATCGAGGGCCGAGGGGCTGGGTGTTGCCCCGCAGTGCGACGGATTCGCGGAGGTTGAGCGCGCTCAGCTCGGCCCTGAAAGGGGCCGCCGGAACCGTGCGAGGCCTGAACCGGCAGGCGTATGTTTTCGCAGCCGAGGAGTGGCATCAGAATGACGCCGGTCTCTGAAACTGGTCGCTCTCTTGGGCTGGGACCGTGCTCCCCCACCAAGGCATTGCCCAAGTAACGGGAGCGGCAAACACCGTGCCCCCCGGCTTCGGGGGCTGCCCAGGCACCCTGGTTCTGCGAGGAGCGGCCCATCAACCCGCTCCTACGACAACTCGGGGACCTGGTGATGGAGCCGACCTGCGGCTGGTCCGGGCCCTGGAGGCGATCTCCCCCATGTTCATGGGGACCACGCCGTGGCGGTCGCGCAGGATGACATGGAACCGGAGGAGTTCCTCCAGATTCGCCAGATTCTCCTTGAGATGGGTGCCGAAGTTATGGGGGTGCCACCAGAGGTGGAAGCACTCACCCGCCTCGGCTGACGCCTCCATGGCGCGCTTGATCCGCCGTAGGCGCAACCCATCCATGGGCTTCAGGTAGGGGTTGATCGGCCGCAGGAACCGGCTGGAGGGGCAGTTGATCAGCCCCCCCTCTTCATGGGGGGTGAAACCGTTGGAACCGGAAAGGTTCAGGTAGTGGTCCAACAGGCGGGTCGTCCGCAGGGTCGAAGAAAGGGAATCGTTGGCGGCCTCGCGGTACATCCAGGCCTTTTCGTTGCCACGGAAGCAGGTGAATCCGGCCTCCGCACAGATGGACAGGTAATCATGGTTGTACTGGTTCCGGGGGAACACGAAGCTGACCGGGCGGCGTCCCAACCGTTGGATGGCGGCAATGGAGGCCTCTAGGTCATCGCGGAACTGGGCCTCGGTCTGACCCCTCTCCAGGCAGTAGAAATGGGAGAAGGTGTGGCTCCCGAGCTCCATGCCCTCGCAGTCGAGGATCTGGCGGATCATGGACAGCCCGAAGTGGTAGGGGTCGGAGCGCTCGTCTGCTCCGATCTCGTCCAGGGCCAGGTAGGGATTCAACTCCTCGCGATCATAGGTGGGTCGCAGGTCCGGCAAGTGCTTGAGGAGCTCCTCGCGGCGGTCGAAGAGGGTCATGCCCACCGCTGCCCAGGTGGCCTTGATGCCGTATCGCTTGAACAATGCAAGCATGGCCGGGATGGCTTCGCGCTCCCCCAGGATGTGGTCCCCGTAGGTCTGGATGGATTGCTTGTCGCGGATGCCCCAGAGCAGCTCGAAGTCCAATGAGATGACAAAGGTAGGCGCCTGCTTCGGCAAGAGCTTCCGGGCCGCCGCCGACGTATGGCGGACCAGGTCCTCCCACCGTTCGATGATGCGTTCCTGGTCGTAGCCGGTGGCCATGTGCTCCCGTCCGACCGCACCCATCCGGTCACGCGCGGGGGCATCCAGGGCCATCGCGGCCAGCATCTGGTTCGCCAGGGCTGCCGGGTCGCGCGGTGGAACGATCCACCCGGAGCGGCCGGGGGCTACCAGCTCCCGGACCCCCCCGACATCCGTCGCCACGACAGGAAGGCCTGATGCCAGCGCCTCCATCACGGCGTTGGGAAGGCCTTCCCAGGCCGAAGAGAGCACGAAGGCATCCGCTGCCTTCATGAGCCGCGCCACATCGGTACGTTTCCCAAGGAAGTGCACGACCTGACCCAGTCCGCGCATCTCCGCATCCGCCCGGAGGGCATCGATCCGCTCGCCTCCTCCCGCGATGGCCAGGCGGAATCGGGGGTCGGCCACTGCGCATTGCGCCGCCGCCTCGAGCATGGTGGGGTAGTCCTTCGCCGGACTGAGCGTGCCGACCGCGAGCCACAGGAAGGCCTCCGGGGCGACTCCGAGGTCGGCCCTCATCTCCTCTCGGGGAACGGGTGAGGGGTAATCCGAGGTGAACATCCCATTTGGAATCACCAGGGTCTTCCTCGGCGTGAGGACCTTCCGCGAAACCATGTAATTGATTCCGGCCTGGGAGTTCGAGACGGTCAGATCGACCAGCGGTTCGGTGATCCGGTAGACCTTTTCACGAAGCGAGGTCTTGGCGATGGCGGTCCGGAGGGAGCCGATGATGACCGGGACGCCCGCCAATCGACCGCACACGCGGCCGATGACGTCAGAGTGGTAGCTGAAGCAGATCAGCACGGACGGCTTCCAGGCGCGCAGCTGCCGGATGAGCCGCAGCGTCATGCGAATCGGAATGAGAGGATGGTTCTTCGGCACGCGGAGGGGCTCGCACGACAGGTGGGGGATGCCATCGGCCTGGAGTTCCTCGTCGAAATCACTGCCGGGAAAAAGGGAGAGGACGCCCACCTTCCAACCCCTTCGATGCAGGGATTTGCAGATCCGGACCAGTTGAGTCTCGGCCCCCCCGCGGCCCAATTGATCAGTGAGAAACACGATGTCGTACATTCAGGCACCGGCAGGGAAAGGGCGGGTCGATGGGAGGCGACGCAGGGATGCCAGCGCGGCTTCCGTTCTGCGGACGAGCGTCTCAGTGCTGAATTCCGAGCACATCCGCGAGCGTTGGGCCAGGCCCTTCGCGGCGCGGGACGCTGCGGGTTCTCCCAGGAGGTGGGAGATGGCCGCTGCCAGGGCCCGATCATCGCCAGGGTCCACGACAGCCTCAGGGTCGCCCACCAGCCGCTCGGAATCGCCAGCCCGGGTCGAGACACAGGGGATGCCGCAAGCCATGGCCTCGCCCAGGACATTGGGGAAACCCTCGTCGGTCGAGGACAGGGCGAGTACGGTCAGGGCGTTATAGACGGCGGGCATCTCTGTGCACGCACCAGGCCACAGGACGCTGTCGCGGAGGCCGAGGGACTCGGCCTGTTGCTTCAGGGACTCCGAATAGCCCGCCGGCCCGCTGCCCACACAGACGAAGCGCGCTCCAGGCCAATCACGGGCAATCCGCGCAGCCGCGCGCAGGAAGGTGGGGTGGTCCTTCACCGGTTCCAGACGACCCACGATGCCGATGAGCGGCGTCTCCGCGGGCACATTCCAGGCGCGGCGCTGCTTCAGGCCGCTGGGCAAGGCCGGCGCGAATCGGGTGACATCGAATCCGTTGGGGATGACCAGCATCCGGGGCGCTTGCATGCCCATGGCATGATGACTGACCCGTCCCGCCTCAGAGTTGAAGATGATCAGATCCGTGAACCGGGACAGGCGCGCCGAGATCCTGAGCAGCCACCGGGATCGGCCATCCAACAGGGAAAGGTCGCTGCTGGTGCGGCGGATACCCCAGGCCACGGGTCTGCCAAGGAGGCGCCCCAGCAGCAGGGCCGGCAAGTTGGCGTCCATGTACCCATGGAGAACGTCCGGCTGGATCCGCCTCAGCAGGGCCAGTAGGCGGGGAAGCGCGGTCAGGTACCCCGCACTGCCCCTCCGCTTATGGAGGCAATACCACGTGCTGTCCGGGATCCCCTCCGTCTCGCCCCACAGATGGTTCTCGCCATGCGCTTCGGGGCCATAGAACACCACGATGTGAACCTCGAACCGGCTCTTGTCCATCCCCCGCACCAGCTCGCACAGCTGCCGCTCGGCCCCATGCGCGATCAGGGAAGGGATGAGGAATACGACTCGAGTCCGGGTCACGACGCCCCCCTCGTTCGCTGCCTCCGCGTCATGGTCAGCATCTTCCGGGAAAGGCCTACCATCCGGTCCAGCGGGGAGAGGCGGCGGCCGCCAAGGGCCCTCGCCTCGCTGAGGGAGATCATTCTCGGCCCCAGCTGCTCCAGCCGCTTCCGGAAGAGGGTCATCCCCCCTCCGGAGAGAAGACCAAGGTGGTAGCAGAAGGTCCACACCCCCCAAGGCATGGGTCGCATCATCGCGTACTGCTGGGGAATCCAGACGGTTCCCTGGTTGTCCTGGTAGGGACCGAAGGCCATGCCATCGCTGATGGTTCGGATCCCGAGCTCCCTCAGCGCGGCCACGGTGACCAGGTCGAAGGAATGGGAAGGCGCGATCCATGCGTCTGGCCGGACCCCTTCGCGGGCGAAGATCTCCATGCCGAGTTTCAGTTTGTGGAGCTGTTCCCCGTAGGGCAGGCCGGCGAATTCGCTCTTCGACGGGAAGCCCAGGATGCCTGATTCCGAATTTACGCTGAGGTGCTGGTACCCGTGCAGGCCAATGGCCCATCCCCGCGCCTGCCAACCACGCACCCGATCCCAGAAGTCGGGTGCCGGCGAATCGACCATCAGCTTCGGGTCCTGATTATCGGGAACCACCGCCAGGATCGGCTTCACACCCTGTGCGACCAGGATCTCCTCGACGGCGTTCCAGGTCGACCAATCCATGGTCGGGCAGATGTCGTCGAAGCGGAGCAGATAGCGTGGGCCTTCGAAGTGGGTGCTCATCGAGGGTGCTCCGACAGGCTGGACGAGGAGGAGGTCTCCAGAGAGGAGGCCAAGCAAGGCCTTCTCGGTGTCCCGGGCCAGGGCTTGGTCGCTGAACCGTGTCGAGATCCGGGCCCGGCAGGTTGCGCGGCGGGCTGAGTGGATTTCCGGTGCCTCTCGAAGGAGGTCCAAGACCATCGAGGCCAGGGGCTTCCGTTGCAAAAGCCCGGCCGGGGATTCGGGCTGAACCGAGAGACGTCGTCGTCGTTCGGGATGACCTGAACGCGCCGCGCGCACAGGTAGCCCAGGAGACCTTGCCGCCTGTGGAGGCTGTGAAGGGTCACACCTGAGGTCGATGCCACCTCCGGCCAGTACTCGCCTCGATTCCTGTATCCGGGGTCGGAGATGACGGCGATGTGGAGGCCGAACCGATCCCGGTCCATCGCCCGCACCAATTGCGTCAGCTGTCGCTCGGCGCCTGCCGCGAGGGAATTGATGAGGAACAGCACGCGGGTTTTCCGGGTCATTGGGTCATCGCCCTTCGTTCGCGCAGATGCCGCCGGGCGGTCCAGAGGGGCCCCATGATGCGGTGGGTCCAGACGTATTCTGAAAATCCTTGCCAGCGGTCGGACAGCGAGAGCCTCCGTCCCGCGTAGTCCTGGAGCACGGCGGGGACATCCGTCAGGCGGGACGCATAGGTGCGGAGGGATTCGGCAAACATCTCCAGCCGCTGCGGGGTCCAGTGGTTGTGGTGGTTGCACACGGTCCAGATGCCCGCGGGCCTGGATTGGAAATCCCAGAGCTGCTGAGGTATCCAGGTGATCCCGTTGGCTTCGGTGAAAGGCCGGGGCCAGAGGCCGTCGCTGATGTGGGTCAGGCCGAGGTCCGCGAGGATCTCCACGGTGGTGCGGTCGAAGGAATGGGAAGGGGCCACCCAGGCCTCGGCCCGGACGCCCTGCTGAGCGAAGATCGCGAGCCCCGATCTCAGCTTGGCCTCCTGCTCAGCTCGCGGAAGGCCTGCGAACTCGCTCTGCGGGGTCAGCTTCAACATCCCGGGGTTTCTGTTCACGTAGACGTGCTGGTACCCGTGGAGCGCGATGGTGTAGCCCATGGCCTGCCATCGACGGACATGGGCCCAGAATTCCGCGTGGGGGGGGTCGACCATCAATTTGCGGTCGCGGTTATCGGGCACCACCGCCAGGATGGGCTTCACTCCGAACTGGACCAGACGAGCCTCGATGGCCTCCCACATGGCCCAATTCATGGTCGGACAGATGTCGTCGAAACGCACCAGGTAGCGGCTGTCGGTCATGCGGGTCGTCTCCTTCACCGGGGATTCGATGGCCAAGACGGGAACAGCAATCGGTTGGGGAGGCTGCCGGTTTCCATGGAACAAGGTTCTCCAACAGGACTTCATCTACAATACATTCGGATGTCAAAAATCGATAGAATGACGTTTCATAGTCGTGTCTATCCCTGGCTCCGGCCAGCCCCCTACCCCCTGCACGAGGAAGGAGCGCATGAAGATCTGCTTTTTCATCTGGGGCCTTCGAGCCGCCGGTGCGGAGCGGGTGCTCTCCTTTCTCGCAAATGACTGGTCGGCGAGGGGGAGGCAGGTCGTGGTCCTGACCATGGAGGATGAGGGGAAGGCGCCTTTCTACCACCTGGACCGTGCCATCGAGGTTCAACCTCTGAACCTGTTGGGAGAAAGCCATACCCTGCTTTCCGGGCTCTTCAACAACCTCCGCCGGATCCGCAGCATTCGCAGGGCGATCCGCGAGGCCCAGCCCGACGTGTTGATCGCTTTCATCGACAAGGCCAATATCCTGGCGGTCCTGGCATCGCGAGGGCTCGGCATCCCCGTCATCATCTCGGAGCGTACGGATCCCTCCAGGCGATCTCTCGGATGGCGTTGGGGCCTCCTGCGCGATCTGGCTTATCCCCGAGCCGACACCGTCGTCTTCCAGTCGCAGGCGGTACTGGAGTGGTTCCCCGCCGGGGTTCGCAGAAAGGGGTTGGTCATTCCCAACCCGGTACCCCCGCCACCGCCCATTCAGGAGGGGGATCCCGGGAAAGCTTCATCCCACCGTCTCGTCGCTATCGGAAGGTTGTTTCCGGTCAAGGGGTTCGACCTCCTCTTGCGGGCCTTCGCCCTGGTCCGGGAGCGGGTGCCTGGATGGACTCTGGAGATCTGGGGCGAGGGACCTGAACGAAAGGCGCTGGAAGCCCAGGCCCTGAGCCTGGGCCTGTCCGGGTGCACCCGCCTCCCGGGCCTGACCGAGCATCCCTACGCGGTCCTGCGTGGTGCGGACCTGTTTGTCATGTCCTCCCGCGCCGAAGGATTCCCGAATGCGCTGGTGGAGGCGATGGCCTGCCGGCTTCCTGTGGTGTGCACAGATTTCGGGGGCGCGGCGAGGGAGATCATTCTGGACGGCGTGAATGGGCGCCTGGTGCCCCCCGAGGATCCCTCGGCCTTGGCCGAGGCCCTGGTCACCCTGATGTCGGACCCCGCTGAGCGTGCGCGCCTCTCGGCACGAGCCGGCGAGGTGGTGCAGCGGTTTTCGGGCGAGCGGGTCATGGCCCTGTGGGAGGGCGCCATCCAGCAGGCCAGAGGCCAGAAGATCCCCGCGGGAGGTATGGCATGTCCAATGTGATCTTTGCCTGTTGGCGTGGTCCCCAGGGTGCGCTCAGCGAGGGCGATCTGAGGCGTGTGGCGGACCGGATCACGCCCTCCAACGTGACCGGCCACCCCCATCGGGTGGTGATGGGGTCACAGGAGGCACTGTGCCTAACGGGGCCCGTGGGGGCGGCCACGGCGAGGGAAACCTCGGCTCATTTGGGAGCTTTTGCGGGTTCGTGGCCGGCATGGCACGAGCCTGGATCCCCGGTGCCGGATGGATCCTTCGCCCTGGTCCGATCCGATGGCGGGCGAGTGGAACTGTGCAGCGATTTCGCGGGATCCAGGACGCTCTGGTACGTCCTCACGGAGACCCGTTTCCTCGCCTCAACGTCCCAGCGGGCGCTGGTCGCTCTTATGGAGAGTCTGGAGTTCAACCGGGCCGCCTTTGCGTGGTTCCTGTCCTCGAGTACGCTCGGCCCTTCGGATGGCTGGGACCGGCGCATTCACCGTCTGCCCCAGAACGCCTGCCTGGTGCTGGACCGCCAGCGGTGGACCCTGGACCTTCGCACCACCCCGATCGAGTTCAGCCCCAGGCCGATGAACGCCGCGGCCTGCCGGGAGGAACTGCTGGGGATCATGCGGGCGGCCATCCAACGATTCGATTTCACCTCGGCGCGCTGGGCCCTGCCCCTGTCGGGAGGCTATGACAGCCGGTTCATCCTTGGGGTTCTGGTGGAAGCCGGAACGCGCCCCCCCACCATGACCTGGGGACTCGCGTCCTCCCTCCACCAGCCGGGCAACGATGCCTTCATCGCCCGGAGGATCGCCTCGCACTATGGCCTCACCCATGACTACCTGCTCTCGGAACGATCGGAAGATCCGCCTGCGGCGGTCGTGGATCAGTTCCTGGCCGCCAGCGGGGGCGCCACGGACCAGCTCTTTCCCTACCTGGATGGCCTGCGCATGTGGGCTTCCTTCGCGGCGAGCGGAATCTCGGGGGTGATCCGGGGTGATGAGGGCTTCGGCTGGATCCCCGTGAGGACCGTGCAGCACGCGAGGACCTCCGTGGGCCTGACCATGCTGGGGGATTTCCTGACGGAGGCCGAGGCCGAGGAACTCGCGGATGGCGCGCAGCGGCTCCCAGAAACGCTGGAGCACCGAGCCGGCGAATCCATCCCCGCCTACCGAGACCGCCTCTACCATGGCCACCGGATCCCCGTCGGCCTCGCCGCATTGAATGACGTGAAGGCTCCCTTCGTGGAGATCGCGAGCCCGCTCCTGTCTCGCGAAGTGCTCTCCTTCGTCCGCCAGATGCCCGACGACCTGCGCACCAGCAAGGCGGCCTTCAGCCAGATCGCGAGGGCCGCGGGCCCGCCGGTGCCCTATGCGACGATGGGCGCCGACGACGACCGTAGCGACTTCATACATTCGGAACCCTATCTGCGTTGGCTCCGTGAGGAACTCGAAAGCGAGACTGTCGAAGTCCTGCTGCCGGCTTCGTGGAGGGCCCGCCTCCTCGGGCACCTCTCGGACACCGCCTTTACGCCGACCTCCAGCCGAGCGGTGAGAGCCGCCCTCAAACGGGTCATCCCCACTTCCTGGATCCGGGCCGTCAAAGCCCGGATGGGGCCTGAACTCCCGTCGTGGGGGTTCCTCGCGCTTCGCACGGCGCTCGCCAGCCGCCTGGTGCGCCTGCTCGAATCGGATGCCAAGGCGATGAGGGACCATCCTCGATGAGCCCTCGGATCATGTGGCAAAGGTTTTTGGTAAAAACGCGTAAAGAATGAAACAGTGAACGTTATTAACACGATGATGCCTTGACAGGAAGCGAGAACATGGAACCATGACGAAAACCGGTGGAACTGGTCGACTGGCTGAGCATTCGACGGGGTTCGTCACCCTGTCGAATCAGAACCTGAGATCCCTGAGACGCCCAATCTAGAGGTGGATTCCTACATGGTGGTGGTCGCGTTGCGACGAGTCTGGGCCCGCCTCCCCTTGGCCGCGGCCAACCGGGGTGTGTTGCGGGCCGTGCTTACCGTTGGGTTCTTCGCGGTGGGCGTCAAGGTGGTGTCCGTCGTGAAGGAATCGGTGGTCGCGGCCGCCTTTGGAACTTCCAACGCTTTCGACGCCTTCGTGATCGCCACCCTGGCACCTTCGGTGGCCGTCGGCCTCATCTCCAATTCCCTGAATGCAGCTCTGATCCCCACCTACATTGATGTCCGCACCAAGGAGGGGCCAGCCTCGGCGGGGCGACTCTATGCCACGGTGCTGCTGCTCAATCTCGCGTTGCTGACAGTCCTCTCCCTGGTGGTGGCCCTGACCTCCCCCCGGTGGCTGCCTATCATCGCCTCGGGGTACTCGCCCGAAAAGCTGGCCTTGGCTCAGCGACTGGTCTACTGGTCCATGCCCATGGTGGTGGCGACGGGGTTGTCCACGACCTGGGGGGCGATCCTCAACGCGCACGAGAAGTTCGGCATCGTGGCCGTGGCCCCGGCGCTGAATCCACTCGCGATCCTGGCCGCCCTGGCGGTGGCCTACAAGGTCTGGGGCATTGGCGCCCTGTTGGCCGGAACCCTTCTCGGGGCGGCCTTGGAGGCGGGGGTGGTGGGCGTCAGCCTGTTTCGAAGAGGGCACTCCCTCCTGCCCCACTGGCACGGGATGACTCAGCATGTCCGGGCTGTCCTCGCGCAATATGGGGCCACCATCAGCGGGGCCTTCCTGATCACCTCCATGTCGCTGGTGGACCAGGGCATGGCTTCGATGCTCGGCCCTGGGAGCAACAGCGCATTGAGCTACGGGATGAAGATCCCCACGGCCTTCGCCGGCCTGGGAATGGCGGCCTTGGGTACGGCCGTGCTGCCGCGGTTCTCGCAGTTCGCCAGCGAGGAAAACTGGTTGGAATTTCGTCGGACCCTTTGGAAGTACCTTCTCATCGTAGGGGCCCTGAGCATCCTCATGGCCTGTCTGCTTGCTGTAGGGTCCACGCTGATCACGACCATCCTCTACGAGCGAGGCCGGTTCTCGGCCCAAGACACCGGACTCGTGTCCCGAATCCAGATGTTCTATCTGCTTCGCCTGCCGATCCCGATCACCGCAACCTTGCTGGTGCGGGCCCTCAATGCCATGCGCGCCAACCATATCCTGGCCGCGATCGCGGTCCTGCAGGCGATCCTGAACGCTGTCCTCGACTGGGTCTTCATGCAGCGGATGGGAGCTCCAGGAATCGCAGCCTCCTCCCTGGGGGTCTCCCTGGTGGCCTTCAGCTGTGTCTCGGTTTCCGTCTGGTGGCTGCTGGGCAAGCGGTGCAAAGGAGTCGCGAGCCATGGCTGAAGGAGGCGCACGGGTCTTCGTCGGTGGGGATATCTGCCCGATCGGGCGCATGTCAGGTCCCTTTGACAGGGGTGAATCCGATCTCATCTTCGGAGATGTGCTCGACCTCATCCGAGGGTGCGACTTCGCTGTGGCGAACTTGGAGTGCCCGCTCGCCGAGGGGGGCCGTCGGCCGGTGCCGAAATCCGGCCCCAACCTCCGCGCTCTTCCTGGGTCCGCGGAGACCCTGCGTCGGAGCGGGTTCGGCGCCGTAGGTCTCGCCAACAACCACATCATGGATTTCGGGGAGGCCGGCCTGAAGGACACCTTGGCCACCTGTGCCTCTGCGGATCTCGGCACCTTCGGAGCCGGCGCGTCATTGGCGGAAGCCCGCAAGCCCCTCATCGTCACGCGGAAAGGCGTGCGCATCGCCTTCCTGGCCATCGCAGAAGATGAGCGCTGCCTGGCGACGGGTTCGCGTCCGGGAGCGAACCCCGCTGACCCGATCTGGGTCGTCCGCACCTTGGCCGAGCATCGGGGTCAGTTCGACCGGTTGGTGGTCCTTCTGCATGGAGGGACCGAAGGCTTCCAGTACCCGGCGCCCTGGTTGAGGGAGACCTGCCGGTTCCTGGTGGAGCAAGGTGCCGATGTCGTGGTCTGCCAGCACTCCCACTGCGTCGGATGCATGGAGGTCTATCGAGGTGGAACGATCCTCTATGGCCAGGGAAATTTCATCTTCGATTACGCCGACCATGGTCCGCTGGGCGGCCAGGGTCTGGGGCTGGTCATCAACTTCCATGATGGACAACCCGCGGAGGTGTCCTTGCATCCGATCGAGCAGAGCGCCGCTGGAGGTGGCATCCGGCGATCCTCCGAACGGGAGGCTCAGGCCCTTCTGGAGCTGCTGCGGGTTCAGTCGGAGGTGCTGGGGGATCCGGAACGGTACATCCAGGTGTGGAACGCATTCTGTGATCAGCGACGCGCTGGGTTCCTGACGCGGCTTTTCGGATTTGGGAGATGGCTCCAGCGATTGAACCGTCGCGAATGGCTGTTCCGCCACTTGACCCCGGCGGATTTGCTCAGGATCTACAACCTGGTCAGTTGCGAAAGCCATCGGAGCGCGCTTCGAACCTCCCTTGATAATTTGATTGATCGGGCGATTCCGCCGGAGGAGGGCCGAGGATGACGGAACACCGTGCGACCGGGCTTCCAGGCCCAAGCTCGGCCCGATCCTGGGTCGCGGAGCTGTTCAAGGATGGCCCGGGGCAGAACTATGAATTGCGTGGGACCTGGACCTTCGTGACCTGGGGGGCGATGATCACCATCGCCCTCGTTCCCTTCACGAACGTATTCGTTCCGATGACGAACCGTCAGTATTCGCTGATGAGCGTGACCCAGCTGTTCTTCTGGGCTTGTCTCCTGCTTTCGCCGAGGGTTCTCAAACGGGGTTTTTCACCCATCCTCATCTGGATGGGGATTCTGTTCGGCACTCGGTACGTCTATGGTTCGCTGCTGTCGACCCTCCCGAACCAGATGGCTGATTCAACCCGCAACATGATCCGGCCCATGCTCTGGGCCTGGATCCTGGCGGCCGTCCTGAGGGAGGACCGGCTGAGAAAGCGGGCCTGCGACTTCTTCGTTCTGGGTTGTACCTTGGCGGGGGTCCTTCACCTGCTCGGCATCGGGGTCGGTAGCCCGATCGTTGAAGCACTCGGGTCGCAGCGCGTTTCCGCATTCGAGCAGAACGCGAACGTGCTTGGCGTCATCTACGCAACAGCCTTCGTCGTTGCCATCGCCCGGGTGATCCAACCTCGCACGGGCTATGGGTGGGTGGCACGGCTGCTGTTCGCCGGGGGGGGGATCATCGTGATCTTGGGTCTTCTTTTGACGGGCTCACGCACGGCTGCCATCCTCGCTGCCATCGGAGTCGTGACGATGGTGGCCATCGAAACGCGACGTGCGCGATGGTCCCCGCCCGCCATTCTGATGTCGGTCATCTTCATGGGCGCGATCGTGGGCGGAGTTCTGGCCAAGTCGATCATCGAGAAGCGATCCGAACGCGTGGTGAGCGCCGACATTAGCAGCGAGGACCGCGCCCGGATGGCGCCGGTGCTCATCGAGCAGTTCTTCCGCTCCCCGCTGTATGGCTTGGGCCCCGAGAATTACCGCGTGGAACTCGGGCACCGGTCCAGGACTGGGGATTCCGACGTTGGCATCGTGGCTCACAATCAAATGGCCATGTTCGCCGTGGAAATGGGACTCTTCGGTCTCATTCCATTCCTGATCGTTTGCGGCCTGCTTCTCAGCCAGGCCTGGCGTGTCCGAGCGCTTGAGGGAGGCCTTCCTTTCGCCCTGGCCCTTCCGTGCATCATCACGGCCTGCACCACCGCGAACATCGCCTTCCATTGGCATTTCTATTTCATCGTGGGGCTGGTGGCGGGCGCCTACGGCGCTCACCGAATGCGCCAGACCTCACTCCAGGAATCCACTGCCATGAAGGGCGAGTCATGATCGTCGGACTGAGTGATCGAATGCGCCGGGTCCCCGCGAACTGGCGGGGGGAGTTCGAAGAGGCCTGCGCCACGCTCGGCTTGGAAGCGCGCGGCGTACCGGTGGATGACAATGCCTGGATGGAGGCGGTGAGAGGCGTTGATCTCTTCGTGTGGCGCCCGACGATGGGCGACCCGAGCGAAATGGCGGAGATTCGGACCATGATTCCGCTCATCGAGGCGATGGGAGTCCCCTGTTTCCCCAATTCCCTCATGCTCTGGCTCTACGACGACAAGATCCGGGAGACGTTGTTCTTGAAGGCCCACGGCCACCCGGTACCGGAGACCTTCATCAGCTTCAGCGAAGAGGAGGCGCGGACGTACTTGGACGGGGCGACCTACCCACTGATCGCCAAGACGCACATGGGCGCCTCGGCGAGCGGTGTGGTCCGCATGCGGGATCGTGCCGCGGCCCTGGAGCTGCTGAAGGGCATCTTCCGACCGGAGAGCCTCATGGAAAAGGTGATGATGAAATTCCATTACCTGCCGCGCTTGGAGAAAGGGGACCTCCTGCTGGCGAGGAAACTCCGGTATCTGAACGCCTGTCCCAGGTACATCTATGCTCAGGAATTCATCAAGGCCGATTCGGATTGGCGCATCACGACCCTGGGCACCGACCTCCTGTCGGTGTTCGTCCGAAGGAACCGGCCCGATGATTTCCGGGCCAGCGGAAGCGGCTTGTGGGAGATGGTCGAGCCTGAGGATCTGCCCACGGAGGCCTGCGATCTCGCCCTGGAAATCAGCAACCGGCATGGCTTCACCTCCATGGCCTACGATTTCATGCGGGGGCCGAAGGGCTGGGTCATCGGAGAGATCTCGATGACCTTCGTGTTGAACGACGTCTACACCACCACGCTCTTCCGCCGAACCCCAGCGGGGTATGCCAAGCAGGCGCCGATCCCCATCGGGGTCATGCACCTGTCCGCCCTGATGGAGGCCCGCGAGAGGGGGACGGCGATCCCTCATTGGCCCATGACCTGAGGGGATGCCTCGGGGCACATCCTTCACGCCTGGACGCGAACCGGTATCAGACCCGCTCCGGGGCGAGGAGGCCGAGGGTGGCCAGGATCACCTTGAGGTTGCGCCAGACCCCTGCCTTCGCGGCATAGTCGAGGTTGATCCGGATCTTGTCAGGAAGGATCGTCCCGATGTAGTGGGCCTCCGGATCCTCGTGGCCCTCCAGCAGATCGCTTTCGTTCCGGTAGGCGATCGAGGCCAGGTCGGTGATGCCCGGCCGGAGGTCCAGCACCCGGCGCTGCGTTTCGGTGTAGAGCGCCACGAAGCGTGGGACTTCGGGCCGGGGGCCCACGAACCCCATGTCGCCCGTGACCACGTTGATCAGTTGCGGGAGTTCGTCGATTTTCCAGCGCCGCAGCCAGGCTCCCGTCCGCGTCACCCGGGGGTCTCCGCTCACGGTGAGGGGGCGCCCGATGCGATCCGCGTCCACGACCATCGTCCGGAATTTCCAGATCCGGAACGGGCGCCCCCCGCGACCCACCCGCACCTGCCGGTAGAAGACCGGGCGGCCATCCACGAGCCAGATGAGGGCCGCGATGAGGAGCAGACCGGGAGATAGCAGGACCAGCCCGAGGATCGCGCTCAGGAAGTCGAAAAGCCGCGTCATGGCTAGGCCTGGCTCGAACCGAGGAGGTCTTCCAGGGCCTCACAGACGTCTGAGACATCCTGATCGGTCATCCCTGGATGCAGGGGGAGGCTCAGCATCCGGCTGAAGGCATCCGCGGCCACGGGACAATCCTCGGTCCGGTAGCCATACTTCTCCCGGTAATACGGGTGCATGTGCACGGGGAGGTAGTGCACCGAAGTCCCGATGTTGCGTGCCTTGAGGCCTTCGATGAGGGCGTTTCGGTCGATCCTGAGCTGATCCAGCCGCAGGCGGAGCACATAGAGGTGCCAGCTCGACTCCACCTCCGGGCGTTCAATGGGGAGTTCCAGACAGGTGAGCCGCCCAAGCCGGTTCCCGTAGGCGGCCACCACCTCCCGCCGCCGCCGCTGGAACCCCACCAGCCGGTCCAGCTGGTGGAGGCCGAGCGCCGCCTGGATATCCGTCATGTTGTACTTGAACCCTGGCAGGACGACCTCGTAGTACCAGGAGCCGCTCCGATCGAAGCGTTTCCAGGCGTCGCGGTTCATCCCGTGATGGCCGTAGATGTGTGCCTTCTCGACCAGCGCCGCATCCCCGGTCAGACAGCCGCCCTCCGAGGTGGTGATGTTCTTGGTGGCGTAGAAACTGAATGCCGCGAGGTTGGACCGGGAGCCCACCAAGCGGCCGCGGTAGCGGGCGGAGATGGCGTGGGCGGCGTCCTCCAGGACCTGGAGGCCGTGGCGGTCAGCCAGCGCGAAGATGGCGTCCAGATCCACTGGGTGCCCGGCGTAATGGACTGGGAGGATGGCCTTCGTCCTGGGCGTGATGGCCCGGGCCGCGGCTTCCGGGTCCATGTTGAGGGTGTCCGGAGATACATCCACGAGGATCGGCTTTGCCCCGACGTGTTCGACGACATTCGCCGTGGCGCAGAAGGTCATGGAGGGGACGAGCACCTCGTCACCGGGTCCGACACCCAGGGCCAACAGGCCCACATGGAGGCCCGCCGTGCATGAATTGAAGCCCACCACGGCCGGCGCGCCGAAGTAGTCCTTCAGCTTGGTTTCGAACGCCTTGGTTTTCGGACCCGTGGTGATCCAGTCGGACCTCAGGGTGTCCATCACCTCGTCGCGCTCCTCGTTCCCGATGGAAGGCGGGCTGAAGGGCAGGAATGCGTCCCTCATAAAATCCCCACAGAAGACAGATGCAACATCGGATTATTCTAGCACCATGCGTGTGAAATAAAGCAATTGAGTAGCTCAACATGCCTTGATGGGCAGTCGGGACGGGGCTACCATCCGCACAGACTCCCGACAGGTCGCCGCCATGCATGCGATGAACCCTCCTTCTCCCCTGCTCCGAGCGCTGCTGGCTGGCCTTCTAGGTGCCACCAGCGGTGCTGCAGGCGGGCCCGGTCGACGAACCGCGAGTCTGCCTGGCCAAGGGTGCGTGCCCGCCCCGAAATCCACCTTGGTCATCAATGTCCGGGACGGTAAGTGGGGGGCCCGGGGCGACGGTATCTCCGACGATACCCAGGCCATCCAACGGGCAGTGGACGTGGTGGCCGGCACGGGTGGGACCGTGAGCGTCCCGAAGGGGACTTACCTTGTCAACGCGCTCGTATCGGTGCGCCTGAGGAGCGACATGACGCTGGCCCTTGCTCCTGGGGCCGTCTTGAAGGCCATCCCGAATGGTTCGGCCCATTCCGCGATCCTCCTGGTCTCCAGGGCGGAGCGGGTGACCATCTCCGGCGGTACGCTCCTGGGTGAGCGGGCGGGCCACACCGGCCAGGGAGGTGAGTGGGGCCACGGCCTTTCCCTCGCGCAGGCCCGGCAGGTGGTGGTCGCGGGTGTCACTGCCAAGGAGTGCTGGGGAGATGGTTTTTATGTGTCCTCCAGCCAAGGGGTGACTTTTTGCGGCGTAACCGCAGACCACAACCGGCGCCAGGGGATGTCGATCACCAGCGGAAAGGGCATCGTGGTCCGGGATTCCACCTTCAAGAACACCGCGGGTACCCTCCCGGAGGATGGCCTGGACATCGAACCCAACGCCGGCGATACGGTGGACAACGTCCTCATCACGGGTTGCACGTTCGTGGACAACGCCGGGTACGGCCTCGAGATCGGAGTGCCCCAAGCCCACACGGGCCGGGCCTGGATCTCTCGCGTTGTGGTGGATGGCAACACGAGCACAGGCAATGGGGCGCACACGCTCAGTCCCTCGCCGCGCGCCGGCATCGAGATCTCCAATTGCGCTGGCGTGCAGATCACCAACAATCGGGTGGGGAAGAACGGCCTCGGCATCCTCCTGCGGAACGGGGCGGACCATTGCACCCTGACGGGGAACGCCATCACGGGCAATGCCGGAGATGGCATCCTCCAGTACCTTTGCAAGGGGAACACCATCAGCGGAAACACCGTGACGGGCAACCTGGGCCGCGGGATCAACTCCTCCGATTCGTCCGTAGAGGGCGTCTCTCGCAACACCTTGTCGGGGAACGGACCGCAGCGCTGACCGGACCCAGGGCAGGCCTGGGACGTACCGTTCCGTCCGGTGCGACAGGTGGAAGGCCGCCGCATCCGCTCGCCGCGATCCGCAACAATGGAACGTCTTTCCGCACGCAGCAACTCCTTGGTCATCTGGTGAAACTTCTGCACCGCGATGACCAAGGAGGCTGGTTCCAGACTTGCCTAGAAACTCAAGTCGTTGATGAGGGCCTGATCATAAGCATCGAGTCCACCCACGCGACATCCGGCATTGGCCTTCACGTAGTTGGCTCCATCCAGGGCGCTGGTCGCCGTGATCCGGGCCGCGGAGGGCACGGGGAATGGAGAGGACATATTGTTGCCAATGCTGGATCCATCCTTTGAGAAGTTTCCACTGGAATAACACTGAGCCGGGGCGCCACTGCTCGTGTCAACGTGAACGGCGGCCGTATTGCCTGGATTGACCGCGTTATACATGTAGTTCCCAAGCACGTTGGCCTTCGCGCCCCAGTAGATTTCAATGCCGTAGTTGGATGAGTATTTCCATCCGACGTTGTTGATGACTTCGGCGCAGATCCCAGGAGCGGCGGTTCCGTTGGCGTCATCCCAACCAATAGCCGGAATGCGGTAGTAACCGTTCGAGATCAGGTTGTGGTAGAAGGTGATGTTGTAATTACCACCACCGATCAAGCAAGGGTAGTTGGGACTCCCCGGCATTCCTGCTCCGATGATGCAGTTCTGGATCGTGAAGTCATGGTTCCCGTGCCAGATGTCGATCCCTTCATCCCCGTAGTTCGAGAAGGAGCAGTGATCGATCACCACGTTGTAGTTGTCAGGCTGGAACTGGATGCCCTCGCCATTGCTTCCGGCAATGCCGCATCGATTCCGTATCCCCTTAACGATAATATTGTTGCAGCTGGAGAACACCATCTGGTAACCGGTGAAGGTGATGCCCGGAGCTGGTGCTGAAGTCCCGTCAACGGTGACATTGGAGCATGAGCTGAAGTTGATGGGACTCGATACGGGAAGCGTCCCCGCCACGTCAAACACGATGGTCCGGTTTGAACCTGCGGCGGCGCGGAAGCTTCCGGGCCCCGAGTCGTTGAGGTTGGTGACGTGGACCACCTGCTGCCCAGCGCCTCCGGTGGTGGCATAGCCGAACCCGGCCCATCCCGTCTGGACACCATTCACGGCGTTCACCGTGAGGGTCGCCGCGCTGGAGGTCACGCTGCCCGCGGCATTGGTCACCACCACGGTGAACGCTGCGCCGCTGTCCGCGGTGCTGGTGGCCGGCGTGGTGTAGCTTGCGGAGGTGGCGCCGCTGATCGCGGTCCCATTCTTGCTCCACTGATAGCTCAGGGTGGCGGTGCCCGTGGCGACCACGCTAAAGGTGGCCGTTTGGCCCGCGTTCACGGCAATGCTTAGGGGCTGAGTCGTGATGGCGGGTGGCACGGAAGGGGCGAGGGTTCCCTGCACCGTGACGGTGGTGGACCCGCTCACGCTGGCGTTGGATGCGTTAGTCGCCACGGCCTTGATCGTGTGGGTGCCACCTGCTGCCGGAGCCGTGTAGAGCATGTGGGCCCCGTCACCGTTGGGCGTGAGGGCGCCAACCGTGGCGTTGCCGTTGGAGACGTTATCCACGAACCAGGTGATCGTCTGGCTTTCGGTGCCAGACACCGCCGCGTAGTAGGCCTGCGTGGCACCGGTGCTGATGGTCGCGCCTGCAGGGCTCAGCGTCACGGTAGCGGTATTGGTGGCTTTGCGGACATGCACCTGGGTCTTGGCAGACTTGGTGGTGTCCATGACGCTGGTGGCCGCCAGCATGTAGCTGCCTTCCGTCGTGGGGGCCGTGTAGGTGACGGCGTTCCCGCTGCCGGAGATTGTGCCTACCTCGCTATTGCCGTTCGGGATGTTGTCGACCGTCCAGGTCACGGCCATGTTGGTGGCCCCCTGGACCTGGGCCGTGACGGGCACGGTGTCGCTGACATTGACATCGGCTGGGACACCGACCAGGGCGACAGTCACGGCATCCGCCGGGGCAGTCGTGCCTGCATTTCCTGAACCATTACTGCCGCCACCTCCGGAGCAGGCAGCCGTCAGAATCAGCATTCCGACAATGGCCATCCCCTGAAGCGTGGTGAAAAATTTTCTGACCTGCATTAGAACCTCCGCAGCTAACGAACAGCAACGGAGGTGCCACCACGAACCGACCGGATCACAACTTGTTAAATCGCGTGTTACAAGTATTAATAACAACGAAACAGAGTGGGGACGAACCCTTGGAAAGGATCATGTCTGAACTTTGGATCTGAATTCTAGAATCTGGACGATTCGGGTCCGTAAGCCTTGAGTTTTTGGTAGAGGGTGCTCCGGGGGATATTGAGCCGCTTGGCAGCCCGATCCACATGTCCACCCTCCTCATTGAGGACCTGGATGATGTAATGCTGCTCCAGCTCCTTCAGGGTCAAGTTGGAGAGCCCCACAGATCCCTTGCTGTCGGGACTGGAGGCGAAATCCAGGTTCTGCGCTTCGATCATGGGAGACTTGGCACCCATCAAGGCCCTTTCCAGGACGTTGCGGAGCTCGCGGATGTTCCCGGGCCAGGAATGATGCTTGAGCTTCATCAGTGCCCCCTGGGAGAGACGCATCGGCTCCCGCCCGCAATCGTTGGTCAACCGGTTCAGGAGAACCTGGCCGAAGGTGGGGATATCCTCGGCACGCTCGCGCAGTGGGGGCACATGGATCTGGATGGCACTGATGCGGTAGAAGAGGTCCGACCGGAAGAGCTGCTCCTGGACAAGCCGATCCAGCGGCTGATGGGTGGCGGCGATCAAGCGGAAGTCCACCTTCCGGTCCTGGAGTCCACCCAATCGACGAAAGCGCTTTTCTTCCAGGGCTTTAAGGACTTTCGGCTGAATCTGTATGTCCATGTCCCCGATTTCATCCAGGAAAACGGTCCCGCGGTGGGCGGCTTCAAGCAGGCCGACCTTGACCCCGACTGCCCCTGTGAAAGCCCCCTTCTCGTGCCCAAATAGCTCTGATTCCAAGAAATCCTTGCTGAGCCCTCCACAATTGAGTTCGAGCATCGGCTCTGAAGCCCTCGAGCTGTTTCGGTGGAGCCATCGGGCCAGTTCGCTCTTCCCTGTGCCTGTCTCGCCCAGAATGAGAATGGGGCTCTCGGTCGCAGCCGCGAGACGGGCCTGCTCCTCCAGCTCATGGATGGCAAGACTCTCCCCGATGAAGGGATCCACCGCGCGCTGGGGTTGATCCGCCGAGTCACGAGCCAGCTGCTTTCTACGGTTCTTCTGGTTTTCAAGCGCCCGCTCGATCACCACAAGAAGGGCGGGAAGATCCAGGGGCTTCACCAGGAATTGCTCGGCTCCAAGCTGGATGGCTCGAACGGCGAGTTCGATGCTTGCATACCCGGTGAGAAGGATGATGGGGACTCCGGCATCGATGGCCTTGAGCTTCGGAAGCAGCTCAATGGCGTTCCCATCCGGCAGGGAGTAATCCAGCGTGACGGCATCATAAACGTCTGCGCGATACCTGATCTCCGCTTCCGCGCAGGTCTCCGCCTCATCCACGGTGAAGCCGCGGAGCTCCAGGTAATCCCGAATCGCGAAGACAATGACTTCGTCATCGTCCACGACCAGAATCTTCGCCTTCGCCATGGAACCCTCAAGGTTGACTGGCTGCTCGCAAAGGATAGGACAATTCCGATGGCAGCGTGAACCTGATCCTCATCCTTCCTTCGGCCCCAGGACCCGCGGTCAGGGTCCCTCCGTGGGCCTCGAAAACCCGCCGGGCTCCTGGCAGTGTGAGCCGGCCCATTCCGGAAACCCGGAAGTAGAAGGGTTCGAACAGGCGGGCCGTATCGACATTTTTCATCTTCGCATCAGGGAAATCCAGGTGCCCGGTGACCACGGTCCTGCTTCCCGAATGGCTGCTTGCGACATCGAGTGCCACGTGGCCGCCTGGTTCCTCCTGCTGCAGAACAAGTCCAATCATGCGGGTGAAAGCCGACTGCAGGCCCTGCTTGTCAGCATTGACCGCTGGCAAGGACCCTTCAATGTGAAGTTGAAGATCAAGGCCGTTTTTCGCCGCCAGGGGAAGATTGTGCTCGATGGCTTCCCGCAGCAAGGGCTCGAGCGCGAGCAGGGTCCAGGAGAGCCCCTGTGGGTACCCGTATTCCCTCAGCTCCACGATGAAGGCGCTCATCCGGTCCAGACTTCTCCGGATGTTGGCTCCGTACTTACCCATCCCGCCCACGTCCGCGAACCTTGCCTCAAAGGCGTCCAGGCTCGCCGAGATCCCGAATATGAAGCTGCCGAGCTCATGGACGAGTCCCGGCACAAAAGACGCAGCCGAAGGCGAGCGCGGTGTGGTGCGCGATTCGGATCTTTGACGATCCATGCTCACGATGCTCTGGATATGTTCAGCCAGCAATCTCAGCCCGTCCCGTTGGACCTCGGAAAGAGATAACGGCTCCGGTGATAGCACGCCCAGAGAGCCAATGACCATGTGCCTCTCATCGACCAGAGGCAGGGCTTCGGCGATCAGAAGCCCGTATTTCTCGAGCAGGAGGGCCCTCGATTCGGGGTCGGGTCCTTGGGACAGGGCCGGCTCAAGATCCGCAAGCTGTTCGCTCGTGAGGCCACTGCCATCACGGTACCAGGCGCCGATGTCGTCCTGCATGACCAAAGCCACCTGCGCGCCCGTGAGTGCCGCCGCAATGAGCACCGAATCCCGCAGCAGGTTCTCCGAGTGGGATTCGGTGAAACCATGCCGGGGCGGGATATTGGACCGGGATTGGATCGGAAATGGACCGTCGGAATTCACACGGCCTCCCTTCGGGATCGCTTCAAGGGACAGATTGGCACCCCTTGATAAGGTTTGGAATGGCCTGGATTGATTCAAGGGGTGGATCAAGGGTCGTAGGCATCGGTAACGGCATGAACTGTTGTGATAACATCGACCCGCCATGGCTGCGATCGTCGCGATCACGAACGGTTCACCCCACTCCTGGATCATCATCAACGCCCTCACGGAGCGGTTCGGGCCCATCACAGTCCTCACCGAGGACAAGGAGCGCCGCTCTGCCCAGATCCGGCGCAGGATCAAGCGGCAGGGCCTCCTCACGGTGGTGGGCCAGCTCGGATTCCTGGTCCTGAACCGGCTCATCGCCAAGGGCAGCCGCGACCGCATCCGGGAGATCATCAAGGAGCACGGCCTCGATCCGCAGCCGAGCCCCGTCTGTGACATCCTCCCCATCGGCTCCGTGAACAGCCGGGCCTGCCGGGACGCCCTGGCCCGGCTCCAGCCGGAGGTGGTGATCGTCTTCGGGACGCGCATCATCGGGAAGGAGACCCTCAGCGCCATCCGGGTGCCCGTGATGAACTTCCACTCCGGGATCACGCCCAAGTACCGCGGGCAGGCCGGCGGATACTGGGCCCTCGCCAGCGGCGACCCCGACCACGCGGGCGTGACGGTCCACCTCGTGGACGCGGGCGTCGACACGGGCGATGTGATCTACCAGGCCCGGTTCACGCCCGGCCGCCGGGACAACTTCGCAACCTACTTCTACCTGCAGGCGGCCGCCTTCCGCCCCATCGCAGTGAAGGCCGTGGAGGACGCGCTTCACGGGAACCTCAAACCCTTCCGGCCCAGCCTGCCCTCGGAGCTGCGATATCACCCCACCCTCTGGTCCTACCTGGCGCGGGGCCTCCAGGTCGGAATCTGGTAGGGATCACAGAGGGTCAGTTGAACAGGGGGACTTCCTCGAGCACGGGCGGGGAGGGGCCGGAGGCGGCCTCGGCGTACCGCCCGAGGCCCTGCGAGGAAGGCTGGTAGCTGGGCACGAGCTGCTTGAAGCAGCGGAGCATCTCCCGCTGGCGCTGGCCCTCAGGCAGGTGGATGGCATCCCGGAGCTTCTGCAGGGAGACATCCAGGAGCCAAGGATCGGGAGGGGGCTGCATGGCCTCGAACACCTTGGCCTGGGGGTCCCCATTCCCGTGCTCACTATCCGTGAAGAGCTCCTCGAAGAGCTTCTCCCCGGGCCGCATGCCGGTGAACTGGATGTCGATGTCGATGCCCGGGGACAGGCCGGAGAGGCGGGCCATGTCCATGGCCATGTCCACGATCCGCACGGGCTCGCCCATGTTGAGGACGAAGACCTTCCCCGTCTCCCCGAGGACGCCCGCCTGGAGGACCAGCTGGCTGGCTTCGGGGATGGTCATGAAATACCGCGTCATGTCCGGATGGGTGACCGTGAGGGGGCCGCCGGTCCGGATCTGATCGCGGAAGAGGGGGATCACGCTGCCCCGGCTGCCGAGGACGTTCCCGAAGCGGACGCTCACGAACCGGCGGTCCGCCGGGGCCTCGTCCGCCGCCTGCATGACCAGGGACTCGGCGATCCGCTTGGACACGCCCAGCACGTTCGTGGGGTTCACCGCCTTGTCCGTGGAGATGTTGACGAAGATCCGGACGTCGCCGGCGAGGGCCGCCCTCAGGACGTTGAGGGTGCCGAAGATATTGTTCTCGATGGCCTCTTCGGGGTTCCGCTCGAGGAAGGGGACATGCTTGTGGGCCGCCGCGTGGAAGACGATGGCCGGGTTGCACGACTCGAAGGCCCGCTGGAGCCGGAGGGGGTTCCGGATGTCGCACAGCTCCACGGCGAGGTTCATGCCCGGGAACTGCTTGCGCAGGTCCCGCTCCACCTCCCACAGGCTGTTCTCCCCCCGCCCGAGCAGCACCAGGCGTCCGGGGCGGAAGGGGGCCACCTGCCGGGCCAGTTCGCTGCCGATGGAGCCGCCCGCGCCCGTGATGAGCACCACGGAGCCCTCCACCTCCTGGCTGATGGCGCTGAGGTCCAGGGTCACGGGCTCCCGCCGGAGCAGATCCTCGATGGCGATGTCCCGGAGCTCGGGCTTCCAGGGGCGGTCCCCGATGAGGTTCGAGATGCCGGGGACGGTCTTCACCCGCACGCCCTGGATCTGGAGCACCTCGCTCAGCTGCTTCAGCTTGGCGCCGGGCACGCGCGGCATGGCCAGGATCACCTGGGTGGCCTGGCGCTCCTTGATGAAGACCGGCAGGAGGTGGCTGTGCCCGAGGACGGGGATGCCGTGGATCCGGACCCCCTGCTTTTCGAGGGCGTCGTCCACGAACCCGACCACCTCGCATTGGAGCTGGGGGTTCGCGCGAAGCTCCTGGCAGAGCAGGGCGCCCGCCCGGCCCGCCCCGACGATGAGGGTCCGGTGGATGGCATGCCCGTGGTTTCCGGCGGGATCCAACCGATCCCGCGTGGCGAACCTGCGCTGTGACAGGCGCTGGTAGCCGGCCACGAAGACGAGCCGGAGGGCGAGCCACATGGGACAGGTGATGAGCCCCGCGACCAGGAGAAGGTTGTGGGAATCGAGGTCGAGGCCCAGGCGATCCTTGAAGGCGGATGCCAGGATGAGGACGGACACCATGACGATGGTGCCGAAGATGAAGGATTCGGCCTCCTCGATCCCCAGCAGGCGGAAGTGCTGGCTGGTGTACCGGAAGGCGAGGTTGACCGCCATGGCGAAGGCCACCCATGAGGCGACGCCGTACGACGTTGGGAGGTCCTGGCGCACCAGACTGGTGGCCACGACCCAGGCGAGCGCCGCCACGCCCGTGTCCAGGATGAGCTTGCAGGCCTGGCGGATGGCCGGTCGCTTCAGGAGGCCAAGGGGCCCGGGCGCCTCGTTGGCCTCGTTGTCAGGGGACTGCGGAGTGTTTTCATGCATGGTGTACTCAGAATGAAGGAATTTAACAATAATGCCTCTTGAGCTGTAAGCAATAGGCTAAAAAAAATGTTTATACCTTCTCCTCCAAGCCGGGTCTCCGGGCGAGGGTGGCCAAAGGGGGTGGAGCCGGGCCGGGCGGGCCCGGAGCCTGGTTTCAGACGGCCTCGCCGAATTCGGGTCCCAATCAGGCACCCCACCCAGGGCTTCGACCCACCGGGGCGGACTCGAACCGCATCCCGCTTCGCGGTCAGCCGGTCCCGCTCCCGACAGCCCACTGGGCCACTCCCTCCTCGCCGGGGGCCGGCTCCGCGCGCTTCGCGTGCTCCGCCACCCGGCGGTCGGGACCGCGGTCCCATTCGACGCTGGATCCCGGCCGCGCCTGCATGGCCGGGGCGGGTTCGAGCCCATCAGCCGCCCGAATATGAAGGCGCCCCGCTTCGCGGGGCGCTGATCTGGGGCGGCTGATGGGACTCGAACCCACGACACCTGGAATCACAATCCAGTACTCTAACCAACTGAGCTACAGCCGCCGTCGGACCATTCAGATTATCCGGGGCGGCCCCGGATGGCCAGCGGGAACCTTCGGGGGACTGCGGTCATCGAAAGAAGCAGGCCGGAATCCGGCGGAGTGAGGAGTCTATGAATCGTCAGATGAAGCAGGTCCTGGGGTTGTCCGCGTTCGCGGCCGGCTGCATGGCCTTGGGGATGGGGCTCAGCTACGGCTGGCAGGCCCAGGCGCAGGAGGAGAAGCCGGTGACGGTGGAAGCGCGGGGCGCGGATCGCCTCCCGCCCATCGCGGAGGTGGCCGAGAAGCTGAATCCCACCGTGGTGGCCATCACCAATACCAGTTTCGTGAAGAACCAGCGCTTCCAGCACCCCCAGATCGGGGGCGATGACTTCTTCGACTTCTTCTTCGGCCCCGGCGGGCCGCAGCAGCGGCGGTCGCCAAGGGGCGGCGAGGACGAACAGCGCGCGGTCTCCGGCGGCTCCGGCGTGATCATCAGCCCACAAGGCGAGATCCTCACCAACTATCACGTCATCGCCAGCATGGGCGGCGCCGCGGACAATTCCCTGGAGGTGAAGACCAGCGACGGGAAGAGCTACAAGGCCACGGTGCTGGGCAAGGACAAGGAACTGGACATCGCCCTCATCAAGATCGACGCGGCGCACTTGCCCTTCGCCAAGCTGGGTGAGTCGGATTCCCTGAAGATCGGCGAGTGGGTGGTGGCCATCGGCAACCCCTTCGGCCTCGAGCACACGGTCACCCAGGGCATCATCAGCGCCAAGGGCCGCAAGCTGGACACCGGCGTCAGCTCCTTCCTCCAGACCGATGCCGCCATCAACCGCGGCAACTCCGGCGGCCCCCTGCTGAACCTCAAGGGCGAGGTCATCGGCATCAACACCGCCATCAACCCCGCCGGCCAGAACATCGGCTTCGCCGTGCCCATCAGCCAGGTGAACCGCATCATCAAGGACCTCCGCAGCGGCAAGCCGGTGAGCCGCGGCTACCTGGGGGTGGGACCCCAGGATCTGGACCAGGCCTACCAGGACGCCCTCGGCGCCAAGGAGGGTGTGGTGGTGAGCACCGTGGAGAAGGGCCAGGCGGCGGATAAGGCGGGCGTGCAGCGCCTGGATGTCATCACCGCGGTGGACGGCCAGCCCGTGCGTAGCCAGGACGAGCTGGTGAGCATGATCTCCAGCCGCCGGGCGGGCGATACCGTGAAGCTCAGCGTCTGGCGCGATGGCAAGACCCTCACCCTGACGGCCACGTTGGGGGACCGGAAGGCCCTGGAGGAACAGCGCCGCCGCGATTCCGGCGAGGAGCCCGAGGATGAGAGCGGCCAGAAGTCCCAGGGTGAGGTGAAGGGCATCAACCTGGAAAAGACCTACGGCTTCACCGTGGAGCCCATGGACCTGAAGCATCGGCTCAAGGGCGTGGTGGTGACCTCCGTGGATCCCCGCTCCCCGGCGGCCGAGCGCGGCCTGGCCCCCGGACTGGTCATCACCGAGGTGGGCCGGCAGCCCGTGAACAACCTGGCCGAGTTCAACGCCCAGGTGAAGAAGGCCGGCGGCAAGACCCTGCTGCTCTTCATCCAGAGCCCCAACGGGGCCCAGAAGATCACCCTGGCCATCCCGCCCCGCTGAACCTGGCCGTGACCCGATCCGGAGCCCCGGTCCACCCGGGGCTCCGGTCGTTCAGGGTAAACTCGAAGGTTCAACCAGGGTAAGGATCAATCATGGGCCTGCGCCTCCTTCTTGTGGACAGCGACCGGAGCTTCCTCAAGGAGCACAAGGTCAGCCTGGAGGCGGCCTTCGATCTGGAGGTGGCCAGCTCGCCGGACGGCGTGGTGGAGCGCCTGGAGCGGGGCGGCTTCGCGGCCGCGCTCATCTGTGTCGAGGTGGCGGACAACAAGGGCTATGCGCTCTGCTCGACCCTCCGCAGGCAACCGGCCCTGGGCGCGTTGAAGATCGCCCTCATCAGCGCCAAGGCCACGGAAGAGGAGTACCGCAGGCATCAGAGCCTCAAGGGCAGGGCTGACCTCTATCTGCGCAAGCCCATCGCCCCCAGCGCCCTGGTGGCGGCCCTCTCGCCCCTGGTGCCCACGCGCGTGGTGGATCCGGACAATCCGCTGGGCGACCTGGCGGATGTGGAGGGGGCCGACGACTGGCTGGACAACCTGCGAGGCGCGATGGCCCCGCCGGCTCCGCCACCGCCCAGCCCTGAACCGCCGCCACCCCCTCCCGTTCCCGCCGCCGCGAAACAAAGCCGGTCCACACGGCCCCCTGACACCACCCGCGCCCACCTGCTGGAGGAGCAGGTCGTCGCCCTCCGCGAGGAGCTGCGGGTGAGGGATCAGCAGCTCCGGGAGGCCGAGGATTACCTCCATGAGCGCATCGGAGCCGCCACCCTGAATCTCGATGAAATCGCGGCCAGGGACCGGGACCTCGCCGCGGCCCGGCAGGAGGCCGAGGACGCCCGGGCGACCTCGGACCGGCTCCAGAAGGACCTGGCGGCGCTGAAGGCCGCCACGCAGGCCCAGGAGCGGGAGCAGACTGAGCTCAAGGCCCGCCTGAAGCAGGCGGAAGCCAAGCTCGCCGCCAGCGTCGCTGGCGCCCAGGAGCGGGAGCAGGAGCTGCAGTCCTGCCAGGAGGCGCTCCAGCAGCGCGAGAAGGAGGCCCTCCGGCTCACGTCCCAGGTGGCGGGACTGCGCCAGCAGCTCGACGAAACCCTCGTCCAGCACGACGGCGAGCGGCTGGAGCTGATGAACGGGATGGACCAGAAGGAGGCAGAGCTGGCCCGCGTGAAGCAGGAGCTGGCGGAACAGCGGGAGGCCCACGCGGTGCTCGAGCGCGAGAAGCAGGCCGCCTACGGCCAGCTCTCCGAGCACCGCGACCGCCTCCGGAACCTGGATACCCTCCTCCGGGAAGTCCAGGACCACCTGCGGCGGGGATCCGACCTCGCCAAGGGCTGAGGTTCCAGGTGTCCCTCCTCGCCGCCCTCGTCTGCGTCGCCCTCCTCCTGCTCAGCGCCTTTTTCGTGATGGCGGAATTCGCGGCCGTGCGCGTGCGTCCCACCCAGCTGGAGGCCCTGGCGGGCGCCGACTCCCGCGCGGCCTCCGCGCTGGAGGTCCATCGCGCGCTGGGTCACCACCTTTCCTCGATCCAGGCCGGCATCGTGCTTTGCGCCCTGGCCCTGGGCGCCGTGGGGGAGGGGCTGTTCAGCCACCTCTTCCGCGCCCTGTTCGGCCATCTGCCCTGGCCCGCGATGGTGGTGCCCGTGAGCTCCGGCCTCGCCCTGCTGGTGATGACCACCCTGGACGTGGTGCTGGCGGAGCTGGTGCCCCGGAGCCTGGCCATCCGTGCCGCCCTGCCCTGGGCCCTCCGCACCGCCGGCCCGCTGCTGGCCTGGTCCCGCCTGGTGCGCCCCCTGACCTGGGTCCTCATCCGTCTGAGCCACCTGGTGCTGCGGGCCGTGGGCATCCATCCCGAATCCGGCGTGGAGGACCTGGTTCCCTCCGAGGCCGAGTTCCGCCGCATGCTCGAGCGCAGCCAGGCGGAGGGGCGCCTGGACCTCGACCGCAAGGAGCTCATCGAGAACCTCTTCGACTTCAGCCGCCGCACCGTGAAGGAGATCGCCGTACCCCGGGCCCAGGTGGTGTCGTTCGACCTCCACCAGGATCTGGAGGCCAACCTGGCCCTGGCCCGCACCACCATCCACACCCGCATCCCGCTGGTGGAGGGCGACCTGGATCGGGTGGTGGGCGTCGTGCACCTCAAGGAGCTGCTCTGGGCCATGCAGGACGGTCCGGCGCCCGTGGACCTGCGCGCCCTGGCCCGGCCGGCCTTCTTCGTGCCGGAAATGAAACCCATCCAGGGCCTGCTGCTGGAGTTCCAGCAGCGCAAGCAGCACCTGGCCCTGGTCGTGAACGAGCACGGCGGCGTGGACGGCCTGGTGACGCTGGAGGACGTGCTGGAGGAGCTGGTGGGCGAGATCCAGGACGAGTTCGACCGCGAGGCCATCCAGCTCCGGAAGACCCGCGGCGGGGCCTGGCTGGCCCAGGGTGACGTCATGCTGGAGCAGCTGGTGGACCACCTGGGGCTGGACCTCCAGGCCGAGGCGGGGTCCGTGAGCCTGGGCGGCTTCTTCCAGGAGCGCCTGGGCCGCGTGCTGCGCCCCGGCGACGAGCTGCGGCTCCAGGGCTGGCGGATCCGTGTGCTGTCCATGCGGGGCCTGGCCCCCGGACAGTTCCTCCTGAAGCCCCTGCCGGCGGAACCCGGCGCAGCGGAAGATGCCGATGCCTGAGCCCCTCGATGGGTTCCTCCTGGCCGCGGGCCTGGGCACGCGCATGGGGCCTCTGAGCGCCTGCCTGCCAAAGCCGGCCTGGACGCTGCGGGGGAAGCCCCTGCTGCAGTGGGGCGCCGAAGCCCTCCGCGGCGCTGGCGCCTCGTGCCTGGGCTGCAACGCCCACCTTCATCCCGAGCGGCTGCGGGCGGTGGCGGATGGAATCGAAGTCTGCGACGAGCCGGAGCTGCTGGGGAGCGCCGGGGGCCTGCGCCATGCCCTGGGGCGCGTGGCGGCCGAGCTGCTGGTGTGGAACGCCGACATCTGGGCCGACGAGGTGCCTTTCGACCTGCTGCGGCAGCGCCACCGCGAGGGCCACGGCGGGGTCAGGGCCACCCTCAGCTGGCTGCTGGTGCCCCATCCCGGCGGGGACTGGAACCCCGTGTGGATGGATCACGAAGGCCGGGTCCTGCCCAAAGGGGTGTCGGGGCCCTGGGGGCCCTACCACTTCACGGGGGCCGCCGCCTGGTCGCCGGAGGCCCTGGCCCTGTTGCCGGAGGGGCCCAGCGAGGTGAACGACCTGAGGCCTCGGCTGCCCTTCCACCACGGTGTAGTGGTCGAACCCTTCCCTTGGCGGGAGGTGGGGACTCCCCGGGCCCTCATCGAGGCCGCTGCGGACTTGGCGCCCGACCAGGAGGGACGGCTCCCGGGCTGCTACCTGCATCCGATGGCCCGCCCGGCGGGGCGGCTGGCCCGTTGCGTCCTGGGGCCCGGCGCGGCGCCGCTGGCCTCCATCACGGACGCGGATGCCCTCTGGTTCGAGGAGGGCGGCCATCAGGTGCGGCTGGGGCTCTGAGGGCTACTCCTCCTTCAGGTCGAAGTCCGCGACGCGGCCCTCGCCGTCCAGCGTGAAGGTCCAGGCCACCACCACGCCCGAGGTGTGGAAGGCGCGGTAGGTCCGGAGGCGCCGCCCCTCCCGCCGCTGCTCGCCGAAGAAGACCACCCGTTGGACCGGGCCGTAGGGCGGCAGCTGGAGATCCAGCCAACCGGCGGCTTCGGGCAGGGTCTTCGCGGCCTCGCCGCTGAAGGCCGAGGCCTCCGCGCGACCCTGGACCAGCGCCGCCATCAGGGCGGCATGGCGGGTGGTGAGGGCGGGGTCCGGATCCGTCGGCGCCGCTTCCTGGGCCAGGGGACCGGAACCCAGCAGGCGCGCCGCGATGGCCCGGGCCAGAACCGGGGCGAGCCGCTGCTGGTTCGCAAGGACGATGACGCCCAGGCGCTCCTGGGGAAGGTAGATCACGTCCGCCAGGGCGGGCCCACCGCTGTGGCCGCCCCAAGGCCGCCCCGCCAAGGTGCCCACGACCCAGGCCGCGCCGAAGGAGGCCGGACGGCCGTCGTTCAGGCGGAAGGGCGTCCACAGGGCCTCCCGTCCGGCGCCGAGGAGCCTTCCCTGGTCCAGGGCCAGGAGGAAGGCGGCCAGGTCCCGCAGGCTCACGAAGGCGCCCCCGGCGGCATAAGTGTGGGGCGGATAGCGGAACCAGTGGAGGCGCTGGCGGTCCCCCTGCCACTGGTAGACGGAGGCCCGGCCGGGGATCACCTCGGCCGTGCGGGTGAGGCCCGCCTCCGTGGCGTCCTCGAAGGCGCTGCCGGCGGCCCCGATGCGCTGCCAGATGCGCGCCTTCAGCAGCTCCTGGAAGGGGCGGCCGCCGGCCTTCTCCAGGATCAGGGCCAGCACGGAGAAGTCGTCGGATCCGTAGGCCGAGACCGCACCGGGCGCGGTGGCCAGGGGCTCGGCCAGGGTGCCCTTCACGACCTGCTCCAGGGTGACCGGTCCGCCCGTGGCCATGACGGGCTTCAGGCCCGAGGCGTGGGCGGCCAGCTGCCGCACGGTGACGGCCCGCCAGGCGGGTGGCACCTCGCCCAGGTAGGTGGAGACCGGCGCGTCGAGGCGGAGCCTGCCCTCGTCCACCAGCTGCATGAGCAGGACGCCCGTGAACAGCTTGGTGCTGGAGGCGATCTGGAAGGGGGTGTCGGGCGTGACGGGGCTCCCGGACTCCAAGCTGGCGACCCCGTAGACGGCCAGCTTCTCGATCCGGCCATGGCGGAGGATGGCCACCGCAGCACCCGGGATGTGGGCGTGGGCCATGTGGCCGCGGACGAGGTCATCCACGGCGTCCTCCGCCCGCAGGGGAAGGAGCAGGGCCAGTAGGCAGGCGAGCAGGCGCATGGGGGCTCCGGGAACGGGGTGTCTACGAAAAGGGCCGTGCGGCGTTGAGCCCCCCTTCCCGGCCGGGGGGCCTCCGGAGGAACGCCCTGCCCCGGCGGCCCTCTGGGAGTACCCTGAAGGCATGGACCCTCGCCTCGCCCGCGCCCTGGCGCGCTGGAACCTGTCGGATCCCCGCCCCTTGGCGGGGGATGCCGGAGCGCGCCAGTACACCCGCGTGGCCCATCCCCAACTGGGGACGGCGCTGGTGGTGCTGCATCCCCTGGACACCCCCGACAAGCCGGACGACAGCTACTTCGAGTTCCGGGCCCTGCAGGCCTACCTGGATCCCGTGCTGCGGGTGCCCACCATCCTCCAGTGCGACGACCGGGACCGCTGCCTGCTGGTGGAGGACCTGGGCGACACCTCCCTGGAGCGCCGCCTGGTGGAGCATCCCGAGGAGGAGCTCCGGTGGGCCGAGCAGGCGGGCTGGCTGCTGGCCACCCTGGCCGGTCCCCTCACCCTGGGGGCGCCGGCCCACGCCTTCTTCATGGGCCGCTCCTTCGACCAGGCCAAGTTCGCCTTCGAGTGGGAGTACTGCCGCGTCAACTTCTTCCGCGACTTCCTCCAGAAGGATCCGCCCCGCTGGCTGGACCGCATGATGGAGGAAGCCCACGCCAGCCTGGAGACCCGGGCCCACTTCTTCGCCCACCGCGACTTCCACGTGCGCAACCTCATGGTCCACGGGGACCGGCTGGTGGTCATCGACTTCCAGGACGCCCGCCGGGGGGCCGCCACCTACGACCTGGCCAGCATTCTCTACGACGGCTACTGGGACTGGTCCCGGGAGGCCGGGCGCGCCCTGATGGGGCCCCTCCAGAACGAGCTGGGCTGGAACCATGAGGCCCTGCTGGAGGAGCTGAACCTCAGCGCCCTCCAGCGGAACCTCAAGGCCCTGGGCACCTTCGGCCACCAGCTCGTGCACCGCCACAAGTGCCACTTCGCCCCGGCCATCCCCCGCACCCTGCGCCACCTGCGCGGCCACTTCCAGCGCATGAACCACCAGGATGGCGTCCTCGCCGCTGAACACATGCTGCGCCTGGCGGAGGACCGGCTGCTGAAGGGCTGAGAGGCTGGTGAAGCGGGTTATGCTCTTGGCCATGTCCTCCGTGGAGCGCGAGTCCAACCCCCTGATGCAGGCCCGGAAACTGGTCAGGGGCAAGGCGCTCTCCCAGCAGGATCTCCAGCTGCTGAAGGAGATCCTCCAATTTACAGAAGGGGAGCTCGGCCCCCTGCTCGACTCGGGGCCCAGTCAGGCCGCGCCCGCACCCGCGGCGCCCCAGCAGGCGAAGCTCCAGCGCTCCCTGGGCCTGTTCCTGGTCTTCCTCAACCACCTCTCCGGTCCGAAGCTGGGGAAGGACCGCGTGGCCATGGGGCTGGTCCTGTCCCACGCCCTGAACGAGCTGAAGGCCCTCGCCCAGGAGGCCCACCTCGAGGTCCTCCATACCCACAAGGAACCACCCTGGGTGGTCTACCTCCTGGACCTGGTCGCCTCCCTCCGGACCATGGCCACCTCCTTCGGGCCGGAGGACCCCTTCCAGCTCCTGGACGACTGGGCGGCCTTCCTGCAGGAGCGGCGGGACAGCTTCAAGGAGCTGCTGGCGGTTCTCGTGGATGGGCCCGGGGGCGAGGAGCGGGTGTCCCAGCTCAACAGCCGCATGAAGGCGCTCAACCGGGCCCTCCAGGGCGCGGAGGGCCGGCCCATTGAGGCCATCCACCGGCTGGTGGACCTCCTGGAGACCTTCGTGCCCCGGGAGACCCTTTCGCGGGTCGAGCCCCTGCTGCTGGTCCAGCATGTGCTCGACACCCTCCGCCTGATCCTCCTGTGGCCCCTGGACCAGGGGATCAACTGGGGGGCCCTGGAACAGATCCGCGGCAGCCTCACCTGGCTCTGGAACCACCTCGGCTGGTCGCTGCCCCGCTATGACAGCGGGCGGCTGGAATCCATGCTGACCCAGGAGGTCCGGGCCACCCTCAAGGGGGTGCGCGGATCCCAGCCCAAGGCCTACCGCGTGCTCGCCCACAGCCTGGCCTCCCACCTGACCATCCTGGGGCTCGTGGACCCGATCCCGCCCGCGGGGAACATGACCGAGCAGGAGCGCTACGCGGCCGTGCCCATCTACTTCGTCGTGGAACGGGAGCTGGCGCGGCTGGGGGACCAGCTGGGCCGGAGCAAGATCATGGAGGGCCTCCCCAAGGGGACGGAGGAGACCCTGCTGCTGTCGGCCTTCCTCCAGCAGGCGGTGTTCACCCTGAGCCAGGACCTGACCAGCATCCACGAGCTGCTGCATGAGGCCCTGGCCCAGGCGGACGCCGACCACCTGGCGCTCACCCTGGACCACCTGAAGAGCGGCCTCATCAACCACCAGCGGCAGCTGATGGCCGACCTGGTGAGGACCTTCTCGGCGGAACTGCGGCAGAGCATGTTCCCGAATTCCCCCACGCTGAAGGATGAGGGGGACCAGCTGCGGCAGCGCCTCTACCGCCTGTGGGAGCAGCTCGCCCGGCTCCTGCCCAGGCTCCGGGCCCAGGTCCGCGAGAAGGACTACCTGCGGCTTTCGCTTACGCTCTTCCAGGCCCACAACCACGTGAACGCCTTCCGCCGGAGCCCGGAGTTCTTCCTCATCCGGGCCCGCGACCGCTCCGAAATGGACCGGCTGACCGCGGCCTTCGGCCGCATCCTGGACGCCCAGAGCGACCTGGAGTTCGCGCTGGTGAGCGGAACCGAGCTCGTGGAGGAGCTGTTCGGCTACCTGGAGGAATTCCTGGGCCGGATCAACGCCCGGATGCCCCTCATCAGCCACGACCTCATGGTGGCGAAGGAGGCCTTCCGCCTCAGCCAGCAGCTGCAGGAATCGCAGGGAGCGGGCCCGGGCCGGACGCGGCTGACCAAGATCCTCATCCAGTCCACCAAGAAGCTGGGCGTCCGCGACCCCCAGACCTTGTCCCTCCTGCGGCGCTGGGTGCGCTCGGAGCGGGGCCGGCGGGAGACGCCGGATCCCATCGACGCCCTCAGCTCCCACCTGGAGCGCCTGGTCACGCGCCTGGAAGCCGCGATGGGTTGAACGCCTCCGGGCGGGGTGACCGGGCTGAGGACCCTGACCGGTCAAACATTGACCGCCATGGACAGATTCTGATCTAAGAACAGGATTCCGGATTCGTCGACCCTTAATTGGTAACTCGTATCATATGTATCGATGCAATTACGGATCGGGATTGGCCGCCGATTTGCAAACCCGGCTGTAGTAGCTGCCGGTTTTCGAACAGCGCCGGGACGCCCTGACGCCCCGGTCCTTCTCGTGTTGAGGGGCCCCATGACCCAACGGAAAAAAATACTGCTCGTCGACGACTCCAGCACCGTGCTCATGGTCGAGCAGATGATCCTCAAGAACAGCCCCTTCGACATCCTGATCGCGAGGGACGGGGAGGCCGGGTTCGAGACGGCGCTGAAGGAGCGCCCCGACCTGATCCTGATGGACGTGATGATGCCGCGCATGGACGGCTTCGACGCCCTGCGGGAGATCCGCGCCCATGAGGAGATCAAGGACATCCCCGTGATCATGGTGACCACCCGCGGCGAGGGCGTGAACATCGAGACCGGCTACACGGTCGGCTGCAACGACTACGTCACCAAGCCCATCAACGGATCCGAGCTGCTGAGCAAGATCAACAACCTCATCGGTTCCTGACGCCCGGAGCCTTCCCGGTCCCGAACAACCGCAGCCGATTGCTGGAGCCTTCCGTGGCCAACGAACCCAACCAAGAATCCTATGTCCGCCGCGTGCTGGAGGAGACGCGCGAGTACGAGCGCCGCCTCCGCGAGGACAACGAGGGGCTGAGGGAACTCGTCGCCACCCTCGAATGCGAGCGGGTGGCGCTCCAGAAGCGGGTCGAGGAGCTGGAGGCCGGCGCCAACCAGCAGATGAGCGAGCTGAGCGCCCTGCGGGAGCGGCTGACCGCCCAGGTGAACGCGAACCAGAAATCCACCGAGCAGCAGCTGGCCATCGAGCAGCAGAACACCAACCTGGCGAACCTCTACGTGGCGAGCTACCGGCTCAACAGCGCGCTGGACCGGGCGGAGCTCGTGGACGCCATCCGGGAGATCGTCATCAACCTGGTCGGCTGCGAGGAGTTCGCCCTGCTGGAGCCCGATGGCCATGGGGGGTGGCAGGTCTGCGATTCCATGGGGCTGCCCGATGACTTCCTCGCCAGCATGACCCGTCCCGACGGGGCACTGGCCGGCCACCTGAAGTCCCGGAAGATGCACGTGACGGACCCGGCGGTCCTCAGCATGGACGAGCTGGACGTCTCCAGGCCCTCGGCCAGCATCGTCATGAGTGTCGGGGACGAGACGGTGGGAGCCGTCGCCATGTACCGCCTGCTGCCCCAGAAGTCCGGGCTCGAGCCCCTCGACCGGGAGCTCTTCGACCTGCTGGCCGCGAATGCGGCCATGGCCCTCTACCGGCTGAAGCTTCAGGAATTCGTGAAGGGCGGGAAGTAGCCACCCCCCGACGCTTGACCGCACCAAGGAGACCCATGCCCCACTTGCCCGCCCCCGGCTGGATCCCGGCGGATGCCGCCAGCGGTGGTGTATCGGTCTACCTGCACCCCGGGCACCTGCATGTCTCCCTCGTGCCCTGCACCATGACCACGATCCTGGGCTCCTGCGTGGCGGTCTGCCTCTGGGACCCCGTCTCGCGGGTCGGGGGCATGAACCACTTCCTGCTCGCCCACCATCCGGCGGGAGAGCCCGATTCCGCGCGCTACGGCGATTCGGCTACGGACATGCTGATCAGCGCCGCGGCCCGGGCGGGCGGATCCCTCGGGCGGCTCCAGGCCAAGCTCTTCGGTGGGGCCTGCGTGCTGGGATCGGCGGCTCCCGGCGCCAACCACCTCGGGCTCAAGAACGTGCAGGTGGCCCGGGAACGGCTCGCCGCCCATGGCATCCGCGTGGTGAGCGAGGACGTGGAGGGCGCCCGAGGCCGGAAGATCCACTTCCAGACCCTGGATGGCGCGGTGCTGGTGAGAACGCTCTAGGAGGCCGCATGGACATCGATCTCAATGCCATCCGTGCGACGTTCTTCGCTGAGACCGGCGAGCACCTGAACGAATTCGAGGGGGCTCTGATCGAGCTGGAGCGGCAGCCCGGGGACAAGGCCCTGGCCAAGACCATCTTCCGGATCGCCCACACCATCAAGGGCGACGCGTCCATGGTGGGCTACACGGCCATGACGGAATTCGCCCACGGGCTGGAGAGCCTGCTGGAGAAGATCTCCGGGGGCGGGCAGCCTTTCACGCCCGCCCTGGCCACCATCCTCCTGCGCTCCGTGGACGCCCTCCGGGCCCTGGCGGGGGCCGAGGATCCGAGCCTGATGCCGGCCAGCACCCGGGAGCTCCTGAACGAGCTGGAAGGCGCCTCGCATGGGGGCGGTACGGCGCAGCAGGAGCCCCAGATCGGAGCCGAGCGGCGATCCCGGGCCCGGGACACGGCCAAGACCCTCCGGGTGAAGGTGGCCAAGCTGGACCGGATGCTGGACCTGGTCGGGGAGCTGGCCATCAGTCGCGGCCGCCTGGACACCCAGATCGCCACGCTTGCAGGTGCCAAGGCCTCGGCCATCCAGGACGCTCACCGGGACATGGATCGCCTCTTCAGCGAGCTCCAGGAGCACGTGATGCAGGCCCGGCTTGTGCCCGTCGGCACCCTCTTCCAGGGGTACACGCGGGCGGTCAGGGACCTGGCCCTGCACACGGGCAAGGAGATCGACCTCGCCATCGAGGGCAGCGACGTGGAAGTGGACAACGCCGTGGTCGAGCAGCTGCGGGAGCCCCTCATCCATCTCCTCAGGAACGCCATCGACCACGGCATCGAGAACGGGGTGGAGCGGCGCGCCGCGGGCAAGCCCCCCTGCGGGCATGTCAACCTGAGGGCCCGGCACGAATCAGCGTTCGTAGTCATCGAAGTCGCCGACGACGGCGGCGGGATGGCGCGGGAGAAGCTGCTGGCGCA
The DNA here is from genome assembly GCF_022808775.1 of Geothrix terrae. Taxonomy (GTDB): domain Bacteria; phylum Acidobacteriota; class Holophagae; order Holophagales; family Holophagaceae; genus Geothrix; species Geothrix terrae. The sequence goes on from NZ_JAKZLA010000008.1 coordinate 116,308, forward strand.
GGCCCGGAAGTGGGGCGGTGTGGAGGACGTCGACCGGCTCAGCGACGCCGACCTCCAGGCCCTGATCTTCGAGCCCGGGTTCTCCACGGCCACCCGGGTGACGGACCTCTCCGGCCGGGGCATCGGCATGGACATCGTGCGGCGCGCCGTGGAGCGGCTGCGGGGCACCATCTCCGTGAAGAGCGTTCTGGGCCAGGGCACCACATTCACGCTCCGGTTCCCGCTGACGCTCGCCATCATCGAGGGGTTCGGGGTCACGGCCGGGGACGAGTCCTACGTCATCCCGCTGGATGCGGTGGTCGAATGTGTCGATCTCCCGGCCGAGCAGCGCAGCGAGACCGAGGGTTCCGGCGTGCTCAGCCTGAGGGGCGAGCCGCTGCCCTACCTGGGCCTCCAGGAGCTCTTCCGCTTCGGGACGGGCGGCGAGGGCCGCCGGAAGATCGTCGTGGTCCGCCATGGCGAGGGCCTAGCGGGGATCGCCGTGGACGACCTCCAGGGCGAGTGCCAGGCCGTGATCAAGCCGCTGGGCAACCTGTTCAAGCAGACCATCGGCATCTCGGGCTCCACCATCCTGGGCAACGGCCGGGTCGCCATGATCCTGGACGTCCCGGCCCTCCTGCGCGAGGCGGTGGTCCGCACCGCAGCCCGCGGCGAGGCGCCCTGAGCCGGCCCCGGCCGAAAATCCGCCATTTCCACTTCAGACCCAGATCCTCCCATCCGTTTGATAAGTAGAAAGGAGTCCCCATGCTCTCAATCCGAGACCTGAAGATCAGGACGAAGCTGTTCCTGGCGTTCGGGATCATCGCCGCCCTCCTCGTGGCCGTGGCCCTGGTCGGCAATAACGCCGTCGATCAGCTCAGCCGGGAAGCCAACGGCATCCTGAGCCACGAGTACGCACTCGCTGAATCCTTCACGAACATCGGCACGGACACCCTCAACCTCCGCCGCTACGAGAAGGATGTATTTCTCAACTTCGAGGACGCGGCCAAGCGGGAGGGCTACGTCCGGAAGTGGAAGGAGACCCACGCTTCCCTGGTCGAGACCCTCGACCAGGTCGAGAAGCGGCTCGAGGCCAGTGAGGACAAGGATGCCGTCCGGGCGATCCGACTGGACCTCGGCACCTACAGCACGGAGTTCGAGCGCGTCATCCCCCAGATCGACATGGGCCTGTTCAAGACCTCGCAGGAGCTGAACAAGGCGGAGGATCCCTTCAAGGATGCCGTCCACCGGCTCGAGGCCACCTCGGAAAAGGCGATGGCCAGGCATGAGAAGGAGATGACCGCGAAGGCCCAGCAGATGCAGGGTTTCTCCCAGACTGTGCTCCGGATGGTCATGGTGGTCACGATCGCTTCGGTGATCGCGGCGCTGGTGGTGGCCTGGCGGATCTCCCGGGGCATCTCCGTCCCCCTGCTCCGGGTGGCCGAGGGCATGCGGAAGATGGCCGACGGGGACCTGAGGGACAAGGTCGATGTGGCGGGCAAGGACGAGCTGGCCGAGATGGGCGTCGCGTTCAACCGCATGGTGGAGAACCTGTCCCAGACCATCGGAGAGGTGAGGACGGGCGCCAACGCGCTGGCCTCGGCGGCCCAGCAGGTGTCCTCCACCTCGCAGGGGCTCTCCCAGGGGACCAGCGAACAGGCCTCGTCCGTGGAGGAGACCACCGCCAGCCTCGAGGAGCTGAGCAGCTCCATCGAGCAGAACGCCGACAACAGCCGCCAGACCGAGCAGATGGCCATGCAGAGCGCCCGGGACGCCGACGAGAGCGGCCAGAGCGTGGAGAAGACCGTCGAAGCCATGAAGATGATCGCCGAGCGCATCTCGATCATTGAGGAGATCGCCTACCAGACCAACCTGCTGGCGCTGAACGCGGCCATCGAGGCGGCGCGGGCCGGTGAGCACGGCCGCGGGTTCGCCGTGGTGGCCACCGAGGTCCGCAAGCTGGCGGAGCGCAGCCAGGGTGCGGCCAAGGAGATCAACGAAGTGGCGGGCGGCAGTGTGGGGGTGGCCATCAAGTCGGGCGAGCAGCTGAAGGAGCTCGTCCCCGCCATCCGCAAGACCGCCGAGCTGGTCCAGGAGGTGGCGGCCACGTCGCGCGAGCAGGCCAGCGGCGTGAAGCAGATGAACAAGGCCATGACCCAGGTGGACCAGGTCACCCAGCGGAACGCCTCGGCCGCCGAGGAGCTCTCCTCCACGGCGGAGGAGCTCGCCTCCCAGGCGGAGGCCCTCCAGCAGCTGGTGGCCTTCTTCAAGGTGACCGGCGAGGAGACGGTCTCGCGGCACGCCCCCGTCGCCCACTTCATGCACCCGGAACCCGCCCCGCTGGCGGGCAGAACCTTGAAGCCCGCGGTCGGCCTCGGCCAAGACCAGCACTTCAAGCGGTTCTGAGGGAGGCGGCGATGGACATGAGCGTTCTGGCCGATCTGGCCAACCACGATCAAAGCCAGTACCTGTCGTTCTTCCTCGCGGACGAGGAGTTCGCGGTGAGGATCCTGAAGGCCCGGGAGATCCTGGAGTACGGGACGGTCACCAAGGTGCCCGGGGCCCCTCCGACGGTGCGCGGGGTGATCAACCTGCGCGGCGCCGTGGTGCCCGTGGTGGACCTGGCGCTGAAGTTCGGGCTTCCCGAGCGGGAAGTCACGAAGCGGACCTGCGTCGTGATCGTCGAGGTGGGCGCGGGCGAGGACAAGACGACCATGGGGGTGATCGTGGATTCGATCAGCCAGGTGGTCGACCTTCCGGAGGAGCAGATCGAGCCTGCGCCCGACTTCGGGACCAAGGTCAAGCTGGAGTACCTGCTCGGGATGGGGCGCTCCGGGAAGAAGTTCGTGATGGTCCTGGACATCGACAAGGCCCTGTCCCCGTCCGAGCTCTCCTCGGTCACCGCCATCGCAGGGCAGGCCGCGGAGGCGGCGCCGGAAGGCGCGGAACCCGCGCCGGGCGATTGAAAGGCCACCCCCACCCATGGACCAACCGCGGCGCCCCGCCTCTCCCGCGTCTGAGGCAGCAGGGGACTACTCGATCCGGAAGGAGGAGTTCCGCGCCTTCCAGGACCTGATCCACCGGGAATCCGGGATCTTCCTCGCGGACCACAAGCTGGCCCTCCTAGGGGGCCGCCTCCACGCGCGGCTCCGCGCCCTGGGCATGACCAGCTACGGGGAGTATTTCAAGGCCGTCCAGAAGGACGAGGCCGAGCGCATCGAGATGCTCGACCGGATCTCGACCAACGAGACCCACTTCTTCCGGGAGCCCCACCAGTTCGAATTCCTGAAGACCCGGGTGCTGCCCAGGTGGGTGGAGGATGCCCAGGCCGGAAGACGGCCCCGGTCCATCCGGGTCTGGAGCGCCGCCTGCTCGACGGGCGAGGAGCCCTACTCCATCGCCATGCTGCTGCTGGACCAGCTCCCGGCCTCGGAGGGCTGGTCCATCGAGATCCTGGGCACCGACATCTCCACCCGGGTGCTGCAGAAGGCCAAGGACGCGCTCTGGCGCATCGAGAAGGCCGAGGAGATCCCCACGCCCTACCTCAAGGCCTTCATGCTCGAAGGGACGGGCCCCGAGAAGGGCAAGATGAAGGCCGGACCCGAGATCCGGTCGCTGGTCTCCTTCTCCCGGATGAACCTGAACAGCCGGCCCTACCCCGTCCCCGGCGGGTTCGACATCATCTTCTGCCGGAACGTCCTGATCTACTTCAACACGGCCACCAAGGCGGGGGTGGTGGAGGAGCTGCTGGCGCATCTGGCGCCGAGCGGCTTGCTGCTCCTCGGACACGCCGAAAGCCTCCACGGCCTCACCGAGCAGGCGCGCAGCGTGGGACCCACCATCTACGCGCCGCTCCAGTCCACCTACTTCAGCGGGCAGAGGCTGCCACGGCTGCGCTGACCGTGATTTCAAGGGTCGGGTCCGCCCGCCGATAAGAACTCCGACGTACGTATTCTCTTGTCTCGCCGCGTCGGGCCACGTACTTCTTTAGCGAGGCCAGGACCACGCAGGCAGGGTGGAGCGCGATGCCAGAACTCCAGCGGAACCCCGGACAGCTCCCGATCCAGGTCCTGGTGGTGGACGATTCGGCCGTGGTCCGGCAGGCGCTCACGGCCATCCTGGGCCAGGAGCGGGACATGCGGGTGGTGACCGCGCAGGATCCCATCTTCGCCCTCCAGAAGATGCAGACCCTGCGCCCGGATGTCATCGTCCTGGACCTCGAGATGCCCCGCATGGACGGCATCACCTTCCTGCGCCGGCTGATGAAGGACGATCCCCTGCCCGTGGTGATCTGCTCGAGCCTGGCCGCCCGGGGGGCGGAGGCGGCCATGCTGGCCCTCGAGGAGGGAGCCCTGTCGGTCATCACCAAGCCCAAGCTCGGCGTCCGGGATTTCCTGCACGAGTCGGCCATGCAGATCATCGACACGGTGCGCGCCGCCGCCCACTCCCGGCTGCGCCGGAGGCGGGCCGCGCCTCAGCACCGGCCCCCCCTCGAGACCGGGGCGCCCGTGCTGGGGACCACCACGGACCAGGTGGTGGTGGTGGGCGCGTCCACGGGGGGGACGGAGGCGCTCCGGGAGCTGCTGTCCGCCATGCCGGTGGACTGCGCGGGCATCGTGGTCGTCCAGCACATGCCGGAGCTGTTCACGGCCGCGTTCGCCAAGCGGCTCAACGAGGTCTGCAGGATCGAGGTGAAGGAGGCGGCGGACGGCGACGGGATCCTCGTGGGGCGCGCCCTGATCGCGCCCGGGAACCGCCACACGGAGGTGGCGCGGTCCGGCGGCCGCTACGTCGTCCGCGTGAGCGACGGGCCCCTGGTCTCCCGCCACCGCCCGAGCGTGGATGTCCTGTTCCACTCCGCCGCCCGCGCCGCCGGATCCAATGGGGTGGGCGTGATCATGACGGGGATGGGGGATGACGGCGCCAACGGCATGCTGGAGATGAAGCGGGCCGGCGCCTACAACCTCGCCCAGGACGAAGCCACCTGCGTGGTGTACGGCATGCCCAAGGAGGCGGTGGACCGCGGCGGCGTGGACGCCGTGGTGCCGCTCCAGGCGCTGCCGAAGGCCATCTTGGACGCCGTGCGGCGGGGACGGCGGGGCTGAGCCGGTTCGGCGCCCTATTCAGCCCCTACTCGGCTTTGAGTCGCACCGAGAAGGAGTACATCTTCGAGTTGGAGTACCGCGTGACCACGCGGAAGTTCCGCAGCAGGTACCAGCACCGGGCCTTCACGTTGCCGTCCGGGGTGGAGGACCAGAGGTTGGATTCGTCGTCCGGGTTCAGGAAGTCGCCGTAAGGGTTCCGGTGGCCCACGAAGGGGATCTGGAGGATGGCCTGGCCGTTCGCGAGGCGGCTGTTGTCGCTCAGCCCCGGGATGGCTTCGAAGATCGTGCCCCACTCGTCGTCCGAGGGGATGCGGGACCCGAACAGCTTCATGGCGGCGTGCCAGGTGAACAGGGTGCTTCCGTTGAACTCGTAGATGCCCTCCCGGTGGTCCGGAGCGGCGACTTCATTGTGGCGCCGCAGCCCGATGCCCCCCACCTCGACGGAATCCGGGTGGACGGTGATGGCGTGGACCTTGGCCAGCTCTTCCGGAGTGCCGGCGTAGCGCTCCTCCAGCTCGAGGAGGAACTGGATCACGGGATCGTCGGCCGGGGCGGTGTGGCGGGCGGGAGAGGGCGTCGGAGCGGGCCTTTCCGACTGGAGCCGGACGGTCCCCAGCAGGAGGTCGGCCTCCTGCTGGAAGGTGGACACCGGGACCTGGATGCCCGCCTCGATCAGCTTAGCCGCCCTCGCGATGCGTTCGGACAGCACGCCGTGGATCAGGAGCGCCTCCTCGTGGAGGCGGAGGATCTCCGGGGTGTCCAGGGGGGCCGGAGGGCTCGGAGCGGGGTGGAACAGGAGCTGGGCCCCGGCGGGGGTCAGCTCCTTGCCCTCGGAGGGCTCGAGGCTGGGACGCGTGTCTTCGTGGAGGAGGTCAGGCGGGAAGGCCCTGGGGGGCGGTTGGAGGACGGGCGGAATCCGGTCGGAGGCCTCCGGAGAGGAGGAACCCTCGATCGGGGCGCGCAGGGCCTCATCCCGCAGCCTCAGGCCCTCCAGGAGCACCATGGCCGTGCTCTCCCGGATGGAGTGCATGGGCGCCTCGGCGCCCTCCTGCATGTCGAAGTTGCCGCCCTTCCAGGCGATGAGGTCGTAGACCGCCTGGGCTCCGGTGACCTGGTCCCGGACCGCGTGGACCACCTGGCCGTCCTTGAGCCAGACGCGGCCCGTCTGCCGGCCCAGCCGCACGGTCAGGCACCCCGTGTTCCGGGTGGCGGAGTACAGCTGAACGAGGTCCACGAACCCCAGGCTCAGGGAGCCGGTGAAGCCACCCTGGTTGGACTGGATGGCGAGATCGACCTCCTCGATGAGGGCCTTGGGGGCGAACGGCTTCTCGACGAAGCCGAAGGCGCCCCGCTGATCGATCTCCTTGCGCATCTGGGGGCTGCCGAAGGCCGTGATGAAGATGATGGAGAGGTCGGGCTGGATCTTCTGGGCCTGGATCATCAGGTCGATGCCGTTCACCACAGGCATCTGGAAATCGGTGATCAGGACGTCGATCTTCTCCCGATGGAGGAGGGACAGGGCCTCCATGGGGTTGGAGCAGATCTTGAAATCCACGGTCGGGCGCTCACGCGCGAAGTGCTGAGACACCGACCAGAGGAGATCCTCTTCGTCATCCACCATCAGGACACTGGCCATGGTCGAATGGGATGCAATGGGGAGGCCAAGTGTTCGCATGTTATTAATTGAATGTAATATTAGACTTAAATGTTAACGGAGTCGAATTCGGAGCGGCGATCCGGATCATTTATTAACCAGGTGATCAGTCTTTGACCGGGTAAGCTCCCGCCTTCCGGAGCCAGGACCGGAGGGTCACCCGGGTCACGCCCAGGGTTCTCGCCGTCTGGCTGAGGTTGCGTCCGGAGGCCTCCCAGGCTTCCACCATCCGGCTCCGCATCGTGTCCTCCAGGCGCTCCTGGGGCGCGGGCGGCAGGGAGGCCGCGGAGGATCCGGCGATCTCGGAGGGCAGGTCCGCCAGCTGGATCTCGGCCCTGGGCGTGAGGATGGTGGCGCGCTCCAGGACGTTGCGCAGCTCGCGGATGTTTCCGGGCCACCGGTAGCGGGTCAGGGCCGCCATGGCCTCGGCCGAGCAGCCCGAAGGAGCGGCGCCCATGCTCTCCCGGAACTTCGCCAGGAAGCAGTCCGCCAGGAGCGGAATGTCCTCCAGCCGCTCCCGCAGCGACGGCAGGTGCACGGCCAGGACCTTGAGGCGGAAGTAGAGATCCTCCCGGAAGCGGCCGGCCTCGACGAAGGCCGAGAGCTCCCGGTGGGTCGCGGCCACGATGCGGACATCCACCTGGATCTCCCGCTCCCCGCCCACCCGGCGGAAGGGGTGCCCTTCCAGCACCCGCAGCAGCTTGGGCTGGAGGTCCAGGGGGAGCTCCCCGATTTCGTCCAGGAAGAGCGTGCCCCGGGAGGCCAGCTCGAACAGGCCCCGGCGGGCCGACTTGGCGCCCGTGAAGGCGCCGGCCTCGTGGCCGAACAGCTCGGATTCCACCAGCTCCTTGGGCAGGCAGGCCGCGTTGACCACGACGAAGGGGCCATCCTTCCGGGGACTGGCGCGGTGGACGAAGCGGGCGGCCAGCTCCTTGCCGGTGCCCGTCTCCCCCGTGATGAGCACCGGGGCATGCACGGCTCCCGCGGCCTGGGTGAGGGCCCGCATGGCCCGCTGGAAGGCCGGAGCCGAGCCCACGATCCCCTCCCCCGCCATCGACTGGCGCCGCATGGCCTCGAGGCTACGGCGGAGGGTGCTCTGCTCGAGGGCGGCCGAGAGGCTCGAGAAGAGCGTCTCGGCTCCCACCGGCTTGGTGAGGTAGTCCGCCGCGCCGAGGCGGAGGGCCCGGATGGCGGAAGCCGCCTCGTCGCGGGCGGTAAGGACGAGGACGGGCGTGGTGGGATCCTGGGCCAGGAGGCCTTTGAGCAGATCGTGCCCGTCCTCGTCGGGCAGGCCGAGGTCCATCACCACCAGGTCGTGGAGGGCCCTGGCGGCCAAGCTCCTCGCCTGGGCGGCCGTGGCGGCGCGTTCGACCTCGTACCCTTGGCGGCTCAGCAGCCCGGTGAGGGCGAAGGCCAGGTCATCGTCATCTTCCGTCAGCAGCACCCTGGGCACGAGGGGCCTCCCGTGGGAGCGAGAGCAGGAGGCAGGTCTCCTGCTGGGGGATGGAGGTGGCCACCAGGCTGCCCTGGTTCTCCAGGGCCAGGCGGTGGGCGATGGCCAGCCCGATCCCGGTTCCCTTGGGCTTGGTGGAGAAGAAGGGCGAGAAGATCTTGGTCAGCAGCTGGGGGGGGATGCCGGGGCCGTCGTCGTAGATGCGGATGTGGGTCATGGTCTGCCCCCGGAGGGTTCCCGCGGAGGCCGCCTCGATCCGGATGCGGGTGGGATCCTTCACGGCGTCCAGGGCGTTCTCCAGGAGCGCCACGAGGATGCTCACGGTCTGCACCTCGTCCGCGTAGACCGTGAGGCCGCCCGGCGGAACGGAGAGGGTGGGGCTGGTGCCGAAGGGGCGCAGCCGGCCCTCGAGGCTCTCCATGGATCGGAGCACCATGGACTTCACGTCGAGGACCTTGGGGGTGGGCACCGAGGGGCGGCTGAAGTCGAGGAAGACCTTCATGAGCGATTCGATGCGCAGGGCCAGCTTCTGGAGACGCTCCACGCACTCCAGCTGGGGGCCGGGCTGGAGATCCTGGTTCAGGAGCTCGCAGAGGGTCCGGATGGAGGCCAGGGGGTTCCGGACTTCGTGGGCGAAGGAGGCGGCCAGCTGCCCCAGGTCCGAGTAGCGTTGGCGCTGGCGCTCGTTCTCCTGGAGGTTCCAGAACTCCGCCTTCTGCCGGATGGCGGCCGAGAGCCCTTCGAAGAGGACGTCGGGCGTGACCGGCTTGGTGAGGTAGTCCGTGGCGCCGTACCGGAGGCCCCGGATGGCGGAAGCCGCGTCGTCGCGGGTGGTCATGACGAGGATGGGCAGGCTGGGGTGCTGGTACGACAGCCCGCGCAGCAGGTCGAATCCGTCCTCGTCCGGTAGGCCCAGGTCCATGATCAGCGCATCGTAGGTCGTCCGTGAGAGGCAGTCCCTCGTCTCCGAGGCATTGGCGGCCCAGTGGACCGAGCAGCCGCGGGTCCTCAGCATCTCCTCGGCCATCATCGCCGTGACCGGATCGTCTTCGGTGAGCAGAATCGAGTACATGGCATCCAGGAGAGGGTCGGGCGGGCCGGAGCAATGTGCGGCTTGGCGCGGGTTTCTTCAGGGTACCGCAAAGGCGGGGCAGGGCCGTGGCTTTCCGGGCCCTGGAAAACAGAGGATCATGTCCTTCGGCCACCGCCATGCAACCGCCTCCCCTGCCTCCCGATGAAGCCTTCCGTCTGGAGGTGGTGCGGAGCCTCGGCCTCCTGGACACCCCGGGGGAGGAGCGTTTCGACCGCATCGCCCGGGCGGCGGCCCGGTTCTTCCGGGCGCCTGTCGCCTTCGTGGCCCTGGTGGACGCCACACGCCTGTGGCTCAAAGCCCGCCAGGGGCTCGACCAGGTTGAGGCGCCGCGGGACCTGTCGTTCTGCGGCCACGCCATCCTGGCCTGGGAGCCCTTCGTCGTGGAGGATGCCCGCCTCGACGCGCGGTTCGCCGACAATCCCCTGGTCGCCGGCCCCCCCTTCATCCGGTTCTACGCGGGCATGCCCCTCCGGGGCCCGGGGAACGCCCTGGTGGGAACCCTCTGCGTGATCGATCGCGCCCCTCGCGTCTTCTCGCGCTCGGACCGGGACTACCTGCTGGACATGGCCGCCTGGGCGGAGCTGGAGCTGATCCATCCCCCCGCGGGGGCCGGGGATCCCGTCGGGCCCGCGGAACCGGCCGCCCCCGCGCCGGAGGCGCTGGAGCGGGAAGCCCACCTGAAGCTCATGCTTCAGGCCCTGCCGGATTTCCTGTTCCGCCAGGACCGCCAGGGGACGTACCTGGAGGTCGTGGCTCGCTCCACGGACGACCTGGTCAAGCCTCCCGAGCAGCTGCTAGGCCACACCATTTCCGAGGTCCTTCCCCCCGGGGAGGCCATGGCCTTCCTCAAGGGCATCGGCGAGGTGCTCGACACCGGAGAAACGCGCACGATCGAATACCGCCTCACCCTCGACGGGCGCGGGGAGGATTTCGAGGCGCGCATCGTGCCCTGCGAGCCCGGCCAGGTCCTCAGCATCGTCCGCAACATCTCGACCCGGCGCGAGCATGAGCGCATGCAGGAGCGCTTTCTGCGCACGGTCATCCACGAGCTGCGGACGCCCCTCTCCAGCATCCGGAGCAGCCTGGAGCTGATGCTCGAGCAGGAGCGCGCCGACGGCCTGTCCGGGAAGGCCCGGGAATTCGCCGCCATGGCCCACACCAACACCGTGCGCCTCGCCCGCATCGTGGATGACATCCTTGGCCAGGCAAAGCGCGGCTACCTGTCCGTCTCGCTGCGGCGCTGCGACCTCCAGGCCCTGGCCCGCCAGGCCGTGGAGATGGTCCAGGCCTACAGCGACTCCTTCGGCGTGCACCTGCCCCTGCACCTCTGCCCGCAGGAGGCCGAAGTCCACGCGGATCCCGACCGGGTGATCCAGATCCTGGTGAACCTGCTGTCGAACGCGGTGAAGTACAGCCCCCCGGGAGAATCCGTGGTCACGCGCGTTCGGCCTTCCGGAACCGGCTGGGCCGTGGAGGTGGAGGACCACGGGCCCGGCATCCCGGCGGCCTTCCAGCCCAGGGTCTTCCAGGAGTTCTCCCAGGCCGGCGGTCCCCACCAGCAGCCTGGGAGCGGGCTCGGGCTCTCCATCTCCCGCTCCTTCGCCCAGTCCATGGGGGGCGCCCTGGCCTTCGAGTCCAAGCCCGGGCGCACGGTCTTCTGCCTGGAGCTTCCAGTGCCGCCCAGCCTCTCCGGGCCGGTCGGCGAAGGGTCGGGCCAGCTCGCCGCCGTCCTCCATGTGGAGGACGACGACGTGGTGAGCGAGCTGCTGGCCAGCGCCCTGGAAGGCGTGGCGAGGGTCGATCACGTCAGCACGCTGGAAGCGGCCCGGCAGCGGATTCCGGAGGGCCGCTGGGGCCTGGCGGTCCTGGACGGCATGCTGCCCGACGGGGCCGGCGCCGACCTGCTGCCCCTCCTGCGCGAAGCCTACGGCGCCGACTTCCCGGTGGTCCTCTACACCGGGGACAGCCAGTCGGTGGAATCGGATGGGGAGTTCATCCATGTGCTCCTGAAAGGGCACTGCGGGCCCGACGAGATCCGGCGGGTCGTCCAGGGGGCCCTCGAAAGGCGCCCACGGGGCTGACGGAGCCGACCCGCGCCGGAGCGCCGGGTCACTGCGGCGCGTGGGTCCTGAGGTGATCGCGGAAGGCCTGGATGGAGGCGGCCCCGACCTCCTGGAATCCTTCCAGGGCGGATTGGCAGGCCGCCGGATCACCACCCTTCGCGGCCGCTTCGATGGCCGCCGCGCGAGACCGGAGCGTCGCCAGCCCGATGCTCCCCGAGGAGCCCTTCAGGCGGTGGGCGGAGGCGCGCACCCGCGCCAGGTCCGCGGCCTCGAGAGCCTCCAGCAGGTGGAGGCGATCCTCGGCGAAGCGGCGCTCGAACAGGTCGACCATCTGGAGGAGGCGCGCCTCGGGGATCCCATGCTGGAGGCAGGTGTCCAGGTAGGCCCAGTCCAGAAGGGGGGACCGGGGACGAGCCCCCTCCTCCTCCCCCTGGCCTGAAGGGCGCTGCCGATCGGACATGCCCGCCTCCCCGGGAAATAGTCTAGGCCGTTCAAGCAATTTCCTGGTGGCGCGATCAGGCGACTCGCGGATCTCCTAATTGTGCGGGCCGACTCGAGGTTTGCACTCCAGGCCCGGGTTCCGGTTCCGGAATCCGATGAATGTTGTGGTTGGCAAAATTGTCGCAGATGCTTCCAAGACTCTGCCGGCTCCGCCCAGGCTAGACTGGCCGATCTCCTTCCACCGCCGACCCGCTGCTCCGCGCCTTCGCGCCGGGCCCTCGGCGACTGCGGGAGGCGCTGGAGGCATCCATGTCCATCACGCGATCCCTGGGTTCATCGGCGCTCACGCTGGTCCTGGCTGCGGGGCTCATGGCCCAGGGCACGGGCCTGCCGAGCGAGATGCCCGCCGAGTTCAGGGAGGCCTCGGGGAGCTGGGACCACACGCGCCGGGAAGTGATGATCCCCATGCGGGACGGGGTGAGGCTGAAGACGATCATCCTCGTGCCCAAGGGCGCGAAGGATGCCCCCATCCTCCTGACCCGCACGCCGTACAGCGCCGCCCAGCAGACCAGCCACGCCGCCAGCGCGCACCTGGGGCCGGTGCTGCAAGGCTACGACAACGTGGCGGACCTCATCGTGGAGGGCGCCTACATCCGCGTGATCCAGGACATCCGCGGCAAGTACGGCTCCGAGGGCGACTACGTGATGAACCGGCCCCTGCGCGGGCCCCTCAATCCCACGGAGGTGGACCACAGCACGGACACCTGGGACACCATCGACTGGCTGGTGAAGCACCTGCCGGAGAGCAACGGCCGCGTGGGCATCCTGGGCATCTCGTACGACGGCTTCCTGCCCCTCATGGCGCTGGTGGACCCGCACCCGGCCCTGAAGGCGGCCGTGCCCATGAACCCCATGGTGGACGGCTGGCGGGGCGACGACTGGTTCCACCACGGCGCCTTCCGCGCCCAGAACCTCAGCTACATCTACGAACAGCAGGCCACCCGCGCGAACGACCTGAAGTGGTGGACCGATGTCTTCGACGACTACGACCTGTTCCTGCGGGCGGGCTCCACGGGGGCCCTGGCTGCGAGCCGGGGCATGGAGCAGCTGGGCTTCTGGCGCAAGCTCACCGAGCATCCGGCCTACGACGCCTTCTGGCGCCAGCAGGCCATGGACCAGGTCCTCGCGGGCAGGGCCGGGAAGGGGCCGCTGAAGGTGCCGACGCTCCTGGTGCACAGCCTCTACGACGCCGAGGACATCTACGGCGCCCTGGCAGTGTGGAAGGCGCTGAAGCCCAAGGACACCACGGGCGACCACCTCTTCCTCGCCATGGGCCCCTGGAGCCACGGCGGCGAGATCGGCGAGGGCAGCAGCCTGGGACCCCTGAAATTCGGCCAGGACACGGCCCTGCACTTCCGGCGCGAGATCCTGAAGCCCTTCCTCGATCAGTACCTGAAGGGAGGAGCGAAGGCGGATCTTCCGCCGGTGAGCGCCTTCGAAACGGGCACCAACACTTGGAAGAAGCTCCCGGCCTGGCCCGTGGCCGGCGAAGGCACCGCCGTCCACGCCACGCCCTTCTACCTGGAGGCGGGGCTGAAGGTGGCCACCACCGCGCCGAAGGCCGGGGACGCTTCGTACGAAACCTATGTGTCCGACCCGGCCAAGCCCGTGCCCTTCCGGGCCCGGCCCATCCAGCCCGTGGGCTACGATCCGTCGCACACCTGGCCCCAGTGGCTCACGGACGACCAGCGCGAGGCCTCCGGCCGGCCCGACGTGCTGGCCTTCGTGTCCGAGCCGCTGAAGGAGCCCCTCCGCATCGCCGGAGAGCCCGTGGCGAACCTGGTGGCCTCCACCACCGGCACCGACGCCGACTGGGTGGTGAAGGTCATCGACGTCTACCCAGACGAGGTAGCCGCCCAGCCGCAGATGGGCGGCTACCAGCTCATGGTGTCGGCCGACATCTTCCGCGGTCGCTACCGCGAGGGCTGGGACGCTCCGAAGGCCCTGAAGCCGGACGAGCCCCTGGTCTACCGGTTCGCCCTGCCCGCTGCGAACCACGTGTTCCTGCCGGGCCACCGCGTCATGGTGCAGGTGCAGTCCACCTGGTTCCCCCTCTACGAGCGCAACCCCCAGACCTTCGTGCCCAACATCTTCTTCGCCCGGCCCGAGGACTACCGCCGCGCCACCCAGCGCGTCTGGCACGCGCCCGGCCGGGCCAGCTTCGTGGAGCTGCCGGTGGCGAGGTAGAAGGGATTTTTTGCCCTGCCCGGGAGTAGGATGGGCGCAGAATCCCATCCCGAACCAGGCCCTTGGACGGAGACGCCCCGTGTCGTTTCGATCGCTGCTGAGTCGACTGCTGCCCCGGAAGCCCGCGCCCACCGCCGGCACCTGGGAGCGGCCGAGGGCTCTGGACCGGGGCCGGGTGGGCCGGCCGCAGATCGCCATGGACGACCAGGGGAACGCCCTGGCCGCCTGGCATCACCGGAGCGCGGATCACGAAGGCGTCTACATCTGCCGCTATCACGGGGCCCAGCGGAGCTGGGACGTGGTGCCCCGGCGCCTCGACAGCGCCCGCACCCAGGCCCAGGCGCCGGAGATCGCCATGAACTGCCGCAGCGAACTGGCGGTGGTCTGGCACGAGCAGGAGGGGGACCAGGTCCGGGTCTGCGCCCGCCACATGCTGGGGAGCCAGGAGACCTGGGTGCCCTATCCCATGACCCTCCAGGCCGCCGCCGGCGAGGTGCACAGCCTGCACACCGCCATGGACCTCCAGGGGAACATCCACGTCATCTGGTGCCACGGGACACCCGGGGCCTACCGCGTCTACACCAGCGGGTACCGGGCCGATGACGGGGGGTGGGATCCGCAGCCCATCCCGCTGGGAGATCCCTCGTCGGAGCCCCTGTTCCCCCAGCTGGCGGTCAATGACGCGGGTCAGGGCCTGGTGGCCTGGGATGCCGGCGGGAACCGCATCGTGGCCTGCCACTACGATCCCGGAGGCCGCTGCTGGAGCGACCACCCCACGCGGGTGGCCGAGGGCCGCTCCATCTACCTCCGGATGGCCGTGGACGCCCGGGGGAACGCCATCGTGCTGTGGGTGGAGGAGGGTGAGGCGGGCATCCGCACGCTGCAGGCCAGCCACCTGGACGCGCGCCGGATCGAGTGGACGCGCGCGCCTCGCCTCAGCTCGGGCCGTGCCATCCTCTGGCCCCAGGTGGGAATGGACGCCCGGGGCGGGGCCCACCTCGTGTGGCGGCAGGAGGCGGCGGGCCTGATGAAGCTCTACGCCAAGCGGTTCGCCGAGGGGCGCTGGGACGAGCAGCGCACCCTGCTGGTGGAGGATGCCGGCCACAGCCAGGCCCACGCCCTGGCCGTCAATCCCGAGGGCCACGCCGTGGTCCTCTGGCTCCAGCGCCAGGCCGCCCAGGCCATGGTCTGCGTGCGGCGCTTCGATGGCCGGGCCTGGAGCGCGCGGCCCCTCCTCCTGGGGACGCCCAGCCGCAAGGACATCCAGAATCCGGGTGCCGTGCTGGCTCCCGGCGGCCACGTGGCCGTCATCTGGCGCCAGGGCGATCCCCAGGATGGCCTCATCCTCAGCGCCATGGGCCAAGCCTAGGTCCCCAGCAGCTCGTCCACGAAGGCCGGCACGAGCTCCGTGGCCCGGCCTACGCGATGCTCCCGGAAGGCGTCCACCACGCGGCTGGGCTCGAGGTTGAGCTCCACCGTCCGGGCACCTGGGCCCACGGCCGCCACGAAGCCCGCGGCGGGGTAGACGTGGCCGCTGGTGCCGATGGCCGCGAAGAGGTCGCAGCGCTCCAGGGCGTCGAAGATGCGGTCCATCTCCAGCGGCACCTCGCCGAACCAGACGATGTGGGGGCGCATCCCTCCGCGCCGGCAGACGGGACAGCGGCTGTCGGCATCCATGTCGCCGGGCCAGGAGAGGACCGTCCGGCAGGCCAGGCAGCGGCCCTTGAGCAGCTCGCCGTGCATGTGGAGCAGGTTCCGCGACCCGGCGCGATCGTGGAGGTCGTCCACGTTCTGCGTGACCAGCAGCACCTCGCCGGGCCACTCCCGCTCCAGCCGGGCCAGCGCGTGGTGCGCGGCATTGGGCTGGACGCCCGGCAGGCTCCGCCGCCGCTCGTTGTAGAAGCGGTGTACCAGGGCGGGGTTTCGCTCGAAGGCCTCGGGCGTGGCCACGTCCTCCACCCGGTGGTTCTCCCAGAGGCCATTGGCGTCCCGGAAGGTGCGCAGGCCGCTCTCCGCGGAGATCCCCGCGCCGGTGAGGATCACGAGGGAGGCGTCGCGGGAGAGGGTCATGCCGGCATCCTAGCGCTTCGGCAGCAGATCCAGCGCGCGCCCGTCCACGGGGCCGGGCCTCAGGCCCAGCTCCCGGGCGAGGGTGGGGGCGAGGTCCACGGTGCGGACGGGTTCGGGGCGCTCGCCGGCCTTCCAGGGGCCCCAGAAGATCAGCGGAACCCGCCGGTCATAGGCATAGGGGGTCCCATGGCCCGTGGGCCATTCCGTGGGGGGCACGCCGAAGACCGTCCAGGGCTTGAAGGCCACGAGCACATCGCCGCTGCGTCCGGCTGCGTAGCTGCGGCGCAGGAGGACGCGGAGGCTGGAGTCCCGGGGGCTGCCTGTGACGGCGGGGTCCGTGGCGGCCAGCTCCTCGGCGGTGAAGGCGTCGGCCACCTCGGGCCGGGCGCGCAGCCAGGCCTGGATCTTCGCGATCACGGCCTTCCGGTCCAGCCCGGCGGCCTTGAGGGCGGCCTCCCGCAGGTAGAGGTCGTTCGGTTCGGGCGAGTCCTCCACGAGGTCGGCGTCCACCCTGAAGGCGACCTTCAGGGCCTCCCGGAGCTCCTTCAGGAAGACGGGCACGTCGATGCGCCGGGCGGGGAACCCGTTGTCGGACAGGGCTTCGGGGATGTCCATGCCGCCGTGGTCGGCGCAGAGCACCACCCAGGCGCCGGGGTCGCGCCGCCGCACCGCCTCCAGCAGCCGGGCCAGGGTGCGGTCCAGCCGATGGACCTGGTCGCGCATCTCCGTGCCCAGGGTCCCGTAGCTGTGGCCGATGTAGTCCGTGGCCGAGAAGCTCACGGTCAGCAGGTCCGTGGCGGGGCCCCGGCCCAGGTGCTCCGCCTCCATCAGGGTCTCCGCGGCTTCCAGGGTGACCTCGTCGAGGAAGGGCGACTTGCGGAACCGGGCCTCGAAGCCCTTGTCGAGGGGCATGCCCGCGCCCTGGACGAGGCGGGGCAGGGCGCCATTGCGGATGACCTGGCCGGGGAAGGTCCAGGTGGCCACACGCCCTTCCGGGGTGGAGGGCGCCTTCGTCCACAGCCAGCTGCGGGTGGCGAAGCGATCCTTCAGGCCGGCGTCGAAGGTCATCATCCACGCGGGGAGCCGGTCGGCGTAGGCCGGCGAGGTGACGAAGCCGGCGGCTCCCGAGAACCAGTAGACGGCTGTGGGCCGGCGTCCCGCCATGAGGATGGCCGCGCGGTCCTTGCCCGACACGGAGAAGGCGCGGCTGCCGGGGGCCTGGGCCTGGAGCCAGTCGCCCAGCGTCTCGCCCAGGAAGCGGGCGTTGGTGGAGGTGGCGGGGGTGCCGCCGCCCTCCCCGTTTTCCACGCAGTAGACGAAGCGGCCGGACGCGCGCTCGAACCAGCGGTTCTCGATGATGCCCGTGTGCGCGGGGAACCGGCCCGACATCAGCACGGAGTGGCCCGGGCCGGTCTCGGTGAAGCCGTGGTCGTGGTAGGCCTCGGTGAAATAGGTGCCCTCGCGCATGAGGCGGGCCAGGCCGCCCGTCAGCTCGGGTCCGTAGGTCTGCATCAGCTCGGCGGAAAGCTGGTCCACAGAGATGGCCACCACCAAGCGGGGCCGCTCGGCGGCGGTGAGCGACAGAGCGAGGGTCGCGGCCAGGGCTGGGACGACGGCCGCACCCAGGATCCCGGCGAGATTGGGCAGGCGCCGCATCAGAAGGTCACCCCCACGCCGAAGGTCCACATCCGCTCGAACTCCTGGCCGCTGCCCTGGGCGGTGAAGTAGGCGCCCAGATCCGAGGCGCTGCCGAGCTGCACGGGGTGATCCTTGCTGACCGGCTGCTGATAGCTGGCGGCCAGATAGGGGTGGACCAGCACGCTGGGAATGCGCCAGCGGGCCCCCACCCGCAGCCAGGTGCGGCTCAGGTCCTTGGCGCTGGAGGCCCCCGCCGTGTCCACGGTGTAGCGCTGGAAGCGCTGGATGAGGCCGATCTCCCCGGCCAGGCCCACGAAGGGCACCCACACCTGGGCGTTGAGCCCCAGCCCCACGCCCTGCTGCTTCAGGGCGGTGCCCTGGGCGGTGGTGCCCGTGGCCAGGCTGCCGTCCGCCTTGAACTGCGAGTATTCCAGGCCGCCCTCCAGCTTCAGCAGGGGGCCCACCTGGAAGATCTGGTGGTTCACGGTGGCGATGAAGCCTTTGCCCGTGTCGAAGTCCCCTGCCACCAGCTGGCCCGTGCCCGAGATCAGGGTCTGGGGCAGGTTCTGGCCCGTGGGTCGCGGCAACTCCAGGCGCAGGTCCCACTGGGCGGAGAGGGGCAGGGCGGTGGCAAGCAGGGCGGGCAGGACGGCAAGGCGCATCGGGGCTCCGGAAAAACCTCGATCATACCGTCCGCAGATTCCAGGCCCGCAGGGGCGTGTAACTTCCCTGCGGGCCGCTCTCGAAGAGCACCAGCCGATCCGCCGTGAAGGTGGCGGGGGGCGGCGCGTCGAACGCTCCCAGGGGCTGGGGCCGCCGGAGCCGCGCCAGCGTGAGGTGGGCCCGGAAGGGCTTGGCGTCGAAGGCTTCGCCCGCCGCCGCCAGGGCCCCGCGCAGGTCCGCGGCCAGGGCCTCGAGGATGGGGCTGGGGGCCAGCGCCAGCCAGAGCACCCGCGCCCGCGGGCCTGTAGGGAAGGTGCCCAGCCCAGCCGTGGCCAGGGGGAAGGCCCGGTGGCAGCCGGCGACCCCGGCGCCCAGGGCTTGGAGGGCGGACAGGCCCTCCGGCGGGCGCTCGCCCAGGAAGGCCAGGGTCAGGTGCAGGCCTTCCGGCCGGGACCAGCGGTCGATCCCGGGGTGCGCCGCCTGCCAGCGCCCCAGGGATGCCTGCAGCGCCGACGGGAGCGGCAGCGCGAAGAAGAGCCTCAGCGATGATTCCGCCATTTGATGCTGCACCCCATGCTCGGATGCTGGACCTCCAGCGGCTCCTGGCCGGCCAGCACGCGGTCGATGGCGGCCTTCAGCTCCCGCCGGGTCACGTGGGCCGCATCCTTCCAGTTGTCGTCCAGGCGGCCCCGGTAGACCAGGTGGCGGTGCTGGTCATAGAGGAAGAAGTCCGGCGTGCAGACGGCGCCGAAGCTGCGCGCCACCACCTGTTCCTCGTCCCAGAGGTAGGGGAAGACGTAGCCCTTCGCGGCCGCCCGGGCCCGCATGGCCTCGAAGCTGTCCTCCGGGTAGGTCTCCGCGTCATTGGCATTGAGCCCCACCACCGCGCAGCGCCCCTGGTAGGCCTTCGCCAGCGCGTTGAGGCGATCGTCCACGGCCTGCACGTAGGGGCAGTGGTTGCACATGACCACCACCAGCAGGGCCGGGCAGTGGAAGTCGCGCAGGGACCAGAGCCGCCCGTCCACCCCCGGCAAGGTGAAGTCCGGACAAGTCGTGCCGAGCGGGACCATGGTGGATTCCGTCAGGGCCATGGGGACCTCCGGGGTGGCCCTTCCAATGTACGCCCAGGGGCAAGCAGACCATGCCGGGGTCATTTTTTTGACTTGACCCCCCTGCCCCTGCCTCTAGGCTGATTTCAACCAAGGAGCCCATGACCCAGCTGCCACGCCTTCACTGGTCCACCCTCGGGGACGACACCGGGGGGCTGGAGCATCGGTGGGCGGGGCTGTGGGATGTGACGGTGGATCGGGGGGCCTCGCCGGCCCTGCCGCCCAAGGACACGGACCTGTGGGTGATCAGCGCCAAGGGCGCCTGGCCGCCGCCGGAGATGAACCGCCTGATGGCCGAGGTGGCGGCCCTTCCCATCCTTCTCGGGTTGAAGGCGGATGCCCCGCCCATGGATTCCAAGGCCCTCTCCGAGTGGGGCGCCCTGGGCAGCGTGCGCTGGGGCGTGCTGGGGCCCGAGCCGCCCATGCCGGGGCTGCGGCCGCGCTCGGGCAACACCACCCAGCTCAGCGCCTCGCAGGCCCTGGCCTTCGGCCTCATCGGCACCAGCCCCGCCATGCAGGAGGTGCTGGCCCGGGCCCGCAGCGCCGCCGCCACGCGGGCCACGGTGCTGCTGCTGGGGGAGAGCGGCACGGGCAAGGAGGTCATCGCCCGGGCCATCCACCGTATGAGCGCCGATGCCGCGGAACCCTTCGTGGCCGTCCACTGCGGCGCCATCCCCGAGAACCTCCTGGAGTCGGAGCTCTTCGGCTACAACAAGGGCGCCTTCACGGACGCCCGCAAGGACACGCCGGGCAAGTTCCGCGAGGCCCAGGGCGGGACCATCTTCCTGGATGAAGTCGGGACCATGCCCCTGGCGGCCCAGGTGCGCCTCCTGCGGGTGCTCCAGGAGCGCGAGGTGCAGCCCCTGGGCGGCGGCGCCCCCGTGAAGGTGGACCTGCGGGTGGTGACCGCCTCCAACGTGGACCTGTGGAGCAAGGTGCAGGACGGCAGCTTCCGCGAGGACCTGTTCTACCGCCTGGAGGTGGTGCCCATCCTCATGCCGCCGCTGCGGACGAGGGTCGAGGAGATCCCCTTCCTGGCCCAGCACTTCCTCAACCGCAAGGCCCGCGAGCACCGCCTCTACCCCAAGGCCCTGCACCCCAGCGTGGATCCCCTGCTGATGTCCCTGCCCTGGCCCGGCAACGTGCGCCAGCTGGAGAACGCCATCGAGCGCGCCATCGTGCTCTCGGGCACGCGGCCCGTGCTCACGCGGGAGGACTTCACCTTCCTCGCGGAGCGGATGGGCCTGTCCTCGAATCGCCCAGGGGACCGCTCCGAAGCGCCGGCGCCGGCCCCGAACGTGGTGCCCGCGGCCTTCGTGCCCCCGGCCTTCGTACCTCCGGCCGCCGCCTCGTTCCCGCCCCCGGCGGCGGCCTTCGGGGTGGACCTCCCGCCCGAGGGCATGGACCTGAACCAGGTGGTGTCGGACATGGAGAAGACCCTCATGCTCCAGAGCCTCGCCATCACCCGGGGCAACAAGAAGCGCGCAGCCGACCTGCTGGGCCTGAAGCGCACGACCTTCCTGGAGAAGATGAAGCGCCTGGATCTGGAGGATGCGGACGGCGCCGAGGCGGAGGCCTGAGGCGCCCCTGTTAACCTGAGGGCATGACGGACGCGACGCATCTGAGGTGGAAGCTGGAGGTGCCCGACCCCCAGGAAGAGGCGCTCTGCGTCTGGCTGGAGGCTCGTGGATCCTCCGCCTTCTACCGTGAGGCCGACCCGCCCCGGGCCTGCTACGCCTATTTCCCGCCGGACCAGACGCCGCCGGATGCGGCGGGTCTGGCGGCCTTCCCCGGGGTGCGCCTCCTGGAGGCCGAGGCCTTCGGTGACGAGGACTGGCTGGCCAAGAGCCGGGAGGGCTTCGGCGCCTTCGAGGTGGGCAGGCGCTTCCACGTGCGGCCCCTCTGGGACGAGACGCCCGGACCGGCGGACCGCCTGGACCTGGTGGTGAACCCCGGCCTCGCCTTCGGCACCGGCGGGCACGAGACCACGCGCCTGTGCATGGAGCTGCTGGAGGAGCTGGCCGCCACGGGCCGCCTGAAGGGCCCCATGCTCGACATCGGCGCGGGCACGGGCATCCTCTCCCTGGCGGCCTTCCTGCTGGGCGGACGCGGCCTCACGGCCTTCGACATCGACCCCGACTGCGGGCCGGCCATGACCGAGCTGATGGAGCTGAACGCCCACCTGCTGAGGGGCGAGCGGCCCTACGAGAGCTTCGTGGGCACCCTGGACCATCCGAGGGTGAACGGCCCCTACGCGGGCCTGCTGGCCAACATCCTGCTGGAGACCATCCAGGAGCTGCTGCCCCGTATGGCGGAGGTGGCCGCCCCCGGCGGCTGGCTCGTGGCCAGCGGCATCCTGGCGGAGCGCACGGACGAGGCCCTGGTGAGCCTCGTCTCGCATGGGTTCAAGCCAGAGAAGGTGCTGAAGGAAGGCGAGTGGATCGCGGTGCTGGCGACGCGGGAACCCTCATGAGCCGCGCGGACCGCCCGATCGGCGTCTTCGACTCGGGCATCGGGGGCCTCACGGTCATCCATGCCCTCCGCCAGCTGGTGCCTCAGGAGGAGCTGATCTACCTGGGCGACACGGCGCGTCTGCCCTACGGCAGCAAGAGCCACCACACCATCGAGCGCTACACCCTCCAGATGGGCGAGCTGCTCCAGCGCCACGATCCCAAGCTCATCGTCATCGCCTGCAACACCGCCAGCGCCCATGGCCTGCCGGCCCTCCAGGCGGTGAGTCCCTGCCCGGTCATCGGCGTCATCGAGCCCGGCGCGGAGGCCGCGGCGGAGGCGCCCGGCGCCGTGGGCGTCATCGGCACCCTGGCCACCGTGGGCAGCGGCGCCTACGAAGCGGCCATCCTCCGCCGGGATCCCGCCAAGGTCATCCACAGCGTGGCCTGCCCCCTGCTGGTGCCCCTGGCGGAGGAGGGCTGGTTCGATGATCCCGTCACCGACAGCGTCTGCCGCCGCTACCTGGACCTGCTGCCCGCCGACGTGAAGACCGTGGTGCTGGGCTGCACCCACTACCCCACCCTGCTGCCCAGCCTGGAGCGCTGCCGCCCCGGCACCCGCTGGATCGACAGCGGCCGGGTCACCGCCAAGGTGGTGGACCGCCTGCTCCAGGGCAGCCTGGGCTACCGCACCCGGAGCGCCCGCGGCACCCTCCGCGTCCAGCTCACGGACGCCAGCAGCCGCCTGAAGGAGGTGGGGAGCCGCTTCCTGGAAGAGGCGCTGGGCGACGTGGAAGTGGTGGACATCTGACGGCGGGGAAGGCGGGGATGAACCAGGACCTGTGCATCCGTGAGCTCCGGGACGACGAGTCCGAACGGCTTGGCCGGCTGATGGTCGAGGTCTATTCGGGGCTCGCGGGATTTCCCACGCCGGAAGAGCAGCCCGGCTACTACGCGATGCTGGCCCGGATCGGAGCCTTCGCGGAGAAGAAGGACGCCAAGGTGCTCGTGGCCGTCTCGTCCTCGGGCGAGCTGATGGGCGGCGTCGTCTATTTCGGGGACATGGCCGAGTACGGCTCCGGCGGAGCCGCCACGGCGGTCACGAACGCCTCCGGCATCCGCCTGCTCGGCGTGGATCCGAGGTTCCGGGGCATGGGGATCGGTCGGGCCCTCACCCAGGCCTGCATCGGGTTGGCACGGGAGAGGGGGCACGCCCAGGTGGTCCTCCACACGACCGAGGCCATGGGGGTCGCGTGGGGGCTCTACGAGCGGATGGGATTCGAGCGCTCGCAGGATCTCGATTTCCTTCAGGGGGCCCTGCGGGTCTTCGGCTTCAGGCTCCGGCTGGAGGGCCGGAACGCTTAGGCCTGGGCCGTGGCTCCGGGCAGGGTGAACACCACACAGGTGCCCTTCCCCTCCACGCTGTCGATGCGGATGTCGCCGCCGTGGCCGCGGACGATCTCGCGGCAGATGCTGAGCCCCAGGCCCGTGCCCTTGCCTTCGGGTTTCGTGGTGAACATGGGGCGGAAGACCTGGCCCAGGAGCTCGGCGGGGATCCCCTGGCCCGTGTCCTGGAAGCGGATCTCCCACCACAGGCCGTTGGGCGTGCTCTCCTCGGCGGGCCTGGCGGACAGCCGGACCGAGCCGCCCCCGGGCATCGCGTCCACGGCGTTCTTCATGAGGTTCAGGAAGAGCTGCTCCATCTGCTTGCGGTCCACGTTCAGGCGGCAGCCGGCGGGCAGATCGATGTCCAGGGCGATGCCGTGCGAGGTGAGGGTGGGCGCCCACAGCTGGTGGAGGTCCTCCAGCAGGCCTTCGAAGGACTGGGCCTCCTGGTGCAGCTGGGGACGGCGGGTGAGATCCAGCATGCGGCGGACGATGCCGCTCACGCGCTGGATCTGGGCCTGGATGACGCCCAGGCGCTCGCGCACCTTGTCGGGCAGGTCCTTCTGGCCCTCCATGAGCTGGAGGTGGCCGTTCACCAGGTTGAGCGGGGTGCCCACCTCGTGGGCGAAGGTGGCCGCCAGCTGGCCCGCCACCGCCAGGCGCTCCTGGCCGCCCAGCTCCTCGCGCAGGAGGGCGTTGCGCTCGGCCATGGCGGCGAGCTCGACGTTCTTGGCCTGGAGCTCCGACAGGGCGGCGTCGATGCGGTCCTGGAGGTTGGCGTTGAGGCCGCGGATCTCGCGGATGAGGGATTCGCGTTCCTCGCCGGCTCGCTGGAGCTGGACCGCCATGCCGTTGAACTGCGCCGCGATCAGGCCCAGCTCGTCGCTGCGCCGGATGGGGATGCGGGCCCCGGCCTCGCCCCGCTCCAGCTGCTCCATGGCCAGGACGGTGGCCTCGATGGGATCGCTGATGAGCACGCGCAGGATGAGCCAGAGGAGGATGAATTCGCCGAGCAGGACCCCCGGCAGGGTGCGGTAGGTCCGCTTGAGGTTGTTGTCCCAGACCACCTCCCAGCGCTCCAGGTCGCAGTAGACCCGGATGAGCCCGAGGGGCGCCTGGCCCGGCTTGTGGGACCGGATGGGCTGGTAGACCTTCCACGCGCGGCCGCCGGTGTTCAGGTCCACCAGCTCCGCCTGGGGCTTGGTGAGCGTCAGGTAGGAGCCGATCTCCGGCCCCCATTCCACGGTCGCTTCGTCCCCGGAGGAGCGCACCAGCTCCACCTCGTTGCTCTTGCCCACGCGCTTGAAGACGTCGATCTGGAAGATGCTGCGGTCGGGGCCGGCGATGCTCTCCAGCAGCTGATCGAGCTTGTCGGCATCCCGGAAGGCGGGATCCCGCTCCACCACATCCGTCTCCACCGTGCCCGCGGTGTCGATGGTGAGCTGGCGGGAATAGCTCTCCAGCTCGCGGCGGCTGTTGCGGGTGATGGAGTAGGCCACGGCCACGGTGAGCACACTGGTGACGAGGCCCAGCAGCAGGAACAGCTTGGCGTGCACGCTGCGCAGCCAGGCCAGGGGGCGGATCCGCACGCGCCAGAAGCTCATGGGTGCGTTCCCTCCGGCCCAGGCAGGCCCAGGGCCGGGCGCACGGCCCCGGCGAAGGCGGCGGGGCCCTGGCCGCGGGCGAAGGCGTTGAAGCGGTCGAAGGCGGCCCCCCGCAGGCGGCCGGTCTCCTCCAGCAGGGCCCGCACGCCCCCCGCCAGGAGGAGGCGTCCCCGGGCGTGGAGCTGTTCCTCCTCCGCCCCCAGCAGGGTCTCCAGGGCCGCGAGGTCGTGGTACTCCCCCAGGATGGTCTGGAGCGCCCGCAGGTCCTTGAGCACGGGTTCGGGCAGGGCCGAGAAGGCCCCCTCCAGGGCCTCCACGGTGTAGCGCAGCTTCTTGATGCGGATGCGGGCCTTGTGGAGGGCGGGGGCGTCCTCGCGGGCGGCCAGGGCCGCCAGATCTCCGAGGGCAGTGTCGGCACGGGGCGCGAGGCAGGCCCAGGCGGCCTCCTGCAGGGAGGCGCGCTGGAAGGGGGACGGAAGGCTCGGCACCTCCAGCAGCCGGTCCAGCTCCGGCAGGCGCAGGTCCTCCAGCTCCTGGTGCATGGTCCGGCGGGCCCGGGTCCGGGCCCGGTCGACCCGCTCCTGCAGATGTTCGATCACCGCGCCCTGGGCGGGATCCGAGGCGGTGTGCCGACGCGTCTCCAGCCAGGCGGCGTGGACATCCAGTTCCCGGGGGAGGCCCAGGGTGTCCACGAGCCGTTTCAGGGCCCGCCGCTGCCGCTTGTGGCTGGGATAGGCCTCGGGATCCAGCAGGTCCAGCACGGCGCCCAGGCGCCGGGTCGCCACGCGCACCTGGTGCAGGGGCTCCTCCTCCGAGGCCCACCCCTCGACCGCCAGGAGCGCCTGGAGCGCCGCCAGCCGAACCTCCAGGGCGCGGTGGAGCAGGATCGCCAGCTCGGCCGGATGCATCCCATGATTCTAGGCGCATTCTGCGGAAGCGAAAAATTGACGTAAACTGAGAGGTCTATGGAACACATTCACATCAAGGGCGCGCGCGAACACAACCTCAAGAACCTGGACCTCTCGCTGCCGCGCAACCAGCTGGTGGTGATCACGGGCCTATCGGGCTCGGGCAAGTCCAGCCTGGCCTTCGACACGCTGTACGCCGAGGGCCAGCGGCGCTACGTGGAGAGCCTCTCGGCCTACGCCCGGCAGTTCCTCGACCAGATGGAGAAGCCCGATGTGGACAGCATCGAGGGGCTCTCCCCGGCCATCTCCATCGAGCAGAAGACCACCAGCAAGAACCCCCGCTCCACCGTGGCCACGGTCACGGAGATCTACGACTACCTGCGCCTGCTCTTCGCCCGCACGGGCCGGCCCACCTGCGTGGCCTGCGGCGAGCCCATCGCTAGCCAGACCATCCAGGAGATGGCGGACCAGATCCTGGCGAAGCCCGAGGGGACGAAGCTGCAGATCCTGGCCCCCGTGGTGCGGGGCCGCAAGGGCGAGTACAAGAAGCTGCTCCAGGACCTCATGAAGCGGGGCTACATCCGGGCCCGCGTCAACGGCCAGATGCTGGATCTCACCGAGGGCATCCCCGACCTGGACAAGCAGAAGAAGCACACCCTCGAGGTGGTCATCGACCGCCTGAAGGTGAGCCCCGCCATCCAGTCGCG
The DNA here is from genome assembly GCF_022808775.1 of Geothrix terrae. GTDB lineage: Bacteria > Acidobacteriota > Holophagae > Holophagales > Holophagaceae > Geothrix > Geothrix terrae. Next base: position 142,878 of record NZ_JAKZLA010000008.1, read on the forward strand.
GCTGGCGGACAGCCTGGAGATCGCGTGCAACCTCGCCGAGGGCTCCGCCCTGGTGGACCTCGACGGCAGCGAGCGGCTGTTCTCTTCCAAGCTGGCCTGCAACAACGCCAAGTGCGCGAAGTTCGGGCTGGGGCTCCCGGACCTGGAGCCGCGCTCCTTCTCCTTCAACACGCCCTACGGCGCCTGCCCCACCTGCGACGGCCTGGGCTTCAAGCGCCAGTTCGCGGAGGAGCTGATCGTCCCCAACCCGGCCCTCTCCATCAACGAGGGCGCCATCCAGGCCAGCGGCTGGAAGAGCGTGAGCGACGATGGCTGGCGCTCCCAGATGCTGGACCAGCTGGCCCGGAAACTGAAGTTCAGCCTCGACACCCCGTGGAAGAAGCTGCCCGCGGACATCCGCCGCCTGCTCCTCCACGGCACCGAGAAGGAGATGCGGTTCACCTACGAGGGCAAGAAGAGCCGCTACGACTTCGTCCACCACTTCGAAGGGATCATCGGCAACCTGGAACGCCGCTACCGGGAGACCACCAGCGAGGAGATCCAGGCCGAGCTCGAGGAATCCATGCAGGTCATCCCCTGCGAGGCCTGCGAGGGGCAGCGCCTCCGGCCGGAGGTGCTGGCGGTCTACGTGAGCGGCCTCAACATCGCCCAAGTGGTGACGCAGAGCGTGCGCGAGGCCCGGACCTGGTTCGCCGACCTGGCCCTGGAGGGCAAGGACGCCGTCATCGCCGAGAAGGTGCTGAAGGAGATCCGCGAGCGCCTGGGGTTCCTGGACGACGTGGGCCTGGGCTACCTCACCCTGGACCGCAGTGCGGCCACGCTCTCCGGCGGCGAGGGCCAGCGCATCCGCCTGGCCACGCAGATCGGCAGCAAGCTCCAGGGCGTGCTCTACGTGCTGGACGAGCCCAGCATCGGCCTCCACCAGCGGGACAACCTGCAGCTCATCCGCACCCTCAAGGAGATGCGAGACCTGGGCAACACGGTGCTCGTGGTGGAGCACGACCTGGAGACCATCCTCGCAGCGGACCACGTCGTGGACATGGGTCCCGGCGCCGGCGAGCACGGGGGCCTCGTGGTGGCCCAGGGCACGCCGGACGACATCAGCCGCACGCCGGGCTCCATCACGGGCGACTTCCTGTCGGGCCGCGACGCCATCCCCGTGCCCCGCACCCGGCGCAAAGCCAAGCGCGGCCAGCTCTCCGTGGTGGGTGCCGAAGAGAACAACCTCAAGCAGGTGGACGCGGACTTCCCCATCGGCCTCTTCACCTGCGTCACAGGCGTCTCCGGATCGGGCAAGAGCACGTTGGTGAACGAGATCCTCTACAAGGCCCTGGCCAACCAGCTGCACCAGGGCGTCCACATCGTCGGCAAGCACAAGGCCATCAAGGGCCTCGAGGCGGTGGACAAGGTCATCGACATCGACCAGGCCCCCATCGGCCGCACGCCCCGGAGCAACCCCGCCACCTACACGGGCCTCTTCACGCCGCTGCGCGAGCTGTTCTCGCAGCTGCCTGAGAGCAAGGCCCGGGGCTACGCGCCCGGCCGCTACAGCTTCAACGTGAAGGGCGGCCGCTGCGAGAAGTGCGAGGGCGCCGGCGTCCTCAAGATCGAGATGCACTTCCTCCCCGACGTCTACGTCACCTGCGAGCAGTGCAAGGGCAAGCGCTACAACCGCGAAACCCTGGAGATCCACTACAAGGGCAAGAGCATCTCCGAGGTGCTGGACATGACCGTGGAGGAGGCGCTGGAGCTGTTCGCGCCCATCCCCGTGCTGGCCAACAAGCTGCAGACCCTCGTGGACGTGGGCCTGGGCTACGTGCGCCTGGGCCAGAGCGCCACAACATTATCGGGCGGCGAGGCCCAGCGCGTGAAGCTGGCCAAGGAACTGAGCAAGCGCCCCACGGGCCGGACGGTCTACATCCTGGACGAGCCCACCACGGGCCTGCACCTCAAGGACATCCAGAAGCTGCTGGAGGTGGTGAACCGCCTGGTGGAGACGGGCAACACGGTGATCGTCATCGAGCACAACCTCGACGTGATCAAGACCGCCGACTGGATCCTCGACCTCGGTCCCGAAGGCGGCGCCGAAGGCGGCCGCGTCATTGCCGTGGGCACGCCCGAGGACATCGCCAAGAAGAAGGCCAGCGTGACGGGACGGTACCTGGCGCCCTACCTGAAATGAGCGGCCCCCTCGCGCGCCGCGGTATGCGGAATGAGCGCACCGGCCTGTTCAGGTGCATGTTCTAAGTGTCCATGGTGGACGGCCATTCCGGTCGAGGCGTCCCCATCGGTCCAAGGGGCCAACCAGGGTTCGCGGATTTCAGAACCTTCCCAAGAGGGTGGATGGGGAGCGTCCGACGCCATGTTCGGGTTCATCGAAAACCACTTCAGCGTCATCATCAAGGGCATTACCATCAGCCAAAGTTTCGAGGTTCTGCAATGAAGGAATGCCTCTGGATTTTTCGACCGGTCCTTGTGGTCCTCATGTGCGTCGCCTGTGGCGGAGGTGGAAAAGGAGGCTCCTCAACCCCGCCTATCGCCATCGCGGTGTCGATCAATCCGACGGCCATTTCGTTGGAGGTCGCCCAAACCCAGACCTTCACCGCTCAGGTCAACGGCCGAACGGATGAGAACATCCGCTGGAGTTGCACGGGTGGAACCCTGAGTGCATCCAACGGGTCGAGCACCACCTTTACAGCTGGGTCTCTGGAGGGTGGCTATACCGTCACCGCGGCCAGCGGGGCAGATGCCTCCAAGACGGCCACTGCCGCTGTGACCATCCGAAACCCAACACCAGCGGTGATACTGACCCAATCGACCTTCCGGTTGCTCGTTACGGAATCACTCGTGTTCATGGAAGGTTGGTACACGACCACGGGCCTTCCTTCCAATGCCGTGACCCTGACCGTTCTGGAAGGTCCTGCGGGCGGGGCCGTCGGCCTGGGGCCGCTCTACTCCTACACGCCTCCACAGACGCCCGGGACTTACCACATCCGTGTCTCCAGCGTGGATGTCCCGTCGGTTCATGCAGACATGACGATCCACGTGGTCGAGCAGAAGGTCCAGGTGCTCCCAGATGTGGTTCGGTCCGTGGTCCTGGGCGAGACCGTGCAGTTGACGGCCACGGTGTTGAACGCGGCAGACAAGCGGGTGACCTGGAGCCTTCTCTCGCCCGGTTCGCCTGCTGAGGTCGGGACCCTCACGAGCGAAGGCCTCTACACGGCCCCCATGAAGACGAATTTCGAGGTCGAGGTTTACGCCCGCAGCGTCGAGGACCCCCTGCAGGGAAACCCCCTCTCCCTGCGCATCGGGCAGATGAAGCCGCTTCCCGCCGTCCTCACCATTGGTGCAGGCTCAACTCACCAGATGAGTTACACCTGGATGGGGCCTTCGATTCCAGGCGTGATGTGGTTCGTGGGCACTCATGAAGAGGATGCCGCCGGTTTCCCGATCAACGGCACGATCTCGCCAGGAAGCGGCCTGTATGTTGCGCCCGAAGCCGCCTGCGAGACGACCATCGGGGTATCCATCGGTTCTTCTTATTCCACGAATTGGTGGGAGGTGGGCTGGGCCCCCGTGCATGTCACCGGCAACGGCCCCTTCGTCCATTGGTCAGACACCAATGGCTCGCGCAGATACGGGGATTCCCTGGTCCTTCAGAGTGGCGAAATCCTTCTGAACCAGTCGGACCTTGGTCCCTACCTGGCAAAGGTGAATCCAATAACGGGGCAGGTCCAGGAGGCGGGAAGGACCCTCCGGGTGAGGGGGGGAGCGGGCACCTGCCTTCTGGGGGATGGGAAGGTTCTATTCGTCGGAGGCGGTGCGGACGAGACCGCGGTGACCGCCGAGGTCTACGATCCGGCCACCGAAACTTCGGTCATGGTCGGAAACATCCAGGATATTCGCCGACATCCCACAGCCACCAAGCTGCCCAACGGGAAGGTCCTGGTCTATGGCGGCGTCAACGAGATGAATCTGGGCATCAACCGGGCCGAGATGTTCGACCCCGCCACCGGTCTGTTCACGGCCATGAATGTGCCCATCGGCTTCGATCGGTGCACCGCCACGGAACTGCTCGATGGCAGGATCCTGTTCGTGGGTTACGAAAAGACGATAATCGGGACCTATCACGAAGCCTGGCTGTTCGATCCTGTCACATCCACCTTTGTGCGAACGGGTGATCCTGTGGACCAGCGCGAAACCCACACGGCGACCCGCCTGGGCAGCGGGAAGGTCCTGATCACCGGAGGAACCTTCGACGGGAGCAATACCGCTGAAATCTACGACCCGGCCAGTGGCACCTTCTCCCCGACCGCCAACTTCATGAAATATACGAGACGGGAGTCCGCCGCCATCGCGCTGGACGATCACCGGATCCTGATCCTTGGAGGGGGAGCCCTGAATGTCAGCGGTGCCTGCGAGATCTACGATGATCGAGTGGATGCCTTCACCTTCGCCGGCAGCCTTACCTCTGCAAGAAGGTTCTTCAAACCCCACCGCCTGGGCGATGGCAGCATCGTGGTGGCGGGGGGGGACTCCATGACCATCGAACGGTGGGCTGCGCCGAACTGAGATCTTCAGCTGCCGTTGATCGGGCGCCATCGGTTCTGTGATTTCCACCATCTAAAATCATCCGGCCATTTCTCCTGGGCATGGCGGTGACGGTCTCCTCGTACATCAAGCCGATCCCTCCGTGGGATCCGCCTCAATCAAGCCGAGGAGGAGTCACGGGGAAGCGCCGTTCCGGCGTGGAGCGGATCATCCCCGCCGAAGGGGCACGAGGTGGGGACGAGGCGGACATCTACCGGCGGCTGGGGGGAACGTCATCCTGGCCCGCAAGGATCGGCTCTTCGCTGGGTCGATGAGACAGCCCGCCGCCAATGGCGTCAAAAATGGGCCCCTGGTTTTCCGGCTCGAATCCCAAGAAGGTCGAGATCTCACCCCCCGGGTCGCAACTGGGGGCGGAAAGGTTGGGGTCCCCCTAAACGCCAGGGCCCCCTTGCGGGGGCCTCCCAGGGATTCCGCGGGGTGGCCCTCAGGCGCGGAGGTGCACCCACTGCCCCACGCCGCCGGTCTGGGCCACCATCTCGGCCAAGCCCGCGCCCTCCTCGGCGCTGATGTCCAGGGCCTTCTTGAACACGCGGGTCGCTGCCTCGGTCTGCACCTTGGCCTGGTTCTGCGCGACGGCGGCGGGGATCCTCCGGGATCACGACCCGGGTCAGGATCATCGCGTCCGAGGGGCACGGCATGGCCCTCCTTGATGCCCACGGAGTCCAGGCCGGTGAAGGAGATCTCGGGGCGTCCACCCCCTGGACGAACTTCAGCGGGTAGCCGTCCCGGGGTTCGAAGCGCCGGAAGGAGCTCAGCTGGGGAAGCCCGGCAGGCCCTTCGGGAATGCCAGGAGGATGCCTTCGTCGGTCATGGACGCCCGGAGTTGTTCCAGATCAGTCCATCGGAAGAATCTACCTCCCCCGGGGTTTCGTGCGCGCCCTCCCGGAACACCTCCCAGAGGGCGTCCAGCCGCTTGCGGCGGAAGCGGGGGTTGGGGATGGTACGCTCCAGGGCCTCCTTGGTGGCGGGTGGATGCTCCAGGCGGGCCATGAGCCAGCGGTTGCCCAGCTCCATCACGGCGCCCACATCGCCTTCATTGCCCCAGGCCCAGCGCAGGGCCGTGAGCTTCCGGGCGCGCTCCACCGCCAGGTCCCCCAGGTGCCGGACCTTGTCCACCACCGGATCGTGCTTGGGGGGGACGTAGGCACGCACCCGCTTCAGCAGGTGGCGCATCTCCTTGGGCAGGGCGGCCAGACGCGGCCCGATCTCCGGGTGGTCCCGCTTCGCGTCGGCCTCGTCGGCCAGGATGCGCAGCAGGGGCAGCAGCAGGGCCGCGTCGCGGCTGGCGTAACTGATCTGGGTATCGCGCAGGGGACGCAGCATCCAGTTGGAGTCCTGCTCCTCCTTGGGGATGTCGAGGCCCAGCTTGAGCTTGGCCATGGTCTTGAGGCCGGGCTGGGGATAGCCCAGGGCGCGGGAGAGCAGCATGGTGTCGAAGATGCTGTCGGGCACCACGTCGTAGAGGCGCTTGAACACGATGCCGTCGCCGGAGAAGTCGTGGACGATCCAGGGCACCTGGGCCATGGCGAGCAGGGCCGGCCGCATGAGGCCGTCGAGGGGGATCGGATCCACCAGCCAGGCCTGGTCGTGGGTGGCCACCTGCAGCAGCGCGAGCAGGCAGTGGTGCATGCCCGTGAGGCTGCACTCGATGTCCACCGACAGCACACCCGCGGCATGCCACAGGGGCAGCGCCTCCTGCAGCTTCTCGGGCGTGTCCACGTAGGTCGTGGGAAGGTCGAAGTGGTCGAGCACCATCGGATCAGTATGGCAGTCCGGTACCATGATCCTTCGTCACGATCTGCGAGGCCTCATGAACCGCTCCCTCTTCTGGACCACCTTCGCCACCGTCTTCCTCGCCGAGGTGGGCGACAAGACGCAGCTCGCGGCCATGACGGCGACGGTGCGCAGCGGGCAGATCTGGACCGTGTTCCTGGCCGCCAGCGCGGCCCTCGTGTGCGCCACGGCCATCGGTGTGGCCGTGGGCGGCGTGCTGTTCAAGTACATCCCCGAGGCGGCCATCAAGTGGGTGGCGGGGGTGGCCTTCATCGCGGTGGGCCTGTGGGTGCTGATCAAGGGTTGAACCCGGGCCCGGAGCCGACCCGCGTCTTCTACGACGGCGGCTGCGGCCTCTGCCATGGGGCGGTGCGCTTCGCGGCCCGGCGCGACACCCTCAGACGCCTGCGCTTCGCCCCTCTGGACGGTCCCACCTTCCGGCGGACCGTGCCCGCAGAGGCACGTCGGGACCTGCCGGACAGCCTGGTGGTCCTCACGGCCGAGGGCGCGGTGCTGTCTCGCTCGGAGGCCATCCTCCACCTGCTGGGGCGGCTGGGATCGCCCTGGCCCGCGGTGGTTGTCGCCCTGGCCTGGGTGCCCGTCCCGCTTCGGGATGGGGTCTACCGCCTGGTGGCCCGCCTCCGGCGGCGCCGGGAGGCCTGTGCCCTCATCGCGCCCGGGGACGGGCGGTTCGAGCCATAGAAATTTAAAAGTGTCACAAAGCACCCCGGACGGGCACTCCAAAGGCTGACGACAGCACCACAGTCCCGATCCCCCAAGCCGGGGGGCGGACTTCGTCCCACCAGCGGGGCCGCATCGGCCCCAGGCGCGGCCCTGGCCGCAAGGAGGATCCATGATCACCAAACTCATCGGGGCGGCCACCCTGTTCGCAGCCGGCTCCCTGGTCGCCGGTGCGCCGGCCACCCTGGGCGCCGCGTCCGTCGAACCCTTCGGCGCGGACGCCGCCCTCAGCACCGCCGCCGGTTGCGGCGCCAAGGACGCCAAGGAGGAAGGCAAGACTCCCGCCAAGGCCAAGGACGCGAAGGCCAAGGACGGCTCCTGTGGCAAGGGCTCCTGCGGCAGCAAGGATGCCAAGGCGAAGAAGGGGGCCAAGGACGGCTCCTGCGGCAAGGGCACCTGCGGCAGCAAGGATTCCAAGAAGGACGCTCCCGCGGACAAGAAATAGCGGAGCGACGCATGGCTCAGGGCAGATCTCCCGGATCCTTCCAGGGCGTGGGTCTCGGCCTCCGGCGCGCCCACCTCGACGAGGTGGCGGCCCGGGAGGACCACGGCGTCCCCTTCTGGGAGACCTGCCCGGAGAACCTGATCGGGGACGGCGGCCGCCACCACCGGCTGGCGTGCGCCATCCTCGACCGGGACCCGGTCCTCACCCACGGCCTGGCCATCTCCCTGGGCGGTTTCGACCCCTGGGACGGGGACTACCTGCGTGAGCTGGACCGCTTCCTGGTCCGCACGGGCACACCCTGGCACTCCGAGCACCTCTGCTTCACGGGCGTGGACGGCAGCTGCCTCCACGAGCTGCTGCCGCTGCCCTTCACCCGCGCGGCGGCCCGGCACACCATCGCCCGGGCCAAGGACCTCCAGGCCCGGCTGTCCGTGCCGCTCCTGCTGGAGAACATCACGTACTACGCCCACCTCGGCGAGCGCGAGATGGATGAGGCGGCCTTCATCTCCGAAGTGCTGGAAGGGGCCGATGTGGGCTGGCTGCTGGACGTGAACAACGTCTACGTGAACGCCCTCAACTTCGGCTTCGATCCCAAGGCCTGGCTCGCCCGCATGCCCTTGGACCGCGTGGCCCAGATCCATATCGCCGGCCACAAGAAGTTCGGCTCCATCACCGTGGACACCCATGGCGCGGACGTGATCGCCCCCGTCATCGAGCTCATGCAGTGGACGCTCGCGCGCCTCGGGCGGCCTGTGCCCGTCCTGCTGGAGCGGGACAACCACATCCCCGACTTCGGGGATCTCCTGGCGGAGCGGGTCCGGATCCAGGCCGCCTACGATGCGGCGCTGAGCCCGGCAGAGGCGGAAGCCGCGCCGGCGGAGGCCGTCCGTGCCTGAGTCCCGCACCTTCCGCCTCCAGCGGGCCATGGCCTCCCTGATCCTGGACGACGAGCCGGAGGATTTCGGCGCGCCGGCGGAACGCCTGGGGCTCCCGGCGAGCGACCAGCAGGCCTTCCGCGATCAGCCCGAAGCCATGGACCTCTACCGGGAGCTGGCCCGCCTCAGCCTCGTCGAGCCCCTGGAGACCACCTTCCCGGTGCTGAAGGCCCTGCTCGAGGATGCCGGCGCCTGGGAAAGCTGCGTCCAGGCCTTCCTGTCGGCCCGGCGGGTGCGGAGCACCCACTACCGCGACCTCGCCCCCAGCTTCCTGGGCTGGCTGGCCGACACGGGCTGGGGCCAGGAGCGCTGGCCCTTTCTCCTGGAGCTGGCCCATGCGGAGCTCCTGGAGGTGCTGGTGGCCCGCTTCCCGGAGGGCGATCCGGCCCAGGATCTCCATGACGAGCCGGGCCCGGAGGATGTCGTGTGGTTCGATCCTGGAACGCAGGTGGTGGCCTACGCCCACGCGGTGCATCGGGCCACCGAGGCGGCTCCCGTGCCTGAAGCGCGGCCCACCCACCTCCTGGCGTTCCGAGACGCAGAAGGCGAGGCTCGCGTCCTGGAGCTCACGGCGGCCACCGCGGCCCTGCTCGTCCAGGCCCGCACGCGCCCATTGGCCGAATCCGCGGCGGCCCTGGGCTTCGCCGATCCGGCCCCGGCGCTCGCCCTCCTCCGGGATCTGCGCGAACAGGGCGCCGTCCTGGGCTTCCGCTCGCCCCACTGACTTCTGTCCTCCCCTGCCATCGAGGTTCCCATGCGAATCCGCGCCTTCGCGCCCCTGCTTCTGCTGACCCTTTCCCTCGCGGCCCAGAGCCGGACCTTCCGGGTGGACACCACGCACACGGTGCTGGGTTTCAAGGCCTCCACCCTGCTCTTCGATGTGCCGGGCCGCTTCACCCGCTACAAAGCCGACATCCAGGGCGATCCGGCCACGCTGGAAGGCGCCAAGGTCCGCCTGGACATCGACGCGCGCTCCGTGGACACCGCCAATGGCACGCGCGACGAGCACCTGCGCTCCCCGGACTTCTTCGACGCAGCGAAGCACCCCGCCATCACCTTCGTGTCGCGGGAGGTGAAGCGGGACGGGGACAAGGTGGTGGTGCGCGGCACGCTCACGATGCATGGGGTGAGCCGGGAGCTGAGCCTGCCCTTCACGCCCGCGGAGGGCACGAACGGGGCCGGGGCCCACACGTGGGCGTACCGGGCCACGCTGCCGCTGGATCGCCTCGACTATGGCGTGGGGGCCGACAGCGTGGCGGCCAAGATCAGCCTGAAGCGCCAGGTGGGGCTGGACTTGATGCTGGTGGGCTTCTTCGACGCGCCGGAGAAGAAGTAGGTCAGGCCCGCTTCAGCGTGAAGATCGTGATCTCCGGCGGGGCGGCGATGCGCAGCGGGAGGCCTACCACACCCAGGCCGCGGCTCACGTAGAGCACGTCCTCGCCCTGTCGGTAGAAGCCCTCGGTGCGGGGGCCGATGAGGTGGGCGCTGCTGAGGCCGGGGATGGGATTGATCTGGCCGCCATGGGTGTGCCCGGACAGGGTCAGGCGCGCGCCGGCGGTCAGGGCCTTCTCCCATTCGCTGGGCCGGTGGTTCAGGCAGAGGCGGAAGGCGTCGACGGGCACGTCGCGGGTGGCCTCCGTGGGCCGGGGGCCGGGCCCGAAGACCATGCGCCGGAACCGGCCGTTCCGGGCCATCGGATCCTGGAGCCCCATCACCGCTAGGGTGCTGCCGTTCCGGCGGACCAGGGCCGAGGCGTTCTCCACGCAGCGGATGCCGGCAGCCTCCAGATCCCGCCAGATGGGCCGGGGATCGTCGAAGTAGTCGTGGTTGCCGAGCACGGCGAAGGTCCCGTAGGCCGCCGGGAAGCCCGCGAAGGCGTCGACCACCGGCCCCAGCTCGTCGGGCCGGCTGTCCACCAGGTCGCCGGTGATGAGGAGCAGGTCCGGCCGCTCCCGCGCCGCGAGGTCCCGCCACCGGCGCACCAGCTCCGGGCCCACCAGGGGGCCGGAATGCAGGTCGCTGAGCTGGGCGAGGCGGAGGCCCTCGAGCCCCGGAGGCAGGTTCGAGAAGGCCAGCTCGTGGCGGGTGATGACCGGATCGCCATAGGCCTCCCGGGCGCCCCGGGCGCCGAAGGCCACCGCGGCTCCGGTGCTGGCGAGGGCGGCGGTCCGCAGGAACGCGCGCCGTCCGGGATCCAAGGCCTCGCCCGGCGGCTCGGGCTTGTGGCGGCTCCACAGGTGCCAGAGACCCTCGGCCGCCATGCCCGCCAGCAGGTGCAGGACCGTGAAGGCCTGGAAATAGAATCCCCCCCGGGCCATGCCCCGCAGGAGGGGCAGGGCGCCATGCCCGCCCAGGCCGATGAGGCGTAGCCCGGCGAAGAGGATCAGGGGGATGTGGATGAGCCCCAGGATCCAGGGCAGCGCTCGATGGTACCGGCTCGGCAGTTCCAGTCGCAGCAGGCGCAGGTGCAGCCACTGGACGAGGAAGATGAGGACGAGGCCGGTGAGGAAGAGCATCAGGATTCCCAGGATGACATCACGGCCGCACGATCACGCTGAGGGTTCCCACGGTACGACCCTTCATGGCCCCGTCCAAGGGGCGATGCACACCCAGGGTGAAGGACAGGTTCCCCGCGAGGCGGCGCACCACGTCCATGGGTAGTCCCAGGTTCCGGCTGTTCAGCTCCAGGCCCGCCACCCGCTGGGCCGAGGGCCGGGGATCGGGGTCCTGCCACACGGTCGCGTGCTCCACGTAGGCCGTGAGGGGGCCGAGCCCCAGGTCTCCCCGCAGGCGCCGCAGGCGATCGCCCATGGCGGTGTAGGCGGGCAGGGCCGCCTGGTCCACCCGGTTGGCGTCCAGGGATCCGGGCAGCAGGGAGGTGCCCACGCCGCCCAGGTGGAAGCGGTCCAGAGCCGAGGAGTCGCCGCCGACGCGACCCTCCTCCAGGCGCACCATCAGTGGCGACCAGGGGTTGATCCAGCCCAGCGTGAGGGTGGCGCGCGCCAGGGTCCAGCTCCGGCCGTCCGTGCGTCCCTGCTGCCCCCGGGCGGCCAGAGCGGCGCGGAGACCCTGCCCGTCCCGGCTCCAGGAGTTGCTCAGGCCCGCTTCCGCGCCCCAGAGGGCCCGGCTGATCGATGTCCCGCCCTGGGGCGTGACCCGCTCGTAGGCCAGGATGGGCCGGAGGTGGGCGCGGGGGCGGCCCAGGTCCTCCCGGTCGAAGGCCAGCTCCACGCCCCGGCGCTCGCGGTCGAAGCCCGCCACGGGCGCGAACCGCTGGCTGGAGGGGCGCTCCAGGAGGGAGAAGGCCTGGAGCGAAGGCGCCCAGCGCCAGCCGCGCCAGGCCGCGCCGGCCATGCCGCCCCGGGGGCCCGCGCCGTCGCCCAGCCCCGCCAGCACCTGCCAGTTCAGGCGGCCCAGGATGTCGTTGCCTCCAGCGCCGAGCTGGATGCTTTCGCCGGATGGGGTGAGGCTGTAGCCCGCCAGGGTGAAGGCCTCGTGGCTCTCCCCGACGCGGTAGGGATGAGGAACGACGGGGACCGGTGGAGGCAGGGGGCTGGGCTCGTCGGACCTGGGGAGGATCTGGCCCTTGATCAGGGCGGCGGGATCCTGGGGCAGGTCGCGGGGCTCCAGGGGCGGCAGGGTGGCGTCGAGACGGCGGATCTGGACGCCCGTGGCACTGAGCTGGGTGTAGTAGATCCACTTGCCGTCCGGCGTGGCCACCGGGTTCCAGGCGGCGGCCAGGGTGCGCGTGAGGGGCCGCCCGGCGGCATCCACCACGTTCCAGATGCCACCCACCTCCTTCCAGGAGGGGCCGGCCGGTGCGGTGGGCTTCGCCGCGATGACGGAGGTGCCACGCACGCCCTTGCCCAAGGTCCAGACCCGGCCCCGGGGCTTCAGCACCCCTTCTTCATCGGGCAGGCGGAGCTGGAAGGCGATGGCGTCCGGGGCCGTCCAGACGGGCTTCCAGGGAAGGGCGCCATCGATGGATCCCAGCCGTCGCGCCGGAGGCAGCACCGGCACGAGGGGGGCGTGGTCGGGGGGCTCGCCGGGCTGGGGCTTGGCGGCCTTGGACGCGGCCTTCAGATCCCAGACATAGAGTCCGGGCTTCTTGGCGGCCAGCACCCGGGCCAGGAGCTTCGTGCCGTCGGGGCTCAGGGCCAGATCCGTGGCCCAGCCCTGGAGCTGGGTGACCAGCTCGCCCTCGCGCAGACCCTGGGCCCGGGCGAAGCGCTCCAGCTCCAGGGCGGTGTGGGTCAGCTCAGCACAGAAGCGCTGGTAGCCATCCTTGGGCGGGAAGCCGAAGGTGGCGGCGAAGGCCGCGTCGAAGTCACGCTTTCCCGCCAGGTGGATCCAGAGGGTCTGGAGCGCTTTCGGATCGCCGGAGGTCCTCTCCAGCCACTCGAGGTAGGCGCTGCCGCCCAGGTAGGCCAGGCTGCCGCCCAGGAAGCCCTGGGTGCCGCTCAGGGCCTCGTAGGTGGGGAGCTTGCCTTCGATGGCCCACTGGCGCAGCACCGCGGCGCGGAAGGCGCTGTGGGGGCGGCCGCTGCCCGTGAGCTTGCCTTCAATGAGGGTGGCGTAGCCCTCGGTGACCCAGCGGGGGGACTTCTCCGCGAGGGGCCCCAGCGCCGCGGTCCAGCGCCGCCAGAGGCTGGGCTTCAGGGCCGGGCGCAGCAGGTGGTGCATGTGGCCCAGTTCGTGGACCACCAGCAGCTCCGCCCAGTCGCGGTGGTGGCCGACGACTGAATCGGGTTCGGGCACCGTCTTCCACAGCACCACATGGGGACGGGGGAGGATGGGGAAGGCCAGGCCGTTGGCCTCCATCACGGGGTCCAGGATCAGGATGTCGATGGGCTTCCCCGGCTTCTCGTAGGCGAAGCCGACCAGCCCCAGGTATTGGGCATGGACCCCTTCCACCCGGGAGGCCACGTCCCGGCCGAAGGCCTCGAAGGCCGCGGGGCAATGGATGCGGTAGTGCGCCGTGGCGAAGGTGAGCCAGCGCGCATCGGGAGCCTGGACCCGGGCGGGGGCCGCCTGGATCAGGGCGGGAAAGAGGGCCAGGGCGGGTGTCAGGGTCCGGAGGCGCATGGCCCCAGTGTGAACCCAGGATGTGATGGGGATCATGTTTTGAGAATTCATCTCAAATTTAGGGTTGAAATTCGAGATTCATTGTTGTGAGACTCATTCTCATGTTTGTGGCACCACCCCTCCCACTCCCGGCGACTGCCCCGGCGCCGACCTTGATGGTCGTCCAAGGGTCCGCGCCGGCCCTGGATCGCCTCGTGCTCGCCATGGGGACCGAGCTGCGCCTGCACCTCGAGGGCCCCGGGGACCTCGGCCGGGCCTCGGAGGTGGCGCTGGCGGAGGTCGCCCGCCTCGAGGCCGCCTGCTCCACCTGGGACCCCGCCTCCACCTGGAGCCGCCTGAACGCGGCCCAGGGCCGCCCCGTGGCGCTGGACCGCGAGTGGCTCGACCTGCTGGCGCAGATGAAAGCCTGGCAGGCGCGCACGGAGGGGGCCTTCGACCCTGTCCTGATGGCCCTGATGCGGGCCTGGGCCATCCGGGCGGGGGGCCGGACGCCGGATCCAGCGGCCTTGGCGGCCGCGCGCCGCGCCTCGGGCGCCCCTCTCTTGATCCTCGATCGGACCGCGGGCACCGCCCGATTGGCCCTTCCCGAGGCGGGCGTGGAGGAGGGCGGCTTCCTCAAGGGCTACGCCCTGGACCGCCTGCGCCAGGCGGTGGGTACGCCTGCGGGCCTGCTGGACTTCGGCGGCCAGCTGCTGGCCTGGGGTGCGCCAGTGGAGGCCTCCGTGGCCGATCCCCGGGACCGCCGCCTCGCCCGGCTCACCCTTTCCCTGCGCGAGGCCTCGCTCTCCAGCAGCGGCACCTCCGAGCGGGGCCGGCACATCCTCGACCCGCGCACGGGCGAACCCTGTCCCGACTGGGGCAGCACCGCGGTGGTGGCCGCGGACGCCCTCACGGCGGATGTCCTCTCCACGGCCCTCTACGTCCTGGGCCCCGACGCGGGCCGGACCTGGGCGGAACGCCAGGGTGTGGCCGCCGCCTTCCTCCTCAACGACGGAACGGTCCGGATGAGCCCGGCCTTCCGCGCCCTCCACCCCACCCTGATCGCTCGGGAGTCCCGATGAAGTTCCTGCTCACCCCCCTCATGTGCGCCCTGCTGGCGGCGCCCGCCTTCGCCCAGGAGAAGCCGGACACGGACAAGCGGATTGCCGATCTGGAGCGCCGCCTGGATGCCATGTCCCGGGAGCTCGAGAGCCAGAAGACCGGCAGCGTGGTGCCGCCCGCCGGCGAGGAGGGCCGCTTCGGCCTGGGCGCGGCGGCCAGCAAGGTCTATGCGGCGCCCGCGGGCCTCAGCATCGGCGGCTACGGCGAGTTCCTCTACCAGAACTTCGACTCCAAGCTGCAGAACGGGACGAAGGCCCCCCGGGAAGCCAACCTCGATGCCCTGCGCCTCGTGCTCTACACGGGCTACAAGTTCACGGACCGCATCGTGTTCAACTCCGAGCTGGAGTTCGAGCACGGCGGCTACTCCGACGAGTCCACAGGGGGCGAGGTCAAGGTCGAGTTCGCCTACCTGGACTTCCTGGTCGACAAGGCCTTCAACGTGCGGGCCGGCATGATGCTGCTGCCCGTGGGCTTCATCAACGAGATGCACGAGCCCCCCGCCTTCCTCGGCTCCCAGCGCCCCCTGGTGGAGCGCCGCATCATTCCCAGCACATGGCACGAGAACGGCGTGGGCCTCCACGGCGAGCTGCCGGGCAACCTGAGCTACCGCCTCTACCTGGTGAACGGCATGGACGCCAACCCCGATCCGGGCAACGGCCACGAGGGCTTCACGGCCGAGAGCATCAAGGGCGGGCGCCAGTTCGGCAAGGAGGCCAAGGCCAACAGCCTGGCCTGGACCGGCCGCCTGGACTGGGCCCCCATCCCCGGCACCACCCTGGGCTTCAGCTTCTACCGCGGCAACTCCAATCCCACGGACGGCGCGGAGTCCCTCATGACCACCCTGTGGGACGTCCATGCGGAGTACCGCGCCGCGGGCCTCCAGCTGCGGGGCCTCTTCTCCCGCGTCACCAACTCCGAGGCCGGCGTGGCGGCCCTTCCGCCGACCAGCGACGGCTTCCAGACCGGCACCCGGCAGTTCGGCGGCTACCTGGAGGCGGGCTACGATGTGCTGCGTGGCACCGGCAAGCAGGCCCTCATCCCCTTCGTCCGCTACGAGCGCCTGAACTCCCAGCAGCGCGTGGTGGAGGGCGTCACCCCGGACTTCGCCAACGACGTGACGGTCAAGACCGTGGGCGTGAGCTACAAGCCCATCCCCAACGTCGCCGTGAAGGCCGACTGGAACAAGATCGAGAACCGCGCCGAGACCGGCCGCGACCAGTTCAACCTGGGCCTCGGCTTCTACTTCTAGGACCCGCCATGATCCGCGTCCTCGCTCCCCTCGCCTTCTCCCTGCCGCTCTTCGCGGCCCTGCCCACCACGCAGGAGGCCCTGGCCCTGGCTTTTCCCGGGGCCCAGCTCGCCCGGAGGGAATTCGTGCTCAGCGAGCCTCAAGCCGGCCGCGCGAAGGCGCTGGCGCAGGTGGAGGTGCCGGGGCGCTGGCTGGTGGCCTACGAGGCTCGGCGGAACGGAACCCTGGTGGGCGTCGGCTTCTTCGACACCCACCGGGTCCGGACCCTGAACGAGACGCTGCTGGTGGCCATCTCGCCTGAAGGCCGCATCCTCCGGGTGGAGGCCGTGACCTTCCACGAGCCCGCCGAGTACATGGCCAAGGAGGCCTGGGTGAAGCAGTTCGAAGGGAAGGACCTCGACCCGCAGCTCACGCTCAAGGGCTCCATCCGCCCGCTGTCGGGCGCCACGCTCACGGCGAACGCCATGACGGACGCGGCCCGCCGCTGCCTGGCCCTGCACCAGGTGCTCTACCGGGAGGGGAAATGAGCCCGCTCGAACGCTGGAGCCTGCACCTCGCCGCCCTGGCCACGGCGGGCACGGGCCTCATGGACGGCCTGCTGCGCTGGTTCGGCGTGCGGGCCGGGGAGTTCGGCCCCGAGCCCCACCCCTGGCTCCCGGCGGCCCAGCACCTGCACGTGCTCACGGCGCCCCTCCTCCTCTTCGCCCTGGGCATGACGGTGCGCGGCCACCTCCAGGCGAAGCTGAAGCGGGGCTCCGAGGGCCGTCGCACGGGCCTGGGCGCCGCATTCCTCATCGCGCCCATGGTGCTGTCCGGCTATGCCGTGCAGGTGGTCACCAGCCCCGCCTGGCGCACGGCCTTCAGCTGGGCCCACGGCCTGAGCGCCGGACTCTTCCTGTTGGCCTACCTGGGCCACCTCTTCATCCCCCACGCCCAGGTCGAACTGCGGACCACCGCTGAGCGAAGGACCAGCTGACAGCCGGGAGCTGATAGCTGATAGCGTTCTAGGCCATGGCCAAGATCCGCGTGCTCCCCGACCAGGTCGCGAACCAGATCGCGGCGGGGGAAGTCGTCGAGCGGCCCAGCTCGGTGCTGAAGGAGCTGGTGGAGAACGCCCTGGATGCGGGGGCCCGGCGCATCGAGATCGCCTGGGAGGAGGGCGGCAAGCGGCTGCTGGAGGTGGCCGACGACGGCTCGGGCATGGCCCGGGACGACCTGTACCTCGCCCTGGAGCGCCACGCCACGAGCAAGGTGCGCACGGCGGAAGACCTGGGGCATCTGGCTTCCTTCGGCTTCCGGGGCGAGGCCCTGCCGAGCATCGCCAGCGTGAGCCGCTTCGACCTGACCAGTGCCGAAACCGAGGGCGCGGGCCACCGCCTGCGCTGCGAGTTCGGCGTCATCAAGGAGGTGGCGCCCGTCTCCCACAGCCGGGGCACCACGGTCGCCGTGCGCGACCTCTTCGCCCAGCTGCCGGCCCGGCGGCGCTTCCTGAAGTCCACGGACACGGAGCACGCCCAGCTCTGGGGGGCCGTGGCCCGGCTGGCGCTCAGCGCGCCGGGCGTGCACTGGGCCATCCGCCCTGACCGCGGCGCACCTTTGGTGCTGCCGCCCGTGGCGGACGCGGGACAACGCCTGGGTCCTCTGCTCGGCGAAAAGCTCACTCGCCTGGTGCCCTTCGTGAACGGGGAGCTCCCCTGGCGTCTGCGGGGCTTCGTGTCGCCGCCGGACCTCAGCTTCCGCGACCGCAACCACCTCTACCTCTTCGTGAACGGCCGGGCCGTGCGGGACCGCCTCCTGCTGGCGGCACTGTCGGAGGCTTGGTCTGGTACTTTCGCCAAGGGCTCGTACCCGGCGACGGTGCTCTTCCTGGAGCTGCCTCCGGAAGCCGTGGACGTGAACGTGCACCCCACCAAGGCCGAGGTGCGTTTCCGGGAGCCCCAGCGCATCTTCGCCTGGGTGCGGAGCGGGGCCGAGGAGGCCTGGGCGCAACTCCGAGGCGGCCTGGCTTCGGTACTGGAGCTGCCGCCGAAACCGCTCGAGGCGGAGTTCGAGCTGGATCCCTCGCGCCGGGCCGCAGCCCAGCATCCCCGCCTCTGGTCCGATCACTCCGGCGGGGCCCTGGGGGCCTACCAGGCCCTTGATGCTGCGTTCAACACGCGGCCTCTGGAGACGGTCTACGCCTACGAGCCGATGTCTTCAGGGGCTGCCGAGAACCTGGACCCCGGCGGCGCCATCCGCTACCTGGGCTCCTTCCAGCAGACCTACCTGCTGGCGGAGATCGAAGGGGAGCGGGGGCCCGAGCTGTGGATCGTGGACCAGCACGTGGCCCACGAGCGGGTGCTCTTCGAGCGGCTCTTCCTCCGCCGCCACGCCCCCGCCATCCAGCCCCTGATGCCGCCCCGGGTGGTGCAGATCGGGCCGGAGGCCCTGGCGAGGCTGACGCCCTTCCTCTCGGAGCTCGAGGCGGCGGGCGTGGAGGCGGAGCCCTTCGGTGATGGCGCCCTGGTGGTGCGCGGGCTGCCGGACTTCCTGGCGGACCGCGACCCCCAGGCCCTGCTGGAGGACCTGCTGGCCCGGCTCGAGCGCGAGGGTCGCGTGGATCTGGACGCCTTCCGCCGGGACCTCAACGCCGAGCTGGCCTGCCGCGCCGCCATCAAGAAGCACCACGCCCTGCCCCCGGATCTGGCCCTGGGCCTCATCCGGGACCTGCTGGCCTGCGAGGTGCCCAACACGTGTCCCCACGGCCGCCCCATCCTCAAGAAGCTCACCCTCGAGGAGCTGGAGCGGAGCTTCGGGCGGCGAATCTAGCCCAATCGGCGGCCTACCACTCGCGCGAGCGCTCGTGGGGGGACACCCCCGCGCGGCTCCGCCGACCACCCCCGGATCGCATCGTGCCCCGCACGATGCTCCCGCTCGGGCCTTCGGCCCTCACGGACGGGGCCCCGTCCCCACGGCCGCCCCATCCTCAAGAAGCTCACCCTCGAGGAGCTGGAGCGGAGCTTCGGGCGGCGGCTGTAGCCGGGCCGTTCCCTGAGCCAAGGCCGGCGGTGGCGGCGCGGCCGCGCTCGGCCACCAGGTCCACGCCGAGGCGCTTGGCGGTGGCGTAGAGGGCCGGACGCGCCAGGCCCAGGGTCTCGGCGGCTTCGGCCACTCGGAACCCGCAGGCCTGGAGGGTCTCCAGCAGGAGCCGCCGCTGGAAGGCCTGGGTGGCCTCGTCCCAGCTCCGCGCCTGCGTGGCCGGCGCGCTCAGCTCCGGCAGGTGGGCCGGCCTCAGCGTGCCGCCCTCGCAGCGCAGGAGGCCGCGCTCCAGCGCATGCAGCAGCTCCCGCACGTTCCCCGGCCAGGGCAGACGGGCCAGGGCCTGGGGCAGGCCGGGCGCGAGGGCGGGCACGGGCCGCTTGGCTGATGCCGCGGCCTTCACCACCAGGCGCGGCACCAGGAAGGGGAACTCGTGGCGGCGGGCCGAGAGGGGCGGCAGGCGCAAGGTCGCACCCTGCAGGCGGTAGAGCAGGTCGCGCCGGAAGGTGCCCGTGATGGCCAGGGCCTCGATGTCCCGATGGGTGGCGGCGGCGAAGCGCACGTCCACGCGGATGACCTGGTCCGAGCCCACCCGCCGGATCTCGCGTTCCTGGAGCACCCGCAGCAGCAGGGATTGGAGGCGCGGCGAGAGGTCCGCCACCTCGTCCAGGAACAGGGTCCCGCCCCGGGCGGCCTCGATGGCCCCGCGCCGGTCGCGGTCGGCCCCGGTGAACGCGCCCTTCACATGGCCGAAGAGCTCGGATTCCAGCAGGCCCTCGGCGAAGGCCGAGCAGTTCACGGCCACCAGGGGACCCGAGCGGCCCGAGCGCCGGTGCAGCTCCCGGGCCGCCAGCTCCTTGCCCGTCCCCGTGGCGCCGAGGATCAGCACCGGCAGATCCGACGTGGCCACGCGGTCCAGCTCCCGCAGCACCGAAGCCATGGGCTCGCTGCCATCCGTGAGCAGCAGGCCGCCATCCTCCGGAGATTCCAGGGGCCGGACCTCCTGGAGCCGGGCCAGCCAAGGGGCCAGAAGCAGGGGCTCCACCGGGGCCGCGGGGGCGGCGTCCGGCGCCTGGGCCAGCAGGATGCCGCCCACGGGACAGCCTTCCCACACCAGGGCGTGGCCCCGCCAGATCCAGCCGTCCTGGCGGAAGGGGGCGAGGCCGCCCTCCCGGGCCAACCGGCCCAGGGCCCCCTCGGGGGGCGGGTCGCCGGCGCCCAGCGCATGGACCTCCGCCCCGGTTCCCCAGACCAGCCAGGTGGGGGTGGATCGCTGGGCCAGCCAGCGATCCAGGAAGGCCGTCGCGTCCTCGGCGGGCACGGCCTCCGCCGGGGGCCAGAGGATCGCCAGGCGCGCCTGGTGGCGGGGCGCATGGGCGCGATCGGCGATGGCCTGGAGGGCCAGCAGATGCTCGGCCCGGCGGAGGTCCGGCCGCCGCTCCAGCACCTGCAGACCCAGCTCCAGGCGCATGATCTGGGTGGGGCAGCCTCGCCAGGCCGCCCAGAAGGCGTCCGGATCGCCACCGCCCCGGAAGAGCCGGTGGGCCTCCCAGCTGAGGCGGGTCTCAGGATCCGCTTCCGCCGGGGGTGGCTCGGTCAGGGGACCCAGGGCGGCTTCCAGGAACCGGGCGTAGGGGTGGGCCCGGACCCGGGGCAGGGCCTCGCGGACCAGGTCCCAGCGCTCCCGGTCCGCCCCGTGCAGGGCCAGGAGGCCCCAGGCTGCCGGAACCTCCGGGTGCGCCTCCACCAGGCGGCGGATCCGCGCGAGGGCCGCATCCGGGTCGCGGTTCACCTCCGCGAGCTGGGCCTCCTCCAGATCCTGCCAGGGCTGGGGGAGCGGGCCGCGCAGGGCGGCCCAGCGGGCATGGGCCGGGAGATCCGCCCACTTGAGGGCCAGGTGCGCCGCGTTGGAGGCAGCCCGCTCCGCCCAGCCGGCTGCCCCCAGCCGCAGGAAGTGGGCGTGGGCCAAGGTGAAGGCCCGCAGGGAACCCTCTGGATCGCAGGCCCCGTCCGCCCGCAGGCCCTCGGCCATCCAGTGGAAGGGGTCGGCGCAGGGATGGGCCGGTGCGCCCCAGTCCGGGTAGCCCGGTGCCGGCGGGGCTGCCTCGCCACCCCAGCGCATGCGGATCCGATCCCAGGCGGGGTCGCCCGAAGGAGCAGGTGGTGTGGGCCGGTGGAGGGTCTCGTGGATGTCTGCTTCCAGGGCGCTGCGCCAGTCCCCTGGTTGATCCTCGGCCAGCTCCAGGCGCAGGAAGGCCGCCAGGGGTGGGTCCGGAAGCCCGCCGCCGGCCAGGCCGCCGGGCGCCAAAGGGTCGAGTCCCGTCGGGGAGG
Source organism: Geothrix terrae (assembly GCF_022808775.1). Taxonomy (GTDB): domain Bacteria; phylum Acidobacteriota; class Holophagae; order Holophagales; family Holophagaceae; genus Geothrix; species Geothrix terrae. The sequence continues at coordinate 164,167 of NZ_JAKZLA010000008.1, forward strand.
CGCCCGCGCCCCGGGCCCAGGCCCGCAGGCGGGGATCCAACATGCGCCGTCCCCCGGGGAGTTCCGTCAGCCAGGGCGCGCCATGGTGCGGGGCCAGCGCCTCGCAGGGCCCGTCGAGGACCAGCGGGCCGGCCAGGGCCTGCAGGAGCGGCCAGGGCAGCTCTGGATCCAGGGCTCCTTCCGGCAGCAGGCGTCCCCCGGCGTCCTGGCTCCGGAGCAGGAACGTCCACCAGTCCGACGGCAGGCCGTGGAGCTCGGGCGGCACCAGCATCTCGAGGAAGGGCGGGAGCACGAGGCGGCCGCCCTCTTCCACGGCCCCCAGGACCGCGATCCAGCGCAGGCGCTGGGGGCGGTCGAGAAGGACCGAGCCCGCCGCCATCCACGGGCTGCCATCCCCCTCCAGCAGGGCCTCCCAGGCCCAGGCAAGCAGCTCGCTCTCCCGGGCACCCCGCCGGTCCGCGGGCACGGCGGGGCTGCCGTGGCGCAGGAGGGCCACCCAGGCAGGATCGGGGCGGGGGCCGAAGGCCGTGGGCGGCGCCGTCACCTGGGGACCGAAGGGGCGACGGGCCTCCTGGGCGAGCCGAGGCCAGCGGCCCTCATGTCCCCCCAGCATCCAGGCCTGGGAGATGGCGGCCAGGGCCCAGGCCGGATCCCCCCAGCGCCGTCCGCGGTCCAGGCCCCAGGGGGCCTTCCAGTGGCCCAGCCAGGAGGCCTTCAGCACCCCAGCATCCCGCGCCAGACCTCCCAGAAGTCCGGGAAGGTCTTGGCCACGCAGTGGGGATCGCGGATCTCGCCGCCGCAGCGCAGGCCGCCCACGGCGGCGGCGAAGGCCATGCGGTGGTCGTTCCGGGGGTCGAAGGGCGGGCGGGGCCCGGGCCGCGGGCCGGGCTGGACGCGCAGGGTGTGGTCGCCGATCACCTCGGCCCGCCCGCCCAGCCAGCGCACCAGCTCCGCCGAGGCGTCCAGGCGGTCGCACTCCTTGAGGGGCAGGGTGTGGAGGCCTCGCAGCTCCGAGGGACCCGGTGCCAGGGCCGCCAGGGCCGCCAGCACGGGGCCCAGGTCCGGGCAGTCCGTGAGATCCGCATCCAGCCCGTGCTGGAGCGGGCCCTCCAGTTCCAGATCCTGGGGCCCCGTCCAGCGGGCGCGGCAGCCCGCGTCCTGGAGGATGGCCACCATGGCGCGGTCGCCCTGGGCATCCTCGGGATCCAGGGGTGCCAGGCGGAGGGCCCGGCCCGTGGCGGCCGCGGCGGCCAGGAAGGCGGCCGCCCCGCTCCAGTCGCCGGGCAGGTCCAGGTCCCGCGGGGCCAGGGCGCCGCCGGGGATGAGCCACCGGCCCTCTTCCAGACGGGCCCCGCAGCCGAAGTGGTGGAGCCACTGGGTGGTGAGGGCCAGGTAGCTGGGGCTGGCCACCGCGGTCCAGCGCAGGGTGCCGCCTCCGGGCAGGGCCGCCGCGGTCAGGGCCAGGCCCGTGAGGAACTGGCTGCTGAGGCGGGCGTCCACCTCCAGGTCCAGCCGCTCCGGGGCCCGCGCCGCGGGGCGCAGCCAGGCGCCCTTCGCATCGGGTTCCCAGGTGGCCCCCAGGGCCTCCAGGGGGGCCAGCAGGGGCCCCAGGGGGCGCTCGAAGAGCCGCGGATCGCCCTCCAGCCGCACGGGGCCCTCCGCCTTCAGGGCCAGCCAGGGCAGGAGGAAACGCAGGGTGGTGCCGGAGGCGCCCAGCCAGAGGGGGGTGGAGGTCCGGGGACGGCCGCCGCCTTCGATGCTCCAGGTGCCGTCCTCCTCCCGGACGCCGAGCCCCAGATCCGCCAGGGCCCGCCGCATCCAGCGGGTGTCCTCGGCCTCCAGCCCCCCGCGGAACCGACTGGTGCCCGGCGCCACCGCCGCGAGCAGCAGGGCCCGGTTGGTGACGGACTTCGATCCGGGCACGCGGATCGGGTGCAGCGCCGCCCCCCGGGGCAGGGTGGTGTCTTCAGGAAGTGACAGGAGCATATGGCAGGGTGCCGCGCCCGGCCCCCCGCCGCAAGCCCATCGAAGACCGGATCAGCCGATGTTCTCGAAGATCGGCTTGGAGATGCGCTTGTCGGTTTCCTTGGTCCACTGGTAGGCGCCGTAGAAGTCGATGGTGCGCTTGTAGCGGAGGGTGATGGTGCAGGTGCCGGCCTCGCCGCTGCCGCTCTTGACGACCCGGACGGTGCTTCTGTCGGCCAACACTTCGGGAATGGCCAATTCCCGGGCTTTGTCCCTGACCTCACGTTCGACGGTCTCGACGGGTTTTCTGGCGGAGCTGCTGGCGATGAATCCGCACGCATCCACCAGCTCGCTGTCGCTGTAGTAGACGGGGAAGGCCTTGTATCCAGCGGCGGCCAGGGTGCCGAACACGAGCAGGGAGACGATGCAGCCGATCTTGCCTTCGCCGCGCTGACGCTTCATGAGTTCCTCCAAACTACTTCAGGTCTTCAAGGGCCTGCCGGGCCAGGGGGGCGACCAGGGGGCCATCGGGGCCGAGCAGGGTTGCCTGAGGATACTTCAGTGCCTGCCGGAATGCCTGCGTTGCTTCGGCCTGGTAGGCGCTGCCCAGTCGGAGGAAGCACCGGCCCGTGTGGTAGTCGAGGGTGCCCTGGCTCACGCCGCTCGCGGTGCCGAGCCGGGCATCCCGCAGTTGCTCGATGGCCTTGTCGTACCGGCGGAAGTGCATGAGGCCCAGGCCGAGGTTCATCCGGATGAGATTCGCTTCGTCGCCCTTGGCGCCCGCCTTCGCTCCCACGTAGTCCAGCCGCAGGCGGGCCAGGATGGCCGGGTAGCAGAGGGCCGGGGAACCCAGGGGGAGCTCCAGGGCCTGGTCCTGGACCGGAAGGTTCACGGGGGGGCCACCCTGGCTGAGGGTCACGGTTCCCTTCGCGGCCGCCAGCACCTGGCGCAGGGCCTGGACCGAGGCCACGGGTTTGCCGTTGGCCAGGGTGACGGGCCTGCCGACCTGGATGCCCGCCTTCTGATCAGCCTCGGAGGCGGACAGGACCCAGGGCCCCGGCTCTCCGGGGAGGTCGAGGAGGGCCAGGTCCAGCCCGGGCTCATGCAAGGGGGGCACGGCGTTGAGACGGGCCACCAGGGGGCCCAGCGGATCCTCCTCCAGGGGCTTCACCAGCAGCCGCTCCTCCTCGCCCTCGAGGGTGGCGATCCGAAGCTCCACCTGGTGGGTCACCTTCCCCGGGATCGGGGCGGCGGAGAGGATGAGTTCGGCCTCCCGCGAGGCCTTCACCCGCGCCAGGGCCTCCTGGGGCGTCTCGCCAGGATGGGCGGGCAGGTAGGCCACCTGCTGCAGGCGGTCGCCGAGGCCCTCCAGCAGCGACAGGAGCCGGGCCCGGCCGGTGAATTCCAGCTCCCCCTCCAGGCCCAGGAAGGCGAGGCGCGGCTTCGGCCGGGCCTCCACTGCGAGGGCCTTGCCCTCCTCCACGGTGATGCGCCGGGAGAAGCCGCCTGCCGGGAAGCGGACAAGCAGATCATAGGGACCCGAGCAGACCGGGAGCTGCGCCACGGGCAGGGGACCCTGGTTCTGGCCGGAGAGGAACAGTTCGCCGCCGGGCCAGTCGGAATGGACGGACAGGGTGCCCTTGGAGGGATCGAGGCGGATGGGCTCCAGGGTGTGGTCCGCAAAGGGTGTGGCCAGGTCCGCCTGCATCTCGAGCACCTTGGTCCGGTGGCAGGGGGCGCGAAGCTCCAGCTGGTGCTTGCCCGGGGCCAGCTCGCCGATGATGAAGGGTTCGGAGACCTCCTCCGGGCGCAGGCCCAGGGGCGTCACCAGGGGGGCGGCGTCGGGGCCCGCCTGGCCCTTGGCATGGCCGAGGCTATGGCCGTCCAGCAGGACCTCTGAGCCGCTCGGCCGCACGTACAGAGCCACGGTGGAGGAGATGCGGGTGAGCTTGAAGTCCGCGGCCTTGGTGTCCCCGGAGGCGAGGTCGAGGATCAGGTCGACGGGCGCATAGCCCGGGCGGCTGTAGGTCAGCTTGTGCGAGCCGAAGGGGAGGAAGCGGCGGGCCTGGGGAGATCCCGGGCGGCCGTCCACGGACAGGGTCCCCCCTTCGGGCGCGTAGCTGAGCCGCACGGGGGCGTAGTTCTCCGCCCTCAGGCGATCGAAGAGGGCCGCCAGGCGCTGGGAGGTGAGGGTCCGATCCACCTCGAAGTCCGGGTTCAGGTCGATGAGTGCCTGGAGGCGCGCCTGGGCCCGGGGCTTGGTCTGGGGGCTGCGGTCATCCAGCACCGCCAGCCAATTGTAGCTTTCGCAGAGCACCTGGGCCCAGGTGGGATCGAGGGCGGCAGCCTTGGGCGAAAGGGTCGCGACCACCTGTTCGAAGCGGGTGCTGGCGCCCTCGCGGTCCCCCTGGGTGGCCCAGAGGGCCTTGGCCTGGAGGAAGGTGTCCTTGAGGGCCGCATCCTGGGCGCCAAGGCCCAGGCTCAGCAGGAAGACGAAGGGGAGGAGTCGGCGCAGGCGCATGTCAGTTCAACCGGTACAGGAGGTCGTTGCGGCGGTCGCAGAGGATGAGGCCGCCGGAGCGGTCCAGGGCGAGCGACGTGATGCGGCCGCTGATGCCCAGGCTCTTGAAGGTGGCCTGGCGAAGCACCGCGCCATGGGGATCGAGGATCAGGACACCCTCCCCGAAGTCGCCTCCATCCACCAGGACCGCCACCTGCCCTGCCCCGTCCGAGGCCAGGGCGACCACGTTCCGGAAGGGGGCCGGAAGGTCCCTGCCGTAGGGGACCACCACGCGCGGCTGACCGTCGGCATCCAGGAAGAGCAGCTTGCGATCCGCGTCCGAGGCGATGGCCATGCCGCCGGTGGGCAGGGCGGCCAGGGCGTTGGCGATGGGGGAAGCCACGGTGCGGGAGGCACCATCCGGGTTGAAGACGGTCAGAGCGGGGGTCTTCGCATCGGCCACCCAAAGGGCGCCCCACCGGTCCAGGGCGGCGCCGCTGATGGCACCCAGACCGTTCAGTGGCATCGGTGCCGCCGAATCCCGGGAGAGGCCGGCCTTGGAGAGGAGCCAGACCTCGCCGGCAGGCGAGACGGCCATGGCCTTGGCTCCGGCCGCGGCGGGGCCGGCGGGGGCCAGTTCGCCGTCGTGGAGCCGGAAGGCATGGTCCAGGTCGTTCTGGTAGATCAGGAGGTCCCCGTCTGGCGCGTTGGCCATGAGGGTTGGTGTCCGGAGCCACTTCACGCGCCCTGCCGGCCAGGAGCCTTCGTTGGTCAGGGGCTGTTTCTGCAGCCGGTGCTTTACTCGCACGGCCGTGCGCCAGGCGGCCTCCCCGGCTTCAGGTGTGTGGGGGGCCAGGGTCCGCAGCCGCTGGAGCATCCGCAGGCAGCCCGGGAGATCGTCCAGGAGGTCCATGGTCTCGGCGGCCTCCAGCATGGCCCGGGGCGCCACGGCGGCGTCGGGGTGGAGGCGGAAGGCGTCCACGAAGAGCTGGAGGGCGCGGCCCCACTGCCCCTGGTCCCGCCAGGCGCGGCCCAGCCGGAACCGGGCCTCGGGCACCGCCGGGGACTCCGGGAAGAGGTCGATGACGCGGTTGAACTCCGCCATGGCGTCCTTGAGCTCGGCCGGGCGCCGGGCCTGCCGGGCGAGCAGGGTTCCTCGCAGCAGCAGGCCTTCTGCGGCTTCGGGGGTCCGGATGTGGTCGGCCTTCAGCCGGTCCAGGAGGGGCATGGCGGCCTCGGGCTTGTGGTTCACCTCCACCTGGAGCCGGGCCAGCCCCAGGAGGGCTCGCGGGGCGAACGCGCTCCCAGGGGCGGACTGGAGCAGCTGGCCCCAGGTGTCCGCCGCCTCCTGGTAGGCCTTGGCCGCGTAGGCGCGTTCGCCGCTCTGATACAGGCGTTCGGCCAGATCAGCCTCCTGGGCGCGCCCGGTCACCTGGACCAGGACCGGCAGGGCGCAGAGCAGGGCGACCGGGACGCGGGACCAGGGGGGGGCGGGCAGCATGGAAGCCTCGGGACAGAGGAAAAGCATAGCCGCGACCCGGGGTCCGGTCCGCGCCAACCGCTAGCGCCGTTGGGGGCCCCGGCGGCCCCGGGGAGGTGCTAGCGTCTTGGGTATGCGTGCCGTGATCTTCGCCCTCCTGGCCGTTTGCGTCCAAGCCCAGCCGCCGGCCTTCCTGGCCCAGCTGCCCCCGGCCGCCCAGGCCGAGGCCCAGGACATCATCGATCGGGCCGACTTCATCTTCGAGACACAGACCCAGCCGAAGCACGTGCGGCTGGCGAGCATGGAGAAACTCTTCGACCATCCCCGCCTGGCCTCGGCCATGTGGCGGCACTGCCAGTTCGTGCCCGGCTTCTACGCCTTCATCCATCCGGACGGCTCCTGGAGCATCGATGACGCGCACGGGCTGAAGGGCACGCTCCGCCTCGTGTACCGGCGGCCTGGGCATCGGGTCTACCTGGTGGAGGGCGTGGCCGAGAAGGGCCGCCTGAAGACGCCCTTCGCCGTGAAGGCGAAGATGCTCACCTCGTACCGCTACTGGGAGGGGAAGAACGGCTTCGAGACCCACCTCCAGACCTGGACGGCCCTGGATTCCGCCCTGCTGGGGGCCATCGCCCGGCCCTTCCGGGGCTACATCAAGCACCGGCAGGATGAGTTCATCGCCTACATCAACGGGAACGTGGCCACCTTCGGCGAGTTCGCCGACCTGAGCCCCCAGGACTTCCACGGCCCCCTCAAGCGGGACGGCGACGTCATCGCCCTCCGCGAGTTCGAGACCCTCTTCCTGAGGAAGTGATGGGGGTTCCCTTCACGGACGCGATCCGGGCTCCTTTTTGGGCCTCTTTTCGGGCCCCCTTTCGGGCCTTGGTCCGGCCTTCCGCGGCGTTCACCGAGCCGCCGCCGACCCTGGGCCGGGCCCTGGCGCGGATGCTGGCCGTGTGGGTGCCGCTGTCCCTGGCCAACACCGGCCTGACGGTCTGGCGGGCGCTCGAATCCTATGGCCAGCTTCGGCACAGCGCCCCGCCAGCCTGGCTGGAGCAGGCCCTGGGCGCCGATCCGGACGTGTTGCGGGAACTGCTCCGGTCCCTTCCGCCCCCTCCGGCCTTCGGTGCCATCTGGCCCTGGCTGCTGTTGGTCGTGCCCCTGGGCGTGCTGGGGACCTGGATCCATGACGCCGTCTGGGACCACGCCGGGTTGTGGCTGGTGGGGGGGCTGAAGGCGAAGCGCGGCTTCCGCGTCACCCTGGTGGCCGAGGCCGAGGCCCTGCGCATCACGGCCCTGGGCACGCTGATCGACCTGCTGGGCTTCGTGCCCGTCCTGGGCATGCTGCTGGCCCTCCCGCTGCTCCTCCTGGACGGCTACCTGTGGCTCTTCCGCGGCTTCGCCCTGGGGGCCAGGCACGGCTGCGGTGTCTGGCGGGGGGTGGCTGCCACCGTGGTACACGCCATCCTGCTTGGGACCTGTGCGCTCGGCTTGGCGGTGGTCCTGCTGGCGATGCTGCGGGTGGCCGCGTGAGGCGGGTGCCCTGGATCGTACTGGCCACCTTGGGCCTGGGGCTGGGCGTCCGGTTGGCGGGCTTCCTGGCCCCCTGGGCGGACCTGCTTCCAGGCTGCGCCTTCAAGCGCGTCACGGGAGTCGCCTGCGCCACCTGCGGGCTGACCCGCGGCACACTGGCCCTGGGGCAGGGCCAGTGGGGGGCGGCCCTGCATTGGTATCCGGCCCTGGCGATCCTCGCCGCCGCGGCTCCCGTCGCGGTTCTCTGGGACCTCCGCCGGGTCTGGCGGGGCGATCCCTACCCGCCTCTGCCGGATTCCCGCGGCCTCCGGGTCGGGGCCTGGCTCCTGCTGGCCGGGATCTGGGCGCTCCAGGCGGCCCGGGGGATCTAGGGAGCCCGGGTTTTGCCATGGCCCCCCAGTGCGGTCATGCTGTCAGCACGCATTGCCGGAGTCCCATCATGTTCCAGAAACTCCTGGATCGGCTCATCGAACAGGTGCCCGAGGCCTTGGCCGCGACCTTCAACGATCGCGATGGGGATCCCATCTGCTCACGCACCATCCAGGTGCCCAACGAGGGGCTGCAGCTTCTGGGGGCCTACCAGCATGTGGTGAAGCGGCACCTCCAGCAGGCGGTGGAGGAGTTCGACCGCGGCGAGGTCAAGCAGGTGGCCTTCGCCACCGAGCAGCACTGGATCCTCATGATGGGCGCCAGGGAGCAGTGCACGCTGGTGCTGGTGATGCAGCGGGACGGCCTGCTGGGCCGGGCCCGGTTCTACATGGAGAAGGCCGTCGAGGCCCTGAACCAGGAACTCTAATGCTGTCCGGGAGGACCGCCTGCTCGCCAAGCTCGCGATGTCCCCCCGGGCCCCCGCCAGGTGGGTGGGATGAACCCGCCCACCTGGCCTAGGAGCCCCGATGGAACGCCTCATGGGTCTGGCCGGAATCGTGGCCTTCATGGCCATTGCGTACGCGCTGTCGCACAAGCGCAGCGCCATCCACTGGCGGACCATCGGCTGGGGCCTCACGCTCCAGTGGGTCTTCGCCCTGATCGTCCTCAAAGGTTCCGCCATCGCGGGGCTGCTGTCCTTCCTGCCCTTCCCGAAGGGGGCCGGCTGGGTGGTGCTGCTGCTGATGTTCACGCCCATGCTGCTCCGGCGGTTCGCCTCCTACGAGAACAGGCCCCTCAACTGGGGCCTCTTCGGCGTCATCGTCCTGGGCCTGCTCCGGGGCAACCTGGTGGGCTCCACTTTCGACAAGATGCGCGTGGTGGTCGAGCACCTCATGGCCTACGCCCACGAGGGCGCCAGCTTCGTCTTCGGGTCCCTGTCCGACGGGCCCGGCGGCAAGGTGGGCATGGTGTTCGCCTTCGCCGTGCTGCCTACCATCATCTTCGTGGCCTCCATCTTCGCGGTGCTCTACTACATCGGCGTCATGCAGTGGGTGGTGGGCGCGGCGGCCCGGGCCATGGGCCGGTTCCTGAAGGTGTCGGGCGCCGAGAGCGTGAGCGTGGCCGCCAGCATCCTCATGGGCCAGACCGAGGCGCCCCTCACCATCCGGCCCTTCCTGGCGCGCATGACCCGCAGCGAGCTCATGGTGATCATGACGGCGGGCATGGCCCATGTGTCCGGCAGCATCATGGTGGCCTACGTGCAGGTGGCCCACGTGGACATCGTGCATCTGCTCACGGCCGTGATCATGACGGCGCCCGGGGCGGTGATGATGGCCAAGCTCCTGGAGCCCGAGACCGAGGCTCCCGAGACCGCGGGTGAGGTGAAGGTGGACATCCCCACCCACGATGCCAACGTGCTGGACGCCGCGGCCCGGGGTGCCTTCGAGGGGGGGCAGCTGGCCTTCAATGTGGCCGTCATGCTCATCGCCTTCATCGCCCTGATCTATCTGATCAACGGGTTGATGAAGGCCATCCATCCAGGATTCAGCCTGGAGATGGTGCTGGGAGCGGCCTTCAAGCCCTTCGCCTACCTCATGGGCGTGCCCTGGATCGAGGCGGGGCAGGTGGGCTCCCTGTTGGGCAAGCGCATGGTGGTGAACGAGTTCGTGGCCTTCCTGGACCTGGGCGCCATGACGAACCTCTCCGCCAAGGCGCGGCTGATTTCCACCTTCGCACTCTGCGGCTTCGCCAACTTCAGCAGCATCGCCATCCAGGTGGGGGGCATCGGGGCCCTGGTGCCTGAGCGCCGGGGCGATCTGGCCCGCCTGGGCCTGCGGGCCATGCTGGCTGGCACCCTGGCCAACTTCCTGAGCGCGTGCATCGCGGGGATCTTGACCTAGAAAAAAACAATACGAAAAAATCGATATTCCAACAACCGTTATCCAGGGATAGAGTGGAAGGGCTGGAGGTGGTTTGGATGGCCCGTTTCAGGACCCTGGTGTTCTCGTGTGCCCTTGTCTCGCTGTCGCTTGCGGCTGGAGACTATGACGCTCTCATCGGGACCATGGAGAAGGCCTGGCCCCAGGTGAAGACCCTCGCGGTAGTCTGCGACGCGGCGGGCAGCAAGAAGGCCGTCGCGGCGCTGACCGCGGCCGCGGACGGCTTCAAGGTCCTAGTCGTGGACGTCAAGGGGCCCCAGGACGTGGGCCGGGCGGTCGCCGCCCTGTCGGGCCGGAAGCCGGACGCGGTCGTGCTCCTGGCGGGCGATCATGTGGCGGGGGACGGCACATCCGTGGCCAGCTTCATCATCCAGCGCATGGCGATCCAGAAGATCCCCACCGTGGCCACGAGCGAGGCGGCCGTGAAGCAGGGGGCCGTCCTGGCCGTCGGGCCCGGGACGGGAGGCCGGCTTCTGGCCAACGTCAAGGTCGCGAACGTGGTGGGCGTGTCGGTGCCCCCGGGGGCGACCACCTTCTGACGTCCTGGCTGGACGGCGACGGAAAGGGGCTGCTTGGCAGCCCCTTTCCGTCGATTCGCTCAGTGGACGTGCGCCAAGTCCTCGGCCCCGTCCCTCGGGGGCTCGATCCCGCGCCAGCCGGCCTTCCAGGCCAGGTTCAGCAGAAGGCCCAGGGTGATGTAGGCGGCGAAGAAGCCCACGAAGAACCGCTGCTGCAGAAGGATCATCAGCGCGAAGATCAGCACGATGGTGAAGCTGGTCAGCATGGCGGCGCGGGGACTGCCGGCGCGCTTCTTGAAGCTGGGGAACCGGATCGTGGAGACCATCAGGAGGCCGACCAGGAACAGCTCCGCGGCGAACGCATAGGCATGGAGAGCCACTGCCGGGGGCGTGGGCCTCCAGATGATCACAGAGGCCACGCAGGCCGCCCCGGCGGGGATGGGAAGGCCCACGAAGTAGCGGGGGTCCACGGCGCCGACCTGCACGTTGAAGCGCGCCAGGCGCAGGGCGCCGCAGGCCGTGAAGACGAAGCAGGCCGCCCAGCCCACGGCCCGCAGGTGAGAATCCTGGATGCCCAGGTGGAAGAAACCGTACCGGTAGGCGAGGATGGCTGGGGCCATGCCGAAGCTGACCACGTCCGCCAGGCTGTCCAACTGCACGCCGAATTCGGTGGCCGTGTTGGTGGCCCGGGCCACCCGGCCATCCAGGCCGTCGAAGACCCCCGCCAGCACCAGCAGGCCCGCCGCCCAGAGGAAATAGCGCTCGGGGGTGGCGCCGGCGGCGTTGATGGACATGACCACGCTGGAGAAGCCGCAGAAGATGGAGGCCATGGTGATGCTGGAGGGCAGCACAAACATGGACCGCCGCATGGCGCGTCTCCGGCGGTCGCGGCGTTCCTCTGGGCTTAGGCGGGGTCGCATGGGGCCATTTTCTCACATCCCGGCGGCTCCCGAACGCGTCGATTGGGGAGGGTATCCTGTCCCCCTTCGGAGGCCCGGGTGAAGCAGGTGGTGGTGATTGGCGGAGGACATGCCGGAATCGAGGCCGCGCATATCGCCGCCCGGCTGGGCGCGGCCACGACCTTGCTCACCATGAACCTGGACCAGATCGGCCAGATGAGCTGCAACCCCAGCATCGGTGGCGTGGGCAAGGGCCACATGGTGCGCGAGCTGGACGCCCTGGGCGGGGCCATGGGGCGCCTCATCGACGCCACGGGCATCCACTTCCGCATCCTCAACGAAAGCCGGGGCGTGGCCGTGCGCGGCCCCCGGGCCCAGGCAGACAAGGTCAAGTACCGCATCGCGGCCCGGCACCTGCTAGAGCACACGCCGAACCTGCGCCTCCGCCAGGGCATCGCCGCCGCCCTCCTGTGGGAATCAGGCACCAAAGGCCTGCGGGGTGTGGAGCTGCTGGACGGTTCTGTGCTGCCCTGCGACGCCGTGGTGGTCACCAGCGGCACCTTCCTCAACGGGCGGATCCTCATTGGAGAGCGTCGCATCGAGGCGGGCCGGGCCGGAGAGCCCGCCAGCACGCATCTGGCAGAGCAGCTGCGAGGCCTGGGGCTGCGTCATCGCCGCCTGAAGACGGGCACCAGTCCGCGGCTGGCCCGGGCCAGCATCGACTTCAGCCGGCTGGAGGTCCAGCCCGGCGACGATCCACCGCGTCCCTTCAGCTTCTTCAGCCCAGGCATCCCCCAGCCGCAGGTGCCCTGCCACATCGTGCACACCACGGCGGAGACCGAGGCCATCGTGCGGGAGAACCTCCCGAAGTCGAGCCTCTACGGGGGGCACATCGAGGGGGTCGGGCCCCGGTACTGCCCCTCCATCGAGGACAAGTTCGTGAAGTTCCCGGACAAGGGGCGCCACCAGATCTTCGTGGAACCCGAGAGCCTGGAGACCGAGGAGATCTACCTGGCCGGCCTGTCCACCTCCATGCCGCCGGAGGTGCAGCTCCGGATGGTGCGGAGCCTGCCGGGCTTCGAAAGTGCCGAGATCCTGCGTCCCGGCTACGCCATCGAGTACGACAGCTTCGATCCCCTGCAACTGCAGCAGGACCTGTCGGTGGAGGCCCTGGAAGGCGTGTGGTTCGCCGGCCAGATCAACGGCACCACCGGCTACGAGGAGGCCGCGGGCCAGGGCCTGCTGGCGGGCATCAACGCCGCGCGCCGGCTGGAAGGCAAGGATCCGGTGGTGCTCGGCCGGGATCAGGCGTACCTGGGCGTGATGATCGATGACCTCGTCACCAAGGGGACGGACGAACCCTACCGCATGCTCACGGCCCGGGCCGAGCACCGGCTGGGCCTGGCCTGCGATGTGGCGGACGCCCGGCTCCTGGACGTGGCCCGAGAGGTCGGGGCCCTCTCGGCCGCCGAGCTGGCCTCGGTGGAGGGCCGGGTCGAGCGGCGGGAGCGGCTGCGGGCCCAGTGCGAGGCCGCCTGGGTGACCCAGACCAGCCCCTTCGGGCCCATCGCCGCCGGGGCTGGACTGCGCCTGGACGCGGGTCTGAACCTGGCGGACCTGCTGCGCCGCCAGCACATGGGGCCGGCCGAGACCGACGCCTGCCTGGCCCTCCTGGAGGGCTGGGACGAGGCGCAGGCCGGATGGAACCCGGCCTGGGAACGGGACCTGCTGCTCTTCGAGCTGCGCTACGCCCCCTACCGCGAACGCGAGGCCCGCCTTCTGGAAGGCCACCGGTCCTGGGACCACGTGAGGATCCCCGCGGACTTCCGCATCGAGCACCTGCACGGCCTGTCCAAGGAAGTCCTGGAGAAGCTGACCCTGCACCGGCCCGAGACCCTGGGGCAGGCCAGCCGGATCCCCGGCGTCACCCCGGCCGCGGTGACCCTGCTGCACTTGCATATTCATCGCTCATCGCGCATATAGTTTTTTGTGATTTTATCCTTGATCTTCCATGTAACTGGAAGCTTAGACTGGGGGTGTTCGTCCTCGGGAGGGTCCCATGTCGACCGTCGTTGACCTCCACCCCGCACCTGCTTCGGCCCTCGCCGCGCCTCGGATGCTGAAGATCGGCCAGCTTGCCGCCCGTTCGGGCCTGACGGCCAGGAACCTGCGCTTCTATGCCGATGCCGGAGTCTTCGGCGAGCTGCCCCGGTCTCCGAAGGGCTACCGTCTGTTCCCCCCGCAGGCCGTCCAGTGGGTGCGGATCCTGAAGGCCTCCCAGGCCGCGGGGTTCACCCTGGACGAGGTGCAGGAGCTGCTCCGGGCCCTGCGCCAGGACAGCGCCCCCTGCGCCCACGTGCGCGACGCCCTCGGCGGCAAGCTCAGGGCCCTTGAAAGCAAGCTGGCCGAGATCCAGCTGCTGGTCGAGATCCTCCGCGTCACCCTGGGCACCCCCGACGGACAGAGCAGCGACCTCGGCTGCAACCTGATGGAAACCCTGCTCGCCGAAGCCAAGCGCCTGCCCGCCCTCACGGAACTGCGGGCCTGAGCCTCCTGGAGGACCCATGAACACCCAGACTTATCGCGTGACCGGCATGACCTGCGGCGGCTGTGTCCGCCACGTGGACAAGGCGTTGCGCGCCACGCCGGGCGTCACGAACGTGGCCGTGGACCTTTCCAAGAGCTCTGCCACCGTGAGCGGCACCGCGACCTTCGAGGCCCTGGCTGCGGCGGTGGCCGAGGCCGGCTACCAGATGTCAGAACAGGCCTAGGCCGCGTCCGGAAGGCTTATGAGCGTCGAGACCTACACCGTCACGGGCATGACCTGTGCGTCCTGCGTGCGGCATGTGGAAAAGGCCCTGGCCACCACGCCCGGCGTCCGGGCCGCCTCCGTCAATCTGGCCACCGCCACCGCCACGGTGGAAGGCGACGCCAGCTTCGAGACCCTGGCGGCGCAGGTCGAGGATGCGGGCTATGGCCTGGGCCGGCCCCAGGCCGACCAGGTCGTGGCGCAGGCAAAGGATGATCCGGCGCCCGCCAGGAACCGGATGCTCGTGGCCCTCATCCTCACGGCCCCGCTCCTGCTCGCCATGCTCCCGGGCCTGGGCCTCCACCTGCCGGCCTGGCTCCAGGCGGCTCTCTCGGCGCCGGTGGTGTTCTGGGCGGGTTGGGGCTTCTTCGTCCGGGCGGGACGCCAAGCGCGGCATGGCCAAGCCTCCATGGACACGCTCATCGCGCTGGGCTCGGGCGTCGCCTGGCTGTTCGCCGTGGTGGAATGGCTGAATGGCGTCCACCACCTCAGCTTCGAGACGGCGGCCGCCCTGGTGGCCTTCCTGCTGACGGGCAAATACCTGGAGGCCCGCGCCAAGGCCAAGGCCACGGACGCGCTGAAGGAGCTGCTGGCGCTCGCGCCGCCCACGGCCCTGCGCCTCGGCGCCGACGGCTCCGCGGTGGAGGTCCCGGTGGGGGACCTGCATCCCGGCGACCGGGTGCGGGTGCTCCCGGGTCACGCGGTGCCGGCCGATGGCCGCGTGATCGCCGGCCAGGCGGAGGTGGATGAATCCATGCTCACCGGCGAACCCCTTCCCGTGCCCAAGGGGGGTGGCGAAGGTCTGGTGGCCGGGACGGTGGTGCACGGTTCCATGCTCGAGATGGAGATCCAGGCCGTGGGGGCCCAGACGCAGCTGGCCCGCATGGCGGCGCTGGTGGCGCAAGCGCAGGGCTCCAAGGCCCCGGCCCAGGATCTGGCCGATCGCATCAGCGCCGTCTTCGTGCCCGTCATCCTGATCCTCGCCCTGCTGACCTTGGCGGGCTGGTGGGTGGGGACCGGGGCCCTGGCCCAGGCCTGGCGACCGGCCGTCACCCTCCTGGTGATCGCCTGCCCCTGCGCCCTCGGTCTCGCCACGCCGGTGGCGGTCATGGTGGGCCTGGGCTCCGCGGCGCGCAAGGGTGTGCTGGTGAGGGACGCCGCGGCCCTCGAAGCCCTGGGGCAAGCCACGGACCTGGCCTTCGACAAGACCGGGACCATCACGGAAGGTCGGCCCCGGCTGCGCCGGACCGTGGGGACCTCGGACATGGCCGAAGCGGACTTGCTGCAGCTTGCGGCGAGCCTGGAACGGGATTCCGAGCACCCCATCGCCCGGGGCCTGGTCGTGGCCCATGTGGCTCATGGCGGAGCCTTGAAGGAGGTATCCGCCTTCCGGACCCATCCCGGCGGGGGCGTCAGCGGCGAGATCGAAGGGACGGCCTGGCGGCTGGGCAGCGCCGCGTTCCTGGGGATGCCCTTCCCCTCTGTGGATGAGGATGGAACCGCCGTGGGCCTGGCGGATGGCTCGGGACTGAAGGGCGTGTTCATCCTCGGCGACCGGCTCCGGAGCGAGAGCGCCGCGGTTGTCGGTCAGCTGAAACACCAGGGGCTGCGCCTCCACCTGTTCACGGGAGACCGTCCCGAACCGGCCGCCCGCATGGCCGAGGCCGTCGGTATCGCTTCCGTGTCCGCGGGTCTGCGCCCCGAGGACAAGCTCACCCGCATCAAGGATCTCCAGGCCCGGGGCGCCGTGGTCGGCTTCGTGGGTGACGGCGTGAACGATGCGCCGGCCCTTGCCCAGGCGGACTGCGGCAT
Source organism: Geothrix terrae (assembly GCF_022808775.1). Classification (GTDB taxonomy): domain Bacteria; phylum Acidobacteriota; class Holophagae; order Holophagales; family Holophagaceae; genus Geothrix; species Geothrix terrae. The sequence goes on from NZ_JAKZLA010000008.1 coordinate 179,992, forward strand.
CGCCATGGGCTCGGGAGCGGGCGAGCAAGGCACCGGCGCGGCCATGGCGGCGGCTCCCCTGGTGCTGCTGCGGCCGGGCCTGGATCCCATCCTGGCCGCACGTCGCTTGGCGCTGCGGACTCACCGCATCATCCGGCAAAACCTTGCCTGGGCCTTCGGCTACAACCTGGTGCTGGTGCCCCTGGCGGCCTCCGGCCAGCTGGAGCGGTTCGGCGGACCCATGCTGGCGGGGCTGGCCATGGGCCTCAGCTCCCTCACCGTGGTGCTGAACGCGCTGAGGCTGCGGCGGTAGAGCCGCTAGAGCCGCTTCGCCAGCTCCTTGAGGTAGGCGGCGAAGTCGTCTCGCAGATCCTCCCGCTTGAGGGCGAATTCCACGTTGGCCTTCAGGTAGTCGAGCTTGTTCCCGGTGTCGAAGCGCTGAGCGGGGATCGGAGCTGCCACCAGGCGCCCCTCCTTGGCCAGGAGGGCCAGGGCGTCCGTGAGCTGGTACTCGCCGCCGACCCCGGGCTTGAGGGCGGCCAGGTGGTCGAACACGCGGGGCTCCAGTACATAGCGCCCCACCACGGCCCACCGGCTGGGCGCATCCTCGGGTTTCGGCTTTTCGACAATCGCTGTCACGTCCCAGACGGACTCGTGGTTGCGGGGTGCGCTGACGATGCCGTAGCGCGAAACGTGGTCCTCCGGAACCTCCTGGACGCCCACCACGGACTTCCCGGTGGCGTGATAGGCCGTGATGAGGGCATCGAGGGCCGAATCGCGCTCGTCGAAGACGTCGTCGCCGAGGAGCAGAGCGAAGGGTTCGTCGCCGACCGCATGGCGGGCGCAGAGCACCGCGTGGCCAAGGCCCAGCGGCTCGCCCTGGCGCACGTACGCGAACTGCGCGAGGTGGGTGATGTCCCGCACGAGGTCGAGGTCTTCATGCTTCCCGCGCCGGCGCAGGGTGTCCTCGAGCTCGTAGGCGACGTCGAAATGATTCTCGATGGCGCCCTTGCCGCGCCCGGTCACCAGCACGATGCTCTCCACCCCGGCCCGGATGGCCTCCTCCACCACGTACTGGATCACGGGCGTGTCGACCAGCGGCAGCATCTCCTTGGGCTGGGCCTTGGTAGCGGGCAGGAACCGCGTGCCCAGCCCGGCCACGGGAATAACGGCTTTTCGGAGGGTTCGCATAGGGGCTCCGGGGATCATGATGGCCTAAGATGGCTGCGATGGGAGGATCCGGATGGACCCGAAGGCGCTGTGGCGGCAGATGGTTGGACATCCCATGTCGGGATGGCGGTCGGTGGAGGGCCCGGCCCTGCCGGCGTCTCTGGGGCCCGGGCGCCTGCTCTGGTGTGGGATCGGAGGCTCCGTGCTGCCGGCGGACGCGCTCGTCCAGGCCCTGGCGGACGCGCCGTTCCGCCTCCGCTGGCAGCCCTTGGCCTCGCCGGAACCCAATGACCTGCGCCTGGAGCGCGAGGACCAGCTGGTGTTCGCCTCCAAGAGCGGGCGCACGCTGGAGCTGTGGAGCTGGATCGGGAGATTGCGCGCCCAGGAGGGGTGGGGCCGGTGGCATCGGGCGCCCATCGCCATCACGCAGGACGATGAGAATCCACTCGCACAGCTGGCCCGGGCCGAAGGATGGACGCTGCTGCCGATCCCGGTGGAGGTGGGCGGGCGCTACTCGGCGTTCACGCCCATCGGGACGCTACCGCTGCACTGGGCCGGTCGGGATGCCGGGCGCTTCCTCGCCGGCGCCCGCGTGGTGCTGGCGCAGACGGAGCAAGGACGCGGTCCTTGGGGCACGCGTGTGTGGGACATGGTCGGGACCCTGACCAAGGGGTATCTCAGCGGCGTGGATCAGTGGGTGATGATGCCCTACGCCACGCGCCTGGAGACCGTGGGCGGATGGTGGGTGCAGCTGATCGCGGAAAGCCTCGGCAAGCAGGCGAAGGATGGCAGTCGGCGCGGCTTCACGCCCATCCGCGCCGTGGGTCCCCAGGACCAGCACGCCCAGTTGCAGCGCTGGCTTGACGGCCCGCGCAACGTCGGCGTGGTGATGGTCACCATTGGATCCGGGGAGGCGGCGGAGCCTTCTGATCCGCCGGTTCAGTGCCCCTTTGCGGGGCTGGGCCGCCGGGGCGGCGCGGAGGTGGTTCGCGCCCAGGCGGAAGGAACCCGCGAGGCGCTCGAAGACGCCGGCGTGCCGGTCATCCACTGGCACCTGGAGACGCTCGATGAGGCCTCACTGGGCGCCTTCCTCATGGCCTGGCAGCTGGTGGTCGGGTTGTGCGGCATGGCCCTCGAAGTGGATCCCTTCGATCAGCCCGCGGTGGAATCGGGCAAGCGACGGACTCTCCTGAAACTGGGGATTTCCTAGGAATTCCATGGGGTTTTCGCCAGAGATGCAACGTTGGTGCGCCCCTCCCCAAAAAATTCCGCTTGCGCTGCGGCTCGCCCCTGTTAGTCTGAATGTCCTGCGCAGTTGAGGCTGCGGAGTGCCGGGAAGGGCTGGAAGGTTCTTCTGGACCGTGTAGAAACGCGGTGGGCGTCTTTGAAAACCGGATAGAAGATAGGAAGCCTTTGAG
>NZ_JAKZLA010000009.1 GCF_022808775.1 Geothrix terrae
CGTCGGAGAAGCCCTCCAAGCTCTCATCTCTCCCTGCATCACCAAAAAGGCCCCGCAACCGCGGGGCCTTTCCACGAACCGCAAGTCGCGGCTGATCAATACATGTCTTCCATGCCGCCCATGCCGGGGCCCGCGGGGGCGGGCGCCTTGGGCTCGGGGAGCTCAGTGATGATGGCTTCGGTGGTCAGCATCATGGCGGCCACGGAGGCGGCGTTCCGCAGGGCGGACTTGGTCACCTTGGCGGGATCGACCACGCCGAACTTCACCATGTCGCGACCATGTGGGTCGCGAAGCAGGCTCCAGTGGAGCCTGCGAAGCGGGGCCCCACAGGGAGCGAATCACCACCGTCGGAGAAGCCCTCCAAGCTCTCATCTCTCCCTGCATCACCAAAAAGGCCCCGCAACCGCGGGGCCTTTCCACGAACCGCAAGTCGCGGCTGATCAATACATGTCTTCCATGCCGCCCATGCCGGGGCCCGCGGGGGCGGGCGCCTTGGGCTCGGGGAGCTCAGTGATGATGGCTTCGGTGGTCAGCATCATGGCGGCCACGGAGGCGGCGTTCCGCAGGGCGGACTTGGTCACCTTGGCGGGATCGACCACGCCGAACTTCACCATGTCGCCGTACTCGTTGGTGGCGGCATTGTAGCCGTAGTTGTCCTTGCCCTCGCGGACGGTGTTCACGACCACGGAGCCTTCGACGCCGGCGTTGTTGGCGATCTGGCGGAGGGGCTCCTCCAGGGACTTGCGGACGATCTCGACGCCGGTGGCCTGGTCACCCGTGGCCTTCAGTGCGGTGAGCTTGGGCAGGCTGCGGAGCAGCGCGACGCCTCCGCCGGCCACGATGCCATCCTCGACGGCGGCCTTGGTGGCGTGCATGGCGTCTTCCACGCGGGCCTTCTTCTCCTTCATCTCGGTCTCGGAAGCCGCGCCCACCTTGATGACGGCGACGCCGCCCACGAGCTTGGCCAGGCGCTCCTGCAGCTTCTCCTTGTCGTAGTCGCTGGTGGAGACCTCGACCTGGGCACGGATCTGCTTCACGCGGCCCTGGATGGCCTCGCTGGCGCCGGCGCCCTCGACGATGGTGGTGTTCTCCTTGTCGATGACGATCTTCTTGGCGCTGCCGAGGTCAGCCAGCGTGAGGTTCTCGAGCTTGAGGCCCAGGTCCTCGCTGATGGCCTTGCCGCCGGTCAGGATGGCGATGTCCTCGAGCATGGCCTTGCGACGGTCGCCGAAGCCGGGGGCCTTCACGGCGGCCACGTTCAGGGTGCCGCGGATCTTGTTCACCACGAGGGTGGCCAGCGCTTCGCCATCCACGTCCTCGGCGATGATCAGCAGGGGGCGGCGGCTGTTGACAACCTGCTCCAGCAGAGGCAGGAGGTCACGCATGTTGGAGACCTTCTTCTCGTAGGCGAGGATGTAGGGGTTCTCCAGCTCGACCTTCATCTGGTCGGGGTTGGTCACGAAGTAGGGGCTGAGGTAGCCGCGATCGAACTGCATGCCCTCGACCACCGTCAGCTCGGTGTCGCGGCCCTTGGCCTCTTCCACCGTGATGACGCCATCCTTGCCGACCTTCGCCATGGCTTCCGCGATGATCTTGCCGATCTCGGCGTCGCCGTTGGCGGAGATGGTGCCGACCTGGGCGATGGCATTGCCCTCCACGGGCTTCTTGATCTCATCGATGGCGGCCACGACGGTGTCGACGGCGAGGTCGATGCCCTTCTTGATCTCCATGGTGTTGGCGCCGCTCACGACGGCCTTGATGCCTTCGCGGTAGATGGCGCGGGCCAGCACGGTGGCGGTGGTGGTGCCGTCACCGGCGATGTCGGAGGTCTTGGAGGCGACCTCGCGCACCAGCTGGGCGCCCATGTTCTCGTGCTTGTCCTTGAGCTCCACTTCCTTGGCGACGGTGACGCCGTCCTTGGTCATGAGCGGGGAGCCGAACTTCTTCTCAATGAGGACGTTGCGGCCCTTGGGGCCGAGGGTGACCTGCACCGCGTCGGCGAGCTTGTTCACGCCGCGCAGGATCGCCTGGCGGGCATCTTCGGCATAGATGATGGACTTGGCCATGTGTGTCTCCAGATTGGAAAAGGTTGGAATCGGATCGGAATCAGGCTGTCGGCCATCAGCTGATAGCTGAGAGCCGAGGGCCCCGTTAGCCGACGATCGCGAGGATCTCGTCTTCGCGCACGATCACGTGGTCGACGCCGTCGATCTTCACTTCCGTGCCGCTGTACTTGCCGATCAGCACCTTCTGGCCGGCCTTCACGGACATCGGATTGCGAGTGCCGTTCTCGTTGATCTTGCCCTCGCCGACAGCCACCACCTCGGCCTCCATGGGCTTCTCCTTGGCGGTGTCGGGGATGATGATGCCGCCCTTGACGGTCTCGGCGGCGTCGACGCGCTTCAGCACGACGCGGTCGGAAAGAGGCTTGATGGCCATGGGACCTCCTTGGAAAGAAGAGAAAGAAACGAATGGGACTGTTAGCACTCAGCCACAGCGAGTGCCAAGTCTGTCATCGGCCCACGACCTGGTCAAGCAGGATCTTCCCGAATTGTCCAAAATTTTAGTGTATTCAATTCATATTTTCTTCTATCAAATGTCAGATATCCAAATGCGAACCAGGAGCCTCGGCAGGGTGTAGCCTCAATTTCATGGAACACCTCGCCATCCTGCGCGACCTGCAAGCCACCCTGGACTATCTTCGGACCATTGAGCGCGACCTGTCGGCCCTGCCTCCTGATCTGGCGGTCCTGGACACTCGGCTCAAAGCCATCGAGAAGCAGACGGCGGAAAAGACCAAGGCCCTGGATTCGGCCCGGATCCACATCCAGGTGAAGACCAAGGAATTGGCCCAAGCCCAGAAGGAAGAAGACCGGGCCCGCGCCGCCGTGAAGACCACCAGCCAGAAGGTGCAGTACGCGGCAGCCATCCGCGAGCTGGACGAGAAAGAGCGGCTGAAGGCCTCCATCGCCAAGCCCCTGAAGGCCCTGGAGACCGAGGCGAAGGCCCTGGAGCAGGCCCTGGAGGCTCTGGAAGCCGAGCGGGCCACCCTCAAGGTGAAGTTCGACGAGCTCCACTCGGTGTTCCTGGGCGAGCATGCCAACCAGGTGGAGGGACGCAAGCAGCTCCAGACCAAGCAGGCGCAACTGGAAGCGAAGCTCTCGGCTCCGGAGGTCACGCGCTTCCATCGGCTCGCCGGCGCCCGTCAGGGACGGGTGGTGGTGCCCGTGGAGAACGGCGCCTGCACCGGCTGCCACGTCAAGCTGCGCGGCCCCTTCCTCTTCCAGCTGAAGGAGGCCAAGGGTCCCGTGGCCTGCGAATCCTGCCAGCGGATTCTCTTCCTGCCGTGAGCCTGGCGGACCGGGTCGAGGCCCTGCAGGCCCGCATCACCCGCGCCTGCGAGGCTGGGAGCCGGGATCCCGGAAGCATCGAACTCCTGCCCGTGTCGAAGAAGCAGCCGCTCGCGCTGATCCAGGAGGCCGCCGCCCTCGGTTTCACGCGGTTCGGCGAGAACTACGTGCAGGAAGGCGCCGACAAGGCTGTGGTCCTGCCCGATCTGGCCTTCATCCTCCTCGGCCCGCTCCAGCGCAACAAGGTCAGGCCCGCCCTCCAGCACTTCGCGGAAATCCAGAGCCTGGACCGCCCCGAGCTGGCGGAACGCCTGCGCCGGCTGGCGGAGGAGCTCCAGGTGGTGCGCCCCGTCTGGATCCAGGTGGACCTCTGGAACGAAGCCACCAAGCTCGGCGGCTGCGCCGAGGCGGATCTGCCCGCCTTGATCGGGGCCCTGGGCGACGATCCCCGCTTGCCCCTGCGCGGGCTCATGGCCATCCCCCCGCCGGAAGACGACGGCGCCTTCGCCCAGCTTGCGGCCCTGCGGGACCGGCTGCAGCAGGATCTGGGCCGGCCCCTGCGCCTCAGCATGGGCATGAGCGCCGACCTGGAGGCGGCCATCGCCGCGGGATCGGACCAGATCCGCATCGGCACTGCGTTCTTCGGCGAGCGGGTGTACGCCCGGTGAGCCATCCTGTCCGGAGGTAGGGCCTCGCGGCCCTGCCCGCTTCGTGGTTCGATGATTCCTTCGTCCCCGGAGTCCCCATGACCACGATCAAGACCGCCACGGCCTCGCTGCCCGTCTCCGCTGAAGCGCTGTACGCCTTCCTCTCGGACCTGTCGAAGCACCGCGCCTTCCTGGAACCGGCCGCCATGAACTTCCAGGGGGAAGCCGACCGGCACAGCTACGTCATCGAGGTCATGGGCATGAAGATGCCCCAGGAGCTGGTGGTGAAGGAGCGTGTGCCCGGCCAGCGGGTGGTGCTGGTGCCCGGCGCGAAGAAGATGTTCGACCACGAGCTGCGCTTCGAGATCGTCCCGGCCGGCGAAGGCTGCACCCTGCGCCTGGTGGACGAGGCCGACATCCCCATGATGATGGCCATGATGGGCGCCGAGAAGCTCCTCCAGGCCCAGCTGGACAGCGGCCTGGCCCGCATCCAGGAGCTGGCGGCCAGCGGAACCCTTTAAACACCCGCAGAGGATGCGGAGGATGAGCCTTTGCCTTCTCCGTATCCTCCGCTTCCTCAGCGATCTCCGCGAAAGTTTTTATCTTTCCCGTGAAAGGCGCCTCTGTCTCGCGACATCACCAGGTATCGTGCCCTAGCCCGGCACCCATCTCCTGGAGGTCCCATGCGCCCCACCCTGCTGCTTGCCGCCCTGCCCTCGCTCCTGATCGCCCAGGAGTCCGTCACCACGCTGAAGGACCAGAAGGCCCTGGCGGTGACCATCTACAACGACAACCTGGCCCTGGTGAAGGACACCCGGGAGGTGCGGCTGGGGAAGGGCGAGTCCCGCCTGGCCTTCCAGGAGGTGTCGGCCCAGATCCGGCCCGAGACGGCGTTGCTGCGGAACCTCACCCACCCGAAGGACTTCTGGGTGGCCGAGCAGAACTTCGACTTCGACCTGCTCACGCCCCAGAAGCTGCTGGAGAAGTATGTGGGCGAGAAGGTGACCGTGGTGCGCGGCGTGCCCAACGAATCCGGCGCGGGGGCGAGGGAGGTCCGCGAGGAGGCCACGGTGCTGGCCACCAACAATGGCACGGTGCTCCAGTTCGCGGACCGCATCGAGACCAGCGTGCCCGGCCGCCTCGTCTTCCCCAAGGTGCCCGGCACCCTGCGGGCCCGGCCCACGCTGGTGATCAGCCTCAACAGCGGCGTCGACCGGGAGCAGAAGCTGGAGCTGAGCTACCTCACGGGTGGCCTCTCCTGGCGGGCCGACTACGTGGCCAACCTGGCGCCGGACGAGAAGACCCTCGACCTCAGCGGCTGGGTGACCCTCACCAATCAGAGCGGCGCAGCCTACCCCAACGCCACGCTCCAGCTGGTGGCGGGGGATGTGAATCGGGTCCAGCAGCGTCCGGAGCGTGCCTATGCCGCCGTGGAAGTCCTGGCCAGGGCCGCTCCCGCCCCGCCGAAGATGGCCGAGGAGAGCCTCTTCGAGTACCACCTCTACACCCTGGACCGCCCCACCACCCTGGCGGTGAACCAGACCAAGCAGGTGGCCCTGCTCAGCGCCAGCGCCGTGCCCGTTCGCAAGGAGTACCTGCTCCAGGGGCAGACCTACTACTACACCGGCAGCTACGGCGACCTGGGCGACAAGCAGAAGGTGGGCGTGTTTGTCGAGTTCGACAACAAGGAAGCCAGCCGCCTGGGCATGCCGCTCCCCAAGGGCATCGTCCGCGTCTACAAGCGGGATAGCGAGGGCCGCGCGCAGTTCGTGGGCGAGGACAGCGTGGACCACACCCCGAAGAACGAATTGGTCCGCCTGAAGCTGGGCGATGCCTTCGACGTCACGGCGAGGCGCAAGCAGACCGACTACAAGAGCCTGGGCCGGCAGGGGAAATACGGCTTCGTCCACGAGTCCGCCTTCGAGATCGAGCTGAAGAACGCCAAGAAGGAGCCCATCACCGTTACCGTGCTGGAGCCCATGCCAGGCGACTGGGAGGTGCTCCAGAGCAGCCACCCCTGCACCAAGGCCGCCGCCGGCACCGGAAAGTTCCAGGTGGCCGTCCCGGCAGAAGGCAAGGCCACGCTGACCTATCGGGTGCGGGTGAAGTGGTAGGCCGAAGAGGGGCATGAACGCGACGCGATCCTCGGCCATACTGAACCCCCATGCCCCTCCCCGCCCGCTTCCTCGCCCGCCTGCGACGCCTGCCTCTGCGCCTCCGCGGGCGGCTGGGCGGCGGCACCGAGGGCCTGCATCCTTCGAAGCTCAAGGGCGCCGGACTCACCTTCGTGGAGAACCGGCCCTACGTGCCCGGGGACGACCCGCGCTTCATCAACTGGCCCCTGACTGCCCGCACGGGCGAGCCGATCATGAAGCGCTTCGAGAGCAGCCGCGACCTGGTGCTCTGGCTGGTGGTGGATCCCTCGCCCTCCATGTTCCTGGGTGATCCCGTTTCGCCGCTGCGCTGGGCCCTGGAGCTCTGCGGCGCCGCCTTCGCCACCCTCCAGGCCACCGGCGACCGCCTGGGCCTCATCGTCCCCGGCGACGGCCGCACCCCGGCCCTGCGCATCGCACCCAAGCGGGGCCGCATCCACGGCCTGCGCATCCTGGAGACCCTGGCCGAGCGCGGCCCCTCCATTCCCACGGAGGCCGCCTGGCGCGAGGCCCTGGGCCACTGGGGTGAGCATGGCAAGGGGCACCGCCTCTGGCTCTTCAGCAACGGCGCGGGCCTGCAGGGCCTGGCGCCCCTCCTGAAGCCCCTGGCCACGCGGCACCGGCTGGTCTGGTTCCAGCCGGAGACGCCCGAGGGGCCCAAGGCCCCGACCTGGCCCGACCCGGGCTTCTCCCCTGCCATCGAGCGGCAGCGCTGGAACCTCCTGGAGGATCCCATCGTGAAGCTGAACGCCTGGCTGCGGGCGGGGGGGGCCTAGGCATGGGTGGTTCCGTCCATCGCCCGTCCTGGTTCGGAATCCGCGCGCGGATTCCGGGATATCAAAAGATCACATGCTTGATGGCGATGGGCCTCTGGGCCGGGGCCGCGCCCGCCTGGAAGGCGCCGGGTCAATTGAAGCTCGGGGAGTTGCAGGTGCTGGAGCTGCGGGAGGAGGATCCTGCGGCGCCCGCCCCGCCGCGGCCCACGGTGGAGGATCGCCTGGGGCCCCTGCGCCTGCGTTCCATGGAGCCCCTGCCGGACGGGCGCGGCTGGCGCTTCCAGGTGCAGGCCCTGGAGCCGGGGCTGGCGGTGATCCCCGCCCTGGACCTGGGCAATGGCCAGCGGGCTCCGGAGCTGCGGCTGGACGTGCCCCGCACCATCCCCTACGGCGGGCCCTGGGTGGGCTTCGGCGGCGGGAACGAGGATCTCCTGCCGGCCATCCCCTTTCCCTGGGCCTGGGCCAGCCTCCTGCTGCTGCCCCCGCTCGCGCTGGCCTTCTGGGCCATCCGCCGCTGGCGGAAGGGCTCGGCCAAGCGCCGCCTGCACCACGCGGCCCAGGTCTTCCGCCGGCACTGGCCGCCGGCCCAGCGGGACCGCACCGCCCTCGACGCCGCCCACGCCTTGGGCCGCGACCTGCTGGCCGCCCGCTTCGGGGACGCCGCCCGCGCCTGGGGTCCCGCGGAGTTCCAGGCCCGCAACCTGGGCCCCTGGGACCAGTGGACCAGGAGCCTGGATGCGGCCCGCTTCGGCCGGACCGAACCGCCCTTCCCGGCCCCGGAGCCGCTGGTGGCCGCCCTGGATGCCCGCGGCGACCAGAAGGGAGACGCATGATCGCCCTGCGCCAGCCCCTCCTTCTGCTGGTGGCCGTGCCCCTGCTGGTCTGGGCCTGGCGAGTGGTCTACCGCTGGGGCATCCCCTCGTCGCGACCCTCCAGCGCCCTGGCGCGCCTCAGCTCCCACTGGCTGCCGCCGGTGTTGGCCCTGGCCCTGGGCCTGGCCGCGGCGGGTCCCGAGTGGCGCCGACCCGTGCGGGGCGAGGCCCCCGTGGTGGACTTCGCCGTGGTGCTGGACGGCAGCAGCAGCATGAAGATCCTCGACCGGCCGGACGAGGACCGCTGGCACGCGGCCCGCCGGACCCTGGCCCAGTTCGTCCAGCGCCGGCCCGATGACCGCTTCGCCCTCATCCTCTTCAGCGCCCATCCGGTGACCCTGAGCCCCCTCACCGCCGACCACACGCGCCTGCTCCGCATGCTGGCCCGCCTCGACCTCGACAGCCGCGACGACGGCACGGCCATCGGCTCCGCCCTCATGACCGCCGTGCGGCGCCTGGAGGACAGCCCCGCCCGCAGCCGGGTGATCCTCCTCATCACGGACGGCGTGCAGAACCGCGGCCGGGTGACGCCCGTGGAGGCCGCGGAAGAGGCCCAGCGCAACGGCATCCGCATCCACGCGGTGGCCATCGGCACCGACGGCGAGAGCCTGGTGCCCCTCGAGGGCGGCGGCTTCGCCCGCCTCCGCGTGGAGGTGGACCATGCCACCCTGAAGCAGGTGGCGCACCTCACCGGTGGCGAGTCCTTCAGCGCCGAGGATCCCGGCGGCCTGGCCCGCAGCCTCGCCTCTGTCGACCAGCTGGAGAAGACGCTCCTGCCCGTGGATCAGCCCACGGAAGGCGAGCCCCTGGCGCGCTGGTTCCTCCTGGCGGCGGCCCTCCTGGCGCTGCCCCTGGCCGCGGACCTCGCCTTCAAGCGCGGCAAGCCGCGGCCCGCCTGGGTGGAGGGACCATGAACCTGCCCTTCGCCCTACCCTTCACTCACCCTTGGTTTCTGGCGCCCTTCGGCGCCGCGGCGGCCGTGGCCCTCGCCCTCGCCCTGCGCGCCCACCTGCGGCCGGGCCTGGGCGTGCAGGTCGTGGGCCAGCGCCCGCTCTGGCAGGGCCTGGGCATGGCGTTGATGCTGGCGGGCCTGGGGCTCGGCCTGGCGGAACCCCGCTGGGGCCTGCCGGAGTTCCCGAGGCTGACCGTGCACGTGGTGCTGGACGCCAGCCGGTCCATGACCGTGCCCGATGCGGGGGGCCGCTCGCGCTGGGACGCCGCCGTGGCCGCCCTGGACCGCATCTGGTCCCAGCCCCAGGCCGGCCTGCGCTGGAGCCTGGATCTGCTCACCGGCGACGACATCCCCCTCCAGCCCCCTGGCGAGGACCGCACCCTGCTCCGCGAGGCGCTGCGGGCCGTGGTGCCCGGCGAGGTGGGCTCTCCCGGCACCAGCCTGGGCCGGGGCCTGCCCCAGGTGGCCGCCCAGGCCGACCGGGACACGCCCGCCGTGATCCTCCTGCTCAGCGACGGCGAGGAGACCTGGGAAGCCCCCGAAGCGGCCATGGACCGCGCTGTCGAAACCTTGAAGAAGGCGAAGCTCCCGGTTTGCGTGCTGGCCTTCGGCGACGGCCAGCCCCACGCCGTGCCTGCCAAGCCCAGCCCAGAGGGCCAGCCTCCGGCCCAACCCACCTCGGCGGAACCCGCCGTGAGCACGGCCCATCCGGAGTTCCTGGCCCGCCTGGCCCAGGCCACCGGGGGCCAGGTGTTCACGAACGGCGAGACGGCCGCCGCGGGGCTCCAGTCCCTCGCCGCCGGCAAGCTGCCCCTGCCCGCCCGGCGTTCCCTCCAGCCCGCCCATCCCGAGGTGGGTGCCTGGCTGGCCCTGGCGGGACTGGCCCTCTGGCTGGCCTTCGCCGGCAAGCCCATGGCCCGGTGGCGGCCCGCCCTGCTCTTCCTGCTGGCCCTGGCCGCGCCCCTCCGCGCCCAGTCCGGGAAGGCCTGGGCGCCCCCCAGCGTGAAGGCCTGGTTCGCCCAGCGGGCCCTGGAGAACGGGGATCTGCCCGGGGCCCGCCGGTGGCGTCCGGACGACGCCAAGCCATCTCATGTGCTCTTGGCCGCCCAGATCGACCTGAGGACCGGCCTTCCCGAAGATGCCCTGAAGGCGCTGTCTCCCCTGGTGGGCCAGGGAGCCCCGCGACCCCTGCCGCCCTGGCGCACACCCGCCCTGCTCCTGGCTGCCCGGGCGCACTGGTCGGCCAACCGCCCCGCCGAGGCCCGGGCCCTGCTGGAACGCCTGCTGCTGGAGCATCCGGGCCAGCCGGACGCCATCCACGATCTGCAGACTCTGGTGAAGGACGCCACGCCGCCACCGCCCAATCCGAAGACCCCTCCGCCGCCCCCGCCGCCCCGTCCCAGCATGGGCGCCCAGCAGGACGAGCTGGAGGGCATCAAGCAACGCCTGCCCAAGCCCCCGAAGACCCCGGGAGGCGTGAAGGATTTGTAAGGCTGTCAGCTCTCAGCTAATGAAACGGCGGCCCGTAGGCCGCCGTGCTTTGACCGATGGCTGACAGCTGATAGCTACTTCTGTCCCAGCCAGGCCGCGAACTCGGCGCCGGTGCGGAAGGCGCCCACCTGGCGGCGGACCTCCTTGCCGTTGGCGTCGAGGATCACCATGGTCGGGAAGGCTTCGAGGCCGAACTTGTCGGCCAGCTTCTTCCCCTCGGGCAGGGGGGTGCGGTCCCGCTTCTCCACGAGGGCGGAGAAGGGCACCACCTTGGCGAGGGCGGCCTGGCCCTCGGCGCTGGGGAAGACGCTCTTCTGGAGGTACTGGCAGGGCGGGCACCACTCGGTCCAGAGGTCCATGAAGATGACCTTCTTTTCGGCCTTGGCGCGCTTGAGGGCGGCCTGGTAGTCGTGCTCCCACTTCACGGGTCCCTGGGCCACCAGGGGCGCGGCGATGAGCAGGAGGGCGGCGAGAGCTTTCATGCTGGAACTCCGGAGAGAGGGCGGATGCACCGCACAGGACGTTGGATGGAGCCAACCGGGCTTCCGTTCCATCTCCCAGGATACCCGGGCTAATCCGGCGGGTCAGAACCCCGTAATCCCAGGTGAATCGGCGAGTGCCGAACCCCTTTCCTTCCAAGGAGGCCGCCCATGCGCGCCGTCATGATCCCGCTGGCCCTGGCGGCCAGCCTCAGTCTTCCTCTGGCCGCGCAGACCGCGCGGTTCCTCAAGGTGGACATCGTCTCCAAATCCTTCCAGCACCATGCCAGGCACAAGGACATGGACGGCCCCACCGAGGTGCATGTCCGCATGCCCATCAGCCTGGCGAGCGGCATCCTCGACATGGCCGGACAGGGTGAGATCAAGATCAACGGAGAGACGAAGAAGGGCATGAAGCCCGAACAGCTCCAGAAGCTGTTGGCCGACGCCAAGCCGGGCGACCTGCTCCTGGAAGTCACCACGGACAAGGGCGATCACATCCGCGTCACCATCGAGTAGCCGGGAGCCCCTCCGTGCATCTCAAGGCCCCGCCAGGCGGGGCCTCTTTGTGTCCGCTGGAGCCGTGGAATCGCTGACCGAACTCCGAGTGCGCTATGCCGAGACGGATGCCATGGGCATCGTCCACCACGGGGCCCCATCCGCGATCGCAAGCGCAGCGCCGCGGGAGCGGGAGGACAGCGCGGGGCGCTGTCCGATATGGGGGTAGTCAGAGTGGTGGATAATCCAGCCATGGAATCGCTGACCGAACTCCGAGTGCGCTATGCCGAGACGGATGCCATGGGCATCGTCCACCACGCGACCTACCCGGTGTGGATGGAGCTGGGCCGCAGCGATTTCCTGCGGGAGCTGGGCCAGAGCTATGCGGATTGGGAGGCCCGGGGCGTGCGCCTGGTGGTCAACGAGATCCGCGTCCGCTTCCGCTCGCCGGCGCGCTATGACGAGCTGGTGCAGGTCCACACCTTCCTCCGCGAGGCTGGCCGGCGCCGCGTGGTGTTCGGCTACCGCATTCAGCGGGACGGGACGTTGCTGGCCGAGGGCGAGAGCACCCACCTGGTGGCCGGCTCGGACAACCGGGCCCGGGTGCTTCCGGATGATCTCCTGGAGCTGATTCAGCGCCCCTGAAGCTCCGTCTGCAGGCACAGGCAATTGGACATCAGGGCCGCCAGGGCATCCATGACCCCCCGCCGGCTCTCGCTGAAGGCATCGGTCTGGAAGCTCTGGAAGCTCACCAGACCCACAGGCCGCCCGCCCGTTCCCAGCGGGATGCCGTACCAGGAATGGGGGATGAGGCCCGTGGCCTGTTCCGCGGCGGTCAGCAGGCTTCCGGCCGCCTGCCCCTCCTCCATGGTCCGGATGTAGATGGCCCGGTGGCCGGAGAGCACACGTTCGGACAGCCCCGCCCGTTCGGAGAGCCGGCGCGAGGGATGCTGCCGGACGCGCCCGCCTTCGTGGTAGAGCACGAAGTCCAGCTGATCGTGGTCCCAATCCGCGAGGGCCACGTAGAAGCAGGCCAGGCCCAGGGGCTTGAAGCAGACCTCCATGAGGGCCTCCCCCAGCTCGCGGGGGGAAAGGCCGGGGCGAAGGCGCTTCGCGGCGCCCAGGAGGAGATCCCGATCCTCGTCCAGATGCCGCACCAGCTCCTGGGTCTCCTCCATGCGGTTCCGGAGCGCCCGGTTCTCCTCCTCAAGCTGACGCAGCCGCTCCTCCCGTCCCACCGACGCGAGGTCCCTGGTCTTTCCGCCGAAGAAACCCATGGGGCACACGAAGCCTTCAGAAGAACCGATAAAGATGGTTACCTAGTGCCATGAAGATGCGGCGGCCGATCTCCCTTTTCAACACCCTGACCCGAAAGATCGAACCCGTGGTGCCTGTGGTGCCTGGGTCACTCTCGTTGTACACCTGCGGTCCCACGGTCTACAACTACGCACATATTGGAAATTTACGGACGTTCCTCTTCCAGGACCTGCTCAAGCGGACCTTCCAGGCCGCTGGCCATGAGGTCCGCCACTGCATGAACATCACGGATGTCGAAGACAAGATCATCCGGGATTCCCAGGGTGGCCTGCCCGCGGACGCCTCCAACGAGGCCCGCCACAGGGCCATGACGGCCCTCACCGAGCGCTTCACGGCCATCTTCTTGGAGGACCTGGACACCCTCCGCATCCGGAAGGCGGACTTCCTGCCCCGGGCCACCGCCTACATCCCCCAGATGATCCGCCTGGTGCAGGACCTCGAAGCCAAGGGCCTGGCCTATGCCCGTGAAGGCAGCGTCTACTACCGCATCGCCGGCCTGCCCCAGTACGGCTGCCTGGCCCACCTGGACCGGGAGGGCATGCAGGCGGGCGCCTCCGTGGACGCCGACGAATACGAACGGGACTCCGTCACCGACTTCGTCCTGTGGAAGGCCGCCAAGCCCGGCGAGCCCTCCTGGGACAGCCCCTGGGGGCCCGGCCGGCCCGGCTGGCACATCGAGTGCTCGGCCATGGGCATGGAGCTGCTGGGCGAGCGGGTGGACATCCACAGCGGGGGCGTTGATCTGATCTTCCCCCACCACGAGAACGAGATCGCCCAGAGCGAGGGCTGCCTGGGCCACCGCTGGGTGAACCACTGGGTCCACGGCGAGTTCCTGCTGGTGGAAGGCCAGAAGATGTCCAAGAGCCTCGGGAACTTCTTCACCCTGCGCGACCTCATCGCCAAGGGCGTGGACCCCATCGCCCTGCGCTACGCCATCCAGAGCAACCACTACCGCAAGGTGCTGAACTTCAGCTTCGAGGGCCTGCGCGCCGCCGATAACTCCCTCAAGCGCATCCGGGCCTTCCGCAAGCGCATGGAGGGCGAGGGCCAGGCCGGCGGTGGCCCCTGGGCGGAAGCCATCGATCCCATGACCCGCCTGGACCAGGCGCGTGAAGCCTTCTGGGCGGCCATGGCCGACGACCTCAACACCCCCGAGGCCCTGGCGGCCATCTTCACCCTCATCAGCGACTTCAACGCCCAGGACGACCACGTGGCCCTCACCCGTGAGGAGCGCGGCGCCGTGCTGGCCTTCCTAGACGAGGCCGATGCCATCTTCGCCGCCTGGCCTCACGAGGAGGCCAGCCTCGACGCCGAGGTGGAGGCGCTCATTGAGGCCCGGAAGGCCGCCAAGGCCGCGAAGAACTGGGCCGAAGCCGACCGCGTCCGCGACCAGCTCAAGGCCATGGGCATCGTGCTGGAAGACCGCAAGGACGGAACGGTCGGTTGGCGGAAGGGGTAGTCCTTCCCCACGCAGAAAGGCCCTCGTGCCTGGGCACGAGGGCCTTTCTGCGCGACGGTCTCAGCGGCTGAGGCGCTTCAACGCGATCTGGATGAATTCCGGGGGGCCGGGGAGGAGGCCGGAATCCGCCACGGCGTTCTGGCCCTCCTGGGTCAAGAGGAAGTGGATCACCTCGTTGACGGCGGGTGGGAGGGGCTGGCCGGGGGTCCGGTTCAGGTAGGCGTAGAAGAGCCGGGGCATGGGGTACTTGCTGGTGGTGACCGCCTCCTGGTTCGGGAAGCGGGCGTCTTCGATGTGGTAGGGCGTCACCGGCAGCACCTTGTTGGCGAAGTACCAGGAGGCCATGGTGCCGAAGGCGATGCCCGCCCGGTCGGTCATGACCGCCTCGGCCAGCGCCGAGGAATCGCCGCGTTCCTGGATGCCGGGCCGGTACTCGCCCTTGAGCATGGCCTGGGTGGCGAAGGAGGTGCGGGTGTTCGTCCCCTCGGCCCGCGCATAGGCGACGATGGGCATCTTGGCCCACTCCCCCTTGACTCCGAGGTCACCCCAGGTGAGGGCCGGCGCCTTGCCGCCGCCGAGGCGGGTCCGGGAGTAGATGGCGTCCAGCTGCTCCATGGTGATGGAAGTGATCGGATTGGCCTTGTTGACGAAGACGATGTTCGCGTCCAGGCAGACGGGGATGCGCATGGGCATGTAGCCGAACTTCGTCTGGAAGGCCTTGGTCTCTTCAGGCGTGAACTCGCGGTCGGCGAGGATGAGCAGGGCGGTGCCGTCCTGGAAGTCCTTGACCGCCTCCTTCGTGAGCTTCGACCGGTAGATCAGATTGGCTTCGGGATGGAACTTCCGGAAACCGGCGGACCATTCGTCGCCGAGATCCATGAGCTCGTCCGCCCCCGGCAGGTCGATGGGGCCTTTCACCGCGGCCTGGGCCTGGTAGCGGGGAATCGAGACGGGCACCTTCGCCCGGGTCTGGGCCGTCTGGGCCTTGAGCCCAGTGAAACAGCACATCCCCAGTGCCACGGCCATGCCCGCGACGAGGTAGGTGTGATTCCCTCTCATATGGACCCCTTGTTGAATCAGGCATTCCGACCGGGATCCCCCCCTGCCGGTCCCCTGAGTGTTCCCTGGTTAACTACCAATGACCTGGAAAGATGCCGCCATAAATGCCCTTTAGGTCGCCATCGTACACCCGAACCCCAATCCCCCCGGTCCCCACATGGAAACGTGACCCGGATCACGCCGGAGGCAAAAACGCCCTCCAGGTCTGCATCTACGGAACCGCCCTGGATTCTGTCCTCTGGATCGGGATCCAGCCTCCGGTAGACTGCTCGTGAATCTGGCGGCCCCGCCCCGCCGGCCCGAGGGATCGCCATGGCACTTGCCCGTTGTCTAGCCAGTCTGCTCTGCGGCCTGCTCATGGCGGCTCCGATGTCGGCCCAGGATCCAGCCACCCACAAGCTGCCGGAGCACCATGCGAAGGCGGGCGTCCACTGCTTCGACTGCCACCACGAGGAGAAGCCCACCAAGAAGGCCGTGGCTTCCGATTCGTGCATGACCTGCCACGGCGACTACCCCGCCATGAAGGCCATGACCAAGGACGTGAAGCCCAACCCCCACGATTCGCACCTGGGCGAGATTCCCTGTACGGAATGCCACCGCCAGCACCAGGCTCCCAAGGTGAAGTGCCTGGAATGCCACGAGGGCAAGTTCAAGTTCAATATCCGCTGAGGTTTCCCGGCGGTTCCAGGAGGGCTGCGCGCACCACCTCCGGGGCCAGTTCCTCCAGGCACTGGCGCCGCTGGCAAGCGCGCTCCCGGCACGGGGAGCAGCTGATGCCTGTGCGGAGCACGCGTCCGGCACCCACGGGCAGGCCGGCCACCACGGGGTCGCTGGAGCCGTAGAGGCCCAGGGCCGGCACGCCCAGGACGACCGCCAGGTGCAGGAGGCCCGTGTCCGGCGCCACCACCCGATCCGCCTGCCGCAGGGCCGCCGCCAGCTGCCAGAAGCCCAGGCGGGGCAGGGATGGAACTCCTGTCTCTCCAGGCAGCCAGCCGCGGAGGTCCTCCTCCTCGGGGCCCAGGGACCACCGCAGGTCCCACCGGTCCTTCAGCATCCGGGCGAGGGTGATCCAGTGGCGCAGGGGCCAGCGCTTGATGGCGCCGCGGCGGGAGGCGCCGGGCACCAGCACGGCCCGGGGTCTGGTCCCTTCCGACCAGGCCTCGCCAGGATCCGGCAGATCCACCGCCTGGAGCACGGGCCTGAAGCGGCCCAGGCCCGGAACGCCCCGGTCCCGCCCGAAGGCCTCGGCCAGCCCCAGGGCCTGGTCGTACCGGGTCTGACGGCGGAAAGGAAGCGGATGAGTCTGGAGCGATCCCCCGAACTCTTTGGTGACGCCATCGCCCCAGCGCTCGGGGATGGCCGCCAGCTTCGGGATGAGGGCCGCCTTGAGGATGCCGTGGAAATCCAGGCTGGCTTCGGCATCCCGCACCAGGCCTGCCACGCGCCGCAGCTCCGGCAGGGCCGACAGGGGGTTCGAGAGACGCTTCCGGCGCACGATCACTGGTTCCAGCCAGGGGAGCGGTTCCAGCAGGAACGCGTGGCGGTCCTCCACCACGGCCCGGAAGCGCGCTCCGGGGAAGGCCTCCTGGAGGTTGGCCCAGGCCGGCATCACCCGGAGGATGTCGCCGAGGGCGGAGAGGCGGAGCAGGACCAGATCCATGTCCCCATGCTACCTGCGGCTTTCGTTACGCTGGTGGCATGAAGCCCTTCGCCATGGACCAGTCCAAGAATCCCCCGGCCCTCAACGGGTTGGACCGCCTGCTCCGCCGCTTCGGCAGGAGCGCCTACATGGTGGCGGTCCTGCTGATGTACGCCCTCGTCTCCACGGCGCTGGGCCTCGCCTTGGCGCCGGCCCTGTGGGCCTGGGCCCAGGTCCATCCGGGATTGCAGAGGCTCCCCGGCGTCCTGCCCTGGGTGGCCCAGGGGATTGTCCTGGCCGTCTGCTTCTTCATCTTCGGCCTGACCCTGCTGGTGGTGGTACCCCTCTACAACTGGCTGCTACCCACCCGGGTGAAGCCCTTCAAGGGCGGCTACTACACCTTGCATGCGGTGCCCTGGTTCCTCCACAACGGGCTCTTCTACCTGGTGCGCTACACCTTCCTGCCCTTCGTGACCCTCACGCCCTTCGGGGTGTGGTTCCTCAAGGCCATGGGCATGAAGGTCGGGCGCCATGCCTTCATCAACACGGAATACATCAGCGACCCCCAGCTCATCACCATCGGCGACGACGCGGCCCTCGGCGGCAGCGTGCGCCTCTGCGCCCATTACGGCGGCGCCGGGAATCTGGTCATCGCCCCCGTAACCGTCGGAAACCGCGCCACCCTCGGCCTGGCCTGCTGTGTCATGGGCGACGTGGTCATCGGCGACGACGCCACCATCCTGCCCGAGAGCGTGGTGTTGCCGGGAAGCCGGGTGGGGGCGGGGGAGACCTGGGGCGGTGTCCCCGCGCGGAGGATCGAGCGCGAGGACATGGCGAGGATCAAGGCCGAGATCCGGGGCCTGCCTGAAACCACCAGGTGACACCGCCTGCGGTCTCCGATGCTCACCGCTCGCCGGGTGCCCGAAGCTTTGGGATAAGCCGAGATAAAAGGCAGGCTAGTCAAAGCTGGACCATGGAACCACAATGGACGTTTTCCCCCGGGGGACGCCCCCTCAACTTTGGGTCATGCTGATGCGTACATTCGCCCTTCTTCCTGCCCTGCTCCTCCCCGCCGCCCTGATCGCCCAGGCGCCCGCCGCGTCCCTCGGGGACCGGCTGAAGGCAGAACGCCCGGCCGTGGACAAGCTGGTGGCGGACCTCCAGTACCCCGAGGCCATGAAGCGGGCCGAGAGCCTCCTTCCCGCCACCAAGCCCGCGTTCGACAAGACCAACAACCAGACCATGGTCCAGAGTGCCGTGACCTACATGGACCTCGGCCAGGCCTACCGGATGGCCGTGGAGACCGCAGACGCGGCCGGCTACTGGGAAAAGGCCCTGGAATACGCGAAGACCGCCAAGGCCCTGGCCGTTGAAAGCTACGAGGCGATCAAGGAGCCCTTCGGCCAGACCGTCACCTACTACACCCAGGCCGGCGCCCGGGCCAAGCAGGTGCTCGAGGAGAACGACGCCCGCATCAAGGAGCTGAAGGGGAAGAGCGTCCTCGATCCCGGCGAGCGCCAGGAGCTGGACCTCGCTCTGGGGGTGGAGAAGGAACAGGCGGATGACGCCAAGTGGGTGAAGTTCTTCCAGACCTATCTCGACGTCACCAAGCGCGAGACCGAGGCCTATGATCCCCTGGTGAAGGTCATGGAGGAGAAGCTCAAGGGCGAGGCCAACCAGGTGGAGGAGTACAAGGCCGGCAAGGGCGACAAGCTCAAGTGGGTCGAGGCCGTGGTCTCCAGCCCGGCCTACCTCGAAGCCCAGGGCGACAAGGCTGGCAAGGCGCGCTTCCTGTACCGCCTGTCCGTCGTGGACCCCGAGAGCAAGAAGGTCCAGCACCAGCTCGACGTCCTGTTCGGGAAGGCCCCGGCCACGCCCGTGAAGCCCGCCAAGCCCGTCAAAAAGGGAAAGAAGGGCTGAACCCCTCCTGGGCCTTGTACCCTGAGGACATGGCCCGCCGTTCCGCCTCCCGCATCCCCGTCCGTCCCCCGGCCCGCACGCCCGATCGGCGGGAAGCCCCGAAAGCCCCGCGGCCTGCCGCGGGGCTTCGTCCGTACGAAACCTTCGAGGCCACCTTCCTGGGCCATCCCGAAGGCGCCGGAGGGTTCCTGCGGCTGGCCGGAATGCCCAAGGGCCCGGGCATGGATCTCCTCGTGGACTGGCGGGATGCCCACGGCGCGATCCATGGCGACAGGGTCCTGGCCGAAATCTGCGGCGAAGGCTGGGATGGGCGCCTCAAGGCCCGGGTGCTGGAGGTCCGGGGCCGCGGCGAGATCCCCCTGCCCGGCACGCTCCAGAAGCAGCCCTGGGGCTGGCGCGTGGTGCCTCTGGAACCGCGGCTCTCCCAGATCATCTCCGTGCCGCCCACGGACCTGGCCGAGGACGGCGAGCTGGTCAGCGTTCGGCTGGATCCCGATCCCGAGGCCAAGCAGCTGCGCGGCACCGTGGTGGCCCGCCTCGGGAAGAAGACCGACCTGAAGATCGAGAACAAGCTCACGGCGGCCCTCTTCAACCTGCGCACGGCCTTCCCGGACGCCGTGATGAAGGAGCTGGCGCCCTTCCCCACGGCCATCCCCACCGAGTGGACCCAGGGGCGGGAGGACCTGCGGGAGACGCTCACCTGCACCGTGGACCCGCCCACCGCGAAGGACTTCGACGACGCCATCAGCCTGGAGGCGCTCCCCAGATCCGAGGGCGGCGGCTGGCTCCTGGGCGTCCACATCGCGGACGTGAGCCACTACGTCGCCGAGGGGGGGCCCCTGGACGAGGAGGCCCGGCTGCGGGGCACCTCCGTCTACTTCCCGGACGAGGCCATCCCGATGATTCCGGACCGCCTCAGCGGCGATCTGTGCAGCCTGCGCGAAGGCGTGGACCGGCTGACCATGACGGCCTGGATGACCATCTCGCCCGAGCTTGACGTGGTGGAGACGCGCCTCTCCGAGAGCGTCATCCGCAGCGCGAGGCGCCTCACCTACGACGAGGTGAAGGAGGCCAGCATCGATCTCTCGACGCGGAAGCGCGCCGACCTGGGCGAGGATCTCTGCGCCCTGCTGGACGAGTCCCTGGTGCTGTCGCGGCGGCTCACGGAGGCCCGCCTGGGCCGGGGCGCCATGAACCTGGACACCGAGGAGGCCGAGTTCATCTTCGACGCGGAGGGCCGCCCCGTGGACGCCCGCCGCTATCCGCGCCACGACGCCCACCGCATGATCGAGGAGTTCATGCTGCTGGCGAACGAGACCGTGGCCCAGTTCTTCACGCGGAAGAAGGTTCCCACCATCTACCGCATCCACGACGAGCCCGACCCGCTGAAGCTGGAGATCTTCGCGGAGGTGGCGCGCACCTTCGGGCTGCTGAAGCCCAAGGAGACGCCCACGCCGGAACACCTCAACGCCATGCTCGACAAGATCCGCGGCGGCCCCCTGGAGGCCATGATCAACACCCTGCTGCTGCGCAGCCTCAAGCGGGCCGAGTACAGCGCCGAGAACATCGGCCACTCCGGCCTGGCGCTCCAGGACTACCTGCACTTCACCAGCCCCATCCGCCGCTACCCGGACCTCATCGTCCACCGGCTGCTGCGCAAGGTGCTTCGCGGCGAGCGCCTGCCCGAGTCCCTCCAGAGCCACCTGGCCGTGCTGGCCAAGGGCGCCAGCGACGCCGAGCAGAAGGCCACCGAGGCCGAGCGCGAGAACGACAAGTGGAAGGCCTGCCTGCTGATGAAGTCCCGCATCGGGCAGCGCTTCAGGGGCCGCATCCAGGGCTTCTCCGCCAAGGTGGTGTTCATCACCCTCGACGCCCCTTTCGTGGAGGTGGGCGTGCCCCTGGCGGCCCTGGGCGGCGGCTTCTGGATCGACGAGCACCGCACCAAGGCCACGGGCCTTCGCGGGTCCGTGGTGCTCACCATCGGCGATGCCGTGGAGGTGGAGCTCACGGCCGTGGACGAGGATCTGCGACGCATCAGCGCCTGGATGACCGAAGCCAAGGCCCAGGACGCCCACGGCAAGGCCTTCACCTTCGTGCCGACGCTCGCGGCGCCTGCGACGCTGCGAGAAGGGGACTTCGAAAAACCGAGGCGGGGAGGCGGGGGCCGGGCGAAGGAGCCCAGGGCGCGCCACGAGGCGCCGAAGGGCCGGCCACCGAAAAAGGCCCGGGCGGGTGGGAAGGCCCGCGAGGTGGGCGGGAAGCGCCGGGAAGCGAGCCCCAAGCCTCCGAAAGGCAGCGTCCTGGGCACCGGCAAGCGGAAGGGTCGATGATCGTCGCGCCCTCCCCCGTGCGCTGCCTGGGCGTGGACCCGGGCTCCCTGGCCTGCGGCTGGGCGGTGGTGGAGCGCTTCGGTTCGCGGCTGACCTTGGTGGAGGCGGGCGTCATCCGCAGCCCCCGGGGCGCGGATTTCGATCAGCGGGCCCTGCGCATCCACGAGCGCCTGGCGGAGGCCATCGCGGCCCACGGGCCGGGCTTCATGGCCGTGGAGTCCCCCTTCGTGGAGAAGAACGCCGCCACCGCCCTGAAGCTGGGCCAGATCCGGGGTGGCATCCTGCTGACGGCTGCGCTCCACGGCCTGCCCGTGGGCGACTACAACCCCATGCAGGTGAAGAAGGCCGTCAGCGGCTACGGCTGGGCGGACAAGACCCAGGTGGGGAAGATGGTCATGACCCTGCTGAACCTGCGGGAGCCGCTGGCCGCCGATGCGGCCGACGCCGCCGCCGTGGCCATCGGCCATCTCCTGGCCACCCGGCGGGTCTGATCCGCCCCGTTGACAACCTGAATGTCATGTTTTTCAAGGGCTTCCGGAATTGTCATGGCGACCATGACAAAAATGTTCGTAACTCGTGACATTTCTTGTGATGTCTATCACTAGCATTGGGAATCATCAAAGACGATGATGATGTCCAGCAAGCAGTGGAGTGGCCATGCACATGGATGCCAGCGTTCGACAGCACAACCCCGCCTTCTGGACCACCGCCGAGCGGCTGCACGAGGTCTTCAACCAGCTCGAATCCAAGATGAGCGCCTCCCCGCGCGGCCTCGCCGTCCTCCGCCAGGTCCAGGCCCTCGAAGCCGAACTCGAGGCCGAGGTCATGCACCGCAGCCATCGGACCTTCGCGGCCTAAGACCGATTTCGATGCAGAACGGCCCGGCGATGCCGGGCCGTTCTGCGTACGGGAAAGCCTTATGGCTTCTTCATCTGGAAGGTGAAGGTCTTCCAGGGGCCATCCAGCGGCACATGCGTCTCGCCCGACCAGCCCGAGTCCGGATCCTCACAGCGGATCACCAAGTGCGCCCCGGCTTCTGAAGTGTCCAAGACCACGTTCGGCCTGGATTCGATCCAGACCTCCGGTCTGGTGCTGATTCCTCCCTGCGGAAGGCCGATGTGGATGGTCCCGAGCACGCGATCAGCTTCGGATCGGACCTCCGTGAGGAGGCCCCCCCTGTGGCTGGCGCGCAGCGTGAGGATCACCCGCCCCTTGGCGCCGCGAAGCACCCCTTGGACTTCGCCCTCGGCCAGCGGAGCCTCCGGCTGCACGGCCTTCGCGGCCAGCACATCCATCACCAGCGCCCGGTAGCGGGTGGCCTCCTCGGTGATGCGCCCCTCGTCCAGGGCCTTTTCGCCGCAGTTGTAGGCGGCCACCGCCTTCTGGACGTCCCCCTGGTAGCGGTCCAGCAGGAAGCGCAGGTACTTCGCGCCGGCCGCCATGATCTGGGCGGGATCGTCCAGGTCCATCGCGCCGTATTTCCGGGCTGTCTCGGGCATGACCTGGAGCAACCCCGTGGCGCCCCGGGGGCTCTTGGCCTTGGCGTTGAAGCCGCTCTCCACCCAGGCCATGCTGCGGAGCAGCTGGGGATCCAGGCCCTCGCGGACCGCCAGGGCATCCAATTGGGCGATCGCCGCGGCCGGAGCCCCGATGGGTGGGAACGCCGGAGCCGCCGCCCGCAGGGCGAGCGCCAGGCCGGGGATCAGCAGGAGGGCCAGGGTGCCTCCGAGGGGGCCCCTGACAGGTTTCGGAGAGAGCAGACGCTCGATGCGCGTGAGCAGATGTCCTCCTCGGGCCGCGAGGGCCGGGAACAACAGGTGGGGAAAGGGTCGCTGGAGGTCGTCCAGCGCGTTGAGGGCCAAGGCCAGGCGCCGCGGATCGCCGAGCATCTCGGCCGCCAGGTCATCGGAGAGCTCTTCGCGTTCAGCCCGGATCCTGGCCGAAATCCACCAGACGGCGGGATGGAAGAAGAGGAGGGTCTCCGCGATGCCCTGGAGGAGGTTGGCCAGGTAGTCCAGGCGGCGCACGTGAGCCAATTCATGGGCCAGGAGGGCCTCAAGGTAGCCAGGCGGGAGGCCCGTGAGCAGGGTCGCCGGCAGGAGCACCACTGGCTTCCAGAGCCCGAGGGCCACGGGCGATTGGCCCTGCCCTACCAGGAGAAGCCGGACCTTGCGCAGGATTCCCAGGCGTCGGGCCAGATCATCGAGCCTGCCCTGCCAGTCGCGGGGGGCCGGGACGCCCCTCCGCTTCCAGCCCAGGCTGAGGGCATACCCGCCACCCAGGCGAACGGCCATGAGACTCGCTCCCACCGCCCAGAGAACCACCAGGAGGGGCAGACGGGGCTGGAGCGCGGCCTCCAGCCGCACCAGCAGGGGTCTGGAGGCCCTGTCCGCCCGGGGCAGGAACGCGGCCGGGCCGCCTTGCGCGACTTCGGCCACCTGGATCGAACTGGCCCCCAGCGGGGCCGCACGGTGGAAGTGCCAGGCCGTGGCCGCAGGCAGCCCCAAACAGAGAGCCAGGATCAGGCCATTCATGGCGTGCCGGGCGCGACCTCGGAAAACGAGCCCGCCCAGGGCCGCCAAGGCCGCCAGCAGGCCGTCCTCCCAGAGGGCGTGGACGAGGGCCCATCCCAGGAGCTGCACGACGGCGGCCATCACTCCTCCTTGCCCAGCAGCTCGCGGATGCGGGCCTTTTCTTCGGGACTGACGGGGCCGGAGCGGAGAGCCGCCAGCACCAGCGCGGCGGCGGACCCCCCGAAGAGGCGTTCGGTCAGGTCGGCCACCAGGCCCCCCTCCATGGCCGCCCGGCTGTGAGCCGGGGCGTAGACATGGCTGCGCTGCCGCTCGTCCCGGGTCACCAGGCCCTTGTCCAGCATCACCTGGAGCATCCGCAGGACGCCGGTGTAGGCGTACTCCTCCGTGAGGTTCAGGCGGGCATGCACCTCCTTCACGGTGGACGGCCCCAGGTCCCAGAGGACTCGCAGGAACTTGAGCTCCACGTCGGTCGGCTTGATCGGTCGCTTCATGGGGATCCTACACAAGATAGTGTAGACCATTTTGTGTAGATTCATCCCGTTGTCAAGGACCGCCCGGAGACGAAACGCCGTTGGGCCAGGGAAAGTGCAAGCCCGGCGTTGCCGGGCTTGCACGCGGGGGCCCGGGGGGATGCGCGCCAGCGCGGAACCCCCGGACAACAAAAGGGCACCCCGAAGGGTGCCCAATTGTCTCGGCCACTAGGATCACGGGCCGGAAGGGGCTGGCGTGAACGGTCGCCCCGTGGGAGGAAAGAGAAACTCTTCCCGACTCACAGGCTAGGCCGGCCTCCACCCCTCTCAAGGGGAAAAACTGTCCCGGCAGCCATCAGTCGATCAGGCCCGGCGCGCCGGCCCGGTAGGTGGTGTAGTGCGGCTCCCACTGGGCCTTGGTGACGATGGACTCCAGCTGGTCGTCGTCGAGCAGACGGCCGAGGCCGGCATTCCTGGCCTCGATGCCCACGGCCTTGGCCACGGCGGCGGAGACCTGGCGGATGTCCTTCATCTCCGGCAGCAACAGGCCGGTGGCTTCCTGCGCCGGCGTCACGAAGGTGCTGATGGCCTTGCTGGCCGCCAGGAACATGCTGTCCGTAATCCGGGTGGCCTTGCAGACCAGGGCGCCGAGGCCCACGCCCGGGAAGATATACATGTTGTTGCACTGGGAGGCCTGGAGGGTGCGGCCCTTCCAGTCCACGGGCGCGAAGGGGCTGCCCGTGGCCACCAGACCCTTGCCGTCCGTGGCCTTCCAGACCGCCTCCGGCGAGCATTCGCACTTGTGGGTGGGGTTCGAGAGCGCCAGCACGATGGGCCGTTCGGAATGCCTGGCGGTCTCCGCCAGGATGGCGTCGTCGAAGAGGTTCGGCTGGGCGGTGACGCCGATGAGCACCGTGGGATGCGCGTTGCGCACCACGTCCCGGAGACCGATGCGGGAGGGTTCGTCCAGCTTCCAGCCCTCCACGGCGGACCGGCACTGGGCCAGCGGCAGCTGCGGGCCCTCCAGCAGCGGATCGCCTTCGATGAGCAGGCCCTGCATGTCCACGGCGTAGATGCGCTTGCGGGCCTCCTCATCCGAGAGTCCTTCCGCCTTCAGCGCGGCGCGGATATTCATGGCGATGCCGGTGCCGGCCTGGCCCATCCCCACGATGACGTAACGCTCGTCCTGGAAGCGGCTCTTCTTGATGCGCATGGCCGTCATCAGCGCCGCCAGGGCCGTCGAGCCCGTGCCCTGGATGTCGTCATTGAAAGAGAGGATCCGCTCGCGGTACCGGTCCAGGTTCTTGAAGGCCGTGTGCTTGGCGAAGTCCTCCCACTGGAGCAGGGCGCCGGGGAAGTTGCGCTTCACGCCGAGGACGAACTTCTCGACGAGTTCCTCGTACTCCGCGCCACGGAGCCGGGGCTTGCGGATGCCCAGGTAGAGCGGATCCTCCAGCAGCCGGGGGTTGTTGGTGCCCACATCCAGCGTGACGGGCAGGCAGACACCCGGGTGGACGCCGCCGGCGGCCACGTAGAGGCTCACCTTGCCCACCGGGATGCCCATGCCGTCCGAACCCAGGTCCCCCAGGCCCAGGATGCGCTCGCCATCCGTCACCACGATGAGGTTCACCTGGGGCTGGGAGAGCCCGTGGAAGATCTGGTCGATGTTCCCGATGTTCTCCGGCGTGATGTAGATGCCCCGGTAGCGCCGCTGGATGTGGCTCAGCTGGAGGCAGGCCTGGCCGACGGTGGGCGTGTAGACGATGGGCACCATCTCGTCCAGATGGTCCACCAGAAGGCGGTAGAAGAGGACCTCGTTCCGGTCCAGGAGGCCCGACAGGTAGATGTACTTCTCCAGGTCGTCGGTCTTGCGCAGGAACGCCTCGTAGGTCCGGTCCAGCTGGGATTCCAGGGTGGAGATGCCGGGCCGCAGCATGCCGTCCAGGCCCAGCCCCAGGCGCTCCTCCTTGGTGAACGCCGAGGCCTTGTTCAGATGCGGATTGTTCAGCAGCTGCCGGCCCCGGACGTAGACCTCGTAATATTCCTCGCCCGTCAGCGGGTCGATCTTCAGCGTGAAGGTCTTCATGGCAGCCCCTATATCACATGATCGCGCGAACGCGCCGGCATCCCGTGGATACTCACGCGAATGACCACCCCAGTGTAGCCAATCCACCCCAGGGCAAGGGGTCACATCCGGAAGGCCGGTCAGTGGAGGAGTGAGGCCAATTCCACCGGTGATGTCACAGGCCGGGCGCAGGTGCGGCCCCGGCAGACGAAGGCGAAGGGGCCCTCCTTGGAGGCGGCGCGTTCCTCATGCAGGGGGAGGAGCTGATCCTCCGACACAGACAGGACCCGCCCGGGCAGGTGGCAGCGATGGACCTCAGCCAACAAGGCCTGCACCGCGGAGCTCCGCGGGTTGCCGGAGATGGCCACCTCCACCGGCTCGCGCAGCGCCAGGTCGAACACGCCGAGCATTCCCAGGAAAGCCCGGGGCGCCCGTCGCATCCAGGGCGCGAAGCAGCGGAGCGCGCCCTCGGCGGCCTGCCGGAAGTCCTCCCGCTGGAGGTGGCGTGACAATCGCAGCAGGGCCCGCGCCGCCAGCGTGTTGCCTCCCGGGATGGCGTTGTCGAACCCCGGCTTCAGGCGGAAGAGGAGGTCCGCCTGATCCGCCTCTGTGCTGAAGAAGCCGCCGTCGGCCTGATCCTGGAACCGCGCCAGCAGCCCCTCGGCCAGCGATTCCGCCCAGCGCAGCCAGGCGGGGTCGAAACCCGCTTCATAGAGGTCCACCAGCCCTTCCACCACGGCGGCGCTGTCCTCCAGGAAACCCGGGGTGTGGGCCTGCCCTCGCCGCCAGACGCGCAGCAGATGCCCGTCCCGCCAGAGTTCCCGGCGCAGGAAGGCGGCGCAAGCCGTGGCCGTCTCGAGGTAGCGGGCCTCGCCCAGGACCTGGAAGCCCCGGGCCAGGGCAGAGAGCGCCAGCCCGTTCCAGGAGGCCAGCACCTTGTCGTCCTTGCCTGGACGCACGCGGCGGTCGCGCCAGAGGCGCAGCTTCTCGCGCAAAGCCCGGTCCTCGGCCTCCGGCAGCCGCGCGCTGGCCGGGCAGGAGAACCGGTGGACCACGCTGCGGCCATGCTCGAAGGTGCCGCCCTCCGTGATGCCGAAGACCGCGCAGAAGCGCGGGCCATCCACCTCACCCAGGGCTTCGCGGACCTCGGCGGGCGTGAAGACGTAGAACTTCCCCTCCTCGCCCTCGCTGTCCGCATCCTCGCTGGAGTGGAAGCCGCCGGCGGGATCGCGGAGTTCCCGGAGCAGGTAGTCCAGCGTGTCGCGGGCCACCTGGCCGTAGCGGGGCTCCCCCGTGGCCTGGAAAGCCTCCAGGTAGGCGCAGGCAAGCTGGGCGTTGTCGTACAGCATCTTCTCGAAGTGGGGAACCAGCCACTGGCCGTCCACGCTGTAGCGGGCGAAGCCGCCGCCCAGGTGATCGTACATGCCGCCCTCCCACATGGCGTCCAGCGTGCGCAGGGCCATGGTCCGGTCCTCCGCCGCGCCCCGGGCCAGGATCAGTTCCACGGCCATGGACTGGGGGAACTTGGGAGCCGGGCCGAAGCCGCCCCAGCGGGGGTCGAACGCGGCCCGCAGCTGGGCCAGGGCCTCGTCGAGCACCGCCTCGCCCGGAAGCTCCGCGCCTGATTCCACCCCCGCCTGCCGCCGCAGCTCCGTCGTCAGGCGGCCCGCCTGTCCCACCACGCCCGCCCGGTCCTCCCGCCACGCCTCGGCGATGCGCCGCAGCAGGGGGACGAATCCCGGCATGCCGCCCCGGGGTTCCGGCGGGAAGTAGGTGCCCCCGTAGAAGGGCTCCAGATCCGGCGTGAGCCAGACGCTCATGGGCCAGCCTCCCCGGCCGGTCATCGCCTGCACGGCGTCCATGTAGAGATCGTCCAGATCGGGCCGCTCCTCCCGGTCCACCTTGATGCTCACGAAGTGGGCGTTGAGCACCTCGGCCACGGCCGGGTTCTCGAAGCTCTCCCGCTCCATGACGTGGCACCAGTGGCAGGCGCTGTAGCCGATGCTGAGGAAGATGGGTTTCTCTTCGGCCCGGGCCTTGGCCAAGGCCTCCTCTCCCCAGGGAAACCAGTCCACAGGGTTGTGGGCGTGCTGGAGCAGATAGGGGCTCAGGCTTCCAGCGAGATGATTGGACATATCCGGCTCCCCCGGACCGGATTATGCCCGAGGAAGCCTTTCACGACAGGGAAATGCCCGGCCACACCGGTAGAATGGAATTTTCGTGCCGCTCCGGAGTCCCATGTTCGACAGCCTCACCCAGAAACTCAGCCAGGCGATGAAGGCCCTCCGGGGCCAGTCGAAGCTGACGGAAGCCAACCTCGAAGCCGTGCTGCGCGAAGTGCGCATGGCGCTGCTGGAGGCCGATGTCCACGTGAGCGTGGCCCGCACCTTCCTCCAGCGGGTGAAGGAGAAGGCCCTCGGCGCCGAGGTCATGCAGGGCCTCAACCCCGCCCAGGCCTTCATCGACATCGTCCACCGCGAGCTGGTGGAGATCATGGGCGGCCAGGCGCCCGAGCACCCCATCGCCTTCGCTTCGAAGCCGCCGACGGTGGTGATGATGGTAGGCCTCCAGGGCGCCGGCAAGACCACCACCTGCGGCAAGCTGGCGGTCTTCCTCAAGAAGCTGGGCCGCTCGCCCCTGCTGGTGCCTGCGGACGTCTACCGCCCCGCCGCCATCGAGCAGCTGCACGTGGTGGCCAAGGATGCCGGCGTGCCCTCCTTCCGCACGGAGGAGAAGGATCCCGTGGCCATCTGCGCCGCGGCCCTGGCCGAAGCGAAGCTCAAGGGCTGGGACACGGTCATCCTCGACACCGCGGGTCGCCTGCACCTGGACGACGTCCTCATGGACGAGCTGGTCCGCATCAAGGGCTCGGTCTCCCCGGACGAGATCCTCTTCGTGGCCGACGCCATGACGGGCCAGGACGCGGTCCGCAGCGCCACGGCCTTCCACGAGAAGCTGGGCATCACAGGCGTAGTGCTCACCAAGACCGACGGCGACACCCGCGGCGGCGCGGCCTTCAGCATCAAGCAGGCCACCGGCCAGCCCCTGAAGTTCGTGGGCGAAGGCGAGAAGCTGGAGGACTTCCAGCGCTTCCACCCGGACCGCATGGCCCAGCGCATCCTCGGCATGGGCGATGTCCTCAGCCTCATCGAGCACGCCAAGGACAAGATCGACGAGAAGGAAGCCGAGGTCATGGCCAAGCGCCTGGCCAAGAACCAGTTCACCCTGGAAGACATGCGCAAGCAGTTCCAGCAGGTCCAGAAGCTGGGCTCCATGAACAAGATCCTGGGCATGCTGCCGGGCCTGGGGCAGATGAAGGACCAGCTCGCGAGCGTGGCCACGGACAAGCGCATCAAGCACCTGGAGGCCATCATCAATTCCATGACCCCCGCCGAGCGCGCCAACCACAACCTGCTGGACGGCAAGCGCAAACGCCGCATCGCCGCGGGCTGCGGCCGCCCCGTGAGCGAGATCAACCAGCTCATCAAGCAGTACGTGGAGACGAAGAAGATGATGGGCCAGATGAACGATCCCAAGTTCATGGCCCGCATGCAGCGCATGGCCAAAATGGGCGGTGGGCCGAACCTTCCCTTCTAGCCCTCCCTTCAAGCCTTCCCTTCCAGAGGTCCACCTGGTGCTTCCCCGGCCCCTGACGTCCGCAAGAACCTGGATGGTCTTCGGGGTGGTCCTGGCTGTCTGCCTGACCGGGGCATGGCTGTGGCGGTCCAACACCCACTCCGCGGGGGCGCGGCGGGTGCTCATCATCAGCTCCGAGCCTTCCCAGCAGACCGAGGTGGACCTTGGTCTCGAAACCTTGATCTCGGACCACTTCGAAGTGCTGGCGGGGATCACGGTCACCCACGCCGCGGCCGTCCCCGCCCCGTCGGACCTGCGGAAACTTCCGTCCGATCTCGCCCTGTTCCGCTTCCACGGACGCCGGGACGGCCAGCGGCTGGCCCTGACCACCCAGTGGACCACCCCCGCGGACCTGCTGGCGGGTCGCCCCTGGCGCCGGGACGCCCAGCCCCCCATGGATCCGGCCCAGGCCATGGAGACCTGGGTGGCACGGTGGCCCCTGGACCGGCGCCACCGCTTCCGGGCCGAACTCTACCCCCGGGACCCCGGGCGGTTCTGGCAGCTCCTGCAGGCCATGGCCATCCGGGACGACCGGGAAGCCACGAGCCAGCTGCCCGCCACCCAGGCCCTGGCCGAAGCCGAACCCATGTGCGCCACGGCCTGGACCACGCTGGGAGATCACCTCTACCGCAGCCTGTGGGTGGACCCCGCCGAGGCCGGCATCGGCCTCAATTCCCGCACCCACAGGGCGTTCCAGCGAGCCGTGGAGCTGGTCCCGGGCCACCCCCGCGCCACCTTCCTCTGGTCCCTGATGCTCACGGACACCGGAAACCAGGATGTGGCCCTGCGGGTCCTCGGCGAGGCCATGCGCCTGCGCCCGGAGGTTCCAGACATCTTCCTCGGCCTCACCTACGCCGGCCGAACCTCGGGCCTGCTGGCCGGAGCCCGGTCGGCCATGATCCGACGGCAGGAGCTCCTCACCCCCTTGTCCCCCGCCTCCTCCTGGACCGTCGAGACCACCAACCTCTACATCGGTGACTGGTCGGCCTTCGAGCAGGACGTGCAGCAAGCGAGGACCCTGCGCGAGGATTCAGGCGTCCTGTTCTACCTGGGCTACCTGGCCCTGCTGAAGGGCGACCGCAAGACGGCCCTCGGGCGCATGAAGGACGCCGAGACGGCGGGGGGGTTCAGCCCCTTCCAGGACCTCGCCCGGGTCTACCGCGCCCTGCTGGAGGGGCGGACCGCGGACGGCCTGGCCGAGCTCCGGCGGATCGATGATGTCCGCGGGAAGCTCCGCATTCCCGACGGGGAACTGACCTTCAAGCATGCGGAGGCCTATTCGCTCCTCGGCGATTCGGATCGGGCCGTGGATTGCGCCACGCGGGCCTTCGTCCAGGGGTTCAGCTGCGCCCGCTGGTACGAGTCCTCTCCCTTCCTCGAGAAGATGCGGACCCACCCCCGCTGGCCGACCCTCCGGCGGAACGTCCGGGAACGCCAGGCCGTCATGGAAGGCAGCTTCCCGCCCTCAAGCTTCGAGCCCTGAATTAGCGCTTGGGAACGGTGGAATTCCGCGATACACTCTCCTGCTCAGGGAGTGCCCATGCTTTCGATCCGACTTGCTCGCAATGGTGCCAAGAAGCGCCCGTTCTACCACATCGTCGTCTCCGAGAATGACCGCATCCCCACCGGCCGCGCCGTGGAGGTGCTGGGCTTCGTGAACCCCATCGCCGGCTCGGGCGAAGAGGTCCGCATCGACGCCGAGAAGGCCAAGTCCTGGCTCCAGAAGGGCGCCCAGCCCTCCAAGACCGTCCTCGATCTGTTCAAGAAGAACCAGATCCTGTAGCCGGTTTCCGTTCCCCGAAAGCCGGGCCAGGGTCCGGCTTTCTTTGTTCGTGGAGCGCCCATGAATCCCGAAGCCTTCCTGCGCGACGTGCTGACCCCCCTGCTGGACCATCCGGAAGCCCTCCGGGTCGAGGTCAGCGGCGAGGGGCGGAAGCGTGATGTGCTGGTCTTCGCGGACCCCAGGGATCGCGGGCGCATCATCGGCAAGCACGGGCGCATGATCTCGGCGCTGCGCACCCTCTGCAAGGTCGCGGGCGAGAAGGCGGACCTGGTGGTGAACCTCGAACTGGATGACGAGGACGAGGCGTAGCGCCATGCTGCTGGCAGGTCATCTGGCCAAGGTCCAGGGGCTCAAGGGCGAGTTCCTCTTCCACGCCGTCATGGACGAGCCGGAGCGGCTGGACGGCATGGCCGGACTGGTGCTGGCGCCGCCTCAGATGGACCTTGAGCATGACGAGGCGGCCGCCCCGGCGCGGCCCGTGAAACTGCGGGGCTTCCGGTGGCACCAGGACCGCCCCTGCCTCGCCTTCGCCGAGGTGCCCGACCGCACCGCCGCCGAAGCCCTCAAGGGCTGGGCCCTGTGGATGCCTGAAGCGGCCGCGACCCTGGAGGAAGGCGAGAGCTTCCGGCACCAGTGGATCGGCTGCGAGGTCTTCATCGGGGGACGCAAGGTGGGCGAGGTGCTGCGCCTGGATCCCGGCCCGGCCGGCTACGACATGGTGGTGATGCGGGACCTGCGGCCCGGCCGCACGGGCCAGCGCGACATCCCCTACATCAAGGCCTGGTGGACCCTGGACCTGCCGAACCGCCGCCTGGACCTGGATCCCCCGGAAGGCCTGCTGGACGTGAACCAGGTCTGAGCCTGACAATCGGAGGATGTCCCCCCGATTCGAACGCATGAAACAGACCTTCGGCATGCGCCTGTTCGGGTGGCTGAAGATCCCCCTTCTGGCCTCGGTGCGCCCCAGCGTCGTCGAGCTGACGGACACGCGCTGCGTGGTGCGGATCCCGCTCCGCCGGTGGACGAGAAACCACCTGGGCTCCATGTACTTCGGCGCCCTGGCCATCGGCGCGGACTGCGCCGGGGGGCTGCTGGCCATGGACCAGATCAAGCGGTCCGGCCAGGCGGTATCCCTCGTCTTCAAGGCCTTCCAGGCCACCTTCCTCAAGCGCCCCGAGTCCGATGTCTACTTCATCTGCGAGGAGGGCGCCGCCATCCGCGACCAGGTGCGCCGCGCCCTGGCCTCCGAGGAGCGCCTCACGGAGCCCATGCACATCCAGGCGGCGGTGAAGCTGCCGGACGGTTCCTTCGAGCCCGTGGCGGAATTCGCGCTGGAGCTGAGCCTCAAGCGGAAAGCCTAGGCCGCGCGCAGCTGCAGCACGAACTTCTGGATGCCCGCCAGCAGCATCTCGATGGCGATGGCCGTCAGCACCAGGCCCATGAGCCGCTCGAAAGCCAGGGTGACCTTCTCCCCCAGGAACGCGGCGATCTTCTCCGCGAACCCGAGCACCACCGCCGAGATGGCCATGGCCACGGACAGGGCGCCCAGCCATTCCCAGAGCCGATGGGGTTCGCGGCTCACCAGCAGCAGCACCGTGGCGATGGCCGATGGCCCGGCGATGAAGGGGATGGCCAGCGGCACGAGGAAGGGCTCCCCGTGCACGGGGAGATCCGCCGGGCCCTCCGAGTGGGGGAACACCATCTTCAGCGCGATGAGGAAGAGGATCACGCCGCCGGCGATGCCCAGCGACGTGTCCGTCAGGTGCATGAGGCGCAGCACCTTCTGGCCGAAGAGCGCGAAGAAGAGCAGGATGGCGAAGGCGAACAGCACCTCGCGGATGATGATCCGCTGGCGCCGGGCCGGATCCACCTGGCGCAACAGCCCGATGAAGACCGGGATGTTGCCCAGGGGATCGGTCACCAGCACCAGCAGGACGATGGCCGAGACGAAGGAGGCCGAGTCCACGGGCTATTTCAGCTCGAGTTCGAAGGGCAGCCGGGCGTAGACGCCCTGCGGGTCGTTCAGGGCGGTCAGGAGGTCCAGCTGGTGGCGGAAGGAATCCACCAGCCCATCCACCGGGCCGGGCTTGGCGAGCTTCCTGGGCTTGCCGCCCAGGTTCTTCAGGATCTCCCGGAGGGTGTCCGGCTCCCGCTCGGGCCCCACGACCTGGTAGTCGTCACCCGCCTTGATCCGGCCGGCCGCGTACTTCACCGCCGCATCCAGGCCGCCGACCTCGTCCACCAGGCCCAGCTTCACGGCCTCCTGGCCGGACCACACGCGGCCCTGGGCGATCTCGTGGACCGCCTCCTTCTTCATCTTGCGGCTGTCGGCCACCTTGGCCACGAACTGCTCGTAGATGCGGTCCACCAGGCCCTGGATGCGGGCCAGCTCCAGGTCGTTCTTGGGCCGGGCCAGGGTCATGGGGTTGGCCAGCTTGGCCGTCTGCACGCTGTCCCAGGTGATGCCGTGGTCGTTGGCCAGCTTCTTCACGTTGGGCAGCAGGCCGAAGACGCCGATGGAGCCCGTGATGGTGCTGGGCTCCGCGAAGATGCGGTCTCCGTAGGTGCTGATCCAGTAGCCGCCGGAGGCCGCCAGGTGGCCCATGGAGACCACCAGGGGCTTCACCTTCTTGGTGAGGATGACCTCGCGCTGGATGAGCTCGGAGGCCGCCGCGCTGCCGCCGGGGCTGTTCACGCGGAGGACCACCGCCTTGATGCGGTCGTCCAGGCGCAGCTTGCGGAGTTCGCGGCTGAGGCGCTCGCCTCCCACCTGGTTGGCCTTGCCTTCGCCATCCACGATCTCGCCTTCGGCCACGACCACGGCGATGCGGGTCCTGCCGGTCTTCGCTTCCCCGGGGATGCCCGCATAGGTGGCCAGGGCGATCTGGGGGAAGTCCTTGTCCTTGGGCTGCTTCCCGGCCAGTTTCTTCAGCTCGTCCAGCACCTCGTCATAGGCGGCGACGCGGTCCACCAGGCCCAGCTTCTTGGCTTCATCGGCCTCCACAAGCCCCTTCTCGTCGGCAATGGTCTGGAGATCGTCGGGCGACTTCTTGCGGTCCTTGGCCACCGTCGTCTTCCACTCGCCCCAGATGTCCTCCAGCAGCTTCTGCACCTGCTCGCGGTTGGGTTCGCTCATGCGGTCGGTGATGAAGGGCTCCACCGCGCTCTTGTACTTGCCCACGCGGGTGACCTGCACCTCCACGCCGTACTTCTTGAAGGCCTCGCCGAAGAACATGGGCTCGCTGGCCAGGCCGTTCACCTCCATCTCGCCGAAGGGGTTGATGAACACCGTGCTGGCGCCCGCGGCCAGGTAGTAGTCCCGCTTGCTCCAGCCCTGGTTGTAGGCCAGCACGGGCTTCTTCGCCTTGAAGCGCTGGATCGCCTCCCTCAGCTCCCGGAGCTGGGCGGGGCCGGCCCCCTGAAGGTTGCCCGTGAGGAACAGCGCCGTGATGCGGCTGTCGGAGGCGGCCCGGTCCAGGGCCTCAATGGCCGCCGGCAGGGACTGGGCATGCCCACCCCCGCCGCCCAGGGCTTCGCTGAGCGCCTCGCTGGGCTCGGGCTCGCGGTCCGCGTCGGACAGGCTGGTGTCCAGGTCGAACACCAGCACGGCCTTGCTGGGCACCACGGGCTTCCCGGAGGAGCCGAGGGCTGCCAGGACGCCCAGGAACAGGACGAAGGCCAGCGCACCGGCCACCATCAGGGCCAGCAGGGCGGCGAAGAAAGTCTTGAAGAAATCCTTCATGGCGGCTCCGGAGAGGACAGTTCAGGATCGCACGAACTCACTCGGGGTGAAGCCGGGCCGCCAGGGCCAGGAACCCCGCCAGTGTCTTCGAGACGGAGGCGGCGGTGCGGGGATCGGTCGGGGCGCCGTGTTCATCGAGCTGCTGGTCCGCGTGCGGGACCGTGATCGCGCCGGGGTAGGCCAGCGCCCCCATGTTCGCCAGCGTCGCCCGCCACGCCACCAGGCCACGGGCCCCGCCGAAGGCACCCGGGCTCGCGGCGCACAGCAGCACCGGCAGCCCCTGCCAGGGACTGGGGGCCATGGTGCTGAGCCAGTCCACGGCATTCTTCAGGTGGCCTGGGATGCCCGAGTTGTACTCCGGCGAGACGATCACCAGGCCCTGGGCCTTGGTGAGGGCGCTGTGCAGCTCCCGGAGATCCGCCGTCGGCGCCTCCCCTTCTTCGTAGAGCGGGAGGCGGAGCGCAGGCCCGGCGAAGCTGGAAACCTCGTGGCCGTGAGCTTCCAGGTCGGCCGCCAGGTGATTCAGGAATCGGGTGTTCAGGGATGCGGGACGCAGGCTTCCACCCAGCAGGACCAGTCGCATGAGACCTCCGGAAATGTGATCTGGATCAATCTTGACTTGATAGGTAAACTTTTAGAACCCCTGGAGGCTGTGGTGTCGAACTACCCGGAATACATGGTCGCTCCGATGCGCGAGGAACTGGTCCAAGTGGGTTTCCGCCAGCTTCTGACGCCGGCGCAGGTGGACGAGGCCCTGCAGCTGCCCGGCACGACCCTCCTGCTGGTGAACAGTGTCTGTGGCTGCGCGGCGGCCGGGGCCCGGCCGGGCGTGACCGAGGCCCTCCGGACCCAGGGCCTGCACTTCGATCACCTGGTCACGGTCTTCGCCGGCATGGAGAAGGAAGCCACGGCCCAGGCCCGCGAGTACTTCGAGGGCGCCATGCCCACGAGCCCCCAGGCCGCCATCTTCAAGGACGGGCAGCTGGTCCACCTCATGCAGCGCCAGGATTTCCTGGGCCACGAGCCCGGGGACATCGCGGCCACGCTGGTCGCGGCCTACCGCCGCACCGTGGCCGCCAGCTGATCGCGGCCGGACACATGAAGTAGGCTGGGGATCGGAGAACCCGATGCCCAAGCCCTTGTCCCACATCAGGATCGTGGATCTGTCCTGCGTGCTCGCAGGCCCCTTCTCGACCCAGCTGCTGGCGGATTTCGGGGCGGAGGTCCAGAAGCTGGAGCCCCCGGGCGGGGACCCTTCGCGGGGCTGGGGACCACCCTTCGAGCATGGCGAATCCGGCGAGAGTGCCTACTTCCGCTGCGCCAACCGCGGCAAGCGCAGTCGGGCCATCGATCTCCACACGGAGGACGGCAGGGCCGCCCTCTTCGAGTTGCTGAAGGACGCGGACGTGCTGGTGGAGAACTTCCGCGCCGATTCCGCGGATCGCCTGGGGCTCGGCTGGAAGCGCCTCCATGCCAGGTTTCCCAAGCTCATCCTGGCCTCGGTCCGCGGGTTCGCCTCGGATGTCACGGCCTCCCGCCGGGCCGGGTACGACTTCATCATCCAGGCCGAGAGCGGGTGGATGGCCATCACCGGCGAGCCGGAGGGCCGCCCCATGAAGATGGGCGTGGCCCTGGTGGATGTGCTGGCGGGCCTCTACTGCGCCAATGGCATCCAGGCGGCCCTCCTCCACCGCGAGCGCACCGGCGAGGCCCTCCACATCGAGGTGCCGCTCATGGAGGCGGCCCTCGCGGGCCTGGTGAACGTCGGGGCCGGCGCCCTCATGACCTGCAAGACCCCGCAGCGCTGGGGCAACGCCCATCCCCAGATCGTGCCCTACCAGACCTTCCGCTGTTCCGATGGCGACGTGGCCATCGCCGTGGGCAGCGACCGCCAGTTCGAGGTGCTGGCCATGTGGCTGGGCCTGGACCTGGACGCGCGGCCCGAGTGGCGGCAGAACCGGGGCCGCGTGAAGGACCGGGAGGCGCTGGTGGCCCTCATCGAGGCCCGCACGCTGGCCAGCACCGTGGACCGGGTGCTGGCCTTCTGCGAACCCAACGCCATCCCCGCCAGCCGCATCCGGACCGTGGACGAGGTGCTGTTCCGCCAGGGCGGCGAGCTCCACAACCTGCTCCAGCCCCTGTTCGAAGCCGAGACCAACGCCATGGTCCCCACCCTGGCCTCGCCCGTGCTGCTCAACGGCGAGCGGGCCTGCGCCCCCCTGCCCCCGCCCCGCTGGAAGCCATGAGCGCCGACCGCCGCCGCACCCCCCGTCTGGTGCCCCTGGGCGCCCGCCAGCCCGATCAGAAGGCCCTGGCGCGCCTGCGCGCCGCCTGGGCCTTCGTGGTGGGCCCCGCCCTGGCGGATCGCACCCGTCCCCTCCGGGTGGAGCGGAACGTGCTCGTGATGGGCTGCTGGGAGCTGACCCGGATCGGCCCTCTGCGAGAGGCCACCACCGCCGTATGGCCCCAGATCCGCGATCGCATCCAGCGGGCCCTGAACCTCAGCCTGACCGGCCTCCAGATCACCCCCTGCGACCCACCCGTGGAAGCCCCCGCCCAGCCGGAGGATCCCGATCCCCTCCGCCGCGCCCTGCACCTCCTCGAAGCCCGCCGCCGGGAGCGCATCCGCCTCGGCCTGGAGTCCGACTAGGCAGACTGGACGCCTCGTTCCATTTCCAGTACAGTCAAACCTTCGTCGGGGCGTGGCTCAGCCTGGTAGAGCGCTCGGTTCGGGACCGAGAGGTCGGAGGTTCGAATCCTCTCGCCCCGACCAGATAGGCAAAGGGGGTGCCCGCAGGCACCCCCTTTGCCTATCTGGATGAAACGAAAGGAGGATTCGAACCTCCGAGTGGGATTTCGAAGGCGCCACTAGATGTGGCGCCGGAGAAAGACCGGCGGCTGGCGCAGCCAGACGCGTTCGAATCCGGGGCCCGGGTGGGTCGAAACCTCGGAAGGGTAAGCGGCCAACTTCCGAGTGGGCTTTCTCTGGCGGCGGCTCCCAACCGATGGTCCCCCAACGGACATCGCCCCCGACCTCCGAACCGCTGTGGTCAGACCGCGCGGAAGCCGCCACGACCCAAGCCAGGCGTTCGTGATCAACGGCGCCCCTGCCGGCACGATACAATGGCGGGTTCCGCCCGCCGGGCGGGGAGTCCACCCGATGAGCGACGCCTGCACCATCATGACCACCTGCGGCAGCGAGGAGACAGCTCTGACCATCGCCGCGGCCCTGGTGGATCAGGCCTATGCCGCCTGCGTGAACATCGTCCCCAGCATCAAGAGCTACTACTACTTCAAGGGCGAAACCCACCTCGACGAAGAGGTGATGCTCATCATCAAGACCACCAGGGAATTCTTCCCCCAGGTGTCGGAAGTGATTTCGGACCTCCACACCTACGAAGTCCCGGAGATCCTGATGTTTCCCGTGGAAGCCGGGTCCGAGGGCTTCCTCGACTGGATCCATCAGAGCGTGAACCGGCTCGCCTGAGCCCATCCGACCAGCCTCCCGGAGCCCCCCATGGAACAGACCCTGTCCCTCGAATTCCTGCGCGTGGTCGAACAGGCCGCCATTGCCTGCGCCTCCTCCGTCGGCCACGGCCGGCGGAAGTACAGCGACCAGCTCGCAGTGGAAGCCATGCGCCACGCCATGGAGACCGTCCGCATGGACGGCACCATCGTCATCGGCGAGGGCGAGCGGGACGAGGCACCCATGCTCTTCATCGGCGAGAAAGTGGGCATGGGGGCGGACATGGATGGGGACCACCCGGCGGTGGACATCGCCGTGGACCCCCTGGAAGGCACGAACCTCTGCGCCACCGGCGCCCCCAACGCCATCGCCGTGCTGGCGGCCACGGAAAAGGGCGGCCTGCTGCACGCGCCGGACCTCTACATGGAGAAGCTGGTCGTGGGTCCGGCCGCCAAGGGCAAGGTGAGCCTCAACGCGCCCGTGCAGGAGAACCTGGAGATCATCGCGAAGTCCCTAGACCGCAAGGTCGAGGAGATCACCGTCACCGTCCTCGACCGGGAGCGCCACGCCCAGCTCATCGCCGACATCCGCAAGGCCGGCGCCCGCATCCAGCTCATCGGCGACGGCGACCTCAGCGCCGCCATCAGCGCCGCCGTCAGCGGCACGGGCATTCACGCGGTCATGGGCACCGGCGGGGCCCCGGAGGGCGTGCTCTCCGCCGCCGCCCTCAAGTGCCTCAACGGCGAGATCCAGGGCCGCCTCAAGGTGGACACCAACACCGCCAGCCGCGAGAAGGCCGAGGCCATGGGCGTGGACTTCGACCGCATCTACTTCACGGACGACCTCTGCCCCGGCAAGCAGATCGTGTTCGCGGCCTGCGGCGTCACCCACGGGAACCTCCTGAAGGGCGTGCTCCACTTCGGTCACGGCGTCCGCACCCAGAGCCTGGTGCTCACCTACCAGGACCGGAAGGTGCACTTCATCGACACCGTGCACATGAAGGAAGGCGAGAAGGTCACGGTCCGCTTCTAGCCTCCTCCGGAATCTCTTGCGCGAATCCCTCCGCACCCGCCTCTTCCGCTGGGTCTTCAACTTCTGGCCCTGCTACCGGGGCACGGGGGCCCGGGTGGCCTTCATCGCCTCGGACTGGTCCGAGGTCCGCGTGCGCCTGCCCCTCTCCTGGCGGACCCGGAACTACGTGAGCACCATCTTCGGCGGCAGCCTCTACGCCGGAGCGGATCCCATCTACATGCTCATGCTGATCCACCGGCTCGGACCGGAGTACGTGGTGTGGGACAAGGCCGCCTCCATCCGCTTCCGCAAGCCGGGCCGCAGCGCCCTCTTCGCCACCTTCCGGATCGACGAGGCCGAGCTGGCCGAGATCCGCCACCTCCTCCGGGATCAGCCCAAGGTGGACCGCACCTACCCCGTGGAATGGCGGGATGCGGAAGGCACCATCCATGCTGAACTGAAGAAAGTGGTTCACATATCACTTCGGAATCCTTCCTGGTAGGCTTTTAGCCTCAACTTACGAGGTTATTCATGGCTTCCTCCCTGCGCGCCTCCCTCGGCCTTTGCCTGGGCCTTGCGGCCTTCTCCCTGGTGGCCCAGCCCAAGCCCGGCGTCGATCCGGCCAACCTGGACACCACCGTGAAGCCCTGCGACGACTTCTACCGGTTCGCCAACGGCGGCTGGCTCAAGTCCCACAGCCTGCCGGCGGACAAGTCCCGCTACGGCGCCATGGAAGAGCTGAGCGAACGCAACCGCGCCATCCTCCATAAGATCCTGAACGAGACCAGCACGAAGACCACCTGGGCCAAGGGCAGCGTCCAGCAGAAGGTGGGCGATTTCTACGCCTCGGGCATGAACGAGGGCGCCATCGAGGCGCGCGGCCTGGCACCCATGAAGCCGATCTTCGCCACCATCGACGGCCTCAAGGACACGAAGCAGCTCCCCGCCCTGCTGGCGAAGCTGCACGCCCAGGGCCTGCCCGGCGGCTTCGGCTTCTTCGTGCGGCAGGACGCCAAAGCCTCCACCCAGTACCTGGGCTACCTGGGCCAGGGCGGCACGGGTCTGCCCGACCGCGACTACTACCTGAAGGATGACGCCCGCAGCCGGGACATCCGCGCCAAGTACGAGGCCCACATCGCCAAGATGCTGGAGTTGACCGGCGACGCGCCGGACCTCGCCCGGGTCCGCGCCAAGGTCGTGCTGGATCTGGAGACCCGCCTGGCCCAGGCCCAGTGGACCCGCGTGGAGCTGCGGAACCCCCAGAAGACCTACAACAAGCGCACCCTCGACCAGGTGGCGACCGAAGCCCCCGGCTTCGACTGGAAGGCCTATTTCGCGGCCCGCGGCGTGAAGCTCGCCGACCTGAACCTCAGCCAGCCCTCCTTCTTCCAGGCCTTCGGCAAGCTGGCCTCCGAGGTGCCTGCCCCCCAGTGGCGCACCTACCTGCGCTGGCATGCCCTCAGCGCCACCGCCAACCTGCTGCCCAAGGCCTTCGGCGAAGAGGCCTTCGCCTTCCACGGCAAGGTCCTGAACGGCACGCCCGAGCGGGAGCCCCGCGCCAAGCGCATCGAGGCCATGACGGACGGCACCCTGGGCGAGGCCCTGGGCCAGCTCTACGTGAAGGTGGCCTTCCCCCCCGAATCCAAGAAGAAGGTCCTGGAGCTGGTGGAGAACCTCCGCGTCGCCCTGCGGGAGCGCATCACGAACCTGGACTGGATGAGCCCCGAGACCAAGCAGCAGGCCCTCACGAAGCTCAATGCCTTCGGCGTGAAGATCGGCTACCCGGACAAGTGGAAGACCTACGCCTTCGACGTGAAGCGGGACGACTTCTTCGGCAACGTGCGCCGTGCCGCCGCCTTCCGCGTCCAGGAGAACCTCAAGAAGCTCGGCAAGCCCATCGACCGCACGGAGTGGGGCATGACGCCGCCCACCGTGAACGCCTACTACAGCCCCACCATGAACGAGATCGTGTTCCCGGCGGGCATCCTCCAGCCGCCCTTCTTCGACGCCAAGGCTGACGACGCGGTGAACTACGGCGCCCTGGGCTACGTCATCGGCCACGAGATGACCCACGGCTTCGACGACAGCGGGAGCCAGTTCGACGCGGAAGGCAACCTCAAGAACTGGTGGACCGAGGCGGACAAGAAGGCCTATCAGTCCCGCACGGACCTGGTGGTGAAGCAGTACGACGCCTACGAGCCCATCAAGGGTGAGCACGTCAACGGCAAGCTCACCTTGGGCGAGAACAT
This sequence comes from Geothrix terrae, assembly GCF_022808775.1. Classification (GTDB taxonomy): domain Bacteria; phylum Acidobacteriota; class Holophagae; order Holophagales; family Holophagaceae; genus Geothrix; species Geothrix terrae. The sequence continues at coordinate 41,899 of NZ_JAKZLA010000009.1, forward strand.
CGCCGACATCGGCGGTCTCAAGATCGCCTTCGCGGCCTACCAGAACAGCCTCAAGGGCAAGCCCGCCCCGGCGTCCATCGACGGCTTCACCGGCCCCCAGCGCTTCTTCCTGGGCGCCGCGGCCGTGTGGCGCAACCACATCCGCGAGGCCGCCCTCTCCGTGCGCCTCAAGACCGATCCCCACAGCCCCGGCCGGGAGCGCGTGATCGGCCCCCTGTCCAACCTGCCGGAGTTCTACGACGCCTTCGGCTGCACCGATGGCCAGCCCATGAAGCGGGACGTCAAGGTGCGGCCGGCCATCTGGTGATCCATGCTCCGGAATGCCGCGCATTCCGGAGATAGAAAATAAGGGAATGGTATGAAGAACCGCTCTGTACTGCTCGTATTGGCGCTGATGGCGCCACTCTCGGCCCAACTGCCCTACAAGGGCTTCAACCCGGCGAACCTCGACCCCACCGTGAAGCCCTGCCAGGACTTCTTCCAGTACGCCGTGGGCGGCTGGGCCAAGCGCACGACCATCCCCGCCGAATACGAGCGCTACGGCGTGGACCAGGAGATCGACACCCGGACCCACCAGATCCTGCGGGAGATCATGGAATCCGCGGCGGCCGCCAAGGCCGCCCCGGGTTCCGAGACCCGGAAGGTCGGGGACTTCTATGCCAGCGGGATGGACGAGGCGGGCATCGAGGCCGCGGGGCTCAAGCCCCTGGCTCCGCTGTTCGCGCGCATCGACGGCGTGAAGGACGCGGCCTCCCTGGTGGCCGTGCTGGCGGACCTGCACCGGCTGGGCGCCTTCGCGGGCTTCTATTTCGGCGTCGAGCAGGACGACAAGGAGAGCAGCCGCTATTCCATGGTGCTCGCCCAGGACGGCCTCGGCCTTCCGGACCGGGATTACTACCTGAAGGACGACCCCAAGTCGAAAGAGCTCCTCGCCGCCTACCGCGCCTATGTCGCGAAGATGATGGCCATGGCCGGCTTTCAGGCCGGGGATGCCGACCGCATCCTCGACCTGGAGACGCGCCTCGCCAAGGCCAGCATGACCCGGGTGGAGCAGCGGGATCCCAACGCCGTCTACCACGCCATGACGCCCGCCCAGCTCAAGGCTGCCGCGCCCGGGTTCCCCACGGAGCTCTACCTGAAGGCCCTGGCAGCTCCTGCGCCGGACCGCTTCGTGGTGCGCCAGCCCGCCTTCATGGCCGAGCTGGGCCGCATGATCCAGGAGGTCCCCGCCGACCAGTGGCGCACGTACCTGCGCTGGACGCTTCTCAACGACGCCGCCCCGGGCCTGCCCAAGGCCTTCGAGCAGGCCTCCTTCGCCTTCTACGGCACAAAGCTCCAGGGCACCACCGCCCAGCATCCCCGCTGGAAGCGCGTGATGTCCGCCGCGGACCGCGGCCTGGGCGAGGCCCTGGGCAAGCTCTACGTCCAGCGCGCCTTCCCTGCCAGCAGCAAGGCCAAGGTGCTGGAGATGGTGGAGAACCTCCGCACGGCCCTGAAGACCCGCATCGACGGCCTCGCGTGGATGAGCGGCCCGACCAAGGCCAAGGCCCGTCAGAAGCTGGCCGCCATGCGGGTGAAGATCGGCTATCCGGATGTCTGGCGCGACTACACCCGGCTCGAAGTCAAGCGGCAGCCGTACGTGCTCAACCTCCTGGAGACCCGCCGCTTCGAGTTCCAGCGGCGCCTCGCGAAGCTCGGCGGCCCCATCGACCGCAACGAGTGGAGCATGACGCCGCAGACCAACAACGCCTACTACAGCCCCACCATGAATGAGATCGTCTTCCCGGCGGGCATCCTCCAGCCCCCCTACTTCGACGCGACGGCCGACGACGCGGTGAACTACGGGAACATCGGCGCCACCATCGGCCACGAGATGACCCACGGCTTCGACGACGAAGGCCGCCAGTTCGACGCCGACGGCAACCTCAAGAGCTGGTGGACCCCCGAGGACGAGAAGGCCTACAACGAACGCGCCGAGCTGGTGGTGAAGCAGTTCGATGCCTTCGAGCCCCTGCCCGGTCTCCACCTCAACGGGAAGCTCACCCTGGGCGAGAACATCGCCGACCTGGGCGGCCTCAAGATCGCGTGGGACGCCTGGAAGCTGAGCCAGAAGGGTAAACCTCCCGTGGGCAAAATCGGCGGCTTCACGCCTGGTCAGCGGTTCTTCCTGGGCTACGCCGAGACCTGGCGCACCCTCACGCGCGAGGAGGCCTTGCGCCTCCGGACCGTGACCGATCCCCACAGCCCGGCGAAGTTCCGCGTGAATGGCCCGCTCTCCAACCTGCCGGAGTTCTACGAGGCCTTCGGCTGCCAGGACGGCGACCCCATGAAACGGCCCGAGAAGGACCGGCCGGCCATCTGGTAGCATCGCCCTTTCGTCCCGATTTCCAAAGGATCTCCATGCGCATCCGCCCCCTCGTCCTCCTTGCCACCCTCCTGACCGCCGGCGCGGCCCTGGACGCCTGCACCAACCTGCTCGTGACCAAGGGCGCGACCAAGGATGGGTCGACGATGATCACCTATGCCGCCGACAGCCACACGCTCTATGGCGAGCTCTACTTCAAGCCCGGCGGCAAGCACAGCCCCGGCGAGGTGCGCGTGATCCGGGAGTGGGACAGCGGCTTCACCTTCGACACGGGCAAGGTCCTCGGCAGCATCCCCGAAGCCCCCGTGACCTACACCCGTGTCGGCAACATGAACGAGCACCAGGTCACCATCGCCGAGACCACCTTCGGCGGCCGCAAGGAGCTGCAGGTCCCCAGCGGCATCATCGACTACGGCAGCCTCATCTACATCGGCCTGGAGCGCGCGAAGACCGCCCGCGAGGCCATCCAGGTGATGACCACCCTCGCCGAGCAGTACGGCTACGCCTCCGAGGGCGAGAGCTTCTCCATCGCAGATCCCAACGAAGTCTGGATCCTCGAGATGATCGGCAAGGGCAAGGGGCAGACGGGCGCCCTCTGGGTGGCCTACCACCTGCCGGACGGCACCATCAGCGCCCACGCCAACCAGTCCCGCATCCGCCAGTTCCCCCTGAACGACCCCAGCACCGCCATCTACAGCAAGGACCTCATCCCCTTCGCCCGCGAGAAGGGCTACTTCAAGGGGGCGGACAAGGACTTCAGCTTCGCCGACACCTACGCGCCCCTCACCTTCGGGGCCCTGCGCGCCTGCGAGGCCCGCGTGTGGAGCCTGTTCCGCCGCGCCGCGCCCAGCCAGAACCTCTCCATCGACTACGTCAAGGCCGTGAAGGGCGCCAAGCCCATGCCGCTCTTCATCAAGCCCGACCAAAAACTGAGCGTGCATGACGTCATGCAGCTCATGCGCGACCACTTCGAGGGCACCGAGTTCGACATGACCAAGGACGTGGGCGCCGGTCCCTACAAGCTGCCCTACCGCTGGCGACCCATGACCTGGAAGGTGGACGGCCAGGAGTACCTCCACGAGCGCGCCATCAGCACCCAGCAGACCGGCTTCTCCTTCGTGAGCCAGGCCCGCGGCTGGATGCCCGGTCCCGTGGGCGGTGTCCTCTGGTTCGGCGTGGACGACACCTACACCACGGTCTACCAGCCCATCTCCTGCGCCATCACGGCGCCCCCCAAGGCCTTCGCCATCGGCACGGGCAACTTCGATTCCTTCAGCTGGGACAGCGCGTTCTGGACTTTCAACTTCGTCAGCAACTACACCTACACCCGCTGGAGCGACATGATCGTGGACGTCCAGAAGGTGCAGCAGGAGCTCGAAGGCCGCTATCTGGCCGACCAGGCGGAGGTGGACCGCAAGGCCCTGGAACTCTACAAGCAGGATCCCGCCCAGGCCCAGGCCTACCTCACCCAGCGCGCCGCCGCCAACTCCGAGGAACTGATGGGCCGCTGGAAAAAGCTGGGCGAATCCCTCATCTGGAAGTACCTGGACGGCAACGTCCGCAACGGGAAGGGCGAGGTCACCCATCCCAAGGCCCCCGAGGACTGGCTTCGCTGCATCGTCAAGGACCACGGCGACACCATCAAGATGCGGAAGGTGGAGGGGTTGGCGCCGGACGAGGAATAGGCCCGGAAGGTCTGAAAACCTGCAATTTTCAGCTAGGAGGCCCCGCTCGCGGGGCCTCCTAGTTGTGACGCTTGCCAATCCATACCCCGTGGGATGATGGCCGGTCTCCCGAGGTCCCCATGCACCGCCCTGATCCGCATTCCCACTACGATGCTGCCCAACCGAAGGCCCGGCGGCTTCGCCTGAAGCTGGAGGTGGACTTCGCCGCCAAGCGCATCGCTGGGGAGGTCGTGCTGGAGTTCGGCGGCCCGGTGTCGGGCCCGCTGGACCTGGACACCAAGGGGCTGGAGATCCTCGCGGTGGACGCGCCGGGCAAGGGGTCCCTCCCCTGGGAGCTGGGGGAAGCCGATCCCATCCTGGGCAGCCGCCTGCGGGTGACGGCGCCCGCGGGCACGCAGGAGGTGGCCATCCGCTACCGGACGGCCCCAGACGCCATGGCCCTCCAGTGGCTGGATCCGCAGCAGACCGAGGGCAAGGTGGCGCCCTACCTCTTCAGCCAGTGTCAGCAGATCCACGCCCGCACCATGGTGCCCTGCCAGGACACGCCCATCGCGCGCGTCTCCTACCAGGCGGAAGTCACCGTGCCGGAGGGTCTCACGGCCGTGATGTCCGCGGGCCCGGACGGCGATGAGGCCACCGGCGATGGCCGCCACGTCTTCCGCTTCACCATGCCCCAGCCCATCCCCAGCTACCTGCTGGCCCTGGCCGTGGGGCGCCTGGAGTCCCGCGACCTGAGCCCCCGCAGCCGCGTGTGGGCGGAGCCCGAGACGGTGGAAGCCGCCGCCTGGGAGTTCGCGGGCGTGGAGGAGATGATCGTCAAGGCCGAGGGCCTCTTCGGGCCCTATCCCTGGGACCGCTACGACATGCTCGTGCTGCCGCCTTCCTTCCCCTACGGCGGCATGGAGAACCCCCGCATGACCTTCCTCACGCCCACCCTGCTGGCGGGGGACCGCAGCCTGGTGGACGTGGTGGCCCATGAGCTGGCCCACAGCTGGACCGGCAACCTCGTCACCAACGCCAGCATGGAGCACTTCTGGCTGAACGAGGGTTTCACCGTCTGGGCCGAGCGCAAGATCCTGCGCACCCTCCACGGGGACGACGCCGCGGCCCTGGGCTGGGCGACGGGCCAGAAGGCCCTGGAGGACAGCCTGGAGCGCTTCAAGAAGGAGCCCCACCTCACGGTGCTGCGGATGCACCTCGAGGGCATCGATCCCGACGACGCCTTCTCCAGCATCCCCTACGAGAAGGGCGCGCGCCTGGTGGCCGCCCTGGAGCGCGAGGTGGGCGAGGCGCGCTTCCAGCGCTTCCTCCGCGAGTACATGGACGCCTTCCGCTTCACGTCCATCACCACCGAGCAGTTCTGCGCCTTCGTGGGCGAGAAGCTGCCCGGCGCCCTGGCGGCCGTGAACGCCACCGCCTATCTGGGCGAGCCCGGGATGCCCGCCACGGCGCCCCAGTTCCACAGCGCCCAGCTGGATGGCCTCACGGCCCTGGCGGAAGGATGGGGGGGAGGTCAGCGACCCACCGAGGCCCAGATCGCGGCCTGGACGCCTTCGGAGCTGCTGGTCTACCTCCAGAAGCTGCCCCGGCAGCTCACCCAGGCCGACTGCGCCTGGCTGGACGCGCACTTCAAGCTGATGGATCGCGGCAACCACGAGATCCTCGTGGAGTGGCTCACCTTGGCCGCGGCCGCCGACTACGAGCCGGCCTTCCCGCGCATCCGCGAGGTGCTGATCCGCGTGGGCCGCATGAAGTACCTGCGGCCCCTCTACGGCGCCCTGGGCCAGCACGCCCGCACCCGCGCCCTGGCCCGCGAGATCTTCGCCGCCGCCAGTCCCGGCTACCACGGCCTGTCGCGGCGCGTGGTGGCATCCGTGCTTGAGTCCTACCCCAGCTGAAAAACACTCGCGGAGATCGCAGAGAAAGCGGAGAACCCAGAGGAGACAGCCATGTTTCTTTTCTCCGCAATCTCCGCCAGTCTCCGCGATCTCTGCGTGAGTCTTTGCCCTTCCATGGCCTGAACCCCAGGAGCCTCCATGTCCCACGGATCCGAACCCCAGGAGATCAAGGGCCTGCCGGCGAACGCCCGGCGCGCCCTGTCTCCCGGCGAGAGCTACGTCCCCCTCGTCCCCCAGGACGGCGTGCCGGAGACCACGCCCCGGGCCATCACCATGGGCCTCATCTTCTGCGCCATCTTCAGCATGGCCGCCGCCTACCTGGCCCTGAAGCTGGGCCAGGGCATCGAGGCCGCCATCCCCATCGCCATCCTGGCCGTGGGCCTCTCGCGCTTCTTCCCCCGCAAGAACACGATCCTGGAGAACGTCATCGTCCAGAGCATCGGCGCCAACAGCAGCCATGTGGTCAGCGGCGCGGCCTTCACCATCCCCGCCCTCTACATCCTGGCCCAGACGCCCGGCAGCGGCGTGCCCACGCCCACGCTGTGGCAGGTGGTGCTGGTGAGCTTCCTGGGCGGCTGCATCGGCATCCTGTTCCTGGTGCCCCTGCGCCACCACTTCATGGTGGAGAACCACGGCATCTTCCCCTGGCCCGAGGCCACCGCCACCGCCGAGATCCTCGTGACCGGCGAGAAGGCCGGCAACCAGGCCAAGGAGCTGGCCATCGCCGCCGGCATCGGCGCCCTGTACGACGGCATCACCTCGATCTTCCGCGGCATGGGCGAATACCTGCGCCTCGACCACGTCTGGGTGGGCCGCGCCCTGCGCGACAAGTTCATGAGCTTCAACTTCCTGAACAGCGCGGCCACGCTGGGTATCGGCTACATCATCGGCCTGCGCTATTCCGCCGTCATCGCTGCCGGCTCCTTCTTCAGCATGTTCGTGCTGGTGCCCCTCTTCCACGCCATCGGCCAGCATGTGCCGGTGATCGTGCCGCCGGGCGCCAAGCTCATCGCCGACATGACGCCCGAGCAGGTCTTCTTCGCCTACGTGCGCATCATCGGCGTGGGCGCCATCGCGGGCGCGGGCGTCATGGGCGTGCTGGCCTCCATGCCCAACATGATCCGCAGCATCATCAGCAACATGAAGGCCCTCATGAACCGGGACGCGGCCGCCGAGTCCCCCAAGGCCGCCATCCGCACGGAGCGCAGCCTGGCGGGCTCCATGATCGCCGTGGGCCTCGTCACCAGCATGGTGGGCACGATGGCCTTCCTCAGTTTCGGCCTCGGCATCAAGCAGGCCCTGGTGCCGGCCCTCATCGCCACCCTCGTGGTGATGGTCATCTCCTTCTTCTTCGCCCCCGTCGCCGCCCGGGCCATCGCCACCATCGGCACCAACCCCATCAGCGGCATGACCATGCTGACCCTCGTCATCACCGGCGTGCTGATGCTGAGGCTGAACTTCACCGGCGGCTACGGCATGTTCCTCACCATGATGGTGGGCGGCATCGTCTGCACGGCCCTGGCGGCCTCCGGCGCCTTCAGCACCGACCTCAAGATCGGCCACTGGATCGGGGCCACGCCCGCGCGCCAGATCGGCTGGAAGTTCGTGGGCACCTTCGTGGCGGCCCTCTTCACGGGCATCGCCATGTGGCTCATGGCCAAGCAGGTGAACCTGGACGGCACCATGGCCCTGGGCACCTCCATCCCGGCGCCCCAGGCCAGCGCCATGAAGGCCATCCTCGAAGGCATCTTCGGCACCGTGTCCATGCCCCTGCGCTGGTACGCCTTCGGCCTCGGCGTCATGCTCTCCCTCGTGCTGCGCATGGTGGAGCTGCCCGCCCTGGGCTTCGCGCTGGGCATGTACCTGCCCATCGAGCTGAACACGCCCCTCTTCCTGGGCGGCATCCTGGCGCACCTGGTGAACCGGGCCAAGCCCGGTACCAGCGAAGCCGACGCCAAGGCCCGGGAGAACCGCGGCGTCCTCATCGCCAGCGGCCTCATGGCCGGCGGCGCCATCATGGGCGTGGTGGCCAGCTTCGTGAAGCTCAAGTGGACCGAGGGCTTCCCCCTCCTCAGCACCCACCAGGCCGAAGGGGCCCTGGGCGAGTGGCTGGGCCTCGCCGCCCTCGTGGCCCTGTGCCTCTACGTCGTCGTCTACAGCCGGCGGGCCAAGGGCGAGGCGTAGCCGTTCGTCAGTCGAAAAGAATCCGATAAGCGGAGGAGGACAGAGAAGCTGAGGAAAGCGGAGAAAAGGTTTCTGGGTTGCTTTTCCTCCGCTTTTCTCTGTTCCTCGGCCGCCCTCCGCTTACATCACGCCTTCCCGCGAAGTCGCTCAGCCCTCCAGAGTCTCCAGCAGATCCTGCGCCACGCCCCGGGTGCCCACCACCAGGTTCCCGCTCTGGAACCAGCCCTGCCCACCGTTCCAATCGGTGATCACGCCGCCGGCCTCCTGCACCAGCAGGGCGCCGGCGGCGAGGTCCCAGGGCTTGAGGCCCAGCTCGAAGTAGCCGTCGAAGATGCCGCAGGCCACGTGGGCTAGGTCCAGGGCGGCGCTGCCGGCGCGGCGGATGCCCTTGGCCCTCGGAAAGACGCGACCCAGGGCGGCGTTGAAGGTCGGCCAGCGCTCGCCCAGCTGGAAGGCGAAGCCTGTTGCGAGGAAGGCACCATCCAGGCCCTCCTGCTGAGAGACGTGCATGGGCTGGCCATTCCAGGTGGCGCCCATCCCACGCACGGCCAGGAAGCAGTCCTCCCGCAGGGGATCCAGCACACAGCCCACCACGGGGCCTTCCGCGTCCCACAGGGCCACGGACACGCACCAGTGGGGGAAGCCCTGGACGAAGTTCAGGGTGCCGTCCAGCGGATCGACAATCCAGCGGCGCTCGGTGTCCCCGGAAGCACCGCCCTCTTCACCCATAAAACCGTATTGCGGGAAACGGAAGTCCAGCTCGGCGTGGATGGCGGTCTCGGCGGCGCGATCGGCCTCGCTCACCATGTCGTTCTTGGTCTTCTCGGTGATGGTGGCCGGATCGAGTTTCCGGAAGTAGCCGAGCAGCACCTTTCCCCCGGCCTGGGCCGCAGCCAGGCAAGCCTCCCGTTGCGCGTCGTACATGTCAGGCTCCCTGGAGAAGTCATGACAAGACGCCACGGGGCCTTGTCATGACCCCTCAGATTCTGTCATGGGCCTCCGCCCGCTTCTTCAAAGCCCGGATCATGCCGGGGAACACGAAGAGGTGGAAGGGCAGCACGGAGTACCAGTAGATCAGACCGAGCACGCCGTGGGGCTCGAAGAAGGCGGTCTGCTCCAGGCGCGAGCCCGTTCCCTCGGGTCGCACGGTGAATTGGAGCCAGGCGTGGCCATCCAGCTTCATCTCGGACCGCAGGCGCAGGAGGCGGTCCTCCTCGACAGCCTCGACGCGCCAGAAATCCACGGGATCGCCCACCCGGAGCTGCCGCGGGTGCCGCCGCCCCCGGCGCATGCCCATGCCGCGGAACAGCCGGTCCAGGAAGCCGCGGATCTGCCACAGCCAGTTGCCGGCGGGCCAGCCGTTCTCGCCGCCCAGCGCGCAGAAGGTCTCGAACACCACGTGGGGCCGCGCTTTGACGTGCCGGTGGTGACGCTCCAGGAACATGCCCTCGTGGGAACCCAGGACCTCCTCCTCCTGCTCGCGGGAGAGGCTCGTGGCCCACGTGGTCTCCACCGCGTCCTCGTCCAGGCGCTGCAGGGCCAGGGCCAGGGCCTCCTTGTAGGCCATGGGGCGCACCCGGAAGACCTCCAGGGCGCGGGGGTCGCGCACCACCACCTCCGTGGTCATGCCTTCGATGAGGGGCTTGGCCAGAACCAGCGGGATGGGCGTGACCAGGTCCACCCACAGGGCCGACAGGATCGGCAGCGGCACGCGCATGGGGAGGATGTAGCGGCGCAGGCCCCGGGCCTCGGCGTAGCCCAGCATCATCCGCCGGTAGTCGAGGACGTCGCGGCCGCCGATCTCGAAGATGCCCGACACATCGGGATGCTCCAGGGCCTCGGTCAGGTAACCCAGCACGTTGCGCACGCCGATGGGCTGGCAGCGGGTGTTGACCCAGCGCGGCGTGATCATGACGGGCAGGCGCTCCGTCAGGTGGCGGATCATCTCGAAGCTGGCGCTGCCGCTGCCCACGATGACGGCCGCCCGGAACTCCAGCACCGGCACGCCCGTGGAGCCCAGGGCCGCGCCCACCTCCTGGCGGCTGGCCAAGTGCTCGCTGCGCTGGCGCGCCGGATCCCCCAGCCCGCCCAGGTAGATGATCCGCTGCACGCCCGCCTTGGCGCAGGCCGCGGCGAAGACCAGGGCATGGCCCAGGTCCCGGTCCCGGAAGTCCGGCCGGTCCTCGCCCATGGCATGGACCAGGTAGTAGGCCTGCGACACGCCCTCCAGGGCCACCGCCAGGGAGGCCGGATCGCTCACGTCCCCCTTCACCGTCTGCACCCCCGGCCAGCTGCGCCCCGCCAGCCGGTCGGGGTTGCGCGCCATGCAGCGCACGCGGTGGCCCGCCGCGAGCAGACGGGGCACCAGGCGTCCACCGATGTAGCCCGTGGCGCCGGTCACGAGGATGAGCGGCCGGCCGGGGTCCATCAGGCTCGCGCCCGTGGGCTGCGGCGACGTCATGCGGGCACCAGGTCCGCGAAGACGAACCCGTCCCGTTCCACCACTTCGCCCCGTCGGACCGCCACCGGATGGCTGAACATGGGGCCGTCCCAGGCGAAGGTGTGGAACTCGCCCCGTTCCCCACAGGGATCCACGCCGGCCGGCAGGTCCGCCAGCAACCCGGCGTCGAAGGCCCGGCCCGCGAAGGAGGCATCCAGTGCCCGGAGGTCCACGCAGGTCAGGGTGGCCTTCAGGCCCGCGGTCACCATGGTCCGGGAAACCTCCGCGGTATCCGGATCCCAGATGGGGAACAAGGGCGCCAGGCCCGTGCCTGCCAGCTTCTGGATGCGGTAGTCCCGCACATCCTCCAGGAACAGGTCCCCGAAGGCCATGGCGCCGATGCCTGCGGCCACGGCCTCGGCGCAGACCTGGGCCATGCGGGCCTCGTAGGCCTCGTTGGGGCATGGCCAGGGCAGCGGCACCTTCCAGAGGGGCAGCCCCGCGGCCTCGGCCTGGGCCTCCAGCAGGGATTCCCGCACCGCGTGCATGGCCACCCGCCCGAAGGCCTCATTGGTGGTGGTGAGGAGCCCCACCACCTCCACGTCCCCGGCCTGGCGGAGGGTGTGGAGGGTCCAGGCGGCGTCCTTGCCGCTGGACCAGCTCAGGAGGACCTTCGTCCGAGTCATGGGATCTCCGGGTCCAAGTATGGGCCCTCGAAAATCCTGACGAATTTGGTAAACTTTCCTGGGAGCCTTCCATGCCCAAGGTCATCAACATCGAACCCACACCCAATCCCGATGCCCTGAAGTTCCTGGTGCACCCGGCCATTCTCAAGGCCGGCTCCCGGTCCTTCAAGGATTTCGGGGCGGCCGTGGGCGATCCGCTGGGCTCGGCGCTCTTCGCCCTGGGCAAGGTGACCTCCGTGTTCTACATGGACCGCTTCGTCACCGTGAACAAGGACCCCTCGGCCGAGTGGACCGATCTCATCGACCCCATCTGCGAATCCATCGAGGACCTGAAGCTGCCCGAGAACGACACCGGCGATGTGGCGCTGACGCCGGGCGGCGACGCGGACGCGACGCTGGAGCGCATCAACCAGCTGCTGGACTCCCGCATCCGGCCCGGCCTGGCGGGGGATGGCGGCGGCCTGGAGGTGATCTCCTTCGACGGCCAGACCCTCCAGATCAGCTACCACGGCGCCTGCGGCTCCTGCCCCTCCTCCACCAGCGGCACCCTGCGCTACATCGAGGGGCTGCTCCAGGAGGAGATCAGTCCCAGCCTCCGCGTGGTGAGCTGGTGAAAGGCCCGTCAGAGGCCTGGCCCATTCCCCGCCCACGGCGCCTCGGTCATGGCCGGAGGCCATGCCGAGTGGAGATCAGCCCCAGCCTCCGCGTGGCGAGTTGGTAGATTCCTTCCAATCTCGACTCTTGCGTGACAGGGAAAATCCGGCACTCTAAGGATACCGACTGGAGACATGCGTGAGCCCTGGGAAGGCGGTCAAGCGTCGCAGTGCCAAGGGGAACCATCTTGCCGCGCTGGCGGACCTGCTCAACGCCAGCCGGGAGGACCCGGCCCGGCTCTTCGAGCATGGCCTCGCCCTGCTGGTGGACCGCCTCAATGTGGACCGCGCCCTGCTCACCCGGATCACTGGGCTGGGCTACGAGGTGTTCTGGTGGGCCGTGGCGGAGGGCGCCAGCATGAACGGCATCTTCGAGGCCCCCGAGAAGGGCTACTGTCCCTGGGTGATGACCCACCCGGACCGTCCGCTCACCATCCGGGACGCCTCGCTGGAACCGCGCTGGCGCAAGAGCCCCGGCTACCTGGAACTCGGCATCCGCGCCTACTCCGGCGTGGCCCTGAAGGAAGGCGACAACGTGGTGGGCACCCTGTGCGTCCAGTGCCACGCCCCCAGGACCTTCGACCGCGGCGAGACCGAGCTGATCCGCGCCATGGGACACCTCATGGCGCGCACCCTCGAATCGGAGAGCATGAAGCAGGAGCTCCGGGGGGCCCTGGACGCGCTGGAGCTCAGCGGCGCCATCGTGGAGGACAGTGCCCTCCAGAGCGCCCGCTCCGGCCTGCCCAACCGCCGCTACCTCGACATCTGGCTCCGCGCCTCGCTGTTCATGGCCCGCCGCCGCAAGGAACCCATCGCCCTCGCCCTCTGGTCCCAGCCCCTGGTGACGGGCACCCGCGGCCGCCTGGCCGCCGCCGCCTCCCATCTGCGGGGCGAGGATCTGCTCATCGAGCTGTCGGCGGACCAGTACCTGCTGATCATGCCCCACACCAGCGAGGAGGGCGCGGAGGTCCTGCTCACGCGGCTTCGCGGGATCGTGGGCGAGCATCCCACCGGGGCGACGCTGTGGTTCCCCGGGGATGACGACATGACCTTGAAGTCGGCTTTGACGCGCGTCGGCAAAGCCTTCACTGAAGCCAATCGCGAGGGTACGAGCCTGATCTGGAGCCACCGCCGAGGGTGAACGGCGACACGCACGCTGGCCCGTCGGGCAGGTCCATGGGAAGATGAAAAGCTCTGGCACAGCCGGTGGAACCCGGCCCCGTGGAGGTGGATGTTGGAAACTCCGACCTTGGTGAAAGCGGCCCTCAATGCGCTGGAGGGCCCGGGCGCCCCCAGCCGCGAGGACCTCGCCCGATGGTACGAACTGATGCACCTCGGGCGCATCCTGGATGACAAGGCTCCGAACTACCTGAAGCAGGCCATCGGCTGGTCGTACCACGCCCCCTGCGCGGGCCACGACGGCATCCAGCTGGCCGCCGGGCTGGCCTTCCGCGCCGGCCAGGATTTCCTGTTCCCCTACTACCGCGACATGATGACCTGCCTCGCCGCGGGCCTCACGCCCGAGGAGATCATCCTCAACGGCATCTCCAAGGCCACCGACCCCGCCAGCGGCGGCCGCCACATGAGCAACCACTTCGCGAAGCCGTCCATCGGCATCCAGAACGTGTCCAGCCTCACGGGCAACCACACCCAGCACGCCGTGGGCCTCGCCCGCGCCGTGAAGTACTACGGCCGTGACAGCGTGGTGTTCTGCAGCCAGGGCGAGTCCTCGCTGTCCGAGGGCTACTGCTCCGAGAGCATCAACGGCGCCGACCGCGAGCAGCTGCCCGTGGTCTTCATCGTCCAGGACAACGGCTACGGCATCTCCGTGCCCAAGCACGACCAGAGCGCCAACGACTACATCTGCGACAACTTCAGCGGCTACTCCAACCTGAAGATCATCAAGTGCGACGGATTGGACCTCCTGGATTCCATGCGCGCCATGGCGGAGGCCATCGCCCATATCCGCACCGGCCAGGGCCCGGCCATGGTCTACGCCATGTGCGTGCGCATCGGCAGCCACTCGAACTCGGACCGCCACGAGCTCTACCGCGACGACGCGGAGCGGGCCGAGGCCAAGGCCAAGGATCCCCTGCCGCGCTTCCGCGCCTACTGCCTGGCGCACGGCCTCGCGGAGGAGGAGCTGAAGGCCATCGAGACGGAGAACCAGGCCCGCTACCTGGCGGCCCACGACCAGGCCATGGCCGCGCCGAATCCCGATCCCGCCACCATCCACGACTTCGTCATCCCCGAGGGCTGGATCTCCGCGCAGTATCCGGACGGCACGCACCACGCCGAGGGCAGCCCCGTCAGCGTGATCACCGCCCTCAACCAGACCCTGAAGGAGGAGTTCCGCCACAACCCCGACACCTTCATCTGGGGCCAGGACATGGCCAACAAGGAGAAGGGCGGAATCTTCAACGTGTCGAAGGGGATGCAGCAGGAGTTCGGCGAGAAGCGGGTCTTCAACGCCCCCATCGCCGAGGACTTCATCGTCGGCACCGCCAACGGCTTCTCCCGCCTGGACGACAAGATCCGCGTGGTGGTGGAGGGCGCCGAGTTCGCCGACTACATCTGGCCCGCCGCCGAGCAGATCGTGGAATGCAGCCACGACTACTGGCGCAGCAACGGCCAGTTCGCCCCCAATGTCACCATCCGCCTGGCCTCCGGCGGCTACATCGGCGGCGGCCTCTACCACTCCCAGAATGTCGAAGGCTGGCTCACCACCCTGCCCGGCATCCGCGTGGTGGTGCCCGCCTTCGCCGACGACGCCGCGGGCCTCCTGCGCACGGCCCTGCGCAGCCGCGGCACCACCCTCTACCTCGAGCCGAAGTTCCTCTACAACGCGAAGATGGCCCAGGCCGTGGTGCCGCCGGACTTCGCCGTGCCCTTCGGCAAGGCTCGCGTCCGCCGCGAGGGCACGGACCTCACCATCCTGGCCTACGGCACGCCGGTCCACTTCGCCCTGGAAGCCGCCGCCAAGCTGGAGAAGGAAGGCAAGTCCGCCGAGGTGATCGACCTCCGCAGCCTCAGCCCTCTGGACACGCCCGCCATCCTCAAGTCCGTCAAGAAGACGCACCGCGTGCTCATCGCCCACGAGGACAAGGTCTTCGGCGGCTTCGGCGGCGAGCTGGCGGCCATCTGCGCCTCCGAGTGCTTCGTCTGGCTGGACGCGCCCGTCGAGCGCGTGGGCTCCGAGTTCACGCCCGTGGGCTTCAACCGCATCCTCGAGCGCGCCATCCTCCCCAACGCCGACAAGGTGCTGGCCGCCGCGCGCAAGGTGCTGGCGTTCTGATTTGATTGAAAAGCAAACGACTCTCGCCGAGGGTCGCAGAGAGAGCGGAGGAACGCAGAGGAAGGCTGCTGTGGCTTTCTTCCCCGTGTCCTCTGCATCCTCCGCGAGTGTTTTCAAACAGGAGTCTCCATGCAGTTCGGTCCCTGGGATGTCCAGATCGTCAGCGGCGGCACGTTCCGGCTGGATGGCGGCGCCATGTTCGGCACCGTGCCGAAGGTCGTGTGGAACAAGCTCTACCCCGCCGACGAGGAGAACCAGATCCTCATGGCCACCAACTGCCTGCTGATCCGCGGCGAGGTGGGCGGGAGGAGGCACGTCATCCTCGTGGACAACGGCAACGGCGACAAGGAGAGCGACGACTTCATGGCCCGCTTCAAGTTCGAGGGCCGCGGCGTGCTGGACGCGAACCTCGCGAAGCACGGCGTGAAGCCGGCGGACATCACCCTCTGCATCCTCACCCACCTGCACTTCGACCACGCGGGCGGCAGCACGCGCTTCGGCGCCGACGGCAAGCCCGTCCCCAGCTTCCCCAACGCCCGCTACGTCGTGCAGGCCAAGGATCTCGCGGACGCGAAGCACCCGCACCTGCGCGTGAAGGCCAGCTACCTCCCCCAGAACTGGGAGCCCCTGGAGGCCGCGGGCCTGCTGGAGACCGTGGACGGCATCGCCGAGCTGCTGCCCGGCATCTCCGTGCGCCCCGCCCCCGGCCACATCGAGGGCCTGCAGAACGTGATCGTCGAGGGCGGCGGTCGGCGCCTGGTCTATCTGGCGGACCTCATCCCCACCGCCCGCCACATCCAGCCCGCCTGGTGCATGGGCTACGACCTGGACGTGGTCACCTGCGTGAACGAGCGCCAGAAGCTGCTGGATGAAGTGACCGGCACAGACACGGTGTGCGTCTTCGAGCACGACCCCGAGTTCCCCGCCGGCACCGTCAGCCGGGACGCCAAGGGGAAGTACCTGGTGGCGCCCGTCGGTTTCTAATCGAGCCGCATAAACCGGCTGTCCCGACAAATAGATTCGATTTATTCCAGGATTGGACTAGGCTGGATCGCCGTACCCGATCAGCCAGGGTCCACCCTGGGCCTTTGGCATCCCTCCCAACCTTTCTCTCTGGAGGCGTCATGGCCACCAAGCAGATGAACGTCAAATCCGACGGGTTCAATCCGGACACGCTGTCGGTGAACAAGAACCAGGACTCGGTGCACTTCGTGCAGAGCGGCCAGGGGGCGCCCACCACGGTGACCCTCAGCAGCTCGGCGCTCTTCGGCCAGACCACCTGCACAGTGGACCCCAACACGACCGGGACGAACATCTACCCGGTGCTGGCGACGGTCACCGACGGGGACTACATCGTGTCCCTGCCGCCTTCACCCAAGCTGACCAAGGACAGCGGCACCATCAACGTCACCGGCTGAGGCGCACCACGCCGGCCGTCGCCGGTTCCCCGCGCTCCAGCCGCCGGGCCCGGTCCTCCCAGGAGGCGAGAACCCGCGCGAGATGCGGGTTCTCGCCCGTGGACGCGGCCAGGTCCTTCAGGGCCTCCCGAGCCCCTTCCCGGCGCCCCTCCCGCGGGGATCGCTCCGCTTCAAGCAGGCGCAGCGTGGCCCGGAGGGCCAGGGCCTCAGCCCAGCGGGGACGGGCCCGGAGAAGGGACTCCGCCTTGGCCCGCCCCTGGGCCAGGGCCGGGCCCGCGTCCCGTCCCCAGGCCTGTTCCCATTCGGCCTGGGCGCGCCAGAGCTGCCCGAGCGCCAGCAAGGATTCCTGCGAGGCGGGATCCACGGCCAGCGCGTGATCGAAGGCTTCCCGTGCGACCACGAAATCCGCGTCCACCGCCCGGGCCCAGGTGGCCTTCCACTGGGCGTAGGCGGCCCGGAGCTGTCCCAGGTTGTGCCAGGTGTCGCGGTTCTTGGAGTCCATGGCCAGGGACTGGGCCAGGATGGTCTCTCCCGCCTGCACCTGGGCGCGGGGATCCGCCCCCGTGCGGACCGCCCAGGCCACCCGCAGGGCGCAGCAGTGACCGGCATTGTCGAGGAGCCCCTGGCTCCCCGGAGCCGCGCGGCGCCCCTGCTGCACCACCGCCTCGGCCTCCGCCAGGGTCCGCGGGGAAGCCGACCACCGGCTCTCGGTGATGAGCTGGTCGGAGAGGTTCAGGTAGCCGTAGGACTGGGCCGGGGCCGCCTGGATCGCCCGCCGGTAGCAGGCCTTCGCCCGATCGCTCCAGGAAGCCGGATCCTCCCCCCGCTCCCAGGCCTCCCGGGCCAGCTCGGACCAGGCCATGCCCTCCCCGTTGTGGAGGTTGGGGATCGCCGCATTGATGGCCAGCCCCTGGCGGTTCAGCTCGGCGGCGCGCTGCAGCAGCGGCCGGGCATCCTCCCCCCTCGCCCGGGCCCGGAGGGCCTGGGCATAGGCCACCTTCCCCAGCAGGAAGTAGGGGACGAAGTGTTTGGGATTCAGGGCGCGGGCCCGCTCCAGGACCTCGGCGGCGTCCTGGAGGTCCGCCTCGGGCCGGGTGGCGGCGGGAAGCCCGGCCCGCTGTTCCAGGCAGGCGCCGAGGTTGATCCAGGCCGGCAGGAGGTGCGGCTCCATCCGGGTGGCGGCCCGGAACCCCTCGATGGCCGCGCCGAGGTGCACGGAGGGATCCCGGCCCTGGCTGTCCTCGAACTGGGCGAGGGCCCGGCGCACCAGGCCGATGTGGTTCCACACCGAGTAGTCGCGCTTTTCCTCCGAGAGCCCGTCAAAGGCGGCGAGGGCCCGGGAGAGGGGCTCCGTCGGGTCGAGGTTGCGCTGGAGACGGGCATTCCCCAGCAGGTAGTAGGCCTTGCCCAGGGCCACCCGCGCGTCCGCCCGGGCGGGGCCCGCGGTCACGGCCTTCCAGCAGGCCGCCACCGCCTCCTGGGCGAGGTCCACGGCATCCTCGCCGCGGGTCGCCCGCACGTCCGCCAGGTTGCCCTGCAGCGCGGCCTGGAGGATCAGGGAAGGCACATGGTCCGGCTGGAGGCGCAGCGCAGTATCCAGGGCCGCCATGCCGCGGTCGAAGGGCCCCTGGACATCCCCCTGCCCGTACTTCTCCATGAAGAAGGCGTTGTTCTCCAGATCGGCGGCCGTGGCGAACACCGCGGGCACGCTCCGCCCCGTAACGGCCGCGGCTCGCAGGGCCTGGCGCCCTTCCTCGAAGTCCCGATGCGCGCCCTCCCGGTCGCCCCGGTTCCACTTCTGCCAGGCCCGGGCCTGCAGCAGGGAGCCGCGCAGCAGCGGGGCCTCGTAGAACCAGGGCAGCTCGGTCCCCAGCGCCTCGAGCCGCGCCAGGGCCTCGTCCAGCCGCCCCTCGTAGAAGGCCAGCAGGGCCTCCAGGTAAGCAGGGGAGGGCACGTCCGCACCCCTGGCCTGGCGGAGGAAGGCGAGGGCGGGATCCCGCAGGGTGCGCTCCACCTCCCGCAGGCGGGCCTCCCGCTGATCCGCGGAGGCGATGCGCTCGGCCTCCAGCAGCTGGTCCCGGTACTGCCGGCCGAGGACCAGGCTCAGGGCATAGGCCACGCGGGGCTCCCGGTAGCCGGCGTCCCAGGCCATCTGCAGGTGCTCCCGGGCCTTCTCCACGTCATCCAGCGTCCAATGGCCCAGGCCCAGAGCGTAGTGGCCCGGCCCATTGGCGATGGCGCCGGCCCGAGCCAGCTCGGCCTGGAGCTGGGTCATCTGCTCCCGCACGGCCTGCAGGTCTGGCCGGATATCGTGGGGCGGCGACAGGGCGGAGTAGCGAGCCAGGGAATCGATGCGGCCCGTGGCCTCGGTGAACTGCTGGGCGAGGCGCTCCCGGCGGCCGGCGTCGCGTCGCGTCTTCACCGCGACGCCCAGGGCCACCAGCACGGCCAGCGCGGCCGCGGCGCCCACGGCCGCCAGCTGCCGGTGCTTGCGGAGCTTGCGCTGGACGCGGTACCAGAGCCCCGTGGGGCGGGCGAGCACCGGGTCCCCGGCAAGGAAGCGGTCGAGGTCCTCGGCGAGGGCGCGGGCCGACTCGTAGCGGCGGCCGCGCTCCTTCTCCAGGCACTTGAGGGTGATGGCTTCCAGGTCCCGGGGAATGTCCAGGCCCGGCCCGCGCATGGGCGGGACCTCCGCGGAGGCGATGGCGCCCAGGATCTCCAGCGGGTTGGCTCCGGTGACCGGCGGCCGCCCGGTCACCGCGTGGTAGAGCGTGGCGCCCAGGCTGTAGATGTCCGTGCGGCGGTCCAGGCGCGAGACCTCTCCGCGGGCCTGCTCCGGGGACATGTAGGACGGCGTGCCCAGCACCGAGCCCGTCTCGGTGACGTCCTGGTCCCAGTCCCGGGCGAGCCCGAAGTCCATGACGAAGGTGCGCAGAGCGCCGTCCTCCGTGCGCTCCACCATGATGTTGGAGGGCTTGAGGTCCCGGTGGATGATCCCCACCCGGTGGGCCTCCTGGACGCCCAGGGCCGCGTCCCGCACCACCATCGCCCGCTGCTCCAGCGACAGGTCGGCGGCCGCCAGGTCGAAGGGCCGCCCGCCGAGGCACTGCATGGCGATGAAGACCCGGCCCTCCACCTCGCCCACTTCGAAGACCTTGCACACGTGGTCGTGGTCCACCCGGGCCTGGGCCCGGGCCTCCAGCATGAAGCGCGCGAGGTGGCGGTCGTCGTCCAGGCGCACGAACTTGATGGCCACCATGCGGCCCAGGCGCCGGTCGCGGCAGCGGAACACCTTGCCCATGCCGCCCTGCCCCAGGAAGCCCAGGCACTCGTATCGGTCCCAGCCCGGCACCGGGAAGGCCGGCGGCCCGGATCCGGCCGCGGGGACGGGCGCGTCCAGGGTCAGGCCGCTCCCCGCCGCGGGCCCAGGCCCGGGCTCAGGTTCGGGCTCGGGCTCGCGGCCGTCCAGGGTCTCGGCCCGGGACCACAGGGGATCCATCTGGCGCGCCTTCGGGTCTTCATCCATCTGCGCAGCTCCCAGGGCGAGAAGTTGGCGGCGGAGACCGATATTCAGAATCGAATCATGGCACGTTAGACCCACTCCATATCAATGGTCAATTTGTTAATTTAAGACCATGCGATCAGCGACCGTGCCGATCGGGACGGCCGTCCTTGTCTCCCACTCGCTCCTGCCATCAGGCGAGGTGGCTCCTGAGGTCGGCCAGGCTGAAGGGCTTCGGCATCAGGCGCACCCCGGGGTAGCGCCCCACCAGCTCCAGGACGGCGTGGTTGACGCGGCCGGTCGAGATCACCACGGGAAGGTCCGGACGGAGGGCGCGAAGGCGTGGCAGCGTGCCAGCCCCGCCCAGTCCGGGCATATCCATGTCCAGGATCGTCACCACGGGCTGGAGTCCCCCCTCCAGGAGGTCCAGCGCCGCTTCCCCCGTGGCGGCTATGACGGGCTCGAAGCCCAGGAAATCCAGGATGGCGCCCACGGAATCCTGGATGGAGGCATCGTCGTCCACAAGGAGGACCACGGCGCGCGAGGCAACGCGCGCACCAGGCAAAGCCGTCTCCGGGTCAGGCTCGGGTTTCCCGACTGCAGGCATGGGGGTCTCATCGATCTGTTGTCCAGTCTATCGTTAGGGTCCGAATGGCTCGATTCCAGGGTCACCGGGACTGTTAGTCTTGTGATTATCGGCATTTACGTTGACGCCCCCAACAGCCGTTCTAGAAACCAGAGGCCTCGCCAACCGTATGGTGGGGACGGTGGAGAGGGGGGATCTCGTCATGGACGAGCGGATGCGACTGTTGCGGGGCCTCGAGCCCAAGCACGCGGGCCAGGCCTCGTACACCGCCATCCTCGAGGCGGCCGCGGGCCTGTTCCGGCAGTTCCCCGCGGACGCCATCGCCCTGCGGGACATCCTCGCCCTGTCCGGCGTGGGCAACCAGACCCTGTACAACTACTTCCCCGCGGGGCGGGACGACGTGGCCATCGCCCTCTTCGACCGGCTCCGGCGCGCGGACGAACGGGCGTTCCGCCACCACGTCCAGACCGTGGCCTGGGATTCCCTGACGGAGGCCGAGGACATCACCATGGCGCTCAGCGCCGCCCTCGCGCGGGCCACGGTCGGGAACCTGAAGGGGAGCCTGCAGCTCCATGCGACGGTGAACGCCTACCTGAAAGCCCATCGCCTGGGTTCCCTGGCCACCCCTGTCGAGGGTCTGGAGGAGGCCCTCCGGCAGGAGATCCTCCTGCGCTACGGAAGCCGCTTCTCCGAGCGCGCCCTGGCTCCAGTCGTGCACCTGAGCCTGCATGTCGTGCATGGCGTCGCCGACGTGGCCATGGCCCATCCCGCCTGCCCCCTCGGAGACCTCGAATCCATGGCGCGGAAACTTCTCCGGCCCATCCTGCAGTCCGGGCTGAGGCGCGAAACCCCGGTGAGTGGGGACCACCCGTTCGCCGCCGACGCGCCCGCCCCCGTGGCCATCACCGGGGCCCCGGTCGGCCCCTCCAGGCGGGAGGCCATCCTGGCGCGGATCTTCAAGCGCCAGCGGCCCCGGTAGCCCCGCGTCCGATCCGGAGCCGCCAACCACGGTTCCAGCCGCGCCGACAGCAGACCTGGCAGGCGGTAGACTGGTACCCAGACGTGCGAGGTCCCCGTGTCATTCACCCCAGGCAGCAGGCGCGGCGCCATGGCCGACATCAACATGACCCCCCTCATCGACGTGATGCTGGTGCTGTTGATCATCTTCATGATCGCGGCCCCCATGATGATGACGGGCGTGGACGTGAAGCTGCCGGAGAGCCGCACGGGCCGGAACCTGGAGAGTGAGGCCCTGACGGTCTCCATCACCTTCGACGGCCGCCTCCAGTTCGACCAGGCCTTCATGGCCCTGCCCGTGCTGGCCAACCAGCTGAAGGCCCGGGCCCAGTCCGGCGGCAAGCGGCCCGTGCTGGTGCGGGCCGACCACAACGTGCCCTACGGCCGCGTCATCCAGGTGGTGGACGCCATCCGCGAGGCGGGCTTCACCCAGGTGGGCTTCGTCACCGCCGCCGCGCCCATCGCCGCGCCCACCGCCGCGTCAGCCACTGGAACGAAATGAGCCAGGACCTCCAGGCCTACCTCCGCAGCCGCGCCCACCTGGGCGAGCTCCGCTGGGGGCCTGGGCTGGCCCTGAGCCTGGCCCTGCACCTCACCATCGGCGTGGCCTTCTTCTGGCCCCGGGGCGGCGGCGGCGAGAAGGCCGAGGAGGTCAAGGTCACCTGGGTGAACCTGCCCGCGGCCATGGGCGGCCAGTCCGGTGGTTCCGACGCCATGGAGGTGGGCAAGACCGGCGAGCGCCTGCGGCGGGTGGAGGAGGTGGCCCCGGTGCGGAACACCCCGCCGTCGGCGACGGCCCCGGATCCCTTCGCCACGAAGACCACCAAGTCCGCCGCCAAGGGCGACAGCAAGGATGCCGCCAGCACCGGCACGGGCACCACCGCCGCCAAGGGCAAGACCGCCACGCCCAACCCCGTGGCCGGCGCCGTGGGCTCGGGCAACGGCGCCGCCTTCGGCGCCGGCTCGGGCATCCCGGGCCTGAACCCCACCTCCGGCGTCCAGGGCGGCGTGGGCCTGGTGGGTGGGGTGGACGGCAACTTCCCGTTCGTGTGGTACCTGCAGCAGGTCCAGGCCCGCATCACCTCGAACTGGAACCGCGTGTCCAGCACCCAGGGCCGCGTGCAGATCTACTTCCGCATCGCCCGGGACGGCAGCCTCGACCGCGTGCGGGTGGAGATCCCCAGCGGCAACGCTGCCATGGACGAGAGTGCCCGCATGGCCGTCCTCCGCGCCGCGCCCCTCCAGCGCCTGCCGGACGGCTACGACGGCTCGTACCTGGGCGTGCGCTTCTGGTTCACGTACCTGGGGAACTGACCAGGAACCCCGACTCGCTGGCCCCCTGCCTGAGGCGGGTCGGTCGAAGTTGCCCCTTCCCTCCAGGGAGCCGTTCCAGGCCTACCTTTGGGGTGTGCGCACCAGCGCCCCAGAAAGGGGGATTTATGCCAGCGCTCATCAACCTCACATCCGCCTCTCTCGCTTGGAAGAAGACCGGCGGGACCGGTCCCACCTTCAGCCTGGAGACCAGGGAGGGAACCGCCGCCACCCTCGCCTTCCTTCCCGAGGATCCCACCCTGGCCCGGGTGGAAACCTCCGGCGGAGCCTGGACCCTCAAGCACAGCCGCTTCCCGGCCAGTTCCGTCACCCTCCGCCAGGCAGGCTCCAAGACGGACCTGGCCATGTTCCATCCCCACCTGGTGGGAAACGGGAAGCTGGTCTTCCAGGGTGACGAGACCTTCGACTGGGTCCGCATCGGAGGCATCCACCCCGGCGCGGCGTTCCTGGACGCGGACGGCCTGCCGCTGGTCCAGCTCACCGTGAACCCGGACGGCACCAGCCGGTCGGCCCCGGAGGACACCCCCCTCGCCCTGGTGGACATCTCCCAGCCCCACCGGCGCCTGGCTGATCCGGCCCTGCTGGCCGCCATCGGGTGGTACCTCCTCCAGCTCGAGACCCTGCTGGAGGACCCGGGCGTGGCCGCGGAAACCAGCCTGAGGATGTAGGGACCCGAACCGGTGACGTCTGACAAAACGCCAGGGCGCCGGGGGATCGGGTGCACTAAACTCCCCTGATGCGCTCAGCCCTCTGGATGACGGTGGCCCTCGGGTTTCTTCAGGCCCAGCCGCCCTGCACCGTGACCGCCGAGCCGCGCGAAATCCGCCCGGGCGAATCCGTGCTGTTGGCCTGGACCTGCCCCCAGTCGGCCCAGGTGCGCCTGGAACCCGGCGGCATGATCCTGCCGGGACGGTCCCAGGTGACGGTGCGTCCCGCCTATACGACGAGGTACACCCTCTTCGACGCGAGGTCCGGCGCCGAACCCGGCGGGGCCGAGCTCGGCCACGCAGAGGTGCGCGTGACGCCCGGGATGCCCCTGGGCGAGGCCGCCCGCATCTGCGCCTTCGACGCCAGCACCAGGGCCGTGCTGCCCGGCGAGCCCGTGGTGCTGAAGTGGGAATGCGCGGGCAGCGCCAAGGTGCGCCTGGAGCCCGGCGGCCTCGAGCTCGATGGCAAGAGCGAGGTGACGGTCACCCCCCTGGAGAGCACCCGCTACACCATCACCGCCAACAACGCCGCCGGCGGCCAGAGCCGCACGCTGGAGGTGGCGGTGCTGGGGCACCGGGCCATGGCGGCGGCCCAGACGCCCATCGCCAGCGTCTGCAGCTTCGAGGCCAGCCGCACTGTGGTGAAGCCCGGCGAGCAGGTCGATCTCAAGTGGATCTGCCAGGGCGACGCCAAGGTGCGTCTCGAGCCCGGCGGCCTGGAGCTCGACGGCCAGTCCAGCATCGCCGTGGTCCCCGACAAGACCACGGTCTACACCCTCAGCGTCAGCAACCTCATGGGCGGGTCCTCCCGCAGCCTCGAGGTGCAGGTGGAGGCCCCGCGCCGCGTGCTCACGGAGAAGGACCTGGCCGATCCGGAGGAGGCCGTGAAGCCGCTGGAGCGCATGGACCTCCAGGAGGCCCTGCACCGGGGCGCCGCCCAGCGGGCCGCCGCCCCGCAAGGCGCCTGGACCCTGCGCTTGGTGGTCTCCGGCCGCGCCGAGGGCCTCAAGCAGGTGGCCAGGGCCGCGGGCCCCAAGGCGCCGGACGTGCTGGTGCTGCCCTACGTGCGCCCCGACGGCTTCCGCTGGTGGCAGGCCTGCTATGGAACCTACCCCACCCGCGCCGCCGCCCTGAAGGCCTGGCGGAGCGCCCCGGAAAGCCTGCGGAAGACCTTCCGCGACGCCCTGCCCCTCCGGTTCCAGCACCTCCCCGGGGATTCGCCAAAGGCCGGCCCTAGTTCCGGGTGACCTCCAGCGTGTAAGGCTCGCCGACCATGTTGGCGTCGAGGGTGTCGACGATGAAGTAGATGGTGCGCGTCTCCTTCGTGGGGTTCTCGTATGTGGCCTGGGGCTCGCCGGTGGGGATCCGGTTCTGGAGCAGCCCCGGCTCGTCCCGCCCCCAGGCGTTCACGGCCAGCACCCGGAACCAGGCCTTCCGGCCCTCCACGACCTGGGCCTTCACCTTGCCGCCCGCCGGCACCTCGATGGCGAAGGCCCGCCGCCCGCTCATGTCAGGGACCTTGTCCGTCACCCGGACGCTGCCCGCGGGCAATTGGAGGGCCGGGATGGACGGCCCTTTCCGGGCCCCGTGCCGGCTCTCGCCCAGGATGCTGGCCTCACCGCCGGGATCCGGGCGATGCGGGGTCATGGGACCCCGGGGGGCATTGGGAAGGTCCTTGGCCTCCACCACCGGCAGGGGCGCCGGGGCCTGGAGGACCACCATGGGAAGCATCAACAGACTGAGAAGCATCGGCACCTCCGCGCACATCCATCTCTAAGATGCTCCCAGCCCGGGATGGGTTTAGGAGCATCACAAGCGCCCAGGACATCGCCTCTGGAAAAGCCTTCCCCTGCCCCCCCCTCTTGGCGGGGGAATCGGCCTCTGCCGCCGGACAATCCACCTGTTGCGACAGACAAGGCGAGGGACTATCGTCGGACAGCCCATGCGGGCTTTCTACCAGGAGGAAGCAATGAAGATCTCACCTTCCGGGCTGGTCGTGCTTTCCGCGGCCTTGGTTGCCGGCACCCTTTCCTTCGCCCACGGCGGCGAGAAGCGCAGCGGGGAGGTCACCCTGGCCGCCGACAAGCTCCCGTGGGAGGAGCTGGCGGCCAAGGGCGTCGGCGTGATGGTGGCCGATGTCGAGGGCCTTCACGCCAAAGGGGCCTGGCACGGCTTCGTCAAGTTCCCCGTCGGCAGCAAGAGCGCCGTCCACGCTCACTCCAGCGCCCTGAGGCTCGTGGTGGTGTCGGGCACCTTCCGCTACGGGAGCGACCCCGACCACGAGCAGCCCTACGGTCCGGGCTCCTACGTCTTCATCCCGGCGAACCATCCCCACTCGAACAGCCAGCCGGACGGGGCCGTGGTCTACGTCGAGCAGCCCGGCAAGTACGACAACAAGCCTGTGGGCCACTAAGCCGAACCGGGGCGCGCCACCCGGTCAGCGGAGCACCTGGTACTCGCTCTGGACCAGGCCGCTCGGGAAGGACCGGGTGGCGACATGGCGCAGGTGGATGTCGTGAGGCAGGGTGCTGAAGAGGGGGATGCCCTCGCCGATCAGCACCGGAACCCGGGTGATGATGAGGCGGTCCACCAGCCCCGCCCGCAGGAACCGCTGGATGGTGATGCCGCCATCCACGTAGAGATTCGTGGCCCCGCGCTCCGCCAGCCGGGCCACGATCTCCGCCGGCGAGCCCGCCATCTGCTCCACCGCGCTGCCGATGGCACTCGGCAGCCGGAGCGGCTGGCCGCTCAGCACCACCACCCGCTTGGAACCATAGGGCCAGGGATCGAAGGTCAGCACCTTCTTGAAGGTCTTGCGGCCGATGACCAGGGCATCGATGCCCGCCAGGAACTCCTCGTAGCCGTGCGCCTCCCCGCCCCCCTCCGGCAGCCAATCCAGGTCGTGGTTCAGGCGCGCGATGAACCCGTCCACGCTCGCCCCCACAAAGACGGATACCGTCATCGGGCCCTCCCCACCTTTTGGGTGGCGCGGAGTGGGTGAAAGTGACCGGATTTGCCTGCGGCCAGGCGCTTTTCAGAAGCCCGGATCAGGGCCTCAGCCCCCGGTCGAGGGGCTTGCCGGCGCTCCGAGCACCTGGCCGAGGGAGATCTCCAGGTCCCGGCTGATCTGCTCGCTCCCGCCGGTGCTGGCCACGGCAAGGTTCCCCTGGCGGTCGATGATCAGGTGCGTCGGGAACGCCACGCTGGACCCCGACATGGCCAGCTGCTTGAGCGCCACGAACGGGATGCAGGCCACCGGGAACTGGAAGGGCCGGGTTTTCAGGAACGCCCGGACCTTCGACTCGTCGTCGTAGGCCAGGGCCAGCATGACCAGGTCCGGATGGGATCCGAGCCGGGCGTGGAGGGCATTGAGGTCGGGGATCTCCTTCACGCAGGGCGGGCACCCCGTGAACCAGACGTTGAGGTAGACCACCTTCCCCCGCAGGGCCGCCAGGGACCACGTCTTCCCCTGCAGGTCCGCGAACTGGACGTCGGCCACCGGCTGGCCGATCCTGGCCTTGAACGCCTCGGCGGGGCGCAGCCCCTGCGGAGCCTGGACGGGGGCGACGGAGGCCCCCTCGGACTTGGAGGCGGGCGGGGCCTGGCCCAGGAGCGCCAACGTCGAAAGCCCCGCGGCCAGCAGAAGTCGTGTGGAAGTCATGGAGATGCCCTCATGGGTGGGCCCCGATCGTGGGGGCGCGGAAGGTCGAGTCAGGACTCGGTGCAGCAGAAGAAACGACAGGAAGCGGAGCGCGTGGAAGGCCACGTAAGCGGGACTCGGGCCGATGGGGCGGTCAGTCGAGCCGGAGGACGCCCCAATGGTTCAGGAGGAGGTACGGCGGAAAGACCACCAGGCAGAAGGCGAGGAATGACACGAGAACGACGCCGGTGACGTTCCAGCCGGAGCGACGCTGGTACTGCTCCGAGGCCTCGAGCTGCGCTTTGGAGAGCTGCTTGGCGCTGGCGACGCCGCCGGCGGCAATGGAATAGAGCAGCGGAATCACCTGCCGCGGAAAGCGCTCGGGCAGGAAGGGCAGCAAGGCCAGCAGCGCCACGTTGAAGGCGATCCCCAGTCCCAGCGTCAGGCGTTGGCCCCGGGTGTCTTGCAGCGCCTTGAAATTCTGGTGGAGGGTGAACACCGCCGCGAACGGGCCCCCGAGGAAGGAGGCCAGACGCACCTGGAACGGGGTGTAGATCGGCCGTCGCTCAGAGGCGACCTCCGCCCCCGGTTCTGCGAGCAGGGCTTCCGGCGGAGCGTAGGGATTGGAAATGTCATCCATGGGAGATCCTTTTTGTCGAGATGCAATCCGGGTGGATGGTCAGGCTTGTGTGCTACGGCTTGAAGCTGACTTCATAGATCCGCCAACTGCCTGCAAACTGGGCGAAGACGATCTCTTTAAGAACAGCACTCTTCGGAAATTTGATGACATGGAAGACCCCGCTCTCGGAGAGCCTGATCTGGGGGTCTTCCTGGGCGTCTTTTCTTGACAGTGCATCATTGAGACCCAGCGGGCCGTAGATGACCTCCTTGATCTTGGGGTTGGAGCGAACTTCATTTTCGGAGGGGCCATTATAAGAAATGATGTTGTCGCCCCTATAGAATTCGAAATCTGGCGTAAGCATGGCTTCCAGAGCCGCCGGATCCTGCTTTGCTAGGATCTTCTTCAAGCTTTCAGAGGTGGGTAGAGGCGGAACCTCTTTCGAGAAGCCATCGAATCCCAGAATCCTGATGCTGACAACCAAGCCCTCATGATTGAGCTCTAAGCTGTAGTTTCGATCGGCGTAGTCGAGGCGCGTATATTCCGTGCCGTCATCCAGATACTTCGATTTCGACTTGGGCGGACCGAGCGACTTGAGCACCTCGCTTTCGGTCGAGCCGAGCGTGACCCCGGGGAGGCCCCCATCCCCCGGCGTCGGCTTTCCAAAGAGCTGGATCGCGGTGATGCGATCCTTCTTGGGCGCTGCGAATTCGAAAATCAGCAGGTGCTCATGTTTTTCAGAGGTCCAGAAGGCCTTGATCAGCCAGCCATCCGAGGTGGTCCGCTCCTCATAGGGTTTCCCGAGGGCTGCTTCAGCCACCCTGGCAACCTGGCCCAACTGGAACCCACCTAGTTTCAGTTGACTCGGTAATTCTTGGCCAATAGCGAAGGTGGAAGCAAGAGCCAGCAGGATTCGGAGGGGCTGTTTGAGCATGTTCCTATCTCCAGAAGGCCTGAGGAAGGAAGCAACCGGCCCCACCTGAGCCGAGGCGAGGAGCGGAGACGAGGGAGCGAGAGGTTGAGAGAGGGCAGACGGCAATGTAGGTGGGGTCCGAGTTGAGCGGAGGGTCAGGTTCACCTGTTGGTTGGATTCAAACCGAAATATGAATACGCAGCTGAGACAGCCAATCCCAGCCACGCCTGACCAAGTGTCGTGAGTTGTGGAACTTCTTTGGGGTGGTAAAGGCCAACCATAAAAGCGGTAAGCCCGGTGGCGACCCACACAATTACGTAAGATACGGACACAATTGATAGGAGCTTGATGGCCCAAGGTGAGGCTTCTTGTTTAAGGGCACGCCTTGCTGGCACTTCCCCTGGCTTTGCGATGGCAAGCTCGGCGACCACAAGCGCTGAGACGAGGCCTCCGATGACAGAGAGGGCTTGTGCCATGCCTTCGGTGAATGCGAGTCCGGCCGTAGGTAGGCTATAGACGATCTTGATGGCTGCGCGCACAAGATGAACATAGATACCAAGGAGAATTACCGAAATGAGACCCCCAAAAAGCAATTGCATTGTGGACCTCCTATGAGTGAGTGAAGGGACCCAACGAATGAAGCTAAGCGGCCCCGCCTGCACCGAGGTGATGAACGGAGCCGAGAAAGCGGGATGTTGAGAGAGAGCGGAAGGCAGCGCAGGCGGGGTCCGAGTTGAGCGCAAGGTTAGGCTGAGCGGTTGTCTACTTGGCTTGATTGGTCATTCTCAACCTGAACGGCATGCTCAGTTTGAAGCGAGCATATTGAGGTACACCGTTCAAAGTACAGGGTGCAAATTTCCATTTGAGTGCATATGCCTCAGCTGTTTGGCGAAGCTCAATAGGGCCTTCTAATGCTATTGCTGAATAAGGAATACCCTTAGTATCAACAGTCAATTGAACTACGACAGTACCTTGGATACCGGCTACTTTCGCTTCAAGAGGGTACGGTGGAGCAGGAGGTTGATAGATGACTCGTATTTGACTGAAATCAGTATAGAGACTGATCTTTTGATCATTTGTTTTGGGGGGCGTGCAACCTAAAGAGATGGCGAGGGTTAGGATGAAGCATCTCTTCATTGGAACTCCGAAAGAGAAGGGGGAATGCGGCCTAACTTTTTGAATTAGACGACCAAACCCGTCCTGAGCCCGTCGTCTGATATGAATGAAGGAACGATACCGACATTGTAGATCACCGGGTCCTTTCCCCGCCGAACGGTGGCAAAACCTGGGGCGAACGGGAATGCCCCGCCCTCCCGACGCCGGGTGGGGTGGGAAGCAGGGATCGCCCAATCGGTAGTCCCGCTCTCAGGCTCTCTTGGCAGCGCCCCTCAGGCCTGGAGCTTCGCCAGCAGATCTTCGGCCACGCGGCCGGCGGCGCCGGGCTGGCCCAGGTGGCCGCGCACCTCGCCCAGCTCGGCGCGGATGCGCCTTGCTGTCTCGGGGTCCAGCAGGCGCGCCAGCTCCAGGCCCAGGCGCTCGGGGTTCACCTCGCCCTGGAGCAGCTCGGGGGCCACTTCGCGGCGGGCCACCACGTTGGCGAGGCCGAAGTGGGGGACCTTCACCACGCGCTTGGCCAGTTCAAAGGTGAGGGCATTCAGCTTGTAGACGATGGCGAAGGGCGTGCCCAGCAGGGCCGTCTCCAGGGTGGCGGTGCCGGAGGCCACCAGGGCCGCGTCCGCGTGGGCGCGGGCGGCATAGGGGCGGTCCTGCACCAGCGCCACGGGGGCCGGATCCTGCGTCGGGCCCAGGTGCGCGCGCACGAAGGCGGGCTCCAGCGTGGGGGCCACGGGCAGCACCCACTGGACCTCGGGCCGGGCCGTGCGCCAGCGCCGGGCCAGCTCCGCCATGGGCGGCAGCAGGCGCTCGATCTCCCCCTTGCGGCTGCCGGGCAGCAGGGCCACCAGGGGCCGCATGGGGTCGAGGCCGGTCTCGGCGAAGAAGGCGGCGCGGTCGCACTCGGGCTTCACCACCTCCACCAGGGGATGGCCCACGAAGCGGGCGTCCACGGGATAGCCGCGGAACAACTCGGGCTCGAAGTCGAAGAGGCAGTAGAGCGTGTCCAGCACCGTGCCCAGCTCGGGGATGCGCCCCTTCTTCCAGGCCCACACCTGGGGGCACACGTACTGGTGCAGGGTCACGGCGGGCAGCTGCTTCCGCAGGGCCTTGGCCAGCCGCAGGTTGAAGCCCGGGTAGTCGATGAGCAGGGCGCCGGCGACCTGCTCCTCCGCCGCGGCGGCCAGGATGGCCTTGAACAGCCGGTTCAGGCGCGGCAGGTGCTTGATGACCTCCACGAAGCCCACCACGGCGAGATCCTTCACGTCCGCCAGCTTGAGGTCCAGGAAGGGGCTCATGCGCGGGCCGCCCACGCCCACGAGGCGCAGGTCGGGCCGGCGGGCCTTCAGCTCGCGCAGCAGCTCCGCGCCGTGCAGGTCGCCAGAGTCCTCGCCCGCGATGACCAGCAGGGTCTTCGTCATGAACGGTTCCCCGTGGGATCCCAGTGCCGCCCGAAGGCGAAGCCCTCCGGCGGCTCCGCGGCGCGGTCCAGGCCCGGGGGCAGGATCTCCTCGGGGAAGATCACCTCGGGATGGGCGGCGGCCAGCGCGGCGGCCTGCGCCTGGAAGGTGGCGGGATCCTCCGCGGGCAGGGCCATGTCCCACCGGTAGCCCAGCTTCTGGAGCGGGCGCAGGTCCGAGGCCGGCCCGCAGACGCCGCACCAGAGGCGGTCCGCCAGGCGCTCCGCGTCCACGGTGCCCGGGTGCCAGCAGAAGCCCACCGCGTCGGCCTTGGCCTGGGCCAGCAGATCCAGCACGGCGGCCTCGGCCCCACCCTCGATGCTCAGGGCGATCTTCGCGCCGCGGCCGCTGGCGGCCTCCAGCAGGGTCTCCAGGTGGCCCAGCAGGCGGAAGCCCGCCTCGCGGTTCTGCGGGCGGGCGGCGGGCAGGATGAGGAAATCCGGGCCGAGCGAGGCGTGGAGCACCGCGAGCCCCTCGTCCACGGGCGACTCGCCGGACAGGTGGACGGCGTGGATGGCCAGGCCTCGCCGGGCGAGGATCGACCAGTCGGGATGCAGGCCGCCGTCCCACCGCAGGGTCAGGGGCGCCAGGGGAACCCAGGGACCGGGATCAACGTGGGAAGGGATCTGGGGCACGAACCGCATCGGCTTATCATGGAGCATCGGAGGTGCCATGGGCCGCATTTTCACCCTGGACGAAGCGCGGGCCCTGATGCCGCAAGTGAAGGCATTGACGGAACCTGTCTACACACTGGCCGCCAGCCTCGCCGAGGAGCTGACCCAGGCGGAAGAGGCCCGGGACGAGCGCCGGGTCGAGGAGCTGCGCGAGCGCCTGCAGGTCCTGGTCAAGTCCTGGCAGCAGAGCATGCAGGACCTGGAAGCCGACGTGAAGGGCCTGTGGCTGGTGGATTTCGATGCCGGCGACGGCTACTGGTGCTGGGCCTACCCCGAGGAGGCCCTCGACCACTGGCACAGCTACGAAGGCGGCTTCCGCTCCCGCGTGCCCGCCGACCAGCGGCCCGGCGTGCGGGCCTGAGCGCATGCCCAGGCCCAGACCTGTGAAGCGCATCGAACCCGACGCGCCGCCCACGGACTTCCGCGCGGCCGTCCTGGCGGTGGTGGCGCGCATCCCCAAGGGTCGCCTGGCCTCGTACGGCCAGGTGGCCCTGCTGGCGGGCTTCCCCCAGCGCCCCCGGCAGGTGGGCATGGTGCTGTCGGGCCTGCCGGAGGGCACGGCCCTGCCCTGGCACCGCGTGGTGAACACCCGGGGCTACGTGCCCAGCCGGGGCCGCTGGTGGGGCGCCATGGAGCAGATCGGCCGCCTGCGGGACGAGGGCATCGAGGTGGACGACCAGGGGAACCTGGACCTGGAGGCCCATCGGTGGCGGCCCCGGGGCCGGTGACCATCAGGTACACTGGAGGGCGGAGGGCTCCATGAAGGTGCGCGTGTCGGTGCAGTTGAAGCCGGGGATCCTGGATCCCCAGGGCAAGGCGGTGGAACAGGGGCTGCACGGCTTCGCCTTCGAGGTGGAGCATGTCCGCATCGGCCGGCTCATCGAGATGGACATCCCGGGCACCGACCCCGCCGAGGTGAAGGCCAAGGCCCAGGCCATGTGCGACAAGCTGCTGGTCAATCCCGTGATGGAGAAGGCCTCCATCGAGGTGTTGTGATGCGCGTGGCCGTCCCGGTCTTCCCGGGCTCCAACTGCGACCACGACGCCCTCCACGCCTGCGGCACCGTGATGGGCTGGGACACGATCCCCGTCTGGCACCGGGACACCCGGCTGCCGGAGAACACGGACCTGGTGTTCATCCCCGGCGGCTTCAGCTACGGCGACTACCTGCGCTGCGGCGCCATCGCGGCCCTGGCGCCCATCATGGCCGACGTGAAGCGCCACGCGGACCAGGGCGGCCTGGTGATGGGCGTGTGCAACGGCTTCCAGATCCTCTGCGAGGCCCAGCTGCTGCCCGGCGCCCTGCTGCGCAACGAGTCCCTGCGCTTCATCCACGCGGAGGTCTACCTGCGCGTCGAGCGGGCCGACCTGCCCTTCACCCGGGCCATGAAGGCCGGCGAGGTGTTCCGGGTGCCCATGGCCCATGCCGAAGGCAACTTCACCCTGGAGCCCGCGGACCTGGCGGATCTGGAGGCCCGGGGCGGCGTGGCCCTGCGCTACTGCTCGGCCCGGGGCGAGATCGGCGCGGACCACGTGCCCAACGGCGCCATGAACGGCATCGCCGGCATCGTGAACCTGAAGGGCAACGTGCTGGGCATGATGCCCCACCCCGAGCGGGCCGTGGACCCCAAGCTGGGCCCCACGGGCGGCATGGGGATGTTCCGGAGCCTGGAGGCGGCCTTCAGCAAGGTCTGAATTGGGTCTGAATCGGGCCTGAATCGGGTGGGGATGAGGCTTTGCCGGCAGCGTGGAAAAAAAACAGCCTTGGCTTGTGAAATTTTCACGCGTGCCGAAAAGTTTTCCTGTCATCCTTCCGGAAGGCCCCGATGGGCACCTCTGTTTATTCCTGAGCCATGAGCGTACCTGAAGCCAAGAACCTCCAAACTTATACCAGCGGACCTCTCCGCCTGGCCGTCCTCAAGCGCGACCCCGTGCCCGCGAAGCTGCTGCCCGCGCGGGACGCGTGGACGCTGCTCCAGCCCACGCATGCGGTGCGCGTCTGCACCAGCGAGGACCGCGAGGAGGGCGTCATCCGCTCCGGCGACCTGGCCCTGCTGCTGCCGGGCTTCGGCCACACCCTGAAGCGCCACCACGCGAACGCCCCCTTCGGCTTCACGGCGCTGTTCATGGAGGGCCCCTTCCCCGAGCCGCTGCTGTCGTCGCTCCAGAACCCGCCCCGCAAGTGGCAGGAGTCCAGCTTCGCGGTGCTCCGCAGCCTCAGCCTCAAGCAGCTGTTCAGCATCTTCACCCAGGAGCTGTCCAACCCCGACGGCGTGCAGCTGATGACGCGCGAGCTCTTCCTCATCCTGCTGGGCGCGGAGCTGTCCCGCCTCACGGAGAAGGAGGACCGGGGCCGCTTCCCCTACCGCCTGAACCGCTCCACCCTGCAGCTGGTGCTGGACCACATGGAAGTCCACATCGGCTCCAAGAACAGCGTGCCCGAGCTGGCCACCATGGCCCGCTGCACGCCGGACCACTTCATCCGCCTCTTCCGCGAGGCCACCAGCACCACGCCCCACCAGTACCTCATCGAGCGCCGCCTCCAGCGGGCCGTGACGCTGCTGGCCAACGGCGAGCGCCCCAGCGACGTGGCGAAGATCCTGGGCTTCTACGACGCCAGCGCCTTCACCCGCGCCTTCAAGCGCCGCTTCGGCGTGCCCCCCAGCGAGTACGCGCAGGAAGCCTACGAGCGGCAGTTCCCGAAGAAGTAGAAACGTCCTGGGCCTTCCCTGGTGGAGGCGAAGCAAAAGCCCGGCTCTGCCGGGCTTTTGCTTCGGGGTTCCGGAGGTGTGCGCGCAGCGCGGGACCCCCGGATCATCACTTGGCAACCTTCTCAGTGACCGCCTTGGCCTTGTCGGCGCCTTTCGTGGTGCCCTTCTTCGACTTCGCCTTGGCCTTGGTGGTGCCGGTCTTGGCGGCGCCCTCGCCCTTGGCGGTGGCGGCCTTCACGTGCTCGCCGGCCACCGGGACCGTCCCGGCCTTGGCGTCCGCCTTGGCTTTGGCGTCCGCAGCCTTCTTGTCGGCCTTGGCCTTGGCTTCATCAGCCTTGGTATCCGCCTTGGCCTGGCCCTTGTCCACCGCCGCATTCGCGGCGCCCTTCAGATCATCCTTGCCGGGAACCTGCGCCACGAGCGCCAGCGAAGCGCCCAGCATCAAAGACAGAACCACGCTCATAGGAATCTCCACTGAGGCCGGAGCGGAGGATCGCCCCCTAGGGCTTGCACACCTTGCAGGCCTTGTAGCCGGCCTTGTCGGCCTCGGCGGCGGAGGCGAAGGAGACCTTGTTGGCTTCCTTCATCTTCGAGGCCAGCTTGCAGTCGGCGCGGTGATAGATCTTGGAATCCTTGTTGGCGATGATGGCAGTCGAGGTCGCCGCGGTCTTGGGGGTCGCGGACTTCGCGGCGGCGGCCGCTGCGGCCGCTGCGGCGGGGGCGGCCGGGGGCGCGGGAGCCGGCTTCGCCGCCGCCGGTGCAGGCATGGGCTTCGCGGCAGGTGCGGGAACTGGCTTCGCAACAGCGGCCTTGGCCTCCGCGGCCTTCTTCTCCGCTTCCGCCTTCTTGGCCTTCTTCTCCGCCTTCTTCTCGGCCTTCAATTCAGCGGCGGTCTTGGGTTCGGCTGGCTTGGTCTTGGGTTCCTGGGCCACAGCCACCAGGGAGGCAGCCAACAGGAGGGCGAACAGGGCGCGGTTCATGGATGCTCCTTGAATGGGAGGACAAGCGTGGTCTTGGGAGCCTCCGCTGTCAACAGGACTGTCCACGGGGCTGTCAACGGATCAGTCAGCGGGTCAGGCGGCAGGACGGCGCGAAGCGTGGCGGCCGGCGGGCCCTGGAGGCCTGTTCATAGGCGTAGGCCAGCTTCAGCAGGGTGCCCTCCTGCCAGGGCGCGCCCACGAAGGACAGGCCCAGGGGGAGGCCCGCGGCGAACCCGGCGGGCACAGTGATGTGCGGGCAGCCCGCCACCGCGGCGGGGCTGGAGAAGCTGAAGCCCGAGCTGTCGCCGTTGAGGTGGTCGATGAGCCAGGCGGGACCGCCCGTGGGCGCCACCAGGGCCTGCACCGCGTGCTTCTCCAGCAGGCCCAGGATGTCCTTCCGGGCCTGGGCGCAGGTCTCGAGGGCCTTCCGGTAGGCGGGATCCGTCAGCGGCCCCTTGGCTTGGGCCTGCAGGACGATCTCCTGGCCGAAGAAGGGCATCTCCCGCGCCTTCTCGCGCTCGTCGAAGGCCATGAGCCCCGCCAGATCCTTCACGGCGCCGCCCCGGCCTGCCAGGTAGGCGTTGAGGCCCGCCTTGAACTCGTACAGCAGCACCTCGAACTCGGCGTCATCGTAGGCGGCGGTCTTCAGCTCCACGTCCACGAGCACGGCCCCGCGGGCCTTCAGCAGGTCCAAGGCGGGCTGGATGACGGCGTCCACGTGGGCATGCACGCCCAGGAAGTTCTTCGCCACCCCGAGCCGAGCCCCTTGGAGGCCCTCGGCGGCGAGGAACTGGGTGTAATCCTTCTCCCGGCGGGCGGCGGGATCGCCGGTGGCGGCATCCTTGGGGTCGGCGCCGACCAGCGCGTTCAGCAGGAGCGCCGCGTCCCGCACGGTGCGCGCCATGGGCCCGGCCGTGTCCTGCGTACTGGAGATGGGGATGATGCCGCTGCGGCTCACCAGCCCCACAGTGGGCTTCACGCCCACCAGCCCATTGGCATTGGAGGGGCTCACGATGGAGCCGTCGGTCTCGGTGCCCACGGCCATGGCGCAGAGGCTGGCGGCGGCGGCGACTCCGGAGCCCGAGCTGGAGCCGCTGGGGCTGCGGTCCAGGGCATAGGGGTTCCGGGTCTGCCCGCCCCGGCCGCTCCAGCCGCTGCTGCTGCGGGTGGAGCGGAAGTTGGCCCACTCGCTGAGGTTGGTCTTGCCGAGGATCACCGCGCCCGCTTCCCGCAGCCGCTTCACCACGAAGGCGTCCTCCTTCGGGGCCGGGGCCTCCGCCAGGGCCAGCGAGCCCGCCGTGGTCTTCATGCGGTCCGCGGTGTCGATGTTGTCCTTGATGAGCACGGGGATGCCGTGGAGGGGCCCGCGCAGGCTCCCCGCCTTCCGCTCGGCGTCCAGCGCCTTCGCGATGGCCAGGGCATCGGGGTTCAGCTCGATGACCGCGTTCAGCTTCGGCCCCGCCTGGTCCAGGGCCCGGATGCGCGCCTGGTACCGCTTCACCAGCTCCACCGACGTCCAGCGTCCGTCCGCCATGCCCGCCTGGAGGGCATCCACCGTGGCTTCCTCCAGCACCAGGCCCTTGCGGACCGGGCCCACCTTCAGGTCGCCCCCCACCAGCGCGGCCGCGCCCGTGGCCAGGCCGGCCCCCAGGAAGGCACGGCGATCGAGGGACAGGGAATCATCTCGGCGTGGCATGGGCTTCCTCTGGGTGGGTGTCAGTGGATCATATCCTCCCGCGTCCGGCCGGTCCGCAACGAGCGTTGACCGGTCCCGGCCGCCACCCCGGGCCGGCCGGCCCCATCCTGGCCCCGGGAGGCTTCCATGGCCGCGTTCCTGCTTTGGCTCATCCTGCTGGTGGTCTGCTGGCCCCTGGCCCTCCTGGCGCTGATCCTCTACCCGCTGGTCTGGCTGCTGCTCCTGCCCTTCCGGCTCCTGGGCTTCGCCGTCGATGGGGTGTTCGGGCTCATCAAGGGCCTCTTCCTGCTGCCGGCCCGGCTGCTGGGCGGCCGGCCCTAGAGAGCCGGGGCTGGCATAAGGGCCGCCGGGACCTGATATTTGGCCACGGCCACGGCCCGCCGGGACGCGGCCAAGCCGGCGGGAGGGACCATGGAACTCTACCTGGACGCCAAGGAAACCGAACTCCTCATGCGGATACTGGACCACAGCCTCGACGAGATCCGGCGGGAGATCCACCACACGGACCACGCCGCCTTCAAGGCCACCCTCAAGGCCGACCAGGAGCTGATGCAGAAGATCGCCGCGAAGCTCAAGGCTCCGGCCGCCATGGGGATCTGAGTCGGACGGCTGTCTCTGGAGGATCCTACTTCGGCACCGTTTCCGGCTCGGGCTTGGGCGCGGGTTCCGGCTTGGGAGTCGGCTTGGGCGCCACATCGGCCTTGGTCGCCGGCACCTCCTCGGGCTTGGCGGCCGGCTTCGCGGACTTGGCCGGCTTCGCCTTGGCCCCCTTGAGGTTGGCCACTCGCTGCTGAGCCTCGCGGGCCTTCACGCGGGCCTCGCTGGCCTTGTCGGAGGCCGCCTTGGCCTCGGCCTCCGCGGCCTTGGCCCGGGCCTCCGAGGCCCGGATCTGAAGGTCCGCCACGCGGGTCTCCGCGTCCTTGGCCTTGGCTGCCGCCGCCTTCGCCTGCGACTCCGCCTTGGCCGCGCCGGCCTTCAGGCGCTCAGCGGAGGCCTTGGCGCGCTTCGCCTCGGCTTCCAGGCGGGTGGCTTCGGCTCCGGCCGCGGAGGGCTTGGTCTTCGCGGCCTTCTGCGGAGCGCCGGCCACGAGGAACGTGGAGGCCAGAAACAACAGGATGGGCAGACGCATGGGGCCCCCGGGGAATGTCCCAGGGTTCCCGGGGCCGTGGTGCCCTGTCAACCCAGGG
Organism: Geothrix terrae; assembly: GCF_022808775.1. Lineage (GTDB taxonomy): Bacteria > Acidobacteriota > Holophagae > Holophagales > Holophagaceae > Geothrix > Geothrix terrae. The sequence goes on from NZ_JAKZLA010000009.1 coordinate 80,659, forward strand.
CGCGCTCCAGGGCCCCGGCGTGGAGGTCCCTCAACTCGGCGGCATCCGCGTCCAGCAGGGGCTGGCCATCCACGGCGACGGTGACGCGGGCGCCGCCTGTGGTGCCGATCTTGGCGACGGGCACGCGGTGGGTGGCGCAGAGGGTGGCCAGGCTGCCCTCGGCCTCCGGGCTCACGCTCACGACGATGCGGCCCGCGGTCTCGCCGAAGAGCAGGCTGTCCAGACGCAGGGCGCCCTTCGTGAGCATCAGCTGGCAGCCCATGCCCTCGCCGTCCCCCTCTCCAACATTGGCTCCGAAGGCGCTCTCCAGCACGGCCGCCATCAGGCCACCTTCGCTGGTGTCGTGGGCGCTGCGGATGAGCCCCAGGCGGATGCCTTCGCGCACACAGGCCTGGAGCCGCAGCTCCTCGTCCAGGCGCAGCTCGGGGCAGGCACCCTGGACCTTGCCCGTGCGCAGCTTGAGATACTCGCTGCCGCCCAGCTCATCCCGAGTCTCGCCCAGCAGGAAGATGCCGTCGTGGGCGGCCCGGAACCCGGATCCGCAGAGGCGGTTGCCCACCTTGGAGAGGGCGGTGGCGTCCGGCGCGTCGAGGACCACCTGGCCCGCGCAGTCCTCGATGAGGCCCACCGCCGCGATCATGGGCGTGGGGGCGATGCTCTGGCCTTCGGTGTCGTTGTAGAGGCTCACGTTGCCGCTGACGATGGGCACATCGAGGGCCAGGCAGGCCTGGCGGATGCCCAGGCAGCCCTGCTCGAAGGTCCACATGTTCTCGGGCTTCTCGGGGTTGCCGTAGTTCAGGCAGTCCGTGAGGCCGATGGGCTCGGCGCCCACGCAGGCCAGGTTGCGGCAGGCCTCGGCCACCGCGTGGGCCGCGCCCCAGAAGGGATCGAGGTAGCAGAAGCGGCTGTTGCAGTCGCTGCTCATGGCCACGGCCTTGCCCGTGTCCTGCCCCGCCTCGTCCTTCACGCGGATGATCCCCGCATCGCCGCGGCCCATGCCCAGCAGGGTGTTGCTGCGGACGGTGCCGTCGTACTGCTCGAAGATCCACCGCTTGCTGGCCACGGTGGGCGCCGCGAGGATCTGGCGCAGGGTGCGCTCCGCCTCGGCGGGCTTGAGGTCCGCCGGCAGCGGCGCGGCATTGACCGCGTCCAGGTAGCCCGGGCGCTGGCGGGGCCGGTCGTACTTCGGCGCGGCGTCCACCAGCGGCTGGATGGGCAGGTTGATGACGGGCTCCCCGTGCCAGCTGCCGATGAAGCGGCCGCTGTTCGTGACCTCGCCCACCACGCAGGCGTCCAGGCCCCACTTGTGGAGCACAGCGATGATCTTCTGTTCGCAGCCCGGGCGGGCCACCAGCAGCATGCGCTCCTGGCTCTCGCTGAGCATCAGCTCGAAGGGCGTCATGCCCTCCTCGCGCTGGGGCACCTGGTCGAGGCGGATCTCCAGGCCCGTGCCGGCGCGGCTGGCCATCTCGAAGCTGCTGGACGTGAGGCCCGCGGCGCCCATGTCCTGGATGCCGATGACCCAGTCGGTCTGGAAGATCTCCAGGCAGGCCTCAAGCAGGAGCTTCTCCGTGAAGGGATCGCCCACCTGCACCGTGGGGCGCTTCTCCTCGCTGCCCTCGCCGAACTCGGCCGAGGCCATGCTGGCGCCGTGGATGCCGTCGCGGCCGGTCTTGGAGCCGATGTACATCACCTTGTTGCCGATGCCGGAGGCGAAGCCCTTGAAGATCTTGTCGCTGCGCAGCACGCCGAGCGTGAAGGCGTTCACGAGGATGTTGCCGTTGTAGCTGGCGTCGAAGGCGCAGTCGCCGCCCAGCATGGGGATGCCCATGCAGTTGCCGTAGCCCGCGATGCCCGCGGCCACGCCCTTCACGAGGCCCTTCATGCGGGGGGCATTGATCTCCCCGAAACGAAGCGAGTTCAGGTTGGCGAGGGGCCGGGCGCCCATGGTGAACACATCGCGCAGGATGCCGCCCACGCCGGTGGCCGCGCCCTGGTAGGGCTCGATGAAGCTGGGGTGGTTGTGGCTCTCCATCTTGAAGGCCACGGCCCAGCCGTCGCCGATGTCCACCACGCCCGCGTTCTCGCCGGGGCCCTGGATCACGCGGGGGCCTTCCGTGGGCAGGTTCTTCAGGTGGACGCGGCTGGACTTGTACGAGCAGTGCTCGCTCCACATGGCGCTGAACACGCCCAGCTCCGGGTAGGTGGGCATGCGTCCGTCCAGGAGGCGCAGGAGGACCTGCCACTCGTCCTTGGACAGGCCCAGCTCCAGAGCCAGGGATTCGGTGACGGCCGGTTCGTGGGCAACGGACATGGAGGCTCCGGAAGCCTTGATTCTAGCGGTTCCGGGCGCTCCAGACGAGGCTTGACATGCGTCGGAGAACCAACCGCGGAATGTCCGCTTCCCTCGGGAATCCCTTTCCGTACACTGGAAAGTCACGCCCTTGGAGCCCATGACCCCTCCCCGCACCCTGCTCGCCTACAGCGCCCCCCGCAGCGGCTTCGGGGACGAGTGGATGACCTTCCTCCCCATCGGGCTGGGCTACCTGCAGGCCATGCTCAAGGCCCGGCACCTTCCCTGCCGGGTGGCGAACCTGAGCGGCAAGGGGCGCAAGGAGGTCCTGGCCTACCTGAGGGCCCAGAACCCGGCGGTGGTGGGTGTCTCCATGTTCACCTTCAACCGGAAGCGCTCCTACGAGCTGCTGGCCTGGGCCCGGGAGGCCTGCCCTGGCGCCATCCTCCTGGCGGGCGGGCCGCACCCCACGCACCTGGCCGATGAAGTCTTCGAGGACTGCCCGGCCCTGGATGCCATCGTGCAGGGCGAGGGCGAGGCCGTGCTGCTGGGCATCGCGGAGCGCCTCAAGACCGCCCCCGGTTCGGACCTGTGGAAGCGCACGCCGGGCCTCATCCTCCGCGAGGGGCGCACCCTGCCCCAGCCGCCCCTGGAGGACCTGGACGCCATCGGCATCCCCGCCGAGCACCTGGAGGCGGACTTCCTCAACGATGTGGGCCAGCTGGCCTACCTCAGCACCAGCCGCGGCTGCCCGGCCACCTGCAACTTCTGCAACACGCCCGAGTTCTGGGGCACCTCCATCCGCTTCCGCAGCGCGCCCTCCGTACTGCGCGAGATGCGGCTGCTGCGCGAGCGGCACGGCCTCACCTACTTCAGCTTCCGGGACGACACCTTCACCGCCAACCGCGACCGCGTGCTGACCCTGATGAAGGGCATCCAGGAGAGTGGCCTCCACCCCCTCTGGAACTGCCAGAGCCGCGTGAACCTGGTGGACGAGGATCGGCTGGTGGCCATGAAGCGGGCCGGCTGCGAGTTCATGCAGTTCGGCGTGGAGCACGGCAGCGAGCGGGTGCTGCAGTTGCTGGACAAGGGCACCAACCTGCGGCATGCGCGACGGGCGCTGGGCCTGGTGCGCAAGGTGGGCATGAACCTGGGCATCTACCTCATCACCGGCATCCCCGGCGAGACCTGGGCGGATGTGGAGGAGACCGCCGCCTTCGTCCGCGACACCCGGCCCCAGGACTGCCAGATCAGCCCCCTGGCGCTGTATCCGGGTACCCGCATGTTCGACCAGTACCGCGCCGAGGGCCGCATCCGGAAGGACTTCTACCGCGCCTCGGGCGATGCCGAGATCTTCGCCCGGGTGGACGCCCACACGGAGAAGGCCCTGCGCCACATCGACCACGTCGCCCAGCAGGCCCGGGCGAAGTCGCGCTTCAGCCCCGCGGAGTTCGCCGAGCAGAAGGCCTGGCTGGGCTTCTGCGCCGTCACCAACCTGCTCTGCGGCGAGGCCGCGGAGGAGGAGGGCCGCTTCACGGAGGCCGAGGCTGAGTACGCCGAGATCATCGCGAAGGAACCGGCCAATCCCTGGGGCTTCATGAAGCGCGCCCTGCTGCGGGAGAAGCTGGGCCGGGCGGGGCAGGCCCGGGCGGACCTCGCGGAAGTGCTGGCCCTCGCCCCCGGCAACCCCGAAGCCATGGAACTGGCGACCCTCTGGGGCCTGAAGCGGACCGATGCTCGTAAGGGGGCCCGCCCGAAGAAGCCCGCCCACGGGCCCACGGCCGAGATGAAGGGCGCCGAGGCCTACCTCAGCCGGCCGAAGATGTGACCTCCACCGGCTGCCCCGGCACGGGGATTCCCGCCCGGAGCGCCCGCCGCCAGGCCACCCAGCCGAGGACGCAGAGCACCTGGTAGACCAGGTAGAGCCCGCTGGTGACGTAGAGCCCCTTGTAGATCAGCAGGCCCACCGAGATGCAGTTGGCCGCGATCCACACCAGCCAGTTCTCGAGCCACTTGCGGGTCATCATGAACTGGGCCGCGAGGCTGAGGGCCGTGATGAGGGAATCCAGCACGGGCACGGTGCTGTTCGTGAAGTGGCGCAGCAGCCAGGCCAGCACAGCCGTGGTGGCGGCCACCGCCAGGGCCAGCAGGACCGCCGGAAGCGGGGAGATGCGGCTCACGGTCAGGGCCCCGTGGTCCCGTCCGCCGTGCAGCCAGCTCCACCAGCCATAGATCGAGATGGCGACGTAGAAAGCCTGGAGCCCGACGTCCGCGTAGAGGCCCGCGCGGTAGAACAGGGCGATGAACACCAGGTTGTTGGCGATGCCGATGGGCCAGTTCCAGATGTTCTCCCGCACCAGCAGCGCCACGCAGGCCGCGCCCGTCAGGAACCCGAAGACTTCCATTCCGCCCGGCATCAGTCCTCGTGCTTCAGGTTCGGACTGCGTTCCAGGATCATCATCACCAGCCGCTCGAGCTGGTCCACCATGAGGAACCGCAGGGTCGGATCCTTCGGGCCCTCGTGGCCCGGCTCGCCGCCCCCCTTCACGACGAAGAAGGGGCCGGAGCGCTCGAGGTGCGTGATGCGCTTCCAGAGCAAACGGCCTGCCCCCAGCTTCCGGGCCAGGGGGGCCGGCAGGGCGTTGTGCTCCACGGCGAGGCCCAGGTCATCCACCAGCACCTGGGAACCTTCCACCAGGAGCAGGCCGAAGAGGGTGCCCAGGAGCAGCAGGCTCCCCGCCACGACGGCGCCGATGGCGGCGATCACCGCGACCCAGAAGGACCAGGTGGGTTCTTTGGCGGCCTCGGCCACCTTCATGGAGGCGCGCAGGATGGGCAGGCGCTCGAGGATCTGCGCCAGGGCGCGGACCCCCACCATCCAGGAGCCCGCGAACAGCAGCACGGCCATGGCCCGTTGGGCGAAGGACGGACGGAAGACCAGGGGGGAGCCGACACTCATCAGGCTTCCATCTCCGCGACGATGGCCTCGGCGGCCGCGGCGGGATCCGCGGCGTGGGTGATGGGCCGTCCCACCACCAGCCAGGTGGAGCCCTGCTTCAGCGCCTGGGCCGGCGTCATGACGCGGGCCTGGTCCTGGGTGGCGGCTCCGGCGGGACGGATGCCCGGCGTGAGGCGATGGAAGGCTTCGCCACAGGCCTCGCGGATGCTGGCGGCCTCCCAGGCAGAGCACACCACGCCGTCGCAACCGGCGCGGTGGGCCAGCTTGGCGTAGGCCAGCGCCAGGTCCTCGGGCCGTCCCGCGTGGCCCAGGGCCGCCAGGGCCTCCCGGTCCAGGCTCGTGAGCACGGTCACCGCCAGCAGCTCGGTCCGGCCGCCCGCGGCGCGGTGGGCGCGCACGGCTTCCACCGCCGCCTCCAGCATGACCGGGCCGCCCTGGGTGTGGACGTTGATGAGGCGGGGGTCCAGCTTCAGGACGGCCTCCAGGGCCCGGCGCACGGTGGTGGGGATGTCGTGGAGCTTGAGATCCAGGAAGACCGGCACCTGCTTCTGCAGGTCCCGGACGAAGGCCGGCCCCTCGGCGCAGAACAGCTCCAACCCCACCTTCAGCATGCCCACGCGGCCCGCCAACCGCTCCGCCATGGCCAGGGCCTCGCCGGCCGTGGGCAGGTCCAGGGCCACCACGAGGCGGTCCCGGGGCGTGAGAGATGAGGGGGCTGCGTTCAAGGAGGACTCCCGTATGATGCGGAGGACCATTCTGCCACCAAGGTGACCCCGTGCCACTGACCGCCCCGCCGCCCACTCCTCCCGCCGAGGTCCGTCCCGCGCCGCCCACCGCGGCCCAGCTGCAGGACCAGGCGCTGGACGCCTACGACTGGGGCCGCCCCCTGCCTGCGGCTCCCCGGGGCCCCGGGGCCGCCGCCTACCGGTGGCTCCAGGCCGCGGCCACCTTCGACCCCCTGGCGACGCCGCCCGCCGCCCCCTTCCCGCCTGGGGCCGCGCGCCGGGAGGCGGAGGCCCTGAGGGCCCTGATGCAGGCGCCCCAGGCCCGGCTGGCCCAGCGCCTGGCCGCCCTGCCCCTCCGCCAGGCGGGCACGGCCCTGGCCCTGTGGCGGTGGGGCAAGGCCCAGGTCCGCGAAGGCCGGTTCACGCCGGCGATCCGGCAGGCCTGGGAGGACCGCCTGCTGGCGAAGGGGCCCGCCCTCACCCGGGGCTATGCCCTGCGCCATGCCCTCTGCTGGGCCCTGGCGGACCAGGACGAGGCCCGGTTCGCCGCGCTCAAGGCCCGGGCCGAGGAGCCCGCCGAGCCCATCCTTTCCCAGTTCCAGCGCCTGTTCGGCCTGCTGGGCGGACCTTCCCCGGTCCTGCGCCTGTGGGCCCTGCCCAGCCAGGAGTACCAGGACCTGCGGCTGGATCAGCTGGGCGCCCGCCGGATCTGGATCTACCCCGCCGGAGAGGGCGCCTGGCCGGAGCTGCCCGCGGATGTGGCCTGGGTCATCCCCAGCCTGGAGGCGGGCATGGACGAGCGCAGCGCGAGCATCCCCGAGGGGCTGGCGGCCGAGGCCCAGGCCCTGTCCGCGCGGCTCCAGACCGCAGGGCGGACCGCGCGCTACGTCCCCAGCCGGGCGGCCTTCGAGGTCCTGGGCCTGGCCTGGTTTCCCATCCTCATCGACCTGGACGCACAGGGGAACATCCAGAGGGTGCGCATGGGGGACGCGGCGCCGCGGAAACCCTAGGCTGACCTGGCGGGCGTCCTAGCCGATCCCGCAGCCCTGCAGCCACCCCGCCACGGCGCCCCAGACCATCTGCGACCAGTAGTAGAAGCCGCGCTTGATCGGCTTCGGCGTGTAGCTGGCGTGGAGCCGGTCCTTCAGCATGGGGTAGTTGCCGTCGGGATCCAGCACGGCGGCGGCCACCGGCGAGTCGAACTCGTAGGTGATCCAGCGATCCTGGCCGTCCCACACGAGCCGCTGCTCTTCGCGGTTCTCCAGGCGCACCCAGAGCGTGATCGGCACCTTCAGCCCGCCCTTCCGCTCGAGGGTGATGGAGCCGACCCGGCCCGGCGCCGCCGGCTGCGGCGCCGCGAAGACCGGCGCCTTGTCCGAGAACAGCCAGCCGCCCTGGGTGACCTCGCGGCTCTTCACGCAGCGGATGGCGTAATCGAGCACCTCCGTGCCTTCCACGAAATCCCGCCAGAAGGCCGAGAGATCGCGGCCGGACACGCGCTCCGCGATCCGCTGGAAATCGTGCCGGGTGGGGTGGCGGAAGGCCATCTCCTGGGCGTAGGTCCGCATCACCTGCTCCATCACGGGCCGGCCCAGCATGGCCTCCAGCTGGTCCAGCACCAGGGTGGGCTTGCCATAGGCCGTCACGAAGTAGCTCTGGAGGTTGACCGTCTTGAAGCCGGCCCGCGTGAGGGGATCGGCGGAAGGCAGGGACCAGTACCCCGCCCACTCCACGAACTCCGTGGGGATCTGGAACCTCCGCCCGCTCAGCAGGCTGTGGTAGCTGCGCTCCATGGCCTTGCGGGTGAACCAGCTGGTGAAGCCTTCATCCAGCCAGGGTTCCTCGAACTCGTTGCTGGCGAGCATGCCGTAGAAGTACTGGTGCCCGTACTCATGGACGGACACCACCTCGGGCACGAACCGCTGCTGGATGGGATCGAACGGCAGCGAGCCGGCGGTGATGAGGGTCGGATATTCCATGCCGTCGGCCCCGGAGGCGTCCTTCGGGGTATCGATCACCGTCAGCGTGGGGTACGGGTACTTGAAGAACCACTCCTCGCTCCAGCGGAGGGCGTTCTCCACCGCCCGGCGCTGCCGCTGGAAATTCTCCCGGTTGCGGTCCGCGGCGTAATAGAACACCTGCACGCCGCGATACTCGAACATGGCCGGGTTCCGCCAGCTCTCCCGGGGCATCACCGCCCAGGCGAAGTCGTGGACATCCTCCGCGTGCAGGCGCCAGATCACGTTCAGCGGGCGCTTGGGATCCTGCTCGATCTCCGTCACGAAGTTCGTCTGGGTCCCCGTGTGGGCCAGGCCCAGCGCGTTCGGCAGGGACAGGGATACCTCGTAGACGCCGAAATCCGCGAAGAATTCGGTGTTCGCGTGGTAGGCGTGGCAGTTCCACCGGTCGCCCTGGTAGACGCCCACCTTGGGGAACCACTGGCCCGACATGAGGAAATCCTCCGACCACCCGCTGCGCGCGAAGACCTTGGGGTAGCGGTTCTCCCAGGTGATCTCCACCTGGATGGTCTCCCCGGGCGCGACGGCCCGCGGCAGCTTCAGCCAATGGACGGTCTCATCCTCGCCCGCGTGGCCGGGGAGGTCGTGGCCCTCCATCCGGGCGCTGATGAGGCGGCAATAGCCCCAGGACGACGGCTCCGCGGGCCGATCCTGGTGGTCCATGCGCAGGCGCCCGCCGCTCTCCTGAACGAAGAGGCTCTGGGGCCCCTTGAAGGCATTGAGGTACAGATGCAGCGGCAGCTCCTGCGTGGGCGTCGTGCCCGTGTTCCGCCACGACAGCGTCTCCGTCGCCTCCAGCGTCTTGTGCTCGAAGTCCAGCACCGCGTCGATCCGGTAGTTGGCGATCCGCGGCGACTTCGGCTTGTCGAACCACTTCTCCGGCGTCCACGTGCGCGGCGCCGCGCCCAGACCGAGGGCCGCGAACAGCACCAGCGCAGCCACCATACGGCGTCCCATCGGATCCTCCAGAGCGTCCGTCGAGTCTACCAACTCCCGTCCACCATGCGTCCTTGCCACGCCCGAGATCCCTGCTACACTTGATTTCCTACCGCGGGGTGGAGCAGTCCGGTAGCTCGTTGGGCTCATAACCCAAAGGTCGCAGGTTCAAATCCTGCCCCCGCTACCAAATGCAACGGCCGACTACAGTCGGCCGTTTTTGTTATCGGATCGAGAATCGCGGGGAACCCGCTGGCCCCTAGGCTGAGAGTGGTTCGACTGGGCGCTTGCGCGGTGTCCGCTTGACCTGCCGTTCCCCGCCTTCACCCCCCTTTTGGGCACGCACAGTCCCAACCTGAGACGGATTTGGGCGAGATTCCACCTGAAATTCGGGGGTCGCATTAACCATCCGAGAGGTTCTGCCCCAATCCCTCTCACCACAGGCCGTATTCACCGCGAGGATTTCCTGCTCCCTCCAGCCATCGATCCGCGCCAGCTTGAGCAAGGTCCGGAACCCCATGCCCTCCTCTCCAGCCAGAATGGACTCTTGAATCCTTGGGGATAGAAAGGTCAATGCCACCAGCATGGACACCCGAGGCTGGCTCACCCCCATACGCTCGGCGACCTCACCATAGCCCTGGACTTCGCCGTTTTCAACGGCCTGCACAATCCGATGCCCCAGGACCAAACACCGGGCCATGGGGGAGGCTTTCTGGGGGAGCGGCAGCTGTCTGAACTCGCTGAACCCGATCCGGCCCCCCAACCTCACCCTCACCAGTGGCACCTCGAAGGTCAGCATGAGGCCTCCGCCTCGATCCGGATTTCAGCAAGGTTCTTCAACCGCACCGACAGCTTCCCCACCCGCTGGTCGACCCGAACCTCTTCCACCAGGAGTCGGACGAGCCGCTGCCGGTTGGGGAGCGTCATGGCCTCCCAAACCCCGGAGAACCCTGTCCCCGTGGCCTGCAGGCCCAGCTGCGCCAGGTAGGGCTTTGCGAACCCCTGAAGCTCCGGCTGCTCCAGATACCCCCGTACCCTGTCCACGACAAACCCCTCGATGGCATCGGCCGGCATCTGCACGGTGGGACACACTGCCTTCCCCTGCTTGTCCCTGGTACTGCATCGGTAGTACCGGTGGAGCCGCCCGCTTCGGAAGGTGCTGGCGCTGGTCATCTGGTACCCGCAGATCCCGCACTTCAGCGCCCCCCGAACGAGGTAGACGGGGTTCCGGCACTCCTGCCGGGTCCGCCTCACCTTCGGCTCCAGCATGTGCTGGACCTGGTCGAAGGCCTTTTGATCGATGAGCCTGGGGTGCTCGGCCACTACGAACTCTCCCTGGCAGGAGAGCTCGCCCAGGTAGATGCGGTTCCGCAGGATTCGAAGCACAAGGTCCTTGGTCCAGGGGTTCGGCCGGGGGGTCTTGGCAGTCTTGAGGGGGAGGCCGGCGGCGTTGAGCCGCTGGGAGATCTTCAGGGCACTCACCCCCTCCAGATACCAATCGAACACCTGACGCACCCAGGGAGCCTCCTCCTCGTGGACCAGGAGCCGGGCCTTCTCTGAGCGGTAGCCCAGGGGCGCATGGCCCCCGGTCCACCGGCCCTTCCTCCGCTGGGCCCGGATCTTGTCGCGAATCCGCTCGGCGATCATCTCCCGTTCGAACTCGGCGAAGCTCATGAGCATGTTCAGGGTCAGGCGCCCCACCGGGTCTGTGGTGGAGAAGTGCTGGGTCACGCTGACAAACCCCACCCCCTGCCGGTTGAAGTGCTCCATAACCTGAGCGAAGTCCGGCAGGGATCTGGAAAGGCGGTCCACCTTGTAGACCACCACTACATCCACCTGCGCCCGGCCCACCCAGCCCATGAGCTTCTGGAATCCGGGTCGCTCGGTATTGGCTCCGGTGTACCCCCCGTCGTCGAAGGCCTCCGGCAGCAGGGTCCATCCCTCGTGCACCCGGGTCCGGATATAGGCCTCACAGGCCTCCCGCTGGGCGTCCAGGGAGTTGAAGTCCTTCTCCAGGCCCGCCGCCGTGGACTTGCGAGTGTAGATCGCGCAGCGCACCCCTTTCGGGAGTTCAGGCTTGGCCATCGACCCGCTCCTTCCCCAGGCCGAAGAAGGTGAACCCGTTCCAGGGGGTGCCGGCAATCTCCTTTGCGATGGCCGACAAGCTCCGGTAGTCCCGGCCCCGGTAGCGGAAGCCCTGCTCCAGGACCTCCACCTCGTGGGCGAATCCCTTGTGCTCGCGGGAGAGCACCGTCCCCGGTGCCGGGAGCCTAGGATCCCGGATCTTGGAGGGGGGCATCCTGGGGGGGATTTCGCACTGCACCTTGGCCCGCCTCCTACCCTCCGGCAGGGTGGGCGGGGCCAATTCCTCGATCCGGGCCCTGGCCGCCGGAGAAAGGCCACCATTCACGCGCTCCTGCAGCCGGAAGGCCAGCCGTTTCCGGAGGTAGGGTAGGTTCTTGGAACGGGCCTCCTCCCCGAACAGCTCCAGGTGCTTGTCACGCAGCTCTGACAGCCCCATCTCCTGCAACTCGGCCAGCTGGAGCCCCAGCTTCTGCATTAGCGCCGCCTCCTGGGCCAGGGCTTCGCCGTGGGCTTGTTTCGCCATTCAACACCTCCGTGGGTTAACCCCGTTCTCGGGGTCACCCATGGACGCTCTCTGGAGCCCAAATTTCAACGAGAAAGGAACTAAAAAAGAATGAATCTGAATTTCGTTAGGACTGAAGAATGGATCCAAGCCCCTAGGTGCATCGGCCTTGACCCATCCGGTGTTTTATAGTCTGGCTAACCCGTGGGGTGCTAAATTAGCCCCACGGTTCTATCAAGACTTACATTCGTCTCTCACCTGTTTAGGCGAACTCGATGCCATGCACCCTGGTTCGCCTAATATAAAGTTAGGCCTTACCACGAACACTTAGATACCACTTAATCCACTGGAGGTTGCAATGGCAACAAGGTTTTCTATTTCAGCCGTAGCGCTCTCTGTTCTGCTCATGTCTGCCTGCAAGGCACCAATCCCCACAATTAACTCCCACCCGTTCTTACCCGATGCCCAAGCTGAATGTATTCAGGGTGACGGGAAGGTTTGGCTACAACTCACTGTTCCTCACGAACCTTCCGAGGGGCAGTGGGTTATTGATTTCCGAAATGGTACGCCAGAAGGTTTTAACGCCACTCCGGCGAATTCAAGCACCCAATTCAAGTGGTTGGTCCCCCCAGACAAAGTTACGATTGGCGGCCTTCCTGGGTTCCCTCTGACTCTGAAAAATGCCAAAAAAAGCTATGAAATCATAGTCACTGTTCGCCCGACATACTCGGTCGTTCTTCAGGGAATGAAATTCCCCATTTGACTCCGACAGTCGGCCTAACCCTTAGCTCAACTCGGACCCCGCCTGCATTGCCTTCCGCTCTTTCTCTTCATCTCGCTTCCTCGGCTCCGTTCGTCGCCTCGGTGCAGGCGGGGCCGGTTAGCTTCCTTCGTTAGCCCTCGTTCGCCTGTCTATTTCTGTCTGCTGGGTGAGCGCGGGGATCGGCGGGTTCAACCGTTGGTTCGCGAATTCATGGCAAAGCCTCATCAGGTCTCAGTCTTCAGCGTTCAAGGAATAGGGTTATCGCTTACTCATCAACCGTCGGCCCATGGATTTCTGCCATCATCGAGGTCACTTCACCAGCTCGGCCTTCACGTTCACGCGATAACTCCGGTGTTCTCCTTTTGGGCTCGTCGGCATGAACCTTCGCTCTCGCTCAAGCAGGCTCAAACCTAAGCGCGCCGCGTGCTCGGGAGGCTACTGCTTAGGGCTCGGTCTAACTCTCTGCTCAACTCGGACCCCGCCTGCATTGCCTTCCGCTCTCTCTCAACTTCTCGCTTCCTCGCCTTCGTTCAGCGCCTCGGTACAGGCGGGGCCGGTTAGCTTCATTCGTTAGGCGCTCACCATCCACGTCGAGTGGATTCTTAATCGGCAGAGCCAAAAGGAGAAAACCATGGGAATCAAACCGGGTCCAAAAAGAATCGCCAAATCAACAGGCAAGCCAGATAAGCGTCAACATGACAACAAAGAAACTCCAAAGAACACGCCATCGCTCAAGCCTCACAAGCACAAGAAAGGCGATTAGTTTGGGTGTAGGCTCCTATCGAGGAGCCACACAGGACCTACCATCTTCCGGCGATGAAGAAGGCGATAGTAACTGCCGCGAATACGATCCCGGTATGCCAGTCTTTCACTCCCCCAGCAGCGCCGAGAAGAATTAGCCCTCCGAAGAACAGAACAACAAGCTGGTTGCCTCTTGATTTCGAGGCCTGACGGGATTGGGTGAGTTCGGCTTCGAGTTCATCAATTCGTTTCTGGCATTCGACAAGAGTGGGTTCAAAGCCCCAATAATCACGACGGCGCAGCGCCAGCTGAGCTTTCACGTTGGCCTCAATTTTATCCTGAGAGTCTTGTTGGGGGCTCCGTTCATCGTTCGTCATGGGGCCTTCCTTTGGGGAAATGCTACCGCTGAAGGAGGGCCCGGGGTATTTTCTTCCCTTAGCCGCACACGTCCAACGCCTAACCCTGCGCTCAACTCGGACCCCGCCTGCATTGCCTTCCGCTCTCTCTCATCGTTCCGCTTCCTCGGCTTCGTTCAGCGCCTCGGTGCAGGCGGGGCCGGTTAGCTTCTTTCGTTAGGCGTCATAAGGCACACCCGAATGCCCAAACCATGGCAACAAGCTCTGCTCTCCTCAGGCCTGCCTCTGGAGAATGATTTGCGCGGCTACCTCGAAGAGAAGGGGTGCATAGCGAGCTTCGAGTATTCATATCTCAAGCCTGACGAGCACACTATCGAGCGTGAGTTCTCATATGACCTGGATGCTTCTTACATCAAGGGCCTTCACTTCATCGATCTTATGGTCGAGTGCAAGTATCGGTACCCAGGAACAAAATGGATATTTACGCCTGGTGAGTATGGCGGCCCAGGTGAGCTTTACCCAAATGATTTCATGCATCCCTTTGACCATTTCATCAAGGGTAAGTTCCAATTTGGTGGTAACTTTCCTCGGCAACTCGCTCCCGTATGCAGCAAAGCAGTCGAACTCCTTCCCGATGGTGCAAACGAGAAGAGTATTGCTCAGGCTCTACACCAGTTGTCCTATGCATTCGCTCCAAAACTCATTTCGGCTATTGACCATCAAGTTAATCGTTGGCTGGTACATGATCACATCTTCTACAACGTACCTATAGTTGCAACAACTGCCCAGCTCTTCAGGCTACGAGATGGCATGCGAATTCAGCAAATTCGCGAGGCCAAGGAACTTGAAGAAGTGGCATCTGTCGAATCCTGTCTAATCATGAATTACACGCCTGGCGCGGAGCTTCATCGATACAACATTAATAACTTCAACTCATTTCTAGCTCGTTCAGACCAAAAAAAGCTTTTATCTTCATTGCACTCATTCACTACGGACCTCTCACACTTTTTTTCTGTCTTAGCAAACAACTACTGCCCTCGAGCAGTGGTCTTTGTCACAGTAGACGAGGCCCAGAGTGGGTTCGAGAAGCTCTTTCAATATATTGGTGAATTAGTCAATCCAAGTGCAGATCTTCTTGCTGAGCTTGCGGATCAACAAAGGAACTTCGAAGAGCTCCTTGCAACCTTTCAAAAGGATCGCCAAAAGATGTCTAAGAAACCGGGCGCCTAACCCTTAGCTCAACTCGGACCCCGCCTGCATTACCTTCCGCTCTCTCTCAACTCCTCGCTTCCTCGGCTCCGCTCCGCGCCTCGGTGCAGGCGGGGCCGGTTAGCTTCATTCGTTAGGGCGCTCCCCATGAGGCTCCAAATTCCACTGATTTCACTCTTCGCCGCGTTTGCGGTCTTCAGTCCCGCATGCCACAAGCAAGAATCTGCAGAAGTCAAAATGCTGAGGTGGGTCCAGACTGCTGACCCCGCTGTTGAATACAAAGCGGCCTTGGCTCGGGGTGATCACAGGCTCTTGGCAGTTAGGGGCCTGATCGTCTCCCTACCTGGGGTGGATTCACTGGACACCGAGTTCTACCGCCAAAATTACGGGGTCAGAGAGATCGAGGGAACGACCGATGGCCTGGTAAATGAGGAGCACCGGCGCCTAGTCCAACGGGCAATCGATTACGCCAAGGCTTATAACCTCATGATGGTCCATGCCTACAAACCCAAAGGTCATCCATGAGCGTCCTAACCCTCCGCTCAACTCGGACCCCGCCTGCATTCCCTTCCGCTCTCTCTCATCGTTCCGCTTTCTCGGCTCCGTTCAGCGCCTCGGCGCAGGCGGGTCCGGTTAGCTTCATTCGTTAGGCGCCCCGACTCACATGCCGGATCTATTCTTCACGCTGATGTCTTGGATTGCTTCGATCAGGAAGCTTTTCCTCGATTTGGGCAAATCCCTCGCTGGATACGGCTATCTCAGTCTTACTATGTTTACGGCCTTGCTCCTGTTTTTCGCATTGGATTTTATTGACGGCTACCTACATGGGCATTTCGATTTCGTCGATCTGATCATTGATGAGCCAACCGCCTTTATGTGTCTTCTGGCAGTTCCAATCCCTCTCTTTGGTATTGTCTATAAACTCAAATATCCAGCCGTACCACCGGAGAACTCGAGCGCCTAACCCTCAGCTCAACTCGGACCCCGCCTGCATTGTCTTCCGCTCTCTCTCATCCACTCGCTTCCTCGGCTTCGCTCAGCGCCTCGGTGCAGGCGGGGCCGGTTAGCTCGAATCGTTAGGCCTCACCATGAATGTCATCCCAGACAAATGGCCATTCGATCAGGGTCCGAGGGTGGCTTGTCTGACAACTAAGCAGGTCTTCGATCTCAATTACCCAATTCTGAGCGTCACTCACTTCTCGGATGAAGAAGATTGGGCATTCACATGCGGCACAACTGCCGCCGACGATGACGCCATGCTGGTAGCCATGGAAGAGGCGTACGCCCGTGATCCAACCATTGCTGAAGTAGCCGACCTACCTCCAGGTTGGCGTGCACATCGCCAATATGTTGGTGGGCCGTGGTCACGCCAAGCTGACTCTTCGGCCTAACCCTTAGCTCAACTCGGACCCCGCCTGCATTGCCTTTCGCTCTCTCTCACCTTCCCGCTTCCTCGGCTCCGCTCGTCGCCTCGGTGCAGGCGGGGCCGGTTAGCTTCATTCGTTAGGCCGCTGTGATTGGTCCACTTGCATGAACTCCTCATTCCACTGGTCACGACTTGCTTGTGCCTTTTTCGGCGCAGTCATCATTAATGCTATTGGTTTCTGGGCTTTCCTCAGTTGGGTTCATAATCCAACCAAGCTAATAACTTTCATTGAGATTGTCTGTTTACCAATCTTCCAGATTGGTAGCCGCAAAGGGTTTTTCTGGGCATCCATCGTGGCTGATAACATCCTTTGGACCTTCCTCCTCTTCAGGCTCTTCACTTTCGTTTCGCAGCACGGGCGAAAGCAACCATCGGCCTAACCCTTAGCTCAACTCGGACCCCGCCTGCATTGTCTTCCGCTCTCTCTCATCTTCCTGCTTCCTCGGCTCCGCTCGTTGTCTCGGTGCAGGCGGGTCCGGTTAGCTTCATTCGTTAGGCCGCCCCATGAACCACTTCACAGTTCTGAGCAAATTTGGAACCGAGGGAATAGGTCTTGCTCTGGCTCTCGATGAGCAAACAAAGGTAAATCCAGATCTGATCAAAATCCTTCAGGCACATGTGCCGGGGTTCACCATCGAAGAGGATTGGCCAACAGAAGAAGGGCATATTTGGGAGTGTTCATTTCCCACTGGTGCATTCGTCATTTCGATTGACCTTGAAGGGGTTCACATCTTGGCCACCGAGGGCAGGCCAACAACCACCTTCCAATTGGCCTCTTCCCTCGAACTTTCCCACCAATTCGAGCGAAAACCATGAGGGCAAACCTGGTCAGCCTAACCCCTAGCTCAACTCGGACCCCGCCTGCACTGCCTTCCGCTCTCTCTCAGCTTCTCGCTTCCTCGGCTCCGCTCAGCGCCTCGGTGCAGGCGGGTCCGGTTAGCTTCATCCGTTAGGCGCTACCAATGCACCTGGCCAAACTCATCGAATCGATGTCTCTCTTCCAAGGTATCTTCGTCGTTGCAGCCATCTCTGCATTGATTGCATTTGCCACCTCGCGAATTAGGCCACCTCGTATTCGATGGGGCGTCCTCTGCGGGGTCCCAGTTTTCATCTCCTATTGTTTGTATTGGCTGCCGGTTTGGTCGGGTGTTACTCATTCTGATGAATATGCCGCGTGGCAGTTCGTTTGCATCATCCCTTGGTCTGGCTCGGGCATTCTCGCTTCATCAATTGTTGCGGACTATGTTCAGCGCTTGCTTGGTGCAAAGTCCCGACCAAGCGCCTAACCCTCCGCTCAACTCGGACCCCGCCTGCATGGCCTTCCCTCTCTCTCAGCTTCCCGCTTCCTCGGCTCCGCTCAGCGCCCCGGTGCAGGCGGGTCCGGTTAGCTTCATTCGTTAGGCGCCATGACTCGAATCCTTGCATTTCTCCTAACAGGTCTGCTGCTAATTGCCGCAGTGATCGGAGTGTTTTTCAAATTTGAGTATCTGGGGAAACCGGCCTTATCTGATGGCCAGTACTGGGCGCTATTCGGAACCTACTTCGGTGGTGTAGTCGGGCCGTTGCTAACATTTTTAAGTGTTTTACTTATTGTCTATACGATCAATCAGCAGAGCAAACAAATTGCATCTGCAGACCACGAAACCCTAAAGCGAGACCTTCTCGCTCACATCACAAAAGCAGATGATGAAATTGACCGTTGGCTTCAGCGTCAATTACCTATGCCAAGACCTAGTGGTCTTACAGTTGAGTTCGGCGACATCGTATGGGGTCTTGCAAAATCAGATTGTGCTTCCTTACCAGAATTTCGAACTGCAATTGCTCGGCTTCACTATTTAACAAGTCTCTACTGCGAAGCGCTCGGGTTATACAGAGACAACATTAATCCTCATTTCATCTTCACCTACCACCGTAAGAAGGCTGAGTCTCTTCTAGCCTTCCTTATGAAACATAGTGATCATCTTGATCCCATGTCTGGCCCGTCATTAGCCTTTTGCCAGATGAATCTTGATAGCCAGCGCAAGGCTTAACCCTCAGCTCAACTCGGACCCCGCCTGCATTGCCCCCTGCTCTCTCTCAACTTCACGCTTCCTCGGCTCCGTTCAGCGCCTCGGTGCAGGCGGGGCCGGTTAGCTTCATTCGCCAGGCATCTTACATATGCAAACCATCATCAATACCCTAGAGATTGGACAGAAGGGGAAAGGCATCCCCTATGGCGGTTTGGGTGAAATTCGGGAGGATGGGGATGCCAACTATGGATTCAAATACCTTAAGGGCAACGAGCAACTCCTCGGAGAGATCCCAGAGTTGAAGCGCGACGAAGCCCTGCATCGCCTCGTTCGCGCAATAAATTCCAATCACACAGGTCTGTTTTCAGTTGGTTGTGTTAGCGGGATAGTGCAAGACGAGAGAGGTTTTCGGTATTCTGGATATGTGGAATTCTCGTGGGATTCCATTTCGATGGTTGCTGATGCACAGCACTATTTCCAACTGTTTTTTCATTTTGATAGATATTTGAGAAAATTAGAATTTCTAACTCGCGTCGCATTCGTCTGGGAGCTTATGCCTGCGTCATTTATTGACGCCAAGGCCAATGGCTTCTCATGCTCCATCACAATCAACACCGATTATTCAGAAACAGAGGAGTCAGCAGTGCAGGCATGGTCTCAGGCCCTCGCCGCGCTTGAGATCTACCTTGGTAGCATCCCTCCGCAAATGCCAGATCGCATTCCGTTCCGCGATGCCTAACCTTGCGTTCAACTCGGACCCCGCCTGCATTGTCTTCCGCTCTCTCTCATCGTTCCGCTTCCTCGGTTCCATTCAGCGCCTCAGTGCAGGCGGGTCCGGTTAGCTTCACTCGTTAGGCGCCATGAATTCAGCTTATTTCGAGCAACGCTTAGAATTGAGTGAATCGCTCGATGATCTGGCAATGGTGCTCGAAATCCTTCTCAGTGGCGGATATGGCGTCGGAGAAGGGAATCAGGTTTACAGCATTAGGCAGCTGGTTGATAGCGTTAACGGGTTACGCATTGAAATCTTCTCCCGAGAACACGCCCCACCTCACTTCCATGTTTCAAAAGGCAATACCAACGCGACTTTCTCAATAACGGATGGGCACCACCTCAATGGGGAAATAGGGAGTAGAGAGAAAGCCCTCGTCCAATGGTGGTTCGCTCGTTCTCAAGCCAAACTGCTTAGGATCTGGAATGAAACTCGTCCAAGCGGCTGTCAGGTTGGGCCCATCCATATCTCCGGCGCCTAACTCCTCACTCGACTCGGACCCCGCTTGCATTGTCTTTCACCTTTTTCAACGCACCACTCCCACCATTACCCTCATGCACGCTCGGATGACCACCTGGGTGTCCCAGGTTAACGATGCGACTGGCTTCCTCCGTCGCCTCTATACGGACCTCAAGGACCCCGACCAACGCGCCCGCGCGGACGCGGCGGGAGCATTTGCCAAAGAACAGCGACGCGCGGCTGGCCGACGACCCTCCACTACACCTACACCCTGGGTTGGCCTCCCTGCCGACCAAGCCGAACGCGCTGCTTGGACCTGTGCGGTTCGCGGCCTTCTGGGCCTCAATCTCCTCGTCGCCCTCGGCGACCCGTTGAGCTCCGGCCCCCGGGCCCGCCCCCTACGTCAGCGCCTGAACCAGGATCTTGCCTCGGCCCTCCGGGGCTTCGCCACGGCCTTCCCCCGGGACATCGTCGAGGCCGACCTTGACGCCCTATGCGAGGAGGCCATCCAGGAGGCCTCCGAGGTCGCCGAGACCGCCTGGAAGGAAGTCCGCTCGCCTGGCGAGCCCCACGTCGAGGTGGGCAACGCCCTCCGGGCGGAATGGCTCCAGGAGGTCCGGCCAAACCTCCAGGCCATGTTGACGAAGCTCTAACGGGCCCGCGACATGGCCCCCAGCACACCAACCTTCGAGACTTACCCCAATGTGAAGGCCCGACGGTCCTGAGGCCCCCCTCAGGTACCGCCGGGCCATTCAGCCTCTTGCTGGGCCCCTTCTTGGCCACAAGGCCCGGGGCCGCCTCTGAGACCACCCTGCCCTACCCGCCACCGCGTGCTCGGGTCCCCGGAGGTGGGCCCCAAATATGAGCCCACCCGCCCCCCCCTGTCTCCTCACAGATCGAAATAGCTCAAGGAGCCGTGGACATAGCTATGCATTGCGGCTGAATGCGAAATGCGGGTTCCCGCCCCACGGATCATGTCACTACTCACCCACCGGTTAGCCTGCGCCCAGGCCAGAACTTGCGAGGTCGAATCCACCTGGTCTTTGCGTTTTGAACGTGGGAAGGATTCGAGCTCCCGACGGTACTCCACCAGCCAGGGCGCCTCCACCGGCAGCAACACATTGCCGCCCTCGATCCACGTGAGGTGGGTGTAGAGCCGCGTGGCCTTGTCTCCCTCCGGCTTGCAGCTCTTGAGGCCCCGCATGCCCTCCCTGGGCAGTTCCTGGAGCAACGCGGTTCCTGAGGCCTTGTCCTCGATCAGGATCACGGCCGGCTTGTGCTTTTCAGCCTGCAGCTTCACGGCCCGCTTGAGGTCGGGGTAGTCCAGCTTCTCCCGGAATACGTCCAGGAGGTGGAGCTTCCGGTCCTTCATGCCCCAGGTCGTGCACACGCTGTAGTCGGCGAACTCGGTGCTCTTGCAGGCGGTGTCCCAGCTCTGAATCACCTGGTTGAAGGATTCGGGCCGACGCTCGTAGAACCGCCACCACGCAGCCTTCACCATCGCCCCGCCCAAAGGGACCGGGTTCTGCTGGTACTGGGCTGAGAAAGCGTACTCGCCCTGATTCTTCCGGAGGCGGTCCAGGGCCTCCCGGTCCAGGTGAGCTTCATGCAGGAGGTCCCCTGGGCGACGCACCACGGTCATCACCTCGCCTAAGGTTCGGATCTTATGACGCTCCTCCTCCTCGGCGATGGCCGGCAGGGAGAGCACCTCCCAATCGTCCTTTTCCAGCACGTGCCCCACGAGGTCATCCATGTGGAGCCGCTGCATGACGATGATGATTACGCCGGTCTTTTGGCTGTCGAGGCGCGAGTACAGAGTCCGATCAAACCAGTCATTCACGTTGGCGCGCTGAACATCTGACGCGGCCATGTTCGGGTCCAAGGGATCGTCCACGATGATGATGTCCCCGCCCCGGCCCATCAGGCCACCCTCAACCCCGAGCGATAGACGATAGCCCCCTTCGGTGGTCAGGAACTCGCCCACAGCGTCCCGCTTGGCCGACATTCGGGTCAGGGGGAAGGCCTGGCGATACCATGGCGCCCCCATCACCTGCCGGCAGCTCCGGGCCAGCTTGTTCGCCAGGTCCTGCGTGTAGCTGGCGCAGACGATCTTGGCGGAAGGATCCGTCCCCAACCAGAACGCGGGGAGGGCGATGGAGGCGAACAAGCTTTTGAAATGCCGTGGAGGCAGGTTGATGATGAGCCGCCGGCATTCACCCCTCATGCAGGCTTCGAGTTTGTTCGTGATGAGCACCTGATGCCAATTGGGCAGGAATTCTGTTTTTTTCTCGAGCTCTCGGAAGCACTGGACCGTGAACGCATAAAGGTCCTGACGCAGCAAGGCGTTGAATTCGTCCTTGGTGAACGGATTGCCGCCGGCTGCCATCGCTGCCCGGTGTTTGTTGGCCATCCCCGTCATTCGGCCCCCTTGGGACCAGAATCACCCTTGGCCAGCTCGGTGCGCATTCTCAGCAGGATCCCTTGGAGGTGGGCCTGGTCCCGCTCCGTGCTGGGGGTTTCCTCCCCGAGGTCTGCCAGTCCTTGCTCGGCAATTCTGAGCACCAGAGGTGCGGCTTTGAGATCTCCAGAGGCCGCCTTGTTCACCAGTCGGCGCAGGACCACCTCCATCATGGGCATCACCTTCTTCTGGCCGCCCTTCTCAACCACCGAAATCCGCTCGGCCATGAGCTCCTGCATGAGGGTGGCTGCGTTCAGGCTGCCCTTCGGCCGGCCCTTGGGGTTCCCGGACTGACCCTTCTGGAACTGGGTGACCTTCGGAGGCCGGCCGTAGCCCACCTGGTAATCCTTCTCCTCAGCCATTGACCACCTCCTTCAGGTCGGTCGCCTGGCGCTCCGCCTGCACCTGCTCGAAACCCGCCCCGCCCTCCGCGAGCACCGCGGAATCTCCCGTCAGCTTCTGCCAACGCCGAATGATTGTGTCCACGTAGAGGGCGTCCAGCTCCATGCCGAAGCAGGCCCGCCCTACCCTTTCCGCCGCCATGAGGGTGGTGCCGCTGCCGAGAAAGGTGTCCAAGATGATCTCGCCCCTCCTGGAGCTGTCCAGAATGGCGTCCGCGACTAGCGCCACCGGCTTCACCGTGGGATGCAGCGCCAGAAGGTTGCCCTCCTCGGTAGCCCGACCAAACGAGTTCACGCCCGGATACCGCCAGACGTTGCTGCGGTAGCGGCCATGCTGACCCAGTTGCACGTGGTTCTGGTGAGGAGCCTTCCCATGCTTGAACACCAGCACCAGCTCGTGCTGGCTGCGGTAGAAGGAGCCCATGCCGGCGTTGTCCTTGGCCCAGACACAGAGGTTCTTGAGTTCGGTGTAAACCTGGTGGCCGGCGTCGAGGACCTCCGGCAGGTGGCGCCAGTCCATGCAGACGTAGTGCAGGGCCCCGTCCTCGCTGCAAGCTACGAGGCGTTCCATGGCGGTCTTCAGGAAGGCCGTGAACTCGGCCACGCTCATTTCTCCGGCGGCCATGGCGAATTCGCGGTGCCTCACGGAGCCGAGGCCGGTGCAATGTCCATCGATGGGCACGTTATAGGGCGGATCCGTGAACACGGCTGCCGCCTTCCGCCCATCCATCAGCTTGGTCAGATCCCCCACCTCAAGGGCATTCCCACAGAGCACCCGGTGACGGCCCAGGAGCCAGAGGTCACCCGGACGACTGACCGGGGCCTCTGCGGAGATCCCAGGAACCTCGTCGGCGGGGTCCGGCTTGTCCTCCCCGGGCTCCCGAAGGTCGAGGCTTTCGATCCGAACGTCGATCTCCCCCATCTCGAAGCCGGTGACCTCAAGGCTGAAGTCCAGGTCGACCAGCGAGAGTTCCTTCAACTGCTCCGCCAGGAGCTGGTCGTCCCACTCCGAGATCTCCGTCAGACGGTTGTCTGCGATGCGGTAGGCCTTGGCCTGGTTCTCGGTCAGGTGCTCCAGCATGATGGTCGGCACCGCCTCCCACCCGAGTTTTTGTGCCGCCTGAAGGCGCCCATGTCCAGCCACGATCTGACCATTCCGGTCGACCAGAATCGGAACATTGAACCCCCACGTCTCGATGCTCCGAGCGATCTTCGTGATCTGCCGTGGGGAGTGCTTCCGAGGGTTGCGTGGGTCGGGACTGATCTCCCCCAACGGCCGCATAACCACTTGAAGAGTCGTATTCCCACAACTTGATGCCCTACACGGGTCCAGCCCAGTTACGAGCGTTGATGCCTTGCCCACCATGATGATGATCTCCGATGCAACATCCCCACGATGGGGCTGTGCAATCAGATGATTTCAGATGACCTATGTTTTGCTTGTTCGCCTAGGCGAAAAGAATTCTCAGCTGGCTTCAGATAGAATGCCGGACCATTCCACCAGGTACCTGCACACCGAGAACTAGGTGCTCGTGGGCAAGGGTGGAACGGTGTAATCGTAGGCAGCCAAACCACCCGTGGCTTGACGAATGCTTCACCGGCCAGCAGATACCTGCTTGATATCCGCACTGGACCAGCGAGCTCGGACGACTGAGTCATTCCGGCTGGATCCTTGGAGGCCGGGGTATCTGCGCGAGGCGCTAATCCGCACTCGCTGTGGAAACCAAGTAGGCTTCCAGCACCAAGTCCTTGGAGGGATAAGCCCTCGGGCGTTGCCCTCCTGGCGAGGCGGCAAAAATGCCTAGATCTAAACACAAGAATGCGTGGCTCTCGCCGGAGATCTATGGAAGTAGAACGGGAAAGCAGAAGGCCCGCCCCAAGGGCGTACAGGTCTTCTGCTGTTCCACGGAATTCATGATTCGGCCCTCTGGAGGTAGCCAGATTCCCAGTCAATTCCAGATCAGAAGGAGGCCGTGAGGCTTGCCCCAAACCCCATGTCGGCCGTGTTCTCGTTGTGGGTGATGTTATTGAGATACCGGAATGTGAAAACCAAGTCCTTCTTGATCTGCCAGTGAAATCCCAGATCGTGCTGAAGGCTGGGCCGGTCCAACTTCTGATAGGGCTGTTTCGGGAGGAAGCCACTCTGAAGATAGAGTTGGAGGAAGGGGCGAACCTTGTGCCATCGACGGTATTCCCAAGCGACATGGGTGCCCCATGCGTCGCGGAAACTGCCAAATGCCATGGTGTTGTACGCAGCAGATCCACCGGGTCGATGAATGAATCCGAATCCGCCGTAGAAGACGTGTTGCAGGCTGGGCTGCCACCTACCTGTGAGCCCAAGAGACTGATCCCAGCCGGAGCGAAAGACATCATAGGTTGTGGTCAAGGGCGGCTTGATTGACAGATAGGTGGACAAGGTCCAGGTTGGCCCTTCTGACAATCGGTGGAGCAGCCCAATCGTCGGATCCTCCGTCTTCCCCCGGATGTGTTGATCACTATAGAAAACCAAATGGCCATGGGTCATCACCATGAGCGTCACTTGGTTTTGCTTCACCAGATCTCGCCCGAACTGCTCAAATCCAAGCTTATGAAAATCCTCGATAACACCATCCAGGAAACCACCCCCTTGGCTCTGGAAAGGAAGCTCGGCCCAAACCTCGGTCTGGTCCGTGAGGCCATAACGAACCCGAAGTGAGGTCCGGGCAGTCTCCTCATCGAAGAAGAAAACGAGGGGGATCGAGGCGTACTCTGAGGCATGCGCGAGCACGAATTCTCGGGTAATCGCAAGCCGACCCTGAGCATCACGCGGCGCCTGGTCCTTCAGGATGTCTGAGAATTCAAACGTGTTCGCCTGCATGTGATCCAGAGAGATCCGCCAGCGTCCCCGCCCTACGGGAGTGGGGTCCACCGGTTGGTAGACCATTGGGAGCAAGAAAAGAGGGAACATCTCTCTCGTCGGGGAGGGGCCCATTTCCATCGGCTGCTGGGCACAGAGAGGGATGAGACTTCCCGACATGAGTGCCAAGTGAAAACCGAGTCTTTTCACCCAAGTGGCTGATGATGCCTGGTTGGATCGCATGTGGCATTCTCCAATTCTCGCCAATCCTTTTCAGGCCAGAGCGGTGCTCCGTTTCTCGCAATCAGATGCCGTGACTCAAGACGAATGGGCCCTGTTGCTGAATGAAAGGCGCTGTCCTCCGAATTGCTTGTTGGTAGAGATGGCTCGAAGAGTTCGAATGCAGCAGACGAAATACGCTGAATGGCGGTGGACCGCCTCCTTCAGAACAACTTTTGAATTCCGTCTTGATTGATAATTTCTCTAAGAAGGCGTTTGAGCAGTCCCTGTATGATGGCCAACCGAATCGAGTCAGGCTAAAACATCCCCCCAGGCTCAACAGTGAGCAGATCCACGGCTGGACAGAAGATCAGGAATCGGTCGTGGAATTCGGTACAAGCCCCTGTTGGGGCGGCGGGGAGGGAGACGATCTGTGATCGCCTCCCTCCCTGCCTAGATCACGCCTTTGGAACGAGTTGATGGGTCAGCCTGCGTTCCTAAGAGACATCCTGTTCAGAATCGAAAGATGAAGCTCGCATTGATGGCAGGCGCATCTACCGTGGGCTTGCCGGTGTAACCCCGAGGAGCGAAATCGGCCACTTCGGGCTTGTACCGGCTCCAGGTGTAGCGCAGCTCGGCGCCCAGGTTCTTGGTGAACATCCAGCCTCCCTCCACAGCGCTGTAGACAGATTTCGGGGTGTCGCTGGAGGAATATCCGCGGCCGGTGAGCTCGAATTTGGCCAAGCCGAACCCGAGGCCGGCGCCAAGGTAGGGCCCCTCGTTCACCTTCCCGCGGAGGAAGTAGTTGTAGTCCGCGCCGATCTGATACGTCTGGACCTTGCGGTCCACCCCGGACTCCGACTTCTTGAAATAGGTGTAGTCGAACCGGGGCACGATGGCATGGCCTCCCTGGAAACCGATGACCATGTGGGCACCGATGCCCGCTCCTGGCTTACCGTCCAGCCAATCCTTACTGGACAGAGGGCCCACTGGGATGGCCGCAGAAACCTGCCCGCCGAAGCTTAAATCCTGGGCAGAGAGGGAGGCGCCGCTGATCACGAGCGCTGACAGGCCGAGGGCCAGGTGGTGGACTTTACGCATGATTCACTCCTTGGTGATGACACATCCCAGATTGGGATGAGGGGTTAATTCCGATCGCTGGATCGGAAGGGAAAAGAGGCATTCCTGTTAGGTCTTGATGGCGACCGTCTGTCGAAGGCACCGACCATCCATAGACAACGTCTATTGGGGATTCCGATGCTTCCGGTTCATGGCGACTCGGGTTCGAGGTAATAGTCTGGGATTCTCAATCCATTCAGGTTGAACCTGAGGAAGTGGGTCACCAGGCGCGGCACGTCGTCCTCGTCACAGGGCGGCTCATTCAGAAGCCGGGCAAGGATGTCCTGGTGGCAGAGGAAGAAGATCAACTGTGCATGAATGCTCATGCCCATCCGCACCAAGCCATCGTGATCCAGGTCGGATCTGAGAACGCGAAGGCAGCGGTTCAAATACTCAATGTGTGGCTGAATCGCTTCCATCAAACTGCTCATCGATTCTTCAGGTGGGTAGATCATGGATTTCGCGATGAGAACCAGGATGGCTCGTTCAAGTTCAGGATCTTTGTCGGGGGGCAGGTTGGACTTCTGGCGGAGGCTCATCCGGATGAATTCGCGAATGTAGGCTCGAAGTGCGGTGACCGCTTGTCGAAGCACCGCAGCCTTGCCCGCAAATGGGCCGACTGGCAATGGCGGCATTGGCAATGTCTTGGCGGTGTGTATCGCCATCCGAGAGGCGAGGTGAAGTGAGGCGGCATGCAGACCGGCCTTTCCTCCGAAGTGGAAGGAGATGAGGCTGCTGTTGACTCCTGCCGCATCGGCGATCTCTCGGATGGAGGCGCCTTCGAACCCCTTCTCGGCGAAGATGCGGATGGCGGCCTTCAATAGCATCAGTCTCGAGTTCGTGATCGGCGCAGGCGTGTTCAGGTTGTCTCTGGAGTCAGTCATTGGTTCAGGCCTCCTCCGAGCAGTCGATCCAGCTCGGCGCGCGTGAGATCAAGCCCCAGGCGAGCGGCGAGAAGTTCGGCCTCGGAAACATTGGCCTCGGCATCCGCTTCCAACTTTTTTGAGACTGGGATCAGTCCGGACTTGTGCTGATTCTCAGCCAGGCGGGCCTTTTCTGCGTTCATGGCATACGCATCTTCAGCGGCCTCTGACAGGATTCGCGCCGTTTCCACCTTACGGAGCAGCCGATCGAGATCGATCTCAGTACGGTTGCGCACCCGGTCGTAGTTGCTCGAGGCTTGGCTCGCAAGGGCAGCCCGCTGGTGGACCACACCGGATCGCTTGCCCCAGTCAAAAATGGTCCAACTCAGGGAGAGCCCGTAGGAGGTGGAGTTGGCTTGGACGAAAGGGAGTCCATCTTGGTGGGTCTGACGGATGAAGGCACCCAGTTCCGGAATGTATTCGGATTTGCCTGCCTTGAGGGCGCTGCGGCTCTTCTCGAGAGAGGCCTGGGCTACTGCCAGATCGGGATTGGACTTCCGGATCTGATCCAGCATCGCTTCACGCGCTGGAAGCGGCCGTGCTTCAGTGGAGACAGGGGCAAGGTCCAGACGTGTCTGAAGGGGTTCACCCATCAAGTCGTTGAGTTCCGACGTGAGATCAGAGGCGGTGGCCTGAGCGGTACTCAGCTTGTAGCGGTTCTGAAGGAGCTTTGCCCGACTCCCGATTTGCTGCACCTTCAGGGCATTCCCCGCTTTGACGGCATCTTGGGCATCCAGATCCTGGGATTCGGCCGCAGCCACGCCTGCCTGAGCAGCCGTGATTTGGGCCTGAGCGATCAGAAGGCCGTAGTAAGCCTGGCGTGTCTGATAGGCGATCTCGGTCTCCATCTTTCGCAGCTCGGCCGTTGCCACCCGCTCCTCGGCAGAGGCGACCTCGTTCCCATGGTGGATCTTGAAAAGCTGGGTGAGGGGCTGACTCAAGGTGATGTTCTGATAGAAAAGATGCGTCTTACCCTGGCCCAGATTGGCATCCTGGGTCGGGAAGGGCCCCAGGCCCGGCACGGTTCCGAGGGAGCCTGCTGGAACGGTCATGAATGGCTGATCGTTGCGCTTCAACCACGTGGCATCCATTGCGAGTTGCGGGAAGTAGTCGGCTCGCGCCGTGCGTTTCTTCCCCGCTGCCTCATCGACCTTGGCCCGGGCGATGCGGATTGCCGCACTGTGGTCGAGGGCGCTGGCCACAGCCTGCTCGAGAGTCAGGTGCTTCGGTTCCGACCCCCCCGCACTGAGCGGGGACGCCAGGACCAAGGCCAGGATGAACATCGGGACGACCGAAACCACCCGACTTCCAGTGGATGAGCTCTCTTTGGATCGGAACACGAGCACGTAGATGACGGGGACCACCAGAAGCGTGAAGAACATCGAGAAGATCAGACCGACCGCGAGGACGCTGGCCAGAGGGCTCCACATCTTCGAGCCCGAAAGAACCATGGGTGTTACGCCGACGGCCGCAGCCATGGTGGTGAGGAAGATGGGTCGCAGTCGACGCTCACCGGCGAGGGTGGCGGCCTCCACAAGGGGGATACCCTCGCGCAGCTTCTCCTTGATGTAGTCGATAAGGATGATGGCGTTCCGGACCACGATGCCGCAGAGGCTGATCATGCCCATGAAAGCCGTGAAACCGAAGGAATTGCGGGTTATGAGGAGGCCCACGACCACACCAAAGAGCGAAAGTGGAATGGAAGCCATGACGACCAGGGGTTCGACCAGGTTCCGGAACTGGATCATGAGGATGAAGAAGATGGCCAGGAGACTGATGCCAAGGGCCACAACCATCTCGGGCTGTGTTTCTTCCTGGTTGGCAAATTCGCCGCCCAGTTCGAGCCGGTACCCGGGAGGAAGCTTCAGAGCCTTCACCTTCGGCAGAGCGTCCTTGAGGATGGAAGAGGCATAGGTCCTCGGTGCCTGGAGGCAGCGGACGGTCAGGGTGCGCACGCCGTTCCTGCGCACGAGACGGCTGGTCTGCCAGGTGGGAGCAAGATCCGCGATGGCCCGCAGGGGTACCTTCCCGTTGGTGATGGAAGAACCGACGTACGTGTTTCGCACATCATCGAAGGTGGCACGGTGGGCAGGGTCGACCCTCAGGACGAGGTTCACCGCCCGGTCGCCCTCCCAGAACGTGCTGACGGGTGCACCATCGAAGGCGCCATAGAGGAGGTTCGACACGCCCATGTGGGTGATGCCCAGGCGGTTGGCCAGCTCCGTATTAAGGTCCACATTGATCATGGGGGAGTCGTTCCGGTAGTCGGTGTGGAGGAACTGGGCCCGGGGGTCTTTCTGGAGGATGTCCCCGATCTGCTCACCGATGGCTTTCAGCTTCGCCTCGTCATCCCCGGAGATCCGGAACTCGATGGGCGCCTCCATCACAGCTCCCTGCTGGAGTTCCTGAACCAGGACCATGCCCTCGGGCGCCAGACGTGCCAGGCGTGACCGGAGCTCCTCCACGAGCGCCGTGGTGGCCTTCACGTCCACCGTGTTCACGATGAACTGGCCGTAGGCAGGATCGGGCTGCTGTGGGTTCACGTTGTAGTAGAAGCGGGGGGAGCTCTGCCCCACGAAGCCGGCAAGGTGAGTCACCCGCTTGTCGCGGAGGAGTTCGCCCTCGATGCGCTTCATGGTGGCGTCCGTGGCCTCGATGCGTGTTCCCTGGGGCATCCAGAGGTCAACGACGAACTGGTTGCGTTCGGCGTTGGGGAAGAATTCCTGGGGGACAAACCGGAATAGGAAGGCACCCAGGACAATTCCTGCCACGCCCAGGCCGACCGCGAGCATGGGCTTGGACATGAAGTACGTAATGGCCTTCTTGTAGGCGACCTGGAGGAGATCCAGGGCATTGAACTTCTTGACGTGATCCGTGGGCTCCGCGTCGTGGTCGTGCAAACCTTTATGGATGAAGGTCCTGCAGAGGAGGGGGGTGACAAAGACCGCCACGAGGAAGGAGACGGAGAGGGCTACCGCCACGGTGATGGGGAGGGCCAGGATGAACTCACCGGCACTGCCTGAGATGATGATCAGGGGCAGGAAGGAGGCGATGATCGTGAGGGTCGCCGCCAGCACCGGCACGAGCACTTCCGTGGCAGACCGCCAGGCAGCTTCGGGTCGCGGGACCTTGTGATCCAGTAGCTCCACGTAGTTGTCGGCGATGACGATGGCGTCGTCCACGACGATGCCGAGCACCACGATCAGGGCTGCGATGGAGACCTGGTGGAGTTGGATCCCGAAGACGTTCATGACGGCGATGGTCGTCAACATGGTCGTTGGGATGGCCAGTGCCGCGATGAGCGAGACCCGGAACGGCAGCAGGAGGACCGTCACGACGATGACGCACCCGATAGCGATGAGGAACTCACGGCCCATGTGGGTCATCCGCTCTTCCACGACTTGCGGCTGGTTCGCGATGTAGTCCATGTGGAGATCGGGCGGGAGCATAGGTTTGACCCGGTGGTTGAGCACCTCGGTCACCTTGTCGCCCATCTCGACGATGTTGTGCCCTTTCTGCATCTCCACGGAGATCATCAGGGCGGGCTTGCCGTCGTAGCGGACCATGAATTCCGGATCCTGGTACCGACGCTCCACACTGGCGAAGTCCCCGATGTAGATTGGCTGCCCGGTCGGGGACATGCCGACCATCACCTTCTTGATCTGTTCTTCCGTGTTGAAGGACCCCGTCGTGTGGAGGGGGATCTGGCCGTTGTCCGTGCGGGCGTTCCCGGCGGCCTGAATCTCGTTTCTCTGATTCAGCGCTCCCACGATTTGCCGGGGATCCGTGAAGTACTGGCTCATGCGCTCGAGGCTGCTGGTCACCCAGATCTGTTCGTTCTGCCGGCCGTAGACCGCGATCTTACCGACCTCGGGCACGGTGCGAAGGGCATCCTGGATCGTGTCCACGTAATCGCGCAGCTCACGGTAGCCGTAGCGTTCGCCGCTCACGCAGATGAGCATGGCCACGGTGTCTCCGAAATCCGAATCCACCACCGGTCCCATCACCTCGCCCGGCAATTCTGTGGCCTTCACCAGGTTCATCTCGTGGCGCAGCTTCGCCCAGAACACATCCGGAGTCTTGACATTCTTCTCCAGCTCCACGTTGATGATCGCGAGGCCAGGTCGGCTGGTGGAGTAGGTCTTCTCCTTACGCACTTCCTGGAACTTGAAGATGTGCGATTCCAGAGTCTTGGTGACCTGCTTCTCCACCTGTTCCGTGGTGGCACCAGGATACATGGCGGCGACGATACCGGTCCGGATGGTGATGCTCGGGTCCTCGGTACGAGGCATGCCCATCAGGGCGTGAATCCCCAGCGCCACGGCCATGATGACGAGAATGGCCGTGATGGTCGGGTAGCGTAGGAAGGCTTTGATGGCTTTGTTCATGGCTACTTACCCCCCTGGACGGGTTCGGCGCTCATGCCGTTACGCAGGGTGTTCTGGCCGGCCACCACGATGGATTCGTTCCCTGTAAGGCCGGATCGAATCTGGATGCTGCGCCCGTACACCGCCCCCACTTCCACTCGCTTTGAGTAGACTCGCTGCTGATCGGGGAAGAACTGAAATACCTGGGTGGCGCCTTGGGGATCCCGAACGATGGCTTCGGAGGGCAGGGTTAGCATGTCCAAATGCTGCGATCCGGTGATGGAGACCTCGGCAACCATGCCCACCTTGAGCTCACGTTGCGGATTGGGGACGCTGACGCGAGCCATGTAGGTGCGCGTCGCCGGATCGGCTGAAATGTTCACCACCCGCACGCGGCCCTGGAAGAGGCGGCCGGGTAAAGCGGGAATCGTGACCGAGGCGGACTGCCCCACCTTCACGAGCCTTACGTCGGTTTCTGGGATTCCGACGTTCACCTCAATGGGATCCAGCTGCGCGATTTCGAAGACGGGCTGGCCTGCGCCCACCATGACGCCCGGCTCCACCATCCGCCGCGCGATGAAACCGTTGATGGGTGCCACCAGTCTGGCTTCGGCCAGGTTCTTGCGAGCCACGCCTTCCCCAGCGATCGCCTGCTGAAGCTGCTCGCGGGAGGCGTCCCGGGCCGCAGTAAACTTTGCGAAATCATTGGGCGCTAGGCTCTGAGTGTCGAACAGCTGCTTCATGCGGCGGAATTCCTGGTCTGCCTGGTCCGCTCCCGCCCTTGCAGCCGCCACCTGGGCACGGGCTGCTTCCACTGCATGGGCGAGGTTCTCGGCATCTAGGACGGCCAGGAGCTGTCCCTTCCGCACTGGCTCGCCTTCCCTCAGAAGGACCTGAACCGCCCGGCCCGGCACCTGAAAGGCCACCATGGAGGATCCACCCTGGGGCGTCAGGGTGCCGCTGACGCCAACGCGTTCCAGTTCCTGGACACGGGTGGGCTGTGCCACCGAGATATTGACCTTGGCGGTCTCGACGGCCTCCCGGTGGCTCCCGCAGGCAAGGATCAGGCACAGAGGAGATAGGATGAGAAGTTTGCGTTGCATGGAATTCTCCTGAAATGGGAAAAGGTCAGTCCTTGGAAAGGGATTCGACTTCCTCAATGACGGCTTCGATGAATGGAGTTGGACCTTGCAGCAAACACCCGGCTCGGCGCATGGCCGCGAGCATGGCTTTGCCACGGGCATCCACAAAAGAAACCTCCGATAAGTCCACGACTACTTCCCAGTGACCGGGAATTCGGGGGGAGGCATCCATCCACACCCTGAAGAGTTCGTCCACCCATGGATGGATGACCTTCCCTTCTAGGCGCAGCCGCACAGTTTCTTGTTCAGATTCAACATGGATTCTCAGCACACAGAACCTCCATTCACGGAGCCCTATGCGCACACTTGATGCCAGTTTGTTCAAATTTTTTAACTCTTTTTATATTAATATTTGTATCAACAGATCCTGCCTCTGCTCCGAAGACGACATCGTCGCCACGAGACGACATGGAGTCTCGCGACTTCATGTCGTCAGTTGGCTCGGCCAAAGCGAGTCATTGTGTCTCGGCGTGAGAGATGCCGTGTTTCAGCCCAGGAAGGGCGTCGATGCCTCCGGCTCACCCAGGCAGTGGAGGCACAGCGGGCTGGGTAGAACGAGCCGTATGGGAAGTCCTTCCCCAACCTCCCTAGTGATCATGTTCCCGTACGAGTTCCGAAGGGCCCGAGGCCCCATAGGCCTCATGCAGCAAGGATCCCTTCACCCTTCGATTCATGAAGAGAATTTGAACCTTCGATCAAGGAAGGAACCACTTCGCGTCAATCCCGAAGCATGGAGCGGGATGGGGTGCGATCGGATTCAGTGTGGGGTGGTATGAGGTCCAGCAGCCCCGTCAAAGCGGGTTGATTCCTCACCCCTTGTCTCGGATCCAGCTTGTAAGGAATCTCGGCGTGCCCCCACCAGAGCTTTCGTGCGCCGTGTCGCTCGAATATCTCCATGACTGGAACCCGGGTGCGTGGGGACGACTCCTCAGTGAACGTGGTCAGGACAATTTGAAAATCCGCCTCCTGAGGCAGCGCCATCCGGTAACCCTTCTCCATGAGTCGGTCAGACACCAATGGCTTCAACTCTTCGAAGGGAATGGTCCGCATATTCCAGATGCAAAGCGCTGAATCTGGCTGGCTATCGATGCAGAATGTCTTCAGGGTGGTGAGGCGATCCTCCTCCAGGGAGGTGCCGGTGAAATTGAGCCTCCTGCATGAGAGCAGTGCCTGGAGTAGAAGCAGAGCACACAGGAACGCCACACCTCGAATCAGCGTTCGCACTGCTTGACTCGGAGGAGCACTGGCCCGCCTTTCGGCCTGGTGCCCTTTTTCATCGTGGATTCGTGGCACCTCGGGCCTCCAATCATGAAGCCCTTGAGCACACACGATGCCAATCTTCCAATAGCACTCAAATCGCTAAATCAATGCGATTTAGCTCGTACCTGTCGACTCCATTCATGGACCATTCTGCTTTGGCGAGACGACATGAAGTCTCGCGACTTCATGTCGTCATTTGGGCCGATCGAGTCCGAGGCGCTTCATCTTGGAATTCAGGGTTGTGCGTTTCAGGCCAAGGCGCGCAGCTGCGCCGTGGGGCCCCCCCACCGCACCCCCGCTCGCCTTCAGAGCCTCCAGGATGCCCTGGCGTTCCAGGTCTTCGTAGGTCTGGGCAGCGGCGACTGGCGAGTGGACCGCCGGCAGGATCATCTCACCCATGGGCACATGCAGGTCCGGACCTGGGCTGAGGATCACCGATCGCTCCACCAGGTTCTGCAATTCCCGGATGTTTCCAGGCCAAGGCCATCGAACCAGGAATTCCATGGTTTCGGCAGGAATGCGCACGATGCGCTTGTCCATGGCCCTGGCAAACTTCTGAGTGAAATATCGGACCAAGTTGGGAATGTCCTCCTTGCGATCACGCAGCGGCGGGACTCGGACCGGAAACACATTTAGGCGGTAAAACAGGTCCCGGCGGAAGGTCCCATTCTCGACCATCTGTGCCAGGTCCTGATGAGTCGCGGCGATCAGCCGCACGTCGACTCGAAGGGTTCGGGTGCTGCCCAGGCGTTCAAATTCTCGCTCCTGAAGGGCGCGTAGAAGCTTTGGCTGAAGCTCCAGGGGGAGGTCACCAATTTCGTCCAGGAACAGGGAACCCAGGTGGGCCAACTCGAATCGGCCGACCTTTCTGGCGATGGCTCCTGTGAAGGCCCCTCGTTCATGGCCGAACAGCTCGCTCTCCACCAGACCCATGGGGATGGCCGAGCAATTGAGTTTGATAAAGGTGCGCTCCTTCCGTTTGCTCCGCTCATGGATGGCTCGCGCCAGCAGTTCCTTGCCAGTTCCGGTTTCTCCCAGCAGGAGGACCGTGGCGTCGGAGGGGGCCACAGTTTCAATCTGCTGCAGGACCTTTGCGAAAGATGGGCTAGCACCGACCATCTCTTGGGTTGCGAAGTCCTGGGCCCTTTCCTCTTCCAGATAGAGCTTTTCCTCCACCAGTTTATCGTGTGAGTGGCGGATGTCCTGGAAGGCCATGGCATTGTCCAGGGCGAGGGCAATCTGGCCCGCCACGAGTTCCAGCAGACGCAAGGTGGGGCCCTGGAAGGCATTCTCCTTTTGGCTCCCAAGGCTGATCACCCCGAGCGCTTTGCCTCTGGAGTGCAAGGGAATGAGGCAGATGGACTGGATGTGCTCCTGCTGTAGCAGTCGGGCAAGCTCAGGCGGTTGAAGAGCGGCGATCCGCGCCGGATCGAGGATATCGATCTGCTTGGTGTCCAGGGCCCTGCTAGCCAACTCCAGGGATTCAGGGACCTGATCGCCAATTCTGAACTGCCCCCGAGAGCGAGTGAAGTCCAAGAGCCGAAGACGCTCCATGGTACCTTTCGACTCCAGTGTGCTCAGGGTCATGAAATCGTGGTGCGTGCGCTCCCATAAGGCCGACGAGATGGCCACGAAAAGCTGCTCTGGGTCCAGGTTGTTCAGAAGAAGCTTGTTGATGTGCAGCACGAGTCGCAGCTCGTCGCGTTCTTGCGCCAGCTGATCCAATCGACGACGGAGCCCCTGGAGCACCATCAGTTTGCGAGATACACCTTGCCACCTGCGGTGACCCGCGAATTTCTCTCCCGCCGCGTTCTGATTCGGACTCCGGCCATGGTGGGAGGGGGGTGTCACGTGGTCGTCTTGCATGGGACATCCTTCTTCGGGGTTACATCATCGGGGCAGGATGGAGATCTGCAAACCACTTTTCCCGAAACCCTTCGGTTCGAAATCCAAGAGGTTGGCCCGCCAGGCGAAGGTGGGCTGGTATCGAGGTAGTCACCCTTCCCCTCCAAACGAATCAAGTGTCGGCGTCCGCGCGTTAAGGCGGTGTTGGGATGCGGGCGTTCGGCATTAAGAACTCATGAAGAGTCATGTTCCTAATGCCATCTTTACGAGATCTAGCTCCATTTTAGCGCTGCTTTAACGCTGGCCATGGGCACCTTGTTCGGCTGGCGTTTGGCGCCTGTGTTGGAGCCGTGATGAAAACCCCCCTTCTGCCACTCATCCTTGTCGGGCTTCCGAGCATGGCGCAAACCGCCGCAACGCCTCAGGCGACACCGGTTCCCGCGGCTCCGGCCGCTCAATTGGTCAAGCCCGCCGAGCCATTTGCGTTCGCCGATTTCACATGGCTCAACGGGAACAGTCGCCAGAAGGACGCCATTCTCGATTCCAAATATTTCACCGGCGAGTTCCGGGCAGACCTGAACCTGGTCTACGACTTCAACCACCCCAAGGACCATACTCTGGGGGGCTCCAGCGAACTTGGCCGCACCAACGAAGTGCACGTCCAGCAGCTGGGCATCGGTGGGGACTTCCACTGGGAGAACGTGCGAGGACGGCTCATGACCCAGTTCGGCCTGTACTCCACCATGACGCCACGCAACGATGCCAGCACTGCTAACGGCCAGTGGCAAACGGACAACGCCTATCGCTACGTATCCGAGGCCTACGGTGGCTACCACTTCAATGTGATGAACGGTCTCAACCTCGATGCCGGCATATTCATGTCCTACATCGGCCTCTTCAGCTACTACAACTTCGATAACTGGGCCTATCAGCCCTCGTACGTGTCATCCAACACACCTTGGTTCTTCAACGGCATCCGCGTCCAGTTGTTTCCCAGCGACAAGCTGAAGCTGGAGTTGTGGCTCACGAACGGCTGGCAGTCCTACAACACCTTCAACAACACCCCGGGCATCGGCGGATCGGTGACCTACCGGCCCAACGGGAACTGGTGCTTCATCTCCAATGATTACTTCCTGGGGGCCGACACCCTCGGCAACCAGAAGCGCACGCGGCGCCACACCGACAACAGCATCGAGTGGAAGTACTGGGACAAACCGGAGCATCTCCTTTCCAAGATGGCTACGTCCTTCACCTTCGACCTCGGTGACGAACAGGGCGGTGGCGTGAGCCGGAACAGCCACGATCCAAACAACCCCAAACAGTATTTCGTCGGGTGGATGCTCTACCAGCGCTTCTGGTTCGACCATGACCGCCAGGCCCTCACCTTGGGCGGCGGCGCCATCACCAACCCCGGTCGCTACCTGGTGCTGATGCCACCCATCAACGGGGCCACCGCCGCCTCGGGCACCCCGTACTTCACCCAGAACCCCGGGGATACCTACCATGCCTGGGATTGGTCTCTCACCTACGACGTCATGCCGAACCAGTGGATCACCTTCCGCGGAGAGTTCAACCGCCGCGGCGCCAACGTGCCCTACTTCTCAGGCCCCGGTGGCGTGACACCTCCCGGCGGCAACCAGGGCGCACCGGGTTCGGCCGTGGCCGGATGGACCCCAGACCTTCGCAAGACCGAGAGTCGCCTCACCCTCGCCATGCTTGTGAAGTTCTAGGAAGCGCGGCAGTGGGTTACCTAACGTCTCACCAGCCATTCCCCCATTCCCAAACGACTTGAACCCGGTCATGGCTCGTGGCCACGATGAAAGACTTTCCCGTGACGAAATAAAGTCGTTAAGACGAAATGAAACCCTCAAATCATGGATTGACTCGTGAGTGCTTGGCTTTTGTCTTTTATAAACATTTAAATATTTATAGTTACAAATCGAATTCCATTTGGCATCTTACCTGCTCTGATCGCACCGACCCGATTGGGAGGTGAGTTGTGCGGGAGATTCATGAGGGAACTCTGGCAAGGAACAGGGGGCGCGGCCTTCAGCGTACCCCAGGGGGACTCCCAATCCGTGGATTGAGGTTTCTGCCGCTGATCGCCTCGGCCCTGGCCGCCGCTTCCAGCCTCACCGCTCAGCCTCCTGGTCAAGGCGACCGGGCGGCTGAACGGATGCAGGCGACCAGGAGAGTTCCCAAGCAGCCGCAGGCCAGGGACCAGGACAGGGAGCGGGCCAACCTCGCCCTTCGCAGCGTCTCGTCTCGGAGTACCGGTCCCACAGTACGTTTCCTTGTGGATGCGGGGCCTGTCTCCAACGTCATCACGATGTTCGTGGACCTGAACGGGATGATGGTTCAGGGATCCCTCGTTCCTGTGCAGGCCGCTAAGGCGCCGAGCGAGATTCAAGATCTAAGTAACAGGGACCGCCTAGAGGACGGTGCCCCCCGATGCGTCCGGCGTGAAGCAGGCATTCGGACCACCTGCAGGTTCTAGGGAAAGCGAAAACACGGTTCCCTGGCCCTGAGGCAAGGGCAGGGAATGCCATCTGGATTCAAAAAAAAAGGACGCTCATGCGAACAGTTCTGCCGTCGATTCTTGCGATCATGCTCTCCGCCGCCAGCCTCCTGGCAGCCGATCTCACACTGACCCAGACCGGCGTGGGTCACGGTCATGAATGGGAACAGATCCAGCTTTGGTCGTCCCGATACATGCGTATCAACCAACCTGGAAACCAAGTGGATTTTCTGGTCGATTTCACCCAGGGAGTTTCCTACCACATCGATCACGACAAGAAGCTCATCCAGAAGATGAACTGGGATGACCTTGAAATTGCAGCGAAGGTTCTTGGAGAGAAGTTGAAGAACCTGCCTCCCTTGATTCAGAAGGCGTTGGGTGCCAACGATGCTCCCGTCTCCGTGGTAGACCAAGGTTCTGAGATCATCCTCGACCGCGAGTGCCACAAGTGGAAGATCGTCGTGGGCCCGACGACCATCGAGACCAGCAACGATCCGTCGATCACTCCTCCGGTTCCCGCGATCCCCTATCAGCGCTTTCTCAGGCTTCATAACGTCATCGGCCAGCCACAGACCAATGCTGCCCCACTCCTCAAAGCCGGTGAAGAACTGACCAGAGTGCAAGGCCTCGCGCTGAAGTACTGCATCGTACTACCCATTGCCGGGCAGACGACCACCCTCACCACTCATATCGAAGAAGGGCCCATCCCTCCCTCAGCCTTCGAACTGCCTTCGGACTACCAGGTGGAAGACTCGGGCAAGAAGGTGCTGGAGAACCTGGGCGTATACGTCAGTCATTCTGTTCCTGTAAGCCAGGTCCAGCCGTGTTCAGGGATTTGAGGACCGTTGTCAGCCCGTGGCGGCGATGGGTGGCCATTGGCCTGCTACTGACGGCAGGCGTTCTGGCCGTCTCAGCACTGGGCGATGGCCACGGCTACCCTGTGCTGGTGCGGGTGCGTGAGCTTGTGGTCTGGGCTCTGGGC
This sequence comes from Geothrix terrae, assembly GCF_022808775.1. Classification (GTDB taxonomy): domain Bacteria; phylum Acidobacteriota; class Holophagae; order Holophagales; family Holophagaceae; genus Geothrix; species Geothrix terrae. The sequence continues at coordinate 119,982 of NZ_JAKZLA010000009.1, forward strand.
TCCTATCTGGGAATCCGGGTCTTCACCCACGTGTTGCTGGACCCGCTGTTGAGCCACTGGCGCACCTCCACCCCTGGGTTCGCCCGGGATCTGGTGGTGGTGACCCTGTATTTGGGTACCGCCGTGTTCCTGCTTCACAAGTCGGTAGGCGTGAACCTGGGCACCCTGATGAGCACCGGTGCCATCGCCGCCGCGGTATTGGGTCTTTCCATGCAGGAGACTTTGGGCAACCTGTTCGCCGGCGTCTCTATGAGCCTGGCCCCGGCGTTCCGCGTGGACGACTGGGTGGAGGTCACAGGCAACCTGAGGGGCGGCAGCGGTCAAGAGACCTTCATCGGTCGCGTGGATGCCATGACCTGGCGCACGGTCCAGATCATCACCGAGAACGGCGACACCAGCATCTTTCCGAACCGGATCCTCGCCCAGGCGGTGGTCACCAACCTCTATGCCCCTTCCGGTCTGCACCGGCGCACCCTGAAGGTGACCGTGGCGCCCCACGACACCATGGTAGCCACTCTGGCGGCCCTGGAGCAGGCCCTGGGTGGCATCCCCCACCCTCCAGACCACAAGCCCGAGGTCAGATCCCACAGCTTCGACATGGGCGGGGTGGTGTTAGAGATTCGGTTCTGGGCCCTGGGTTGGCGTCACGGCCGGGCCGCCAACTTCCAGGCGGTGCGCCTAACCCAGACGGTGTTGAACCGCCTGGGGGTGCCTCTGCTGGGACCTCACGGGCCCACCCCCACCAGGACCCACCCAGTGTTGCTCCAGGACGGGGTCTTGGAGGACATCCTGGAACGCTTCGGGCTGCCGGGAGAGTTGGCCCAGGAGCTCAAGGAACGTGTGGTCCTGCGCCGGACGGAACCAGGCGAGGGAGTAATCCGGGAAGGGGATCCGGGCGAATCCCTATTCATGGTCATGGCCGGCACTCTTCAGGCCATGAAGGTGGTCGAGCGCTTCGAGCCCTACACCGGGCTGTTCTGGGAGGGGATCGGAGAACTCGGTCCCGGGGACTGGTTCGGCGAAGGGTCCCTGCTCACGGGCGCCCCCCGCCGGGCCACAGTGGTGGCTGCGACGGTCTGCGAGCTGGTGGAGGTGCCCAAGGCCGCCTTCGAACACGTCCTGCGCAGCGCCCCCCATCTGGTGGAGGGCCTGGTCGAACTGAAGGAATCCAGGTCCGGACACATGGCTGACTTGCCCAAGACGGCCAATCGCCGAGACTTGGCGCGGGTGGAGATCAAGCGCTGGTTCGGGCTCTAAATCCATATGCGAAGTTTCCTTGCCATCCTCTTCCTGAGTTTCTGCTTCGGGGCGCAGGCCCAGGAACGCCTCGCGCTGACCGTGAGTCCACCGGACCAGCGGTTCCGTTTCCTGCCGGTGCTCCACGCCCCCGGCGAGCGCCCCCTCGTGCTGGCTCTGCGGGGCGGGAGTGCCAAGGGCTTGGCCCATGCCGGCGTGCTGCGGCGCCTTGAGGAGGAAGGCTGGCACCCCGAGGGAATCGTGGGCACCAGCGCCGGCAGCTTCGCGGCGGCGCTCTACGCCAGCGGTTTCGGTGGGGTCGGGGCCGAGCGGATCTTCTTGCGCCGGGACTACTCCCTGGTGCTCGATGATCGACGGCGGACGCCGGGCCTGAGCGCCTCCGAGGACGAAGAACGGCACGGCACCTTGATGGGACTCTCCTTCGTCGGCGGTCGACCCATCCTTGTGCCCGGCGAGGACCGAGCGCGCCGCCTGCGGATCGCCCTGTTCGAAACCCTGGCCCGGGCTCAGGCGCTGGGTGGCTCGGACTTCGACCGGCTTGGTTCACGCCTGCGGATTGTGACTTCCAGCCTCACGCGGGGCGAGGCCCGAATTCTGGCCCAGGGGGACCTGGTGGATGCGGTGAAGGCCTCCATGTCCATTCCGGGTTTGTTGGCCCCCGTAGCCATCGGCGATGAGCGCCTGGTGGACGGCGGCCTAGTGGAGAACCTGCCCGCCATGGCAGCCCGCTCGGCCTTTCCCGGCGCTCGCATCCTCGCCGTGAACATCGGGCGCACCTGGGATGCCACACCACCTTCCGACATCCTAGCCCTGCTGGACCGCAGCCTCGACCTGGCCATGCGGGTCACCGAAGCGCGGAGCGAGGCGAATTCGGATCTGGTGATCCGGCCCGAGACCGACAAGGTGGACGAGTTCGCCTACCGGGGCAAGGAGTCCCTGCTCTTCGAGGCTGGCGCGACCGCCCTGAGTGGCGCCCTGCCCCAGTTGGAGTCCCTCCTGATGTCGGATGCCGGGGTTCCGGCCGCAGCCACCCTGAGGGTGGATGGCCCCGGCCATCCTGATCTGGCTGGGTTGCTGGCAGACACCCGACCGGCCGCCGGTCCCTGGTGCCGCGCCGACCTCTGGCGCCTGCTCCGCCGCGCCCACCGGAGGCTGCCTCTGGACCGGGCCTGGGTGGACCTGCCCGCCACTCCTGAAGGCGAGGCGACCTTCCACTGGGAGCCTGCGGATCTCATCCGGCGGGTACAGTTGGACCTGCCCGCGGACTGGGCCACGGCCTACAAGGCCCGAGTGGCCCAGAGCCTGCATGAGCGGGGCCTGGTCCCGGGGCAGCCCTTCCACGCCGCACGCTTCGGACTGGCTGAACAGGAACTCCTCGCCGAGGCCGTCGGCAAGGGCGCAGCCATGCTAGATCTGCGGGGCAGCGGTTTCGCCAATGGGGTGCTCACCCTCGCGGTGCGTGAGCCCCGCCTGGTGCGCGTCGAAGTGGAGCCTGGCCCCGTGGCAGCCCCTACCCATGCCATTGCCCAGGGACTGGAAGGTCAGGCGCTTCGCGCCTCGGAACTGGAGGAGGTGCTGGGACGCGCCCAGGACCGCATGGGCATTCAGCGGCTGGAGACGCGCCTCCAAGAGCGCGAAGAGGGCCTTGTCCTCAACCTCCGCCCCGTGGGCAGCCAACCCACCCTGCTGAACCTCACCCTGGCCTACGAAAGTGACTGGGGCCCGCACGGCGGCGTCCTTATGCGAGGCCGGAACCTCTTCGGCGGCGGCGAGAGCGGCTCCATCGAAGCGGTGGCCGACAACCTCCAGAAGCGCCTGGAGGGACACGTGGCCTGGAGCTTCCCCTCCCTTCCGGCCTTGTCGCTGGGGGCCTTCGGCTCCTGGTCGCAAAACGACGTGCGTGGCGGCGTCCTGTTCGTGGAGCCCATGGCGGACCTAGCCTCGCGCTTCACCCGGAAGGAATTGGGCGTGGAGGCCATCCTGCGCTGGGGCAAGGAGGATCGAGCCCGCTTCGGCCTCGCGGCCTTCCAGCACAGGGGCACCTTCACCCGCGCAGGGACCGACATCGACACGCCGAATGCAACGGTGGTGAGGGGCTGGCTGGAGTGGGACGATCTGGACTTCCACACCATCCCCACCGAAGGCACCCTCCTGCGCTTTTCGGCGGATCGGAGCCTCTCCGTGGAAGGCGAGGCCTACCCGTACTGGCGCAGCTATGCCCGGGCCAAACGCCACCAGCCCCTGAGTTCCAACTGGGGACTGATGGTGGACACCGAAGTGGCCCTGTCGAAGGATGCGCCGCCGGATCGCCTGTGGATCGCGGGCGGCAGCGATTCCTTCATCGGCACCCGAAGTGCCGCCTACCTAATGCCGAACTTGGCGGCCCTAAAGATCGGCCTGCCCTACACCAAGGCTTCAATGGTGGGCACGGGCTGGCAGATCGGCCCCCGCTTCGACCTGGGTCGGGCCTCTGACCAGCCGTCCACCCTGGGCGATGGCCTGCGCATCGAAGGGTTGGGCCTGGTGGCCAGAACCGGCTTCCGGGAATTCTTCATGGAGCTATCTGCCGGCCGGGTGCACCTCCATCGAGGCTCCGCCTCCCAGCACGAGAACCGCGTGTCGATCCTCCTGGGCGCCCGGCCATTCGATCTCTGGCGGCGGAAGTAGACGAAGCTATGAATGCTGCCTGGATCTCGAGCCTGATCGGGGCCGGTGTCGGGGCGATTCTGGCGAACGCTGCAACAGATCCCGGGAAAGCCCGGCGATAGGAATCCCCAAGTCGTTAGAGGTGGCCACTTGACAGGGTTACAGAAATAGTCGCGTAATTCATTGCATCCAAGGTGCTCATCACCTTGGGACAACCCTCCTTTGCCGGTTAACCCGGCCCTCCGGAGACAACCATGATTGACCGCGCCGAAAGGCCCGGGGTCCAAGCCGAAAGCGCTTGTGGAACTCCGGTGCAACCGATGCTCTTCGCCCCCAGAGAACTTGGCCTCACTGATCCGTGGGCCGACTTCCTGGATGATCTTCGCACTGGAAATGTCGACACTCTGCCAGCCGCATAGAATGGCCACCCAGATCGAGGAAATGGCGCGACATCGCATTCCACTTCGAAGGCAGCGCCATGAACAGCCCTGATGGTGGGGTTTGTCCAATTCCCTGTATTCCCTGCTCTGGCCTCGAAATTCCCTGCTCCGATGTATAGGGAATTCAGACTGTCTGTGCCCGGAAACACAGCCTGGGGCGCGCTTACTGGTTTCCGTTCCTTGGTCCGTTGCCCTTGAAATGAGAGAAATCCCTGCAGAATTCCCTGAAACGGGAATTTTCTGGCCGACGATCAGTCTGAAGGATTCACTGCACTACCAATCAAAAGGGCCGACTGCATGTCGGCCCTTTTGATTAAGTTACGAGAACCCGCCAGCCCGTAGGCTGAGACCCGACCAAACAAGATTTGAACATCGACCATTCCGGGGTGATTGAGCCAATTTTCACCTACGGAATCCCTGGATCTGCGGAATTCTCGGGGGCCTTTGGGCGCCAGAAAGTGCTCTGAGTTAAGGATCCGAGAGTTCGCGCCCGGATCGCTCTCTAGGCAGTTCATCCTTAACACGACTCCTGTCACCTTTCTGTCACTCACTGGGCCAACCCAAGTGATTCAAAGTAGGAAAGGGCGAACCGTGAGAACTTCACAACAATCCCCCTTGAGTGAGGTATGAGGTCTGGACGAGATGGGCGAATAGGTTTCCATTCCCCATCTAATTGAAGATAAGGTGATTAGGAAATTCATTCACCTTTGAGATGGTCGTCAACTCATCATGCCCACCGAAGCCGACACCTGTAGAAAGCACGTCGTGCCCCTCCTGCAGGCGGCGGGTTGGGATTCTGAGCCTCACTCCATCGCAGAGCAGCGATCCATCACGGATGGCCGGATTGTTCCCGTGGGTAAAGGGTTCATTCGGCGTCCCCCCAAACGAGTGGACTACTTGCTCCGCTTCCGGCGGGACTTCCCCATTGCCGTTGTGGAGGCAAAGGCCGAGTACAAATCCGCGTCAGACGGACTTCAACAGGCCAAGGATTACGCGGAGATGCTGGGCCTGAAGTTCGCCTATGCGACCAATGGCCCAGACATCATCGAGTTCGACTACTTCACGGGGCTAGAAACCCATCTGACGAGCTACCCCACACCTGATGAACTCTGGCGTCGTTACCAACAGGGAATCGGACTGGCTGATGGAACAGCCGAACGGATCCTCGAACCCGGCAACCATTCGGTAGGCAAAGGGGAGCGCTACTACCAACAAATCGCCATCAACCGAACCGTTGAGGCAGTCATCAAGAGCCAGAGCCGGATGCTCCTGACCATGGCTACCGGCACAGGTAAGACGGCCGTCGCGTTCCAGATCTGCTGGAAGCTCTGGAACGCCCGATGGAACCGCACCGGCGAGTATCGCCGCCCCAAAATCCTCTACCTGGCCGACCGGAACATTCTGGTGGACCAGCCCAAGGACGGCATCTTCGCGGCCTTTGGCGATGCCCGGTGCAAGATCGAATCAGGTGAGGTGCTGAAGAGCCGGGAAATGTACTTCGCCATTTACCAGGCTCTGGCCGAAGACGAGCGCCGGGATGGTCTCTTCAAACAGTTCTCACCCGATTTCTTCGACCTTGTGATCGTGGACGAATGCCACCGGGGCAGCGCGCGGGACGACAGCTCGTGGCGAGCGATCCTCGATTACTTCGAACCGGCCTTCAAGCTCGGTATGACGGCCACCCCCCTGCGGGAAGACAACCGGGATACGTACAACTACTTCGGTGAGCCTCTCTACACCTACAGCCTGCGCCAGGGCATCGAGGATGGCTTCCTCGCACCCTACCGCGTCCACCGGGTCATCACGGAATGGGACGCAGCCGGCTGGAGACCCAGCCAGGGCGACCTGGACCGCTACGGGCGCGCTATTCCCGACGAGGAGTATCAGACCCAGGACTTCGAGCGTGTGGTGGCCCTTCGGGCTCGCACGGAAGCCATCGCCAAGCATCTCACCCAATTCCTAAAGAGCACGGATCGTTTCGCCAAGACCATCATCTTTTGCGTGGACCAGGAACATGCCAGCGAAATGCGGGGCTGCCTGAACAACCTCAACGCGGATCTCGTCACCCAGTACCCGGATTATGTCTGCCGCGTCACTTCAGACGAAGGCGACATCGGCAAGGGCCATCTCGGACGATTCCAGGACGTGGACACCACCACGCCAACCATCCTCACCACATCCCAGCTCCTGACCACAGGCGTGGATGCCCCCACCTGCAAGAACGTAGTGCTGGCCCGAATCGTGAATTCCATGAGCGAATTCAAGCAGATCGTAGGCCGCGGCACCCGGGTCCGTGACGACTACGGCAAGCTCTGGTTCAACATCGTGGACTATACCGGCAGTGCCACGCGCCTGTTCGCAGATCCCTCCTTCGATGGGGACCCAGTCCGCGTCACGGAAGATGAGACTGATGCAGAGGGCACGGTGACAGAGACTACCGTCATCACCGAAGCCTGTGATGCGGAGGACAACCCTGAGAGCCGGGCAGGCGAAGTTATCGAGCCCGCGTACACCGATCGCCGGAAGTTCTACTACGACGGCGGACAAGTCGAGATCGCGGCCCACCTGGTCTATGAGCTGGATCCAGACGGCAAACAGCTCCGGGTGGTGCGTTACACCGATTATGCCGCCGACAAGGTTCGATCCCTATGCGCCACGGCTCCGGCGCTGCGGGCCGAATGGGCTGATCCTGTCAAGCGGGCCGAGATCATCCAGAAGCTGGCGGAACGCGGTGTGGATTTTCAGGCGCTGGCCGAGTCCGCGAACCAGCCGGAGGCCGACCCCTTCGACCTCCTCTGCCATCTGGCCTTCAACGCCCCCCTGAAGACCCGGCGTGAACGGGCGCAGGCACTTAAATCCGAGCGAATGGACTTCTTCGACCAGTACGCCCCGGAGGCCCGTGCGATTCTGGAAGAACTTCTGGAAAAGTACGCCGAACACGGCGACGCCCAGTTTGTGCTGCCCGATGTGCTGCACGTCCCGCCCATCTCTTCCCATGGAACGCTGGGCGACATCCTCAACCTCTTCGGGGGCGCCGAGAAACTCCGCGCCGCCGTGAATGCTCTCCAGGCCGCTCTCTATGCCGCGTAAAGCCAAAGATGCCCCCAAGACCACCACCCAGGCCCTGGGCAGTTTGCTCAAGTCCGCCCGGGACATCATGCGCAAGGACAAGGGTCTGAACGGCGACCTCGACCGCCTACCCCTCCTCACCTGGATCATGTTCTTGAAGTTCTTGGATGACCTGGAGCGCCAGCGCGAGGATGAAGCCACCCTCAGCGGAAAGAAGTTCCGCCCGGCCATCGATCCGCCCTATCGCTGGCGGGATTGGGCCATCAATCCCCAGGGCATCACCGGAGATGAGCTGCTGGCCTTTATCAACCAGGATGAGGCCATTCGCCCCGATGCCACCAAGGGAGCGGGCCTCTTCGCGTACCTTCGGCAGCTCACCAACGCCAATGGTGATGATCGCCGCGAGGTGATTGCCACGGTCTTCAAGGGCGTGGATAACCGCATGAAGAGCGGCTATCTGCTGCGGGATGTCATCAACAAGGTCTCCGACATCCACTTCACCTCCAGCGAGGAACTACACACCCTCGGCGCCCTGTATGAATCCATGCTGCGGGAAATGCGGGACGCTGCCGGGGATTCCGGCGAGTTCTACACGCCCCGCGCCGTCGTGCGCTTCATGGTGGCCGTCACCGACCCACAGCTCGGCGAAACGGTCCTGGATCCAGCTTCGGGAACCGGCGGCTTCCTGGTGGAGGCCTACAACCACCTGGCCGCCCAGGTGAAGACTGTCCAAGACCGCAAGACGCTCCAGGAGCGCTCGCTTCTGGGTTGCGAACCCAAGTCCCTCCCCTACCTGCTTTGCCAGATGAACCTCCTCCTGCACGGCCTCAACGCCCCGCAGATCGATCCCCATAACGCCTTACGATTCAAGCTCACGGAGATCGGTGAGAAGGATCGGGTGGATGTGATCCTCACCAATCCCCCCTTCGGCGGCGAGGAGGAGAAGGGCATCCAGGGCAACTTCCCTGACGATCGCCAGACGGCGGAAACGGCGCTGCTCTTCCTTCAGCTCATCATGCGCAAGCTGCACCGTCAGCCCACCAGCGTGGGACGTACTGCGCGAGCCGCCGTGATCGTTCCTAATGGAACCCTCTTCGGTGATGGCGTCTGTGGTCGGATCAAGGAAGAGCTGCTCAAGAGCTTCAACCTTCACACCATCGTGCGGCTACCCCAGGGGGTCTTTGCGCCCTATACCGACATTCCCGCCAACCTGCTGTTCTTCGAAGCCGGCGGCCCCACCCGAGACATCTGGTATTACGAACTGCCTCTTCCGGAAGGGCGCAAGAAATACAGCAAGACGGCTCCTTTGCAGTTCGAGGAGTTCGCGCCTGTTCTGGATTGGTTGAAGGCTCGCGAGGAAGGCCCCCAGGCCTGGAAGGTGGATTTCGCCGCCAAGCGTGCCACGGCTTTGGAATCGGCCACACCCCTGTGGGAAAAGGCCGAGGCAGAACGATCGTCCAGCGCCAGCTTGTCCAGGTCCATCCGCGAGCTTGAACAGCAACTCGCAACCGCCATCGGTTCCACGGGCGACCGGCCCGCCTCCTTGCGCGACCTCAAACGGCAACAGCAAGCCCACGATCAAGCCGCCAGAACGGCCCAGGCGGAGGGGGATGTCGCCTACTGGCCCATCTATAACCTCGACCTGAAGAACCCCAACACCCGAGCCGGCCTTGAACATGCAAATCCTAAAGCCCTGGTCGCTTCCATGCGCAGCCAGGAAGCCGAGGTTATGCGCCTACTGAGCGAGATTGAGAAGCTGGTGGCCGAGGTCGAGGCATGAGCAGGTGGACGAAAGTCGCTCTAGGGGATCTGCTCCGCCGATCCGATGAGCCTGCCATCATTGATCCAGACGCCGAATATCACGAAGTCACGATTAAGCTTTGGGGGAAAGGCGTCGTCAGTCGGAGGAAGGTGCGCGGAGGCGAGGTTCTCACGCCCCGTCGTGTGGCTCGCACCAATCAGTTGATACTGTCCAAGATTGATGCCCGGAACGGTGCCATCGGCTTGGTTCCTCCAGAATTGGATGGCGCCATCGTCAGCAATGATTTCCCATCCTTCGACTTCAAAGACCCCTCCCGATGCCATCCTGGTTTTCTTGGCTGGCTGGTTCGGTCCGCTCCGTTTGTGGAGTTGTGCAAAGCCTCCAGCGAAGGAACTACCAACAGGGTGCGAATCAAAGAAGATCGCTTCCTCAGCCAGGAAATCCGGCTTCCTCCTTACGACAAGCAAGAATCCCTGTACGCCCAACTCGAGGTCTTGGCCGAGAGAACCCGGCAGATCGAAGCGCATCTGGACGCCGTCGAAAAGGACTCCTTGCGCCTACTGGTAACGATGGCGACTCGCTTCGATATAAGCGGTGAACAGCGACAGATATCTGGCTGGCGACAGAGAACCATCGCTGACATTGCTGCAATGGCGCTATGTCCAGAGACGGTGGATATAAATCGATCCTACCCAAACGTAGGCATTCTGAGCTATGCAAAAGGCATTTTTGGAAAGGCCCCTATTGAAGGAGCGACCACCAGCGCCAAGACCCTGTACCGGATCAAATCCGGTCAGTTCATATATAGTCGTCTATTCGCTTTTGAAGGGGCGTATGCATTGGTACCTGACAAATTCGATGGATGCTATGTCTCCAACGAGTTCCCCACCTTCGATGTCAATGAGGATCTCGCATCTGCGAAGTTCCTCATGACTTTGTTCATGTCCGAAAACGATTGGCATGAAATGCGAGCGTCGACGAAAGGAGTCGGCGACCGCAGGCTCAGAATTCAACCGGAGCACATTCTTTCAAGGGCGATTTTGCTTCCGCCGCGGAGCGAAATGGCCCGTATCGACGCCCTGTTTGATTGCCACTTTGACCTCAAAGCCAAGCATGCCGCCATCCGCCAATCCAATGCTGCCCTGCTCCCGGCCACGCTGGAGCGGATGTTCGCCTCGGCCTGACCATGCAGTTCATCGCCCAGGGTCCTGACGTTCCCGAAGCGCTGTTACAGGCCCAGGAAGAGGGACGCGTGGCGTTCTTCTGCGGCGCGGGGATTTCATACCCTGCCGGACTGCCCGGTTTTCAGGGGCTGGTTGATGGGATCTATCGCGAGGTTGGAACGAAACCAACTGCAATGGAGCAGGGAGCCTACGAAATCTACCGGTACGACGCCGCCCTGGATTTGCTTGAGCGGCGCCTTCCCGGCCAGCGATTGGCCGTTCGCACCAAACTGGCCGAGGTCCTGAAACCCAAGCTACGCCGAAAGGGGGCTATCGACACCCATGCGGCGCTTTTGCAGTTGGCCCGGAGCCAAGAGGGTGCCCTGCGCTTGGTGACGACAAACTTCGACCGAGTGTTCGAAGCGGCGGCCAAGCGCACCAAGCAGTCGATCCAAACCTATGCCGCACCGATGCTCCCCATTCCCAAGAACAGCCGATGGAATGGACTGGTCTACCTGCATGGGGCTCTGCCCCAACGCCCGGACGAAAGTGCCCTGAATCGGCTGGTGGTCACGAGTGGTGATTTCGGATTGGCGTACCTCACCGAGCGCTGGGCGGCGCGCTTCGTCAGTGAGTTGTTTCGGAATTTTGTGGTCTGCTTCGTTGGGTACAGCATCAATGACCCGGTGCTGCGCTACATGATGGATGCCCTCGCAGCGGATCGCATGTTGGGGGAAGCGACCCCCCAGGCCTACGCGTTCGGCGACTGCGCACCAGGTCAGGAAGCCCTCAAAACCACAGAGTGGGAAGCCAAGGGTGTTGTCCCCATTCTCTACGATCCCGCGAACAGCCACTTCGCACTGCATGAGACCTTGAAGGCCTGGGCTGCAACTTGGAGCAACGGCACCCTGGGCAGGGAGCGCATCGTGGTCAATTACGCGATCACACGACCCTCCGCCAGCACGAAACAGGACGATTTTGTGGGGCGCATGCTTTGGGCGATGGCAGACGATACGGGTTTGCCCGCCAAGCGCTTCGCGGAATTCAACCCGGCGCCGTCGTTGGAGTGGCTGGAGGCATTCTCGGAGGAGCGGTTCCGCCACGCGGACCTGGCACGTTTCGGAGTCCCACCTCGTACAGAGGTGGGCACCAAGCTAGCCTTCAGTATGATTCGCCGCCCCGCACCTTATCTCTTGGCACCCCGGATGACTCTGGTCTCTGGTGGCACCGAGGAAGGCGGATGGGACGCCGTAATGTTCCACCTGGCACGCTGGCTCCTGCGTCACTTGAACGACCCGAAATTGATCCATTGGGTGGCCCAACGAGGGGGGCAACTGCATCCCCGCTGGGGGCTTCTTATCGAGCAGGAACTTGACCGCTTCTCCCGCCTGAAACAGGAAGGCAAAACGGCAGAATTGGACGAAGTGCGGACGCAGGCCCCCAATGCCATCCCGGATGCCATGCTCGGCACCCTGTGGCGATTGCTGCTGACCGGGCGTATCCAGTCATTCAGGGGTGAGTTTGGCCTCTACCAATGGAAGGACCGCCTGAAACGAGAAGGCCTCAATGCCTCGCTTCGGCTGGAATTACGTGAATTTCTCGCGCCAAGGATCGCCCTTAAGAAACCCTTCCGATGGAGTGAGGAAGAAATACCAACCGATGCGCCAAGGAGTTTCCGCCAGCTTGTGGACTGGGAACTCGTCTTAGCTGCCGACCATGTCCATTCGGCCCTTCGTGATTTCGCGGATGAACACTGGCAAAGATCTTTGCCCCTCCTCCTCGAAGACATCCAGCACCTGTTGCGGGATGCCCTTGACCTCCTTCGCGAGCTCGGCGAGGCCGAAGACCGCAACGACCGATCTCCCTGGGACCTACCTTCGATTTCTCCACACTGGCAGAACCGTGGCTTCCGAGATTGGGTGACTCTAATCGAACTCCTTCGCGACAGTTGGCTAGCGGTTCGTAATACAGATCCAGACCGTGCAACGCGAATCGCCCAAGCCTGGTTCGATATTCCCTATCCGACCTTCAAGCGCCTTGCATTATTTGCGGCCAGCCAGGATGGCTGCGTTTCACCAGATCAATGGGTGGAATGGTTATTAGCGGACGATGCGTGGTGGATGTGGACCGTGGATTCCAAACGAGAGGTCATGCGCCTCATGGTGCTTCAGGGGAATCACCTCGCCTCACAGACACAAGCAAGGCTGGAAGAGGCCATCTTGTTGGGGCCGCCTCGCAAGATGTATCAGGAAAATCTCGAAAGTATGAGTTGGCAAGAAATTGTCGATCGGTCGGTGTGGCTTCACTTGGCGAAACTGAACACTTCGGGCATCACGTTGGGGTCGGAAGCCAGTGTTCGATTGAAAGCCTTGTCGGAGGCCAATCCTGAGTGGAGAGTTGCCACCGACCAAAGCGACGAATTCTCAAGCTGGATGAGCGGTACCGGTGACCCAGACTACGAGGAAAACCGAGACGTCGATATCGCCCCCAGGAAGCGACACGAACTTGTGCGCTGGTTGACAAAGCCACCGCCGGAACGGCGACCATTCTACGAGGACACCTGGGGCGATGTTTGTCGGACCAGGTTCTTTCACAGTCTTTACGCGTTATGCGATCTGTCGAAGGAAGGCGTGTGGCCCGTGGGCCGCTGGCGGGAGGCACTCCAGGAGTGGAGCAAGGATGATCAAGCGGCTCGTTCTTGGCGCTTTGCCGCGCCGCTTCTCTCATCCATACCAGACGATGTTTTCCAAGAACTTACCCGCACCATCACGTGGTGGATGGAGGCGAATTCCAAGTCCTGTGACATCCATGAATCCATTCTTGTGGGTCTGTGTCGCCGGGTTCTAGACCTGCCCTTGGAGGCGGGTACTGGGATTTTGAGGAATGGGGAACCATTGGATGAAGCCGTCAGCGAAGCCATCAACCATCCGGTGGGCCAAGTCGCGCAGACTTTGCTGAACCTCTGGTTCAAGGGGCACCCTAACGACAACGATCGACTGGCGTCTCCGTTCGAGCCCCTATTCACCCAGCTCTGCGACACGCGAGTGGAACGGTTCCGCCACGGGAGGGTACTGCTGGCCTCGCAACTCCTCCCGCTATTCCGTGTGGATCGCACCTGGACGGAAAGCTATCTCCTTCCGTTGTTCGATTGGAATTCGGATGCGACAGAAGCAAGGGCTGCCTGGGAAGGATTTCTCTGGGCTCCTCGCCTCTACCCGCCCCTATTGGTGGCGATCAAGCCTCAATTCCTAGAGACTGCAGGCCATTTTGAGGAACTCAAGGAGCACCGGAACCAATTCGCGGCCTTCCTGACCTATGCGGCCTTGGATCCGGTGGAAACCTATACACCTCAAGACTTTCAAACCGCCATTAGCAACCTTCCCCTGGAAGGTTTGCAGCAGGTGGCCCGTGCGCTCTCTCAAGCCCTCGAAGGTGCCGGAGAACAGCGGGAAGGCTATTGGAAGAACCGTGTCCTTCCCTTCTGGCAGAACATCTGGCCAAAGTCCCGTGAACTGGCTTCTAAAGAAATCTCTGCTTCATTTGTACGGCTATGTATTGCAGCGGGTGCCGAATTCCCCGTCGCATCGAAGACAGTTAAAGACTGGCTGCAACCGATTGACCACATGCACTATGAAGTTGGCCTGTTGGATGAATCGGGGTTGTGCGGGAAGTTCCCAACCGAAGCCCTGGAGTTGTTGCACACCATTACAGATGACCAGCCATGGCCATCCGAAGAATTTGGTAAATGTTTAGCTGCGATAGCCAAGGCTGATCCTTCCTTACTCAACGATGCCCGGTACCGTCGCCTAGACGTCTATTTTCGACAAAACAGAATTTAGAAAATTGTTCTTTGAACCCTCCAGTCTGAGGTTCGCGCGGGAACTAGCAATTGATGAGTATTCGGTCCTTCTCCAGCAATCCCGGCCCAAAGGATTTTCTCCTGTATATCAGGCGCTAAGAACGTCAACGCCACCAGCATGGATACCCGAGGCTGACTCACCCCCATCCGCCGAGCCACTTCCGAGAAATCACGAACTTCCCCGGTTTCCACCGCTCTTACGATTCGGTGTCCCAGAGCCAGAGCGCGGGCAGCGGCGCACACCTTTTCAAGAGCCAGAGGATGCGCCTCCTGTCGCTCTGCAAAGCCCACACACTTACCTCTGCGGACGCGAATCAGAGGGACTTCAAAGGTCAGCATCGAAGGCCTCGTCAGGCGGCAGAGCTCTCAGGTCCCGAAATCGGACACTGAGCTTGCCCTGGAACTGGTCCACTCGGGCCTCCTCGACCAACAGGCCAATCAATCTCCGGCGATTCGATAAGGTCAAGGCCTCCCACAGACTGGCCAGCCCCAACTTCGGGGGCCGCAGCCCAATTGCATCCAACTGTCTCTCAAGCAAGGGCCGCATCTCCGGGTCCACAAGGGCGTCCTGAACCCGGTCCACCACAAAGGCCTCAATGGCTTCTGCCGGTAGCTGCCGAGTCTGACAGGCCTTCTTGCCCTGCTTGTCCCGGTTTGAGCAGCGATAGTAACGATGCAGCCGCCCCAGCCTGAAGGTGCTGGCACTGGTCATGGCCGAACCACAGAGGCCACACCGGAGGGTCCCCCGCATGAGGTAGGTGGGGTTCCGACATTCATGACGCAGCCGGCGATTCTTGGGCACAAGCATGGCTTGGACGCGGTCAAAGGTCTTCTGGTCGATGAGGTCAGGATGCTCAGCTACAACGAATTCTCCCTGACAGGAAATTTCCCCAAGGTAGAGCCGATTCCGAAGGATGCGGAGCACCAGGTCCTTAGTCCAGGGGTTGGGTCGGGGCCGTTGGACGGTCTTGAGGGGCACCCCGGCTTCATTGAGGCGCTGGCCAATGTTCAGGGCGCTTACCCCATCGAGATACCAGCGAAAGACCTGTTTCACCCAGGGGGCTTCTTCTTCATGAATCAGGAGGTGGGACTTCTCGGAACGATAGCCGAGAGGTGCGTTTCCACCCGTCCATTGCCCTTTCCGCCGTGTCGCCCTGATCTTGTCGCGAATGCGCTCGGCGATCATCTCCCGCTCAAATTCCGCAAAGCTCATGAGCATATTTAGGGTCAATCGCCCCACGGGATCAGTGGTGGAGAAGTGCTGGGTTACACTTACAAATCCCACTCCGTGCTTGTTGAAATGCTCCATCACCTGGGCAAAGTCCAATAGTGACCGGGAGAGACGATCCACCTTGTAGATCACCACCACGTCCACCCGCTTCCTAGATACCCAATTGAGCAATTTCTGGAAGGCAGGCCGGTCGGTATTGGCCCCGGTATAGCCACCGTCATCGAAGGACTCCGCTACCACTTCCCAATTTTCGTGGGCGTGAGTCTTGATGTAGGCCTCGCAGGCCTCCCGTTGGGCATCGAGTGAGTTGAAGTCCTTCTCCAAACCAGCGGAGGTGGACTTCCGGGTGTAGATGGCACACCTCACAACCTTCGATGGCTCATTCTTGGCCATCGGACTTCTCCTTCTTCAGGCCGAAGAACCCGAATCCATTCCAGGGGGTTCCTGTGATCTCCTTGGCGATGCTGGACAAGCTGGTGTAGGTTCTTCCGCGATACCGGAACCGGTCCTCTTCGACTTCCACCTCGTAGCTGAAGCCCTTGTAATCACGCCTCAACACAGATCCTGCTTCAGGAAGCCTGGGGTCCCTGGGCTGAGGGGGTTTCGGTTCGGGTGGGGGTACCTTGACCCGGCCAGCTCGAGCCTGTGCTTCCGGAAGTGTCACAGGCGCCAGTTCCTCGATTCGAGCCAAGGCAGCGGGCGATAGACCGCCTTCAACCTGCTCCTGAAGCCGGAAGGCCAGTTTCTTTCGCAGGAATGGCAGATTCTTCGAGCGGGCCTCCTCGCCAAATAAGGCCTTGTACCGCACCCTCAACTCCGCGAGAACCATCCCCTCTAACTCTTGTAACTGACGACCCAATTGCCGCAGGATCCCGGCCTCCTCGGCCAGGGCTTCGCCCGGGTTCTTCTGACCCATAATTCACCTCCGTGAGACCCCGATCTCGGGGTGACACATGGACGCTCCCTACCTAGAGAAGATCAAGCTCTTTCCGAATCAAGGCCAAACCGCGGACAATCAACCTATGCCCAAGGTTAAATTCACACCCCCAGTTACCGACTGGGATGCCATAACTCTCATTGCGATTCGACATTGGCCCACGGACGAGGCCAAACAGCTGAACCTGCTAAGAGCTTGCTTCCCAAAATTCCTAGCTATCCAACAGCAGACGAACCCCGAGAGCTATGCGACGAAGGAATCCTGGGATCGGGTCAACTATCTCTGTGGTGCCTTGGGTGGCTGGGAGGCCATTGCCGATGCGCCTCGCTATTCCGAGTTCAAGGAGGAAATAGCGGGACTAAGTGAGTCAGGGGCAATTACGGGGATAGCCCTGGTACTTGCCGAACAACTCATCTCTCAAGGAGTCTCCCCCGAATACGTATCTCTCAACCGGATGGCATACCTCCTGGGTGAGTTCGGAGAGCACCTTATTGGGAAGTCGATTCCTGAGGACACCTTCATGAGGGCCTGGATAAATTTCAAGCCAGTGGCTCATCTCTGGGCAGGTTTCCTGACCGGATCTGGCCTCTGGGATGGTGGGCACCTTCACGATCCTTTGGAGCCGTTGAGTGGGCTGGGACAACAATTTGAACGGTCCATGCTTAATCAATTCCTGTATTCTCAGCAGTTCTACCGCTTTGGGACTTCCTACCGACCTCCGAAGGGACGGTCAACCATTCTGGATCCCAGTACGGCCTATGAGCTGGAAGCCGAGGTCGAAGGGGACCCTTTCAAGTTGGCGCCCCTCCACCCCGTTCTCATCGAAGCCTTGAAGGCCTATCCGAAGACCAAACACTGACTGGTGCGCAAGCTCGCGCACCAGTTCCGGGTTACCCCAAGCTGCTCCCGCCGAACAGTCGGCCATTTGACAGGGAGAAGCCATGGCAACCCACCTCTGCATCCAGCAGGTTTCGATTGGTGATCTGCACCCATCCAGCTCGAACCCCCGCGTCCACACCCGGAAGCAGGTCCGCCAGATCGCCGAGAGCATCAAGGCCTTCGGCTTCAATGTGCCCGTGCTGGTGGATGGTCAGAACCGGGTCATCGCAGGCCATGGACGCCTCCAAGCCGCCACCCTGCTGGGTTGGACGGAGGTGCCCACCATCTGCCTGGAGCACCTGACCGAGGCCCAGGCCAAGGCGTTCATGGTGGCCGACAACAAGCTGACCGAGAACGCGGCCTGGGATGACCGCCTCCTGGGTGAGGCCTTCCGGGACCTGTCTCTCCAGGAGCTGGAATTCAGCCTGGAGACCACGGGCTTCGACATGGGCGAGATCGATCTGCTCATCGAAGGGTTGGAAGAGGCGCCGCCTGGAGACGACCCCGCCGATGATTTGGGGCCCGCGGCCGGACCCGCGGTCTCGTGCCGGGGGGACCTCTGGCTCCTGGGCCCGCACCGCCTGCTCTGCGGCAGCGCCTTGAAGAGCGAAGACCTCGATCAGCTCATGGATGGGAGCCAGGCCTCGGTGATGTTCACCGACCCGCCCTACAACGTGCCCGTCCAGGGGCATGTGAGCGGCCTAGGGCGAATCCAGCACCGGGAGTTCGCCATGGCCTCGGGCGAGATGGACGCGGCCCAGTTCACGGAATTTCTCACGACCGCCTGTGGCCTCCTGGCCCAGCACTCGGTGAACGGGTCTCTGCATTACCTCTGCATGGACTGGCGCCACGTCGGCGAATTGTTAGCCGCAGGCAAGGCGACCTACACCGAGCTTAAGAATCTCTGCGTCTGGGCCAAGGACAACGCCGGCATGGGCTCCTTCTACCGCTCTCAGCATGAGCTCGTCTTTGTCTTCAAGAACGGCACGGCCCCCCACCAGAATCACGTTCAGCTGGGCCAGTACGGCCGGTATCGCTCCAACGTCTGGCGGTACGCCGGGGTCAACTCCTTCAGCCGGGCGACCGAAGAAGGCAACCTCCTCGAGCTGCACCCCACGGTGAAGCCGGTGGCCCTGGTGGCAGACGCCCTGAAAGACGCCTCCAGCCGGGGTGAGATCGTCCTGGATACTTTCCTGGGGAGCGGCACCACCCTCATGGCCGCCGAGCGGACAGGCCGGGTGTGCTGTGGGCTGGAGCTGGATCCCCTGTATGTGGACGTGGCCGTCCGGCGCTGGCAGGCGTTCACCAATCAGGCGGCAGTTCATTCGGAATCCGGCCTAACCTTCGACCAGGTTCAGGCAGAGCGCCTGCCGGGTTCCGGCCACGAGGTAGGCCATGTCTGACCCGGGCTACAAGGTGGGCTACCGCCGCCCGCCCATCGCCACGCGCTTCAAGAAGGGCCAGTCGGGCAACCCGAAGGGTCGGCCCAAGGGGTCCGTGAACCTGGATACGACACTGGAGCGCGAGCTGAACCAGCGGGTCACGGTCAAAGAGCACGGCCAGACCCGGACCATTACCAAGTTCGAAGCCTGCATCAAGCAGCTGGTGAACAAGGCTGCCTCGGGCGACGCGAAAGCCATCCAGTTCCTGATCAGCCTGCTGAATCTCTCGGCGGGGGGTACGGGGGCGGACCAGGCGCTCGCCCTCTCCACTGAAGCCGACCAGGCCGTCATGGCCACCCTCCTGCAGCGCTTCGGCCCGCAGGCCCCTTCCACTCTCACTTCATCCAAGGAGGCCCCTCATGAACCTGGACCCTGAACCGCAGCGCCGGCCCAAATTATTGGGAGGGCCTCCCCTCACCCCCGAGGTCTACGGAGTCCTGCTGCGGCAGGACTTCATGACCTTCACCCAGCGGTGCTTCTTCCAGCTGAACCCCCAAGGGGGGTATATGCACAACTGGCACCTGGACCTGATCGCGGATCAGTTGGAGGCCTGCCGGAGGCGGGAAATTCGGCGGCTCATCATCAACGTGCCGCCCCGGAGCATGAAATCCATTCTGGCCTCGGTGGCTTTCCCGGCCTTCTGGCTGGGGCACGACCCCTCGGCCCAGATCCTCTGTGCCAGCTATGGCCAGGATTTGGCTGAAAAGCTGTCCTTGGACTGTCGCCAGGTCATCGGCAGCGATTGGTTCCGCGCCATCTTCCCCACCCGCCTGTCTCGGACCCGGAATGCTGCCCATGAGTTCATCACCACGGCCAACGGCAGCCGGATGGCCACCTCGGTGGGAGGAGTGGTCACGGGGCGCGGGGCCGACCTCATCATCATCGACGATCCCCTGAAGCCCGAGGAGGCCGTCTCGGATCTCCAGCGGCAGAAAGTGAACGACTGGTACGACAGCACCCTGTTCAGCCGGCTGAATAGCAAGGATCAGGGCGTCATCGTGGTCATCATGCAGCGGCTTCACCTGAACGATCTTGTGGGCCACCTGGCCGAGCGTGGGGGGTGGGAGGTGCTGAGCCTGCCCGCCATCGCGGAGGGGCCGGAGGAGTGGCATTTCAGGACCATGCAGGGACCACAGTGCCATATGAGGACGCCGGGAGACCTGCTTCACCCGGAGCGCGAGTCACAGGCCGTTCTGAACGAGCTGAGGTCCAACCTAGGGGAATACGACTTCGCCAGTCAGTACCAGCAGTCCCCAGTTCCGAAGGGGGGCGCGTTGGTGAAGGAGAACTGGCTCATGGTCTACGACCCCCTCCAGCAGCCCGAGCATTTCGACCAGATGATCCTAAGCTGGGACACGGCCAACAAGCCCAGTGAGTTTGCCGACTTCAGCGTGTGCACAGCCTGGGGAGTGAAGGGCAAAGCCATCTACCTGGTGGACGTGCTCCGCAAGAAGCTCGACTACCCGGGGCTCAAGCAGGCGGTGAAGGAGATGTCTGAGCGATGGCGGCCCACGAAGGTGCTGATCGAGGACAAGGCCTCAGGCACCCAGTTGGTCCAGGAACTGTTCAGCGAGGGAGTTTCGGGGGTCGAGGGGGTCAAGCCCGAGGGCGACAAGATCATGCGCATGCACGCCCAGACTGGGTTCTTTGAACAAGGCCGAGTCTATCTGCCCAGCCAAGCGCCGTGGCTCGAGGACTACCGGAAGGAGTTGCTGTCCTTCCCCGTCGGCAAGATGGACGACCAGGTGGACGCCACCTCGCAGGCCTTGAAGTGGATCCACCAGCACGGACAAGAGGCCGGGATCATGACCTATTATCGGTCGGAAGCGAGAAAGATGTTTGAGGCCGGTGAACTCGGCATCAAGAACGAGGAAGAGATCAATGCCATGTATGAAAACTTCTGGGAGTCAGAGGAAGACCACGTCAAGAACCGCGACCACCGCGGCCCCGACAATCGGCTCCTGCCGCACTTTTACCCGCCGGGACACCAACTTTGGAAGCCGAAACCTCCGAACGTCGCGTAGAAATCAGCAGGTTGGACGAGGGCGGGAAACCGCCCTCGTAGTTGATTAGGCCAGCGGGGGGACGCTGTAGTCGAAGGCGAGGGCATCCAGATCCGCGGAGTCGATTTGCCATGGGGAAATGATGCGCAGGGTGCCGTTCCTGGCCTCCGGGGCCTCCTTGGTGCCGCGAAGCTCGATGCCGGAGACAATCACCAACACCGAGACGGCGGCGGTGCTGTGGTGGTGCTTGACCTCTCCCCTGGTCAGGACCACTTTCTCCCCGGTCGTACAGGTGCCCTTCACTTCAACATGCATCTCCTCTCCGGACCGCCGCGCGCGCATGTCGAAGGGGTTCCCCTGGCTCGTATCCTCGACCTTCCAGCCCTCGCTCTCCAGGGCCTGCCTGGCGGCCTCCATGGCGCGTAGCTCGATGGCCTTCTTCTGGGCAGCATTGAGGCCCGGGGCAAAGCCTCGCCCCTTTCGGGGCTTGCCCAGGAATGCCGAGAGCTCCTGCTCCACTTCGTCCCCAGGGGAGGGGGTGCCTAGGAGCTGATCAAGCCGGTCACCATCGAGCGGGCGGATGGCGTTCTGCACAGCCTTGTTCGCGAAGGGGATCTCAAAGGTATCCCGCGAGAAGGGTGGGTCAAAGGGTGCCCATTGGGGCCCATAGAAAGCCCGGAATTCGGTCACCACCTTGGTGATGGTTTTCGGGGCATCCCAGACCTTCTTGCAATTGCTGCACCGCGAACCAGGTTTCGTCTTCCTGGGACTCAGGGTGGCGGTCTCGCACTCGGGGCAGACCTTCATGACCTTGTTGGCGGAGCCGGAGGTGATCTTGTCGATCAGGGACGTGCCATAGACCAGGTTTCTGTCGATGATCAAAATCCGATCGCCTTCTTTTACCCGCAGCGAGTTCGCGACTTGGTTGTCGAAGGAGAGGTACTCGCCGAGTTTGTCCTCATAGCCCTCATTGCCCTGAAAGGACCGCTCACCGTCCTGGCTGGAATACAGAGCCCACGTCTTCATAAATTCTCCAAGATCAGTTCAACACGCATCCGGGTTAAAGATGTTTGCTACACAGCGACCACGTTTCCAAGTCAATCCCCACGCGTCAAAAGCTCCCATCCTTGTAGCGATAAGTTACAAACCCGCTGGTTGAACATTGAGTATCAGCAACCCAGGAAAGGTCCGAACATTTCCAACCTGGTTCCGCAATCAGTCGTTGTGCGAAATATGCCTACATGCTTACAATGCCTGGAGTATTCGCTTCAATGACCTATTGCTCTTCTCCGCAGATCTGGGTACAAAAAATAAGAAAGAGGTCTATATGAAATCGATTGTATTTTTTAACAATAAGGGTGGCGTTGGTAAAACAACGCTTTCTTGCAATGTCGCATACGCAATCGCCTCGATGGGGCGAAAAGTACTCGTTATTGATTGCGACCCACAATGCAATGCAAGCCAACTGATTTTATCGGACGACCAGTGTGAATTAGTGTATGAAAAAAACATCGGCTTTCCTACAATTAATGATGTTATACAGCCAATTGTAACTTATGGCGAATCTCGAATTCAAAAACAAATAGATTTCTCGGACTGGCCGAATAATCGTTTTGGAGTTTCTTTAATCGCTGGTCATCCAAGACTTTCCTTTTTTGAAGATGAATTAAGCAAGGCTTGGGCTGATGTTCCAAGTGGCAATCCTGGTGGGATGATAAAAACAAATTGGTTTTTTTCATTACTTCATTCTTATGGAAGGGATTATGACGTTGCAATCATTGATGCAAGTCCGAGCCTCGGCGCTTTAAATCGAACGCTATTACTCGGTTGTGACCATTTTCTTACCCCAATGGGTTGTGATGTATTTAGCCTAATGGGAATAAGGAATATATACGATTGGATCAGCACTTTCTCACGCGATTATCGAAATGGGTTATCACAATGGGATGAACGTCATGCAGTTGATGATTTGTCAGGTGATATTCGACGAATTATCAACATTGAGAACGGATATATTGGATATACCATACAGCAGTATAGTTCAAAATTCGACAAAGATGGTCAAAGAAGACCGATTAAAGCCTATGAACGCATTCACCAGCGCATCCCTTCAGAGGTAAGCAGTACTCTCGCTAGTTTCGCACCTAAAGATATTTCCTTACGTTTGGGCGATATACATCATATGTATAGTCTCGTGCCCCTTGCTCAAATCAAGCATTCACCGATTGCGGGTCTAAAATCTGCTGATGGTCTAGTTGGAATGCAATTTGGAGCTGTTGCGGATGCAAAGGAAGCACTCGAAGCTTTAGCCGTCAACATTCTTTCTAACATTGGGGTTCAATAATGAGATACCCAACGTTGGTTGAAGAACTTGCTGGAAGACGTGCGATAATTGTTATAGGATCTGGTGTATCTGCAGGATGTAATAGCCATATTGATACAAGCAAAAAAATGCCAACCTGGAAAGAACTGCTCAATGCGCTTTCCGGAGCCGCTCACCTAACCCCAGAAGATAAACGAGAATATGATGAACTATTGTTAAAAGATAAATTTTTGGAAGCTGCTGAAATAATTGAATCAAAAATGTCGTCAGCCGATATCTCAAGAGTTTTATCATCTCTGTTTATTTCACCAAAATTCATACCATCAAAATGGCACCAAATTTTAACAAAATTTGATCTTAAAATTTATATCACGACAAATTATGATAATTTATTTGAAACAGCTATTTCGGACGCTGGATCTGTAGATGGTTTCAAATTCTATTCCATTAATGAAAATGGTCTTGTTTCGGGATTGCGATCTAGTTCAAGGCTTGTAATTAAGGCCCATGGGTCCTTGACATCGCCAGATGTTAAAATTATTTTATCGAAATCAGGTTACTTCACCGCTAAAAAGCAATTTGGTACTTTTTATGAAATTCTCGATGCTCTATTCTTAGTAAATACAGTGTTTTTTGTTGGTTGTGGCATGTCCGATCCTGATTTTTTGTTACTTATGGAAAATTCAAATATTCGTGTTCCCCACGACTGTCGTCATTATGCTCTCGTTCCGGAGGGCCGCCACTCCGCGATTCGTGAAGCAATGAAATTTGCTTATAACCTCGAATTAATTGAATATTCGATTGCTGCAGATGGTTCGCATGATAATGGATATGATATATTGGCGGAATTACTGGAGCAAGTTGAAGATCTACGAATAATTCCTAGTTGATATTATTGATTACAACTCGGAGAAATGTATTATATTTCATTCATGATTATAGTTTCTATCGACCATTACAATAACAAAAAGTAACCGTGCAGTGGTTCTGATTCGAACCCCCGGTTACATAACACTAGCTATGCAAAGTGAGCTTTTCGATGGCAATTAGGACAAGCCGCCACAGCGTTCTGTACGCTGTCCTCTCCCCCATCTGATAGCTGGATCTTGTGATGAACTTCCAAATAGGGGCTCCCGTCCTTTTCCCTTAGGAAGGGTGCTTGTTTTTTGCAAATCTCGCAGTACCCCTTGGCTCGAAACAAAACCTCAGCGATGACATCAGGACTCCGTAGGTAGCCCTTGCTAACGATTCGAATTTCCTTGGGGATAGATGAGGCGAGAGCAAGCCGCTTGGCGCGTTCAGTCTGAGAGTCCTGTGACGCGGCTCTGACTTTCTCGCCAAGCTCAGCTTCGTAATGAGCCCTGTCTTCCAAAACCTGGAGGGGTACCTGGTCCCATTTGACCAGCTCGAACCATTTAGATTGATCCTCCTCCACATGAAGAGCCTCATTCCTGAAGATTCCTTCAAGAAGGTAGGCTCCTTCGGTGGTCTCCCGCGTGAATACATACACCGGAACATTCGGGAACTCGAGGACAGCTCTGTTCTCCACGTGCGCGGGATCGAACACCACTACCCCAGTGTGGGGATTGGTTCGGCTCTTGAGGTAGGCCTTGAGGCGTTGACCAGGCTCGAGCCAGGCATTGGGATAACTTTCGCCCGAAAGATTCACCTTCAGAAAAACCGCCTCATGATTCGGCACCTGGCCAATCACTAGAATTCCGCCGGAGCGGTTGTCATAGGTCTTCGTAAAAATGGCGAGATCAAAGGAGGAGTAGGACTTCCCAACCACAAAATCCGCAAGCCGAGTTTGGTCTTCCTTCCATCGACCAAACCGACGATCGAATTCTGGCCAGAGAGATTCAAAGGTCTTCAGGCCTGCCTGGGTGAGTTCTCTGTAGACTTCACTGCTGCTTGGAGTCTGAAACCGCTCCAGGTACGTCCAGAGATCTCCCACGCGCTGGAATTTGGGGATCCACTGCTTGGAACGCTTGACCGCGGCATGGGCCTTCTTGCTCAAGGAGGGTGCATTGATCGCTGGATCCAGGACCTCCGAAATGACGAATACCTTAGCTAGTTCAACATCCATGATTCCCATCCCGAAGCTAAGCTTG
The DNA here is from genome assembly GCF_022808775.1 of Geothrix terrae. Classification (GTDB taxonomy): domain Bacteria; phylum Acidobacteriota; class Holophagae; order Holophagales; family Holophagaceae; genus Geothrix; species Geothrix terrae. Next base: position 145,104 of record NZ_JAKZLA010000009.1, read on the forward strand.
GTGAAACAATCCCATAATAATTCCGCAATAGGTCAAGTATCTATAGAATCCCTAAATATAGATCTTTCACCTACCACACCCCACCTGATCTTGCTCCTTGTCGTAATTCGACATGAAGGAATCGTGCGTTGACCTCATCTACTTATTCTTATTCGTCCTGAAACAGCATAATGATCATGGTGCCGCCCATGCTTGAACGAGAGATCCAGGATTACCTCTTCCAGCACCCCAACACCCTGTTTCCTGGTCAAGTAATCCAGGAAAAGCAGCGGGAGTACTCCATTCAGGGGAAACGAATCGACCTCCTTTTCCGGGTGGATGACGTTCGCTACATCGTGGAGTTGAAGCGAAACACCATTGAACGTGATCACATCGGTCAGATCGTCGAGTACTACGGATTAATGCGTGAGGTGCTTCACTCAGAGCAGATTCGAATGATCTTGGTTGCCCCGAAGATCCCCTCCTTCCGAAAGGTGTATCTCGAAGAACTTGGCATTCGATGCGTCGAGCTCACCATGCCTCTCGAAGCCCCCAATGCCTCGAAACAGCTCATGGCCGAGAGCGTTTCATACCGAAAATCCTTTGACGCCCGTCAAAGCCTTGAACATCTGTTCCCAGAAGGAAGCTCGATCACTTTTTCCGAACTCAGCCAACCGGCGACCCCACTCGCCTTGGCCATGACCCACAGAGTCCTGAGGGATTCCCTCGAAAGTGTCCGGAGGACATTCCAAGGGTATGAAACCGTTCCCATTCGAATGATTCATTCGAGCTCACCAGACCAGATCGCGTGGCCTGCACCTATGAGGCTGGAGAAATTGCCCACGTTTCTTCGTGGGGGAGCTTGGTGGGCCTATGCCTTTGGCCAATCCGACACGATGCCGAAAAACGATGTCCCCAATATCTCGGTCGCGAGCATGCCAGGTAGCCTCGATCTCACAGTGAACTCAGAGCTCCAGACTTCCCAGCGCGTGCTGATCAACCAAATCACCAAATCACCGGCGGAGTTTGACCGTCTTCTCCAAGCCCATGGAGGCTTGGACCTTCAGGCGTGGCTGAAGCTTGAGCATCAACCACGCTTTTACCATTGGATTCCCGTCTGTACGGCCGCGGCCGGAACCTGGGACGCTCGCCACCTACTCTCAAATCACAAGAACCTTGAGGCCCAATTTAAGGAACTCCGAGGGCAGTGGATCACCTGGCTCAAAACGCACCGACCAGACCTGACATCAGGTCAGCGATCCCACATGGAGAAATCCAACCGTAGCCTGAATGTCGCGCTCCGGCTCGCGAGGCCATTTCGTAGCAGCGATCCCATATGGAAGCAGGACTACAAGGACCAAATCAGAACCCTTGAGAAAGAAATCGCCCAGCTCAAACCGTTCATTGATTTCTTTGTTGGCAATGCGGCAGGACTTCGAAATTGAAGCCGATCCTACACCAGACGTGACGCCCCCCCCCCCATCTGCGACAAGGCTGCCCGATAGCCCCCTGACCCCCTCGCGGTGACCATGTAGAAGCGCTCCATGCCGGGACCCGGCACGGGCGTGCGATGCCACCCCCATTTACACCAAATTAAAAGCCTCAAACCTACGCAGCTAGAACGTGAAATTCAGCCCCACGATGATCGACGATTCGTCCTTCTCCACGATGCTGGGGTGGCCGATGCTCCGATTGATGCTGCCCTCAAGGAAGAACCCACCTTCCAGCTTGCCCTTTATTTGGGTTTGGCTCACGAGGCGCCCCCGGACCAGGAACCTGCTCTGGGCCTGCGTGTAAAACTCGTCTTTGAGGTAGGCTATTTCGACGAAGGTGCCTCGGTATGAGGTGTCGGGTTTATCATTCCGGAGCTGGATCCCGAATTTTCCGGAAGAAATGGAGCGGTCTATCCAGGTGTTCGTGACGGCCCCGGTGGAGGTATTGAACTCCGTCTGAGTCACATTCCTGAAGGTCACCGATGTCACGAGGTACAGGCGCGTCACGGGACGTGCGAGGCCTCCATCCCCTTGCGGGAAGGGCGCCCAACGCAGACCGACTTCCGCCGAGTAGTTGCCGGTCTCTTTCACCACGGATTTTGAGTAGCCCAACACCTCCGAATCGGCACTCGGGGTGTAAGCAGCCTGGTTCTTGCCTTCCAGGATGATGGAGCCGAACAGGGCCAGGGGCCTTGTGTTCGCTGACCAGGTACTTTGGGTCTCGACCATGAAGAACCCGCGCTGGCCAAAGAAGTTGTCACCCTGGCTGTTGTCCCGGTAGTAGTTCGAGGCTTTCATGCCGAAGTAGAAATTGGCCTCGAAGGCTTGAGGATCCCCGGCGAACGCGGCCAAGGCGATAAACCCGAAAAGTAGGGATCGGAATCTCATGATTGGGGCTCCTTGGAACAGAACATCCAGATGGGGTCCAGATCCAGGCGCTCACCTTGGAAGAGCCGTCGACCGATGTATTCGCCCAACCGGCGATAGCTCTCCCACTGGGCCTCGTTGTAGAACTGGTTCTGGGTTCCTTCATGGGGGAAGTCGGGGTGGTGCTCGTGGTACTTCCTCACGTCCAGCGGGAGGCCGTCATGGACCTGGCCCGCCTTGAGCAAAGTCGGTTTGATGTAGAGGATCCAGCTTCCGCCGGCGGCCATCTCTCGGTAGGTCACTCGGGCCAGGGACGCATGGCAACGGGAGAAGCCTTGGCACCCCTCCTTGGCCAGCATCTCGCCATCCCAGTCTCCACGCCGCAACCAGTCCAAGGGACCAAGAATGGCTTGCCCCTCGACGACCTCAACAAAGGGCTTTAGGGGGGAGTCCTTCCCATCCTGTCCACTGGCGAAGGTTTTGAGTTCCTCGGCGGAGAGGAAATGAACGTCGGCATCCAGGTCCACCCGGGCCAAGCGAACGAGGTTTTCCAGATCTCCGAGGTCTGATTTCGGATCGGCGCCCGCGTCCACGGAGATGATGAACGGGACCCGCCTCCGCAGCAGCTCATGGAGGCCCAGATTCTCGAAATGACCTCCATCGCTTACTGGCCATAGCTGGGTAGAGGTGCCGGGGAAGCGCCCCAGAAATTCATCCAGGATGTGCAATTGAACAGAAAACGCCGTTCTGAAAGGACGAACCAGAAGCCGCTTGCTCATGCGGAGCATGCGCAACCTCGGACGGATGCCGCTGTCCCACCAGTGACCCAGCCGCGCGTTCAAGATCCCGAAAAGAAACGAGAGGCCCCGGTTGCTGGCATGTCCCATCCCCGTCCCGACGGCGGCACCCGAAATCCCCATCCACTGGCCCACCGTGAGTTTTTCCGGGTTGAAAGTCTCGTCTCTCCTTACCTGGAAGACCCCGTAGGCTCCAGATCCTCCTTTGGGTAATGGCTTCTCCCATAAGGCGTGGTGCCTCACCCCAACGCTCACGCCCGCCGGACCCACCGCCAGCGCCATGCCTTTGCGGTCTCGCTGGGTGACCTGGGATTCGCCCCCGGTGGTCTCGTTGAGACAGACGTTGATGAGGTGAAGCGGTCCACCATGTTCATGGGGTCGGTAATCTCGCCAGGATAGGTCGTCCCCATCCACGACGTACGGGGCGCTTTCCGCCCCCGCGTGGCGGACTCCGTTGGACGCGCCCAGGTAGGCGCGGGTGAGCATCTCGGTGTAGAAGGGCCCCAAGGTTGACTGGTTCAGGAAGGAGAACGTGCGTCCGAAGGCGACGCTCAAGACGAGCGCCACGAGGATGAGGGGCCACAACCGGTCGATGGATTCCTCCCCGAGGAAGGTCCAGCCGGAACCCAGCCCATGGGCCAAGTAGGCCAGGATGGCCAGGATGAGGGTCGCGAGAAGGAACGCGAGGACCCCCGCGAGCAGGCTCCACGGGACCCGGATCCGGCCTTGGGGAGCATCCTGCACCTTCTTTGCGAGGAATGTGCGGATGGACTGGGTCTTGGAGGCGAGGACACCCAGGACCGCCACCGCGGTGCCGATCATGGAACTCACGGAGTGCCGGGCGTGGTGGCCGTACAGGGCCAGGGCGAGTGTGTCGATCAGCGTCAGGAATAGTCCCCCAAGGATGAGGAAGAAACCCCACCTCAGGACCGACGTGAGCCTGTGCCTGGGGCTCAACTCGGCATGCTCGTCGGCCTGTTCCGAACGGTGGGTCAAGGTCCGCGTTCCCCAATCGATTGCCAGCCAGAGGAAGGCCAGAAAGGCCTCGAGGGCCAAGAAGAAGCAGAGGCCAGTGGTCCAAGGACCCAGAACGGGTGTCACATACCCCGCCCAGGAAAGGTAGCCCAGGATTGAACCGGCTAGGCCGAGCGCAAGGGCCGTGGCCCAGGCCGGAGGCCGGAAGGGTTTCCAGGATCCGAAGTCTCCGGCCAACCAATACGCCCAGCCCGCGGGAATGGCCACGAGGGTGGCTGCCAGGCCCGGGAGAAGGATCCAACCACTGAGCTCAACTCCCCAGAGGCAGTACGCACGTTGCAGGGAGAAGTGGCCGGTGACCAGGGCCAGGACCAGGTCCAGGCAGAGGAACCAAAGGAAGGCGAAGACGCCCATCACGATATGGAGGGCCACGAAGTTCCGGATGGCGACCGCCGCTGCCCTCATGAAATCCCCGGAACCCCCGGGGGTGAGATAGCGCCCGTTTTCCCGTAAGAATCTGAGGGGCGTGCTATGAGGATCACGAAGGCCATCCAGCACCTGTTCAGCCTTCTCGCGGGGTTCCCCTATCTCCTGACTTTTGTGCCCGCCGTTTTCCGCTTTCCGCGCCAGGAAGAGCCCGCCGAGGAACGAACCGATATACCCGCCACCGCTCACGGTGGAGAGGATGTCGATGGCCAGCAACCTGGAAGGCTCCTTCTTTAGGGGGGAAGCCAAAGCCTGGAGAATGCCTAGGGAAAACGTGGCGCTCCGGATGCCGCCTCCTGAGAGGGCCAAACCGACCTTGCCCTTCCAGGGCGAGAGATCCCCCTCCGCCTTGTCCGGATCCAGACCCCTGCGTTTCGCGAGACATCGGGCTTCCGCCTTTCGGAGCCCATCCGGGTATCTGGAAAGCTCTAGGACTGGGTCCTCCATGCCGCTCGTCGTTCCAGTTTTCTCCTGAACCATGTCGACCTCCTCCTCAACAGGAAGGTTCTTCGCGTCATCGCCTGAAGAAAGGGGACACCGGCAAGCCTTTGAGACCCTTGTGTTTGGAGCGAACGCGAGGGAGGCCGGAGGTGTCTTGGGAGCAGTGTTTCTGCGTGTTGGGGAGATGTGGGGCTATACCCGCGAAGGCTGAGATCTCAGACCATCCAAGGGACATCGTGTTCGAACCTCACATCACGAAATCAGGCTAGGTGACTTCAAAGGCGAGACGGCCCTCTAGCGGGGGAATCTCTTGACCCAATCGCTGGCAATGCGGCCCAGATGCGCAGTAGCAGCGGCCACCCGGGCGTTGAATTGAACCTTGTAGACGTCCGGTGGGTACAGGACGTGACTCTTCTTTGGCGTGGAATTGTCCACGGCAATCTCGTCGTGGTGAGGCAGAGCACCACGATCCGGGTAATCAGGCCGATCACGCAGGACCTTCGGAATGTAGGTGAAACGCTCAGCGTCCAACCAACCCTGCTTCGGGTCGCCGTTCTGTGCGAACCGCCCACTGATAATCTGCCCCGCCCACCTGGCTACAGCCTGATCCTTTGTGCCCTTCCAGATGGCTGGATTCACACTGAACTCTGCCCTCCGAAGATCGAAGGGCTTCTCCATGTAGGCCGGCGGCCCCGAGAGGGCCTTGGCTGGATCCTGTCCGAACTTGCCATTGTCGAAGGGCGGGATGGAGCCTCCTTTGATTGCAAAGTGCCCATAGGACGTGTGGGCGTAGAAGTCGCCGATCCCGTGCCCGGCAAGCGCAAAATCATGCAGGCTCCCGGTGCTCAAACGATCAGCGATTCGTGCCCAGCTCTCTTGGACAAATGCATTATCGAAATGGTCCCGCGAGTCGTAGCCGAGGAAGTTGGCATCGACGGCGAGGCTGGTCGCCTTGATGAACGCCAGCTCCGCCTCACTGAACATGGAATGTAGGGCACTATCGAAGATGTCGTTGTGCGCTTGAACGCCAAAGGCCGGATCAAATCGGGTCCAGAAGCGGCGATTGGAGATGTAGTCCCTGAGCCCACCCTCAAGGCCGGATTGATACACCTTCCACAGGTGCGCATCGTTGAACACGAAGTGGGGAACGTATTCAAGCGCGGTGGATCCTTTGGGGCCAGCATTCAAATCATTCACGGCACGCTGCTGAGTCCTCACGTCGACTGCCTGAACGGTATGCAGCAGGGGATCCAGAAGGAGCCATAGGCCGGCTTCGCTTTTGTACATGACCCAGGCATGGTCATGAGGAGCTTTGTTCGGTTTCGCCAAATCGCGAACTTCGCCGAGCGCGACTCGGATCACGTAGCCGCTGATCCCCATGGCCAGGAGAAACGAGGCAAGGAGAAAGGCCAAGTCCTCGCAATCCCCGCCACCGTTTGCCAGGGTCTCGTCCGGGTACATCCACGTGTCGTATCCTCGGCTCTTCCCCTTCTTGTATTTCACTCGCGTCATCAGGTAGCCCAACGCCTGGCGGACCCTCTCGTCATAAGTCCCCGGTGAGACGGAGGAGAGAAGGTCCTGTTTCTTGGGTGGGAGACCATGCACCAGATCTGCGATTGCTTTTCTGAGCACCGCGTTCCGAGGAAGGGACAGGTACTCCCGGATGTCGACTGGGTATTCCCTCGAGGTGCCCGGTATCTGCCTCCCTCGTTCGATGATGCAGTCGTTAACGATTTCGCTGCCTTCCCAATTCCATTGGCTAGAGGAGCGAACGGATGAGGTAGCGAGGCACATTTGGTTCCCCCGGTTCAGCCAAATCTATTGAGGCGATCCAGAAGCTTTCCTTCAGTTGAACAAAGCGTGAAAAGGCGAGGACGCTGTCGAGGTGTTACCCACGCAATGCAACCAAGAATCGCTTCAGAGATCCTTGGGCCTTTGGCGGCTGCACGGGCTTTCCTTTGGGCGCAGGTTTCTCTGCTGCCGGAGCCGGCGTACCATGCCCTGGTTCTCCACCGGCAACGCCTGCTTGGGAGGTGCGTGCTTGATCCTCGGGAGGTGGGGGAGGTGGGGGAGGCGCGGCAAGGACCGGTGCGGGAGCTGGGGTCCGGAGCAACAGGTGCTGTGGATGGCTTTGAACACCTCCCATCGTCCCGGGCTGCGCCGGGGCCTGTGGGACGGACTTATCGGCGGACGGTGCACTTTGTTCTTCGCTCGATGCTTGACTAGGTGCAAAGACTGACGCTCCGTCTTGCGAAATAACCCCACGAACGAACCCGGGAGCGATGACTCCAGCGAGAAAAATGGCTTTCGCGGTTTTGAGCGTGGTCTTCATGAAGACTGCGACCATCCCCCCAAGCGCGAACAGCGCTCCGGTCCGAATGCACCATCCAAGCAGGCCTTCCGCAGAGGGGTGCGTGAAGTACTGGAGATCTTTCCCGACTGCGAGCGTGTACAGCGTCGGGAGCAGGGACCCAAGCCCTCCGTATGCGAACCGACGTGTGCTTGGGATGGTGTGCCCGTTCATGGCGACCTCCCTATAGGTGAAGTGACCTTCTGGTGACGCCTCCATCCGGCTCTTTGAGAGGGAGAAACCCTCCTGTTGTCCCGAGATGGCCTCCCGAGGCCGTCTCTAGCTTCGTTTTTGGAAACGACGGTACTTGAGAGGAATTGGCGAGGACTTGTTGGTTTGGTGTTCTTGTTCAGCGGGTAAAGATAGGTCCAAATTCGCCTGGGTATGAATCGAAAGGGCCGAACGGGCTATTTTTGGCTCCGAACGGTAGACCCAAACTACCCATATCTAAGGATTACTAGGTCCATTAACCCATAATGCCTACTATTTGCTACAGCAGCTGACTCGAAGCAGTCACGCAGTCACTCACTCACCGATGGGATGGAATACCTCGCCCTGCTGCTAGATCTGAGGCAAGAAATGGTGAGTTCATTACTATATGCAATATTTATAAATAATTATAAACAAATTATTTAACATATATTCAACTCCAGGAGTTACCCATCAATTGTGGCCCTGACTCAACCAATCAAGCCGGAAGGTCATGTTCTTTTCATTGGCCGCATCAATTTTATCTAAGAAATCCAATCTAAATCACAATATCAATCATTACTATACCTACATTATGACGGCTAAATTTAGGCACTTCGCGAGCAAGAATCCTTTGAGTCAGCGGTTGAAGCGCCCCAGGAAGTGACTGCCTTTTTCGTACTTGTTGGGAGGGTGAAATGCGAATCCGGAGGGAGCTTCTGACTTGGTAGTCCCGATGCCACCATTTCTAGATAGACCCTGTGCTTCCGACGAAGATCCGATCCCGGAGCGGCGAGCTTGATCAGTTTTGCCTTGATGTCTGGGGTCAGGTTCGTCCCCTCCAGAACATCGCTGTCCTTCGTCCCTCGCACATAGGTCGTCTGAATCATCAGGGCAGCGGAGCCGATGATGCTCAGCCGGATCTTCTCGGACCCGGTCCATCCCACCGCCGATCTAGATCCTTGATCAAGTTCCTAATGGGCGACACGGCTGGCTTTCAATGCTTCGAGGAAATCCTCGTTCTGAATGCTCGTCACGATTCCCCATCCGACTGTGACTGTGGAATCTCAATCGGCGTTGCTGCGTATGACCGTCGCCTCGGGGTCACGTGCGCTTTCGCTTCGGAGGCCGTGGCCGTTCACCAGCCCTGCGAAGGGCATCCTCACCTTCCCGCAGGGCCACAGGATCGCCGGCTTCGCGAAGCATTCGGCGTTCGATGGGATCCCGAGGCTTGCGGGCGGCGCTCTCAGCCAGCCGATCTCCGTAGCCGGTCAGTACCTCCTTCAGCGCGATGACCGGCCGGGACCGGTTTTCCTGGATGCGTCGAATGGCATCCAGGGTGCGCGCGACCGTGCGCGGGCGGAGACGCCGCAGCGGCTGTTCCTGACGGCTGAGCATGGGCTGACTGATGCGCAGGGCCTGTGAGAGATCCGACTGCGTGATGCCCGCCGCTTCTCGGGCCGCACGGATGGGGTTCACCGGGAGGGCTAATTCCAGGCAGGTCGCCGGGCTTGCCGTCAAACGCACCAACGCAACCCCCCTCTTCCTTGGTGGCAGGTGGACTGGGTTCGAGCCGGCGCCGACCCGAGGGCACCTCCTGGGCCACGGGCACGAGGGCCAGGATGCGCCGCCCCTTCTCGTCCGTGACATAGCCCACCGGTTGCACGTCGACCTCCGGAAGGATTTATAACCTTTTTTCCAGGCCGGAATCCCGGTGCCTGACCCCCCACGAGCCGCGACATGGCCCGCCCCCGCTTGGCGGTCAGACCTTCTTCCCCTTCCGCCCGCGGCTGAGAACCTGATCCAACACCGCGTCCGCATGATCGGTGTTGACGTGAATCCAGAGCGGCAGGTGATCGGACAGTTCGTAGGTGAGCCCCTTCGAGCTGGTGCCCTTGATGCCTTGGTAGAGGTCCTTCAGACCCTGGACCCCCGCCGGCCCCGCGAAGTCCAGGACCCCGCCCTTCCCTGTGAACGCTTCCTCGAACACCTTCGAGGGGAGATGCAGCAGCTGGTCGTACCGCTTGTCTTTGGCCAGGTTGCTGCCGGTGACGCCGCGGAGGGCTTTGGGGATCTGGAGCCCCGTGGAGGTGATGGCCTTGAAGGCGGGTCCCGTGACCGTGGGAATGTTGAAGTCGCCGAGGATCACCAGGTCCTTGTCCGTGACGTACTTCTCCTTGGCCTTGGCGCCCACCCACTTGGCCAGCTTGGTCAGCTCCCGGGCCCGCGCCTCCTCCCCGGGGTTCCCATCGCCTCCCCACCGGATGTGCGCCACCACGAGGATGAAGTCGAAACTCCCCGCCTGGAATCCGGCCAGATACGGGGGCCGCCACCAGTCGATGTCCGAGACGTAGTCCTGTTTTGCGTTCTTCGTGCGATCGGAGGCAACCACATGGCTGGCCAGCCCCGTGAACGTCACCGCGCGCGTGTCATGGATGAACGCCAACCGCTCGTGGTTCCCTCCCGGATCCGCGGAGTAATCAGAGTAGACCACGTCCCAGTAGGGGCCGAGGTACTCCAGCACCGTTCGGAGTTGCTGGAGGTTGTCCCGAAGCTCGACCACGGAGACCAGATCGAACTGCCCGAGAATCTCGGCGATGTAGTGGAGGGAGGCCTCCGTGCGCGGCCCGGCCCCGAATTCGCGGATGTTCCAGGTCGCGAGGTTGATGGTTTCGTCCAGCTTGGAGGAGGGGATCCTGGCGTCGACGAGACGAGCCCGCAGGCGCTTCAAGCCGGCGGCAATGGCTGGAGAGATCGTTCCGTGGTGCACGGGAACCTCCCGGAAAGAGCCACATGGGATCGAGCTGGAGAAGCGTCTGGATCATACTCCCATCCCCGCTCGAGGCGCGACCGGGGTCCGGCCGCGCCCGCCACCGGAAGGGGTCCCCGCCCCTTTCGCGATTCGCGAAACGCGAAAGCCGTTGGTTCAGACGAAACGAGTTATTTCCAACAGCGCGCCAAACGGTTCAGGAATCAAAGGTTGAACGAAGGAGTCGAAGCCAGCTTTCGATAACGCCAAGGGTGTCGCATGCGCTTACGAGGGCTTGCTAGTTCGCATTGAGCCCGAAAGGCTCCCGGGTGTGTAAGCGATCTTTCCAACTCGATTCCAACGCAATGACATCTTCGGCGGGCATATCCGGCGCAACCAGTTGGAGGATGGTGAATCGAAAGCCGATAGGGTCTCGGGCCTTTAGGTGCTTGTTCCCACCATGTCCTGAGGCCGCGTAGTTGGTCCATCGCCCCAATAGGTTCTGACGACCATAGGCTGATCCCACATAACCCTTGCCGTCGGCCTCGTCGAAGATCAGGTAGATTCCACGCCACTGCCTTAGGGCTTCTCGCCACTTCCCCGGCAGAAGGCTCAGTTCTTCCCATGCGAGTGAAATCTGATTCCAAGCAGCCATCTCGGGGTTCAATAAGTCTTCCTCAAGAATGGCAGAGATGGGTATGTGGTTACGTTCGGACCATCGCCACCAAGAGCGATCGATGCCGGGCCAGTCCACGATCAGCTTCCCGGCCCATTCGGAATAGAACTTCATCCGTTCAAGTTCAAACCAGAGAATTGGATCGCGGCCCCCTTGGTAACCAGTCATGCCAAATTTCTTGAGTTCCTTGTGGCAGGGGAGTTCCCAATATTGTTTAAAAGTCAGTGGGAGTGAACCCGCATTTCGATAAAGCCCTACGAAAAAAGCTTTCCCAGCGCTGTGTCCCACAAAAGAAGCCACATAGGGAGCTTTCAGCATGGCCGCTTGTACCTGCGGGGTCTGGGTCTGTTGGTATGCGTTGTAAAGGTCCGGGCGATCAGCAGCCATTAAGGGAAGGGCCCTATGCAGCCGTGGTTCCTTGGGCCGATGCCGCAAGACGAGCACCTGTTTGGGATCGATGTTCTGCTTGGCCAGGAGGTCATTGAATTCCATGGATCCCTCTAAGGTGTCTTGGTGGTACAGCAAGCAGTCGGCCCTCATCATGCATCAAGAGCCAACTAATTCCCGTCGGCCCAAATTATCGCCGGCACCTCAAGGGTGAAGGCCAGTGGTCTAGGAAGATGTCTCTTCACCAGCCACTGGCCATGCATTCAAGTTCATCCGTCTGTCAGTGCATGGAAGCGTTCCATCAGGAGCGCGCGTTGTGAACGAATGGCCGATCGGAGTTGCATCCCTGCCTGCTCTGGAGTCCTGCCACCTTTGTGAGCATTGCATTCGCGGCAGCACGCGACCAGGTTTGCCCAGGTGCTCGGCCCGCCCTGGCACCGGGGGATGACATGGTCCACTGTGGTCGCCCGCCGCGTACACCCCAGGTACTGGCAGCGGTGACCATCACGCCGGAGGATGCTGGCATTGCCACGCCCGAACCCGAGCTTCGATTCAGTCACAGCCTTGGCCTTCGAGAAGACCACGGCGTGGAAGGGCTGTGAAGCCACGTCCTGCAGGCCGAGCTTCGACCAGGTCTTGAGGTCGAGCGCATGGGCCCGGCCTGTGGCCATGGCCTTCAGCGCCTTCCGGCGGGACATCTCAACCATGGGCATGAAGTGACAGTCCAGGGCGAGGACGGTCTGGGTGTGGTGCTTCTTGGTGTGTCTTGACATGGGGACCTCGGTTGGTGCGGGCGGTGGGAGTCGAACCCACAGGAAATCCAGGTTTGAGCTGGAGGCGTATGCCAGTTCCGCCACGCCCGCGATGGAGCCTTCTCCGGGAATCCAACCCGGCCTTCCGCCTTACGAGAGCGGCGTCACGGCACGTGACCAAGAAGGCAAACTTCACATCGGGATAACTGCTGGTGGAATTTGGAGCCCAAGGCCGGATTCGAACCGGCGGCCGCCCACTTACCAAGCGGGTGCTCGACCAACCGAGCTCCTCGGGCGAATGGAGCATCAGGAGGGACTCGAACCCCCTAAGACGGAATTTGCAGTCCCGCGCTTCGTCCGCTTCGGCTTCTGGTGCAGGGTGGAGCGGGTCAGGGGAGTTGAACCCCTCTCTTCGGCTTGGAAGGCCGAGGCCCGGCCGCTGGACCAGACCCGCGAGGGTGGGGGGTGCAATGGATGGACTCACACCCCCCGGATAAAACGCCTCAATCCTTGTTCAGGCCTCCCAGGCTGCGAAGCAGGTCCGGCTGGCCCATCACGAGGGTGAGGTTGGGGATCGCGGACGCGATCTCCTTGAAGGCTTCCAGTTCCTTCAGGCGCAGGAGCGCAGGGTTGCGCTCGAGCATCTGAGCAGTGTTCGCCATGGAACGGGTCGAGGCAACTTCCTCGCGACGCATGATGACCTGCGCCGCGGCCTTCTTCTCGGCCTCGATGACCTGGTTGAGGAGCAGCTTCATCTCGCCGGGGAGGACCAGGTCCTTCACGTCGAGCTTCAGCACCTCCGCACCCCAGGACGCTGCGCGTTCCCGCAGGGCTTCCGCCATGGGGGCCACGGCCTCTGAGCGGCGCTCCAGGAGCTGGTCCAGGCTCAGCTCGGCCACGAAGTGCCGGGCGGACATCTGGGCCTCGCTGTACAGCGCATCCCGCAGCGAAGCCACGGACTGCACAGCCTTCACCGGGTCGGTGACCCGGAACTTCACGACGAGGTTCAGGCGGAGGGTGACCTTGTCACGGGTCATGAGCTCCTGGCCGAGGATCTGCACTTCCTGCTCGCGCAGGTCCACCCGCATCACCTCAAGCTTGCGGTTGAGGGTGCTGTAGATCGCGCGGCCCTCGGAGAGGACCTCGCGAAGCACACCGTCGACGTGGACGAGGGCGCGCTCGAAGGGCAGAACCAGAACGGTCTGGACCTGGGCGGTGGGCACCAGGGCCCAGAAGCCTTCGGGGATCGAAGGGCGCAGGGGCTCGAGGCTCACCACGTCCAGGGTCACCTTGGACGCGAGCTGCCAGAGCAGGTAGCGGCCAGGCTGGAGGACGGCCTTGGGCACGCCGTCCGCCCGCAGGAGGCCCAGGTGGGTCTCAGGCACGAAGGCCTCCACGGCAGCGCCAGAAGGGGCCACGGCCATCAACTCCGGCGTGAACAGGGTCTGGAGGGTGTCGCGGTTGAAGAGACGCAGTTCCAGGCGGGACAGGCCCCGGAACACCCGGTGGCGGCCGGGTTCCAGCCAGCGGACAAGCTGACCGTTGCGGACCAGGAGACCACGCTCCTGGTCAGAGATGACATAACGCTGATACATCGTTGGATTCCTTTCTTGGTGAGACTTCAGCCGAGGCCCCGGGGGTGTCTCGACGGGGCCTCCGGCGGGATCTGGACCTGGGCGCGAAACGGCATGCGCCTGAAGATCCGGGGCCGGCCCCTGCCCACATGGGCAGGTGGAGACCGCTGGCCGGGCTGCCCCCTGCCCTCGGGACGAATCCCTCGGGCTGGGGCCTGGGCAGAAGTGGTGGGTGGTTCCGAGCGCTTCTTAGGCGCATGCAACCAGTGCACGGATTAACAGTCCGTTGGGGAGTCGAACCCCTGATCGTGGGAATGTGCGTCTTCCCCGTACGGGAGGGCTCCTCCTGGTTCGAATCGCGGGACACCACCGGCCGACCAGGAACCCATGAGGTTCCGTGGGCCGGGGATGCCGCACTTGCCAGGCCCCCCCTCCTGACCCACGCCCAGGTTGGAAGCCCAGGCGCGGGTGGTCTTCTTGCTCCAGGAAGGGACTACCCCTTCACGCAGAGCACCTGCTTCAGTTCGAACCGGATGTCGACGAGGTCAGCCTGGTTGCGCATGACCTCATCGATGTCCTTGTAGCAGCCTGGAATTTCATCCAGCACACCAGCATCCTTCCGGCACTCGACCCCTTCGGTCTGACGGGCGAGGTCCTGCACGCTGAAGTGCTTCTTGGCGGCATTGCGGCTCATCTTTCGGCCGGCGCCGTGGGACGCCGATTCGAAGGATTCGGGGTTCCCCTTGCCCTGGACGATGAAGCTGCGGGCGCCCATGGAACCCGGGATGATGCCCCATTCACCGCGTCCGGCCCGGATGGCTCCCTTGCGGGTCACCAGGACCTCCTCGCCGAAGTGGACTTCTTCCGACACGTAGTTGTGATGGCAGAGGATGGGAGGCTCGAAAGCCACTTCGGGGAAGTGGGCCTTCACGACATCCTTCACTTGGGCCAGCATGGCCTCGCGGTTGAGGAAAGCGTACCGCTGGGCCCAGAACAGATCCCGGCGGTAGGCCGCCATCTCCTTCGTGCCCTTGAGGAACACGGCCAGGTCACGGTCAGGCAGACCCTGGTTGTGGGCCAGCTTCTGCGCGACCTCGATGTGGATCTTGGCCAGCTCGTTGCCGATGTTCCGGCTGCCCGAGTGGAGCATGATCCACACGCCCTGGTCCTGGTCCAGGCAGACCTCGATGAAGTGGTTGCCGCCTCCCAGGGTTCCCGCCTGACGGCGGGCCTTTCCGAAGAGGTTCTGCACCCGTGCATCCAGGTCCTCGAACTCGTCCCAGAGGGGGTTCCGTTCGATGGCATCCAGGGGATCCCGGTACTGGTTGAATCCCACAGGAATGGCCTGCTCGATACTGAGCCGCAGGGCCTTGAGGCTTTCAGGAAGATCCGAGGCCCTGAGGTTGGTCTTCAGAGCGGCCATGCCGCAGCCAATGTCCACGCCGACCGCGGCAGGCGCGATGGCGTCCTTCATGGCGATGACGGATCCCACCGTGGCGCCCTTCCCGAAATGGACGTCGGGCATGACGGCCACATGCTTGAACACCCACGGAAGGGCCGCGATGTTCTTGAGCTGGGTGAGAGCCTGGGATTCGACTTCGTGGACGGGGGTCCACATCTTGATGGGGGCGACAGCCCCCTGGAGGGTTGCGAGGGACATGGTCGCCTCCTTTCGTAACAGGGTTTTGGATTGAAGCCCACACATTGCGGGCCGGGTTGGCTCACCACGGAGAGGTCCCGGATGAGATTTGGTCGGCGTGGCCAGGATCGAACTAGCGACCTCCTGCTCCCGAAGCAGGCGCGCTCCCAGGCTGCGCTAAACGCCGGATTGGTACCGCAGGCCGTAGTCGAAACGGCGCGCTCCCGGGTAAGAACCGGGTGCTCTTCCACCTGAGCTACTGCGGTGTGGATTGGCGAACCGTGAGGGACTTGCACCCTCTTTCACCAGCTTGAAGGGCTGGCCGCTTACTCCGACGCGTCACGGTCCATGGTGCCCTCGGCTGGTGTCGATCCAGCCGCCTCCCGCGCGTCGGGCGGGCGCTCTGCCGATGAGCTACGAGGGCGAAGTGGTACTCCCGGGGGATCTTGAAACCCCGACCTCCTGGGTGTGGGCTAGGCGCTCTGCCTCTGAGCTACAGGAGTGTGGTCAGCCCGGCCCGATTTGAACGGGCGCTCTCCGGTCCCCCAGACCGGCGCTTTCGCCTGGCTAAGCTACAGGCTGATGTGGAGCCGCCTCCCGGTCATGATCCGGGTGCCCCCCGCTTACAAGGCGGGCGCTCTGCCAGATGAGCTAAGGCGGCACTGGTGTCCTCGGGCGGATTCCAACCGCCAACCTGCCCCTTAGGAGGGGGCTGCCTCATGCAGTTCGGCTTCGAGGACCTGGTACCCCCACCGGTTTCGACACCGGGACCTCGGCCTTCGGAGAGCCGCGTTCTTCACCTGAACTATGAGGGTGTGGTGGGCTGGGTCAGAGTCGAACTGACATCCTCCGGATTTTCAGTCCGGCGCTGCATCCACGTTTCAGCTTCCAGCCCGTGGTGGTGTGACGTAACGGAATCGAACCGATGCATCCGCGTTCACAGCGCGGTGCTCTGCCACTGAGCTAACGTCACCGTCTGGGGGCCCATCACTGGGCCCGATTGGCGAACTGGACGGGATTCGAACCCGCATCGGGCGCCTTAACAGGGCGCTGCTCAACCATTGAGCTTCCAGTCCACTGGTTTGGATCGGTCAGGGTTGATGCTTCAAACCGATCTTGCGTGATTGGTGCGCCCGGAGGGACTCGAACCCCCATGAACCCAGCTTCGTAAACTGGTGCTAATCCCGTTCAGCTACGGGCGCGTGAATGTTGGTGGTTCCCCGTACAGGAGTCGAACCTGCCGTTCGGGTTTAGAAGACCCTGGCCCTCCCTGGGACGGGGCAGAATGGCGGCGAGTGGGAGACTTGAACTCCCAGACCCTCGGGGCAGAGGGCCAGTCCGCTTTCGGGGCGGGTGCGATACCGTTCCGCTCAACTCGCCTTGAATGGTGGATCCACCCGGAGTTCAACCGGGTTCTCGCGGATGCCATCCGCGTGTGTCACGCCGCAACACCTTGGACCCATGAATGGTTGCCGCCCTGGGGATCGAAC
The DNA here is from genome assembly GCF_022808775.1 of Geothrix terrae. Lineage (GTDB taxonomy): Bacteria > Acidobacteriota > Holophagae > Holophagales > Holophagaceae > Geothrix > Geothrix terrae. The sequence goes on from NZ_JAKZLA010000009.1 coordinate 161,948, forward strand.
CCAGACCCTCTCGCTTATCGGGCGAGCGCTCTACCAGATTGGAGCTAGGCGGCACTGAGGATGGCGACCCACCGGGGAATCGAACCCCGCCCGGCTGGATTTGGAGTCCGGCCTGCGCCCTGGCGCGCGAGTCAGTGGAGGTGAGTCCCGGATTCGAACCGGGACGCCCTCAGGACAGAGGGCGAGACCGTCTTCCAGACGGATGCGATGCCATTCCGCTCAACTCACCTAGGTCTTGACGTGACCCGATCGGGGACGGCTGGTCGTGTCCCTCACGATCCCCCCAGAGCCCCACACTGAAGGGAACCGGACGGGCCGTGCGATTGGTACCCCAGGTCCGAGTCGAACGGACAGAAACACCACTTTCTGAGAGTGGCCGCGATACCTGATAGCGTACTGGGGCATGGTTCCTGGGCTGGATGCGTTGACCTGGCCCTGGGGAGATTGGTTGCGGGTGAGGGAGTTGAACCCTACTTCCACCTTTGGGTTATGAGCCCAAGGGCCACCACTGGACCCGCATTGGATTGGTGCCTCCAGCGAGCCTCGAACTCGCTACCCACCGGTTAAAGGCCGGTTGCTCGTCCACATGAGCTTTGGAGGCGCTTGGATTGGAGAGGCTGACGGGATTTGAACCCGTGTCTGGGCGATGGCGGCGCCCGATCCTGCCGCTAGACGACAGCCTCATTGGTCTGGGTGACAGGATTCGAACCTGTGTAGGCCTGCTCCCAAGGCAGGTGGCCAACCGCTGGCCCACGCCCAGAATGGTGCCGCCCCAGGGAATCGAACCCTGTTGCATCTCTGCGCCGGGTTTACGGTCCGGTGCCCCGCCCAGTGAGGCGCGAGCGGCATGATGGTACGAGTGGAGGGATTCGAACCCTCATGACCACGGCTCTCAACCGTTGGTGTATGCCGTTTCCGCCACACTCGCATTGGACTTGGCAGGAGCAGCGGGATTCGAACCCGCGGTTGCCTGGCTGAGAACCAGGTGCCTTACCGTTTGGCCATGCTCCCTAGACTGGTGGATCCGCCGGGGATCGAACCCGGCCCTCCTGCTTGCAAAGCAGGCATGCCACGCAACAACACTTCGGACCCGAATTTGGCGGAGCGTACGGGATTCGAACCCGTGATGTGTGCATAGACAGTGCACCGAGGACGGCCAGGCTCCTCCAACGCTCCCGAGAACCCTGTCGGTCATGCCGACAGGGGTACTGCGGGCAGACGAACGTCCTCACTTGCCGGTGATGCGCCCAGGTATGCCTGAAGCGGTGATCTGCCGGGTCAGAAGGCTCTCGCCTGCCCTTGATTCCACCTTTCCGATCATCCTCAAACGACCAGAAATAGCAGTTATCCAAAATATGAAGTTTTCAATGAACAAGAATTGATGAAATGCAATGGCGGTGGGGTTAGGATCGAACTCACATGGAGATATAACTTCCCCAACCCGGATAGCAACCGGGGCCGATACCGATTTCGGTTGACCTCACCGTGGGTGGATTGGCTGGGGGACCTGGAATCGAACCAGGGTCTCGGGAGCCAAAGGCCCGCGTCCTGCCGCTGAACGATCCCCCATCAGTGGATGGTGGTAGGGGCGAGAGGACTCGAACCTCTGATTGCCTGGATCAGAGCCAGGTGCCGTAGCCGCTGGGCCACGCCCCTATGGGCCGTTCGCTTCAACCATGTTCCGGTATGCCTGATGCTGCGGACCCATGCCCCTGGGTTCTTCAGGTCTTCCGGTGGCGCCAGTTCTGGGGTGTGAACCCGGCCTGGAAACGCCTTACACGGTCGGAATCAAGTTCCCTTGACTCTTTAGGTGGCGATAGCCCCTTCGGGACTTCGGTTCCTGGGAACCTGACCACTCCGAGCACCGGGTATCAAATCCCAGCGCCGTGAGCATCGCCACGCGACGCGCGGGTGCGCTCGCTGTGCCATGCAGGCTGAGGTGGGATTTGAGGAACACGGTGAATCTCCTTTGAGGGCCGGTTGACAACCAGGCAGATTCAGAATGTAGCCGATCGAATATCGTTCAGTCAATATTTTTTGGATAATTTTTTTCTAACTTAGTTTCAAGCCGACCTTCCTGCTGGCCACTCGGGTTCTAGCTATCAACGTTGGCTATGGACCCTAGGCTCTACGGGCAAGGCTGCACGCCCCACAGGGTACTCTTGGCATTGTCAGAGTCACGAACAGTGCAATGGGGACCTATCGTTTTCGAGCCTCAAGCAGGTGGCTCTGGAGTTCAAGGGAGAGCTTCCGAGCGGCGAGCCGACTCTCCATGCCGATGCCGAATTCACAGATCCATTCCATCACCTCGCGGAACGCAACGACATCTCCTTCAAGGGCCTTCATGACCATGGCCCGCACCATGGCTTCCAAGTTGGTGCATGCCCGGCTCCGGGTTGCTGCGGTAGGCGCTGTGGCACTGAACAACACCTTGCTAAGGATGGATTCAACGAAATGTCTTTCTGCTTTCCTGCCGTAGGGGTTCCCAGATACTCCTTTCCTGAACTGCGTTGACCTGGGCGGCTGCTTGAATCCGATGTCATAAGTTGTGGTCAGTTCGTCTGCTTCGCTCGAGTTGGAAGGGGCCCCTTGGGGTCTCCTTCCCAGCGGATTTCCAGAAACCCCTTTCTGGAACTGAGTGTTCTTGGGAGGCCTCCCGAAGCCGACCTCGTAGGACTCGGATGGATCATCTGCGTCGGTCATTTCACCCTCCGATCCATGTCGTCGCTCCAACCGAACCAAAATGGAAGTGGATAAGTGCTGATCAATTCGATCACCGGGGGCCCCTTCTACCTTGCGGATGCCGGGTAGGGCTCGAAGGCGACAGCCAGGCTCTATCCCCGGGAAGGATCTGTGATTCGATCCGCCCCGTGGTTCGGAATCAAATTAAAGCTCCAGGCTGGGCGGCAGCGCCTGGAGGTAGCTCCTTGATGCCGGCGCTGGATTCCTTGATCAGTGCAGGGACATTCCCTGATTGAGTTGATAGGGAATCCCGTTCCGAACAGTCCCAAAGGCCCGCCCTACCTGCATCCGAGAAGTGGGTAATCCTCGAAGTAGGTCGGGAAAGCGCGCGATCCCTGTAAATTTCCCTGAAACAGGCAATCCGGGCCCATCCTCAGTGCAGGGATCAGTTAGTAGGATTCGTCACACTACCAACCAAGAACGCCGCCGTCATTGAGTTGCGGTTTTTTTTATCTGCGTGACCACAAGGCATCAGGCGCGGCGATACTCCGGGATCACTCTAGGAAACTCAATTCAGACACTTCTAGTGATGAACCTAAGGACGGCTGGATACACCCCCTTCTGAATCCAGTTCCACGGCCCCGCCATTGATCCCAGGTTCAAGAACCGCCGAGCCGGGGTGTGGATGCAGATGGCGGAATGGGTCAAGCGTGGCGGTGCGCTGCCCAATATGCCCGAGTTGGTGGGTGATGCTTGGCGGGAACCGCAAAACCAGTCGAAAGTCCCGATCCCCGGCCGCCCCTGCCAGGAACTGAGGCCGGAAACAAACGGGGATCGGGTATTCAGGAAGGCGTCAAACCTGTGTCGGCCCCGGAGCAAGTGCGCCGGGGCCGGAGGGGTAAGCATCAAGGTAGCGGCAGGACCACGCGGAAACCTGAGTATTCGTTGGCGGGAGTGGGAACTGGATTGATGGGATAGGCCCCACGTCGCTTGGACTGGCCATCGCTCGCGGGACCGGCCCAGGACCCGCCCTTGTAGGAGTGCTGGATGTTCGGCGTGGCATCCAGCCAGGCACTGCCATCAATCGGGAGCGGGGGGATGCCTGCTCCAGTGACGGAATAATCGGCGTGCCAATCATCCCGGTTGAGCTCCCACACGTTGCCGATCATGTCGTACAAGCCCCAGGCGTTGGGGAGTTTCTTGGCTACCGGCTGAGTGGTCAGGTTGCTGTTGTCGGTACACCACATGTACTGTTGGATGAGCAGGATGACGGTCGGGTCTCCACCACCCGGATCATAGGAGCCGAAATAGTAATTATTGTCCAAGGGATTTGGGACGTTCAACACGGTGGATTCACTCCCGGCCCGGCAGGCGTACTCGTACTCGGCTTCCGTGGGCAGACGGAAGGAACTGCCCGCTAGTGGGCCCGTCAGAACCGACGCCGCGGCCGAGTTCAGCATGTCCAGGAAGCCTGTACCGGTGGTGGTGATGGCGTTGAAGTCCACTGTTTCCACAGGTCGAGTCAGCTCGTCCGGATCCGGGAATCCATTGCCCGTTGTGAAATGCGCGGGGTTGTTGTTCATGATGGCCACCCACTGGGCCTGGGTGCAGGGCACCTTCGCGATGTAGAACGCCTTGCCCAAGGTCACGCCATGTGAAGGCTGTGTCGAGGGATCTGACCCGACAACAGACTCTGTTTCGCCCATGGTGAAGGTTCCCGCCGGGACCAGGACCAAGTCGATCGAGGTGCTGAGGATAGGCACCGCCGGGTCCGCAGGTACCGTTACGGTCAGGTACGGGGCGGGATAATCCACGGCCACCGTGGCGGTATTGGTGCCAGCGAGGGCGAGGGTCTGGGTCAGTGAAAGCACGGCGGGGTAGCGTTGTAGGTTGGCGGGTCCCAAGGTACCTGGAGTGCCGGTGCCATCCGCGCCTCGCCCCTGGCCAGGTTGGCTCGGGTCCGTGACAGTAGCGGGGGTGATCGTATAGACGCCGTCCGCCAGGCCCGAAAGCGTTTGCGTGGCAGCGGTAAGCACCGCGCTGGTGTAGCCGCTGGGTCCAGTGACAACCACGTTGCCTGGCAGGTTGCCCAGACCCGTGATGTTCACGGTGAGGGTGTTGCCCACGGTCACGGTGGCCGTGGCTGTGGCTGTGGCGGGAGTGGTCGCCGTATTGGCCACGGTCAAGGTGAAGGTGGTCGTGGTCGTCAGATTGCCCGTAGTCTCGGCAACTGCGGAAGTCACGGCACCGACGCCATGGTCAACAGAGCCCGTTCCGCCGGTGAATGCCCCGGTCAGGGTCGTGCTGGTGCCCGAAGCGATGGGCGAGTTCGCGGCCGTGAAGCTGGTTATCACGGGCGGGTCCACCACATTCACGGTCACCTGCGCTGTAGCGGGAGTGCTCACGCCATTGGTCACGGTCAGGGTGTAGGTCGTGGTGACTGTCGGGCTCACATTCTTTGTTCCGAGGCTTGTGACGGAGCCCACGCCCTGATCGATGGAACCCGTGCCTCCACTGAAGGTGAACGACAGGGTGGTGCTAAAGCCATTGGTGATGGTGATGGTGCTGAGGCCGCCACTTGCGGTGAAGTCGGTGATGGCAGGAGCGGCCACGATGGTGCAGGTGGCTGTTCCGGCAGTGGAGGCCGTGCCGGCCGCGTTGGTGACGATGCAGGAGGGGATGGTGCTGCCTGAGGCTCCCGCCGTGAACGTGATGCTGGTCGTGGTGGCACCGGCCGTGATGCTTCCATTCGTGATGGTCCAGGCATAGGTGCTACCTGCCTGAGCCGGGACCGACGCGGTGTAACCGGCCTGGCTGGCAGTCACATTGGCTGGGGCCGTGACCACCGGAGTCGCCGGCGCGGCCACGATGGTGCTGGTGGCTGTTCCCGCAGTGGAGGCCGTGCCGGCCGCGTTGGTGACGATGCAGGAGGGGATGGTGCTGCCTGAGGCTCCCGCCGTGAACGTGATGCTGGTCGTGGTGGCACCGGCCGTGATGCTTCCATTCGTGATGGTCCAGGCATAGGTGCTACCTGCCTGAGCCGGAATTGACGCGGTGTAACCAGCCTGGCTGGCAGTCACATTGGCTGGGGCCGTGACCACCGGAGTCGCCGGCGCGGCCACGATGGTGCTGGTGGCTGTTCCGGCAGTGGAGGCCGTGCCGGCCGCGTTGGTGA